>CAVRHZ010000009.1:7500-1070079 GCA_963721125.1 uncultured Acidobacteriaceae bacterium | reverse complement strand
AGAGCTGCGATTGATGCGGAATCGCCTCGGCCAAAATACTGGAATTTCTATTACCTGGCCTCGGTCGCCTTTGCTCGCGAGTGGCATACTTGTACTCCCAGTCGCCTTGCGGGAAATGTGGGGGCTGTTTGATGAAGATCTCCGTAAAGTTCCATGATTCCGAAGCTCGTCGCTATCCAATTCGTGCGCTTCATGGAAACCGGCAGAACTTCTCCTGCGTTGTTTGGCTGTGAGGACGAGTCGGGCACGGTGATTGGTGAATATGTGGTGAAGCTGCGAGGGACGGTCGGGGCGGCGGGGCTTTTGAAAGAGCTATTTGCGTCTAAGCTCGCATGCCATTTCGGTCTGGTATCTCCGCCACCGGCGCTGATAGTTATTGAGCAGTCTCTCGCGGATTTGGTCGCCCAAGCGGTTCCGGCACAAGCCTCAGTCATTGAGGGGAGCGTAGGCGTGAATTTCGGCACCCAAGTCCAGACTGGGGTCAGCACTTGGCCTGTCGACAAGTCAATACCGGCCGTAATGCTGCAGGGCGCTACAGACATCTTCGCATTTGACGCACTTGTTCAGAATCCGGATCGCAGGTACAGCAATCCTAACCTCTTTACCAAGGGCGACAGCTTCATCGTTTTCGACCACGAGATGGCCTTCTCATTCCTGCTTGCGCTGCTTCCATCTGCGAATCCATGGAGCCTCGATGACCAGCAATATTTGCTCGAACACGTCTTTTTCAGAAGCTTAAAGTCGAAAGCTATTGATATCACGCCGTTTACGGACTCGCTGGCGGGCCTCACGGATGCTCTCCTCTCAGAGTTGGTGGCGGAGGTGCCAAGCGAATGGAACAGTGAAAGCTTGCCAAAGATTAAAGAGCATCTCTGCGGGATGCGGGATCACGCCGTGGAGTTTAACGAATCGCTCCGGAGGTTTCTAGTATGAAGGTCGCGTATAGTTTTAGCGTTCTGCGCTATGTCCATGACCCCGTGTCGCAGGAGTTCGTAAACATTGGCGTCGCGGTGTTCTCGCCAGAGGCCCGATATCTTCGCGCGACGTGCACAACAAACTACGGGCGCATTTCGCACCTGTTCGAAAAGATCGATGGCCAGCGTTTTCGTCAGCTCGCCCGAGCCATTCAAGAGCAGATACGCGCCCTCGGAGAGGACTACGGGGCTTCTTTGCCCTTCGGGTCGGTGCCAACTGTTGATCAGCTACTCGCAAGGGTTCTGCCCCCCGACGACAGTAGCATCCAATTTTCGAAGGCTGGCGTGGGCCTGAGCGCTGACCTTCATCAAACACTTGATGAACTCTACCAGCGGCATGTAGAGCGCTATGCCGATCTAGGTGAATCGCCGCGCCGCACCGATGAGGATGTATGGCGCGTCTTCCGTGAGCCACTGGATCGGGTCCACGTCACTCAGCGGCTGAAGCCGAAACAAATAGTCGCGCCCAGCTACGAATACGAATTCGAGCGATCGTGGAAGAATGAGATCTGGCACGTCTACGAGCCCGTATCCTTTGACATGGTTGAAGCCGCATCCATGCTGGACAAAGCGAATCGGTGGGTCGGCCGCGCGACAAGCCTTATGGATAGTTCCGAACCATTTCGTATTCACATGTTGCTGGGCGAACCAGCCGACGATCGTCTAAGGGGCGCCTTCGTAAAGGCGCAAAACATCCTGAACAAGATGCCGGTGAAGAAAGAGTTCATTCGTGAATCTGAGGCGCAAGCCTTTGCGGAGGAATTAGCTCGCGAGGTCACAAAGCACGGTGCCTGAGCTAAGAACGATCTGTCTAAGGCGTCTCGGGTTTCAATAGGAGGGGTTCCGCGAACACCTCGTCTAATTTGCTGGCCGCGTCGCCCAGAAAGCCCGGGTTGAGATGGGCGTACCGGGCGGTCATGCGCAAGTCCTTATGGCCGAGGAGCTGACGAGAGCGTGACTCGGAAAGTCGGCTAGATTGAGGGTGACGATCACGCTTGCGCCGCAGCGAATAGCGGCGGCCAGGACGTGCCGGTCGTCCCGATCCGGCAGCTCTATCGATTCGATCAGAGACTTGTATCCACCAACCGGCGCGTCCGGCAAGGCCTTGTCCATCAGGTGCCGAGTGCGTTCCAGTTTCTCTCGTGTGAGGTCGGGACGATTCTTTAGGAGATTGCGTATCCATTCCTCGTGGACTTCGGCAGACCAATGGGCGCGGAAGATGCCCGTCAATGCGAGGTGCATGAGGAAGTTCCGCAACCCCGAAGGATAGAGAACATTTGCGTCGAAGAAGGCCCCGAGTATCGCCACGAATCAGATCCCGATCTCCTGGTCGTAGGCGGCCAGTTCGTTGAGCGCTGCGAGCCGTTCGGCATGGACCTTCCGCTTGTAGGCCATCACGGACTCGAAGCGTACCCGGCGGTGGGTGCCAACTTTCCGGAATTCGATCTTGCCTTCGTCGAGCATTTGGATCAGGGAAGGCCGCGAAATGTTGAGCATGTCGGCTGCCTCCTGGGTGGTCAATTCGGCGTGAACCGGGATCACCGTGACGGTGTTTCCGCGGCCCATTTCGTCGAGGATTCCGACCAGCATCTTGAGGGCAGAAGCGGGGAGGACGAGCGTCTCATCCTCGGGGGCTCCGACGACCCGGAGGCGGAGCGGGGTCTTCGAGCGCAGCCGGGAGGAGAGTACACGGCTGGTTTCCTCGGCCTGTTTGGCTTCGGACGGCGTGGGTAAAATCTGGGTCTGAAGGGTCAGGCACGATTTTTACCTCCTCTGATTATGCGCTTATTCGAAGCAAACGCAACCAATCGAAGCATTCGATCGGGCATCCGCGTGGAACGCGATTACAACGCGCTTGCGGTAGCTCGTTATGGTAGACCAGGTCGGATATCGTCGCGCTGGATGCCTCGATGTGGAAGGGTATGCAGACTCTCGCAATACGCCACGATGGAATTGGTATAGCGGGCGGCCATTCGGGGGATGCGGCGGTAGCGATGTAGCGGTAAAGCTGAATGAGTTGTGCCTCCGCCTCGGGCGTGAAAATCACCGGGTAGGACATCAGCGTGTGTAGTGGCCCTCTCGTGTTCGGCTGATAGCCTGGCTCGTACATGGTCCGCAGACACCGCCCGGGACGGATCGGCTTTCAGGGCATCATAGGCCGGGGCCACCTGCTCACGTAACCAGGCTTCCACAGCGCGGTCGCGAGCCAGCGAGGTTCGCAATCCGTCTCGGATGACTTCGCTTTCGGTGGCGTACTCGCCAGCGGCAACCTTCGCGCGGACCAGTTCGGCCATTTCATTTGGTAGGGTAATGCTCAGTTGCTGGGTTGAGCGCATTGTGGACCTCGGTATACGGAGTAGGATTTAATCCTACTCCATCGAACCTGAGCATCCCCGGCTCTGAGAGAAGGCGTTGGCGTGCGATACGCGCTGCCAAGTTGTTCCCAGAGGCCCGTTGGAAGCCATCTCGTCTCCTGTTTTCAACAACGAACGCGAAGCCAATCTTCTCTTCTATCAGGTTCGCCTCCACTGCTATTTCGTCTTTGAGCAGAAGGTAGATGACTTCCAGCCCCCAACCTGCCGGCAAGCTGAACTTCTATCTTGCGGTGAATGGCACGATTCGAACGCCTATCAAAGGACCGCTTCGGTTCATGATTCTTGGCGGACATTTGCCGAGCACTTAAGCTGTTCGTTAATGTCTTTCACGGCGATAACACGGGTTCAAATCCCGTCGGGGACGCCAAATATAATCAATAACATAGATTAGAATGACGATTTGCAAACGTGCCCCAATTGTGACCAATCGCGGCATCCAGGAAATCATGACGGAAAATCCTGGCTGAAAATCTCTGCCGCCCATTTCCCGTGTGCCGTTCAACTTTTGGCCCGAAACATACGTCTACGACGAATATGCAGGTCTGCAGGGCCCGGTTGGTGCCACCCTTGCGCACAGCACGTCTCGCTTCTCCCGCACTCAGGTTAATTGTGCTTTTTCTCTGTGCGACTGCCTTCGCGTGGGGCCTGCAGGTCAAGATCTCCCAATATTCGAGCGCACAAGTCCACGACCAGATCTTTGCCAAGTTTATTCAGCGCTGACGAGGTGACAGCGGGGCCGGCGCGAAGAAATTCTCCGTGCTCCGGCCGGCCAGCAATAGCGCGCACCTGCTTTCCACCCGGATCGCTGTCGCCTTCGTTGTTCCGCGCTTCGCTGTGCCGGAATCTCGCCGCCTCACGGGCCGGTCGCAGCTTCCGTTGCCGCTTATCCCCTCGCGTTCCTCTCACCGCCTCCGCCGCAAAACGCCTGAGTACTCTTCGCTCCTCGCTTGTGCGGCGCGCCTTGCCGCAACGCAACCATTCGGCTACCGGATCGTCCGGCGGCCCGGATCTGAAGCTTCGCCCCCCCACGCGGCCTCAGCTTCGGAGTATGCGTTCATGACCATCGCATCGGCTGTTCGGCGCCAACCCCCGTTCCATCCGGGCGTGGCTGATGCATTCCCTATGGCCAGTCGCATTGTGCGCCTTCCTGCGTGCGCGCAACCGCAGAGACTCGAAGAATCTCAACCACGAGGGCCCGCATGAACATCAGCGCGCCATTTATCCGGCGGCCGGTGGCCACCACCCTGCTGGCGGCGGCGGTGGCGCTGGCCGGGTTCATCGCGTACAAGCAATTGGCGGTCGCCCCTCTGCCCCAGGTCGACTTTCCTACCATCTCGGTGTCGGCGAGTCTGCCCGGCGCAAGCGCCCAGATCATGGCCTCCTCCGTCGCGACCCCCCTGGAGCGACAGTTCGCCCACATCGCCGGCATTACGGAGATGACCTCGCAGAGCCAGCTCGGGCAAACCAGCGTCACGATCCAATTCGATTTGGATCGCGATATCAATGGCGCAGCGCGGGATGTGGAGGCGGCGATCAACGCGGCGCGCACCTATCTGCCGGCGAATCTGCCCGGCAGCCCTACTTATCGCCTGATCAATCCAGCCGACTTTTCGATCATGATCATGGCCCTGAGCTCGACGAAATACGACAAAGAGGCACTGTACGACACCGCCTCGACGATCATCGCGCAGAAGCTCTCGCAGATCCAGGGCGTGGGGGAAGTGATCGTGAGCGGAGCGTCCTACCCGGCAGTGCGCGTGGACGTATCGCCGGCCCAACTGCACAGCTACGGCTTGACGATGGCGAATGTTCAATCCAGGCTGAGCCTGCAAAACTCCCAGCTGGCGCGCGGACAAATTTCCAACGGCCTCACCACCGCGGACATCGTCGACAACGGCCAGATCTGGAACGCCGCTCTCTACAAACCACTGATCCTCGGCTATCACAACGGCATCGCCGTCCACCTTTCCGATACCGCCAAGGTCACCAACGGCGCCACCAATGCTTTCAACGCGGGGTATCTCAACGACCAGCCCTCGGTCACCATTCATATCCACCGCCAGCCCGGCGCCAACATCATCGAGACCAACAACCGCATCCGCGCGCAGCTTCCCTTTCTTCAAGCGGTCATCCCGCAAGGGATGCGTATGACGGTCGTTCTCGACCGCACCATCACCATCCTGGCGTCCCTCAAGGACGTCGAGTTTTCGCTGATGATCTCCGTTTTGCTGGTGATCCTGGTGGTTTTCATCTTTCTGCGCAGCGCGCGGGACACGCTGATTCCCAGCGTCGCCGTACCCGTCTCGCTGATCGGCACCCTCTCGGTGATGTATCTGCTCGGCTATAGCCTGGATAACCTTTCGCTCATGGCTCTCACCATTTCCACCGGCTTCGTGGTCGACGACGCCATCGTGGTCATGGAGAACATCTCGCGCCATGTCGAGCAGGGCATGCATCCCTTCGCCGCGGCGATGAAAGGCGCGCAGGAGATCGGCTTCACGGTTTTGACGATGAGTATCTCGCTGATTGCCGTCTTCATACCCTTGCTGATGATGGGCGGTATCGTCGGGCGGCTCTTCCGCGAGTTCGCGGTGACGCTCTCCATCACCATCCTCCTCTCGCTGCTGGTTTCCCTGACCGTCACTCCCTGCATGTGCGCCCATCTGATGAAGCACCGGCGAGAGCAGAAACACGGCGTGCTCTTTCGCTTGAACCAGAGAGGCTTCGACAAACTGCTGGCGTTGTACCGTCACTCGCTTCTCTGGGCTCTGGACAACTCCGCTTTGATGCTTACGGCTCTGCTGTTGGTCATCGCGCTCAACGCCGTCATCATCGTGAAGATACCCAAGGGCTTCTTCCCCCGGCAGGATACGGGAGCGCTGCAAGGCGGGATGCAAGGCCCGCAAGACGCCTCCTTCCCGGTGATGAATGCGTCCATGAAGTCGGTGATCGAAGTAATTCGGAAGGATCCTGCGGTGCAGAATGTGGAAGGCTATGTAAGCCAGGGCAACAGCGGTAGTATTAACGTCGCCCTCAAGCCGCTCGACGAGCGCAAAATCGGCGCCGACGCGGTCATCAACCGGCTCCGCCCAAAACTGAACAGACTTCCCGTAGCCGCGGCTTTTCTGCAGTCGGCGCAGGACCTGCGCATCGGCGGCCGCTCGACCAATGCACTGTATCAATACACTCTCCAGTCGGACAATGTTCAGGACCTCTCGCATTGGGGCCCCATCCTTCTGAAAAACATACGATCGCTTCCCGGCTTCCAGGATGTGAACACGGATCAACAAAACGGAGGCCTGGATGAAAAGCTGACTTTTGACCGCACCATGATGGCCAGAACGGGCCTTACTTCGCAGGCTACGGACACCGCGCTCTACGACGCATTCGGCCAGGCGGAAGTATCGATTATCTATACCCGTCTGAATCAGTACTACGTAGTGCTGGAAGTGGCGCCCCGGTTCTCGCAATCACCCGCCGGCCTCAACTACACCTACCCGGCGGCGTCGAGCAATGGCGCCGTACCTTTGAAGGCGGTCACAACCGCCCGGGACAGCACCACTCCCATCGTCGTGAATCACACCGGTTTGTTCCCTTCCGTCACCGTCTCCTTCAATCTTTCCCCGGGAGTCTCCTTAAGCGACGCCACGCAGGAGATCTCGGAAATGCAGAACCGGCTGGGCATGCCGGAGACCATTCGCGGCTTCTTTGCCGGCACCCTGCGGGCCTATCAACAATCGCTCTCGACCGAGCCGATTCTGGTTACGACCGCGCTCCTGTCCGTCTTTATCATTCTGGGAATGCTGTATGAGAGCCTGGTCCATCCACTGACCATCATCTCCACGCTGCCTCCGGCCAGCGTCGGCGCCATGCTGGCGCTCATGCTCTTCCACTTGGACCTCAATGTCATTTCGATCATCGGCATCGTGCTGCTCATCGGCCTGGTGATAAAGAATGCCATCATGATGATCGACTTAGCCCTGGCCACCGAGCGTGAGGAGGGCATGAGCACCAGGGATGCGATCCTTCATGCCTGCATGCTGCGCTTCCGTCCGATCATCATGACCACCTTGGCGGCCATGTTCGGCGCCGTTCCGCTGGCCTTCGGCGCCGGCACAGGATCGGAGCTCCGGCGGCCGCTGGGGATCACCATCGTCGGCGGACTGATCGTCAGCCAATTGCTTACCCTCTTCACAACGCCGGTCATCTATCTCTACATGGACCGCCTGCAGCCAAAATCCCACAAGAAGCATCACGCAACAGAGTTCAAACTCGCAAACCTTACGGACGCCAATCAATGATGAGCGGTCTGTCCTGATCAGCCCTTCATCCGCCCGGCCATGATCGATCACCCAATGGCCGGCAACCTACATCCCGCGCCCGGAAGTTACCGGGAATCCCGTTTGAGGCACTGCGTAATTCACGTCGGCTTCGCAAAGGATGCGATTACTTCCGGATCGGCGACTACACGGACACATCCTAACCAATCCGTAAGGAGAGAAGGATCGAGCCTGTGGTTTGCAGACCTTGAACCAGCACCGAAGGGTGCGTCGCTATACCAGCCCAGGCCATCGGCCTGGGTGTCTTGGAATCCAGATCCTGAGGGCTGAAAGCCCGATCAATTTCCTCAACTCCAAACATACCGCTCGTCGTATTCGACACCATATCGCTCAAGAAACTTTCGATACTCCTGCTGAAACGTGCACGTCCGGTGATGCTCCTCTTGCGTGTCGATGTATCGTTTCAATGCTTCGAGGCTTGCCGGCCGTATGGAGAAGGCTCCATATCCCCCTTGCCACGCAAAAGCCGCTAACACCGTTGACTGCGTCTTGAGCCATTTCGAAGAAGATGTCTTGAGTTCCTCTACAAGCTGCGCAATGGTCACGGTGCGAGAGATGCGGAGGACCAGATGCACGTGATCGGCAACACCTCCCGCGCGAAAGCATTCGCAGCCCAAATTGCGGGCTACGGTGGCGAGGTAGCCGTTGAGCGCAGGGCGTACCGAAGAGTCAAGGATGGGCGCACGGTCCTTGGTGCTGAAGACGACATGAATAAGGACACAGGATAGCGATTGTGACATGCTGAAGATCACAACTCGGGCCTGCAGCCCTGAGAATCGTGGGGCTTCTCAAAACCCAGGCCGATGGCCTGGGCTAGTATAACCACGCACCTTCGGTGCTCGCTTCTGACTGCAAAGGAACAATCACGCCAATCCTCAAGTTCAGAGGAATACTGGCAGTCCACTTTGCAGGCCACACCTGGCCGAGAAACGGCTTCCCGGACAAGTGCCTCAAAAGTCTCGTTATCGGTAATTCCCCTACCGGCAGGGAAGACCTGGCAACTTACTGAAAATCTTTTTCCCAAGGAATATTGAATCCGGGAACAAACTCTTTCATTCATTCCGGGTCAACTGGGTTTGCGGCAACTTCACTTGTTTAACAGACGGTCATGAGGCAACTTGCCGGATTATCCGTCATCCAGGAAACCTTCGGAGTAGCTGCTTCTTTGGTTTCTGTGTGGCCTCCATTCATTTCCCGTAGCCCTTAAAGTCCTCGCCGACTGTGATGTTGGGGTATTTCTTCACGCCCTGCTCGTATTCCCCAAAGAGCTTAAACGCCGGTCCAAGCAGCCAGCTGTTGCTCAGATCGGTGAAAAAGAGATTGGAATCCTCATGCGGGTCGCTGCTGAGGTCATAGCACATGGGCCACTGCGGCTTGACGTAGGACTGCTCCATTGCTGGGCGCAAAGTATCCTCCGTGTAGCGAAAGATTATTTTGTAGATCTTCCACTTGATCGAAAGCAGCCCGCCATCTGTGCCGAAAAACATGTAGGAATCGCGCCCCGTGGTCTCGCTGTGGCCAAGCAAAAAAGTTGAGGCATCGATACCGTCGATGGGCCGATCCGAGGGAACGAGGTTCGATGCACCGGCGATTCCGGCCAGCGTAGGCAGCCAGTCCACGGCCGCGAACATTTCCTGCGTAACGACGCCGGCAGGAATCTTACCGGGCCAGCGGATCATGGCCGGAACACGGTGGCTTCCTTCAAACGGCGTGTTCATAAAATTGCCGCGGAACGGGCCATTGGAGCCGGGTCCCACCTGCGGAAGAGCACCGCCGCCTGCGTTATCGCTGCTCAGAATAACGATTGTGTTGTCGTCGACCCCGGCCTCCTTGATCGCGTCGAGGATCTGGCCGACGTGGTAGTCCATCTCGGCAATAAGGTCGGCGAAGAGGCCGCCGCGGCTGGTGGACTTACCGGCAAACTTCGGGTTAACAAGGATGGGCGGGTGCATCTCCGAGTAGCCTAAGTAGACGAAGAACGGTTTCTTCGCCGCCGCGTTTTCCTTGATAAATTCGACCGTCTTTGGAATGAGGTACTGCTCGTCGACGATCGGCCGTACGTTCACGTCAAGAGGCATCACCGGTTTCGAGGGCTCACCTTTCTTGCCTTCCCAAATCATGGGCACCGCCATACCGGTTTCCTTAAATAAAGGATAGGTGGTATAGGCAGCCTCGTCCCAAGTGTTCTTGATGCCCCACCATTCGTCGAAGCCTTGGTCGTTTGGAAGCCGCCCGTCCGTCTCACCCAGATGCCACTTGCCGTACAACGCGGTGGCATAGCCCGAGTCGGAGAGGAGTTCCGCGATGGTGTATTCCCACGGCGCCATCCCACTCTCGCCTTGGCCCGGAAGCGGAATCGAAGTGGTTCCCGACCGAACCGGATGTCGCCCGGTCATGATCGCCGAGCGCGACGGAGTGCATTGGACTTCGACGTTATAGTTGTTGAAGCGAATGCCTTCATTCGCTAACTTATCGATGCGTGGCGTTGGCGTCGTGCCACCGTACACACCGAAACCACCCCAGCCGACGTTATCGACCAGAATGAATACGATATTGGGTTTGCTGCCGGCAGGTGTTTCTCCTGGTTTCATCTGCAATCTCTTTTCTAAATTCTGAGTTATAAACCCGCACCAACCATTTGGTTCGCTGGCGCGAAGTTCACCCTGGTTTCGAGGGCGTTATTTGTGACAGCGAGAATAAGTAGGCCGCGCTTCGCGGTCGACTGGTAAAACTACTAGTCACCGGGAAATTAACTGAATTCCTGTCCCAGAATTGTCGCTAATGACGGCCAACACGGAAACCGCCCGTCAGCTCGCGTTGAGTCCCTTCTCAATGGCCGATGTCGAAGCACCCTGATAGGCGTTCACGAAGCTTTCGATTCCGTGCATCAGGTCGAGGTGGTCATAGACCTTCTCGACCGTCTCCTCGGTGGGTGCGCCGTCCTGATAAGTGAAAGTGCCGAGGCGCGTCTCGACGGAGTCGGCCGTCGCATTTTGCGGGGAGATATCCGTCCCCATCGTCGATTTCTTGCCTGCGGGCGGTGCCGGGGGCAGTGTTGTAGGGCTCATGACAATTCTCCAGTTACTCCACTGCCGCCGCAACTGCCTTGTGGGCTTTATCGATCTGCTTCAGTTCGTCAGCGCTCAGATTCGCCGGGGCAAGCTCGATCTCGATCTTTTTGAGGCTGCCCGTAAATTTGAATGGAGACTGATAAAGGCTACTCACCGGTGATCCGGTATCGAGCCCCGTGTCAAAAGTCTCGTCCGCGGAAAAACGAGCGTAGATGGTCTTATCAACACGGCCTTCGCCAACTTTCTTGTCGTTGATGAACATCGTGACCGCACCCCCTTTGGCCAATCCACCCCCGTCATAGGCAAACTCGACGCGAACGACGCTCTTCCCGGGTGGGAGATTCTCGGAGCTAGTCACCCGGTAGCGGGCCTGCCCAAACCAGTTGTACTCGTAAGTGGGTTTTCCGTCCTTCACGAACAACGCATATCCGCCTACGACGCCACCTGCGGCGACAAGAACACCTTCTCCGGGCTGGTCCAGGGATGCCGTGATCACATGTGACTTATTCTTGATGTTGGCAGCGGAACTTTCCGGAATCCGGTCGGCTCCGCGAAAATATGTGAAGTGCGTTCGGCCCGCGATCAGGCTAGGCCGCAAGCTAGGATCCGCGCGTTCGGCGAACCGGTCGTCCAGAGGCAGCACGTTATACTTAGCCGCTTCGGCCCAGAACAGATCTTGCAGCTCCCGCAGTTTGTCGGGATATTTCGCGGACAGATCATTAGCTTCGCTGAAATCGTCTTCCAGGTTGTAGAGTTCCCACACATCATCGGCGAAATCGTAGGAGCCCTGGGTTACCCACGGCAAACGCCCGTGGCGGCAGGCGGCGATCCAGCCGTCATGGTAGAGCGCCCGATTTCCGAACATCTCGAAGTACTGCGTGCCACGAGTACCCTTGGCCTTTGGGTCGTCGAAGGAATACATCATGCTGACGCCCTCGATCGGCTTCTGCCATACGCCGTTCACCTCGACAGGTTCGGGGATGCCGGCTGCTTCCAGGATAGTTGGCGCGACGTCGATGACATGATGGAACTGGGCCCTGATCCCACCCGCGTCCTTGATCCGGTTGGGCCACGAAATGACCATTGGGTTGCGAGTGCCGCCGAAATGCGAAGCGACCTGTTTCCCCCACTGGAATGGAGTGTTCATCGCCCATGCCCAGCCAACCGGGAAGTGGTTGTAGGCTTGCGGGCCGCCGATTTCGTCGAGATGCTGAATGATGTAGGAGGTGTCTTCATGTTGGCCGTTGAGGGAAACCATTTCGTTAAACACACCATTCAACGTTCCTTCCATGGAAGCGCCGTTATCGCCGATCTCCCACATGACCAGGGTGTTGTCGAGTTGGCCGATCTCGTCAATAGCATCAAGTACGCGACCCACCTCATGATCCGTCTGCGCGGTGAACCCGGCGAACGTCTCCATCAAGCGGATTGCAACCGTCTTTTCGTCTGCAGGTAAGGAATCCCACGCCGGGATATCCTTTGCGCGTGGAGTCAACTTCGTATCGGGTGGGATGATGCCCAACTTGAGTTGACGCTGAAAGGTCTCTTCTCGATACTTGTCCCAGCCTTGATCGAACTGCCCCTTGAATTTGTCGATCCAGGCCTGCGGAACGTGGTGAGGCGCATGGGTCGCGCCGGGCGCGAAATAAATAAAGAACGGACGGTCGGGAGTAACCGATTTCTCCTGATGGATAAATTCGATGGTCTTGTCCGCCAAATTCTCATTCAGCGTGTAGTCTTTTTCCCGGCCCTGCGGCACTTCCATCTCGACCGGCTTGTTGCCCTCGTATAGCGCAGGCTGCCACTGGTTTGCCTCTCCTCCGATGAACCCGTAGAAGTGGTCAAAACCCTGCATCGTAGGCCAACGATCGAATGGACCTGATACGCTTGTCTCCCAGTCCGCGATGTTGTGGTTCTTACCGAAAAAAGCTGTACTGTAGCCGTTCTGGCGAAGGGTCTCGGCGAACATGGCTTCGCTTTTCGGAATCTGGCCGTTATAGCCGGGATAACCACTGCCTATTTCTGTGATGACGCCGGTGGCTGCCGAGTGGTGGTTGCGCCCCGTCAACAGCGCAGCTCGCGTTGGCGAGCAGAGCGCCGTGGTATGGAACCGGTTGTAGGTCAAGCCCGCTTTCGCGAGCCGGTCAAGGTTAGGAGTAGGGATCTGGCCGCCGAGGGTACTGCACTGGCCGAAGCCGGCGTCGTCAATCATGATGAACAGCACATTCGGAGCACCCTCGGGTGCGTTGATGAGAGGGATTTTGTCCGGGGTAGAGTCTTTGTACGTTTGACCGATAGTGCCCTTGAATTTTGGTTCGGGTCGAGGCAGGACTTCTGGCCCCGAGGCGTTTCCGGTCGAGCTGTTGGAAGTTGAACCCGTATCTGTTTCCAATTCCGTGCCTCCTGGTTTTTCCTGCTTTTGACTTCCCGGCTGCTCCTACCCGCACCAACCATTTGGTTCGCAGGGGCGAAGTTCACCCTGGTTTCGAGGTACCACGGGCACCTTCGGTAGTGTCGATAACCTGTACGGGGTCCATTGCAAGCTCGCTTTCATTTCTGAGTATTGTCATGCAGTGGAGAGGCGTATGTGATTTTCATCACAGAGGACGGCGTTTAGGCGATAACGCGTAAGGTGATGTCTCCCTAAGGACATTTGCGTTTGCTGGAGAGAGCGCAAAGGGAAGTGCAACACCCGCGACCTTGAGCGTCTACTGTCACAAGTGACAGTAGGAAACGTCAGTAGCATCGGCTCAACGTCCCACCCCAAAAGTCCGCAAGTCGGCCTCTCGTCGGGGCATCAACAAAACCAGTTGGATTAGCGAAACCGGCGGCGCGGCGCTTCACGGTGGATTCTTAGCAATGCATAACGAAGTGCCCGTGATTATCGGTAACTTCATCTGTTTATCAGCCGATCCCTGCGGGAAGTTACCGAAACGCGACTTCATCCGCTCGGCCATGATCGATCACCCAATGGCCGGTAACCTACATCCCGCGCCCGGAAGTTACCGGAGTCCCGTTTTTCAAGCATGATGTCTTTATAGTCGAGATTGCTGGTGCGGGGATCATGTCCGGGTTGGCGATAAACCAATCGCAATTGCTGAGCATAAGATTGGGTATTCTTTGGGGACCTGCAGTTCGAGTGCATGACCCACCCTTGGAAGCGTGAGTCTTCTCAGGGTGCACTGCGATGGCGGGTCTTCCACCACTTGTATTCACCTAGTTTGCGGTCGGCTTGTCGATATTGTCGATCACGATGAGTTCGAGCGGCTCTTTCTTCGGATCGAGCTTGAAACCCAGCGGCTTAACACCAAGAAGAAAGGCCGTGGCCTTGTCATTGTCACTACCACCCAGCGAGCTGGTAGGGATCATCACCGTGAAATCGAAGCGGCCGTTCAGGTGAGTTTCGTCAACGATCTGCCGGTCCTGGATCCAGCCCATCAAAAATTCGGTGAACTCGGGCATGGTAGTGTGAGAAAACTGTACCGCTGTAGTGCCATCCTCCAGTTCCCTGGGAGAAATGAGGATGTCGTTGACGCTCGGAGCGCTGACATTGATCTTTGGAGGGCTTCTGTCGACGACGAGGGCGTAAACCGGACAAAAGGCGGTGACAGACAGGACGTACCCCATGAATCTGTCTCTGAAGACTTCTTGGGCTCCGCTTGGGCGGCACTCATCATCTTTTTCCCGCCTCGTGTAGCCTCAAGACCCCCTCCATGGCCGCGGTGAAGATGGACAATATTAACTTCAGCTAATCTAGATTTCAACGAGAGTTTAGCCGGATTAGGGCAAACTGGAATTGAAGAAATGGACCTCTCCGCTAAGCTTGTGTGCAGCGTTCCACGAAAGCTATGGGGTGTACAGCTAGGTTTCTTATTGTGACACGTTTAGCTCGAGTCATCGCTGTAGATGTTCCGCACCACGTAACACAACGTGGCAATGGGCGGAGATTTATCCTGGATTGCGATGCCGATCGCATGGCGTATCTCAATCTTTTGCGCCAGAACATTGAACGCCATCGAGTGGGGTTGATCGGTTATTGCCTGATGTCGAATCACGTGCATTTGGTGGTCACTCCTCACCATGCTGACGGGTTGGGCTTGGCCCTGAGGCATACCCATGGGCGCTATGCGATCTATTGGAACGCGGTTCATCAATCGAGCGGCCACGCCTGGCAGGGTCGCTATTTCTCCTGCCCCTTGGATCGGGTGCATCTATGGGAAGCATTGCGCTATACGGAGTTGAACCCGGTGCGCGCCGGCTTGGCGAGCGAGGCGGAATCGTGGAGGTGGTCCAGCGCGGCCGCGCACTGCGGAGCGGAAGCGAAGAACGAGATATTAGATTTGGAAGTATGGCGGAATAGTTGGACTGCCAGTGCCTGGCGGCAGTACCTAGCGGCAAGCGAGATGGAATCCAAGCTGAAGGAGATTCGTCGCTGCACCCACACCGGGCGGCCGCTGGGTAGCGCAGAGTTTGTGCAAGCTCTCGAACGGTCGATGAAGCGAAGGCTGGCACCACAAAAGGGAGGGCGCCCTCCTAAAGCCGGTTTAGATGCGAGACAGAGCGAACTGGCCTTTGCATCAGAGTAGATGGCGATCCATGACTGGATGTATGTAGCTGTAGTTGTGCGCGTATGAGGTACGTCCTGTCTGTCACCTGGTTTTTACCTGTCACCTGGTTTTTTATGAGGTACGTCCTGTCACCTGGTTTTTGTCACCTGGTTTTTGGGTTTTTGTAGTTGTGCGCGTATGAGGTACGTCCTGTCTGTCACCTGGTTTTGTCACCTGGTTTTGGGTTTTGGACCCCAGCGATCGATGCTGGACATCAACGTCCAAAATCAAACACCCTCCCTCGTTGGTCAAACGCCCCAGAATCGCATCGCTAATTACCTAAAGAATCGAATGGTGCCCGCGAAGTCTGGTTCTCGGTAACTTCCCCCTAACCGTCTAGTAAACAGGTCAAGTTACCCATAACCCCGTTTCACGGGCACCTCGATGAGCGCTTTGGCCTGGAGCCAGCAGTTGAGATCGAAACTTCCAGATTGACGGTGACTGCCTAAAGACATTATGTCGAGCACTCAGCCGCTCGGCCAACGTGTTGGGGCGCAGATGCTTTCAATCTGCCCCCTGAAGCTCTAGCCATTTGCCTTTGCTGAAGTACAAAATGACGGATGCCTTCTCGCATAATCCAACATCGACGCCGTTATGATCCAGCGGCGGAAGAGACTTTAATTCCTCCGGCGCATATGCCTGTCCATGATCGACAATGTATTTCGGTGTTGCAATGCCGACCGTTACTTCACATTTATCCGCATGGGGTGCAGGATCAAATCCACCTCGGAAGATGATCTCCCCCTTCCATGCTCCCTTTGATCTTGAATAAACAAGCACGTTCTGGGTTTTGAGTGAAGGAGTATGGCAAACAATGGCGTAGTCAACGGATGTGCGCGAGTACAAGGCGCTCATCGTGTACGCTGCATCTTCATTCTCAGCAGCACCTTTGTATTTCGGAATGAGGCATTGTCGCTTAGTGAGGTCCTGACGAACTTCCGGAGGGAGCTGCTGAATGGATTCAGGCGCTCTTTCCTTGGCGACCGGGTTAAAGACCTGTCCTAAAGCAGAACTTGCTAGCAGACTGAAAACAAAAAGCTTACTCATACGATCAGCATCCTGACTTAAGTACCGCGTCCGTTAGCGTCCTGCTTTCGCAAGTGTTCAAGGATTGTTGGCCGATCCATATCTTAACTCTAGCCGAATTGAACCAACGATAGGGGTGGCAGAGCCTGCAAGGTCGGATTTGTGGTAACTTGCCCCATAATCGCTTGGAAAACAGATCAAGTTACCGCAAATCCCACTTTTCAGTCACCACGTGACACGCGGCCCACTTCGCTGAAGCTGATGTGTCTGTCCCCTCAATGGCCGGCACCTTGTTGCAGGTTCTTCTTCAAAGGATGATGGCCCATCGGAGTAATGAACTCAACCGCAGTAACATTCTGCCCACCGTCAATATGGAACTCGAGTTCCTGTGGTCCGTCGAGGACAAAGAAGCGTGTTGGTGACTCCGCATAAAGCCGCTCCGGCGCGGATCCCGTTGGAATCTCGGCTGTCAGGAAACTCCCATCCAGGCCAACCTTCATCCAGTCGTAAACGCCTACGAAACGACCCAGGGAAGACTGATCCACGCTAACGGGAGAGCGTTCGATCGGCTTGAAGTCGGGAAAGCCATAAACCGTCGCCGCGCTGCGGAGCAGTTCTTCGGCAAGCGTTCCGCCCCCTCCGCCACTGGTCATGACGACAATCCCTGCGCCTCGGAGATATGCCACCATGTCGTCCTGGAAGTACGCCGAGCCCTCATGTCTCACATACGGATTATCAGGACTGCCCCCGACCTCAAAGCCTAGTCCCCAACGCCTAGTTGTATCAAAGGCGGTGGGGACTAAGCGGGACACGGGGACTAAGCGGGACAGGACTAAGCGGAGGACTAAGCGGGACGGGAAGGTGTGAAAAAATCGCTTCGATCGCCTGAAGGGTCGCTTGGGGAGTTATCTTCGGCTCCGGCTCGGGCACAGGCTGGGCTGCGGGCATGGCCTTCTGGATGGGCAGGATTAGGGGGCTGGGATGCCGATCATGCTTGTCCCATAGGGTCTAATTAGTCTCGTCGCTGCGTGTTAGGCGGCTGCATTGGCAGTATTCAACTTGCGACGTATGCTGAACCAGCGGATGAGGTTGTAACTGAGGCAAGCCCAGGTAGCTTCCATGGAAGCTTTTAGTCGTCCTCGACATCGAAATTGCCGCAGCCCACAACGTTCCTTGATCCAGGCATGCGGGAACTCCGCGATCTGGGATCGCTGCTTGTAGATTTGCTTCGCCTCATCGGTTTCCATCTTGGCCTTGAAGGCAGCTGTCTCGGCCGGTTCCTCCAAGCGTGTGATGGACCGTCTCCAGTCGGGCGGCGCCTTCTTCGAGGCGCATTGATCACGGTGTGCGCAGCGCGGGCAGGCTGCCTTGGGTGCTCGATAGACATGCGTGCGCACGCCATGTTCCCGGTTCAGCACAGCATGGTGGGTGAGTCGTTGTCCGGCCGGGCAGAGGTACACATCATGTTCCGCGTCGTAGGGAAACGCATTTCCTATGAACTCGCCCGTACGGCCTTGCGCGTCGTACTCAGTCGGCTTCCAGCTATCTTGCCAGGAGCCGTAAAAATTGACCTTGCAACTCGCAGCGGCTTGCACAGACGCGTGATTGGTATAGTCGCCATCGGCTACGATTTGTTCTGGCAGCACTCCCAGCTTTGTCTGACAGCGCTCCAGAGCCGCGTTCAGTTGGCGGTAATCGATAGCGTCGGTGGTCGCTTCTACATTCACCACCAGCCCGTGAGTCGTATCCGTCAGCAGTTGCACGTTGTAGCTGGGTACCGTACCGCCTTCTCCATTTCGCATTACATGAGCCTCCGGGTCTGTGGTGGAGGCTCGTGCCGTGTAGCTCGCCTGGTCGTGTTTCTTAATTTGCTGCAGTCGCTCCACCTCACGTAACGCAGCTTCGAGGCGACTTGCGCGTTGCCTCGAAGCGCGCCGTTTTGCTGCAGCTCGTCGCTTCGCCGTCTTCTCTTCTTCGGCGGCTTGTTCATTCATCTTCTGCACCTGCTCCCGCGCAAGCGCAAGATGGGCTTCGATCTTCTCCTTGCGACGGAGGGTATTGCCGCCAGCGTTGGCTTTGATCTTTGTGCCGTCCAGTGTTATTCGCTGCATGGTGATCAGCCCTTCGGCACTCAACATGCCCACGACCTGCACGAAGAGGTTTTCCAACGCCTCCTGATGGTCGGACCGAAAACCGGACAGCGTCCTATGGCTGATAGGCTGCAGGCCGCTTAGCCAAGCGAAGCCAGGCTCGAAGACACAACGACGAGCAATCTCACGTGCTGAACTGATTCCCTGACTGTACGCATATAGCCACAAGCTAATTAATAATTGTGGCGCCGTGTGGTTACGCCCGGCTTGGCCTTCAACCGCAGCGATCTTCGCGTAATACAGACTCAGGTCCAGCTCACCGATCAATTGCCAAATGGCACGCGCGCTGTGGTCCTCTTCAATCAGAGTCTCCACATCCACCGTATGCAACAGCAACTGCGAACGGTCAATCGGCGCCAAGCGAGGAACAGATGACGGTCTATTCACGCCTGCAGTCTAGCCCGTCCCTCACATCCGCAATAGTCCCTTCCCGGATGCACCTTTCAATTTTTTCACAGCTTCCAGACGGGAAGTTACCTCATCCAAGTCACAGAAGTGCGGTCAACTTTCCGTCGAGGCAGAATGTTCGCCCCTCTTGTGCCCTGAAGAGCCCAAACTCGCGTTCCCAACCGGCGCATTAAAAATCATTGAAGTGCGGACGGCGCGTCTGCCCTCGCCCGTGCGGATAAAGGATTTGCCGTCAGGATTCGATATATTGTGGTTCCAGTATTGACACCCCCTGCATATGGGCATACCTTACATTTTGAAGGACAAGTGCAAGCAGCCCAAAATCCTCCATTGGGAATACGCGGTTAGGCCGCGCAAGGGGTGGAGAGGCCCCGATCATGCCAGACATGTGGGCCGATCCGCACCCGGGCTGGCCTGATGTTCTATCGAGTGGGATACCTGTTACACAGACATACAGACATACAGACATACAGATATTCAAGATACCCAGTGATACTCAAGGAAACACATGGCTTCCGAAGATCAGAAGAAAACACCATTCCTTTATGAGCAAGCAACTGCTTGGCGGGAACAATTGTTTGATAAACGATCTCTACGTATTTCCGTTGAGGAACTGAGTAGGTGGCCCCTCGGACCCTACCTATCGGCTGCTGTTCTTCAGGCCGCCTATTTGGATAGCTTGAGAGAAAAGACACAGCACAAGTGGCAAACACCTGCCTGGGATTTTGGGCGCTTCGCCAAGGCACATCCGCTCCTGGTCAATCTCGACGAAAACCGGGCTTTGGTGCAGATAAAGACGGAGCTTGGCCGGGAGTTCTGGAAGGAACATCTCCGCATGGACACAGCAGACGCCGAAATGGCCTTCGATAATGTGTGGGTCGAGTGCCGGGCTGTCCCTGGCTACGACCGCCTCACTATCGCGGTTCTGGAAGCAAAAAAATCCCCTTCAACGGCGGATCCCAACGTTCCCGCCGGCTACACAATCTTTTTGAAGATCGCGCGCTCCTTACAACGCCAGCTGCCAACCTCGTCCTTCATGCTGCCGTGTCATAAGCTGGCGCCGATCCTGGCGTGTCAACCCATGACGGTCAGCCGGTATCGCAAAAAAGCGATTCGGGATGGCCAGCTCAAAGTGGTGAAAACCCACAGCTACCGTTCAGTTGGTAAAGGCGAGGCCACAGAGTTTCAGTTTCTCGGTCAATAAACGAACCCACGCTGCCCAGGCGATGCGAGCTCTCACGGGTGTACCGCTGGCATGAGGCAGGAGGAGTTACTCTTAGTTAACTACCCGGCCATCCTCATCTATTTCATCAAGAGCTCTTGTGTAACGAAACCATCCCTGCGATCCTTGGCTTGTAGGCAAATCGGTTCAGCTATGTATAGAGAGCAAAAGGCTGGGGCGATGATTGGGGCTCGCTGCCGCCGCCAGGAGTAATGCTTCAAGCATCGTCCAAGCAATGCTTGGACGATGCTTGAAGCATTACTCACCAATGGATTAAGTCTTCTCCTCCATTCGGACGCAGTTCGCCACAACAAAAGATAAAAACATACTAAGTTACTTACCCGCATTGAGTAACTTATCGCGCAGCAATTATTGAGTAGGGTAAAACTGCATCAACACCCTTGATGCAAATAAAGAAACCGTAATGGTGTCTAATCATGCTAAGAAAAACAATCAACAGACTGGCGCCCTCTGTCTTCCTCACTGCGAGCTTGCAGCAACGAAGGGCTGAGCTGCTCGATCTCCAAACCCAACCGCAAGCCCAACCACCTCAGCCCGATCCAGTATCGAGACCGGATCTGCTGCCGCAACCAATTCCCTCACAGCCCCAACTGTGCGCGAACCCGGTACTCGACGAAGCAGCCCTCTACGGTGTCGCCGGGTTGGCCGCACGAGTTCTGGCGCCGCACACCGAGGCCCATCCCGCCGCCATTCTTCTCCAACTTCTGGTCGCCTTCGGCAACGCCGCTGGCCCCGGCCCCTACTGCCTGGTCGATGCCACTCGCCATGGCCTCAATCTTTTCGTCGTGCTGGTCGGCGAGTCCAGCAAGGCCCGCAAGGGGACTAGTTGGAACCAGGTCCGCCGCCTCTTCTCTGAAGTCGATCGCTCCTGGGTCACCGAACGCGTCACCACCGCCCGCCTCACGCCGGCGGCCCTTATCCACGACCTGCGCGATCAGCAGCCGGCCACGGACCGTCGCCTGCTCGCGCTCTCGGAAGAATTCGCCGCCGTTCTCCACGACCTGGGGCGCGCCAAAGGTTCTCTATCGCCCCTGCTTCGCTGCGCCTGGGATAGTGGCGATCTTTGTGCGCTCGAGGGTCGCCGCCCGGTCCAGGCAACTGGAACCCACATCAGCCTCATTGCCCACATCACGCAGCGCGAACTCGCACAGCACCTCCATCCCACGGAAGCACACAATGGCTTTGCCAACCGCTGCCTATGGACGGCGGTGCAACGCAGCCAATGCCTCCCGGAAGGCGGTAACTTGGGCGCACACGAGCTATCCGCAGTCGCCACCGAACTGCGCAGTGCTCTCGATTGGGCGCACAATGCAGGGAGCGTGCGCCTTACTCGCGACGATCAGGCGCGAGACCTCTGGCGCGAACGCTACCCCGCCTTGAGCCAGGTCCGTCCCGGCCTCTACGGCGCCGCTACCAGCAGAGCCGAAGCTCAGGTTCTGCGCCTCAGCGCCATCTACGCTGTTCTCGACTGCAGCCCCACCATCACCCTGCCGCATCTGCAGGCCGCTCTCGCCGTGTGGGACTACTGCTCCGCGAGCTCCTCCATCCTCTTCGGCACATCCACCGGCGACCACACCGCCGATCGTATCCGCGAAGCCATCAACGCGTCCTCCGACGGATTATCCAGAAAGCAAATCAGCGCTCTCTTCCACGGTCATCTCAGTAGCGACCGCATTGAAGCTGCGCTCGAACAACTCGTGCAGCTGGACGCCATCCACCAAAGCAGCCGGCCCAGCGGAGGGCGCCCCTCCACCCACTGGTCCGCCATTCCCGGAGTGGAATCGATGGATGAGCAAGAGATGGAAGACGAATTGGGAACCGAGGAGACAACAACCGAGGACTCAATGCTGGACCACTCATAATTCGCTTACGTCGCTTAGTTCGCACATTCCTGCACGGGCCCTTAATCTCCCCTGGCGTAAGCAGCGACGCCAAATCAGAGCCGTCCAAATCAGGGGAAGATACGGTTTTTTTCCGCGTGTATGTTGCTGAGAAGATTAAGCCGACTGGGAGCGTACGAAATCGGGTTGCCGGAGGATTTGCGATCTACCCATCCATCAGCACCAACGTTGCATGGAAGCACAAACCCCCACTTTGTCATCCCGCCTGCCCCGGCGTGCCGTGGGAGCCAAGCCGAGGGACCTGCTGTGCGCCTTGATGCGGGTGCACAGAGTCTCCCTGATCTACGTGAGCGGCGAACGGTAGGTGCGCATGGCTTACCTGGCAGTTACTGCGTTGCCCGCCCGTCGCTACCAGCGGAAGCCAAAGCTGATCGGTACCGCGGCAAACTGTCCGTCCGGGGTTCCGAACACATTGCTTGAAGGCGAGTCAACCCGAAGATATCGAGCTTCAATGTACAGTTTCGCATTGCTGTCCACACCAAGGACTTTCCAGGTTACTCCGCCACCTATGTTCCATCCGCCCTGATTACTGGAATAGTGTGCCACGGGAACGTTTACATATTCGTCGTAGCAGAAGTAGTAGCACTCTTCTTCTAATTGAGAGTGCTGGAGTCATCTGCGACTAAACCTCAATGCTTGCAGCGACTCAGCTACCAACCCGCCGAACATCCAAGTATAGTGCTTAAGGAAGAAGCTAGTTAGAAAATGAACTGATCATCCATAAGTTATAACGCGAGACTCTGAACCGCCAGCTGCTATGGGATGATAAGCAAGCTACCGTCCTTCCATTGGGATGAACAAAGGCGAGGCGGTCTTTCCAGAGAATGCGCCAGACACACGAAAATCACACGAGCGCCCGGTCTATGCGGCGCCGGCAACGGTAGCCTATCGCTGCCACTCGATTCTCTTAGAGCCTCGTCGCAGCCAGCACGAAACTCGTTGATTTTGTGTCACGGACGATCTGGAAGCAAGTCATTTATGAGGCTTGGTGCGTAGCGTGAAAGCAGAATGACAAACCCACGCTATGGTTCATCTGCAGTGTTGCGAGTTGGTTGTTCTCATTGGTCTAACCTTCAATCGATTACTGTATGTCCTGAACTCGGGTGCTGCCATCATTGTTTGCGACGAGATCCTGACTCCCGACCTCGTGCCGCTATTCCCGGCTCTCTTTTTTGTGACTCAATACATCTAACTGAGTGAAGGGAAAAACGATTATGATGCCCAGGTTGAAAGTACTCACTATGCTTTCCCTGGCGACTCTGTGCGCGCCGGTGTTCGGCGCAAACCCAGCCCGTCCAGGGACTTTGAACTACATCGAAGGCTCGGCTTTCCTCGAAGGTAAGCCACTCACCGAGAAAGCGGTGGGATCCGTCGATCTCGACCCAGGTCAAGTGCTCTCGACCCGTGAAGGTAAAGCTGAGGTGCTACTGACACCAGGCATATTCATGCGTCTTGACGACAATAGCAGCGTGAAGATGATTTCTCCAGACCTGACGTTCACCCAATTAAGTCTTGAACGCGGTCGCGCTACTGTGGAAGTGGACGAAATCCACCCTCAAAACGACGTGCAGATCGTCGAAGGGGGAGTGTCTACCGAGCTTTTGAAGACGGGCCTTTATGAATTCAACGCGGACAAAGATTCGGCGGAGGTGTTCAGCGGCAAGGCTGCGGCGCATGAGGACGATGGTAAGTGGGTGGTGATCAAAGGCCATCATGAACTCGCATTGAACGCCCCGGATACGGAAAAGCCGGAGAAATTCAATATCAACGCAGCCGAAGACGAACTCTATAACTGGAGCAACTTACGCTCCGAATACCTTTCGGAATCAAACTCCCAACTTTCGCAGGAATACGCCGGGGCGTTTGGCTTCGCGCCTGGATGGTATTGGGATCCATTCTTCTTCGATTACACCTTTATGGGTCCCTATCCTTTCTTCAGCCCCTTCGGGTGGGGATTCTATCCGTTCGGGTATGGCGGGTTCGGAGGGGGCTTCTATGGCAGACGTGGTTTCTATGGCGGCCGTGGCTACCGGGGCGGCGGATTTCACGGTAGCGGTGGATTTCACGGTGGTGGATTTCACGGGGGTGGTGGTGGCTTCCATGGCGGCGGTGGTGGCTTCCATGGCGGAGGACACCGATAGAGATGCGGGTATGGCGTGAGGCGGAGCGCGAAGTCAGGCGCAGCATGCAAGGATGCTGCGCCTGCACTTTGGAGCAATCAGGTTAACTTGATTATTTCTGTTCTTCGCTATGTTCGGTTCCGTGTTGTCCCTCCTTAACGAGGCGCTTTTCCTGACGACTCGTCTCGGTAACTGCGACACCGGTTTTTGTTCCCTCTTCGAATATCTTGCTGAGAAACTCGGTATTTCCATACCTTCGGAACAAGATCTCTGTGTGACTGGGCCTGTGATCGTCTATCGCCTCTCGGACGATAAAGTCAACACTAGTCTTCTCATCTGAAGAAGTAACGGTCATCAGCTGAAGCTCTGAATCATGCATCATGCGGAACGTATAGTCTCCTGGCGGCAAGGTCGTGTTGCCGATGACAAAGCTGTGGGGAATGTGGGCTTTGATCGGATTAATAATTTGTGCGCTCGCGTATTGTGCACACACCGCCACAAGGACTGAGCAACTGAAAAGAGTTGCTGGCATTCTGAACCTGGTTTTCATAGTTTCTCCAACGGGTCACAACCTACTCATGAACAAGAACCGCAATAAGTGTGAATACATTGACGTTGGTTCAGGTTGCCCAGGTGGCGTACATCCGTTCAGATTTTGTACTTAGTAACGTTTATATGATCTTATTAACGGCCCGCGGCAGCGGCAGCTATGCACGGGAGGCTCACCAAGTTGGGTTATGTCGCTTTGGTTAATCTGCCTATTTCGGGGAGATTGCCGCGCGGCTGGCCGGCACAAGGATGTGGCGCAGGTGGAACCGCTGGAATTAGTTAGCCCTCGCACCGTTACTCCAGGCGCGACTATGGAGTTCGAAGCATGTCGGGTGGCTTCGGAACATTCCGGTCTTCATCGGATCTATAACCGTGCGCGTGATTGTCGCCTCTCATCCCTGCTCTTTATAGGTCCGGTTTTCCAGATATCTTCGCTGTACTGCTGAATGGCCCGGTCCGAGCTGAATTCGCCAATTCGCGCAATGTTCAGAATCGACATCCGATTCCACTTATCCCGGTCCGGAAATATCTCGGCTGCCGATTGCTGGCAATCCACGTAGGATCGATCCAGGTTTTGCTTCAAACGATGGTAATGAGTCAGTATGTGAAGGATATTCAGATGCTGGTGCTTGCACTCGTGCATTCGCTTGACCTGGACATCGAATAAAGAAGCCGGGTCCACCTCGATTCCGGTTGCGCCCAAGCAGACCACACGAAGATCCTTCTGCCGGTAATTCTGAACGGTATTGATCCACTGTTCCATCATTCGGTCGCGAATGGTGTACGACAGCGCCATGTATAAATCAGGCTGGTTAGCCACGGCGGGGTATTTCCCCATCGTGAAGTAGAGATGATCGAGAAACCCGCGTTTGATGGCCGCTGAGGTCAAGGGAATGCGGCCATTCTCGGTGGATCGATCGGATGAAGACGATTGCGGGCCGGGTGCGTTTGCTGCTGTTGTCACAGTAATCTCCCTGGGAATGTGAACTGATAACGTTGGGAATCCAAGCTCAACGAATAGAGACCTCTTTCAGGCACTCACCTTGTGCTCACCGCTCCTTGCTTCATTCGTGAACGTGAGTTGTGGGCTTTCTCTGTCGGGGAGCCATGGCAGTGGTATGACCTGGGGGTTACGGTGTTTACTTGCAAAGACTCGGGTAAGCACACGCTTCCGCAGGATTCTTCTTCCGCGGTATAGCCTGCCTTTCAGGGTGTCCTTATTCAGTTCAAGAGCGCCCGCGGCCTCCGGGTACGACCAACCCTCAAAGTCGCACAACTGAAGAACAGTTCGATAGGGGGCTTGTAAAGTTTCCATCTCTGAACAAACAATCTTGTGTAATTCGTCGGCCAAACATTCTCCTTCAGGATCCATCGTTGCCTCCAAAGCGACCCACCGCGGTTTGTTCTGATCAGTGTTCAGCTCGCTATCAAGCGAAAGCACACGACGCCTGGCTACGCTTCGGAGGCTGCTGATCGCGCAATTGCTGACAATTGCGTAGACCCAGGTCTCTAGGCGCGACTCTCCGCGGAAGGTATGTAACTTGAGCAGGGCTCTTATTGCGGCTTCTTGAACAACATCCTCAGCTTCATCCCGGTTGCCCGTTATATGCAGCGCTCTTAGAAACATTCCTCTACGATGTTGTTCAAATATCCGTGCGAGGGTAATGCGGTTCTCGGCCTCGGACGGCATCGGGGGTCCGGGCTGTCTTTTAACGGCAGTTATTTGTCGCGGGGCATCGGCGATAGCTTGGACTCCCTCGCCCTCGTAGCCGCGCGGTCTACAGGAGGCGTCATAAGAGGTATCTGCTTTCGTGGTCATCAGCATTCCCACCGGCTTGTAGCGCCTTCTCGTTGTCGCCTATATGCGCCCATGAGCCTTAACACCTCTGCCGTAAGCACCTTCGGGCTATAACCGGAAACGATGCGATCGTCATAGAGAGTGTCGTCGATGTTCAGTGGGTTGGCCGAGACGGCTATAATATTTGCTTGCGGCCATCGTCGCCGGATCAGGCTAGCCGCCTCGATAAGCTTTTCATGCGAGAGTCGTTCGCCTAATACCGCGACGTCATAGTCTTCGCTCGCCTGAATAGTATCGAGCTCACCTCGATGCGAAACTTGTGTGATCTCGCATGGGCGCCCCGTGAGCAGGGAGCCGTATGCTATATCCAAAGGCTGCTGCAGCCCAACTGAAAGAACCCGAATACTAGGCTTCATATTTGCACCTGAGGTGTGGAGTCAATCTGATCAGAACTGTGCCTTGATTTCTGTCCATTCGTTTATGCGACCTCCCAATGGCGTGGGGTGTCTCTCAGCATGTAAATCGGAGGGATTTCCGGGGCATTCTCCAGCAATCCTAGAGCTGAACAACACAGGCTGACATCCCCGCACAACACGACACAACGATCGCGAGGAAACCAGCGAATTTCGCTAGCAAACTGGTGCGGTGTCATGACTAAGGCATACATGTTGTAAAACGGAAGGGGCCGCCTCTCGTCAGCCTCAGTGATCGAGACGAACAGCACGCCTTCAGAAGCGTTGATTAAGGTCTCACACTCCTTAATGGAGATCGATCGAAGCTCAGATTTGCGTTTCAACGAAGGATGATCTGTGACGATCGAGTGAGAAGGTAACATGGGCCGTTTCGTGGCTGGGCGGGTGCGGGGTTGTTTCCAGCCGTTCACGATGCCTTGGGCGGCGCAGATAACTGAGACAAGAGCAATTCCAAGCAAAAGCAACATGAAGTCCATAGTCAATCCCTCGCGAGAGTTTTGGTTCGCAGATAGTCAGCCGGGCCAGAACGTGCGCTGCCGGCGGCAGCGACATGATGGTGACGTCAGCATCAGGCTGGTTGAACCTAAACCGAAGGGGGCGAGCGGGGTGCTCTCTGGTCCGAAAAGTGTTCGGCGCAGGGAATCGATTTGGCTGCCTCGCGTTGTGTCCTGTCGTTCGAGTCGAAGGCGCGAACGCTCAACGAAGTCAGAAGGTGCAATTCGGGGGAGTGTGGGGAAGACGTTCTTAAAGAGTTGTTTTTCGCGAATGCCGCAGTTCGTGGCCCGACCCAAAGTTTGGCGACATTTACTCGGGCGGGATGATGGGGATGAGGATGATAAAGGGAAACCTTATATTCAAGGCCCCAAAAGATAACCGCTAACGCTAAGCCGAGCAGGCCGAGGGTAAGGGGCCGCGCTTTAGTCCACAGCGGTACCTCCTTACGCGTTACGGTGCCGAATGGAACCGGAGGAGCACCTGGTCCTGGGTGCTGAGCATATGCTCGCTCTGGAATATCACTCCGGCCGGGCCGTGTACCAGCGTATGCAGGCCCATGTTTGGGTTGCGATCTCATTGCGGCTTGGCCTCGCTGTTCGTGTCGTCTACGGCCGAGAACCAATAGCCGCTTCGCGCGGCCACCACGTCGGTCTTGGAGCGAAGAACGTTCACTTGGAGGGAATGAAATCCGGGGACCGGATCTTGTGGCTGGAACGTAAGGAAATACGAGTTGTGGATATGGTTGGCCACATCGCCTACACGCCCCTCAAAACTTCTTTCTGAGTCAAAATGGTAGAAATCACCACCCGTCAGCTGCGCCAGAGTTTCTGCAGCATTTCTTTGCATGGCGTTCGATGTCATCGCTAAAGGATTCATCGACCACATTCTGGCCAGGAGCTCCTTTCTCGGAGCGGTGAACGTTAGGCCGTATACGGATACATTCGCTATGGAAATGCTTTGAATGAGCAAGGCAGCGCTCGGCGCAATGCTGCCGTGATCGTGTTCGCCCGAGATCAGAAGGATAACTCGGCGACTCTTTGCCGGTGCCTTGTTGAACATTGCCACCGCCGTATGCAATGCATCAAAAAGCGCCGCACCCGTATCTCCGGGACGAATGGAGGCAAGAGAGTGCGAAATGGCATCGGAGCTGACGGTGAAGTCGTGAATCACGTGTGGGCGGCTATCAAAAGTCAGGACCGCCACCTGATCGCGCGGACTGGTCAGGATGCTATCGAGGAGATCGTCCAGGCGTTCGATTTTGTCCAGCTGAGCCGCGGCGTTACGGCCGGTTTGTACCACCAGAAGGACGGAGCGCGGCGGCGGAGCGATTTCGCTCTCCAGTTGTACCCGTTGCTCGACGCCGTTGTCTCTGACTGAGAAATCACTTGCCGAAAGATCATACGCAATCTCCCCCGACTTTCCCTCTACTAGAGCCTGCACCGGCACGGTTCTTCTGTTCGCCGGCGGCTCTGCCGTTTGTCCTGCAACTTCCAGCGCAAAACACATTACCCAACAGAGACATATCGCTTTACGCATCGTCATCCCCCACGCTGAGAGCCATGGCAACCAAGGTACAGGCGCGCAACCAGTCGAACACATAAGTATAGGGCGAGAGCGAAAGATAAATTGGAAAATGAATTGATGACTCGTAAGTCGGACAATGGAACGATCTATTCGTTCCACCTGATGATCGATAAGTTTTGCCACGCGCGATGAGGAGGAACTATCTCCGAGACTGGGGCGGGATAACTCAGCGGAGTTTTAGGAGTAAGCTGGGGGACCGAGGATATTTATGCCGCCGATTCGATCGTTCCTGTGTAGGGTCTTGCTGCTGAGCATGTCTTGCGCTCATGCGTTGAGTGCGCAGGTGCAACCAGGACCATCGAATACGCCGACCATTCGGGTGACGTCGCGCCTGGTGTTTCTGGATGTGACGGTGCTGGACAAGAAGGGACACATAGTGGTCAAGGGCTTGACCAAGGAGGACTTTGCCATCTCCGAGGAGAAGAAGCCGGAACGAATCTTCTCCTTTGAGGCGCCGGAGACGCACGTGGCGGACACGAATGCGGCAGACGACAACCCGGCCGGCAAGGCCCCCCTGACGATCGTGGTGCTCGACCTTTTGAACTCGAAATTCGAGGACTTCGCGTATATACGCTATTCGGTGCGCAAGTATTTGACGGCGCAGCCGGCGAGGTTGAGTTCGCCGGCAGAATTGATGGTGTTGGGCAATCAATCGCTCGAGATGGTACAGGGTTATACCCGAAACAAGGAGGATCTGCTTTACGCGCTGGACCATGTGCCGGCTGCGGTCCCTTACAAAATGATGAACGGAGCCTTCTACGCTGAGCGGTTTGGGCAATCGATCGATGCGCTGCAACAGATCGCACTGCAGAACGAGGGTGTACCGGGGCGAAAGAACATTGTCTGGGTGGGACATGGCGGCCCCAGCATCTATACCGGGGCTCTGGTGGGTCCCATTGTGGATGAACTGAATCAGTATGTGCGTGATACCACAAACATGCTGGTGGACGCGCGGATCAGCCTGTTTGTGATCTATCCGGGTTTGCCGGTGAGGGGCCCGGCTCTTACCATGAGCGAGGGATCCGCCGACGCTGACATTGGCGACGACGCCGATCCCTTTGCCGGCGATATCAATTACGGCGTGTTTGTGAATGAGACCGGAGGCAAGCTCTTCTACAATCGCAACGATGTCGACCGCGAGATCAAGCGGTCGCAGGAGCTGGGCTCGGAATACTATACCCTCACCTACCAGCCCCATGAAGGAGACGCGGACGGGAAATTCCGGCGGATTCGTGTAACCCTTCGCGATCCGAATCTGCACGCGGTGACTAAGGCCGGGTACTTCGCACCAAACAGGAATGCGCCGGTCGATGCCCGGCAGCAGACGATGGTCAATCTAGTCGAGGCGGCGCGGTCAACGATACCGTTCCAGGCGCTCAACCTGACGATAGAAGGCGTCGTGCGTCATCCGGACACGCGCACCATAGAGTTCACGGTGCTGATGAAGTCGAGAAACGATAATTGGGAACCGTCAGACAACGGAGAGAGCACGACCAACCTGATGCTGGCGGCTGTGAGTGTGGCCAGGAGCAGTGATATTCTAGCTTCCAAAGTGGAGTCTCTGATCGTGACCGCAAATACCCAGGATGCGACCCGTCTGGCCGAGATGCCGGCGCGATTGCCGGTGATGATACGGCTTCCACGCAAAACACAGTTTGTACGGGTGGTGATTCAGACCCGGGAGAGTGACCGCATAGGCACAGTGGAGTTGGACCGCAAAACAATCGACGCAGCGCCAGAGGCGCCGACCCCACAGCCAAAGCTCATTCCGCGGCCGCCGGAAACGTCACCAGCCCACTGAAGTAGGCTCTCCTGCGCACGCTATTCCCTGGCGGATGAGTGAACAACTTTGAGCAAGAGTACCGCTCCGCCGGCGATCTGCAAATTTGGCTTGCTGGCACGGGGTAATGGGAATGCTCCTGTATCTACTGGTGAGAACGAGAGAAAACAAGAGCTAACGGGTCTGGCGTGTATGTAAGTACGCCCACGGGCTATAGATGGCTATCAACAGCGCAACCACATAGATCGGAATATGAATTGCGGTGGCCAGTGCGGTAAACGCCACTACCGGCAACCACGGGACCGTGGATCGCAAAGCACTGCCTTTCGATCGTCGGCCCAAACTCTCGAGTAGAAACAGAGATATCACGAAAGCCAAAGTGCCGATGCAGGCAGAAGCCATGTGGGCACGCCATCCCGGCAGTTGCCGCATGTCGGGTGCGCCGGAATCCTTGATGTTGTCATAGATGATCTCGCCGCAGTAAAGTGCTCCGGCCCCACAAAGGGTCGCTAACGTCACTGCCATGGGAGTGGAGTCCGTAGTTTGCTTCTGCTGTTTAGCTTTTTTCATATCATTCTTGAATCCAGCTTGGTCTCACCCAGTTATGGTAAGAACTGGGCATTGAGAATCGACGATCAGCCGAAAGGCTCCGGATGTCCTCGTCTCCATCGCTAAATGAGATGTTTTACGGATTCCGAGAACGAGAAGATCAGTCGACCGCTCCTTTATGTGCTGCAGGATTTGTTCATGTGCATCGCCGACCGCGACGAAAGTTCGTGGATCACAAAACTCTTTCGCGTTCTCAGGCACAACAGCATCGAGAGCACTATAGAAGCGCTTTCTTATCTCGCCCAATCTGTCTGGATGATCGACGGCACCACCTTCAATTACGTTGAGTACATCGATTTCCGCGCCAAACGCCTGCGCAAATGAGACCGCAAACACGGCTGCCCTAGCGGCTGCCGGAGTAAAATCGGTAGCGTAGAGAATGCGATGAAACGGCGACTGCCCAGAAGTTAGTCGCCGCACTTGGGGGCCGACAGTTAGAGTCGGCCATCGCGCGGACCGAAGAACCTTTTCGGCTACTGAGCCGATGAGCTCATGTTCCACCCAGCCTCCGCCGTGCGTTCCCAAAACCAACAGGGAAGGGTGGTACTTATCTGCCAAGCGCGGTAAGGTGTCCTTCGGGTCACCGTCCAGCAGGATTGGAATTGTCTCAATCGAGCCGGACTGCAAAGCTGAGGCCTTTTGGGATAGAAGTAGCTGCAGGTCTTGCCGCTGTTGGCTCACTAGGGAACCATCAATTTCTACTTCCAGGGCCGCTTGCGAGAGGGTAAACGCATGCGCCACCAGAAGTTTGGCGGAGAAGTACTTAGCCATAAAGGCAGAGTAAAGACCCGCATTCTGGGAACAGACTGAAAAGTCCGTGCCATAGATCACCGCATTGAAGTTAAGGTCTGGTCTATCATCGATAAGTGGCATCGTTCTTATCTCCCTGTGAAAAGAATGGCCAAATGATCGCGCTCACAGCCACGTACATGCGATCTTTGTCCATCGAGAACCCGATAACTCCGAAGAGAGCACGGCTGATAGGGGGCGAATATTATAAAAGCCTTCACGAACGTAGGCCGTGGCACCCCCTGAGGAGGTCGCAATCCCGAAAATCAGCGACGCCCCAATTGCGAAGTGCAAATCGACTTTAAAAAACCGGGAAAGGACTGGAACGATAACCACTCCACCGCCCAGCCCGGTGATTGCGCCAAGAGATCCCGCCAGAACTGAGGCAGCACACATAATCAGGGAAAAGGCGAGAACGTTCATTCAGACGCAGCTCCCCTGTTTTTGGCGACAGGGGCGTTCCATGCAATTGCCGGCAGCGGAGATGCATCCTTTTGCTTTCTCGCTATGTAAGTTCTCAGGAGCTCCAGCAATTGCCCGATCGGCCCTCTTGGCTCCGGACCATTCAGGAGCACGATGCTAAGTTGGCGTTTGATCGGACCGTTATCGAGCGGAACTGTTTTGACTGCTCCGATCTGCAGTGCTTTTTCGATCGCCATGCAGGGCGCAAACCCGGCACCGAGGCCTGCTTCCACAGCGGAAAGTATGCCTTCGGTTGAATTCATGTCGATCGGGGTCTGAAGTTGCTGCCGTAACACACCATTGCGTTCCAGGTATTCTTCGACAAAGCGACGCATTCCAGACCCTTCTTCCCGGAGCAGGATGGGGGCCTGCACCAACTCTGCGGCTCTCAGCACTGATTTCCTGGTCCAGCGATGATCCGGTCGAACAATCAATGCCAGCTCATCCTCGGCAAACACTTCGGTCTTCAGGTCGGGACGGAATGCCGGAGCTTCGATCAAACCGACACCGATCTGGTGAGTGGTAAGTGCCTGTAGCACTTCATTCGTGGTTCCTCCTATTACGTGAACTCGCAGCTTTGGCCAATCATTTACCAGGTGGCGAAGAAGTTTAGGCAAAAGATAAATTGCTATTGTGTGGGAGGCCCCAATACGGAGGTCAATCCCTTCCTGGCCTCCAAAGGGAGCCAGCGCAGCGATCGCCTCATTGGTAGTAGCCTCAATCTGCCGGACGTAATGCAGCAGCGTGCTTCCCGCCGGCGTTAAAGTGATGTCGCGGCCGATGCGGTCGAACAATGCAATGCCAAGGCTCTCTTCTAAGCTCTTGATTTGTGCAGTGATGGCTGGCTGCGTTAAATGCAGCTCCTCGGCCGCCCTACGAAAGTTCAACGTATCCGCGACTACGCGGAAGACTCTCAGTTTGAAGTTTTCGATCATGGCGTCGTACCTACCTGATAGTCCAGTGTGGCCAACGCCAGCCGGTACTCGTATTGAGCGTTGGTATTGTCAATGGCCGCGGTGGTCTGTTGGAGCTGTGCCTGGCTGAGCTCGACAATCGAACTGAGCCCCAGCTGATAGCGCGTTTGCGCCAATTGAAGAGCCATGTTGGCTTCCTTGAGCAACTCGGCCGTGACGCTAATTCTTTGGTAGGCGGTATTCGCCTGCAACCAGGCCTGGCGTACATCGCGCACGATTTGATCGCGAAGATCGCGCGTCCGTTCCGCATCCGCCTGGGCGCGATATCTCGCTTCCTTTGCTTCCGAGCTGTAAAGAAAGCCGTTGAAGATGGGGACATTTACATTCACCCCAATCGCACCCCACCAATTGTTCAAGTAGTACTGATCCACACGAATAGGAACAGAACCAACTGTGCCTGCAGCGGTGACAGAAGGCAGCATCTGGTCCCATTGTGCGCGGGCGAACTTTTGAGCGGATTGCTGCCCGAAGGTGAGCGACTGCAAGTCAGGCCGCTGTGCGAGGGCTGTCTGGATAAGTGGATTAAAGTCTGGTGGCGGCACACTATTCTGGGTTGAGTCGTCGACCAGCTGGTAAGTAACTTCATGGTCGAGGCCGAGAACTGCATCGAGCGTTGCCATGGTAGCGTCAGCGTTATTCTGGGCGTCCAGCTGAAGCAAGTTCGCCTGCGATAAGTTGACGTTGGCAAAGGACAAATCAAGCGTTGACTTAAGATTGTTCTGGGTCATCTGGTTGATCTGCGTTTGAGTCGACTGGCGGGTGGCGACCGTTTGCTTCGCCACCTGAAGTACAGCCTGAGCGGTCAGTGCGTCGTAAAAGGCCTGATCCGCCGCCAGCACAATCTCTTCCTTGGTCGCGAGCGAGCTGGCGTTGGCCGCCTGTTCCTGGAGCTTTTGGGTCAGCACTAAATTGTGCGTTCTGCCGAAGTCGGTGATGAGCTGGGTAAAGTTGCCTCCGGCTCCCGCGTGATTGAACAGTCGAGAAGCGGTGAGCGACCCTGCCGAGATACGGCTCGCTTCCAGAGCTTTCACCGCCGTGATGGCGCCGTTGGCTGTGGGTAGTTCCGCCGACCGCGCTTCACGCACCACCTGGTGTTGCGCAAATGCCAGTAATTGGCTGACGCTGACGCGCGGGTTGTTCTTGAGCGCGGACTGTTCCGCCTGCTTGCGGGTCAGTGTAGCCTGCGACCCGGGATTTGGAGGCGCGCCCGGCGCGGCTTGGCCCGATAGATTGATGATGGGAGCGGGCGCGCTGGGCAAAGAAGCCACCGCGGTGGTGGATTGCGCCCCCGCCGCCAGCACAGGGAGCAGGAAAAACGCGCTTGCCAGGTTGACTGTTCTCACGCCTGTGCCTCCTTCCGCATTGCCTGCTTGCGTTCACGGCGGGTATGGATCATCAGGTACACGGCTGGGACCAGAAAGACCGTCACGGCAACGGAAACCCCGAGTCCGCCGATAATCGCCCGGGCCAGAGGAGCGTATTGCTCGCTCCCCGCTTCAAGTCCCAAAGCCATTGGGATCATGCCCAACAACGTGGCCAGGGAGGTCATGAGGATAGGCCGCAGACGCACCTTGCATGCTTGAACCGTGGCCTCCAGCAACGGCAGCCCTTCTTCGTGCAGAATGCCGGAGAACTCAACGATGAGGATGCTGTTGGAGACCACGATCCCAGTCATCATGATGACCCCCATCAAGGACATGATGTTGAGCGTGCTGCCGGTGAACAGCAGGATCATCACCACCCCGGCGAGCCCTGGCGGAATCGCCATGAGGATAATGAAGGGATCGATGAACGATGTGAACTGCGCCATCAGAATGAGATAGACAAGAGCAATCGAGATCAGCAGGCCGAGGCCAAAATCCCGAAAGGATTCGTTCATGCTCACTGCCGCCCCCCGCATGGTGAGACGCGTGTTTTTGTCGGTCTTGGTGTTTGCCATCAGATGGGTAATGTCCTTCCCCACCTTTTCAAGCGCCTCGGTCTTGGTCGCGACGTAGATGTCGATGACGCGGCGGATCTGGTAGTGATCAACCTCTGTGGGGGTATTGATCTGTTTGATCTGCGCCACCGAGCGCAGCGGGGTATAGCCTGAGGTATGGCCTCCATAAAAGAGGTCGCCGCCCACATCGCTTGCCTCCCGGCCTTCCTGCATCGGATCGTAGCCGGTTGGGCGCGCACCGCGAAGCGGGATATTTTCGAAATCCTCCATCGTCATGTGATTAATAACGCGATTGGCATATTGCACCGTAACCATGTAGTTGTTGCCTGTCTTAGGGTCGATCCAGTAACTGGGTGCAACCATCCCGTCTGAGGTGAGGGCGGTGATGACATTGTCGACAACATCTTTGGCCGACAGGCCGATAAGACTGGCGCGCTCGCGATCGATATTCAGCGCCAACCCGGGATAGTTGAGATCTTGCGGGATATACACATCGCTGACATTGGGCATCGCCTTGATTTTTTGCCCCAGTTGCCTGGCGAGATTGAACGCTCCATTCATGTCGTTCGAACTTACCTGCAGATCGATAGGAGCCGGTAGACCTTGATTGATGACTGAATCCACCAGCCCTCCGGCCTGGAAGTAGGTGGTTAGCTCGGGCATCTCACGCGACAGCCGCTCCCGCACCCGGGCCATATATTCGTAACTTCCCAGGCTATGGCCTTCTTGCAGGCTGGTTTGGACAAAGGCAGTGTCCATCGACGCGTTGCTCGTAAAGATCGCCGATAAATCCGGATATACGCCGATGTTCGAAACAATCATCCCCAGATCTTTGGGCCGGACTGTTTGGCGGATAATCGTCTCCACCCTGGCGATGTATCGGTTGCTGTCTTCCAGGCGGGTACCGCTGGGCATGCGAACATTGATGACAAATTGTCCTGGGTCGGTGCGCGGAAAATAGGCCCGGCCAAGAAATGGAAAGAGACAGGCAATCACCAGCGCGACAGCCCCCAAAATAACCGCAGCGGTGAGGCCGGGTCTGACCAATGTACGCTTGGCCAGCGCCTCGTATCGCTCCAGCATGCGCTGGAAGTGCACATTGAACTGCGCCACCATACGCTGAAAAAACGAAGGTGAGCGTCCGGGCTGCCCACCCTCTTCGTGCTGAATGCGTACAAACGTAGCGCAGAAAAGCGGCACCACCGTCATCGCGAAAATGTACGAGGCAAAGATCGAGAGCACAACTCCTAACGCCAGCGGCGTGAAGATGTATTTACTTACGCCGGAGAGGAACGTGACAGGAAAGAAGACGATCGAGGTGGTTGAGGTGGCGGCAAGAACCGCGAGCGAGACCTCCATGCCGCCTTTTTCTGCAGCTTCGCGTGGCGGCACCCCCATCTCCATAAAACGAAATATGTTTTCCAACACCACGACCGAGTCATCGATCAGTCGTGAAAATGCCAGCGCCAAACCGCCCAGCAGCATGGTGTTGATCGACCCGCCCAAAACCTTGGTGATAATCAAGCACACCAGGGCGGAAAGCGGGATCGACAACAAAACGGCAAAGGTAGCGCGCGGGCTGCCCAGAAAAATCAGGATCATCAGTCCGGTCAGCACCAACCCGATGGACGCTTCCTTGAGCAGGTTCTTGATCGCCAGTTTGACAAAGATGGATTGATCGAAGACCACCGCGGTCTTCAGAGACTTCAGGAATGTCCACCAGTCGTTTCACCGCCGCCTTCATGCCGTTGACGATGGTGATGGTATTGCTGTTGCCTCCTTGCTTGAAGATGGGAACGTAAACCGAGCGCTGTCCATTGATGCGCACGATGTTGTACTGGAGCGAACCTGAGTCTTCCGCCTTGCCCACATCGGCTACCAGAACGGATGAATTGCCATACGACTTGAGCGGCATCGCGTTCATGGCCTTGGCATCAGGGAATTGGCTGTTGGCGTAGATGTTGTAATCCTTTGAGCCGATACGAACGTCGCCCGCGGGAAGAATCAGGTTGGAGCTATTGACTGCATCGACCACATCGTTAAGGCTCAGATTGTGGGCTTCCAGCTTGATGGGATCGACATAGACCTGAATCTGCCGATACGTGCCTCCGTACGGCTGAGGAACCGAGGCGCCCTGCACGTTCGAGATCTGGTTACGTACCTGAAACTGAGCCAAATCCTTGAGCTGAGTTTCATTCAGTCCCTTGCCCTCGAGGGTAACCAGGCAGACCGGCTGGCTGGACGCATCCATACCAAGAACCACCGGGGGAAGTGTACCCGGCGGCAACCGGCGCAGGTCTGCCATGGCGAGATTGGCGATATTGCTCAACGCGGCGTTCGGATCCGTACCGGGCTTGAAGTAAATCTTGATGAGACTAACACCCGTGAGGGAGCGCGACTCGGAGTGATCGATGTTTGCACCCAGGGTGAAAAATCGCTCGAAGGTGTTGGTGATGTCTGCCTCAATTTGCTGCGGAGGCATGCCGTTGTAAAAAGTTGCCACCACCACTACCGGCATATCTATTTTTGGAAAAAGGTCGACCGGCATGCTGGCAATGTTGACCACACCGATCAACATGACTACCAGGCATAGCATGATGATGAAGAACGGGTATCTGAGAGCAAACTTTGGCATTACTGCTCCCCCCCTTGATCCTCATGCAGATCAATTGTGCTGCCCGCATCGCGGGTTACATCGATCGACCGTCCCGGTTCAACCACCGGCGTCACTCGTTCACCTTCCTGGTACTTGGACTGCCCACCCACGATGACCCGCTCGCCCTCGGCGAGGCCGCTCTTGATCTCCGCTAATCGCGATCCGCGCAGTCCAACCTCGACCTCCCGTTCGTGCACATGGTTCTGACTATCGAGCACGGAAACAAAATCCCTGTTGCCCTTGAGCACCAAAGCCTCGACCGGAATCGTCAGGACGTTGTCAGCGTGGTTGAGTTGCAACTGCGTGTTTGCATACATGCCCGGATCGATGGAAAGGTTTTTGTTCTCAACGTCAACTTCGGTCTCCATGGTTCTGGTTTCGAAATTTACGTAGCGGGTAAAGCGAACTACTTTGCCGGTGAAAGATCTGTCGAGCGCGTCGACTCTTACTTGGAGAGTGTCGCCCACCTTGACGTAGCGCACGGCATCTTCGGGAACCGGCATACGCAGGCGGAGGAGGTCGCTTTGTGCCAGCTTGACAATGGGGAGTGCCTGGCTATTCGAGTCGGTTCCCGATTGAATGAGCGCTCCGGTATCTGCGTAGCGCCATGTGATCACTCCTTCGATGGGAGCGACAACATGGGTGTAATCCTCCATCGCACCCACTCGCCGGTTATCCGCGCGAGCGACTTCGGCGCCTCCCTGCGCTGCTGATAAAGCTGCCTTTGCCGCGTCTACTTGTGCTGCCGCCGATTGGTCTTTTGAGAGCGCGTCGTCCAACTCCTGTTGCGCGATCAGCCCCGGCTGCGCTTTGGCGGCTTGCTGCAAGCGGTTGTTATCGGCATGCAGTGCGGTGTATCGGGCTTCTGCTGCAGCCACCTCGTGCTGAGCGCGGGTGATTTCGTCCTTGCTGCGGGAAACCTGGGCTACCGTGCCTTCCAACTGCGCTTGAAGTTCAGGGACTTCCAAAACAGCAAGCGTCTGCCCTTTGTGGACCCGGTCGCCGATGTCGACATGGATGGAGCGTATAAAACCGGAAACTTTGGGGTGAACGTCGATGACCTGGTAGGGCTGGAACTGCCCCGCGAGCGCCAGGACGTGAGAGACGGAACCCCGTTTTACCACCGCCACGCGTGCGGCGGTTGGCTCTGGAGCGGCTTCGACTTTCGGGCTCCGATGCGGACGGAAGATAAGCCACGCGGCCAAACCTAGGACTGCGCACGCAGCGACGACAACAATCAGACGCCTTTGCATATCGTTTACAAGCACCTGTGGGTACAACTGAGAGTGATCCGCCGGGACGCAGCTTTTGGCGGATAAGTCTGGATATAGATTTCCCTGCTCAGCAATGCTCGTCCCTATGAAGGAGCCGACGCACTAGCTACGCGCAGCCTAACCCGCAATGAATACGACAACCTTATCGGCAAGCCGTAAGCTGGTGCTAGAAATCTAACGCTGTCTTTAGGAGATTGGACTTAGTAGAGCGCAGGAGGGGGGCGTAGAAATATGGCTCGGAGGCAAGCGGGCAGGGGCGGCCGCGATCGTTCCAAGCTACCGGTACGGATGTAACGCGCGGCGGCCTGGAACAATCCAGACGCTACCGTCACAATGATCAACGCCGGCAATAGGTGGAAAGCCGGGAATTGAGAAGGGCGCACGCTGACAGCCTGTGCTGTTGCAGGGCGTTCTTTCTGGGAGAGGAGCTTAGCTTCAGGGATCTGATGCGAGATCGAATCCTTCCCGTGGTAAAGAGAGAGCTTATACTGCAGCCCCCACCCAAACACCGCAGCGGACAGCATCAGGAGACCCAACGCGAGCAGAAATGCACGATGGCCATTTCGCATCGAATTAGGCAAAAGCAATAACACGCGCTCACCGGATCCTTGTGCCCCAGCGATGGCCTACTCTAACAAAGAGAGGACCTGGAACGACAAGATCAATATAGCAGATGCCATTCCGTCGCTCCTGGTTGGATCCCAAACGAGTTATTTCGCAGACTCTATGCGAGAAATTGCGGTTATCGAATCGCCTCAAAATGGGGCAAATTGCAGCGGAGGGCGTCACGCTCGTGTTTGCGGGTACGTGTTGAGTTTTGCAACAAAGACTCGCACTCGTCTCCACGGGTTCAAATCCCGTCGGAGAAGCCACCAAACAAATCGGCCGCTCATCCCAAAGGTAGGACGAGGAGGGCGATTCATATGTGGTCAGAGTCGGCACCGAGAATTGGCATCACTCCTAACAAGCTCGTAGCCGCGGTATTTCTGGATGATATGTCCGCTCGGGACGCGATCGCCGACCTCAAACTGGCGGGCTTTCGCTCGAGTGATATTGGCGTATGTACCTCGGAGCAAGGCAAGCAGGCTCAGCTTTCCGCTGACCCCGCAGGGAAACACAGCTTGTGGTGGAGGCTACGGCATAGCGCCCAGTTAGATTTAGAAGCGCACGGGAACAGTTTGACGAACGAGGGGTATGTGCAGAAAGCCACCCGGGAAGATACTCCCTATACCGAACTGGAGCTGGCGTCTGCAATGCGCTCCATGGGGGTTGGCGAAGATACCATCCAACTCATGAACCGGGAGATTGGACCGGGCGGTTTGCTGATTTATGTAAGCGCCGGCGATCGTAGCCGCGAAGTGGAATCGATTCTCGAGAGGAACCGCGGGTTTCTTCGCACCGCCATGGCCACCGAGCCCGCTATTTGATGCCCACTGGGGGCACGGGGCAGGTGCTGAAAACGCTTATTTTCCCCGAGAGTTATCGCTCGGCGCCGCCATCGGCATTTGAGACGGGCTGCCCGGAGCCCGAAAGCCGGATTGCCGCACGAACTAACGCAATGTGGGAAAACGCCTGTGGAAAGTTGCCCGTCAGGCGTTTCGCGCTTGTATCGTACTCCTCTGAGAGGAGCCCTACATCGTTGGCAATCGCCAGAAGTCTTTCAAAGAGCATGTGGGCTTCTTCAGTTCTGCCGGTCAGCGCGAAACATTCCACCAGCCAGAAGCTGCAGGCCAAAAACGCGCCCTGCTTTGCGTCAGCGCTTGCGGGAATGTTGCGTAGCAGAAAGCCATCCTTGAGCAGCCCCTGCTCGATGGCTTTGACCGTGCCGAGCATCCGTGGGTCGGTCGCCGGCAAAAAGCCGATCACCGACAGCAGTAGTACCGAGGCATCCAGGTTCCTGGAGCCGTAGTACTGGACAAAACTATCGAGGCTCTTGTCGAAGCCGTGCTTGCAGACATCGGCGTGGATCTCGTCACGTAGCGCCTTCCATTCCGCAAGCGGTCCATCCATGCCACGGCGGTCAATGCTCGTGACCGCTCTTTCCAGGGCGAGCCACGCCATTGCCGCCGAGTAGGTGTAGCGTCGAGGTTCGTCCCGCGATTCCCACATGCCCGATCCAGGCTCTCGCCAGATCTTTGCGAGGTGTTCGGTGAGTGCCTGCTGCAACTGCAACTCCTGTTTCTCGCACGGCACGCCTGCCTCCCGGGCATGGTGCAAAGCGGCGGCGATCTCGCCATAAATGTCTTGCTGAGTCTGTTGTTGAGCAGCGTTCCCAATGCGGACCGGCGCCGAACCCTCATAGCCGGATAGCCACGGTACCTCCCAATCGGCGATGTGGCGCTCGCCCCCTATGCCGTACATGATTTGGACCTGGGACACGCTTCGCCCCACAGCGCGCAATAGCCACTGCTTCCACGCGATCACTTCTTCCGTGAAGCCGCATTCAAGGAGTGCTGAGAGAGTAAGCGTGGCGTCACGAATCCAGCAATAGCGATAATCCCAGTTCAGCGCGCCACCGATACGTTCTGGAAGCGATGTCGTGGGAGCGGCGACGATACCACCGGACGGACGATAGGTCATCGCCTTAAGCGTAATGAGCGAGCGTTCTACAGCTGCTCTGTAGGGTCCCTGGTATTTGTTGCGGGCTAACCAGTTGGTCCAGAAGTGCTCGGTTTGCTGCAATGCAACATCGACCTCGATGGGGTGGGGAAGCGCCTCGTACGAGCAGCCGTAGGTCAGGACGAAGGTGTGCATCTCTCCGGCATGCATGGTAAAGTCCGCCGTTAGCGTGCCCGGCTCCGATTCCCCTACCAGGGATGCAGTGCGCAGAACGGTCAGGTTTGGTCCAGCCTTCGAGACCCAAGCGGATTCGCCTCGCGTTGCGGCCTCGAAGTGAATCCAGGGAATGGTGCTGCCGTAATCAAAACGGAGACAAAGTTCGAACCGCATGTTCACTGTGCCGGCCGTGCATCGCAGAATGCGAACCAAATCGGAGTGCCGGCCGCGGATGGGCATAAAGTCTATGACGATGACTGTGCCATGAGACGTCTCCATGGTGGTCTCAAGGATGAGGGTGTGGGGTCGGTAGCGGCGTTTGAAGCTCGCATGGGGATCGCCCGGCGCTATTTGCCAGTAACCATTCTTGCGCGAGCCAAGCAGAGCAGCGAAGCATGCGGGGGAGGAGAAATCAGGCCAGCAAAGCCAATCGACGGAACCGTTACGATGGACCAAAGCGGCAGTCTCGCAATCGCCGATCAAGGCATAGTCTTCGATCTTGTTGGAATGCAATGGGTCCTCCGGAAGTCGTAAATTTGCTGCTGATTGTGCTGGGCTAGCTACTCAGTTCATTGAAGCTGACGCAGTCCTCGCGATAAACATTGACACCCGGCTGCATTACTCGCATAGGATGCCTGCTCTGCAACGAAGTGTGTTTCGGAGGGTGCACATTGAGCCGCACAACCCTTCCCAGCTAACAGGCGTCCCAACGCACAGTGCTGCCCGCAGCCCAGTGGGAGAAATCATGATCAAAAACCTTCTGTCGAGATGGCCCGTCTATCAGCAGATCAAGAATCGCGCGAACGGCAACGGTTCCGAGTCCTGGAGCGAGCGCACCAGAACTCTGCAGCCAAAGACGGCGGGCGCCGAGGTTGCGCGCTCCATCTGCCCCTATTGCGCGGTGGGTTGCGGGCAGATGATCTATCACAAAGAGGGCAGGCTGATTTCGATTGAGGGCGACCCTCACTCGCCGATCTCTCGCGGCCATCTCTGCCCCAAGGGCGCCAACACCTTCCAACTGCATACCGCTCCCAATCGAATTCAGAAGGTGAAATACCGGCGTCCCTACGGCACAGAGTGGGAAGAATTGCCTCTGGAAGAGGCGATGGACATGATCGCCGACCGTCTGTGGGAGTCGCGGGAAAACAGTTTTGTCGAGTCGAAAGAAGGCAATGCCGTGATGAATACCACAAAAGTGGCTCATCTGGGCGGAGCTACGCTCGACAACGAGGAAAACTATCTCATCAAGAAATTGTTTAGCGGTGGGCTAGGCCTGGTGTGCGTCAGCAACCAGGCCCGCATATGACACAGCTCTACGGTGCCCGGTCTGGGCACCACGGTGGGACGGGGCGGCGCTACGACGGCACTTACCTCGCTGGCACAGTCAGACGCCATCATGATCATGGGTTCTTCGATGGCAGAACAGCACCCGGTCGGCTTCCAATGGGTTATGGAAGCGCGAGAGCGCGGCGGCAAGATCATTCATGTCGACCCGCGGTTTACGCGGACATCGGCAAGCGCTGATATCTGGGCGCCGTTGCGGGCAGGCACCGACATTCTCTTCCTCGGCGGCCTTATCCACTACGTGATCGAGCATGATAAGTGGTTCAAGGACTACGTCCTCAATTACACCAACGCCTCAACCATTCTGCGCGAAGACTATCGCGATACGGAAGATCTCGACGGGCTCTTCTCCGGCTGGGACGCGGAAAAGAAACAGTACAGTCCCGAGACCTGGCTCTACGAAGGTTCCGAGCAGAAGCGCGATCCCTCAAAGCACGCACCGGGGCATCACCCCGCGGACGGCGGCCACGCGAAGGACCGCGGCGGCGAAGCCGGTAACACTGATCAATACACGACCGACCCGACGCTCGAGAATCCACGCTGCATTTTTCAGGTCCTGAAGCGGCATTTCTCGCGCTACACGCCGGCGATGGTGGAGCAAGGCTGCGGCATGCCGCAGGAGGTCTTTCTCCAGGTAGCCGAAGCGTTTACCAACGCTTCGGGCCCTGACAAGACCGCTTCCATCTGCTACGCAGTCGGCTGGACCCATCATTCCAGCGGGGTCCAGATCATTCGCTGCGCAGCGATCCTGCAGCTTCTCCTGGGAAATATGGGCCGGCCCGGCGGCGGCATTCTCGCGCTGCGCGGACACGCGTCCATTCAGGGTTCTACCGACATTCCTACACTGTATGACATCTTGCCTGGCTACCTTGCCATGCCGTTCTTCGAAGATGACTCGGCCAGTCTCAGCCAGTACATCGAAAAGCATTCCGATCGGGCCGGTGTGTGGGCGAACTTCGACGCGTACATCATCTCCCTGTTGAAGGCCTGGTATGGTGATGCGGCTACGGCTGAAAACGAGTGGGGCTTTCAGTGGATGCCGCGGGTGACGGGCGACCACTCCGAACTCGGTTATTGGCTCGACATGGCGGACGGAAAGATGGAAGGGCTCTTCGTCATGGGCCAGAATCCAGCAGTAGGCGCGCCCAATGGCCGGTTGCAGCGTTCCGCCATGAAGAACCTGAAATGGCTGGTCGTGCGCGACATGGTCGAGACCGAGACCGCCAGCTTCTGGCTCGATTCGCCTGAAGTCGAACGCGGTGAGTTGGTGCCTGAAAAAATCGCGACCGAGGTGTTTCTCATGCCCGCCGCCGGGCAGGCGGAAAAGAGCGGCAGCTTCACCAATACGCAGCGTCTCGTGCAGTGGCATAACAAAGCCGTCGACCCGCCAGGCGATGCGCGCAGCGAGACCTGGTTCATGTATCACCTTGGTTTGCGCATCAAGGAAAGGGCTAAGCATGCCCCAGGACCGAAGAACATTGCGATCAACAACCTGACGTGGAGCTATCCCACCGAGGGCGCCATCGCGGAGCCCGTCGCGGAAGCCATTCTGGCGGAGATCAATGGTTGCCACTGGGACTCAAAGGCTCACATCAAGACGTATGACGAGCTGAAGCCGGATGGTTCGACCGCCTGTGGCTGCTGGATCTACGCCGGGCTCATGCCATCACCCGACAAGAACCTTCCAAACACCCGCGAACCGCACGATTCGCTGGGCCATGGATGGGGCTTCGCGTGGCCGAAAGACACCAGGATTCTCTATAACCGGGCCTCCGCGAAGCCGGACGGCACTCCATGGAGTGACCGCAAGAAGCTGGTCTGGTGGGATCCCAGCCAAGGCGACAAAGGGAAATGGGTTGGGGACGATGTCAGCGACTTCAAACCCGACATGCCGCCCGATCACAAGGGCGATGACAACAAGCGCGGGTTGGAGGCGTTGGATGGCGACAAGCCATTTACCCTGCACCCCGATGGCCGCGGCTGGCTCTTCGTCACCAGCGGCTTGAAGGATGGTCCATTGCCGACTCATTTTGAACCGCTGGAGTCGCTGGTGCGCAACCCCGTCTACCCAGACGAGCAGACCAATCCTCCAGCCCACAAGAAAGAACGCCCGGACAATCCGTATGCGCATTCACCGGACGACCCACGTTTTCCTTTCGTCCTCACCACCTATCGGCTCACCGAACATCACACCGCCGGAGGCATGTCGCGCGGCCTGAGCCACCTGGCCGAACTGCAGCCCGAACTCTTCACCGAGATCTCGCCGGAACTCGCTGCATTGTGCGGAGTCAAGCATGGTGAATGGGTCACCATCTACTCGCCGCGGGGACTGCTCTCCGCCAAAGCCCTGGTTACCAGACGCATGGCGCCACTCAAGCTGAATGGACGAACGGTCCACCAGGTCGGTCTGCCGTACCACTTCGGGTGGAAGGGAATTGTCACCGGAGATGTGGTGAACGACCTGTTGGCCATCTCAGAAAGCCCCAACGTGCGCATCATGGAATCGAAGGCGCTCGTCTGCAATCTGCTTCCGGGCCGGCGCAAGCACGGCTCCGCCGCGCTCAAAGAGTTGAAACGGCTTCTCAAGGAGCGCGCATGAGCGACACGACGGGAAACTTCGAAGTGCGGCCGGGAGAGACTACGGCCTTCTTCACCGACTCCACAATCTGCATAGGCTGCAAAGCTTGCGAGGTGGCCTGCAAAGAATGGAATGGGCTTGAGGCCGATGGCTACAAACTGTCGGGCTTTTCTTACGACAACACGGTAGGCTTGGGCGCCTCTACGTGGCGGCATGTCAAGTTTGTGGAAGATACGCCGATTCCGGGGCTTGGCGGCAACTCCCCCGACCACAACAGCTGGGAGTTTTCGTCCGATGTCTGCAAGCACTGCGAAGTCGCCGGGTGCCTCGAGGCCTGCCCGACCGGGGCGCTGGTGCGCACGGAGTTTGGTGGCGTCTTTCTGCAACCGGACATCTGCAACGGCTGCGCCTACTGTGTCGTCTCCTGCCCCTTCGGAGTGGTGCAGAAGAACGAAGAAGACGGCCGGGCCTTTAAATGTACCTTCTGCACCGATCGCCAGAAGGCCGGGCTGGAACCTGCCTGCGCGAAAGCATGCCCCACACAATCGATCCAGTTCGGAGCCCTGGAGACGCTGGAGAAGAAAGCAGCCGAGCGCCTTGCTATCCTTCACGACCGCGGCATGGCGGACGCCACGATCTACAACCCGGCCCACACCAGCGTCCAAGGCATTCATGCTTTGTTCCTGATCCGCGGAGAGCCCGAGACTTATAACCTCCCTCCCAATCCTGAGGTGCCCACCATCTTTCTGCGCGATGGCTGGAAGTCGGCCGCGCGGGATGGATTGCTCCTGCTCGCCGGAGTCGCGGCTGCATTCTTAGCCGCCCGCGGTGGGCGAAAGGAGGAGATCCATGTCTGAGACTCGCCTTCTGGTCGAACAACTTGTGGATCGACGCGAGGAACACCTGCTCGACATTCGCCGCGAAGCCGAGTTGAAAGGCCGGGTGAACGACCCGGGGGTGCGGCCTGAAGGTTCTCCGTTTCCCATTGCCTCGCGCGAGACTGGGTACTACCAGCAGCCGCTTCTGAAGGAGCCGCAATGGACCCCGCTGATTCCTTTTTATTTCTTCGTGGGTGGGGCCGCCGGATCGCTGGGAGTCGTCGGATCGCTTGCCGATGTAATCAGTGGAGAGGCAAAGCTGGCAAGGGAGGCGCGTTCTCTGGCGTTTGCAGGCGCCGCTCTCTCGGGGGTGCTGCTGGTCACCGACTTAGGTCGGCCAGGCCGCTTCCTTAACATGCTGCGTGTCTTCAAACCGCAGAGTACGATGTCGATGGGTTCCTGGATCCTATCTGGATTCTCAGTGTTTGCCTTCTCCTCTTCCGCCGCGGATGCCATGGAACACCTCTGGGGAGGCAACCTCTTCATTCACCTGCTGCGCGGAATGGGGCGCATTGGCTCTGTGATTTTTGGCCTGCCGTTCCATAACTACACTGGGGTTCTGTTGGCCACCACAGCGATACCGGCGTGGAACGCTCGCGCCCATTCGCTCCCGGGACACTTCGGCATGTCGGGCTTGCAATCCGGCGCCGGCATCCTCGAACTGATGGGACATGAGGACAGTCGCGCGCTCAATCTGCTGGGCCTGCTCAGCGCATCCATGGAGACCTGGGAGACGATCGATATCTCAAGGTCGCAGTCGCGCGCGCTTCTCCCGTTGAAGCGAGGGCGCAGCGGAGTTCTGATCAGCGCGGGTGCGTGGCTGTCTGGCCCGGTTCCGCTTCTGCTGCGGGTGTGTTCGCTGCTCTTGCCTGGCACCCGCCCCTCGTTGCGCCGTCTTGCCGCCTGCTCGGGAATCGCCGGTTCTCTCTTCACCCGCTACGGTTGGGTCGAGGCGGGCAAGCTTTCAGCCCGCGACTGGCGGCTTGCCCTGGAGATCGAAGAGCCTAAGCCGGCCAAAGCAAAGCGGCACATTGGCCGCGCGATTGCCAAGGGCGCCGGAGTCATATTCGTCCTCGCAGCGGCGTTCCTCGTGCTCAGACGGAAATCATAAGTTGCTGACAAGAGCAGGCCAACCAACCTCAATTTCTCGCTCGTTTTTGCGAGATGTGGGATACCACCTAGGTTGACCGCTAAGTGCATCGGATGAATCGAGAGTCAGAGGGAAAGAGCAGCGGTATCCCACATCTCGCGAAAAACGAGCGAGATGTGGGGCACCCGTCATTCGTTATGGAATACGCCGCGAGGAATTGAGGCTAACGCTTTCCGAAAAAAGAATGCACTTTGTGAGAGAAAAGAGAGATAAGCCCCCCCGGCCGGCGCTTTCTTGAGGAAAATGATTGAGCGAAAAGCGAGATAAGCGGGAAAAGACCTGCTCGCCCGGTTATTTGTCTTACTGGAGTTGACGCAGATACGCGACCAATGAGCGAAGCTGCGCTCCGTTGTATTGGGTGATTTTCGGCATCTTGCATCCCGGCTTCAGCGCCTGGGCATTCGTGATCCAGCCCTCGAGATAGGCGTTGTTGTTGGGGAAAGTGTCGGAGCCGATCTCTTTGCGGCTGCCGATGTGGGTCAGATCCGGCCCGAACTGCCCCGACGCCGAAGTGCCGCGCACTGTATGACATTTTGAACAAGGACCTGCCAGGAATGCCTCCTTGCCCATCACTGTTTCGGGATTCGTTGGTTCGGCGCCGGGCCTGGCTTGATTGGCCAGCCACTCCGCAAAAGCGGGGGCTTCCTGCGCGATGAGAAGGATGTGCATATTCGCATGCTGCTTGCCGCAATACTCCGCGCACTGACCGATGTAGCTCCCGGGCTCGCTGGCTTCGATGCGAATGTAATTGACATTTCCGGGTAACAGGTCAACTTTGCCATGGAGACTCGGAACCCAGAATGCGTGGATGACATCAGCGGTGCGCACTTCGATATTGACGGGCCGGTGCGCGGGAATGTGAATCTCGTTCGCGGTGATCACCTCGTGCCCCGGAGCCTCGAGATAATGGACCTCCCACCACCACTGGTGGCCGATGATGAGAATGTCCGGCTTGGAGCCGGCCGCCATCGACCCCGAGTTCATTGCGCCGTGATCGCCATGAATCGGGAAACCCCTGAGGAGATTAAGGCCCAGGAAGAAAAACACGGTGAGCACAAGAAGAGGAACGGCTACACCGCCGATCCACACCCAGCCCTGACCGCCGCCGGCTTCGATCGGCATGTGTTCCTTCAGGCTGCCGCGATTCCTGGTTGCGATGGCCAGCAGAGCCCACATAACGACAATCGTAATCACGAAGGTGACCGACATCGCATTCGAGAGGTGGGCAATCTCCCTGGCTGCCGGCCCGTGAGCGTTGGAGGTAGACTGCAGCGTGGCGCAACCAGCCAGAAACATGGCTAAGAGCGGGGAGACGAGTTTACCAAGGCGACCCATGAGTTCCTTCGCTAGCGCAAGGTGTAAAGGTAAGCAGCCATGTCGTGAGCCTGGCTGTCGGTGACCCCGAGGTCGGGCATCGCTGTTCCCGGCTCAATCGCTACCGGGTTCTTGATCCATGCCACCAGGTTTGCCGGCGAGTTGGGAAGTTCGCCGGCGATGATGGTCCTGCGGCTGTAGTAGAGAAGCGGCGGCCCCACCAGGCCTCGGGCGGTACGAATTCCGGGGATCACGTGACAGGAGCCACAGCCATAGCTTTGCATCAGGGCCTTGCCCGCCACCGGGTTGCCGCTCATGGCCGGCTGAAAACCTCCCATGGGCTTGTTGCCTATGCACCCGGTCAACAAGCCACATCCGGCGAGGAGAACCAGGATGCATGGGCGTTGTCTATGCCTCATCGCGTCCTCGCACACATTTGCAGCATGAACAGGGGAATGCACATCCAGAAGAATCCCATCCCCAGAGTTATGGTGATAAACAACCCGGAGAGCGACATAAACTCCTGCCGTTCGCGGCCTTCCGCGCGCAGCAGCTTGCTTGCTCCGCATAGCCTCCGCCAGGTGCGGTACGACAGGGTGCCGGCCAGTAACGCGAGGCCGAAGGATGTGATCCACAATAGGAAATAAAGCGCGCGCGCAATGGGATGCGGACTAGGGCCGCCAAACTGTTCCTGATGAACGCAGGCGCGCCAGGCGATCACGGACTCGAAGATCCCGAGAAAAATCCAGCTGCCGGCGGACGCGGCGAACTCGAACCACACACGCCAGGTGGGGATTTCCTGCGGATTGCCTGTAGCCTGCGGTGGAAAGCCGGCGCTCATGGTGTTTGTCATCTCAGAACCCATAAACCTGAAAGTGTGGGATTACATACAGCAGCAAAACAACGAAGAACCAGATGATATCGACGAAGTGCCAGTACAAAGCCACCACACGATAGGGACGATGAGGAGGCAGCGGCGTGGGTCCGTAGTTGGGCAGGATCGAGAGATAGCCGAGCATGAGCAGGCCCATGACGACGTGTGCCCCATGGAAGGTAGTGATGGTATAGAAGATGGAGCCGTAGGAGTCCGTCAGGGGAGTCAGCGTCTTCCAGTGGTCCATGTACTCCGATACCTGCACAGCAAGAAAGACGAGGCCCATCACAATCGTCACCGCCACCGCAGCGCGAGCTTGCCGATAGCGCCTCTGCTCCACCAGGCGTTCCCCCCACATGATGACCAGGCTGCTGGCGGCCAGAATCCCCAACATGATGAATGCCTTGAGCAGCTTGGGCGGCTGGTCGATGGCCCAGCGATACTTATCCGCGCCGAGAAAGTAATAGCTGGCGAAGAGACACACGAAGAGCGTTCCTTCGGTCAGGATGACCATGGTGACCGCATAAACGCCGCGATTCCTGGCAATCGGCCAGGGCCCTGTATGGGGCAATACGGACGCCAGGGGTGGTTCCGCGAGCAAGCTCATAACTCCCCCTTGATGGGCCTTGGCCATAGCCACACGCAGCCCAGAAGAAAGGTGACCATCAGAGCCGCCAGGCAAATCCACAACAGTTGGAAGACCAGGGCCAGGAAAAAGCCGAAGAGGGCCAGCGCAAGAAACATCGGAACCAGGGACATATTCGGCATGGTTGCTGCCTCCTGCGGTACTGCATCGAGCAGAGTCGACATGAGACTTAGCCTTGCCTGCGAGAGCACGCGCAGATCACCGGGATCCTCATCTTCGTCGAAATCATCCCAAAGCGGATGCCTGGTGGACACGGCGGGAATGTGCAGAACCTCGTAATCCGGGGGCGGCGACGACATGGCCCACTCCAGGCCATCGGAATTCCATGGATTGTCGCCGGCAATCTCGCCTCGCCGCAGGCTGTAGAACAAATTGATGATGCTGAGAAGAATGCCAATCCCCAACACGAACGCGCCGAAGGTCATTAACTCGTTCATGGGCTGCAGACCTAAATTTGAGGAGTAGGTGTAGATCCGCCGCGGCATCCCCATCAGGCCGACAATGTGCATGGGAAAGAATCCAATATTGAAGCCGATGAACATAACCCAGAAGCTCCACTTGCCGAGCCGCTCGTTCATCATGCGGCCGGTCATCTTTGGCAGCCAATAGTAAAGCCCCGCAAAGACCGGAAAGACATTCGCGCCGATGAGCACGTAGTGGATGTGGGCGACGACGTAGTAGGTGTTATGCAGTTGCCAATCGACAGGGATGATGCCCGTGACCACGCCGCTCAGTCCGCCGATGACCAGCAGCGCCACGGATCCGAGAGCGTACATCATGGAAGCCGTCAACACCGGGCGCCCCTTCCATACCGTGGCCAGCCAGGCGAAGATGGTGATCGTGGTGAAGATCGAGATCATCATGCTGCCGGCGCTGAAGAAGCTCATCGTCAGTTCCGACATGCCAACAGTGAACATGTGGTGCAGCCACACGCCGAAGCCGACCACCCCGGTCAGTATTGTGGACATGGCGACATACGGATAGCCAACGATAGGGCGTCGGGAGAAGACGGGGATGATGAGGGAAATCATGCCGGTGGCCGGCAGGAAGATAACGTACACCCAGGGATGCCCGAAGAACCAGAACAACTGCTGCCAAAGCAGCGGAGTGCCGCCTTTGGCTACGTCGAAGAAGTGCATGCCCCAACGCCTTTCCAGTTCAAGGAAGACGCAGGCAAGCGTAAGCGCCGGCATGGCAAAGAGAATCGTGCAGGAGATCGTAAGTGTGCTGTAAAGGAAGAGCGGCATCTTGCTGATCGCCATTCCAGGCGCGCGGAACCACAGGATGGTCGCGATAAAGTTAATAGCCGCCCCGGTGGTCGAAATGCCCAGCATGATAATCGAGAGCGCATAGATATCCATGCCATGCGTGGGCGAATAGAGGATGTCGGTGTAGGGCATGTAAGAAAACCAGCCCGCATGCGGCGCTTGCCCGATGAGCGGGCCCACGTACAGCAGAATGCCCGAAAATAAGAAGGACCAGTAAGTGAAGGAGTTCAACCTGGGATAAGCAACGTCTCGCGCGCCGGCCATCAGCGGAACGAGATAAATCGAAAAGCCGGAAAGGATCGGCGACGCATACCAGAAGATCATGGTGATGCCATGCATGGAGAAAAACTGGTTGTATACCTCCGGACTCAGCAGCCTCTCATTGGCCTGCGTGAGCTGAAGCCGCATGATTAAAGCTTCCACGCCACCGACGATGAGAAAAACAAAAGCGGTGACGAGATAGCGGATACCAAGATCTTTATGATCCACGGTTGCGAGCCAGCCGTAGAGAGTCTTCGGCGTGTCCCACAGTTCGGTCAATTGCTGTTTCGCCACCAGCGTCGTCATGCGTTCTCCTGGGCCACGCCGTAGTCAGGTTGTTAGATCAACGTGCTTGTTGCTCGATGCGGGATGCCACTCCAGACTGCACTTAGGAAGAACCCGGAACCATCGGCCAGCAGCGGAGCAGGGAAGAGCGACACTCCACGAGATGCCGGGCAGGTTGTGTCGAGTTGCCAGCAACTTAATCCCCCGCTCGCAAAGCTGGATGCTCGCCGATCGGCAGAGTCAACGGTTCTTCTACTCCGGCGTCTGACTTCTCCGCACGTGCGGTCGCTGCGAGAGCAGCCTTCCGGCTCCTCAGCCGCACGCAGATGACATAGGCCAGCGCCGCGGCGCAGGGCGGTGCAACCAGCACGAGAATGCGCAGAATGGTGCGAACCTCGATCACCGATGCGCCAAGCGCAAGAGCCAAAAAATCGTCGCCCCCGCCGACCAGGAGCACCAGCAAGAAGGTAAACATTCCCGCTCCCCCGGCGGTCAGGATGGGTTGCTCATACGGTAGCCGCAGAACATTCTGGTCACCCTTGTCGCTTGAAAATAGCTTCTCGACAAAGGGCCATGAGTACAAACCGAGAAACAGCAACGACGGCATCAGGACAGCAGGAAAGAAAAGTTCCGGGATAAGCCAATGTCCAAGACGCAGATTGACACCGGGAAAGAGACGCATTGCCCCCTCGACCCAGCCGAGGTACCAGTCCGGCTGCGCGCCCGCCATGGTGCTTGCGGGGTCGTACGGCCCGTAGATCCACACGGGATCGATCTGTACCAGCCCACCCAACGCGGCGATCGCGCCAAACACCAAAAGAAGCAGGCCGACGGACTTCGCCGTGTAAGACGGCCACAGCCGCGATCCCACGATGGTGCGGTTGGTGCGTTGTGGGCCCGGATAGTTGGTGTGCAACTGACGCCAGATCATGAAGAGGTGAAGCCCCAGCAGAGCGGCGATCAGTGCGGGAACCAGAAAGATGTGCAGGGCAAACATCCGCGGAAGAGTTTCAGGGTTGGGGACGGTCCCACCCATGAACAGAAAAGTCAGCCAGGGGCCGATCACCGGAACCGAAAGTAGAATCGAGTAGCCGATGCGCAGTCCCGTTCCCGAGAGCAGATCGTCGAGCATCGAATAGCCGAAGAATCCGTTCACCAGCGCCAACACCAACAAAGTCAGCCCGATCAGCCAGTTCATCTCTCGCGGTTTGCGGTAAGCGGCGGTCAGGAAGATGCGCGCCATATGCGCCAGGATCGCCCAAAGAAAGATCAGTGCCGCCCAGTGGTGCATTTGCCGAATCAGCAGCCCTGCAGGAACATCGAAACTGAGGTGCAGCGCGGAGCGATAGGCGACGGAGATCTTCTCGCCGTCCAGGGCATGGTATGACCCGTGGTAAATCACCTTTTCCGAGCTCGCGTGAAAGAACAAGGCAAGATAGGTTCCGGTGACCACCAGAACCATGAAGGAGTAAAGCGCAATCTCCCCCAACATGAACGACCAGTGGTCCGGGAAGACGTGGTTCAGCGCGCTGCGTACAAACTTGGCCGCTCGTAGCCGGGAGTCGATTGCGCGGCTGATCTTGCTCGCGATCGTCTCGGTGATCACGGCATCCCCCAAAAGCCAGGGCCGGGCGGCGCGGTGAACCCTCCACCCGCGCGCAAGGTACCGTCAGCATCGGCGTAGAGCGGCAGCTGCGGAAGCGGCCTTGCCGCCGGGCCGCCCGTCGGAGCCGCGGCCCGCAGCACGTCGAAGGTCGACTGGTGGCAGGGGCATAAGAGAACCGATTGCTCCGCCTCGAACTCGCCCACCGGACAGCCGGCATGGGTGCAGACGCGCGAATACGCCACATACCCGCCCGGCGCCCAGCTGGCGCGATCCTGCGGCAATTGCAAGAGCTGTTCTTTCACCCGGATGAGCACGGTTTGCGCGCGTTCGGCGCCAACCTGGTCTTCAGGAAATACGGTCACCATGCTTCCTGGTTGTAGCGAGGCCAGCGAAACCGGCTTACCATCCATGGTCACCAGCCGTTGCCCTCCCTGCCAGATTCTGCTGTACAGCGACTTGTCGGGAGACATTCCCAGCGACCTCAGCAGTGAGAGCACCATGGTTCCGAACAGCCCGGCACCACCCAGGCCCATCCAGGTCAGCAGCCGGCGTCGGCGCACATCATGCACGCCGTCGCAAAAGGCCTTGGTCGCTGCCTGGGCTGCGATGGGGCTCGACGCAAGCGCATGTCGCGGTTCCACCGCTTCCTTACGACTCATCAGCCAGCGCGCCCACAGCACTAACGTGATGCCCATCGCGCTCAGGAACACGGCGAGGCTTCCACCCAGCAGTTGCGTATTGTTGCCGCCTGACCAAAATGCGATCAGGAATCCGATGCCGCCCAGAATGGCGATGAAGAAGGAGCACACGACCAGACCTGTCCCAAGGCCCTCGCGCCGCAGGAGCTGGGACTCGCTTTCCATCGCGCGGTCTTCTGCTCGTCCACTCTTGGGAAGGGGCTGTGGCGGTTGCCTGGCCGGAATCAATCGATCCGCAACCTTCGATAACCACTCGAGTGATCTCCAGCCGAGTTCGAGGAATCCCAGGCCCAGATCAAGCAATGCAAAGAATCCATTCTTCCGCCGTTCGCCGTCCTCGTTCATCCCTTACCTCCGCGTTCAATCCAACCTGCAATCCCGATCACGAACAGCGCTGCCAGTGCGGCCAGGCCGCCTTCCGCCACCGGTCCAACCTCCTTGAGGGGAATGCCCCCAGGATTGGGCGGGTGCTGGACGAACCGAATGTAATCGACGGTGGAAGCCAGTTGCTCATCGCTGAGGACAGCGCGCGGGAACGCCGGCATCGTTCCCGGTCCCCAGCGGATCGCGCCTGCGATCAGCGCCGCGGATTTGTCCGTGAGCTCAGGCGCGTTTCTTCCCGCGAAGGCCAGCACCCCGCCGTGCACCGCCGTTCGGTGGCATGCTGCACAGTTCGTCCGGAAAAGCTTGCCCCCTTCGCCGATATTCCCCTGCGTCAGCGGAATCACCGCAAGGTTGGCCGTCACGTAATGCGACACAGCCTGGATTTGTTGCGCCGTGAGAACCCTGGAGAAAGCCGGCATATGACTTGGCCCTGATTCGACAGCAGTCATGACGTTGCCCAGATCGTGTTCAGCCTGCAACGAGGGCCCCGCTATGGTCACGGCTGCTGCAAGCCCCTGGCCTTTGTCACCGTGACAGTAGGAGCATCTCTGAGAAAAAATCGCGGCGCCGTCGGGAGCATTGCCGCGCGCCGCCTCTTGTCCCGCGGCAACTCCGCAAAACAGCAACATGGCTACGCACACTTTTGACAAGCCGGGAATGAGCCTGGGGCGTACGCGCAGTGCGCGCTCTGCCGTTTGTTCCACGCCTGCTAGGATGCGCAACGCCCCGCGAAGTAAACTCCCTTGCGCAATTTTTTTGTCGTTGCCTGCTTTGCCTGTCGATTGAATCCTGCATCTATCCCGGCAGTACGGCCCGAGTTCCACGCCGTGCACTGGGGAAGGATGTGTGGCATGCGCGCTTGTTTCCGAACGCTTGGGATTGCGATCTGCGTGGCCGCTGGGTTGATCTCCGGCTGCAAGAAAGGCCCCACCGTGATGGCCGGAACCATTGGTTCCGCAAGTCGTGGAAGAGCTACGATAGAGATCTATGGATGCGGCAAGTGTCATACGATCCCCGGGATACGCGGCGCTGATGGTGTCGTAGGCCCGCCGCTCGAGTCTGTCGCGCGACGCACATATATCGGCGGCAACTTTCCCAACACCCCCGATACTCTCGCCCACTGGATCATGGCTCCGCAGACAATGAAGCCCAAAACTGCCATGCCGTCGCTCGGTCTCTCAGAATCGCAAGCACACGACGTCGTGGCTTATCTCGAAACGCTTCAGTAGCGGTCGCGCTGGGAAACGAACGTCGCTTTGGTTCATTTCAACCGGGGAACTCCCTTACCCCACGTTTCTGGCGGAGCGAGCTCGCGACGGATTGGCGGCGAGGTCATGTCGCGCTGGTTGCTGCTAAAGATGCGATCTCCCTGGGAGATCAAATAGTCCGCAGTCCGCGCTGCCAACGCCTGGATCGTCAGCCCAGGATTGGCCGAGCCCTGCGTGGGAAAGACGCTTCCGTCACAGATGAAGAGGTTGGCAATGTCGTGCGTGCGCCCAAACTTATCTACCACTGAGCTGCGCGGGTCTGCGCCCATGCGGCAAGCTCCCACGAGGTGCGCATAGCGCGCCTCCTGCACTACCTCGGTCGCGCCGGCAGCCTGCATCACAGCCTCGGTTTTTTTCTTGGCGGCTTTGATGAGCTTGTGGTCGTTGTCGTGCAGGTTGAAGCTTACGTGCGCAACTCGCAGGCCGAAGCGGTCTTTGTCGTCAGAAAGAGTGACGCGATTGTCTTTCCAGGGCAGAATCTCGCCCAGCAAACCAAGTGCGGCCCAGTGGTTGTAGTCCATCATCTCCCGCCGCAAACCCCACCCCCAGGCCTTCTTGGCAGCGAGAATCTGCTTCCCGAAAGCTACCGGCAGAGGTCCAACGGTCTGAATGGCAAAGCCACGGGCGAAATCATTCTTTGGATTTGTCTCGTAGAACTCTTCGGTAAGCGCATGTGCGGGCGGCGCCTTGTACATCCGAACCGGCTGCTCGAAGCGGCCCAACACAACATTCCCCGCCTGCGCCATCAAGTAGCGTCCGACGGTACCACTTGAATTTGCCAGACCCTGCTCGAAGCCGGGGCAGGCGGAATTAAGCAACAGCCTCGGTGTCTCAATTGAGTAGCCCGAGAGGATGACCGCTTTAGCGCGTTGGAAGTGGCTTTCACCGCTTGCGTCGAAATAGTGGACGCCGGTGACGCGTCCGTTCTTGCCCAGCTCCACGCGCGAGACCATGCTGCGCTCGCGGATCTCTGCGCCGTTCTTCACCGCATCGGGAACATGCGTAACCAGCGTGCTCGCCTTGGCTCCAACCTTGCAGCCTTGCAGGCAGAAACCACGATAGATACAGTGCGGGCGGTCACCGTGAGAGCCGGAAAGAATCGCGACCGGGCCCCCGATGGAGACAGGAATATTCAGGGCGGTGCAGCCTTTGATCAGGGTGTTGCCAACCCCGCCCATGGGATGCGGACCGTAAGCATAGCCGTGGGGATGGCCCCAGGGGTAATACGCAGGCCCGGCAACTGGCATTTCTAATTCAAGCTGCTCATAGTAGGGCTGGATGTCTGCATAGGTGATGGGCCAGTCAGCGCCCACGCCGTCGCGCGTATAGACCTCGAAGTCGGAAGGGTGCAGACGGGGAGTGAACGCCGCCCAATGGACCGAGCCACCACCAACGCCCTGGCCGCAATTATTGGCTCCGAGCGCCAGCGGGTCCGTTCCTCCGGTGACGCGTGGCTCCCTCCAGTAAAGGTCCTGAGAGCCGGCCTCATCGCTCACCCAGTCGCGCTCCGTATCCCAGAATGGACCCGCTTCCAGACCCACGACGTTGAACCCTGCCCGGGTCAGGCGCTGCAGAAGCACGCCGCCTGCCGAGCCAACGCCTACGATCGCGTAGTCGACCTCCTCATAGTCCCGGAAACGCCGCATCGGCAGGTGAATCGATTGCAGCGGACCTACCATGTGTTTGGCGGATTGCGAGCCGTTAAAGGCTCCCAGCAGTGGGCTCTTCAATGTGTGCCCCCACTTCCATGATGACTATGCTGTCCAGATTCGGTGTGGTGGCTTGGGCTGGAATCAACTTCATGTGAGACCGCGGTGGCGGGAGCGAGCCAGTCGTAGCGCGTTTCCTCTACCTCCCAGGGCTCTGGCTCCCCGCGCTCCAGGCGGGTATAGGCGCGCGGATAGGCCGGGCCCCCAAACCCAATCTCGTCCCACGCCCAGGGATGGGCATAGTACGCGTCAATGGCATCGGTCATAATCATCTGCCAGAAGCGGTGCACCGACATTTTCTTCCAGATATCGGCTGCGGCCTCGGGCTTACCATCATGGATTGCCCTGAGCACAACATCCTGCTGTAAGTACGGAAGGACAAGAAATTTGCCACTGTAGCGGTGTTCGGACTCGCGGTCGATGGCGGTCATGCCTATCTCATAAACAACCCGGTCGTGCGGCATGTTTTCATACCGGTAGCCGACCGTCTCGTTCAGTGAAAGACGGTGATCGAGCACGGCAACGATAGGAATCTGGCGCTCCGGGGTGCGATCTGTTTGCGGAATGAGGTGACTGAACACAACCGTCCAGAAATTCCAGGCCTCTTCTGAAAAGAACTGGCGTTGTGGTGGATGCGCAACACGCTTCTCGACCACCGTACGGGTTGCGTCTATCCCAGAAGGGGCTTTGCGAGAGCGTGCTGAAACCGGCGTAGTAACCCGGCTGATCGCGCGGCGCGAGCGCCTCGCCCGTTTTTGGATCGCGCGGACACAAGGCCGCATCGACTGCTGGATAAGCGTTTCTCATGTGCGCCTCCGCCGGAGCAGGCTGGCGAGCACGCCCAGCATCCCGGCCGCGCCGAAGAGCAGGGGAGCGAAGATCGGCGGTCCGTACATGATGTTGTAGAGCAGGCGTTTGCTTCCGCCGGGCCGCCGAAGCACGCCGCGTGCGTGATAGTAGAAGCCCACCGCCGCGTCAGCACCCGCGAGAGCGGATACGGCAGGCAATGCAATTGTGGCGACCCTGCGGCTCTTGATCGAGGTAAAAGCCGTGCCGGCAAGCACCGGCGCCAACACTACGGGGGTCCATTGCACCCAATAGCGAAAGTTGTTTTTGTAGTGCGAGTAATAGGCTTCAAACCCGCTCAGCAGGGCACTGATGCCGGTCACCATTGCGACCTGCCGCTGGAAGCGGCCTTCGCGCATATCCTGTTCCGCGGAGAGCAATGCGCGGCCCTCGCCGGAAGGCAGAAGACGGGCAAAGAATCTGTCCTTCCCCGAATTGGAAGCAGCGCCGGTACTCTCTTCACGCTGCAGGTACGAGGCGATGAGTCCCAGGTATGCGCTGGTCCCAAACAGGAGGGGCGCAAAAATCGGCGGCCCCATAATCATGTTGGTCATGGGCAAGCGCCAGCCGCCAGGCTTTCGCTTGATGCCGCGAATATGGAAGTAGAAGCCGACCCCTGCGTCGACCAGCGTCACCGCCGAGACCAGGCGGAGAATACCGCGTGCTGCCCGTCGGCTGAAAAATCCCGCCAACCCCGCTCCCGCGAGTAAAACGCTGAGGATGACCGGCGTGTACATGACCCGGCGGCTATAGCTACCGCGATAGTGCTCGTAGGCTACCTCGAGCCCGCTTACGATGCTGGTTGCGGCGGTCAGCAGGGAGAGGCTCCTTTGAAAGCGCCCCTCCCGTACCTGGTTTTCTATGATCTCCAGATCCTTCACTGGATCAACGATCGAAAGTGCTGACTGAGCCGACATGGCCTAGACGACCTCGTGGATCTGGTCTTCGGCGATGGTCTTGATGATCTTGGCCGCGTCCTTCTGCCCACGCGCCAGCGCTTTGGCGAAGTGCATCGCCTGCTCGGTTGTGATCTTGCCCGGCATCGGTGGCTCGTTTGGGTCGACCACAGCCTGCACCACGGTGGGACCGTCATGCGCCAGAGCCTCGCGAAGTATTTGTTCGGCGTCCTCCGGCCGCTCGATGGTGAATGCTTTGGCTCCGCAAGCCTGCGCCACCAACGCAAAATCGATCGGCTGAAGTTCAACCCCAAATTCCGGATTGCCTTCCAGGATCATCTGCTCCCATTTGATCTGTCCCAGCACATTGTTCTTGATCACGATCACGCAGACCCGCAGCTTGTACTTGACCAGCGTCGCAATCTCGCCCATCAGCATGGTCAGGCCGCCATCGCCGACCACGCACACCACCTGCCGCCCTGGGTAGGCCACGGCCGCTCCAATGCTGTAGGGCAGGCCATTTGCCATAGTTGCTAGCGAGCCCGAGAGCGAGAACTGCATCGAACCGCGAATATCCACGTACCGCGCAGTCCAGGTAGCGATTGTGCCGCTGTCCGAAGAAACGATCGCGTCGTCTTTCAGCAGCCGGTTCAGCGTATGCGTGACCACCTGTGGTTTCATCGGCATATCCTTGCGGGTGCCGCGTTCTTCCATCAGCTCAAACCAGTCCTTCATTCGTTCCTGCGACTTCTTCAGGAACTTCTGGTTCTTCGCCTTCAGCAGGGGAAGCAGCGCAGTCAGGGTTGCTTTTGCGTCTCCAACCAGACCCACGTCTACCTGGTGCCGAAGGCCAATGCGGGTAGGGTCGATCTCGATCTGCACGCATTTTGCCTGCCCTGGTTTAGGCAGAAATTCCATATAGGGGATAGCTGGTGCCGATCATGATGAGCGTGTCGCATTCTTCCATCGCATCGAAAGAAGGCGCTGTGCCAAGCAGCCCCAGGCCGCCGGTTGTGTAGGGGCTTCGATCGGGCAAGACTGCTTTGCCGAGCAGAGCTTTCACCACCGGGCCGCCCACCGTCTCCGCCAGCTGCGCCAACTCTTCGCTGCAGCCAAGCGCGCCGCGCCCAGCGAAGATCACAACTTTCGAGCCTTTGTTGATGACGTCCGCTGCCTGCCTGAATGAGCGATTGCGCCGGTTTGGCTGATGGAGTGACTCTCCAGTCTCCACTGTGATGGGCCACGTTTGCGTTGCTGCGGTGCTTATCTGAGACGGGCCACTCCTGAATGTCTTTCGGAATACAGATGTGCGAGACGCCCCTCCGTCCATACGCGGTGCGCACCGCCATATCCACCACGTTGACCGCGTGCGGTGCGCTCATCACTCGCTCGTTGAAAACAGAAACATCCATAAACAACTTGTCCAGATCGACGTCCTGTTGGTAGTCCATACCAATCAGGTCGCTGAATGTGTGTCCGGTTATTGCGAGCACCGGCTGCTGATCGCACTTGGCGTCGTAGAGTCCGTTCAGCAGATGCACGCCGCCCGGGCCAGAGGTGGCGCAGCATACGCCCAGGCGCCCGGTGTATTTCGCGTAGCCCACGGCGGCAAACGCGGCGGCTTCTTCATGCCGCACCTGGATGAACCGCAGCTTGTCCGCATGTGTTCTCAGCGATTCGAAGAATCCATCCACTCCGTCGCCCGGGAAACCAAAAATGGTATCCACTCCCCATTCGATCAGCCGTTCCACAATTAGATCGGAAATCTGTTTCGCCACAATGTGTCTCCTTCGCTCGGTTAGGGCGCCAGATGGCGCAGTGTCATGCAGGGTGCGTACCCATCACACCAGGTACGGCGCTGCGTCCTTTTCCTTCAACGTCAGGCCCATTCCTGGGCGAGAACGATCGGGATACATGACGCCGGCGACAGGTTCGCAAAATCCGTCAAAAAACATCCGCTCGATGCGTACGTGATCGTGAAAAAACTCCATGTGAACCGCCCGCGGAACAGCGCAGCAGACATGGAGATGCATACTGGGCCCGCAATGCGAGGAGAGCGGTATGTTGGCAGCCCAGCACAAGGAGGCGGCATTCAGAAATCCGCTGATGCCTCCGCAGCGGGTTGCATCCGCCTGCAAGACGGTTACGGCATTGGCCTGCAGCATGCGTTCGAAGTACCACGCGGTGTAGCCGTACTCTCCCGCGGCGATATCCATGCCTATGGGCGCCCGTGCGCGCACTTCGCACAGCCCCGGTATATTGTCGGAACTGACTGGCTCTTCAAACCAGCGCACGCGTTGCTGCGCGAAAGACTGGCCAAGTTCAAGCGCCTGCGCGACGGTATAGGCCCCGTTGGCATCGACGAACAGCTCAGTTCGGTCACCGATGGCTTTGCGTGCGACTGCTACTCGACGAGGATCGTCGTCCGGGTTGGTACCCACTTTCATCTTCACCATGCTGAAACCCTGCGCTGCCCAGCCGCCCAGTTGGCGCTCCAGTTGCCCATCGTCATAGGAGGTAAAACCTCCGCTGCCGTACACCGGGATACCTTGGCGAACCGAACCGAGCAAACTGACTAAAGGGCTATCCAGCAATCTGGCCCTCAAGTCCCAAAGCGCGTTGTCGATTGCGGAAATGGCCATGGACGTAACACCCGTCTCACCTGAGTTGCGGACGTGGGAGTACATCGCCTGGAGAATAGCTCCGTGGTCAAACGGGTCTTGGCCGAGCACTACCTTTTCCAGCAGCGACTGGACCAGCTTTCCCGTGGCGGCGTCTGCGTAGGTGTAGCCGATACCATGCTCCCCGCCGGCATCCAGCCTGACGAGCACCATGGTTGTGCTCGACCAGGAAAAAGTCCCATCCGCCTCGGGCGCATCGGTAGGTATGGTGTAAGCCTCTACATTGCCCTTCGTGATTTCGCAAGCTTGCAACATGACCCTCTCAAAAGTCAGACATGACGCGGGCGCCATCTTCCGTCACTGCGATCAAGTCACAGTGACGCATACCACCGTAGTCGTCAAAATACGCCGCAGGTTCAAGATTGAAGGTCATGCCCGCTTCGAGCACATCCGGCGAAAGGGGGTGAATTCTCGGCCTGCCATTCGGGTTTGCTGCGGCAAAACCCACCCCATGGCCAGCTGCATGCTTGAAGGCTTTTCCCAGGCTATGGGATTCCATAAGCGATCGCGCGGCATGATCCACTTGCCGGCCCTCAACTCCGGGCCGTATGGCGCGCAATCCCGCAGCGCGGGCTTCGCATATCGCCAAGCGCATATCGCGCTGCCGTTCGGAAGGCTGGCCGGCAACATAGGTGCGCGTGAGATCGGTCCAATAGCCATCAGCACAGGTGTTGGCGTGGATCATGACCAGATCGCCTTCCTGGATGACCCGCTGCCTGGTGCGGGCATAGGCTGCGCTGGCTTTTGCTGAGTTCGGGCCGGACATACAGAAGAAGTAACCGTAGCTGCGCTCAAAGGGCACCGCCTCCTTCGTGGTTTCGAAGGCCGCCCACGCCGCCGCCGCTACGTCTGTCTCGCGTAACCCGGGCTGCAGGTAAGCCGCGGCCTCGGCAAATCCTGTGGCCGCAACTCGAGCCGCTGCCTCCATCACTTCCAGCTCTTTTGCAGTCTTGGTGGCCTTCATAAATTCAAGCAGCTCGTCGCATTTTTCATAGCTGGCGCGTGGTTCGATCTCGAGTAGCAGCTCCAGCAACGATGCGCGAAATTCAGTGCAAACGGCATAGCTGGAAGGTTGAACCCCTTGCTCCAGCTGGATTCCTATCCTTGCCTTTAAGAGAGAAAGATCCGTCACGACCGAGCGAAGGAGTTGCTTGAGCGGTTGTAGCGGACTTTCGAGCGTGTGCAGTCCCGCAGGATTGTAGGGTACGATCTTGGCGGAAGAAGTTTTCTCCGCTAGCTCGACTTCGTCTTCCGGAACAATGAGCGTAGCCTCCCCGCTCGAAGTAACGATTGCGAGACTGGAACCCATAACCGGCCAATAGCCACTTAAAAGCAGCACTTCTGTAGGAGAGGAGCAGATCAGCGCATCGTAATGAGAGGCGGCCAGCACGGCTACCGTCCGTTGGTGACGCTCCGGATCGCTAGCCATTGCGCGTGCCCACCCTCTCAAATCACTAACTGCATGGATGACATAAATCTGCTGGGGGATGTTCGAGACAGCAAACCGAGCATCTCAACGTTTAAGTAAGTAATCTTCGTTACAGAATGGTTGGAGTCTTATGTCTAAAGTTGTTGTTGTCACCGGTTCTTCTGCTGGCCTTGGTCGCGCGATCGCGCACGGGTTTGCAAAACGTGGAGCATCTGTTGGGCTGATCGCCCGTAACCCGGAGGCCCTCAACGCCGCCAAAGAGGAATGCGAAGCGTTGGGAGGCAAGGCCCTGGCCGTGCCCACAGACGTTTCCGATGCCGCGGCCGTGGAGGCTGCGGCAAGCCGTGTCGAAGAGGAGCTTGGTCCGATCGACATTTGGGTGAATGATGCAATGGTCAGCGTCTTTTCTCCAGTCAAGGAGATGGAGGCTTCTGATTACAAACGTGTCACCGATGTGCTCTACCTGGGTTTTGTGCATGGTACGCTGGCCGCGCTCAGGAGAATGCTGCCACGCGATCGGGGCACGATCATCCAGATTGGATCGGCCTTGTCTTACCGGTCCATCCCTTTGCAGTCTGCTTACTGCGCTTGCAAGCACGCCATCAACGGGTTCACCGACTCGTTGCGTTGCGAATTGCATCACGACAACAGCAAGGTCAAGGTGACCGCGGTGCAAATGCCGGCGATGAATACCACTCAATTTGATTGGGTCAAAAACCGCATGCCGAACGACCCACAGCCCGTTCCGCCAATATTTGATCCGGAGTTAGCGGCCGAAGTGGTTGTCGCTGCCGGTCTTGCCAAAAATCCGCGGCGTGAGTACTGGGTCGGCGCTCCGACGGTAATGGCGATTGTGGGACAGAAGTTCATTCCTGGTTTGCTCGACGAATATCTCGGGAAAACAGGCTATAAGTCACAGCAGATCCCTAATGAACCCAAAAACCCGAACGCACCCAACAATCTCTACCAGTATGTTCCCGGGGTTCACAGCGCGCGCGGCAAGTTTGCCAATCGATCCTCAAGAACGAGCGCAGAGATTTTCCTGTCCCTGCATCCCGGGTCGCTTGCCCTGGCAACAGCGGCAGCGCTTACGGTCCTGGGCGGAGTTCTTGTCGCCCGGGAGAAGGCATCGTGAAACCTTTCGCGGGCGATGCGATCCTCTCATCGGGCAGCGGAGACAAGCTCCTGATCGCAGGCTGCTGCACCGCCCTGGCTACTTTGGTGCCGGTGACGCTCTACCAGACCGGCGCTCTGCACCGGCTTCCCGATCCGCCGTTTGGGGTTTTCGATTCCGAGCAAATCACCATGTCCCATGCCGCTCATCCGCTTGGGATCCCCGACGGTGTGTTGGGGTTGGCGAGTTTTGGGACAACACTTGCCTTGACCCTTCTTGCCAGGCGCCACGATGGGGCCAGGAAATTACTGGGCGCAAAGCTAATTCTTGATGCCTCCGCAGCAGCATTCAACGCCGGCCGGCAGGTAGTCGGCTTTGGAAAACTTTGCTCCTGGTGTACGGGTACTGCGCTAGCTGCGGGCGTGATGGCCTACGGCGGCCGGAAGACCATACAAGAGACATGGGTAGAGGCAGTATCACGGTAGCAGTTATTCTTCGGGGCCTAATTGCGGTGGGAAGGCTTACATAAGGTACAGTGAAATAATCGGGACTTGATCCCAGGGGCGAGAAAAGGGCGAGCGATTTGTCGTCTCGCTCGCCCGTGTTACTACCCACGCGAATAAGTGTCAAGATCGCGAATCAAAGGCATGGCCGCGGATGGTGGCTTAACCATACCATCTATAATCTGACGCCTTTCCACTGCCTGTCCATACATAGCCTGATCTCCGCTCTTATCTGCCCGGACGACTGCTCCATTGAGGCTGACACCGGCGAATATGCCCTTTGACCGCGAATAAGAAAGGACCTCTGCATTCAGCTTAAGGTCCGTGGCCGCGGACGCGTTGCGGCCTACCGGGCCGGCTGCTACAGAAGCGTCGGCTCCCAGCTTGAACTTATCGCTCAGAAGACTCTGGAGAGCATGAGAGTTCATAAAGAGCATAACTATATCCGTAGAAGACCCACCAATCTGGTAGCCAACGCTACCGCCTTCGAGAGCGATAAACATGGGAGCGCTCCAGCCGTGCGCCGTACGGCAAGTTGCCACACCGCGACCGTAGTTACCGCCGAAGATAAACGCAAACTTCTTGTCGCCGGGAATGATCGCTACGCACTTTGCCCTATCCAGCAAGTCATGCGGTATTCCCTGATCCGGTGTATTCATGATTTCTGTAAAAACCTGGGCTGCCTTCTGCGTCCGAGCGACGTCGTCTTCACGATCGGAAGCTTGCGCGAATGAAACGCTTAACAAGATAAGCGTTGAGAGGATGAGAGTGCGTTTTAGCATAGGTTGCTCCTTGAGCTTGGGTTCGTTCTAAGGTGGGCTGCTGTCCAGAGCAACGATTGCTTGCCCGAACCAAGAAAGCCTTGTCTTCGTGCAACTCGAACTCAAGACATTAACTTTGATGCGAACAGCAGAGGACAGGATGTTAGCAGCATCCCATGTTTGCCTTGTGGAATCAGATCTAAGAATCTCTTAAGAGTCCCTTCCTGGACCACAAGAGCGCGTATTGTGGTCATTGTCATGAGAGTTTTGATTTCCGGGGCAGGAATCGCGGGCCCCACCCTCGCCTATTGGCTCGCCCGTTACAGATTCACACCGACCATCCTAGAAACGGCACCCCGCCTGCGGACTGGCGGCTATGTCATTGACTTTTGGGGTGCGGGCTATGACGTTGCTGAACGCATGGGTTTGTTGCCGGAGATCAGCGGTAAAGGATACGTGGTTCAGGAGGTTAGAGCTGTCGCCCGAGGTGGGCAACGCTTAGCTGAATTCAGATCTGACGCGTTCTCCCGCATGACGCACGGTCGATTTGTCAGCCTTCCGCGCGGAGAACTCGCGGCATCGATATTCGGCAAGATCGAAGGCAACGTAGAAACGATATTTGGCGAGAGTCTGGATTGCGTTGAACAGACCGAGAAAGGGGTTAACGTCACCTTCCAGAGCGGGGAGAGACGCCAGTTTGATCTGCTCATCGGGGCAGACGGGCTTCACTCGCGGGTTCGCCAGCTCGTTTATGGCGAGCAGAGCGGATTTGAGCGGTACCTGGGTTATAAGGTCGCTGCGTTCGAGATCAAGGGCTACCGGCCGAGGGATGAACTGGTCTACGTGATGTACACCCAAGTGGGCCAGCAGGTGGTACGTTTTGCAATGCGCGATGACCGCACGATGTTCCTCTTTACCTTTGCCGACGAAGACATCGCAGTAGTCGATACCGTTGAAGCCCAGAAGAGAGTTCTGCGCGAGCGCTTTGGCGCCAGCGGATGGGAGTGTCCAGAGATTCTGCAGGCGCTGGACAGCTGCAACGAACTCTATTTCGATCGTGTCAGCCAGATACAAATGGACTCAGCGCGAGGGATGTGGACGCGGGGGAGGGTGACGTTGGTGGGCGACGCGGCCTACTGCGTTTCTCTGCTGGCCGGCCAAGGTTCAGCTTTGGCCATGGCGGGCGCATACATTCTTGCCGGCGAATTGCACCGCGCGCACGGGGACTATGCCGCAGCGTTCCGGCGATACCAGGACCTGTTTTATCCGTTCGTTCTCCATAAGCAGAAGGCGGCCAGGCGCTTTGCCGGTACGTTTGCGCCCAAGTCGAACTTCGCGTTGTTTCTGCGAAATCAGATCTTCAGGCTTATGGCTTTCCCCTGGATTGCGGAACTCGCTGTCGGCCGCGATCTCGCCGACACGATTGTCCTTCCGGACTACGAAGCGATCAGTGAGAGCGACGCTTATAACCACGATGTGCAGGAACAGACCGGTCGCCGATCGGATTAAGCCACGATGGACAAAGTTCCCAGCGACTTGCGAGACAAGCTCGGCATCGCCGAGTGAAGGCAGGCCGATGCACCTCACGTGATTGCCGTGTTGAACGAAGTGGATCAGTCACAGCATTCAACCCGAGCCACCAAAAGCAAAAGAAGCTATTGCGAGACAATAAGCTCGCCGCGCTTCATGCCCGTCGCGTGCCCATTTCGCGGCCTTATGTCAAAAACTGAGACAGTGTCATAATATGGCGCTGAGACAAGCGCGGGAGCTGTGCCAAACTCTTGAAGGGGTCGCTTTGACTGATTCAAAATTCTTCCCTAACCCAACCTGTTAGTAATCGACGAGAATGAGCGGGTATCGCTCTCCCGTTATGCGGCTAAGCAGACAGCTGAATCTTTGGGTTTCCCATGAAAGCTCAGAACGCCCACGTTCGCAAGCTTGCGTGTTCGACTTCGCAAAAAGATCAACCCTCCTCAGAAACCCTTGTACTTTGCGTCGACGATGACGTTAGCCACCTCAACGTGATGGGAGAACTAATGAGGATGGCTGGTTATATAGCCATAAATTGCACTAATTATCGTGCGGCACTTAGGGTCTTTCGGACCAGGCAGGTAGGTTTGGTCGTACTCGATTATTCCATGCCGAATATGAATGGGGCACAGATAGCGCGAACTATGCGCGGCGAGAAACGCAATGTTCCTATCGTCATGCTTTCCGGTCATTCCAACCGGCCGCACGATGTTGACGATGCCGTCAGCGCCTACATCGTAAAGGGTCAGAGTCCACAGGTCCTGCTACGCGAGATTCAGGAACTTCTGTGGCAACAATCCGTTGAGGCTTTTTCCCAGTCGAAGGCAGTTTGGAAATAAACCGCACCGGCGTGCTCGAGGCCATGGGGTCCCGGCCTAACATTGAACTCGGCTATCTTCGATGAGGCGCTGAGTAGGAGCCACGCTTGCGACGACGAACTCTCACTGATAGGACTAGATCGTCCCATATGTGGGGCGGATGCCAACCGTGCCGGGGCAGAACGAAATGTAGCAATAAAACACTCCACGGATGGCTTGCATCCAAGTAGAGTGGGCGACCTCCCGTACTGCACCGGATCGGCTGTGGTGAGGGAGAAATTTAAATGTTCCGACACTCCATCCCGATTGGGCGGATATCAGGTATATCGATCGACCTGGACTATTCGTGGTTCGTCATCGTCGGCCTGATGACATGGCTTTTGGCGGTCAGCTATTACCCGCTAGAGTTTCGCGATTGGAGCACCGCCGAATATTGGCTGATGGGCAGCGTGACAGCCATCATGCTGTTCGTGAGTGTTTTAATTCACGAGTTGGGCCACTCGATAGTGGCGAGGCGGTACGGGATTTCTGTTCCTCGCATTACGCTCTTCCTTTTCGGTGGAGTATCCCAGATCGCCACGGAGCCGATCAGCCCGGGCGCCGAGTTCTGGATCGCGATTATCGGACCCCTCGTTTCCTTCACCCTGGCTGCGTTTTTCTGGGCAGTCGAACCCTTCCTGGTCCGCGTCCCACCATTGTTCGCATTGGCGGAGTACCTGGCTTTCCTGAACTTGATTCTCGCTATCTTTAACCTTATCCCTGGTTTCCCACTGGACGGTGGCAGAGTCTTTCGGGCTATCGTCTGGTGGATGACCGGCAAGTTCCAGCGCGCCACCAATATCGCCGCGTTCACCGGCCGCTTTTTTGGCTTCCTCTTGATTTTCTTTGGCGTTTGGCAAGCATTAAGGGCAAATGTTATTAACGGCCTGTGGATCGCCTTCATCGGGTGGTATCTGGAGAGCGCTGCGGCAAGCCAGTTGCAACAGGAGGCGGTGAAGAGCCTGATAGGCGATCACAAGGTGCTGGACGCAATGAGGCGCGACTTTCCTGGCATCTCGAGCGACGTCACACTACAAGAGCTCGTCGAGAAGTTCCTCTTGACTGGAGATAGCCGCTATTTCATCGTGCGTGGTCCCAGTGGTCCCGCGGGGATAATTACCCTTGCCGCCGTCCGTGCAGTTCCTCGCGCCGCCTGGCCGGCGACGACTGTTTCTCAAGCTATGATTCCGTTTCACAAGCTGGCCACCACCGGGCCCGGCGCCTCGCTGTGGTCCGCCCTCGAAGAGATGGGGCGTGAAGGGGTAAACCAGTTGCCAGTGGTGGAAGGGAATGGAATCGTGGGAATGCTCTCACGCGAAGACGTCCTCCACTACCTGGGGGTATTGCGGGCACTAGCGGCATAGGGCTTTTCATAGATAGCGGTTAGCGCTCAGGAGAGGAGCGCCGCGGCTGAGGCTGCAATGCAGCGCCCATAAGAGTAAGAGGTTGACCAAAAACTCATTCATAACGTGGATCAGTATCGCCAGAATCTTTGCGGAGTTGGCAATGAACCGGTTCTCTTGTTAGTAAACCGGGTAGGTTCGACCCGTTTCATAGTTCTCGAACCTCAATGAAGTGCTTTCGAGGCATCATGAGCGCCGGCATTGCGGGCAGCTGCCCCGCAGTCGTTGGCCACTTACATTCTTTTTTAAGGGGGCCGAGCGAAACAAAACTCAAAATGTCCCAAGGAGGAATCATGTCAATGTTCCACTCATATACTCGCCGCGCCCTGCTGGTGGGTCTGCTTTCTGCTTTTACTTTCTTCATGGCGTTCCACCGGGCCGAGGCTCTCGAAAATGCGGAAAACCAGGATGTTCGCAGTCTCCTTGACAAAGCCGCAGACCAGGCTTCTGTCCTTAACTATGACGCCGACCAAATGACCGGGCTGTTGCATAGCGACGTGAGTTGGCAGACCCACGCCACCATGCTGACCGGAGTCAAGCAACACGTGAATGATCTGGGCAAGACCATTGCCAAACTGGAGGCAGAAAGAAGCCAGGCCAGCACTTTTCAGCAGGAGGCGATTGATCGCTCCGTGCCTCTACTCCGCGAACTGGCCTCCAATACAAACGACGCGATCGAGCATCTCAACAAGAATCAGAATCGTCCCGTCTCGGGGGACTATCCGGAGTATCTGGATGCCAATGCCGACACTGCGCACGAACTGGCCCGCCTGATAGAAACGACCGTCGAGTACGGGCACACCAAGACTAAGCTTGAGCGGCTTCAGGGTGAGATTCAGGTAGCCTCGAAATAAAGAACAAACGAAACGAGTCGGATCATCCTGCTGCCTAAACCTGCAGGATGATCCGGCAAGATGGCGTATCGCTTGGTATCCTCGAACCCCTATTGCCCGGCTTTGACGAATATTATTGCAAGCCATAGTTATTCCAGGGTGTTGGGTGGCGCAGGGAAGGCGCCTCCGTTGCAGCTTCATATCCTCACCATGTCCCCTACAGGATCATTTGCAGAAGTTGGCGCCCGGTTTTAAGGATAGCCTTCAAACCACGCAGAGGCATCTCATCAGTGAAGATAGATAAGCCCGTCATTTTAGCGCCGCGGATTATCCGATCAGGCAGCGGCCACCTGGATGGGATGGAACGATGCTCAAAGACATAAAGCTAAAAAGAATTCTTTTTGCGACGGACCTCCTGGAGAGCTCGGAGCCAGCGTTGGACTACGCGATAGCTATTGCCCATTATTTAAAGGCAACGCTCGTCATGCTCAATGTCATAGAGCTATCCCAGGCAGGGCTGGAAGCCGAGATGGGGACAAGAAGCCCATGCATGACACGGCTGTATGCTCAGAAGCGGCTCGATGCATTAGCTGCCGAAGCACGCGCGAATGAAGTGCTGACTGAGACCCATGTGCAGAACGGAGTTCCGTGGGAGTGCATTTTGGCATCTGTCGCTTTGTACCATGCAGACATGCTTGTTTTGGCTGTCCACGGTATCCATCGAGGGCTTGCGCATCTGCTCGGCGGGTCAAACACGGAGAGGATACTCATGTCCGCTGATTGTCCAACCCTTGCTGTTGGGGCTCACGCTTTGGCAGTTGTCGAATTGGGCTTCCATCCGAAGGAGATACTTTACTACTCAGACCTCAGTCCCGCCGCTGTGGCCGCAGCGCCCTATGCTTTATGGCTCGGAAAGGTGTTTCACGCGCCCGTGGAGGTTTGTCAGCTCACCCCGAAGAGGGCAAGAAACGATCCTGAATTGTTTAAGCACCTAGTTGAGCGATACTGCGAATCGGCCGGTCAGCCCATTCCGCAGGACCAACCGGAGTGGTGTGAATCCCCGTTTCCTGTGCAGAGGGGCGTTGCTGTAGACCAGGTTATCCACCGTGCCGCGAAAAACCTCGCCGGAATAATCGTCTCGGGCCTTAAGCCCCGATCGACCTTTGGCCGCCATGTTCATACGAGCTTCGCCTACCGCTTGCTCGCGGACGCCAGTTGCCCCGTTCTCACAATCCGAGATCTATCGTCATGACGGCCCGGGACCGTGCCCAAGTGGATGCCTCCAGACGGATGAACCCAGGAAATCGGCAGAAGGGAATCCGCTCTCGCTGACATCCTCGGCTAAAAGGGGGAAGCATGTTTCGTGATCTTGAAACTCTGACTGGGTCTCGCGTAATTGCGGCCGACGGAGAAATCGGAAAGGTTACTGATTTTCTTTTTAGTGATCAGTCATGGACGATTGGCTATTTGGTAGTCGACGTGAGGAGTTGGCTTATCCGGCGGGATGTGGTGCTTGCCGTTGCCGCTGTGAAAGAGTCCGATTGGAGCAAAAAGGTTTTCCGGATTCAGTTGACCAGGGACCAAGTGCGCGACAGTCCAGTCGTTCAATCAGCCGAGCCGGTCTCGCGCCAGCAGGAAATCGCAATGGCCGAGTATTTTGGCCGGTTTGCTTGTTGGGTGGATCGACAGGCCGGCGCGTCTTCCATCCCGACGGGTACAGAGTACCCGCTGCACACGAAGGGAAACCCACATCTTCGCAGTGTCTGGCACTTGACTGGCTATAAGGTCTGGTGTGCCGGGGCTGAGATTGGCCGCCTGGAGGGTTTTATTGTCGATGAATCTGCCTGGCATATCGGCTATCTCAACACTAAGGCCGGGGATTGGCCGGCCAGCCGCTTATTGCTGATTCCTACGCACTCGGTACAGTCCATCTCTTGGGCTGATCATAGGGTCAAGTTGCATAGAAGCCAATACGGGTAGGACGCAGCTTCGGTGATGGCGCGCCGAGTTGATATGACGCCAACGAGATGCTTGCGTGGCGATATCTCAGCCACTGCGTGAATGGATGCGGGAGTCAGTTGCACACACGGCGTAGCAGGGACTTACTCACCGAGGCTAGCGATGCAACCCAAGATTCACAAGACCTTCGAGATCTTAGCGCCCGGCAGTTCTCTCAAGCGCCGGGTTGCCTATAGCCTGGCCATTGTTCGCCTCATTCTCGCGCCGGTGATTTTTTTGACGATCTACTACCTCTTCATGATGGGAGGAATCGTCAACCGCATCGTAAACCTGGATGCGCCTGCGACCACCCTGGCCGAGCGGATCTCCGTTGAAATGTTGCAAGCGCGGCGTAGCGAGCGCAATTACTTTCTGGTGAACGATCCGATGTATCTTCGAACGAATCGCGAAGCCGCTGATCAAATCAAGGGCCTGGTTTCGCAGATCGAGACTCTTGAGCCCGGAGAACGACCGGTCGCGAAAGATATCCTGAAAAGTCTGCAGCTCTACCAGCAACAGTTTGCCGCCGCGGTCGCACTTCTCCAAGAACCTGGCGGTAGAACCGGGCAGCGGGTTCAACACGCGATCGATGCCTACGAAGCCGACCTGAACGAACTGCTCCGTCGTTCCAGACGAACGGGAAATGCAGAGTTGGTGCAAGAACTCCAAAGCCAGGTCCAATCTTTTGATGCGATTCTTGTCAAGATGCTCGGGCAAGAGAATCCAACCCTGCGTCTCGTCACGCCGGAGATGCAGGCAAGCAGTCAGCAAGTATTACAACTCGCGTCACGGTTGGAAGCAGAGAGCTGGGAGAGGGTCCAACGAGACCACGACCGGGCGCGTACGCTCCTTCATGACGCGGAATGGATCCTGAGCATCGTCTCCGTAATTACATTTCTATTGAGCCTCTGGATCAGTTTTGTTCTTCCCCGAGCCGTTGTGAAACCATTGGTAGATCTAAGGAACGCAGTAGATCAGGCGGCTGCAGGGATCGATCCGGTCGAGTTTGACCTGGGGGGAAGGGGTGAGATCATCGATCTTGCACAGAGCATCGACAAACTGCTTCATCGGGTTACATGAGCCGCGAAATACGAAAATCCAGGTAGCGAATCCGTGCGGGACAACGGATCAAGCGTTGACTGGCTCAAACTACTTGTGTTTGATGTGGCTCAACACGCCAATCGGCGGTCGATGACTTCAATTCCTCAATCCGGACAGCCCGCAGACGTCTCCTACCCGGCGGGTGCGAGCAATGTTATCCGCCCAGGACGCCGAAAATCAGAGGTAAAGGAGGTAGCCGGCTCAGCTATCGAAGAAGCTGAAATCCTCCACGCATCGTTAAGGGCAGGATCCGTCGCTCAGATCGTGGTTGCCATTATTGCAATCGTCGGCCTTCTCTATCTGCTCAAGTTCGTAATGGTGACAGTCCTTGTCGCAATGCTGCTTGCGTTCATACTGGAACCACTTGTTCATCTGCTGAACAGAATCGCAATCCCCCGAGCCGCCGGGGCGTTCATGGTTGTCGTATTTGCTCTAGGGTTGGCGGGCGGTGTGGGCTATTTTCTTTGCGGCCGACTTGGGGCTTTCCTCGCCGAACTACCAAAGGACTCAGACCGGATTCAACGGGCTCTTGAACATATTCAGGAGCCGATGAGCAAACTAGTGAGAAATGCGCGTTCGATGACAACTTCCTCAATCGGTGGCAAAGAGCCGATTCCAGTAAGGGTGGAGGAAGAGCCGCCTACTTTTCCGCGCATTTTGACGGACGACGGCGCAGCAATCGGGAAGGCCGTCCTGGCGATCGGCTTTATCCCTTTCTTGACCTATTTCATGCTGACGTGGAAGGAACACTCTCATTCGGCGACTGTAGGGCTATTCCCTGAGGAACACCGCGCCACTGCCTACCGAACAATCGCTCAGATTACTGCGATGATTCGTAATTTCATCGTGGCGAATCTCATCGTCGGCCTGGCCGCCGCAACGCTGTTCGCCGGAGTATTTGGCCTTCTGGGTATTCCTTATTTTTACTTTCTTGCCATCATCAGCGGGTTCGTCAGCCTTATTCCTTCTTTCGGTGTGGTTCTGGCATTGTTGCCGCCTTTGGCTGGAGGCATCGGCATTCTCCGCCCGACAGGGGTGGTCGTCGTTCTGCTGACCGTCACGGCCACGCATGCTTTCATCATGAACGTTTTATATCCAAAACTCATCGGTCAGAGTGTCCGCCTTAACCCGCTGGCGGTGGTCCTTTCGCTGTTGTTTTGGTCCTGGATTTGGGGGGCAGTGGGTTTGGTCCTGGCTGTACCAATAGTGGGAGCAGCAAAAATTATCTGTGACCACGTGGATTCGCTGAGAGGTTTGGGTGCATGGCTGGGATCAGAATCCTAACAGAAGAGCATGCCGGCAGGAAGTACCGTCGTCAGAGCGAATGTGTCTTGATAGGAGACATGTGCGGTAGCACTGGACACTATGTGGCCCGTTGTGCAGCTTAGGCGTCATTTTACGCCGCCGGCGGGATTGTGCATCATCTACCCCTTGGATGCAATGTTAGGTTGTGTGTAGACGGCCATGCTCTCAATCCCTAAACGTTTCGGTGTGGTTGTTGGCTTTTTGATACTTCTCGTTCTTCTGGCGATCAACGCTGCTGCTCAGCGACATCAACTTGCTGTGCAGGTCCGGAATCAGCAGTGGTTTAGTGATAGTCGCCTCGTGGTGCAGGAGCTGGGAAAAATTGAGTCGCTGCTTAAAGATGCTGAGACCGGGCAGCGAGCCGTCGTTTACAACGGAGAGCTTGACTACCTTCCACAATACTATTCGGTCTTAACTCAAATCGATTTCCATCTTAAGAATCTCGCCGCCTTGATTGGCTCGGGTTCCAGAGGACAAACGCAGATCGCAGATCTTCGCGTTCTGCTTCGCCGTGGGCTTGCCACACTTGCACGGGCGACATACCTGTACCACGCAGGGGACACAGTGGCGGCCAAAGCCTTGGTGATGTCGGACAATGGCCTTAACAGCACGGAAAAGATGAGCTTGCTCGTCGGGCAGATGGCGCAGGAAGAAACATCGGTGGCCGAACTCCGTAGAAAAGCCTACCAACAAAGTATCAGGATTACGGCTGCCTCCATCTATGCGGGGAGCGTAATTGCGGCGTTGGGAATTCTCCTGGTGGCGCTCTCCATCATCCGCGAAATGGGCAGACGGGAGAGAGACGCTGCCGCGCTACGACAAAGCGAAGAATGGTTCAGGGTAACTCTCTCATCGATTGGAGATGGTGTGATTGCGGCGAATAACCAAGGCCTTGTTTCATTCCTGAACCCTGTTGCTGAGCGGCTTACAGGGACGAGCCTCGCACACGCCCGAGGCAGGAGGATCGGTGACATATTTCATATCCTGAGCGAAGACACGAATAGGCCGGTTGAAAACCCCGCGGAAAAGGTTTTAGCGCAGGGCTGTGCTGTGGGCCCTGAAAACCGTACCGTGTTGCGGCGTCCCGACGGTCATTTTTTACCGATTGAAGATAGCGCCGCGCCCATCACCGACGATTCAAGCAAATTGATCGGAGTCGTTCTGGTTTTTCGCGATGCTTCTCAAGAAAGAAGTTTCCAGCAAGCGCTCCGTCGAACCGAGAAACTTGCGGCCGCGGCCCGCTTGTCGGCGACCGTCGCGCATGAGATAAACAACCCGTTAGAAGCGATCGGTAACTTGATATATCTGGCCAAAACGAATCTGGATGCGCCCGATATGGCCGCTGAACAACTGCAACTTGCGGAGCATGAACTGGCGCGGATATCGCACATCACCCAGCAAACACTCGGTTTCTTTCGAGAGTCAACTTCACCTTCACCAGTCTACCTTCCGAGCCTGATTAAGTCTGTGCTCAAGCTGTATTCGAATAAACTGCAACACAAGGAAATCAAGATTGAAGCAACGTTTGAAGAATGTCCTCCCATCACCGTCTTCGCGGGCGAAATACAACAACTCGTATCGAACATCATCTCCAACGCCATTGATGCTCTGCCAGTCAAGGGAACGCTAAAAATCGAAGCGGCGCCGGTAAAAAAGGTCGACGGTGACTTGATCCGGCTAAAGATAGAAGACGATGGGCCTGGGATCGCTCCGGAGAACTTGAAGCGAATCTTTGAGCCATTCTTTACCACAAAGAAAGACGTAGGGACTGGCCTCGGGCTATGGGTGTGCAAAGAGATCGCCGAGCGGCATGGTGGTAGCGTCCACGCGCACTCTGATACTGAAAATGGGCCGAAAGGTGCCGTGTTCACCGTCCTGCTGCCTTATCACGTCCAGGACAATAACAATCACGCGTGAGCTCTAACGAAAGTGTTGCAGGCGGCTGCTATTTGCCCGCCGGCTCACTTTGACAGCCATCCAAAGATAGTAATGGAAGCGCATGCTTGAGCACTTGCCCCGCGACCTCCCGGGCTGGCATTGGAGCTATCACCGTCATCCCACCCACCAGGTCGCTGAGCGCGAGGTACGACGCACGGCTGCTATAGAGGAACTCCAAAGGGTACTCAGGCTTTCGTGCGAAGGCCTGCGCTGGGTCCGCATCAAGCAGGTAACTGACGTGCGGCCTGGGAACCAACTTCATGATCAGGCGAACATAGATACGAGCGGCTGGAGTGCGCAGTTCCAGGTTCGCGAGCTCGTCATAGATGTACCGGTCACAAATGACCAGGTCTGCAGGAGTGCGCAGCGCTTTGCGAATGACGATTCGCAGCCACACTGCGTCCAGGAAATAGAGGCCGAGCCTCACGCCGGTCATCAGCCGGGAACGGACATTTTTGTCTCGCCGGACAATTGGTGCGTCCGGACTTCCAACGCCTTTGTCTCCCCCGAAAAGGGTGTGTCCGGACACTTCCCGGACGCGAGTGAGGCGTGCTACATCATCCCAGAAAGTGATCAACATAACCCGGAGACCAGCCTCCTGTACCCGGGACCGAAGCGTTTCGATCTGCGTGCTTTTTCCCGCGCCATCAATGCCGGAGAAGCTTACCACCCTGGCGCTCCCGTTCTGATCACTTGCAGCCAATAGTATGCTCCCGCCACTGTTACGACGACTCCCTGCCCGTTACTCAATTGGGGCGGCTCGGACTTGCTTTCGAGAGCGCCAAGACCGTCCCAATGGCAGCCGCGCCGCCGACGATCAGACCCACCCTGATCAGCAGGGAATGCGCACGCCTCTGCTTCGCCGGTGCTATCACCGCTCCGGCAGGTCTGGAGGACGCAACGCCCACCGTATTTTCGTAGGGCGCCGCGGCTGTCCCTACCGGTTCCGGAGCAGTTTGCGGAGCGTCTTGAGTAGCATTGATTGTCAATGGTTTCACAGAGGTGGAATCTTCAGGGGTAGACTGATTCGGCCTCGCCGCCGGCTGGTCCGCTGAGTGATTGGCCGTCTGGCGCTGGTCCGGCCCTACAGAAGACGTGCCTTCCTGCTGGCTAGGAGGCGGTTGCTGCGTCTGTGCGAGGAGAGGCACCGCCAGGAGCACTATCAGGCTGCCTGCCATCTGCCGTTGTAGCCAATTGCGCGAGATTTTCATGCGTTTCCCCGTTCTCACCGGATTCCGTGTAAAAACTGACTGTCTTAAGCTGCGCTCCACAGGTTGTGGTCAGGCCCGGCCACGGGCTGACGGAAGCTGTTCACAGCGTCATTGGTCGAGTCATAGATTTCGAAAACACGGTCGACCCCAGCCATCTGCAGGCTTGCCTTTGCCGGTGGAGTCAGGCCGGCTAGTTTAACGTCTCCGTTCCGCTTGAGGGCTTCTTCCAGGCAGCAAAGCAGCACGTGCATGAGAGAGCGGTCCACTTGCCGCACGTGAGAGCAGTCCAGCACGATGCGTGGACAGTCATTACTCATGCAACTTTTTATGCCGAGAAAAAATACCCGGCCCTGCTTCATGCTGGATATTTCCGGCACCTGCTCCACCACAACCGTACGACTTCGAACTGTCATCTCTCCCCCCTGAATTCGATGCACGATCGTTGTTCAAAATCATGGAACCTCTCGGGTTCAAAACTAACCCTCACTTTGCAAAATGCGTGCCAGCTCTGCTTTAGGACGGCGTACGACGTGCTTCACCAGGTTTCTCCCGTAGTGCAAAAGGGTCGTCATGTTTGTGTTGTACCAACAGCATTCCGTCATCCTGGGCGATAATCCGCATAGAAACCGGAGCCTGTGTGCTCTGCTGGGCGACGCCAGCATGGCCGCTACCAAGCGGTGATTTCCGTCCAGGATGGTCAGCGGTTCGTCATCCTTTGCGCCGATGAGGATCACGGGGCCAAGAGCGGTGTCGTCCCGTAGTAAGCGATCGCGTATTGTCTCGATCTTCGTCAGGAATCTTCCGTCCAGCGCGTTTTGCCGCTTGGGCATGCATTCGATGATCCTGGAGATGGAGAAATTGCCCCCCGCGATCTTCCGCCACTGTGCCCGGGGAAAAACCCTTATCCGGCCGAGGTCTGCTTCCCGCATCTCCAACTCGAACCATTCCGTGTCCGGGGGAAGTTCGTTCCACAAGGCAAGGTGGCGGATAAAGAACAACGCACGGCGCTTGTCATTTTCGACGGTATCGTCCAGGTTGGGGCTGCCGACAATTCCTCCCAGCGAGTCTTGGTAATCCTCAAAATCGGGCTTGCCGAAATCACTCTTCAGAAACTCGGCAATCACCTCGTCTTCCGAAACCTGCCGAATCAACCTCATCGGCCCAAACCCACTCTGCTGTGTCTTCTCTGACCCAGTCAGCGAGTCGAACAGAAACGGTATCGCCACAAAAATGAACAGAGCCACCATCAACACCAGTTGCACCAGGATGACCTGCCGCAGCGACGCATGAAAGCGGCAAATTCCGGCGATGACCACACCGCTAAACGCGAGCTGAATCCAGCTGGTGTTGGCAATCTTGTAAGACATCTCGTACGTGATGATCACGGCACTCAGTGAATAAATAACAGTGGTAACGGCATAAAGCGCCAGGAGATAGGGGAGGCCGTGCTCTCCCGCAATTTGAAACTTGGCCCCGAAAAACGCTATCCAGATGCTCGCCGGAGCAAAACGCAGGCCGAGGGCCAGGCCCGCACCGATGGTCAACACCAGCAAAAGCGACGTCGCGATCACCTTTAAATCTTTTCGCTCCTCTTCGCTGGTGCCCGCCACCAAAGGAAACATGCTGTTCACGACGGCCGAAGAGAAGGCATAGATCACGCGGCCCACCATCGCTACGGCAGCGTAAAGCCCCGCTGCCTGGGGAAGGAAGTAGTGCTTAACGAGCACAATGTCACAGTTGTTGATGAGTACCTGGCCGGAGAAAAAGACGATCGCCTGAGATGTCTCACGCAGGGCATAGAGCAGGCGAATTGGGTTTGGCATCCGGATCGCCGCTTCCGGCTCGATCGCGAGATAGGCCGCCGCTACTGCTGCCGAGTTGGCCGCGATCACCCCCTTCACGCCCAGGCCGCACAGCATCAGAAGTAACGAACCACCCAGCCGAACTGCTCCCTCAAGTACGAGGTTGGTGGCCAGCCGGCGAAAACCATAGGCGCCCTGCAAGTAGCCGCGCCGGCTCCCCAACGGAACGTAGAACGCAGCTCCGATGGCCAGCAGGGCAACTAATATCGGGCTCGGCAAGTTCAGATAGTCAGCAATCGCTTTCTGAAAAGCCAGCAGCAGGACCGCGACAAGGATGCCGCATGCCCAGGCGCCTTGGTGGAAGCCTCGATACCCAGCGTACTTTCCCTCAGCGGAGCTTTGTTGGGCCACAACCTTGGCGGAAATGATCTGAAACGACAGAGTCACTGCGGAGATCAGAGTGAGCAGAGTGTAGACAGCAGTAGCATGCCCGAACCCATTGGGTCCGAGAAATCGCGCGACCGCAATGTTATAGGCAAAGTTGGTTGCCGTCGCCAGCCCTGAGCCTGACAGCAACACGAAGCTCCCCGAGAGGATGCGGGCTGGCAGTGCCTTCGGCTTTTGGGTCAGGGTCTTCAGCACATTGTTGAGGCTCCTGCTGCCAAGGGCATCATTGAAGATTCCCGTTAAAAGTCAGCTCGGTGAATGCGAAAGCTCCGCGGGTGCGGTTCAAATATTCAATACTTCATCCGATGCTGAAAGGCACATTCCGGCTGCTCGCAATAGCGGACCTTTCTAAGGATTGCTGCGAGCGCGACAACCCCGAGGCCGGTTCGGCGCTTCTAAGAATTACCTTATGCTGCGTTCTGTAAGCGCCGCTCTACTGTTGCTATCTTTGCTCCAAGGGTGCCCTGGTTCTGAATCGTCGCCGCCGGTCCGGTTGAAATATACGGCCGCTGGAAAATCGCCCGAGATACTGGCTACCTACGAAGCGTGGTTTGGGCACCCCAGGCACATCTCCGTCGGCTACTCGTCGCATGATCCCGCCGTGATACGCAGGCAGATCAGTGAGGCGGCTGCCCGGGGCATTTCTGCCTTCGTGGTGGATTGGTATGGAGATCGCGAACCCTTTATCGATCAGAGCTACGCTCTGATGCAAACCACGGCCGCAAAACACAAGTTCCATGTGGCGATGATGTACGACGAGACGGACCAGGAAGATGGGGCCACGGACGAAGCCATCGCCGACTTCACCATGTTCCACGACACCTATTTGAGCCCCAGTGCGCCCGGGCGGGAGGCGTACCTAACCTATCAGGGGCGTCCGGTGATCTTCATTTTTCCCAAAGGAGGGCATACCGATTGGGACAAGGTGCGGGCCGTCGTCAACCAATGGGACCATCCACCTCTCCTCATCGATGAGAGCCTACCCGGCCAGTATGCGGACGCGCTTGATGGCTTTTATGCCTGGGTAAGTCCCGGCCCGAAAGGGTGGTCGGCGGATGGCAGCAACTGGGGAGAGCAGTACCTGAGCGACTTCTACCAGACCATGGTGACGAAGTACCCTGACAAGCTCATCGTGGGCGGGGCATGGGCAAGCTTTGACGACAGCAAAGCCTCCTGGAGCCTCAACCGGCATATCTCCGCCCGCTGCGGCCAAACATTTTCGGATACATTCAACCTCTGGCGGAAATACGTTCCCGCCGATCAGCCTATTCCTTTTGTGATGATCGAGACGTGGAACGATTACGAGGAAGGAACCGCGACTGAACCCGGCATTCCCACCTGTGGAAACGCCCCCCAACCAACGTCAAAGGAGTCAGGACGCTAAAAGGCTGCTTGCTCATACAAGGCTTTTTGAGGCGGGCGTCCGTTCACAAGCCGGCCCCTCACCCGGTTATCTGACGCGCTTGGTCATCGCTACAGGCTTTTCATTCGGGTCAGCTTGAAAAACGCGTACTCTCCAACGCACTTCGGCAGGTGTGAGGACCACGACATAGCGCTTTTGCACCCGCTCCGTGGCCAGAAGCTTGTCATGGTCGAACACCTGCTGATCGTATTCGGCGTTATCGACCAGCTGAATGGATAACCCATCCGGTGAATAGAAAACCACACGGAGATCGTGAGCGCGATCCTGATAAGTGGTATGCAGACCCAGGTCAACCTGCTGGCCGATCGTATCCTTGAGTTTGTCGAGCGCGGTGCCCACGAAACTCTGCTCGAGCAGGTCGGGACGATTTTGCTCCAGGGCGACCCTTAGACTCCGCCACGACTGCAAATAGTCGCGGATCGCCGCATCCGCGGTCTGCTTGTGCAGCAGCCTGGTCGCTTGCAGGTTCGGCGATTCCACACGGACCGCCGCCTCATCCGCCCGAAGGGCGCAGGGTATGGCGAAGAACAGGAGAGTGACCAGCGCCACCTTCGTCATGGTCATTTTTCCCATCGAAGCTCATTGCCCATCACCACCCCGCTGGCCACGGAAATACTTGCTCCCCGATGCGCCGGCATGTCCACCTGCGCGATTCCGTGTTTGAGAGGTACGTCCGCCGTCGATTGAGCGCCACCATAGTTTTCCGTGAAGGTGACGATGGTCCCATCGGGCACTGCGTTGCCGCTGCAGTCGCGCAACGGAGCTGTTTTGAGCTCAAGCTGTTGCCCTGACGGTTGTGCGCTCACGCTTAACCCGCACGGATCCCCCGGCGCCTGCTCGATCACGCGCGTGCTGGAAACTCCATCGACGCGGGCCACAAATTGATCGCTGCCCGCCTTGGCCGTAGAGTCCATCTGCGTCCAGGCGGCGCCATTCTGGGCGACCACGGTGCGCTCCTGCACCGGGCTCGACGGATTCGAAAGTTGAAACGATACCGGCGCCGGTGCCGTGACCAGATTGTGATAAGCATCGAAAACGTACACCGTGCCGCTAATGCCGTCATGTATCCCGACGGGGAGGCGAGATGGTTTCGCCAGAAAACTCAGCTCCGCAGGTTTACCGGCCGGGACAACATCAAACGATTCCGCATCTTTGGAAGATCCTTCCACCAGGATGGCCAGGTAGTGGCCGGCGTTGTATAACGAACCAGCCGGAAACGAGAGGTTCTGTCCTGGTTGCACTTCGCGTCTCAGCACTTGCCCCAGTCCAACGATATAGAGCACCGCCTTTCCGCTCCCAGAACACTGGATAGAGAAGGCGCTACCCGCCTCGACTGTCTTGGGCAAGCTCATGCTTCCGCCTTGCGCACACGCCAGCTGCGTCACGGCCAGGGCCATGCTCCCAAACAGCAAGGTCAGCTTCACGAGAAGCCTCCGACGGTGTAGGTCGCAGTGATAGCTCGTTCGCTAGCGATTTTTCGAGCCAGATCTTCAGGAATGTGGATGTTGAACGGAACCGGGGTCTGCGGTAGGAGAGCGCGATCGATATATTGGTCTGCCACCCACACCACCTGGCCACTCTTGTCATAGAAAGTTCCCAGAACATGGGCGACATTCACGACCTGCCCGCTTTGGTTAACCAGCTGTCGCAGTCAGCGAGGCGTCCGGCGCCGGATTCAATCGCTGATCCTGGATTTCAATCACCGGGTCCGCCGAAGCCGGCACCAGGGTCGACACAGGATCCATGCGGATACTGCCCACCTGGGACAAGGTGGCATCGGGAAAGATAATCAGGAACGGCGTGACTTGCTTCGGCAACAGTGTGTGAGATATTTTGTCGAAGCTGCCCTCGCTCGCCATCGGCGATCCGCTCTTCGACAACAAGGTTGCCCTCACCGACACGTAGGCGGGCACCACATCTTCGTTGAGAAGTTCGCCCAGGATCACTACCCCTTCAGCGCGTTGCACCGGGTGCATATCCACAATGCGTACGTGCGGCGCTTCCACGTCCTGCACGCCCCAGCCGTCACCCGGGCCGCGGTAAATCACATCCCAGCGCAGGTAATTGACTGCGATCACCTGTGGCGGCACATGCTGTTCCTTGACCAGGGGCCAATCCACCTTCCAACGATCGCCGTTCTTAACCACGTGCAGCTCGCGCGTGCTCACAAAGGTGCCCACCACCGTGGACCAATGCAACCGCAGCTGGATCTCCGCTTCCTGGTCAGAAGCATGCAGCGGCAATACGTCAAAGTTCTCCAGGGTCGCGTAGGTGCGCAGGCTGGAATAGTATCCGGTCAGGTCGTGTACAAATTCCTGTTGGGTAAATTCGGCTTTGTTGCCCAGGCTGGAGTAGGCCTCCCCCCATGCCTGCAAGCGAATTTCGTCAGCCAGGTTCTCTACAGCTCCTTGTGCCGTGGAAGAGGAGCGCAGCAAGCTCTTGCCGCCGGCATAGGCCACCGCGGAGGGAACCGGCCAAAGCGTTCCTATCACCACCAAGGCCACGGTCGCGGCGCCAATCACTGCAGCCAGCAGACGTCCTTTGTTCACGACACCATACTCCCGGCAACGAAATCATGCGTAGCAGGGGAATTATCCCGCTGGTGCTCGCGGCGTTTGCCCTCCGGAATCAAGACCACCAGGATCGCCAGCAGGCTGCTGCCAAAGGGCAAGGTCCCCCACAACACGCCTTGCCAGTGCGGCGGCATTTGCGGGGCGTTCATTGGCACAGCCGGAGGCACGCCGTCTTTGCTCCATACGATGACGGTATTGTCATCCAGTTCGTCCACGCGCCGCCAGCCGGCAAACTTCAACAGGGGATCGTAATAAGGGTCGCGTACGAAAACCCATTTCAGTCCGTAACGGTCCGCGTGTTGCAGCATGGCCCGCAATGCATCGAGCCCCGGCTTGCCGAAATACTTTGAGCTGGTGAGCGCCCCACCACCGTAGCGAGTCAGCTCGGGCAGCATGCGTCCGGAATTCCATTCGCCGTCCACGCTGCTTGCGTCGGTCATCATCGCCAGGCGGGCAATTTTGTTACCAAATCCCAGCGTGACGTAGCGGTACTGGTCGTGACCATCCCGGTTGAGCCACGCGGCGACCGAATCCACTTTGAAGTTGGAGGCGTCAGCCGGACGGTAACTTACCCAGGCAACGGCCAACGCGCAAGTCACAGCCGCAGCGACAGTTAGGCAAACCGCCGCGCGCATGCGGAAGCGCTCGACCAGTTCCGCCGCCAGCAGGCCCACGATGGGCAGGCTGAGCAAAGTGGCCCAGTAGCTGAAGCGCTCCATCGTCAACACTTCGAAAGCCCGGCCAAGCAGAAGGTGGGCAACCGGAGTCGTTCCTCCGAGTCCTACCAGAAATGCCACCCAGAAACCCAAGAGCAATGGACGAAGGCGGACGACCGTCGCGCCGCGAATGATGATGAACGGCAGAGCCAGTATCAATGCTCCATAAGGAATGACGAAATAGTTGAGGCCCCACTGCGGGCTCAGGATGTAGTTGGCCCTGCTGGGGTGCGGTATGGGAGTCTGCGTAACCGGGTAGTGAATCAATGCGATCCAGAATGGAAGCAGCACGATCGCGATCGCGGCGCCCACCACCAGCGTGATGCTGATGGTACGCAGCAGGAAAGCCGGCGTGGAGATTCGGTCGCTGCCCTCACCATCCAGGATCACCAGGGCGAGCACCGGCACGGCAAAAAACAGCGAGCCGAAGAGCAGCGTAGCGTGGTGCGCCGCGGCTGCGGCAGTGAACAGCGCGCTTGCCTTAAGAAACGAGCGCCACTTTCCAAAGCGAACCCATTCGAACAGATAAGGCAGGGCGTTCAAATAAATCGGCGCAGCCGAAGTCGTTGCCAACTGGCCGGCGGAGTAAACAAGAAAGCTCTCCGAGCCGAGAAAAATACTCGCCAGCGCCGCGAACGATGCGGCCCTGGGGTTGACCCACAGTAAGGCAAAGCGATAGACCCCCAAGGCCAGCAGCAAAATCGCAGCCATCTGCACTGCCATGTAAGCCATGTCAAGGCCAGTGATGTGCGAGATCATCGCCACCCACTGTTGCGGCAACGGCGGATAGGTAGTCTGGGAAAAACCCGCATACCACTTCGTGTTCCACGGATTGAACCAGTGATGCACGTAGTGGGAAGCGAAGAAAATATGGAAGTTTGTGTCGTAGGACTGCAGCGGCAGCTTCATGAGCAGCAGAGGCAGGTGAACCACGACTGCCGCCATAAGAATGAGGCCTAGCGGGATAGGCCGTTTTGCAGGACTGAACAGCTCAATTCTCTCCACAGCCCCTCTCGTGATGCGTTAGATAGTACGTCGGAGCCGAGGGGTTGCTTGCGATCCTGTGGTCCTCACGAAAATGCGATTCGCACTCTCCATCACCGCCCGGCAACGCTCGAAGCGTTCTCTGAATCTAACGTGATGACTTGGCACTCCTAAACTGATGACTCGTTGGCTTGCTCGATCTGGACTCTTGAAGATATTTCTTCTGCCTTTGTTCATTGCGCTTGCCGGTTTGGTCCACGCGCAAACTTACAAGGTAGAGCCCGACACGTCCGCGACGACCCCTCAGAGTGGTGAGACGCAGACCCAAGGCCAACCGTTGGGTTGGGGATCGAATATTCAAACCGCACGCCTTGCACGCGCTGCCCAACTGGCACTGCAGCGTGGTGATCACGCACAGGCAGTTGACTACGCGCAGCAGGCGGCCCAAGCTGACTCGAGCGATCCGCAGCTGTGGTTCCTGCTTGGCTATGCGGCCCGCCTGGATGCCAAATTCCAACTCTCTGAGAGTGCGTATACCCGTGGTCTGCGACTCAAGCCAGGAGCGCTCGACGGGCTCTCCGGCCTCGCCCAGACCTACAGCGTAGTGGGACGAACCGACGAGGCGGAGCATCTTCTGAAGCAGGTGCTCTCATCCGATCCAAGGCGGAGAGATGACGTGCAGTTGTTAGGAAGTCTTTACCTCAGGGCCGGAGACTACACCAACGCCATCGATTGGCTGCGCCGGGCGGAATCGTTGCAGCCCAACGCGCGTGCCGAATTGCTGTTGGCCCTTGCGTATCAACATCTGAAGCAAATGAATTTGGCCAGCCATTATCTCGACTTGGCAAGGCACCGCAGCCCAGACGATCCCGACGTTCAGCGATCGCTGGCGGGATATTACCGGGAGACTGGAAACTACGGGCAGGCGATCGCCGCCCTCAAATCGATCCGCGACCCGAAGCCTGACGTCATCGCGGAGCTTGCGTACACCTACCAGCTTGATGGCCAGCCAGGTGAGTCTGCCCGGCTATACAACCAGGCCGCTAACGCGATGCCGAAGGACCTGGGGCTGCAGCTGTCCGCAGCCCAGGCTGACGTGGCTGCCGGTTCCATAGAGAACGCCGCGCCATTTCTCCAGCGTGCAGCCGCGCTTAATTCCGATTACTACCGCTTACACGCCATCCGCGGAGAGATCGCGCAACTCCAGGAGAGAGATGCTGATGCCGTCCGGGAATACAGCGCCGCCCTGGCAAACTTAAGCACAACTCCAGTCGAGGGGCCGCTTTATAGCATCCAGCTGCATATGGATCTGATGCAGCTGGAGCGCAACATTCATGACCCGGGCGCTGCCCGTCAACAGCTCGCGATCGCGCAGACGGCCATCCGGTCGCTCGATGAGCGAGGGCCCGACAGAACGCAGTTTCTACGCCTGCGAGCTTTGATCAAGATGAATGCCGGCGAGCTCGACAGCGCGCTGGCCGACATGAAAGAAGCGCTCGCGCTCAGTCCGCACGATCCCAACAACCTGCAGCTGGACGGTGATTTGCTGATGAAGCTGGGTCGCACCGGAGACGCAATCGCCGTTTACAAGCGGGTCCTCGCCATCGATCCTCGCAACCGATTCGCGCTCACGTCGCTGGGGTATGCCTCACGCGCGGCGGGCCGCGACCAGGACGCGGAGAAATATTTCGGTCTCCTGGCGCAAGACTACCCTTCGCTCTATGTGCCTTATCTCGCGTTGGGAGATTTGTACACCGCTCATCACCAATTCAACAGAGCTGAGCTTCCTTACAGCAAGGGCTATGAGCTGGCTCCGCACAATGCGCTGATTGTGGCCGGAGGCATGAATGCCGCCATTGAAGCCCACGATCTTGACCTGGCCGGCAAATGGTTGAGTCGCGCCACGAGCGAAATGGAGCAGGATCCCCAAGTCCTTTTGGAAAAAGAGAGATACCTGAGCTTCAAGGGTGATTATCAGCAATCCGCCGATGTCGGCCGGCAAGCGATCAAGGTGCTTCCCGAGGATCGGGATGTCGTCGTTTATCTTGGTTATGATTTGCTCCACCTCGGCAAGTACAACGAGTTATTGGATCTCACCACCAAATACAACCAGATCTTTCCTCACGAACCCGATATTCCGCTATTGGCTGGGTATGTGCACAAACATGACGGGCAGCGAGAGCAGGCGCTGCGTGATTTTACCGACGTGCTTGATCGCGACCCCAACGTAGTTACGGCCTACGTGAATCGTGGGTACATCTTCAACGACATGCATCGAGCCAGCGCCGCCGCTGCCGACTTCGAGTCTGCCCTGAAGCGCGAACCGAAGGATGGCGAGGCGCACCTTGGACTGGCCTATGCCGACCTCGATCTGCATCGGCCGCAGGCGGCGCTGCGACAAACCCAGTTGGCGGAACTGGAGATGGGCGATTCAAAAATCCTGCACATGATCCGGGCGACAGCCTATGGAAGAGAGGGTCTGCTCTCCAAAGCCATCACCGAATATCGTGCAGCCTTGAAGTTCACGCCCAATGACGGAACGCTCCACTATGGGCTGGGGAACACTCTGTACGCCCAGCGTCATTATCACGAAGCGGTGGATGAGCTGCTGGTCGCGCAAAAACTCTCTCCCGACGATCCGGCGGTCTACGCATTATTGGCACGTGCCTACGCCAACCTGGATGAGCGCGATCAGGCTCTGCGTTATGTTCAGCTGGCCGAGCAGTATGCCCGCGATGCTCCAGCTTCCACCGGCGATCCCACCGGGGATAGCGAAATATTCGTTGCCACCGGGCAGGCCCTCAGCGCGCTCGGAGATCAGAAGGGCGCCATGGATCGCTTTCAGAAAGCCCTTACGACTCCTAACAGCAATCGTTTCGATGTCCGTCTAGCCATCGCCCAGCTCATGGCTCAGCAGGACCATTCGCAGGATGCGGAGCGGCAGATTGGCTTGGGCCTGATGGAGGCCGAAGCAGGGGAGACCGTGCCACCAACGGGCAGCCAGTACATCGCGGCGGCGGATGTATTGCGCCAGATGCATGAGTATCAGCTATCGCAAACGTATCTCGAACGCGCCAAAGCCGCAGGCGCATCCGACATTGCTGTGCGCGTCGGCCTGGCCAATAACTATCTCGCCCTGGGAGATACAGCCAGGGCGTCGGCGCAGCTATCCGCGGTAAGCCACGTAGACGACAGCGAATCGGATTACCAATATCTGCTAGCCGAAGCTAATGTGTACCAGCAGGAGCACCAGGGTACGCAGGCGCTTACCGCCTTTGCCCAGGCTGCCAGCGCCGCCGGCGAAGATCAGACGGCCGAGCAGGGTCTTCTGCAGGCGGGCGCGAACGAAGGCTACCGAGTTAATTCCACTCTGAGCCTTCTGTCCGATTTCTCAGTGCAACCAATTTTCGAAGATTCGACCGTCTACGTGCTTGACTCCAAGCTGGATGCGCCTACACCGGTGCCCAGCTCCGACGTCTCTCTGCTGCCCCCGCCTCGTTCCTCCCTGGCCACGCAATGGACCAACGCCTACCACCTGCATTTGGGAAACTTTCCTACCGTCGGCGGATTCTTCCAGGTAAGGAATGCGCGCGGAGAGATATCCGTCCCTGCAACGAATTCCATTGTTAACCGCGACACGATGGATTACACGATCAATTTCGGAATTGCCCCTACGGTGCATTTGGGCAGCAACGTGGTGCAATTCAACAGCGGCATTCAAGGGACCATACGCCGTGATTCCTTATCGCCGGTGCAGATGAACCAGAATCTCTTTCGGGTGTTTACGTATGTTTCCACCAGCTCCTTTTTCGACGCCGTGTCGGTGGATGGCTATTTCATCCGCGAGGTCGGTCCTTTCACCGAAAGCAACATCTATTCGCATTCTTTGGCTGGCGCCATTGACTTTCGGGTTGGGGCGCCATGGGGCAAAACTGCTTTGGTGACGGGCTGGGGAGCGAATGATCAGCAGTTCACGCCCGTGGCCACAGAAGATTACTACACGGCTTCGTACATCGGTCTCACCCATCGCTTCTCAGACCGTCTGAACATAGAAGCGGTCGCTGAAGACCTTCGGGCTTGGCGAACCGTAGGGTCACGGTCAGGCATTGCACAAGCTTTACGCCCGGCGGGCACCATTGACTTCTCCCCCACCCGTCATTGGGATTTCGAGGCAACGACAGCCTACTCCAGCACCAGAAGCTTTCACGTCTATGACACCATTCAGAGCGGTTTCGCGGTTTCGTATGCAACCCCCCTGCACCGCAGGTTCGATGATGAAACGGGACAAGTACAACTGCAGTATCCGATTCGGTTTTCGGCGGGGCTACAACAGGAAGACTTCTTTAACTTCACAAGCGGGCGAAACGAGCAGTTTAGGCCGTATGTGAGCATCACATTGTTTTGAGGCAGGAGCCGATGAAAATCTGCTTGGTTGCGACGTTTCCTCCCAGTGGACGGCAGCTAAATGAGTACGCATTCCATCTTGCGCGGGAGCTGCAGCGCAACCCCGATGTCAATCTAATCATTCTTGCCGACGAACTGACTGATTACGAATTTGCTACCGACGCTGATGGCAATCCATGGAAATCCCAGGAATGTTCGGAATTGGAGGGCTTCCATGTGATTCGGTGCTGGAGGTTCGGCAGCGTGACGACTCCGCTGCGGATATTGAAAGCGATCCGCAGGTTACAGCCCGACGTGGTGTGGTTCAACCTCGTCTTCTCGAGCTTTGCCACCCCGGAGAACCCATTTGCCGCATTTGCCGGGCTCTCCGCGCCGGCTCTGGTAAGGGCCTCAGGTTTTTACTCCCATATCACCCTGCACCATATCGTTGAGCATGTCGATTTTGCTGCAGCCGGCGTGCGCCGCGAGCGCATCCTACGCATGGGGTCGGCTTTAGCGACCAGGGCTTTATTGAAGGCGCATTCCGTGTCTGTGCTGCTTTCCCGCTACCGTCGCACCTTAGTCGCCAAGTATTCGGCTCAGAATGTTCTCCTGGGCACGCACGGATCGTTCGCATCCGTTCCCAGTCCTCCGGACTTTAGCAAACGTGGCGATCCCGACCTTCGCATTCTAGCGATCGGGCACTGGGGAACCTATAAGCGGCTGGAAACGCTCATGGAGGCCTTTCCAGCTGTCCTCAAGAAGATCCCCAATGCCAGGTTGATCGTGGCCGGGGCGAACCACCACACCAAAGCCGGATATTGGGAGTCGATACGGGAGTCGCAGCCGGCGGATCTGCCCATCGAGTTTCGCGGATATGTCCCCGAAGAAGACATTCCAGAGCTCTTTCGTTCTACCTCGATCCTGGTGATGCCCTACGATTCTGCGACTGGATCGAGCGGGCCGGCCCACCAGGCTTGTGAGTACGGAATTCCGATTGTGTGCGCCGACATTCCGGAGTTTCGGGAGATGGTGGCCGATGAGGCGATGGCCGCTGATTTCTACAGAACCGGCGACGCATCCGATCTTGCTGACCGACTGGTTACCATTCTTCAGTCTCCGGATCTGCAAGTGCAAATGGCACAGCGTAACTATGCCGCGGGATTGCAGATGAACATGGCCAGCGTGGTGCGCAGTTATGTTCGCTGGTTTGAAGTCAACAAATGTAAGAGAGAGATCCTGGATACCAGCGAGCTCTCTTGGCGCCGTCGCCTTTTTGAGCGGCCTTTAGCCGACAAAGAGGTTCGTCTCGGCTGGCTGTTCCCCTCAGTCTTTTTCCGAAACGGCAGAGATGCCGCAGTGGTTGCCGACGGCCTCGACCCGATCGAAGACGATAGTGATGTAGTTGCGTTCGCGGATCCGCACGACTGGCGTGAAACGATTGCCGCAAGAAGGCATTCAGATGGTGAAGGGTACCCGGGAGGTCCAACGCTCGAGAGTGACTTCTGAAGCATTTGGCTGATAAGGAGAACGCCTTGTTATACGTGCCTGTTGCCCCGGTTTGCTCTCCCCTTGTGAGGTCTTCTTGTGCAAAGGAATCATGGCCTGTGGCCCGATTGAGGTGATGAAAATCGTGGATACCTCCGACTCTATCCATCCCTCGTTACCATCTGCCGAGGTATCGTCTGGCTTTCCGTTTGTTATCGCCGGCGCAGCCGAGAGGGCTGCGGATTTCCTTCCGGGGAGCGACACCGTCCTGGAAACGATTTTCAACAGAACGCAACCTAAAAGATGGCCCTGGCGTTCGCCTCGTCCCGCCGCGCTCGCATTCTTTTGTCTCTGCAGTTCACTGCTGTTTGCCGGGTGCGGTGCCAGCTTCACCAATAATTCTACCGGTACGGAGCCTACCGTCGCCATTGCTGCTAACCCCGGCACGATCACCTCTGGCAATTCGTCCACTCTTACCGTCACTGCGGCGAATGCTACGCAGGTCACCATAACCGGGAGCAACGGCAGCACATACACCCTGCCATCGACGGGGGGGACACAAAGTGTCAGCCCGACCGCGACCACGACCTATACTGCGACGGCGATTGGGGCTGGGGGTAGTAGCACGGCGACCGCAACCGTAACTGTCAGCAGTTCTCCGGCCCCGACCGTCACTATCGCAGCGAACCCCACATCGATAACCTCTGGCAGTTCCTCCACCTTGACCGTGACCGCTACGAATGCCACGCAGGTGACGGTGACCGGAACCGATGGCAGCACCTATACCCTGCAGCCGGCCGGGGGAACGCAAAGTGTCACTCCGGCCGCGACCACGACTTACACCGCAACCGCAACCGGAGCAGGCGGGAAGATCTCGGCGACCGCGACCGTGACCGTTCTACCGCCTGCGGTTGTGCCCACAGTTAGCGTGACTGCTAAACCTACGTCGATTACTTCGGGCAGTTCGTCCACCTTGACCGTGACCGCTACGAATGCCACGCAGGTGACGGTGACCGGAACCGATGGCAGCACCTATACCCTGCAGCCGGCCGGGGGAACGCAATCTGTCAGCCCGGTTGCCACCACGACTTACACCGCAACGGCAACCGGAGCAGGCGGAAAGGTCTCGGCGACCGCGACCGTGACCGTTCTACCGCCTGCGGTCGCGCCCACCGTCAGCATGACTGCCAAACCTACATCGATTACATCCGGCGCTTCGTCCATGTTGATTGTGATGGCGGCGAATGCCACCCAGGTGACCGTGACCGGAACCGACGGCAGCACATACAGCCTGGCAGTGAGCGGTGGAACGCAATCCGTTACCCCAACCGCAACCACGACTTACACCGCTACCGCAACCGGAGCAGGAGGGAAGGCCACCGCGACCGCGACCGTAACCGTCGTTCCGCCGGCGGCCCCCACGGTCAGCATTGTGGCGAACCCTGCGTCGATCACAGCGGGAAATGCGTCCACCTTGACCGTGACCGCAACGAATGCCACCCAGGTGACGGTGACCGGGACGGACGGCAGCACCTATAACCTGCAGCCGGCCGGAGGAACGCAATCTGTCAGCCCGGCCGCCACCACGACCTACACCACCACGGCCAGCGGCGTTGGCGGGAAAGCCACGGCGACCGCGACCGTAACGGTTACAGCGGCAGCCAGTCTCCAATCGATCGACCACGTCATCTTTATGCTGCAGGAGAACCATACCTTCGACAATTACTTTGGCATGCTGAACCCCTACCGCCAGACCAACGGCTTGAATGTCGGCGACGACGGCAATACCTACAACGTCGATGGCATCGATGACAAACTGACCACGATCAGCAACTCCGACGACGAAGGCACATCGTATCCGCTGTTCAAATTCACCAGCACCTGCATCGATGACGAGAGCTCAGATTGGCTGGCAAGCTACGGCGACGTCAACAGCTACAATTTTCTTACTACCCGCCCTATCCAGATGGGTGGGTTTGTCCACAACGCCGAAGGCTACGCCAAGAGCTGCGCTGCCAGTCCGGCCGGCACTTGCTCCGGCGCTTTCACCGATCTTACGGGTCAGCGCTCCATGGGCTACTACGATCAGGGCTTTCTGAACTACTACTACTACATGGCTTCTCAGTTCGCCCTGTCCGATCGATGGTTCTCGCCCTTGTCAAGCAAGAGCATCAGCAACCGCATCGCAACCTTTACCGGAGGCACGACCCAGGGTCTGGTCAATGATCCGGGCAATGATGATCATCTACCGCAGCTCAACATACCGAATATCTTCGAGGAGCTCGACCAGGCGAATGTATCGTGGAAGATTTACTACACCGTCACCGACGACCTTTGCCTCGACGGCGATGACTGCTCAGCCTCGCCCAACGCAAATTATCCAGCAACGGATTTCGAATCTTTGTCTTATTCCTATCAGTATCTATATCAAAACCCAACCGGCGCCGCCTGTACCCCACCCACCCAGCCATCAAGCGTCGTGGGGGATTCGACCAACTCGTTCTGCATCGATCCCAATCACATTGCCCCGCTGTCTACCTACTTCAGCGATCTTGCCAACGGCACGCTGCCCAGTTTCGCCTTCATCGAGGCCGGCTATGGCAACAATGACGAGCATCCTGGTTCCGGCCAATCGATCCTGGCCGGGCAGGCGCAGGTAGCCAACATCGTGAATTCTTTTATGGGTAGCTCCGCATGGAAGGATTCCGTCTTCTTTCTCGCTTACGACGAGGGTGGAGGACCTTACGATCATGTTCCCCCCGTGCCCAGCCAATCGAACATCAACACCGATAGCTCGCTGGGCACGATCCCGGATATCTCGACCATCGCCGTCAACCCCGACAGTTACAACCCCTGCGTGCCAACGGGTGGGACACCGACCACACATTGCGATCTGAAAACAACCGATCCCGGCGCCAATTCAAGTGACGCCGCGGCGGTCAGCGGCTTTGCCGCTCAGCTCGGATTCCGAGTGCCCAACATGATCATCTCGCCCTTTACCCGCAAGCATTATGTTTCGCACATCCCCATGGATCACACGGCGGTGATCAAGTTTGTCGAGAACCGGTTTATCGGCTCCTCGGCGCACCTGACTGCCCGCGATGCCGCGCAGCCCAACCTGCTTGACTTCTTCGACTTCACCAATATCCCATGGGCCACTCCGCCGACTCCGCCTGCGCCGGTCACTGCTGAGTCGCTGGGCTACAATCCTTGCACTCCGACGAGCTTCGGACCCTGAGTCCCTGCGTGTGAGATCTCTAACTCCGGGCCTCGGCCACGACCTCGTACGGCCGCATCATGTCGTTATCCTCATGCTCCAGCATGTGGCAGTGATAAACGTACCGGCCGGTATAGCCATCGAAGCGAACCAGGATGGTGAGCACATCCCTTGGTTGAACCACCGCGGTGTCCTTCCATCCCGCTTCGTTGGCCGCCGGTGGGCGTGGCGACCCCAACAACTCGAGCGGGCCCGGGCTAAGGGTCGCGGGATTAAAGCCCTGGCGTTCAAGAATCTTGAATTGCACCAGGTGTAAATGCATCGGGTGGGCGTCATCCGTGGTGTTGATAAAGCGCCATTTTTCCGTCGATCCCAAGGTCACCCGTTCCGTTACCGGGTCGTCGTAGCCCTTGTCGTTGATGCGCACGCCCAGGGATCGTCCATGCCCGTCCATCTTTTCTGACAGCACGAAGTCTCGCGTCGCCACGGATTTGTTTGCATCCAGGCCGGGCGAGGCTATCGCTGGGGGCAGGCTAAAAGCGTTTACCCTGGAAAGCGGACGGGTTACCCGAAACTGCATCAACTCGTACAACCGCGGATGGCGTGAATTGATTTGGTCCCATCCCGGAAATGGAGCCGGAGCATCATTGCCCAAGGTGACTGTTTTTCCTTCGTGCCCTGAGAAGTCAACGATCAAGTCGGCCCGTTCGGCCGGGGCCAGCAATAGTTTGTTCAGTGCCACGGGGCTGGGCAGGAGGCCGCCGTCCGTCCCGATCTGGTGAAACTCGACCAACGCAGGTATGTCCGTGGCCCGTTTTGCGAGATTCAGATAAAGATGGAAGAACCGTGAGTTCGCGCCGTTCAACATGCGCAATCGATACCGCCGCGGTTCCACCTCTATATAAGGATAGATAGCGCCATTGACAACCGGGAGCTCGCCAAAGAACTCCGGGCCCCAAACGCCCGGGGGCAGCTTCTCGCCGCTTTCCATCGTGGGCACATAGGCGAGCTGTCCCTGTTCGTCCAGGGTTCTATCCTGCAGCAGAAGCGGAATCTCGTACTCGCCGGACGGCAGGTTCATCTTGCGCTCCTCCTCATTGCGCAGGAGATAAAACCCCGACAGGCCCGCATATACATTTAAGCGGGTAACGCCCACCGCGTGATCGTGATACCAAAGTGTCGCCGGCTGCTGACAATTGGGATAGAAATAGAGCGCCGAAGCCCCAGGCGTAAACCACTTTTCAGGTAGCCCGTCGCTGACCGATTGCGTGCGTGAGCCGTGCAGGTGGGGTACGGTTCTAACCGGGGGAGCAGGCGGCCCGGCGCCATGTATATGAGCGTCAATCTGAAAGAGATGACGTGCCGGCAAATGATTCTCCCAGCGAACTTCGATGGGCCGGTTCTGGAGCGCCTCGATCGTCGGACCCGGGTATTGCCCCTCAAAACCCCATAGCCTTGTGGGCGGGAGCTGTGAATGTAACTGTTGCCTGCATTCCAGAATGCGCATTCGATACTGAATCTTGCCCGGGCTTGTCCCGTAAGGACTTAATCGCTTCGGTATCGGCAGCGGATCTATATATCGTTCCAGCGAGGCCGGGGTGCGATACGCCGGTTGCGTAGTTTCGTGACCGCGGATCTTGTTGGCGAGAGCGAGGGCGGGAACAGACGCGACACACAGCCCAAGAAAGTCACGCCTGCTTTTTGCGCCCATCTTACCTCGAGGAGGTGCCTGCAACCTGTTTAGTCGACGGCGATAGCGCCCGCCACATAGCGAGCGCCGTTAAAGCTTGCCGTCACTGTAACATGCTCCCCCAGGTGGAGATTCTGGCTCAATGGGATTCGCGCGGGATCAAACGATAGCTGGTAGCTTTTATCGCCCGACGGATCATCCAGCACCAACAGACCGGTGTGCAGGTCAAGCGAAGCGATGTTTCCGCTAAACACGAAACTTGATCCCGGTATGGCTAGAATGGCAATCTGGCTGGCAACGCCTCGACCCTGGTTATCCGATTCAAACTTGACCGAGAGCAGCGTTCCTGCGACAAAGTCCGCCGAACTCGGCGGCGTCGAAGACGAGGTGGCTTGACCCTGACGAATCGTCGGCGTGCCGGGCGGCACCAATAGTTTGATGGGTTCATGAGACAGCGCACTGCTAACCATCAATTCACGGCTGCGAGGGTCGTAAGACATCACCTGTCCCTGGCATTCGCCCTCCGGCGGGTGGGACAACATATGGATGCTGAGAGCGAAGACATTTGTTCCATCCAACACGGTCTCTACCGAAGCCCGATCCCCGGAGTGCAGGTTGCCGGGAGCAATCTTGACTCCGTCACGATAGAGTTGGGTCCGTGCATCGAAGAGCAGTTTGATCGGCCGGCCGCCCGGAACCTCCAGCGTAAATTGGTCACGGACAGGGTCTACATTGTGAATCTCACCGCCCATCACCGTGGCTTTCCCCGGGGGTACAAGCGGCAGTGCGGGCAGGCCAGTGGAGACCCCTTCGGTTACAGGGCTGGGTGGCATCACTCCTGATTGTTGTGGCTTATCATCTGCGAACGCATAATAAGCAATCGTGAGACTGCCCAATGCCGCGATTGCGAGAAGACGACCCATTTCTACACCTGCCGTTTAGCAACTAGCACAGATTGGATGTTCTGAGATAACGATAGGTGGCTTGCGACCCGTCTAAGGCCGCGGAAAGACCTCTCCGGTGCAGCAACAAATTTGCGTAACTCGCATCAAACTGTCTATGTTCGGCTAGGTTTTCGATTCGCGATTTTTACTCGAAGGCAAAAAGTTCAAACAAATGTTTTCGATACCGCCAAGGTTTCTCGTTCTGACGGCAATGCTGTTAAGCCTCGCAGTACAGCCGATGTGGGCGCACGACCTGAAAGTCACGATCCCAGGCCGTAGCGAACTCACCCCCGTACAGCGCCTTAATCGCGAGGGGGTCGAGGCGATAGGCAAGCACCAGTACGAGAAAGCCGAAGCCATCTTCTATAAAGCCTACCTTTACGATCCGGTCGACCCGTTTACCTTGAACAATCTGGGCTACATTTCTGAACTTCAGGGGGAACTGGATCGTGCGCAAAAGTTCTATGCGCTGGCTTCGGAGCAGGGCAGTGAGGCCTTAATCGATGTGAGCAATTCCAGGCAGCTGGAAGGCAAGCCGATGTCCTATGCCCTTACCAGTTTGAAAGACGTGCCGATGCGCGTGAACCGGATGAATGTCGAGGCCATCGAGCTTTTGTCGCAGAGGCGAAATTTCGAGGCGGACGACCTGCTTCACAAGGCGTTGGCTCTTGAGCCGATGAATGCTTTCACCTTGAATAATCTAGGAGTTGCCGAGGAGGCCACCGGAGATTTTGAAAACGCCTTGAAGTATTATGACGCCGCCGCTGCGTTCGATTCCTCCGAGCCGATTGTCGTCAGCTTGAAGCGTTCGTGGAGAGGGAAGCCGGTCAGCAAGATGGCTGCAGAAAGTGCTCGCGACCTGAGAAAGAAGATGCGGACCGTAGGCAACGATGAGGCGCAGGCCACGATGCTTTCGCTTCGCGGAGTGGCAGCGACCAATCGCAACGATTGGCCGGCCGCAAAGCAGGATTTTATCAAGGCATACTCGCTCAACCCCAACAGCGCCTTCTCGCTTAACAATCTGGGCTACGTCGCCGAGAGGGATGGCGACCTCGAGACGGCGCAGTTCTATTACGCCAAGGCCCGCCAAGCGGACGATGCTGATGCCCGCATTGGCCTGGCGACACAACGGTCCGCGGAAGGGCAGCAGCTTCTGGCGGTAGCCACCGATAGTGGCCACAGCGTCGACGGCGTGCTTGACCAGTACAGCCGGGCGCGGCGCCAGCAAACCGGCCCTATCGAGCTCATCCCCCGCGACAATACACCGGCCGAACCGAGTGCAGTGCCCAAGGGCCCTCCGCACGTAGGGCCCTCGAACGTTTCTCCCATTGCCGTACCTCAGACCCAATAGCCAGGGGGTCATTCTGCCCAATGCCTAAGCCATCCAGCCCGCGCGTCGCAGATGATGGAATGACGATCCTCTCTCATCTGCTTTTAGCCCCGACCAATGATCTAGCACTTGCCGCGATCCCAGCCCAGCTGCGGTGGGATGAATTTGAACATCTGCGAACACTGGCAGACTCGAATCATGTGATTATTCGTGGACTGGAAGTGTTTTTTGAGCTCATGCTGCAAGCACGGGACGAAATGCGTGCTGACTGGGCTGCGAAAGCGTTGGCGGTGGAGCGTCAGCGTATCAGCCACGCGATATCGTTCCTGCACGACATTTGCGGAGCGCTGGCAGAGGAGGGGCACAATCCGACGGTGATCAAATCGCTTGATCACTGGCCCGACTTGGGCAGTGACCTTGACTTATACACAAACGGGAAGCCGAGGGAGATATGTGCCTTGATGCAAACACGCTTCCAGGCACAAATTGCACCCCGCAGTTGGGGCGATCGGCTGGCCCATAAATGGAACTTCCTGATACCTGGGCTACCTGAGGCAGTCGAGATTCACATGGGTCGACTGGGGCAAACCGGAGAACAGGTTTCCATCGCCTCCTGGCTGGCTTACCGTGCTCAATCGCATAAGATTGGCGATTTTGCTTTCAGAGTGCCGGCAGTCCCCGATCGCCTGCTGATCTCCACCCTGCAGCGGATGTATCGTCACTTCTATTTCCGTTTGTGCGACATTATCGATACTGCCATGCTCTCGGATCTGGGGGGCATCGATTACCGTGATCTGCAATCTTCGGCCGAATCGGCAGGCATCTGGAAAGGGGCGGCGACCTACCTGGTGGTCGTTTCCGACTACCTCGAACAGTACCGCCGCAATGGACTCGATCTTCCGGGATTTGTGCGAGCCTCAGCACGCTTTGGCGGTGAGGCGGTGTACTTCGGACGGGGATTTCTGCGAGTCCCAATCATCCCTCAATCCGCGCGGCTCTACGGATCACAACTTACCGCCATGTTGCGCAAATGGGAATTGCACAACACCGCGAGGCTTAGTTTACTGCCCTGGCTAGCCACAGCGGCGGTTGTTGGGCAAATGATAACCGGAAGCGACAAAGGCATCTGGTAGGCGCGCGAGCGAGGCTCACTGCGCCACGGCTGTGTTTTCCGTCGACTTGGGGTAGTATCCCTTGCGCGTCCTCACGGTAAGCGTTCCATGATGTGCTGCCTGGGCCTCGACGCGGACAGTCCGGTACCCTCCAAGCGCAGGCGGCTTGGTCGAGTGGTAGCCGATGGTGTACTGATTACGGATATCGCGAGCAACTTCCTGTGCAATCCCATCTACATCCTCCAGGGAAGCAGGGAAGTAGGCAATCCCGCCGGTCTCCGCTGACAGCGTCTCCAGTGCTCTTCTTGCCATTTGCGATTCTTCCTTGTCGTCCCCAAAGAGCAGTCCGATGGAATAGACCACCGGGCCGCCCAGGTTCTGCACCCGGCGGATAGCCTGTTCCAGCGTCTCCCGCGACGCGTTGTCCGCTCCGTCGGTAATGATCAGGACCACCTGCTTCGGCTGTTTCGCGTGGTTTGCCAGTTCGTTCGCTGAAGCCACGACCGCATCGTAGAGCGCTGTCGTGTTCCGCGAATCGAAGCGCGACAGTCCCCGCTCCAGCGCCCCTAAGTTGGAAGTCAGGTTCTGATCCAGGTAAGCCTTATCGGAAAAATTCACAATAAATGCGGCATCCTCAGGATTCGAGGCCTTCACCAGGTCCAAAGCTGCCGTCGTTACCGCCGCGCGTTTATCGCGCATGGAACCTGAGTTGTCCACCAGGATGCCCATGGATACCGGCAGGTCCTGGTGCTGAAAGGAATCAATCGTTTGCGGAACACCGTTCTCCCATAGCCGGAAGTCGCTCTTGTTCAGGTCCGTAACCAATCGCCCTTTTTCGTCCAGCACCGTGCAATTGAGCAGAACCTCATTCACGTTTTCCTGCAACGTATAGATACCGCTCTTGCCCTTTTGAATTTCACCCAACGTCTCCGTGTTCAGAGGCGACTGAGCGCTCACCGGCGCGTTGTCCGCGGGGTCAGGGGAGAGAATCGGATCGCGATCCAGAGCGAGGTTCGGCTGAACCTCCGGTTTCGTTGGATCGTATGGGGTCACGGGCGTCGCCGGATCGGTCCGCGAGGCCGGAGCCGGTTTTGCTTGCGCAAATAACCGCGGTGCGCTGCAGCAGGGGATGATTAAGGCCGCCGGCAGGATGATCCGGAGTAGGCGCGATCTTACGCAAACCATGGTGGACATAAGTGAACGGTCTCATCATCCGGTGCGCGGCAGAGAGTCACCGCGCGCCATCGTATGCGTGGGCAGTGGCCGCCTTTTCGCTTCTTCGGCTCGCAATCCAGGCTCCAGCGTATCTCTCACTACAAACAGCGGGCGCTGCTTGATCTCGGTGTAGATGCGGCCGATGTACTCTCCCAGGATGCCGAAGCAGAACATCTCTATGCCCCCGGTGAGAAGGACCGCAAGGATAAGCGTCGCCCAGCCGGGTACCCAGTGGGGGGTAAAGATGCGCACCACGAGGGAGTAGAGGATGCCCGCAGCCGCCATTGCGGCAGTCACCAGGCCAAGCGCCGTGACAAAGCGCAAGGGGACGGTCGAGAAGGAGAAGATCCCATCCAGCGCCAGGTTGATCATCTTGCGAAACGGATATTTCGTGGTGCCCGCAAAACGGGCGTCGCGAGCATACTTTAGTCCAAACTGGCGAAAGCCGATCCAGCTGGACATTCCCCGCAACAGCCGATGCCGCTCCGGCATGGCGAGCATGGCGTCCACGGCCCTTCTGTCGAGGAGACGAAAGTCCCCGCTATCCAGAGGAATCTCCACGTCAGAGAGCTTGTTGATCAGCCGGTAGAAGAGTTGCGCGCTCCACAATTTGAATCCACTTTCGCCCGCCCTGGTCTCGCGCACCCCGTAGACGACCTCGTAGCCCTCGCGCCATCGATCCACCATTTGCCAGATGAGCTCTGGTGGATCCTGCAGGTCGGCATCGATGATAACGACGCAATCACCGGTGGCGGCAGAAAGTCCCGCGGTCACGGCCGCCTGGTGGCCAAAGTTTCGCGAAAGCATCACGACCCGCGTTTGCGGAGAGCGGCGATGGAGAGAGCGCAGAATCTCTTCCGTTCCGTCGCTGGAGCCATCGTTCACATACACCAGCTCGTATTCGGCCTGGGGAGTGCCATCGAACACCTGCATCAAGCGGGAATGGCAATGCAGCAGGACCTCTTCTTCGTTATAGCAAGGTACAACCACGCTAATCATAGGAAGCGGCATGCGGACCTCAAGGCATGGCAAAAAAACAACGAGTACAACAAAAGTTTTGATGCAGAAACGAGAAGAAACGTCCACCCCGTCGGCGCGGAGAGTGTGTGAGACGATGAAAAATATTTCGCGCCCCATCCGTTGCCCGCAGTCGCAAAGGATGGGGCGCGGGCCTACCAGCGGGAGACGGTCAGATTATCGAGATACGCGATGGGAGCGCCGCTCGCGCCGAGCCCGTCTACCTGGAAGTTGGTCAGCAGCACGGGGCCCCAACCGAGTGCGAACGCGGAGTTCACGGTGGCGTTGATGTTCTGCTGGTGCCCGTCCAGCCACACCGAGTGATACGTCACATTGCCGGAGCTGTCTCGGGAATAGTAGACCTGCACATGATGCCAGGCGTTGGTGCTCCAGCTACGTGGATTGCAGTAAGCGCCGGAGTGCACCCACTGGTCCGAAGGCGAGGTGGGACTCCCGGCGTTTTTGGTGTAATCCCACGTGCTGGTGTACCCGTCGCACTGGAAGCCAAAGATCACTGTCTGGCCATTCTCCATGGTCTGATTCATATCCAGTTCCAGGTTCGCGATCTGGCTGGACTGGTTGTTAAGGTAGATCCACCCATCATAAAAGAAATTGGTTGCTGTCTCGTCGTCCCCGAAGACTACGCTGTAACGTTCACCACCTGAGTTTGTGAACCGAGTGGTAAACGCGCGTGCGTGTCCATTTTGTGAGGGCGAGCTGACGATGCTCATAGCACCACTCGCGCTACCGTTGCCGGAGGAGCTGTCATAGGCCGCAACCCAGTTGCTCAAGCTTTCAATACTGCTGACGCCGCTGGCTTGCGAGGGAACGAGAGCACTCGCCGCAGCCGTAACCGTGATGGCCACATCAGTAACGCAGGAGGCGCCCTGGTTTCCCCAGGCTTTCACATGCAGCGTGTGAGACCCCGTTCCACTCGAGACCTGGGCGTTGATCGATGTGCTGTTCACAATAGTGGTGTCCGTGCTGTTGTCGAATGAATAGCCCATCGACGCGACCGGCTGCGAAGAGCAAGTGGAAGCATTCGCAGAGAGGGTGAACGGCGAAGAAACATCTGCGCCGTTGCCGGGGCTGCCAACTGTGACGGTTGCGAATGCGGGTGAGGCCGCTAAAAAGCAGCCGAGGAGTGCGTACGAGAAATCTTTCTTCATCTAAAAGCCTCGCTAAATAAATGTCCCTGGCCCGTGCGGGCAGGAACTCGATTTGGTTCCGAGTGGAGTTCGTCCGCGGCGCAGCGGCTGCGGAGAACTTGAATACATTGGTTTGTCTGGGCTTGTCTGAGCGAGGACAACGTGCGCCCGGGCGAATTCAACAACCTCTCGGGCACACCCCTGCCACTACCTAGGCATTCGCCTCTGCAGGCTGTGTCCAAAGACGCTTCAGGTGCTCACGAGGACATAAGGCTGGATACTTGGGGACCTTCTCGATTCGTTCCGGAGAACCCCGTCGGCTTGAGATCCACGCCCCGAGCTTATAAGCACAAGTGGTTGTTGATTTCTAGACCGGATCATACACAAGGCTTTGTTGAGGTAAAGATCTAGTTTGAAAATTTCGAAGGAGATTGTGCAAATACAGGCAACCTTTTAGCAGGCTGTGCAAAATATTCCCGGTTAACCCTGAAAATATGTCGGGCTGCTGGTGCGTATTACACGCTTTCCGATCGGAGGGAAGAGTCGAGGTCGAGGCGTAAGGCTCATAGCCTAACCCGCAGTTCTAAATTGCCACGAGAAAATACGGAGCTGAGTCACCCCTTAGTTGGATTGACTACACTCGCCGGCTTGTAACGGAGATGACTTGGACGGGCTTGGCACAAAAACTTGTCAGATCAATCCGGTTCTTCGACATTCAGAGCTCTCGGGGTCTTCCGTCGCCATTCACGAAGATAGGGACCAATTGCCAGTTAATATTTACCCCAGTTGCAACTTAGTAAACTTTCGTTCACCTAATCGCTGTGGAGTCTCGCGGCTGCCGTGCTCCAACGCCAAGGCCCGGATTAACCCTGGCAGCCGCAGCGAAAGTACTGGCGATGCCGCGATAGGAAGGGAACTGGCGCAGTCGCAGTCGCGACATGGGTTTCTATTCGTCGACTGACTGTCAACGAGCTGTCACCCACGACAGCGGTAACGTGTAACCCCGACACACGTTGCGGCAATATTTGCCCGAGCATCATGCAATATTTGCACGCGTCCCTTGTGAGACTGCCGCAGGCTAAACTTTTATTGAAGAAGGTCTTGCGTACAGATAACCCTTGTGTATGATCTCGTTATTAATTCATTGCGTTTTCTGCCGTTAGTTATCTCGGGGCCCAGAAAGTGAAGTGGATCAACGCACAGACATCTGTTTGTCTTTGCTGTTTGGTCGCCATCATTTTTTGCGCACTTGAGGCGTGTTCACAAAGGGTGCTGGCTGTTCGCCGCCCATTGGAACACTGCAAATGAGGTTGTCGAGTCTCTTCCAGGCGTAAGCTGTCCTCCCTCAGACAAGCCCACACAACCGAATACGTCGACTTCTCCCCTGCGATGCGGAGTGTGCCGCAGCGGGCAAAGTCTCACTCGGACCACAAACAGGTTCTGTATGCCCATGCACGATCAATTCACGAGAAGGTTTCACTGATGAAGAAGTTGTTCTTCCGCGCTCTCCTGCTGGTCTTCACCGCCGGCCTCCCCGCATTCGCAAGCGTCAGCATTAACAGCCCTGGCAATGGCGCTGACGTTTCCTCCCCCTTCGCCCTCTCTGCGGATGCCGCCACTTGCTCCTCGCAGCCTGTCTCTACAGTTGGCTATTCGCTCGACAACAGCACAGACACAAGCATTGTTAACGGCACATCGCTCAACGCGCAGGTTGCTGCCGGCGCCGGCGCCCACACGCTGCATGTCAAGGCATGGGGTAATCAGGGCGCAGCCTGCGATACTGACGTCGCTATCACGGTAGCCGGGGGTGCGAATGCTTCTCTCGTTCCCGCACTTTCGGCCAGTGTCAGCAACATCGAGAGCCTCAGCAACTGGATCGCTATCTTCGACACCGCCACCGGCTCCGGCACCGCACCCGGCAGCACCAGCATCGTCAGCTCGCCTTCGCAAAGCGGCCACGCCCGCGCGTTTACCACCAGGTTCACAAACTCGGGTGGCGCTCGTTACAGTGTCTCGTTTGGAGACGACGATACCTCCACCAACTTTTTTTACGACGGTTGGGTATACCTGAATAGTTCTGCCAGCCAGATCGCGAACCTCGAACTGGACATGAACCAGACCATGGAGAATGGCCAAACAGCGCTTTTCGGATTTCAGTGCGACGGATACACCAGCACCTGGGATTACACAAAAAACGCAGGAACCCCTACGGCGCCCATCGATCAGTGGGTACACTCCGGTGCCCATTGCAATCCTCGCAGCTGGAGCATCAACACCTGGCACCACGTACAGGTCTACTACTCGCGTGATGGCTCCGGGAATATCACCTATCATTCCGTGTGGCTCGACGGGGCGCAGCAGGACATTAATGCGACAGTGAACTCGGCCTTCGCTCTAGGCTGGGGACCCACTCTGACTACCAATCTCCAGGTGGATGGGCTTGGCTCCAGCGGCTCTCCCACCCTGTATCTAGACAATCTGACCATCTATCGCTGGTAAAGTCTTCTCCTGGCAAGAACGCGGGTAAAGAGCCTTTCCGGCCTTTGGGAGCTAAATAGCACCTCACACAGCGGCGGAACGAGATCGACCGTACAAAGCGGAACAGGGCCGCCGCACACGTGAGCTCAAAGCAACCACCCCTGACAGTGATTACCCATCCCACGATCCAGACCCCGCAAGGAAAGCTGCCGGCATTCAGTGCGGTCATGAGTTTTTGGCTGTTCAAAGGGGATGAACTGAACCATCTGCTCAAGAGATATCGCGTCCGTTCCGGCTCCGAGTGTGATGCCGTACTTGTGGCCGCGGCGAGCGTGGAACACCAGAGCTGGCCGGAAGCGGGCGATGCAAGTGCCGGAGGAGCAGCGGACGCTCGGATAGACAATCCCATTGGAGCCGGCGTACAAAGCGCGTTAGCCGGTGCCTGCTTTACCGCCAAACTGGGCCTGAGGTCTTCGAGGAAGTCGCGGATGCTCTCTATGCCATTCAGCAAGACGCTGAGACGTTGCGGGCGCGCACCGAGGCTGCCGGGCAAACTCAGGTGGCCTATGTTAGGCCCCGGTCTGGTCCCCGGGAACTCCCCAAATGGCCAATATAAACCGACTTGAACGACCGCTTGGCGCGATATAACAACACTCTCAAATATTCGCGGGTGATGCCAAACGCCGCGCAAACCTCATCTTTATTGCGTTCTTCCAGCAACACCGATTGAAGCAGCCTCCGGTCGCGTTCCGGCAATTGGTTAAGGACATGGCGAACCACTCGCTCGGTGTCCCTGGTTTCCAGCAGACCCAACGCACTTGGTTCGCGGCCGGCAATGGTGGCCTCCACCTCGCCCTCGATCGCCGCCTCCATTCTTGTTTGCGAACGATAATGCTCGAACAAGACATGGTTGCAAACCGAATTGACGAAGGGTCCCAATCGATCCGGCTGCCGCAGGCCCTTTTCGCCACGCAATAGTGTCAGTACGCGCATGAAGGTTTCCTGCCGAACATCTTCGATGGCTTCCTTGGAATTCAAGCGCGAGCGTAGCTTGAGACGGATCAGTTCGCTGAAGTAGCTCACGAAATGTCCCTCAATATGCGCATCTCCCGCTCGAAGTTTCTCGACGTAGGACGCATCGAACGCAAAGAATTCCAAGCCCCGTTCCCTTGTGGAGACAGCGAGCGAGTTCATGTGTACATTTCTCCTTGTAGAAGGCATCTCACCAAGCGCCCTCACTCACTAAAGCGCAAACTCTTAGCAGAAAGGGCCAGATCGCCCATCATGCGGCCTTAACGACTCAACCTGAGGGATAAGGGGCATAAGAGCACAGGATATGACGCCGCTATCAGCCAGCCCAGCGGAGGGCACCCCTCCACTCTCCGCTCCGCCGTTTCAAAAGCGGGATTCGAGGACGAGCAAGAGACACAACAAGCGTCTGCTCTCTGGTGAGCACAGACGCTACCAGCCTGGATCCGGACGCTGGCGCGCAAGGCAAATGGGGGATAAGGTTTGTCGGAGTTGTCGCCTGACCGTAGGACCAGTCCAGCGCCCACCTTCTGTTGTGTGCTGCCGGTCACATCATCGGCGCGTAACCCAAACGTATGCTTCCGGAATGAGCCATTTGAGCGACTGGCACACCTGCAATCCATCGGACCGAAGCACGTTTCCAAAAGTAAGTGCGCCCGTACAGGTCCGATACAGGAACGGAAACCTGTGCGAAGGGAATCGCGAAGACTTCTTTCCTCGAACCGGTCTGCTCGCCGGTTCCCCTATCAGGGCCTGGCGCTACATCAAAGCACAGAAGTTTGAATGAACACAGACTAGACTGGCTCCGCTACGAAAAAGTGCAACCGTGTGTACAGCACCCCACCAGGATCAAAAGCCAGAAACGTGAATGACCCATTACGCGTCAGCTCGTCACTGGCTGTCGAACCGCGAAGGCAGTCCGATCGTGCCGGCACACAGCTTGGATAGCAGAGCGTGCGGTCAGTAGGCCTGACGGCAGCCCACCTCCAGGCATAATCCATTGGCCCACCATTAAGAACTGGCGCAAACCGGGCAGGGTGTTTGGTAATTGTTGGTATCCTGTGGTGGGTGTCAGGAGCCAGCCTTCCATGCTCCCTTTCCAGTTGCCTGTGTAGTGGATGACGGTCGCCGGAGTTGAGACGTCAATTACCTCGATCGCTCGGCGGACCTCAGGCACACTTCGCTCGAGAATGGCAATGACAGCCTCGGCGATGCGCTGTTTGTCAGCCCGATAGGCGGCGGAATCCTGTTGCTGCAGATCCGCCCAGTACTCGAAATTCCGCGTTGGCAAAAAGCAAGTGACCGCTGTCTTGCCCTCAGGTGCGAAAGTCGGGTCGAAGTGAAAAAAGCGGAAAGAGACCTGCCGAAGTTGGGTAGTCGGGTCCACCTGGAGCGGTTCGTCAAGCAGTTGGGTTACAAATCCGGGCTGCAGGGAAAGATCGAGCGCGACTCCAAGCGAGACCTGCAAATACGACGGGAATGTTTCGAACTGGTTATAAATCTCTTCGGTCGCCGCGTCCGTGAACTTTCCACTTAGCATCTTGTAGATGGTGGCATGGCCATCGGCAGCGGAAATCACCCAGTCCGCCATGATGGTCTCCCCGTCAGTCAACTGCACTCCTGCTGCAGCGTCGTTCTGTACGAGAATACGTTCGACTTTGGCTCTCAAGCGCAGCTGTCCGCCCAAGCTGCCGAGCGTGTGCAAGATGCCTTGAATGATCGCCTGCGACCCGCCAATCGCATAGCCCGCATCCCGCCCGCTCATCCACGCCAGAGAAAAGAAGAGAGCGAGAGCGGACAGCTCGCCCATATCGCCTTCCCCAAAGAAAGCCCGTATCAATGGGTCCGTGAACTTGTATCCGTACTCCTTACTGCTCATATCCGACAACTGGTGTAGCAACGGCAGGTAAGGTAGGTCGCGGAGGTAGGTTAGCCAGTTGTCGCCCCAGCCCTCGGTTGGGTCGGGCATTTTGAATTTGGAAAGACTTCGAAGAGACGAAGCGAAATTGCGGATCTCCGCTGCGTCCTGTGGCGCTCGCCTCAACAGTTCCTGCTCCAGGCGGTCGATGTTGGAGTAAATGCTTAGACGTTCGCCGTGTTCGGTCTCCAGCCGAACGAACTCCTCTGGATACACGAATGTCAGCTTGTCGATATCGAACACCTCCAGCCATCGCGAATACATATCCCCATCTGGGTTGCAGCCAAACAACCAATGTAAACAGGTCTCAAAAGTGTAGTCGCCACGGCGCCAGTTCGCCGCCAATCCTCCTGCGGAGTCGTGCATCTCGAGCACTTCAGCCTGATAACCGCATCGTTGTGCATAGACTGCGGCGCAAAGTCCCGCGATTCCGCCGCCAATGATGATGATCTTCTTAGGAGGATGCTTCATTTCTGTAACCCTTCTTTGATTTCTCGCAGTCGCCACATGCCCCTGCCCAAACCGACTACAAATAACTCCCACTCGGTGAGATCAGGCTAAAAGCAGATCCGGATTGCAGAACATATCGTAAGGACTTCGCATATCCGACGCTGTGATGGAGAACACATGGTGGGTTTGCTGATAAAAAAGCGGTCTCTTTCCCAGCCTCCTACTTCAAGCGCCAGCAGCTGAATGTGATCCCCGTCACGGAAGACGATGAACTAAAGTTGGTACTCTGTCCCTGGTTTTTGTCATATGTGAAAGAGCTGGCGCCGCCACTTTGGCCGGGAGAGCGAGTACATAGATGCTTATTTGGCTCTGGAATCACAAAGAATGGATCTTATTCTTCTCGTTGTTTATTGCTCTGGCAGATGGGGTCCGTCGCCGACGCCTTGCCATGGCGAGGCGCTCTCAGCTTGCCGCGATGGATCAGCAGAAGGTCCGGATACGAGTCCTTCCCGCGTGGGCGGGAGAATTGCCCACAAAGTCAGTAGCTGTGGAGTTACCTCGACTCGGCGGCGATTCAGTTCCAACTTGTTTGGCACGATTCCAATTCTTATCCAGTAGCCAAGCCAAAGAACATCCTCACCTGAAGGCCTCAATCACCTACTTCGACAGCACATACATCGACGCAGATTTCGGTACGCTGGAAACCACAGTCTGCCGCGTGAATCAGGCCTGCTGGCGACCAACACAGGGCGAAAAATCACTCGAACTCATTCTTGCTCTTCAGGTTGGCGGAAGACTTATGGCGTTACAGGATTCGCAGTTCCAGCCAAGTCCAGTGAATACGTCCTGCGGGTTGTTCCCCATCAACGGGGTTACTGAGCCTCTAGCCCGAGTGACACTGCTTGATGTCGATGATGGATCAAAGTGGCAGATCGATTATAGACTGCAACGATCTCCCCTGATGGCGACTGAGATTTCCAGCTTGACGCCACTTACCGATTGATTTATGCCGTCCCGGCTCAACTGTTTGACGGAGATCACGGACCCTGTTTTTGGAGCGACTCCAGAATAACCATCGGAGAGGACTATGCCGCACCGGCGTCAGAAACGCTACCGCCTTAATTGCCCATGGATCGCAAGAATGTTTCAACATGCACGGGGGGAAGAGGTCAGTTACCCCGCCAATCCTGTCCCAAAACCTAATCACGACTGAGGCAGCCCGGAGAGAACCAGGCCGAACGATCTCGTCAGAGACGCTACTGCAGGTGAGGCGAGAAGTGTGTGATGCCCATCACAGAGGATCGAGCTGTCAAGAGTCTAAGCTTTGTGTTGAAGGGGGGAGAGAAGATGAACACGATTATGGATCATGTGACAACGAACGAGGAGCTGCGCACTGCAGTTCTACGCGAAATCGATTGGCGTCCCGATATTCACTCCCAAGACATCAACGTCAAGGTCTCGGGCGCTGCTGTCACCCTTACAGGGTTCGTCCATACGTTTGCCGAGAAGGCAAATGCGGAAAGGGCCGCAAAATCTGTACGGGGAGTCATCTCCATTGCCAATGACATCGAGGTTCGACCCAGCACGCGGACCGATCCGGAAATTGCCCGTGATGTGCAGCATGTTCTTAAATCTCATGTGATGGTTCCGGAGGCGAAAATCACCGCAACCGTTCACGAGGGGTTTGTCACCTTGGAAGGTGCGGTCGAGTGGAACTATCAGAAAACCTCCGCGGTAGACGCAACCGTAAGCGTTCGTGGTGTGCGCGGTGTCATTAACCTCATCACGGTTAAGCCACGAGTGTCGCCGGCCTCCATCAAAGAGGCAATCGAAGCCGCCTTTCGTCGAAGCGCGGAGCTTGATGCACGAAGCATTCAGGTCTCCACGTATGACAACGCGGTTGAGTTGACAGGAATGGTACGTTCATTTTCCGAGCTCGAAGAAGCCGAACGCGCGGCTTGGGCCGCCCCAGGAATTCAGTCCGTAGTAAATCACATTCGGGTCGCTTGCTGAACAGTACGATCCGATGGATGACAGGCCCAAAGAGCAGGCAAGGGAGCTTGCAGTAGCAGCACGATTTAGAGACGTACTGCCAGAATCAGCAGTTTGCGAATTACTGAACACGGATGATGCCGGATCTTCTATGCCTTCGGTCACCGTGGCAGGTTGATGGGAGTGCAGACTCAAGAGCTATGAAGTGATGCCGATCACTGCTCGCTGAGAAACCATATCGGATGCTGAGAAGGGGACGGGTAATCATATGACACAAAACACCGCACTTCCTGCTTACGCCGAATCGATCCAGTACGAGTTGAAGGAACTACTCGTAGCCTACGATTTCTCTGCGGCAGCAGATTCATCTCTGAAATATGCGGTAATGTTGTCCAAACGGTTTGGATCGTTCATTCATATCATCGGGGTGCAGAGCCCAGCCGAATACGCCAGTGCTCTCGAGGCCGGCCCCCTCGCGATGAAAATGTCTCAGCGTGATCTTCAATTTGGCCTTCACGAAGTGGAAGAACGCCTCCGGGCGGAAGGGATATGGAGCGATTCCGTCCGTCGGATCGGAAATATCTCAGACACTATTGAAGGAGCCATACTCGAGCGCACGCCAGACCTTCTCCTTCTGGGCGCCTACGGTTATGGGCCTGTCGATCGGCCACGACTCGGCTCAACGGCCGAGCATCTGTTGCGTACAGTTCGTTGCCCGGTGCTTATCGTGGGACCGAATGCTCTGCTCCGCGATGGGGAACCTCCTCTTATCGAGCGGATTCTCTGTCCTACGGGCTCACTTGACGTTACAGACAATATTGTTTGTTTTGCCGGCCATCTAGCGGGCCGGGTTGGAGCGCTCTTAGAACTCATTTATGTGGTTGATCCCACGCAAAGGGATGTGCACCATAAAGATCACCAACAGCGCTGCAAAGCGTGGTGTACGAAATTGCGTGACCGGGGTGTCACCGTAAATTGGAATGTGCTCTACGGCCGAGCGGATAAGATGATTGCGGAGCATGCAGCCGAGTCGAAAGCGTCTCTCATTCTGTTTGGTCTACACCGTAGCGGCAACCAGATGATCGATTGCCCTGATGGGGTAGTGAGTGCCACGATTCGCCAGGCGCCCTGTCCGGTGATGACCGTCCCGTCCGTCCTCGTTGACATGCGGTAGCCTCGGTTACTCTGTCCCAAGGATCGTTTGCTAGCTACTCTACGGCCTTTCCGAGACGACACGCCTCATGGGCTCAGAATGACAGGCGAGCGTTCTGGTCATGACCTAAGCGGCGGCTTTTCTTCCGTAGTTCGTTGGCGACCGAAAGGCTTTCGACTGCCGACTCTGCGGCTGTCCGTTGACACTGCCAAATCTGCCGTTCCTTCCAGCGCGATAAATCCTTTCGGCACCTTAATTGTTATGTGATCTTTAGGCGCCTGGTTCCCAACTCAGTTCATCTTTCGGTCGAAGATCAGCGCCGCGAAGGCGAGGAATGTTATCACGACCATCAGAATTAGTGAGATAACGCAGTACACACACCATACGTGCAGAACGTGCGCCTCGATATTGGTCAGGTAGAGAGCATAGGCAAGTCCGATGCCGGCGAAGTAGACCATGAGCACCGTGAGGCGTTGAAGTGCAAGCACCACCAACAGTGCGTAACCGGTGACCCCGAACAGGGCCACCGGAAGCCCATGAACTGTGGCAAAGGGGCTCTGATTCACGTACGCTGAGTTCCAGACTGAGTGCAAGAGACCAATCGGCTGTGCGGGCGCACCGTAGTGTGCAGCCAGGGCAAGACACGAAACCACAACTCCGGCGACTGCCAAGACCGCGATTACGTAATGCATTTCTCCTCCTCCGTGCTCCCTGTAAGGTCCGGCCTTGATTCCAGAATCAAACGAGGTAAGAAGATCCAATCTGTGTTCCAGAAAACTCGCGGTAGTTTCCTTCAGGGCTCGTCTTCGATCCACTGCGCAGAGTGAATGCCGGACAAGGGGCGTGGGCTATTACCCTATAAGCAACACCCGCGCGGAACCTTGCCAGTACTGGCGAAGCAGGAGATGCGCTTAGGACGAGGAACTCTGGACTTGAGGCTGTACACTCAGCGATGATTTCTTCGGCCGGCTCGCCGCCGCGGATCCGAATGTGCGGCACAACTTGCGCCGGCTGAATTAACCTCAGCAGCTCTATGATTTTAGACATAGCTCCAGCTGCAAGTCCCTCGTCCCCGTAATCCTGTTCTGTGACGTGCAGTACGATGAGCTTGGCTTGCGCCGCGGCGGCAAGATCGACTGCGAACCTGAGGCTATGTTCCGGATGGTGGCGAAGTGACAGAGCAAAGATAATCCGCCGCGGCTCACTACGCTGCCACGGCTTGAAATGCGGGCCAACTGTGCAAACGGGAATTTCCAAACTGCGTATCAGGTCCTCGGCGACAGAACCTAACAGAAGCTTGCCTACCTTTCCCCTGCTGGAGGTACCAACAATCAGACGATCGATGTCATGTTTGCGAATGCAGTTCTTGATCTCGTTCACTGGGTACCGGCGACGCACCTCATAGGTGCAAGGCAGATTCTTCTCTCGAAGTTCTAACGCGGCTTTGGCGAGCGCATCTTCCGCAATGTGGAATTCTTTTTCTTTTTCAACGGACGGATAGGCGCTGGTTGTGATGGAAGCGTAGGCGTCCGGAGGAATTACGTGGACTAGCCGAATCATCGCTCCCGTCATTCTGGCTTGGTCGCTCGCGACCGGAAGGAGGAAATCCAGATCGTTTAAATCTGTGGCCACCAGAATGGATTTGGGTGGCCGCATCGAGGACAATTGCATAGCATTCATGTTGTTCTCCTTCACCTGAGTTTGCGGCCGAAATTGGACCAAAGCTGTGAGGCCTGTACAGTCATTGCGTGCCCGGTGTGTCAGCCTCGCTCGTGGGCTTCACCCCCCGGCGTGAACTCTCGTGCTTCTTTAGTGAACTACCAACCTTGGTGGTCATAACCAGCCCTTCCTTCGCAAGGTGTTTTCCCGTGAATCCAGCAATCGTTCTCTGGCAAGAATCAGCTGATATCAGGGTTCCGTCTGTGACGATCATCACCCGCATTTGGCCTGTTGGTGCTTTCAATCCCCGCTTCATTGCATCGATCATGACACTCGAATCGTAGGGCCGACTACCGGAGAATGATGTGAGGGCGAATACCATCGGGCAGGGGCGAGGGCATCCTAGATTGCCGGCCCGCTAGGGAGGTAAGGTCTCTCATTCGCAAGCGATTGCCATCTTCCCGGTTTGAAGCGCGGCGTTATTGGCAGCTGCAAAGCGGCGATCTTCGGAGAGTAGCGGGACCGCAGCGTCCGCTAGATCGCGGGCTGTACCGGCAGATTTTCGGTCAGTTTCTGACGGCTGGTTGTGTGTCGATGGACACTATTGTTTGATCCGCAACGCCCCGGCCCTGCTTTTCAGAACTCGCGACTATCTCTTTGAGATCTCTGACGGAGATGGTGCTACTGAGAATCCTCTGCCCGGACAATATCCTCATTGTTTGGTCGCGAGCAAGCGGTCAAGAGTCTCCGCCACGTGGCTGACACTTGGCGGTAGAATCAGGTCGCTATGACCCGCCGGAACTTCAACAACCTCCAGTTCACGGCAGACACCTTTCCATACCCGAAGCGGATCCGCCCAGTGAGGATTGGGGATGGCAGCATGAAAAAAGGTCACTCTGCCTGGGTACTTCTTTGGGCGGTATGCGGCCATGGCGACCCGCAAAGCCAGAATGATCCTCCGTTGGCGCGGCGATAGACTGAGCACACCTCGGAGCTGATGCTCGTCGACGCTGGAACGCTTTGGTGTTTTTCCAGAGACCACGCGAAGCCTGTCGGCGAAATGGCCGGCTTTTAAACGAATGTAGCCGACGCGCTGGCGCCCGGAACGAGCGCGGATCTCGCAGAGCTCTAAGTCGACGCGGCGGCGCTGGTGCAAGAGCCAGTCTTGCAAGGTTAGGCATTGCTCGTCCAACTGGGTATCCAGGAGCGCGACCAGCTCAACCGTCTCGCCAAGTTGCAACAACTGTTGTGCTATTTCAAAGGCGATCAGTCCCCCCATAGAAAACCCTGCCAGAGCGTATGGTCCATGCGGTTGAACCGAACGGATTTGCTCGATGTAGTCCGCGGCCATATCCTCCACGCGAGAATTCGGCACTTCGCCTTCACGAAGTCCACGGCCCTGTATTCCATAGACGGCGCAAGGGCAATCCATTTCCCGCACCAGTGCCCACAATTCCAACAGCGTGCCGCTCATGCTATGAGCGATAAACAGCGGCCGCTCGTGTGCGCCCTCCCGGAGAATCACCAGAGTGGAAGTGGAGACGGTATCGCTAGCGCGCATCAGTAGCGCTAACCGCTCGATGGTGGGCGCATAGAGAAAGCTCTCGAGGGGCAGCTCGCGGCCCGTGAGAACGCGGATCTTCGCAACCAGCCTGGCCGCGTGAAGCGAATTTCCGCCAAGCTCAAAGAAGTCATCTTGCAGGCCGATAGGCGAGAAGCCGAACAGATCCTCCCATAGCCCGGTAATCAGCGACTCGAGGTTGTTGTTAACCTCATTGATCACGTGCGCTTGCACAGGCAGGTTAGAAATCATTGCTCCTCCGGCTCTCAGCCCACATCTTCCAACAGAAACGTTGGGGGATATGGCGCGCTCAAAAGCTCTTCACGGTCTGCCATTGCTTTCAGCCTATTCGGCACGAACACTGGTTCTTTTTGGGCGCAGATATGACGCAGCCAATTTCTATAGATACTGGCCGCACTCGATTGCCAGGTGTTATCGATCCTCTTATTTGCCAGGATGAAGGTGAGCTCCGGTAACAGCTCTTCACGTCTTCGAGCGAGCGTCTTCTCCTGGAATGCAGTCAATTCATCGACTGTGGTCTCATCGAAATAGCCTCTTGGCATCCTGGGGTACTGGGCAACCTGGCCTTTGATGTAGCGTCCGACATCCCTCTGATATTCGCGGAGCAGCGTATCTGATTCGTATTCCGGATGACCCTGGAAAAAGATGAAGAGCCTTTTCTGCGGCTTGATAAATATATCTACGCCAGCTTCGGCTGAGCGGGTCAGCACCCTGTATCCGTGATCTTTCAGCTGTTCTTCGGGAACACCATTCCACCGTGAATGCGGCAGACTTAAATGGGGCACTGTTCCAGCGGTCAACCAGTGATCCGACACCCGCGCGCACTCGAAAATACCGAATACCTTTTCATCCCTTGGCACTCGCCGGATGCCATCCATATGCAGAATCGCTGCATGAGCCGCCAGGCACGAAAAAACCGTGGCATGGCAATTATCCCGGGCCCATGAAAGCATTCTGGTGAAGCTGTCCCAGTAGGGTTCATCCGCCAGGTTCGCCGCCTTCGGTTCCCGGCCAGTCACAATCAGCCCGTCCAGATGTCCGTCCCACAGCTCTTCGATATTCGAGTAGCGGGCGCTGATATGGCCGGCTGTGAAGCCGCTGCGGGGAACTCCCGGCAGCGTGTAGAACGACAAATGAATCGGTATGTTGTCCGAAGCCGATGCGAGCAGCGAGATAAACTGGCGCTCCGTTGCCTTGAGCGCCTCGTCGGACATGTTGTTGATCAAGCCGATCTTGATACAGCCCTTGGGTTCATCGTCAAACAAAACGGGCATCAGGGTCTCCCTTCGTAGTGGCCAGCGTGGTCTGTGCCAAATCGTGGTGAGGGCTCTCCGGAAAGCCTGCAAAAGTGATCCATACGAACCGGTCGTCACCGAGCAAAACTTCTTCCGAGGTCACTGTGGGGAGAATGGGGCGGTGCGCAAGATCGGACTGCAGTTGTGTGAAATGGCCGCGGAGTTGATCGATGTACATTTGTAGCTTCTCCCCCCCAAAGGACAAACAACTACAGACCTAAATGCGAATGCCGCCCTTTTGAATGCGGTCATAGAGTTCCCGATCGAGGGGGATGAATGCTCCCGATTGCAGGTCGTCAAAGTAGACGGCATCCTTGCACGCGACCGGATTAAAACCCTGGTTCACCAGCTCGGTCTTTGAATATTTAAAGGTTCCGGTCAGGTGCATGTTTCTTCGAATGCGCAGAAACAACGGCCGCGCATACGGGGGGAGGTGGCTGATCAGGTGCTGGCGAAATTCAGCCAGGCAAAATTTACCTTCGGTGACCAGAGCCGCCATGCCGGCGCGTCCTTCAGTGGCCGGAATGGTGACACCGTAAACATTGGCATGTTTAACTCCGGGGAAGGCGCAGATCGCTTCTGCAACCTCAGAAGTGGCAACGTTTTCCCCTTTCCAGCGGAAGGTATCGCCGATGCGATCAACGAAATAGAAATAACCCTGCTCATCCTTGCGCATCAGGTCGCCGCTGCGAACCCAGGTATCCCCAGGCTCAAAGACGTCGCGCAGGATCTTCCGGTCCGAGGCCTCCGGGTTGGTGTAACCCTCGAATCGACTGCCGACGCTCGCCGGGTCCGTTACCACTTTACCGATGGCCTCGCCCGGTTGATTGGCAGCGCAGCGGATACAAAATCCCTGTTCATTCCGGACCGGCTCGCCCTTCTCCACATCAAACAGCACCAGGGCAGGCGAAAAGCGATGCGCCAGATAGGCGGGAATGTGACCGATGGCCCCGCGCTTTCCCTGAACGTTGAAGAGCGAGACGCCGCCTTCGGTGGAAGCATAAAATTCGAGAATCTGCGGGATGCAGAAACGGGTCTTGAAGCCGTCCCACACTTCCGGCGCGAGCCCATTGCCACAAGCCAGGCGGATGCGATGTCTTTCCTCTGCGGGTGACGGCGGCGTGTGCAGCAGGTACCGGCAAAGTTCGCCGATGTATTGGAACATCGTACAGTCCCATCGCACGATGTCATTCCAGAACTCGCTGGCGGAGAATTTCTCTCGCAAGACGACTGTTCCGCCGGCCACCAGGATCGCCGCCGGCACCTGCACACCGCCAACACTGTGGTACATGGGCAAACAGCTATACATCCGGTCAGCAGGCTGCGCACCCATCATGCCGGCGAACCAATGTCCCCATTGCATGATCCGCGCGTGGCTGACGTTGGCGGCTTTGGGCAGCCCGGTAGTGCCGGAAGTGTAGATATAAAGCGCTTTATCTTCTATGCTCGTCGACCGCTTCTCGTCCCCGGCAAGAGGGTCGCCGGGCTTCGCTTCGATTTCCAGGTCAAGGCGCGGCCACGAGCTGGGTTCGCTGCCATGAATCCAGATCGTGGGTGCCAGCGCCAACGCCGGCAGAACAGAGGCCAGGTGGCCGGCGAACTCCGAAGCGGCAATGAGATGTTTGGGAGCTACGACATTGACACAGTGGGCCAACGAGGAACCCGTCAAGTTTACGTTCAGCAGAGAAACGATGGCCCCCACACTGCTGATACCGAGCCATATAGCAAGGTACTCAGGTCGATTGGCCATCAGCAGGCCGATCACATCGCCTCTAGCTATGCCCTGGTCAAGGGCCCAACGCGCGTACTGATTCATGCGCCGCGAGAGTTGCCCATAGGTCATACACTCACGGTCCGAGAGCAGCGCGGGCGTGTCGCCTAGTTGCGCGGCACGCTCCTCAATCACTGTGGAGAGAATGCGACCATGATTGCGCACAATGGGCGCCGTCAGATCCAAAGCGCGCAGCCACGCTCTCCCCGGCGAAACGCCGCTGGGCGTACCCCGCGCGATTTCAGCATCCGCAAGACCGGGAGCAAGGCCGATCACATTACGCATGGCGTGGCCGCATGAGCTTCCCGGAATCAGCAACCGGCAGCTTAGAAACAAAATTAATGGTGGACGGAACCTTATGGGAGGCAAGTTCCTCACGGCATAGCAGCAAGATGTCTTGGAGAATGTGACGACCTTCCCCGCCCTCAGGCCCGGGTGCCGAGTGTAAAACAACGTCCGCAACTACTAGAGCGCCGATGATAGGGCTCCTCCTGGTTCGGACCAGCGACATCCGAACCATAGGGTGACGATTGATCACCTCCTCCACTTCCTCGGGATGCACCTTCAAGCCCCCAACATTAATGACTCCATCGCGCCGGCCAACGAAGTGGTAGCGATCGTTGCGCAGATCGAGGATGTCCGCCGTGTCGACAAAACCATCCGCATCCTTAAGTGGGCTATGTAGTTCATTCAGGTAGCGGCTCGCTGTGCGCGAAGAGCGAATGCAGAGAGAGTTATTTTCGACTTTCATTTCAACGCCCGGCGTGCGTTCCAGCACACAACAGGGAAACCCGGTCATACCGTCGTTGACGTCAAAGGCAACTCCAGCTTCGGTGGTGGCAAAGGCGTGAGCGATGCGTGCCTGCGGATAGACCTGGGCAAGATGGTTGAGGATTCCCTGATCGGCAATCTCTCCCGATAAACGAATGTAAACGGGCGAAATCAGGCGGGCGGAAGAACTCATCAAGGCGCGCCGCCAATGGGACGGTGTGCCGGAGATGTGGGTTACCCCATAGGCGCCGGCGCGGGCGAGGAAGTCGACAGTCGGCCTTTGTGCGTTCGACAAGATCAGTGAGCTGCCGGTCAGGATGGCGCGCAACAATATCTGCAAACCTCCGTAGCGGCGGATATCGTAGAACGTGCTCCAAATCCCCCCGCCATTTCTCGGCTCACAGTCAATCGCTCCTGACAAGCTGGCCAATGTGTGAACCACCAGCTTTGGCACTCCAGTGGTCCCTGACGTCGCGAGCACCCATTCCGTTTGGTAGCGGCCGGCTGATTCAAAACTTTTAGGGACGATTTTCCCGTCACAATGAATAAAAGAATTCACCGTGGCAGTTCCCGGATCATTGATGGTTCGATCGGAAACAATTGCATCTATTTCCGCAGTCTGAACAATCAATGGGAGGTATTCTTCCAGTAAGTCGGGTGGGCATAAAACCAGGCGGCGGGCTACCCCGTCGAGCTCGATTAGCGCTGCCGCGGCGATCAGCTGGTCCGTGGCCGCAATGAGGACGGAACCCCCGCTTAGTTCCTGGGTTCGGCCGCCAAGCAATGAGCCAGCCAGCAAATCGCGTAGCAGGAGGCTCGTCTCCGCGCTGCAAATAAAAGGGTCGCATGTCTCGACGGAAGTGCTGACCGCTTCCCAAAGGGAGGCCGGACTATTTTGCAACAAGCTCATAAAGGTTGACGAAATCGCCGAACGTAACCGGAAACTGAGCATCCTCCGAAGCCGTAAACGGATCAAGCCCAAGGGAGTCTTCAAGACGGCTTACAAGGATAGCGAAACAAAGTGAATCGAGGCCTGAGTTCAAGAGCTCCAGGCTGTCCGTCAGGGGAGCAAGCCGTTTGTGTTGTTCCTGAGCGACCTGCTTGAATTGGGTTAGAATTTCCTTTCGAACATTCACTATCAGTACCTCCCTTTAACGTGCTCGCTTCGCGGGCGGATGCCATCCCTTATGCCCAGGCAGCCCACCCGGCGGCTAAGGGTGAACCGAACGCTAGGCCGTTCCCGGACGAAGGGCCCCACCACGGGAAACCGGCTACCGGATCCTCGCGCAGAGCCATATCGCCACTTAGGCCGCAAGCACGCTTGCATGCCTGTTTCCGTTGATTGTCTGGATCAGAGCGCGAAGTTTGTTAACGCCCTCGAACAGATCGACTGCCGGATCGGGTGGATTGATCGCTGCCTCCGCTGAGAGCGCCATCCAGAGCCCTTCGGAGTGAGCAATGTCGCAAACACCGTGCACGTCGGTATATTCAAGGTCGGTAGAGCCTTGGGCCACTGCCAGGTCAGCCAAGTACGACATGAACCGTTGAATGTAGCTTTCGAAAAAGCCCATGGTAAGCACGTTCTGCACGCCCTGCAGGCGCCCCAGGAAGGTACGGACCCTGGTCAAGTCATCGCGCACTGCCATAGCGTCTGCCTCTGATGGGTAGGCATGCGCGGCAATCGCAAACCTCCGTAGCATCTCGGGATGACAATCGGCAATTTCTTCCCGAAGATTGTCAATCAGGATGGGCCGTGCTTCCTCCGAGCGGACAGACAGATAAGCAGCTGTCATCCAATAAATGAAGTTACCTTCGAGAACGGCGCTGTACCGCGCTATGATGCCGCGCCGTTGTTCGGGAGTGAGGTCTTGAAGATCAGGAAGCGCAGCAACCAGGCTGTTAATTTGGCTATCCATCTGCCGCTTAATGGACGAAAGGTTAAGAAGTTGGGGGGCGACGATCGAAGTAGTCATAGTTATCCTCCGGTGGTGTGTACGCTGGTGACGTGCAGGGGGGGCCAGCCTTGTCTTTCAACAAAGGTCGATCACGACGAAGTGTTCGATACGAGACACTTCGCTCTTAATCAGTTGTTGGCCGGGGGAAGAGCGTCTAATCAGCAACCAAGCGAAGGGGGAAAACAATGGCCCGTCGGGCGCCTGGGTCTACAGTCGACCTTCGTGCCGAAAACGAACAGTACGCCACGGTCAGAGCCGTGGGTGTCAGATGTATGCGAGGTTCTTGTCACTTTTTGTGTGTTGCCGGTGACAACACCTACGCAGGGTTTTCCACTCAAAAACAATCGATTACAGCCAAAATATTTCGATACAAGACACTCCGCCGCATTTAAGTGGCTACCGCCCCGGGGAAGGGCGTCTGTAGCATTAGAAGACGACCCGACAGTAGATCATTTCGAGACGAAGCGAAAGTGAAAATCTTAACACGTTAAGACGCTGGTAACTTAAGATTAAGACAATGGTAACTCCGGACCAAGGAAACTGGTAACTGCTCCCTATGCAGTCGCATAGCCTGGTTCCTACAAGCCTGCGCTCCACAAAGGAGCTCAGGCCTGAGTAGTATTTAAATCCGGTTTCGCATCGGATGGGTTGCGCTTACAACTGGGCCGGCCTCCAAATCGCGGTTCGGTCGGAGGTTGCATCCGATTGCTGGTCCGCTGCCTTGCTCTCGCCCCCGGTTCACGGCTGAGTTGTTGGGACTAGGCCTGGTTGGAGCACTGCTCTTGTCCTGGCTTAACAACACCGCGGGCGTCAACAACACAAACGCCAGTGCTGCACCGCTAAGCAAACGGAAAGCTGAAAGTCTAAGCCAACGCTTGTCATGTTATTGCCTCATACACGATTCGATCGGATTGCGCTCGTTTAATAACTGGTGAAAGTAATGCAGTGGGATCTTTTATTACCTTATTCAGATCTGACCATCGAAATGCACCACGCATCTCAGATGACTATGTTCGGTATCAAGCATAACGACGCCACCATCATGGGAGTAGGATTACTGGACGAAGCTGTCAGAGTTACTGCCGGAATGGAGAATTTGTTTGCTTCAGGAATTTGAAAAACACCCTGCTGCAGCATCTGGACGACGACATCATCGAGCGCCTTGCCCTCAAGCCGGTGACCTTTGAGGTGAGGTATGAGATTGAGTATCCAGGCCCGCCGATCGAACATCTGTTCTTCGTCGAAGAAGGAATGGCCTCCATGACGGGACGTTCGAAGATGGCTCCCAGGTGGGCATGTTCGGGTATGCTTCAGTGATCGGTATATCTGCTCTGATGGGGACTAACCTCAGTCTTTGCCGTGTCTACACGCACATCGAAGGCCGCGGCCTACTCTTGTGAGATCGAAGCCGCTCGGAAGGAGTTTTGCCGTGGGGACACTTTCCAGCCACTGATGCTGCGCTATGTTCAGGCGCAGCTAGTCCAAGCGGCCCTCAGGATGGCTGTCCACTGCCATTCTGGTTCACTTCGATCGGAATTGTGAGGTTCCCTATCTTTCGCCGCGCAACGAGCCAAACCGGAGGCTGGATCGTGCATCAAGGTATAAGGGCCTCAGGGGGAGGCTCCGCCTTGGTTCCTCGTTGTGTGAGGGGCACCTTCTCTTCCGTAAAAAGCCTATCCCAGATTGCTATCAATCAAGCATCCCAGGGCACCCCTGGTGAATCTTAGGGAAGTAAGAGTCGTTCGGCGCTTGGCCGATCACAATATTATTGAGTTGACGATCGTAAAATCTGTGGTGTTTATGAAGTGCCGCGAGTGTTCTTCTTCCAGGGTGCGCCTGTCCAGGTTTCGTTTAATGGACATCGAAAGGCTGCTCCTTTTCCAATATCCGATTCGATGCCGGCGCTGTAATCGTCGCGATTACGTAAGCTTGCACCGGGCTTTGCTGCGATCCGGCAAGAATCGCGAGGATTACGTGGGGTCAGCTGGTCAGCGCGCCAATTCAAACTAGTCCATCACAGAGTGGATGGTAAGCGATGGCGTCGCGATCCGAAGAGTAGTATTCAGTTTCCTGTGTCCCATCCCCGCAGACATAGCCGAAAGAGATTGCCAATCGAGATGGTTGACACAACATTCATAATTCAATTCAGGACTCCCGACCTACACTCTCAACCTGTGATTGCAGCCCGAGCGGAAGTTAGAGGCGAGCATCTTCTCCTTTTGCGCTCGAACGGCCAATTGGCTGCCGCGTTTATGCTGGAGAACGTCAAGAGCTGGTCCGAGGTCTCTCCAGAAGGGAATTAGTTTGTCGGCTCGGGCGGGGCCTTGGATCTTGTAGCGGACCCCATTCGCGAGGCGGTTGAAAATACCAGGACTTGCCGGCTTTCCGTGTCTACTCGTGCTGATATATGACCGACGGTTTTCAAGAGGGACCATGCAGGCAACGTCCCTTCAACTGACTCATGGTTGGAGCGCTTGCTCCAGCGCAGGCAAGTAGATGATCCGAATCACGAGCCAGTAGCAGGTGATTTGGTTGAACGAATTGGAGATCTCGTTCCAGATGGCCGAACAGGTGGGGATGAATACCATCGTGGCATCATCCGTGCAGTCCAGGCATCAGCTAAACCGCGTGCAATATGCCGGATATGTGGTAGCGCTTGCGGTCTCCATCTCTACCTGGATGGTTGCTATCCGGGCGCCGCTGTGGCTGGATGAGACCATCTCGCTGTTTCTGATCAAGGATGGCTTCAGAGGCATCACGCGTCAGATGTGGCCTGACGCCCCGGCGTATTCATACCTTCTTTTGCTCTGGACCAAGGTGATGGGGACCTCCGAGATCGCGTTAAGAATCTCTTCCATCCCGCCGATGCTAGGCGCGGGGGCCCTGCTGTACTGCTCGGCAAGGAAGCTGTTCGAGCGGGATCTCGCCCTTATGGCTACGATCCTTTTCTGCATTGATCCCATTACGGTTTTTGCCTCGATCGATGTCCGGCCCTATGCGTTCGCGGCCTTGGCGACCGCAGCGTCCATCTTCGCCCTGGTTTCCTTGCGGCACAACAAGTCGACCTGGCTAGCTGTGCTCTTCGGACTCTCGGCAGCATGCATGGTTCAGTTTCATCTGTTGTTCGCAGTCATCTTACCAGCGCTCCTGGTCTCCTTCGTCGCACTGAAGATCCAGGAGGGGTGGGTCTTTTGGCAGCAGCTTGGCGCGGCGCTGGTTGCCTTTGTCCTGGGCTTGTTACCGGCTCTCCACAAGTTTGAAGTCATGTACCACACCAGCAGCACCCATGTTTTCGCCGCGCCTCCCCGGCTGGTACAACTGGGTTCCACCTTTACGGTGAGAGGGGCGGCTCTGATTTTGGTCATCGGGCTTCTTGTTGCCATGAGAACGAGGAAAGTCAGTGTCGCCAGCCGCCCGGACAACTGGACGATTCTGCTTTGTACGTCACTGGCGCTGGTTCCAGTCCTGATTCTGTATGTCTTGAGCACAGCGACGTCGATCCACGTGTTCATCCCCCGGTATCAGCTGGTCGCGGTCCCCGGGATCGCACTCTCCTGGGCACTGGTTGCCAGCTTGATTGATTCCCGTATGTTGCGATTGCTGTGTTCGGTGGTCATGGTTGCGGTGATGGCATCGATCTCGTTTACCTCCAAGCGCGCAAGGTCGCACGAGACCAGTTGGAAAGCCGCCTTGGCATTTGTGGAAAAGAATGCATCTGTCGACCATGCCCCGGTGCTGATCTGCAGCGGTATCTCCGAGTCAGACGGAATGGTGATGCCCACCGGCGCTGCCATCGATGACAGCATCGTTTTGACGCCGCTTATGTATTACAAACTGACCGTCCCCGTGGTGGCCTTGCCACGTTCACTGAATGAGGAGACGATGAGGGTAGGTTCACGCTTTCTCGAACACGCAAATCAGCGGCACGAACGCTTTCTGGCAATGGCCTCTGAGTATTCTTACGGAACCCTCAAGTGGCTATCCGATAACGCCATGGCAACGGACGATGTTCACGAGCTTGGAGTGGTGGACGGATTCAAGATCCTGGAGTTTGTCCCGCGTGTCCCGGAGGCCTCGCGTTGACCTCATGAAGACGATCGTTGCGGGCCGGGGATCGAGGACTCTGCCATTGCCGCGCGGGAGATCGAAAGGGCCCTTGGCCGATCCGATCTCCCGATTCGCTCTCGGCGTAAGGCCCCTCTTTCCAGGCTTGTCACTCGCGGGTGGGGCATACAATTGGTCAGGAACCGAGCTCGATCAGACGCTCATCGGGCGATGTTGACGTGCCACCTCCCCTGCGCTCGCTGGTCCTCTGCGCGTGCGTCTGAGACGAAAGGAAGTAGTGTTAGTGGCGGCCGGATTCGGACGTTTGCTTATATATTGCCGCTGCCGTTTCTAAGGATTGTTGAAGGGTCTGTTTGATCGTCTGGTCTGCGGTCTTGCTGTCGGCGCGCTCCGGGTCGATCAGCTCTATCGTCTCTTGTTTGGGCGCACCAGATGAAGCACCGGCAGAGCGATGGAGAAGCTGGGGACCTGCAGAGCTCAACGTCTTGGAAGAACGCTGGGCTTCCTCGTCCGCCAAACCGCTGTCGCCGGTTGGCAGTCCTTCGCCCGTGCCGCCAGGAGCGGCGGCCGGATCTATATTTGCAGGAGCCGACATCGCATGCAGCCGGCCCTTGGTCCTGGTTCCTGGCCGGTTTTTGATGACGGTCTGTGGCGCCAGAACATCTGCCGTCGAAGGCTGCGATATCTGCCGATGACCATACGACAATAGAACCGCCAGCGACGGGATGATCCCGATAAACCCGGCAAGTAAAGTCACTCCGGCAGCTGCACGCAAACAGACCAGCCACTTCGGAGCTATTTTCGCTCCATCTAATATGGAATGGACACGGGCCTTCAAATGCTGCGAAGACGCTGCAAAGTCGATTTCCCAGGTGTGCGAGCGCTGCTCTAAATTCAGCCGGGCGAAGCGCACCAGACACTCCGCGTAGGTTGCTCTTCTTGTAGGTGAGTGCGAGACGACCGCAAGATCGCACGCGAGCTCACGGTCGAAGTGCAGTTTCCTGGTTGCATACCACGCCGCGGGATGGAAGAAAATAAGCGATCTGCTTAGCATGGCCAGCGCGTTCCACAGAAAATCTTTACGGTGGATGTGGTGCAGTTCGTGGCGCAGAATATCTTCCAGCTCAGCGCGGTCATGGCTGAGACAGAGATCCGGTAAAAGGATGGTTGGCCGAATCCAGCCGAAAGTTGCCGGAGATGTTACCCCGGAGAGCATCAGTAATCTTGCGCGCCCAAGATGCAGGCTCTGGGCCAGTGAGCGAAAGCATTCCGTGATTTCAATCGGCGGTTCGGTAGTGAAGCCGAGGATCCACCGGAGTTTCCGCTGTTTCCTGAGATGTGCGAAAAGCATATAGCTCAGGACCAACAGGTAGCTGATCCCAATGACCCGAAGTGCGATGCCCATCGGGTAGGACCACGAGCCTGGAATTTGCCAGGTGCCGAAGCTGGAAACCGCCGGTCGGGCCGGGCCATAGAATGAGCCTGGTGAGAACTGTCCGGCGGTCAGAACGTCCTTTGCCAACCAGAGCCAATACGCAGATGCACCACAGAGGAAACTCAGCCAAATCATGAATCGCCGGTCCGGCGAATCGACCAGCCGATCAAAAACGGTGCACAGCCCGAAAGCGAATGTTGTCTTTAAAAGGAAGCCCGCGAATGCGGCCACAACGACAAGCAAAAGCTCTGGATTCATGGCATCCCTGTTTATTCCCGATCACTCAACCCACGCTTTTTACGATACTCCCGAATGTATCCTTCGAGGGCATCCAGCTCTTTGTTTTTGATGGGACTGGTTTCCAACAGATTGAGTACCAGCTCGGCGGCTGATCCGTGGAAGTTTCGAGATATCAGGGACTGCACCGATAAGTGGTCAATAGTCTTGCGGGACACCAGGGGCTTGAAGACGAAAACTCGCCCCCGGCTCTCATGCGTAATAAATCCCTTTTGTTCCATGATACGGAGCAGGGTCTGTGTCGTTTTATAGTTGGGCCGCTCCTTCTCCGGGTGGGCGTTCACTACCTCCTCGACGGTGGCCTCTTCCTGATCCCATAAAATTTGCAGAAGACGCAATTCACCAGGGCTTGGCAGAGCAAGGCGCGGATTCGTTCGCGCCAGTTTTAGAAGTTTTTTCGGCATAGCGTCGCCTCACAACAAGATGATCTTAACGGCTTAAGAGTGGAAGTGGCCAGCCCTAAAGATCTTGATTCTACATGCTGGTTTGTGGAATGCAAGCAGTTTGGAAGCGGGCCGGCAGGTTCGCATTGCTTTAGACTGAGTAAGCGGCGCCTCGATCTAGACCGGCCGTGGGGCGAAGTTCACTGCCGGGGGCAGGCTCTAGAGCAGAATGGATACGAAGCGCTTTTTTCAGGACGGCTGTTTTGTATGGAGGCATCCGGGAGCTTTGTTTTTGGCTTGCTCGCCGTTGTTCGCACTCCTGCCGGCTTTAGCGCGTGGTCAAGCGACCTCGATCCAAATTCCCACGACTGTCCCCCTGTCGATTGAATTATTGCAACACGTTCCCATGAAGGCGGGGCAAGCTTTGCAGGGCCGCCTGCTTTACGGGATCTACGTGGACAACCAGCTTGCCCTACCGGCCGGCACCACTGTTTGCGGCACAGTTGTTCAATTGGATTCAGACCGGAGCCGGAGGATCCACTCCCGGCTGCGAGGGGATTTCACCCCATTTCATGTACCGGTCGTTCGATTCGATCAGCTGGTTTTCCCAGATGGAAGCCGTCTGGCGATAGCGAGCGATGGCGCCAAGGATGGCGCGCCGCTCTTGAGCCTGTCGCCTCCGCCAGGTAGGAAGCGACGATCTTTCATCGGCCAGCAGATCGACGCAGCGAAACAGCGCGTAAAAGCCGCGGTCGCGCTGTTTACAGCCCCGGGCAGAGGCGATCGGTTGGTGCAATTTGTCTATGGTCAGCTGCCCTATCATCCGGAGAGAATCGAGACCGGGACAGCCTGGACCGTTGCATTGTCAAAGCCCCTCGACCTTACATTCCACCCTTCGGAGACCGGAGGAGTACGGGCTTCCAAAAAGCAGACAGCCACTGGAGCGGGTGCTCCTGCAGAACCGCAGGACGGTGAGGAGTGGCGGCTACGCGCGTATCTGCAGCGGACGATCAGTTCCATGATTGACAAGCCAGGCGACACTTTCCAGGCAGTGGTGGCGGAGCCGGTTTTCAATCCTCAACATGACCTGGTTGTTCCCGAGGGCTCCGTATTGGTTGGAGAGATCACGCAAGCAAAGCCAGCACGTTCCTTTGGCCGTCAGGGAAAGCTTAGGTTCCGTTTTAAGGAATTAAAGCTCCCAAACGGTTTTTCCCAGCCGGTGGCGGGAACCCTAGCGGGTATCAACTCTACCAAGTCGGCCAATTTGGAAATGGACCCGGAGGGGAGCATCCGGCCGCAATCGCAGAACCGCGTGATTGCACCGCTGGTGCTGATCCTGCTTGCCGGGAGGGGCTTCGACGATGACGGGAACCAGGTGTTCAATAGCGCATTGGCCTCCAACGGCTTTGGCATTGTGGGCCGGATTGTCGGTATGGCAGCAAGCTCACGCAACGTAGCAGGCTATATCGGCGTTTACGGTGCTGCCCTCTCCGTCTACGACCTCTGGCTGGCGCACGGCCATAACATTGTCTTTGAGAAAAACACCCGGATCGAAGTCACGACAAGGCCCAACCATAACCTGCTCGGCTCCTCGGCCAGCGGGCAGATTACGCCGTCCCCCTAGCCGGGCTCGGGACCATGGCGCAACACGCCGGCGGCCGATCGCGCAACTAGCGAACAAGAATGAAGAAGCTGATGACTGCAACGGCCGCAAGCACAATGATGACCAGGGCTGCATAGAGCAAATACCTGACCGGAAGATCCTCATCTTCACCTACCATGGGCGGCAATTCTTGGATCCTTGACTTGGCGGGATCTGTCTATTCACAAATCCGATGCCTCGTCCAAGTCTTAATTCGCTAAGAATAAAACGTCAAGCAAAATCTTAATTAGTTAAGACTGTCCAGTGTGCCTGCCTGGCCATCCACTCCAAGTTGACCCTGTTGCTCAACGGCACTTGACACAATCTCTTAACAGGTTAAGACTAAAGGCGCAGGAAAGCTTTTAAATACTCTATTTGCACATCAAGGGACAGGCCAGGAAAAATGGCGACATTTCAACGACTGTCCCTGGTTTTGATCACAACACTGGTTTTGCATATCGCCCTTTGTCCTGCGAGCATGGCGCTTGGACAAACAAGTCGAGAGTTGAACGAACCGGGAATGAAGCTGGGGGCAGTTGCCAGTCCCGGCGAGGCCGCTGCGGAAGCTCATTCCAGCGCGTTACCCGACGCACCAGGCATCCCATGGCAAAACGATCCACACAGCTCCGCTTCGTCTGACACCAGGGACAGTGCAACTGCCGTAAAGGAAACAAAGCAGACAAAACGAATTCTTTACATTGTTCCGAACTTCCGGGCAGTCAGCGCAGACCAGCAGCTTCCGCCTCAAACTGTCAAAGACAAGTTCACGACGGCGGCGCTCGATAGCGTCGACTATTCCGCGTTCATCTTTGTGGCGATACAGGCAGGAATTGCGGAGGCACGCAACTCCACTCCTGAGTTTCAGCAGGGTTGGCCAGGCTATGGAAGATATTACTGGCACACCTATGCCGACTACGTGAACGAAAATCTATGGGTCGAGTTTCTTCTCCCCGCAGCTCTGCACCAGGATTCCCGTTATTACACGCTTGGTCATGGTGGCTTTGCGAAGCGGTTTGCATATTCTGTCTCACGCGTCGCTATCACACGGACGGATAGCGGCCACGAGACCTTTAACGCTTCCGAGATCCTTGGCGCAGGCGCAGCCGCGGGCGTCTCCAGCCTTTATTATCCGAGCCAGGAGCGGACTTTTACGAAGACTTACCAACTTTGGTTCACGAGTATCGCGATCGACGCTGGGTCGAGTCTTTTCAAGGAGTTCTGGCCTGATATCAACGACAAGATCTTCCATCAGAAAAACTGAAATCAGACACTGAATTTTAACTTGGAGGCCTCGATAGGAACACAATGGCAATCGTCAATGATTGAACCGGCGAAGTTTCCTACAGCTGTAGGAGCCGGTACGTTGCAGACACTACTTCCCCATGCCTGCGGCGGAATTCTGCACGTGCACTGAATCGCCAGCGTGGACAGCGTCTGAAGCAGTTTTTACCACCTGATCTCCGGGTTTTAAATCTCCAAAAACTTCGATTTGTCCTTGGACGGTCTGTCCGGTTTGGACAGTAACCCATTCCGCTTTGTCGTTGCGGATTCTAATTACGAAGGTGTGTTGTTGGTCGGTAGTCACCGCCGAAGTAGGAACGAACAGCGTGGGATAAGTCCGTTCGAAGGGCCAGGAAACGGTCGTGAAGCTACCCGGTGAAACCCTTGCATCGCGATTCAGAACGTCTAGTTCCACAGGCATCGTCCGCGTAGTTTGGTCCAATGCGCGTGAGATACGCCGAATTGGAGCCTTGAAAGTTTGGCCGGGATAGGCCGGGACGGTGAATGAGACCTGTTGACCGACCTTCATTTCGCCGACCTCGGCCTCAGGGACGGGCACAACCAGGCGTAGCCGGGTATTGTCGACAATCTGGAGAATCGGTGGTGACCCTCCCTGACCGGACGCCGGGCCGATCAGCGCTCCGGGGTGCAAGTTGCGGGTAGTTACTATGCCGTCAAATGGCGCAGTGATGTTCAGGTAAGACTCCATCTGACGAACACTGCTCAAGGCATCACGGGCGGCGGAGACGTTCTGTTCAGCCACCCCGACCGCGGATTTGTCCGCCAATACCGTCTGATCCGCGACGGCAACGTCGTTCTCCGCCAAGACGCCTGGAGTTTTCGCCGCGGCCACCATGTGGAGGTACGTTCCATTGTCGGAAGCGAGCTTAGCTTGAGCGGTGGCGAGCTGTGATTCGGCGGCCCGGACTGCTGCCTCAGCCTGAGAGCGCTGGCTCACGACTTCAGGGGCTGTAAGCCGAACCAGCAACTGTCCTCGGTGGACATGTGACCCACGGTCCACCGTGACGGTCTGAACGAAGCCGGTGATCTTTGGGTAGATGTCTACCTGCTCATAAGGGGTGAGCTGTGCCGGCAGCATGACCGTTGTTTGTAGCTTCCTGGATTCGATGGAAGCTGTGCTCACGGTTGTGGGGGCGCCGGCGGGAGGCGCGGGGGCGGCATTGGAGACGCCCATCGGTGAGGACGGCGATGAATTGCATCCCAACACAGCTACAGCGAAGAAGGATGAGGCAAGCCAAGAGCGATTCATCGCACGACCTCTGAAGAGGGTTCAAACCTCGAACTCGCCGGGTCTTCCGGATCGAGAGATCTCGATCGAATGGAGGCATTGCGCTGGGCAATACCAAAGACCATCGGGAGCAGAAAAAGTGTGGCCACCGTCGCGATCGAAAGGCCACCGATGACAGCGCGCCCCAGGGGCGCCGTTTCTTCAGAGCCTTGTCCGAAGGCAAGGGCCATCGGAACCATTCCCGCGATCATGGCCAGACTGGTCATGAGGACCGGACGGAGGCGCTCGACAGCCGCGGCGCGCGCGGCCTCATGTGCCGAGACGCCGGTAAGCCGACTTTGCTCGGCAAAACTAACCAGCAGGATGGCATTGGCAACCGCGACACCAATCGCCATGATCGTCCCCATAAAGCTTTCAAGATTAAGGCTGGTGCCCGTGAGCAGGAGCATCAGCACCGAGCCCGCAAGCACTGCCGGGGCTGTGGAGAGCACGACCAGTGCGAGTCTGAATGACTGAAAATTGGCTGTCAGCAGCAATAGGATGACACCAATCGCGGCGAGGAGACCGATTGCGAGTTCGCCAAATATCTGTCGCAGCGCGCTCACCTGGCCGCGAATCTCCGTGGTGACGCCACGCGGAGCAGCACCGGCAGCAGCCACGGCCTTCTCGATGACCCGGTTCGCCTGGCGCAGGTCCCGCCCTGCCAGGTTCGCGGAGAGGGCCAGCATCCATAGCCCATTCTGGCGATCAAGCTCACCGGGTACAGTGGTGCCGCGAAGGTCCGCAACCTGGCTTACGAGCGGTGTTGCCCCGGTGGTGCTGGCCACCGGGATATTTCCAATGTCCCCTAACGATGTCATTCTCGCTTGCGGTACCTGCACCTGCACTTGATAGCTGACGCCTGACTTCGGATCGCGCCAGTAGCTTGGCGCAACAAACCGGCTGGACGCAGTGGCAGAAACGACAGCAGAACCCACAGTGTCGGCGGTCGTTCCCAGTTGACCCGCCAGCTGGCGGTTCACGCGAACATCGATGGCCGGGTAATGTTGCGGCTCTTCATACTCAAGATCTCGCAGCTCGGAAACCCCGGCCAGTTTTTGACGAACTCGTTCTGCATAGCCGGCGACATCGGCATACTGCGGCCCGGTAATCGTGACCTCGGCGAGAGAGGACGAGCCAAAGCTTAGAATCTGGCTGATCAGGTCACCGGGGTCGAAAGAGAAGCGCAGTTGGGGAAACTGTTGCCCGAGCCGCCTGCGAAGGTCTTCCTTGAGGTCTGCAAGTTTCAGCGACGTATCTTCCTTGAGCGCGACGTTGATGATTGCCTGCTGAGGTCCACTGGTCCAGAGGAAGACGGCATTGATGGGGTAGGATGAGCCTTGTGTCCCGACATATCCCAGGCTTAGATCGAGATTTTTCTCCCCGGCAGTTTCCGCGATTTCGGCGAGAACGCGCTTAACCAACGCCTCTGTTACGGCGACGCGCGTACCGTCGGGAGCATCGATTCTGAGCCGAAATTGGGTCGATGCCGCGGAGGGAAAGATTTCTTCCGCAATGTTGGGGGTCATCAGCACGAGCACCAGCAACGCGACGATGCCGTATGCGCTGAGAACCAGGGCCGGAACACGCATGAGCCGTTCCAAAGCGCGCGCGAAACGCTTTCGAAAACGGTCGAAGCTTCCTTCGACATGACTATCCTGCCGCTCTGCAGGGGGCGTTGCCTTCAATAACCAGTTCGCCAGAACCGGGACTAGGGTGCTGGATAAAAGGTAGGAAGCACCCATGGCAAATCCCACGGCGAGTGAAAGAGGCAGGAAGAGCGATTGTGCGACACCGGTCATAAAGAAGGAAGGGATGAAGACTGCCATCACGCACAGCATCGCAAGCAGACGCGGTGTAGCGACTTCTCGACTGGCGAGGTGGACGGCGCGAGGCACGGGCTCTCCACGATCTAGATGGACATGAATATTTTCGAGCAGCACCGTGCCTTCGTCGACAAGCACGCCCACCGCCAGGGCGAGTCCTCCGAGGGTCATAATGTTGATCGTCTGCCCGGAAAGCCTCAGGAAAACTACGGCTGTAAGTAGCGCAAAGGGGATCGTGATCACGACGATCAGAGAGGAACGCCAATCGCGGAGAAAGAGAAAAAGCGTCAGTCCAGTGAGGAGGGCTCCAATGATGCCCTCGCGTAACACCGACATGAGCGCATTGCGAACATAGGCCGATTGGTCAAACTCGTACGTTATATGAATGTCTTCTGGAACCAACGACTGGAAACGCGCGAGATTGTCACGTACTTCTTGCACCACCGTCAGGGTAGAGGCGTCTGGGCGCTTGGTGACCGGAATATAAATAGTTCTCTTGCCATTCCGCAGGGCGTAACCCGCGAGTAGATCGGAGGAGTCGGCTACGTTGCCGATGTCCCGAATATATATAGCGGCGCCGGAGCCGAGTTTCAGAGGAATGTTCAGCAGATCGTTGATCTGGGTCACGGTTGAGTCAGTGGTTACCAGACTGTGTGTGGTTCCGATGTCAGCATTACCCGCGGGCTGAATGCTATTGCCGCTGGTCAACGCCTGGACCACCTGCTCAGAGGACAGCCCATAGGCTTGAAGCTTCTGCGGATCGACATTGATGACAATGGTTCGCTGGTTTCCGCCAAAGGGTGGAGGCGACGAGACCCCGGGCAGGGTTGCAAAGACCGGGCGAACGCGATTGAGCGCCAAATCCTGAATTTCCGCCAACGTCCGGGAAGGACTGGAGAACACCATATAGCCAACCGGCAATGTTCCAGCGTCATAGCGGATTACGAACGGAGATACCGTTCCGGGTGGCATGAAGGCGCGGGCACGATTGACGTAAGAGATCGTTTGCGCCAGCGCATCGCTCATGTTTGTCCCCGGGTGAAAGGTCAGACGAAGCAAAGCCGTACCCTGGATCGACTTTGCTTCGACGCTCTCGATCCCGTTGATATAGAGGAAGTGGTACTCGTAGTAGTACGAGATGAATCCCTCCATTTGCTGTGGACTCATGCCCCCATATGGCTGTGCCACATAAATCACCGGCAGGTCCAGACTTGGAAAGATATCTACTCGTGTCCGCATGAGCGCAAGTATGGACGCAAGCCCCACGGCCACCACAAAGACCATGACAGTTACGGGTTGGCGGAGAGCTGCGCGAATCAACCACATGGGCGGTTATTGTCCTTTCCCCTGGCTGTTCAGCATTTGCAGAAACGGTTCCAGATCGCCTTGCGCCGCCGCTACCCCGAGTTCGGCCCGCCACGTCCCGAGGCGCGCGATTGCATCATCGCCTTCGGCTTGCGCCAATACCGCTTCGGCTGCAGAGACATCGACAACGGTCGCCAGTCCAGACCGATAGCGAGCCTGCTGTTGTTGTTCGCTAACCTGGGCGGCTGCCAATTCGATCGGTGTATTGGCCGCTAATTTACGTGCGCCGTCAAGCGCAGCCTGCGCCTGCTGGAGAGCAGCGGTAACGTCGCTTATCGACTGGTGATAGCGCGCATATTCACCCTCTACATTCGCCTCCTGAACTTTGCTTTGGTCACGCAGAGTAAAGAAGTCGAACGCCGCAAACGACACCTGGATACCTGCACCCCAGTTCAAAACATTCGGTCCCAGTCCGGCAGTGCCCCCGGGAAACGATCCACTCGCATTGGTTCCGGCGCCACGGCCAAAGACCATTCCCGATGTGCTGAACACGGGAACGTAACTGCGTTCGAGAATGCGCTTCTGAGCTTCTTGCTGCAAGGTGAGGGCGTGTTCTTCGAGAACGGCTGGGTGGCTTGCCGCTGCAATTGGTTGGAGGTTCGTTGGCGGAGGCGACATGAGGAGCTTAGACGCATCGATCTCCGGCTGTGCCGGTGTGGTCTGCAGATACTCGGCAAGTGCGCTACGCCGCACGGCCACCTGCGTTTGCACCTGGATGAGCTGATTGCGGGCGAGGGCGAGTTGCGCGTCCGCCTGTGAAGCGTCCGCACCTGGCCGGAGCGAATTGTCGACAAGAACGCGGACCACCTTGTCGAAGGCCTCGTAGCGCTGGACATTTGCCTGGGCGACCACGGCAAGTTGCTGAGCCGCGGCCAGGTCGAAAAATGTGCTCCCGGCGTTGGCGCAAACCTGGAGCTCGGTTAGCGCTGCAGCTTGCTTTGCCGCTTCATTTCCCTGTCGCGCTACTTCCACCCTGGCCCCACGGACTCCGAAGTCGAAGGGCTGCCAGCTTAACAGGGCGCCTCCGGCGCTATTCCAGGCACTGCGCCCTGGGTCGGCTGGTAAAACCTGACCCGTGACGCTGGGGATCACCGCTTGCGGGAGCAAAAGCCCGAGAATGTTGTTGGCGGTCGCTCGGTTCGTTTGCCAGAGCACGTCGGTGCGAGGGAGATAGGCCGTTTTCGCGACCCGGATTGCGCCTTCCGCTGCTCTCTGTTGCGCCTGGGCAGCTTGTATCGCAGGATAGTGTTTCCGGGCTGATTCGACCACCTGCTCCAGGGTCAACGCAGCCGGGCTATCCTGTGTTGGCATCTGGGCAAACGCCCTCTGCCCATTTCCATAACGCAAGAGGAGTGAGACTATGGCAAACGTGAAGGCAAACAAGGATGTACGCACAGAAGTGGGCCACAGGTCCATACCAGGACGAATCCCTCAAATGAGACGAATCATATCATCGAAGTTCGATATTATGATCAAGCCGGGCAGGGGGCAGGTGTTCGTTGGCTAGGTCGATTCGGCGCGAACTCTTTAACGGCTTGATACGCATCCATGTGCTGATTCATGCCTCTCATGAGCCGATCTTCGGGCTTGGGATGATGGAGGAACTCGTACACCATGGCTATCACATCGGACCTGGGACTCTCTATCCGCTTCTTCATGGAATGGAGCGGGCCAAGCTGCTGAAGTCGGAGCTCAAGAACATTGGAGGGCGGAGGCGAAGGGTCTACAAAATAACCGCGTCAGGGAAAACTGCTCTGAATCAGGCGAGGGTAAAAGTCGATGAACTGCACCATGAACTCCGCGAAGAACATCCGAGGAGGCTGCCCAAGCTTCAAGATGGTCATGCCTAGGTGCTGACGATTTCAGTATCGTAAAAAAAAGCTAGATATTTGTCCCTATCGCAGGTGCTCCCTGCAGAACGTAACTGCGGTGAGCATAACGATGAACGTCCCTCACTTCAAGTCTTATACCATTAAGATTAAGCTTGTCAATATGTCTTAACTGTTTAAGATATATATGGAGAGTCGCTTGGTGAGCCGCCAGAGTGCCACTATCGTCATGTCGTTGTTGCCAAAGCAGAACGTTGGCTCTGAAGGCTCACCATGCTGAGGTTTCAACGGCCAGCACGGTACTCTCGTGAAGTTTGTTGCAATCGGATTTCCCCTCCTAGATTGGCATTCATCCTGCTGGTTTTCGCCTTATCCCGTTTGGGATATACGCAGCAGACCTCGGTTTCTGGCTCGGTCAAAGGTCTGGCTGCACCTGAGCTTTCAACTTTGGACCCGAACGCTGGCGCGGTCCCTCGACCGGCAGCCTCCTCAAGTATTTCCGGAATAATTATTGATGCCAATGGAGGCTCAATTTCAGGAGCAAGCGTGACCCTTACGTCGGCTCGCGATCTGCAGGAACGTAAATTACTTTCGGACAGTAATGGGGGATTCTCTTTTAGCGGGCTTCCTGCAGGAAACTTCAAGCTCACGATCACATCGCCAGGCATGGAGCCGTTTGTGTTCCACGATATCGTGTTGAATGCAGACGAAAGGCGCGAACTCCCGCAAATCTCCATGGCGATCGCAGGCGCGACGACGGAAGTGAAAGTTGTCGTCACGCAAGCTGAGGTAGCTCAGGAACAGGTTAAAGCCGCGGAGCACCAGCGCGTGTTCGGTATCCTGCCAAATTTCTACAGCAGCTACATTTGGGATGCTGAACCTCTCGATGCACGACAGAAATTTGACCTGGCGTTTCACTCAATTACTGATCCGGTCGAATTTTTGGGGACTGGAATCATCGCCGGCGCAGAGCAGGCAACCGATACGTTCCCCGGCTATGGACAGGGAGCGAAAGGTTACGCAAAACGCTACGGGGCTGCCTATGCGGATGACGTGCTGGGAAGGGTAATCGGAAGCGCCATTCTGCCTTCACTGATCCATCAGGATCCAAGGTACTTCTATAAGGGATCGGGCAGCGTTCGCTCGCGCGCGTTCTATGCCATGTCGAGGGCAGTGATTACAAGAGCAGACGGCGGCCAGACGGAACCAAATTACTCGCGTTTGCTCGGGAGCTTTGCAGCGGGTGGCTTGGCAAATCTTTACTATCCTCAGGCTGACCGCGGCGTGGGTCTTACGCTAGCCGATGGCCTGGTCAGTATCGCGGGTCATGCCGTGGATAATCTGATCAGGGAATTTTTCCTGCGCAGTCTCACGCCGAATGTACCTGCCTATGAGAAGGGCAAGCGATAACCGCACCGCTAGCCCAATCATTCCGGAGGGCAGCATAACACCCGACAGTTTACTCCCAGCACTCCAGGTCGGGCAGCCGCTTGCCACAGCGTATACAGCTGTCGCTTCTATCATTCGCTACGTGCCCTCGGTAGCGACACCAACAATACTGTACCCACTGACGGATGGTCATAGAAGTCTCCAAGAAGGACTGATTCAGGTCGTCTTCGCCTTGTAGTCAGCGATTGTGGTGGGAATGCCTTCTGTTTGAATGCGCGCCAGTTCAAGATCGTGGACGAAGATCCGGCCTCCCAGTCGGACGACGCGTACCGCACCTCCTGCGACGTGGGAACGTAGGGTCGATACGGAAATCCCGAGTATCGATGCGGCCTCATCGAGGGAGTTGAGTTGACGGCGAGGTTTAGTGTCTTTCATCGGTGAATTCTCCTCTATGCGGCTCCATAGTTCCGCTTCCGCCAGAATCGAGGTCTCGGTAATAGAGGATGTCAATCTTCTCGGTCGAGAGTGGCAAATCTAAACAATGACGCATGGTGCCACAATCTTAAACTGTTAAGACACATTGTTTGACGATATTTGGCATCTTTTGGTTGGTTTAAACCCAGCCTCCCGAAAGCTGCATGGAATGGGTTCAAGGCGGATCTCAGTTTCGTTGCGGAATTGTTGAATGCCGGCAGGCGCCGGGCATAAGATCGTAGTGTCGGCGGCGATAGTTCGCCTCCGCTAAGCTGCTTCTCCGAGGCTGACATGTTTGCTCCTCGCCGATCCGAAGCGAAGCCCGCCCTGCTTAATCATCCGCGCTCTGCCGCGCGGTTTCCCGGTTCTCAACCGCCTTGGAAAGCTGCGGGAGCAAACCTCAACGTTGGTTCAACCGATGAGCCATTGGAGCGGGATGCCGATCGGGCCGCTGGTCGCGTGATCGGCATGCCCGTGTCGGAGAACTCTGTTGCGCAAACAGCGCAGTCTTTGAGTTCCGGGAAAGCTCCGGCAATTGTGCGTGATGTAGTGCGCTCTGCCGGAGAGCCGCTGGAGACCGGGGAGCGGGCTCGGTTTGAACAGCACTTCAAGCGGGATTTTGGACAGGTGCGGGTTCATTCAGGAGAGCTGGCGGCGCAGTCGGCTAAGGCTATGGATGCGGCCGCGTATTCGCTTGGCCGGCATGTGGTGCTCGGCGCAGGGAAGGGGTTGCCGGGCTCGGCTGAGCGTCCATGGCTGCTAGCCCATGAACTGGCGCACGTGGCGCAATATGAGAGCGGTGCGCCGGAGATGGTGCGCAGGCAGCCAGCAGGTTCTGGCGCATCGCCTGTAACTCCCATGGACCCGCGGCACGCGCGCGGATATGCCGGGGAACAAACCATGGGCTTTGGGTACTCGGAGAAGGATGGATGGATCTTTGTTGAAGGCCCGAGTGGAGCTGCGGGGCATGGTGTTACCGAGCCGGGGTTCGACGGGGTCGCCTACAACATTCCGGCCGATGAGTTGCACCTTGTCGATAACAAGTCCCTCGCGGCGGTAACCGCTCGTAGCGCAAGCGCCCTCACGACAAATCTGCTGCGCAACATGGACGGGCTGATTGCCAGGGTAAGAGCCGCGAGAGACATGAAGAGCCGGATCAAGATTCTAGGTTTGTTAACGCGCGCGCGGGCGGCGATTGCCGGAGGCACGCCGGTTCCAAAAAACTTCAAATTGGTTATTACCGGCGAAGGCGGACAGGCAGTCAGAATCGGCCGCCGTTTGCAGCAGCAGGGCATTATCTTCCGCAACCCGGGACAGGTAGACACGCCGCTGGCTCCGTCTTCCCCCGCAGCCAGGCAGGCAAGTGGGGTGATTGACGCTCCGGATACAGCCAGAGCGGGGCCTGATCCTTCGGCTCAACCCAAGGTGCTCATCGATGATGATTCCTCAACGGCAGGTGTCCCCGCCCAAGCCAGGGAAGAGACAAACCAGGCGGCCGAGCAGGAGCCGAACACGGGAGGTGTTCACACCGGCGAAGGACCTGACTTTGTGCCTAAGAGCTTCCGATTTGGGTCTGAAGTGGCGGAGGGCTTGATCGTTGGGCTGATCGCGGATTATTTCTCCAGCAAAATACTGAGTTATTTCGAGCACAAGCGAATGGTGGAAGCTCTTGAGGCCATGCAGCCGGAGATTGAGGAGGAGAAGCAAAATGCCATTGAACAAAGTCCGCCGGAAATTCGCAAGCTGATTGAACATCCGGTGTGGGGCAATGCCCGCCAGTTTTACTGGGTAATAACGATACGGCTTCGCACCCACACCACGGTAGCTGTGGGAGGCGGCCGTGCTGTAACCATGACCGGCACGGTTCCCGAACTGGTGCACCCAGTGAGAATTTCAGAAAAGAGCCAATCGGGCACCGGGGCGACGAAGCAGGGGAAGACGGTCGCCGGTCCCGCCCTGCACTCGGTGGTCCTGTTGGAGGATTCACATACAGTGACGTATTCACAGCCGATCATCTCGTGGAACGCCGAGCTACCTGCGGGCATGAAAAATGCCATAGCAGAAATGCGCGGCAAGCATGCGGAGGCGGTGGACGTATTGAAGTTCAGGGCAAGTGGTCAACAGGTGACGGTGGAGAGTCTGCTGGCGTGGGCAAAGCGCAATTTTCCCGGCAAGTTGGGGGGACCGCGCATTGATCCAATCGTTGCGAAAAATATTATGTCGTCCAATGAATTCGTTGGCTCGGACGATGCGCGGGACAGGGCGTTGGAAGCCCTCGCGCTAAGGCTGCGAGGGCAGTAGATCAAACATTCGCGCTGCTGGCATTGAGCTCTGGAAGGCGGGGTTATGAGCGAGCCGGTTTTCTGGTCCACAAAAACTCAAAGACAAATCGCACCAGAGCCTCCTATGCGGCGCCTCTGGGGGAACTCGGTAAAGGCGAAGGCGGAGAGCTCTTCTGCGCCCGCACGACAGGCAACCGATATCGGCAGCATCCAGATACACCCGCGCGGGCAAACTGTGCCGCAAAGTGTGCACGACGCATTGCGCTCGCCGGGTACACCACTCGATCAGGCGATGCTGCGGCGGATGGAGCCGCACTTCGGTGATTTGAGGGACGTTCGGGTGCATAACGACGCGCTCGCCGCAGCCTCGGCCGACGCGATTGGAGCGGCGGCCTATACCCGTGGGAATGATGTGGTCTTTGCTGGCGGGCGATATGGGCTCGACACCCAGGCCAACCATGACCTGATGGCGCATGAGCTCGTGCACGTCGTACAGCAGCGCGGTGTAAGTGCGAGTGGTGTAGGGGAGATTACGCCCAGCGATCATCCGCTGGAGAAGAACGCGCGCTCGGTTCTGACCGGCGGCGCGGCACCAGCGACTGCACCGCGCGCCATGTTGCAACGCCAAGGCGCGAACGACCCTCTGCCCCCAGTCTCGTTATCAAAGCCTAATCCGCGGCTCGGCACACCCAGAACGAGGCCATCGGTCATGTCCGGGCAGCTTGGTTTTCATCTACTCCCTTCCGATCGGCAGACACTCTCCGACTTTCTTACCTCCGGGAACCTGGAAGTAGGCCCGGATTTAACGCCTATCTTCCAGGGCACACCGATGTCGCTGGACGCGGTGACAGATTTGGCGCGCAAGCTCGTCTTGCCCATCGTGCCACGGGAAGAGGTGAGCGAGTTCGTTAGGGGCAAGTTTCTGAGCGTCCTGGTGAGGGTCAGGGAACTGCCGCCACTGCCCACGATGCACTTTACGCTCCCGCCGGAGGGCGGGCAGCAACCTGCGCCTGGCGCGCCCGGTGGGCAGAGTGCGGATGCGAGTGAATGGCAAGCTGCGGTTGGCGGGCAGTGGACCTACCACATGAACAACCACGGCGGTCCGCAAACGTCGAATTCGGTCCAGGTCCAGTTTCAGCACGGCTCGGGTGCTCTCGTAGAGGTATTTCAGTATCAAGTGGATTTGAATACGCGGGTCGCGCAGCCGATGGGCGGCCTGCAGCTGCAATACAGCAAGGCGGGTAAGGTGCTGGGGGTCGCGCTGCAGGGAACTGCCTTTCTGCAACTCATGGCCGGCTTGACCCAGGCCCCCGGTAGTTTGTCGGGCGATATCACCTTTCAGATTCAGGGCGGACTGCAGGGTACCGCCACCTTCGGTAAGATCAGCGTCGCACTGCAGGTAGGGTTGAGCGTGACATTTCAGGGCACGCAGAAACCGGCTTGGGATACGAACGTTGCGCCCCAGGCGGGGAACCCCGATACGTTCGGCATGATCGACACGCCCGGTGGCGGTCAAGTCGCAGGATTGACTCTGCGGTTCTGAGGTGGGCAGGAGCCTCGACTCCCATCACGCGGTTTAGGGCCGCCCGCCAGCCAACGCCAGCCCAGCCCTTTCGCTAGTTCTCATACACACGCGGAAGGTCTGGGAATCAATCCTGAAGAACTGCCTGCCGCGGCAGCGCCGTAGGTGCGGCACCTTGCTCTAGCCGGTGGCGCCGGCAAAGATTTCGTGCTGCCGGCTTAGCTGCAGGCAATGCCGATAGAAGTCGCCGTCTTCCTGCTCGGTGCGCTCCTCCAGGCGGCGAGCGATGTAGGGGTCTCGCTTGGCGTCGCCGAGCAAGTGGGTATAGCCGGCGCGGGCCGCTGCCTGCTGGTTGAAGGCTTCGCTGTGCGAAGGGAAGAGATAACGCATGTAGATGCCGCGGAAGGGCGATTGCGGATGGGAGCGGTGGAATTCAAAGCAGGCGTCGAGCATGAACTGCTCGACCACCATGTTATAGCCGGCGCGCTGAGGAAACATTCGCCACGCACGGGCATGGTCCGGGTTGAGCACGAGATCGATCGCCAGGTCGGCGTAATAATGGATGAAGTCGACCCTGTTGGCGCCGACTATGCCGCAGTTGGCCTCGCGATAAGAATGCAACGAGCGGGAGCGGGACCACTCCCACTCCGCGGGCAAAGCAAGTCCCGTTTGTTGAAAAGCGCTCTCCACATCCTCTGGTCCGCACCACGTCGCCAATGGGGGATGCTCCTCAGGACATTGCGCGAAGACGGGCGCAGTGAGCATGCTCGCGGGTAGAGGCTTCCAGAGAAAGACATCGGTGTCGAGATGGATGAACGGCTGCTGTTGCATGCGATAAGCCGCCAGTTTGCCCACTGCCCACCAGTCGGCATCAACATTGCGAAGCTGGTCGAGCTCGGTCGAGACGTGGGTGAAGGAAAGACCGAGACAGTCGATCAGCAGCGCTTTGCCCGCGCTGTCGGTGACCAGCATAGTCTCGGGGAAATACCTGCGGGCGAGACGCAGCGAGAGGCCCCAGGCCAGCAAGTGATGCAGTGGACTGCTCCACATGCGTCCCTTCTCTCCGCGAAATGGCTTGCTCCAGAATGACCAGACGGCGCGCACGGATAGCCTTGCTCCTTCTTACGGGATGATCACCTGCGAGATTCCGCCGGTGACGGTAAAGGTGACGCTAGCGGCGGCAACAGAGCCGACGGCGGTGGCTACGCTGCCCTCGACCGTGAGCGTAACCGTGGTGGGCTCCGTATTAATGATTGGATTGCCGGTGACCGTGATGACCGCATTGGTTGACTGCTCGCCCGCATGGATCGTAATCGGCGACTCGATCGTCGCGATGGTAGAAACAGCGCCGGTCGAGTCCAGGAGCGTCAGTGTGATCTGGGTATCAGCCAGCGCGCGGTAGTTGGTGGTGATGGCGACGAAGGGATTGACCGCAGGGCCGGGTACCCCATTGGGATTGGGTGGAGTAGCGGAGACGCCGGTCACGACGTTGTTGGTAACAATCGCGTAGAGTGCCGGATAGGCGACGGTGAGGCTGGCGATGAGCAGCGTGGGGGCAACATAGAACCAGGATTCAAAGTCGCTCGATTCTTCGCCGATGCCCGAGGGGAACTGCAAATCAACTTGGCTGCTACCGGCGGCGTTGGTGGTGGGCTGCCCGTAGCTTCGGCCATCAAGAAAGAGCTGGGTGCTACCGCTCCCGGAGGAGATGGTGTTGCCCAGGAGCCGCACCCGCACCCGCCCATACTGGCCCATCGTGGCCCCAAACTGTAGTCCCGCGTTAATGGCTTGCACGGTGTAGAGCTGCAGCGCCGGCGCCTGCGCGTAAGGCATTGTCCACGTTACGGTCGAGCCATTCACCGTGATCGTCGAGTCGATAACGAAGTACGTGCGCAGGAAAGTAGAAGGGAACTGGAAATTGACTTCCTTAATCCCGTAGATCGGCAAGCGCGCGCCCGCCGGGAAGGGATCGAAGATGGATTCCAGCGTGACGATGAACTCCGCGTTGGTGATGGGGCTGGTAGGCGCGCCGTCTAACGTGACCGACAATCCGTTGGCCACCCATACGTCGGCGGTTACCAGCGCGTCGTTGGTCCAGTTTATGCCGGTCACATGCAGCGCTTTAGACGCGGCTGGAGTGGTGAGCTCGGTGAGCGGAGAGAAAAAGCGGCGGCAGTCCTCCACCACAGTCTGCTGCGTCGTGGCATTCCAATGGATACACGCCAGCGGCGCACTGTAGACGGTGATCGACCGGGGCGGCTGGAACAGCTGATCACCGCCTCCACAGGGCGGCCACTCGATCGTTCCGGAGGCAGCCCGGGCGGGAATCAGCCAATGGTCGCCTGATTGGTAAGTGCCGGCGCTAAAGCTTACTTGAATTCCGTTTTCCAGTGCTATCCACGTGCCCGCAGCCAACGGCACCCCGGAGCTGCTCGCTGAACCACCGGCCTGATCCCAGCGGCGCAGGCGTGCATTGCGGTTAGGGTCAACCTGGACGACGGGCGCGGCGAGCGTGATCGAGGGAACCGTGGGATCGACCTTTTGAATTTGATACAGCAGCCCCGGCTGGTTCGGCGCTTCGCCAAACAGGTAAGTATCATCACTGATCTCGACCCATTGATTTGCCTGGAAGCCAAGGTTGTCGTCCGGACCGATCGAGTCCACAGTAACCGTCTGGCCGGATACGTGCGTAATCGCCACAACGACAGATGCATTCTCCCGCGACCACTTCAACGTGGCTGTGGTTTGGTCGCCCGGCTGGTGAATCTCCACCCGGTAGAGCTGGTTTTCCAGCCCCTGATATCCGGCAGCCGGGGTGGGCTGGCAAGAGCACTCCGGCCCCCCAGGGGAGGTGCTGGCCATCATCGTGCCGGTGCTGACGGTGGGCGTGGCGGCGTACATCGCGACGCAACAGTCCGGCGGCGGAGGGGGTGCGGGTGCCGGCGTGGGTGCGGGCGTCGGCGCCGGGGTGGGCGTCCCGATGATGATGGGCAGCTTCGCAATGGGAGTGCCGGCGATGTTGAGCTGCTGCTTAGCCAGATCAAGCTTCGCGACATTCACTGCGTTTAAAGCGGCGCTTTGCTTCAGCGAGTCGGCCAGGCGCAGCTTGGCCGCGAGCAGGTTTCCGGTGAAGATACCCAGGCTGGGTCCGCTGCTGACCGGAGGGCTCGCAGGCGGGGGAACCAGACTAGCCACCACGCGCCACACCGTCTGCAGCCGCGCCGTAGTGTCAGCCTGGCCAAGCGCCGGCTCCTGCAGGCAAGGGTCATCCAGTGCCGTGACCAGCCGTTGCCACACCTGGAGAACAACCTGGATCACGCTGTTTCCCGCTTGCTGTACCAGCTCGCTGAGCAACGTGGAGTCGAGCGGAGACGCGTTCAGCAAGTAGGCCTGGCTGAGGTAGGGAAGCTGATCCTGCAGGTTTTCGCAGACCAGGCCCTCCACGTAGTAACGGCCGGCTCCGATAACCAGCTCATTTCCGGATATGGAGATCCCGAAGCCGGCATCGTGCTCCGGGGCGCCGTAGGCGCCGATCACATCGACAGTTTCGTTCCTGCCCAGATATTCGTCGATCAGGAGCTGCTCGTTCGAGTCGGCATCGAGTGATACGCGTCCCTGCTGCTCGAGCACCGCGGTGTACTGCCTAGCGGGGTTGAATCGGATTCGACTGAAATCACCTTTCATAGCAAGCACCTGACCATTTCTGTTGGCAAAGATAGAAAGTTCTCTGTTCGCAACTGTTCTTGTCACATAAGGCTGCTGCCTATGCCGGAATATGCCGGGGCATCCATATCCTGCTCATCACAGCAATGCCGCGGCGGGCCGCCGGAGCCGTAGAAGATTTGCTCCAACCGCACCGCAGGCAGCGGGCGCGACGGATGGAGAAAGATGCCGCTTTCCAGGCAAACAGGCAGATACTCGGGGGCGCGCAGCTGCACATTGCGTACCGCTTCGGTCTCTTGAATCTGGTAGTACACGCCTATCTGCGAGCCGTTATCCGCGCCGCCCCAGATGGCCATGGGAACATCTCCGCTGAGCAGCGCATACGCTGGTTTGCCGTAACGCAGGGTGATGAATTTAGGTTCGAGTGCCGGCTCACTGGCCGAATCCGGGGGAAGACACAGATACCGCCGCGGGGTGATCGAGTCGAAAGGCAGAGAGCAGAAGCGGACGCAGCCAGTCTGGCGGCGGCTGGCCCAGACCGCCGCCGGCCACGGATCGCGGCGCGGACGGCGCGCAAAAAAAATCGTGTTCGAGGCCAGCGAAATCGTCCTGGTATGGACCTTGCCGATCATGGTGCTGTCTTCAACGTGCAAATCGCCGCCGGCCGAGGCGAGATCAGAAGCGGCGTAGCCAACGCAGCAGGGCGATGTCGCGTCCACAATGCTCGAGCAGATGCGTGTCGTGCCGCTCGGGTCGGCGGCGATCGGCCCGGTGATGGAGCGGGTCACGGTCAGTGTGGCTTCCTCGGCGGTGACCTGAATGCTGGGGTCGCCGGGAGAGATAGGCTCTCCACTTCTGGTTAGGCTGACGCCGGGTACCAGGGTCGAATCGACGATCTGAACGCTAACCGTCTCACCGGTAATTGAGAGTTGGCCGGCGATCCAAAGACCACTCATCAGCAATTGGCCGGCGGGCTCGACCTCGCCATCGGGCAACGCAGTTCCCGCAGTGCCAATGATTTCTATATTGCCGGTTAGGGTCACGCAGGAGTCGCTCCAGATCACATTGAGCGCGCCTTCGCTCGTGATTGGCTGGCCCGATGCCAGCGAAAGGTTCGACCCGGCCGGCAGTTGGATGGCGGCTTCACCGGTGAGATCGATCGAAAAGCATTCGAAGTTGGGCAGCACGATCACACCGGTGGAAGCCGGAGTAAGAGCGATCAGTTGGTTCCACTGCGCAATGGCGCTCTCAAGCGTAGGGGCCGCGGGTGAACCGACGATCGCGAAGAAGCCGGCCTGAGCCGGGTTCACCAGGGCTAGCGATGCTGAGCGATCGTAGGGGCCTCCGGCGATCTCGGCCGCGAATCCGAAGGAGTAGTTGACACGCAGAGATTGCGGGAACACGAGATCCGCCGCGAACTGGATGCGGCCGAGTTCGGGATCGATCGCAATGCGGCCCGCCGGCACCGTGCACCATGCGCCCCCATCCCGGTCGGCGAGATTGGCGCACGAAATTTGGCAACTGGGAATCTCGACCCCATCGGCGGTGAGCAGGATGCTGGCCGAGGGTCCGTAGAAGGGGGCCGCGTTGGGGTCCCGTAAGCTCTTCGCGAATTCGTAGCGGTCGATGGGCTCGGATACATCGATGCGCGTGGTCAGGCCGCTAAACGAGGCCCGGCTGGGCGGCTGCGAAAAAAGCGGCATGTCTTGCCCCAGCGGGCTGAACATATAGCGCCCATCGCCCAGCGCAAATGCGGGCGCGTTGAGGACCGGCCGGCTCTTCAAGCGCCACAAATGGATTGCAATGTCGGGAATGTTGGAGCGGCCTGGGCCGTGCAAGGCGATCTCTAACGGCGCGGGGTCAGGATCCACCGCCGGGCGCAGCCGGGGCGCAATACGACGCACATCGATGGTGCGCGCCTCCCGATCAAAAGGGGTGCCCAGCCGGTCGAGCGCGCCCATGCGGCGCAGGTTGACTGTGCTCGCGTGGTGCGGCCGTACGTGCCGCATACTCTCCGTGGTGATAAGGTTGCGGAACTCCTCCACCGCAACCGCAGCCCTCCCGGAAACATCGCTGGATAGCTGTTCCAGTGCGAGTAAGGTCCCCTTGCGCCGGCGGTAGCCGATGGTGTTGGCCACCTCGGCGCGGCTGTCGAAGCTGGCGCTCGCTACCTCGTAGATCGAATTGTAACCAATAAGGTCACCAATATAAGGAATGACCCAGGTCTCGCAGGTTTCGATAAACTGGTCGTCGTAGAGTTGCTCGATGTTGTCTTCCACAATGCCCAGCTGCTGGGCCAGCACGCCGTAGAGCGCCTGCAGTGGGCCGCCCAGCGCAGCGTCGCGATTGCGATAAACGGCGGGCAGAAGTGCGAACAGTTGATCCGCGTTAAGGCTCATGACCAAGCTCCGATCGTGCCTTGAGAAACAGGATCGAGCAGCAGCATCTGTGCCCCTAGCGGCGGCATGGGCCCAGAGGCACAAAGCATGGCGGGCGCCGGGCCACCGGGTGCATCGCCGCTGGGATAGAGTGCCTGTAGTTGCGAGGCGATTACACCGGGCGTCTGCTGCATAATGCCGACAATCTGGCTGGCAACCACATTTTGTGCCAGTTGGCGCTGATCAAAGGCAAAGGCACTCTGCAAGTTCTGCCAGACTTGGCCTAGAACCTGCCCCGGGTCGTAGTCCTGCTGATCCACCTTCACCGCCGCGGTGATGCGGAAGAGCACCGGCACGAAGGGTGCAACCACCAGCGGGATGAAGCGATTTCCCGCCGACTGAATCGCCGCGACCAGCTTCAGCACGACAGGGTCGTCGCTCTCCAGGATCGCTCCATTTTCTCCCGCGACGGAAATCAAGACACCGCGGCGGTTGCCGAACCAGGTCCACGTAGCAATTGCCTTGGCTACGCCGCCGAAGTTCAGCGCGAAATTCTGATAATCCGCCAGCGAAACGATGCGGCCAATGGTAAGAGTAGGGAGAGGCGCGCTCTGCCGGGCATCGTCGGGCGAGGCGGGGTCGGCGGCTCCTGAGGCCGCGCTGGGGTTGATGACCGACTTGACGCCTTGCGGCCGGTCCAGTGGCTGCGAGAGCTGTCCCGCGTTCACCATGCCCGCGCTGCCGATGCCCTTGCGGTAAACTGCCCGGATATTCGACTGGCCGGTAGGGGTGCACGCGCCTTGGATTCCATTCCCAAATTGCACGCTACGCGTGCCTTGTGGGTTGACCAGGGTGACAAAGACGCGGTCTGCCGGCCCGGCGGCCAACAAGTTCGAGACCTCGTGCCACTGCAGATTGTTTACCCAGACTGCGAGGGTAGACTGCGTCCCATTGCTGGTGGGCGCGGTCACGTAGGTCAGAGGCGATTGCTTGAGCGCCAGTTGCAGCGCCTTGTTCGTACTATCCCCGCTGCCCAGGATCTCCTGTACGGTCTCGCCATTGGTAGAGTTCACCGCGTTGGCGTTGACCTTGACCGTGGTTGCGTCATAAATGCCGGAGAGCGCGGGGTTGAGCGCCAGGGTGGTCACGTCGCCGCTGACTGAGGGGACGCTGACCAGCGCGGCCTCGGTCAATACGGGATCGTTCTTGTCCGCCGGCAGCAGTTGCATATTATCTGCCGCGACGATGAGGGTGCCTGCGATACCCGAGAGTGTGGTCACGGACCACGACGGGAGACCGGTAATGCTGTCGGTCGCCGGGGGAAAAGCGTCCGCATAAACAATCTGGTTATCGCTCACCGGCAAAGCGCCGGAGGAACTGACCGGCGAAAACAGAGCGTCGCTGCCAGAGAAAACCTGCAGGCGCGCCCGCTTGCCCGAGATGCCGACGGGTTGTTGCGCCGCGATCTGCTGGCCGCCCACGATGGCGACCGAGTTGCCCGCCACTGGGACCACCATGCCGGGGGCAAGGTTAAAGGTTGTAGCGGCGTTCCATTGGGTGATAGGGAGGGCAGCGGGCGTGAGCAACTCGCTCTGCACATACGCGGTGGTTTCACGCGTCTCTTGAACGAACGTGGTAAGCACGGTGTCGAGCGTACTGCCGGGGCTCCCCGCAAGAATCGCCACCAGGGAGAGCTGCACCTGGGAAGTTTTGGCGCTGAGCGAATAGCGGTTGGGGTTCGACTCTGACGCGTTTACGATCTGAAACACCGCGGTGTTGGCCGGACCGGTGAGCACTAGCCATTGCAGCTGGCCGGCAGAGCTGCCGGCCGGCGCGAGCCCGGTGTACGCGGCGTCGAGATTGATCACCCCGCCGCCCGCATAGGTAAAGATCCAGTCGGTCGGGCTGGCGAATACAAAGTCTGCGACGACCAATTTGGCCCCGGCAAAAGTGCTCAGGCTACTGGCAGTAGCCGTGGTCGTGGAGCTGAGCGGGTTGCCGGGAATTTGCTGCAGGGTCTTCTTTGGCAGCAGGAACGGATTGGGAGCCTGCACCCCGAACAACGCCGCCTTCTTGCGCAGGATATAAATCGCCACATTGTTGGTTGCAGTGGCGGCGGTATTGGTAAGCGCCGCGTTCCACCAGATCTGCGTGTTGCCCAGAGTGGCATCCACAGTGACCGACGAAACGTAGCGCAGGTCGGCGGGTCCGCTGGAAGAAGGTACGCCGGAGGATGTGGCAACAAAGAGTAGCGCGTCGCCAACGTTGATGTTGTTGGCTGTACCCGCGATCCAGGTGCCGGTATCGCCTCCATTCAGCTGCCACGGTATCTGCGTCTGCGCAGGCATGGCATTCCATGCGATCACTGCAGTCAGATCGGAAGATGTCTCGAATATCTGTGGCTTTTGCCCCGGGCCAGGTACGCTCTGGACCCGTGTGCCGGCGGGGATGAGGACGTTGTCCGGTGAACCGGCGGCGCTCGAAAGCGTGAACGCGAGTACAGCGGAAGCGGAAACACCGGGCGACGGCACGTAGCCCACCAGGCGTGCGAGCTCGAAAACCGACCGCTGGTCCATCGCAGTGCGCAGGAACGCCTCATTTGCGAAGCGCTCCTGATAAAAGGTGACGATATCGAGCGCGACCGCCCAGGCATCCAGGAGCGCGATTGAAAAGTCGGAGTTATCGTGGGTGCGCAGCGCGACGAGCGCGGGGAAGTCCGGGTCAGAGAGCGCGGCCAGCATGCTGGCATAAAACGTTGAGTAGGTGCCGGTGCGATAGGCGATGGCCGAAAGTGCAGCCCGGTTGGTAATGGCCTGCGGCGTCTCCTGCATCACACCGGTGCAGCAGCCGCAGAGCTGTTCAGTGGGCAGGATGCAGGCTCCGCTCATTTGCCACCGTCCATGTGCAGCACAAAGATTCCATGATCGAGTTGATTGGGGTCGTTATCGCAGTGCGGGATCTCCAGCCGCCCCATAGTGAGATAGCCTTGCGCCACCCCGTCGATGCCGCCAGGGGGAGCATCCATGCGGGCGAAAACAGTCATGGTGGCCGATAGCACGCCTTCCACCGCCTGGGCGGCGGCGATCAGCGGGCTGGTATAGACGGTCTCGCCAAAGCTGAAATTTGCCGCGTTGAGCAGTCCGCTCTGCCCGCTGCAGCGGTTGCCGGTTACGAAAACGTCGAGCAACGCGTCGTACACCGCGCCCTGGAAGTGCTCCGGATCGACACAGATCTCCATCTCGATACGCAGCCCTACGATCTTCGCGCCTTCCACCTCAAGATCTGTTCCGGCCATGCGCAGCAGGTTGATCCGGCTGGTAATGTCTTTGGTCAGACTGGTGCTGATGTTGCCGAACGGGTCTATCGAGACAAAAGCGGTGTACCAGCTACCCGTCCAGCGAAGCGTGCCACGCGCTTCGCGGACTGTATTCAATTGCGCCGCCGCGTCGCCATAGTCAGCCTCGGTAACGCAGCGAAGCTGGTTCTGGTAGCTGAAGGGAGCGTACTGAACAATGTGATTCATGTTTTCCGGGTCGACACCGCCCGCGGCGGCGAGCGGGTTGCGCACCGCGCTGATGGTTCCGGGCGCGGAAACAAAACTGGACCCAAGAACAACATGCCCCAGCGAGTCGCGCCCGATGTTGCCCGCGCTGCCGTTGCCCACGCGATACGTGGCAGAGAAGGAGAGCCCTGCTTGCGGCGCCCGGCCATACTGGTTGTCGCCGAAGCGGAGAAAGGCGGAGCCATTGCGTTCCACCTCGACCACGAAGACGTTATCGGTATCATCGCTTGAGAGCAGGTCGGGCAGCGGCAACCAAAGGGCGTCGTCACTGCTCACCAGCGATATCTGCGGCGTGGCCTGGGAGGCATCGGGCGCCAGAAAGGCGCTGGCCGCGGCCAGACCGTTGGGAACGGGGCTGAACCCGTAAAATTTAGGGCTAAAGGTGAGCGATGACTGGGCCAGCTCCGGGTAATAGCGAGGTAAAGGAGCAGTCACAGTAGCGTTCGCGCCGCAGTTACACCCGCCGCCCGCGACCGGTGCTGGAGGCGCTGGCGGAACCTCAACCAGCAACTCGGAGTTGATCCACGTACCGTGATCGGCAGGCACAATGTTGCCCCGGGCAACAGTAACACCATAGACGGGCTTCGACTGGTGAGCTGTGTCGGTAGTCGATGAGATACAGAGTGGGAAGGGAAGCGCGTCCCCTGCCGACCACGTTATCCGCGTGATGGGTTCGCCATTGAGAGGATCAACCAGGGGGCGCCCCTTATAGTCGGTGATCGTTACACTAGTCAGGAGCACAACCCAGCGATTGGCGGGGTTGGCATCCGCGGCATCGCCCGTGTCCGGGCCCAGTACCTCCTCGAAGAGAAGTACATCGCCTGCGTTCAGCGTCGTCAGATGGTTGACGAGTGTTGCCTCCGTGGCTCCCGGTGGCAGGCAGCAGTCGGCGTCCCCCCAGGCGTAGAAGTTCATCTCGTTCTGCTCCAGAAACAGGGTCGCATCCTGTTTGCTGGCGAAGATCGGCTGCGTGCTCTGGGCAAGCTGCTGCGCGGCGAAATCGCTCCAGCGCACGGCAACCGGAACTCCGGGCTGGAGCACGTAGAAGGTCGTGCCGGCAGGCACGAAGATATCGTCCTCAGTGGTTGTCAGCGCAACCCAGGTGCAGGCATTGCAGCCTTCCCCGATCTGGTAGTCGACCAGCTTTGCATGGCGCCGCAGAGAGATGCGGCTGCGCGCCGTGCCCAGGTATGCCTCCGTGCTGACCGCGTCCTGCTGATAGCTGAGGTGATCGGCGGCGTAGGCCAGCGTCTCCACCATGGCAACTCCAAGATCGGCAGCGTGCGTCTCGGTCCAACTCGGCAGCAGCACCGAAAGGCGATCCAGCATCACCTGGCGAAAGCCGCCGTAATCCTTTGCCAGGTAGTTGATATCCGGTACCGCCTGCGGGGTCGAGGGGCAGCAGTTATCGGGCAGGCAATCGGCTGGTGTGGGGCATCCGGCCTTGAATGAGAAGCTGACCGTCGAGAGCTGTGGGTCGAATCCATCGGGCGGGTCCGTGATGCCGGCGGCAGCCACGAACTGTAACTGATACGTAGAGAAGTCCCCACTTTGATTGAGGTTGACGGTCAGCACGAAGGGCGCGTCGCTGGTGCCGGGCAAAACTGAAACCACCGAGACCGGCGCGCCGCCCGTAAGCAAAATGTTTGCGGGGGTTAGGACGACGGAGCGCGCGTCTTTCAATAGGGTGACCGCCAGTTGCTGTCCGCAGCCGCTGACGCCGGCAACCTCGAGATAATCGATGCCGTTGAGCGTCGGATTCTGCAGCACCAGCGCGCGGCGATTCTTTTGCGCACAAAAATAGATCACGCCTGCACTCCTCCATAAACAAATTGCTGCGTCTGCGCTTGCTGCGCCAGGAGCGCGGTGTAAATAACGGTGACCGTGAGGGTGGCATCTTCGGCGACCACGTTCACCGATTGCACCCGGATCACGTCGGAGAGCCACTGTTGCAGACCCGCTTGAATCGCCTGCTGCTGTGCCGCGGCAAGTACGTCGCTGTTGGGCGCGAACACCAGTTGCGCGGTGCCGCTGCCAAAAGTGGGCCGGTTCACCCGTTCGCCAGGCGAGGTGAATAGGATCTGCTCGATCATGTCCCGGATGTGCGTCAGCGGGTCGGTTTGCGCCGTGTGTCCGCTGGAGTCGAAGGTGTATGGGTAGGCCAGGTTCATAAGAAGCCTCAGATCGCAGTGACTCGGGTCTGGGTGACCAGTGGAAGCAGCGGTGTGCCCGGAGGCGCGCAGACCGCCTGGCTGGTCTGCAACAGAAGCGGTTGCCCGTTGGAGGTGACGCGCGTGGTGCCGACGATCCATTGCGCGGTGACACACGGTGGAATAGCAGGCGGAATGCCCGGGCATCCGGCCACCAGCCACGGATCGGGCAGCAGAAAGGAAGGCATGCCGTCCAGTGTGATGGCGGGGTTGGGAACGATGGGCATGCCTTGTCCACCATGCACACACATCACCGTCGCGCTCTGTTGAATCAGAAAACCAGGCATCAGATAACCTCCATCGCACCTTCGTTCACGGTGACGGCGGGCCCCATCATGGCGATCGTTGCCCCCTGGCCGTTGTCCAGCGTGATCCCGGTGTCCGAGATGGAAATGAAAGCGCCGCTGGCGGTCTTCAGCAGAATGCCTCCTGTCGGGCCAGGTACATCGCTCACCAGCACCATGTTCTGGCCGGTTGTTTGCACCACCACCTGCGCCACCCCGGGGGCGGCCAGTGCGAGCGCGGGAACATCGGCGGCGGTGGCCCAGTAGCAGCCGACCCAGATGGGGTAGTCCGGATCGCCCTGTTCGAACTCGATCCAAACCCCGCTGCCGATATCCGGCACAACATAGAAGCCGGACTGTATGCCGCTGAAAGGCAGGCAGGGCATGGCCCAGGTGGAAGGCAGGATGTTCGAGACATCCGGGACCTGAACCATAATCCGTCCTATTTGCAGTGGGTCGACATTGTCGAGAACGATGCCGCGATATTTGCCGTGGTACTTGGCCATTTCTTCTCTCCTGTTGCTTATTCGTAACTACTTTGGTTACATGTGTTCCTTTCCAGTGCTTAATAGGGCATTGCGGGCACCAGGGGAAGATTCGAGATCAGCGCATTGCGCTTGAGCACGAAGCTCTGCTTGTATTCGCCGGGTTTGAGCTTGTGGGTGGTGCTTTCGACGTAGTGCATGCCGTCGAAGGCAGGGCCGGCGCCGCGCACTCCGATGAGGCTGCGGGCGCGCAGAATCTGGCCGTAGCGCAGCACATCAAGAGTGCCGTCGCCACTGACGACGTCGGCGGTCTCGACCGCGCGCGCTATCCCCTGCATCAGCGCCAGGCCGGGGGTGAGCTTGGCCGTGTCGGTGAGCGGCTCAAACCTCTGCGGCGTGGGAACTACGATGCCCAGTGGAGGATTAAACGGCGTCACCGGGGGAATCGCAATGGGCAGAGGCACATTGGTGGTTGAATCCTGAATGTAGACCACCGGCGTCACCGAGCTTTGTGGTTGATAGCGAAAGCTCAAGCTCTCCACATTGGTCCATGAATCCATATTCACATTTAGCGACGGTTGCGGAATACCAATCCGCACCTGCGGTCCCCAGTAGGCCTGGTTCATGCCCGGCAGCGGGCCGGGGCTGATGTAGAAAACGTAGCCAACCTCTTTGGCGAGCTGCTGGATGTAGGCCAGGTCAGTCTGCTTCTGCGACGGTGTCTGCTCAACTGGCACAGGAATATCGGGCACCAGTACGGGAATCACCTCGGGCACGATGCCGAAGGCGCCATATTTCGCCAGGATGGTCAACACGCGAATGTCCGAGCTCATGCCCGGATAGGGCAACCCGGAGAAGTCGATCAGGTCCATCAGCGAGGAGAGATCCTCCCCGGTAACCACCAGCTTGGCCGAGCCTGTCATGGCGTCGGGCACGATCTCATGATGCAGGATGATGCCATCCATGATGACCTGCGGCAGGCAGCCGAAGGTAGCGACCAGGATGACGCGCAGCACAGGGATCGATGCGCCCGAGCTGAGCAGAAACAGAGTCTGCAGAATCGAGTTATCTGCCAGCGTGAACGTGAGCTGAAAGCCGCTGCGCCCCGTCGCCGACTCGGTCACCTCGACCGAAGTGAGCGCGTCGATAAGGGGCTTGGGCACGGGGAGCGCTTCCACCGGGCCGGCCAGCAGCGTGAGATAGAGCGGACTAGCCATTGCGTGCTCCTGCTGGCACGGCCGAGGCAAGCGGGAATACGATACTGGAGCCTTTTTGTGCCGTGAGCTCGTCAGGATCGGTCACCCCGTTTGCATCGCAGATCATCCAGAACAGCAGCGGGTCACCCAGGAAGCGCGCGGCCAGGTTGTCGATGCGGTCGTTCTCCACCACGATGTAGTTCTGCACCGACAGGTATATCGAAGGCTGAGGCAGGATACGGCGTGCCAGGTAAACCACCGGCGTGCCGTCAGGTTGGGTGTACTGGTTGATAGCCCCGCCATAGTAGCGGCTGCTGGTATTGGTGGGTGCCCCGGTGCCGGCTGCGGATTGAATGAGCGATGCGAGTGCCGTGTCCATACGTCAACCTCCGCTCACGCCTGTTGTGCGAGCGCTTCCTTGGTGGTTTGGTAGATCATGTAGAGCGAACCGGCCGGCGTCAGGAAGCCCACGTCGTTGACGCTGAGCACGCGCATGCCGAGCGAGACCTTGGCTCGGATCGGGTTGAGCTCCAGGTCAAAGGCGTCTTCTGTAATTTGCAGGTCGGTGATGCGAACCGGCGTCACCCGGCTCTTGCTCCAGGCAAAAACGGTGAGCGCCGACTCCATGGGAAGAATTTCGATCGTGCCCAGGAGCGAGAGGATCTCGTTGGTGATGAGCACACTGCTGGAGGGATAGAGCAACAGCTCCAGTAGCGCGAGCTGGGGCTGAATCCCCACACTGATTGCCGTCGGGTCGGAGTTAGCCAGCTGATCCGTCGCGTCGATCTCCAGATCGCACTTGATGGTTTCAATCGGTGGCCCCTTGAGGCGAAGGATCTCGGTGCGGTCGGGCTCATCGCCGACGGTTTGTGGCTTAAACGAGCGCGTGAGCGTCTCCGGGTTGTACTGCAGGTTGATGGTGCCAAGCTTGACGCCCGTATTGGGATCGAAGGTGAGGATCGCTCCCTTCTGCAATTTGGGGGAGAGGTTAGACATAGCGAGTCCTCATGTGCGGAGTAGCGTTCATTTTCCCCCCTCACGTTTTTGTGGAGCTGCTTGGGTATTGGAAACCGGTGGGGCATCCACCAACGCGCCACTTCGTACAAGTCCCGGGGCCACGGTCTTGGCAAAATCATCTTTGCTCGGGGCGCTGGAAGCTGCGGGCACCTTCTGGATACTTCCCGTCGTGATGTTCAGTGGCATACCACCCGTAGGTGTAAACGAGCCTGCCCGGAAATTTCGGATGATGTAAAAGCTGCCCAGGTCGTGGTATTGATGGTCAGGCTCGGTTCGATACTTGTAGGCCTGGTGGCAGACCACGCTGCACTGGCTCTTCCCACCGGGAGCGAGCAGGCTGGTATCGTAACGAGCAATGTGACGATCCACAAAGGTATCGGGCCCATCGTTAAATCGCATGCCCGTCTGCGGATCGCCGGTGTTGCCGTATTTGCCCACCTCAAGACAGCGATCACCGCCACAAAAAGGCTTCCCGGGTGTGGGACAGGTATTGGCAACCTCGGTTAAAAACTCTTTGGTGCAGTCGCCTCGCTTCTGTCCGGCCGTATAGTCTCCCCCCGGAGTAAGTTGCATCAGCGTCACCGCGCCGATGTTGGTGAGAAACTTCTTCTTGTCTTCTTCATTCTGCAAGTCGGCATGGCCGAAAGATTTGATGCCCTTTAGCGAAATACCTGTCGGCACCTGCCGTTGAATGACCCTTGGACTGGCAGGGTTCGATAGCGGAAGGATCTGGTCTCGTCGCGCTGCGCGCGGTTGCAGCGGATCCCGCCCCCGCGAAGAATGCGGTGCCGGCACAGAGGCTGCAATTTGGTCCGCCTGCTGCTCGTAATGGTCTCCGGTTGGTCCCACGCGCAGGTTGCGATCCGCTTCCTCTCCGTTTCCCTGTTGCAGCACGTGCGTCAACTCATGTGCGATCAGCTGGCGTCCCGCTGGCGTACCGGGCGCATACTGGCCGCTGTCAAAAACCACGTGATGTCCCACCGTATACGCCAGTGCATTGACTGACTTGGCCGATCTTGCCGCGTCCTCGCTGGTGTGTACCCGCACGCGCGCAAAATCGTGGCCGAACAGAGGCTGGAAAAATGAACGCGTTGGTTCATCCAGCGGCTGCCCAGGCGTGCGCAGCACTTTGTGAACGATGGCCGGAGCTGTGTCTGGTCCAACCCCGGCGGCGCGACGCTGCAGCTTCTTCTTGCAGCTCTCGCATTCGCCTTCGGATGCTCCCCCACAGGCGCACTTGCGTCGTAGGCATAGGCCGGAGGGTTGTACCGGCGCCGTAAACAGCTTCGGAATGATCGCGGTCAAACTCATCGCTTCGCCTTCTGCTGCCTGGGATAGAGGTTAAACATGGCTATCTGCCTCCGATCAACTTCACGTCCCCGTAAAAGTACGCGGCATAAAGGTTGCGTGTTCCGACTACGGAAACCAGCTTCACCGCGTTGGGGAACGTGTTGTAGCGAATGTCTTCGATCTTGGGCAGCAGGGACGGATCGAAAGGTTCGCCTGCATTGAATGCTTCCGGCTCGACTCTCTTGCGCACCTCAGGCAGCGACGCTCTGGGCTTGGCGCGCGTCCACACCGTTTCTGTCAGCAGCGAGTCGACGCCTTCGATAAGCGTGTTCCCTTCGGTGGTGTTTTCACCTCCCTTTGCATCGGCGAAGTCGTTGTACTTGCGGTTGGCAAGGGAATGTAAATATTCGTGTATGACGGTTGCGAACTGCTCCCACAAAAAGGCACGGTCCTTTTTTGCGTCCGGATCTTTGAAGAGCTGCAGGGAAATGTTGCCGTGACCGGTATTAAAGGCGGGCCAGCCACGGCCGATTTCGAACAGCCGCTTGGCGTCGATGGCGATGAAATGGTTTGCGACCTTCGCGATGCTTTTGGCTTCCGCATTCAACGGCGTCGTATCGTCGAACTCCGGACTTGCCAGGTGTTTGTAGTTGATGGCGTTGATGCCCTCGGCCGCAGTATCGTTCTGCATGAGATAAAACATCCAGAACTTTGCCGACTCGCGCTGGTAGTCAGGATCTTTCTTCAGCTGTGCCTGTTCGCTCTGCCAGGCGTCGTGAATCTTGCCTTCGGTCTTGAGTTTTCCCGCTGCGTCGAACTTGTCGGCGGGCAGTGGTCTGCCTTGACCACCGGGGATAAATGATTTGAAAACCGCATCAGTTTCTACCTGACCGGCTTTGGCGATCAGCTCCATCTCCGCAAGCTGGTGCGTAAGCTTTGGGTCGCTGTGTTCCTTCTCTCCACGCCCGACGACGACACTCTGGTATTGCTCCTCGATCAGCTTGGGTGTTCGCTCCTGAACCAGCTGCAGATAATTTTTTTTCTCTCCGGGCAGTGCTCCGGGTATGAATTTCCCCTTCGGTTTTACTGTTCCACTGGCGGCATCCGCGACACTTTGCTGGGTGACCGGTTGAATTGCTTCCTGCGCTGCCTTCTTCTTGGCTGCGTCGAGCGGCGTGGTGAGCTTTTCGAAGTCCTTCCTCTGGTCAGGAGCGGCGAGCGCAATGTCCTTATTGGCCAACTCGGCCACCTGGTCGAGCATGCGCACGGCTGCGGCGGCAGTGAAGGTGCGCGTTTGCCATGACTCCTTCTTTGCCGGGTCTGTGGGCTCGCCCTGGTTGTCGTTCAGATCACGATAGAGAATGTCGTTGCTGGCCCGTTTGGCGGAAATTTCCTGAACCGCCTGGTTCCGGTCGTCGATGTTGAGTTTCGCCACTTCGACGGAAAGGTCCTCTGCGTTGATGCTTGCAGCCGCATTGCCGGCATCCGCGCGTGGTTGCATGAGTGCGTCCTCGGCGTCCTCCCCAGCGTTTTGGGGGCCTTGGGTAAGGTGGGGTACGGCAGCGATCGCTGCCTGGATACGGCGCACGCGCTGATCGATAACGGCATCGAGGTTAGCCTTGTTGTAGGGTGCCTGGATGTGCTCGATTAGCTCTTTCCCTCCGCCCTGAACCGCCTTCAGGCCGCCCTCGAAGTGCTGCTCGTAGAAGGCATGCAGGGTCTTGGAAGCATCCCCGCTCAAATCCGCATCGAGCTTCTTCGGATCGATGCCGCCTGCGCCGAAAATCTGTTTGAGGTCCTGATCGTCACTGCCGCGAAGTATGGAGAGGATTCCTTGTTCGTCTGCACCGCTCACGTGGCCGGACTCCATCTCGCGAATGAGCAGAATCTTTATCGGGGCGGTGAGGGAAAAGCCGGGCTTCTGCTGCGTCCACTGCTTAACCACGGCGCGCGCCTTATTGTCGCTGTCGTAGTGGTCTTCAATCCTTTTTGCGGTGGCCAGAAACTTCAGATACTTCTGCAGCTCGTCATTGCTGTAGCTCTCGCTACCAAAAGCGCGGCCGATTGCTTTGAACGGTCCCGGGGAAAGGCTGAAGAGATCGGAGAAGAAACTGCCCAGGATCGAGCGTTGCAGCCGGGGTCGATACAAGCCGGTGGTCGCTGCAGGGGTCGCGCTGGGAGCGCCAACCTGGGCGGCCTGGTGGCGAGCTTCCCGTTCAAAGCCATCCTCCACCGGGCCGGCTTCGATTTCGCCCCCCGGTCGAATCTCGCCGGCGTGGCGCTGTTGCACAACATGCGTGAGTTCGTGAGCGAGCAGACGTTGTCCGTCTGCACTGCCGGGTGCGAATTGTGATCTCCCGAAGACAACGTGGCGCCCCACCGTGTATGCGGCGGCATTGAGCCGTCGCGCCGACTCGCCGGCAGCGGTGTCCGTGTGTACGCGAACCCGGCTGAAGTCGAAAGCGAAACGAGCCTGCATGTAGCGCAGGGTTTGCCCATCCAGTGATTCTCCCGGAGCGCCCAGGACCTCGTACACCGAGGAGAGCCCGGTCTGCTTCGCAGAGGGGCCTGCAGCGTGACTGCTCCGTTTCGTCTGCTCGCTCTTGCCCGGCCGTCGCGAAGGTTCGCGGGCAACAGTTGCTTTGGCGTGGGTGCGTTCGCTCATGGCCTCCCTCCCCCAGGCTTTCCCCTGCCCTGCGCGGATGTGACCGCGCCTGGAGCAATTACCTGGTGAATGCTGTGGGCTAGCCTCGCCCCCAGCGCCTCCGTACTCGGTTTCTCTGCCGCTTTAAGCCGGCCGCCGTCGAGTGTCTGGAGCGAAAGATTCTCCATTCCTGACCCGTTCACACCGTGCTTCTGCACCAGCCGCGTGAGCTCTGCTTGCAGAGCCTCACCCAGACGCCGCGTGTCTCCCGGTGCGTAGCCGTGGAGAACGATCTGCTCGATGTGCACCTCGATCGCTCCCGCCGAAGGCGATGGCGGATGGCCGCGTTTCAAACCCATCCCGCCACCTCCGTGTCCGCCAGCGGTGTTTCCAGCTTGGCGAACTCGCTCCGGGTAGCCGAAAGCAAGTGCTGCATGCGCACCGGTTGTTGCGCGTCGGCGGCCAGGAAGGCCGCGCCGATGGCGATGTTCTGGATGTTGCCTCCGGAAACGCGCAACCGCGCCAGGCGATCGATCTGCAGGCCTTCGGTCGGTGTATGCAAAGGAAAAACCCGCCGCCACATCTCTGCCCGTTGCGCGACCTCGGGAAAAGGAAAATCGATCACGAAGCGAATGCGGCGAAGGAACGCCTGGTCCAGAGCATTCTTGCGATTGCTGGTAAGGATGGCCAGACCCCGGTAGGCCTCCATGCGTTGCAGCAGGTAACTGACCTCCACGTTGGCATAGCGATCGTGGCTGTCCTTCACTTCGCTGCGTTTACCGAACAATGCATCGGCTTCATCGAAGAGCAGGATTGAAGCGCCCTCCTCGGCCGCATCGAACACCCGGCTAAGATTCTTTTCCGTCTCCCCGATGTACTTGCTGACCACTTGGCTCAAATCGATGCGGAACAGATCCAGGCGGAGCTCGTTGGCGAGCACCTCTGCGGCCATCGTTTTCCCGGTACCGCTGGCGCCGGCAAACAGCGCGCTGATGCCCAGGCCGCGCGAGCCTCGGGCGGCGAAGCCCCAACTTTCATACACCTTCACTCGCTGCCGCACATGGAGAGCGATGCGCCGCAGCAGCTCCTGTTCTCTTTCCGGTAATACCAGGTCGCTCCAGGTAACCGTCGATTCGATGCGCTGAGCCAGTTCCGTGAGCCGCGGCCGCGCTAGCAGCCGGCAGGTGTTCCACAATTCATCCGTAAAACTTGCTTCCAGAGCGCCGGTGGGGCGCACGCTGGCCTCGGCCCGCATCGCGGCCGAACGTATAGCCACAGGGGAAAGGCTGAACTGCGATACCAGGGTCTCCACCGTGCCGTTTACGTTTTCCCCGTTCAGCCAGGTGTGCCAGATCTCTGCCTGCTCGCGGCGCGTGGGCTTGCCGGTGTGGAAGGCTGCGCGTGGCCGGCCAAGGCTGGCGTGCGGATGATTCGTCGATAAAATAATCGGACTATCGACCGCCTCGAGCAGTTGCGTCTGTACGCCGCTTACCCTATCGTCCCTTTCGTCCGCTTCCACCAGCAGAGCACTTTCCGTCAGCACCGCTTCGCGCTCCCACAGGCGAAGCAGCAGGTCGGTCTCTGCTGTGTAGCTCTGGGGCAGGTTCTGTGCGTTGAGCACATAAAGTCTCAGGTTGAGCAGCGCGGCTGCCGTGCTGGCGATCATTCGCTTTGCATCCGGCTCGTTACCCCACAGTTCGATAATGGGCAGCTTCGGACCCGCAATCGATGCCGCCTTATCAGCCGATGCCTCCGCCCACAAGGTAGCGATCTGCTGCGCTGTCTCGCTGTAGGAGGAGGGAAGCGGCCCAGGCAGAGGCACCGGACGAACCAGTCCCTGTAGACGTTCGTCCACTGCGGATATCCCAGCCAGGTAGTGCAGGATTCGCTCGTTGATCCGCAACGGGCTTGAGACCAGGGTGTCGGCCGGCAGCACCTCGATCAGCTGCCAGTAGCGCAGCGCACGCGCCGGAGACAAGGCGCTCCAGTGTGCCTCAGGCAGTGCCCTCAGCGCCAGGCTGAATGTCGGCAGGGGGCGGTTGCCGTGATGCGCCGTGACGTAAAACTCGGCCAGCCGTGCGTCCATCTCCACACCGGCGCACAGCAGCAGCACGTCGCGTTCGAAGCCGGAGAGTTCGAAGGAAGAGCACAATTGTTCGAGCGCCGGCGGTTGTGAGAATCCCCATGACGCTGAAGAGTAGGGAACAGTATCTGTTTCCTGTATCCGAGCGGCCTCTCGGTCCTCAAGAGAGGATTCGAGGCGCAAGCGCAGCTCGGATAGAGCCGCTGCAAGGTAGCTCTGATTGGCCTCGTACCACGTATTGCCGGCCGCGCTGCTGGTGGAAGCAATGCCGGCCATGGTTCCCTCATTCATGGCATGGCCACCGTGGGGCCTTCGAGCAGGTGCGTGACGCTGTTGAAGCTGAGCTGGCTCTCCGCACCGTCAATCTGTATCCGTACCAGGTACGTGCCGGTCGGTACGTTCAGGATGTTGATGACGATACTGCTAGCGTCGGCGACGGAAACTGTTGCCTGGGAGGCGTAGGAAATGGGAGGAGTCGCGGTGACATTATCCAGTAGCAGAACCGCGCGCTGACCAATGCCGATATTGGGCGCCAGGTTTACCGTTACGTCGGTGCCCCCAGACACGTCCGCCACGGCCGTCGCGCTAGTCACCGTGGGATGGAGAACAAATGCAGCGACGTTCGATTCGAAGCCGCGATGCGTGGTTGCCGGGGTCCCCATGTCGAGCTTCTGCAGCACCTGCAGAGCCTTGACGCCGGCGTGCAGGGTCGCTGGGATAGGCAGCGTGAGCTGCGTAGCCGAGGAAGCACTTGCCGTCAGTTCCTGGTCCTCGATGAGAAGGAAGGTGTTGGGGCTCATGAGATGTGTGCCCTGGATCAGGATGGTCGAGGCGGAAGTGATGGGCTTTCCGTCTTGCGCGACGACCTGGCTCACGTAGGGCGAGTTGAACGGCACCACGTACAGGTTCGGCTGCAGGACGGGTTTCGCAGGCACCGGCGTGTCACTGCTCTCCATCAGCACGACCGACGCCTGGTAGGCCGCGGACAGGCTGTACTCGACTTGAAAGAACACCGACCACAACTTGGAAAACTCTTCGAGCGATAGCGCGGTGGGGGTAAAACGGATGCGTTCGATTTGGCTGTCTAACCCCGATCCGGCGAGAAAGCCAAAGGTGGTGACCGCGCTGTTGATGTTGTCCGTGGACAGAAGCGGTTGGGAGTGCAGCGTAGTTGCTACCGCGCCCAATAACCGCTGCGGCTCCAACTGCGCGTCATTGCCATGAAACGTGAACAGATAGTGCAGATCGAACGCTGCCTGTGGCCGTTGCACCAGCGATCCGTCGCTGCGCCGTGTAGGCAGATCGGCGTTACGATAGGCGGCGTTCGGCGTGATCTGATAAAGAAAGATATTTACCAGCGGCGTTGTCGAACTCGCCGCATCCGGACGGTTGAATCCCACCACCGCGCTCCCCACAGCATTGCTGACCGGAGTAAGCAATACCTGCTGCAGCGCAGCCGTGGTGGTCGCGATGGCAAGATAGTTGCTCATCGTGCGCCTTCGCTTCGCTGCTTGAGATATTGCTCAAGCGATACGGTGGAGGGCCGCGTGCGCCGTGTGCCGGTGGGGGCAGGCGTTGAGGCTGCGTCGGCGCGTACATCAATGCGGCCGATCGTGACCCGGATCGTGGGCGCGACTGAGGGCGCTGCCAACTCGGGCGCAGCGCGCCGGTTTGCATCTTGAACCATGGGAACCGCACCAGGCACTTCATTTCGCGGCCGGCCGGCAAAGATCTCGTCCTGATCGCGCGCCTCCCGCAGGACCGGATCGGCTAAGCCTTCTGCGCTCGCACTCTCCCTTTGCGGCATAGCTGGTCGAGGGACCGTGGGGTAAACGGTCGCCTGCTTCAACGGTGTAATGAGCGGAGCAGAGGCTGAGTTCTCCGCGCCTTGCTGCTCACGCCATGCCGCGCTCTTTGTTGCCATCGCCATCCCATCCCGAATATCGAGCGCGACTAGGTCCAATTCGTCCTCTGCGTCGCGCAGCGCGGGTCTTCGTCGCATGCGAGGAGCGGCATTGCGCGGCTCGATTTCCGGTTGCCGGAACGCCGCTTCGTCTTGACTGGAGTCATCGCTCTCGACCACCGCATCGTAGTCCGCAGTCCTACCGAGCCACACAGTGCTGGGGCTGAAGCGAGCAGGAATCACGGGTTCGGCCAGCGGCATAGCCCCGAGTGCGCGGCCGGCCAGACGATTCAGGAAGTTTGCCATGCCATCTCCAGGTAGCTCTGCCGTCGCGCCGGGCTCAGGGCAAAGATCTCCCGCTCGGTCCAACCGTAGGCCGATGCCAGCGCGTGCACCTCTTGCAACAGGCGCCTGGCTAAAACGGAAATCTTCGTCCACAGAAAGCGCTCGATATCGAGCAAGACCTGCCACTGGTGCCTGCACGCCAGGCAGGTAAGATCGATCAGCACCTCGGCTAATGGGTCGGCTGCGGCCAGCCTCGACGCGATCGCCTCCATCACGTCCGCGGATAGTCCCGTGGCCGGCACAGGCTCCTCGTCGACTTTGGCTGCGACTACGCATCGCTCCATCAGCAGCCGTCCCGCCTGCGTCAGATCGCTGCATCCGCTCACAGCGCAAAGGTCAAAGCTGTTGGGCAGGCGAAGCTCAACCGAAACCTCTCCGGCCTCGAGCTGAAGCGGCGGAACTTCATCTTTGCGTGCCGTGAGGTCGCGGATGCTGAGGTTGTACTCGAGTGCTTGGCGGCAAACAGGACACTGCGCGAAGGCAGCCAGTGTCGGTCCAAAACAATATTCGTAGATCTCGAATAGCCGCGCATCCCGAGCGCCAATGCTCAGCCAGGCGACTTCCTTCACCGATACGCCCCAACACACGGAGAGCAGCGTGAGCGCGCGGTCGATGGGCGATTGGTTCGCGCCCATCTCCCACATCGCGATCCATTCCGAATCTGACGGTTTGCGCATGCCCTGGCTCATCCTGCAGCAGGAATCGTGAAGCTCGGTTCCACCGGCTCGGTCACACTGGTGTCGCGCTCCCAACCTTCGTTCTCAAGCTTGATGTGCTGAATGGCGACTGCGTTGGCGTTGGCGTCCAGGTCAGGCTGCGCCAGGAACTCTGAAACCCAGCAGCGGTACACCTTGTACGCGATGACCAATTGACCGGCCTCGTTGTAAAACTCGATCAGGATGTCCTTGCGAAAGCTGGCCAGCGACACTTCCGAACCGAGGCCGGCGCCGAAGTTCCAAACACTGTTTGCCCACTGCTCAAATGCGACATCGTGAGTGACCCCGCGCTCCAGAGTGATGGCGTCATATTCTGTCCGCCCGGGAGATTTGCGGCTGGTGCTGGGGTCCCCGCCTTCGCGGTGTTTCACCACTTCCGTCGTCTTCTTAAGGCCGCTCACCTTGCTAATGCCGGCCACGTACTTTCCATCCCACTTAACGCGGAATTTGAAGTTTTTATAAGGGTCGAAACGTGTTGGGTTTGCGCTGAATTGTGCCATGAAGAAATCTCCTTACGATGCGGTCTGTCCAGCCATCTGCTGGATTTGAATGACAACAAATTCAGCGGGCTTCAACGGCGCGAAGCCCACGAGGATGTTGACGATGCCGTTGTCCTGGTCGGTGGACGTGGTGGTGTCGCTGTCGCACTTGACGAAGTACGCCTGTTGCGGCGTCGAGCCCTGGAACGCGCCCTGGCGGAATAAGGTCTGCATAAAGGCGCCGATATTCAGACGAATCTGTGCCCACAGCGGCGCGTCGTTGGGTTCGAAGACGACCCACTGCGTCGCCCGGTAAAGGCTGGTTTCGAGGAAGAGAGCCAGACGGCGAATGGGAATGTATTTCCATTGCGATCCGGCCTCGTCATTTCCCTGGGTAGTGCGCGCACCCCACACCACCGTACCGAACGCGCTGAAGCTGCGGATGCAGTTGACCGCGACCGGATTCAACACTCCGTTCTGGCTGTCGTTGAGTGGCACGGCGACTCCGGAAACGCCCACCAGGGCGGTGTCGGTTCCCGCCGGCGCCTTCCACACCCCGCGGCTGGCGTCGGTTGAGGCATAGACACCGGCGACAAAACCACAGGGAGGGTAGTTGCGCGTTACATTTTGTGCCAGAGGATCCGGTGCCTGCAGCCAGGGAAAGTAGAATGCAGAATTCATTCCGTTCAGACCTGAGCCGGCGGCGAGCTTGGTGTAGTCGGTGATGCCGGGGTCCGAATCAGCGATCAGAAAGGCTCGCTGTGTTTCGCAGTATTGCTCCAGAGTGCTCAGGGTGGAGGTGGTTATCTCACCAGGAACGCAGAGCAGGTTGAACAGATCGACACTGCTCAGCAGGTAGACTCCTCCCACCCCGCTGGTGGGCAGAAGCGCCGTCTCAAAGGCGCCCGGCGTGGTGGTGGAGGTGCTGGGCGCAATCGCTGCGGCGGCGCCATCGGTGCCCTTGATGAGCTGCGTGGTCTGTGGATACGCCGGCAGCGGAGAGGGTGGTGGTACGGGCTGGGTGGTATCCGGGGGGGCGGCGGTTGCGCCTGCTCCCACGGTAGCAGTGACGTAGTTGGAACTATTCGCCAGCACGTCGATGACGAAGCGGCCCTGTGGGTCGGGCTTCACTATGCTGAGATTTTCAAAAGACTCAACCACTGTCCAGGTGGTTGCGCCCGAGGGCCCGTAGACCACTTGCAGCCGGAATCTGCCCGTACCTCCGCTCTGGTTTTTAATAGCGATCCAGTAGTTGTTACCCCAGGCGCCCGGGTTTTGTGCTGTAACCGTGATGGTATTGGGAGCAGTGCCGATAGTGACTGAGGCAGGCAGGGCATCGGAGTTAGTCAGGCGAACAATGTAAGCCTGTTGTCCACCGTTGGCGAAGAACTGAGAGACGGAGTATCCGAGGAGGCTGCGTGAATCCAGGCCGCCAAACTGGTTATTGTAATCAGACCAACTCAAGACCAGTTGTGCGTTGCTGACTGGTCCCTGGGGCGCCCATCCGGCGAAAGCTGCGATGGACGTCGCCACGCCTGTGATGGTGTGGACCCCACTGGGAAGTTCTTCAATATAAACACCAGGATACGTTGGTGTGATTGGCATCAGTTCTCTCCCTTTCCGGCAGCGACTACACGTGAGATCGTTGCTGTTTGCATTGAATTGTCTGTCGTAGGCGCATCGTCGGACGCGCTTGTGCGCATTACGAACTCAGGAAAGCTTCTGGACCTCAAGTTTCTCGACTGGAACGACAACGCTCTGCCGCGCGATCACATCAATGATGGCGAACACGCGAGGCTGAAGTCCGGAGTCAGAAAAATTCACGACCGTTCCTTCTACCGTTTCAACAGTCGTCAGAGCCTTGGGCAGCTCGTCGCGGTTAGGCAGAAATATGTCCTCAACATGGAAGTGGACGACATCCCCTTGCTTTATCAAGGATTCCCCCTTGTGGGCGATCGAGCCTGCGCTGGTTGCGCTCCCCTGGAATGCACGGGAGTGCCCAGTATGGCGATAGGTGTGTGGAAATGAACCTGAGCAGGCCAATTGACCATGACGCAACTTGCCCCGATTGAGGCGGCTACGGTTCGCCTTTTTATTTTGGGTTAGGGGTCGAGAGGAGACGCCGGCCGCGTCTTCATCGTGCAGGAAAATGTAACTTGTTGCAGCACGGCAAGGGGCCGGTCCGCGGGGCAGCAGCGCAGTTCTGTGGGGCCGAGCGCGCCAACCGGCTGTGATTTGACTAAGTTAACCCGGCGCTGGGAGTGACCTGAAAATATCTGCAGCGTCTCTGCAGGTTTTGGCAGATAGTTCCTCGGCTCAGGGAAATGGCGCTCGGGCTGCGTGGTACATCGAGTTGAAAGGAGGCTAGCGAAAGCGCGGGGTGAGGCCACAGGCCCGCATCTTGTAGTACAAGGCACGCTCGCTGATATGCAAGCGTTCGGCGATCTTGCGCCGGGTCGATCCAGGGACAGACATGGCTGTCTCGAGAACTCTCTTCTCAATTTCTTGCAGTGCCTGTTCGTAGCGCACGCCGCCATTGGAGATGGTTTGCCAGATTGCGCTGGCAGATTCTGCGAGCGGATTCACCTCCTGCTGGTTGACGTCCGACCGCAACTGTCCCATCCAGTCGTCCAGCCCGAGTGACGTGCCCTCGCTCTTTAAGAAAAGCATGCGCTGCACCGTATTTTCAAGTTCGCGCACGTTTCCATAAAGAGGTTGGGACTCGAGAAAGTGAAGCAAGTTGGGTTCGACGCTGAAGATGGGGGAGTACAGACTGCGATGGCGCTGGGCGAAAGCAAGGATCAAGCAGGCGAGATCGCAGCGTCGCGCGCGCAACGGCGGCAGGGTCAGCCTGACCACGTTGAGCCGATGGTAAAGATCAGCCCGGAAACGCCCATCCCGAACCAGAGGCTCCAGGGGCCGATTAGCCGCCGCAACGATGCGGACATCGACCGGAATCTCGGTGTCCGACCCAATCGGGCGCAGAATACCGCGCTGCAGCACATCGAGCAGTTTGGGCTGCAGAGCCAGTGGAAGATCGTTCACATCATCGAGAAAAAGGGTTCCCTGCTGCGCCGACTGGAAAAGCCCCTTGCGGCTGCAGACGGCGCCGGAGAAGGCTCCGCGCTGGTGCCCGAACAATTCGCTTTCGGCCAAACCCTCGCTGATGGTGCTGCAGTGGACGGTGACGAAGGCGAAAGTCCTTCGTTTGCGATCGAGCTGATGGATTGACTGGGCCAGGACCTGCTTTCCGGTGCCGGTTTCTCCTTCGATCAAGACGGTAACGTCGCTGATTTCAGCGGCTTTGCAAGCACGATGCAGAAGAGGCAGGAGCAGATCCGAACCGGTCACGAATCCCAGTTGACCGAAAACGCTCCGCAATTCGATATCGGAGGGTTCGGCTTTCATTAGGCGCCCCTTTCCCTGATATGCCACAACGTGATTACGGGAGCCCGCGCCGACGTGGATCGTCCGAAGGATCAAGAACACGTCTGAAAAGCGATGCAGCCTCGCACAAGCAGGCTAACAGCGAAAACGACAATACGCAGGTTACCGCACAATTGCCATCCCCCCAAGTAACTAGAAATGCAGTTAAAAGGGACTATGCAGTTCTTGCCGGCGAGTCCGCAGGAAATCTAACAGACATCTCTCTGAGGTTTACGCTCCAATTCGCTGGACCTGCTGCTGACAGATAGTGAAGAGCGCTTCGAAAGCGTTTCGGGAAACCTATGGAGACTTCAAGAGCGGCGCATGAAACGTTCACGTAACGATTTCTGTTCGCCTCTGCGAAGCCTGAAAACTGCGGCGCCTGCGTTCAGACGGTAAGTTCACCCTCTCTTGATAATGTCCCGTCCCTGCTATGTCCTACAATGTCCAACGGAAAGGCTTGCCATGAACACTCGTTACGACCGTGCGAAAGCTTCTTTTTTCCCCAGGCTTTCGCTTCGCATCCTGATGCCTTTACTCTGCTTGGGAACCATTTCGGCAAGCGCCGCTGCTCCAGCCGCGGATGCGGGACGGCTTTCTGCGATGCTGCCCAACGGCCGGCGGATCACTCCCGCGGGCGGCTGGATTAAGGTGGCGCCGTTTCCTTATACGCTGGCTATCCGCCCGGATGGCCAGCAGCTCGTTGTGCCTTCGATTGGCTGGCCGTTCTCGCTGAACATCATCGACCATCCCGCCTCGGCGTCCGCCACGACCTCGGTGGAACGGATCCCCGCTGGCCGAAAGAACGATCCCCAACTCCAGGTGGCGACGGGCATCGCCTATTCTCCGGACGGCCGGCTGCTCTACGATGCGACCGGCGATACGGGGGCAATCCACATCTTCTCGACAGCGACCTGGAAGCGTATCGCCGAAGTGCCTCTGGACGGCGCGACGGCGGGCAAGAACTACGCGCAGAGCTATTCTGCTGCAGTAGCGCTAACCCCCGACGGTCGCCTTCTCTACGTGCTCGACCAGGGGAACTGGCGCGTAGTGGTGATCGACACCGCCAATCGTCGCCGCATCGCTTCGCTGCCCACCGGCGCCAATCCTTATTCAGTGGCCCTTTCGCCCGATGCGAGTCGTTTGTATATCACCAACTCAGGTCTTTTTGAGTACAAGACCTTGCCCGGCGTCGAGAAGAACGACATCCTGCACAGCGGCGTCGGTTTTCCTCCCTTTGGATATCCGTCCCGGGCCGCGCGCGAGGGCGCGCATGTTGAGGGGATGGATGTGCCCGGACTGGGCGGCGAGAATGACTCGCGCGGCAGCTCGCTCTGGACCTACGACGTCACCGACCTTGCTTCGCCAAAGCTGCTGGGGCACCTGAGGCTCGGCGAATCCATTGGCGCCGACAGCGAGAGCGCCGCAAAGACTGCGATTGGCGGAGCTTCGCCGACCGGAGTGGTCGCCGGCCGCGATCGCGTCTATGTCTCACTCGCCCATGAGGATTCCATCGCCGTCATCGCCGCCGATGGAAACAAGCTGCTCGACGAAATCCCTCTGACGCCCTTCAACGGAGCAGATTTCCTCGACCGCCGCGGCCGTCCGTTGCGCGGAATCATGCCCGCCGGTCTCGCCCTGCGCGGCCAGAGGCTGTACGTCGCCGAAGCCGGCATTGACGCGGTTGCGGTCATTGACACTGGCTCGCGCCGCATCCTGGGCCACATGCCAGTGGGCTGGTATCCGACGGCGACGGCCGTCTCTCCCGACGGGACTTTGCTTTATGTCGCCAATACCAAGGGCAAAGGCAGCGGTCCCAACGGCGGATCGGTCTTTCATCCGGTAAATACCGGCAGCTATATCGGGGAGCTCGAGTTCGGAAGCGTCTCAGTGATCAGACTCGGTGACGAATCGCACTTGCGCGAGTTCACCGCGGCGGTGGTCGCCAACAACCTTGCGGCCGCGGCTCCGAATAGCTCATTGCCGCGGCTCAAGCACGTATTCCTGGTGATCCGCGAAAATCGAACCTACGATGAGATTTTCGGGGACCTGCCCGGCGCCGATGGCGATCCGAAACTAGCCCGCTGGGGAATGCATGGCTGGCTCTCCAGCGCCCCTCAGGACAAGACTATCCCGGTCACTCCCAACGCCCATGCGTTGGCCCAGCGTTTCGGCACCAGCGACCGATTTTTCCTGGACAGCGATGTCTCCGCCGACGGCCATCGATGGGTGATGGGGGCCGCGCCCACGCCGTGGTTCCATGTGGCCTGGACCTCGAACTACGGCGGCCGTAGGACCGGCGACGCATTCAGCGCCGCGCCCGGCCGCCGCGCCCCCACTGGCGGCAATGATGCGCCGATGCCTGAGGACGAACCGGAGTTCGGTACCTTATGGGAGCACATCGCCAACAACGGACTGGCCATCCGCAACTATGGCGAAGGGCTTGAGGTTGAGGGCAGCCAGGAGATCGACGGCAGCGCCCCCACCGGTCAGCGGCTGCTGCTGAACTCGCCCGTTCCGCAGCCCGTCTTCGCCTCCACCGATCGCAACTTCCCCACCTTCAATCTTGGCATTCCCGATCAAGATCGCTACGCTGAGTTCGCCAGAGATTTTGCCCAGGTGCTCGCCAAAGGCGATGCTCCTTCGCTGATTGTGATTCGGCTGCCTTGCGATCACACCGCCGGGCCACGCGCCTCCGACGGCTATCCCGACCGCGGATCCTACGTCGCCGACAACGATCTTGCCCTGGGCAAGATCGTGGACTTCCTCACTCGCAGCGCAATCTGGAAAGACAGCGCGATGTTCGTTACCGAGGACGACGCTCAGGGTGGAGTCGACCACGTCGACGCTCACCGCAGCGTCCTGCTGGCCATAAGCCCCTACATTCGCAAGGGAATCGTCTCCCATCGGCACAGTAGCATGGGGAGCATCCAGAAGACCGCTTACGAGCTCCTCGGCCTCGGCCCGCTGAATCTTGAGGACCGTCTCGCCGCCGACTTGAGCGACATGTTCGCAGCGACGCCCGATCTAGCGCCATACGCCGCCGTGAACTCCGACCTCCGGGTCTTTGATCCCGCGAAGGCCCGCATCGCGCGGCCCAAGAACGCTGAGCAGGCGAGGGAACTCCTCGACTGCGACGATCCCAAGGAAATCGAAGCGGAATTTCAGCGCGAGGCGAAGAAGGCCAGGAAGATGGAACATGCTGGGCAGTAGCCACCCGCCAGGATGCGCAGCGATCTACCGCCGTTGCCCCGCGACTAGGGAGCCACGTTGAAAAGAAGGCGGGCAAACGAAACCGGGATGGTTGCTGTTGTGCCGGTGGTGGCCGCCTCTCTCCGATTTGTTCTCCCAAGCGAGGTAAGCGTCATACGACGGTTGGGCGACAAATCTCTCGCTTGGCTCGCAAGCCTCGCCCCGTGGACGGGTGCCCCAGGTTCGCACCAGCGTACCTGGGAAGAAAAGACGGGGCGCAGCCCCACCAAAGCGTTTATATCCAATCAAGGTTCAGTTACCCCTCGAGTGAAAGCATTCGAAAAGACCATTTTCAACCCAGGTACGCTGGTGCGAACCTGGGGCACCCGTCCAGAGGGCAAGGCTTGGTGGGAAGCCGGGAAAGCGGTGGGCGAAAGGACAGCCAACCGCCGAACAGAGCTAAGGTCATTTCTCTTTTGACTCGCTCGGGTGGTCAGACTCAACCAACCAGGGTCTCTACACCTACCCAGACTGCCCACTTACGCTCTCGATCCATCACCAAGCAAATTCATAGAAACGAAAAACAGGAAAAAGCGCGGACCCTAAGGTCCGCGCTTTCCGGTTGAAGGAATGAGGGGTTTAGAAGTCGATGCGGGCCGCGACCTGGCCGCTGCGCGCGCCTCCGCATGCCGACCCGATGGTTGGCGAGTTTCCGTTGGAGTTGCAGTTGATTGTGCTGGTGATCTGGCCGAAGGCCGGAGAGCTGATGTCCATGTTTGGATCGCCGAGGTTGCTATGGTTCAGTATGTCGTTGAAAGTAGCCTCAAGGCGTATATGCACACCCTCCGTAACCGGGAAGACCTTGCTCAGCCCGGAGGAGAGATTGACGAAGCCGGGGCCGACGATCGATCCCGCGTGTGCGTCGCCGAAGCGGCCAATGGGGTTGGGATATGGGCCGGCGCCGCTGCCCGTAGTGCATGGGGTGCCCGGCGTGTATCCGGGATAACCTGGGCAGGTCAACGCCGCCGGGTTGAGGTAGGTCAACCGTGTGTGTCCGCTAGGCTTGATGCTTACTCCCGGAACGGTGTCGGGATACTGACTGCGATGGCCCGGGTCGAAGCCGGTGTTGCTGCTGTTCAGCCCCGAACCCGTTCCCGAAGGATCGCCCTGGCCGGAATCAAAGTAAGGCGACTCGAATGGACCGGTCTGCCACACGAAGATGTTGGACAGCCGCCAGCCACCCACCACCAGATCCGCGATGCGAGGCATGGACCCGGCAAACTTCTTTCCGCGCCCGATGGGCACGTCATACACCATGGTCGAGTTCCACTGATTGCGGCGAGTGCCGTAGACGTTGCCAAAATCCGCATAGCGGTCGAGGATCGACGTGGCGCGCGAACCGCCTGTGTCTCCCGCGAAGCCGACGTTGGCAGGTCCCTGGTTGTCGGCCAGCGCCTTGGCGAAGGTGTAGGTGGAGTTGAGCTGCAATCCTTTCTCGAAGCGGTGGTTGAACTCCACCTGCGCCGAGTGGTAGCTCTCATTGGCGCCGGTGGCGCGCGTGTTGATACGGCCCCAATTGGGAAACAGGCGCGCGCTCAACGGCTGGTTCGCCGCCGAGACAGTGCTGGAGAAGGGCAGCGTGTTTTCGTCGGGCGCCCAGACCAGCTGATGCATCTCCGCGCCGACGTACGACGCGCGTACGGTGTATCCCGGGGCGATTTCGCGGTCGATGCTCAGCGACCACTGCTCCGTGTAGGGGTCTTTCCAATTCGTGCTGTTCGCGGTGCCGAAATAGTCCTGCCCGTAGTCCGTCGTTCCGCCGCCATTTCCGGAGCCCGCGTAGATCTGCGGCCACTGGTACGCGGGAACGCCATTCGTCAGGCTGTTGGTGTACTGCGTCGTCGCCGCCTGCAGTGTGCCCGTGAGCGAGTAGAAAGCGTTGCCCAGCATGTTGATGTTGTACATGGCGAAGCCGCCACGGACCGCAGTCTTGTCGTCGTTGAACGGCTTGTAGGCGAAGCCGAAGCGCGGCATGAACCTCTTCTTCGGATAGTGTTTGAGCCCGTTGGGGTAGCCGGACTGGCTGTTGGAGAGTACCGGCATGCAGGGTGCTCCGTTGATCACCGCGCCCCCACTTCTCGTGCCGTAAGGTACGCAGGCGTTCGCGCTCGCCAGAAAGTCGGTCGCCAGCAGGTTGGCGAACCCGGTGGGGTAAATCGAGGCTCCCGAGAGCGGATAGTTCGGGTCGAAGTTACCCGTGTCGCCGTGCACATCGTAGTACCCGGGATGCAGTTCGTAGCGCAGCCCGAAGGTCAGGCTGAGATTATCGCTCACCTTCCATTGATCCTGCCCGTAGAAGTCGTAGTGGGCCGACTTTCCGTCGTTGTCCTGGCTCACCACGTCGTAGAAGGTCTCGTAGGGCAGCCCGGAGAGGAAGTCGGCGAAGTCCACGCCGGTGAAAAGTCCGGCGCTGCCCGTGGTGTTGTACTGGAAGGTGCCATAGTTGTTGGCGCCGATGAAGCCCAACGGTGTAACTGCCTGCAGGGTCTGGATCTCGGTGCCGAATCTCATTTGATGGTGGCCCTTCGACCAGCTCAAAGAGTCCGCGTAGACGTATGTATTTGCCTTGCTCAGCGAACTGAGGCGGTCGGCGTTCAGGCTGCTGATGTGGAAGAAATCCAGCTCCGGGATGCCGTTGAAATAAAGGTTTTGCAGCCCCTGCAGGCCGAGGCTCTGGGTGAAGGCCAATCCGTTGAAGCTGCTCGACTGGCCGGTAGTGTTTTGCACGTAGCCGAAGCTGAACTCGTTGATGATCCGCGGCGAGAACGTGTAGTTCGCGCTGATTTTCAGCACCCGGTTCTGGTTGGTGTTCTGCGTGGAGGGCACCGCCAGTGGCTCCGGCTGGTTAATCGGGTAGTTCTTCCAGGTGAACCGGCCCCACAGCAGGAACTTCTGGTTGGTGCCGAAGTACTGATCGCCACGGATGTCGAACTGATTCGAGGTTCCGCTGGAATCCTTATTGACCTGGTAATTGGCAACTCCGTTGTCGGTATAGCTGGTGGGGTCGCCGATGTTGGGGTCGGGATAAAAAGACAATAACTTCTGCGCCGAGCCGTTGACCGCCGGCAGCTGCGTGCCGTAGCTGCCCCCGGTGAAGGGGTCGGTCAGCCCGCTGATTGGGCCATACTGCCCGGTGACCGGATTCATCACGTTGTACTTGGCGAAGTTCCCCTGCTTCATCAGCGTACTGGGAACGATGTATTGATAGGTAGTGGACGCCGGATGCCGCCATCCCTCGTAGGCGCCGAAGATGAAGGTCCTGTTGTGGCCGTCGTAAAGATGCGGTATGACGACTGGCCCGCCGAAGCTGCCGCCGAAAGTATTCGCCACCAGCTTTGGCTTCGACGTGGTGACTGGATACGTGTAAGGGATGGCGTCGAAACCGGCCGTCTGGTAGTACCAGAAGGCTGAGCCGTGGATTGCGTTGGTGCCCGCCTTGGTGGTCACCGTGACTTCGCCCGGCTGGCTGAACTCGGCGGCGTTCATCGCGCCGTCGGTGCGAACCTCAGAGATCGACTCGGAGGACGGGAAGGCGTCCGCGATCGGGTTATTGCCGGCCGCGCTCTGCACGGTGATGCCATCTACGGTGACTTCGGTCTGAAAGGGCAACGCACCCTGAAGCGAAAAATTGCCATGGTCTTCCTGCACGCCCGGCAAGGTGCCGATGATGTTCAGCGGGCTGGTGCCATTGGCGCTCGCGCGGGTGTTCACTGGCAGGTTCTGCACCTCGGTCGAGGAGTACGTACTGCTGATCGAAGCCGTCTCGGTGTTGACGGTGCTGATGGCGTCGGCCGAAACAACGACCTGCTGCTGGACATCGCCCACTACCACCACCGCGTCCACACGCAGTTGCTGGCGGGCCGCCAGGATAAGGCCGGAGGTCGACCACCGCTCAAAGCCGGCCGCGGAAATGGCAACAGCATAGCGCCCAGCCGGGGTGTCGAGGAACTGGTAGTCTCCCGTCCCGTTCGACACCGTCTCGCGGACGGTGTCGTCGTCAAGGTTCTGGAGCGTCACCTTCGCGCCGGGAACGACCGCGCCGGACTTGTCTTTCACAGCGCCGAGTACGCTGCCTTGGATGGACTGCGCTTCGGCGCCGACCGCAAACCCTGCCAGGATAATTGACACTGTTATAGCTGCAATATGCGCGCGCGAGATCCTGGCTAAATACTTTAGAGAGAGTTGTATCACTATGCCTCCGAAAAAATGATCAAGATGACGCTGCTGATGGCCGCGAAAATGCGGTCCTCCCTGCGATTGCGGGAAGGGCCGCTGCTATGCTGAAACGTTTTCGGTGAATGCACCAATATCATGGAGGAGAAACAATAAAGGAAGATGAATTAAGGGACGGCGCTGGAACGGCTGGCAAAATCTGCCTGACGGACCCTTGCCGGGAAGGGCGGGACGTTCATCTGACGATTTTTTTTGTTGAACGATTTGCCCCAGGAACAGGCGTTCGGGACGATGCCATTATCCGTGGCACGCCAGGGGCCCTTCAAATCTTGACTGCGGATGAGTCCCCCAGCTCCTCGTGGCTAAGGTCGACGGCCTTTACAAAACTTCACCGAGCTTAACTAATCTTTATCGCACGCTCCGGATCCCGCTGCTGAAATCGAATCACTGCGCAGGCAATATCGAGCTCGATGCGCAGCGAGGAGCTTGTTATGAATCTTGTAATCTGTCCCACCGTTTCGTCGCACCAATGCTCGCCCTTGGAGTTGCCGGCGCTATATCGCTCTTGGGCCCTCAATCTGCTTCAGCCCAGGAAATTACCGCAACCACCCCGTTTTCCTTTTCCGTCGATAACCAACAATACCCAGCCGGAACATATCAGTTCACCCTTATACCCGATGGTCTTCTTTCCATTCAGAATGCGGATGGAAAAAAGAACATCTTTCCCATTCGCCCGGAAGGTCGCGGACCGTTCGGATCAAGTGCGCGACTGACATTTTGCAAAAGCAAGGGACACAATGAGCTTTTGGCAGTCTACATACCCGGTACAGACATGACCGCCGAGTTGATTGCGCAAATAGGCTTCAAGAGATGAATCAAGAACTGACACTTCGGGAAGGATATACACAACACGCGGTTGGAACTTGAGGATGGTGAACTAGCTCGCCGCAGGCCGTAGTAAATTCGTCACTGGGTGCGACACTTGGGCTCGGTATACTCTAGCGGAATGGTTTGGCCCTGAGCGCGAATGTATTTGGGCATTTTGAGGGCTGAAACGACAGGGAGTTACCGTGAAGCGGAGAGAGTTTCTCAAGACCTCGGCGGTCGCAGGCACTGTGCTTGTTTTTTCCGGTGCGAATGCTTGGGCGAAGGACGCCGATGCTCGCATTGAGGTCCTTCTGGACCAGCCGCTGGGGGAGATATCGCCTAATATCTATGGTCAGTTCACAGAACATATCGGCGGCGTGATTTACGACGGTGTGTGGGTTGGAGAGAAATCGAAAATCACCAACCAATACGGCATCCGTTCTCAACTGGTGGACATGATGAAACAGATTCATGTTCCTATCATTCGTTGGCCGGGAGGCTGCTTCGCGGACAGTTACGATTGGAAAGATGGGATCGGTGAAGCTTCGAAGCGGCCGCGCCGTACCAATTTCTGGGAAGTTGATCACGATGCGATCAGACTGCACGACAAAGGACCGCAGCTCTTCGAAACCAACCAATTCGGCACCAATGAGTTCATGCGGTTTTGCAAGCTGACTGGAGCAAAACCGTATCTCGCAGCGAACCTGCGGAGCCTCCCCGCACTTGATTTTGATCATTGGGTCGAGTACTGCAACTCTCCTGCCGGAAGCACAACCCTGGCCGAGGTGCGCGCGGCCGCTGGTTTTCCAGAACCATTCAATGTCCGCTACTGGGGCATAGGCAACGAGAGTTGGGGCTGCGGCGGAGACTTTACTCCAGAGGAATATGCTTCCGAGTTCCGCCGCTATTCGGACTGGATACCGCGATACGGCCTGGATCTGCAACTGATCGGGTCCGGGCCGAACGATAACGATGTCGATTGGACCCATCGCTTTTTCCAACAGATCTACGCCGGCCGGGCCTACAACAACCCTGCCTTTACGGGCTGGTCGGTTCATCACTATGCGTGGAACTTGAGCCGCGGCAAGACGAAGGACTGGCTGGCCGGCAAAGGCGACGCGCTGCAGTTTGACTCCGTAGACTGGTATGAGCTGTTGCGCGAGTGCGATCGCATCGGGCAGATCATTCAAGATCAGTGGGCCGTCATGGGGCAGTACGACACGCAGCATCGCGTCAAGCTGGTCGTCGATGAGTATGGTCCGTGGTATCGCGAGGGAACCGAACTGGATCCCACCCATATCTTCGGCCAGCAGATAACGGTGCGCGATGCGCTGGCCACGGCGCTGACTCTGGATACCTTCAACCGCAATCCGGAGAAGGTCAGCATGGCCGCCTGCGCACAGCTCATCAACAACATTAATGCGCTCTTTATGGCGCATGAGGACCGCTTCTTCGCTACACCTAACTTTCATGTATTCGCGATGTACGCCGCGCACCAGAGCGGGCAGGCTCTGCGGGCCGAGTTCTCGGCACCGGATGTGCAGTACATGCGCGAAGGCCGGCCGTCACGTTTCTGGGGTCTCAACGGCTCAGCGTCGCGAAAAAATCAGATCGTGACGCTCACCATAGTCAATCCCGATTTGTCGGAGACGATCGACACCCAGATCGCGATTCGAGGCGCCGCGGTGGCCAGTGCGTCTGGTACCGTTCTGGCGGCCAGTGACATGCACGCGCACAACACCTTTGACCACCCCAATGCCGTGATGCCCACAACGCTCGCGACAGCGATGAACGGCGGCCTGCTGGACGTTAGCATTCCGGCCGCGTCCGTCACCAGGCTGGAGATTGTTCTTCGATGAAGAAGCCTTTGTCGCCCGAGCATTGGACTAGCTGCCTGGTCGAATGTGACGGCTTCAAACACGTGGATGACAGTAACAAAACTGTAATGCTGCCGATGCCATAAACCGGGGAGGTTGCACAACCATGTGTGAAGTCTACACTGTCAGCGTTTGAATGACACGCCAACGTTGTAAGGCAACCGGATCATAACAGCGACTGTGTTGTTTTTGCATCTTCCGTGAAACAGATTGTTTCCTTTTTGCTCGCATGTCAGCCTTGTGATTCTGGGGATGACTTTTCTCTTAAACGAAACCAAGGTTTCAACCCTTTGGGGTTGCGCTCCACGACCGACCTCGTTATAGTCCTCCAAGACACAAAATCATTTTCCCGGCATCGCCCACATGAACTCGGCAATATAGACCAGAGCCCATGCGATTCCGTTGCCAACGATTGAGCGTTTAACCACGCGCTTGTGCGCTTCGTCCGTTCTCAGGACCGGGTTTTTCTTTCCTGCCTCTCAACAGTCCGGCTGTCTTCCTTACGGGGCGCTCGTTCCTTGAACGCAGGTACATCTGCGGGCTGGACCAGCCACTCGCAGGTGCAGTGTGTCTACGCTTTTAATTTTTTAGTTGAGGTCGAACTCCATGGAACTTCTCTCCCGCAAGAGTGGGGGTTTTCTATCCCCCGTATTACGCCTTTGCCGTTTTGCCGGCGGCCGAACCTTCGCTCGCTTGGTACGCTTGTCAGTTTTTGTGCTGCCCATTTTATTTGTGGCGGCGCCGGGCCACGGACAAACATTAAGCTCAATTTCAATTTCGCCCAGTCAGCCTACGGTCGTGATCGGCGGCACGACCCAGCTTACGGTAACCGCAACCTACTCCAACGGCTCCACGGCAAATATAGGCGGCAGTGTTACCTGGAGTTCCTCGGATCCGCGGATGGTCAACGTCTCGAGTAGTGGTGTGGCCTCCGGGTTCGCTACCGGCAACGTTGCCGTTACCGCCTCCTACCAAGGGCGATCAGCGACCACGACCGTGGCCAGCTCGATTGGCAACATTCAATGGAGCGGCCCGATTACCATCACCCAGGGAGGCACCTACTCCGGAAACTGGAAGAGCACGAATCCAAATACGGCGGCGGTTACTATTTCCACCACGGAACCGGTCATCATCCAGAATTCCTACGTGACCGGCCCAGCCGATCTGATCAACGATCCCGATTACGGCAACAATCTAACCGTGAAGAATGTGATCGGCATTGGCGTCAACCCGAATGTGAGCGGCCAGGGATACGGTCTCTTTGTCGACGCTCAGAATTCCGTCCTGCTCGACGTGGAGAACTGTTATTTCGAGAATGTGCAGTTCGGCGTGTATCTGCGCGGCTATACCGGCAATCGCAATGGGACGCAGACGATCACCATCCTGAATAATCGGGGACGCAACATTCTCGGGGTTGAGAGCAATGGGAACAACGGTACCCTGGCGGGTGAGTCCAAATGGAAGTGGGCCCATGCCTTCCAGCTCAGCGGCGCGTATGGTGTACCGGGCATCCGGATTGCGTGGAACGAAATTGTGAACTATCCATCCCAAAGCCTGGTGAATGAGAACATCAACATGTTCGACTCCGGTGGCACCTCCAGTAGCCCGGCGCTGATTCACGACAACTACGTGCAGGGAGCCTACGCCTACAATCCCGCAGTGGACAGCTATAACGGGGGCGGCTTTACCACCGATGGCACCGCGAGTGATACGGCGCAGACGGCTACCGCCTTCAACAACATCTACAACAACCAGTTCATCGACACGGTCAATATGGGGATCGAGATTGGAACCGGCCACGATAACGCGGCGTATAACAATCGGGTAATCTCTGCGGGGTTGCTGCCGAACGGCACTCAGATTCCAGCCCAGAATGTGGGGCTTACACTTTACGACGTCTATGGCAACATCGCTAACGGTTCCATGTACAACAACAACATGTACAACAACACGGTGGGTTGGATGTGCTGGGCAGCGCGCTGCGCCTGGGACGGTTACCGGAACGATGAGTGGTTTCCCCTCAATAGCAGTTACTATGGCACGAACCAGTCAATCTCGGCCAACCCGATTACGCTGGCGATGGAGAGCACGGAGTACCAGACGTGGCTTGCCAAAATAAGCTCGAATAACATGGTCGTTGGGCCGGAGGCTTCATCGAGTGCCTCCAGCGGAAGCGAATCGGGGAGTGGATCAGGAAGTAGCTCCGGGAGTGGATCCGTATCCGGTTCAGGTTCAGCATCGAGTTCAGCTATTTCGAGTACGGCGTGGTACACCATCGTGAATACCAACAGCACCTTATGCCTGGGATCCGCTTCCACGACTGCTGGGGCCGCATTGCAGCAAAACACTTGTGGCACATCGCAGTCACAGCAATGGCAGTTCCAGCCGGCTGCCGATAGCGGCTACTACCAGTTGGTGAACCGCAGCGCCTCAAGTGCCAGCAATAAGCTTGTCTGGGATGTAACCGGGGGCGAGTGGCAGACGGCGGACCAGGCACCGATCCAACTTTATACCTCGAAAGTTGAGACAAACGAAGAGTGGATGCCGGTGTCGGTAGGAAACGGCGCCTATGCATTTGTGGTAAAAAGCAGCAGCAAGTGCCTGGATGTTCCCGGGGCTTCTTCAGCGGCTCTGCTCCAATTGCAACAATACACTTGCAACGGAACGGGAGCGCAGTCCTACACCCTGAAACAGCAATAGATGTCTTAACCGTAGTGGCGAGCTACGCCGCTCCGTGAATGGAGCGGTGGTAGCTCGCGTGCTCGTGTATGCGAGCTGCACAATACGAACGGGCCGGCGGCCCCGCGCGGGTTTACATCTATGTTTGCCAGTTTGTCGTTTGGTCCGTTAACGCGTTTGCCTGTGGAGCTGAATTTACGTCGAGACACATCTCTCTGGTTGACTTAGGGTTCCTTCGGTGTCACGTGGAACAGACCGCCTGTCGTGGAATCCTCGAGCATCCATAGCGAGCCATCGGGAGCGACCTCTACGTCGCGGATTCGGTGACCAACGTCCCAGCGTTCGGCGGGCTTGGCGCCCCCCTGACCGTCGAAGGTAATGCGGTTGAGCGTCATGCTCCCCAGGCCGCTTACCAGGGCGGATCCCTTCCACTGTGGGAACATCGCACCGTTATAGAAGATGAGATTGCCGGGCGCGATGACCGGCGTCCAGTAGATGACCGGCTTGGTCAAGTCAGGCCGCGTGTCCGGACTCGGGATCGGTACTCCGTTGTAGTTGGTCGCGTAGGAGGCCAGCGGCCAGCCATAGTTCTTGCCCGGCTCGATCAGGTTCAGCTCATCGCCGCCCTTCGGACCATGTTCGATCTCCCACAATCGGCCGTCGGGCGCGAAGGCCAGACCATAGGGCGTACGGTGTCCGCTGCTCCAGGTCTCCGCCGGCGTCAGGTTAGGTCCGGGGAAGGTATACGTCCTCACGACGGGAGCAGTCTTCGCGGCTTCAGTATCCTTCGGTGGGTCGATTACCGGCACGCTGGCCGCGCCCTTCTTCCCGGCCATCGGATTTCCACGAGCAGGCTTGCCATCCAGCGTCAGGCGCAGAATCTTGCCCAGTGGCTGGTTAGGATCCTGAGCCGGCGTCATGCGCTGCCGATCGCCAACGGTAAGAAATAGATAATGGCCATCCGGGGAAAAGGCTATCTGGGCACCGAACTGTCCGCCATTCCCCCTTTCGCCATCACGCCAGATCACCTTGAGGTCCTCGAGGCTCGCCGAATCCGGGCCCAGCGCCAGCTTGGCTCGTGCAAGAGCAAGGCTCGAACCGCCCGGTCGCCCGGCTCCGAATAGGTGAGGTAGACGTAGTGATCCTTGGCGTAGTGCGGCGAGAGAAAGACGCCCAGCTTGCCGCCTTGTCCCTTGTAGAGAACGGGCGGCACATTCGCGACGGGTGTCTTGGCCCCCTGCTGAGTGACCAACTCCATACCGCCGACCTTCTCGGTGATCAGCATGCGCCCGTCGGGCAGAAAGGCAATCCGCCAGGGCAGATTGAGGGTCGCTACCTGGACCATGTTGAAAGGCAGGCTAGGCTCGGGCTTCTGCTCGCCTGCATTGATCTGCGCATCTGCCATGGGTCGCCGCCAGAGCCAGGAATAGCCCCGCGATCAGTAACTGTTTCATCTCGTTTTCCCTCTAATCTGTATTGGTCCGGCGTTAGAAATCCTACCCGACTAAACCTGTGAACAGGCCAGGGGACGCAGCACGAGGCTGGTTATGTTTGATACCGTTGGTGGGTCTAAGTTGAACCTCGAATCGGCAGAGAGCTTCTTCCAATCGGGATCGGCGAAAAACTTTTCCCAATCTGCCTCCAGCGATGCCATGTCAGGAAAGCTGAGCATATAGGTAAGATTCGGCAGATTCGGTCCGACCAGTGCATCGGCGTAAAAAACTCCCGCAGCGCCGGCCTTAGCGAAAATGCCGAACTCGCCGTTATGAAACATCTCCACCTTTCGGACATGATCCATGTTTGTCGGCGACTGATACTGGCGAAGTTGATAGATGCGTTTTCCCTTGGTTGCGGCGGAGGCCGGCGGAGTGACCTTGGGATATCCCGGGAACGCCCGCAATAGGGAACTCTCGATGCGAATGTAGGGCGGCGTAGCGGCGGGAGCATCCCAGAACGGCGCAGCCGCCTTCATAAAGACATCGTCCTTCGCCAACTCAAGGTCAGCTGTAACCAATGTCTCCAGCTTCGAACTCGGCATCAGCAGGTAATAAGACGGGGTATCTGGTCCGAAATAAACAGAGAACGCACCGACTGGCCCAATGCCGAGCCGGTTCAGTGCCGGAATCAAAGCATCGGCAAAAAAAGCAGTGGTGAGCTTTACGCCCGGCCCACTCGCCAGATGGTACCGGCGCAAATCCATGTACTCCGGCGCAGATTTGTCCGCAGGAGAGCCTGCCTGGGCAGCTAAATCACCAGCAGTAGCAAGCGAGAGGGCAGAAGCAGCGAGAGAGCCAGAAAGAAAATTGCGACGATCCATGAAGTCTCCTTGGGATGAGAAAACTTCCGAACATTCGTGGTCACCATACAACGCTTGCCCGGCTTTGGGCAAGGATGGTACGGTAGGCTGCAGTCATCGCAGTATGCTTTCGTATTGGCAAGTTTACTGTACTGTACTGTACAGTACAACATGGAGCGTCGATGACAACTCGAGCCCGCAAGCAGGCTGGTGCGAAGAACAGGTCGCATAAAATGTGGCTGGTACAGGGGATTCAAGCGGCGGATTGCATAAAGTATTTTTGCCTGCATTCAGGACGGAGAGATGGAGAAAGATGAATGCCTAACAAGCGGTCGCGAGGAGAGGTTCGAAACAGCAAGCTTCAAAAAGTCGCAGCGGACTTGTTTCTGCAAGCGCGGCTATGACGGTGTCACCATCGACAAGATCGTCGAGCTGGCTGGCGGTTCGAAGAGTACGGTTTACAGCGAATTCGGTGGCAAGTGTGGGCTGTTCATCAAAAGTATCGAAAACCTGTGCCGCGAGGCGAATAAACCGCTCGCCAGGATTGACTACACAGGATTGAACCTTGAAGCGAGCCTGAAGAAACTCTCTTTTCAGATCCTGAAGCTCATCACCGCAAAACGGTCCGTGGAGCTTCATCGTCTCGCTATCGGGGAGGCACTGAACTGTCCTGAAGTAGGTGAGGTGTGGTACACGCATGGTCCTGCCAAAACAGCTTCGTTCATCCGATCTCTGCTGGAGAGTCGTCGCGAAGAGTTGCGAAAGACAACGATTCCCATTGACCGGATGGCGGTGATCCTTCACGACTCACTGACGGGAGACGTCCTTTACCGTCGGCTGGCAGGAGTCGGCAAGCATGAAACCGATGCCGAACTCGAGCGAGTGGCTTGTGCCGCAGTCGATCTCATTTTCGGGGCCGTCCTATAGGGATGTGCCTACGAGCTCCCAGTCATGCTTCGGAGCGGTCGAGCGCCGTCGGCATTGAGAGCAAGGGCGGAGTTGAATTAAGCTGGAGAACACGCTGAAGGCGCAAGGGCGAAAAGCCAGGGAGCAAGAGAAGAACTTCAGCCCACGCGAGGGTCCTTGCACGAAGCAGACAGCAATTTAGATCGCCCTTCCGCGCAGAAGGCGACGGTGGGCGAGGCCCTCTTCCTCACCTGTGCTTCGCTGTGCCTGCTTTTGTCTTGCATCCTCTGGTCTCCACACAAACAAGTCTGGTTCGATGAGATATTCACCTGGAGAGAGGTCAGCGATCCTTCGTTGTGGCACTTGTACTACGCCATCCAGCATGGGGCCGATGGCGGCCAGCCTCTCTTTTATACGACCGCCTGGCTTTGGGCAAAGGCTTTTGGCACCGGTGTTCTCGCGCTTCGACTGTATTCGAGCGTCACGATGTGCGGAGCGCTGGTGGTGACCTGGCGGAGTCTACGCAGCTTTTATGGAATATGGGCCACTGCGTTTGGAGTTCTGGCATTCTGGGGCACCTCGGGGTTGCTGCTCGACCAGAATGTGGAAGCCCGTTTCTACGGGCTCTACATGCTCTCTGTGGCGGTTACGGTTAACCTGTATGTTCGGCTCGTAACGCGGACGGCCGCGCCATCCCGCTGGCTTCTGGCATTTGCGTTCTTCTCTCAAGCGGCCCTGGTGTTTAGCCACGTCTTGGGAATTATTTACGGCGGCCTCATCCTGCTTTCGCTGGTGCTGGTCGATGCCGCCAAGGGACGGCTTCAATTCAGACTCTATCTAGCGTACGCTGCCGGCTGGCTGCCGCTTCTTCTTTGGCTGCCGGCGATCCGCTCGTCCATGGCGGCGGGTAAGCCCCATAGCTGGATCGCGATGCCGGGTCTGATGGACCTGCGCTCGGGGTACTGGTTCGCAGATGCTAGTTGGTGGCGGGCATTCTTTGACACGCATGCGCACAAAATAGTTTTCCAGATTGTTACCCGCGCTTCGGAAGTCCTCATCAACGTTCCGCAGGCGGCAGTTCTTGTGTTCGGGATAGTAAAGATTCGTAAGACGGGCTGGCGCGCGATCGCCGATCCGAAAGGCGCCCTGCTGCTGTTGGCTTATGTTTTGCTTTCCATGCCGCTGGTGTTGTTTGTGCTGTCTCACGTCATTACTCCCGTCTTTACTCCAAGGTACTTCCTGCCCAGCGGCATCGGCATGGCCATTCTGCTGTCGGCTTGCGCCGACGCACTCGGCGCCGACAGCCAGGCAGGTTCGGCGGGGCGTACAGCATGGACTGCCGTTGTGTTGTTTCTGATGATCTTGCCCGTCCTTACTGTGCTGGCCTTGGAGCCCATGGAGAAAAGCTGGGCTTACCTGGATGTGCACCGGCTGGAAGAGACGATCCCCCCGGGTTTGCCCGTGGTCGCGGTTTGGGAAGGGGACTTTATGAAGCTCATGCGGCTAGCGCACGATCCTGGCGCCCACTTCTTTCACCTGCTGGATTGGCCATCCGCCCTGGTGGGTCAGCGGGGATGTGTACTCGGTTACCACTTGATGCAGGCATACCGTGCTAATGGTTATTTTTCGAACAACATCCAGGATAATCGCGACTTTCTTTGTAAACATCCGGACTTTGTTGTGCTGGACGCTCCCAACGCCAATACGCTGGACGGCACTCCGAGCCCGGAGCCCGAAATGAATAAACCCAACTGGTTCGACATAAACATCAAAACCAGGCCGGAGTTCGAATGGAAGCCCATCGCGTCCTTCGATGGGCCTGCAGTGGTGAGAGAACTGATCGTGGTGCATCGAAGAGCACCATTAGACTTTTGCGGCCTTCCTTGAGATGCGGAGGCCCTCCTCCAGAGACCGTCACTGGTCAGCTTTCAGGGCTGCTCCTTTCCCAGTCCATCTTTCAAACTGATCCCTGTCCGGTCGAGCATCTGTCCAGTCACCCGATCAAGTTGGACCGCCGCTTTTGACCACGCAGCTTTCGCCACGACTTCGCTCGCTTGCGCCTGCGCCAGGTAGGTTTCCTGCTCAATCACCGCGAGATTGGTTCCATACCCGGCTTGAAAGCTCTCCTGCGCAGCGGAAAGCAGTCTTTGCTGCAGCTCGCGAGCCCTCACGGCGCCAGCCGCAGCATTCTCGGCCGCGCGGAGCGCTGTAACCGCATTGCGCACCTCCGCGGCAACCGCAGACTCCAACTGGCTTTCCCGTAGCCGTTGTTGCCGCAGAATTGCCTTATCAATAATGAGGTTCGCCTTAGCTACCCCATTTTGCACCGGGAGATAGAATTGAATGCCCGCTTCATATACGGTCGACGAACGGGAACCGCCTGTCGGAACCTGGTACTCGAGCGTGTTCCCTGTCAGCGCGCTTCCGCCCGTATCCAGCAGGCCCGGTAACACTACGCCTCGGGTCTCATAGGTCCCGTAAACATCGATTTCCGGCTTGACGGCGTTGGCGGAGCCCGCCACCTGCCGCTCGCCGTTCATGATCTGTAATCGCGCCTGTCGCACATCCGGCCGCGTATCCAACGCCAACTTCAATAACTCCGGAAAAGGTTTTTCAACGTCAGCCTGCGGCGGCGAGAGTGGGTCGGTTGCCACGATCTCCTGCGGTTGCGCGATTAGCCCGGTCAGAGATCGCGGATCGATAAGAGTCCGAAGGATGACCTCCTGCTGGTCACGCAGTGCTTTGGCCTGCTCGAGCAGCACCTGCGTGCTGGTTACCAGCGACTCCGCCCGCGTTACCTCAATGGGCGGCAGACGCCCGGTATCGAGCTGCTGCCGGTCGTTGCTCAATAACTGCTCCGCAGCGGTCAGAGCTTGCTGCTGCACCTTCACTTCGTCCTGCAGGCTTATCAGGTCGGTGTACAAATTGTCTACGCCGGCGATTGTGCTGATCATCTGCAGTTCCAGCACCGCGGCGGAGATCTTTTTGTTGGTCTTCGCGATGGCGATAAAACGGGTGTTGTTTGCACGGCCCGCGTTGCGGAACAGGGGCTGAGCGATCAGCGCATATGCATTGGGGTGCGAGAAGGGAACGGCTGATGAGCGCCCCGAGTAGAAGCTCTGGATAAAGTTGTTCACCCCCAACTGGACCGTCGTTCCCGGGCTAAACCCCTTGGTCAGAATCGTATCGCCGAGCGTGTTGTCTGTGGTCGCCTTGTCCGCGGGCGTTTCTGAGGCGGGGTTTGCCGTCAACAGCGACACTTGCGGGTTTCGGCGCAGCCAACCGTACCGGCCCAGCAGTTGCGCGTCAAAGCCCGGCACCAGCGACCCGCCGGAATAGGGGCTCGTCCCCAGCGACAGCGAGTGCGACGTCTCCAGCACCCGGCTGGTGTTGTACGAGGAGGAGATGGTGGAAGGAATGGGGTCCACGCTCGCCGGCGCCAGCCCCGGAGATGAGAAACTCAGCAGCGGCACCGTTGCTCCACCCACCCCGGACGGAGACTCCATGATGGTGAAGTTGATTGGCCGCGGCGTGCCGCCGCCTTGCGCCAGCGGCACGCTCCCTTCTGCGATCGACTGATCGATCTGTTCGATTTCCAGGTCCAGGTTATTTTCGAGCGCCATCTTGAACGCTTGTCGCAGTGACAGGTACAGCTTGCCATCCTGGGAATTCGCTGTTCCTGTTGTCTGTGCGGTCGTTTGGGCAAGAGACAACAGCGGTGTGGGAGCATCGGGCACTGCGTTGCGCAAGGGAGCTGAAGTGCTAAGCGCCGCCGAAGCTTGCTGCGCTTCAGCGCACCGCGCCGCCAATAAAACGATGGAAAAGCAGATCGCCGCCAGACCGAACTGCAAAGCCCGGCGCTTCCCCGGGTTACCTGTGGACTCGTCTGCGCTCGCGAACTTCATGCGGCTTTCCTTTCTGAAAGCCGCGTGCGCAGTCTTGGATGAAGCCACGGACAGGCAATCCGGGTCCGCCACGGAATAATGAGCAAGACCTATCATCAGAAATCGTCCTTTCGCGCGCCCAGGTCCTAGCGACAGAGGTGTTACTGCTCCTGCTGCGCCCGGCTGCCCTTCGCGTCGTCCTTTCCACCTGCGACCGCCGGCTTTGCCTCGCTGCCCAGTTGCCCAGCCGGAGCAGGTCTGGCGTTCACATGCGCCCCCTCCTGGACTGAGTCGTTGGGGTTCACCACGACCATGTCGCCGTTCTCCAATCCTGCGGTGATAAACACCTGCGATCCCAGGTCGCGGCCTACGTGGACGGACCGCATCTGCACTACACCGTTTTGCACCACGGGCACAAACTGGCCGCGCGCCATGGTGATCAAGCTGTCCCCGGGGATCAGAATCCCTGGATCGGGCGCCTTGTAGCGCATCTGCACTGAGGCAAACATCCCCGGCCGCAGACGGTGCTGCGGGTCCGTCGCCCGTACCTCAGCCAGCAGCATCCGCGTCTGCTGGCTGAGCGAATCGCTGGTGCGGATCACCTTGCCCTGGAATGTTTGCCCAGGCATCTCCAAAAAAGTTAGTTGCACCGGCTGCCCATCCTGCACAAACTGGGCATCTTCCTCAGGCACTGTGACGAATACCTCAAGACGGTCGAGATTCACCACGTAGAACAGCTCGCCACCCTGGGCCCCGCCTGTCTGTGGGCCGCCTGTCGGGCCGGTGCCAGGGACGGGCGCTACTCCTAGAGCCGTCCCCGTAGCTGATACCAAGTTGCCCACTTCCACGTTGCGCGCTACGACTGTCCCGGCGATGGGCGAGCGTACCTGCTCAAAATCCGCCAACACTTGCGCATGCGCCTGTGCAGCTTTCGCCGCCTGCACCCCCTGCAGCGCAGCCTGCGAGCCGGCTTCGGCCGTCTGCAGCGCAGCCAACGCTGCGTCATCGTCCTGTCGGGAAAGTATTCCGTGCTGCACCAACGTGTGTACCCGGTTGTAAGTCGCCTGCTGTAGCTGGACCGCGGCCTGTGCACTCAACACGCCGGCGCTTGACTGCTGTACAAGCGAAGTCTGCTGTGAAACCACGGCGTCCAGGTCAGGCGCTGAAATCAGCCCCAACAACTGCCCTTTGCGCACGTTATCTCCGAGGTCGACATAGCGCCGCTCAAAATAACCCGACGCACGCGCATAGATATGGGCGGCCTCGAGCGGCGTTACCGTGCCGGGCAGTGTCAGCTGCTGCTCTGAAGTTGCCGCACCTACCGTTTCCACTTCCACAACCGGCAGCGAAGTCCGCTCAGTGTTTGCCTTCGCCGTTATTTCCCGGTCGCGCTTATGCCGCGGCAGCCAGCCCACGAGCAGTGCAGCTCCAACCACAAGCACCACGATGACCAGAATCAGGATGCGACGTCTTTTGCTTGCATCCTGGTGCTGGTTGTTGACGGGCTCAGTCCCCATTCGCGGCGGTGCGGCCCCAGTAGGATTGTTCATCGAAATGCTCCTAGCGTCTCGTCGTCTAAACGCTTTTCCCAGTTCACCGGCACGCTCTTGCTGAATAGCGAGTAGAACACCGGCACGATAAGCAAGGTCCCCACGGTAGCGAACAGCAGGCCGCCGATTACGGCTCGGCCGATGGGTGCGTTCTGCTCGCCGCCACTTCCCAGCGAAAGCGCCATCGGCAGCATGCCAATGATCATCGCCAGCGCTGTCATACAAACCGGCCGCAGCCGGGTCGCTCCGGCAACCATCGCCGCTGCTTTCGCTTCCGGGTGTTCCGTGCGCGAGTCATTGGCAAAGGTCACCAGGAGTATGCTGTTTGCCGTCGCCACCCCGATGGTCATGAGCGCGCCCATCAAGGACGGCACATTGAAGGTGGTCTGGGTCAGGAACAGCATCCACACGATGCCTGCAAAGGCGCCGGGGAGCGCCGTCAAGATGATGAACGGGTCGGTCCACGATTGGAAGTTCATCGCCATCAGCAGATATACAAAGATGACGGCTGCGGCAATGCCGATCTCCAGGTTCTGAAATGAAGTGTTCATCGTGAGCACCTGCCCACTCAGCTCGATGGTTACGCCGGGCGGCAGGTGCTGCGAGTTCTGCTTGATAACCTTCTCGACATCGGCCGCCACCCCGCCCAGGTCTCGCTGCTGCACGTTAGCGAAAACATCCATGACCGGCAGGGCGTTGTAGTGGGAAACCGTCACCGGAGAGACACCTCGGTTGGTTTCGGAAACATTGCGTAAGAACTGATCGTTCTGTGCAATCGGGGACGTTACCGGGGTCTGATCGAGGGTTGCAAAGTTGGTCAGCCGGTACTGCGGCACCTGCACTATGATCGGATAGTTAACGCCGGTCTGCGGGTCCAGCCAGAAGTTCGGCGCCACCTGACCGCTGCCGGACAGCGACAACAGCACATTGCTTGAAATATCGCGGGTGGTTAGCGCCAGCTCCTGTGCCTTGAGCCGGTCGACGTTGATGTTCAAAGCCGGCCCGTTCACTTCCTGCTGTACGAACACATCGACCGCGCCTGGGATGTTCTTGATCTGCTGCTGCAATGCGGTCGCTATTTTCGCCGTCGAAGCGGCATCTTTGCCTCGTACCTGCACGTCGATGGGCGCCGGAAGCCCAAAGTTCAGCGTCTGGTTGGTGATGTCTGCCGGCTCGAAGAAAAACGTTTCCTGGGGGAATTTTTGTGCCAGGTCCTGTCGCAGGATCTGCATCCATACCTGGGTCGGACGGTGTTTGGCTGTCAGCAACACCAGTACGTCACCATCGCCGTTGCTGGTCGTGTCGCTAGCCGAATAGGCAAGGTTCACGCCCCCCGGCGGCAGGCCGATGTTGTTCACTACCATGGCCAACTGCTCCGGAGGGATGACCCGACGTATCTCCTCGTTGACCCGCTTGAACACTTGGTTCGTTGTTTCTATCCGCGTGCCTGCCGGTGGGCGCACGTGGAACTGCATCTGCCCGGAATCGACATACGGAAAAAAGTCCCTGCCGACTGCTGGTATCAATACCAGTGAGCCAAGTGCGACCACCGCGAATGTGGCCAGGGTCAACGCGCGATGCTCCAGCGCCAAATTCAGCGCACCCTTGTATTTTTCCTGAAAGTAATCAAAGCCCTGCTCGAACCGCTGATGGATCCGCCAGATCAAGCTCCGCCTCAGCGGAGTCTCTCCCTCCTGAAAGAGCGGCACCTCTGCCGGCAGCAGGAAGTGCATCATCGTCGGGACCAGCGTCCGCGAAAGCCCATAGGATGCAATCATCGCCAACACCACGTTCAGTGCCAGCGGGGTGAAGATGAACTTCGCGGAGCCCGATAGCAGCGTCACCGGTACAAACACGATGCAGATGCACATCGTCGAGACCAGGGCCGGCACCGCCACCTGGTCCGCGCTGTCCAATATGGCGGTCGCCAGAGGCTTTTTCTTGCCGACCCCAAGGTTACGGTGCGTGTTTTCGATCTCCACCGTGGCATCGTCCACGAGCATGCCCACCGCCAGCGCCAGGCCGCCTAGTGACATCACGTTGATCGTCTCTCCCAGCGCGGAGGACACCGCAATGGCGAACAATGCCGCCAACGGAATCGAGACACAAACAATCAGTGTGCTCCGCCAGCTGCCGAGAAAAATCAGGATCATCAGCGCCGTCAGGATCGCCGCCGTGATCGCCTCCTGCGCCACGTCGTGGATCGATGCACGCACGATCACCGACTGGTCGAAGATCGGGGTCATGGTCAACGCAGCCGGCAGCCCCGCCTTGATTTTCGGGATCGCCGCTCTTACCTGGTCTACGATCGTGAGAGTGGAAGCAGCGCCATTTTTGATCACCGTCAGAAGTGCAGAAGCTTGGCCATTCTCGCTGACGTAGCTGGTCTGCGGCTGGTATCCGTTATGAACCCAGGCCACGTCCTTCATCTGCACTACCGCACCATCCCGCGCGCGGATGGGCAGGCTGTTGAGCTCCGCGATGGTGCCGGCGCTGCTGTTGGTTCCCACCAGGTACTCGCGGTCGCCAATCTTTTCTGTACCGGATGGCGTCACCAGATTCTGGTTATTCAGCGCGGTAGAAATATCCTCGGACGTGAGGTGATTTGCCATCAGTTGCCCAGGTTCCAGGTCCACCATGATCGACCGCTGCTGCCCCCCGTACGGCAGCGGCACCGAGGTTCCATTGATGGTGGCTAACTGACCGCGAATGAAGTTTTGCCCCAGGTCATAGAGTTGGGTTTGAGACAGCCCCTTGCCTCCCAGGCTCACCTGCACAATGGGCACGCTGGAGGCGTCATACTTCAGCACAAACGGCGGCAGCGTCCCCGGCGGCATCAGGTGTACCACCGACTGCGCCAGGGCTGTTACCTGCGCAATCGCCAGGTCCACTTGCACACCCGGTTGGAAATGAACCTTGATTACGCCCACGCCGCTATAGGATTGCGATTCCGTGTACTGGACGTCGTTCACCGTGGTTGAAATCGCCCGCTCACATACACCCACGATCCGCTTCGACATGTCGTCGGCGTCAAGTCCACTATAAGTCCAGATCACGCTAACAATCGGGATATTGATGTCGGGCAGAATATCGGTCGGCGTAGTTGCAATCGCTGTCCCGCCAAAGATCGCAATCAGCAGAGCAACAATCACGAACGTGTAAGGCCGTTGGAGTGCAAAACGAACGATCCACATAGAGTCCTTCTTATCCTGTGTACTGGGCCCGTGCAGACTATTGGTGGCTTACTGGACGCTCACGTTACCCCGGTGGAAGTGGCGGCCCACCAAAGCCTTGCCGAACGAATGGTCTGCCGCAAGTATGGGAGCGTATCCCACGACAACGTTGTTCTGCCACTCCCTTCGCGCCGCCTTGGCGGTTTCGATTAAGCGCGGAGGCCCGTTGCCGGAAGGCTCACCTTAGACAGCCCGTCATAGGGGGCCTGCAAGTGCGGAAGTTTTATCAACGGCAGGTCCGCAAATGCCTGGACCCGAATCCCAGCCGCTCTCCTTCACTATGCAGAGAGCACGCGCAATGCCAGAGTGGGTGCGAGAAGATTGGTGGATGTGACTGAATTAAGACGAAGATTAGTCCACGGAGATCCCTGCTAATGGGAGAGCACGTCGAAATGCCGACAGCGGTCGCAGGGTTTCGACACGTTCCTTTGGTACGTTGTCTTTGGACAGCTCTAAGACAGACTCGACTCCACAGTTCAGCAGGCCGCTCCGGCAACAGGATTGGTAAAGGTGTCGCTGTTATCCTCGTCGCTCCTATCAAGGCAGGCGAAGTCCTTTTCGACCGCGACCTCAAGTGACCCTATTGGCCCCATGTCGATCGTCGTATAGACGCCGACTTCATTCTCTGCCTCCCAAATGCGTGCCCGATCCTGCGAAAGAATGACGGTTACCTCGCGAGATCCATACCGCACGCTCACCGGAGAGGACCTTAAGGTAGATTCCAATGCATAGGTCAGAGTGGCCTCAGGAGCCGCCGTGAAGTGGATCGTTTCCTCGATCCGGCCTCCCGCCTGGAACCGCGCCAGCTCAGAACGAGAGACTCGGAGTCGTAGTGAATTTCCTTTTATTCTTAACTTCATAGAGCTCCTTGCTGATGGACGTGCCTGCAGCCTGATACGCGTTCGGCTCCGTGATAAACGTTGAAGTGGTAGTCACGCAGAAAGCCAACGAGCGTGATATCGAACTCCGTGGCCACCCGTAACGCCAGACTGGATGGGGCGCCTACCGAGGCCACCATGGCGACGCCTCCCATCACAGCCTTCTGTAATAGTTCAAAGCTTGCGCGGCCGGAAAGCAGCAGTAGGCGCTCACGCAGAGGGGTTCGATCCGCAAGGAATTCCGCTCCAAGCAACTTATCGACCGCGTTGTGGCGGCCTACGTCCTCACGCAACGCTAACAGCTCTCCACCGGCATTGAAGAGTCCCGCACCATGCAGGCCACCTGTCCGGTCGAACACGCTCTGCGCGGCGCGGAGACGGGCGGGGAGCGTATAAAGGGTCTCAACGCTGATTGAAAATGTGTTGTTCCTGCGCGGCGGGCACACAGACTGCAATGCCAGCAATGACGCCTTTCCGCAAATGCCACAACTCGATGTGGTATAGAAGTTGCGTTCCAGGTTTGCCAGGCTGACGGTCACACCTGCAGCCAGTTCCACGCGTACGATGTTCTTCCAGGGCTGGTAGGGAAGAATGCCCTGGCCGGCGCTCCGGTCAGCGGACTCATCGATATTGCGTACGCCTGCATACGCAATGCTCTCAATATCATTCACGTCCCGCACTACGCCCTCGGTCATCAGGAAGCCGGCGGCTAACTCGAAATCGTATCCGGGGGTGCGCATAGTTACTGAAATCGACTTTACGGCTCGACTCTCTGCCGTGCCATAGCCAAGCTGGATTTCCAGTGGCTCCTCCACGGCCAACGTCTCTTCCGCCGTTTGCGACGTGAGCCCGGTCACTCGCTCCGCCATAACTCCAAAAAGTGCGCGAGCGTTTTCTAATTCAATCAGGCTCAAAGTTCCTCCGTGAGACACAAATGGTTGCGTAGTAATGAAATCATTAGATACGCCAGTCCGCCTTTAAGTCGGAACCTGGACAACTAATTCATCGTGATGGCCGCGGCTAGTCAAAAAAGCAGTTGGCCCGCATCGAGAAGACCGTGCAGACCAACCAATGTGTTGCATCGGATCACTACAGCGATTCGTTTGCTTTAGGTACGATGGTTTGCGTTGCTTTCTCCAGACCATCGCTGTCATCCGTTAGCCCCTTGATTCCATCCTTGAGTCCGCGGAGACCTTCGCCCAGCCCCCTACCGAGTTCGGGCAGTTTTTTCCCGCCAAAGAGCACGAAAGTGATGACGGCGATAACCATCAGATGCGTTGGTGTGAGTAGTTCACCCATATATTTATCCCCTTGCCGTGGTGCTTCGCGTCCGGCTCTTACATCGATCGTATCCGTGGTTAAACGACGATCAGCTTCTCCGCCGGGATCTTCTTGGCCGCCTCGCTATCAATGTTCAGGTGTGCCTTCAGCATTTCGCTAGGGACGCGCCTGAGCCACTGGTTGACCGATACATCTATGAAGTGCGGTGCTGCCAGGCATTCCAGGAAGACCAGGTCGGTATCTCCGGTGTTTTCGATGTAATGCGGGGCATTCGACGGAACGTATCCTACGTCGTTGGCATTGAAGTCCATCGTGCGCGCATTGTCGACAGGAAACATAACCGTCATGCGGCCCTTGCCGGCAACGTAGAACTGCCATTCGGACGAGTGCGGGTGCCAATGGAGCTCGCGCAGGCCGCCGGGCTTGAGGGTGACCAAAGCCGCAGCAATATGCGTCGAAGGCGGGAAGTTGGTGGAGTCGACGATGCGAACCTCACCCTTCTCGCTTGATCTGGCGGGCTCCATCGATTTCAGGTGGAAGGTGTACTGAATTTTGGAGGCGACCTGCTCGCCACCAATCTCTGCCTTGTCCTGCTCGAGGGAGTTGGGTAGGCTGCCGGGGAAGATGTACAGTGGCGCCCCGGGCGTGTTGGCCCAGACAGCCTTATCCAGGCCGGTATTTTTCACCAGGACCTCAGGCGGCATGTGGGCAATGGTTTCAGAGAGCAGCATGGTTCCATCTTCGGAGAAGTTGCCCTGGTTAAAGACCAGAAGAAACTCTGTTCCATCCGGGCCAAGCCCTTGAATGGAATGTGGAAAGCCTGCAGGAAAGAGCCAAAGATCGCCTTCAGCTACGTCACTGATGAACATGCTGCCATCTGGATTCATGACCGTGACCCGGGCGTTGCCATAGAGCACGTAAGCCCATTCGTCAGCGGTGTGCCAGTGCATCTCGCGATAGCTGCCGGCCGTGAGTCGCATATTAACGCCGGCAATATCTTTGGACGAGGGCAGAACGCTTGTAGTTACTTCGTGGGTCCATCCACCCTGCTCGACACGTTTCTTGACCAGATCGAAAGAATACCAGAGCGGCACCACATCGCCATGATCGGTCGGTGGAGGAGTATTGGAGTTTGGGTTTTCGGTCAGAAGAGGCTTGTTCTCCTGTCCCGGATCGCTGGAGGAATGATCGTGCTCTGCTTTTTGTGTGCTTTCCTTGTCTTGAGCATTCGCCGTTAGTCCTGCTAATGCCGCTGTGGCCAACGCCACCGAGCTCATTCCCAGGAAGCTTCTCCGCGATGGGTGCTCCATGATGGATCTTTCCTTCGTGTGATCGCTCATCATCGTAACCTTTCGTGCTTCAAAATGTATCGTCCGGCCGATGACCGAAACGATTTGATACTTTTGGCCCGTCTAACTCTTCCTGAGGCAATTTCCGTACCAACGTGCGAAACGGGAAAATGGAAATTCCGGCATACGGAATGCGCGGCAATCTCCAGCTTTCTCTTGGGGTTCCGGCGATTGGTCTTAGCAAAAGAAAGATCCTGGAATCGGCTAAGCTATCTTCTTAAGTCGATATTTCGACATAGCCTGTCGCCCGAACAACCCCGGGATCGTTTTGGATTCGTTCTCAAGCGCATAGGTAACGGGCTGACAGAGACGAATTGCCTGCAACCAGCGCACTCCACCCCGAAAGCCCGCGATCCGCTACCAACCCCTACCTAGTTCCCAGCGTGGCTCGCCGGCACATCCTTTTCCCCATCAGACGCCCCACCAGATGCGTATTGCTTCAAATAACCCGATTCCACAACAGCACTGCCCACCTTGTCTCCCTCGTCAAATAACTTCGAGAGGAAATAGCGATTACCGTAATGGTTGAACACTAGTTCGCTCTTTGCAGGTGCAGTCGAGTTCTGTGCTTCCTCTACCTGAAACAAAGCGGCAGTGCGACCATCTGCACTCTGGATTTCCATGAGGGCAAGATCTGTGTTGTCCAGAACGTGGATGGTGTATTTCCCAGGTGGGAGCTTGGCCCCTCCCGCGTGGAATGTGAACGGAATGTTCGCCTCCAGTTGACCGATGATCTGGCCTTGAGCACTGATCGTGCTCATACCGAGAACGACGCCGATAAACCCTAATAAGCAAAGTACTCTCTGTTTCATATACTCCTCCTTATGTCGCTCCGCGACGAACGGTGACCTTGCGGCGATACCGATCGGCAGGCACCCTTGGCAAAAGCAATACTCGTGCCAAACCACCATGGAGATAAGTCACGCTATTTCAGCAGGAGGGCACGCGCCGCACACCGAACAATGTCGCGTGGCGGCCACGCCGTCTTAATATCGACACGCGATGCTGCGCGGGTGGCTGCTTTCGAGCAGCGCGGAATTGATCTAAGCAGGTATCGCCCGGTCAATGGCCGAAAACGATCAGGCACCTTAGAAGTGTCTTGTTCTTCCCTAAGCCAACCTCCGTGCAAGAAGCTATGTAAAGCAACTCGTCAGGTTTCTCTTCGAGTGGTTTCCGTCGATATTGCAACAGACTTGTCATCCTGAGCGGTTTTTTTGATTGCTTGAACGTCAACAACCGCTGGGTGCCCCATTCAAGCCCGGTTTTGGCTTGAGTGGGATACCACGGCACTCACCTAACTATTCTTGCAGCCACTAGCCAATTCCCCATGGATGCACCACCCTCCACTTGTCATCCCGTACCCGGATTTCCTACTTCGCGGTTCTACCAGCGAGAACGTATGTGGCTCTCCGTAAAGAGAGCCGCAAGAAATCCACCGAAGCTACGGTTCTTGACAGGAAATCCGGGGGAGGCGAGGGACCTGCGGTGGGCCCCGGCTCCCACATAAAGGTCTCCGTTCCGTTAGTTCTCCCACAGAATCGTCATCCTGCCTGCCCCGGCTTGCCGTGGGAGCGAAGCGCCTCGCAGACATATCGCTTAATAGAGGACTTGCGGCGCGGAGTCGAAGGACCTCGGCGGTCCTAATTTTCCCTATGCTGCTCGGAGCTTTTCAGCCACTGAAACCTGACAACCAGATGCTGCGATACGGGTACATCTTTTCATGCACTGTAATTGCCTTCCATCGCCAAGTCTGTACAGGGTCTTTGAGCTCGGGATTGGGCGAATGAGCTTCCTTCCGCCAGCCTTCGATGGTCGAAAGGCTCCGAGTGGCGTGGGTAGGTGAGCAGCTCCGAGGTCGACTCCGCCGCACAAGCGCTGTGTCATATGATCAATGTGTGCGCTCCGCTCGCCGACACTGAGAGTCGGACACAACTCCGAGCAATTGCGGACCCTCCGGTGGAGCGTACATACCAAAGTATGATTGCGCGCCGGGCGGCTTCAGGGCTAGCTTTTTACCATGGCGCTCCAGACAAATGCCAAAATCGTTGCGATTGTCGACGACGATGATTTGATGCGAACCGCATTGCAGGGCTTGCTAAAATCAGCTGCTTTGATGGCTAGGACCTTTGTATCGGCGGAGGAATTCCTCAAGTCTGGGCATCAGCATGAAACTGGGTGCCTGATTACGGATATCCGCATGCCGGGAATGTCCGGCCTGGAATTGCAGGCGCAGTTGAATGCCGACCACTGCCTAATTCCAACCATTTTTATAACCGCACACGGCGATGCAAAAATGCGGCTGCAGGCGATGAGAGCAGGCGCACTGGAGTTCCTGGCGAAGCCGTTCGACGATGAAGCTCTGCTCGAGAGTGTTCGAGCGGCCATGGAGAGCTAAACCCGACAAGGAACTGTGATCGCGACAGACAGGAGATTTCTGTGGAAGCCTTCGGAAGGTCCGCATCCGGTGACGAGGTACATAATCGGCGCAGGTTCGAACAGATCATAGGCAGGAGCGCTGCTCTGGAAAGAGTCCTTGAACAAGTCGAACGGGTCGCGCCTACGGGTGCCACCGTTCTTATCGAAGGGGAGACAGGCACTGGCAAAGAACTGATCGCGCATGCCATTCACAACCTCAGCTCGCGATGCGGGCGCCCGTTCATAAAGTTGAATTGCGCTGCCATTCCCCTGGATCTGCTGGAAAGTGAGCTTTTTGGTCACGAGCGGGGCGCGTTCACAGGAGCCATCGCGCAAAAGATCGGCCGCTTTGAGCTGGCTGATAAGGGCACGCTTTTTCTGGATGAGGTGGGCGACATTCCCCCGGCATTGCAGCCCAAACTTCTGCGCGTATTGCAGGAACAGGAGTTCGAGCGCTTAGGCAGCACGCGGACTCACCAGGTGGATGTCCGCCTGGTGGCGGCGACGAACCGCGACCTGGCGGAGATGGTTAAGCGGGGCGAATTTCGTAGTGATCTCTACTACCGCCTCAATGTTTTCCCCCTCGAGCTGCCACCTTTGCGGGCGCGTCGCGAAGACATCCCAGAGCTGGTGAGGCATTTTGTCGAGGTTCTCGGCCGTCGGTTGGGCAGGCAGATCGATCACATTCCCCCGCAAACCATGTCTGCACTCAGCTCCTACCACTGGCCGGGCAATATCCGCGAGCTGCAGAACCTGATCGAACGCGCCGTGATCCTTTCCAACAGTGGCGTGCTTCCCAACCCTTTGCCGAATCCTGGAATTCAGCCTGTGGCCGTCTCTCCGCCGGCTAATACTCTTAAAGACCGGGAACGCGCCATGATTCTGCACACACTGGAGGCGGCCGGTTGGGTGATCGGAGGCCCGAATGGTGCAGCGGCCAAACTTGGCCTCAAGCGCACTACGCTGATCTGCAAGATGCAGAAGCTGGGAATTTCCAGGCCTGTTCTCCAGAGCAGTCCGGATCTGAGGGAACCCGCACGCCGGGAGCCGCCCCCGGCGCCGCAATTGTAGCAGTCCCGATCGCTGCCTTACTTAAACAGGATCTTGGCCATCATGCCCTTGTCCTCATGACTCAGCAGATGACAATGGAAGAGCGATACTCCCCGAATGATGGGATCCGTGAAGTCCATCATTAGATCAACATTTCCTTCGACCGGCACCTCCACCGTATCCAACCACTCCGGCCGTGAAACGCGCATCCCGTTCTGAGCATAGGCGAGAAAGTGAACCTGATGAATGTGGAAAGGGTGGACTTCGTGCGTGTTATTCACTACTCGCCAGTGGTGAAATGCGCCGATAGATACGGTCGTCATGGGAGGATCCGATGGGCCATATTTCTTACCATTGATATAGAACCCATTCTTGTCTTCAGTGAACGTAACCACATATTCGGAAGGACTACTCTCTATCTTCGCTATCAGTTCGGGCGACACTGGCTTCGAAACCCTGGCCGGCAGGCCAGCCGAGGCGGCTTGGTTTCCATGATAGGTTTGCGGAGTGGCCACCATGTCGGCCAGCACCATGGCCGGATTTGGGTCTCCGTCAGAGCCCGTATCATAGCAACGTGTACGTAGCGATGCATGGGCTCCAGAGGTTGGCCCGGTGACGATTGCTTCGACGCGACCCGCCGGAGGCACGAGAAGGTGGTCTCTTAGCTCGGCCCGGCGCTTCGGATCGTGGAATGAAAGTGGCATTCCATCCAGCGCCACGATTTCGAGCTTCTCCGTATCCACTTGTAAATCCGCGTATAGATCCGGTGAAGCATTGACAATGCGCCAGAATTGACGTTCTCCCGGCGCAATGGCGATCTGCGGCCGCAGCGCGCCGTTTACCGTAAAAATCCGCTCCGGCAGTTGGGTCGAGGCCCAACAGCCTTTCGCAGGAATGTCAACACTGCGCCTTAGTTCCGGGCTTGCAGGATCATCATCTTCAACTACTCGATCGCGCAGAACCAGGATCCGTTCCCGTAAGTGCTGGACCTCCGGAAAATAGCGTTCCATGCCGTCGATCACGATCGCTCCGGACATGCCGTCGAGATCCTGTTGATAGCTCTCTCCATGAGGGTGGGTGTGATACCAATACAGCCCTGGCGCCTGGTCCAGCGGAATATTCACTATGTAGTGCAGCACTTGTCCCGGCATCGCCATCATGGCGATCACATCATCCTGAGGAGCGTCGGGCGAAACATGCAAGCCGTGGAAGTGAAGGTTTGTCATGTTCCGGCACGGGCCGTCAATGCAGTGCTCCTGGGAGTGCCTTGACATTGCATTTGTGTATGTCACGCGTATATCTTCCCCCGGGGTGGCTCGAATCACCGGGGGGTCCTCCCGGCCATTGAACGAGAACGCGGCCTTGCCAGTGTGGGGATCATTGAGGGCCTTCAAGGCCACAGGAGATCGGGTTTCTGGCGGATCGGACACCAGGACCGGCTTAGAGACGCTAACTGCGCTGGGTGGGCCCCCTGCCTGCAGTTGCACGCCGCAGAACAAGCCCAGACACGTCACGCAGGCGAGAAAGCTACGACCTGTTTTTACCGAAGGATAGGTAATCATGCTGTGTTTTCCCTGCAGGTTTCTTTCATGGATCGCACGATCCGGATTTCCGCGTTGCACGCCTGCCAAGCCCGATGCAAATCCGACACATGACCGGGGCCACCATAGCTGTCTGTAAGGCCGTGGCCGACTGACACACATCCGACGGGGTTGTAGCACGCATCATGCCATTCAGAAACTCTTCAGAATCAACTGGTGACTGGCACAGCTGTCGAAATTGCCATCGTGGTTCGACATGCAGTGACGGAGAACAGGGTCCAGACGGAACCCGCTGTAAGACGGCGATGCCTGACTTATTTAGGATGTTTTTCGTCTAGCCCCCACAGAATCGTCATCCTGAGAGGCTGTGACTTCATTGATTTTCGGGCGAATCATCGAGTTTTTAACCAAATTGTCATCCCGCCTGCCCCGGTTTGCCGTGGGACCGGAGTGCAGCGTAGTGGAGGGATCTGCTGTTCTACTGGGAGCAACGAGAGCTGTGGCATCCCACTCGAGCCAATTGCCACCTCTTCACCCAGCGTTCCGGAAACAAAGATGAACGGCACGTCCGGGCAGATTTGTGTTGCGACCTTCAATGCGGAAATCCCATCAAAGGTCGGAAGGCTGCAATCCGCCAAAATCAGATCGATTCCGCCCTGCTCGAGGAAAGCCATCAGCGCAGCCTGGGTGTCGACCCGTGTTACTTCGCAGGCAATGTTCTCTGCTTCAAGCAGATCCTGGATGAGCTCCGCGTCCTTTGGATCGTCTTCGATGGATGAAATCCGCAACTTACTCCCCATGCTCATTCCTGACGATACTCGCTTGATTACCTTGCCGGCCGGGGCTTGTAATCACCGCCCAGAAAAGACATCCGGTTCTTTTCGTTCTTGCGTGGAATTATAGTTGGACCCAAAATCCCTCCCCGGGGAATCGCTCGCGGCCATTCACGTGGACTCTATCGGCCCGCCGTCTGGAGGACCACGGCGAAGAATCGAGTGGTCGAATGCTGGAAGCTAAGGGCTGGTACAGAAGTGTCGCGACAGATGTCGAATGTTCGACGGCGCGAGTTGTCCTTTTCATTTCGGAAGAACGCAGTCATACCCAGCGTGCCGAGCAGTTTCCAACTGTCAAATGTTTCCCGGCAAATACCAGGCACTGAGCTTCTCTCATAGTTGACAACAGAATCGCCTGCATCTCCCTGCTGACCGAACACTGAGAGCAAAGGAAGAAATCCTCAAGGTTTCGCAAATTCAGATTGGCCCTATAAGTGCTATCTACCAATGTAAGAACCGATAGTAGATCGGGCGGTAAGGCTGATGAAAGCTAAGGAACTCTAGCAATAGTACGAGGCAGCAGAGTCCCCCATGCAGTTCCCAACCAAGGCCGCAGGAGTCACCGATGCCGGTACAAGACCATCTCCCATCAAGTCACAGCAACAGGTACAGCGCGGATTCAGCCTGTGGGCACTGTGACGGAGTGATTCGTCATGAACTCTGGTGCATAACCCAAAACACCAGTGTTCAGTATGCCTATCAAGCCGTCTCAGATCCTGACCACTTGAGCACTGGAGATGAGCTCATCTTGCACGCTCTGGGCGCCGCTTGGATCGCAAAAAGAGTTCCGTCCAAGGCGCGCCACTAACCAGATGGTGGCGGAAGCAATATTTAGGAGTAGTGGCTTATGACACAGCAGACACCGTTTTCCCGCTTGCTACCGTATGGTTCCTGGGAGCATCCCGGGCAAAGCGGGATCGTTGCGTATTTTTCGATGGAGATCGCAATTAGTCCTGCGATGCCCACTTATAGTGGCGGCCTCGGTGTTCTGGCCGGCGACACTCTCAGAGCCGCGGCGGATATGGGTTTGCGGCTGGTTGCGGTCACGCTGGCTCACCGCAAAGGCTACTTTAAACAGCGTCTGGATCAGAACGGCGTGCAAAGCGAGGAAGGCCAGCCGTGGGATTTGGAAGACAGACTAACCTGTGAAGACCCGGTCATCACCGTGCTCATTGACGGACGCACGGTCGCCATTCGAGCCTGGCGTCACGACATGGTAGGCATAACCGGCCACACGATTCCCATCTACCTGCTCGACACCGATCTCGAACAGAACGATCCGCGCGATCGGGAACTCACCGATCACCTTTACGGTGGGGATGGAGACTATCGTTTACGGCAGGAGGCAGTGCTGGGCGTTGGCGGCGCACGCATCCTCGAGGCGCTCTGCTACCGGCCGCAGATTTACCACCTGAACGAGGGGCACGCTTCGTTGCTGACAATCGCATTGTTGGAACGCCAATTGCGCGGGAGAAGACTGGATCAGGTAACGGACCAGGACTTGAATGCCGTGCGCGAGCACTGCGTATTCACCACGCACACACCGGTTCCTGCCGGGCACGATCGCTTCTCGATGGAGCAGGCCTGTCGCATCCTGGGCTGTGAGCGGACGAAGCTTATCGAAAGGGTCGGCGGTTGTCATGACGGCCTGGTGAACATGACCTATATCGCGCTGCGCTTTGCGCGGTACGTAAACGGGGTTGCCATGCGGCATGGCGAAGTGTCGCGCGAGATGTTTCCCGATTACAAAATCGACGCCATCACCAACGGAGTCCACGCGGCCACCTGGACAGCACCGGCGTTCCGGACACTCTTCGACCGTCATATCCCCCGCTGGAGAGAAGACAACTTGAAACTGCGCTACGCTATGGACATCCCAGAGAGCGAAATCGCAGACGCACATCTAGAAGGTAAGAAGGCTCTGATGGCCGCGGTCAAGCAGAGAACCGGCGTGCAACTGCGTCCTGAGATATTCACCATCGGTTTTGCGCGCCGCGCGGCGACTTACAAGCGTTGTGAGCTGCTTTTCACCGATCCGGACCGCCTGGTGCAAACCGCCAGAGAATTCGGTGGCCTGCAAATTCTGTTGAGCGGCAAGGCTCACCCCGCCGATCACCCGGCAAAGGCGAAGATTCAGCAGGTGGTCAACCTCGCCAGGCACCTAAGCTCCGATGGACTCAAAATCGTGTATCTCGAGGACTACGACTGGGCTCTGGGAGCGCTGCTCACGGGCGGGGTAGATCTCTGGTTGAACACGCCAAAGCGCCCCTATGAAGCTTCGGGCACCAGCGGCATGAAGGCGGCGCTCAATGGTGTGCCGAGTTTTAGCGTCCTGGACGGCTGGTGGATTGAGGGATGGAACGAAGGCGTGACCGGATGGGCGATCAGCGACCACGAGGATGAAATTGAGGAGGCCAATGAGCTCTACGAGTGTCTGGAGCAGGCCATTCTACCCCTCTTCTATGGTCAGCAGGATGCCTGGCGGCGCATCATGCGCTCGACGATTGCGATCAACGGACCGTATTTCAATACGGAGCGCATGCTTAAGCAATATGTTCTGAAGGCCTACTTTCCCGAGCGGCGGCGGGTGGCGGTCCGGTCATTGGAGAGGGTCCTGGCCTGTTAGTGTCGTAACTCGCCAAGGAGTGTCGTAACTCCGTCAAGTGGTGTCGAAATTTGGACGCAACGCGTCGGATGCTCTTCGAAGGGCCCTCAGAAAAGCCGTCAATTCAACAAGATCACAGGATGTTTTGTTTTCCGGCCGCTTTTGGCGTTGTGAATGCACTAATAGATGCCAGATGCGAAATGCAGGCTATTTAAGAGTTAGGTAAATCGTAGATTTCTGGAGGAGACCATGCGTTCCGAGCTGATCTTTGGCGCACTGACCTACGTTCCCAACCGCTTCTTGCTTACCAGCCTCGCCTCAAAGGCGACTCGTCGTTTCCACAGGCCAAATACTCGCATAGAAGACACCGCAAACGAAGTGTTTGAACGCTTCACTCATAACAACCCATTAGCAGGTGTGCCTTATACCGCCACTCTGCAGTCGTTCCCAAGCGCTGTGCATCCTGAGACCCGTTCATTCGATGAAGACCTGGAGCAATCGGTGGCCTGAAACTGAAGAGGTGCAATATGTTGCAACCAATCCGCGCCGTGGACGAAAGCGTAACCAGAGACCCTATCGTGACAGATTTCTTTAAGACCTTTGAGGAAGAGATGCACAGTTTGTACCTGCTCTCGTTCCTGCTCACAGCAGACCACGATAAAGCCGAGCAGTGCCTTCTTTCCGCGATGGGAGAATGCGTGGAGAGGCCCGGCGCCTTCATGGACTGGGCGCGTTCGTCTACTCGGCTGGCGGTTCTCAAGTGCGCGATCCAGATGATCATGCCTGCACCGGAGCACACGGACTACTTATCGCTGATCAGTCTCGAGAGAGCGGCTGCGGCGGTAGAAAATAATCCCTTTTCGTCCATCCTTTTACTGGATGCCTTCGAGCGCTTCGTTTTCGTCATGTCTTCTTTGGAAGGACAGTCGGATGAAGAGTGCGCGATTCTCTTGGGTTGCTCGCGTCACGATGTCATGATGGCCCGCGTGCTGGCGTTTAAGCGTCAATTGAGCACGGATGTTCTAGCTGGAGAAATGCCGCAGTCCTGACGGGTGGGACCCCCCGCATTTATGAGGGGGAGCAGCGCGTCAGCGTGAAACAGTCTCGACACTGATCACGCGCTTTAGCGCTGGTAAGAGCCGGCGACTGCGAGTGCCGAGGCGATCACGCCAACAGGCACAACAACAAACAAGCAGCGAGGAGATAACGTGATGGCCACGCCGGTAAATGTACTCGACAAAAGCACAGTCCATCTTGGATTCATCGGCCTCGGACTTATGGGAAGCCGGCTTACGCGACGTTTGCATTCGGCAGGCTGGAATGTTCACGCATGGAACCGCAGTCCCGGGCCGGCGGATGTGCTGAGGCGAGAAGGCGGACTAATTGCCGCATCAGTGGCGGAGCTGGTTACCCATTCGGATGTGGTCCTATCTTCCCTGGCCAACGATGAGGCGGTTTACTCCGTGTATTTCGACCCGAATGGCGTCTTTTCAGCGGCGAAGCGAGGAGCCATTATTCTTGAGATGAGCACCATCTCGCCGGAGCTATCGCGCCTTCTACATCAGCAGGCGTCCGCCCGCGGCATTAGCTTCCTTGATCTGGCGATCTCCGGGTCGACGCCGGCGGTCGAGGCGGGGACGATCACACTGCTCGGTGGTGGCGATCCAAAGACCTTTGAGCAATGCGCTCCCATCTACGAGTCCATCGCGAAGCAGTGGTTCTTAATCGGATCTGGTTCATCAGGCGTCCTGATGAAGCTGGTCGTCAACCTTCTTCTGGGTCTGGATATGCAGGCGATCGCGGAAGCAGTCTCGCTGGGAGAGCACCTTAAAATCGAACGCGATATTTTGCTCGACGTCCTTTCCAGAACCGCGGTTATACCGCCGGCGTTTGTGGGGAAATTCCAAAAAATTAAGAATGGCGACTACTCCCCGGAATTCCCGCTGCGGCTGATGAGCAAAGACATGGATCTGGCGATGGATGCGGCGAGGAGCTCGGGCGCCGTTTTGCCTGCGGCGACTGCCGCCCAATCCGTACTTACTTCCAATCTCGCCGCAAACGGAGATCTGGATTTGGCCGCGATAACCCCTTTTGTCGTTGGTCAAAGCACGAAGGGCTAGGTTGACTGTCAGGTGACTGACAAAGTGTCGAAAGCACGGGTGTCGGGTGCACGACACGCTGCGGTCCGGACTCCGCCCAACCGACCTTCGCCATCGGCGCCAGGACATTATCGGAAACGCGTGAAAAGAATGGCCATAGAGCACCGAGACCTGGCCTTAAAGAGCCTGAAATTTTGTTTGGCGCCGGAAATGCACTGTACGGACCGGAACAACGCTCTGGTTACACAACGCAGATGCTGCGGCTCAAAGCTAGTTTAAAGATCTTGCCGCGTCTGTCACCGCCCAAAGGACTCACTAGGACGACTCTTCAGCCATGTGGATTGTTAAGCTCGCGCTCGATCGCCCTTACACCTTTGTCGTGCTGGCTCTGCTGATACTGCTTCTCAGCCCACTTGTCATTCTGAGCACGCCCACGGACATCTTCCCCACCGTCAATCTCCCCGTGGTCGCCGTTTCCTGGATCTACACCGGCATGAACGCGGAAGAGCTGGAAGGCCGGCTCACGACCGTGTATGAAAAAGTTCTGACAGCACTGGTCGAAAACATCGAGCATATTGAATCCACAACCGTTGGCATTGACGGCCTGGTCAGAGTAAAAATCTTTCTGCAACCGAACGCCAGCGTCGACCGGGCGAACGCGCAGGTGACTGCTGCTTCACAAAGCATCCTGCGCCAGTTGCCGCCCGGTACCTTGCCTCCTGAGATCGTTAACTACACGGCTTCCAATGTGCCTGTGTTACAGCTCGCCCTGTCCGGCCAGGGACTGAGTGAAGCCGACCTGAATGACCTGGCGCTGAACTTTCTTCGCACCCAGCTGGTTACGGTTCCCGGGGCGGTTGTGCCATACCCCTACGGCGGGAAGCAGCGCGAGATCATGGTGAACCTGCAGGACACGCTTCTCCAGTCAAAAGGAATATCACCACAGGATGTTGTTGCTGCGCTCAGCACCCAGAACGTGATTGCGCCGTCGGGCACCGCAAAGATTGGGAAGTTCGAATATGATTTCCCGACCAACTCGGCGCCCAGAACGATAGATGATCTGAACAATGTACCCGTGAAGGTCGTCGGTAACGCAACCATCTATCTGAAAGATATTTCGCACGTTGCCAATGGTTTCATCCCTCAAACCAACATCGTTCGTCACGACGGCCGCCGTGGTGTTCTGGTCACCATTATCAAAGCTGGAAGCGCCTCTACCCTTAGCGTGGTCAATGGAATTCGCCAGTTGCTACCGCGCGTGGAGCAGACCCTTCCGCCGCAACTGCACATTCAACCGCTCGCCGATCAATCCCTGTTCGTTCGCGGTGCCATTGAAGGCGTCGTTCGTGAAGCCACCATCGCTGCCGGCCTGACGGCGCTTATGATCCTGCTGTTTCTCGGCAGCTGGCGCAGTACGGTAATCATCGCCGTTTCTATTCCCCTGGCGATTCTTACTTCAGTCATTGCCCTGAGCGGCATCGGGGAAACCATCAACACCATGACGCTTGGAGGATTAGCTCTGGCGGTAGGCATCCTGGTGGATGACGCTACTGTCACCATCGAAAACATCACCCGCCATCTCGAGGAAGGCCAGCCTCTCTATGAGGGCATTTTGCACGGCGCAGCGCAGATCGCCACCCCGGCGTTCGTCTCCACAACCTGCATCTGCATCGCTTTCATGCCCCTATTTGCGTTACAGGGCGTATCGCATTATTTGTTCCCGCCGCTTGCAGAGGCGATCATCTTCGCCATGATCGCCTCCTATATCCTCTCGCGAACGCTCGTGCCTACCATGGCGATGTATCTGCTGAAGTTGGCCAATCATGATGCTGCGCCATCGCGCAATCCGCTAGTGCGGATGCAGAAAGCCTTTGACCGGGGATTCGAACGTGTCCGGAGCGTATATGAGGGCTTGCTGAGAACACTCATACACAGGCGAATGATCTTCGTCCCCATTTTCTTGCTAATCTGCGTCTTTGCCGCAGCTCTCCTTCCCTGGCTCGGCCGGGACTTCTTCCCTAGCACGGACAGCGGTCAGTTCATGCTCCATTTCCGGGCCCAAACCGGAACCCGCATCGAAGATACCGCCATGCTTGCCGACTTGGTCGAAAAGGCGATCCGTCGGCAGATACCAAAGCAAGAAATGGCAGGCATCGTTGACAACATTGGCCTGCCCTACAGCCAGATGAACTTCATGTACAGCACTTCAGGCGTGATCGGCGCCTCGGATGCCGATGTACTCGTGTCGTTGAACGCCAAACACCACCCGACGGCTGATTACGTCCGGACCCTTCGCACGATCTTGCCCCGCCAATTCCCCGGCACAACGTTCTATTTCCTGCCCGCAGATATGGTCACGCAAATCCTGAACTTCGGATTGCCAGCGCCGGTGGATCTCCAGATAGAAGGCCAGGACCAGGCGGGGAATCATGAATTGGCTACTCGTGTGTTGGGCGAACTCCGTCACGTTCCCGGCCTCACTGATTTACGGATTCAACAGCCACTTGACTACCCGATGTTCAACATCAATGTTGATCGAACTAAGGCGGCGATAGGCGGCTATACCGATCAAGACATCAACAACAGCCTGCTTGTCGCTCTCAGCGGTAGCTTCCAGACCATCCCCAATTTCTTCTTGAATTGGAACAATGGTGTGCAATACGAACTGATCTCCCAAACTCCCCAATATCGCATTCACTCCTTACAGGGCGTGGGAAACATACCCCTCACTTCCAAAGCTATGGCGCGTCCTGAGATCCTGTCCGAGGTTGCCTCGCTGCGCCGCGGCAACGAAATGGAGGCGATCGATCACTACAACATTCGCCGCGTGATTGATATCTTTGGCTCTGTCCAGGATCGCGATCTCGCGTCTGTCGGACGGGACATCACTCGCATCGTCAACAACGATCAGAAACTCCTCCCGCGCGGCAGTTTCTTTCGCATACGCGGCCAGCTTGAAACCATGCGAACCTCATATGAAGGACTGTTGGCAGGCCTGGCCGCCGCCATTGTTCTCATTTATCTGCTGATCGTCGTCAATTTTCAATCCTGGCTCGACCCCTTCATCATCATCACCGCTCTGCCTGCGGCTCTGGCCGGCATCATCGTCTTCCTGTTCCTTACTCACACGCCCCTGAGTGTGCCCGCTTTGATGGGCGCCATCATGTGCATGGGGGTTGCGACGGCGAACAGCATTCTTGTGATCGCCTTCGCCAAGGAGCGGCTGGCTGAAAACGGTGATGCCCTGGAGGCCGCTGCAGAGGCCGGCTTCACACGCTTTCGACCTGTTCTGATGACGGCGCTTGCCATGATCATTGGCATGGTCCCAATGGCAATAGGCGCGGGCGACGGGGGCGAACAAAACGCGCCTCTGGGTCGCGCTGTGATCGGAGGTTTGCTCTGCGCAACGGTGGCCACCCTGGTTTTCGTGCCGACTGTTTTCGCGCTGTTGCATCACCATCGCTTGAATCGGTCTCGCAACACCGCTCAGAACGGAGCTCAGAATGGTTGACAAGGAGATAACAAACGCTGAGATACCCGGCTGTCCACCTGGCGAGGTTCGCGGGCGCCGGCGCACCATGCGGTTGCTGGCCGTGACCGGCGTGACCATGTTCATCCTGCTCGTGATAGTCATCCTTTTCGGGATCCGTGCCCGCGAGCGAGCTGAGTCGAAATTGCGGCAAAACACCAACGAAGCTGCCGTTCAAGAGGTAATGATCATCCACCCCAGGCAGAATCCGCCGATCGACGAGGTCGTGCTGCCCGGAGCCACGCAGCCCTACATCAATTCTCCCGTCTACGCTCGCGCCAGCGGCTATCTGGTCAAGTGGTACCACGACATCGGATCGCGCGTGAAGAAGGGCGATCTGCTCGCCGTGGTCGACGCGCCGGAGCTCGACAAGCAGCTGGCACAAGCACAGGCCGATCTGGAAACTTCCAAGGCAAATTCGAACCTCGCCAAGATTACCGCTGATCGCTGGCAGGGATTGGTTAAAACGCGCTCCGTATCCAAACAATCGACAGACCAGGCTGTTGACAATCAGAGAGCCTCTGAGGCGACCGTCAATTCGTATGCGGCAAACCAGGGTCATTATGCAGACCTGGTTGGTTTCGAAAAGATCTATGCGCCCTTCGATGGAATTATCACGATGCGCAATACGGACAACGGCTGGCTGATAGCCGCCGGCCTGAACACACCCGGCCAGGAGTTATTTCAGATCGGGCAAATCAGCACGCTTCGTGTTTTCGTCGCGGTTCCTGAGGTGTATTCGCGGGCTGCTCGCGTGGGATCAAAGGCTACCCTTACTCTCGACGAATACCCTGATCGGACCTTTCAGGGCACAGTCACCCGTACGTCAAGCTCTATAGACATGGCTTCCCGCACCCTCAACACAGAGGTCGATATAGATAATTCCAAAGGCCTGCTTCTTCCCGGAGCCTATGTCCGCGTCCACCTTGCTTTGCCCGCGCAGATTGATTCCGTGATTATTCCGTCCGATACGCTTCTGTTCCGTACTCAAGGTCTACAGGTCGGAGTGGTTCGCAATAATGTCGCTCAACTTGTTCCAATAACCATCGGCACTGACTACGGAGAGAATGTACAAGTAACCTCTGGGCTCTCTGTAAGTGACGAAGTCATCTCCAGCCCGTCCGACTCGCTAGTCAGCGGCACGCCCGTCCGCGTCACGCGGGGGGATCCAGGTGCTGAGCAATGAGCTTTCGCTTCCTATTGCCGGCGGCCGGCTTGATTTTCCTTGCCGGTTGTATGGTCGGTCCCAAGTACAAAAGGCCGACCGCTGCGGTGCCTCCTGCGTACAAGGAGCTGCAGGAAACGGACCAATGGAAGGTCGCTCATCCCAATGCAGAAGCTCTGCGAAGTAACAGGTGGGAGATCTTCGGCGATCCGCAGCTCAACGCTCTGGAAGAACAGGTCGCGGTCTCCAACCAGAACCTTAAGGTGGCGGAGGCGCGCTTTCGTCAGGCTCGCGCCACGGTTCGTTACTATCGCGCCGGGGAATTCCCCACTATCTCGGTATCACCAGGCGTTGAAGCTTTGCGCTACTCGCCCAATCAACCTTACTTCCCGTCCAGCAGCTCCTCCAGCATCAATTCCACGGCTAACTTCCTCCTGCCTTTTGATCTCTCCTACGAAGTGGACCTATGGGGCCGCATCCGTCGCACCGTGGCAGCTGCTCGCGAAGAAGCTCAAGCCACCGCCGGCGATCTGGCATCCATGACTCTCAGCATGCAGGCGGACCTAGCGTACGATTACTTCGAATTGCGCAGCGCCGACTCACAAAAGAGGCTGTTGGACGACACCGTGAGAGCCTATGCCGACATGGTCGAGCTGACCAGCGCGCTGTTTAACGGGGGCGCGGCGCCTGAGCCGGATGTAGTGCAAGCACGAACGCAGCTCGATACCACGCGTGTGCAGGACACCGATATCGGGGTAATGCGCGCCCAATATGAACACGCAGTCGCCATCCTGATCGGCAAGCCACCGGCAGACTTCTCCATCGCTCCTCGATCCAAGCCGTTCGAGCCTCCAGCCATTCCCGTTGGCTTGCCCTCGCAACTGTTGGAACGCCGCCCCGACATAGCATCCGCGGAGCGACGGGTAGCGGAGGCGAACAATGGCATTGGTATCGCGCGGGCTGCGTATTTCCCCAGCCTGACCATCGGCGGTACCGTTGGGCTCCAATCCCGGTACATTTCCAACTTATTCACCTGGCCCAGCCGCGTCTGGGCGATCGGCCCGCAGGCATCCGAGATCATCTACGATGCCGGCCGCCGCCGCGCCGGTGTGGAGCAGGCTCGCGCTAACTACGACGCAACCGTTGCGACGTATCGCGAGACAACACTCGAAGCATTTCAACAGGTGGAAGACAATTTGTCTGCGCTGCGAATCCTGGCCCAGGAAGCAACCCAGGAGGATCAAGCCGTGCAGGAAGCGCAACGCGACGTGAGTCTATACACCTCTCTTTACGAGGGAGGCGCCGACCCCTACCTGCAAGTCGTCACCGCACAAACCACTCTTCTCTTCAATCAGCGAAACGAAATCGACATCCTCCGCCGCCAGATGGACGCCAGTGTTCTATTGATCAAGGCTCTGGGTGGCGGCTGGAATGCATCCCAACTTCCGCCAGCCAGAAGCTTGCCCTGACGTCACTCAAATCAGCGCCGCCGCTTGGATGTAAACGTGCTCCCCATCAAAGCGTTGGGTGGGGGGATGGAATCCCACCCAACTACCTGAATCCGTGCTGCTAGATGGGTGTTAGCTGATGCGTTGCGCGGGAAATGCTACACAGGATGAATGGATGCCGGTGGCGATTTGTTCTACTCGTGGGCAGTGAAGTGATAAACAGAACTCTTCGCCCCGTCGAGTTCCCCGGTGGCTTCCATCGAGTCAACGGTGTAGTAGTACGTCGTCCCAGGCTTTATATCTTCCAAACGCACCCGGAAAACCGTATAGGGGTGGTTTCGATTTAGCCTGATGTGACCCTTCGCCGTCAAGTCCAGGTGGTGAGGATCAGTCCCGTACTTCACGAACGCGAAGTGCGCGTCCGTTCCTCCAGGGTTGTTGCTGGTCCACCGGATAATGGCCTCGTTGTCCCTGAACATTTCGAGGGCTGGCCCTTCTGTAATATGCAGCCGTGCTGCTTTCCTTGCTGGGGGCGGGATGTCGGGACTAGCCGTATAGTGTGAAACTTGAGCGGCGGTCGGCCACGACACGATCAAGCCACCCGCCACGAGCAGAAGCACTTTGTTTTTTAAAAGACGTCTCATATGGCAATCACATTGTTCCGTCGATCTTGCAAAGCATAATTTGAGGGCGCATCAACGCTCGAAAGGTTGCACTGCGCCCTCTTCTCACCGTTGGGCTGCTTCACTTCTTGCTCATCCCTCGCAAAAATTGAGCGGAAATCAGCGTGGAGTTACCTTGGGTCGCCGCAGTACCACCAGTCATGCAGGCGCCCGTATAAGTCCCAATGTAGGGATAAGGTGTTGTGTAGCCATCGCTAAGCGTTTGCAGGAAAGCGACGATTTGATTTTCCTCCGTATCTGTCAGTCCTAAATTACCAATGGTCATATCCTGGTTTACCGAAACCTCGGCCGCAGGCCAGCAGTTCACTCTTTCGGTTGTTCCTGCAGGGCAATCGCCGCTTTCAACGGCCGAATTCCTGTAAACGTCGCGCGTATTGTAGAAATGGACCAGTTGCTTCAGGCTCTTGATGTAGCCATTGTGGAAAAACTCCTTTTGGAAGTAAGGACCTGGGGCTTCGGTGGTCGGGCATTGAGACGGGGTCAAGGCCACGTCGCGCGCTGTCATCGTTTGCATCTGACCATCCGAGGTCTCTGCGTATGGAAGCCACGCCGAGTTCGGATTAGGAGCAGAGCCAAAACCGCTTCTTAGGAAAGTTCCCAATCCGAAATCCGTGTATATGTAACCCTCAGGATTAGGGGTATACCCATAACTATCCGGTGTCGTCTCGTATAACAGAGCAACTCTCGGATTCTTGGGAAGGCCGAGATTAGCACTGCCAAAGCATGTGAACACCGGTGTGGTATCAGCGGCCGTGCCGGTGTCTTCGGCCGCCGGAGCCGTAGGACTCGGAGCAGTTGATCTGCCGTCCAGGTGACATGAATTGCAATTTGCCTTGCCCCGGAACAGGTTGTAGCCTGCCATCTCGGTTGAAGTCAAGGTGTATTTGCCTGCCAGATAGGCATCGAACTTAGAGGTGAAGGGACTAACATCGGTTGATCTTTCTAGGAAGGACAGAGATTGCCCCCAGTGGTCGTAGATGTTGGTGGCCTTGGTGCGGTCGTCTGCAGATAACAGGATTGGTTGGGTATTGCCGTTGAACACCGCAGCCCCATTAGGGGTCGCGCAGATCGATGCTGTGTTGGACGGCCAGTTGATGTTAAAAGAGTCCCCCCATACCGTCATAAACAGAGGTAGGTATGAAGCCGAGGAGATCCTGTACGCTATGCACGCTGTATCAGGGAAACCCATTTCCAGCGGGTCAACCGGAGGAAACTGTGCCTGCTCGGCGTCGGGAGCCTGCAGCTTGTATCCAGTCGCGCGCGAATCCCAAAAGTTACCGCCAAAGAACGCGCCTTGGGTTGTGTTGTAGTTGAGATCAGGGAAGGCATGTGAATAGGTGTATCGTTGCGCTGTGCGCTTAGCGGCCCGGTACCGCGCGCTTCCAGGATACGCGATCATCGTCAGATTGACGGACGGGATCGGTCCGCTATAGGCCGCGTACGGCATGTGGCATGAAGCGCACGCCGTATTCTGGAATGGAGATATATTCAAGTCGTATTGCAGTAGGCCGCCGAGTATTCGTTGTGCCTCATAGCCGGTGTTCTGAAGTATTGGCGGGTTGCCCGCCACTACCGGAGGTGTTAATGCTTGCCACTGCGTGATATAGCTCTTTTCGATGCCAGCAATTTCCGTTTGAACGCGCGTTTCCTCGGAGGCGATATTGGACGGCAGAATGCCAGGCGGATACGGGTTGTAAATCGGTGGGGCCGATTGTCCGTGGACGATGTGAGTGGTGACGACCGTGGCGGTCGCAATCGTCGCACAGGCCACGGCTATTGCCATCAATCTTGATTGTTTCATCAGTGACCTCCCTGGAAAGGGCTGAGGTTTGGGCAGAGCAAATGACACGGCTCACGGGACAGAAGGAGGACAGGCGTGAGCGCATTTATCGCCCTTAGATTTGCGCGCTAGGGAAGCATGCCCCCGCGGACGAGACGTGGTCGTGCGCGAATAGTCTCTTTGTTTACCCAAACAGAATCAGGAAGTGCGTTGCTATTTCCCAAAAAAGTACCGGGTCAAAAAGGCCCATCATCCAAAGAGGAGAGGGGCTTCAAATAAACCCCGGGGGGAAAGCCCCGCCAGAAAACGTTCTAAGAATGACGCCGTTCGTTGGAACAAGTCAAGGCGCTTGGACACTTTTTGTTTTTGATCTTCACTAAACAAACAAAGCGTTTCTCTTAAGCAAATAAGAACATTTTTTCCCTATTACCTTTTTTTCTTTGCGCCTCGGCAGCTCGGGGCAGAGTCTTATATGACCGCTAATGTCACGGCTAATGTCACGAAAGAGGCGGGATTGTGAGCATCACTTCCTGATGCCGGACGGTTTCGGTGAAATCTCCCTGACCGAAATAGCATCCAATGCTGTATGGAAGCTACTGCACAACCCCCTGAATGGAAATCGGTTCCGCTTTTCTCGATGTCTTCATTACAAGAGTGACCTGGACTAATTCCCGTCCGGCTACTTCATCGGTACGGCGAAAGCCGTCCGCTACAGTCCGCGAACACTTGCATTGGTTATTTCGGAAGATCAGGCGCGAAACCTGCAATGCTCACACACCTCCCGAGGGTAAATTATGCAACGGAGAGATTTCCTTAGGTCGGCGGTCGCCTCCGCCGTGACCGGTGGTGCGACCCTAAGTGCCTCGGGGCAGGCGCAAAGCTCCGACCGAATCAGCAACCCTGCCTCTCGTCCGATGTCGCCCGACATGCAGTACCGTGATCTGGGCCGCACCGGGGAGAAGGTCTCGGTGATAGGGTTAGGTGGCTATCACCTTGGTAAACAGGAAGATCCCGGTGAAAGTGTCCGCCTGGTACGAACCGCGATTGATCGCGGAGTCACCTTCATGGACAACTGTTGGGACTACAACGACGGAATCAGTGAAGTTCGCATGGGGCAGGCGTTGCGCGACGGCTATCGCAGCAAGGTTTTCCTGATGACCAAGATGGATGGCCGGACCAAAGAGGCTTACAACCTTCAATTGGAGCAATCTCTCGGGCGGTTGCAGACCGATGTGATCGATCTGGTTCAGTTCCACGAGGTCATTCGGATGGAGGATCCGGACCGCATCTTCGCGCCCGGCGGAGCGCTTGAGGCCGCGATCGCCGCCCGCGAAGCGGGCAAGATTCGCTACATCGGGTTTACCGGCCATAAGGATCCCGCCGTGCATCTCAGGATGCTTGCGACCGCTCAGAAACACGGCTTCCATTTCGATACGGTACAGATGCCGATCAATGTGATGGATGCGCATTTCCGGTCGTTCACCCGGGATGTCATGCCAGTCGCCATCCAGCAAGGGACCGCGGTGCTGGCCATGAAGACCTTTGGCGACCATTTCATTCTTGACAGCAAGACGGTTGAGCCGGTCGAAGCCCTGCACTACTCGTTGACGCAGCCTGTCTCGGTGGTCATTACCGGGATTGACACCATGCCAGTGTTAGAACAAGCGTTGACGGCGGTGAAGTCCTTTAAGCCCCTGACACAGGAACAGGTGACAACGTTACTTGACCGGACGCGCGATGCGGCAGTCGATGGCCACTTCGAACTGTACAAAACAACGGCCCACTTCGATGGTACGGCGGCGAACCCCAAGTGGCTGGGTTAGGGAATGGTTAATGGAAGCTTGTTAATCAGTAAAGCTTCTTCTCCAGCGTTCTTGTAACAGATGGGCTCTGCCTCATGCACAGACGGGTTGCCTCTCGCGTGATGAATCGACCAAGGCGCAGCGAGATCTCACTCCCTCTGGATCGTGTACGGCGCACTCGAACACCTTCGTGGTCGAAGTGCGCCATCCCGTCAGCGGTGCTAACTTGTAAAGATTTCGTGGTCTCGGTCAAAACGCTGTTCCCTCTTTACGGCGCGACTCGCAACTTCGTTAGCGATGCGATCCAGCGGTGGTTAGGCATTGTTCTTCTCCTTGATTAGTGGGAAGCATTTGCGATTCCAGAGCTTGTGAAAGGAGATCGCCCGCGATGTGATTGAATAAAAATGGTCTTTTGATGTGAGTATCCCGGTTTGTGTGAACAGCACACGGAATGTGAGTCGAAATGCGGACAAGGTCCGCACGTTTATCGACACATCCTTCTTCTCACGCAATCAATGCATTTATTCAGCCTTGCGCTCCTTAGTTGATTTACAGAACCAACATATGTGCCACAGAATTGACGGAGACAACATGTTTGTTGAACGGGCCCACACGCGGCCACACCAAGACCCTGCGACATACTATGCCGAGCCTAGCCGCTGGAGCCTGTCGTTGGCGAAGCGCTGCGTTGATTTGCTCTTTGCCACCGCGGCGCTTCTGCTCTTCTGGCCCTTGCTTGTGGTTACCGCCCTCTTAGTCCGCTACGACTCACCAGGACCGGTGATCTTTCGCCAGAAACGGCTCGGACGCCATGGAGTTCTCTTTACTGTCTTCAAGTTCAGGACCATGGAGATAGCCGGCCCGGTAGAAGGGCCCTGCCTGAGCAAGCGTGGGGATCACCGGGTGACAAGAATTGGGAGATTTCTGCGCAAGTATAAACTGGATGAACTTCCCCAACTTTTCAACGTACTGCGTGGACAAATGAGCCTGATTGGGCCTCGACCTAAGCTGCCTCATTTAGAAGCGATGCGAATGCCATTTCGGCCCGGGCTGACGGGCGCGGCAACGCTCGCGTTTCGACGCGAGGAAGAGATGCTCAAAGACGTTCCCGATGACGATCTGGAGGCTTACTACTGTCGCTTAATCAAGCCCTTGAAGGCCAAAATCGATTGGGATTACATGCGTAAAGCAACCCTCGCGAGTGATTTCGCTCTCCTCTGCGAGACTGCCCGTTGCTGCGTCTCCGCGCGCGCCAACTCCCGTGAAGTTGATTTTTCTGAATCCACCTAAAGCGTTTCCCAGAATCTGCTTGGAGCGCCGCAAGACAGCAGGTTACTCCACTGCGCTACCCGGATGTTGGCGCTGGCGAACCTCATGCGGCTTTCCTGACTGAAAGCCGCACACGCGGGCGTTGGTGGGGGCAGCGTAGCACGGCATCCGGGTACGCTCCGGTCGCGATGACAATTCTGTTGTATGGAAATGGCCCCAAAAGCCTTCAGATGAACAAGTGCTAATGGTCCCACAGAATTGTCATCTCGAGAGCCTTTGACTTCTTTGATTTTGGCACTCTCGGCCAGACTGTTTTGAATCCTCCCAAAGACCGTCATCTTGAGAGGCTGTGACTTTTTTGATTGTTGATTGTCAACAACCGCTGGGTGCCCCATTCAAGCCCGGTTTTGCCTGCCCCGGCGTGCCGTGGGGCTTGAGTGGGATACCACGGCACTCACCTGACGATTCTTTCAGCCACTAGCCAATTCCCCATGGATGCACCACTCTCCACTTGTCATCCCGAGCGCACCCGGATTTCCTACTTCACGGCTCTACCGGCGGCAACGTATGCGGCTCTCCGTAAAGAGAGCCGCACGGAATCCACCGAAGCTACGGTTCTTGACAGGAAATCCGGGGGAGGCGAGGGACCTGCGGTGCGCCCCGGCTCCCTCACAAAGGCCTCCGTTCCGTTAGCTCCCCCACAGAATCGTCATCCTGCCTGCCCCGGCTTGCCGTGGGAGCGGAGCGCCTCGCAGACATATCGCTTAATAGAGGACTTACAGCGCGGAGCCGAAGGAACCCCGAGGATGCTTAATCGACGAATCCTCCTCAGGGGTTGCCGGCCACGGAAACTACCAAAACTATTAAAGTCACAGGCTCCGACCGGAGCGTAGCGTAGTGAGGGACCTGCTGTTTCTCCTCCTGTTTTAACGCAGACTCTAGGGGCCGGCGATTGGAAACTGGTTCGTGCCGAAGAGTGTCGGAAACTCTCCAGTCCTGTCGGGATTTCGACTCTCATTGCCGGTGGGGTCCAAATGTTCTCCAGCGTCCACCGAGGAAGATCCGTGAATTCAGCTAGATCACACGATATTTGTATCTGCCCGTTTGTGGCATGGCGAATGCACTAAGGCTATTCGTATCCGGCCCTCCCCCTAACTATTGCAAAGGTGTTACATGCCCATCCCGCTTCGAGAGTTCGGCAAAACAGGTGTCAAGATCTCTGCACTCGGTCTCGGCGGTCATCATCTTGGCGGCGCAAAAGATGAGAAAACCGCCATCGAAATTGTCCACCGCGCCCTCGACGGGGGCGTCACCTTTTACGACAATGCCTGGGAGTACTATCGGGGCAAAACCGAGTCCTGGCTAGGCCTGGGTCTCAAGGGCCAGCGCGACAAAGCCTTCCTCATGACCAAGGTCTGCACGCACGGCCGCGATGGTACGCTCGCCATGCAGATGCTCGAACAATCGCTGCGTCGTTATCAGACCGACTACCTCGATCTCTGGCAGGTTCACGGCGTTGTCTTTCAGAATGATCCCGAATTGTTCATTCGTCCCGGTGGCGCCGCAGAGGCGTTGCTCAAAGCGAAGAAACAGGGCAAAGTACGCTTCGTCGGATTCACCGGCCACAAAGACCCTGATGTGCATCTCGCCATGCTCAACACCGGTTTTCCCTTCGACTCGGTCCAAATGCCGCTCAATGCCTTTGATGCCACTTACTGCATGAGCTTCGAGCAGAAGGTCCTGCCCGTTCTCAATCAGAGGGGGATCGCGCCACTCGGCATGAAGCCTATCAGCGGGCATGGGGACCCCGTGCAGGCGGGTGTTCTTACTGCCCGGGAAGCGCTGCGTTACGCCATGAGCCTGCCTGTGGCCTGTACCATCTCCGGTGCCGAAGATCTGCAGATTCTCGAGCAGAATCTTGAAATCGCCCAAAATTTTGAACCGATGACCCCGGCTGAGATGCAGGCACTGCGCGACCGCTGTCGTCCTTATGCCGCGGACGGACGCTTCGAGCTGTACAAAGTTTCCCTCAAATTTGATAATCCCGAAGCCCGGTGGGTCCACGAATACCCTCTCGACACCGCGCAGGTCGAGGTCAAGGACATCATCAAGGAAGCAGCTAACACGGGCCACGCATGGCCCCAGGTTTAGCGCTTATGAATCGGTGTAAGCCGGAAAGGGAACACATGCGGCAACTCGTAACTCTCATCGCCCATGTTACTTCGATAGCAATCTTACATCTAACCAGGTGTGGACTGTTATGAACGACAACCATCTGAAAATCGGACCTGAAATAAGCCGCAGAGGGTTCCTGAAAGGCGCCGCGGTAGCAGGAGTGTCCGCCGTGCTTCCTGCCGAGAAGGCGCTCGCGGCAGTCGAAACCGGCAACGAATCCGCCCTCGGCGGCTTCCAGGCGCAAAAGCGCCCTCTGGGTCATACCGGCCTCGAATGTTCCATCCTTGGTATGGGCGGCTTCCATCTCGGCACCGTCTCGGATCAGACTGAGGTGAACAATATGGTTGCCAAAGCCATCGACCACGGCATCAACATCTTCGACAATGCCTGGGTGTTTCACGGTGGTCTCAGTGAAGAGAAGCTTGGCTTCGCCCTCAAAGGCAAACGAGACAAAGTCATCGTCATGAGCGCCGTCTGCAGCCACGGCCCCGGTCAGGACGCCGCCATGCGCATGCTGGATGCGTCGCTGAACCGCTTGCAGACCGATCATCTCGATGTCTGGCAGATTCACGAGGTTATCTACCACAATGACCCCGAGCTGATCTACGCGCGCGACAGTGTTCTTGAGGTCCTTGCCAAGGCTAAGCAGCAGGGAAAGGTCCGCTTTGTAGGATTCAACGGGCACAAGTTCCCCGAGATCAATCTGGAGATGCTCAATCGCGGCTATGCGTTTGATGTTGTCCAGATGCCCCTTAATCCATTGGATCCGGCATTCCGCAGCTTTGAAACCAATGTGCTGCCCGCCGCCAACCAGCGCGGCATCGCAGTGCTGGGAATGAAGAGCATGGGTGGCTCGGGCGAGCTCATCTCAAATGGCGCATTCACACCTTCCGAAGCGCTCTCCTACGTCATGAGCCTACCCGTTGCCACGACCATCAGCGGCATCGATTCCATGGAAGTTCTGGACCAGAATCTGGCCATCGTGCGCGATTTTAAGCCACTCTCCGCCGATCAGATGCAGGCGCTCCGCGACCATGGCAAACAATTCAAGGATGGTCGATACGAACTCTACAAAGGCACGCTGAAATACGACAGCGATCTTGGCCGTAGCCAGCACGGTTATCCCTCCGCCGCTGTGCTTCCCTTGTGAATCTGCAAGAGTCAACGCCTGATAGGGACGGTAAATGAGCACTGCGGAGGGATCTTCCGAGTATCGCCATCGCACGCCCGATGCCGTGCCCTGCCCGTCTGAGAGCGGCGGTGGATTCCAGTCCATGCGATGTCTTCAAAACGAAAGAGGAGCCGATTCATGTATAAAACGAGGATCCTTTCCGCCGCGATAGCCGCCATGCTCGCCCTGGTATCGATGACGTTCATACTCGCCCAAAGCGGACCGATGAAGGTCGCGAGCGGTCACCGTGAAATCCTGCTCGAGACAACTCAATCGTGGAACGGCAAGCCGTATACGCACTATCCCACGGGCCAGCCGCAACTCACCACGATCAGGTTGACCATCGATCCACATACAGCCCTGCCGTGGCACACCCATCCGTTTCCCAATGTCGTCTATGTGCTCTCAGGCTCTCTCACGTTGCACGACAAAGCCAGTGGCAAAACTCACGTCGTTCACCAGGGAGAGGCCGTCGGAGAGTCAGTCGACGACGTTCATCGGGGCGAGTCCGGTGACCAACCGACCGTGCTGCTCATTACCTATTGCGGCACACCGGGAGTTCCAACCTCGATCCCCGCAAAGGGCGAGAAGGCAGAGTACTAACCTGGCAAAACAGGTATAAAGAGGAGATGGGAATGAACAAAAAGAAGCTTGGTAACTCGGACATGGAACTGACGCCCATCGGGTTCGGTTCTTGGGCAATCGGGGGTGGTGACTGGCAATTCTCCTGGGGGCCGCAGGACGACAACGATTCGATCGCCGCGATTCATAGGGCGCTTGACCTCGGTATCAACTGGATTGACACAGCGGCAGTTTATGGCTTGGGACATTCCGAGGAGATGGTCGCACGCGCGCTTAAGACCACTTCTCACCGGCCATATATCTTCACAAAATGCGGCCTGGTGTGGGATGAGAAGCGCGAGGTCAGCAACAGTCTGAAGCATATTCGCCGCGAAGCGGAGGACAGCCTTCGCCGCCTCGCGGTGGAGGCCATCGATCTCTACCAGGTGCACTGGCCTAAGCCGGACGAGGAGATCGAAGAGGCGTGGGGCGTGATGGCCGACCTGCAAAAGGAGGGCAAGGTCCGTTGGATTGGTGTCTCTAACTTCAGCGTGGACCAGATGAAGCGAGCCGCGAAGATTGCTCCGATCACCTCGAACCAGCCGCCCTACTCCATGTTGAACCGCGCGGTTGAGGCGACGATTTTGCCATTCTGCGAGAAAAATAATATTGGCGTTATTAATTATGCCCCTATGCATTCCGGTCTATTGACGGGGGCCATGACCAAAGAGCGTGTGGCTAACTTCCCCAGCGATGATTTTCGCCGTAATGCCAAGAACTACCAGGAGCCTCTGCTATCGCGGAACCTGGCTGTGGCGGACTTTATCGGGAAAATTGGCGCGAGGCACGGAGTGAGTGCCGGCGTTGTGGCGATTGCGTGGACCCTGCATCATCCCGCAATCACCGCAGCCATCGTCGGCGGCCGCAACGCAAAGCAGGTGGAGGGCGTAATTCCTGCGGCGACATTCCGGCTATCGGAAGAGGAGTTTTCGGAGATCCAGACCTATCTCACCCAGAACGCGGTCTGACGGAGGCGGAGTGACCTGAGCCGGCCGGGCATGACCTAAACTACCCCTATGCGGAAAGTAGTCATCGCCGGGCCACCTCCGGTTCAGGTCCTCGACGTAGTTGGGCCATTAGAGGTCTTTTCCAATGCGCCTGATTACGAGATTCAACTTGCCAACCCTGGCCTTGAACGCAGTCTTCAGACCAATCGCGGTATTGTGCTCGCCGACGCAATTCCCATCGCCGAGTTCCGTGGTCCGATCGACACTCTTATAATCGCCGGCGGCCCCGGCGCAGAAAGCGGAACTTACGAGCCCAACTTCATCTCCTGGATCGCGATGGTTGCACGACAGTCGCGTCGTGTCGCATCCATCTGTACCGGCGCATTCCTGCTCGCGGAGGCAGGCCTGCTCAATGGAAAGCAAGCCGTAACCCATTGGACATTCTGCGACCGTCTGGCCAGGGAATACCCGAAAGTCGTCGTGCGCCCGGAACCGATCTATCTACGCGACGGCTCAATCTACACCTCCGCAGGTATCACAGCCGGCATTGACCTGGCGCTCACCTTGGTCGAAGAAGATCACGGGCACGAAACAGCACTCAAGATCGCCCGCTTCCTCGTAATGTTCCTTGTGCGTCCGGGCGGACAAGCCCAATACAGCCACATGCTCTCGCATCAAGCCATCACCTCGAAGCCGTTGCGCGAGCTCCAGGTATGGATGCTTCAGCATCTTCGTGAAGACCTCAGCGTCGAATCGCTTGCCGAGCGCATGGGAATGAGCGCCCGCCATTTTACGCGCGTCTGTCTGCGCGAGACGGGAATGAACCCAGGCCAGTTCGTTGACCGTATGCGTGTCGAAGCGGCACAGCAGGTCATTGACAACTCCTCTCGTGGACTCAAAGAAATAGCTGATTCCTGCGGCTTCCAATCCGCGGATACGATGCGCCGCACCTTTCTCCGGGTCCTCGGCGTGACTGCGGCTGAATACGCCAGCCGCTTCAAGAGCACGCTGGTTCATCCGTCAGTCTCGTAGATCGCCATGTCCTAAATTGCTGTTTTTCTGTCGTGGCGGTCCCACCGCGCTAGCTCTAGTCTGAGGATGTAAGCACATCACCTCGCGAGGGCGTCCATGACCGTAGCAGCCAAGGCTTCTCAAGCAGCACTCATCTCGGGCATTAGAGTTCCCGACAGTAAACTTGCTGGCGAAATCACGGAGTTCATCCGTGACACCGAATCGACTCTGCTATTCAATCATTCCAGCCGCGTTTATTATTTCGGCGCACTCGCAGGTCAGCGCCGTGGCTTGAAGTTCGATGCCGAACTTCTCTATGCAGGGGCTATGTTCCACGACATGGGACTGGTGCCTGCGAACAGTAGCGACACAGACCGTTTCGAGGTCGATGGAGCCAATGCGGCGCGCGACTTCCTGCGCCGTCATAGCATCTCTGAGCAGAACATCGACCACGTGTGGACAGCGATTGCCCTTCACACCACACCCGGGATTCCTCAGTACATGCATCCGGTTGTTGCCCTGGTGACGGCAGGCGTCGAAATGGACGTGCTGGGAATCGACTACTCCGGCTTCACAGACTCAGACCGCGACGCTGTGGTGAAGGCGTACCCGCGTACCGCCCATTTCAAAGAAGATATCCTGCAGGCCTTCTATGACGGCATAAAGCACAAGCCTGATACCACCTTTGGAAACGTCAAGGCGGACGTGCTCGCCGACAAGGATTCCGGCTTCCACCGTGGTAACTTCTGCAGTGTGATCCGTAACTCTCCCTGGCGCGGCTGATTAGGTTAATCCGCGTCTCTCCCACAGACAAACTTGTTTGAAATCTTTCTCCTCAAACTTCCCCGGAATCGTCAATCTGAGAGGCTGTAACTTTATCGATTTTCCTTGCAAACCATTCGAATTTGGAACGATTCTGCGGGAGGGTTGAGGAAAAACTCTAGATAAGTTAGCGCTTGTGGCGCCTCGTGTTGCGTTTGCCAGGCAGACAGCCCGTGCAGATAGAGGTAAAAGCGTAGAGCTTAAACCGCGCTAAGTTCCTCGGGTACCTTCATCTGAGTGAGATAGTTTAGCCTCACCTCGTTTTGCAGCGCATGCGATGTCAATGCTCGCTCTGGGCGGTAATCGACGCTTGGTCTCCATTTGGCGAGCGATGTCAGAGAGGGTAACTGCGGGGCCCGAAGGAACAATCAGAGCGAATACTGTGCTCGCGATGATCAGACCACTCGCAATGCAGGCAAAAGTAAACATGGAACCTCCAAGGATCGGCGGCAACGGTAGGCAGAATAGTGCCAGACCTACTGGAGAACCAGAATCTACGATGGCGCAAATCGCTTCAATGGTGATTAGACGATGGCTCGGCCGTGTTGGATTCGCGTCAATCCGCTGCGCAGTGCCGTACGAGGCCCGCGGGTTTGATACCCGGTGTGGCCGATGACAACCGAATCAAGCCGATCATTCCGAACGAACCCATCGCACCTTGTATCCACGCGCTATTTGCCATCCTGGCAGAAGCTTCTCCACGGAATCCATTCTTGTCTGTGAGTGTCGTAAGTGTCGCCGCTGTCGAGATTTCGCCTGACACCTTCAATGATTTCTTGACAATTACAAGACATTCGCGACTGTAGCCCCCTTAATTCAGCTATATCGCGGAATATTCCACGCGCGCCCTTTTGGCAATGCGAATGCAATAAGCCTTGTAAGGCTATGCGGAGGCATCGATCAACCTTCGATGCTTCCGGGAGCGCCGCATCAGGTCATCCTTTCATTCCTTTGAACCTGGTTATCAAGACTAAAGAACAAAAGAGGTAGGTATGCTGCTGCCAATTCACTTAGCTGATGAAAGACCGATACTTTACGCAACGGCGAGCGACTTCTGTAGAGCCTTTACTGAAGAGCTGCACAGCCTATACCTGCTTTCGTTCCTGCTCACCGCGGACAATGACAAAGCCGAGGAATGTTTTGTCAACGCGATTGGCGAATGCGGGGACGGGATCGGGGTCTTCATGGAGTGGGCTTCTTCATGGGCCCGTCGCACGATTCTCAAGCACGCAATCCAGCTGATCAGGCCGGTCGCAGAGCACCCGGATAGTTTGCCGTTCATCAGGCCTAAGGGACCGGCAACGTCAGCGGAGAACAAACCCTTCGCCGCAATTCTCGCACTCGGTGCGTTCGAGCGCTTTGTGTACGTCATATCCGTACTCGAAGGGCAGTCCGAGCAAGATTGCGCAGTTCTTCTCAGATGCTCGCGGCGCGATGTCGTCATCGCCCGCGTGCTGGCGCTTACGCGTCTGTCAAACAGCGATGTCGCCTACGCGCAAGCCGGCGAGGTCATGTAGGTCGGGCGAACAATCCCCAGTTTGATCATCGGTTTCCCGGGAGTTTCATATGAGGCGATTCCATGGAATGAGAACCCTTGCCATGCTCTTCTTCCCGCTCATTGCGGTCGAGATCGTATCGGCAGAACCCCCAGATGCGAAACTACTTTCGCTCGTTCCTCCTGGTACCCAGCTTGTAGCAGGGGCTTGTAACCATGCGCACCCAGGCGCTCCAGAAAGCTTTCTCCTGACGGGCCGCTACAACCTGATTGATCGTCGGGACTTCCTCTCGCTTGCTGGAGTGGATGATTCCATGAGAATGGGCCAGATGATCTTCGCATCCGGAGGGGGTGACCCAAGCAGATGGGGAGAGCACAGTATTTTGATAAGCGGGCATTTCGACCAGGAGCGCATCTTCAAAGCCGCGGTCCAGAACGGAGCGACGGTCACCGAGTTCAAAGGTATTCGAGTATTGGTGCAGCCACCGTTTACGCGTGAGCTCGACACGATTAAGGATGTGCGCTGGTTGGCGGTGATGGATTCAAAAGTGGCACTCTTTGGAACCAGGACGAGTGTCGAAGATGAACTGGAGAGGTATTTGGTCCAGAGCGACGCGGATCCTTTGCTGCTGCTAAAGGTCTCCCGTCTGCACAACGATAATGCAACCTGGTCGGTTCTGGGAACGTTTGAGGTTGACAATCAGCTGGAGCAGGTGTTCGCTTCACTCGATCCTGTCTTAGCCAGCCTGATCCACGATCGAAAGTCATTTCAGTTTGGCGTTCGCTACAGCAAGAAGGTCGAACTCGAGTATGACGCCATCGTACCTACCGCTGCGTCCGTACAATCGATCTCAAACTTTTCCGCTCAGTCCCTGGTTGCTGGAAACGGCAATGGGTCTTCGCTATTACCTCGCCAGAACCCGGCTGGGGTGCATGGCGTAGTCAAAATTACCATCGCTCAATATAAAGCATGGCTGGCTGAGTGTGCTCAAGCCGCCGTCCTCAAAAGCGGTAATTAACGAGTACCAAAGTCGAGGGCAGATCCATTTGTCGAAAGCCGGCCCCGTTGCCCTTGTCGCCGTATCCGATCAGCGCAGCTGTCATAGACAGCTCGACAAGTTTCGACCCGGGTGTGTCGAAATCCCGACGTTCTTTTGAGCAATCGCCGCTCATAAGGCAAAAGGTCTTCTGTCTTCAAGCAGTTGCAACGGTCTCGAGTGGAACGAGTTTTGGCATTCCACGTGCACTAGGGATTGCCAAAGAATCATGGTCCTTGGGTCTCAAGCAGAAAAACGGTTTTCAAGAGGAGTCGGCCAAATGAGCACATTTATCGCACCCGCCAATAATTCGGTCATCAATAATTCAATTATCTTGGGCAGCCTGAAGGAGATGAGCGACGCGGGCCTGGTCTCGGCTGCGAAGTCTGGGGACGCTGTCGCCTTTGTTGAACTCAGCAGACGACACTCCGACAAGATCCTGCGCAGAACATATCGCATCGTGAAGAATTGGCAAGATGCAGAGGATGTCCTTCAGGATTCCTTCATGAAAGCCTTCATTCACCTGAAGGACTTCGAAGAGAGATCCAGTTTCTCCTCATGGCTCACACGGATCGCGATCAATACCGCGCTCATGCTTTTGCGCAAGAAGCGCTTTCACCTTGAGATCTCCACCGGGAGTACCGACGATGACTTCGGCCTTCGGGATTGTTGGGAACCCAGGGATCTTGCTGAGAGCCCCGAAAACCGTTGCGCACGGCGAGAGCAGGAAGAGCTGCTTAAGGGTGCAATTCAAGGGCTGCCGCCGATACTCCGGGACGTTGTTCAGATGAGCCATGGAGAAGGCCGCTCCATAGAAGAGATTGCGCAATCTCTGCGCATTTCTGTGCCGGCAGCCAAGTCGAGGCTCGCGCGGGCGCGAACGGCATTGCGCAGCTCACTGATGGGCACAGAGATGAAGCAGACTGCCTAAGAATAGGAAACACGATATGAAGGTCGGAATTATCGGAGCGGGTGCGGTTGGCTCCGCGTGTCTTTTGTCCGTGGTTATGCGTGGAATTGCGCGCGAGGTCGTGCTGGTTAACCGGAACCGGAAGCGGGCCCAGGGCGTCGTGACCGACGTTCAATACGGCGCCGTGCTGTCGCCCCAAATGCACTGCGCGACGGCGATTACTCCGATCTAGCCGGATCGTCGGTGGTTATGATTACTGCTGGAGTCAACGAGAAAGATGGAGGCGCAACCGATCGCAGCGATCCTGTCGGAGGGCTCCGCTTGCTCGAGGCGAATGCCGCCATCTTTCAGGACATCGTCCCGCAGATCCACTACTACGCTCCCGACGCGCTGATTCTGGTGGTAACTGACCCGCCGGACGCGCTGGCCGACGTAGTGCGTATCTTAGGACACGAGCGCGTGCTGAGCACCGGTACATCTCTTGACACGTTGCGGTTCCGGTTACACCTGGGGAAGCGTCTTAATGTCAGTGCGTCAGACGTGGAGGCGCTCGTCTTAGGTGGACATGGTGTCTCCTCGGTTTTCCTGTGGTCATCAGCGCGAGTGGGCGGCAGGAAGGTATTGGACCTCTTTGCGGAAAGCCCAACGCCGCAAACCGTGCGTGAGGAACTCGAACGTGAGGTGCGTTACGCCAACATCACGATCATTGAAGGTATTGGGGCAGCCAGTATGGCATAGGGATGGTCTCAGCGCGGCTGACTGAGATGATATTGCGCGATGAAAGGGCAGTGATTCCTATCGGCCGTTACAATGCAACATACGGAGTTACGATGTCGTTGCCAAGTGTCATTGGCCGGGAAGGTGTGCATCGCGTGATCGAACCCGAGATGTCCGCCGAGGAACAACAAGGTTTGCAGCGCAGCGCCGACGCGATCAAGACGGCTCTATCTCGCCTCAGTCTCAAGGAATCCAGGCGGAGAACAGCTTAACGATCTGCTCCGTGCAGTGTGTCTTAACTGGGGAAAGAAGTTTGCGTACGATCGAGCTGAAATTCTCATAAAGTCACTGCGCGAGAACCGAAAGAGAAACAGCAGGTCCTTCCATTGCGCTGCGCTCCGGAGGGTCCTGCTGTTTCTCTTTCGGTTCTCATCCACGGCGGATGATTCAGACCCTCTCTGAAAAAGGGAGCGGCTCCGCCTCCCCGGAGTCAGCGCTAACTCCGGCTCCCGCGACGCTGCCGCTCTGATGGTTTTGGCAAACCGCGGCCGCACCCTTGCACCTAACCAGACTTACGGTTACCGAGGGACGAAAACCCCTTTGTCGGCTGTATTATGGCAGCGAATGACCATGTCTCGGCTCCCGGGAAGAAGTGACAAACATTTGCTTTCACTTATCCATCCAGGAACGATTCAGCCGGCGCCGGTTCTCGTGGGCTCGGTCGTCCGCGGTGTCCTCATTGCGTTCTTGTGTGCTACGACCTCGGGGGCGGCCCAGGCGCATGTGGAGCCCCGCACAATCACTATGCCTGTGGTCGACGCAAAGGATATCAGGTTCTCCCGGCTCTCAACCGACGAAGGATTATCGCAAACGAAGGTATCCCAGGTCGTGCAGGACGATCAGGGATTCATGTGGTTTGGTACGCAGTATGGGCTGAACCGGTACGATGGCTACCACTTCAAATTGTTCGTTCACGATCCAAGAAATCCCAATAGCCTCAGCGGAGCGTACATTAGGACGCTCTTCAAGGATCGCAATGGCGCACTCTGGGTCGGATGCGATCAGTTTCTTAATAAATTCAATCGAACGACCGAGACGTTTACACGGTACCCGGTTCCGTTCGTCAATGACATTAGTCAGGACCGCGCCGGAACTTTGTGGTTGGCGTCGGTCACGGGGCTGTACAGCTTAGATCCGGGAAGCGGAACTATCCGGCACTATTCTCACAATCCAAATGATCCTTCGAGCTTGGGTGACGATGTCAAAGCGAGCCGCCAAGATAAAGAAGGAAGGTTTTGGGTTGTGAATTCTGGCCACCTGGACGAATTCGACCGCAGAACCGGCAAGGTGACGCGGCACATTCCGATACCTGGAGCTCCGCTGGGGTTTGGATTCTACGAGGATCGCTTCGGCGTATTCTGGATTTTTCACGACAACCCCAACGCGTTATCCGTGTTTGATCCCAAAAAGAACACGCTCACCAACTATTCTTTTCGCGAGTTGGAACCGTCCGCCAAAGCCTTGACAGTTATCATGGCAATGACCGAAGACCGGAACGGCAATCTGTGGCTTGCAACACACGGCGCCGGTTTGCTCAAGTTCGACCGCGAGCACCGAAGATTCATCCGTTACCGCAATGATCCCAATGATCCTAATAGCCTGCCCCAGAACGATGTCGAGAACCTATTTGCGGATCGGGAGGGGAGCGTCTGGGTTTGCCTGGGTAGGATGGGAATAACCCATTTTACGACCAACCCGCTGCCGTTTAAGAGAATTCCTCATCTCGACAGTTCGGAGGGCGCTGTTGAACCCTTTGTTGGCGCGATATACGAGGATCGTCAGGGAATTCTGTGGATCGGTACACCCGAAGCACTGCACAGCCTGGACCGCAAGACCGGGCGCTACACCTCCTACCATCGGCCGGACGGACCAGCAGCCAGTACCGATGTGATCACGATCAACGAGGATCGTTCCGGCAATATCTGGGCTGGAACTTATAATCACGGGCTGCTCCGTCTCGACCGGCGGACGGGCAAATTCCAGATATTCCGTCACAATCCGGCTGATCCGTACAGCCTGAGCAACGACATCGTGACGCGTCTTCTCGTCGATCACAACGGAACCCTCTGGGTCGCCACCAATGATGGTCTCAATCGGTTCGACGCAGCGACGGGACGTTTCGCAGTTTACAAGCCGGCCCCGCCGAGAAGAATCGTCGACTATCTTGAACTGGTCGAGGACCAGAAGGGTGCTCTGTGGCTGGGCACCGACTCCTCAGGTCTGCATCGTTTCGATCCAGCGACGGGTCAGTTCACCAGCTACGAACACGACATGGATCGTCCCTCGACCTTAAGCGACAACCGGGTGAACTCAGTGCATTTTGATCGCTCGGGCACTATGTGGGTAGGTACCCAGAACGGGCTGGACAAATTTGACGCGAAGACCGGCACGTTCACCGTCTACACCCAGCGCGACGGCCTGCCTAGCAATGCAGTGGGCTGCATACTCGAAGATGACCACCGTAACCTTTGGATGAGTACCAATCGGGGGATAGCCAAATTCGATCCGCAGACCGCGGCCGTCAATAGTTATTCCACCGCTGAGGGACTGCCGGGCCCGGACTTGACCGGCTGGGGCGCGTGCTTCAGGAATTCAAGTGGAGAAATGTTCTTCGGGGGCTTTAACGGGGCCACTTTCTTCCACCCGGACAGCGTCGCGGATCCTTCGTATACCCCTCCAATGGTGCTCACGGAATTTCGGCTCTCAGGCAGCCCGGTTGGCATCGGAGGCGGTTCGCCACTGAGTAAATCCATTACCTATACGACCTTGTTGACGCTCTCTCATGAGCAGCGCAACTTCTCGTTAGCATTCTCCGCTCTCAGCTATTTGAGCCCCGGCACTAACCGGTATCGCTACAAGCTCGAAGGATTGGACGAGACCTGGCACGAAGTAGGAAGCGCCGAGCGTCTGGCAAGCTACACCACCCTGCCGGCGGGTGTGTATACATTTCGTGCACAAGGCGCCACCAGCCGCGGCGTGTGGAGCGACCCAGGCGCCGCCGTACTCATCAGGATCCTTCCTCCGTGGTGGAGCACATGGTGGTTCCGTTTGGGCTGCGCGGCTGTTGCTGTGCTGCTGTTAGGGGGATTTTATCAATGGCGCATTCGGCATCTCCGGCGTCAGGAAAAGCATCTGCGAGACGTTGTAGAAACGATTCCGGCGATGGCGTTTTCCTCCGGGCCCGACGGGTCCGCTGAATTTGTAAACCGGCCTTGGCTCGACTACTCAGGCTTGTCGGAGAAGGCCAACTTGGGCTCTGGCTGGGAACTCACAATTCACCCCGACGACCTGGATGAGCACCTGAGCAAGTGGCGCGCGTCGCTCGAAACCGGCGCACCCTTCGAGAATGAGTCACGCCAGCGCGATGCTCACGGCGAATATCGCTGGTTCCTCGTTCGTGCTGTGCCCTTGCGCGATGAGCACGGAAAAATTCTTAAGTGGTATGGAACCCTCACAGACATTGAAGATCGCAAACGCTCAGAACAGGAACGCGAGAGATTTCGCCAGCTGCAGGCAGATCTCGCCCATGAGAACCGCGTCAGCATGATGGGAGAGTTGGCCGCCTCACTGTCTCACGAGCTGAGGCAGCCCATCACTGCGGCCATCACCGACGCCCAGACCTGCTTGCGCTGGCTTACGCGCGATCAGCCCGATGTCGAGGAGGCGCGCGAAGCGACTATGAGAACCATGAAAGATGGTATCCGCGCGGCAGAGATAATCGACCGTTTGCGATCTTTTTATAGGAAAGGTGCTCCCCCGGAACGCGAATTGGTCGATGTAAACGAATTAGTCCGAGAAATGCTCGTCCTGTTGGGCACGGAGGCCGACCGCTACTCAATTCGCATGCGGACGGACCTGGCCGCCGAACTTCCCAAGGTTACCGCCGATCCCGTGCAACTGCAGCAGGTATTGATGAACCTGATGCTCAATGGCATCGATGCGATGAAGAACGTGGATGGGACGCGCGAACTAACCATCAGGTCGCAGAGAGTGGAAGATGGGGAACTTCAGGTGTCCGTCAGCGATACCGGAGTGGGGCTTCCACCGCAGCAGGAGGACCAAATCTTCGATGCATTCTTCACCACTAAGGCCCACGGCAGCGGCATGGGGCTTCGCATCAGCCGCTCCATCGTTGAATCCCACGGTGGCCGCTTGTGGGCTGCCGCCAACTCTCCGCGCGGCGCCAACTTTTATTTCACGCTATCGGCTAAAATCCAGGTACCTCAATGACGGCTGCAGGTCATCCCACGGTATTCGTTATTGATGACGACGATTTGGTTCGTGCCGCCATTCAAGGCCTGCTGAAATCGGTCGGTTTGCGGGCCGAGACCTTCGGGACCACGCAACAGTTTTTGTCCTCTAAGCGCCCGGATGGGCCAAGTTGTCTGGTTCTCGACGTGAGACTTCCTGGAGTCAACGGACTGGATTTTCAGCGGCAGTTGGCTGATTCCGGCGTCCGCATTCCCATCATCTTTATAACCGGCCATGGAGATATTCCGATGTCGGTAAAGGCCATGAAATCCGGGGCTGTGGAGTTTCTGACTAAACCCTTCCGGGACGAGGAGCTACTGAATGCGATTCACCAGGCTTTGGATCGCGATCGGGTAACGCTGGAACAGCAAAGTGAGCTTGCCGAATTGCGCACGCGGTACGAGTCGCTGACAGCGCGTGAGCGCCAGGTAATGGGTCTTGTGGTTTCAGGCATGCTCAATAAACAAATAGCTTATGAGCTCGGAACCAGCGAAATCACGGTAAAAATGCAACGTGGGCATGTGATGCGTAAGATGCGCGCTGAATCCCTGGCGGAATTAGTCCGAATGGCTGCCAAACTTTAACTCCAGTGGCTCTCGAACAAAGGTCTGGGCTTTTTAGTTCTCACACAGACTCGGAGGGGCTGGGGTATCGAAGAAGGATGCTGCCAAGCCCTAGGTGCTGCAGTTTTACATACCAAAGTATGATTGCGCGGAGGTTGGCCTCAGGCCTAGCTTTCTAGCATGGCGATTCAAAGAAAGGCCAACATGGTTGCGATTGTCGATGACGATGACCTGATGCGCGCTGCCTTGGAGGGCCTGCTAAAGTCGGCCGGCTTGGTCGCGCAGGCGTTTGTGTCGGCAGAGGAATTCCTGAGGTCTGGCCGCCAGCACGACACTGCTTGTCTGATTACGGATATCCGCATGCCGGGAATGTCGGGGCTGGAATTACAGGCGCAGTTGAATGCCGACCATTGCCGGATTCCGACCATCTTTATAACCGCACACGGCGACGCAAAAATGCGCATGCAGGCGATGAGAGCCGGCGCAGTGGAGTTCTTGGCAAAACCGTTCGACGATGAAGCTCTGCTCGAGAGTGTTCGAGCGGCCATGGATTGCTAAACCCGACAAGGAGCTGTGATCGCGACAGACAGGAGATTTCTGTGGAAGCCTTCGGAAGATCCGGGTCCGGGGACCAGGTACATAATCGGCGCAGGTTCGAACAGATCATAGGCAGGAGCCTTGCTCTGGAAACGGTCCTTGAAGAAGTCGGACGCGTGGCGCCTACCGATGCCACCGTTCTTGTCGAGGGGGAGACAGGCACCGGCAAGGAGCTGATCGCACACGCCATTCACAACCTCAGCTCCCGGTGTGGGCGCGCGTTCATACGATTGAATTGCGCTGCTATTCCTTTAGATTTGCTGGAAAGTGAGCTTTTTGGGCACGAGAAAGGCGCGTTTACCGGAGCCATCGCGCAAAAGATTGGCCGTTTTGAGCTGGCCGACAAGGGCACGCTTTTTCTGGACGAGGTGGGTGACATTCCGCCGGCATTGCAGCCCAAACTCCTGCGCGTATTGCAGGAGCAGGAGTTCGAGCGGCTGGGGGGCACGCGGACTCACCGGGTGGATGTTCGGCTGGTGGCGGCGACGAACCGTGACCTGGCGGAGATGGTGAAGCGGGGCGAATTTCGTACGGACCTCTACTACCGCCTAAATGTTTTTCCCCTCAAGTTGCCTCCTTTGCGGGCGCGTCGCGAAGACATCCCAGAGCTGGTGAGGCATTTTGCCGAGATTATGGGCCGCCGGTTGGGCAGGCAAATCGAACACATTCCTGCGGAAACCATGTCTGCGCTCAGCTCCTACCACTGGCCGGGCAATATCCGCGAGTTGCAGAACCTGATCGAACGCGCCGTGATCCTTTCCAACAGTGGCGTGCTTCCCAATCCTTTGCCGAATCCTGGAATTCAGCCTGTGGCCGCTTCTCCGGCGGCAGCTACCCTTAAAGACTCCGAACGCGCCACGATTCTGCGCACACTGGAAGCAACCGCTTGGGTGATCGGAGGCCCGAATGGCGCAGCGGCCAAACTTGGCCTCAAGCGCACTACGCTGATCTGCAAGATGCAGAAGCTGGGGATTTCCAGGCCTGTTCTCCAAAGCAGTCCCGATCTGATGGAAACCGCGCTCCGGAACCTGCCCCCGGCGCCCCCATTGCAGTAGCACCGATCGACGCCCGGAAAACGAACACAGATACATATACGGCCCCAAATATGGGCGATGGAGATGCATCTTGTCGCAGCCGGTTAGACAGCGGAAGACGAGGATGCCAATGTGAATTGAAAAGTCGCGCCCCGTTTGGAGTTGGCGGTTGCCCACAATCGGCCTCCATGCGACTCGATAATTCTCCGGCTGATCGACAATCCCATGCCGGTGCCCTGCGGCTTGGTGGTGAAGAACGCCTCGAAAATGCGATCGGCTCGATCCGGGGCGATTCCGATGCCCGAATCACTGACGGAAATCAGCAATTGACCATCCCCGGTGTTCTTCGAGGTGACGGTTAACTCCCCGCCCGTATCGGTCATGGCCTCTATACCGTTGAGCATGAGATTCATCAACACCTGCTGCAACTGCACGCGATCCCCTGGGATCGTCGCCAGCTCAGGGTCGCACTCGGTGCGGATTACAATGCAGTTCCGATTCGCCTGATCCTGCAGCATAACAATCATCTCGCGAATGATTTCGTTTACGTCCACCAGCTCCCGTTGCGGGCTATCTCGCCGGTAGAGTGAGCGAACCCGGTCGAGGATATCCGCGGCGCGCGTGGCGTCGTTGACCATTCTCGAAGCAGCCTCGCACGCCTCGGCAATATCAGGCACATCACGCCGTAGCCACCGAACGCACGTCTTGGCATTGATCACGGAGGAGGTGATCGGTTGCTTCACCTCGTGAGCCAGGGATGCCGTCAGTTCTCCCATCATGCTCACACGATTGATGTGCGCCAGGTCTGCCTCCAGCTGGCGCAGCCTCTCTCGCTCCTCCGCTGCCCGCTTGTGGTCCGTAATGTCAATATTCGAGCCGATATAGCCCGCGAATTCTCCCGCACCGGTGTATCTCGGAATGCCACTTTCAATCATCCATCGGTATTCGCCATCTGCTCGCTTCAGGCGATACTCCATCCGGAAAGGCTTTCGGGCATGGAAGGCAGGCAGAAAACCATCGAAGCAACCCTGCACATCATCTGGATGCACACCTTCGATCCATCCCGTGCCCACTTCTTGCTCCATCCTTCGGCCAGTGAACTCGAGCCATGGCTTATTGAAAAAATTGCAAAGGCCATCCGTTCCGGTCATCCAAATCAGCACCGGCGCCGTATCCGCCATTTCCTTGAACCGCGCCTCGCTTTCCCGCAGCCGTTCTTCAGCTTGCTTTCGGTCGGTGATGTCCCGGTATACCACGTAAGTCGCAATCTGCTCGCCAGAAGCCGTAATAACCGGAACGGCAAGGATGGAGACACGAATATCCCTGCCATCCTTTCGCCTGCGAACGGTTTCCACCTCCACTCGACCGCGGTGTCTGAGCTCCCTTCTGGCTTCGCGGGAGATCTCAATCAGCGCTTCAGGAACGATAAGCTCATCAATGGAGCGTTCCAGAACCTCCTCTTCGCTGTAACCGAACATGCGGGTGAACTCTTTGTTGACGCTAGCTACGCAGTCGTCCATTCTTAGCACAGCCGCAGCTTCCGGAGACTGCTCAAAGAAGCTATCTAACCGGAAAATATGCTTCTGCAGTTCCTCTTGTGCCCGCTCCTCCCTCTCCGTGTTGATACCGTACCAGCGAATAATCTGTCCGGTGGCGTCGCGCCGAGGCTCGGCTCGCATCACAAACCAGGGATAGGATCCGTCGTGTCGACGCATGCGCATCTCGGTTTCAAAGGAGGTCCCTCGCGTCAAGGCTGCTCGCCATTTCTTCTGAAAATCGGATTTGTCTTCGGGATGGATAGGTTCGGTCAGCCCCCCGGCTCTGACCTGGTCTAAGGTGAGCCCTGTGTAGTCAAGCCATCTTTGGTTGCAGAATTCCAAGCTGCCATCTGGTAGAGCGCTCCAGGCGAATGCCGGTATTGCCTCCAGGACTGTAGCGAAGGGGATTTCAGTTATCTCGTCAGGCTGGGCAGGAGTCTCATGATCTCCGGATCGCGCTGGTCTCATAGGTCTCCTTCCTAAGTGACCGCGGCTCCGCAAAGAGCTGAGGAAATAAACGTCGTTCGATCATGCGGGCCACTGCGTTGACGCGATTGCCGCGACGAGCGTATGCTACCGCAACGGCGGCCTGTTTTACAATTCGCAACCGCAAACCCACCCTAAAAGCCGTACCACGGGCCGACCCTGTCGCGAGGAAGGAGCACCTATGCTTAGCAGGGAAGAATGGTTGCCTCTCGCCCGTAAACTGGATTGGGACTACTCCTATGTGCGAGAGGACGAGGTCTTCCCAGAGGTAATCAGCGGCCATCCTTGGCTGCCTCATTCCGAATGGAAAGACTGGGAAGAGTCTTTTAAGACGTCCTATCGCGAATACGTCGACAACCAATACGAAAAAGACATGGCTGTCGCCGCTGTGCGCGACGCCGTCGGCCGCATAGAAAATGTTCAGAAGTTGGCTGCGCCCTGGCTGAACGGTCTGAAGGTACACGCAGCCGCGCTTCCTCTCGGGGAGTTCACCGGCGTGATCGGCAATCTGCGGGGAGCGAGGTTTGGGCGCGATAGTGCGTGGCGAACCATGGCAACCTTTGGAGCGCTTGACGAATATCGCCACACGCAGATCCCGCTGCTGCTCTTCCATGAGTTGGTAAGGTTCGATTCCCAGTTCGACTGGGCGCACAAGTTTTATCACACCAACAATTGGTTCGCCGTTGCGGCGCGTCACTTCTTCGATGAGTTGACGGTGGGCCAAAATGCGATTGAGTTCCACATCGCCACTAATTTCGTCTTCGAAACTGGTTTCACCAATTTGCAGTTCGTCGGATTGGCATCGCTTGCTCGCGAATCCAGCGACCATATGTTCGAGAGAATGGTCACCAGCATTCAAACCGACGAGGCCAGGCATGCGCAGATTGGCCATCCCGTTGTTGCTACCGTCATGAAACACGATCCCAAGTATGTGCAATATCTGGTCGACAAGTGGTTCTGGCGGAACTGGCGTTTGTTCTCGATTTTGACTGGACTCTCCACCGATTATTTGACCGCGTTGGATCAACGTCCTTATTCCTTCAAAGAGTTCATGGAGGAGTGGATCATCGATCAATTCCTAAGCACGTTGGAAGAATTCGGACTTCAGAAGCCATGGTACTGGGATCTATTCCTGGACGAACTCGACATCTACCATCACATGATTTACGCCAGTGCCTACAGTTATCGCGCGACTCTATGGTTCAACTTCGTGATACCGGGCCCTGCAGAGCGGAAGTGGCTGCGCCAGAAATATCCAAAGTATTGGGACGAGATGGATGCCGTCTGGGAGCAAGTCAGCGAGCGTTGGAGAACCGTGGGTCCCGGGTCTGAAAACGAATTGGCCGTGCATGGGACTGCCATGCCGACTTTTTGCGATCTGTGTCAGTTGCCTTTAAGCGCCGGCACACCGTGTAAGAATAATGCCAGGGTCCTCGTCCACCAGGGTCGGAAGTACATCTTCTGCTCCGCCCCATGTCAGTGGATTTTCCTTGAGGAGCCTGAAAGATATGCCAATCACAAGGATGTGGTGAAACGCGTCCTCTCAGGAGAAGCCCCGGCTGAGCTCCCCAATTTGTTGATCGAGTATTTCAGACTTACCCCGGAAACCTGGGGTAAAGACGCTTATCATGGCAGCTATGAGTGGCTCGCAGCTCTCAAAACCACCGCCACGTAGCTTCTTAAGGTCGCCATGCCCATTCCTCTTTATGGTTTCCTGCAAGGTGATACTGTTGGTCTTCTGATCCTGGCCGACGAAGGGGAGACAGTCCAAACCCTGGCGCGAAAACTTCAGGATGCAGCCAGTCTTCGGGTCGCACACAGAGAGCACGTTCACCTGGTTTACAACGACAAAATAATGGATCCGGCGCTTACCATCGCCCAGGCTGGCTTTGAGGCGTTCGATCGATTTGACGTAGTTTCAGGGTAGCAGCGATGGGTTATCAAAAGATCGCCGAAGTAGAAGACCTCTGGAGTGGGGAAATGAGAGGTCTGAAAGTGAATGGGGAACCTATTCTGCTGGTCAACGTGGATGATCACATTTATGCATACGCCGATGCTTGTCCTCACCAGAAGAGCCGTTTAAGTGAAGGCACGCTAAGGGGCAAGGTTATCCGGTGTGCAAGGCACCACTGGGAATTCGACGTTTGCACCGGCAACGGCGTCAACCCTCAGGATACTTGCCTAAGAGGGTTTCCGGTCAGGCTTGATGGACAATACATCTTCGTTGACGTCGATGCTGATGGGGAAGGAAGGGACGGAGAATGACAGAAGACCTGGGGGCAGTTTACGACCGAGTGGGTCCCGTTCTCCAGGCGGGAAGTGTAGCCAACGCCATCGTCGCGGCCATTAAGGATCTGAACCAGGATGTATTGGTCGTGGACCGCGGCGCTTATGTGCGGGTGCTGGTTCCCCAATGTTGCGTCGTGACCCGGTCCGCAATTGAAAAGCACCTGGGGCGCCCGTTTCGTTTCCCGGGCGAGTTGGAGATCGTGATGTCGGCGTTCAAAGGCTCGCTTCAGTTGAATCAGGACGATGCTGCATGGCGATTTGCGCGGCCGCGCAATTGAACCAAGTCGATGCTGTTTTTCGGGGGGAGAGTCTATGCCTCAACAGAAGACCTACTGGCATCTTTTGTCACAAAGGCGAATGCCGACTGAATACGAAATCGTTACCTCAAAGCTCCTCTGCTACACCGGCGAAGGCTTCACAGGAAAACGATTCGAGCTCGATGTTCCGCTGAAGGACTGGTATCGCCGATACCAGGAAGAGTCGCCCCTGGTGTGTAGCTCCTGGGAGAAATTTCGCGACCCACGAGAAACAACCTACACGAAATACACGGGATTGCAGAGAGACAAGGAGATCTTCGTCGACGGGATCCTCGATGAAATCGACTTACGGGATACGATGCTCCCCTCCGCCCTGCGTGGCTGCACACCCTCTCCAGAGTGGTCGCTCCATTTCGCTATCCGGGGCACGGTTTTCAAATGATCGCATCGTACTTCGGTCAAATGGCTCCCAGCGGACGAATTATGATCGCAGCTGCGCTTCAATCCGCCGACGAGATGCGTCGCATTCAGCGAATCGCTTATCGCATCCGGCAACTTCAGCAAATCTACCCGGGGTTTGCTGCCGACAGTAGAAGTCTCTGGGAGACGGACGCGATGTGGCAACCGCTGCGTGAGGTCGTTGAAAAGTTGCTCGTTACCTATGATTGGGCAGAGTCGTTTGTCGGACTCAACCTGGTGCTCAAACCTCTGGTCGATGAGCTATTCATGAAGTATTTTAGCGAGCTCGCGCTGAGTGAGGATGACTATTTGCTCGGGCAGATATTCTATTCCCTGAATGAGGACTGTCAGTGGCATCGGCAGTGGAGCGAGTCCCTGGTTCGGATGGCAATCGAAGACAATGTTCGCAACCAGGAGACGATTCAGGGCTGGATCAGTCGATGGCATCCCCTTGCGGCTCGAGCGGTGCGCACATTCGCACCGTTCTTCGAAGGTACCCAACCTAAGGGTGAGGCGTTGGATCGCTATCATCGCGACTACCTCCGATCAATGAACCTGGAAGTTCCTTGCTGATACCCGCCATGAATAGAGCACGATTCAGTGAAACGTACGCCTGTGTGCGCACATCTGATGGGGATGGTCGCGAAAGATCGAAGCCAGACCGAAAAGAAAACGGACGAAAGCGCGATTGTGCTTCAGCTGAAGTACAATCCTCCTTTCGATGACGAGACTCTCTTCTCAATTTTTCGCGCGCACCAGCTCCCTGAGCTGGAGACAGTAACCTCGCAGTACTACGAACGGGTCTTCCACCGTGATGGCAGAATCGGATACTTTCGCGTCTCGCATAATCCGGGCAAGAGCGCGCTTACGCTCAAGGTAGTTGGTGCGGATCCAAGCTCCGTACCCGTGATCGAGCAACGTGTGCGGCGTATGTTCGACCTCGATGTGAATCCGGCCGTGATTGCGGAACACATGGCTGGGCGGCCTCATCTCGGTGATCTATGGAGACGATATCCCGGTCTTCGCGTTGCTCGCACCTGGGATCGCTTCGAGACCATCATCACCACCATTCTTGGCCAGCTGGTCTCGGTCAGCTTCGGCCGCACGTTGGTCCGGGAGCTCATGCACAGCAGCGGGGAGAGAGCGAAGCATCCGGCTACCGGGGAGGAGATACGTCTCTTTCCAACTCCGGAGCTGCTCCGCACTTCTGACCTGTCTACCGTGCGCACGTCTGAAATGAGGCGAACCGCCATCCGAACGATCGCCGCGCTGGCTGCGGATGGTGGCTTACCGCTCGTGGGCCAGCCTGAACCCAAGGAGCTCCGCCGAACCCTGCTTTCTCTTCCTGGTGTGGGAGCGTGGTCAGCTGAGTACATCGCGATGCGTGCCTTCGATGATAATGATGCGTTTCCTGCGACCGATTACGGACTGAAGCAGGAGATCAAACGCCACCCTGAGATGAATGTAAGCGACGTACGCCCGTGGCGTGCCTATGCTGCCGCTGCTCTCTGGAAGCACTTTGCGGAAATGAAAGGAACATCTTATGAGTCTGTCGTATAAGTTTGCCGATTCCCCGATTGGCAGGTTGAAGCTTGTCGCAAGCGACAAGGGGCTCGTGGCCATCCTTTGGGAGAAGGAAAACCTTCGCCGGGTTCGGTTGGAGGAACTGGTAGAGGACGCCAGTCACTCCGTACTTCGGGAAACAGAGCGTCAGCTGAAAGAGTATTTCGCGGGCAAACGGCAATCGTTCTCGCTTCCGCTGGATATGAGAGGCACACGTTTTCAAAACCAGGTGTGGGAAGCGCTGCTGGCCATTCCGTTTGGAGAAACGCGGAGCTACGGACAATTGGCGAACCAGCTGGGCAATCCAAAAGCCACGCGTGCGGTGGGAGCGGCGAACGGAAGAAATCCCATCGCGATTGTTGTGCCCTGCCACCGCGTGATTGGATTTTCCGGCAAACTAACCGGCTTCGCGGGGGGTCTGGAAGCGAAGGCGCATTTACTAGCCCTGGAAGGCAGAGACCGAAGGCTTTTCAAATGAGCAACCGTAAGAAGGTTCCCACTTACCCGCCGGCACACCTGCAAACCGTTGCTCATTCGCAGGCGAAACGCAAGATCCTGCGCGACGGGGCGAGAGCAAACGAAATGCGGGACCACGCATTTCGTCGCATCATCCTTTCTATTCCGGCGGGGAAGGTTAGCACTTATGGACGGGTTGCGGCAGCGGCAGGCTATCCGCTGTACCATCGCGCAGTCGCGAGGCTATTGCGCACCGATCCACCGGACCATCTCCCCTGGCACCGGGTACTCGGCGCCGGTGGTGAGATTAAACTTCGTCACGAGGCAGCGAAGGAGCAGAGAGCACGTTTGAAGATGGAAGGGGTTAAATTCCTCGGCAAGCGTGTAGACATGGAGCGGTTTGAGCACACAATTCGCTCCTGGGAGACCTTCGGATTTGATGGTTAAAAGAACGGTGGGAGCCCCGCATTTATGCGGGGGGAGGAGCGCTTTAGCGCTCCGTGAAACAGTCTCGACTCTCATCACGCGCTTTAGCGCTGGTGTCAACCGGCCCAAATTTGCTCCCAGGGAGCATAGTGGCCAACGGCCGTCAAAAATGCGTGGACACCGATTGCGATCACTAGAGCAACCGCCGCGAGCAGGCAGATGGATACCAGTAGAACGCTGAAGGCTCTCGCTTGGCCACCGGCGATTATCAACATGGTGGCGTGAGGGTATCCGACCGCGCGACGCCGCGAAACATCACCGGCACGGGTTACGGCGGGGCGGCCGGTGCACACTAAAGTGCGGAGATCGCGGGCTCGGGCCCTTGTTCTCCAACAGCTTCTTTTGGTAGCGTTTGTGTCCTTCCTATTGGGTGAGCTAGCGGAATGGAGACCTTTGTGCGGGAGCCGGGGCATAACGCAGATCCCTCGGCTGCGCTCCCACGGCACGCCGGGGCAGGCGGGATGACAGGTAGAGGTGAGTCGAGCGCTGTGGTATCCCACTCAAGCCAAAACCGGGCTTGAATGGGGCACCCAGCGGTTGTGGACGAGGAAGCAATCCAAAAAGGTCACAGGCTCTCAGGATGACGGAAAAACTGGCTAAACAAGCCAATACTCCTTACTCGATGGCCTCACCGGGAAATCTCTTCCAGCGCGAGATTCCGCGTGCGCGGCCCCATCCAGCCAATCACCGCCATCACGATCAGCATCGCTGCTGCGATGAATGCAAACACGCCGGTGGTGCCGAAGGTCTTCAGTACTGCGGCGATGACAAATGAGGTGAAGATCGCTGAAAAGCGGCTCCAGGAATAAACGAAGCCGACAGCGGTCGACCGGATCGTCGTGGGGAAGAGCTCTGTCTGGTAGGCGTGAAAGCTGTACGACATAATGTTGCTTGCCAGCGTCAGCCCCACGCCCATCGCGATGAGGAGCATCCCAGTCGAAGCCTGGCTGAAGGCGAGCCCGCAAACCACGATCGCTGCCGCGGTCGCGACGATCACGCTCTTGCGTTCAAACTTGTCGGCAATCAATAGCCCAATCAGCGGCCCGACCGGCGCCGAGATAGCAATGATGGATGAATACAGCAAGCTGGTCGTGAGCGTGATGCCCTGCTTTACCAGCAGCGTCGGCACCCAGTTGGCGAAGCCGTAGAAGCCGACCGTTTGGCACACATTGAAAATGATCATCATTGCGGCGCGCTTTCCATAGGGCGCCCTCCACATGTCGAAGAAGGTCTGGCCTGTGCTTACCGGTCCGGGGTCCGTCACCGCAGGAAGAGGAAGCGGGAATTCTTTAGCGACGGCCTCCTCCAGCTTCGCCATCACACGGTCGGCTTCCGCGAGCCGCCCCTTCTGCGCCAGCCACCGCGGGCTCTCCGGCAAGGCGCGGCGAATGAACCAGACGAACAGCGCTCCATGCGCTCCGATGATCACTACCCAGCGCCAGCCATCGAGGCCCCAGAACTTGTGGGGCACGAGCAGGTACGACAGAAATGCCACCACCGGGACGGCCATAAACCCTACTGCCTGCTCGCAGGCAAAAGCTCGTCCTCGGATATGCTTCGGCACCAGCTCGGAGATATACGTGCCGATGGTTACCAGTTCCACTCCAATACCAAGCCCGGCCATAAAACGCCAGAAGTTCAGCCCGGTCGCTGTGACCTGAAATGCCATCGTAAGGTTCGCTGCCGAGTAAAACAGTAGCGAGTACGTAAAGATCGCCCGGCGTCCAAAACGGTCTGCGAGAAACCCGCAACAAATCGTGCCGATGAAAAGCCCTGCGAACAGAAACGCGATGAAAGCTGCCACTCCGTTCATGCCGAAGAGACCGGCGGTGGTGGTGGTCAGGATGCCGCTCTTCACCAGCCCCGGCGCGACATATCCGGAATAAAGCAGATCGTAGAGTTCAAAAAAGAAGCCGAGGCTCAGCAGCACGACCAACTTCCACATCGTCCGCGTGGCCGGGAGCCGGTCCAGCCGGGCGGAAATCGTGGCCGCCGAAAGGGGCAGGGAATCGATCCCCTGAGTCACCGCTTGCTGCTCCAGGTGTGTGCCGCTTCCGGATTCATGAGCGCTTTCACAAAGATTCCCCCCACAACCGACCGGGCTTGAAAAGCTACCTGCCGTCCCGTCTCAGTGTCGTAGTAGTCCGTGGTGGGAACCCGCGAGGCTGATGTATCAATCCATTGCACCAGCCGGCCCATCAGATCGCGCCACTGTACCGGATCAGCAGCGAGCGAAGCCGTCCAGATCTGCCAATCCAGCTTGGTGATGGTCTTGCGGTTGTCCAACGGCAGGCCATAGGTCTTCATCTGCTTCATGTAATAAGACCACTCTGTCTGCATCACCTTAGCCGGAAAAAGATGCAGGCCAAGCAGCTCGTCCCACACCAGGTTGTACTTCTGGCTCCATGTACCGGGCTGATCGAAGGCCAACTTGTAGTGGTCACCGTCCAGCGCCATCGCCTCCCATTGCGCCGGCAGCTTGCGGACGATATGTTCATAACGATCCGCAAGATCCTTCTCCCCTACGCCGCGAGAGATCTCGACAAACGCTCCCAGCGCCTCGATCGCCTTGAGGGATAGATTGGTATTGTGCGCAAGGTGGCCGGCAAAGTCATCCGTGCTGAGCTGATTCTCCGGATCGATGCCTTTCGTCTCCAGATACTCCGCCCATTGCTTTAACTGCGGCATGTACTGTCGAGCGAATTCCCAGTTATGCTGGGCGTGTTCTAACCCGGCGATCATCAGGATCAGGTTGGCGCTCTCCTCTACCGGCATCTGATTCTCTTCGTTCAGTTCCCCGCCACCGTAGACCTGGCCGTCCGCTAGCGGGTAGGTTCCCAGGTCATGGGGCGCAAAAGGGAAGCGCCAGCGGGGCAACGCCGCGTAGCGCATCACTGGGTCCAGTTGAGCCTGCAACAGCGCCGGGTTGAAGAGGAGAAAGAAGGGCGACGACGGATACGTCACATCTACCGTGTCAATACAGCCGTTGCTGCCATTCTCTTTGGAAAAGAACATGGGCGTGCCGTCTATATCCGCCGCCAGCTTGTGTGCCGCAATGGTCTGGCGAAAGACCAGGCTGGTGAGATACGCGTAGTCGTCGCCGCCTACTGCGCGCATGCTGGCCACCAACGCAGCATCGAACTTCTCTGCCCGCGCCACCAGCGAGGGATAATCCTGCTCCGACTGGTTGAGCATGGCAGCCGTTGTCATTCCGTTGCGCTGCCAATAATCGCGCAACCTGCGGCCCAGATACTCAATTGCGGCGCCGTCGGTGTAAGCCAGCAGGACATGCCGGCTCACCGGGGTTCCGGTAACGCTCCCCAGGGGTAATTTGACGGCAAGATCCGGGGCGCGGCCGCGCGGACTGGCGACCTCCTTCGGCATCTCCATGTCGTCCATCCGGGCGAGCGATCCTTGCTCAATGAACTCCTCGATGGCCTGGGTGGAAATCTCAGTTTCTGCGCCGGCGGTGTCTGGCACGGCAAGGTGGAAGTAGCCCCAATCGATGCGAACGCGGTCTCCCGACTGGTGCATGGTGGCCTGATCGCGTGTGCCGACATTCAGCGAAGTCAACGAACCCACTTGCGAGCGGCCCCACACCACGGGCTGCGCCGGCTCGTCCACCGCGATGAGCGGGTCTACATCGAGCAGCACGTCGACCTGGTGCGCAGCTCCGTCGGTGGAAACAGCCTCCCAGGTAAGATAGGTGACCGGCCGCGAGAGAACATCGAGATCCTGAGGAAACAGCGGAGTGAAGAATGTGACCCGTAGCTCGACCCCGGCCGCGCTAAAACGATACTTCGACTGTAGCGGAGTAACCTCCACCGATGTCTGCGGCATAGCGTCCATAGCAGGTTTCCCTCGTGGGCGACGAGGCGTCAGGCCCATCCACCGGAAGACATGGCCGTCGATTCGAACCAGGCCGGTCATGGGCTGCGGCGATCCCGACCAGTGCTGGGTGGGCACATCGGTGAGCCTGTCGGCCATGGACCAGACGCTGAAGTAAGGGTCGTTGGCGATCAGTGGAACTGCCGCCGGCCGATGGAGAGAGGGTTGGGCCCACGCGGAGGAGACGAGAAGGACAAAGGGTGCAAGAGCTTTGCGAGAACGCACACAAGAAGAAAACAAATTCATCTCACGACCAGGCATCTGTATTTAAATCACAAGAAACTGCGCTATATTTTTGTCTCGGGAAACGCTGTGATGCGCAGCTTGGCCGCCGCATAGGGTATCAGCGTGATCGTCTCTTCGGGTTGATCGCTGGTCACTGGACTTTCCGGAACCGGATCCGCAACCCCGTCGACAGCCCGCCATTGCGGCAGCTTGCGCGCTTTCACTTCCAGCTTCACGGGCGCGTGCCTGGCGCTGAAGGGCAGTTCTTTCATTTCTGTTTCAAGTACCGCGATGCCATGCGCCGGCGAGGCAGGATCGAGAGCAAGCGCATAGTTCCACTGCGTCGTTGGGTATATCTGCCAATCGGCCGTCATACCCCGGTCGCGCAGCTTCAACCAGTCTTCACCGATGCCGTAAGAGAAGACCAGGGGCCCGCGCTCCACGGCAACCGAGTTGTGGAACCAACGCGACACGCGCGGTTCGAAAGGGAACTCAACTTCCACCTGATCGCCGGCCTTCCAGGTTCTCTCGATGCGGGCAAACGAGCCGGCAGCGGGCTGCGGTTGCAGTTGATTGTTGACGCGGATTTTTGTCCCCTCCGCCCAATGCGGGATGCGCAGCAGAAGAGGAAATGCCAGGGGAGCGGTTGGATTGACTGTCAGGTGTACTGTTCCGCGGAAGGGGTAATTGGTCTCTTCCACGAGGTGTACCTGCGTGTCGCGAACCATGGTGCGCACTTCGCACGGCGCGTAGGCCGCCGCCACCAGGCCATCGTCGTGCGACAACATGAAGAGACTGGCCGCGAACTTCGGCCATCCCTGGTTAAAATTCGCGGTGCAGCAGCCGAAGTTCGGCTCCAGTCCAAACAGGTTTGACTCCGGACCATCCGTAGTCCACGGCCGCGCGTGCAGGCTGCACTCCACCTGATTCGGCTCTTGATTGTATTGGTGTGCCCACATGTCATCGGTCAGCGTGCCGGGCAGTGCGTTGAATGCGAGCCGCTCCAGCCGGTCGCCGAGTGCCGGGTCGCCGAGGATCGCCAGCGACTGCTCCAGCGAGAACATGTACTCCACCACCGTGCATAGCTCGGAACCCTGCGAAGGATTGGGGCCGGCCAGGTGCTCGTCGCAGGAGAACATCCCGTTGGGAAGCCCGTGATATCTGTCCAACTCCGCGATCATCTGCAGCACAGCTTTGCGATCTGCTTCCGAACCCGAGAACACAGACCAAACCGGGCCGGTCTTGATCGCCTGGCCGTTGTTCACCCCGTGCGTCGCCAGCGCAAGGTCTTTCAGCCCGCCGCCCTCTTCCAGCTTGATGTACTCGCGAGTAATGCGCTCTTTGTATTTGAAATCCGCGTACTGCGCGATCCAGTCGTATCCCTGCGTATGCAGCAGGCTTACCAGGTCCAGCAGCTTCGGATCTCCGGTGCGGTTATAGAGCCAGAGGACGCTCACCACCTCATCCTGCCAACGGAACTTACCCCAGTCGCGCAGTGGGCGCTTGGGCAGCTCGGCAAGCTGGTACTGGAAGTAACGCTGCATCAGAGGAATGACGCGCGGATCTCCCGTCGCTTCCTGATACTGGGTAAGCACCTTCAGCATCACGATCCGCGGCCACCAGTCGTCATTGGACCTGGGGCCAAACATGCCGCCGGCTGCCTGGTTATTCAAGGTCCAATCGATATACTTCTGTACCTTCGCCTTGAGCCGCGCATCGCCCAACAGATAGGCAAGTGGCGTCAGGCCATCCAGGAAATAAGGTCCGCGTTCCCAGGACTCGCCGGTACCTCCCAGCCATCCGCTGTTCGGGCCCACATCCGGCCAAGTCTCATCCAAATGACCGCTGAGACCGTCTGCCTGGACCTGCAGTTGCGCCCGCAGCCACCCGGTTGGCCTGATCGCATCCAACGGCAGCAGATAGAACGCGTTCGGTGCGAGTGGCGCGCGATTCTTCACCGCTGCCGGCCAGCCAGACGGCACTGCGCTGGCGAACGCGGAGCTGCTCCATCCCGCCAGGCGACCGGCCGGAAAGGCACTCGTCAAACCGGCAAGTCCCAGCCGTTTGAGGAAGAGGCGCCTGCTGGAACTATCCTCTATACCGGTGGACACGATAGAAGCTCCTTGCTGCAAACGAACCGGTAGCCGGACAGAACCATAAATCGCATAGGCCGGTGGTCAATTTACATTCTAACGGCGGCCCCCGTTTGATCATCTTGGCGTCTAAGTCCTTTGTTTCACGAAGATGATCAAGATGATCAAGTTAATTAATTTAATCATCCTGGGCAGAACGAAATGCCGAGAACGAATTGGATGCCGCAAGGGCATCCGCTCATTGGCTTTTACTGGTGTCTTAGTTATATAGAGTCGATTTGGGGTGGTTTCGGTTAGGAATCAGGAAAATTATTTTAGCCGCCGGGAAGAACATCTTGCGATTTGTGACGCCGTCTCTCCGTCCCCGTCCCTCAAAAAATAGCAATAGGATTAAACAGCGAGCCCGTCCCACCTGGTAGGCGCAGCGGAGCAGCCACCACTAAAAACTCCCAACGCCGTTCTTCCTCGCAGACTTTAACCAGTTCCTCGAATTGCAGGCTGTCGGCGCAAGCCATTCCCATGGAGACAATCTGCAGGGCATGGATAGGGCCGGCCATTCCCTCCACATTGCTGGGCACTGTTTCGCCGTCGCCATCCGGGAAGAATGCGGCCACCTTGCGCTCGTGCAGCATGCGGATGGTTTCCACGTGCAAGCCGGGTTTTCCTTCGCCGTTGTATCCGTTGTTCCAGGGGCCCAACTCCAGCCGTCGACGATGATGGCCGGTGCGGAAAACGAAGATATCTCCTTGCTCGAGACGAACGCCTTCTGCCTTCTCCGCCGCCTCCAACTCCGCTGTAGTCACCGCTTCTCCCGGCTCCAGCCACTTCACCCCACGCAGGCGGGGGATATCGATCAGCACCCCGCGGCCGACGATGCCGTGCGCGTAAGCGGTGATGTCCTGAAGGGTGGTGCCCTGGGAGGTCACTGCGCTCATCGGCTTGCCGTTATAGAGCTTCCCATGCATGGCGATGTGACAGAGCGCGTCGATGTGGGTGTAGCAATCGCCATGAATCTCGCTGCCCAGGAAATCCGCGCAGTAGGCGGGCTCTCCCCAGCCTGATTGGATGTCAAATCCCCGAACCATATGGTGGGTTGCAGGATGGGGATTGTCGGGTCCCGCCAATTTATTGATGGGGATGGCCATCGAGACCGACCGCCCGGAACGCACCAGGCCCGCAGCCCGCCGGATGTGCTCCGGCTGAATGTAATTCAGCGTCCCCTTTTCGTCATCGTCACCCCATCGGCCCCAATTGCAGACTGCCTGAAATAATTCGTCGAACTCTGCTCTGGAAACATGGGAGGGTGGTGTTTTCGCCATCGTGGACTATATCTCCGTAGACGACAAGATAACACTCTGCGCTATCGGCCTCTGAACGCGCATATCATGGCCACTGAAAGCTTTGGCTCTGACAAAATGACAAAATCAAATCTTCTCCAGCTTTGCCTCCTCGTAGTTCTCGCCTGCGGGCTCATCCCCTTCAACGCTGGAGCGGACGCGACCAAAGCTCCGGCCGATGTGAAGCCGGGCAGTATCACCTACGAGGACGTCCCCTATCCGTACCCCGTGATGTACCTTCCGCTTACGCTCTACGGCCAGGACGTGCGCATGGCCTATATGGATATTCCACCCGCGGGCCAGCCAAACGGCCGCACCGTCGTCCTGCTCCACGGAATGAATTTCGGGGGCTTCTACTTTGGTGGTCCGATCGATGCGCTACGCAAGGCCGGTTTCGCGTGGTGGTGCCCGACCAGGTCGGATTCGGCCGCTCCTCGAAGCCGGTCATCCCTTACAACTTTCACGATATGGCGCTGAACACGCGCACGCTGCTGCAATCGCTCGGCATAACCAAGGCGGCGATCGTAGGCCACTCCATGGGCGGTATGCTGGCCGCCCGCTTCGCTGCTTCTTATCCGGATATGACGGAGCGCGTCGTACTCTACGATCCCATCGGCCTGACGCGATGTACGTTGGAGCCAGCCATGGCACAGCGCGGAAGAGGCCTATAAAGCAACCATGGCGCGCACCCAGGATCAGGTGTGGCAAGCCGCGTATGCCAATATTCAGCGCTATTTTCCCGATGCCTGGAAACCGGAGTATGAGCAGTATGTGCGCATTCTGTATGCCCCAACGCTTAGCGGCGATTGGCCGCGCCTCGCCATGGTGCGCTCCATCTATCGGCAGATCACCTATCTGGATCCGGTCGTCGATGACTGGGCGCACATAAAGGTCAAGGCGCTGGTTTTGGGCGGAGAGAGGGATGGCCAGAATTTTCCCGCGCTGGCCAAACACATTGCCGACACGATTCCTGGCGCCGAGCTGGTGATCATTCCCAACGTCGGCCACGTGCCTCACCTGCAAGTCCCGGAAATCTTTAATCGCGAACTGCTGAAGTTTCTCCAGCCGGAGCAACAGAACTAATTCAGCGCCTGGTTTATAGACTCTCTCTATGGCCTCGCCCGGGAGCATAACGGCGCAGCTTCGGCGGCTGGATTGGGCGCGTGGCTTGCGCGCGGGCCTGGCGGTTGCCGCGGCTATGGTGGTCTGCCGGATGCTTGGCTTGCCCATGGGCTGGAGCGCTCTGGGCGCCTTCGAAGGCAACATCGTCGACAACGGGGGCCCTTACCGCGTTCGCTTTATCTCCATTGCCATGCTGATGGCCGGTGGCAGCCTGGGCGCGGTGCTGGCCAGCCTGGCCAGTCCTCATCTGGCCTGGGCGCTGGTGCTCACCGCCGTCTTCTCTTTTGTGATCACCTACCTTCGTGCTGCGAGTCCCGCATCAACGACATCCAGCGTGATCATCCTGGTGGTCTACTTTGTGGGCATCGATCACCCCTCGCCCTCGCTCGCCGGCGCACTCAGCCAAGCCGGCCTCTTTCTTGGCGGATGTGCCTTCGCCGCCATCCTTTCGTTGTTTCTCTGGCCGGTGTACCCCTTTGGCCATGCGCGGCGGGTCATCGCACTTTGCTTCGGTGTACTGGCGCAATCGCTGGCGGAGATGGATGGGCTATTGGCGGAGGCCGATGCCGCAAAAGATCAAGGATCGTTCTGGGCGGCGCGCTGGTTCAGCGTAGCCCAGGGTTTCCCCAACCGCATGCGCAGTGCGCTGGAGGCTGCCCGTACCGGTCTGGGTAGCGTGCGTGCCCGCACCCCGGCGCGCTCCGCGCGGGGACGCAACCTGGCCGTACTGCTGGAAATCGCCGATATCCTATTCAGCCGCGGGTTAGCTATGGTCGACCTGGCCGAGCGCTTGGCGATCGAAGGTAACGCCAAGGAGATTGCTCTTGCCCGTCAGAGACTGGCCTGGCTGGGGCAGGCGGCCCTGCTCGTGCAACGGGGGTTGGGGGATCGGGCCTGGCTGGCCGAGGTTCTCCGCCAGGGCAATGCGCTGATCGCCGCTGCCCGCGTGGGCAATGTTGCTGCTGATTCATCAGGGGACGCAGCGATGTTTGCGGCTGCCTTTCATTCCCTGCAAGCGGAGTGCGCACAGCAACTCGAGAGCGCGCTCGAAGCACTCACGGGCATATGGACCGGGATCGATACTGTCTTTTCCCGACGGCAGGTCCAGGGCACACCACTCCAGGTCAGGGCTGAGCAGCGCCTGCGCCTCCAGTCGCCGGGCGCGCTCGAGTCACTGCGGGAGAATTGGACCTTCGCCTCTTCTGCGATGCGCCACGCCCTGCGCACCTCGGCGGTCTGCGTATCCAGCGTGTTGCTGGTACGGACGCTGCATCTGCCCTACGGCGAGTGGATGGCGTTTACCGCGGTCATCGTTTTGCAGCCCTACGTCGCGCACACGTGGCAAAAGTCGCTGCAGCGGGTGGGGGGAACCATTGCCGGCGCTCTGCTCGCGGCGCTTCTGATGGTCTTCATCCGCACCCCTGAAGCTCTGCTGGCTACCGTGTCCATAACCGCGTTCTTCACCCTGGCCTGGTTCGCCGTCGACTATGGGTGGTACAGCTTCTTCCTGACTCCAACCTTTGTGTTGCTGACGGTCCACGGCAGGCACGACTGGCGCATAGCCGGCATTCGTGCCCTGGATACCATCCTGGGCGCGGCCCTGGCCCTGATCGCGGTGAAACTTCTCTGGACGGAATCGGAGCATCTGCGGTTGCGTGAGATTCTTGCCCGGTCAGGCCAGGCGAACGCGACTTACCTGGCCGCCATGCGCCGCTACTGGAGCACTCCGAACACAGAGAAGGCGGCCGCTAACGTGGACATCCTGGCGCCGGCGCGACGCCATGCCGGGCTGGCTAATAATGAATCAGAGGAGGCGCTGGAGCGGCTGATGATGGAGGGCACGCAGAATCCCGCCGCCTCGGTGCGCACCGAGCATGCGTTGGCCTTCGCCACGTATTCCCGCCGCCTGACCCAGGGCATGGTCTCTGTGGCGCTGGTTCATTCCGTGCCTCCGGGGCCGGAGTGGGTGCCCTTCGTCGTCGACCTCGAAGGCAGGCTGCATCGCATCGCCGGGTTTCTGCGTGGAGAGCAGGTGGAGTTGGGCAAACGTCAGGCGTTGCTGCCGGCGGGCGAAGAACAGGGCCAGGCAACGCGCATCCGGCAACAGGTGGAGGTGCTGGAGAGGTCGGCCCAGGGCATCGGTCCGCCAGAGCTTTCTAAATAGAGGGCAAATTGAGTGGAGATCGTGGTTGGTTGATTCTGTCCATCCCTCTCCACCCATACCAAGGTGGGCTGCTGCCTTCCCCTTTGTTATCCCGAGATGGGGACCTGCAGTGCACCCCCCGGCTCCAGACAAAGGTCTCCGTTCTGTTAGTTCTCCCACAAAATTGTCATCCTGAGCGAAGCGCCTCACCGATTTATCGCGTTACACAGGGCTTGTGGCGCGGAGTCGAAGGACCTCGGCGGTGCCTATCGTACTCATGCTGCTGGGAGCTTTTCAACACCGGGACCACTACGATTTTGTCTCGGGCCAATAGCGTTGCTAGCATTTTGTCGGCGCCTACATCTACACCATTGCGGCAGAGATGATGTCGTCGGGCTTCGGTGGTCTAAAAGCTTCCGGCAGTGTGAGTACGATAGGCACCGCCGAGGTCCTTCGACTCCGCGCCACAAGCGCTGTGTAACGCGATAAATCGGTGAGGCGCTTCGCTCAGCGACTGTCTTGAAAGTCAAGTTCGGAATATAGTCTGGTCGTGGAAAAGACGTGGACGTGGTCCACTTGGGAAATGCCAGGGCATTTCCCACTTTCCCACAACGCTGGGGCGGCTGTTTTTTAACCAAGACAGACAAGAGCCTCTTGCGCATGCAGATTACGCACCTCTCGAGCCTTTGCGTTGAGACGGACCAAGAGTTTGTGAGCTACCGCGATGCGGACGACTTTAGGCGGTTTGCCGGCTGCGCGCAGCCGCTGCTGGAAGACAATGAAGTCCGGTTCATAACGAGCGACCACACTGCCCACGATGAACAGGATGTCGCGCACTGCAGAGCGGCCTCCACGCACGGCTCGTCTGCCCTGGTGCTTGCCTGAGTCATTGGCCAACGGAGCCAGTCCTGCAAGTTTAGAGATGGTCTTGTTGGAGAGTGTGCCGATCTCCGGCATCTCGGCCATGAGGCGAGCCACGGTGCGGTCGGCCACGCCCTTGATGGTGCGAAAAGCCTGATCGAGTTCACGCCACAGCGGATCAGACTGGATAAGCCCAGCCACCGCCAGCTCCAGTTCCTCGATCTGTTGGGCGAGGAACTGGAGCATCTTGCGGAACCCTTTCTGTATAGCCGGATCGATGACCAGCCGCTGCTGATTGAGCTGCGCGGTGCGCATCTCGGTCAGCTGCCGCAGCCGGGTCACGCGAGCGCGCAACTCGAGCTGGGTTTTAGGCGCCAGGCACAGAGGCTGAGACTTCTTTGTTTCCGCATACCAGGCGATCATGCCGCTATCGATGGCATCGGTCTTCTCCAGAGCTCCCATGCTCTGGGCGAATTGGCGTACGGCGCGCGGGTTGACCACGGCCACAGGCAGGCCATGTTCGGACAACTGCGCAAAGGCTCGCTGCTCGTAGCCGCCCGTGGCTTCCATGGCGACCAACTCCACGCCGTGGCTCTCACAGAACGCGGCCAACTGAGCGATGCCGGGCTGGGTGTTGGCGAACGTTGAGGCGCTGCCGTCGCGTCCGATACGCGCCGCCAGAGATGAGCTTGCGATATCCACTCCACAAATAATCCGGGTCACGGTAACCTGCCTTGTATGTGCGATCGAAGTCCTGCGACTGTTCGGTCGTGCGTGACTTGGGCAGCGGTCCCGGAGCTGAGCGTCGGTCATTAAGACCACAGGATGAACGGGAGCCGCCCGCCCGCGGGGGAGCCGATCCTCGGCTCCCCCCACAGCGCCAGTCTCACCGAAACTGGCGCTGATCTAGAAGATACAAGGATGACAATTCTGTGGGAGAACTAACGGAACGGAGACGTTTGTGCGGGAGCCGGGGCGCACAGCAGGTCGGCTGCGGGATGACAAGTGGAGGCTGGTGACTTCTATTAAGGGCCGTTAGATCGGATGGACAAAAAAAAAGCAGGTCCACTTCGCTTCGCTCGGTTCCACGGCAGGCCGGAACGGGCGGGATGAAGGTTCGTTTAAGACCCGATGACTTCACGTGAAAATCAATAAAGTCACAGCCTCTCAGGATGACGATTCTGTGGGAGAACTAACGGAACGGAGACGTTTGTGCGGGAGCCGGGGCGCACAGCAGGTCCCTCCACTTCGCTTCGCTTCGGTTCCACGGCACGCCGGGACAGGCGGGATGACAAAGTGGAGGGTGGTGCATCCATGGGGGATTGGATAGTGGCTGAAAGAATTGTTAGGTGAGTGCCGTGGTATCCCACTCAAGCCCCACGGCACGCCGGGGCAGGCAAAACCGGGCTTGAATGGGGCACCCAGCGGTTGTTACCGATCAAGCAATCAATAAAGTCACAGCCTCCCGGGATGACAAAGTGGAGGGCGGTGGCCCACCCGGGCTTGGGTGGAAACTCCGGCTTTAGCGACGGGCGTGATATTTTCGGATAAAGGCATTTGATCCCACCGGGCCCCCAGCATTAGAGATCTCCGCACAGTCCACGAAAACCATACCCGATGGAACCCGATCCTAACAACGCGCCCCAGCCCGTAGCTAGTTTGCCTGCCGTTGCGCAGCCGGTGGCCGCTTCGCTGACCCGGGCCGCGATCTTCCTCGTCGTGACCCTCAACCCGGGCACCGACAACCGCGCCACCCTGCGCTCCTTCTGCGCAGATCTCTCCGGGCTGCTACGCGCGGTGGAATTTCGCGATTTGGAAGGGCAGCTCTCCTGCGTGATGGGCTTCGGGTCCGAGGCGTGGGACCGTATCTTTGGATCACCTCGGCCGAAAGAACTGCATCCCTTCCGGGAGTTTCGCGGCGGCGCGCGCCATGCAGTTTCCACGCCCGGCGACCTGTTGTTCCACATCCGCGCCAAGCGCATGGATCTATGCTTCGAGCTGGCCACCCAATTGATGGCGCGTATCGGTAAAGCTGTTTCGCCGGTGGACGAAGTCCACGGCTTCCGTTACTTCGACGACCGCGACCTCATCGGTTTCGTTGATGGGACGGAAAATCCAAGAGGCGCGGCCGCAGTCGACGCTGTGCTCATCGGCGAGGAGGACCCCGCCTTCGCCGGCGGCAGCTACGTCATCGTGCAGAAATATCTGCACGACCTCGACGCCTGGAACGCGCTATCCACCGAGGCCCAGGAACGCATCATCGGCCGCACCAAGCTGGCCGACATCGAATTGGACGACTCCGTCAAGCCAACCTCTGCGCATAACGCGCTCACCACGATTGAAGAGAACGGCAAAGAAGTCAAGATCCTGCGCGACAACATGCCCTTCGGCCAGCCCGCGCATGGTGAGTTTGGCACCTATTTCATCGGCTACAGCCGTTCCCCCCGCACCATCGAGCAGATGCTCGAGAACATGTTCGTCGGCCGGCCGCCCGGCAACTACGACCGCCTGCTCGACTTCAGCACCGCCGTCACCGGAAATCTGTTTTTCGTGCCCTCCGCGACCTTTCTGGACGACGTATCCGAAGATCAACCAGCGGTTGCGGACGTCCCCGAAGCGGCAACGGCCAAACCCTCTCCAACTATTTCGTCCGTCCACGACGGTTCTCTCGGCATCGGTTCCCTTAAAGGAGACATCCGGCATGAATAATCTCCATCGCGAGCTCGCTCCCATTTCCGATTCGGCGTGGGCCGAGATCGAAGAAGAAACATCGCGTACGCTCAAGCGCTACCTCGCCGGGCGGCGGGTGGTCGACGTACAGGGGCCCGGCGGCACTTTTCTCTCCGCCGTTGGCACCGGCCACCTGGTGTCGATTTCCGCCCCGGGTGACGGTATCCTCGCCAGGCAGCGCGAGGTAAAGCCGTTGGTCGAGTTGCGTGTTCCTTTCGAACTCGATCGCCAACAGATCGACGACGTCGACCGCGGCGCCAACGATTCGGACTGGCAGCCGGCGAAAGATGCCGCGAAACAAATCGCCTTTGCCGAGGATAACGCCATATTCGAGGGCTACGCCGCCGCCGGTATTCAAGGTGTCCGCCAGGCAACCAGCAACCCCATCATGACCCTCCCGGCCGACGTGCGCGAGTACCCGGAAGCCATTGCTCAGGCTTTGAGCCAGTTGCGTCTGGTTGGTGTCAACGGCCCTTACTCGGTGCTGCTCGGCGCCGATGCCTACACCGAACTCGCTGAGACCAGCGACCACGGCTACCCCGTCCTGGAGCACGTCAAGCGGCTGGTCAACGATGAAATCATCTGGGCCCCCGCCATTGCCGGCGCCTTCGTCTTGACCACCCGCGGCGGCGATTTCGCCCTGCATCTCGGCCAGGACGTCTCCATCGGTTACCTCAGCCACACCGACACCGCTGTCCGCCTGTATCTACAGGAGAGCTTCACTTTCCTCCCGCTCACCAGCGAGGCCAGCGTCGCGCTGGCTCCTCCAGCAAAGGCAACGAGTTAGGCATCACCAGGCAGGGACACATGAAGAAAAAAATTGCAGGCATCAACCCCGACGTTCCGCCAAGCGGCACCGGATGCGTGGAGTGTTTGGCCGCCGGCGATTGGTGGCTTCATCTTCGCCGCTGTGCGGAATGCGGCCACATCGGCTGCTGCGACAGCTCTCCAAACCAACACGCGCGCAAACACTTCCACGCCGCCGGGCATCCCATCATGCAGAGCTTCGAACCGGGTGAAGGGTGGTTTTGGAACTTCCAAACCGAGAGCGAGGTGGAGGGTCAGAGGCTCGCGCCACCAGGAGCTCACCCCTTGAGCCAGCCCACTCCAGGACCGCGCGGCCGGGTCCCGGTGGATTGGGAACAGAAGCTTCACTAGTGACCGGTCCGGCTTGCCTAATTCGGGTTTGAGGCCCAAAATGAACCCGTCCAATCTGCCAAACGGCGCTGCGTTCTGCAGGGAAGGGAACTCATTCTGGTCATGGGACCTGTTCGCCGATCCTCCCCGATCACGGAAATCGACGTCCTATGGCTCACTGCAGGTCTGAGTTGCGATGGGGACACCATCGCCATGACCGCCGCCACCCAGCCCAGTATTGAGGACATCGTCCTGGGTGCTTTTCCCTGGATTCCCAAGGTCCATTTCTATAATCCCTTCCTTGCCTCCGACAATGGAGAGGACTTCATGGCCCATTTTCATCGCGCGGCAGAGGGGAAATCGAACCCGTTCATCCTGGTGATGGAGGGCTCAATTCCAGATGAGACCAACAAGGAAGAAGGCTATTGGGCCTCCTTCGGCACTGACCAGGCAACCGGTCAGCCCATCACCACATGTCAATGGATCGACTGGCTGGCGCCCAAAGCATGGGCCGTCCTGGCCGCAGGGACCTGCGCCACCTACGGCGGCATTCACGCGATGGAGGGCAATCCCACCGGCTGCATGGGGCTGCCCGATTATCTTGGTTGGCAGTTTCGCTCCAAAGGCGATATCCCGATCGTCTGTGTTCCCGGATGCCCGGTGCAGCCGGACAATTTCATGGAGACACTGCTGTACCTGCTTCATATGGCTGCCGGGCGCGCCCCGATGATCCCGCTCGATGACGCCCTGCGTCCTACGTGGCTCTTCGGAGCCACGGTGCATGAGGGCTGCGATCGCGGGGGTTACTACGAGCAGGCGCAGTTTGCTGAAGAGTATGGGTCGCCGCTGTGCATCGTAAAACTAGGATGCTGGGGCCCGGTGGTGCAATGCAATGTGGGCAAGCGTGGCTGGATGGCGGGTCTGGGCGGTTGCCCCAATGTCGGAGGTATCTGCATCGGGTGCACCATGCCTGGGTTTCCCGACAAGTTTATGCCCTTCATGAATCAGCCCCCGGGCTCCTTGCTGTCATCCGCTGCTGTCCAAACTTATGGGCGGGCTATTCATGCATTGCGCCGTTTCACCCAGGCATCGCTCAACAAGGAACCCGTCTGGCGGCAAAGGCGCCGCGTGCAGGGCAGTCAGTCGCTGATGCAGGAGAAGTAAACCATGTCTTCGGATTTAGGCCTGCCCGATATCGCTGAGGCGGAAGCCATCCTGCTTGATTTGGCAAAAGTATCTGGGGACCCAGTGTTGACTGCTCTCCTCCCTGTTCTCAATCAACTCACTGAGAACCGGCCCCCTCTGGCGCCGGATGTGCGGGCCCCCAACCCTGAGGCAAAATACCGCGCTTTGTTGGAGCAGATACCCGCGGTTGTCTTCATGGCATATCTCGACCGGGGTATCAGCGAGGCGTATGTGAGCCCGCAGATCGAAGCGGCTCTCGGATATTCGCGAGAAGAATGGCTGGAGGATCCAGTGCGCTGGTATCAACACATTCATCCCGATGACAAGCAGCGTTGGAGCCTCGAAGCCGCGGAGATGTTCCTCTCCGGCAAGCCCCTTCGCTCCGCATATCGCGTGATCGCGCGCGACGGCCGCGTCATCTGGTTCCATTGCGACGCCCGCATGATGCGCCTGGAAGACGGACGCCCCTGGTGTATTCACGGTGTCGCCTTCGACATCTCCGATCTCAAACGCATCGAGGAGGAACTGCAGGAAGAACGTAACTTCGTCTCCGCCATCCTGGACACCGTCGGAGCCCTGGTCGTCGTCCTCGACAACGAAGGACGCATCTTGCGCTTCAACCCTGCTTGTGAACTGACCACGGGATATTCCATGGAGGAGGTTCAGGGCAAATACATCTGGGACCTTTTTCTCCTTCCTGAGGAAGTGGATCGCTTCCGCGCCAATTTCGAGATGCTGCGTACCGATCTTCTCCCCCAGGACTACCAAACCAGTTGGGTCACACGCCATGGAGAGCAGCGGCTGATCGCCTGGTCGAGTACTTTGCTTCCCGGCAATGGAGAGACAGCCCGTTACATCATCGCCACCGGCATCGACATTACGGAACGAAAGCATCTGGAAAAGGCAATCCTCGACATAAGCGCCAGGGAGCAACGGAGAATCGGGCAGGATTTGCATGACGGCCTGGGCCAGCATCTGACCGGGATCGCATTCATGGCCAAGGTGCATGAAGCGAAGCTGGCAGAGCAGAAGAGACCCGAAACAGAGGATGCAGCCAAGATCGTGAAGCTGGTGAACGAAGCCATTCACAAGACGCGCGAATTGGCCCGGGGCTTGCTTCCGGTCGTTTCTGATGCGCAAGGTCTGATGTCCGCCTTGCAGTTGTGGGCGGCGGAAGTAGAAGACCTCTTTGGAGTATCATGCCGCTTTCAGTGTGAAACGCCGGTCCTGATTCACGATGACACCATGGCCACGCATCTTTACCACATCGCTCAGGAAGCAGTGAATAATGCCATCAAGCATGGAAACCCGCGGAGGGTCCTGATTCAGTTGACGGCCGAAGAGGGCCGGGGCAAGCTGCTGATAAAGGATGACGGCAAGGGCATTGCTGAAAATCCTGCGCATACCGAGGGTATGGGCTTGCACATCATGAATTACCGGGCGGGCGTGATCGGCGGGGTGCTGGAAGCACGACGGGACACTCCGCGAGGAACCATCGTTACCTGTACCTTTCCGGTGAGAGACAGTGGATAAGAAGAAGACCGTCTTTATCGTGGATGACCATCCCCTCTTGCGCCAGGGGCTGGCGTTATTAGTGAATCGGGAAGCGGATCTTACTGTTTGCGGTGAAGCGGAAGAGGCGCAAACCGCGATGAAGGAAATCGCGGCCAGGAAGCCGGATATTCTGATCGCGGATATCTCGCTGAACGGTCCGGATGGACTGGAACTCTTGAAGAACCTCCGCGCGTTATACCCCAGTCTTCCGGTGTTGATCCTCTCCATGCACGACGAGTCAATCTATGCCGAGCGCGCGCTGCGGGCCCGCGCGAATGGCTACATCATGAAGCAGGAGGCCACGGAGAAAGTCCTGGTCGCCGTGCGCCGTATTCTCGGCGGAGACATCTACCTCAGCGACCGCATGGCCAACAAGCTGCTTCATCAATACATCGGTGGGGCTTCGCCGGACCTGAACTCCCGCCTCTCTGCTCTTTCTGATCGTGAGCTGGAGGTATTCCGCCTGATCGGTGAAGGACGCAGCACGCGCCAGATCGCCGAGAAACTTCACCTAAGCATCAAGACCGTTGAAACCTACCAGGCTCATATCAAGGACAAGCTGTCTCTGCACAGCGGGCGCGAGCTGGTGCAACACGCCATCCAATCGAACATCTCCGAAAGAACCTCCTAACGGAACGGAGACCTTTGTGAGGGAGCCGGGGCGCACCGCAGGTCCCTCCGCTTCGGTCGGGATGACAAAGTGGAGGGTGGTGCATCCATGGGGAATTGGCTAGTGGCTGAAAGAATCGTTAGGTGAGTGCCGTGGTATCCCACTCAAGCCAAAACCGGGCTTGAATGGGGCACCCAGCGGTTGTTGATGATGAAGCAATCAGAAAAGTCAGAGCCTCTCGGACAGCGTTTCCATGTGCGGCTGGTAAACAGACGCTGGGCAGTGCGAAGGGCGCCTTTACAGCGAGCCGTATTCCTTCCTGGCTGCCCCCAGCATAGACTGGTCTGCGTCTGCGTCCTTCCAGGTGGTAAAGAAGGCTTCGTAGGTTTTTTTCGCGTTCGCTTTGTCGCCATCCATGGCATATGCCCGCGCCAAACCGAGCTGCGCTTGGGCGTAGAAGGGCGGCGATCCTGCTGCGAGGCTTCCCTGCGATTGCATCGCGGAAGTAAAGGCGCTCTTCGCGTGCATGGCGTCATGCAGCTGGAGATACGCGAGTCCCTGGACATAAGATCCGGGGTAGATCATGTCATATGGCTTAGCCGGGCGGGCATCGTCAACCGCTTCGGCGAACCGGCCCGCGGACAGAGCAGCATAGGCCTTGGCTATGGGCAGAAACACGTCCTGGATAAGTGTGTCTTCGGGGTATTTTGCGCTCAGCTCCTCGGCCAGAGGCAGCTGTTTACCACCGCAGACCGCACCCGCCCATACTGCAAACTCCTGCGTCTGCTTGCTCCTGTCCAGTGCCAGCGCGTGCTGCACCACGGCGTCGCCGCCGGTGCACGAATCCGCCATGCCACGGGCCGCCGCATCGGTCAAAAGGATGACCGCCTGCACATCAGGCGCCTTGGCATGCCCGGCCTGTTCCAAAGCCTGTTGCACCGTTGTCGCCGCTAGCTTGTAGCGGCCGGAAAACTGCTGCGTTCCAATCAGGTCCTGGGTAACCAGGAACTCGTCGGGCCGCCCCGCCACCTGGGCCAGCAGTCTTTGCAACTCGTTCTGCTCTCCCAGGAAAAAATTGGCAATGAAACTGATTCCCGCATAGTCCGTGCTGCCGTCAAGACCTAGCTTGCGTCCCCGCGCCATCTCCGCCCTGGCATCGCTCAGCCTCATCAAGCCGGTGTAATCGCCCAAGAGGTTTTCTGAAGCGATCGCATCCTCCGGCGATATCTCCACCGCCTTGAGCGCGTAGGGAAGCGCCTTATCGAGTTGGCCGAGGGTCTGGTAAGCCACGTTGATGTTGATATAGCTGTCGAGTTGTCCGGGGTAGGTCTGGATTGACTCCTGGAGGGTCTCAATCACCTTGGGTATGTCGCCGGTCACGTTCTGGTAGTAATGGCCCGCGATATAGAGGCGTTCGCGCTCGCTCACATTCCTGGATAGTGAGTAGGCCTTGGCGAAATACTTGTTCGCCTTGGACCACTGGCCGGAGTTGACATACACCACGCCCAGGCGCGCGTAGGCCATGGCAAAGTTGGGATCCAACTCCACGGCGCGAAGATAGTGACCCTCTGCCTCTGGAATATTCAGCGCCTTTTCGTGCGCTTTGTCACCCAGCGCATAGGCGCGAAAAGCTTCCAGCGAGCCTGTCGTCGCCTGTCCGAAGGGGGTATCCAATTTCTTGATGCTGGCCAGGTCCTCGCCCAACCTGGCTCTCATGGCGGCAGCCGCTTTGCTAAGAGCATCCAGCACATGCTCCTTGTCCGGAGCCTGGGCTTGTTCGCTGACAATCTCGTCGCCGGTCGCGGTATTCTGCGCCGTCAGGGTGATCACATACTCTTTGCCCAGGTTGGCGATGGTTCCGGTAAGAATCGCCTTCATCCCTTCGCGTTCGCCTATCTCGCGGGCGATGGCGGGGGTCAAGGGCGTGTCCGCAGGCTTGCCCAGGTATTTCACGCTCTGCATCAGGTGCTGCTGGCTAACGATGTTGATTACCGGTGACTGCTCCAGATCGATCTGCAGCGCCTGGTTCAACGTGGTGTCAAAGACCGGGTCGCCGGTACGGTTAACAAAATCCGCCAGGATAAGAGAATCTTTCGTTGCCTTGGGCGCGGCCGCTGCTGGGTTCTGGCCGGCCGCCGTGGTGGCCGGCGCCGGTGCGGCGACGGGCCGATATTTCCACCATGCCAGACCGGCGGCAACCAGCAGTAACAGAGCAGCCAGCGAAGTCCACAGCCAGTACTTCCCGTTGTTCCGCGCGGGTCCTACCGCCTGGCCGGTGTGAACTGCCAACGCATCCAGATCTTCCTGCAGCTGCTCCGCGCCGGCATAGCGTTGCCCGGGGTCTTTCGCCAGCAGTTTAGCCACGATCGGATCCAGCCGCTTGGGCATGGCAGGATTCACCTTGCTGACCGGCGGCGGATCTTCGCGCAGCAGGGCCGCGAACACGTCCGCCGTCGAACCACCGCCGAAAGGCGGCTTCCCGGTTGCCATTTCGTACATCACCGAGCCCAGGCTGAACAGGTCGGTACGTGCATCGAGCGGAGTACCCCGCGCCTGTTCCGGCGACATATACGCCACGGTGCCCACGGCCGAACCCGGGCTGGTCAAGCCAATGGTGGCCGTGCCCGGCTCAACCGCAGTCTCGTCGCCGGCGCCATTCGGCGCCAGGCCATAGGTGCGCGAGTCTGCAGCCGCCACCCCTTCCTGCTTCTTCGCCAGGCCGAAATCGAGAATCTTGATCTGCCGCTTGCCCCGCAAAGCCTCGATCACAAACAGGTTTGCCGGCTTGATGTCCCGGTGGATGATGCCCTTGGCGTGAGCCGCAGCCAGGGCGGCCGCTGCCTGCTGGCTAAAGGAAATCACCTCGTCCGCAGGCAGTCCGTGTCCCCCGGCGTCTGCCAGATACTTCTTCAGCGTGACGCCGCGTAGCAGCTCCATCACCAGGTATGGCCGCCCATCCTGTTCGCCGGTGTCGTGAATGGAGCAGACGTTGGGATGGTTCAGTGTGGCCGCCGAACGCGCCTCGCGCAGGAAGCGTTCATGGGATTGGTGGCCGGAATGCGGTGTAGCCGCCGGCGAAGGTGATCCGCTGCCCGCATCCGACGACAGGTAGCTGGCCGAGACCAGCTTCAGCGCCACCTCACGTTCAAGGCGTGTATCCAGCGCGCGATACACTTCGCCCATGCCGCCGGCGCCGATCTTCTCGATCAGCCGGTACGGTCCGAACTGTGTTCCCTCTGCGAGCATGGATGGGTGAGCGTGCCAGCAGTCTATCAGTGGCAGAGTGCTGCGGTAGAGTTTTGAAGATGGGTACCTCTGGGGCTCCGCACGGCAGGTTAGAGCGCGGCGTATTCCTTCTTCGCCGCCACTAGCATGGGCAGGTCATTATCCGCGTCTTTCCAGGTTTCAAACAGCGCTTCATAGGCCTTCTTCGCGTCTGCCTTGTCTCCTGCCATCACATAGGCCCGCGCCAGCCCCAGTTGCGCCTGGGGATAGCAGACTCCTATCCCCGCCACCAGCAGGGCTCCCCGGTACTGCATCGCCGCCTTGAACGCGTTAGCCGCGTTGCCCGCGTCATGCATCTGGAGATAGGCCAGCCCCTGCAAGGACAATACCGGGTACGAGGCGGAGTAAGGCTTCGCCGGTTCGGCATCCGCCAACGCCTGTTGCGGCTGGCCAGCCGCCAGCGCCACATAAGCCTTGGACAGAGGCAAGTAGACATCCTGGATCAGCGTGTCTTCTGGATATTTCCTGCTCAATTCCTCCAACATCGGCAGCGCCAGCTTGCCGTTGCCGCATACCGCCGCCGCCAGCGCCGCCGCCGCCTCGGTCTGCTTGCTCTTATCCAGCCCCAGCGCCTGTTCCACCGCAGCCTCATTGCCATCGCACATCCCCACCAAGCCACGGCCGAGAGCATCGATCAGCAAATTCCCTGCCTGTGCGTCCGGAGCCTTGGAGTGTCCCGCCTGCTCAATTGCATGCTGGAAAGTCGCCTCCGCTTTCTGGAACTGACCCGCGTACTGTTGTGTGACCGCCAGATTTTGCGTGGTCACAAATTCATCCGGATGCCCGGCCATCTCCGCCACCACACGCTGCACCTGCTGCATGTCTCCCAGCAGGAAATAGGCGATCAAATGCTGGGACGCGACATCGGTGCTGCTGTCCATCCCCAGCTTGTGCTGGCGCTCCAGCTCCCGCTGTACGTCGTCCATCCGGCCCAACGCAATGAACGCGACCAGCAGATTCTCCGCCGCGATCGCATCCTCGGGCTGCAGCTCCACCGCTTTTTGCGCATAGGGTAGCGCCTTGGCATATTGACCAAGCGTCTGGTAGGCCACGTTGATATTGATATAGCCAGACAACTGCGCCGGATAGGTCTGGATCGTCTCCTGCAGCGTCTCAATCACCCTCGACAGGTTGCCGGTCACGTTCAGGTCGTAGTGGGATGCGATGTAGAGCCGCTCGCTCTCGCTGACGTGGGCGGAGAGCTCGTAGGCTTTGGCGTAATACGGCTTCGCCTTTGCCACCTGGCCCGAATTGTCATACACCACTCCCAGCCGGGCATACGCCATGGCAAAATTGGGGTCGAGCTCGATGGCCCGCTTGTAGTGCCCCTCCGCCTCGGGAATGTCCAACGCTTTCTCATGCGCCTCATCGCCCAGCGCGTAGGCGCGGAACGCCTCCAGCGAAGTGGTCGTGGCCTGGCCAAAGGGCGTGTTCAGTTTCTTGATGCTGGCCAGGTCCTCGCCCAGCTTGGCGCGCATCGCCGCCGCTGCCGTCCCCAGGGCGCCCAGCACATTCTCCTTGTCGGGAGCGGTCGCCTGCTCACTCGCGATCTCATCGCCGGTCGCCGTGTTCTGCGCCGTGAGAGTAATGACATACTGTTTGCCCAGGCTGCCGATGGTTCCCGTCAGGATCGCTTTCATCCCTTCGCGCTCGCCGATCTCGCGCGCGATCGCCGGAGTTACCAACGTGTCCTCCGGCTTGCCCAGAAATTTCACGCTCTGCCGCAGATGCTCCTGGCTCACAATGTTGATCACCGGCGACTGCTCCAAATCGATCCGCAGCGCCTGGTTCAGCGTGGTGTCAAACACCGGATCGCCCGTCTGGTTCACAAAATTGGCCAGGATAATCGAGTCCTTCAGCTCTTTCGGCGCGCTTGCGGCCGTGCCCCCTGCACCCGTCGCCGTGGCTGCGCCGCCGGTCGCGGTCGTCCCGCCAGGCTTCCACTTCCACCACGCCAGCCCAGCCGCAATCAGCAGCAGTACGACCGCAGCTGCCAGCCCACGGCCACTTCGGTGCCGCTGCCTTCTCCGCGGGCCGGATGGCTGGAGCGTCCAGGTTCTCCAGGTCTTCCCGCAGCTGCTCGGCAGTCGCATAGCGCTGCGCCGGATCCTTGCGCAGCAGCTTTTCCACGATGGCATCCAGCTTCTTAGGCATGGCCGGATTGAGCGAGCTCACCGGCGGAGGATTCTCTTTGAGCAAGGCGGCAAAGACTTCTGCCGTCGATTCGCCGGCAAACGGGGTCTTGCCCGTCGCCATCTCGTAGATAACCGTGCCCAGACTGAAGAGATCCGTCCGTGCGTCCAGGGGCACGCCTTTCGCCTGCTCCGGAGACATATAGGCTACGGTGCCCACCGCCGAACCCGGGCTGGTCAGCTCCATGGTCGCGGTTCCTGGTCCGGCCGAGGTCAGATCGGCGCTGCCGCCGCTTCCGCCGTACACCCGCGACTCCGCTAGAGCCGCGCCATCCTGCTTCTTGGCCAGCCCGAAGTCGAGGATCTTTATCTGATGTTTGCCGCGATCAGCCTCCAACACAAAGAGATTTGCCGGCTTGATGTCGCGATGGATGATGCCCTTGGCGTGGGCCGCCGCCAGGGCCGCCGCGGCCTGCTGGCTGAACGAGATCACCTCGCCGGGAGATAAGCCCTTGCCGCCGGCGCGCGCCATGTACTGCTTCAGTGTCATGCCGCGCAGCAACTCCATTACCAGGTAGGGCCGTCCGTCCTGCTCCCCGGTGTCATGGATCGCGCATACGTTGGGATGGTTCAGCGTGGCTGCGGAACGCGCTTCGCGCAGAAAACGTTCGTGGGAAAGATGCGTGCCGGAATGGGGCGTTGCCTGCCCGGGTGTGTCGTGCGTGCGCGGCGTGCCTGAAGGGGAAGCGGATCCACTGCCCAAGCCCAGGTAGCTATCCGAGACCAGCTTCAGGGCCACCTCGCGTTCTAACCGCGTATCCAGCGCGCGATACACCTCGCCCATGCCGCCTGCCCCGATTCTTTCGAGAAGGCGGTAGGGCCCAAACTGTGTTCCCTCGGCGATGGTCATCGTTCCCGGCGGCAGAACAGAATTTTGAAGGCGCAACCCAGTGCCAGCAGTCTATCAGCGTCTTAGCCTAACCGCCTTGCCAATTCTTACCCTCATGGAGACTCGAGGAAACCTGGCTTATCGCAGCTCGACTAATTCGTATTCTTCCAGTTTTGGGAGGGTAAAATTTACGTAACCGTTACTGTTGTTCACTGCGACGCTTTGCGCAGACCGGATGGCGCGGGCTGACTGGAAGGACCCTTTTACGCTTACTTTGATGTTCGCCATTGGAATGGGGTTGAAGTACGCGGTATCCGCATGGCCTGAGAGATTAATGAACTGCACCAGGTGACGATCGCCCTGGCTCATGAAGGTAATCTCTACCAGGGGATGAGCATCGCTCTCAAGCTGACGTCCGCCGGGCAGCATTGAGTCAATCAGGTCGCTCATGAGCCCGGAGTGCGCTTCTGAGCTGTGCCGGTAGTAAATGCCTCCCAGATCCCACGGCAGCCACGCCACCTTGCCTTGGCCAATGTTCTTCATCACCAGGCCTGGATCGGCTGTGTCTTTCCAGTCGACGTGTACAAACTCCGGCGGCCCGTACATCGAGGGAGGAATGAACGTGATCAGGCTGTCGCCTTGCGGCTCCACCTGCAAATAGTCACCCATCATGAACACCACGTCGGTCTCTTTGAGGGAAGGAAAAATGCTCTTATTCCGGATGCGGAAATAGGCGCCGTCCGGGTCTTTCCACAGCTTGACCGCCGGGGCGACTTCAAACTCCGGAGCCGCGGGGCCGGCGATGATCAGGTGTCCACCGCCGCGCACGAAGGCTTCCAGGGCTTTTGGCGCCGCGCCGGGGCAAATCACCAGGTCGACTTCCCGCTTTCCCAGCCAATCCAGGTTCTCGACTGCGGCGAAGGGAATGTGTTGCTCGGTGAGTAGCCGGAAGAGTCCGCGATAGGAATCCTGCGCGATGGAGAAGCCGACACCTCCCCGCGGAGCCAGAAGAAAAACGCGCGCCTCGCTCTTTTGCCCCACGTAGTATTCCTGGTGATCTTTGAGCCAGGCGTAGGCTGGGGCTGCGACATCGATGGCCATTCTGTCCGGCTGCTCGGCGAGTGTGCCGTGCACGTTGAATGCGGCGGCTCCTCCATTCGCGACATCCTGCCAGATGCGGGTTCGCACCTCGGGCTGAGGTACGGTGGCAAATCTCCAGGGGAAGTCGATGAACGACATGCCCTGGCACACCACGCCCTTATCCGGATAACTGTTTCTCCATTGATTGGAGTTGTCGCTGGCGGTGTAGGGCCAGAGCGGGAGGGGACGGCGCACAGCGGTGTTGGCTTCTCCGTACGCGATATCCCCAATTTCAGGAGCCGTGCCTACCAGCGCGGCCTGCGGACGCTTGCTCTTGAGCAGGGTGCGAATGGTGATGGACATGGAGACACTGGCATCGTGCAAAAAGGCGTGATAGTCAGCATCGGGGATTGTGGGCACGCCGCGCTGGAAGCGCTCGTGATAAAGCCGCTGGCAATTGTCGCAGTGGCAAAGCCCCAGTGGACGCTCGCTATAGTCCGCTGTGGGATTGGTGAAATTATTGAAGAAGCAGCCGTCGACGTCATAGCGATCGAGTGCTTCGCTAAGAATCTCCACCGCCTTCTGCCGGTACCAGCCGCCGTTGATACAGGCCTGATACAGGCCGTTGTAGATCGCCGGCTGGCCATCTGCCATTTTGAAGAACCACTCGGGATGAGCATCGTAGGCATCCTTGCGCGCTTTGCTGAAATCCCAGCGGCTGACGATGCGGATGTGGCGCGCATGGGCCTCGTTTAGCACCTCACCAAAGGTGTCGTGGCCTGGCGGAATATACGGGCTTACATACTCGTATTGCACCTTGCTGGGATAGAGAGCCGTGATGCCGCCGGCCGACATCATGAGCACGTTGGCGTTGAAGCGGGCCACGTCAGCCATGAACTGTTTGGGGTCGAGCGCGGCATCCGTTTCGCGCAGATTGGTTTGCAGCCAACGGATGGGTTCGGTCATCCACCAGCCCGGTTGTGCGGCTGGCGAGCCTTGACCGGCCGACGCGCCGGCTTCCGGATGCGCGGTGGGAACTGCAACGGCGGCAGCCGTCAAGGCGGCGTGCTGAAGAAATCTTCTTCGGTTCATATTTGCAGGTCTCTCTACCAGGCTACTCTCTGAGATTCTTCCAGAAGATCGAGCGTGTTTTTTACCGGTCTCACTCAGAGTAAGTTATGAAGATGCGCCCCCGTCCGTGGTATATGCTCCTGTTGCTCACGCTGCTGGCATATGGCTTGATGGATGCGCAATCCACATCTCCATCCGTCAGTGCCGACTCTGCCCAGGATGCGATGAGCCGTGACTTGCTCGAAGTGACCATCCCCGAGCTCGAGCAGATGTACAGCAGCCATAAGTACACGGTCACCCAGGTCGTGCAGTGGTACTTAGCACGCATCGCGAAATATAACGGGATCTATCGTGCCGTGCAGACGGTGGATAGCGAGGGAGCATTGGCCGCGGCTGCTTGTGAGGATGCGGAAGCGGCGGCTGGTGGCGACCATTACCGGCGCGGCCAATGTGGGGCGTTCCCATCGTCACCAAAGCGAATACATCGATCAAGGGTCTCGTCACCACCGATGGGTGGAAAGGGTACATGATCCCCGGGCATGAGCTGATCGCGCCGAAGGATGCGACGATTGTCTCTAAGCTGCGATCCGCAGGAGCGGTCATCGCCGACGGACTGCCCTTCGGCCTGGAAATTTCAGCCCGCCCGTGGAAGGACGGCGACCTGCTTGGTTGGGCGTATGCCTACGAGCAGGCCACCAAACACCGCAGGGCTCCCGTGTTGGTCGAGCAGGGCCTGCTGCCAGATGCGCGATAAGACTTTCACACTTGTGGGAGCCCGCTGCACTGGGCGAATTCAACAGCGAGGAAATGCGATTTCGACCGGGGACTAAAATCTGAACACGAGACACATCAAACTTTGTCTTTTTCCTCTTGGGTCTGATCATCGAGGTGTTCGAAAACGGACGGCGGGATCGTTTTTTGAACAGGAAAGGTCTGGTGTGAACGGCACAGATTAGATCTATGTCGCTCATTTTTATTAATTTACACATTTTGTGCGATGGAACACCGTGTGCAACTGACTACCGATCAGAGTTCCATTCCCTAGAGCAAATTCTATGGAGACGGTCATGGCAGGATTGCTTCAGGACGTTCGCTTGGCCTTGCGGCAATTGCGCAAAAACCTCGGATTCACAATTAGTTCGGTAGTCATGCTGGCGGTCGCCATCTGCGCGAACTCGACTATGCTCAGCTGGATTAATGGAACCATGCTGCATCCAATTCCGGGATCGCGCGATGCGGATCGTTTGGTAAGTGTGATGCGGGGGCAGTGGAGCACCTCACCCACACCCCCATTCTCCTATCTGGATTATCGCGATCTGCGCGATCAGAATCACAGCTTTGCGGGAATGCTCGCGTACCATCACGACTGGTCTGCGCTGACCGGCGGGGTGAAGGCTGAGCGAATCTACTCCGCAACGGTATCGTCGAACTACTTCGAAGTGTTGGGTGTTCATCCCTTGTTGGGGCGCTTTTTCCGGCCGGAAGAAGAGGCCCGTCCCGACGCTGTCCCATTGGTCGTTCTCGGCTACTCATTGTGGAAGACGCGCTATGCCGGAGACCCGGCCATCGTGGGAAAGTCGATTGAGATCTCGCGCCATCCCGTGACGGTGATAGGGGTGGCGCCGAAGGGATTTACAGGCGCCATGCCGAGCATACGGCAGGACCTGTGGCTGACGTTGAATCCGATCGGGTCGAATGATTGGCTATTGCAGCATCGCAGCGCGGATTTCCTCAATGTGATCGCCAAGCTGCGACCGGGAGTGACACGGCAACAGGCCCAGCAAGACCTCGACATTCTCATGCGGAAGATTGTGGCTGCGTATCCGGATGATCATCTCGGCAACAACACCATTGCGCTGGACCCCATGTGGCGATCGCCTTTCGGCGGCAATGTGTATATGGCATCATCACTGCCCGTGCTGCTGGGAATAGCAGGTGTGGTGTTGCTGTTAACCTGCGCCAACGTGGCGACGCTGACGCTGGTGCGCTTTGTGGCGCGCCGGCGTGAGATCGCCATACGGCAATCACTGGGCGCCGGGCGGATGCAAGTTGCACGGCAGATGGTACTGGAGGGTGGATTTGTCTCCCTCTGCAGTGGAGCGCTGGCTTTGCAGCTGACGGTGTGGACAGCCAGGTCGTTTGGACGTTTTATTCCGCCGAATGCCAATCCAACCTTGCTGAATGGGTTGCTGGACTCGAACGTGATCCTGGGGATAGCGCTTCTGATTCTCATCGCCAGCGCGCTCTGCGGAGCACTTCCGGCATGGCGATCATCACAGGTGTCTCCTACCGAGGCTCTCAAGGAGGAGTCAGCGAACGTTTCCGGCGGGTCGCACAATCGGCGGCTGCTCAGTGGGCTGGTCGTGACGCAGATCGCGCTCTCTTTAGCGCTACTGGTAAGTTCGGGGCTGTTTCTGCAAACCCTGCGTAATCTCGCGTTGGCGCAACCAGGTTTTGAGCAGGATCATATCCTGACTGTTTCCGTGGGATTGAACCTGGTTGGCTATCCGGCCGAGCAACGGAAAGTGATCCGTAACAAGATTCTTGATCAAGTGTCGGTTTTGCCGAGCGTGCGGGTTGTCTCTCTTACAGACTGGGTCCCCATGAGTTGGATGCGGAAGACGGTGGAAGCGTATCCGGAGGGGTATGTTCCCGCCCCACACGAGTCGCTGGAAGTGCGGACGGCGGACGTAAGCCCGCGTTACTTTGAAACCTTGGGTATACCCATAACTGAGGGCCGCGACTTCACCCGGGACGATAACGAGAAATCACCGCTCGTGCTGGTCATCGATCAGACAACGGCTCACCGGTACTGGCCAGGGCAGGATGCGTTAGGGAAACGGTTACGAATAGGAGACAGTCTGTTCACGGTCGTGGGCCTGGTGCGTAACACAAAGCATGCTTTTATGTACGAGCAGCCTGAGCCCATGGTTTACATGAGTTACTTCCAGCGAGCCAACGAACTCATTGTTCAAGTCAAGACGCTGGGCGACCCGTTGAACCTGATTCCGGCGGTCGAGGGAACCATTCAGTCGATCGACGACCAGCTTCCGGTCTACGATGTGCGTACGATGCGCCAGACCACCGAGGGAGGCAGCGCCTTTGCCGTGATCGAGAGCACATTCGCGGGCGTGTTCGCGATGATCGCACTGGTAGTGGCGGCTACGGGGATTTATGGAGTAGTGGCTTATCGCACGCAGTTACGCACGCATGAGATCGGGATCCGCGTGGCCCTCGGCGCTACGCGCCTCGACGTGCTCAAGCTGATACTCATGCAAGGGCTCTGGTTGACATTGTGCGGCTTATCCGTCGGTCTTGCTCTTGCGTTCGCTTTGACGCGCGCCGTCGCTGCCCAGCTATACGGGGTCAGCGCCAATGATCCGGTGACGATATTTGCGGTTGTGCTGCTGTTGGGGGCGATGTCGGTGCTGGCGTGCTATCTGCCTGCTCGTCGAGCCATGCAAATCAATCCGGTGAGTGCCATACGCGAGCTGTAGACATTGATTCGGGTTGTGCTTATCTGAGCTTTTGAGGTGCCCAGGAGCCGCGCTTTATGCCGAGCTCTTGGGCGGCCAGGTAATCTGCCCGGTGTGCTTATAGGCGAGATTGGCGACGTGGCCGGCCAGGGCGGCGGTGATTCCGGTTTCGACCGGCGCGTTCGGTTCCTTGCGCGACTTGACGCAGGCAAAGAAATTCGCCACGTGGTCGATCGTTCCATCGCGGAAGCTATCCTCAGTGAGGATGGGATTTTGCCCAGCCTGCACGCCCTCGCGGTAAATACCGAAGCTGTTGCGGTCAATCTTCAGCGTGGCCTCAGTGCCACGGAACTCGAGGCCGCCGTCGTCAATGGAGGAGCTCATCATGCCCTCGTACACCACATCCCATCCTGGATAGCGGAGCGCCGCCTGAATGGTGTCGGGGCAGTCCCACTCCTCGAAAATGTATTTGTCCCCCAGCATCTGTGCCAGCTTCGGCGTATCGCTCTTCATCGCCCAGTGGGCCACGTCGATCCAGTGGGCGAACAAATCAGTCATGGCCCCGCCCCCAAAGTTCCAGTACCAGCGCCAGCGGTAAAACTTTTCTTCGCTGAATGGCTGGTCGGGAGCGCCACCGAGCCAAAGCTTCCAGTCGAGCGCCTGGGTGTCGACGGGCTTGGGTCGCCAACTCGCCTGGTTATAGTTTTGCCACCAGTAGGTTCTCACCTGGGTGACTCGGCCCAAACTGCCTCCCTGAATCAGATCGACGGCATTACGAAAGTGCGTCCAGCTGCGCTGCTGCATGCCACACTGCAAGACTTTCTTGCTGTTATGAACCGCATGAGAGAGGGTAGCGCCTTCCTCGATGGTGTGCGTGACCGGTTTTTCCAGGTAGACGTCTTTGCCTGCAGCCAGCGCGTCGCACGCCATGCGTACGTGCCAGTGGTTGGGGGAGGCGATGAGAATCGCGTCCATATCCTTCGACAGCAATTCGTGATAATCGACGTGGGTAGTAGTGGCACTAGTGGAGGCAATCCGTGCCTTCACCTCATCGCGGCGCGGTCCGTACACATCGCTGACGGCCACGATCTCGTAGGGAATGCCGGTTTTGTCGGCGCAATCGAGAATGGTTCTCATCCGCCCGCCGGCACCGATCACTCCCACGCGAAGGGTGTCGTTAGCACCCAGGACTTTGGTCGAGGCAAGGGCAGTAAGACCGCTTGCGATGAGGAAGCTGCGGCGATTCGGCTTAAAGGACATGGTGCCCCCGTCAATTTGTTCCCGATGATCTTACCAGCGAAATGCAGAATCCGGCACCGCAGGAGAGCCTTCGGTATACAGGCGGGGAAAGGCTCTCTTGATTTGATGTCTCCGGAAGGCCTATAACAACGCTGGCAGGGTCCGGGAGACTCTATGAATGCAACCCGTCGTTCTCTTCTACAGGCTATTCCCATGTTGGCCGCCTCTTCGGCGTTAGCATCGGACAGCCCGACCCTCACCTCCTTCATCAAGCCCTTCAGTGAGTTGCCGGTAAAGCAAAATGGGCAAAATGAATCCAGGTCAATTCTGAACGGTGTGACTCATTCCGGCGGCCACCTTGAAGTTCACGAGACGACACTTGCTCCAGGAGGTTCTCCCCATCCGCCCCATCGCCACGAGCATGAAGAGCTTCTTCTCATGGTGAGCGGCACCCTCGCCGTCACCATTGAGGGAAAGACAGGTGTGATCGGGCCCGGAGGCGCAGCATTTTTCCACTCCAACGAGTTACATGGCGCACGCAATCCGGGTACTGAAAAGGCGCAGTACTTCGTGGTTGCTACAGGAGTTCAATAAGCAGGTATGTCCTAACGGGAGATTTCCATGAATGCCACCCGGCGCTCGGTTCTGCAGGCTATTCCCATGTTGGCCGCCTCTTCGGCGTTCGCAGCGGATAGCCCCACACTCAGCTCCTTCATCAAGCCTTTTGACCAACTACCGGTAAAGAAAAATGGACCGAACGAATCGCGGCCGATCCTGGACGGCCTGACACATTCCGGTGATCACCTGGAAGTGCATGAGACGACGCTGGCGCCGGGAAGCGAGCCGCATCCTCCGCACAGGCATGAGCACGAGGAACTCTTCCTGATGATGAAGGGCTCGCTCGCGGTGACCATCGCCGGAAAGACCGCGGTGATCGGGCCCGGAGGCGCGGCATTCGTACATTCCAACGAATTGCACGGCGTACACAACCCGGGCACAGAAAACGCGCAATATTTCGTGGTGGCTACCGGGGTTTGACAGGCTGCTGGAAGCTTTAGCTCAGCCACAGAATTGTCATCCCGACCGGAGCGAAGCGTAGTGGAGGGACCTGCTGTTTTTCTCCGGTTCTCACACACGCTCTTAAGCCCCTGAGGTGTTCCGTTCCCGCCCGATCTAGACTTTTTCCGCAGCTTGTATAGTCGAGCATCAGTGCGACCACGAGAGAACCGGACTCCCCGATGAAGACCTTGAAGAACCTCAGCGAACGGCAGAACATAGCGCGTCGAATGGGGCAGCTTTCGGCGGCGGATAAGGCGCGCTGGGGTTCCATGTCTGTCCACCAGATGGTGTGTCATTTGGATGACTCCTACAAGGTTCCTTTAGGAGAGAGGACGGCAAGTCCGGCGACCGGCTTCCTGCAAAGAACGGTAGTGAAGTGGGCGGCACTCAGCGTGCCGACGCAGTGGCCCCGGGGATTTCCTACCCGGCCGGAGATGGAACAAGGGAAAGGGGGCACGGTTCCAGTGGATTTCTGTCAGGATCTAGCTTCTTTGCTCTCCACCCTGAACCGTTTCTGCGATCGTTTGCCGACCCCATGCCTGCCGCATCCCATCTTCGGAAAAATGACAGCGGAGGACTGGATGCGCTGGGGATATTTGCACGCGGATCACCACCTGCGTCAGTTTGGCCGCTGAGTACTGCAGGAAAAAAGCGCCACACCGTGTGGAGTGGCGCTTTCTGCGTGAACGATGGCGCTGTGCGTTACGGCCCACGTCGTTGCTCTGGCTGCTTCATCGGCACATTTTTGCGTAAGCCCACCAGAGAGGCATTTTTGTTTCCACTCGGGACAGGAAAGTGTAGGAAAGTGCGGCTTTTCCGGGAGAAGAGCGGCAAACGGGATGGTGTTCCGGGGCAAACTGAGATGCACATGTTTTGCGGTCAATCGCCGCTCACGATTGCATAATTCAGGCCGATAGAGCTACAGAGGATTGTGCGCAATGGGAAAAAAGATTCTCATCGTCGAGGACGACCCGCACGTGCTGCAAGCCATGCACGTGCGTCTCCGCGCCCACCATTACGAAACTTCTTCCGCATCGGATGCGATCTCTTGCATGGCCGAGGCACGTAGGAGCGAGCCGGATCTCATCATCCTCGATCTGGGCCTGCCTGGCGGAGACGGCTTCCTGCTGATGGACAGGTTCAAAAATGTACCCGCCCTGGCCGCAGTCCCGGTCATCGTGGTCACCGGGCGCGAGGTTCGCGGCAACCTGAAACGTGTGATTGACGCGGGCGCCAAGGCGTTTCTGCAAAAGCCAGTGAACAATGCCAAACTCCTGGCAGTCATCCGGCAAGCTCTTGGGGAACTTCCGAAAATGGAGCAAGATCCGGTCGTCTATAACCTGGGAAATCCATAACGCCCGGCGCCATCGTGGTCCTCCCGCGTTAAGCTCGAAGCTGATGCCGCGCGCGCTCCTCCATCCATCGGTCGCCCTGGCCGCCCTGCTTACGCTGGTCCCTTTCTTCTGGGCGGCATTCTGTCCTCGCAGTCTGCTGTTGGCGCAGCGATGGCCGCTTAGCCTGCGCGTCCTGGCGCCCGCTTTGCTCGGTCTCCCCTATGCCCTGGTCTCGCTTTCTGACGGCCTCTTCCGATGGACATGGCTTGCCCTCTACACGCTGCTCCCCGTCCTCATCAGCCTGCTGCTCTACGGCGCAAGCCTGAGCGACCCGGAGCAGCGAGGAGAATGGCGCGACTTCCTCATCCTTGGCGTCCTCGGTCTGGCCGTGGACTTGCGCTGGTTTGAACCTGCCTGGGGACCGGGTCTCGCCATTTTCAATAAAATTCTGTTGCTCGATGCGGGCATCTATGGCTTTCTCGCCATCCGGCAGCTGCGCCAGGTTGGTTTCGACCTCCGCCTTCGTCTGCGTGACTTCCGCGTTGGCTTGCTCTGGCTGGCCGTGTACGCTCCCATGGCTGTTGCCCTCGGGCTGTTCCTCGGGTTCCTCCATTTCCACGCCCATATGCCTTCGCTTTGGCATGTTCTCCTGGGATGGATCTTCACCTTCTTCTTTGTTGCCGTTCCGGAAGAGCTTTTCTTTCGCGGATGGATGCAGAATCTTCTCGAGCGGCGGGTTGGGCAGGTACGCGCGCTGCTCATCACCGCCACCTTGTTTGGGCTTTCCCACTTCAACAAACGCGCAGTCCACTTCAATTGGCGCTATGTACTGCTGGCATTGCTCGCGGGCATTTTCTATGGACGGGCGTGGCTTCAGGATCGCCGGGTAGGGGCCTCGGCCATCACCCACGCGTCGGTCGATACCATCTGGTCTGCCTGGTTGCGCTGATCGACCGCAGGATGACGGCGTTCTCGCACATGGTACCGGTAGTAGCCGATGCCCACGCGCATATGGTGTTGCAGCGGTTCTGGCACGATCACTGCGACACAAAGCCCCAGGATTCCGTGGGCGATTCCCAGGGCGTAGATATTCCGGTAGCGCAAAAACAACACGCAGGCGGCAACGCCCCACACCAGCGTGACCGGCGTCAGTATCGGATTGGGTAGATGGGCAAGCGAGAACAGGCCGGCTGCAGCCACTACCGGCGCCACCTTACCGGGCAGCATGCGGTGCAATCGGAGCAGGAAATAGATCTGCAGCAGGAACTGCTGCATGACCGCCCAGATCATGTATCCCCAAACATGCGACAACAGGGGCGTTGGGCCATGGAGCCGGTGCAGTGTGTGCTCCCGGCCGGCCAAATAGAGTGCCAGGGCTGCCAGTATCGCTGCCGCTCCCACGATCCAGAGTGAACGCAGCAGGCCCGTCAAACCGAGCCCCAACGCCTTCCAGGTAGTACGGTGCTGCCACGTAGTGACGACCACCCATGCGATGGCGGCCCAATAAAAAAACCTCTGCCATGGATTCAGGGTCCAAATGGCCGCCAGGATCAGTCCATAGGCCACACCAAACTCGACCAGGTCGCGCGCCGCAAATCGACTCTGATTTTCCCAGGGCTGCGCGGTCGTTAATGCTCCTATGGTGCTCATGATCGCATCCTGATCCATTCACTCCCGGCTTCAGTCTATTCGTTTGGACGCCGGAGATGGTCAGAGGGACACACTTCTATTGCGTGGCACCGGCGCCTCCGGCGGCAACAGTTCCAGGCGACGCAGCTCCTCCCAGAAGTCGTTGGGAATGGGCAGGGTCATCAACCGGACATTCTCCTCCACTTCAGCTACGGACCGAGCGCCGGGAATGATTGCGGCTACCGCGGGATGCGCCATGGGAAACTGCAGCGCCGCCGCCTGCAGCGGGACGTGGTGGCGCCCGCAAACTGCTTCGATCGCCGCTACTTTCTCCATGACCGCCGGCAAAGCATCGACGTAGTTGTAAGTCGCTCCGGGCCGCGCTCCAGTGGCCAGGATTCCGCTGTTGTAGGGGCCGCCGATGATTACGCTGATGCCCTTGCGTTCGCAGATGGGCAGCAACTCGCGCAAGCCGGTGTGGTCGATAAGCGTGTACCGGCCTGCCAGCAGCAGGCAGTCGAAATCGCCTTCGCGGGCAAACCTGGCCAGCATCTCCGCCTGGTTCATGCCCACCCCGATGGCACGGACGACCCCCTCGCTGCGGAGTTGATGCAGGGCCGGGTAGACGATGTCAATCGCATCCTCCCAGTGGTCGTCCGGATCGTGGATGTTCAGGATGTCTACGTGGGCGAGGTCGAGGCGATGCAGGCTGTCCTCGAAGGTCCTCATGATGCCGTCGTAGCTAAAGTCGAAAACAGGACGCATGGGGGGCACGTTGTCGAAGCGATGAAATACCTTCTCATCGCGTCCCCCGTCCTCGGGAACGAGAGTGTATCCAACCTTGGTGGCGACGACGATCGACTCGCGGTTGCGGTGGGCCAATTCTTTTCCCAGCCGAATCTCGCTTTTTCCGAATCCATAGATGGGAGCGGTGTCGAAATAGTTGATGCCGAGATCGAGTGCCCTGCGGACGGTAGCGCCGGCCTCATCCTCCGATACGTCTTTGTACAGCCCGCCCAGGGGAACGCCGCCGAATCCCAGGCGGGAAACCCTGAGATCAGTGCTGCCAATCCCCACTTTCGCGATTGCATCCATGGAATGCTTCCTCAATAGTGTTCAGGCAATCCTGCGATTGCCCGCGGCGATCACGACGATGGAGCCAATGAGCAGCAGAATGCCCAACAGCTCGTAGATATACGCGCTACGAGGCGATCCACGCCACTCCCCGGTCAAGAATCCGGCCGCGTTGGCAGACAGAACCATAGCCGAGGTATAGACCGGAAATCCCAGCACCGGACCCATGGTCCCCAAACGCAGGCTGCCGATGCCGTAGAGCGAGAGGCCGGTTACGAACAGCAGCCCCATCAACATTCCGATGAACCAGTTGGGAGCGGTGGCAGGCTGCGCGAAAGCGCGCCACGAGCCATTGCGCACAAAAAGGTAAATGCAGTAAACCAGCGTGGGCACGAAGCCAAACAGGAAGATCGGCAGCCACAGGGTATCGACTGCGGCGATGCCCGACATGCCCATCCGCAGACCAGTGGTCCGAATATCGTCGCCGAAGATGAAGGCCAGGTTCAACATGCTGGACAGAATTCCCGATGCGATACAAATGAGGACGCCGGTGCGCAGGTCTCCTTTGCCGAAGGACTGGAGATCCGCGCCGCCTGAAGTTTCATGCTGCGACCGCTGCGCCTGGCGCAGATTGCCCGCGTGATAGCAGAGGATAAGGCCGGCCACCATGACCACAACGCCGAGGTAGAGCGCCACCGCGGCCGGGCTCGCCAACCGCCCGGGGTAGAGCACCAGCAACGGGATCAGGGACCCTAATGAAGCCGTCAGTCCCAGGATGATGGTCAACCCCAGTCCTACACCCAGCATGGTGTAGCCGATGCCCGACAGCACATTGCCGATACCCCAACCCAACCCGAAGAGCGCGGCGGCAGCCAGGGCCGATGGCTTGGCGGACGCGAACACTGCCCAGGCATGCGGCGCTGTGAGGCGAATGAGCAGCAAGGGAAACACCACCTGGCCGAACCCGATATACAGCAGCCAGATATTCTCCCACTTCCACGCCCGAGCGAACTTCATGGGCACGATGGCGCAAGTCATCATCGTTCCGGACAGAAGGGTCAGGGCCAGCCCGATGAGCACGGATAACTCCATGGCGTTCGCCCCTCTGCTGCCAATCGGCGCTAGCCCCTAAACAATGGCTGACACCTTCGAACGGAGAAAGCGCACACTTCTCGCGAGCCACTCTTCCTCGATCCGAATGGATTCCTCGATAGTGCCGGCAAACGGCGGCCAGTGCTCCACGATAACGCTGATTCCGCTGCGTCCCCGTCTGCGTAGCTCGGCCAGCACCCAATTGAAATCGACCCGGCCGTCGCCGGCTGCCGTTCCCACTACGGAGAACCCCATGCGGGTATCGATGCGCCGAATGTCGTAATCCTTGGCGTGAAGCACAACCGCGTGCTCGGCCAGGTGTTCGACTACCGTCTGCAATGTTTCCGGCCGGCCAAGCGAATTGGCGGTGTCCAGGCAAATCCCTACATGAGGGCTGGCAATTCTCGTGATGATCCCGGCGAACTCCAGCGCGCTGAAGGCTTCGTTATTCTCCAGGGCAAGCGTTACGCCCTCGCACTCGAGCGCGGGCAGAACCTTCAGGATTGCGGCTTCAGCCGCAGCCACCTGTTTCGGCCCGAACAAGCTCCCCGACAAGACCGTGCGCAGTATCCGCGCTCCAATCCTGTGGCTGATCGCGATGTACCGCGTGAGGTGCTCGGGATCCAGGCTTCGCGTCCCCGCTTCCAGCACCAGCCCCCGGCCAGCCGCTGCCTCGCGCAATTGATCCAGCTCCTTATCCGGCAACTCGTGCAGGGGGAGATTATCGGCGATCTGCACCACGGAGACTTTGGCTTCGGCCGCCTTCTCCAGCAGTCCTATACAGCCGAGTGGCCGCTGTGGCGAAGGGTAACCCTGGACTCCGATGGCCCAGGGTAGACTCCAGGACGCAATTCCGAGTTTCGGACGTTCGATCTTGGTCAGCACGGAGCAAGTTGGTTCAACATACGAGACGCATAGTAGTGAATTCAGGCTGGAGCGGCAAGCGAAAGTTGACCGTCGTTCAGGACTTATAGAGGCGGCGAAAACTCTCGTGCAATTTAAGCGCCAGCGGTGAAGCCGCATAAGCATCCGTGACTATCTCGATATAAGCGGCGGAACCCCCTCGCGCCGCCGTGTCCAGCGCCTGGTCGAGCTCGCCGCAAGTTGTGGCGCGTGCCGTGAACCATCCTTCGCAACCGAGTGCCCGGGGCAGTTCGGAGTAACTCCAGGGCGCGATATCGTTGTAGGCAATGGCGGGATCTTTGCACAGCAGCCGTTCGATCAGATAACCGGAATTGTTGAGCACGAAGATCACGGGTTGCAGTCCGAGGCGTCCGAATTGGCTTACCTCCTGTGCCGTGAGTTGATGCGATCCGTCGCCCGTGACCAGCACCACCCTGCGATCGGGAGCTGCGATGGCCGCCCCAAATGCCGCAGGTGTTGCCCAGCCGATCGAACCCCAGAGTGTTTGATTATGAAAGGATGCGCCTGCCGGCATCTGCGCGAAGCCCAGGCCCATGGAGGCGGTGCCAGTCTCAGCCACAAGAATATCGCGCGGACGAAGGAAGTTTGCCCACCGCGGATAGAGTGCCGCTGCGGTAATGGGATCAGATCCTTGCCCGGCAGGCTCGCCAAGCGAAGAGACCTGCAGCTTTGGCCATGCCCGATCTTTCGGCAAGTGCCGCACCAGCGCCGCGAGGATGTCGGCCATTTCCACGTTGGGATAGACTTTTCCGTCGATGCGGACTCGATGATGCGAGATGACGACTATTTTGGCCGGATCCAGCTTCGCCGTAAAGGCTCCGCTATTGAAGTCCGTCAATAGCGTTCCCACCTCAAGAACCACATCGCAACTTTCAACGAAATCGCGAACCTCTTCATTCATCAGGGCGCCGTCGTACATGCCGATGTAGTTGGGATGGCGCTCATCCAGCACCGACTTGCCCATGAACATGGTGGCGAAAGGCAGTCCTGACGCATCAATCACCGCTTGCATGGCAGCTTGCAGCCCGATCCGCGCCAATAGGATATCGGGCAGGAAACACGCCGTGCGTGCCTTTTCCACTAACGAGACGATAGCGTCGGTCGCGGCAGCGAGAAAATCGGGGTCGCTCGATGGCGCCGGCACCGGCTGCGCCGTGCTGACTACCGGTTGATTGGCATGGTCGGCGGGAAATGCCATGTATACAGGACGGCGGTGATAGAGCGCTTGGGCAATGAGCCGCTCCGTTTCAAAGGCAACATTCTGCGGATGCATGACCGCCTGCGCGCAAACCACAGGCTCCGTCATGCGCTGAAATAAATCGTATTCCCCGTTACCCAGGGTGTGATGCATGAGAGCCCTCGTCGCTTGCGTTGCCATATTCGGGCTGCCTACCAGATGGAACAGGGGAAGGTGCTCCGCGTAGGCGCCCGCTATGCCATTGAGTGCACTCAGTTCGCCCACTCCATACGTAGTGCAGATGGCGCCAAAACCCTTGATCCGGGCGTAGCCATCCGCGGCGTACGCTGCATTCAGTTCGTTACAGGAGCCAATCCAGCGCATTTGCGGATGCTCGCAAATGGCATCGTTGACGGGAAAGGCAAAGTCGCCCGGAACTCCGAAGACGTCGGTGAGGCCGATTGAGCGCAATCGAGAGAGCACATGTTGAATAACGGTCATTGCCATGAAAAGCTCCGGAGTGAAGATTGTGGCTTACCAGGTTGCGGAAAAACTATTCTCTCCGGATTAAGTCCCGGAGGGGCGGCATACTTGTCCGAATTGGTGGTGGGAGGAGCGCTCCGTAAAAGAGTCTCGATTCTCATTACGCGCTTGCAATGCTAAAGGCTAGCCCGGAGAGTCTGTGTGAGAACTAGCAAAACCTGGACCTTTGAGCGGGAGCCGGGGCGCACCGCAGATCCCTCGCCTCCCCCGGATTTCCTGTTAAGAACCGTAGCTTCGGTGGATTTTGTGCGGCTCTCTTTACGGAGAGCCGCATACGTTGCCGCTGGTAGAGCCGTGAAGTAGGAAATCCGGGTACGCTCGGGATGACAAGTGGAGGGTGGTGCATCCATGGGGAATTGGCTAGTGGCTGAAAGAATCGTTAGGTGAGTGCCGTTGTATCCCACTCAGGCCCCACGGCACGCCGGGGCAGGCAAAACCGGGCTTGAATGGGGCACCCAGCGGTTGTTGACGATCAAGCAATCAAAAAAGTCACAGCCTCTCCTAATGACAAACAGGTCGGGGAGGCATCCTAGCCCACTCAAGCCGTACTTTGGCTTGAGTGGGCTAGGATGCCTCCCCGACCTGTTTGTCATTAGGAGCGTACCCGGATTTCCTACTTCACGGCTCTACCAGCGGCAACGTATGCGGCTCTCCGTGAAGAGAGCCGCACAAAATCCACCGAAGCTACGGTTCTTAACAGGAAATCCGGGGGAGGCGAGGGATCTGCGGTGCTCCCCGGCTCCCGCTCAAAGGTGCGGGTTTTGTTTTGTTTGCCATCAGGAGAACGAAGGGCACGGCCCACTCCACGAATGCCACGTCGCTGTGGCTAAAAGGGATGCGATGTGTAGTTTTTTTTGGCGAGAGAAGTCAGTGGGGCGGCCGGAAGACTCCCTCCGGCCGCCGCCTCCCAGTTAGAAGATCACCTTGCCCGACAGCTCCAGAATACGAGCTCCACTGAACGTGCCCGGTACTTGCTGCACGCCCGTGATGGTGCCGAAACCGTTGGGATAGACGAGGCAAGAAACGGCCGCACAAGCTCCCGTCGTGCTGATGTTCAGGCCGCTTGAGGAGGAAGTCGCTCCGGACTGCGGATTCATGCCACTGGGGTGATTGAAGACATTGTAGGCCTCGGCGCGGAACTGAAACTTCAGCCGTTCCCAGATCCCAAAGTCCTTGAACACCGCCACGTTCTCATACTGCAAACCGGGACCAAAAAGGCTGTTTCTATGCACATCGCCGTAGCCGACAGCCCCCGTCGAATAGTTGACCGCAGTCTCGTAGGCGGTTTTATCAATGCACGAGGTAGTCGAATGGCTCAGGCCGGCATAAGCGTTCCCCAGATTGCAGTTGGCTCTTTCGGCATGCACCCACGACGGACGCTGGAGGCCTTGATCGACGCCTGCCGCGGTGGTGCTGCTGCTCATGGCAACGGTGAAGGGCATGCCGGACTGAATATTGACGATGGCGCTGGCGTGCCATCCGCCCAGCGTCTCGCGCTTGATCGCGTTCATGCCTGTCAGTGCCGGCATGGCATAGGTGAATTCAGCCACGACACGGTTGCGAACATCCCAGTTCGCATTGCCATAGTCGGCGCCGATATTGTACTGCTGCGATGTAGTACCGCCGGCGTTGGAGTTGGTGCCGATGTCCATATCATGCGACCAGGTATAGCTGACCTGGCCGGCAAACCCGTGGATATCCCGCTGCCGCAAGATGGCCGTAAGCGCGTTATAGTGCGAGTACTCATCTTCCTGGAAGACGCGGATACTGCCGAAGAGTTGGTTGGGACGTTGCGAGTTGAGCGACTTGACCGTCGTGTTGACCGGATTGATCGGCTCGTTGTTATAGTAGCTGCGGTCCAGGTGCAGCGAGTGCGAGCCTAGATACTGCAGCTCGAACGCAGCTCCACTCCAAAGCGCCTGGCCCACGTCCGCGTTCCACTGATAGGCGCGCTGTGTCTTCAGGTTGGGTTCTGGCGTGTAGGCAGCGACGTAGGTGTGGGGCGTGCCGGCCACAGGAGCTGCGCTGCCGGCCCCCGGTGTCGTGTTGGTGAAGGTGATCGGATTGGCGCCGGTGGTGGTGTAGCTGACCGCTGCGGCGAACGGGTAGTTGGACGTGAGCAAGGTATAGGTGTTGAGCTGGTTGGCGTTGTAGTAGAAGCCGAGACCAGCGCGGATCACCGTCTTATCCGTTACACGATAATCGAGACCAAGCCGTGGTCCCGCGTTGTCCAGTTGCGCGCTGCCAAACTTGTACCCCGGCGTGGGCTTGTAGGTTGCACCGGACGTCGCCGTGCTGGCCGGGATCAGGGCGGTTTGAGCATCGTTCAATAACCGGCCATAGCCGTTCAGGCTGTATGGCGCCGTCGGAAGGTCATAGCGGAACCCGTAGTTAAGGGTGAACTTGGGAGCTACCTGCCAGTTATCCAGGGCAAAGAAACCATCGCGCCACTCGCCCACTGAACCCTTGATGGTATCGATCGGGGTGGTGTCGCTGTTGGCATAGCCGAGCACGAAGTCTGCGGCGGAATATCCGGTACTGACAATCGGTGTAGGGCAATCGCCTGCAAGGTTCGGCTTGCACGAGGTGGGAGTGAAATTGATGACGCCCAGCGGGTTGTTAGTGGCTTCGCGGCCCAGGGTCAGTCGGCGGAACTCTCCGCCGACGATAATGTTGTGCTTGCCCCTGGAGTAGCTCAATTGATCGTAAAAGTCGTAGGTGCGATCGTCCTGGAACCAGTTGCTGCCGGCATTACCGACGCCGGTAAAATTAGTGATGGTAATCACTGGAACGCCGGGGTTGTTGTAGAGCGTATCCCCGGTAAAACCGGGAATGCCGAGGCTGGTTCCGGCATTCTTGAGCCCGGCGGTGTACCAGTAGTTCAGGTTTTCCGAGATCAGCTTGTTTACCCCGAAGTGCAGATCATTGATCAGTCTCGGGGTGATGACCTGGGTGTAGCCAAACGCATAATTCCGGCTGTTGGTCGGTCCGTTGGAAGCATTGGCCGCAAAGTTCGAGCCGTTCACGAAGGTCAAATCCTGATAGTAGTAGCGACCGAAGAGCTTGATCTTATCGCCGATATTTTCGTCAATGCGATCGATGGACTGCGTGATCGTCAGATCGCTCGGATAGTCGTTGTTCAGGTTGTTGGCAATGCCTGGCTGATTCGGAGCCACCATGTAAGCTTCATATTTCTTCGAAATTGCTGCGGCTGGTGTGGCTAACTCAGCCGCTGGAATCTGGTTGTTGGGATAAGGCATGCCGGTAGCAGGATCATAGAGCTGCGGAATTCCAGCGGCGCTGAAGTCGCCATTTTCCATCGCCGGCGTGAGCACGGAGACAATGCTGGCTGCCTGGCCAACCTGTTTGAGTTTCTCGTAGGAGCCGAAGAAGAACGTCTTGTTGCGGCCGTTGTATAGCTTTGGGATGTATACCGGGCCTCCTACCTGGAAGCCGTACTGGTTGTAGTGCAGAACCTGCTTCTTACTGCCCGGAGCGGCAGTAAACACATTTGCATTCAGGGCGGTGTTCTCCACATACTCGTAGACCGCGCCGTGGAGATCGTTGGTGCCGTTCTTGCTCACCAGGTTGATGTGGATTCCGAGATACGAGCCGTACTGCGCCGTGTAATTGCCGCTCTGCATCTGGGTTTCCGAGATCATATCCGCAGGGGGGTGATCCGGGGTGGTCGTGATCAGGTTGTTCACGATGGAAACGCCATCGAGGGAGAGGGCGTTCTGAATCTCGCGCTGGCCGGCGCCTATGAAGTCTTCACCGGGAGGGTTGCCCTGGTAGTTGGTCGCTGAGCCGATATAGACGTTTGAGGCCAGGGAAGCGACCTCCAGCGCATTGTGGCCGCTAATCGGAAGGTCTTCTACTGCGCGGGTGTTGAACGTCTCGCCCAGGGTTGCGTCGTCAGTAGACAGTGGTGGCGTATTCGCCGTGACCGTGACCACGCTTTCCACTGAGCCGACGGACAGCGCGAAGTCGGTTCGGATGGCCTGGTCTACGGGGACGACGACACCTGTCTTGGTAACCGTCTTGAAGCCCGATTGCTCGACCGTGATGTCGTATGTTCCGGGCTGGATGAAAGTGATCGCGTAGTATCCTGCACCGTTGGTAACGGCTGACGATTGCACCTTGGTGTTCTCTTCCACGGCCGTCACTTTACTGCCGCTGATGACGCCACCGCTTGCGTCGCTTACGGTGCCAACGAGTGAAGTGTTGTTCGCGATCTGGGCCCGCAGGAACAGTGGGCTCAACGGTAGGACGAGACAAGCAAGTAGCGCTTTCTTCATGGTGGGCTCCTATTATCAACTCCTGGCGGCCAGGAAAATTATGGTGGGTACGGCTCTGCATTCGATCTTTGATAGACCAGTATTTAGGATTGCGGGGCCGGGTATGTCCCTTGGGATAGCTACATTGGACTACATTTCCAGCGACAATTTCCAGAGAAATGTCACAGGTCGATATCGGGGTGCTGTCTAAGTAATTTCTCCGGACGCAGGTCGGGCAATCTTAGCGACGGGTTGGAGCGCGCAAAGCACCTCTGGATTCATTGAAGGTGGGGGATGCTCCGTATGGAGACTAAAGTTCGTTTCCGGTGATCTTGTCCACACCTTTCATCGAGTTGACCAACCTGCAGCTGCTGCCCACCCGTTCCTATTTACTTACCCGGCTAAGAACGTATCCGCCAAAAATCCGGATACCACGTTCAACCGGGCCTCCGTTGAACCCATCAGCAGCTCCGCTTTGTACAACGTCCACAACACCGTTCCCTACCTGGAGAGCTACTTTCTCGGTGACACACCCGGAAAACTGGTTGGGAACCACAATCCAAGGAAGAATCTGCCCTATTTCCTTCGGACTGGTAACCTCGGCCAACGCCCCACACAGCATGCAGCTTGCGGTGAAGTACCAGTTCTAGCGGTTTCGGGTGCGGCTTTCTTCGCGGAAAGCCGCATGCAGCTCGGTGGCCCCACAATGCTCCCAAGCAAGTCCGGTTCCGTCTACACCGATTGCGAAGCGGCTGTACCGCGGGCTTGCAAGCTGCCGCCAATTTCCAATCTCCATGATCATGTTTCAATGATCATGGAGACAACGAATGCATCCCATTTTTGCCAGAGCCACAAAGTATGCTCTGGGGTTATTTTTCTGTGCTGTAGTACTGGGGTCGCTCACGTGCTCGACCTTATTGGGGCAGGCGGGCGCAAAAGCCGGTTGCACCGTGCAATCCGCGGACTACCTTGGCTGGAAGGCCCAAGAGCTGGCCAACCAGTGGGTGAAACTGGAAATTGTTCCGCAACTCGGCGGACGCCTGATGCAGGTCACCTTCGGCGGCCACGATTATCTTTTTGTCAATCAGCAGCTGAAAGGGCAAGTGATCCCGCCTGAAACGGCTGGGCAGCATTGGAACAACTACGGCGGAGACAAGATCTGGCCCATGCCCGAGGGGGAACAGGACGAGCAGCATTGGGCGGGTGCAGGCGGAGAGCCCTTGGACAATTCGCCCTTTTCGCTTCAGGTGCTGTCACAGGGCGAGCAATGCGCAGTGCGCTTGACCGGCCCGGTGGATCCTGCCATCGGGCAGCAGTATATCCGCGACATCAGCATAACCGCCGGCTCGCCAGTCATTTCCTTCCACGCCGTGATGAAGAACGTGACCGGATACCCGCAGACCTGGTCTGAGCAATCGGTGTCGGAGTACAACGCCGCAGCCCCGGACGACCCCAACCAGTTCAACCCAAAGTTCTGGGGCCTGACTCCGGCGAACCCGGCCAGCGTTTTTCTGAAAAGCTATCAAGTGGTAAGCGGAATGGCGCAGAATCCTGCCTATTCCGTGAGCGGCGGCCTGTTCCGGCTGCATTGGGGTGATCTCGGCGGAGAAGTCTGGATCGACTCGCCCGCCGGCTGGCTGGCAGTCGTTGACGGTTCCACTGGATACACCATGGTCGAGCGCTCCCGCTATCAGCCCACGGCGCAATACCCAGGTAAGGCAACCATGCTTTTCTATACCACCGGGACGCGCCCTCACAACGCGCCTGCGCCTGCTCCCGCCGGGCCGCCGATCTACTACATGGAGGCGGAAGTGAACAGTCCGATGATAGAACTCGCTCCCGGCGAGAGTTACGCAATGGATACGCAGTGGTATCCCACGCGCATGGGCGAGGGTTTCCAGACAGCTACCTATAGCGGGGTAGTCGGCCAGCCGTTGGCTGTTGCCGGCACACCGAAAGGGCTCGTGCTCACTGGAGAGTTCGGCGTGTTCTACGCCGGCAAGCTGGTTGCGCGTTATTACAGCGGTGGGGGTGCGGCGCTCGGCATGGCGACACTGGACTCGGTCACGCCGTTGCAGCCGGTCAAGCTGCAAACCACGGTGCAAGCTCCGGCTGGTACAGCTCGCGTCTCTCTGCACCTGCTGGACGAGCAAGGATTAGACCGCGGGCCGCTGGGCGAAACTCTGGTGAATCCTCCGCCTCCGCCGGATGACAGGTCGCAATGGTGAGCAGAAGCCTGTGGATTCAGGCGACCCTAGATAAAACGCCACCGCGTGATTTTAGATTCAGGGATTTTGTACTCATGCAAAAGCATTCCGTCGCGCCAAATTCCCTTAATCAGACGTCCGCTCCCGAATATCACCTGTATCGATGAAAGATCAGGCGGAAACGTGCTCGGGTCATCTTGTATGAACTCGTGCCAATCTCGATCCGGCATCTCTACACTCCCGCATAGCGTCAATCTAAAACTTTCTTCATGATTCGGGAGACTGCCAAAGTTGACAGGTGTCACCAAAATCCTCATTGGCTTTCTGGAATACGATCTGACTCGAAGCTGAAGTCAGCCACCTACCCTGGCCGAGTTTTCCACTCGGATAGGGGACGTTCAGGATACGGCGCGGGGTAAACGGGATGCGGAGTTCCCGGGCCAGGCATGGACGAGAGTCCCTTCGCCCCCCGTTGGTTCGGGGACTCTCGTTTTGCAGCCTGGAATCACCCACTTCCAGTCTCAGGGACTGAGACACGGGAACCTGAGCGTAGGGTTGCCGCATCTTTGGTAACCGCGACCAATACGTGGGCCGTCCTGTGGATGACTTTCGCTTAATATTCGCCCTGGCGCTGTCCACATGAGTCGCTACACCAAGGCTAACCACAGGATCTTTATGCAGTTCGTTCGGCGCGACGCCTGGCATGTCACGTTCCTGGAGCCGGGACTGCAAAGACCACTGCCCCAAAAGCTGACCTTTAAAGATAAAGGCAAGATCAGGGAACTGGCACGGCAGGGAGAAGCTTGGCAGGCCTCCGAGGATCGTCAGATGCTGGCGATAGCGAAAGAGGGGGAGAACTAACGGAACGGAGACCTTTGTGTGGGAGCCGGGGCGCACAGCAGGTCCCTGCGCTCCCACGGCACGCCGGGCAGGCGGGATGACAAGTGGAGGGTGGTGCATCCATGGGGTAGTGGCTGAAAGAATCGTTCGGTGAGTGCCGTGGTATCCCACTCAAGCCAAAACCGGGCTTGAATGGGGCACCCAGCGCTTGTTGACGATGAAGCAATCAAAAAAGTCACAGGCTCTCAGGATGACGATTCTGCGGGAGAACTAACGGAACGGAGACGTTTGTGCGGGGGCCGAGGCGCACAGCAGGTCTCTCGGCTGCGCTCGGGATGACAAGTGGAGGGTGGTGACTTCTATTAAGGGCCGTTAGATCGGATGGACAGGGTTCAAGTGCCAACCACGAAAACTCAAAAAGGTCACAACTTCCTAGCCCGACAAACCCTCAGTCAACTTCGGGTAGCTCTTCCGGTCACTCGGATTGAACGTATGCCAGTCGCTCAGATGAGCCATGGCGTGAGTGTACGCCTCAAGGGCGCGCTGAAGGCCGCCTTCTACAGAGACAGAGGGAGACTTTTCTTCTTTTCGAGCAATTTCATGACGCTTGCATCTACGAGGTAGCGAATGTTAGCTCCACAAGCGACGCATTCGCTCTCCTGCAATTCGCTGGATATCGCTTCATCCGCAATCGAAACGGAACGGAGGCAGTCCGGGCAGGTCACAACCAGGTAGTCAGTGTTTGTCCTGGGTATCCACAGTGGTGCGCTGTCATGTTTCCCCAGGTGTGGCCGTATTGGGGAGGCTGCGATTACCTCTTCCATCTTGGCAAGAAGCTCTTGTGGTGTATAGCTGCCTTTTTGAAAGAAATGATCCCCAAGCAGGCCAAGGGGCATGTTTGCCAGGATGTACTCGCCGCTGATTGCGATGGTTGGGATGTGTGGAAACCGACGACGAACGATGGAAAGCAGCTCAAAGCCGGACATGCCGGGCATCCTTAAATCAGTAAGGATAATGTCCGGCAAAACCCCCCGAAGAACCTTTAGCGCAACGAATCCATCCTCGGCGGTGCGTACCGAGAACCCGAAGCTGCGCACGATGGCTGCCGTGGCTTGCAACACGAGCGGGTCATCTTCGACCACAAGCACACGACACTTGAAAAGACGGCTTGCATCCATCGCCACTTTCCTCGGAAGACCTGATCGTACGATGCAGCCCTTGGCCGGCGCAGCCTCATTTAAGACGTTGGGTGTAATATGGCGCATCACAGGTACGGCGGGCCGCCTGGATCACTGAGGGAAGAAGCAAAGAGCGTTTGCCGCAAACTGAGCACATTTGCGCGGCTTCCGACCTGCGAAAGTGCCCGAACGACACCCTTGCCAAGAAATTCTCAGGCGCGAGGTTCGACGATTGCATCGAACTGACTGGCGGTAGCGCGATTCGAAATAAAGCAGGACGAGACCAGACCCATGCCAGACGTCAAACCCGCAGACACGACAGATCACGCCCGTTTTCACCTGGCCGCCATCGTTGATTCTGCTGATGATGCCATTATTAGTAAAAACCTGAACGGCATCATCCAAAGTTGGAACGAAGCGGCGCGAAAGATGTTTGGCTATACAGCCGATGAAATGATCGGACGGTCCATTTTGCAACTCATACCTGACGACTTGAAGTACGAGGAAGACGAAATCCTGGGAAAATTACGAGCGGGTCAACGGATCGATCATTATGAGACCATCCGCAGAAGGAAGGACGGCAGTCTCATCCAGGTTTCGGTAACGATTTCGCCGATCCGTGATGAAACCGGTCGCGTGATAGGGGCCTCTAAAATCGCTCGCGACATTTCGGACCGGAAAAGAGTCGAAAAGCTTCTTCTTCAGTCCGAAAAGATAGCGGCAACCGGCCGAATGGCCGCTGCGATTGCCCACGAAATAAACAATCCCCTCGAATCCGTGATGAACCTCATTTTCCTGGCCAGGCAGGATACGCCCGTCGATGCCAAGGCTCACAAGTATTTAGCCACCGCCGAAAGTGAATTGGAAAGGGTCTCCCACATCGCGCGCCAGACCCTCGGGTACTATCGTGATTCCGGGCCGCCTTCCATGGAACACCTCCACGAACTCCTGGAAAACGTGTTGACGGTTTATCGTGGGAAGCTGCTATCGGCAGGGATTCGGGTGGAAACCGACTTCAATGATCTGCAAAAGATAGTCGTCAGCAAAGGCGAAATGATCCAAGTCTTCTCGAATATACTTGCGAACGCCATTGACGCGATGGCACACGGGGGCACCCTTCGTATCTCCACACGGAAGACAAGGGCTCCAATTGGTGATGGCGTTCTGACAACCATTCGCGACGAGGGCGCAGGCATCAGAACCGAACATTTAGAAAGGATTTTTGATCCCTTTTTTACCACGAAGGGCGAGGTTGGCACGGGTATCGGATTGTGGGTAGCAAGGGAACTCGTCGAAAAACGAGGCGGCCAAATCGGGGTCGTGAGCAACACAGAGACGGGTAGCAGTGGTACGAGCGTGTCCATCTTCGTGCCGTTTACTAGACCGCACCTGGGGAGCCCCTCCAGTGACGAACGTGACGAGAGTCACGTAAACTAGGCGGCGCATGCTACAGATAGTGTCTGGTTCGTATAGTTATGCGGATGACGGGTCGAGTCGAATTAAGACCAAACCGCTCCTTCAGGGCTCCTCCTCAAAGGCTCCGTTGCAGGATGACCCGAAGGTTTTGGTTGTTGACGACGAGGAACTCATCACAGAAACACTAAGAGAGATTCTCGGGCAGGCTGGCTTTGACGTCCAAATTGCTTCTGACGGTTGGGCCGCATTGGAAGTAGTACCTGTCTTTCGACCGCACTACTTGCTGACAGATGTACTCATGCCACGAATGAATGGGGTCGAACTGGCGATAGCGGTTCGCAAGATGTTCCCGGAAACAAAAATCGTTCTTTTCTCCGGACAGGCAGGCATCTCTGAGATTTTACTTAACGGACAACGGCAGGGATTTCAGTTCGAACTACTTCCAAAGCCGATGCATCCTCTTAAGCTGATCGAACGGCTTAAAGATAGCTGACACCGAGATTGCAAGGCTTGAAGAGGTCAAGCGCTATTAAGACGTGCCCGAGACGGGCCGGACTCCGGTGAATCCTCCACCGTCGCTAGATGACAGGTCGCAATGGTGAGCAGAGACGGAGTGGCTAAAGAGAAAGACCCGGGGGCGGTACTACTGGCGGAGAGAGGGGGATTCGAACCCCCGGTAGAGGTGTTAGCCCCTACAACGGTTTAGCAAACCGCCGCCTTCAGCCACTCGGCCATCTCTCCGGGCTTTCCCTGCAGGGATTATATCCGAAGCTCCCCAGGAACAACCCTGGTTAGCGGTTTCCGTCGACTTTGGAGGAGGCCTTGTTCCCCTTGAAGCGATCCACAGCTTCGACCACCTTGGTGCGCGCGTAGGCCGCGTCGTGCCAGCCCTTGACTTCCACACGCTTGCCCTCGAGATCTTTATAGATGGCGAAGAAATGCGTCATTTCTTTGAGCATGTGGGGATAAATCTCCGAGTAGTTCCACACATCGGCGTAGCGCGGATTGTTCTTGCCCACGGCCAGAACCTTCTCGTCCGGCACTCCCTGGTCGAGCATTTCGAGCAGCCCGATCGGCCTCACCTGCATCACGCAGCCGGGAAAGCTGGGCGCGTCCACCAGCACCAGCACATCCAGCGGATCGCCATCCTCGCTCAGCGTGGAGGGGATGAAGCCGTAGTCGCCGGGATAATGCACCGGTGAGTAGAGGTTGCGGTCGAGGCGGAAGACGTGCAGCGTCTTGTCGTACTCGTACTTGTTGATGCCCTCGGCCGGAATTTCAATGACCGCGTTAATGACCTCGGGGCTCTTCTCCCCTACCGGCAGTTCAAGATAATTGACCATGGGTTTTCTGTCCTCATGAGATCTGCGCTCCCGGGCGATGACGACAGGCGATGACGACAGCTCCGCAGCCGCTTTATCATAACTCAGGTAGAGAGGATCTATTCCCGCTCAGGGCTTGGAGCCGTTTCGCAAGGGTGTAGACCGAAGCGACAGGCCTTCTCGTGGTTTTCTCCCAAGGAAAACCACACCTCGCGATCGTTATTAGGCGACAGGCATTGCGAAACTGCTCTAGAAGGACAGCTTGGCCAGATGCAAGCTGAGCTGGACGGGCCTGGTCCATAGCAGGGACACAATCGGCTCGTGGTAACCGGCGGCCGCCAGCCGGCGCCGTGCAGTCGAACCCAGCTCGGCAATGGCGTTAGAGTATTTCAAGCAGTTTCTCGATCAGTTGACGATAGTCGGTGGAGGCAATCACGGCGTCCACGCCGTTGCGGAATTGCACCAGTCCCACGCCCCGCTGGTAGTCCATCGAGAGGCTAACGATGCGCTCCAGGGCCGTAGCCCGGGCGTCGTCAAGCGTGACCTCGACGTTTGTGGAAATATATTCGCGGTGGTTCGTAGCCGGCAGCTTCAATTGAATCCCTCCCCCGAAGAATCAACAAGCAGTCGTCCATAACCACCGCTTGTTTCGTAGCATAGCGGCTCACGCGCTGCTGGCTACAACTATTGGGTAACAATGACCGGATTAAAGGTACTCGTGACTGGTAATACCCGAACCCCTGATTTCGCCGATTGATAGCGTTGAATCAATGGTTTAGGGCACTTCCGCGGTTGCTCTCTGCGAACCGTCCCGGTGGCGGATACAGCGAACGGCGAAATGCTTTAGTATCCATTACGGTTTGAAGACGCGGCTCGTGGTCGAGCTGTGCGCGAATGAGATGCAGGAGTCTCGAGGATGGCCAGGCCGTTGAAGCAAATCAAGATACTGAACTGTGTTTGTTTGTGGTTGACACTGATGCCGTTGGCATCGCATCTGGAGGCGAAGGTGAGCAAGTCTGAATTCGGCAATATGCCGGATGGAACCAAGGTGGAGATCTACACCCTCGAAGAGGGTGCGATTAAGGCTCGCGTCATGACCTACGGCGCGCGGCTGGTGTCCCTTGAGGTGCCTGACCGCAGCGGTAAGGTCGCTGACATCGTCCTTGGTTACGAATCTCTGGCCGGCTACACCGCCGACCCCAAGAGCTACTTCGGAGCCATTGTCGGGCGCTATGGCAACCGCATCGCCCACGCCACCTTCACCCTGGACGGTAAGCGTTATCAGCTTCCCGCCAATGACGGTGTCAACACGCTGCACGGGGGAATCAAAGGCTTCGACAAGCTGTTATGGCAAGGGAAGGAAATTCCCCACGGGGTCGAGCTCACTTTGGTCAGCAAGGATGGCGATCAGGGCTTTCCCGGCACCCTGACCGCGCGGGTGCGCTACACGCTGGAGGCGCATGCGCTCAAGATCGAGTACTTTGCCACCACCGATAAAGACACGGTTCTGAACCTGACCAATCACAGCTACTTCAACCTTGCCGGCGAGGGGCAAGGAGACATTCTCAACCACCTGGTGATGATCCCCGCAGACCGCTACACCCCCGTCGACTCCAGCCTCATCCCCACGGGAGAGTTGGCCCCGGTCGCGGGAACGCCTTTGGACTTCCGCAACCCTACCGCCATCGGAGCCCGTATCAACGACAATAACGAGCAACTGAAGTTAGCCGGGGGTTACGACCACAACTACGTCCTGAACGGCAAAATCGGCGTGCTGCAGCAGGCTGCGCGCGTGGTCGAGCCCACCACCGGGCGGGTCTTAAGCGTGGAAACCACTCAGCCCGGAGTCCAGTTTTATTCCGGCAATTTTCTGGACGGAACCCTCCACGGCAAGCACGGTCACGTTTACGCGAAGCACTCCGGCTTTTGCCTGGAAACCCAGCATTTTCCCGACTCCCCCAACCACCCCAAGTTCCCCACGAGCGAGCTAAAGCCGGGCCAAACCTACCATGAGGTGACCATCTTCGGGTTCTCTACCGCCCCCTGATTGACCTTTGCTGGCAGTCCGGCGTCTCGTGCGGGTGATCATGAAACCGCAGTCGCTCGACCGCGCTTCAGGATGACGGGTTCAAGAAAGGCTGGCCGGACGTGCCAAAACACGAAGACTCAAAAAAGTCACAGCCTCTCAGGATGACGGTTCTGTGGGAGAACTAACGGAACGGAGACGTTCGTGTGGGAGCCGGGGCGCACAGCAGGTCCCTCCACTACGCTACCCCGGATTTCCTGTCGAACTTGGTGGCGTTGGGGAAATTCATGCGGCTTTCTTTACGGAAAGCCGCACACGGGGATATGTCCAGCGCTGCGTGGCAGGAAATCCGGGTTCGCTCCGGTCGGGATGACAAGTGGAGGGTGGTGCATCCATGGGGAATTGGCTAGTGGCTGAAAGAATCGTTAGGTGAGTGCCGTGGTATCCCACTCAAGCCCCACGGCACGCTGGGGCAGGCGGGATGCCAATTTCTTTTGAAACCTCCTGACCGGAGTACCAGCCTCGACAGGCCAGTTTTGTTTTGATCCCAGAAAAACCCGGCCCTCCGCCCACCGGCACCCAAAATGCTAACCTCAAGTATTGAAGGCCAGCATGCCGGAAAAAACCCTATTCCAGCGACACCCCGCCGAACCCATTGCCGGTCTTTCCAGCGGCAGCCGCTTTGTACGCGCCTGCCTGCGCCAGCCCGTGGACAGGACGCCGGTATGGTTCCTACGCCAGGCCGGCCGCTACATGCCGGAATACCAGGCCGTTCGCCGGCACCATTCGCTCTTGCAAATTTGCAAGAACCCAGACCTTGCCGCCGAAGTAACCATCACCGCCGCGGAGAAGCTGGACGTCGACGCCGCCATCATCTTTGCCGACCTGCTCTTACCGCTGGAAGGCATGGGCCTCGACTTCGAATTCCTGGCCGGGGAAGGTCCGGTAATCCACCACCCCGTCCGCACCCCCGCCGATGTGGAGAACCTGCGCATTGATCGCGCCCATGAGCTCGGCTACGTGGCCGAGGCCATACGCAAGGTGGTAGCCCACTTCGAGGATCGCATCGGCATCATCGGGTTCTGCGGAGCTCCCTTCACCCTTGCCAGCTACATGATTGAGGGTGGTGGCTCGCGCAATTACATCTTCACCAAAACCCTCATGTACCGGGACCCATCCGTCTGGCAGCTCCTGCTCGAGAAGCTTGCTTCGGTGCTGGCCGAGTATGCCGCCCAGCAGGTGGAAGCGGGAGCCGACGTTATCCAGATTTTCGATAGTTGGGCCGGCGCTCTCAGCCCCGCGGATTACCGCGATTTCGTCCTCCCGGTGACTACCCGGTTAGTGCGCAAAGTGCAGTCGCTGGGAGTGCCGGTGATCTACTTCGGCGTGGACACCGCAACCCTTCTGCCCGCTATGCGCGAGACCGGCGCCGACGTGATCGGTCTCGATTGGCGGGTACCCCTGGACCAGGGCTGGTCCGCCCTGGGCCACTCGGTCGCCGTGCAGGGCAACCTCGACCCCATCACGCTCTTTGCCGGAGAAGATCTACTCCGCGAACGTGTACACCAGATACTCGCCCAGGCCGGCGGCCGTCCCGGGCACATCTTCAACCTGGGGCACGGCATCGTTCCAGGCACCCCGGTCGAAAATGTGCAGCGCGTGGTGCAGTACGTGCGCGAGTTCAGTGCTGCCGCGAGCCTAACCACGGGAGCCCCTTCCCATGTCTGATGCAGCGCCTCAACGCCATGCAGTTCTGTTGCTCGCCCATGGAACGCCCCAGTCACTCGATCAGATTCCTGAATACCTGCGCAACGTCACCAGTGGGCGGCCCATGCCCGAATCCGTGGTCGAAGAGATTCGTCACCGTTACAGTCTCATTGGTGCAAGCCCGCTGACCGAGCTCACCCTGGAGCAAGGGCGCTTGCTCTCAGACGCCCTCCATCTCCCCGTGTATGTGGGCATGCGCAACTGGAAGCCCTACATCGCGGATGTGGTACGCCAGATGCGTGAGGATGGCATAACCTCCGCGGTTGCCATCTGTCTTGCACCCCAGAACTCCCGCACCAGCGTAGGACTCTATCGCCGCGCCACCTTTGCCGAGGCTGGAGGCGCCATCGAGATAGACTTCATCGAAGGCTGGGCTGACCATCCCCAACTCGCGCAGGCCTTCGCCGAACGTCTGCAGCCGGTCTGGCAAAGTCTCTCTGCGAGTATCGGCGCCATGGCGCCGGTACTCTTTACCGCGCACAGCGTCCCCTGCAGAACCATCCAGGCCGCCCCAGGCCAGCCGGAGCCCGATCCGTATCCGGTAGAAGCCAAGCGCACCGCCGCCCATGTTGCCGGCCTGCTCGCTCCCTTAGGCCTCACCGATGCCGACTGGTTCTTCGCCTTCCAGAGCCAGGGCATGTCGGGCGCCACCTGGATCGGTCCCACGGTAGAAGACACGCTTACCGCGCTTCGCCAGGAAGGCCATTCGGCGGTTGTGATCCAGCCCATCGGCTTCCTTTGCGACCACGTCGAGATCCTTTACGACATCGACATCGGCTTCCGTGATTTCGCGGCCGGCATTGGCCTGGAAGTTGTGCGCCCGCAGTCGCTCAACGACTCTCCTCTGCTGACGGCGGCACTCGAGGACCTGGCCCGGCAAGGCTTCGCTCGCCTGGCTGCGCATTCTCTCTCCTCCCCCGTCGCCGCCTTATGAGCAGTGGCGCACCCAAACGCATTGCTATCGTGGGGGGTGGGATCAGCGGACTGGCCACTGCCTATCAACTGGCCTGCGACGGAGTGGAGTTCACCCTTTTTGAAGCGTCAGACCGCCTGGGCGGCATCGTAGAGACGGTTCGCAGCCAGGGTTTCGTCATCGAGTGCGGCCCCGACTCCTGGGTAACTGAAAAGCCGTGGGCCCGCGAGCTGGCAGTGGAGCTCGGCCTCGAAGACCAGATCATCGCTTCCAAGGATCAGTCACGGCGCACGTATGTGCAGCAGGGCAGTGAAGCTCAGCTGATCCCCATCCCAGACGGCATGCGCATGATGGTCCCAGCCAGGTGGGAACCGCTGCTGGAATCGCCGCTATTTAGTTCGCAGGCCCGGCTTGCCTATCTGGAGGAGCCAAAACGCGCCGCTGAGCTCAAAGCATCTGCCCCGGATCATGACGAATCGGTGGCTGACTTTGTGCGCCGCCACTTCGGAGAAGAAGTTGCCCGCACCCTTGCCGGTCCGCTGCTGGCTGCGGTCTTCGGAGGCGATATCACGCAGCTCAGTGTGCGCGCCGTCATGCCCGCCTTTGTCCGCATGGAAGCGGAGGAGGGAAGCCTTATCCAGGCGGTGCAGCGGCGAGCGCAGCAATCCCCTCCAGCCATCTTCACCACCCTCGCCACTGGGCTGGGAACGCTGATCGAGCGCATGGTTTCGAAGCTGCCATCCGCATCTTTGCGCCTACAAACGCCAGTGCTGCGGATCGAGTCTGATCGCGGGAGTTGGCGGCTCACGACAGCCCAGGGTGAAGATCGTTTTGATGCGGTCGTCCTGGCCACCCCACCGCACGTTACCCAAGCGTTGCTGCGGCCTCTCGGCGAAGGCGCCCGCATGGCCGGCTTGCTGCCCGAACAGGCCAGTTCGGCTGTTGTCGTGGCGCTCGCCTTCGCTCCCGAGCCAGGCCGCGCTCGTGCGCATTCCGCCCGGTTTTGGTTTTGTAGTTCCCCAGGCTCTCGACGGCGAAGGCAGGCTCCGCGCATCAGTTGTTGGCCTGCACCTTTGTGCATCAGAAGTTCCCCGCCCGCGCCCCGGAGGGGGCAGTGCTGCTGCGGGCCTTCTTCGGTGGAGAGAGCGGCGATGCGCTGCTGGGCGAAGCGGACGATCAGCTCATCGAGCGCGCGAGATTGCAACTAAGCCGCGTCCTCGGCCCGTTGCCGGAGGCCCCGGAAACGGTAGTGCGCCGCTGGCCACAGTCCCTGCCGCAATACGCCGTCGGCCACCTGGATCGCATGGCGGAGCTCGAATCGCTGCTGGGCGCAATGCGGGGTCTTCACCTGGTGGGCAGCGCGTATTACGGGGTAGGACTGCCCGATCTTATCCGTCAGGGCCGGGCCAAAGCCCGTCTGCTCGCGCTGGCGCCGTCTATGGCGCATGAAAGAAGCCCCTTGCCCTGCTGAGCGGGCGCGTGTATCAAAGAAGCCACGGGAGCATCCGCCGGTTATGAGTGACACCTGGCTCGCCGGACTCGCCTTCTGCTGCGCGGCTGTGCCCGCCTTGCTCTGGGTGTGGAACATGCTGCTGTATCGCGAGCCTGGAGCCGGCAGTTGTGCAGAAATGGGCCACTGCGTTCTGCCGGATGCAATTTCGGTGCTCATCCCTGCCCGCAATGAAGAACGCGTCATCGCCGCATCGCTGACCAGCCTGCTCGCCTCGCGCGGAGTCCAGATCGAGATCATTGTGCTCGACGATGCCTCCACCGATCGCACCGCGGAAATCGTACTCAGCTTCGCCGCTCAGGATCCGCGCGTGCGCCTCGAGCATTCCCCTCCGCTGCCGGGGGGCTGTAGCGGCAAGCAACACGCCTGCAACGTGCTTGCGGGCATGGCCCGCTCCAACGTCCTGTGTTTTCTTGACGCGGATGTGTGTCTAGCTCCCGAGGCACTGGTCCGTATGGCCGCGTTCCTGGCGGGCTCCGGCTCCGATCTGGTCAGCGGCTTTCCCCGTCAGGAGACGGAGACTCTACTGGAGTGCCTATTGGTGCCGCTGATCCAGTTCGTGCTGTTGTCCTATCTGCCGCTGGCCGGCATGCGTACTTTCTGTGCGCCCGGCTTCGCGGCCGGCTGCGGCCAGTTCCTCATGGTGCGCCGCGATGCCTATCGCAAGACCGGCGGTCACGCGCAGATCCGCACCACGATGCATAACGGGCTGCTGCTGCCACAGCTCTTTCGCCGTCACGGTCAACGCACCGATATTGCCGACCTGACGCATCTAGCAACCTGTCGCATGTATCACAACGCGACAGAGGTTTGGCAGGGGTTGGCGAAAAACGCCACCGAAGGAATGGCTTCGCCGGCGCATATCCTGCCTTTTACCTTCCTGCTTTTCTGCGGCCAGATCCTTCCCCTTCTTCTGGCCCTGTCGCTGCTCGTTGCCCCGGGGCTGTACAGCGAAGTCGGACGATGGCTCATCCTGGCCGCACTGGCCGCGTCTTTTGTGCCCAGATTGCTTTCGGTCTGGAAATACCGCCAACCGCTGCTCGGCGCTTGCCTGCATCCGCTGGGCGTCGCTGTACTGCTGACCATTCAGTGGTACGCCCTGCTGCGCAAGGTCGCCGGCCAACAAGTTACCTGGAGCAGCGCGCCTATCGTGCGGGCTAAACAGCCATGACCGGTTTGTTCCACCCGTAACAAACGTTGGGTGCCCCATTCAAGCCCTGCTTTTGGGCTTGAGTGGGATAGCACAGCACTTAACGGGAAGTGCTCTTTCTCACTCCCCACTCTTAAGCGGCTTACGGGCGAAGTAATAAAGCGATCCAGCGAGCAGCACAAACATCAACACCGACACCCAATCGTGATGCAGCGGATTAGTGGCCGGCAGCAACAGCACATCCTCCTTACCAGCAGCAGTCTCATACAGCTTCAGCGCGACCCCCATCAGCCCCACGATCCCCCCGGCCGCGATCAGCCCACTCGCATAGAGCGACCCCGGACTGATCTCACTCTCGCTTTCGATCGTATCCGCGCGCGCCTTGTCCACCGCCCGATCGATCATCCAGCGCACGATGCCACCGGTAAAAATAGCGAGTGTAGTCGCGATGGACAGGTACGCACCCACTGCAAACGACAACGAACGAATCCCCAGCAGCTCCACCGCGATCACCAGGAAGACCCCCAGCAGCACCAAGCCCCAAGGCAGCTTACGGCCCAGGATTCCATTGACCACCGTGGCCATCAGCCGCGCTTGCGGCGCAGCGGCCTTCTCGCTTCCAATTCCCTGGATCCACTGCACCTCGATCTGCTGCGTCTGCGGATTGTAAAGATACTTACCGTCCGCCAACTCGGGAGAATTGAGCGCATTCAGCAAAACATAGCCACTCCCTGGACGAGTTACGACTGTCTTATCGCTCTGGATGACCCGGATCTCCGCCTGGTGAAAGTGCTGCTCCTCAACCTGTACTCCACTGTGCGCAACGGCCATATCCCACGGCCTCGCGGTCTGGTGGAACTCCGCCAGCCCCTGGTTCATCAACTGCAGCGTTGCCCCGATGGCTAGTGTCGAAACGCAGGCGCCGACTACCAACGCGATCTGCTGCTTGCGCGGAGTCGCGCCGATCAGGTAGCCGGTCTTGAGATCCTGCGAAGTATCGCCTGCATTCGCGGCCGCGATGCACACCACGCCTCCGATCGTGATCGCCAGGGCGCCGAAAGCAGGGGCCGTCCATCCATTCACCAGAAAAATAGCGGAGGTCGCCATCAGAGTGGCGATGGTCATGCCCGAGACAGGATTCGAGGAGCTGCCAATCAGACCCACAATGCGGGAGGAAACGGTCACGAAAAGAAATCCGAAGATAGCCACCAGCACCGCGGCTGCAAGGTTAGCGAGCCAACTCACCTGCGCGCCCGGCACCGGCTTGAAGGTGAGGAAGAAAAACATCATCAACACCAGAACCACAGATCCGCCAACCACCACGCTGAACGGCAGATCGTCTTCAGTGCGCAGCGGAGCGCTCTTCACTGCACCGCTCTGGCGAAGGTTTCCAGCAGCGGCGCGCAAGGCGCCAAAGATCGTCGGCATGGTCTTGATCAGCGTGATGAGCCCTGATGCTGCGACCGCACCGGCGCCCATGGGGCGGATATAAGAAGCCCAGAGATCGCTGGGAGACATCTGCGCGATCGGCTTGGTGCCAGGGTAGATGGCTTCAGGGAAGTGGGAGCCAAAAAAATAGATGGCGGGCATGAGAACCAGCCAGGAAAAGACGCCTCCGGAAAAGAGCAAGCCCGCAATTCTGGGCCCGATGATGTAGCCCACCCCAAGGTATTCGGGAGTGACATCGGCGCGGATGGCGGAACCCTTCAGCCACTGTGGCTGATAGTCAGGCGTGCCCGGCCACGCGCCAAAGAGATTTTCATTCTGGAACAAGGTGTAGATTCCGCCCAAACCAAGGCCCAGAAAAACGCGCCCGGCAAAGGAGCCCCCGCGCTCGCCGGCCAGCAGGACATCGGCGCAGGCCGTGCCTTCAGGGTAGGTGAGCCGGCCATGCTCCTCGACGATCAATTGTCGCCGTAACGGGATCATAAAGAGCACGCCCAGCAGGCCGCCCAGCAGCGCCAGCAGAAATATGCGCGAGTACTGCAGGTTGAAGCCGAGAAAGATCAACGCCGGCAAAGTGAAGATCACGCCGGAAGCGATCGACTGCCCCGAATTGCCGGTGGTCTGCACGATGTTGTTTTCCAGGATCGATGCCCGGCCGAACGCCCGCAGGACGCTGATGGAAAGCACGGAGATGGGAATCGACGCCCCCACCGTCAAACCCGCGCGCAGGCCAACATAGACGGTCACCGCGCCAAAGAGCAGTCCAAAAATGCACCCCAGCACCAGCGCCCGTGTGGTTAGTTCAGGGCGCGTCTCCGTAGCGGGGACGAAGGGTTGAAAAGCGGGTGGGGTTACCGGCACTCGATAGTCCTCCGTATTTTCCGGATTTCCTGTACGCGGCTTTCATCAACGTAAAGCCGCGTGAAGTTGGTTGGCCTCACCAAGCCCCACAGGAAACCCGGGATTGCAAACAACTGTATCTCGACTGGGCGGAATCCGCTTTAATCTAACGTATGGCCATCCGCAAACTGCTCGCCTACGCCGCCATCTACTTTTTTTGGGGTGCGTCGTTCCTGGCTATTCGGGAGGTGGTTGCGGTGACTCCACCCTTCTTTGCGGCTTGCTTTCGATTCCTGTGCGCCGGCGCAATTCTCTATGGCTACAGCAGCTGGCGCGGGATGCCGCAGCCCAACCGGCGGCAGTGGATGGGCACCGCGATCCTCGGCCTGGTCATGTTTGCCGGCGACTACGGCTGCCTTTTCTGGGCAGAGAAGGAAGTGCCTTCGGGCCTGGCAGCGGTGATTGCCGCGACTATTCCCGTCTGGGTCCTGCTCGCGGAGTGGTGGTTTTCCGGGGGGCAACGGCCGAATGCAAAGGCGCTGGCCGGCATCGTTCTGGGCATTTCGGGGGTCATTGTGCTCATGATTCCTACTGGCTTTCATCACAGCAGTTTTAGTACCTCGGCGCTGGTCCTGCTGCTGGGTTGTTTCTTCTGGGCCGGGGGCACGATCGCCAGCCGCCACCTCGATCTGCCGCGGCAACTCAGCATGAGCTCGGGCCTGCAGATGCTCTGGGGAGGCACCTTCCTTTTCCTGATTTCCGCCGGAAGCGGGGAACTGGGCAAGCTGCCGCGCCTCTCCCGGCAATGGAATTGGCAGGTTGCGTTCTCCATGGGCTATCTGGTCCTCTTTGCGTCCATCATTGCCTTTAGCGCCTATGTCTGGCTCATCAAGCAGGATCCCGTGACCCGGGTTGCCAGCTATGCCTATGTCAACCCCCTGGTTGCTTTGCTGCTCGGGTCGTGGCTGGCGCAGGAGCGGCCAACCCCGTTGCAGTACGCGGGAGCCGCGCTGGTGGTGGCCGGCGTCGCTTCCACCATTGCCGGCAAGCGGGTTGCAGCGCGTGAACCTGCCCAGAAGGCCGCATAAACATGGGCTGGCGTTCGCCCTTGACTTGCCCGTATACTCTAGCCATCGGCGGCAGGGCAGCTGCTAGCCTCGCCGGCCGGCTGTGAGGTGCGTCTTTCCTGGTCAGAGTATCTCCCTGACTCTCGACGTCCCGCTGGCGCAAACTTCGGTTTGGCGGGCTGTTGTGCGTGTGCTGCGAAGTCCCGCGGACAGCCTCTCTTGTGCATTGTTCCCCTCCTCCTGTGCCCTTTGTGGCCGATCCCTCCTGCGTCTCACCCGCGCCCCCATCTGCGACTTCTGCTGTACGCAACTTCCACCACAAACCGGCACCCTCTGCGCCTGTTGCGGGGAAGATCTGGGCATTCCGAACCTTTCCACTGTGCTGGACAGTGACCATCCTGATTCTCAGCCTCTGTGCCAGCCCTGTCGCTTAGCCGCCCCTGCTTTTGTGAAAGCGGTGGCCTATGGGGGCTACCATGGCGAGCTTCGCTCCCTGGTTCACCTGCTCAAGTACGAGGGTATGCAACCCGTCGCCCGGCGGTTGGGCAGGCTGCTGGCGGATAGCCTCGAAGGGTTTGCATCGTCTGCGGACGCGCCCCGGCAGATGCTGGTCATCCCGGTGCCCATGCACCCGGTCAAGCAGCGCAAGCGCGGCTTCAATCATGCTGAACTGTTAGCGCGGGCGGCTATGGCGGAGATGCGCCGCCGGCATCCTCAATGGAAGCTGCATCTGGAAACCGGCATGCTGAAACGCGTGCGCGTTACGGTGAGTCAGGCGGGCCTGACAAGCCACCAGCGCCGGCAGAATCTGCGTGGCGCTTTTTTTGCGCCTCGCCCCGGCCGTCTGGCTGGGCAGCACGTTTTGTTGGTCGATGACATTTACACCACCGGGGCCACGGCCCGGGCCTGCAGCCGGGTGCTGATGAATGCCGGCGCTGCTTCGGTTCGGGTGGCGACGGTTGCCCGGGCGCAGCGCGAGGGAGTCGCTTCCTGGGATCCCAGTTTTTTGCGAACTGGATTCCTGCAGCCGGCCGGGTAGGGTTTGGAAGATACGTAACGGAGGATCAACATGTCTTTGGGGAAAGCCATGATCCACGCACGCAAGCCGAAAGCAAACGCGCAGGGCCGTGGTGCGCTGCCTAAGGAACCGGTTGAGCCGCACGAAGGGTGGCCGGGTCAACGGGTTTCTTCTGCCTACACCATGCAAAAGCCGGTATTGGTGCTGAATGCGTCGTACGAACCGATCAATATTTGCGGTGCTCGCCGGGCGCTGATCCTGGTGCTCAAAGGCGTAGCCAAGACGGAAGAGGAACAGGGCGCCATTTTGCATGCCGCGTTGCTGCGCATTCCCATGCCTTCGGTCATCCGCCTGCTGGAATACCGCCGCATTCCGCATCAGACGCGCGCGCTCTCGCGCAAGAACATCCTGCTGCGCGATCGCAACAGCTGCCAATACTGCGGAGTGATTCTGCCCGCGGGAGAACTTACGCTGGATCACGTTATCCCTCGTTCCCGCGGCGGTCTCTCCACCTGGGAGAACCTGGTCGCTTGTTGCCACTCCTGCAATCGCAGAAAAGGCAATCATCTGCTGAGTGAGCTGAGCGAAATCAAATTGATGCGTGAGCCTCGTCCCTTCTCGCTGCACACCAGCCGTCACATCATGCGCATGATCGGCCACTCCGACCATAAGTGGCGTAAGTATCTTTATTACTAATCTCCGCTGAAAGTTCAGGAAAGCAGTACCTCAGGGGCTAGCCTGAGAGCCTCTGCTCTACCGGTAACAAATGACGGAGTGCCCCACATCTCGCTCGTTTCTCGCGAGATGTGGGATTCCACGGACCTCGACCGCTGACTGTAAAGGGTGTCAGATGATCATGAACCTGAGGATCCGTTGCAGTAGAGAAAGCTGCGACGGTCCAGCGCGGTGGAATCCCACATCTCGCGAAAAACGAGCGATGATGTGGGGCACCCGTCATTTGTTACCGGTACGAGAGAGGCAGTCTGTGAGAAATTCACGCTAAAGGCCTTATCGGTGAGTCTGTAAAGCCCGTACCTCCGTTGCGGATGGGGAGCCCTGCGAATTAAGCGAATTAAGCGAACTATGCAAATTAAGCCACCGCTTTTGCCAAATAAACGCGGGTTACAGGCGCAATTTGAGTTCTGTCTGTATAGATACAGTTTGGAGAGCAAAAGATTAAGCCCGAAGAAAAACTTATTTCTTCTACCACCACACCAGCCTGGTCAAGAGGGGGAAGTAAAGGGCCATGCGCAGGGGCAATGCATTTGCTTGCAGCTTGCGCATCACCTCGGCATAGGACTCCAGCTGGCGTGCGTACTTCTCCTTTTCCTGGGCCAGAAAGGCGTCGATGCCGGAGGCGCCGTGGCGGGCGGTCTTGTAGTCGACGATCCATAGGTGGGTCTCTTCTACGGAGCCAGGTGTTGCTCCGGCGTGAAAGATGCGATCGCCGCGTAGCGTTTGCACGACTTCACCGGCCCAGGTTGACCACGAGATTTCGTTCTTCGCACCAGCGCGCGCTCCCAGAATCCAGCGTCCCGTGGGATCGCTAAGCACGGCTTGCAGGGCCCGCACTACGTCCGCTGACAGTGGCTCGGCCTCGGTTCGCGGCAGCCCGCTGGAGCGCAGGAGGGCCAACGCACGTGAGCGCCAGCCCGCCACCTCATCGAATATCGCCTGCGATATTCCACCGGCATCGAAGCCGGGAAGCTTGGCCAGATCCTCCAGCAGCGCGTGCACAACGGTGCCGAATGCACGCGCAGATAGCGCGCCGCGCGGGCGTTCGATGATTTCCTGATTTTCTTTCTTAACCCCTGAAACGGCGGCATGCGCCGAAGGTTTCCAATCTGCGGGCAGGCGGCGCAATTGAATCGTCGGGAATGCCGGCGGGAAAGCGAACTCCTCCTGTCGCGGCGCAGCGTCCACCGCCGGCTCTTGTACCGCATGGGCTCTCTCGAACTCGCCCTTGAGAGCCGGCCACGCAATGCCCAGCAGACTGCGCCGGTCTCCTGGGCTTAGCTCGTTATTGACTTTTGTGACTGCGGTTCCCAGCAGATGAAGCTCCTTGCGAGCCCGCGTGGCCGCTACATAAAACAGGCGCTTGGCTTCATCATCTTCCCGCCGGCCTTGCAGTTCGCCAATCCAGGCATAGATGTCGCCTGGTTTCCCGTTGCGGCCGATAGGAGCAACCACGAATTCGCTCGCCACCTCTTCCTCCGGGCCAACCAACCGGGTCTGCTCCAGCCAGCGAAGCAGGGGTTGCGATTCGGTCCGGGTCGCGCGCCCCAGGCCGGGGACGATCACCACGTCAAATCCCAGCCCCTTTGCCTTGTGGATGGTCATCAACTGCACACCGCAGCGTTCGCTCGCAGCCGGATCGGGCTGGGCGCAAAGTTCGGCAATCTGATCCTCGAGCCCGGCGGCTTCCGGGCCGAGATTCTCCAGCATGGCGAAGAAGGCATGGACATTGGCATAACCTGCGCGGTCCACGCAGGCTCGTCCACCGAGGGTTATCCAGGTACGTTCTATCCATCGGGCCAGAGACACCTGGCGATGCTTGCCCCGCAACGCGTCTTCCAGCACCGCAAGCACACGGGCCGCTCTTTGCTGTCCATCTTCGCTGAGCAACGGGATCCGTTCGCGCAGCAGCACGAGCATCGAGGGTGGGGAAGAGTCCTTGATATCGCTGGCGCCGAGGGTGTGCAGGTCCCTTATTGTAAGGCCGCACCAGGGCGCACGAAGGACGGTGAGCCAGGCGATGCGATCCATGGGATGCAGCAGCGCGCGCGTAAGCGCGGTAAGATCCTTTACTTCCTGGCGTTCGCTTAGCTGTTCAATCTCCAGCGCGCGGAAGGGAATCTCTGCCTGGCGAAGTCTCCGTGCAATGAGCCCCAGGTGCGTACGTGCGCGAACCAGGACGGCGATGCGGAAGTCTTCCCGCTTACGCTGGGCTGCTTCCACCGCGGGCCAGTGCTCCCGGATGATGTTGACTACTTGCCTGGCTTCCGCTTCGTCGACCGCCCGCTTCTCCTCCGCGCTGGACCTGGAAGTGCGGAAGAAGGGCCACACTTTTACCCCCAGGCTGCCGCGCGGCGCCGGGCAATGGGCCGTCGATGGCGCGAAGGTCACCTGGTATTGCTGGCCGGTCGCGGGCCCGAAGACCTGTTGGAAGATTTCGTTCAGGCGGTCCACCAGCCCGGCATGGGAACGGAAGTTCGTCTGCAACTGCAGAGGTGTCAAATGCACCGCGGCCGTCCCTTCGCCCAGGCCGTAGCGCCGGGTGCGTTCGAAGAGCTCTACCTCGGCCTGGCGAAACATATAGATCGATTGCATGGGATCCCCCACCAGGAAGCAGGTGCCTCGACCCGCGGACTCCCATCCGCCCGCGATCAGGGTGAAGAGCTCGTATTGGCTGCGCGACGTGTCCTGAAATTCGTCCACCAGCAGATGAGGCCATCGCGCGGCTACGTCAGCTGCCAGTTCGCTCAGCTCGCCCTCGTCGTCGCGCAAGACCTGCCGCGCCGCCAGACCTAGTTCGACAAAGTCCACGACGCCGCGCTCGGCGAAGACCAGCCGCAGTTCGGCGACCGCATAGCGCAGGATGACCAGCATGTGCTGCAGCATCTGCGACTCTTCCTCGGTGTATTCCTGGGGAGGAAGGGCGCTCAGCTCAGAGAGCATGGCGAGGAACTCGGGATGGGCGTCGAGGCGCTCGATGAGAGACGCATAGCGCTCCTTGGCGGCTCTGCCGTCTTTGCCGGCAACAAATCCGATGTCGCGATTGACGTTTTTACGCCAGGTGCGGTCTTTGGTTAGCAGGAAGTGACACAAGCAAGCCCAGTGCGCGTGATCGGTCAGGTGTCGAATGTCGGTGACATGCTGGAGCGCGATCAACCTGGAATCCGGATCCACATTGCCGCAGGCATGGCTCAGGACTCCCACCAATTCCTGCTGCGAGTTCAGGATGGCTGGCGAACAGTGACTGTGCTTTTTGGATGGCTTCGGTGTGGGTGCGGCGGAGCGGCGCTTCAAGTTTTTCGCGGACAAGGGACCAGTCGAGCGTCGCACTGCCGAGGGGAAGCACGCGGCCCCATTGGTCTCGCTTGTCCAGCATCTCGGCGATCAATTTCTGGCAATCGGGCAGGCTGGTGGCGCGCAACTGTAACAGCGCATCCAGGGCGCTTGATAGCGGCTCCTCACTTCCTAAATGGGAGAGGGTCCGCCGCGCCGCCAGCGTATAGAGCGGCTGCGGTTTATCCGTCGGGGAGAGCGATCCGCCCAGCCGCGAGAGCAAGGGGGTTTCATGGGCGATGGCCAGGCAAACAGCATCGATGGTCTGGATATTCAGCCGCTCTGGCTGTTGCAGAAGGTTCCATCCGCGCTGCTCGTCGTTCTTCAAAGCACGGCGAGCCAGCTTGATTTCCTGCAGGCTCATCGCTGGACTCTGCCGTATCCTGCGCGGTATGAAGGTTGTTAAGCACCCGCTGCCGCATCTCGGCGGTAGCGGCCAGAGTGAAGGTGATGGCCAGGATTTGTTCCGGCTCGTCCACTTCCGCAAGCAGCTTCAGCAAGCGACGAGTCAGCAGCTCCGTCTTGCCCGAACCAGCGGGAGCCTGCACCAGGAAGGATTGGCCCGTTTCGAGTGTTTGCGCGCGGTCGCTCTCGTCGACCGGCTGCACCAGCAGTTCAGTCATCGTTTTCATCCGCCTCGTCGCTGGTATTGGCGGGATCGTTTTCGGCAATCCGGCAAAGGCCGGAGAGGTCGCAAAACTCGCAGGTCTTGGGATACTGTTTAGGATCAACTTGCGCTTCGCCGTTCAGGAACTGCTGCCCCAGGCCGCGTAACGCGTCCTGCCAATTTCGCAACATATCTTCGCTGTAGGGCGGCCTGGTCAACTTGGGCTCGCCCGGCATCACGATTCCTGCGTCTTCCACGCGGCCGATGAATTTCACTTTGTCCTCGCGGACCCTGGCCAACAGCACGCCCTTCAGATGGTCGATCTGGCCGAAGCCGGCATAGAGCGGCAGTTGCGGCTCGTCGGGACGCGGACCGTCCCACGAAACTCCGTTCAGCAGGCCCGTCTTGTAGTCGATGATGACGCGGCCGCCGGCGACTCCGTCGATACGGTCCACGCGCACTTGCAGTTTCAGATCTCCCACCGCTGCCGCCAACTTCTCTTCGCCGGCTTCGACGGTAAAATCCGCGCGCTTGGCTTCGTAGGCTAACCACTCCTCGATAAGGGAGACGATCCGCTCCTGTTCCGCATCGAGATAGGCCTGGGTCCAGCTATGCTTGGGCGCACGGCCGCGGTATTTCTGCAGGGTGGCTGCAACGTGCTGCTCAACCATGGCGTGCAGCCGGCCTTCTGCGCGGGCGTTGCGCAGGGCATCGCGGGTCTTTAACTCTGTCCACAGGTTCTCCAGGATCTTGTGCACCACTGAGCCACGCTCGCGTGCTTCCAAGCCCCAGTCGGTGGCGTCCATCGGCCTGGCGTCCAGCCGCCTGGTGGCGAAGGATTGGAAGGGGCAGGCCGCCTGCCGGCGGAGTATTTCAGCGCCCCCGGCATTCTGCTCGATCGGCCAGGGAAGGATCGCAGCAGGCTCCTCGTCCATCAGCAGGTCAGAGAGTTTGTCTTCTGCCGCCACGTATTCATCGGCCCCAATCGAGATGCGCAACGCTTTCGCTTGTGTCCTTCTCACGGCAGAGCTCACCAGCGTCGACGGGCGGCAGACGCCGTCGCCACTCTGCGACGGATAACTGAAGACGCACCTGGCTGCGCTCTTTTCCAGGCGGGCGGTCACCTGCTGCGCCAGCTTCCAGTCGGCAGTGCTATCCGCATGGGGCATGTTGTGTGTGCGCTGCAAAGAGCGGGTGAGAAACGGATGGGGCCGCGCGACCGCCGGCCAGGTGGCATCGTCGGCGCCTAAAAACCATAGGGCATCGAAGGTGAGGCCGGCTGCTTCGAACGGTCCCAGGATCTGTACCGCCGCATCCCGAGACTCGGGAGCGAAGATGGTTTGCCGCGCCTGCCGCTCGAGCACATCGAGAAACTCAGAGTAGCCGGTCTTGCGTCCATCGAAGGCCAGTGCGGCTACGCTGTCGAGCAACTGCGCCCAACGGGCCTGCACCTGAAAATCTTCGCTCTGCAAGGAATGCGCGCCGGGCCAGTGCACCGCATCGAGAATCCGCTCCGCCACATCGACCCACTGGGAAAAATTCAATGACCCGTTCTGTGGGAGCAGGCGCCGCCCAGCTTGCAGGCTGCGGCGAAGCTTGTCGGGTGGGTTAGCCGATTGCAGGAAGGTTTCCAGATCCTGTTCCGGCTGTCTCATTGCCTGGCGGCGGAGTTTGACGTCGAATTCTGCGACGGTGAGTAGTTCGTCCTGCTGCTCGTGAAGAAAGCCGGAGAGCAGCAACCAGCTTACCTGGTCCTGCTGGAGCGCTCCGTTTATCCAACGCAATAGCAAGAGTGCACTCCGCGCCATCGGTACGTCGGCCAGGGGAACGCCAAGAGAGAATTCGAATGGGAGCGGCGCGTCGTGTTCCGCGATGGCAACTGCCTGGGGCGCGAGTACCTGGCGAAAGAGCCTCTCGATCTCGGGGCGTACGGTGGAGACGTTGGGCACTACGACGGCGATGCGCGCTGTGTTCCTGGTGTCCAGCTCGTGTTTTACCCAGAGGGCGCAGGTAACGATTTCGTCCCGTTTATCGACAGCTTCGACGAGCATCGTGATATCGGCTGCGGGGATTTCGGGGACTTCGACTACTTCGACGTCGTGGCCGCGTTCGCGAAAAGCTTCGATCAGTTGCTGTTGCGCGGGGGTGACGCGATCGAAGCCGGTCAGCACCAGTCGTGCGGGCGCTTCCACTTGACCCGCGATTACGGCATCCTGCAAGACCAGCGGCAACATGGCCCGGCTTAGCCACTCCTCCTGGCGGCAGGTGCGCTCAAAGCCGCGCGCCCACTCACGAAAGCTCTCGACATCCGGACCGCCCATACGTTCCCCGTGGAGGAAGTTGAGCGCGCCGTAGGCGCAGAGCAGCGCGTAGGCCTGCTGTGCGAGCTCGGCAACGCCGGCCACGGAGATCAACCGCCGGCCCTCGATGCTGGGCTTGACCAACTGCACCCAGAGCTGTTCTTCCTGCAGGGTTGTGAGCAGGAGCCGGGTCTCACGGCCGGAGCGCAGTTGTTTCTGCCACAGGCGGTGCAACCAGCTGTCCCAGTCCAGGATGTCGGCGGATGGCCAGGCTTCGAGTCCTTGTCTGCGCTGGGCTTCGCCGTGTAAGCGCCGCAGGGCGCGCGCGGCTCGGGCGCTGGATGCAACGACGGTGTCGCCGGCGTCGATGGCTGCGGCGATAACCGGGGGAAGTTGCATCCTTGTTTTATACCGCAAAGACTGCTGTTGTGCCGGAAGACGCCTGCCCGCTGTTTAAGCGGAGATCACTTCACCTCAAAGGGAACTTCACCCCGTGTGATGTGGCCATCGACCGACAGTACCTGCCAACGAATAGCGTACTTGCCTGGGCTGAGTTTGTATGCGTGGGCGGTCAGGGTGTCGAGTGCTTGCTGCTTATCGAGTTCGAGTGTTTTTGACTGCCCACTGTGGTCAACCAAGGAGATTTGCGATTTGCTGCCATCCACGCGCGAATTGAACTTGAAGACCATGGAGACTTCAGGCCCCTGAACGATCGAGTTCACCGAAGGCGTTGACCGCAGCAACACCGCATGAGCGAAGGCGAAGCGCGGTGCGGACACCAGGGCGACTGCAACAGCACTCATCAGGCAGAGGGTGAAAAGATGCTGTATGCGAGAGGCGGGGCGCGATTGGTTCATTTTCAATGCTCCTTGAAATTATTTTTTCGAACAGTGGATGGTTCCAGCGCCGCTGTTTTTTTCGCTAAGCGGGGGTCAGCAAACGCAGGATTGGTGAGGAAGCTGGTGTCGGTCAGCGAGTTCAGGAAGGCGATCAGATCATTGACCTCGTCATCGCTGATCTCAAAGCCCTCAATGAACTCGCTGCGCATTGGGTTTGGTCCTTTGCCGGTGAGGGCGCTGTGACCCTTGACTGCATAGTGGCTCCGGATGACCGCTTCCAGCGTGGGAAGCGAGCCATCGTGCATGTAAGGAGCGGTGACGGCAATGTTACGCAAGGTCGGAGTGCGAAAGGCGCCCTCGTCGTCCGCGTGGGAGGTCACGTCGCGCAGCCCGTGATCCCAGGGTTTGTAGGTACCAGCGCCGTCTTCGTTGTAGAGACCGGTGTTGTGGAAGCCGACCTCGGGGAAGGCCTGCCCCTGCTGCATATGGTTGTCGGTAAAATCGACACCGCCATGGCAGTGATAGCATTCGAGCCGCTCCCCGAAGAAGAGAACAAGACCTCGCTTGGCTGCAGGTGAGAGGACGTCCTGATAGGCATGCCGGTACCGGTCGTAGGGAGAATCGAAGGAAAGCAAAGTCCGCTCGAAGGCCGCGATGGCCCGGACCAGGTTCTGCACCGTGATGCGCCCGCTGTCTTCGGGAAAGGCGAGCGCGAACTGCCGCTGATAATCGGCGTCGCGAGAAAGTTCCGCAATGAGCTGCGGATCGCGCCCCGCCATGCCCATCTCCAGGGGGTGCTCAGAAAAAAGCGGAACCTGCATTTGCTTTTCGAGCGTAGTGAGCAGCGGATTCGCCCAGGTATAGCTGGGGAGAAAGGCTACGTTGGTCAAGGTCATGGCGCTACGGATACCAGGTTCCCCGGTTACGCCAAGATGCACACGTTGTCCATCGGTAAATGCGTGCGCCTGCTGGTGGCAGGTAGCACAGGACATGCTGCGATCGGCCGAGAGACGTTTGTCGTAAAAGAGATATCGCCCCAGTTCCACTTTCGCAGCATTCATGGGATTGTCGGCAGGCACAACCGGGGTGGGCGCCCAAGCTGGCTTATTCCACACAAACGCAGTGGTCTGGTCTGTTGCCGCCAGCACCGATACGGCGACGACCGAGCTGAAGATGGCGATCATCAACCCGGCGATGCGACTCATGGTCACTCGTTCGTCCCCCGGTAGAACACCACTTGTGGTTTGGCGGGAGAGCCGCCGTAAGGGATCCCCAGAGCCTCCATGATCGGAATGCAGTCCGGGTCCCCTTCGAAAGACATGCAACCCGGGGCCGTGTCTGCGCTGTTGGCTGACAAATCTGAGTGAGCCAGAAGCTTACTCAGATCGAAAACAACGACGTCTTTGGCGGGGTCAAACTGGGTGAGCGTGATGACGGAGCGATTGGGATTTTTGCACTCCGCTCCGGGACTGGCATCGGGAGCGGCGGATGCACATCCCGTGCTGCCTAGATGAACAGGAAATCCTGAGGCGTTGTTGCGGGTCCGCATGGGTGCGTCTTTCCCTGAGGGCCCGTCGATCAATGCCGGCTGCGTCGGAGACCTCGCCGTGGTTGCAGGTTTTTCAGCAACAGGGGAAACTTCCGCGCGAAGGAATTTATATCCGTTCTGCCAGCTCCATAGCATCGCAGTCATGTTCAGAGGGGAAGGCGCAGCGGAACTATCCACGTGATCCAGATCGAAGGGAACGCCGAGGGTAAAACGCAGTCCGACATAGGCGCCGGTTGCGACCGTGCCGGTTGCTTCCCGATGCATGGCGGAGTTTCCATTGCGGCAACCCCCGGTTGCGTCCTCAAGATCGATGAGCGCCAGCGATTTGTACTGCCATACGCCATCCTGATCCAGGGTTATGGGGGTGGCTGAGCCGTCCGCACGAAGCAGTTCGATCTGGGAGACAAAGAACCTCAGGTCGGCCGGTGTCACCGAAGAAGCCTTGCTACCCACCCCTTCATATTGGCTGCCGCAGGCGAAGGTCTTGCCGGCCAAGCGGCCCTGGAACTGGACCCGCACCGGCTGAGTCGTGGGTGCGGTCCCCTGGGCTCGAGCCGAGGCTGCTGAAAGCGACGGCAGCATGATGCAAAGGAGGAACGCGTTCTTGAACGTAAGGTGGTTCATTTTGCCTCCCAAACGGATGCAGTCAGTCGAGCCGCGCACTGCGGACGACGGCGCATCGTCATTGCGATTCGTCAGGCCAGCTGCGAACGGGTAGAAAGGCGCGTACCGAACGCACCCGCCTGCGGCGAAGAGTCCCAGCACGCCGCGGCAAAGTGGGTTCGAAAGGGAAGACCGTACCCTCAGCGGCTAAAGCCGTTCCTGCTTTTAATGACTTACGTACGGGCTTAACAGGCTGCGGAAAAAAGGACCCATGCTTGGTACTTTTCGTTGAGAGTTGAGGTTGGTAATAAGTTGGCATGCGTGGAGACGACAAGAAACAGCGTGGTTTGTACAGCTATGTGACATTAGAGCAGCGGGTACCAGCGGAGCACCCGTTGCGCAAGATCCGACCGATGTTTGATCGAGCGCTGGAGCGTTTGGACGGGGAATTTGAGTTGATGTACTCGCGCAAGGGTCGTCCGTCGATCGCGCCGGAGCGTCTGCTGCGGAGCCTTTTACTGCAGATCCTGTACTCGGTCCGGTCGGAGCGCCAGCTGATGGAGCAGTTGGACTACAACCTGTTGTTCCGCTGGTTTGTGGGTTTGGAGATGGACGATCGGGTATGGGACGTGACGGTGTTCACCAAGAACCGGGAGCGGCTGATTGATGGTGAGGTAAGCCAGCGTCTGTTGGGAGCGGTACTGGAGCAAGCCCGGGAGCACAATTTGCTCAGCGAAGAGCACTTTACGGTGGATGGAACGTTGATTCAAGCCTGGGCTGCGGCACGCAGTTTTAAACCCAAGGACGATGTACCAAAGCCTGGGCAGGGTACAGGATCTGGAGGGGAAGTGTTGCTGCGCGATAAGGTGAAGTCGGAGACGGACCCAGACTCCCGACTGTACAAGAAAGCGACCGCTGATAAGAGCGTTCCCAGCTATCTTGGCCACGCTTTGATGGAGAACCGCAACGGGTTGGTGGTAGCAGCGGAGGCGAGCCAATCAGCCACCAGCGCGGAGCGTGAAGTAGCGCTGAAGATGATTGATGAGCAGTTGCGCCACGACCAGCTGAACGATGCGGAGCGCGAGTATACGTTGGGAGCCGACAAACAGTATCAAGATTCGCATTTCGTTGTCGGCCTACGCCAGCGCCACGTGGCTCCGCATGTCGCCGAGTATGAGAGCGGCATCAACCAGCGCAAAAATAGTCTAACGGAGGCGGAAAGAGCTGACGAGCGCCGCTCGATTAGCCAACGGAAGCGGAAGCTGATCGAGCGTGTGTTTGGTTGGGCTAAGCTCGACCGGCCGCTCCGTCAGGTCAAGCTTCGGGGACTGAGGCGTGTAGATTGGTTCTACCGCTTGACCATCACGGCTTATAACTTGGTACGCATGAGGAGGCTCATGCCAATCGCGGCGTAACGCTGGGGCAGAGGTGTCTCTGCAGTCGGGAATTCTCCCGCTGCAGCGTCAGAAAACGGCCAAAAAACGGCTTTGGTGGTAAAACAATGACCGGCGAATCGACTGCTAGCAAACCCAGACGCAAGTCACTGGTTTTTTCCGCAGCCTGTTAAGCCCGTACCCTTCGGAAGATACAAGTGGGTTCAGGCGATAAACAGGGGAGGGCCACGCTTTTGATGACCTCGGCAGAGCGAAGCGTGATGTGCCGTTTCAGTAAGGGCAGAAAGCCCCGGGTAATGCATCATGGCGCCATAAACCCCGCCGGCGCCCGGCACGAAAAATGAGGTGTGACCCACGATCGCCAAGTGTGGGAAGAGCGGGCAATGAGAGGGCGCGTTTTGCAATTGCGTCTGGCCAGAATCGCCGGACGCGCTCATCATTAAGCAATGATGCTGTCCGGTGCGACGGCAGCAAGCGGGAAGCTGGGAGTCGCCGTTCACAGCAAAGGCGGGTGCAATCGGCGTGAAGCCGAATAGCAATACCAGCATTGCCGCGAGGATCCGTCGCATACGGTTGCAGCATACACCGTCTTTGCCGCCGTTCACCAAAAAATCAGCTGGACCGAAACGCCGCGCTTGCATCCCGGCTGCAAGTGGCCCCTAGTTACAACCAAGTTATGGCAGTCTTTGCGACGTTGTTTAAATCGTTTTAGATAGTTAGGCTACTGCTTCGCCGCAGCCGCGACACGGTGTACACTCACTGCATGCGGCGGATTGCGGCCATTGTGTTGCTATGTGTTTTCGGGACACTCTTGCCATCGGCGACGGTGATCGGGCTCGCCGCACCGCAGCAGTTAGTGCCCATTTGCTGCCGCGCTCATGGCGCTCATTCCTGCATTATGGCATCCATGGCGAATGCACCTTCTGACGCAGGGCCTACGCTGCGCCAGTCAGCGTGCCCGTATGGTCAGAGCCTTCGAGCCATCACCACGGTTACTATCTCTGCGGATTTCGTCTCCCGCGGCAGCTTCTCCCTTGCCGTCGCCAACATTGACCGGCAGTGGATTGCAGATGCTGTCGCAACGCGCATACTGCGCCGTTCCGCTCCCCGCGGACCGCCTTCTTCCTTCTCCTCCTAAATCCTTTCCATCCTCAAAAATGCAGGGGTGGCGTTGCATTGCCAGGGCAATAAGAACCTGGGCTACAGCGGCCATGTAATTGCATATCCGGCGCGAGTGAGGCGCCCGGATAGGAGGCAACCTCGGTACGTGGATGGGGCAGAATTTCGAGGCTCGTCTGCTTTGCGTCACTTTCGGAGGAAGAAATGTTTGTTCGCGACTTGTACCGATTTGTTCTCGTCGCCGCCGCCATCGTGTGTCTGCCGGTAGCGCATGCGGCAGTGTTAATGGCCGTCCGTGGGGTCGTCCACGATCCCAGTCATCGTCCCATTGCGGGCGCAACCGTTACCCTGCACGCGGCCGATTCCGATTTCGTCGAAAACGAAAAGAGCAATGCCAACGGCGAATTTACCTTCTCTGCGGTTCCTCTCGGGGTTTACATCATTACCGCCGGCCAGTCCGGTTTCAGCACGGAGAAAGAAACCATCACGGTGGCTTCCAATACTTCTCCGGTCTTGCACTTCGAACTCGAGGTGGCTGCTGTACAACAGTCAGTCACAGTCGCCGCGACGACCTCCCAGACCAATCCGGATAGCTTCACCCCGACAACCCTGGTCAGCCGCGAGGACATTGCCCACACGCCGGGAGCATCCCGGACCAACAGTATGGCGATGATTACCGACTACGTGCCGGGGGCTTATATGACTCACGACATGTTGCACATGCGAGGCGGCCATGAGCTGAGCTGGATGATCGATGGGGTGAACATTCCCAACACCAACATCGCCAGCAACGTCGCGCCCCAGATTGATCCCAAGGACATAGACTATCTCGAGGTGGACCGCGGGAGCTATCAATCCAGCCTGGGAGACCGCACCTACGGAATCTTCGACGTAGCGCCGCGTACCGGCTTCGAGCGTGATCGTCAGGGTGAGCTGGTGCTCAGCGCAGGTAACTTCTACCAGACGAACGACCAGCTTAGCCTGGGGGACCATTCGCAAAAATTTGCCTGGTACACCAGCCTCAATGGCAATCGCAGCAATTATGGACTGCAACCGGCGATTGAAACTCCCATTCATGATGCCAGCAATGGTTATGGGGGGTTTGCTTCCTTGATCTATAACCATGATCCCGCCAACCAGATGCGCCTGGTGACGCAGGCACGGGCGGATTATTACCAGATCCCTTACGATCCGGATCCCGACGATTGGCAAAATCAGCTCTATGATTCGAGCGGGTTGCGCGACGGAGAGCACGAGACAGATGCCTATGCCGCGTTTACCTGGGTACACAACTTCAATACTTCCACTTTGCTGCAGGTGTCACCCTTCTACCACTACAACGACGCCAAGTACGATCCCAGCGCGCAGGATCTGCCCACAGCTACCACCTCCGACCAGACGGGAAACTATGGCGGGGTACAGACATCTATCTCAACACTCATCGCGAAGAATGCGCTGAGCGCCGGCTTTTATGCCTATGGACAACATGAACATGACGTTTTCGGTGTGGTCTTCAACGACGGAAGCTATCCGGATTTTACCCAGCCGGAACAACTCAGTGGCGGAGTGGAAGAGTTCTATGCTGAAGACACTTACAAACCCATGACGTGGCTTACCCTGATCGGCGGCTTTCGGCAGTCGAACTTTCAGGGTAGTTTCTCGGAAAGTGCTATGTATCCGCGGGTGGGCGCCACCGTTGTCATCCCCAAGCTCAAATGGGTCTTCCGCGGGTTTTATGGACACTTCTATCAACCACCGCCGTTGACCACGGTTTCCGGGCCGGCCCTGGAATATGCGACTGGCAACAACACCAGCTTCGTTGCCTTGAAGGGCGAGCGGGATGAAGAGCATCAATTCGGGGTGCAGATACCGTGGCGCGGATGGCTCTTGGATGCTGACACCTTTCAGACCCGGGCTAACAACTTTCTCGATCACAGCAACATTGGCGAATCGAGTATCTTCGTCCCCGTAACCGTTCAGGGGGCGCTCATTCAAGCCTGGGAGCTTACGCTCCGCTCACCCTCCCTGTGGCACTACGGGCAGTTTCATCTCGCCTATTCCAATCAAATTGCGCAGCAGATTGGGCCGGTCACAGGAGGGCTGATCTGCTATCCGCCCGATTCAACGGATTGCGCGGTGGCGCCAGGATATTCGGCCCTGGACCACGACCAGCGCAACACCTTGAATGTGGGGATGAACGGAAATCTTCCCTATCATGTTTATGCGTCCTTCAACATCTATTACGGTTCCGGTTTCTCCAACGGGTATCAGGATCCGCCGTCTCCGTATACCGCCGCCTACCTGCCCGGCCACACATGGGCGGACGTGGCAGTGGGTAAGGAGATTGGTGAGAATCTCTCGGTTTCTGTGCAAACGACGAATATAGCCAACTCGCGCGTTTTGCTGGACAACAGCCTCACCTTTGGAGGTTTTCACTATAACGACCCGCGGCAGATTTATGGGGAGGTGCGCTACCGCTTTCACTTTTAGGGTGATGGGGTTTTCGCGCTCGGCCAGGATTTTCTTTTTGGCCTGCCTTCCACCGGATTAAAAAGACTGAACAAAATGGCCTCAGCCGGAATATTCAAGTATGGGTAGCGCGGGCGTGCGTGTGGGACACGACCGGCCGCGGACCCCAATAGCTTGTTAGCCGGGCTGAGGCCAAAAAGTTGAAGATGAGAAAGGCGCTGATAATCGCCCTGCTTCTGTGGGCTCTCCCCTTGTTTGGGCAAAGCACCACGGGGGAATTGCGTTTAACCGTCACGGATCCCGCTGGATTGGCGGTGAAGAGCACGGTGGAACTGGTCAGCCAGGAAACCGAGTACAGTCAGACATTCACCACGAATAGCCAGGGCAAACTGGATGCCAAGCGGCTGCCCTACGGAATCTACCAGGTCCACATCGTCGCGCAGGGCTTTGCCGAAGTCTCCGAGCCGGTTGAAATACGCTCCGCGCTTCCCTTGGATCGCGCCATTCACTTGAAAGTGGCTTCCGTTTCCGAATCGGTGAAGGTCACCGGCACGGACACGTTGATGGATCCGTATCGTCCAGGTTCAGTTAATGAATTGGGTGGGAAGCAGATTCAGGATCGATTGACCGCGCTCCCCGGCCGCGGCATTCAAGAGCTGGTTAACTCACAACCCGGCTGGCTCTATGAAGGCAATGCTGTTCTGCATCCGCGCGGATCGGAATATCAGACCCAGTTTGTGGTGGACGGAATTCCGCTCACCGACAACCGTTCGCCCAGCTTCGGCCCGGAGGCTGCCGAAGCCGATGACATCCAATCCCTGAAGATTTATACCGCCGGTATTCCCGCGGAATATGGCAGGAAGATGGGAGGCGTCGTTGAGGTCAATACGCTCAGAAGCCAGTTGCCGGGGCTTCATGGGCAACTGACTCTCTTCGGCGGCACCTATGATACGGGTTCGATCAGCACCCAGGATCAATACACCCGGGGGAAGAACACGTTTGGTGTGAGCGCCTCGGGGAACATGACGAACCACTATCTCAACCCCGTCGTTCCGGAAAATTACACCAACGACGGCACGGTTGCCAGCTTCGCAGGAAGTTTTGAGCGGGATCTAACGGAGAAAGACCGTCTCACCGTTATTTTCCGCCATGAACTCGCGCGGTATGCAATTCCCAACGAACTGGTGCAGCAGAACGGGGCATGGTTGCCGAATTCCGACAACGACACTGGATGTCCAGATGTTCCCCCGGACCAGGAGCCAAGCGATTGCGTGTATATTCCCGGGGGGCAGCTGCAGAATGGCGACAATTATGAAAGCATGGGGAGCGTCTCCTATCAGCACATCTTCTCGCCGAACGCCATTGGGTTTCTGCGAGGAATGGCCCGCGGCAACTCCACTGACTTTTCTTCGAATGCGGCGTCCTGGCCTCTCATTGCATTCCAGCAGAACTACTTCAACGAGTTTTACTTCAACGGTAGCGTCGCCGTTCATCATGGAAGGCACGAATTCAAGGTGGGCTTCGAATCCGACAACACCTTCCTGCACGAAAACACCAGCTATGTGATGCCTTACTGCAACACAGACCTTTCAGATCCTCGATGCCCGATAAATTTGGGCATCTTCGACACTGGCGCGACCGCCTTTGCCTTTACCGGCACGCGCCCGGATCTCGAACAAGCCGCCTATGTTCAGGACTTAATGCGCCTCGGCAACTGGACGATCAACGCAGGCTTGCGATGGGACCACTACCAATTGCTGTTGAACCAAAACACGGTGGAACCGCGCATCGCCGCCTCGCGCTATTTTCCCAAGTTCGGCCTGAATGTTCACGGATCCTTTGATCGCATCTTCCAGACACCCTCCTTCGAAAACATACTTTTGTCCAGCTCCCCGGAGGCGGCGAATCTAGACACGAGCGGTCCCGCGGTGCAACTGCCGGTCCAGCCTTCTCACGGGGACTATTATGAATTGGGCCTGACGAAAGGATTCTTCAATAAAATGCGCGTGGACGCGAATGTGTTCCGCCGCGATGTGAATAACTACGCTGACGATGACCAAATCCTCAGCACCGGGATAAGCTTTCCCATCGCATTCAGGAAAGCCATTATCTATGGGGCGGAGGGAAAGCTTGAAACTCCGCATTGGGGGCCGTTCTCAGGCTTCGCCAGCTATTCCTATATCGTGGGCAATGCCTGGTTTCCGGTAACCGGCGGTTTGTTTCTTGGGGATGATGCCTCTGACGCGCTGACCCAAACTACGGGGCATTTTCCAGATTCGCAGGACCAGCGGAATACGGTTCGCGCACGAGCGTTTTATCAGGCCGCGTCGCGTTTGTGGTTCGCTCTGGGGTGTGACTACAACACCGGACTGCCGTTTGAACCGAATCTAACACCCCAGCAATATGTGACAGAATACGGCCAGGTGGTGATCAATCACCTCAATTTCAATCGCAACCGTGTCAGCCCTTACTTCACACAAAACCTTACGGTGGGAGCCGACCTTCTCAAGAGAGAAAAATTCACCACGCGGTTTCAGGGCGATATTGCAAACGTAAGCAACACGCTGGAACTCATCGACTTCGGAGGATTGTTTTCGGGCAACGCGATTGGCCCGGGGCGTCAATATACCTTTCGCATCCTGACGACGTTCTAAGACCCGGACGGCTTCATCATCCTGGCTCGCTGATGCCGGGGCAGGTCAGAGTCAATCTGTCTTGGACGTTAGGGACCCCGTTGATTAACTCCCTCCATCTCCCTCCACCACTTTGTAGGCAGGAGTAAACTGAGCGAATACGAGTTAAGAAGGCGTATGCCCAGAGAATGATGGAAACCACTCGAAAGCCGATAGCGCTGCCTTCCGAAGATGGGGGCCTTCTGCCGCGGGCGCACTCCGAATTGGAGTCATTGGTCATTCGTCTTTTTGATCAGTTGCAGGGACGGGTTCTAAGCTACGTGGTTGCTTGCGGTCTGCCTTTTCACGACGCTGAAGATATCGTCCAGGAAACGTTTCTATCGCTGTTCCGTCACTTAGAACTGGGGCGCTCTCGCTCAAATCTCAATGGCTGGCTCTTTCGCGTGGCTCATAACCTGGCTTTGAAACGGCGGATCGCGAATAAGGCATTTGAGCGTAGCGCTGGCCGGCGAGGACGCCCTCGCCCAGCATCCCTGCGATGGGCCAAATGCTGAGGAGGAGTTCTCCTTCAGCCAGACGAAGCGGCGTTTGCGCGCCGTCTTCGAGGCACTTCCTGAACAAGATCAACGCTGCCTTTATCTGCGCGCTGAGGGGTTGAAGTACCGTCAGATTGCCGAGGTGCTCGGCGTCTCGGTCGGTGGGGTTTCATTATCGCTGTCTCGATCGCTCGCGCGTATAATCCGGGCGAATGGGAGTGAGTGAACGATGCAAGGCCAAGCACACCTATCGGACGAAGAGCTTCTTCTCTTCTCTGACCAGGAACTGCCAACGCGCCGGGCAGCCAGAGCGCGCGAGCATGTTGCCCAATGCGAGCAGTGCCGCACGCGCCTGACCGTGCTCGAAAATGCTTCGGCCCTTTTTGCCGATCTTCATGAACAGGAGTTGCAGGCGCAGAGCTATCCTTCGTCGCCTGCGCGCAATTTGCTAAAGGCGCACTTGTCCGACGCCGGCTCACGGCGTGCAACCTTGCGGAGCGTAATGACCCAACAACTGGCGGGCGCCTGCCTGGCACTCCTGCTTGTGGGTGGGAGCACATGGACGATTCGCCATATCGTGCGAACGCGATCCAGTTTTGAAGCCATGAACGCGGAAGCCATTGCTCTGCCGAGTAGAACGCTTACGCCAGGGTCCGCCCGCGCGGTCCGGGTCGCGGATGTGTGCAGCAGTCGGGATCTCGACAATGATCCACCGGTAAGTCCTTCCCTGGAGCAGGCTGTTTTCAAGGAATACGGAGTCCCGGACTCATCTAGAAAGGACTATGAGCTGGACTATCTGATTACGCCCGCGCTGGGCGGAGTCGACAGTATTCAGAATCTCTGGCCGCAGCCGTACTCATCCACCTGGAATGCCCGCGTAAAGGACCAGCTCGAAGATCACCTGCATGAGCTGGTTTGTCAGGGAAAAGTCCAACTGGCAACGGCGCAAAGTGATATCGCGTTCAACTGGATCGCGGCCTATAAGAGATATTTCAACACCGAGCAGCCGCAGCCAAGCCCATCAACCGCCGCGAGCGCCGGTTCAGGGCACGAGTGGGGTCATCGCCACCGATCCGAATCCCGGGTCTCTGGCATCCATTATTTGACGGTGGACATGCGGTCCCGGCAACCTTCCGCCTCTGCGGCCGTACTTCGGCGAACCGGCTGGATTAGATAAGACGACAAACATCAACAACGAGGAAAAAATGCAGGCAATGGTGAGAGGGCTCGTCTGGCCCTCTGTGATCTTATTTGGCTTCGGCCTCTTGCAAGGGTGCCGGAGCGGAAGTACAGCCGGAAATGACCAACCCACCGCCATCCCCAGCGATGCCAAGAACTACCAGTTGAAGGGGATTGTGGTTTCGTCGGATGCAACCAAAGGCGTGGTCGAGGTAGACTCCGAGGCTATTCCGGGTTTGATGGGCGCGATGATCATGCCCTATAAACTGGCTCAGCCTGGGGTGGCCGGTGAACTCCACCCTGGGGATCACATCACCGCCAGGCTGCGGGTCGCAGACTCCGGAAGCGTGATTGATGAGATCGATGTGACCGCGCAGGCAAAGCCGGATTACAAGCCCAGCAAGACCTATAACGTGCCCAAGAACGGGGAGGCAGTCCCGGATTTCAAATTCCTGAATCAGAGTGGCAAGACCATCGCCGTCGACCAGTTTCACGGCAAAGTGTTGCTCGTTACCTTTATCTATACGCGCTGCCCTTTGCCGGATTACTGCATACGGATGAGCCGCAACTTTGCCACCATCCAAAAGCAGCTGTCCGCCGATCCGCAGCTTTACGGCAAAACGCATCTGTTGAGTATCAGCTTCGACCCTGCGTATGACACGCCGAAGGTACTGCACAGCTACGGGACCGCATACGCAGGTGATTCGGCGTTTTCGCACTGGGACTTTGCCGCACCGCCGCCCGCGGAACTGGATGCGGTGGAGGAGTTTTTTGATGTGGGCGTGAGCCCAGGTAGCAACAACACTCTGACTCACTCTCTTTCCACCGCCGTCATCACCCCGGAGGGCAAGATTTTTCGCTGGTACCCAAACAATGATTGGAGCCCCTCCGCCGTGGTTGACGACGTCAAGCAGGCCCTCGCCCAATAAGCTAGCCATTGCGCTCATTCCACCCGTGGTATTAAAAGGAAGCTATGATTCTCGTGCTCATGGGGGTAACCGGGTCTGGCAAGACCACGATTGGCAAACTGTTGGCTGCGGAAACGGGCTGGCGGTTTGAGGACGCCGACGACTTCCATTCCGAAGCCAACAAGGCCAAGATGCATGCCGGCATCCCGCTAACGGACGAGGATCGCAAGCCCTGGCTGGCGGCGCTGCATCAGTTGCTGTTGGGTTGGTACGAAGGGGGTACCAGCGGCATCCTGGGTTGCTCCGCCTTGAAACAAAGCTACCGGGATGCGCTCACCCCACAGATTCCAGCGCTCAATGTCCGCTTCATCCTGCTCGAGGTCTCGCGCCAAGTGCTGGAGGAACGCCTCAAGGAGCGCAAAAACCACTACATGAATCCCGAGCTCCTGCAGAGCCAGCTGGATACCCTTGAAGTCACGCCCGATCTGATGCGCGTCTCCGCCGAAGGTCCCCCACGAAAGATCGTGGAGGAGATCCTGGACAAGATCCTGACGGTCGAGGGCAAGACTACCGTCTAGAGTAAAATCTGAGGTGTGGACGCCCTTCTTCCTGTCGACCCTGGAACGCCGCGCAGCCTGGTCCTGGATCCTCCCCTGACTGATGCGCAGTTCCAGGAGCTCTGCGCCGCCAACGACCTTGTTTACTTTGAGCGTACGAGAGAGGGAGAGATCCTCATGCACTCACCCGTGGGAGGATTTACCACCCGAGGAAATGCCGCGATTGGCGCGCAGCTCTACCTATGGTGGAAGACTCACTTGCGGGGCTGGGTTTGCGATTCCAGCGGGGGCTTTTTCCTTCCTGACGGCTCGATGCTCAATCCGGATGCCGCCTATGTACTGCCGCAGAAGCTTCAGGGGTTAGACAAGGATGATCTGACGGGCTTTCCCTATCTTTGCCCTGATTTCATCATTGAGTTGCTTTCCACCTCAGATAGCCTTCCGAAGGCGCAGCAGAAGATGGAACGCTGGCAAGAGAATGGCGTGGCGCTGGGCTGGCTGATCGATCCTTATGAGAAGCGGGTCTACATCTATGGGCCCGGCCGCGAGGCAGCTACTATATCCGGCAATACGGTCCAGGGAAGTGGCCCAGTCGAAGGCTTTACCCTCGACCTGGACGAGGTTTGGCGTTGCTATGAGATCTAAGCTTCGCGGAGAAAACAGTTCTTAAAACCATTTTTCCTATTGCTTTGTACTTGTTAGAGGCAGCGATGTGCAGCTTTTCTTGATTAAAAGCTGCGTAAAGACCATCTTTTCGGGCTAGACCTATAGGAAAAATGCTTAATGGCGAAAATTACTGTTCTTTTTGGAATAGTCCTGATCATTCTTGGCGTGGCGAGCTTTGTGCTCACCGGTAACAAGTTTCCTACCTCGCTCATTCCCGCAGCTTTTGGGATCCTGCTGATCACCTTCGGCCGCATGGCCGAAACCCCGGTGGCTAAACGCCGCATGTTATTCATGCATATAGCAGTTACGGTCGGCCTGCTGGGATTTCTGGCCACCGCGCCCGCGCTGGTCTCCGTGGTGCAACTCTTCAAGGGCAAGCTGTTCCCCTATCCGGCGGCTATTGAAGAAAAAGCAGCGATGTCTGCCCTCATGCTCATCTATGTAGTGCTGTGCGTGCGCTCATTTATCACCGCGCGCCGCGCTAGAGTGTAGGAATCATTTCTCCTGTTCCGATGCCTTTTCCAGGAGCGGTTTGGTGCAGCTTTTTTTGACGGAAGGCTGCCTAGATCTTGTTTTCTCCGGCAAACACCTACAGGAGAAATGGTCGGGGGGTTTTTACAACGTGAGCTTGCGATCCAGCGCGGGAGCGGGCATGTCGCTCCGGGCCGAACGAAGTACGCGTACGCGCTCGGATGGCGGCGGCACGAACGAACCGAAGAAGAAAAGACCACCGCTGCGTAAGGTGCTGCCTGAGATCTGGACCTTGATCAAGCCGCGGCGATGGCTGCTGGGGTTTGGGTTCGTGCTCATGGTCATCAACCGGGTCTCCGGCCTGGTTCTGCCCGCGTCGACCAAGTTCCTGGTCGACAATGTCCTGGTCAAGAAACAAGCCGATAAACTGCCCTGGATCGTTGGCGCGGTTCTGCTGGCGACCACCATCCAGGCGATTACTTCGTTCTCCCTGACCCAACTGCTTTCGAAGGCCGCCCAGCGGATGATCGCCGACCTGCGCATGCAGGTACAGCAGCATATCGGGCGGCTCTCGGTCAGTTTCTATGACGCCACGCGCACGGGCGTGCTGGTGTCGCGCATCATGACCGACGTGGAAGGGGTGCGCAACCTGATCGGGACCGGGCTGGTCGATTTTGTAGGAGGCCTGCTTACCGCGGTGCTGGCTTTCTTTATCCTGATGCGCATCAGTGCGCAGATCACCCTCATCTCCTTTGCGTTTGTGCTTACGTTTGTCTTCGTGCTGCAGAAGGCATTCGGTGTCATTCGTCCTATCTTCCGGGAGCGCGGCCGAATCAATGCCGAGGTTACGGGGCGGCTGACCGAGTCCCTGGGCGGAGTGCGCGTGGTCAAGGGGTACCACGCGGAAGAACGCGAAGCCGGAGTGTTCGCCAGCGGCGTGGAACGGCTTTATCAAAATGTGGTCCGCTCGCTTACCGCGACATCGTTGCTTTCGCTGGCCGCGACCGCCATTCTGGGCATTGTCGGCGCCACTGTGATGTGGCTGGGCGCCCGCCAGGAGATGGCCCACAAGATCACCCTGGGCGACTACTTCACCTACACGATGTTCCTGGCCTTTATGGTGGCCCCGGTCTTTCAGGTAGTGAATGTGGGTACTCAGCTGACGGAGGCTATTGCCGGCCTGGACCGCACCAGCGAGATCCTGGCGGAAAAAGAAGAGGACGACGAGCCCGGGCGCAGCGTCGTGATGGGACCGATTGAAGGCGATGTGCGGTTTGAGGATGTGCGCTTCGCTTATGAGGCCGACAAGCCCGTGCTCCATGGCATTTCATTCCATGCCCGCCCGGGTACTGTGACTGCGCTGGTGGGATCCTCAGGTTCAGGCAAGTCGACCATCATCAGCCTGATCTGCGCCTTTCATAAGCCTGATTCCGGGCAGGTGCTGGTCGATGGGATTGACCTTTCCACGGTGCGCCTGGATAGCTATCGCAGCCAGCTTGGGGTGGTGCTGCAGGAATCGTTCCTGTTCGATGGCACTATCCGGGAGAATGTGGTCTTCTCTCGCCCCCATGCGACAGAGGAGCAGTTTCTCTCCGCTTGCTCCATTGCCCGCGTGGACGAATTCGCGCTGCGCTTTCCTGATGGGTATGACACGATTGTGGGCGAGCGGGGGGTCAAGCTTTCCGGCGGCCAGCGCCAGCGACTCTCGATTGCGCGCGCGATTCTGGCCGACCCGCGCATTCTTATCCTCGATGAGGCGACTTCTTCACTGGATTCTGAGTCGGAGGCCATGATTCAGAATGGCCTCAGCTACCTGATGCAGGGACGCACTACGTTTGTGATCGCCCACCGGCTGTCGACCATCCGCCGGGCTGATCAGATCCTTGTGGTTGAGGGCGGCCTGATATTGGAACGGGGCACGCACTCCACGCTCTATGCGCTGGAAGGGCGTTACCACGATTTATATACCCGGCAGCATGGGGTCGAGGCGAACCGTTTCCTCGCTCCGGGCGAGGGCGAAAAGCTGTTTGAAGAGCTGAAATAGGCTTTCAACGAGGCGTGGGGCTTTTCGTGGCGGAGAAAAAAGCGCAGGGGCTAAAGCCCTCATTGTGGAAGCCGTGTGCGGCACGGCTAAAGCCGTGCCCTGATACAAAGCATGGGTTTTTCGGGTGGCCTTCAAAGTTGGGGCACCGAGGGACGGTGCCCAAATTAACGAGTAAATCTGGTTTGGAGTGGGTAGTCCGTGGATTGTATGGAATCGGTGGTCTCAGAGAGAATTTGGTTGGCCTTGGATGATTGCCATAGCATTCCCGTGTGTTTCCAGTGCACCCAGGACTGACGTCCTGGGTCATTCTCAGTCGTCCCTTCGGGACTGATCGCGGTGGATAACCCTACCCAGGACTGACGTCCTGGGCTATTCTCAGCCGTCCCTACGGGACTCAATTTGGAGAGTAGTTTTCACACAGCCTCTAAAGCCGCCATTGTTGAGGCCTGTGCGGCACGGCTAAAGCCGTGCCCTGATACAAAGCATGGGTTTTTCCGCGGCCCGGAGAGGTGTGCCCTGACACAAAGCATGGGTTTTTCTGCGGTCTGTGACGGTCTGTGACGTTGTGCTCTGACACAAAGCATGGGTTTTTCTGCGGTCTGTGACGGTCTGTGACGTTGTGCTCTGATACAAAGCATGGGTTTTTCGGCGGTCTGTAACGCTGTGCCCTGACACAAAGCATGGGTTTTTCTGCGGTCTGTGACGTTGTGCTCTGACACAAAGCATGGGTTTTTCTGCGGTCTGTGACGTTGTGCCCTGACACAAAGCATGGGTTTCTCTGCGGCTTGTAACGTTGTGCCCTGATACAGAACATGGATCTTCTGCCGCTTCTGCTCTGACAGAAAGCGTGGGTTTTTCGGCGGCCTGTAATGGTGTGTCCTGGTGCAAAATCTCAGGGCTTCAGCTGCGCGACAAGCCGCTTCGGCGCCATCTGCTGATAGCTCCCATGAATCAATTCTTTGACTTCGCTCCAGTTCAGCGCGGCCAGGTCCATGCGCAGAGCAATCCACCCTCTTGATCCGATGTACGCGGGCAGATAGAACCGTTTGGGATCCGATTGGACCAGGAACTGGTTCTCCCCGGGCAAGACCTTACAGGAAACGCTGATAATGTTGTCGCCGTGATGATCGTTGAGGTAGTAGGCGAAGGTCTTCTTGCCCACGAGAAAGGCGGCGTGCCCTGCCTTGTCTTCACGCCTGGCTTCGGGCAGGGCAAGACAAATGTCAGTTAATGTACGGAGGCGATCCTGTTGGCTTGCCTTGCGGGCCATGGCGACTCTCCCCCAGGCAAGATAGCCAAGTTGCCGCGGGGCGGTCAAAACTTGAAGCCAGCATCATAATTAAGAGCGTGAGTTGGGCGCAGCGCTTCATCGCAGATTCAATCTGCAGGGGATGCGATGGATGAAAATGCTGTGTTAGAGTCACAGCGGATCAATGTTAAAGAGGAGAAGCGATGGCAAAAGCACTCGGGATCACACTGGAAGAGGCGCGCAAAATTATCGCGGCGGCCACCAAAAAGGCAAACGAGATCAACGTGATGATGAACATAGCGGTGGTGGACGCGGGCGGCAACCTGGTGGCCTTTGAGCGCATGGACGGCGGCTGGATTGGCAGCATCGACATCGCGCAAAAGAAGGCTTTTACGGCGCGCGCCTTTGACCTGGACACCAAGTCGCTGGGCGAGAACTCGCAGTCCGGCCAGCAGTTCTTCGGGATCCACGCTTCGAACAATGGGAAGATCATGATCTTCGCCGGTGGCATTCCGATTAAGCGCGGAGGAGAAGTCGTGGGCGCTATTGGCGTCAGCGGAGGCTCGGGCAAGGACGACCATAGCGTTGCAGAGGCAGGCGTCGCGGCGGCTTAGCCTCAGCCCGGAAGAGTTGCGAAGGGGGAAAGGCGCACAGCAGGTCCCTCCACTCCGCTTCGCTCCGGTCCCACGGCAGGCCGGGGCAGGCGGGATAACAAACAGGTCGGGGAGGCATCCTAGCCCACTCAAGCCAAAGTACGGCTTGAATGGGGCACCCAATGCTTTTGCTGCCGGTGTCATTTCTTTCTTAACTTGCCGCAGGCAAGTCGGCTCCTCGGGATGACAAATTTGGAGGCAGCGCTCACCTCAGCTGCCGCTACGGGGGATGGACAGAGCCACTGTCTACCCCCGAGTTTTCCCGCAGCTTCCCGCGCGTTTATCCGCCGAAGGTGTAGCGCAGTCCAAAACGCGCCACCCGCGGAGTGCCGAGGGTGGGCAAAGGCGTTTTGCCAACGATGATTGCCCGATTAAAGAGGTTGTTCCCGCTGGCGAACAGAGAGATGTTGTGGCGGAACTCGTGGGCTGCATATACGTCCAGCCGGAAGTATCCGGGGATGTAATATTGATTCGCCGTGTCATCAAACTGGTGTCCGCTGACCCGCCCCTGAAAGCTGATAAACCCCAAACGCCGCTCGGTAAACCCAACTTGTGCCGTTGCCATGTTGCGGGCAACCTCGGGAATCCAGTTGCCTACGAGGTTCGGCTGCTCCTGGAACTTGGTCACCGTGGCGTTCGCATATTGATAGCCTCCATCCACTGAGATCCAACGGGCCGGCCGGGCGGAGTAGTCGAGCGAGACACCGCGGCTTTCAATCTGACCCAGGTTTGCGCGCATCAGTACCTGCGATGTGGGGGTTGTGGTGACCGTCAGCGTAGTAATGGGACGATTGACCTGGGTTAAGAAATAGCTGACGCGCACGCTGGAACCAATCCTATGCAGGTCGGCTTGTAGTCCGGTCTCCCAGCCCGTCGCCCGCTCGGAGCGCAGAAAGGGGTTGGGAAGAGTGACTTGCGACCCCACCTGGGTTTTGGCGTAGAGTTCGTCTTCGTTGGGCGAACGAAAGGCGCGGAAGCCGGAGGCACTCAATGCCAGGGATTGCGTAAGGCGACGGACTACACCCAAACGCGGGTCGAAAGGATTCTCACTGAAGGAGGGCGGGTGGGTGGTGCCGGTTGCGGTGATGAACTGGTTGACGTCGTAGTTGGAGAAGTGATCGATTCGCGCGGAACCGCTGAAGGTCCAATTTTTGGGGGTAAACAGCACCTCGCCATAGACTCCGGTTTGCCGCTGCTTGGCGGTGGTGTTGGAGACACTTCCTTTGCCGCTGTAAATCGTCTGGTAGTTTGCCCCACGGATGTAGTGGGTGTCTGCCCCAGCCAGCAGCAGCAAGTTGGTACCAATGGGGTGATGCCAGAGGCCGGCAAATCCCAGCTCATTGGACGGTTCTTCGGCGCTGGTGGTTAAAGTCTCCGCAGTGCGGGTCGCGTTGACGGAGCTAAATCTCTGCCGATAATGCTCAGCGGTGCCGTAAACGCGGAAGATAAAGTCGGTCAGATCTGAGCCGCCATCATAACGCCAGAGGCGGGTGCCATTGTTTTGTATGGGCGTTCCGTTGTGGCGGGCTTCATCGAGCGTATTTCCGCGCAGAAAGAGGCGTTGGCTATTCCCCAGGTCACGGTCGAACTGCACCAGGCCGTTTTCGGCATGAACGTTCGATGGCTGGTCGATGGGGCCGCGGTATGCGGGCGCGGTCAGGATGTAGCCATCGGTGGCAACCGCCCCACCGGTCAGCAGGCCGGACCACTTGCCCAGAGTCAAGCTGCCCAGCAAGGCTCCGTCGACCGTGCTCTCCGATCCTCCGCTGCTGGTGAACTGCAGGGTTGAGTTCTTAGGCCGAACCGGCGCGATGCTGATCACGCCACCGATGGCGGCGGAGCCGTAGAGGTCCGAAGCTCCCCCGCGCACCACTTCGACCGATTGGATGTCCAGGGGCGGAAGCTCCTCCCAGTGGATCCAGCCTCCGAAGGGATCGTTCAGCGGGACGTTGTCGAAGACCACCAGCGAGCGACTGGCTGAGGTCGATCCAAGACCGCGCAAGGAGACACCCTGGCTGGTGGGATTGGCGACCAGCGAACTCGATCTACGAAAGAGCTCAAATCCGGGGATGGTGCGCAGCTTGTCGTCCAACGGCAAGCCGGCGGCATGGCGTAGCGCCTGGGCGGTCATTAAGCGGGTGCTGGCCGGGCTGTCCAGGGAGCTTAGCGGCGAGCGATAGGCGGTGACGGTAACGTTTTCAAAGGGATGGTCCAACTGGATGCGGAGAGTTGACTGCGCTCCGACGGTCACCGCGGCAGGAGCAAAATGAGAGGCCTGGATGGTCACTGCTCCGGCGCCCTCGGAAAGGGTGAATTTGCCGTCGGCATCGGTGGTGGCCAGAAGATCTCCGGCACCACTGGTGATTTGCGCGCCTGCGATTGGATTTCCGGTCGCATCGACGACCACACCCGTGACCGTGCCGTTACTGGCTTGTTGCTGTGGAGCCGTTGACTGGCCGAAACTTGCCGGAGCGCAGATAACCAACACCAGGAGGAAACTTCGGCAGAACCGATTGTTCATAGGTAGGCAGTTCCTGATTGAACCGGCTGATTGCTGCTAGGTGTATATGGTAACGTGGCGGCTGTCTTTGGACATTGGTTGATGGCCCGGGCATTTGCCGTTGGTCTACCTGGTGTACCACTTGAGCAACGGAAGCAGGCTGCTGTAATTGTCCGTCCACAGGCGTACATCTGCGCGCAAATGGGTCGGGAAGGCGTTATTGAAGACCTCCGGTTGACTCAGGAACGCCTGGTTCGCTGTCACCAGAATCCAATCCGCAAAGTACAGGCCATTCTGCTCGTCGCCGTGGGAGTGCACCGACATGGCGCGGAGTCCGGCATCCTTGGCGATGGCGGCGACTACCGGCTCCAGATCGACGTACTGGTTGGATACGTGGAAGACGAGGATTCCATCCGGTTGCAGATGGCGGCGATAGAGTGCCAGCGCCTCGCGGGTTAACAAATGCACCGGGATGGCGTCCCCGGAAAAGGCATCGATCACAATCACGTTGAAGCGCTGCGGAGGCTCAACGGCCAGGGATAAGCGCGCGTCGCCCAGGACCACGTCGGTGTGGGCGGCGCTGTCATGAAGAAACGTAAACCATGACCTCGCCAGCCGTTCCACCAGCGGATTGATCTCGTAGAAACGGATCACGTCCCCGGGATTGCCATAGGCCGCGACCGTTCCCGTTCCCAAGCCGATCACGCCGACGCGCTTTGTTTCGGATCCACAACACAGCCGCATGGCCAGGCCCAGACCGGAGTTGGTGGCGTAATAGGTCAAGGGCTGGTTGAGAAACTGGGGTGCGAACCACTCCGCGCCGTGCTCGATGGTTCCGTTGAGAAGCTGGCGGTCGGTATCGGATTGGGGCGGCAGGTGGGTTTCCCTCACCCGCAAAGTGCCGTAAAAGTTGCGCACCAGGGCGACTGCATCGTCGTCGTATTGGCGTATCTGCGTGCTCAGCACCACGATGGCGGCGGTTGCGCCCGCCACCCAAAGCATGCGCAGTCCCCAACCGTCATGCCAGGTTGCCGCCAGGGCGATCAAGGCCACCACCACCAGGGTGCAGGCGAGATCATAGTTGGCGGGCAGCACCAGGGGAGCGATCACCCCTACCAACAGGGTTCCGGCCGCGCTGCCTGCCGCGACGACGAGATAAAACCTGGTCATGGCCGAGCTATCGGGACGCCGCGCATAGAGTTCGCCGTGGAGGAAGAAGCAGATCACAAAGAGTGCGATCAGGAAGAGCGGCACACTCACCATGATGGGGAACTGGGAACGAATATCCCGCAACATGTAAGCCATGGAGGCCACCGCCACCAGCACCAGGCGCAGCATGGATTGGCGTACAGGCTGCCAGGCTCCCTGAAAGGCCAGGATGAAGGTCAGCAGATACAAACCCAAAGGCGGCAGCCACAAGAGGGGGATGGCGGCGATGTTCTCGCTCATGTGGTGGGTGACGGCGACCAGCATCATGCCGCCGCCCATGGCGAGGACAAACCAGAAGACTTCCGGGGCAGCAGGCAGAGCCTTGTCAACCGGCTTGGGGGGCACAGGGGTAATTGGCCGTCTGCGGCCTTGCCAGGCGATCGCACCGCAGACTATGGCAAAGAACAGAAAGCCGGTACTCCACCATGCGCTTTGCCGGCTCATGGTGAGGCGGGGCTCGATGAGCAGTGGATAGCAGGCCAGGGCCAGCAGGGAAGCGAGATTGGAGAGAGCATAGAGGCGATAGGGCGACTGGCCTTCAAAGGTGCGGGCGTACCAGGAATTCAGCAACGGCGTGGTGGCGGAAAGTGCAAGGTAGGGTAAACCAATCACCGTGGCCAGCACGCGGAAGACGGTCAGTGCGGGGTGATAGCTAACCGCCGAATTCGTGGGGCTGACGCGAACGCCCAGCATCATCAGGGCCGCAGTCAGCAGGAGGATGTGGATCACTGCCTGCTGGGGGGGAGTGAGGCGCGATGAAATCCAATGCGCATAAAGGTAACCGAGCAGGAGCACGAGGGAGAAGAAGACCAGGCAGGTGGTCCAGACAGCGGACGATCCGCCCAGCGTGGGTAGTAGTTGCTTGGCTACCATCGGCTCAACGACAAAGAGCAGAAAGGCACTTAGAAAGATGGTGAGCGCGTAGAGGCTGCGAAGAAGCTTCATGACGGTTTGCGTATTTTGAGAGCCAGCCCCGGGACCCCCGCGGGCACCACAAGGATGTATCACACAAATACGCATGCTGCCTGTGGGGGAAAGTAATCTACCCCGCGGTCACCGTTTTTTGTAACCAGCGTGATGTAGCCAACGCAATGAGCGAACGATATTGTTCTGTTCGAGGATCAGTTCTGGGGGAGGGCTGCTCTTCAGCGCGCCCGTGAGCCTAAGCTCACGGGCGCTTGCTATTTGCGCTCAGTCAACCTCGTCACCGGACACAATATAGAATTGAACTCCTTCGGCGCACCGCCGACATCAGGAGATCTCTCGACTATGCCCGAACCGATGCTGATCGCTCAGAGCAAAGAACCTCTGTACCTGCTGCCGGCCATGTCGAATCGTCACGGTTTGATTGCCGGAGCAACGGGGACGGGCAAGACGGTTACGCTGCAGGTGATGGCCGAGGCCTTCAGCCGCATTGGCGTGCCGGTATTTGCTGCGGACGTGAAGGGGGATCTTTCGGGGATCAGCCAGCCGGGAGTCGCGAACGCCAAGATCGACGATCGCGTGAAGAAACTTAAATTGACTGACTTCTCCTTCGCCGGCTGCCCGGTCACTTTCTGGGACGTTTTCGGCGAGCAGGGACACCCGGTGCGAGCGACGGTGTCGGAGATGGGGCCCCTGCTATTCAGCCGTTTGCTGAACCTCAACGAAACCCAGGCCGGTGTGCTGACGGCGGTATTCAAGATCGCGGATGACCAGGGACTGCTGCTGCTGGATCTCAAGGACCTGCAAGCCATGCTGCAGTACGCGGCTACGCATGCCAAAGAGTTGCAGACGCAGTATGGGAACATTTCTGCAGCCAGCGTGGGAGCGATGCAGCGCGGGCTGCTTGCTTTGGAGCAGCAGGGCGGAGACAAGTTTTTAGGTGAACCGGCGCTCAACCTGGACGACCTCATCCAGACCGACAGCCAGGGTCATGGCATAGTCAATATCCTGGCGGCAGACAAGCTCATCAACTCACCCAAGCTGTATGCCACCTTCCTGCTGTGGCTGCTCAGCGAGCTTTTTGAGCGGCTGCCGGAGGTGGGGGATGCGGAAAAGCCAAAGCTGGTCTTTTTCTTCGATGAGGCGCACCTGCTTTTTTCCGACCTGCCAAAGGTGATCGAAGACAAAGTGCACCAGGTAGTTCGCCTGGTGCGGTCGAAGGGCGTAGGGGTCTTCTTCGTCACGCAAAGTCCCATCGACGTTCCCGATGGCATCCTGGGCCAACTGGGTAACCGGGTCCAGCATGCGGTGCGCGCGTTTACTCCCAAGGACCAGAAGGCGGTCAAGGCGGCGGCCCAGACTTTTCGCGCTAACCCCGAGATCAACGTCGAGCAGGTGATTTTGGAGTTGGGGGTGGGGGAGGCGCTGGTCTCGTTTTTAGATGAAAAGGGAACCCCGGGGGTGGTGGAACGCGCCTTGGTTTGCCCGCCGCGGAGCCAGATCGGCCCCATTACGCCGGAGCAGCGGCAACAGATCATTCGCGATTCCGTGGTGGCCGGAGTGTACGAGAACGCGGTCGATCGCGAATCGGCGTATGAGCTGTTGCAGGCCCGCGCTGCGCAAACCATTTCTGCTCAGCAACCTGCGCCGAAACCGACTACCTGGCTGGGGGAACTTGCCTCGCTGGGTACTGGTTCCTCGGGCGGCCGGCGGGGGGATAGCCTGATCGAGACAGTAGCCAAGAGCGCCGCCCGCACCATGGGCAGCACGGTCGGGCGGCAAATCGTGCGCGGCCTGCTGGGTTCGCTGCTGGGCGGCTCGAAGGGCCGCTGACCGGCCTCGCCAGGACGCTTGGTGCGAACGTGGTATGGCCACCTACATATATCGCCGATAACCTCAGCACGGCTGGGTTTTAGCGCGACCCGAAGGTAACCTTCCTGGCACCCTGCCAGCAACAAAATCCCGGGGTCGGCGTTTGTACAGATCGGGCCGGTACTCAGCCGGCAAGGTTCAGCCAGCAAGGAGCAAGCCAATGCGTTCCATCCGTGCAATACGTACTCTATTTCTCGCGCTTCTGGTGTCGATCGTGCCCGCTTCTTCATTCGCAGGCGTCTTCGTTTCCATCAATATCGCTCCGCCTGTACTGCCGGTATACACGCAGCCCATTTGCCCCGGGGATGGCTATTTGTGGACGCCTGGGTATTGGGCCTACGGTGAAGCGGGCTACTACTGGGTACCGGGAACCTGGGTGCTTGCTCCCCAGCCCGGATTTCTCTGGACTCCTGGCTACTGGGGCTTCGCCGGTGGGCTCTATGTATGGCATGGCGGTTATTGGGGTCCCCACGTCGGTTTCTATGGTGGGGTTAACTACGGTTACGGATATGGCGGCGTCGGCTTCTACGGTGGGCGTTGGGAGGGCGGACACTTCGCCTATAACACCGCGGTGCTGCACGTAAACACGACCATCGTCCACAACACCTACATCGACAACACGGTGATTCACAATACGACCGTGATCAACCGCACCAGCTTTAATGGTCCTGGCGGGATCAATGCCCGACCCAACAGCCAGGAGATGACTGCGGCGCGCGAGTCCCACATTCAGGCGACGTCGGAACAGATGTCCCATGAACATTTCGCCAGCACCAACCGGGCCAACTTCGCGTCGGTCAATGGCGGAAGGCCTGCCATGGCGGCGGTGAGCCACCCGATGACCAACGCCAGCATGGCCACGCACACGGCGTATAACAACAACGCAGCCCGGCCGGCTTACAACGCCAATACTGCCAGCCATCCGGCTTACAACAACAACGCCTATAAGGCCCCGGTCAACAACAACGCGTACAAGGCCCCGGTCAATAATCAACCGAAATACAACGAAGCGCCTCATCAGAATGCTAGCCAACCACACAATGAGTCCCACCCCAACAACGGGGGCGGGGAACACGAACGGCGCTAACTGATTTGGTGGACACGAGGCGGCCCGCAGCTTTTGCTGCGGGCCGTTCTATTTGGGCCTGGAGTCTTTTGAGGCCGCCAAGAGGAAACCGCAGATCCCTCCACTCCGCTTCGCTCCGGTCGGGATGACAATTCTGTTGAAGGGAGATGACTGTTCTTTTGACGGAGATGACTTGATCACCCCGCCCGAAGAATGAGCTGGTTTAGCCTCTACTGCTGACCTAACTCCTGCAGCAGGAAGGCGTAGTCGAGGGCGATCTCCTTCAGATAGTCGTAGCGGCCGGAGGCGCCGCCGTGTCCTGCGCTCATGTTGGTCTCGAGCAGCAGAACATGATCGTCGGACTTCAGGGTGCGCAGCTTGGCTACATACTTGGCCGGTTCCCAGTACATCACCTGGCTGTCATGCAAAGAGGTCTTTACCAGCATCGCCGGGTAAGCCTTGCGCTGCAGGTTGTCATAAGGCGAGTACTGCAGCATGTAGGCGAAAGCCTCTGCCTGGTTGGGGTCTCCCCATTCTTCATACTCGGCGATGGTCAACGGAAGCGTGGGATCAAGCATGGTGTTCATCACGTCTACGAAAGGCACGTGGGAGAGGACAGCGCGGTAGAGATCGGGGCGCAGGTTGGCGACCGCGCCCATCAGCAGGCCGCCGGCACTGCCGCCTTCCATGGCGACGCGGCGCGGGTCGCCATAGCCATGGGCGATGAGATACTCCGTCACAGCGATGAAATCGGTGAAGGTATTCATCTTCTGCATCAGCCGCCCGGCATCGTGCCAGGGCTTGCCCATATCGCCGCCGCCGCGGATATGCGCGTAGGCCAGGACGAACCCGCGATCGAGCAAGCTGAGGCGGTTGGAGTTGAAACCTACGGGAAGGGCATATCCGTAAGAGCCATAGCCATAGATATAGAGAGGGTTTGTGCCCTCGCCCTTCTTGTCTTTGCGGTAGACGATCGAAACCGGAATGGCGGTTCCGTCTGGAGCGGTGGCGAAGAGACGCTCGGAGCGGTATAGCGAGCGATCGAAGCCGCCCGGCACCTCCAGCTCTTTGAGCAGCGTGGATTGACTGGTTTGCACATCGTACTCATAGACCGAAGTGGGCGAAACCAGTGACTGATACCCATAACGAAATTTGTCGGTTACAAATTCGCGGTTGACGTGCGGATGCGCGCTGTAGGTAGGCTCAGGAAATGCAATCTGGCGCGAGGATGCGGCAAACGCGCCCTCATCGTCGAAGGACAGAACGCGCATTTGCGGCAGGCCGTTGGCGCGCTCGACCAGCACGGCAAAGGATTGGAAGAGCTCCAGATCTTCCAGCATCACGTCTTCACGGTGGGCGACGATCTCGCGCCAGTGGTCGCGGCCCGGGGTGGCGACCGGAGCAGTGACGATGCGGAAGGTTCGGGCGGTGTCGTTTACGCGAATGTACCAAAGCCCATCGCGGTGGTCGGTGTAGTACTCGATGTTCTCGCGCCGCGGTTCGATCAGCGTCCAGGCTCCCTGCGGATCATCGGCAGGCAGGAAACGCTCTTCGCTGGCGGTGTGGCTGGCGCTCTCGAGAAGGATGTACTTGCCGTCGCGGGTGCGGCCGGCGCCGACATTGAAGCGCTCGTCGGCTTCTTCATAAACCAGGACATCTTCGGCTTGCGGTCGTCCCAGCACGTGGCGGAAGAGCTGGTACTGGCGTTTGGTCTCCTCATCCTCAACGGTGTAGAAGAGGGTGCGGTTATCAGTGGCCCAGACGACGGAGCCAACCCGCTCGGCCTGGTCGGCCAGCACTTCGCCTGTTTTCAGATCTTTGAGGTGAAGCGTGTATTGCCGGAATCCTGTGGTGTCGGTGGAGTAGGCCAGCAGGTTGCCGTCGTCGGAGACGCTGACGGCGCCTAAGGCCAGGAAACTTTCGCCCACCGCCATCTGGTTCATATCGAGCATGACCTCTTCGGCGGCGTCGAGGGAACCGCGCTTGCGGCAGTAGATGGGATACTGGGCGCCCTGCTCGGTGCGCGAGTAGTAGAAGTAATCCCTGTAGCGGAAGGGCACCGAGACATCGGTCTCTTTGATGTGACTGAGCATTTCGGCGTAGAGCTTGGCCTGCAGTTCCTCCGTGGGCTTCATCACGGCGCGGGTGTAGGCATTCTCCTGCTCCAGAAATGCGATGACTTCAGGGCTATCTTTTTCGCGCAGCCACGCGTAGTCGTCGGCCAGCCGGTGTCCGTGAAGGGTGGTGACGGTTTCCTGGCGGCGGGCGGTGGGTGGCTGAACTGCAACTGGTTGCGTCGAGGTCATAGATACTTAAAGGATAACTGGTTGGCTGGGTTGCCGGTTTTCCGTGCGGTCAAAACGGCGGCAGTCAGATCACCGGGGTCGGCTGACCGGGCATCCAACAGACGAGAGGAGTAAACCATGAATTTTCCGACTATCTCTGGCAAAAGAACGATCGCTCTGGGCGGCGCGATGTTGCTGTGCGGAAGCATGGGCTTAGCTCAAATGCGCGACTCCCCTGGCGCGGCGGGCCAAGGCCCGGGCCAAACCGCCCCGGGCCAGAACCCGAGCATGGATCCGCAAATGAACGGTATGCAGGCGGCCAGGCCAGCCCTCTCCGATGGACAGGATGTTCGTAAGCAAGGCGATGCAGGGAAGTTTGGCCGAGGTGCAGCTAGGGCAGCTGACGCTGCAGAAAAGCAACAACGAGCAGGTGAAGCAGTTTGCCCAACGCATGATCGATGACCATACCAAGCTGAACGAGCAGATGAAGCCGGTTGCCCAGCAGGTGGGAGTGAAGCCGCCGGACCAGATTTCGAAAGGCGATCGCAAGACCATAGCCAAGCTTCAGGGGCTCTCCGGATCGGCATACGACCAGGCTTACATCAAAGACATGGTCAAGGATCACAAGCAGGACCTGAACGAATTTCAGATGGAAGCTTCCTCAGGACAGGACCAGACGGTAAAGGACGCAGCCAACCAGGGGAGCAAGGTCATCGCCCAACATCTACAAATGGCCCAGCAAATGGCCAAGGATCAGAATGTGCCCACGGCTGGGCAGTAAGTAAACTCCCAACCTGCAGTCTTGTGCCCGCGTGCCGGCCACCGGCAGCGGGCACAACTGCGTCTGAGTACAATGAGGCGATGCGTCTACGTCTGTTCGCGGTCTTTGTACTTCTTCTCGCCGGTTCCTGTCTTTTGCCGGCAGAGCGGGTGCAGGACCTGCCCCAGCCCACAAATTATGTCAATGATTTTGCCGGCGTATTATCTCCGCAAACCCAGGCTTCTCTGAACGCGCTGTGCGCGCAGGTCGATCGCCAGGCCCATGCGCAGATCGCCGTGGTCACCATCAAGTCGCTCGACGGCGAACCCATTGAAAACTTCGCCACCGCACTCGAAGACAAGTGGAAGGTGGGGAAGAAGGGCACGGACCGCGGCCTGCTCCTGATCTTCGCGACCAATGATCGCAAGTACCGCATCGAGGTGGGGTATGGCCTTGAGGGGATTCTGCCTGACGGCCGGGTAGGTGATATCGGACGGCAGATGGTGCCGTATCTGCGACAGAATGACTTTGACGGGGCGGTTACGATGGCGGTGCAGCAGATCGCCGGAGTGATTGCGGCCGACGCCGGTGTGACGCTCACTGCCCAGCCGCGCCGTGGACCGCCTCCGGTTCCCCAGGCGCAGCCACTTACCCTGGGCCAGGTGGTAGTTCTGGGCCTGGTGCTGTTGGGGGTGATTTTCCTCCTGGCGCGGCTTGGTGGTTCGGGCCTGCTCGGCTTCCTGATTGGCATGTTCCTGGGCGGCGGTGGAGGCGGTGGTTGGGGCGGCCGGGGAGGTGGCGGCGGCTTTGGCGGCGGTGGTGGCGATGGCGGAGGGTTTGGCGGGTTTGGCGGAGGAAGCTCCGGCGGCGGTGGGGCCTCAGGCAGTTGGTAGGCTGATAATGAGAATGCTGAGCAAGAGAAGGAGAACGATCGAATGAGACGCGGGCTTTGGGTAGGGATCGCGGCGCTTGTGGTTATATTCCTGGCGGTGCTGCTGGTTTTTGGCAGTTATGTAAGCGCGAAGAATCAAATGGTGACCAAGCGGGAGGCGGTCACTGCCTCCTGGGGTGAAGTCAACAATCAGCTGCAGCGGCGCGCCGATCTGATTCCGAACCTGGTGGAGACGGTGAAAGGCTATGCCAAGCAGGAGACGACGGTGTTCGGCGATATCGCGAATGCACGGGCCGGTCTACTGAATGCCCATGGCGATCCGAAAGCCACCATCCAGGCTAACGGCCAGCTCGACGGCGCGTTGGGACGGCTGCTGGCGTTGGTCGGAGAATTATCCCGACCTGAAGTCGAATCAGAACTTTCAGCGACTCTCGGACGAACTGGCGGGCACGGAAAACCGGATCAGCGTGGCCAGAATGCGCTACAACCAGAACATTCAGGACTACAACACGTTTATCGGGCAGTTTCCCAACAGCATATGGGCGGGCATTGGCGGATTCCAACGGAACAACGACTATTTCCAGGCGAGTCCAGGCGCTCAGAATGTGCCTAAGGTCAGCTTCTAGTAAATCCTGAGTGGGGTTTGAAAGTGTGGGGTGTAGAGCTGTGGTCTCCCACTCAAGCCAAAGAACTGGCTTGAATGGGGCACCCCAAGTCTGCTGTAGGTCAACGACAAAGAACAAGGGTGCCCAGTTCGCGGTGATTGCGAGGCAGGCACCCTGGTTGGTTTAAAAGGAAGCCGTTCTAGAAAGCATTTTCACTTCTACGCTGCACCGGGAAGAACAACGAGGTGCGGCTTTTCTTGAGGAAAAGCCGCGTCGGAAGCGGCTGCCCGGTAAACACCAGAAGTGAAAATGCGTTAGGCGCGAGCGAAAGAAGCGACTGCGCTTGCTTCGTCGTCCTTGACGTCGAAAACGGTGTAGAGCTTGGTGATCTGCAGCAGGTCGTGGACCTTTTTGGTGAGATTGAGGAGTTTAAGGTCTCCGCCCTGGTTGCGGACGGTAGTGAACGCGCTGACCAGTTCGCCGATGCCCGAGCTGTCGATGTAGGTTACGTCACCCAGATTGAGCAGGATCTGCTTGGAGCCTTTGGCGAGCAGATCACGTACGGCGTCACGCAGCTGCACACTGCCTTCTCCCAGCGTAATACGTCCGCTGCAATCCATTATGCTGATCCCGTCCACCTGACGGGTCTTGATTTTCATGCTCACGAAAACTCCTCCTTAAATTGCGGAACGGGCGGTTCCTAGATGTTTGATGAGGGTAAGTTCAGTGCCGGGCTGCAATTGACGAAAGTGTACCTCATCCATGAAGGAGCGGATGAGAAAGATACCTCGTCCTGAACCGCGTAGCAGATTCTCAGGCGCCAACGGGTCGGGCAATGTATCCGGGTTCAGCCCTTTTCCCTGGTCGGTGATGCGAATCACCAGGGAATCTGCGGTCTGTTCGAACGAGGCGGTAATACTTTTTTCCGGGTCGTAGGAATTGCCGTGAAGCACGGCATTGACCGCAGCTTCACGAACTGCCATAGCGACGCGATAGATTTCCTCTTCTTCCAGACCGGCCTTCCTGGCCAACTCTTCTGCGGTCTGTTCCACGCGATTGACGCTGTCAAGCGAGGACTCAAGTGTGTAGGTAACCTTGCTAGCCGGTGATCCACCCAATGCCGACCTCGTATGACACGCTGGGCTTTAGCAACTTAAGCCCCATCTGCGCAAGTTTGCTTGGCCAGCGGCCTCATGTCAAGGCACTTCCGCGGTAGGCTGGCTGACCCGTGGCCAGGCAATGAGCCTAAATCAGCTCGTAGCCGGCGAAGAAGTAACCGATCTCGAAGGCTGCCGTGTCCTCGGCGTCGGAGCCGTGGATCGCATTTTCTTCGATGGAGGCCGCGAATTGCTTGCGGATAGTGCCCTCGGTCGCGTCGGCCGGATTGGTGGCGCCCATCAGCTTGCGCAGGTCGGCGATGGCATTTTCCTTCTCCAGCACCATGGCAATGATGGAACCGGAGGACATGAAAGTGGTGAGCGAATCGAAGAAGGGCCGCTTGGAGTGTACGGCGTAAAAGCCCTGGGCCTGCGACTTGGAGAGAAACATCTTCTTGATGGCGACGATTTTGAAGCCCGCCTTTTCGATTTCGGCAAGAATCGCGGCTGAATAGCCCTTGCGGACCGCGTCGGGCTTGATGATGCTGAAGGTGCGTTGCACGAATACTCCTATTTTCCGATGACCTTGGCCAATGTTTCGCCGATTGCGGCGGGGGATTGCACTACGTGGATACCAGCCTCTGTGAGCGCCTTCATCTTGTCGGCCGCAGTGCCCTGGCCGCCGGAGATGATGGCCCCGGCGTGGCCCATGCGCCGCCCGGGAGGCGCGGTTTGGCCGGCGATGAAGCCCACGACCGGCTTCTTGACGTGGGCCTTTACATAGGCGGCAGCGGCCTCCTCGGCCGTGCCTCCGATTTCGCCGATCAGGATGATGGACTCGGTCCCGGGATCCTCATTGAGCAGCTTGAGCGCGTCGACGTGGGTGGTGCCGATGATGGGGTCGCCGCCGATGCCGATCGCCGTGGACTGCCCGATCCCGCGCTGGGTGAGCTGATAGACGGCTTCGTAGGTGAGGGTGCCGGAGCGGGAGACGATGCCCACGCTGCCCTGCTTGTGGATGCGGCCGGGCATGATGCCGATCTTGGCCTTGCCAGGAGAAATAACGCCTGGGCAGTTGGGCCCGATCAGGCGCGATTTGGATTTGCTGACCACGCTCCACACCTTGACCATGTCGTTGGTGGGGATTCCCTCGGTGATGCAGATGATCAGCGGCAGCCCGGCGTCTTCGGCTTCGAGAATGGCATCGGCGGCAAACGGCGGGGGCACGAAGATGACGGTGGCGTTGGCTCCGGTCTTCTCGACGGCCTGGGCAACGGTGTCGAACACCGGCCAGCCCTCGTGCGTGGTGCCACCCTTGCCTGGTGTCACTCCGCCCACTACCTTGGTCCCATACTCGGCGCAGCCCTTGGCGTGGAAGGTGCCTTCCTTGCCGGTAATGCCCTGCACGATGAGCCGCGTATTTTCGTCCACTAACACAGACATAGATTGCTCCAGGATTCCTGTTCTTATTTTTTGGCGGCGTATTCTTTGGCGGCCCCGACTGCCTTGGCGGCTGCATCCTGCATGGTCTCGCCGATGATGAAGTTGAGGCCTGACTGCTTCAGGATCTCTCGCCCCTGCTCCACGTTGGTTCCTTCCAGGCGAAGGATGACGGGAACCTTCACGTTGGTCTTCTTGGCCGCCTCGACGACGCCCTGCGCCAGGGTGTCGACGCGCAGGATGCCGCCGAAGATGTTGATGAAGACGGCCTGCACGTTTTTGTCGGAGAGCAGGATCTCGAAGGCGTGCTCGATCTGCTGCTGGTTGGCGCCCCCGCCTACGTCGAGGAAGTTGGCCGGCGAGCCGCCGGCGTACTGGATGATGTCCATGGTCGCCATGGCCAGACCGGCGCCGTTGACCATGCAGGCGATGTTGCCATCGAGCTTGATGTAGTTGAGGGCGTACTTGGAGGCTTCCACTTCCAAGGGATCTTCTTCCGCGGTGTCGCGCAGTTCCTTCAGTTCCTTGTGGCGGAAGATGGCGTTGTCGTCGAAGTTGATCTTGCAGTCGAGCGCCAGCAGGCGGTCGTCGGTGGTGGTGATGAAGGGATTGATCTCGAGCAGGGAAGCGTCGGTGTCGAGAAATACTTTGTAGAGGCCGGTCATGAACTTGACCGCGTCATTAATCTGCGTCGGCTTGAGGCCCAGCGCGAAGGCGAGTTTGCGCGCCTGGTAGGGCTGGAAGCCCACCGCGGGGTCGATGTAGGCCTTGAAGATCGCGTCGGGATCCTTGGCGGCGACTTCCTCGATTTCCATGCCGCCGGCCTGGGAGGCCATGAAGACCAGCTTGGCGGCGGCGCGGTCGAGCACGATGCCCAGATAGAGCTCGCGGGCGATGGGCGACATTTCTTCGATCAGCACCCGCTGCACCTTCTGGCCCTCGGGGCCCGTCTGGTGGGTCACCAGCTGCATGCCGAGGATCTTCTTGGTGTACTCCTCTGCCTCGGCCAGGGTTTTGGCGACTTTGACGCCGCCGCCTTTGCCGCGGCCGCCGGCGTGAATCTGCGCCTTGACTACGACGCCCTTGGCGCCGCTTGAAAAGAGCCGTTTGGCCACATCCATCGCTTCTTCAAGCGTGTTGGCCACCTCACCCTTGGGTACCGCTACGCCGTAGCGCTCAAGGATGTCTTTTGCCTGATACTCGTGAATTTTCATTCGTTTGGTCTTTGGACAGAACTTCCATACTAAAGGGATTGGGCTTAGAGGGCAAAGAGCGGGTCGAAAAGCACTCCCTTCCAATCGAGTCCCGTAGGGACGGCTGAAAGTAGCCCAGGACGTCAGTCCTGGGTACAAGTCAAAGACGAGACCAGTCCCGCAGGGACGGCTGAGAATGCCCCAGGATGCAATCCTGGGGTACTTCTACCTTCAAAATAGACCCAGCCCAGGACCATGTCCTGGGACATTCTCAGCCGTCCCTGCGGGACTGGTCTCGGTGGGAATGTGTACCCAGGACTGACGTCCTGGGCTACTCTCAGCCGTCCCTGCGGGACTGATCGCGATCTGCCTGGAGAGTTGATTTGTTTTCAGCGAGTACGCTGGAAATCGGGCGCATGAAAAAAAGCTAATTTGGACAAGATGGACTCGCAGCCGTCCCTGCGGGACTGGTCTCGATCTGCCTGGAGAGTTGATTTGTTTTCAGCGAGTACGCTAGACATCGGGCGCATCAAAAAAAAGCTAATTTGGACAAGATGGACCCTCAGCCGCCCCTTCGGGACTGAATTTGCGGCACCTATGAGAAGTCTTCCCGAGTCTCAGGTGCGATTAGGATGTTTTAGGAAGGAATGGCAATGTCTCAGCTGGTAGCGCTGCTCAAACAGGTGGTGGAAGAGCATGGCACCCTGACCCAAGATCAGGGGTGCTCGGCGCTGCGGGAGATGCTCGAAGGCGAGGCGAATGATGTGGAGATTGCGTCGCTTTTGACCGCGATCGCTACCCGCGGGGCCACTGCGGAGGAATTAGCGGGCTTTGTGCAGGCGATGCGGACCATGAGTCGGCCGGTTCCCTTGAGCGAAGAGGAACGGGAGCAGCTGGTGGACACCTGCGGGACCGGCAGCGATGGCCAGGGAACCTTCAATATCTCGACCGCTGCGGCCCTGGTGGCGGCCGCCGCCGGGGTCAAGATCGCCAAGCATGGCAATCGGGGGCTCACATCGAAATGCGGTTCGGCCGATGTGCTGGAGGCACTGGGCATCCCGGTCGAGCTGCAGCCGGAGATGGCAGTCGAGTGCCTGCGCCAGACCGGCTTCATGTTTCTCTACGCTCCGGCGCTGCACCCGGCCATGAAGAGAGTGCAGCCTATCCGCCGGGCTCTGGGCTTTCGCACCCTCTTCAATCTTGCCGGGCCGCTGACCAATCCTGCGGGAGCACGGACGCAGGTGATCGGCGTCTTCGCGCCCGGCGCGGTTCCCCTGGTGGCCGAAACTCTGGCTCGGCTGGGAGCGAGACATGCATTCGTGGTCCACGGCCGGGATGGCCTGGATGAACTTACGCTGAATGGGGTAAGCGATGTGGCCGAAGTGCGGGAGCATACGGTCCGCAACTTTACCGTGGAAGCAGGCGAGGCGGGTCTGGCGGAGGCGCCGCTAAGCGCTTTAGCGGGGTGTGATGCACGCGGGAACGCATTGCTGATTGAACGGATCCTGGAAGGCGAGCCGGGGCCGCCGAGGGATGTGGTGTTGCTGAACGCGGCGGCGGCCCTGGTGGTCGCAGGCCGTGCAGAAGATTTTGCCGGCGGCGTCCGCTGCGCTGCCGACGCGATAGACTCAGGTGCCGGACGGCGGCTGCTGGAGCAATTGCGCAAAGCAGCAAGCCTGGCCCGGCGGTAAGGGAGTTTGCACTATGCCAATTCAACTGCAATGCATCGCTTCCGCGTTGATTCTTTCCGCGGTTGCCATCCCCATCCACGCTCAGCAGATCATAGTCAGCAAAGACAATCGCACCATCGCCGTGACCACCAGCGCAGATGCCAACGCGGATGCCGATACAGTGACGGTGCAGATCGGCTTCGTCGCCTACGGCGCAGACCAGGATTCGGCCTATGCCACTGGTTCCAAGATCTCGAATGCTATCGCGGCGGCGCTCAAGGCGGACGGAATTCCGCAGGATGCCATGCAGAGTGAGTCGCAAAGCATTTCCCCGGTGCAGCAGTTCACGAGTCAGGAGTGGACTCCGCAGGAGAGGGCAGAGCGCAAGTTTCAGGTGCAGCAGAGCTGGAATGTGAAGACCGCGGCCGCCAATGGCGCCAAGGTGCTCGATGTGGCCGTTAAGGCAGGCGCTAACCAGAGCGGGCAGATGACCTGGAGCGTGGCGGACCAGGATGCCCTGCAGGCGAGAGCCGCGAAGTTGGCGTTGGATCGAGCCCGGCAGATCGCGCAGCAGATGGCTTCCGGTTTGAACGCTACGCTGGGCCCCCTGGTGTACGCCAGCAACGAGGCTCCTGCGCGCACACCCCAACCGCTCATGCGGGCCCAGTCCATGATGGCGGCGGCTCCAGCGCCGAAAGAGGTCGAGCCGCTGAGTGTCAGCGCGCAAAAGGTTACCGCTTCCGCCACAGTCTACGCGGTCTTCAGTATCCAGTAGCGGGTGTCGTATGCTGAGAAGAAAGGGCACCCATGGCGAGATATGAGTATCGTGAGCTGCGGCCGACGGCCGAAGGCGAAGAGGTTTACCGGCGTTGGCTAGCGCATTTGGATGAAGAATTCACCCGCCACAAGGAACCTCGCCTGCGAGGCGAACTGGTGCGCGACGCGCTGCACCAGATCTACCTGGGCCGTCCCCACGGCGGCAAGCTCAACACCACCCTGATCTCCGAGCTGCCGGGCAATGTGCTGCAGCTTAGCCTCGACCCGGCCAACGTGACGCTCGAACCGGAGTACTACGGCGATGTGGACGTGGAGAAATATGCCGAGCGCAAGCCGCTGATCTGGTTCTGGCAGATGTTTGACCGGTCGGCGCTGGGGTTGAACCACTGGCTCGGCTTTCGCTTCCGCAAGATGTTGGCCAAACATATCTTCAAGCACATCGGAAAGAACGTAAAGATCTTCCACGGGGTGGAGTTCAGTTTCGGTTACAACCTGACGGTGGAAGACGACTGCATCATTCACAAGTACGTGATGCTGGATGATCGCGGCGAGCTCATCATCCGCAAGGGGACCTCTATCTCCGACTACGCGGCGGTGTACACGCATTGGCACAAGGCAACCGATTATCTCGATATTGAGAATCGAACCACCGAGGTTGGGCCCGGCACACGGCTTACCTATCACTCTGCGGTCATGGCGGGGGTGAAGATGGGCGAAGACACTATGCTGGGCGCCATGGGCGTGGCTACCCACGATGTGCCTCCGCATGCCATCTGGGGAGGTGTCCCAGCCCGCGAGATCAAGCGGAAGTAATAGCGGAAGCCAGCTCCACGGTGAAGATTACAAACCTACTTAGCCATGGTGCGGCGTGCTACCATCAGGCTTCCGATGCGAACACCTGAAATCGTCCTGGGGATCTTTCAATTTGTCGTGTTGCTATTCGCGCTCAGCCTGCATGAGTCAGCACACGGATGGATGGCTTCGCGGCTGGGGGACCAGACGGCCCGCATGATGGGCCGCATTACGCTGAACCCGCTTAAGCACATCGATCCGGTGGGCACGGTGATGCTACCCCTGGTGGCGTTGGTGACCCATATCCCGGTCATTGGCTGGGCTAAGCCGACCCCGGTGAACACGCGCAACTTCAAGAACTTTGTGCGCGACGATATTCTTACTACGGTGGCGGGCCCGATAAGCAACGTAATCGGATCTGTGGTGTCGCTGCTGGTATTGATCGTTATCGCCAAAACGTCTCTGGTCGGGGCGGCCTGTGTGCGTTCCGTGGCTCTCGGGGGGTTTGGCCGGCTCGACCCACAACTCATGTCCTTGAGCCCGGTGGCCTACCCGCTGGCCCTCATTTTCTACTACGGCATGCTTTTAAATCTGTTTCTCGCCGCCTTCAACCTCCTTCCCTTGCCACCGCTCGACGGAAGCCACATCTTCCGCCACATGCTGCCCTATCGCTGGCTACCGATCTATGACCGCCTGGGGATCCTGAGCCTCTTCCTCATGCTGTTCTTCGGCGGCCAAGTTACCATGGCCATGATTAACCCGGTGCTGGGTTTCTTCGGGCATTTGCTGCTCTCTATCTGAGAGGTTTTCCGTACAATCGAGCCAGTGAACCAAGATTCGTCCCAACCCAAACGCGTGCTGAGCGGCATGCGGCCTACCGGCAAGTTGCATCTCGGCAATTACATGGGCGCCCTGTACAACTGGGTGCGCCTGCAGCACGAATACGACTGCTATTTTTTTGTCGCCGACTGGCATGCCCTGACAACTGACTACGCCGACCCCTCCAATATTCGCGAAAACACGATGGACGTGGCGCTCGATTGGCTGGCGGCGGGGTTGGATCCGGAGCGCTGTGTCCTCTTTGTGCAGTCCCTGGTGCCGCAGCACGCGGAGTTGCACCTGCTGCTGTCGATGATCATGCCCCTCGGCTGGCTGGAGCGCGTGCCCACCTACAAAGAGCAACAGTTGCAGATTGGCGATGTTGCCGCGGGAGGTAAGGACCTAACTACCTACGGCTTTCTCGGGTATCCACTGCTGATGGCAACGGATATCCTGATCTACCAGGCGGACTTTGTGCCCGTCGGGCAAGACCAGGTGGCTCACGTGGAAGTGACCCGGGAAGTTGCGCGGCGGTTCAATCATTTTTATCCCGGGCCGGGCGCGCCGATTCTGCCCGAGCCGCAGGTGCTGTTGACGCCCTCTCCCAAGCTGCCGGGGACGGATGGGCGAAAGATGTCGAAGAGCTATGGCAACACTATCCTGCTCACCGACCCGGAGCCGCTGGTGCGGCAAAAGCTGAAGACCATGGTGACTGATCCGGCGCGGGTGCGGCGGAGCGACCCAGGCGATCCCGATGTTTGTCCGGTGGGCGATCTGCACAAGGTCTTTTCGACTTCTTCCACCTTGGCCAGAGTCTATGAGGGGTGCCGGTCGGCGGGCATCGGCTGCATCGAGTGCAAGGGCTGGGCCGCGGACGCCATCGTGGCCGAGCTGCAGCCTATGCAGGAGCGGCGCAGGCAATATGAGGAGCAGCCTCGGCTGGTGCATGACATTCTGCATAGCGGCTCAGAGCTGGCGCGGGTCCGGGCAGAAGAGACGATGGAGCAGGTGAGGGACGCCATGCAACTGGTGCTCCCCGAGCCTGGAGAGCGCGCGCTATGAGCGAAGAAAAGCGCGAGGAAACCGAGAAGCAGGCGCAAAAGCGGGAAGCTGCGGAAAGTGCATCTCCTTACAGCATTTCTGTAGGTCAGGTGTACGACGGTCCGCTGGACCTGCTGCTGGACCTGATCCGCAAGCAGGACATCGATATCTACGACATCCCGATCGGGCGCATCACGGCCCAATTTCTGGCCTATGTGGAGGGTCTGAAGCAAACCGAGGTGGATGCGGCGGCGGACTTCATTTATGTGGCTTCGCTGCTGATCCATATCAAGAGCCGCATGCTTCTTCCCCGCGCCTCGGCGGAAGGGGCTGACGGGGAGCAGGAAGATCCGCGGCGGGAACTGGTGGAGCGCCTGCTGGAGCACGAACGCTTCAAGAATGCAGCCCAGATGCTGCTGCAAAAGCAACAGATCGAGGCCGCCACCTGGTCCAATCCGGCGATGCGGCAGTTTCGTGCGGAAGAGGGCGAGCAGGAGATTGCGGCGGACACCGTCGACCTGGTTCGGGTCTTCCGGGAGATTCTTGACCGGGCGCGGCAGAGACCCGTGCTGGATGTGAACGAAGAGGCGGTGACGGTGTCGCAGATGCTCGACTACGTGCGCCGGCGCCTGATCATGGAAGAGCGGCCGGTTTCGCTGAGCAGCCTGCTCAAAAATACGCGGTCCGAGCGGGCGCTCATCTGCATGTTTCTGGCGCTGCTGGAGATGGTTCGGTTGCAGGCGATTCTGTTGAGGCAGGATAGCAACTTCGGAGAGGTTTACATCAAGAAGCATCCATCGTTCGAATCGGTGATGAACCAGGGCTTGATGGAGGCGAAGGACGACTGGCGGTAAATTGAGTCCCCCTAGCGACGGCTGAGATGGACGAACCCGTACGATTTTTGTCGCGTTCCCCCATACAAATCGCCCGGCCCCCCGGCGCTTGCGACGGCCCAATTCATGGAACTTTAACATTTGGGGGAGCCAGAATTCACAATATCGATTGAATCACTTTGGTACGGTTGCTCACCTGTAGTCCGGAGTGTGCGCACGTGAAAGAAGCAACATCTGCGGTGTTAGCTACCCCCCCTGGGAAGCCGTTGGCTGTCCACGACAAAATGAACCGGAAACCGGGCCTGATCCCCATGATTATCTTTGGGATTGTGCTGGTCGGCGGTATTGCGTGGGCTGCCTCGCAGTTGCTGGGTGACCTGTTTGCGGCCCAGCATTCGGCTTCGGTGGCAGCCTACGCGCTGTTGGCGATCGCGCTGCTGATCGCGCTCGGGTTTGAATTTGTGAACGGGTTCCATGACACCGCCAATGCCGTCGCTACAGTGATCTATACCCACTCCCTGGAGCCACACGTCGCTGTGATGTGGTCGGGTATGTGGAACCTGATTGGGGTGCTGCTTTCTTCCGGCGCGGTGGCGTTTGCGGTGGTTTCGCTGCTGCCGGTGGAGCTCATCCTGAAGGTGGGTTCGGGCGCGGGTTTCGCCATGGTTTTCGCCTTGCTGATTTCGGCCATCGTTTGGAACCTGGGTACCTGGTGGCTCGGGCTGCCGGCTTCCAGCTCGCATACCCTCATCGGTTCGATCATTGGCGTCGGCCTCGCGAACCAGTTGATGTCCGCGAACACGGGCACCACCGGCGTCGACTGGTCACAGGTAGGAAACGTGTTCCGCTCCCTGCTGGTTTCTCCGATCGTCGGTTTCGTGTGCGCCGGGCTACTACTGCTGGTGCTGAAGTTTGTGATCAAAGATCCCCGGCTTTTTGAGGCGCCGAAGGGGGATGCGCCGCCGCCGTTCTGGATTCGCGGTCTGCTGATTCTGACCTGCACCGGGGTGAGCTTCTTTCACGGCTCGAATGACGGACAGAAAGGCATGGGACTCATCATGCTGATTTTGATCGGCACCGTGCCCACCGCGTATGCGTTGAACCACGCTGTGGGCTACAGCCAGGTGCAGGACTTTGTTGCCGTGTCTGAGCAGGCGGCCAAAGTGATGGGCGCGCATGTCGATTCCAACGCGGTGATCGACGATCCGCGGGCCGACCTGACCGAATATCTGCAAACCAAGACGCAGACGCCGACCACCATCCTGGCCGAGCGACAGATGATTCTCGAAATTGAACACGAGGTTTCGCAGTACAAGACGCTGAAAGGCGTGCCCTCCGGTCAGCAGGGCAACGTGCGCAACGATATGTATATCTCGAGCGAAGCATTGCGGCTGATGGCCAAGTCAAAGAAACCGGAGTTCACCGCGGAAGAAGCTGCGGTGATGGCCAACTACAAGAAGAAGCTCGATCTTGCCACCAAATTCATTCCCACCTGGGTCAAAGTTGCCGTCGCCATCGCCCTGGGCATGGGTACCATGATCGGCTGGAAGCGGATCGTGGTGACAGTAGGAGAAAAGATCGGGAAAACCCACCTGACCTATGGGCAAGGCGCGGCTGCTGAAATCACCGCCATGTTCACCATTTGGGCGGCCGACAATTACGGCTTGCCGGTCAGTACCACGCACGTGCTTTCTTCGGGCGTGGCCGGAACCATGTTGGCTAATAAGAGCGGGCTGCAGTGGTCTACCATACGCAGCATCGCGGCCGCTTGGGTGTTCACTCTGCCCGCATCGGCCCTGATTGCTGCCGGACTGTTCTGGGTCTTTGTGCAGTTTTCCCCCAAGGGCTAGCAGGGAAGATCAGCAAAGACGAGCGAAAAGAGGGGTGCTTCGATACTATGAATCGAGGCGCCTTTTCTTTTTCCGGGCGCATTGACCTTTCATGAGTCTGAAAGCCAAATTAGAAGCCGTCATCTACGCAGCCGAGGAGCCAGTTACGCTGGCTCAGCTTGCCGCACTTTTTGCCGAAGAAGTTTTGCCGGGATTGGATGAGGCGGCCTCGCAAGGGGCGGAGCAGATTGGGCTGGCCGGATTGTCCCCGGACGAGGAGGCCGCGCCAACCCCTGCAGCGTCCTCTGCAGAAGAGTCCCCGGCGGCGGAGGCCGCCGAGCCGGTGGTTGCGGAAAGCGACGAAAAGAAGTCAGCACGGCAGCGCGACCGCCGGGTTCGGCAGGCGTTGCAGGTCGTGCTGGATGAGCTGATCGCCGACTACGCCCATAGCGAGCGTGGAATGGAGATCAGGGAAATCGCCGGTGGCTATCGCATGGCCACCAAACCGGAGTATCACGATGCGGTGCGGGGCTTTGTGAAAAGCCTGAAGCCGCCCATGAAGCTTTCTCTGCAGGCCCTGGAGACGCTGGCGGTGATTGCTTACAAGCAGCCGGTGACCGCGCCCGAGGTGAGCGAGATACGCGGGGTGGACTCGGGCGGCGTGCTGGGCGGCCTGGTCAGCCGCAAACTGATCACTACGGCGGGGAGAAAGCCAGTGATCGGACGGCCCATTCTTTACAAGACTACCAAGGAGTTCCTGCTGCGCTTCGGGCTGAAGGATGTGAACGACCTGCCCAGCATGGAAGAGTTCGAAAAGATGGCGGGCGAGCTGGCGGAGTCCGAGGCTGAGGGCGAGGTTCAGGATGCGAGCATGCGCTCCTCTGAAGAGCTGACATCGCCGTCTGAACCACAATCTTCGACGGAAGCAGAGTCCTCTGTGGAGGCGGAATCCTCTGTGGAGGCGGAATCCTCTGTGGAGGCGGAATCCTCTGTGGAAGCGGAACCCTCCGTGGAAGCGGAACCCTCCGTGGAAGGGGAACCCTCTGTGGAAGCAGAACCCTCTGCGGAAGCAGAACCCTCTGCGGAAGCAGAAACCTCTGTGGAAGCAGAAACCTCTGTGGAAGCGGGCGCGGGGGAGCAAGAATTGACGCATTCAGGCGGCAAAGGCGAGTCTAGCCCGGTAGTTGAGTCATGACCGACAACGAAGAGCGCGGTGGGGGGAACCCGCAGCGCTTGCAGAAGATTATGGCTGCCGCCGGCATCGCATCGCGGCGCAAAGCGGAAGAGTTGATAGCCTCCGGCCGAGTGCAGGTGAATGGCCAGACGGTGACCGAGTTGGGCTCCAAGGCCGACCCGGACCGGGACCATATCCGGGTAGACGGCAAGCTGCTCAAGAAACCGCAACAGTTTCGATACTTCATGCTGAACAAGCCGAAGGGCGTAGTGACCACGGTTTCCGACCCTGAGGGCCGGCCCACGGTGATGAAGTTTTTCGGTCGATCGGGAGCACGCCTGTTCCCCGTTGGCCGGTTGGATTACCAGAGCGAAGGCTTGCTGCTGATGACCAACGATGGGGAACTGGCCAACATCCTGACCAGTGCGGCTTCTCACGTGGAAAAGACCTACCTGGTAAAGGTGAGCGGTAAACCGCGGGAGGAAGCGCTGGAACAGCTCCGTCGTGGAGTGATGATCGAACGCGGGCGCCGCGGAGAGCGCGAGGGAAGGGTAATGACCCAGCCGGCCCAGATCAGCCTGATCCGCGACACCGACAATCCCTGGTTTGAGGTCGTGCTGACCGAAGGCAAGAACCGCGAGATTCGCAAGATGTTCGAAGAGATAGGCCACTTCGTCGAGAAAGTCAGGCGGGTTGGCTTCGGACCGCTGGTGCTCGATGTGCCCCCGGGGGAGACGCGCGAGCTCAATGAAGACGAGGTGACCCAGCTGAAGCGGGCCGCGCGGAGGAAAGCTACCCCTGCAGAGCAGCCCAGGGCTCGTCGCCCGAGATCGGGGCCGGCCACACTGCCGCGGCCTGCCCGCAAACGTGTCTTGAGCCGAAGGCCCCATGGCGGCCCAGCGCGCCGGCGTCCGTAGATGGCCTCGGATCGGGAACTGCTTCTCGCCATTGAATGAAGGTTGCCGGATCGCACTACGATGTGGTGATTGTGGGCGCCGGCGCAGCAGGCCTGTTCTGCGCCATCCACGCGGGCCGCGGCGGCTGCCGGGTTGTTGTGCTTGACCATGCCAACCGGGTGGGCAAAAAGATCCTGATCTCTGGCGGCGGCCGATGCAACTTCACTAACCTGCATACGACGTCGGCGAATTTCCTTTCCGCGAATCCCCACTTCGCCAAGTCCGCACTGGCTCGTTACACTCCGGCTGATTTTGTGGAACTGGTGGAGCAGCACCAGATTCCCTGGCATGAAAAGACGCTGGGGCAGCTGTTTTGCGACCGGGCAGCGAGCGATATTGTCTCCATGCTGGAGCAGGAGTGCGCCGCGGCTGGGGTGACGGTGTTGCTAAACACACGGGTGCGTGAGGTTGCCCAGGATGACGGTTTCCGCCTGGAGACTGACCAGGGCGTGTTCTCCGCGCGTTCGCTGGTGATCGCGACCGGAGGGTTGTCGATCCCCAAATTAGGCGCCACGCCGTTTGGCTACCAGATCGCACGGCAGTTTGGTTTGCGGCTGCAGCCGTGCCGGCCGGCGCTGGTTCCGCTCACATTTGCTGGGGAAGACGTGACGGACTATGCCGATTTGGCGGGAGTGTCCACGGAGGTCGTGGCCAGTGCCGGGTCTGGAAGCTTTCGAGAAAAGCTGCTCTTTACCCACCGCGGCCTGAGTGGACCGGCGGTGCTGCAGGTCTCCTCCTACTGGCAGCCGGGGCAGGCGGTGATGGTCGATCTTGCGCCGGACCGGTTGTGGACCGGCCCACTTCGCTCACAGCCGGCGCAGCGGGATCTCACCAGCGCGCGCAGCGCTATCCGTGGTGTTCTTCCTCATCGTCTGGCAGATCGGTGGTTGGCGCTGCACCCGCCTTCGTCGTGGACGAACCAGGGGCTGGAAGAGGCGGAGAATGCAATCCATCGCTGGAGTGTTTTTCCTTCCGGGACTGAGGGTTATGAAAAGGCTGAAGTGACGGCAGGTGGGGTGGATACTGCTGAGCTGAACGCGCGGACAATGGAGAGCCGTAAGGTTCCCGGGCTTTACTTCATTGGCGAAGTGGTCGATGTGACTGGACATCTTGGGGGCTTCAATTTTCAGTGGGCATGGGCTTCGGGTGCAGCGGCGGGGCGTGCTTTGGGTGGTGGGGATTAAGCTCGACATTTGCGTGTGGGAAAGGCGCACAGCAGGTCCCTCCACTGCGCTACGCTTCGGTTCCACGGCACGCCGGGGCAGGCGGGATGACGGTCTTGTTGGAGGGTTCAAGAAAGGCTGCCGGACGTGCCAAAACACGAAAACTCAAAAAAGTCACAGCCTCTCCCACGGCACGCCGGGGCAGGCGGGATGACAGGTGGAGAGTGGTGCATCCATGGGGAATTGGCTAGTGGCTGAAAGAATTGTTAGGTGAGTGCCGTGGTATCCCACTCAAGCCAAAACCGGGCTTGAATGGGGCACCCAGCGGTTGTTGACGATGAAGCAATCAAAAAAGTCACAGCCTCCTCGGGATGACAATTCATTTTCAAAACGGGGATGGTATGTCCAAGCAGGATTGTCATCCCGCCCACGGGTGCGGCTTTCCGTAAAGAAAGCCGCATGAAGTTCGCCAACGCCGCCAACCTCCACAGGAAATCCTGGGTAGCGTAGTGGAGGGGCCGGCTCTTCTATCTAAGTGACGGCCGGTTTGGGTTCCTGGAACCAGAGGGCGAGAGCCCAGCACAACAGGACCAGCAGGTAAACAGAGATGCGGAAGAAGGAGAAGAAAACGTAGTCGCTCATTTCCCGCCCAATGGTGAAATAACCACCGCCCACCAGCAGGGCGGCCGAATAGAGGCCAAAACCGAAGCTGATGGCTGCGACATGGCTGCGCCAGGAAAGCCGCAGAGGGCGCAAGAGAATGGCGAGCACGACGGTCCACTCCACCATGAGCACGGATAGGAGGAAGTGAATCAGAACCAGGTCCATGCGCAGAGAGGTGTAGCCCGCCGGCGCCAGACGCATGACGATGAGAACGGCACTCCCAACCAGGAGGAGCGGCAGGGTGAAACGGCGGATGCCACCGAGCGGGCGCAGAGCGATCCAGGCAAGTTCCACCGGCACCGCACACTGCAGCAGCACGTCGGTGATGTCGATGATCAAGATGGCAAATCGGGGGGCAGGATGACCGGAAAAATGCAAGGTGGCAGCAAGCCCCAGGGAGCGCAGCAAGTAGAAAAATATAAGCAGCGTGAACCAGGGAAAGCGCGCCACACGATTGCGCGTGAAAAGCACGACGAGAAGAAGCACATGTCCGAGGAGCCCAGCGGCCCAGATAAGTTGGTTGGTCATGGATGGTGTTTTGAGATCACGCGAGTTTGAAAACGATGGCCGGTCTCCCTTTGTACGTCCCGACAAGGTGCTCTTCGAAGCCGCACTTCCGGGCTACTCGGATGGAGGCTCGATGTTGGGGGTGGATAAGACAGGCAAAGTCATTTGTTCCAAAATGCTTTCGTCCCCATTGCAACGCCGCCCTGGCGGCTTCGGTTGCATAGCCCTTGCCATGCTTCGCCGGAACGAGGACCCAGCCCAGCTCCGGGATGGCTCCAAGAGGGGGCTCCAGGTCGCGTTTGAAATTTCCGAAACCGACCTCACCCACAAAGTCTCCGGTTTCTTTCTCCTCCACGACCCAATATCCGAAGCCGAGGACCGACCAATGACCGAGATAACGGAGAAAGCGGGTCCAGCACTCCTCTAACGTGAGGGGCTCGCCTCCCATATATGTCACCACGGCGGCTTCCGACCAAAGCGCCCTGGTGTGGACAAAATCGTCCAGGGTGTGGCCGCGTAGCCTGAGCCGCTCCGTCTCTACCACGGGAACATCTAAAGTACGGGGCAACGAGGAGATCACCCCTACAGTCTAAACTTGCTTTTAAGGGGCCCCGAAACACGAAAGGATAGCTTTCGCATGCAAACCGGGGCCACGCCCGCATCCACGCCCACATTTTGGCAATCGGTTCGGGAAGCCCTGCGGGGCAGCCACCAGGATTACACCGCAGGGCAGCCTGAATCGGTCGATCCTGCTGCTCGCCATCCCCATGGTGCTGGAGATGGTGCTGGAGTCGCTGTTCGCAGTAGTGGATGTTTTTTGGGTCAGCCGCCTGGGTGCGGACGCGATCGCCACGGTTGGCCTGACCGAGTCGGTGCTCACCCTGGTGTTCGCGGTGGGCATTGGACTAGGCATGTCGACTACGGCGATGGTCGCGCGCCGGGTGGGCGAGAAGGACCCGGAGGGCGCGGCTATTTCCGCAGTCCAGGCAGTATTCCTCGGGCTCGTCGTTTCGGTGGTGCTTGGCCTGCCATTCTTTTTCCTGGCGCCGCGGGTGCTGGGCCTGATGGGCGCTACGCCCGCGATCATTGCCGGCGGGGCGAACTATACCCGGATTGCTCTTGGCGGCTCGGGCGTGGTTCTGCTGCTGTTTCTGAACAATGCCATCTTTCGCGGCGCGGGAGACGCGGCGATCGCCATGCGGCTGCTCTGGGTTTCGAATATCCTCAACCTGATTTTCGATCCCTGCCTGATCTTTGGGCTGGGGCCGTTTCCGAGACTCGGCGTCACCGGAGCGGCGCTCGCTACTTTTTCCGGGCGCGGCATTGGGGTCCTCTACCAGTTCTACCGCCTGAGCAAGGGGACCGAACGTATCCGCATTCTGGCGCGCCACGTGCGTCTTCAGGGCACAGTGCTGTGGCGCCTGATACGTGTATCCATCACTGGAATTCTGCAGTTCCTGATCAGCCAGGCGAGCTGGATTGGGCTGGTGCGTATCGTCAGCCTCTTCGGGGCGCCGGCCCTGGCGGCTTACACCATTGCTATTCGCATCGTCATCTTCGCGATCTTACCGTCATGGGGATTGAGCAATGCCGCCGCGACCCTGGTGGGCCAGAACCTTGGTGCGGGTCATCCTGACCGCGCCCGCAAAGCGGTGTATCGAACCGGGCTGTGGAACATGCTCTTCCTGGGCTCATTGGGAATTGTCTTTATCGCCTTTGCCCCCTGGATCATCGGCCTGTTCACGCGAGATCCCGCGGTGGTTGGCACGGCCATCCATTGTCTGCGCATCTTCAGCTGCGGCAATATAGCCTTCGCCTACGGCATGGTCATGCTGCAGGCGTTCAATGGAGCCGGCGACACGCTCACCCCCACCTATGTAAACCTCTTCGGATTCTGGATACTGGAGATACCGCTTGCCTGGTGGCTGGCGATGCACACGGCGCTCGCGGTCAATGGCGTTTTCGTCTCAGTCATTGTTGCACAATCGGTGACTGTGCTGCATCAGCGTAGTTCTCTTCCGCCGGGGACGCTGGGCCAGGCAGCGCATATGAGCGTTTAAATGGTTGCCCGGGCGAGGAGAAATATCTGTTCTTGCCGGCAAAGAATTTCCGGATTTTCCAGACCCTCCGTAGCTTCGAGTTTGTCATCTCACTAAACGAGGTTGCGGTCGATTGCAGGGAGGATCCATGTTTGGGAATCGCGGTGGTGAGTCGAAGCGCTTCGACGATGAGCAGGTGGTTATCGGCCTTTTCGCTTATGCGAGCGGTGCGCGCCGGGCCGTGCACGCGCTCCACGCGCACAACTTCACCAGCGACCAGATCGTGGCTGCATTTCGCGCGCAGGCCGGTTTAAAGACCGAGGCCGGGGAAGCGCCGGTGCCGATGCGGGGTAGCGGCCAGTGGTTCGGCCAGCTGAGAGAGATTTACCGCGGGGACGATGGAGAAGTAAATCGTGGAGGGTTAGCGGAGACTGGCCCGGAGGCCACTACGAGCGGTTTCGAAGTGATGCTGGCGGAGATTGACCTCTCCCCGCAGGATGCGCTTATCCTGGACCGCGATCTGGAGCGCGGGGCAGCCATCGTGACGGTGAGGGCTGGGGCCCGCAACCAGGAGGCGCGAGTTATCCTCGAGCAGCGGGGCGCGCGTATCGTGCAAGGCCGGCGGGACCGGGAGCCGGCGACAGCCATGGAGCCGGAGACTGCAACCATCGTGCATTCCACGCCGTTCCACTCGCCGGCGGAAGCGGCGCCGGACCATATACAACTCTTCGGAGAAGTCCTGCGGGTGCGCAAGGAGAAGGTGAGCAATGGCGACGTGAGGGTGCGGAAGGAATCCGTCACCAACATGGAGACGGTGCAAGTGCCGGTCACTCGCGAACACCTGGTTGTGGAACACACGGATGGCCGCGGCCGCGCAGATGCGGAGCATGCCATACGCGTGCCTCTGAGTGAGGAGCGCGTACACATCGATAAAGACACTGTCCTCCGTGAAGAGTACAAGGTAGGAAAGCGCGAGGTAACGCAGAACGAATCGGTCACGGACAAGGTCCGCAGAGAACGGTTATTGATCGATGAGGCCAGCGCGAAAACGAACGATTAGATTTTGTTTGCTTTGCGGTGATTCTACCCATCCATAAGCGAAAACATTGCATGGAAGCTCAAACCCCCACTTTGTGAGGGTTTGCGCTTCTATGCAATGTTTTCGCTTATGGATGGGTAGATCGGGCAATCCTCCGGCGACCTGATTTGGTACGCTAACCGCTCGTCTTAGTTCTTTCAAAATCCACACCTAAAAACCTTCGCCAGCGCACCCCTCGCGCACATTTATTATTTCGCGTGAAATCCGATTGCATCCTATTACTCGTTAGCGTTACTCGTTAGCGCACGACGCTGAGACCGGGTGCCCGGTCAGACCAATCATCCCTCAAGCACAAAGGATCTTCTCATGGCATATGAAACAACCAGCAATGCAGGCGGCGTGGGTACGGCCACGCAAGTAGTCGTAGGACTGTTTAAAAAGGCAAGCGACGCGCATCAAGCGGTGACAGAGCTGAGACGGCAAGGTTTTGGCCCCAGTCAGATCGGCGCTGCCTTTCGTGGTCGAGAATCCGATGCGTACTACGACCCCAACGATGCCGGCGCTGTCTCCGGCGAGACGGTTAACCGGGAGCATGAGAATTGGTGGGAGAAGGTGAAGGATGCTTTCCGTTCCGAAGATAGCGGCGAACGGCGAAGAGAATACCGAGAGACAGCCGCGGATACCAGCTTCCAGCCGGAAACGTATTCGCGTGGTGACTATGAGTACGATCTCGCGAACGAAGATTTTGAGGGCTCTCTTGCGGGGGCTGGGATTCCTTCGGCTCGCGCAGCCTACTTGACGCGTAGCCTCGAACCAGGTGGAGCAATCGTCACCGTGCATGATGCGAATCGTGCCGCACAAGCGGAGGAGATCCTTTCCGCCAACCATGCGCGAGTTCGGTATGAGGATATCGCACAAAATGAGGTCGTGGGAGATCAGGCGTTGGAGGGCGCAGCGGTGGGGACGGACGCGGAGCGGATCGACGCCGCCGACTCGACCGGGCAGGAGATAACCGACACGGGATACGTGGATCGCCGTCCGGTAGACGCTGGAGATCGCCGTGCGGACCGGGTACAGCTGGGGACGGACGCGGAGCGGATCGACGCCGCGGATTCGACCGGGCAGGAGATAACCGACACGGGATACGTGGATCGTCGCCCGGTAGACGCTGGAAATCGCCGTGTGGATCGGATACAGCTCTTCGGAGAAGTGCTGCGCGTTCATAAGGAGCGGATCAACCAGCGCGAAGTGAGAGTGCGCAAGGACGTGGTTACGGAAAATCAGACGCTCGAGGTCCCGGTCATGCGCGAGGAGCTGGTATTGGAGCGCGTCTCCGTTTCTGGAAATACGCCGGCGCCCTCGGCCAACATTGGCCGGAGCCAGGAAATTCGCGTGCCTCTCAGCGAGGAGAAGGTGCGGCTGGAGAAGCAGCCCGTGGTGAGGGAAGAAGTAAACGTCAGCAAGCGCGAGGTTGCAGACGTGGAAAGGGTGAACGCTGATGTACGGCGCGAAGAACTCCGCGTCGATCCTGACCCGGAATTAGGAAAGAGATCAGCGACAGGCGAAGAACTTGCCGAGGACGTTCGCCGTCATGGATAGGGGCAAGCGTTTATGAAAACAATGAATGGAATGAGAGAAATTACAACCAACGGACTGCAGATTCTGGCGATGGGAGTGGTGGCGGCATCTTTGCTTGCCACTGCTCCTGGGTCCGTAAGCGCTGCCACGCAGTCACAGAACGCGACTGCTGGTGCGGCTCAGCAGTCGAACCAATCGAGTGATATTGCAATCACGCGCAACATACGCCGCGCGCTGATGAAGGATAAGTCGCTTTCTATGGCAGCGCACAACGTCACCATCATCACTAAGGAAGGCAAGGTGACGCTGAAGGGCCGGGTAGACTCCGCCGCCGAAAAGCAGACGGTGGAGTCTGCCGCCAGCAATGTCGCCGGAGCTGGAAATGTAGACGATCAGTTGACCACCGGCGCTGGTCAGTAACGCACAACACACAGTCAAGGAGATTAGCTATGGCAGGTCATTCGATTTTTGGAATCTACACCAGCCGTCAGGGTGTGGAAGAAGCGGTACAAGCGCTTAGGGATGCGAATTTCCGGGGATCGGATATTTCGATCCTGGCCCCGGAGAACCTGGGAGATATTCGTGACATCGGCACGGTCAAGACCACCAAGGCGCCGGAAGGTGCGACCGCGGGAGGCACCTCCGGAGCGGTCATAGGAGGAGTGCTCGGTTGGCTGGTGGGCATCGGTGCGCTTGCCATCCCTGGCGTGGGGCCTTTTCTCGCAGCCGGCCCGATCATGGCGGCTCTGGCGGGAGTGGGCGTAGGGGCTGCCGTGGGTGGGATCACCGGGGCTTTGGTGGGATTTGGTGTGCCGGAATTTGAAGCCAAGCGCTATGAGACCCGGCTAAGAAAAGGCGGCATCCTCCTCTCGGTGCACGCTGACAATCATGACTGGATCGCTCGCGCCAAAGGGATTCTCGAGAACACGGGCGCAGAGGAAATCTCCAGCGCCAGCGAGAGCCGCGTCGCCTAGTGGTTCCGTAACTCGTGTGTAAATGCTTGGCAATGAGTTTGACGTCAGCATTCCAGAGGCGCGTCTGCGCGAGAGCCACGAGAGAAATAGCAGATCCCTCTACGGCGCTACCCGGGTAGCGCCGTAGGGATCTGCTATTTCTCTCGTGGCTCATCATCCGGAAACTGACGGCCGTACCCTCACGGACCGCATTTTTTCTGTAGCTTCGGTAGCCGCCCGGCCATCACGCCCTTTCTTCTGCTCCTCAAAATTCGTCCGATAGTCCCCATTTTCCAGGAAAACCCGCCTGCAGTGATCCCCCCAACTGTTATTCTTGCGCCTACCGTTGTTTTCCTGGCCGAAGTCCCGAACAATCACACAGTAGGTGTATTGTTCTGGGCCGGTTTGATCTGCCTAATTGGAGTAGTACCTTGCACGACCCTGAAACAAAGGCGAAGTATCGTACGCGGGACTTGGCGACTGCCACGAGCGTGCGGAAGGAGACGATGGCCTCTTCTCTGACATCCTTAGGTATCCCAGGGCCGGAGCCGTGTCCGGTCGATCTGACACAGCTGGAGGGCCTGGACCTAAGCGCCCGCTACCACTCCGATCGGTGCGGGGGCGACTTTTTCGATGGAGTAGCGGTAGGATCCCGCCTGGTGTTCCTGTTGACGGACATCGCCGGCCCGCGATCGGAGGCCCACGCAATTGCGGCCGAAGCGCAAGTCACCTTCCGGCAAACAGCCCGCGACCTGTTTAGCGCAGAAGACGCAAATGAGTCGGAAGCTATCGCCGCCTTGGCGCATGACGTCAATCGCGCGCTGATCGAGGCGTCCAAGGGGGTGCGCTTCGCTCCCACGTTTCTGGGTTGTTTCAACCTGACCCTTGGCATCCTGACCTATTGCAACGCAGGGCGCGTGCTGGCCGTGTTTCGAGATGCGGAGAGCGCGCACGTTCTGGAGCGTGGCGGAGTGCCGCTTGGACTCTTCACTCACGTGACGTATGAACCGGCGGTACTGGCATTCGAACGGGGAGACAAGCTGCTTATGGTGACCAAGGGGGTTATCGAGAGCCGGCAGGGAGCTGCCGAGTTTGGGGCCAAGCGGGTCGAGCGTCTGCTCGAAGACTCCAATGGGGGCTCTGCGGCTGAAATATGCGATACCGTGCTGCGAGAGGCCTACGACTTCGGAAATCACCCCTGGGCGCGGATCTACGATCTGTTGCACGCGCGCAAGCGCGGCCAAGAGGACCTGACTGCGGTGGCCCTGGTCCGCGCCTAGAGTGCTTCGCACTAGCGGGCGAAGCGGCGGAAGAAACTGTTTGCCTTCCACTGCGGGCGGTGATCCGCATCGGCCACACGTAACGCCAGCTTTTCCAGGATGTTGTCGAATTGCGCCGCAGCCGCCAGGTCGACTGGCTGACTGAGATCATCTGAGGGCGCGTGGTAGCGCTCGGCATACCAGGCTTTAAAGGTTTTTTCTTCCGGCGTGCCTGGAATCCAGCCAAACTTGAATGCCAGCGCGGGTACTCCCTTCTTGATGAAACTGTACTGGTCGCTGCGGATGAAGCGGTTGTGTTCCGGCTCCTTATCCGCTTGCACCTGCACGCCGGCGAGTGCGGCAACGGCGCGCACGTCGTCGCCCAGGGTGGATTCATCGAGGCCCTGAACTTCGAGGTATTTCAACGGGAAAAGCGGCAGATACATATCCATGTTGAGGTCGGCTACGAGGGGCCCGGAGACAGTGGGATGCGCAGCAAAGTATTGTGAGCCGAGTTCTCCCTTTTCTTCGCCGGTGACGGAGAGGAACAGGATGGAGCGCTTCGGCTTTGCTGCCGAATCTTTCATGGCCTTGGCGATCTCGATGAGCGATGCGTCGCCGGAAGCATCGTCCATTGCGCCGTTGTAGATGCGGTCGCCCTTGACGGGCTGGCCGATGCCGAGATGGTCAAGGTGGGCACTGACCACGACATATTCCTTCTTAAGCCTTGGGTCACTGCCGGGGAGAAGGCCGGCGACGTTCTCTGACTTTGCCTCGGAGCGCGTGATGGCTACACGGGCGCGGATGGTTACCGCAAGGGGAAAGTGAGGCAGAGGCTTATCCGCATTGAGGTCGGCCAGAATCTCTTGAAAACTGTGGCCGCTGCCGGTGAAAAGGATTTCCGCATGTGCGGGGTTGAATGCGATGCCAAGTGGGAGTGGATGCGGAACGTCGTGGCCGGGATCGCTCAATTCCATGCGTGGCTGGAACCGGGCCGCGGCAATCCGCGACCAGGGCACCTCGGCGCTCCTGGGATTCGGTATGGAGATAGTACCGATGACTCCGGCTTTTGCGAGCGCCCTGTGGCGCTCTTCTGTCGACTGGTAATGCGCCTTGACTGGGCCGGCCATGTCTGACGGGCCGCCGGTGATAAACACGACAATCTTTCCCTTGACGTCCTGGCCGGCTAAATCGTTGTAGTGCAATTCGGGGACGGTGAGACCGTAGCCGACAAAGACGGCGCCGGCTTCTACATCTTCCGCTGCATGGGAATTGATGGCGAACACCGCATCTTCGCCGAGTTGGAGCGGCTGCGCTTTGCCCTCGCGCAGCAAATCGAGCGCGCAGTGAGCTTCGTCAATCTGCACCACATGGAAATCCATAGGCTGGCGATAACCATCGACGCCGGCAGGCTCTAAACCTGCGGCCCGAAACTGCTCGACCATGTAGTCAGCGGCTTTCTCGAAACCGGGACTTCCGGTGGCCCTGCCTTCAAGACTGTCATCGGCAAGAAACTGAATGTGGGACCACCACTGCTTGCCCAGCGACTCCCAGTCAGGTTTCTGCGCGACCGCTGCGGAGCCAACAGCAGTCAGAGTTAAGCAGACAAGCACCCAGTTACATGGTTTCAAGCGCGAACACCTCCATGATCTTGCTCTCAGCAGGCCGTCTGTCCTTGCAAAGCGTACCAAAACCGGACGAGGGATCAAAGGTGAGCAAAATTGAACAGACGAGATGCGGCAGGTCTTAGGAAACTTGAAAAGCCTCAAAAACTACTGATCTAAGAAGCTCTAACGGGGACGATTCGATGCTGCAAAGCTGCCTGCTGCGCAAAGCAAGAAGGCCCGGCTGGTTCTGCAATCTGTCGCCGCGGGGCCTGGCTGACCTGGATGGACTGATTACCCACGTCATATGGCCGATAAACGACATCATGAAGATTCCCTGCGAGGTCAGCGGGCAGGCCATAGAGCAGAAATCACTCAGCAAACTTTTAACTAGCGCGCGTGTGATGCCGGTCACATACAAATCGCAGTCATCGTTCGATCCTTACGTGAGATTGAGCAAAATGCATCAAGGGCATAAGCGAATCTTCAGGGCAATAAGCCTATGAAACGCTCGCATTGGAGCGCAGGGATGAGACGCGCGCTGCTGTGTATCACGTTGATTGCGGTGCTCCCCGGCTTCTGGAAAACCAGGCGGGTGAATGCGGCCTCTACAAACCAGCAAACCGCAGCCGCACCTCAGGGCCCGGCTGCGGCTGACGCCTCGTCGAACTTCGTTGGCGCCGAGACCTGCGCCACCTGCCATCAGGACCAGGTGAAGGGCTTCGCCGGAAACCCTCACTCCAAACTGGCACTTGAGCACGGCGGCAAGGGCGTGACATGCGAGGGCTGCCACGGACCCGGCAAGGCCCATGTCGATAGCGGCGGGGATGCGACCAAGATCTTTCGATTCACAAGAGCAACCCCGAAACAAGTTGCTGAGAGATGCTTGACCTGCCATGTTGGCGATCATCCGAATTTTGAGCGGACCGCCCATGGCGATGCTCTTGTCGGCTGCACCAGCTGCCACAGTGTCCACAAGCCCGAAGCGCAAACCGCGTTGCTCAAAGCGAGCCAGCCCACCCTCTGCTACCAGTGCCATACCGATATTAAGGCTGCGTTTGCCGAGCCGTTCCATCATCGGGTCAACGAAGGGTTAATCAAGTGCAGTGATTGCCACGATCCGCATGGCACTTTCCAGCCCAAGATGCTGCAGCAGAGCGCAACGCAGGACGCGATCTGCACCAAGTGCCACATCGATACGGTGGGGCCGTGGGTTTACGAGCATCCCCCCATCAAGACTGAGGGGTGCACTATGTGCCATTTTCCGCACGGATCGACGAATCCTCGCTTGTTGACGCGTAATAACGTGAACAGCCTCTGCCTGCAGTGCCACTCGCCTTCCATGAATTTCACGGCGCCGGGCACACCGTCGTTTCATAACCAGGCGAATCAATACCAGGCTTGCACCGTCTGCCATGTGCAGATACATGGCTCGAACGCCAGCAGTATTTTCTTCAAGTAAGGCATGGCCACGAATGATGAGCGCATTTTCGTCGATCTCGCTCTTGCCGAATCTTAGGCGCGGCGCTCTGCTTATGTCAGCCTTCGCCATCACGGTTGTCTCCTGTACTGCAGCGATCGCTCAGACCAGTGCTCCAAAGAGCTCGCAGGATCCTCCCCCGCCACCTTCGCCTGGGGACAACATTCGTTACGGATATGCGATTCATCAATCCATCGATCTCGGCGGCCACATTGCGAGCTATTCCGGCAATGACGCCATGTATGACACGCTGGTCAACTTTCAGTCCGGGCCTCGCATTCTCGACCAGTCCCTGGAGATGATTGCCGTCGATCCAGCGCACGCGCCCTTATTCGATACCCTCTCGACGACCAGCTTCGGTTACGGTGGAGATCCTTATGACGTCACGTTTCTGAACTTTTCCAAGGGCCGCATTTACGAATTCCGTTCCAGTTTCCGGCGAAATCGGCAGTACTTCGACGACGATCTGTTGGCCAATCCGCTGATTCCACCTACGTCTACACCCTTTGTTCCAGTCCTCAACTCGCCCCACCTTTACAACACCGTGCGCCGCATGACCGACACGAGCCTGACGGTGGCGCCGCTTTCCGTGGTCAGCGCACATGTTGGCTACTTCCAGAATGTCAACCAAGGGCCGTCCAATAGTACGATTCACGTCGGCGCCGAGGCGTTACTTACCCAATACTGGCGTGACTCCACGGATGTCTGGAACGGCGGTATTACCTGGAAACCGCTGCGCGGCACCAGCGTCAGCTTCGACGAATTCATCACCCACTTCAAGGGCAACACCCATTGGGAGCTCACCGGGCTCAATGATCAACTTTCCAATGGCACTCCGGTCAGTCTTGGAATCGACCTCTCTTCGGTCTGGGCTTCTCCTTGCGCTTCGCCCTTCACTCCGAATGGAACCGTCAACCCGACGTGCAACGGCTTTCTGTCATACACCCGGTACGCTCCCACGCGTACGCTCTTTCCCAGCGAGCAGTTTCACTTTCAGAGCACGTCCATTCCCCACTTCACTATGAATGGCCGCGTCCTCTACATGGGTACAACCAGCCATCTTACAAACTTTAATGAGCAGTTCAACGGGCTCGACGCCCGGGTCAAGAATCGGGTAGAGGATGTTACCGGCTCGGCCAACGCGCGCCGCATTAACGTGAACGCTGACTACGCCGCCACGTGGCAGGTGACGCCCAAGATCGCGCTCAATGACATCTTTGATTTCTGGTATTTCCGCCAGCCCGCGACCAACGTCTTTACCGAGACAGACTACGCTGGAACCTCGATGCTTCAGCCGCCCGGCGCGGCTACGACGACCACAACACCCGACTACCAGGCCCTCAACCAGAAGACAAAGAGCAATACCTTTTACGTCAATTGGGATGTCAATCCTTATGCACGTCTCTTGCTGGGTTACCGCTATAGCAGCCGCATTATTACCGATGCGGGCGGCGACTTTATCCCTATCCATGAGAACTGGTCGCTCTTCGGCATCGTCTTCAGGCCCACGCCACAGTTGCGCGCCAACTTTAATTTCGATTGGATGTATGCCGACAACTCATTTACCCGCATCAGCCCGCGCCAGTTGCAGCACTATGTTTTGCGAACCAACTACAAGGCGAAGACCTGGCTCAATTTTTCCGGGACCATCAACATCCTGGAGGATCGTGACAATGTCCAGACGGTAAATCACCTCGCTCACAACCGCGACTTTTCTTTCGCAACGGTCATCCTTCCCAGCGAAAAGTGGAGCATCGAGCTGAGCTATTCGTACGACGACGTTTTCTCGACTACGCTCGAGTGTTATACGGCTACACCGGTCGCCGAGGGCACTCCGCAGGGACCGCCAGTATGCCAGCAAGCGGGCCTTCCGCTGCAGAGCAACGGATATTACAACCAGCCGACGCAATACGGCTCCATCGGGTTCGTATTTACCCCGGTGAAGAAAATTCATGTGGTCGCCGGCTATCGCATGTCCGACACCGACGGCCAAGCGCCGCCTATCAATATTCGCCAGGTGCCAGGATCGTTACAGTCACAGTATCAGACCCCATACGGCACGCTGGCCTACGATCTCACTCCGAACTGGACCTGGAAGGCAAACTATGACTACTACAGCTACGGCGAAGGAACACCGATCGGCCCTACCCTTCCGCGCAGCTTCCGCGGGAATGTCTACACCCTCGGGGTTCGCTATGCTTTCTAGTTTCCACGCTGGAATGGCCTGTCCCCTCAACTTTCAATAAGGAGTATCACAATGCTCAAACAAATTACTTACGCAATTGCCATTGGCCTGCTTGTCCTATTCGGGAGCGTAACGAGCCTGGCTCAAGCCGCCGGGGCGGATACCTACAAAGCGAAATGCCAGATGTGCCATGGCGCTGACGGGCTCGCCAACACGCCTGCCGGGAAGGCCATGAACGCTCATCCATTCAACTCGCCGGATGTTCGTGAAGGAGTCGGATGCCGATCTTGCCACGATCATCAAGGGCGGTAAGAACAAGATGCCTGCATTTTCGGGAAAGCTTACGGATGCGCAAATCACGGATGTGGTGGCGTACATCCACACCCTGCAGAAGAAGTGACATGAACCAGCAAGACGAACAGCCGCGATTACATCAGACGGCTGCAGCTAATACTTGCGCAAACCAAGGAGTGGATCCATGCAACGGGCACCGCAGAAGGATGATGTACTCAAAGTCAACGGTCCGGGGCGACGTTCCTTTGTCGTCGCTTTATTTGGAGTGAGCGGAGCAGTGGTAAGTGCGCTGTTGGCCTTTCCCTGGTGCGCTTCGTCACTTATCCACTGCGCAAAGGCGCCGCCGCCGCCACCTGGTCAGACGTGGGCCCAGTGCAGGACTTTGCCTCGCTGACCGCGCCCGTGGCAAAAACCATTACCCTGGAACGTCGCGACGCATGGCAGACCACTTCGTCCCAGACGGCGGTCTATGTGTTGCCATCCAAGGCCGGGCAGTTGCGGATCTTGTCACCGATCTGTCCGCACCTGGGATGCTCAGTCCGCTGGGTGGGCGATGAAAACAAGTTCGTCTGCCCGTGCCATGCAGGATCGTTTACGGCAGACGGAGAACGCATCTGCCGGACCACCGCCTCGCTCCATGGACGCGCTCGAAGCCAAAGTCGAGGACGGAGTATTGAAAGTACGCTACCAATATTTCCGGCAATTGGTCCCCAACAAAGAAGTAATGGCCTGAGGTGGAGAATGTCTATGACAAATAAAACTGCGCCTGACCCGCCCGCCCGCTCCGGCCTTGGTACAAGCCTCGTCCGCTGGCTGGACCAGCGGACGGGCATCGACTCTCTGCTCCATGAGCCGCTCGACGAGCCAATTCCAGGGGGCGCCAAGTGGGCCTATATCTTTGGCTCAGGGCTGCTGTTTCTCTTTGTTTCGCAGGTCATCACGGGCGTTTTCCTGGCTTTGTACTACGTGCCGTCGGCGGACCATGCGCATACCGTGGTGTCTTACATCGTGAAGGAAGTGACCTCGGGATCATTCGTCCGCAGCATTCACGCTTACGGGTCAAGCGGCATTATCATCCTGCTTCTGCTTCACATCGGGCAAACCATCCTCTATGGCTCCTATAAGGGGCGTCGCGAATTGCTGTGGCTCTCCGGCTGCATCCTGCTGGCGCTGATGCTCGGCATGGCTTTCACTGGATATCTGCTGCCCTGGGATGAGAAGGCATATTTCGCCAGCGCGGTAGGAACAAACCTGATTGCCGAAGTGCCATGGATAGGGCCGCCGCTACAGCAGCTCGTACGGGGCGGTGAGCAGATGGGAACACTGACTGTTTCCCGTTTTTATGTGCTGCATGTATTTGTGCTGCCGGGGTTGCTGATCGGTTTCATCGCAGCCCATGTGTTTTTCTTTCGCAAAGCAGGCGCGGCAGGACCAATCAGTGAAGATCCGTTACACCCCAATTTGCCATCTGTTCCGTTCTATCCGCGCCAGGTGGTCATGGATGCCTGCTTTGCTATCGTGCTGATCGGTATTCTGGCTATCATCGCAAAGACAATCCCAATGGATCTGGGTCCGGCGGCTAACCCCGCGGATACACATTTTCTGCCTCGCCCGGAATGGTATTATCGGCCGGCCTTTCAGTGGCTTAAGTATCTAAGTGGCCGTTGGTCCCTTATCGGCGGAATTCTTTCTGCCCGCCTTGCTGGCACTGATTTTTGCCGCGGCCCCGTTTCTGGATCGACGACTGGAGCGCCGGCCGTGGCGACGGCCAATTTCAGTGGGCGCATTCCTTCTCTTCCTGATTGCCTATACGTCTCTTGGTTTAGCCAGTTATCAGGATGACTATCGCGATCCCGGGGTGGCGGCGCAGATGCGCCAGCAGGATGAGGATGCGAAGGCCTTCATGCGGAAGCCCTTCGTTCCGGAAGCGGCCGCCGGGAGTGTATCGGCCGCGCTGGTTTCTGCTGACCCGCAGGTGCTGAAGGGACAGGCCCTCTTTCAGGCCCAATCGTGCAGCTCCTGCCACGGAGACGGAGGCACGGGCACGGCCGCCGCAGGGCCGCTTACGGGCGTTGGCCAGAAATATACCGGCCCGCAGCTGGTTGCGCTGCTGCGTGCACCCGACAGTAAGATGACCAACGGCGGGATGCAACCTGTCGATCTGAAACAGGATGACCTGGAAGCGTTGACTGCCTATCTCCGCCAGCTACGCTGATTGTCGTCGGGATGAATCGAGCGGGGAAGTGTTGGGGGAGTGCGCTCATTCTCCTTCCATGCGAAGCTGTCGTAGTTAAGGTCGCTGACCATCTACGCAGCGCACTTTTTCCATCCATGCGTAGGTCGATTTGTCGATGGTTTGGCCGCAGCCGACGGCGCCGGCCGGAACCAGAAGTACCGGGCAGCGGGACTCAGCGATCGCGTGGTAGATAGTGCTCTCGTTCAGGTTTCCGCTTTCAATCCCGATGGCGGGCGCTCCGAGGACCAGCAGGTCAGGATGCATCTTTTCCGCCAGAGAAGCGATGGCCGCTGTGACCTCGCCCGAGGCGACGAGATGCTCGACCGGCAACGTATGGGACTCGTTGAAGGGAGCTAGAAGGCGAAGCCGTGTCATGCAATGCTGACATTGCTGCTCTTTGCCGCATTGCGTGCTATGTAGAGCCACGAGGGCGCGACGCGCGATGCGTTGTGCAAGATCCAGAGCGGCGATGCCGGCCGTAGAGAAGTCGGTCGCCGCGACCACCTTCTCCCACAGGTAACGGGGCAAAGCGGTTGGCTCTGCCGGGGTGGCGACGGTCAGGATCGCACAGGGTGCATCAGCCATCAGCAAACGGGCCACAGTAGCCAGGGCCATGCTCGCGGCAGTGGTTCGTCCCAGGCTGCCAAGAATGATCAGCGATGCAGAGTAGCGTCTGGCCTCCGCCAGAATCTCCGCACAGACCTGCTCGCGCTGCACAAAGGAGTCATGGTTGGCGCCATGACGATGAGGGTCTCGATCCATGGCGGTAAGCTCGGCCTCAGCGTCAGCATTACCCAGCGCGGCGCCAGGCAATGCGTAGACCACTGGATCGAGTGAGTGGACCACTACCAGTTCCGCCTGGTATTCATGGGCCAGTTTTTGCGCGTAGCGCAATCCGAAGGAATCGGTCCCCGAGACGTCTCCGACATAGACAATTTTCTGGAAGGGAAAGCCAGTGTTCCACTGCGTGGCGTTAGGTGAGCTTGCCTGGGCGCGTTCGGCGGAAGTCCGGAGTCCTGTCATGGTCATCCTCTATAGCTGCTAATAGTCAAATCGTAGCCGCGGATGCTATGGGTTGGATGTGATGGCCGTCACGGTCGTCCACCGTTCTATCCAGGATCAAAAGACAAAGGACGCCCGAGGTGGGCGTCCTTTGTGATCTGGCCAAACCTTACTAAACAGGCTTACCAGGAGAGTTTGACGCTGGGGAGAACGGGAGTTCCCTCAACCCGAACGGCATACAACTGCCTGGGATCCAGGTCGAGCGCTTGCAGGATAGTGGGCGCCACCTGGGCGGTGCCGACCACGGTGCTGACAGTCTTGGATTGGAAGGAGGGATTGGAAAGCAGCATAACGACGTTGGTGTCGTCATGAGCGAAGCCGCCGTGCTCGGCCAGTTTCGCTTTGCTGCCGGAGTAAGTGACGCCGACGTTGGGGGTGACGATGATGTCGGGGGTGCGCGGGTCCACGGTGGGGTCGTTGAAGTTCAGCGCAAGCGATGGGCCGTAATAGAGCTGGCCGAGCGCGATGCCCGTGGCGGAGGCATTGTTCTCGAGGATTTTGACGCTGGCGTCGGTATTGGTGGAACTGTTCAGCCAGACCAGCGAGACGTCATCTTCCGTGGGCCCAATGCCGGTGGGGTTGTTAGTAGATTCGGAGTTTGGGATATAGCCCGCGTTCGAGAGCAGGGTCACGGGTGAAGTGCCGTTGATGAGCTGCGAAACGTAGCGGGAGGGATCGATGGGCGACTGGCCGTGTTTGGCGGTAATCACGATCAGGGTTGAATCGTAAAGCCCCTGGGACTTCAGTTCGTTGACGAATGCCCCGATGGAGGCGTCGACGAACTTGAACTCTCCCAGAAGTGCCTCGGTGGGCGTGCCGGCAGCATCCAGATATCCGCCCGTAACGCCGTTGCTGCTTTCAACCAGCTTCTGGCCCACACTTACGGCCTGAAAGTTCATGCCGAGGATGTTGGGCACCTTGGTGGTCTTGGTGCCGAGGTGGTTCTTACCCTGGATCTCGTTAAGGATCGCGTCGACCTTCAAGGTGTCGTAGCACTGAATGTTCTGGAAGCTGTTGGTCCAGGCAGTGAGATCGGATCCTGAATCCTGGATGGTTGCACAGGAAACGCCGGTGGGTGTGGTAACACCCGGGAGGGCGATCACGTTAGAGTTGATTTCCGGCCCATAGAAATCGTCGAGTGCGACGGGACCTAGACCAGCGGCGACTGCCGAGTAAGCGGGATGCTTGTCTGACCATGCCGCGTATCCGCCAGCGCCGTGAATGACGCTGAAGATGGTGTTAGCGCGGACAAAATTCCACGGATAGACAGGACTGCAGCCCTTGCTCGGATCACGGATGAGCCTCTTGGGGTCGATGGAGGCGATGCCGCCGTCGGTGAGCGCCGCGCCGGGTGCGCCGCCGTTCACCTTGGTCTGGTCAATGTCGATGCCTTCTTCATACTCGCTGGTGGTGCCGGTCGGCGCCGCGCCGGGAGTGCAGGGGCCGGCCGCGAGACCGTTGCCGGTGGTCTTTGCCGGGGCGTCAAGATTCCGGGCGTAGGCTACGTCGTAGTAGATGCCGGTGAGAGCAGGGCTTCCGCCAGTGACGATCGCGATCAGGCCAGGGAAGGAATCGGAAGGTTTTGAAGTGCTGGCAGCGACGTAGTTGACGCCGTTTCTGGTCAGAGCAGCGAGCGCGGGGCAGTAGGGATCGCCACCATTGACGGTGCTGATGCCGTTGACGCAGTTGAGTAGATCAACCGAGTGCATACCGTCGACGCTGATGAGAAGAACGTGCTTGATGGGACCTTTGGCGAAATCATTGTCTTCCGCGATCGCGGAAGCTGTCGCACAGGCAGCTACGAGGGAAAGTACAGCGATTGCTCGTTTCATTACAACCTCCGGGAATAATGGTTACTAGACCCTGTAGCCGTTTGCATTGCCGGGAAGTGAAAATTCGATGAAGAATCTTAAATGTCTAAGAGTCGGGGCTTGGTCGAGCGTCTATGACCGGGCACTCTCGCCGCGGCCCGGCGATCCTCTGTTCCGCAAGACCAGAGGGGCCGCTGTTGCGGCCCTCCGGTGCTGCGGACGAATGCCTAAACGACTACCTGGAGAGTTGTGACCAAACCTCGGGCAATACCGGGGTGCCTTCGGCTTTGACCGCGGTGAGCGATGACGGATTCAAGCCCAGGGCCTTGACGATGGTTGGCGCCACCTGCGTGGTTGCGGTTTCAGCGAAGACGGTCTGCGGTTGAAAGCAGGGATGAGACACCAGCAACATGACGTTGGTATCGTCATGCGCGAAGCCGCCGTGATCTGCGATCATCGTTGTGCTGCCGGAGTAGGTAACGCCGACGTTCGGGGTGACGATAATATCCGGTGTCCGCGGATCCTGCCCCGGCGCCCAACCGCCCACTCCGTAGTTCAACGCCAGTGTAGGCCCGTAGTAGATCTGCCCCAGACCGATGGCTGTTGCATTTTGTTCGAGCAGTTCCACCGCCGAAGGCACACTCTCGCCTTTATTCAGCCAGAGCACAGAGACGTCATCCTCGGTTGCGCCGATGCCAGTCGGGTTCAGCGGTGATTCCGAGAAAGGAATGCGCGTCCCCATCAGCGTTGCCGGCGTATTGGCGCCGTCGGCCACGTAGCGGGTGGGATCGATGGGCGATCCACCATGCTTGGCGGTGATGATGATCAACGTGTCGTCATAAATGCCCCTGTCTTTGAGAGCGTTGACGATGTCGCCGATGGAGGTGTCTACGGACTGGATTTCCTGCAACAGTTCCGCGCTGGGCAGCGCTGCTGCGTTCTGATAGCCGCCAACCCCTACGCCGGGCTCACTGACCGATACGCCGGTATACACTGCCTGGAAGTTCATGCCCATGATTGCCGGCGTGGTAGCGGGGGAACCGTTGTGGCTCTTGCCCGCAATCTCATTTAGCAATGCATTCACGCGGAGTGCGTCATAGCACTGGATGTCTTCAAAGCTCGCATTCCACGAGGGCGCGGTCGCATCGCGGACAGTGGCGCAGGATACGCCCAGCGAGGTTGTGACGCCGGGCAGCGCTACGACATTGGAATCGACCTCGGGTGCGTAATAGTCATCCAGACCCTTGCCGCCTGGGCCAGCCGCCATCGCGTACGAAGGATGCTTGTCGATCCACGCTGTGTATCCCCCGGCCGCATGGATGACGCCGAAGATGGTGTTGGTGCGGAGGAAGTCCCAAGGGTAGACCGGCGCGCAACCCGCCGCGGGGTTACGGGAAAGCTTTTTAGGGTCGATCGAGCCCGCGCCGCTGTCCCCGCCGCCGTTCAGCAGGGTGTCATCCAGATCGATGCCCTGGTCGTTGTCTGTCGTTGTGCCTGTGGGCGCCGCGCCGGGAGTGCAGGGCGCAGCCGCCAGACCAGTGCCGGTGGTGATCTGCGGACCATCGAGGGTCCGGTCGAATGCCACATCATAGTAAATACCGGTCGTTCTCGGCGTCCCGCCGGTAACCAACGCCATAAGTCCGGGAGCAGAGTCCGAAGGCTTCGACGACGAGGTGGCCACGTAGTTGATTCCCGTCCTGGCTAATGCGGCCAGGTTGGGGCAGTACGGATCTCCGCTGTTGGCGCCTGCAATTCCATGCGAGCAGTTGTAGAAATCTACAGCGTGCATACCGTCGATGCTCAACAGCAGAACGTGCTTAACATTTTTCGACCCCACCGTATTCGTGTCGGCCGCCATTCCATAGTTCGGCCACAGCGTGAGAGCCAGTGCAGCTCCAGCCAGTACCAACCTGCTCGCGTTCATGTAAAGCCTCCACGCGAGTAGTAGTCGCCCAGTTGTATGAAATGGGTTACCTGTTTGTGAAATCTCGGTGAATACGAATTGACGATTGTCTAAAATTCAGCCAGGCCGTCGCTCCGGGTAGCACTACTTGACAAATGCCGAATCTGATCGAGGTTACAGAGTGCCGGCGGAAGTGGTCCTCCGGCCCGCGTTCAATGGAACCCTGCAGGATCATCGGGGGTCGTAGTTTTTTATTGCCTCTCCGCGAGCAACTACACGGTGTAATCGAACAAGGTCATGAAACCGAAATCCATGTGCAGCTGCTGATGGCAGTGAAACAGGGTGAGGCCCGGATTATTGGCAACGAAGTCGATCTCGACTTCCTGGTATCCGCCTACCATGACCACATCTTTCATTACTCCTGAAGTTGGCTGGCCGGTGACGCGGGTCAATTCAAAGCTGTGGCGATGCAGATGGATGGGATGAATATCATCGCTCGCATTCCGCATCCGGATCCGATATCGCTTGCCGTGGCGTAAATGAAAGCCTGGGGTCGCCTTCATCTGGTCCAGGGGATAGGAAACTCCGTTGATCGTCCACTGGTTAAATCCGTCGAGGGCGGCGTTCTGTTTCTCGAAGAGCATGTCGAAGGTCTCGTCAGGCGGAGTGGCCTGTCCTGGATTGCCGAAATGCGCATAGTTCCACTTGAATGGTTTCGGTGAGAGCCATTGCGCTTTGCCTTTAACACCGGCGTATTCCACCACGATGCCCATGCCGTGATGGCGATCATCGTCGGCCAGGTCGCCCATGACCCAAACACCAGGATGATTCATCTCGACTATGGCGGAAACGCGCTCTGCGGTTCCCAGCCACAGACCCGGTACGCGCACAGGTTTGGGGAGCGGGTTGCCATCCATTGCGACCACACGGAAGCCGTGTCCGGGCAGGGCCAGACTTCGAATCTCGGTCGCACTGCCATTCAGCACGTGAAACAGCACGCGCTCCCCTTGTTTCACACGGATCGGCTCTCCGTGGCCCAACATGTGTCCGTTGATGGTGAACGAATCGTAGCCTACCTCGTAGCCGTGCGGCATCCCCTTGGCGAGAGAAGCGTTCATCTTGGTCTCGCCCTGGTCCTTGAGGCTGGCGACCGTCGCGGCAGGTGAGAGGAAGTCCATTGCCATGTCTCCTCCCCGGCTCAACGTCGGTTGAAACTCCTTCAGGGTGAGAAAGACCTCGCGGTCGTAATCGCCAGGGTGATTCTTCGGCTCGATGTAGACGGGCCCCACGAGCCCGCTGTATTGACCCGCAGAGAGGTTTGAGCCGGCGCGGACGTGGGTGTGGTAGAAGCGGAGACCGGATGGCTTGGGGACAAAGGAAATCCTGCGACTGCCGTGCGGAGGGATGAACGGGGTCCCCTCCTCGGCGGCTCCATCGACTTCGGTCGAAACCCATTGCCCGTGCCAGTGGAGTTGTTCCGGTGTGTCGGCCTGGTTATGAACGTCGATGGTGACCGGCACTCCTTCCTTGAAGCGAAGCAGCGGCCCGGGAAACTGATCGTTGTACGTGGTGACGGAGAGAATGCGATTGGGAGCAATTTCCAGTGGCCTGGTGGCTATAGTCAATGTGTAATCGGCGGCGGAGTCGCCCATAAGGCCGCCCGGCGCCAGCAAGGTAACGCCTGTAGCGGCTCCAGCAGCCTTCAAAAAATCTCGACGCGAACGTGACCAAGGGGACATAGCGTGCCGGGTAGCCATGGTTCCGGCTCCCGATAACTATATCGAAGTTTGCTCCCGCTTAGCGCGATGTTCGCCTTAGAGCCTGCTCACGTTCCAGATATTCCGGCAGTACTCCTGAATCGCCCGGTCAGAGGAAAACCTGCCCATCCGTGCGGCGTTATAAATGGACATTTTCGACCACTTTTCCTGGTCCAGAAAGGTAGCCGACACGTGATCCTGGCAGTCGACAGACGGATAGTCGGCAAATAGCAGGTAGGCGTCGTTGTTGAGCAATTCGTCGAGCAAAGGTTGGAGCAGACCGCGATCGCCGCGCGAAAAATTGACCGGAGGCAATGCTGTCCACGACCTCGCGCAGGATGGGGTTGGACTCGTAGATTGTCCGGGGATGGTAGCCGGCCGCTTTGGTGGCGATCACCTGCTGGGCTGTCAGGCCGAACAAGAAGAAGTTTTCGTGCCCTACTAAAGTTGTCAGCCCCAGGGAGGCCGAGCGGCGAGCACGCGCTATCTACTCTGGAATCATGGGCGCTCAACTCATGGCGAGGAGTCGAGAAGACATCACGCTCTACGATAGCCTGGTTGAAAGCTATCGCGCGGCAGGATTGCTCCCTGCGTAAAGCTCGACGCGCCGCGCTCGGATAATCGGTTTGGTGAACGTATTCGATGGGCAGCCAGATCGAGGTTCTTCGCAGTCGCGTTTTTGCACCACGCATGTTGTAGCCGGGATTATTTTTGACCATGTTCAAAAATAATCTTGACAAACAGGCGGTGGTGCTCCCGTAGAAGGTGTGGTGGCCTTCGCTCACGCGCTTGAGCACCTCAACCTTGCCTGGGTCTATTGTGGTTTTACCCTTCGACTTCCCGTGATCCATTGTTGCCAATATCCCAAAGAGCACAGCTTGCGCAGCTGCTTCGACCAGTTGTATGGGAAACACGCGGGTCCCCGGGGCAGGTCCGGTGGAGAACCTTCTGCAACCGTAACTGGTCGATTCAAAGATCGTCCCTGAAAAACCCCTAGTCAGAATGAATCTGAGATAGCAGCGTGGCCCTTACCAGCGCATTCCCGCGCCTCTCGCCTCGTCGTACATAGCGATGACCCACGCGCAGTTGAGCAGGATACCCTGGTAGAAATCGAAGAACGGCGAGAGCAAGGAAAGATAGATATGATCCCGGTGGGCGACGGCGTACAAGCTTCCCGTCATCACGTTGATCAGAACTGCAGCCGCAGCCCACGGAACTAGATTGGTAAGACTGCCGCCGTGGATGAAGTATAAAAGCATGTTCGCGAGGACGATAAAGTAAAGTGCAGGGAAAAAGAAAAAGTCAGGTATGAATGCAGCTGCAATCCATGTTTTGACCTTCAGCGGTGACTTAACTCCGCGCAGCGTTCTGCGCAGGTACCACAAGACAACCTGCATGGTTCCGCGGTTCCAACGATATCGCTGGTTGATCAGCGTCGTCAGCGTGGATGGGGCCTTGGTATGCGCGATGGCATAGGGCTCGTACTCTATTCGATAGCCCAGGGAGAGCATGGAAAGTGAAAGGTGGAAATCCTCAGCAAAGGTGAGGGGGGAGAAGGGTCCTCGTACGTCGCCATCCTTGTAACTGTGCGCCCGTTCGTTTTCTCCTTGCACGCGTTCGAGGGCCTCGCGCCGGAAGAGCCCAATCGGTCCCGGAACAATCATCACGGAACCCGTGGCGCCTTGTGCGAGACGGAGAGCGCCGTTTGCAAGGACATACTCGAAGGCTTGAAACAGCCCGGCCAACGACTTTCTGTTGCGCACTCGGATTTGACCCGAGACGGCGCCTACGCGCTGATCTTGCATGTGGCGCACCATCAATCTGAGTGCGCCGGTTTCCACTCGTGAATCGGCGTCGATACAAAGAATCAAGTCTCCCTTGGCGTGCTTCATGCCGTAGTTGTGAGCGCTCCACTTGCCCTGATTGGGCTTGGTGAACACCCGCACATCACACACACCATGCTCCGAGTAATGTGTTCCGGCGAAGGAACTCGCGAGCTGGTACGTGTCGTCTTTCGAGCCGTCGTCGACGAAGATTACCTCGTATGCCGGATAATCCATACGCACCAGGGCGCTCATCGCGTCCTTGACGCACGCGGCCTCGCAATAAGCGGGCGCCAGGATGGATACGTAGGGCAGGGAAGCCTCGCGCGGCAGTACAAGCTCCCGATCGTGGCGGGACATTTTTGCATAGGAAAAGATAAACAGGATGCACCAGCGCAGCCCCATCAGGCCTGATAGGGCGGCCATGAAGTAAAGGCCTACCGGGGTTAGAGTCAGACCATCCCTATCGATCAGTTGAAGGGCTCCAGAGCAAAATCTATATGGGGCGAAGATGGCCAGGAAAGACCCAAAACAAAGTGTCATCCAGAAAAGCCACGAAGTATCCGGACTGGTCGGTATCAGATGCAAACGCTCGGCATCGGTTGTCATCGCGCCACGAACTCTCGAGCAGATAGGCCAAGCTGCGTGAGAACGCGGTCAACCTCTTCCTTGTCGCCGCCTTTTGGTCCGCTGGCCCGGCGTACCCACGCACGTATCAGCGTGACGAGCCATGCAACCACTGACAGGATCAGGAATGCCAGTCCTGCTTGAGCGAACCGGTCGGTGTAGAGCGGCGGCCGCCATTGCAAAGTAACAGAGATGGTTCCTTTAGAGAGGGCTGCAAACTGCTCCGGAGGAAGATCGCACGCGATCAGTAAGTCACGGCGGTCCGGGTACCCGGAAACCGGCTGCACTGACTGCAGGCGGCCGATAATCTCTTCGCTCACCAGCGAGTGGTTAAGCTTCATCCTAAGCTCCTGGCCCGGCATTAGCATGGCCGCTTCCCGGGCCGGAAGTTGCACGGTTGCGAGGAAGCCGGATCCTTTTGCCAAAGCGAGGATGACCTGGTCCTCTTCAGCAAGTGCAGGGGATGGGTGACGGTAAACAACCGTGCCGCCGAAGGGCGCCATGACGCTGCGCTCAAGATGGAGTTGGAGCAAACTCCTCCGAATCTCAGAGCGCTTCGCTTCAAGTTCCGCTAACTCCGCCGTTCGTTCGGCCCTGGCGCGCTCCTCGTCGCGAGCGATCGCCGCCTTCGCCTGTGCTATGGCGTCGGACCCCGCTTTTGTTTCTTGAATCAGGCTCTCGCGTTCGCGTAACTTCTGCGCGGCGGTCTGCGCTGCGGCGGCCGCTGCGTCCAACTTACTCCGGGCGACAATGCCCTCTTTCACCAGAGAAGCAGTTCGTTCGTACTGCAGCTCGGCTGCTGTGCTCTGGGCTCGTTGAGCCTTGACCGGTTCATCGCCCTTGAGATCCTGCGTTGAAACGGAACCGGCCTGAACGCCGTGCAGTACTCCATAACCGAGCTGAGAAAGGCGGCCACGTTGCGAGTCGTTCGCATCCTGCCACAAGCGCAGGACTTCTGGATCAAGCTCCAATGGCTTCAGACGGGCGTCAGCGATCTGTTCGTCCAATATCGCGATATCGTCTCTTAGGTGTTGTTCTTCCCGGTCTGCTTCAAGATCATCAAAGGAGGCGAGCCTGGCGCCCTGATGGATGGAGTCACCTTGGACGAGATGAGGGGTCGTCTTCGCATGGGCACGTACCACGAAGAAGTCGGTGCCGAGGATGACGCCGGCCCGTCTCGTCAACTCGCGGTTCAACCACCCCCCAGCGAGCGCTACGGCACATAAAAACAGTCCGACGTACAGGAGACCACGAGAACTTTTGGGACTTCCGTTGGCATTCCGTTTCTTCCAAACCGCCAGGGAGTGAGAAATACAAAATACCAACCAACCGACCAACCCGGCCGCTAGTGCGATATGCAATGCTCCGACTGAATCATTTACCATGACATTTCTCTCCAGAAGATGCTGCTGTCACAAACGCTCAGCGGAAGCTACTCCAGGCATTTCGATTGAGCAGGATGGATGCTGGTCGTCAGGAGATGTGTGGTTCACTGCGAAAGCAGCACATTCTATCGGGGACTAGCATCTCGGACTTTGTAATGAAACATTAGGATAAGGATGCCGGGAAAACAATGGGGGGTACTACACGACGAACCGTGTGGTAGTACACACTTCCCCGTGGTTTCCACCGGCCGTCGCGCGTGCCCGACCGTGAGGGCGGTGCATCCATTAGCGCGCAACTGCGGCTCATCACCGCCGACAGATAGGCTATCTGGAGCAGGGAAGGCTGGAAAAAGCGGCGGAGCTCTTGACGATAACAAACAGATATAGTAGAAAACCAAACAAGTATAGGAGAGGTCTCGTGCCGACGCCCAAATTAGCAAAGCTCGAGTTCCAAATCATGGAGGCGCTCTGGGCCAGGGGTGACTCCTCCATTCGTGACATCCAGGAGTTTTTTCCTGAAAAGGAAAGGCCTGCTTACACGACCATCCAAACCACGCTTTATCGGATGGAGACTAAGCAAGCTGTGCAGAGAGTGAGGAAGGTGGGGAATTTCCACATCTTTACGCTGAAATGCTCACATTGCCGGACGTAACCGTAAGCTTTTCGGCTGGCCTTGAATCATCAATTCAAGGGTGAGTTTGTGCGCACCTATCGGACTCATAACTGTGTGCGATCGGCTTCGCATACCGGTGGTGACGGAATGAAACGATAACCGAGCGAACGCTCTGTTATGAGATATCGCGGGGTTTTACCAGCTTCGATCTTAGAACGTAGCGTGCCCACAAGGACGCGGAGAGAGCCGACCCTGGCGGTCGGATTCCGCCAGAACATCTCACGCAGGGTGCTACTTTTTACCAGCTTCCCCGAGTGCGTGGCAAGAATCAGGAGCAGTTGGAATTCGCTCGGAGTCAGGTGGGTTTCCACTCCGCGAACCCAGGCTTGATGCATAGCCACGTCAATGATGAAGTCCCCGACATGGATAGGCTGCTGGTCTTTCATGGCCGGCGCCACGGTGTGTCCCACCCCCGCTTCTCTTGTTTCTTTGGCCCTTCCTGCTGGACTTCCCTCAATGGGGATCAGACCCTTCTCGATGGCGACACGGACAATCTGCGCCCTCTTTCTGACTTCAAGCTTGCGGAAAAGTTCCTGCACCACAGCCTTGATCGCTGCTTCCGTACATTTCATGTTGTGGGCGATCTGCTGGTTGGTCCAACCGTTAGATACCTGCGCGAGAACAGTCTGTTGCTTGTCCGTAAAGTAAATTCCGCCGCTCATTCGTTCGTTTCTCCGATATGCGCCCGGAGCCAAGTTTGTGGCGGGCAGGGAATCTTTAACAGGGGCGTGGGTACAAACCGATGCAACGCGCAGGATCAGGCCTTGAAAGCCACCTCTTCGCGCATCGGCAGAAAAAAGGGCCAATTCGTCATCGCGGAATTTATAGCTCAACAACACCACATCGATTGCTTCAGAATGCAGCCGCGCGAGCGCGCCTAAAAGAGTCGCTGATCTTCCGGCGGTGTACGAGGACGTTCCATCCATCATCACGCCGGTAACACCGTCCTTGAATTCGTCTTCGCTGCCCACAAGTAGCAGCTTGGCCTGGCGGATGCTCCGCGTGCCAGGAATGGTCCGTATGCCAGTCTGCGCTCTCATCCAGTCCTCCCTGTACAGCGGTTCCACGTTACGGAACAACGTCGGAAGCAGTGGTATAGCTAAGTTGGTGAATCGCCATCCAGGTCTGTGCGTAAGCGTTGAGGGCGTTCAGCGTTGTATTGCGATCGTCCTGTAGCGCACTCAGGTAGTCGAGCAATGCGATGCCCCCGTGCTGGTAGGCATACTGGGCTATAGCCAGGATATCTTTCGCTTCTGCCAGGTAGTGTCCGTTGTAACGGTCGGACAGGACCTTCGACGTGGTGTAAGCAACCCAGGCCTGGTCGACATCGGAGTAAACCTGATTGCGAGCCGCTACCTCAGAAAACCTGGCGCCTTGCGCCAGATACTTGGTGGTGTCTTTGTTTCCCTGATTGCGGTCGAAGATACGAACTGGAACGCTCACATAGAAGCCATAACTGCTCAGGGTGCCGCTATGGTCGTACTCTCCTTCGAGGGTTGGATCCGTGGTGCCGTTGGCGTAAGCCAGCTTGACGTTCGCGTCGGCAACGTTGACAGCGGCTTGCGCCGCCTTGTAGTCAGGACGGTTGGCCAAGGCTGTCTGTTCGAGTGAGACCAAGCCACCGGTGACCGGGGGAGGGACGAGATCGCCAACGATGTCAAAGTCTCTTCCCGGCTGCTCAAAGCCCAGGAGCGTTTGCAGCTGGTCGCTGGTCTGGACCAAGTTCATCTGGGCGGTTGTTTCATCGCTCTCGAACTGCGCCAACTGCAGGTCCAGGCGCTCGAAATCGATTTTGCCAATATCTCCATCGTTATAACGGACGCGGAAAATATCCAACTGCTGGTGGTAATTCTGCAGTTCATCCTGAGCGACCTTCAACGCTCCCTTGGCCAGAAGCATGGTGGTAAAAGCCTGCTTCACCGCCAAAGCCGTTCCCCTTTGCTGATCGTGGAACTGGCCTTCTGTCTGAGTGGTCGTTGCCCGCGCGCTATCCAAGCGCCACCGCCGCTTCTGCCCGCGTTCAAAGAGCCGCGACAGTTGCAAACTGTAGGCGTAGGGTGTGGTGGAAGTAGCCGGATTGCTGAGATCCGACCCGTATACGGTGAAGTTTGGATTCTGGCGTAGCCCCGCCTCTACTTCCTGCCCTTTCATCGAGAACAGGTTTTGCTGCGCCGATAGCAGGGTGGGATTATGCGCCAAGGCATAATCAACTGCCTGTTGCATGGTGAAGGGAGCAGCGGTGGAGGCGGGTGCAACGGCAGGAACCTGCGCGTACAGCCTCGGCTGCGCACCGCAGAGGCATGCGACCCATAAGAGGTTCCAGAAACGCAGATAAGGTCTCAATTCTCAAACTCCGTTTCCGGGACGGGTAAAACATCGTTGGGACCCGCGAGCCAAACGTACAGTGTTGGCAGCAGAAAGATGCTCATGACCAGGTCGGAGATCAAGCCGCCAACGATCACGATGGCAAAAGGCCGCTGCGAATCCGACCCGATGCCGTGAGACATAGCTGCCGGAAGCAGCCCCAGGGTGGCTACCAGCATGGTCATCATGATGGGACGCAAGCGCAGCACTGCGCCTTCCACGGCTGATTCTTCGATGGAATGTCCGCGCGCGCGCAGCTGATTGATGTACTCGAGCATGATCACGCCGGTCTGCACGGAAACTCCAAAGAGGGCCAGAAAGCCGACGCTGGAGGAGACGCTGAAGTTGGTGTGGGTTATCAGCAGTGCCAGTAGTCCACCGATACGGGCCATGGCCACGGTGGCTAGAATCACCAGCGCCCACTTGACCGACTTGTACATGACATACAGGATGATGAAGATGAGCAGCACGGTTAAGGGCACGATGATGAGCATGCGCGCTTCCGCACGTACTTCGCTCTGGTATTCACCCTCCCATCCGAGGTGATATCCGCGCGGAAGTTTTACCTGGGCGTTCACCTTCTCAATGGCCTCGCGCACCGCGTCACCCAGGGCGCGGTTGCGAACGCTGTACTTGATAGCGACATATCGCTGGTTGTTTTCGCGATAGATCTCGGAACCCTCGTCCTGTTCTTTGACAGTGCAAAGCTGGGCCAGCGAAACTCGCTCTCCCGATGGGGATAACAAGCGGATGTTGTCGATTGCCTCCCTCGTCTCTCTGTACTGAGGGAGATAGCGCAAGGTGAGGTTATAGACCTCCTCACCCTTCAGGACCTGGGTGAGAGCATTGCCTCCGACAGCGGTCTGGATGGCATCCTGGATGTCTGCCACGTTGATCTGCCAGCGCGCGGCCTTCGCACGGTCCACGGCGAAGACCAGGTCAGGCTGCCCGGTTACATTGAAAACCCCCAGGTCTGCGATACCAGGGACGCGGCTCATAATCCCGGCTATTTCATTGGCCTTATCCTCGAGCACATGCAAATCGCTGCCATAGACCTTGGTAGCGAGCTCGCCCTTGACTCCGCTGACGGCCTCTTCCATGTTGTCTTCGATTGGTTGGGAGAAACCCCAGACCACGCCCGGGATGTGCTTTTCGAGCGTCATTGTCATGGAGGCGATCAGGTTGTCCTTGTTCTGATGAAAGACCGAGCGCCATTGCTCCTTCGGCTTCAGGCCAACGAAATATTCGGTATTGAAAAATCCGGTGTGGTCGGTTCCATCGTCCGGGCGGCCGGTTTGGCTGGTGCAGTTGGTCGCTTCAGGATAGGAACACAGCAGGATTCTGGCCCGATTCATGACCGAGATGCCTTCATTGGGCCCTGCACTTTGCTCCAGTGTGCCGCGCACCCAAAGCGAGCCTTCATCCAAATGAGGAAGAAACTCGGAGCCGATGACTCCGCCAAAAGCAAGATAGATCGCGATCGCGAAGCCCACGACGCCCACGCCGACGGTGATCACTCTCTGACGGATGGCCCAGGTGGCAGCCTTTCGATAGCGAACGATAAGGAATCCCATCACCGGGTTGGTCCATTCCTTCGCTCCCTTGCGGAACAGGAAACTGGAAAGGACAGGAGCCACGATCATGGAAAAGATGAGCGCGCCCAGCAGAGCAAAGGCTACTGTCCACGCCATCGGTCTGAAGAGCCGGCCTTCCACCGCTTGCAGGGTGAAAATGGGCAAGTAGGCGGTGATGATGATTCCGATGGCAAAGAAGACCGGGCGTTGCACCTCGTGTGCTGCCTCTCGGATCTTTTCTGCAGGCGTCCCCCTCTCACTGCCGTGATGACTGAGGTGGCGGACGATGTTTTCCACCATGACCACGGAGCCATCCACGACCATGCCAAAATCCAGCGCTCCGAGCGAGAGCAGGTTCGCGGGAATGTGCTTGAGACCGAGACAAATCGAGGCGAACAATAAGGAGAAGGGGATGGTGAGTGCAACAATGACTGCGCCGCGCACGTTGCCGAGGAAAAGGAAGAGAATAATCACCACCAGGATGATTCCCTCGGTCAGGTTGTGCAGCACGGTGTGGGTGGTGAAATGGAGCAGTTCGCTTCTGTCGATGAAGGGAACGATCTTTACGCCCTGGGGCAAGATCTGATCATTCAGTTCCTGTACTTTCTTGTGGATGCCTTCCAGTACGGGCTGCGCATCGTCGCCTTTTTGCAAGACTGCGATGCCCGCCACCACATCGTCGTTATCGATGATTTTTCCATCTTCACGGCGAATCGCCTGGCCAAACTGGCCAAGCCGGATCTCCGGGCCCTGGGTAACGACGCCGATGTCCTTCACCCGGAGAGCCGTGCCGGCTTTGGTCATGATGACCGTGTTTTCGATGTCCTGGATATTTCTGACCAGACCCACAGCGCGGACATTGATCTGCTGTAGTCCGGCGATGATGAAGCTGCCGCCTGCATTGCCATTGTTATTGGTAAGCTGCTGTTCCACCTGGGCGATGCTGAGCCCGTAGGAGACCAGTTTGTCCGGGTCGAGGCGCACCTGGTATTCGCGTGTAGGCCCACCGAATGGGTTAGTGTCGGGAACCCCCGGAACACTCTTCAGATTCTTTTCGATGACCCAGGTTTCGAGCGTCTTCAGGTTCATCGGGTCGTATTCGGGGTTTGTGCTCTGCAGAGTGTAGAAGTAGATCTGGCCTACCGGGCTCCAGTCCGTCCCCATCTGCCCCGTGACGCCCGGAGGCAGTGTTACCTGGGAAAGCCGCTCCAGTACCCGTTCGCGGTTTTCGAAATCCGTTGTTTCCTCGCCGAAGACCATTTCCACGGTGGAGAGCCCGAAGATCGACCAGGAGCGCACGTGGGCGACACCTGGAATACCGTTCATCACGGTTTCGAGTGGGATGGTGACCTGTTGCTCGATCTGCTCGGCGGATATTCCGGGCCACTGGGCGATGACGTCGACGTAGTTATTAGCGACATCTGGATAGGCTTCGACGGGAAGCCGATAGAACGAAACGATGCCCCAGGCGAAGAGAAGGATCGCGGCCGCGAGAACCAGAAAACGGTTCTCCAGGGCAAAGTCGACCAGCCTGCGAATCATTGCGCCTCCAACGTTGCTTCCAGTTGGAGAACCTCTGAGACCACTTGCTGGCCCGGGTCAATGCCGGAAAGAATCTGCTGGTTGTTGCCGGGCAGCATATCGCCGGCAGTCACTTCAACGCGCTTGAATTGTTTGCCGCCGGCGGGGATGAAGACCCAGTCACGATCATGCAAATGCAAAATTGCGGTAGAAGGCACGACCGCAAAGGCTTGCTTGTTTCTGCTTTCGAAGGTGGCGGTGACAAACATGCCCAGCTTGAGGATTCCTGGATTGGGAATCTCGATACGCACCTTGGCGGTGCGGATGCTGGGGTCGAGCACCGGCCCGATGTCCGTGATGTGGCCCCGCAGTGTCCCATCGGGATAGGCGTTGGCATGGATGAATGCTTCTTGCCCCAGGTGGATTTTGGGAATGTCATTTTCGTAGACATCACAAATGATCCAAACAACGGATAGATCGGCGATGGTGAAAGCGGTGGAGGAACCGGAATAATTTACGCCGGCCGCTGCAGCATTGGTGACGTATTGCGCGACGATGACGCCGGAGATGGGCGCATAGACGTTGACGATGCTGGAGGGGTGATCCTTGTCCACGCCAAGAGTATTGAGTTGCTCTTCGGCAGCGACCAGATCCGCCTTGGCATCATCTTCGGTATCCGAAGCCTGCTCAAGTGCGCTGAGCGGAACGGCGCCATGGTCATAAAGATCCTTGGTGCGGACGTATGCCTTGTTCGCCAATACTTCATCATTACGGGCTTTCAGGTAGGTATCGAAGGCATTAGTAATGTCGGGGCTCTGCACCTTGATGAGGAGCTGTCCTTTTTTCACGTTGTCATCGAGGCGGGTCCGTATGTCCACCACCCGCCCGCTGGCCAGCGAGATGACGGGAACCTCGCGGTTGATATCGGGATTCACGGATCCGGTGACGTTTAACTGGGCCGGGGCATCGACTCGTTTTGCCGTAACCAATGAGAATCGTTCCGGTTTCTCAACCGTGACAACGCCGGTGTTGCTGGTCTCGGCGACGTTGGGAGGCGGCGCTGCGCCGTCCGCGGGATTAAATTTCTTTTCACAGGCGACCGGTAGGAGGCACACTGCGAAATATCCGGCGGCTGCGACAAAACGCTTACTTGTTCTCATAGGTTCGTCTTTTCCCCACGAGCTGTGGGACAGTACGGGAATTTGCTGCAGGCGTGTTCCGTCTGTCGTCTATCCGCTTTAAATGCGCACGAAAAGAGTGCCCGGCGTTTGACACCAGGTGGCGATTGCTAAAGGTTAAAGATATGCAAGGAAAGCGTTGTGGTCTACCAATCTTCCGCGTCTAACTACCTATCTTTAGGGCTGTAAAAATACTCTCTCCCGGTGCTGCGCTTGGCTTACCACCGCCAACAGATAAGCTATTGGGAGCAGGAAAGACCTATCCCAGGATAGGTAGCGGCACCTAAGTTATAACTGCGGTGCTCCAAGTTACTCTATCTTTTGACTCGAAGCATGGTGCGTTCGTTGTAGATAGACTATCTACCGATCAGAGAAAGCACGCCGGCGGCTCTGGCGCTGAAATTTATACAGATAAATTGAACGCGTCAGCGAATGCCCGCCCTCGACACGTTGAACAGACGCGGCAAATGGAACCGGGCCGGTTGCGGTGTTTGCCGGTTCTGTCCATCCCTCTTCGAGGTCGCGGCCCAGCTCGGCATGCGCGAAGGGGGACGGACGGAACGAACCAAATGGACGCAGTTTTCTGCTGCCACTCATAGAGAAAGCGGAGCCCCTTGACGATAACAAACAGATATAGTAGAAAATCAAACAAGTATAGGAGTGGTCTCGTGGCGACGCCCAAATTGTCAAAGCTCGAGTTCCAAATCATGGAGGCGCTCTGGGCTAAGGGTGAATCCTCCATTCGCGACATCCAGGAGTTTTTTCCTGAAAAGGGAAGGCCTGCTTACACGACCATCCAAACCACGCTTTACCGGATGGAGACTAAGCAAGCTGTGCAGAGAGTGAGGAAGGTGGGGAATTTCCACATCTTTTCGCCGGCCATCTCACGCGACGCTGCCCAGCGCCGGTTGATCGACGATCTGTTGGGGTTGTTTGGAGGCCGGACCCAGCCGGTGATGGCGCACCTGGTCGAGTCAGGAAAGCTCTCGCTCGAGGAGGTCAAGGAAGCAGAACGGGCTCTACGTGGGCTGTCCAAGAGAAAGGAGTAGTTATGATTTCGTCGCAGTGGACCGCGGGCATTCTCAACCACCTATGGCAATCGACAATCTTCGCCGCGGCGGCGTGGCTGCTCGCGCTCGCGTTGCGTCAAAATCATGCTCGCGTCCGTTACCGGTTGTGGATGCTGGCTTCGGTGAAATTTCTAATCCCTTTTTCTCTTCTGATCGCCGCGGGCGGCTATCTCCGATCCACGATCGCCGCTCCGATCAGCCGGCCGGATCTTTCGGCGGCTATGGAGCAAATCGCGCAGCCGTTTCCGCAGACGCAGGCGACGGTGTTCGTTGCCCCATCCTTCGCCGCGCCCGTGGTTGCGGAACAACAGATCCACGTGTGGCCATTCATACTTGCCGGCCTGTGGGCATGCGGCGCGTTGCTGTTAGCGGGCCGTTGGTTGCTGCGCTGGCGGCGCCTGCGCGAGACTGTGCGCGCGGCATCTCCGATTGCGATTCCCGCGGGTGTTCCAGTGTTGTCGTCGCAGTCGCTGCTTGAGCCGGGAGTATTCGGGATCGTCAAGCCAGTGCTCCTTCTACCCGCAGGCATCACCAACCGTCTCACCGTGCCTCAACTCGAGGCCATCGTCGTTCACGAGATGTGCCATGTCCAGCGGCGCGATAATTTGACCGCCGCACTCCATATGCTGGTGGAAGCAGCCCTATGGTTTCACCCCATGGTCTGGTGGATCGGGATGAAGCTGGTGGAGGAGCGTGAGCGGGCGTGCGACGAAGCCGTGCTGCAATCAAGCCTCGATGCCGAGACCTACGCCGAGGGAATCCTGAATGTCTGCAAGGCTTATGTCGAGTCGCCATTGCCCTGCATCTCAGGCGTGACCGGCGCCAGCCTCAAGGAGCGCATTGTACGCATCATGACGCAGCAGCACGGGCGAAAACTCGACCTGAGCAGAAAACTGCTTCTGAGCGTGGCGGCAGTGATCGCCATCGCATTGCCGGTCTGCTTTGGTCTCGCCCATGCTACGCAGGTGCGCGCTCAATCCGCACCCGCAGACTCAGCCAGGAATATCGCCACCACCTGGCAGGGAACACTGCACACGGATCGGGACTTACGCTTCGTAGTGAAAATCACCAGGGCGGGTGACGGGACGCTGCGGGCGACCTTCTATAACCTCGATGGGCCGCCCGGCGGCCTACCTGTCATGTCCACTACCCTTAATGGCTCTTTGCTGAAGCTTGACCTTCCCTTTGGCACATACGAAGGGACGGTGAGCGCCGATGGCAACTCCATCGCAGGCACGTGGAGGCAAGGACCGAACCCGGCGCCGCTCAATTTTGCGCGGGCCACGGCCGAGACCGAGTGGACGATTCCTCAGCCTCCGCCGCACATGCCGGCCATGGCTGCGGACGCGAATCCGACCTTTGATGTGGCCACCATCAAGGTAAGCAGGCCTGATGAGCGTGGGCCCAGATTCCAGTTTGAGCCGCGCCGCTTTTCTGTTATTCACATTTCTGTGAGCAACCTGGTCAAGTTCGCCTATGGACTTCAACAGCGTCAGCTTGCAGGCGTGCCGGATTGGGTCACTGCAGAGAACTACGATATTTCCGCTGAACCCGACGGCGAGGGTGAGCCAAGCATCAAGCAGTGGCGCTCGATGGTCAAAAAGCTGATGGCGGATCGCTTTCAACTCAAATGCCATTACGAGAAACGAGAACTAACCGTGTACGTGCTCACCGTCGCCAAGACCGGTCCCAAAATGACCAGGAGCCGGGGCGCCCCCGGCTTGGTCGCGGGGCTGGGGTTTGGACCACCTGGAAATTTTGGCGCAATCAACGCAACCATGACGGATTTTGCCGAAGCGATGGGCCAGGTTGCTCTGGACCGGCCGGTAGTGGATGAGACCGGACTTACAGGAAGGTTTGATTTCAGGTTGACGTGGACGGCGGACGAGACGCAGTTCGGCGCAGTTGGCGGATACAAACCGGCGGCGGAGAACCCCGACGCCCCCCCGGATCTGTTCACCGCAATCCAGCAGGAGTTGGGGTTGAAACTCGAATCGACCAAGGCTCCCGTTGATGTTCTCGTCATCGATCACATCGAGAAGCCGTCGGCGAACTAGGAGTTTTACTTCAGCTCCTTCGGGGGTTCGAGCGGGGATTTCACCGGTTCGGGCGTGGGGCCGAGTACCCGATCGACTTCGGCATCATCTACCCAAGTGGACTGTATACCGTCTTTGGGCACGTCGATGTGAGCGCTCCACACGATGGCGTTGAGCACCAGCTTGCGGTAATCGTCGTTTTGCCAGTTGTTATAAAAATGGCCGAAGGTCGCTCCAATGCTGCGCCCGGGTATCTTGCTTGCGGGTGTGGGCGGACGGTCATAGGCCCACATGGTGACTTGGTCCTTGGGACCGGCAAGTGGTCCGGGTAAGATCGCCTTAGGGTCTGCGGGAAGCTCCGGGACGCGTAGCAGTTGAGTGATACCGAGACATCCGCCAACGAAAGTGACTTTGTAGTAGAACTCGTCCGTGACTTTAAAAGGCTTCACGCCGTGCAGCACGGGATGATCGGGGGACGGGAATACGACTTCGGTGGTAAGAGTCTTTTGCGTGAAATACATCTGCGGGTGCTTGGGACCGTCGTATTCGACATAGCCTCCGGCCCAGGCGAGACCCTCCCGCTGAAATTGGAAGGGGATGTAGGTTGCGAAGTGGAAGATCATGAAGCCGCATCCGCGGTCTATCTGCTTCTGTATAGCGGCAATACGCTCCGGGCTAAACGTCCAGGGAGACCACTGCATGCCGTCCGAGATAAAGACAATGGTGTCCGCGGTGTCGAGATCGGAGACATTCGTAGGCCAGCCGTCGTAGATAACCTCGGTGTCGACGTCCTTGAGACCGGCACGGTCGAGCATGACCTTCAGCAGGCGGGCTGACTTCAGGTACTCGTGCATGCCCGGTCCATGGGACTTGGAGCCCGCAATCAGCAAAATCCTACGGTGTTTTGGGGAATTCGTGGCGTTTGCCGGCTGGATCGCGAGGGCCAGTACAGCAAGTGCCAGAATCCATTTGCTTGCGCGGCGCAGTAGCGTGTTTCGCATCTGGGGCCCTCGGATTCGCGTGCTGATTATATTGACGCCGATAGTGGTGCGGCGAGTATAAGCTAGGTACCGTTTCCCACAATGACTTTTGCTGACCTCGATCTCTCCCGACGATTGGAACGAGCCGAAGGACGGTCGTGCCTGGAATTTGCGGAAGCGCGCCGGCGGCTCCATCCGCAAAGCGGCGCTATCTGGATGGAGTGCGCGGGCGCCTATGCCGTCTTCGACGGGGTGAATTCTCCGGTCACGCAAAGCTTCGGTCTGGGACTCTTTGAACCGTTAAGCCCAGCTTCACTGGACAGGATGGAAGCTTTTTTCCTGGATCGTGGGGCTGGCGTTGTTCATGAGGTTAGTCCTCTGGCGGGCGTCGCGACACTCGACTTACTGTGTACCCGGGGTTACCGTCCGATTGAGCTGAGCAGCGTGCTCCACCAGCCGCTGGAGCGGCCTGCCAAAGCCCTTCCGGACGGCGTAAGCGTGCGCGTTGCCGGACCTGAGGAAGCGGCAGTATGGGCGCAGATCAACGCCCGGGGATGGGGGTACGAACATCCCGAGATACTGGAGTTTCTGGGTGAATTCGGCCCCGTGGCATTCGCCCGCGAGCACACGGTGAACTTTCTGGCCGAGCTCGACGGGCAACCCGGAGCCGCAGGCGCCCTCAGTCTGCATGATGGGGTCGCCCTGTTTGCCGGGGCAACGACTACGCCCGAGATGCGCCGGCGCGGACTGCAGGCAGCCCTGCTGGAGGCACGGATGGGTTATGCCTTCGAGCACGGCTACCCACTAGCCATGATGGTGACGGAAGCGGGTAGCCAGTCGCAGCGCAATGCCGAACGCAAAGGCTTTCGCATTGCTTACACCCGGACTAAGTGGCAGCTATATCAATCCTGATGCAACCGGGAAACCTTGGTCTGTCCGTTCGCCGCCCGGACGAGTAAACTTACCGGCGTGACCGTCGGGCCCCATCCGCTGCTGCACCCGATCTTCGAAACCATCGGCTATGTTCTTGCCTATGCCATGTTCCGGCGAAGCTGCGCCCGTGCCGGCGATCTCCTTGAAGACGACCAGCGCTGGCTCATCATCGCCACTGCGGCCATCGGTGCGCTGGTGGGCAGCCGGATCCTGGGCCTGCTGGAGCAAGTGTTTTATCTCCATATCACCTGGCGCACCTTCCTGTTGCCTGGCGGCAGGACCACCGTGGGGGGCCTACTGGGCGGCTGGATTGCCGTGGGCCTGGTCGAGCGCCTGCGTCCCATCCGCGGACGCACCGGCGACTTTTTTGCCGTGCCCCTGTGCCTGGGGATCGCCATCGGCCGCATTGGCTGTTTTCTGGCAGGACCCGCCGACGGCACTTACGGCGCAGCGACAAGCTTGCCCTGGGGAGTCAATTTTGGCGATGGTATCCCCCGCCACCCTACGCAGCTCTACGAGATCCTCTTCCTCAGCGCTCTCGGATTCTTCCTGTATCGCTATAACCAAAAAGCACACCCCGAGGGAGCGGCCTTCCGCATTTTCCTAGTGGCCTATCTCGCCTGGCGGCTGGTCATTGACTTCCTCAAGCCCCAACCCCTGATCTTTGGGCTTAATTTGATCCAGTGGGCCTGCGTAGCGGGAATAGTGGCATTAGTACCCGAACTTATGAGACTCTGCCTTATCCCGCCAACCGCGATCAGGAGGACCGAATGAGCACACCCCCGATGCCGGTACGGCACGCACACAAACCCGCAAACCTGTCCAAGCTCGCCACCGTGTTCGCCCTGACCTTCAGTCTCGCGTTTGGGCTGTGCAGCGTGAGCGGCATCAGCATCTCCGGCGGTGGCAGTTACCGGGTTGCCCAGCTTTTGATCTCCACCTCGCTGGTGATCGAAGCTATATGCGCCGCCGGCTTAGTGGTGCTTGGCATTGTGGCTCTCCTCAGAAGATCACAATCCAAGGAGTAGTTCGCCGGCCATCAGAGTCTGCGGTCTCTCATTTGAGTCCCGTAGGTTTCCTAATTCGTCGGGTCGGCTAGCCGGCCCATAAACAGGATGCTGTGGGAACGGTTGTCACGAATAAGGAAGACAAAAGGATGGTCGGCGCGAAAAACCGGCGGCGCCACGCTCGGGGCGCGAACCGCCATGGCCCTCATGGTCACAGCGGTGGCCGCTGCAGCCTCGGTTCCTTCTTCGTTGACGTCGATGTAAGCCTTGTGGATCACCGCCGAAATAGCGAAATCCTTCTTTCCCGTCATCCCTGAAAAGTCCGCGCTCGCGGTAAACGCCTGCTGCATTCCCATCGCGGCAAGCGTGCCCCCAAGCTCGAATTGCTGCGTTGTTTTGAACTTAGGCAAGGTCACGATGACCTTAGTCACTGGACTTAGCTGGGCCAGCCACTGCCGCGTGTTGGACGCTGTCAACGATTTCTCCAGGGCAGGCAGACCGCCCACATCGTTGGGCAGGAAAACGACCATGGACAGTTCCTTGCTTTGGTACGGAATTTCCAACACTTGAAAGGTCTTCCCGTTGAAGTAGTTGAAACCACCCTCGCGGTGCATCAGAGGCGCTTTCTTGCTCTGTGCCGGGGATAGATGGAAGTCCTCATCTTTGGTTTGCGCCTTGTCGAATTGGCTCTGCCAGTCGCCCTTGAAATAGATGGCGTTGGTCAGCACTAACCGGGTGGCCGGTCTGATGGAGCCCGGCGGGAGCAGGTTTGTGATCTTATTTGCTGTTTTCTGCTCTACCCACTGGTTGATGGTCAACCGTGACGCTTCGGGCGCGCCTTTGAAATCCACCTGGTTGAAGCATGCCCCATAGTCGCTGTTCATCAACTTGAGGAAGTTATCGAGGAAGTTGTAGCCTCGCTGCGCCCAGAGAGCATTGGCCACGCTCAACCGGTATCCCTGGTGCGCGGCGTTGAGATCGCTTAGCAGTGCACCCATCGCGGGGTGCAGCCTGTCTGGTGGAAGCGTGAAGTGCAGGGTTTTGGCCATCTCGGAGGCGGTGTCGCCGCGGGCGCCGGCATAGGCCATGGCAAGGGCGGTGGAAATACTCTCGGGCGAGAAGAAAAGATTGCCGCTTTGATCGCGTAACTGGCCGAACAGGGTAACCGCGAAAGCATTGTCGCCCTCGACCACCGCAGCTCGATCAGCGGCCGGAGGGAGTGGCGTCTGCGCGCCGTTAGCGGGAGGCAGCACGACAAAACAAAGCATAAGCAAGCATAGTAGGAATTTCATGCGCACCCCCGGGCTCATCTTACTTGACGGGGATGGATGGTAATCCGCGACGCAAAATACAGCGATTCCTATTTCGTAAACCGTCCTTGACAGTTTCTGCCGCCTTGCTGTCCACTCTGCGGTCGAGAATAGACCGGGTCCTACTTCGATCAGCCGCGGTAGCATCTTGAAGACCGATACCTGGTCCCATAACTTTCCCGCGCGGGTGCGAAATCCTTTTTCGTTCAGATCGCTGGCGATGCTGGAGAAGGGAAAATCCTGAACCACCAGGTCCATCATCTGGGTGAGCACCCTGCGCTCTCGAGGGTCGAATTCCAGCCGCTGGCAATCGTCTGAGATGCGTAAGCCGTAAGGGATTTCTTCCTCGAAGGCGCCTTCGCTGGGCGCTTCATCCCCGGGCAGTTCGCGCCGCCACTCGATGGACACCAATTGCCACCCGGCGGCCATACGCTGCTGCATGATGGATGGACTAAAGGGTCCGGAAACCACATCTCTTATCCGCTCAAAGTGCGCCATGCATACCCTCCTGAGATGAGACCTCTATGATCTGCTGGCCATGTTTGCTGCTCATCTTTGCGATCAATGATCAGCAATCCATGCGCCAAAGGCCGGTGCAGGCAAATAGCGGTACGCAGCGGCTTTACATGGGCTTACTCGGCGTAAGCCTCGCCTTCGTGTCCAAAATCACGAATCGCTGTTCGACACTGGACACCGAGGCTAGGGCTGAGCCGGGGTAGGAGGCGGGACGGGAAGCACTGTGCGCGCCGGCAGGCCAGGCGCGCTGGTCGTCTCCTCGTCGCCGATCTCAAAGACCGGTGTCTCTTTGGGCAACTTCATGCGGCCGTCGACCAGGTAAGCCACGGCCACCCCGCCGGTAACCTCGGGCGCCAGAACGACCAGGGGGAGGAGATACTTCTTGCTCTTGACCAGCGACTCGGCCACTCCGTCTACCGGGTGACTGCGGGCAATGCTGCCCGGCACCTGGGGAATAACGAAAGCGCTCATGTTGAGCTCGGGGTGCTTTTTACCGTAACTAACCAGCGAGCGGGCAACCTGTTTGGGAGTCATCAGGCCGACGTCGGCGATGAAGTTGCGATGGATCGCGTGGGGCAGGTAGATGTCGAGGACAACGCGGGAGAAGTCGGCGCAGTTGTGGAACAGCAGGTTGAAGTGGCCGACATTGCGGCGGTCGTTGAAGATGGTCATGAAGCGCTGGTCCTGGGCCGGCGTGCTGTCAACCTGAAACCCGTGGATGGTCCGGTCGTAGGAGGAGCCGACCAGTTCGGTCCACTCGCCCTTGGGGGACCGGCCGTGGCGGTTGTTCGGCGCCAGGTCGAGCAAGTGCTGTTTGCGGTAGGCGTCGCGCAGGGCTTCGACTTGTTCTTTGTCCACGGTCTGGGGAACGTCGTTGAGCGAATCGACGGCGTAGAGATAGGGGACCAGGGGGATGGCAAGCCAATCGTAGCCGTCGATCTTGTGGTAACGGCTGATGACAACGCCATATTCTCCATCGTGGCAAGGGCGGAGCGAAGTGGGCGACTCGGCGCAGATGTGGTTGAAATAAACGGCCGCGTGGCCAGTAGGGTTCATCGCGCCAAATTCGCCGTAAGGCTCTTCCATAAAGAGTGCAACCGAGGCGTGGGCGACCGTGGCCGCAGTGGCGAAGAGACAGAAGAGTAGACCGGGGCCGCGATGCATCATTCTCCTCAAATTGTTATTCTAGAGGGGTTATGGCTTTTCCAATTAAGGTCTGTGTCGTCTGTTCCGAGGAGTTTGAACTAAAGCCGGATAAACCCGGTTTCGCCAATCGCTGCCCGTCGTGCAGCAGCGATGAACAAGCCGACCCCGCAACCAAGCGCCGCATGGACGCCGACGAACGTAAAACCGTGATGGAAGCGAACGAGGCTCGGAGGCAAGCGATGCGCGACCTCCTGTACCGAAAAGATAGCTAACGGTTTCACCGCGGTGCAGTCATCTGTCACGCGTGCCGGGCCATCGCAAGTTCCACGATCTCACCGATCATCTGGGTATACGAGAGGCCTGATTTCTTCGCGGCCATGAAAAACTCCTGCGCGCTCGAGAGCCATGGGTTGGGATTGGCTTCGATGACATACACCTCGCCCTTGCTCGATATGCGCATGTCAATGCGTCCATAATCGCGCAGCCTGACGGCGCGATAGGCCTTGATGGCGATCTCGCTGAGCCGGGTTACGGTTTCTTCATCGAGGTCTTCGGCGATGGCCGATTTCGTCAGCTTGTAGGCTTCCGTGTCTTTCTCGAATTTCACTTCCTGGCTGGCGATCTTGGGCATGCCCTTGGGAAGCTTCGAAAGATCAAGCTCCACCAGCGGAAGTGGATATGCGTTCTCGTAGTTGCCCAGGATGGCGGCGTAGATCTCGCGTCCTTCGATGTACTCCTCGATCAACGCAGGAGAATTGAATTCCGTTTGTATATAGGAGATGCGCTCCATCAATTCCTTCACGCTGTTCACTACCGCAGCAGCATCGATGCCGATGGATCCATCTTCGGAGGTGGGTTTCACGATGAGCGGGAACGAGATGTCATGGGCGTGGTCGATGGTGCCGCGATAGGCTGTTGCGAAGTAGGGAGACTGGATGCCGTGAAAAGCGAACATCTTCTTGGCGATCGATTTGTCCTGGGCAAGTATGTTGGCATGCGGTCCCGAGCCGGTGTAAGGGATATCGAGCATATCCAGGAACGCAGTGACCTGCATCTCCTTGGTGTTATCCCCGGCATAGGATTCGGTCAGGTTGAAAATGAGATCGGCGCCACACTTAGCAAGTCCGACCAGTGATTGCGTGCGGCCGTTGAGAACATAGTAAGACGGTTCATGACCGAGCTTCGCCAGGGCTTCGAAGACCTCTTCACGGTCGTGCTTTACCGGCTTCTTCTTGCGTTTCTTTTGCCCCGCGCGCTTGCGCGGTGGAGGAACTTCTTCCTCCACTGGAGCAGGTTCTTCTTCCCACAAGTCGTACAGCACGGTAACTTTCAACTTCGTTCCAGCCATGAAACCTCCAATCGGAGTGACGGTGCCCTTCAGGGGTGAATGAACTTTCCACCGATCAGGTAATTCATTGAGAGTGCGGTGGTGTACACCGTGAACTCCGTAAGGTACTCGGATTCGCGTCGAACATCCACGCGCAGTCCCAGGTCCTCAACACGCTTGCAGATGGCTTCCACCAGCCGTTTGACGATCGGACGTTGCACGCCGCTCCAATACGCGACCTTGTCCACAATGAGCTTGCGATGCTGATGCAACATCTCCTGCGCGGGCCGCACGCCGGTACGCCGCTTGGGGGAGATATTGAAGATGTCCGCCAGATCGGTGTCCAGTGTGATTTCCTGCAGCGGAATCTCCTCCGGCAGGCTGAGAAGATAGAACTCGCCGACCGTCGATTCCATTTCATCGACCGTGATGTCGGTGTGGCCGCGACGGCGGACGGGTTCGACCTCTCCGAGTCTTCGCGCTATGCGATCGACGTAATGCAGCTTCTCCAGCGCCCCCCAACCCTGGTAGCGCTTTCGCCATTGCGAGCGAGGCGTGAGCCAGACGGCAAACGTTTCTGCAAAATCTTCATCCGGATGCTTCTGCGCGTACCACCCGGCCAGGTGGCGAACAAAGTTCCGCGAGAACGGTACGGGTCGATAATTGTCGCGATATGCGCGGCGAAACGGGCCGAAGAGATCCCGCCACTCGGCCGACTTATACAGCTGGTAGGCGTAATTGAAGGCGTGTCCGGCCTCATGACGCATGTACATCATGATCTCGTGAGCGTCTTCCAGGTCGTTCATATCGCGCTCCAGCTGTGCCAGGTCCGGGTTGGCGAGATAGAACGGAATGCCGATCACGGGCTCGCCGGAGGGGCATCCCCATTCGTCGGTGAGATAGCAACCGGGACGGAACTTGTGGATGCCTTTGCTCTCCAGTTCGCGATAGAGCTGCTGCACGAATCGTTCGATCGGAGAACCCTCGAGTTTGAGCCCCAGTTCGCGGATGGGCTTGGCGAGTATCTCCTGGAATTCGGTTCGGGTTTTCTCGAAATTGCGCACTGGGCTATTCAGAGTTCTATACCAAGGGACCGGGTTTGGCACGGCAAGGCGTATCGCTTATGCACATACTATTGTGAGCACGCCTGCTTCCGGGGCATTTCAGCCTGGGCGACGCTGTGGTTATTTCTCCGCTCAACGGTTTGCGTTCAGCTGCATCAGCCGATGCAGGCGTTCGAGAATCAACGGCACACGTCCATCATCCAGAACAAATCCCGGAACCGCGTCGAGAAAACGAGATTCGCTCAGGAGGCTTCTGGCTGCGTCGGCGAGATACTCGCGAACATCGCCTGGAGAATCGGCAATTTCTTCGAGTATCGTGCTCCTTCCATCGATCACGGCGACAAAGTCTTCCAGGTCGTGGCTGGCCAGGAAGTCCTCCTGTCCACGTCCCCGGAATGCTTCCATTTTGGTACCCAGGAAGTAGGGAGCTGTAATCACCCTGATTGGTTGACCGCTGGGCAGAACAAATGGGATAGCGTGATTGAGTGCTCTCTCATACCAGAGGTTGGTATAGCCCAAAACTTCTTTGCTGAGCGCCAATACATCGAGTTTCAGCTTCCCATGGAACCAGCGGCAGGTGAGTGGCTCCTCACTCGTATCCTCTATGAACTGCGCTTTGCGAAGACGCTCGGAAAACGCAATGTAGTCGACATAGGTAAGGATTTCGGCGATCACATCCACGTCATCGGTGCTGCGAATAGGTGCGGCAGCTTTATCTGTAATATGCAGTCCGAGGGTCACACCACCAACGAAAACAATCTCGCGCAGAAAAGGAGCGAGCTTGGTGGCAGCCTCTTCCAGAAGACGCAGGTTTGGATCAGGCATTGAGTGCCTTGCGCAACAACTCAACCGCGAGTATCCGTTCCCGGGTTCTTCCACTGCGAATCGCATCGCATAGAGCCAGAAGTTCGTAAAGCCTGGGATCGAGTAATGCGGCTTTGGGCGCATTTTTATACAGGGGAGAGAACGATAAGCCGCGGACGGACCCTTCCGGATAGGGCCAGACCGGCGGTGGTTCCCCATCGTCCAGAAAGTGCGACTTCAAGGGCTCGGCCGCAGCCGCGGTAGGAACGCCGCGGACAAGCGCCCCCCTCTTGGGAGGGAACACGTGTCTCAGGCCATAAGCCAGGAAGTCCAGCAAAGCGGAACGATTGACTCTCTTCTCCAGGTCTGACCAGTAAAGAAGCCCGGATTCCTTGCATCGGTTCAGGGATTTGGAAACTTCTCCAGGGGGAAGGAAAAGCTCATCTGCCAGGGTTTTTGACAGGATGCGAGGCCCGTCCAGAAGGCAGAGTTTGAGCAGCACCGCTATGTCTTTCCCTAGCATGAGTATACGTATTATGTCAAAAAAATTTCAAATTTGCAAATTCGAAACTTGAAACTGCCAAAATCGTCATAATTGCATTCATCAAAACGGGTTGTGTCTTGGGGTGGAGCTGGTGCGCCCGGAGAGATTCGAACTCCCGACCTAACGCTCCGGAGGCGTTCGCTCTATCCAGCTGAGCTACGGGCGCGCAGTTCACAGGATACAACAGGACCGCCAGCTTGGCTCGTTTACCGCTGGGGCTGGCTCTCGCTCTTCAGCCGCAGCTGCTCCATCACGGACTGAATCAGCTCTTTGGCGCCGCCGATTTCGCTCAGCACAGCTTCCAGATCGAGGGCCGGCTTGGACGGATTGCGGGTGGAAGTACAGTACACGCCGTGCTGGCCGATCAGGATCAAAGCGTCGGTGAGCATGTCGAGGGTGACGGCCAGACGACCGCGCTCCGCCCCCATCATGAACTCGAACCGCTCCAGATCGTCACGGCGTTGGGCAATCGCAGATTCAGGTGCCGGCATCGTTCCTGCTTTCAAGATTTCTCGGCAGCTGGCCGGGTATAGCGCAGCACCGGTTTGCGTGCCGCCAACGTCTCGTCGAGACGCGAGATGCGCGTGGCGTGGGGCGCAGTGAGCACCAGTTCGGGATTCTCCTCCGCCTCCCGCGCAATCTGCCGCATGGCGTCGATAAACAGGTCGAGCTCTTCCTTTGACTCGCTTTCCGTCGGCTCGATCATCAGGGCCCCAGGCACGATGAGCGGGAAGGAGGTGGTGTAGGGATGGAAGCCATAGTCGATCAGCCGCTTGGCGATGTCACCCGTCTTGACACCTTTCTGCGTCTGCCGGCGATCGCTGAAGACCACCTCATGCAAGGTGGGTGTGCGGTAGGGCAGCTCATACACATCCTCAAGATTTTTACGGATGTAGTTAGCGTTCAGCACCGCGTCTTCGGTGGTCTGCCGCAGGCCGTCCGGCCCATTGGCCATGATGTAGGCCAGGGCGCGGACAAACATGCCGAAGTTGCCGTAGAACATGCGCACCCGGCCCACCGAATGAGGCCGATCGTAGTCCAGGCGCAGTGTCCGGCGGCCGTCCTGATCGGGCGCGCCTTCGACCACCACAGGCGTGGGCAAAAACGGTTCCAGTATTTTCTTTGTCGCCACCGGGCCGGAGCCGGGACCGCCTCCGCCATGCGGGGTGGAGAAGGTCTTGTGCAGATTCAGGTGCATCACATCCACACCGAAGTCCCCCGGACGGGTCTTGCCCACCAGGGCGTTCATGTTGGCGCCGTCCATGTAGAGCAGGGCGCCTTTGGCGTGCAGAATGTCGGCGATCTTATGAATCTCGCTCTCGAAGACGCCGATGGTGCTGGGGTTGGTCAGCATCAGCGCAGCCGTGTCTTCGGTAACGATCCGCTCCAGTTGGGCGACGTCGACCATGCCCAGCGAGTTGGAGCGCAGGTTCTCCACCTGGTAACCGCAGATGGCTGCGGTGGCGGGGTTGGTTCCGTGAGCAGAATCGGGGATGATGATCTTGGTCCGGGGATTTCCCTTGGACTGATGGTAGGCGCGGACCAGCAGGATGCCGGTGAACTCTCCATGCGCGCCCGCCGCGGGCTGCAGCGTGATGGCATCCATGCCGGTAATATCGAGCAGGCAGGATTGCAGCAGGCGAATGACCTCGAGCGCTCCCTGGGAGAGCGATTCCGGCTGGTACGGATGCGCTTCCGCGATGCCCTCGATGCGGGCGACGAATTCGTTCACCCGCGGGTTGTACTTCATGGTGCAGCTGCCCAGCGGGTACATGCCCAGATCGATGGCATAGTTCCAGGTGGAGAGCCGGGTGAAGTGGCGAATGATCTCGATCTCGCTCAACTCGGGCATCAGTCCCAGATCCGCGCGGGCGGCATCAGCCCAGCAAGCTTACGGGATCCACTTCGGGCACATCGAGCGGCGGCATCTTGTAGGCCTTCTTGCCCGGAGAAGACTTTTCAAATACCAGGGCCTCGTTCTGAGTAAGGTGCGCGCGCACCTTGCGGCGATTGCCTTCAAACGGCCGGCCGGCCGCCTTGCGTGCGTCGCCTTCCTTACTGATGGTGGTTGCCATACGGTTAGCTAGCCTTTCAAGCCCGGGTGAAGGCCGCTTCGGCATCATGCTGCAGCAGCGAGGCGGCGTGGTCGATCTGCTTGCGGGTGTTGAGTTCGGTGGTGCACCACAGGCTGGCGTTGCCCAGTTCGGGGTACCAGCGCCCCAGGGGCAGGCCACCGATCACTTTCTGCTTCAGCAGCTGCGCGTTGAGTTGCTCCGGAGATTCGGAGGTTTGCAATACAAACTCATGGAAGCGTGGAGACGCGGCGAAAAGCAGCCGCGCACCGCCGGCGCTGGAAAACTGTTGCGCGGCGTAATTGGCCTTGGCCAGGTTATGCAGCGCAAGCTCATGGATGCCCTCTTTGCCGTAGACAGTGAGGAAGATGGTGGCCATCAACGCCACCAGCGCCTGGTTGGTGCAGATGTTGGAGGTGGCCTTCTCCCGGCGAATGTGCTGCTCCCGGGTAGAGAGTGTGAGCACGAAGCCGCGGCGGCCTTCCGTATCCACGGTTTCGCCCACCAGGCGGCCGGGCATTTGCCGCAGGTATTTTTCCTTGGCGGCGATCACCCCGCAATAGGGACCTCCATAGCTCAGGGCGACGCCGAAGGATTGCGCTTCCATGGAGACGATATCGGCTTCTGCGGGAGGCCGCACCACGCCCAGCGAAATGGCCTCAGCGATAGATACAATCAGCAGCGCGCCTTTCTTGTGCACGATCTCGGCGATGGCGGGAATGTCTTCGATGACTCCAAAAAAGTTCGGTGACTGCACCAGAACGCACGCTGTTTCTTCAGTAACGGCTTGCTCCAGCGCAGCCAGGTCGAGCCGCCCATCGTCGCCGTAGGGGAGTTCCTGTGCAGCAAGCCCCTGGTGCTGGGCATAGGTCCGCATCACCTCGCGATACTCGGGGTGCACGGTTCTGGCGACCAGAACCCCGCTGCGGTGGGTAATGCGTACAGCCATGGTTACTGATTCGGCAGCCCCCGTCGACCCGTCGTACATGGAGGCATTGGCGATCTCCATGCCGGTGAGCTCGCAGATCATGGTCTGGAACTCGAAGATGGCCTGCAGGGTGCCCTGGGTTATTTCCGCCTGGTAGGGGGTGTAGGAGGTGAGGAACTCGCCCCGCTGCACCAGCGAATCGATAATGACCGGCCGGTAGTGGCGATAGGCGCCGGCGCCGAGGAAGCTGGTGTAACCCGCCGCGCTCTTTTGCGCTGCATTGCGGAAGTAGTCGACGATCTCCGATTCGCCCATCTGCCGGGGAACGTCAAGGTCCCGTTGCAGCCGGTATTCCTGGGGGATGGTGGAAAACAGATCGTCGATCGAGCTGGCATCGATTTGCTTCAGCATATCGAGCCGTTCGCCGGGCGATTTTGGCAAGTAGCGCATAGTGAGTCCTCTATCCCTGTACTACGCTTGGCCGGCGGCTAGCGATATTCGGCTTCAGTGGGTTTCCTCCTTGACAAACTTCTCGTAGCCCGCTGCATCGAGCAGCTGACCTACTTCGGAGGGGTCGGCGATTTCTACTTTGAGGATCCACGCCCCGTGGGCGTCGGCGTTGATCTTTTCCGGAGCCGTTGCCAGCTCCTCATTGACCGCGATCACGGTGCCGGTTACCGGGGAGTAGAGATCGGAAACGGCCTTGACTGACTCGACGCTGCCGAAGACCTTACCCTTCTCTACCTTGGCGCCGAGCTTGGGCATCTCGACGAAAACAATATCTCCCAGGGTGTTCTGGGCATAATCGGTGATGCCCACTTTGCCGGTCTTGCCGTCTAACTCAATCCACTCATGCTCTCGCGTGTAGCGGTAGGTTGCTGGATAGGCCATCCGTCTTGCTCTCCTTCGTTATTCTACGGGATCGTGCAATCTGCAACGGGTTTCGCCCGGCTCCCCCAGGGGAGTGTTTGAGGCCACTGCAATTTGCTTGTCTGGCTACAGTTTAAGCGGGCTTCCCCTCAACGGGCTTCTTAGCCCGGCGATAGAACGGGGTTGGCACCACCTTGGCCTTGACCAGGTTTCCGCGCACTTCGACCGCTACTTCCGTTCCCGGAGCGGTACGGTCCACCGGTACATAGGCGAGAGCGATATTCTTTTTCAGATAGGGCGAGGGAGAACCGCTGGTCACGTAACCGATCGCTTCGCCTTCCAGGCTACAAACCTTGTAGCCATCGCGCGCGATGCCGCGGTCGATCATCTCCAGCCCTACCAGCTTGCGTTTGGGAGCACCACTCTGCTTCAGTTGCAAGAGTGCCTGCGAGCCGAGAAAGTCGCTTTTGCCGAGCTTCGAAAAGCGCTCCAGGCCCGCTTCGAGAAGGTTTATTTCTTCTGAGATCTCGTGGCCGTAGAGGGCCATTGCGGCCTCCAGCCGGAGGGTATTGCGTGCTCCCAGTCCGCAGGCCAGCAGGCCGAACTCCTTACCTGCTTCGGTTACTTCCTCCCAGACACGGGCGCTGGTGGGCTCGTCGGAGGGTATGTAGATCTCAAAGCCATCCTCGCCGGTGTAGCCGGTGCGCGCGATGAGCACGTTGTGAAGGCCGCAGACCATGCCCCAGGTGAACCAATAGTTCTTGATCGCGCTCAGGTTCACCTTGGTCAGTTTGGCTAAGGTATCTTGTGCGCGCGGTCCCTGGATGGCGAGCTGAGTGTAGTGGTCGCTGTAGTCACTGATGTGGACGCCGGCGAAGGATCCCACCTGGGAGCGAATCCACTGATAGTCTTTTTCGCGGGTGCCGGCATTGATGACCAGCAGGTAGTCGTTATCGCTGAATTTGTGAACCAGGATGTCGTCGACGAACGTTCCCTGGGGATAGAGCATGGCCGAGTATTGCGCCTGGCCGACGGCCAGCTTCGACGCATCGTTCATGGAAAGGGCCTGGATAGCAGACAGTGACCCCGGGCCGCGAAACTGGATGTCGCCCATGTGGCTGACGTCAAACAACCCCACAGCGGTGCGAACCGCCATGTGCTCGGCGGTAATGCCGGAGTATTCGACCGGCATATCCCAGCCACCGAAATCGACCATTTTGGCGCCGAGTTGCCGGTGGACACCATTCAGTGCAGTCTTGCGCAGGGCAGGAGCGACGGGAGAGGACACGGTGCATTCCTTGGGGAAAAGTGACTGACATTCCACGGTAGCACGGACCGGCGGAGGATTTCGCGGTGGGGTTGGGTCTTGTGGTATCCCACTCAAGCCAAAAGAAGGTTTGTTTGCGGAGCGGGCGGTATAACTGGTCTTGAAGGGTACTCACACACCCTCTTCAGCCCGTACCCTTCAACTTACTCGCCGGTTTGCTTCCCAATGGCTGGCCGCCGATGGGAATGAGGTCCGAGGAGCGGAGCAGGCCCAGCCCAAGCTAAACCATCTACGCCCTTGCCGGCATCGATCAACGTATCTACCTTCCACTGCGACAGATCGACCACGGCAATCTGTTTCGCCTTGGAACAGGAGACATACGCGACTTTGCCGTCGGGGCTGGCAAGCACCTTGACCGGATCGTCGGCAACATCGACGGTGCGCACGACCTTAAGGCTGGCAAGGTCCAGCACGGCTAACTTGTTGGCCTTGGGAAGTGCGATCAGCAGAAAGCGGCCATCCGGGGTGGGAGACGTGCCATAGCCCACCGCAGGCAAGGGAACCCAGGTCTTGATCTTGTTAGTAGCCGTGTCGATCACCGCCATCTGCGGCTTGGTCTGGTCCGAGGTGAAGACCATCTTGTCGTCATTGGAAATGGCAATGCGCTGGGATTCAGCCGAGATCGGGATAATGGCGATCGTCTTGTGTCCAACCATGTCCAGGACCGAGACCGAACCCGCACCGACATTCGAGGTGTAGCCTCGCTTGCCATCGCGGGAGATGACCAGCATGTGCGATTCCTTTTGCCCGGTGGGCACGGTGCCCACGATCTTCAGCGTCTTGGGATCGATGATGGTGACCGTCTGGTCGAGTTCTGTGGTCACGTAGAGCAAGTTGTTCGCCCGGTCGTAAACCGGGCAATGGGGCCGTACACCATGGCCAAAGTCCACCTTGCCGGTGACTGTGCGGCTGGGAATGTCGATCACCACCATTTCACGGCCGTCGGTGCCCGGCTTACCAACGCCCGAGCTCCCATAGATCGGCACGTACGCGGTGAGCCCATCCGGAGAGGTGGCTACCTCGTGGCCGGTGATGCCTCCCTCCGGCACGGTGGCCAGTTGTTTGGCAGCCACTGGGTCGATGATGCTAAGGTCACGATCACCCTGGTTGGTGGCCACAAGAAGCGGCTTTACAGGCGTAGCAGTATTGGCGGAGGCATGGGTCATAAGTAGGGTCAACGGCAGGACCAGGCAGAGCGCACAAAGCGTAAGCAACAAGGATCTGGGTTTATTCATGGCGTGAGCATTATATTCCCCAACGGCCTTGCCTGGGGCGACGAGATAAGCTAGAGGCGAACATGACCCAAGCCCCTGCCCCTGCCAAGCAACTGAACCCGGGCCAGCCCTGGTGGCCCGCTGTGGTCGCCGTCTTGGCCATGTGCGGCCTGTATCTGTCCCTGCCCGAATCGCTCACCTTCGGGCCCTCGTGGCTCTTACTGGCGGTGGTTTTCGTGCTCATGGTCCCAGCGGTCATCGCCAAGATGCGCGGCTCCTTTGCGCTCAACCAGGTGCTTGGTTACATCGTGCTGGGCATCGTCACCGCGGCCATGCTCTGGTCGATGTACATGCTCATCCGCTCGCTCATTCTCCATCAGATCACCCCAGACGAGCTGCTCCGCTCTGCTGCCGCTCTCTGGGCCACCAATTTTCTGGTCTTCGCGTCCTGGTATTGGCGTCTCGACGCGGGCGGACCCCATGCACGCCATCTACGCGGCAACCACACCGAAGGAGATTTTCTCTTCCCCCAAATGACCCTGTCGCCTAAAACAGAGAAGCCGTTGCAGGAAAACTGGTCTCCCGGTTTTGTGGACTATTTGTTTCTCGCGTTCAACACCAGCACGGCCTTCTCTCCTACCGATTCGCCGGTGCTCTCCCGTTGGGCTAAGGTAGCCATGATGGTGCAATCCACCATCTCCTTCGCCACCGTGGCCCTGCTGGCCGCGCGCGCGGTGAACATCCTTTAGGCGTTTGACGGAAGCAGAAGGTTTCTTTCCTCAGCGCGGCTGGTATTCGCCGAAGACCTGGCGCAAGCTGCCGGCGATCTCGCCCACGGTAGCGAAGCTTTCCACCGCCTCCAGGATCACCGGCATCAGGTTGCCGGTGGAGCGGGCCTGTTCCGTGACCCGGTCGAGAGCCCCCTGCCAGCGCAGGGGATCGCGCCGAGCTCGCAGCGCCCGCACCCGCTCGATCTGCCCCCGTCGCGCCGTCTCGTCGACCTCCTGATCAGCCACGCACGCGGAGTCTTTATCGGGGCCAATGAAGCGGTTGACGCCGACGACCACCGTTTCTCCCCCATCGACGGCTTGCTGGTGAAGGTAGGCAGCGTCTTCGATCTCCCGCTGCACCCATCCCCGCTCGATAGCGGCGACCATGCCACCCTGCGCATCGATGTGCTCCAGGTAGTTGCGCGCCTGCTGTTCGATGGAGGTGGTCAGCGATTCGAGGTAGTAGGAACCAGCGAGCGGATCCACCGTCTGGGCGACACCCGATTCCAGGGCAAGAATCTGCTGGATACGCAGTGCCATGCGGGCAGACTCCTCGCTGGGGAGACCAAGCGCCTCATCGTAGCCGTTGACGTGCAGCGACTGGGCGCCGCCGAGAATGGCGGAGAGGGCCTGCAACGCGGTGCGGGCCAGGTTGTTCTCCGGCTGCTGCGCGGTTAGGGTCGATCCAGAGGTCTGGGCATGAAAGCGCAGCGCTCCACACTCCAGGCCGAATTGCTCCCGCAGCAGACGGGCCCAGAGGCGGCGGGCGGCTCGGAACTTGGCCACCTCCTCGAAAAAGTCATTGTGGGCCGCAAAAAAGAAGGAGAACCGCATCGCCGATTGCTCGATATCGAGGCCGGCCCCACCCAAGGCCTCGAGGTAAGCGCGCCCGTTGGCCAGGGAGAAGGCGACCTCCTGCGCCGCGGTGGCCCCGGCCTCGCGCATGTGGTAGCCGGAGATGGAGATGGGATTCCACCTGGGCAGGTGTTGGCCGGTCCAGGCGAACAAATCAGCCACCAGACGCAAGCTGGGGGCGAGGGGATAGATATAAGTTCCCCGGGCGATGTACTCCTTCAAGATGTCATTCTGCACCGTGCCCGAGAGCTGGGCTAACTCCGCCCCGCCTAGCCGTGGGGACCGCCGCGCCGCCACGACATACAGGGCGAGCAGGATATTGGCCGTGGCATTGATGGTCATGGAGGTCGAGACCGTATCCAGCGGGATGCCGGAAAAGAGCCTTTCCATGTCTTCGAGGGAATCGATGGCTACCCCGGCCTTGCCCACCTCACCGGCGGCCCACGGGGAGTCGGAGTCATATCCAAGCTGGGTGGGGAGGTCGAATGCCACGGAAAGGCCGTCGCCGCCCTGGGCCAGGAGAAATTTATAGCGTTGGTTGGATTGGTCCGCGTCCCCCATCCCCGAATACTGGCGCATGGTCCAGAGGCGGCCGCGGTACATGGTGGGCCGGATGCCCCGGGTGAAGGGGTACTCTCCGGGATAGCCCAAATCCCTTTCGGGGTCGAAGCTGGTCAATTTCTCTGCCCGGTAAAAGGGGCGACGCATTCCCTAAGGTCGCCTGCTGTTGCTCAACTTGGGTCCCCGCCGGCTCTTGCGGTAGGCGCGGGTGAAGGAGCTGACCGAAAACCAGGCAAAGATCGCCGCCATCGCGACGTAGAGCAGAAGGTGGGTGTGTTCCGGGCCGGTCCGCCAGGCGGTGTGGACGCGATAAATACTTTGCACGAAAAAAAGAGCAAAGAGGGCGAAAAACAGGCCGGTGATCTCGAGCCAAAGCACGCCGCCGGCATGGGTAAAGGGGCCTAAAAGCGCTTGGCCAAAGGCCTTTGCACCCCGCTTGGCGGTCGTCACCCGGCGGCTTATGGGCACGGAGGGGCTTGAGGTCGCGACTGGCCTGGGAGAGCCGTTTCCGGCCGTAGAAGGGGCGGGAACCGGCGCGGCAGCCCGTTCCACCCGTTCGCGGACCATATTTGAGGCCACGCGAAGGCCGATGCCGAGTGTGCGGCCTACTTTCTTCGGCTCCATAGCAAAAGTTTATCAGTCGGTTGATTCAGATTGCTCCTCTTCGCCATCACAAGTAAGGTAGGTAAAACCGCGCCCTTCGGTGGCGATTGGGGGTATTTCATTGAATCAACGACTTCGTCGTCTAATCCAGCAGCTGGGGGAGGCCATCCATGAATCGGTTTCCGAGTCCGAGCAGATCTCTGAGGTCGTGCAGGACATCCGCAAGCAGGGCTTTGATGTGCTGCTAATGCTGGAAGCGACGATTGGATTGAACGAGGTAGAACAGCAGCCGACCTCCGAGCTGGAAGCCCCTGTGAATGAAAGTGGACAGGGAGATGAGACTTTTAACGCGCAGGATGTACACTTTCTGCGCTCCCTGCGCATCTCGGTCGAGGAGGGCTGAAGCGCCGGGGACTTTCGAGCATCACACCTCAGGTATAGAGTAGGCAACGGCGCTTAACGCGGCCTGAGGGCGGCGGCAGCGCGCACGGGCACCGCAGGGACGCGATGAAAGACACACTCGGAGTACTGCTAGCAGGGGGAGCAGGTGAGCGGCTTTTCCCCCTCACGCGCGATCGGGCTAAGCCAGCGGTTCCCTTTGGCGGCAACTACCGCATTATCGATATCACGCTATCAAACTGCATCAACTCCGACCTGCGCCGGGTCTACATCCTCACCCAATACAAGGCGCTCTCTCTCAACCGCCATATCCGCGAAGGCTGGACCGGCATTGTGGCCCAGGAGCTGGGCGAGTTCATCGAGATTCTGCCCCCCATGCAGCGGGTCAGCGCGAACTGGTACATGGGCACGGCCGACGCCGTTTACCAGAACATCTACTCGATTGGCGCCGAGCAGCCGAAGCACGTGCTCATCCTCTCCGGCGACCACATCTACAAGATGAATTACGGGCTGATGCTCGATCACCATATGGCGGCCAACGCGGACGTAACCCTGGCCACGCTCCCCATCGAGCCCTCGGACGTGGCGCGGTTCGGGGTGGTGGAGGTGAGCCGGACGGGCGAGGTGATCGGCTTCCAGGAGAAGCCCAAGACCACCAACCTGCGCTCGCCGTTTAATCCGACCAAAGTGGATGCCTCGATGGGCATCTATCTGTTCAACACCGACGTGCTGCTGCCGGCGCTGATGAAAGACGCCGAGGACCCCAACTCCAAGCATGACTTCGGGCACAACATCCTGCCTGGCATTTTGGGGCGCTACAAGATCTCCGCTTACAACTTCGTCGATGAGAACAAGCAGAACGCGCTCTACTGGCGCGATGTGGGAACGCTGGAAGCCTATTTCGACGCCAACATGGATGTGGCGTCGGTTTCTCCGATTTTCAATTTGTATGACAAGGCATGGCCCATGCGCACGCGGCAGCGGCAGTATCCGCCGGCCAAGTTCGTCTTTGGCGAACCGGGACGCACCGGCATGGCCATCAACTCGGTGATCTCGGCCGGCTGCATCGTCTCCGGCGCGGTGGTGCGCAACAGCGTGCTCTCCCAGGATGTGCGTGTGAATTCCTATGCCGAGGTGGAGTCGAGCATCATCTTCACCCACGTCGACATCGGGCGGCACTGCCGCATCCGGCGGGCGATCATCGACCGCGACGTGCACCTGCCTGAAGGCACGGTGATCGGCTACGACCGCGAAGAGGACCGGCGCAATTACTTCGTGACCCAAAGCGGGTTGACGGTGGTCACGCGCGACTATTCCCTCTACGAAAATCCGGTTTCGCCGGACTTCATGCAGCAGTCATAAGCCAGGAACGTCGAAGGCCTGGTCCTACGACGCTGCGGAAAAACTCATTCCCTGAGGGTACAGGCTTCGGCCCGTACATAAATGCTTCGCAATGAATTCGGCTTTCGCTGCTGAGGATGCCTGCCGCTCTAACAGCACTTTTGCCCAGTCTCAGTAACTGTGAAAGCGATCGGGGCGCCGATGACTTCCTGGCGATGGCGCAAAACGACTTTCACTTCAGCCGCGAGCAGGACGCAAACCAACCAGTAGTTACGGCGCTCCGCGTCTAATCTAAGCCTGGAACCAGCTTGGTGCTCACGGCTCTTTCGAGGGGGAGCGAACTTCTCCCGTCGCGGATCGGCTACTTTCGGCTTACCTCCCGCGCTCCCTGCATGAGCTCCACCACGGTTTCGAACAACCGGTTGCTCGTCTCCAGCCGTACCGCTGCCCGGGTTACGTAGCGCACTACGATGTCCACGCCCTCACCCGCCGGGCGGATATCGACCGAAGGCGTCGCACTGAACTGGGGCACACCCTCTTCGTGGGTCACGCGTTTCCACGCCTCCTCCGCCATCTTCGCATCCGACTCGGTGGCCTTTATGACTGCTTCGCGGATCTTGTCGATCAAAGGATAAGCCCTGACTCGCGGACGGGATACTCACCTTGATCTCGTCCCACATCCATTGCCCGGCGGTGGAGAAATTGAAGTACTTCCCGCGAATCGCATACCCGTTTAAAAAGGAGACCCGCCGCCCCGTCGGATGGCCATCCGCCGTCCAGTTTCCCGTCTCCAGCAACCAGGTGCGGAAGAGGCCGATCTCCACCGCCTCACCTCCGACCCCATCAATCTCCACCCAGTCGCCCACCCGAATCCCGTTCTTCCCCATGAGCACAAACCAACCACAAAACGCCAGGATGAAGTCCTGGAAGACCACGGTCAACCCGGCTGTAGCCAGGCCGAGGATGGTCGGCATTTGTCGCGGAGTACCGAAGATGACCAGCAGCACCAGCAGCAAGCCGATCACTTGTGTCGCTCAGGTTGAGAATGATGCGCAGCGTCTGCCTTTGCCGCCGGTCCCGCGACATGCGGTCGAACGCCACCTGCAAAGCCCAGCCGGCCAGGATGGTCAGCAGAACAATGGCCGCGATCAAGGACAGCGAGCGCAGCATCAGGTGGAGCATGATTTTGTGTTGCAGCTGTACCTGGTTGGCCCAGCGAACGTAGAGCGCAGCCAGCTGCTGCTGCGCCCCCAGCCGGTCGTCGAGGATGCTTAACACAGTCCGTTGGGTGGCCAGGCCTTGCAGCTCCTTAACCCGGGCCGCACTCGATTCCCCAGCCGTTTTGGCGGCAACTTTCGCTTCGCTGGCCTGGGCCTCTTGCTGTAGCCGGGCATGGTCTGCCGTGAGCGCGGCCACATCCGCGCGCGCCAACTGCTCGGCCTGCTCGATCAGTTGTTTCCTGCTGCGCTGTGCCCACCACTCCAGAATCTGCCCCGCCAGCGTGGTGTGCTGGCCGGCGGAAAGTACCGCGGCCTGCCCCTGCCCCCCGGTTGGCTGCAGGTTGTACTTCTTCATCTCTGCTTCGCGTGCCGATAACTCCCGCTGAATTTCCCCCCGATGATCTCCACTGGCTCGCGCCAATTCCTCCATGGAATCCGCTAGCTCGTCCTGGTCAAGACTCAATTGGGCCTTGGCAACATTCAGATCGTCTCCTGCCGGCTCAACTGCACCGGCTGAAGCAGGGGCAGCGGCTGCGGAGAGGGCGGCGGCCTTTGTGGTCAAGGCTGCGACCCGTTCCTGGTCCTCTGCGACGGTCTGCTGCAGATCGGTGACCCGCTGCTGCAGGGTCAATGCCTCACCGGTCAGTTGTCTGGTCTCCGCACTCGCCTGGCGCAGAGATTGCGCGAAATTCTGGTCTACCTCGTGGTCGGCCAGCCGCTCCGCTTCTCGCGCAAGCTGCAGCTCTTCGGCCGACACCGCCAGTGCGCTCAGCGTGCTCGCAGTCGTCCAAGGCCGCTGGTCCACGATCCCATCGGGGCGCGGGATGGCGTTCCAACCTGTTTTTTGCCCATGCAGGAAGGGCAGATTCTCCATCACTCCCCGGGTCAGGAAGCTCCCCAGCAAACACAAAACCAGCACCGCCAGCGACACTGCCGCACCTATCTTGTGAGCACGATTCATCCAGGCCTCGTTTTTGCAGTACGTGACCAGCGTAAACCCAGCGTTGGTGTGACCCTGCGTTTCGGCCAGGCTAAACAGGCTACGGAAAACGTTGTTTGAGACAACGGGAGGGTATCCCTCAGCGGCAAAGCCGAATTCATTGCAAAGCACTTACGTACGGCCTGATGCTCGCTGCGGCAGGTAGGCTGTACCCTTCAGTAAATTCATTCTTGCAAAGGGTGGGGCTTTAGAGTCCACGTGAGAATTGCCCTATCCAAATTGAGTCCCGTTGAGAACCAGCAAAACAGCAGGTCCCTCCACTCCGCTTCGCTCCAGTCGGGATGACAATTCTGTTGTAGGGTCAAGTATTTATCGCTGAAGCTCTTGCGGGCGCAACAGAATTGTCATCCCGACTGGAGCGAAGCGGAGTGGAGGGACCTGCTGTTTTTCTGGTTCTCACACGGGACTCGTTGCGGCTCAATACGGCACGGCTAAAGGCATGCCCTTTGTTTACTGAGTTCTTCCGCAGCCGGTTCGCGCTGGAAACAGAAAAATGCCCTGGGCTCGAAGCCCAAAGGCATTTCTGTGCACAGCCGGCGCTCAAAAGAGTTCTAGGCGCGAACGCTGACTACATTGGTTTGGCTTACCACCATAACGGCCCCAGGACCAGAGCCGTGCCCGGAAATATATCCCTTGCGATGCCCATTACGGCAGACGAACCACTGCTCGTAAAAGCGATCGGAATGCTTGGGCACACCAGCGAGGTCTACCGTCTCATAGGCAGCCGGTTGCTCGGTCATCATCTCACCGCACTGTTTGCAACGTTCAGTAGGCATTCGTTCCTCCTTCTGCACTTACTTATATGAAGACCGACATGCCTTCGGCTAGGGTTCCGGTACCCTTTTCCAACCTTTGGTAATGGGGCCCGCCTCCGGAGCAGTCCATGTGACTGGTTTGATAGACTTTCGCGATGAAACCACGACCCATTCGCGCCGCCCTCATTTTGCTTGCCTGCCTGCCAGTTTTCGCGGCGGCCCAGACCCCGACCGCCCCGGTAACCCCGCCCCCGGCTCCTGCGCCTGCGTTCCCGCCCTACCTCTCGCCCGAGATCCACTCCGACGACACCGTGACCCTCCGCCTGCGTGCACCCAACGCACAGAAAGTCGACCTGGTGCTCGAGGGCAAAACGACAGAGATGCAGAAAGATGCGGACGGTCTATGGGCGGCGACCACTCCTGTTCTCGCACCCGAAATCTATGGGTATCGCTTCGTGGTCGATGGCACACCGGTGCTGGATCCCAGGAACACCGATGTGCGCGACAACATGCTGACCCTGTGGAGCAATCTCACCATTCCCGCCACGCCGCCCCAACCGTGGGAGTTGCAGTCCATTCCCCACGGCATCGTGGAACACCATTTCTATACCTCGCAGGTGGTTCTGGGCCTGCCCAACAATCAAAGCGATTACTACGTCTACACCCCGCCCGGCTATAACGCGAAGTCCAAGGAGAGCTATCCCGTTCTCTACCTTCTGCACGGCTACAGCGATGCCGCCGACGGCTGGACGCAGGTGGGGAAGGCGAACTTTATCCTCGACAGCCTGATCGCCTCGGGCAAAGCGAAGCCGATGATCGTGGTGATGACATTGGGCTATGGCAACATGGCGGTGCTCAAGCCCAGGCGTACTCCTGAGCTCAGTGAGCAAAACTACGACCTCTACCAAAAGGCGCTGGTCACCGAAGTGATCCCGCAGATTGAAGCCAACTATCACGTATCGAAGAAGCGCGAGGACCGCGCCATCGCCGGCCTTTCCATGGGTGGCCATGAGAGCCTGTTCGTCGGTCTTACGCACCCTGAACTCTTCGCCTGGATCGGCACCTTCTCCGCCGGCCTCAATGCCAAAGCCATCGCCGAGCTTCCCCAGACCAATGCGCAGAAGGCAAACCTCCGTCTGCTATGGATGGCCTGCGGCGTAGATGATGCCCTGCTCAAGCCCAACCAGACCGTAATTGCCGCGCTCAAAGCCGAAGGACTTCCGGTGACCGCTATCGAAACTCCTGGTCACCACCAATGGCCGGTCTGGCGCGACAATCTCATCCATTTCGCTCCGCTACTGTTCCAGAAGTAGGTCTACTCTGCATGAAGGACGGAGAGCAAATCGGTACGCGCTGCATCGGCCGCCGGCAGGGTGCTGGCGATAAGGGCCACGATGGTCATCAGCGCCCAGGCCGTCCAGAAGGAAATCGCATCATGGGGCGTAACGCCGACCAGCAGGCTGCTTAGCAACCGGCTCAACAGCAAGGCAGCGCCTGCTCCGAGCACGCCGCCCAGGACAATCAAGCGCGCCGCTTGCATGACGATGAGCCGCAGCAAGCCGTTTCGTGACGCGCCGAGGGCCAGGCGTATGCCCATCTCCTGCCTGCGCTGGTTGACCGAGTAAGCGAAAACTCCGTAGACACCCACCGCGGAGAGGACAACCGCCAGCAGCGCAAAGCAGCAAATGAGCAGCATAATAAGCCTGCGCTGCGCGGTAGCGCTCGAGAGCCGCTCCTCCATAGTCTCGATGTCGAAGACGGGTTGTTTCGCATCGGCGGCAGTGACAGCCCTGCGCATTGCGTTCGAGAGCAATGCAGGATTGTTCCAGGTACGCAGAGCGATGCTGATCCTCCCTTGCGGCACCTGGGCCATGGGAAGGAACGCCTCAGGCTGAATCTCCTGTTCCAACCCGCCATGCCTTACGTCATCAGCGATGCCGACGATCGTCCTGGTCTTGAATTCATACGCACTCCCTCCTCCGATATTGGTGTTGAAGCGCTTGCCCAGTGCGTCTCCTTTAAAAAATCGTTTGGCGAAGGCGCGGTTGACGATCGTGACCAGAGCCGCACCGTCCCGGTCGTCGACACTGAACCGGCGGCCTTGGAGTATCGGTGTGCCGACCACGCGGAAATAATCTGGCGTGATGCTAATCAGAGACACGGTTGGCCAATTTCCGATGGGAGGCGTGGGTACGCCCGCATAAGTAATTGCGCTGTTTGCAAAAGTGGTTTCGAGAGGTAGGGCACTGGCCAGGGCCGCAGCCTGAACGCCAGGCAATGCTTGCAAACTGGGGAGAACCTGGTCCACGAAGCTCCAGATTCTCTCCTTTGTTGCATCGTATTGCTGGCCGCTGATGAGCGTGACACCGGTAAGCGTATGACTCGGGTCGAAGCCGGAATCGTAACTTAGCACATTGACAAAGCTCCGTATGAGCAGGCCGGCGGAGGTCAGGAGCACCACTGCCAGGCCTACCTCAACGATGAGGAGTGAGTGGCGAAGCACCCGCTGCTCCCTGCCGGAAGAGATGCGCATGGCGGCCGATTGCAGGGCATTTCTCAAATCAGAGCTGGCCCCGCCAATCGCGGGCGCCAATCCAAAGAGCAGGGTGGTGAATAAGGCAAGACCCACGGCGAAAGCCAGCACCCAGCCGTCGACGGCAATGGACGCACTCACTTTGCCAAACGGGAGACGCAGTAGCTCCGCGGCTGCCGAGGAGACCTGAGTGCTCTCAAGCGTCCCCGCCTTGCGAATAACAGATGTGACTGCGAACGCGATGGCCAGCCCCAATGTTGCTGCCAACAATGAAAGAGCCAGGCTTTCGACTAGAAATTGCCGGATGAGTCGCAGGCGGGAAGCCCCCAGGGCGCCGCGCAGAGCAGTCTCATGCCTCCTCGACACAGCCCGCGCCAGCTGCAGGTTGGCGACATTCGCACAAGCGATCAGCAGCACTGCAGCCACGGAGACCATAAGAACAAACAGCGGCCTGCGGTCGTCACCGGTGAGATGACGCTGCAATGGCTCGACCACCATGCGGCGGTCTTTGGCGAACCCCGCCATTTCGACGGGATAGCCCTTTGCGCGCGCCTGAAAGAAGGCTTGCATCTCCGCTTGAGCCTGTTCCAGGCTGGCTCCCGAGCGCAAGCGGGCGATCACTCTCATCCCGAAGACCGGCTTAGCGACAGAAACCGTGGTGTCGCTTTCCAGCGGGGCCGGCGCGTAATAATCGGGCTCCACGGAAAGATTGGGGAAAATGAAGCGAGGCGGTAGCACCCCGACAATCGTCTGCTCTTTGCCGCTCAGGACCGCGGCCTTGCCCAGGATGTCAGGATCGGAGTGAAACTTGTTTCGCCACAGATGGTCACTCAATACGATTACGGGAGGGCCGCCGCTCCGATCTTCGCCACGGGTGAAGGTTCGTCCAAGCTGCGCGACAACACCGAGCGTGGCGAAGAAATTAGAGGTCACGTTGGCTCGGATAACCTTCAGAGGGTCTCCAGCACCGGTGAGGTTCTCGTTGCCGTAATCGTATCCCGCGAAATGCTCGAAGGATTTCGTTTCCGTTTGCGCGGCGACGAAATCCGGGGAGATCGTCATATCCGAATCATTTTCCGGCCACACACTCGACACAGACATCAGCTGGCTGGGCTTGTAATAAGGCAGTGGCCGCAGCAGCAGAGAATACACGGCGGAAAATATAGCAGTGGTTGCGCCAATTCCTAAGCCCAGGGTGATGACCGCGGTCACAGTGAATCCGCGGTTGCGGCGCAGTTGCCGCAGAGCATAACGCACATCCTGCCCCAGGAGCTCGATGCCGGTGCCGGCGCGGTGCTCGCGCACGGCCTGCTTTACTTGCTCCATGCCACCGAGCTCTGCCAGCGCAGTACGACGGGCCTCGGACGCAAACATCCCGGCCGAGATCTTTTCGTCTGTGACCATGTCGACGTAGGCGCGCAGCTCCTGGTCGAGGCGGCTCTCGATTTGCGGCTTGCGGAAGAGATTGCGCAGGGTGCTTTTGATGCGGGACCAGAACTCCATCCTTCACCCCCTCAGGTTGCCTTCAAGGCGTTCGCCATGGCCAGGGAAACCTTCTTCCATTGCTCCGTTTCGGTTCCGAGCCGGCGTTCTCCCGCCTTGGTGAGGCGGTAGAACTTGGCGCGGCGGTTGTTTTCCGATTCACCCCAGACAGAACTCAGCCAGCCGGCTTCCTCCATGCGATGAAGCGCGGGAAAGAGCGATCCCGGCTTCACCTGGAAGGTTCCACGCGTGACCTGCTCGATGCGCCGCGAAATACCTAACCCGTGCATCTCGCCCAGGGCCAGCGATTTCAGGATCAGGAGATCGAGCGTGCCTTGTAGGAGATTTGTCTGCGCTGGACTCACGGGATTGTTCCTATCGAATGACTATATGAATGTGAGCTTGTTTCTATAGAATGTCAATAGGAGTGTGAGCTTATGGCAGCCTGGCGTATTCTGCCTGGGCTTGTTTGAGGATAGGGAGATCCTGGTCGGCGTCCTTCCAAAGGGCGAAGAAGTCTTGAAAGGCTTTCCTGGCTTTCACCGTGTCGCCCGTGAGTTCGTAGGCGCGCGCCAGACCCAGGTAGGAAATTGCATAGTGCAGTCCCCAATTTGGATATTGCCATGTGCTGGCCCAGCTGGCGCCCTTGTGATCCACGATCTTCTGGAACTCGGTTGCGGCCTCCGCGCCCTTACGCAAGCGTAGGTACGCCAAGCCCCGCAGGTACACCGCCTCAGGGTAAGCCCGTTCGTAAGGCGAGGCGGATGCCAGTAGTTCCACCGCCCTGGCAGGCTGACCGCGATGGAGCTCGATAGCAGCGCGAATCCCGGGTAGTTGCACCGTGTTCCAAAGAGTTCCATTGGGAAGGCGCTCCGAAGTCTCCGCGGCCAGCTTTTCTGCTTTGGCCGCATCTCCGCACAGCGCCAGCGCCACCGCCGGACGCCCCAGGCGGCGCACGGTCTCGCAGTTTCCCGACAGCGCATCGGCACGCGCATCTGCTTCTTCGAAGTCCGCCGCGACGTTACCCAGGCCGGGGCGCAGTGCCGTCTCCGCGGCTCGCTTGTAGAATTTGCTGGACTCGCGACGCCGGCCAAGAACGTTGAGATGGGCCGCCTGCAAGCCAAGGCTGAGGTACTCCTCCGGCTTGCCTGCGTACCATTGAATTTCCCTGGAGACGGCAGCCTGATCGTCCTCGACGTAGGCCATTTCGAGGAAGCGCTGGTGGATCCTGGCGCCGTTGATACCCTGCATGCGCGCTTGCTCCGCGACCTTCCTGGCCTCGTCGAGCCGATTCAGGCATATGTAGGCGTCCAACAGCCGACGATAGGGAGGTTCAGCATTCGGCTGCAATCGATTGGCTGCCTGACCTTGCTTAAGCCCCTCTTCGAATTGCCCCAGGTTTATTTCGGTTGTGCTCAAGTTGTTAGGAAAACCCCATACGCGGGGATAGTTCTCGCTACCCCGTCGATAAGCGTCCATGGCTTTGTCCAACTCGCCGGTCGACTCGTAGTAGCCGCCCGCAATGGGGACCCGCTCATACTCCGAGACACGGTCGATCAACGCAAAAGCTTTTCTGCCGTACTCAACTTCGCGAGCTGTATCCCCAGCATTGTTGAAAGCGATCCCGACGTAGTAGTACGCCATGGCGAAATTGGGATCGAGTGCGATGGCGCGCTCGAACAACGGACGAGCAGCCAGAAATCGACCCTGGGTCAGCACCGCCTTGCCCTCCGTGTAGCTTTGCAGGGCTTCCAGCGAACTCGTGGTCGCCTCTTCCAGCGGACGATTCAACTTCTGGATCGAGCTGCGCGATTCTCCTAGCTTGGCGCGCATGGCCGTCGCCGCGGTTCCCACTGCGTTCAACACCTGCTCCTTGTCGTCCGCCTGCGTCTGCTCCCGGGCCAGCGTCGCGCCACCCGGACAAGTGATGGCCTGGAGGGTGACGACGTAGCTCTTACCCAAACTGGCGATGGAGCCCTCGATGGTACCCGCGGCTGCATCGCGCACGCAGATGTCATGCGCGATCTGGTCGGTGATGCGCGTTCCGGGCGGCTGGCTCATCAGCCGCAGGTTCCGTTGCACCTGCTCGTCATCCATGATTTTCAGAAAGGGAGACTGCTCCAGCTGGATCGCGACCGCCTGGCGCAGGGTGCCGTCGAAAACCGGGTCGCTGGTGGTGTTGGCGAAGTTGGCCAGCACCAGCACATCTTTGTCGGTAAGGGGCTTGGCTTGCGTGCGCCGTTGCCAAAAGAGGACCGCGCCGGCCGCCAAAACGAGTACGGCAACGGCAGCGATTCCATACTTTGGCCAAGGGCTGCCTTTTCCGCTGGCCTGCTCCGCTCGGGCTGCGATTCCGGCCGAAGGCACTTGCGGCACTACGGAGTTGTTGAGCGCTTCCAGAACTCCTTCGGCGAGCGAATACCGCTCCGCGGGATTCTTGCACAGAAGCTTGCCCACGATGGGGGCCAGCTGCGCACCCCAGGGGGTCGCGGCGTGTATAGGCGGTGGGTCATCGTGAAGGATGGCATGCAGAGTATCCACCATCGAGGCGCGCGGCCAGGGGTGTTGTCCGGTCAACATCTCGAAGAGAATGATCCCGATGGAGAATAAGTCGCTGCGCTGGTCGACGGGATGTCCCTGGATCTGCTCCGGAGACATGTAGGCGACGGTCCCGACGATCTGGCCGGGAACACTTGCATCGGATACTGCGATGGTTTCTCTCGGCGCCGAACGTGCGCTGGGCAACTGCTTGGCCAGGCCGAAGTCCAGAACCTTCACATAGCCATCGAAACGAACCATGATGTTCTGCGGTTTGAGGTCGCGATGCACAATGCCGGCGCAATGGGCAGCGCGCAGCGCCTCCAGCACTTGCCTCATGGCCTCCAGGCGCCTCTCCAGGGCCGGTGTGTGTGCAAGCCAATCGCGTAAAGTTTCGCCTTCCACCAACTCCGTTACCAGGTAGTTGGGGCCGACGTCGTAGAGAGTGCAGATATTGGGATGGTTCAGCGCCGATATGGCCCGCGCTTCCTGCTCAAATCGTTTGCTGAACTGCTCGGCGGAGATCTTAATAGCGACGGCGCGGCCCAGGCGCGTATCCAGGCCGCGGTAGACCTTGCCCATACCGCCCTCGCCCAGCAGGCCAAGAATCTGGTAGGGACCGAGCCGTGTGCCCGGCGCCAGCAGGGCGCTATGCAGATCGGCTGCGGGCGTCTGCAGAAAGCTGCCGGCACTTTCGTCGGCTGCGAGTAGGTCTCTGACGGCCGACTCTAACTCCTCATCTCCCTGGGCCAGCGCGCAGACCATCTCCGCTTGTTCGGCCGGCGGCTTGCCCTGCACCGCGGCAAAGATCTCCTTGAGTTGCATCCACCTTTCCGCGGTCATCGCGCTGGTTGGCCGGTCCATCTAGATCCCTCAGTTGGTTGGTTCATCGCCTATTGCATCTTGGCGTATTCTGCCTGGGCCTGTTTGAAGATTGGGATATTTGTGTCGGCGTCTTTCCAAAGCGTGAGGAAATCCTGGTAGGCCGTTTTCGCCTTGGCCGTATCTCCCGACAAGGCGTACGCTCTGCCCAGTTGCATGCGTGCGAGAGCGCCGATGGGATCGCTGACCACGATTCCGCGGTGATCGATAATTTTCTGGAATTCCGTGGCCGCCTCGACACCCTGGTGTAGGGCCAGGTAGGCCTGGCCGCGCACATAGATCGGATAAAGAGCCCCGAAGTTACCATGTATGCTGCTGCGCGGCGCGCTCAGATCATAGGGAACAGCGATTTGTAACAGTCTGATCGCTTTGGCCGGATCGCCGTGGTTGAGTGCCAGAAGCGCCCGCAGCGCCGGCAGGTGGCTGTATCTGGCCGAGGTATCTTCCCCAAAGCGCTTCTCCAAATCATCCGCGAGGATTTGAGCCCGGGCGGAATCCCCGGAGAGAGCCAATGCATACGCCGCGCCGAACTCCACGTACAACCCCTTGGAAAGCTCGAGCGCTGCCATCGCGCTTCGGCTTGCCTCGGCAGCATTTCCGAAGAAGCCTTCCCGCAGAGCCGCTGGGGTTTCAAAGAGAGCGGCCCTCTCCGGCTGGGCCGCGGGCTGAGCCAGGTCTACGGCATGCTGTGACATCTTCCTGGCCTGTTGCAACTGACCGGAATATGCCAGGACCAAAGCCTGGTGATCAGCGATCCAGTCTTCTGCCCCGGGTTTTCCCTGGCCCACAGCCACTGCTCGTTCCATACCGGCCTTATCGCCCTTGAGAAAGGCGAGGTCGTAGCGTTGGACGAAGAAATCGGGGATTTCCAAATGACGCTCCGCGGCTCTATCGAGCGTATTCTCCGCATCCGCAAAACGATCAAGGTATTGATAGCCCAAGGCAAGAACGGCATAGGAGATGGCCAGGTCCGGCTCGAGCTCGATCGCTTTCCGGCTTTCTTCCACCGATTTTTCGTATCTGCCAGTAGGCAGGTATACCAAACTCCCCAGGAATCCGTGAGCCCTCTCTTCACGAGGGTAGGCTTGCGCCCAGAATGCACAAGTTTGTTCTGCTTTTTCCAGGTTCCCGGTTACCTGTAGATCGTAGTTAGCGGTGATAAAGAACTTCTCCCGGTCACTGGCGCGATCCCGTAACTGATATGCCCTGGTGATGTTCTCTGCAGAGAGGGTAGGCTCTTCGATACCGCTGTACATGCGCCCCAGAGACGCATGAGCCATGGCGAATTTTGGGTCGAGCTCAATGGCGCGCTTGAAAAAGGGTATAGCGGCAGCATGACCGGTTGAGGAAAAGACCTTCCAGCCGGCGCTATAGGCTTTCAAGGCTTCGAGGGAGGGTGTGGTCGCTTCGGCGAGCGGCGTGTCATACTTTTCGACCGTGGTCAGCGATTCACCCACCCGGCTCCTGAATCTGCTGGCAATCTGACTCAGAGAATTCAGGACGTCTTCTTTTCTTGCCGCTTGCGCCTGCTCCGCCACAAGAATGTTTCCTGTGCGGCAATCCTTTGCGCGCAGCCCCAACACGTACTGACTGCCCAGGCTCGCAATCGAGCCGTCCAGCACAACGGCGCTTGCGGTTCGCTCACAGACCTCACTGGCAATCTTTGCCGTCAATCGTGTATCGGGTGGCTGGCCCATCATTTGCAATACCCGCTGGATGCGCGCCTCGGAGATGAGGTTAAGGAAGGGCGACTGCTCCAGCTGCACGGTCATGCCTTGCCGCAGCGTGTCGTCGAACACCGGGTCGCCAGTCGAGTTGGCGAAATCTGCAAGCACGACAGTATCGTTTTCCGTAAGCACTCTTCTGTTGCGGGAAAAGAATAGATATGCCCCGGCACTAGCCAGGAGCAGCAGGAAAATCACGCCGGCAACCATCCACTTCTTCCATGTTCTGGTCCCGGCCTGAACCTCTACAGTGGGGATCGAGGCTGACGGCACTTGCGGCGCCACGGTGTTGTTGAGCGCTTCCAGAACCCCTTCGGCGAGCGAGTACCGCTCCGGGGGATTCTTGCACAGAAGCTTGCCCACGATGGGGGCCACCTGCGCAGCCGAGGAGGTCGCGGCGTGTATAGGCGGTGGGTCGTCGTGAAGTATGGCGTGGAGAGTATCCACCATCGAGGCGCGCGGCCAGGGGTGTTGTCCGGTCAACATCTCGAAGAGAATGATCCCGATGGAGAATAAGTCGCTGCGCTGGTCGACGGGATGTCCCTGGATCTGCTCCGGAGACATGTAGGCGACGGTCCCGACGATCTGGCCGGGAACACTTGCATCGGATACTGCGATGGTTTCTCTCGGCGCCGAACGTGCGCTGGGCAACTGCTTGGCCAGGCCGAAGTCCAGAACCTTCACATAGCCATCGAAACGAACCATGATGTTCTGCGGTTTGAGGTCGCGATGCACAATGCCGGCGCAATGGGCAGCGCGCAGCGCCTCCAGCACTTGCCTCATGGCCTCCAGGCGCCTCTCCAGGGCCGGTGTGTGTGCCAGCCAATCGCGTAAAGTTTCGCCTTCCACCAACTCCGTTACCAGGTAGTTGGGGCCGACGTCGTAGAGAGTGCAGATATTGGGATGGTTCAGCGCCGATATGGCCCGCGCTTCCTGCTCAAATCGTTTGCTGAACTGCTCGGCGGAGATTTTAATAGCGACGGCGCGGCCCAGGCGCGTATCCAGGCCGCGGTAGACCTTGCCCATACCGCCCTCGCCCAGCAGGCCAAGAATCTGGTAGGGACCGAGCCGTGTGCCCGGCGTCAGCAGGGCGCTATGCAGATCGGCTGCGGGCGTCTGCAGAAAGCTGCCGGCACTTTCGTCGGCTGCGAGTAGGTCTCTGACGGCCGACTCTAACTCCTCATCTCCCTGGGCCAGCGCACAGACCATCTCCGCTTGTTCGGCCGGCGGCTTGCCCTGCACCGCGGCAAAGATCTCCTTCAGCTGCATCCACTTATTCGCGGTCATCGGGCCGGTTCGGGAGTCCATCGTTATCCCTCGACTCGCTCAGCCAGAATGCCCGGGCTCAGGCATCCTGCTGCTTGCTCAGTTGGCGATACAACCACGCCCGCGCCATCGCCCAATCCCGTTTTGCGGTGCGATCGGAAATGCTTAGCACCTCGGCTATCTCGTCGAAACCAAGACCGCCGAAAAAGTGCATCTCGACCACCCGGCTCTGACGGGGATCCCACTCTGCCAGCCTGGCCAGTGCCTCATCCAGCGCCAGCAAGTCGGTGGCTTGCCCTTCTACAAATACCAGCGCGGATTCGAGTTCGACCTTCTGCCTGGCCCCAGGCCGCTTCTGTGCGTGTGCGGCACGGGCATGATCGATCAACATGCGGCGCATGGCGCGCGATGCCAGGGCGAAGAAGTGCGCCCGGTTGCTCCAATCAATCTGTGAGTTTCCCACCAACTGCAGAAAAGCATCGTGTACCAGGATGGTCGCCTGCAGGCTGTGGTCCGGTCGTTCGCGCGCCATTTGATGGCGCGCAATGGCTCGCAACTGATGGTAGATCAGGGGCATCAACTCCGATTCAGCAGCTGTGTCTCCATGTTTTATCTGCTGCAGCAGAGCGGTGATCCCGTCTGGATCGCGGTTTTTGTTTGCCTCATCCATGGGGCCGTTACCTCGTAGTCAAAGGGCCGAGTGGATGCTATGGAGTTTACGTCCTGGGCTCCCAAGCTGCGAGGCCGATTTTACTTACCAAAGGTTGTCCCTCCGTGACGTTTGTTTCCGCTTTAGAGAGTGATGGCAGTGAAAGCCAGACACCTCAAGCAACGGAGACGACGGTCATGAAATATCAAAACCTGGTATGCGCTCTTCTTCACCTGGCCGTCCTGCTGTTACTGGCCACCGTACCCGGCGGTGCTGAATCCCGACAGAAGGTAACCGTGTCCATGCGTCCCTGCAAGGGTACCCGCGCGGTTGTAGCGGTGAAGGTAAACGGCGCTGGACCGTATGACTTCATGGTGGATACGGGAGCCACCATCACTGTCCTGGACGCGGCCCTGTTTCATGAGCTCGAACTGCAGGCTATGGGCTCATCGCGGATCGTAAGCGTAGCGGGTGTCACCAACCAGGTTCTCTCTCAAGTGAAAGAAATCACTTTGGATGGTCTCTCGGTACAAAACATCAAGGTGGTGAGCATGCAATCCCCTTTGCAAGGTTCTGACTTTCGCGCGGTGCGGGGAGTATTGGGGGAGAACTTTTTGCGACATTTCGACATCCTGTTCGACAATCAGGATCGAACGATGACCTTGGACGCTGCCACCAGCCTGGCTGATTCCTTAACCGGCGAACGCCTGCCGATCATCTTTCCGCCTCTGCCCCTCGAATCCGAGAACAGGTATCAACCCATGATATCGGCGGAGCTGCAGGGCTATGGCCGGGCGAAATTTTTGCTCGATAGCGGGGCGACCGAGTTCATCTTTGTGCAATGGGGAAATCCGTCGAGTCTGGGGGACACCAGGGTGAGAACGGTAAACGGATCGCTGGCATGCGAATCCACGCACAAGAAAGTGCAGTTGGGCACGGGAACGGTGAGCAATCTCCCGCTGGTGAGCTGCCAAAGTGCCACAGTGAATGCGCAGGGCAGCGAAGGGGTTCTGCCCACGGGAATCTTCAAACAGGTCTTTATTAGCCACGGGGGCTCCTATGCGATTATCAATCCCCAAAAACGTGGCAACGTTCCGCTGGAGATGGCAGCTCTCACAACCTTGTCACAATGACTTGTCTACGCGAAGGCCGGCACGCCCACGGCTGTGCGGGTAACGGTGATGACGCTGATGTCATCTTCCTGGCCGAAACGCTGGGCGGCACTGGCCACCTCAGCGGCTGAGCTCTTGCCGCGCAGCAGGGTCTGAACCGGATCCGAGGCAGAGAAGGGCTATGAATGGGAAATAGAAGCGCCCTGCTTTCGCCAATAGCTTGATTTCCTGCAAACTTAATGCGAACGATGCGCATCCGCAGGCATCTCTGACAGCCCTTTTGCGCAGAAGCAGATAGGGGGATAAACGGTCGATCGCTGGCCCTTGCCCCCAAAAACCGACAGGAGTACCGTGGTTGCATCGAACGTGTGGCCCGGGGGCCAGATATGAAATGCTCCAGCATCCTCTCGCTCGCCATCCTGCTTGCAGGTACCAGTGCCTTTAGCCAGGAACCCGTCACCGGCTCCGCCGCAAACCTCGTATTAGCCACCCCTCCTTTGCGCATGGACCGAACCAATTGTCCGGTAGGCCTGCAGGTACAACACGGACCTGGGCTCCCCATGAGCAGGAATGCCGGTCCCACCATCAATGGGAAACCTCTTAACGGTGAGGCGCAAAAAATGGATCAGAGTCAGGGCATTCACCTCACCCTAATCAACCTCTCACCCCGGTCCATCGTGAGCGCGCAGCTCGTGGTTCACGGATTCAGTGACAAGTGGAGATACATCCCCTTATCAGGCGCGGAGCCTGATCTGGCGAAAACGGTCGAGGTCGCGTTGGACGTGCAAGGAAACGGCCAGGCTGGGCGCAACCTTTCCTTAAGCCGCTTCACTGCCATCACCGCCGTGGACGTGAACGCCATTACCTACGCCGACGGCACCACCTGGCGCGCATCCTCACCGGGGGCCTGCAGCGTATCCCCCGACCTGTTCATGCGGGTGAACGCCGAACGATAATCAGGCGGAGCGACCTGACATCGTATTCCCTGCGGGTCTCGTCTATACAGAGGTCAAGCGTTCGTACACTGCAAACCATGGAGGAATTGTTGCGATGAAGAAGCCATTCAGTTTTCGTATACAGAGCGCGGTCCTGGCAGTATGCCTGGTGGGTAGCGCTCACGTCTTTGCCCAGGAACCCGGCGGAGCTCCAGAAACCCAAGGCCCACCCCCAGGCGGTGGCCATCGCGGGATGATGATGGATCCGGCACAGCAATTGGAGGGGATGACCAAGCGCTACAACCTGTCCGCCGATCAGCAAACTCAAATCAAGCCCATTCTGGCATCCCAGCAGCAGCAGATGCAGGCACTGCGCGGCGATTCCTCGCTATCCCGGGAAGACCGCATGACCAAGATGCAAAGCATTCACGCCGACACCAAGACCAAGATTGAAGCCGTTTTAAACGACGACCAGAAGAAGCAGTTTGAAGCGGATCAACAGAGAATGCAGGAGCGCATGCAGCAGCGAATGCAAGGCGGCGGTGGACCACCACAACAGTAAGGCTTGACCAGCCGGCACTTGAAGAGGCTGGAATAGTATGCTCTCATCCTGGGGTCACGGCAGCAGATGGAAATGACTCGTCTGCTGCCCAGGTTGAGAAGGATGACCCAAGCGAAACGAACGGCTGTGCTGCTCCTGATAGCGATGACCAGCCTGGTCATGGCCGCCGATACCGATAACAATCTGCTCAAGAAGGATGGTTCTCTGGACCGGCTCTTCCAGCAGGCCGGCGTCTACAACACATCCATCACCGGCAAGACGCCGGGTTTCGTGATCGATCCCGCCTGGCCGCAGCCACTCCCCCACCATTGGATCCTGGGCCAGATAGGCGGCCTCTATGTCGACCCGCATGACCATATCTGGGTTTACAACCGGCCGCGCACCCTGACCAACGAAGAGGCCGGCCTCGAAGGGCCGGTGCCCGGCGCCGTCAACGAGAAAGGGCAGCCGGTCAACGGACTGGGCCAGGTGCGGACTTATGGCACCATCGCCGATTGCTGCAAAGCCGCCCCCTCGGTGCTGGAGTTTGATTCCGCAGGCAAGCTGCTGCGCGCCTGGGGTGGTCCGGCGGATCCAGGATTTATTGGCGGTAAGTGCAAGGCGGAAGCAGGCTGCCTTTGGCCCAGCAGCGAGCACGGAATCTATATCGATCAGAACGACAACGTCTGGCTCTCGGGAAATTCCGCTGCGGCCGACCAGGGAGGCTCGCCCTGGGCCACCAACAAGCAAGGCGGCGACGGCTTCGTACAGAAGTTCGACATGGACGGCAATTTCAAATTAAGAATCGGCGGAACGCCGGCCAAACCGGACAGCAACGATACCCACGGCGGGGTGAATGGCACGCCGCTGCTCTACCAGGCGGCGGATATGGTAGTCGACCCCGCAACCAACCGCCTTTATATCGCGGACGGCTACGGAGACCGGCGGGTGCTGATCGTTGACGCCGATACCGGCAAGTACATCGGCCACTTCGGCGCCTACGGAAACAATCCCGTGGACGATGCAGCCGCCGCTGCCGCCGGGACGTGGATCGAGGACTTCACCAAAGGAAACAAGAAGCCCGCCTTCTTCCGCAACCCCGTGCACTGCGTCAAAATTGCCCAGGACGGCAAGATGTATGTGTGTGACCGGGGCAACGATCGTATTCAAGTCTTCGACATCCACGATCCCTCGCTGGGCAAAGCCTGCAGCAATCCGGCAGGGGAGGCCGGCAAATGCGGTTTCGTGGCCGAGCAATTTGTCAGCCCGCACACCAACATCATCGGCACCGCTGTCTCCCTGAACTTCTCCCGGGACGAGGCGCAGAGCTGCCTCTATATCGGAGACAACGCCAACATGACCATCTATGTCCTCAACCGCAGCAACCTGCAGGAGTTGGGCCGGCTGGGGCACAGTGGCCGCATGCCGGGAGACTTTCACTGGCTCCACCAGGTGAGCCTGGACAGCAAGGGCAACCTCTATACCGGCGAAGTCGACACCGGCAAACGGATCCAGAAGTTTCTCCGCTACGGCAGCACAGGGTGCAGCGGAACCGGATCGTCTGTGGTGGGTGGACCAATCCCGGCGCAGTAACTGTGTCAATTCTCAGGTAATGCGAACGCCAGGTAAGAGCGATGCACCGGCTGCGCGGATTGCTCCTCCGGCCCATCTCGCGGGATCTCCGTCTGCTTGGCCGAGGCGGCGCAGATAACGATATATTCGCGGCCGTCTACCTCGTAGACGGCCGGGACCCCTTCAGACGCAGCGGGAAGATCCGTTTCCCAAAGCACCTTCCCGCTCGCCTGGTCGTAAGCGCGGAGCTTGCCCTCGTCTTTGGTAGCGATAAAAACCAGGCCGCCCGCGGTCACCACAGGCCCGTTCCTGGACATCATGATGCCGGTGTCCTTGAGGTGCTCGGACTCGCCCTGGGGAGCATTTCCCAGGGGCGCCTGCCACTTGATCACACCCCGGTTCAGGTCGTAGGCGGTGATCACCGACCATGGCGGGCGGATGATAGAAGGCTGCAAGCCGTACCCGGACCAGTAGCGAACCGGCTCGGATGCGCCCGTGTTCGCTGGAGGTTCGTTGCGCGAAACGATGGGGTCAGGCGCACTCGCCGGATTGCCGAGATATAAGAGCAGATTGTTCAGCAGCCGGTCGGTGAGATCGGGGAAAGCGGGCATGTCATTAAGCCCATAATTCACCACGCTCTTGATGGTTTGCGCTCCAAAGACAGAAGGCGCGTTCACCAGCGAAGGAATCGCCGGCGGCGCCCCCGCGCGCTCCGGGCCGTGACACCGCTCACAGTAAACGTGGTACACCGCTTTGCCTTGTACCGCGGGAGCGGCCTGGCTCGGGATTTGCCACAGCGACGGCGGCTCGCGGCGCTCATTCTTGAGGATGGCCGGGATGTCCATGGACACGACGTACATGGTCCCGTCTGCCGGGTTGGCGGCAGTCATGCCCCAATTGACACCGCCATGGTTGCCGGGCATCTCGATCGTATCGGTCAACCCCGGAGGGGTGAAGAGACCCTGGTTGACGGCGTTCTCCACTACCTTCTTCCATCGCGCGCGATCCGCCGGGCTCAGGATGTAAGGATTTAGATCGGCCGCGGTGAACGCCTGGCGCGCGAAGGGCGGTGGCGCGCTGGGGAAGGGCTGGGTGGGGGAAGCCTCCTCGTCGGGCATCTTCGATCCCGGCACGGCGCGCTCCTCGATGGGCCAGATTGGTTTGCCGGTGGCCCGGTTGAAAACGTACACAAAGCCTTGCTTCGAGGCTTGGGCGACAATAGGAATATCCTCCCCGTTGTGGCGCACAGTCAGCAGTTGTGGCGCAGCCATGGCATCGTAGTCCCACAAATCATGGTGGATGAGCTGGTAGTACCAGACCAGCTTTCCCGTCCGGGCGTTGAGCGCCAGCAAGGAGTCCGCGAATAAGTTGTTCCCCTTGCGATCGGCGCCGTAGAAGTCATACACGGGAGCCCCGGTGGGGATGTAGACGATTCCCGTCTTTTCATCGAGGCTCATTTCGCCCCAGCAATTCACCCCGCCGCCCGATTTCCAGGCGTCCTTGGGCCAGGTTTCGTAGCCCGCCTCCCCGGGATGCGGGATGGTATGAAAGATCCAAACCATGCGCCCGCTGCGCACATCGTAGGCGCGAATGTCGCCCGGTGGAGAGCCATAGTCCTCCCCGGTGGAGGATCCCAGAATGATCAGGTCGGCAAAGACCACCCCGGGAGTGCCGGACTGGATCTGGCGCATCGCCTTCGCATCCCGCCCCAGCCCTTCTTTCAAGTTGACCGTTCCCCCATTGCCGAAGGAGGTGATCAGTTGTCCATTGACCGCGTTGATGGCCTCGAGATTGTTGGCGAAGCTGATCAGCAGGCGCTTATCGGAGCCATCGCTGCTCTGCCAGTAGTTGATGCCGCGATGACCTTCCACGCGCGGCCCCAGGTTGCGCGAGCGATAGGTCCACAATGGGTTCCCCGTGGCCGCGTCGAGGGCTACGATCGAAGTGTTTTTCGCCAGCACGTACATGGTCCGGCCAACGACGATGGGATTGAACTCGTAGGGCCGTTCGGTTCCGCTGTCGTAGGACCAGGCCACCTGCAGTCTGGTTACATTGGACCGGTCAATCTGCTTCAGGGCGGAGTAGTGAGACCCATCGGCATTGCCCAGGTAAGTGCTCCAGGTAGTGTGATCCTTTGCCGTGTCGCTCGCGGACGCGATCGCGCCGGAGAATAAAACCGTGAAGGTTGCAATCTTGCCCAGCCATCGCAGGTGAACGAACATGAAGCCCTTTCCAGGTTCCAGATATTCAACGGCCCATGAAAGACAAAGCGCATATTACTCGGGCTTGAGTACGGTTTGCGACTCAATTTTGGCGGGATCGAGCTGCACGTTGAAACCCGGGCCGGTGGGCAGAGCGATGTGGGCGTTGACCGGAACCAGCGGATTGCTCTCAAAGTGGTAGTAGTGCCGCATCTTGTTGACCAGGTACTCGCCCAGGGGAAAGGTCATGGGCGACTGGCTGCAGATGATGTGTACGGCCGCGCGCAGGCTATGGCCGTGGGGAATCACCGGTACATCATGCAACGAAGCGACGGTGCCGATGCGCACCAGCTCTGAGGTGCCGCCACACCACTCCGGATCCGCCTGGACTACGGAGAGAGCGCCCGCCTCCAGGTAACGCTCCACCTCCCACCGGCCGTAGAAATGCTCTCCCGAGGCGATGGGAATGGTGGTGCTGCGGCGCATGGCGGCAAAGCTCTCGATCTTTTCCGGATGGGTCGCCTCTTCGATCCAGTGGGGGCGGTACTTTTCCACCTGGTGCGCCCATTCCAGGGTGTAGTCCTGGTCCCATCCGCTGTAGGCGTCAAACATGATCTCGCTGTCGTCGCCCAGGGTCTCGCGCAGAATGCGCACCAGTTCGACGTTCTTCTGCATACCCTCGGGCCCGGAGCCGGGGCCGTAGCCCATGAACCACTTCTGATAGCGGAAACCTTGCTGCTTGATGGCCAGGGCGCGGGTGCGCACCGCCTCCGGCTGCAGGGAGAAGCCAAGACAACTGGCGTACATCTCGACCGAGGAGCGCGTGGGTCCGCCCAGCAGCCGATACACTGGCACGCCGTAGTAACGGCCGCGCACATCCCACAGCGTGTTGTCCACCGCGCTGATGGCCATCATGAAGAAGCCATCGCGCGAGTGCCGGTTGGAGCGATACATCTGGTCCCAGAGCGCGTCTCCGGCCAGCGCGTCCTTGCCCAGCAGAAAGGGACGCAGCTCCTGTTCGACCACAATGGCCGCGCTCTTCTCGATGGGCCCGTAGAGACCTTCGATTCCGCCGGCGTGCAGGCGTAGATAGATGGCGCTGGTATGCACCTGCTTGCTGCCCGACGGCTTGTCGGCGTAAGGTTCGGGGCGCAGATCGTCGTACACGTCCAGCGGATTTACTTGCGGCTGCCCATTGACGCCTGCCTCCGCCGTATAGCTGCCATGCAGTTCGACTAATTCCACGGCTTCAATCTTCAGGGGACCACCGCTATGATCGCCGGCCGGAGCAAAGGCCGGGGCCAGAGCGCCGGCGCGGGCGGTGGCCAGGGTCGCAGCCGCGCCCAATAGGAAGTGGCGACGGTTGATCGGAGAAAAAATAGACAGAGAACCGGGGCGAGTGGAGTCAGGCGAGTGTCTCATCGTTTCCTTGTGGCATCGGGCCGTGGCATGACGTATCCACTCTACCGCCTAATGAACAGACTGGCGCATAACTTTCCCCCTCGAGCGCTATCAGCCGTGCCGCCACCCCGGCAACTGTTAGCTGACAGTGATCTCAGAAGAATTGTCCCGCCCAGCTCCTAGAATCAGGTCATTCACTTCCGGAGGCGTCTTGATGAATTCCTGCGCAGTCCCGCCGCACGGCATCGACCTGGACTTTCACAGCATGAGCGATGAAGGGCTGATTGCAGCCGCGCAATCTGGCCAGGAGTGGGCCTTCGTCGAGCTGTGCGCTCGCAGCTCGAAACGCACCTTCAGCAGCATCTACAGCGTGACCAGAAATCGTGAGGACGCCGAGGATGCGCTGCAGGATTCCATACTCCGCGCCTTTAAGAATTTGCGGCAATTTGACGGCAGGTCGAGCTTCGCCACCTGGTTTACCCGCATCGGCATCAATTCCGCGCTCATGATCCTGCGCAGGAAGCGCGTCCGGCCGGAAACATCGATGGACGTAACCGCAGAAGAAGAGTCCTGGAGGTACTGGCAAATCTCCCAACACTCCACCGACCCGGAAAAACATTATCTGGTACGCGAGCGGTCCAGGCATCTGCAGCGGGCCATCGGCCAACTGCCAACCTCGCTCCGCGTGGTGATCGAGCAGGGGCAGATGAAGGGGCATTCCACCAAACAAATCGCCGACCATATGGGCATATCGGTTCCTGCCGCCAAATCGCGCCTGGCGCGAGCCCGAGCAGCTCTGCGTGAGTCCATGACCTAGAGCTATTCGTCCTCCCTAACTCCACCGGTCAACTTATACGATCCTGCTTGCGCCAGCGCAACGAACTCTGCCCATCCCGCTGTTATATCTGCTTGCTGGCAACTCCTTCCTTGTCCAGCGTTGGTCCAGCGGACGGAGCTGCTCCGGGATGGCTTGCGCTCACAAGACTCCCGCCGATTCTGGAAATACGGGAGGAAGCGTTGTCCTGGTGGAGCACAGTTCTCTATGGAATGATTGCGTACGCGTTGCTGTCCGCGATCGTCGTTGGTTTTTGGGGTATTCGGGCGCTGCGTTTCAAGCAGCACGAGATGGCTGGCGGCAATTTGCAGCCGACTCTTTGCCGATGGCTCGAAGATTCTGGCTTGCGCACGCAAACCGCCTCCGATCCGGCATGGGATTTTGGGTTACTCACTACCTTGTCGGACGGCGAGCCGATATACATCGTGCAGATGAAAGAGCATCCGCGCTTTGTCACCTTTCAGGCCAATCTAGTTATACCCGCTGAGCATCAGGCAATTCTCAAAGCCATGCCCGCCAGGTATTTTGAGCAGCTGGCACAGGAGGTCGTGCTCAAGGTTTTTCTGGCAAAAATGGTGCTTGCCATTCGCACCCGGCTCAGCGAGATCTCGCTCTTTTCTCAGCTCGCGCTTACCGAACTCACGGAAGACGCATTTTTCAAGCACCTCGACGATATGGACAACGCCATTCTTCTGGCGCGCAGCATGGTTTTGCAGGGCGTGGAACGCGCGCCGCGGTTAGTCAGTCCGCGAGACATGGGTGTGGACCAGCACCGCTAAGCTGGTTGCCTGGACGTTGTCAAGTTGGGCTCCTGCCACTGAAGCACTATTGGGTTTCCGGCGATATCTCTTGTAAGGTACAAGGAATACATTGGACGCGGATACTCAGTTTCGGTAAGTGGCTATCCACTTCTAATGCAGGTGCACGGGAAAGACGGTTAGACGGATGTGCAGGTATCCGTCGACCGGCAATCATGCCCGCGACCAAGCTGCACGCTGGGTTGAGGGCATAGGCAAATCATCTGGCTGCCCGCCGGCACGATCAGAATCGGGCGCCGCAACCGCGGATGTCATGCAACGGTGGATGACTTATGAACCCCGGCGCCGATGAGCTAGACCGATCACTCAAGCAGTTAGAGGAAGTGTGGCGCGTGTCCAACAAATACAACGCTGCGGCCTCCTGCACCATTTGCAATGGAGTTGTTCAGCACGAGCAATGGTGCGTGATCATTAACAAAGAGATGGAGTACGCCTTCCTGCTCGCCGTAGACCCTGTGGTCATCAGTGAAGGCGACAAGATAGCGTTGCATTCACTGGGCGTGGCCTGGAATTCCTGTTCTGGGCATACCCAAGCAGAATCGTAACGGCGGCGGAGCGCATATCCGCCCCGATTATTCCGGTCCCGGCTGTTCTGTTTCGAGAATCAGCGGGCCGAAGGGATTATCGATCAGGGCCTTCCATCCTCCGTCCGGCTGCCGGCGAAAGACCGTGGTTGCAATAAAAGTCCGCGCCGCCACATCCTTGCTGTCGAGGGTCCAGCGGGACAGGAAAAGTGCCACGCCATCGGCTTCGATGACTTGCGTCCGTAACTGCTCTGCCCGGAAACCCGATCGCGTGGCCCAGGAAAAGAAGCTTCTCAGCTCCTCCGTTCCCCTGGCGGATTTCCCCGGCTCGGTGATGACGACTGCCGCATCCTCGTAGAAGCTGAGGACTGCGTCGAGGTTCCCTTGAGCGAACGCACGATCCAATAATTCCACTGCATGCTCGGGACTGTTGGCGATCATTCTCATTACCCCTAAAAAGATCTCTAACACGGGTGGTTGCACGCAACGGAATCTGGCCTGTAGGAAATGTATCTGTTCCAATTAGCTCTTCGGCTGGTAATTGGAGGCAATCTCGGTAAGCGTTGGACGCCAGACTGCAGGTCCCCTACGCTGCGCTTCAGTCGGGATGACAAATTGGAGGGCGGTGACCCACCTTGGCTTGGGTGAAGGTGGATGGACGGAGCCAGCGCAACAGCAACCAACCTCGTTTCCTTTGCCAGGGCAGGGAAACCTGGGCTAGCGTCCCTGGGCAAGATTGGCCGTATCTATGGGACTGATCTGTGAACCTGCGGTTCTACGCGGGCTCTTTCGCCCGCATCGGCCGGCCTCCCCGGGATAAACCATAGGGCAGCGGCTGACCTGCCCAAGCGCCCCCGTTTCAGAGTAGGATGACTGTCAATATGAAGCGTCTGTGGGGACGGATCCTCCAGGGTTTGCTGGCCATTCTGGTCGTCCTTTACCTTGGCGACTGGATCACGCTGCGGGTCAGAGCAGGCGCTCAGGGGTCGAACAGCGTCCAGGTGGAGCAGTTCTTGCGCACCCCGCTGAAGGGCCAGAAAGAGGAATTCGACTACATGGGGACCGTCGCCGAACCGTGCGTGCCCGCGCTTTTCCCCCATCGCTCGCAAGCCCCATGCTGGTGGCTGGAACGGCATAAAATTCACTGGGTGTCGCCTTGAGCCGACGACGGTTCGGGGTAGCCATGAGAGTTGGCCGTGTTTCTGGAACTCGCTAAATTCGCATCTTTGCTGGTTAGCATTCTTTTGCTCGATGCGGTTTTTCATACTGCCTTTTTGGAGCCCGGTGGGCATCTCGAAGAACAATTACTGCCCGCCCTGCACATGCTCTTTTGGGCCGCTGCCGTTTCCCTGGGTAGCGGATACCTCTTTCGCTCCGCGGAGAGACGCGCCACGCAGGGCACAGTGCGCCACGACGGCAGTGTGGCCGGTTCCTTGCCCATGATGATTTTCTGGTGGGGAAGCGGCATCATGGCCCTGCTTTTTTTTCTCGCCTGGCTGATCGAGCGCTACCATCGCCTGTGGCGTTGAGCGCAAAAGCCACGGCGGAAGTTGTTGTGCGGTAACCGCGATGGAACCGAAGCCGGGAGCGGCGCGTATAAGCATGCATGAGTCTGGCCGCCACGCTTCCCCTGAACATCGCGCCCACTGGAGTGCGCAGTGAGCGCTACCAGGCCAACTCCGGGAGGCCCTATCCTACAAGCCGAGGAACCCCCGCGTTGAATCACCCTTCGAACCCGCCGCCGGAGAGTGATTCGCGCCGGCAATGGCCGGCTGCGCGGCGGCCCGAGATGCCGGAGATCGATTGGCCGGCGCTGGTCAGGCGGTGCCTGGACGGCGACTCCACCGCCTGGACGGAGTTGGTGGCGGCCCAGCAGCGCCGCGTCTATGCGCTCTGTTACCGCTTCACCGCCTCGTCCCACGACGCCGAAGACCTGACCCAGGATGTCTTCATCAAACTCTACGGCAACCTGGCCACCTTCGACGCCGCCAAGGGCAGCTTCCAGACCTGGGTGACTACCCTGACCCGCAACCTGCTGGTCGATCATTACCGCCGGGGACGGCAGCAGCGGGTCACGGACTCCATGGACGCCGGCTGGGAGCAGGGCAGCGACCCCTCCCGCGTGGACCCCATCGTCGACCAGCGCACCACGCCCTTTCAGCAGGCAGTGCGCAACCAGCTGGAAGAGATGGTGCAGCACGCCCTGGCCAAGGTGTCGCCGGAGCTGCGCGAAGCAGTTATCCTGCGCGACCTGCAGGATATGGATTACAAAGAGATTGCAGAGGTATTAGCTATTCCCCAGGGAACGGTCAAGTCCCGTATCAGCCGCGGCCGGGCGGAACTAGCGCGGCTGCTGGAACGTACTAAAGGGCAGGTGATGTAAATGTCTGAGCGCGAGCAAAATACGCCGTCCGGCCAGCCAGGCCGGGTTTTACGGTGCGACGAATGGGAAAACCTGATCGCCGATGCGCTGGACGGAACCCTGTCCGCGGCCGATGCGGCCGCCTTTGACCGCCATCACGCCGAATGCGCGCTCTGTGCCCAGATGCTCAAAGAGACCCAGCAGGGCAAGGCCTGGATCGAGTACCTGGCCGAGGAGCCGGAGGTCCCCGGCGATCTGCTCAAAAAGATCCTGGCCCGTACCAGCGGCGCGGTCTCGGGGGAGGAAGTCGGGTGTGGTGCCGGGTGTTCCTCTACCGGTACGCGCGGTTACCCCACGCCCGGCGTGGCATCGCGTGCTGCCCATGGTGCGCCAGGTGGCCCGCCAGGCTTTTGAGCCCCGGTTGATGATGACCGCGGCCATGGCCTTCTTTTCCATCGCCCTCACGCTGAACCTGACCGGGATCAAGCTGACCGAGTTGCGGGCCGCCGATCTGCGTCCTTCGCGGCTGCGCGCCACCCTGACCCGGCAGTACTACTCCACCAACGAGCAGGTGATGAAGTACTACGAGAACCTGCGCCTGGTCTATGAGATGGAGGCCCGGGTGCGGGAATTGCGGCGTTCCACCGAGGCTGAACCCGCGCCCCGTCCGGCTTCTCAACAGACCCCCAAGCAGCAGACCCCGCGTGACGGCAGCCCCAGCTCCACCGCTCCCAGTGGAGGGCAGGCGCTCCCCGTACCCCAGGGCAGGCGGACGCCCTTGAAGAGCGACGCCGCGCTGCCGGCGTTGATGGTCAATTCCAGGCCGCAGCACTTCGCTGCGCGGCCGGCCGAAGTGCAGCCGTTGCCGGCCAGTTTTGAACGGAGTGAGAAAAAAGAAAAAGTGAAGAGAGAGGTTTTCAGGGCCTTGCGGTCGACAACTGAAGACCAAGCGGAAAGGAGCTTGGTATGAACTGCATCAATCATCCGGATGTTGCGGCTGCTGCCTATTGTCAGAATTGTGGAAAACCACTGTGCACGGGGTGCATGCGATCGGTCGGAGGCGTGATCTATTGCGAACCCTGCCTCGCGGCTCGACTGTCCTCTCCGCCCTCAGGGGCCGGTGCTTTCTCCGATGCCAACCTGGCCGGCTTGCATGCCCATCCCGTACTGGCCGGCCTGCTGGGCTTCATTCCCGGCGTGGGCGCCATGTACAACGGCCAGTACATCAAAGCCTTGGCCCACGTGCTCATTTTCGCGGTCTTCGTAAGCCTATCCGACAAGAGCTTCGTGTTCGGCCTGCTGCTGGCCGCGTGGGTTTTTTATCAGGTCTTTGACGCGGCCCAGACGGCCAAGGCGCGACGCGACGGACTGCCCCTGCCCAATCCCTTCGGCCTCAACGACCTGGGATCCAGGCTGGGCATGGCTCCCACGCCCGGCGCGGCGCCCTACGTGGCCGGCTTTTCCCCCGGCGCGGCGCCCGGCGGGCCGGCTACTCCTGATCCGGGGACGGGTGCCTATCCCCCATCAAATCCCGGTCCGGGCTTCGTCCCACCACCACCTCCCTATACCTCGTCCTATGGGGTGCCCCCACCGCCGCCCCCACCGGCCCCCGGCGTTTACAGTTCGGGGATCTATGGTGCGCCCGGCCCCGTCGAACCCGCGGAACACAAACACCCCGTGGGCGCCGTGGTGCTGATCATCATTGGCATGGTGCTGCTGCTGCAGACCCTGGGAGTGTTTGAGGAGGAGTGGATCGGCCGTGCCTGGCCGGTGGTGATTATCGGCGTCGGCGCCTGGCTGCTCTACCGCAGAACGCGGGACACTCCGCGCGGAGGCCCGCAATGAATACCTGGCTGCTCATCCGCCGGCTGCGCGGGCCCGCCTTCCTGATCCTGCTGGGCATTACCGCCCTGCTGAACCAATGGGGCGTGCTCAGCTTCAGCCGCAGCTGGCCGCTCTACCTGATCCTGGCCGGGCTACTGGGGCTGGCGGAACGGGCCGCCATCGCCGCCGCCCCGCCAACCGCGCCGCCCCCCTACCCGGGTACCTACGCCCCTTCCGGTCCTTGACCCCGGCTGACCCGCTCACCGATCCCAACAGGAGGGTGTGATGGCGACCCTACCCCCGCCCTACTCCCAGCGCGACGCGGCCCGGGCGCAGCGCTACTACCGGCGCTCTTTGCGCCCTCCATCCATGCTCGGCCCGATCGTGCTGATCGTGGTGGGGGTCATCGCCCTGCTGGTCGAAACCGATCAGCTGAATGCCTTTCACTTGTGGGACTGGTACATCCACTGGTGGCCCCTGCTGCTCATCGGCGTGGGCTTGCTCTCCCTGGGGGAATGGTGGCTGGACGGCCGCCGTGGCCACGTAGGCCGCCGCTCCCACGGGGGCCTGGTTGTACTCATCGTCTTGCTGGCCATTCTCGGCTACGGAGTGAGCCGCACCGCCACTTTCACGGCATGCACCTCTTCGGGCATGGGGTGGATGAGGACGATGTCTTCTCCCACTTGTTCGGCCAGGAGCACGATGCCGACCATAACCTGAACCGGCAGATCCCGGCGGGCGCGCTGGTGGACATCCAGGTGCCCCATGGGGACGTGACCGTGACCCCGTCCGGGGATGATCAGATCCATGTGCAGGCGCACCAGGTGGTCTACGCGGCCAACGATCGCGAAGCCCGGCGCAACCTGGACGCTCTGGCTCCGCGGCTGACGGTCAACGGCAAGAACGTAACCCTGCGCGCCGCCGACGGGAACGATGGCCGCGCCGACCTGACCATCGAGATCCCCAACGGCACTGTGCCCACGGTCACCGCCGGGCATGGCGAGGTCACCATCGAAGGCCTTGCCGGCGACGCCACCGTGGCCGCGATTCGTGGGAACGTGAAAGTCGACAACCTCGGCGGAGGGCTCCAGGTGCGCATGAGCAAGGGCGAGTTTAGCGCTCATGCCATCGCCGGAGCGTTGACCCTGCAGGGCCGGCTGGACGACGTCTCCATCTCCGATGTGCAGGGCCACGTGGCGTTGGATGGGGACTTCTTCGGCGATACCGATCTGGCACATATTGCCGCGCCGGTCCATTTTCATTCCAGCCGCACCGATGTGGAAGTGGGCAGCATTCCCGGAGATCTGGCCATCGACAGCGGCGATCTGCAGTTGAACAATGCCACCGGCCCGGCGCGTATTTCGACCAGCGCCAAGGATGTGGAGTGCACTGGGATTACCGGCGACCTGCATGTGGAGGATGGGGACGGAGATATCTCTGTCGGCGCGCTGGCGCCTCTGGGCGAGTTGCAGATTCACAACCGCAATGGCGCCATCCACCTGACCGTACCCCAGGGCGCAGGCTTTCAACTACTGGCTACGGCCAGAAACGGCAACATCGATTCCAAGCTGGACCTGCCCGTGAATAGCGCCGGTGAGGGCCAGAGTATAAGCGGCAAGGTAGGCACAGGTGGTCCCAGGGTGGAGTTGGTGGCCGATCACGGCGACATCGAGATCACCCCCATGGAGCCGCTTCCGCCTGAGCCCCCGGCCCCGCCCGAACCGCCCACACCGCCGGCGCCACCCGCACCCCCGGTGACCCCAGGCGCCAAGCTGCGCCACCTCCGGCCCTCTAAGAGCCCTGCTGGGGACGGGGAGACGAGCGCGCAGCCAGTCGTTCAGTAGCGGGCAGCAAGCCGTTCAGTGGCGGGCAGCAAGCCGTTCAGTAATGATAGCTTCGACCCGTTCCACCACCTGGTCGAGCGAGAGGTCGGTGGAATCGATGATCACCGCGTCAGCCGCGGGCTGAAGCGGGGATTCGGCCCGGGTGCGGTCGCGCCGGTCGCGCTCCCGCAGCTCCTGCAGCACGGATTCGGCGGCCGCGGGCGCGTTGGGGCCATTCTGCTGATAGCGGCGCTGGCCGCGTACCTCAGCCGCCGCATCGAGAAAGATCTTGACCTCGGCGTTGGGGAAGACCTTGGTGCCGATATCTCTTCCTTCCATCACCACTCCGCTGTCGGCGCCCAGCTGGCGCTGCATGGAAACCATCCATTGACGAATGCCCGGGTGTACGCTCACCCGCGAGGCGGCGGCGGTCACATCGGCTTCGCGGATGCGCTTGGTAACCTCTACATCGTCCAGGAAAACGCGGTTGCCGAGAGCCGCCGGCAGCAGCCGGATGCGGGTCTTCAAGGCCAGCCGGCCCAGCTCATCCCGGTCGTCGATGTCGCTATCGGTCTGGATGGCCTTGAGTGCGAACGCGCGGTACATGGCTCCGGATTCCAGGTTCAGCAACCCGAAACGGGCGGCGACGCGGGCCGCGACGGTACTTTTGCCGGCGCCTGCCGGCCCGTCGATGGCGACCACCAGGGGCGGCCTGTGGCTGTCAACGCTGTCTGTCATGCTCCGGGTTTTTTCCTATCCGGCTTGCGCCCGCGAAAGCTAGGCTTCCCTGGTTTTGCCGCCGAGCCGCCGGCCCGTGGCCAGGACCTAGCCGGCCCCGACCTGGGAGGTTTGGAGCCGGGGACGAAGGGCCCCCGCGGGCCGCGATCGCTGCGTCCTGTGGCCCCTCCGCCGGGGCCAGGCTTTCCCCCCGGCCGGGCATAGCCGGCAGGCCGCGGGCGGTCGTACTTGGGTCTGGCGTGCGCGCCACGGCCCGCGCCCTCCGGGGAAGGAGGACGGGGTGCATCGGCCCCGGCTGCTCGCGGGAATGGCCGTCCCGGTTTGCTAAACCTAGGTTTGTCAGATCCCGGTCTGTCAGATCTGGGTTTGTCGAACCTAGGTTTGTCGAACTTGGGTTTGTCGAACCTGGGTTTGTCGAACTTGGGTCCGTCAGATCTCGGTTTGTCAAACCTTGCTGGCCTGGGACTGTTGGGCCGGGCATCGCGCGCAGGAGGCCCACTGCGCCCTTGGCTAGGCCGCGCTTGCTTAGACCGATAGGGAGCCGGCGCACGGCCTTCAGCACGCACTGGCGTCGATCCCGCCCGTCTGCGATCCCCAGGTCCTCGCTCGCCTTGTGGCGTAGGTTGTGGCGTGCGCGGCCGGAACGATGGAGCGGCCTGGTGAGCGGAACCAGTATCGGGCCGTTCCCGGCGACCCTGCGCGGAACGGAACGGGGAATCGCCGCGGCCGCCGGGGCGCGGAGGCCGCGGTGCGGAGCTGGACTTCCTCCCCGGGAGGGCCCAGGGTGCCGGCCGTTCTCGCTTTGCTGTTCCACTCCACCCGCCGGGTCGATTTGGGCGGGTTCCGCCAGGCGCCTGTGGTCTTTCTGCGGAGCGAGCATCCGGCGGTGCGGCGCCCGGTCTCACATAGGGCCGGCTGGCGCTGCGCCCAGGCGCGAAAGCTGGCCGTGAACCGGGCGCGGGACGAGGCTTGCCTCCGCCACGAATACCCTCATCTTTTTGCCCCCAGCGCGTTCCACCGGCGGCTGGCCTGGTTGCCGGCTTCCACGCCGGCCGGCTCGGGGAACCCGGTCTGGCGGGTGTCTTCCATCCTCCTCTGGCCGTGGGCGGAGCGGCTGGGGGTTGGGCGGCTGCGGGCTTCGGCGCCGCCACCGGTGCGGGCCGGGTCCGGCGGAAGATGGGAGCGGAAGCGGCCGGCGGTATAGCAGGCAAATCAGGGCGAGCCGTTGCCTGGATCCTTCTCGGCCTGGGTCGTTGCACCGGCTGGGGCGGAGCCCCCGTTTCCACAGGAACAGACGGTTCAGCCGCCTCGGCGAACTCAGGCAAGCCGTTTTCCAGAAAGTAGTACGTCTGCGCGTCCATGGAGAGGGTATGGATCTGGCGCGTAGCGGATAAGCCGCGCACCGCTTCCCGCACCCGCGAGCGCGAGGTGACGGGGGAGAGAAACACCTCGATCTCCTCGCTGGTGGCGGCGTACACCGACTGCAGGTACATGGAGACCAGCAGCGAAAGAGCGGTGACCTGGGAGGTGGTGCTGCCGGTCTCGAGCGCCCCGCGGTGGCGCACGCGCAGCATCTCCCAGCGCGCCGGCTGACCGCCTTCCCCCAACACCGGGCTGATGCGCAGGGCTTGCCACAGCTCGCATAGGGCGCGCAGCACTGCGGCCTCGGTAAGCTCGCGTCCCAGGGTCTCCCGCGCCTCGGCGGCGGTCAATGCGCCCTCTTGCTCCAGGATCTTCCACAGCTCGAGCACCAAAGGAGAGACCTTGTGCCCGGAGGATTTCTGCGGGGCATGCTTCCAGTCCGTATCGCCGCGCAGGGCGAGCACGAAGGGCAGCGCGTCGTTGTGGGCAAGAAAATCCGGCTGCTCCCCCACCGTGCCGAACAGGTTGAGCGGCACCACGTTGCCGGAGGCAATCAGCCGCGTCAGCAACTCCTGCGCCTGTTCGATCGCGGCCGCACCCGGCGTAGCCTGCCGGCTCCCCAGGCAAGCTTCGACGAACGAGGGGGCGGGCGCCGGCAACTGCGCTGCCCGTGGCAGATAAAGGCACAGGGGATGCTGTGCCAGCCAGCTCTGCGCGTCATCGAGGGTGAGAAGGGGGCTCTGCTTCTGGCGCCAGTGCGCCGCCCGTGCTGCCTGGAGTTGCTCTGCTATCAAAAAAGTCTCTTTTCGCGCGTGGTTATGGCGACCGGACTGCTCCCGCGAGGGGCTATCTCGATCATTCACCCATAGCGCCACCTTGGTGGCAAATGGGGTTCAAAAGCTATCGGAGAACGGATCTAAATCCGGTGGAATGCCCGCTGGATATCTTTCCAAGCATACCGCAGGACGATGGGGCGGCCATGAGGGCAGCTGGTTGGGTGCTCGGTAGCGGCCAGCTCCGCCAGCAGCCACTCCATGCGCGCGGGATCGAGCGGGGTGTTCACCTTGATGGCCGCATGGCAAGCGATGGAGGCTGCGATCCGGGTACGCGCGGCCTCCAGATTTTCTGCCTGCTCGAGCGAGTCCGCCTGCTCCAGCACCTCTACGACCATGCGCTCCAGTGCGGACCCTTCCAGTCCGGCGGGTGCCGCCTTGATGGCGATGGTGCGCGGTCCGAAGGGCTCCACCTCAAAGCCATTGCTCTCCAGCTCCCCGGCAATGGCGGCGAAGGTCACCATCTGCGCCGGCAGCAGATCGATCAGCAGGGGCATGAGCAGCCGCTGGCGCTCCACTTGCTGCGCCTGGCGCTGGCGCAGCACCCGCTCGAAGAGCACGCGCTCATGGGCTACATGCTGATCGATGATCCACAGCCCCTCCTGGTTCACCGCCAGGATGAAGGATTCGCGCAACTGCCCTAAAGGCCGGAGCGATGCCAGGCCATGCAGCGAGGGGCTGGCCTCCACCTCCTCCGCTTCCGCCAACGCCGAGGAACAGCTGGGGGAGCGGGCGCCGTTAGCGGCGGCCAGGCTGCCCGGTTGCACGCCAGGACTGCTGGCCGGCGCGGCAAAGGGAAGCACGCCGGGAGACGGAGACACTGCCGGCCCGGTCAGACGAAAGCCATCTTCCTCCGCCTGCTCGAAGGCAGGCAACGACCCGCCGGAGCTGGGCGTTTCCCATTGTGCAAGCATGGGTGACACCGGGCTGGCCGGGGAAACCAGCGCCGGTGCAGCGCTGGGATGGGCGCTGAGCGCCTGCAGAAAGCCCGCCGCCGGCCGGCCCAGGGTCAGTTTGTTGCGGATGGTGTCGCGCACAAAGTCGTGCAGCCACGCTGCCTGGCGGAAACGGACTTCGGTCTTGGCCGGGTGGACGTTGACGTCCACCTCCTCCGGCGGCATCTCCACAAACAGCAGCACCACGGGAAACGAGGTGGGGGCGAGAATATTGCGGTAGGCCTCGCTCACCGCATGCATGAGCACGCGGTCGCGCACCAGGCGGCGATTGACGAAGCAGTAGATGGAGTTGCGGTTGAGTTTTTCCAGTTCCGGTTTGGAGGTGAAGCCGGTGATGCGCAGCCATCCCGGCTCCGGCGCCTGGTAGTCCGCCGGCCGTCTCCAGGGCGGCGGTTCGGGCAGCCCGGCGCGGGCCAACTCGATCTCCGCCGCCAGGGGAAGCAGCTGGTCGAGCGTCTCCTGGCCGAAGATCTGGAAGATGCGCTCCGCCGGCTGGCGTACCGGCGGCGCCACCAGCAGGGCATGGGTGGCGGAGTGCAGCTCGAAGTGCTTGTCCGGATGGGCCAGGGCGTAATGCGTAACCAGTGCGGTTACGTGAGCCAGCTCCGTATTTTCGGACTTGAGAAACTTGCGCCGCGCCGGGGTATTGAAGAACAGGTCGCGCACCGTGAGCGTGGTTCCCGGGGGCGCGCCCGCATCCTCGCACACCAGCAGCTTGCCCCCGGCAATTTCCATGCGCGTGCCGGAGCTCTCCCCGGCGGCGCGAGTCACCATCTCCACCCGCGCGATGGACGCGATCGAGGGCAGCGCCTCGCCGCGAAAGCCCAGGGTGGCGATCGAGAGCAGGTCGTCGCTCGAGCGCAGCTTGGAGGTGGCGTGGCGTTCAAACGCCAGCAGGGCATCGTCGCGCACCATGCCGCTGCCGTCGTCGGCGATGCGGATGAGCTTGCGCCCCCCGCCCTCGACCGCGATGACGATGCGGCTGGCCCCGGCGTCGAGCGAATTCTCCAGCAGCTCCTTGACCACCGAAGCCGGCCGGTCGACCACCTCGCCGGCAGCAATCTGGTTGGCCACCTGGTCGGCCAAGTATGTGGATGCGGCCCATCGAAAATACCTATCAGCTAACTTAGCAGGCCTTGCGGATAAGGACGCTGTGATGGCGCGCAGGCAGCGATCACGCACAAAAGATTGGGATGGTTGGGAATGCATTCCCACACTGGGCCCGGAAAACTGCCTCTCCTCTACACCGGCAACGAAGGTTGGGTGCCCCATTCAAGCCGTTCTTTGGCTTGAGTGGGATTCCACTGCGCTGGACCGGCAGCTTTCTCTACTGCAACGGATCCCCAACACCCCTTCGTTACCGGCAGAGAACTCAGGTTAGCGGCCGGAGCGCACCCGCCGGGGCAATGCCTGGTTGGGCCGCTTGCTCTTGGCCAGCCGTTTGCCCCGGGGACGCGCCACCGCATCTTCGCGCACCGACGTTGCCTCAGAGAGACTGTCGCCCAACACGTGCAGGCGGAGAAAATTGGTTGAGCCTGACTTGGTCCGGGTGCCGGCGACGATGCCCAGAATCTGCCGTGGCTGGACGTGGCCTCCCGCTTCGAGCAGGCGCTCGGCGGTCTCGACCATCTGTTCCGCGGTGGCCAGCTTGTTGCACAGGATGGGGTGCACACCCCACAGCAGCGTCATGCGATGGATCACCGCCTCCACGCTGCTCAGCCCGAAGATAGGCGATTTGGGGCGGTACTTGGAGAGTTGCCGGGCGGTGGTCCCGGTCTCGGTAAAGACCGCGATGGCGCTGATGTCCAGGTCCTCGGCGGCGTGAGCCATCGATTCGCAAATCGTTTCGGCGACCGAAAGACGCACGTGCCCCGGCTGACTCCGCTCGCTGACCCGGGGAAGATCCTGGGCTTCGGTTTCGAGCACAATCTTGGCCATCATCTTGACCGCCTCGACGGGATATTTGCCGGCCGCGGTTTCGGCGGACAACATCACGGCATCGGTTCCGTCGTAGATGGCGTTGGCCACATCGCTGGCCTCGGCTCGCGTGGGCCGAGGATTTTCAATCATCGACTCCAGCATCTGGGTGGCGGTAATCACCGGCTTGCGATAATCGCCGGCGCGGCGGATGACATGCTTCTGAATGGCCGGCACCTTCTCCGGCGGCATTTCGACCCCCAGGTCTCCGCGCGCCACCATGACCCCGTCGGCCGCTTCGAGAATGCTTTCCAGGTGCTGAATGGCCTGCGGCTTTTCCAGCTTGGCAATGATCCAGGTCTCGGCGCCGAGCGAGGCTACGCGTTGCCGCACCAGGCGGATGTCCTCCGCGGTGCGCACGAAGGAGACGGCGATGGCGTCCACGCCGTTGAGAATGGCGAACTCCAGGTCCTCTTCATCCTTGGCGGTCAGGGACGGCACGCGCACCGGGATGCCGGGCAGATTGATGCCCTTGTGCTCGCCCAGCATTCCACCGTTGATTACCTCGCACTCCGTGTCCATGCCCGTGAATGGCCACCACGTGCAGCTCAATCAGCCCGTCGGAAAGCAGGATGCGCGCGCCCGGCTCCAGGTTCTCGGCCAGGGTGGGGAAGGTGGTGGCGATGAGCGTGTTGGTGCCGGCGATATCGCGGGGAGTGATGGTGAGCCGCTGTCCCGCCTTGAGCTGCACCGGGATGCGGTTCTTCAGCCGGCCGGTGCGGATCTTGGGGCCCTGCAGATCGCCCAGGATACAGATCGGCTTGCCCTCTTCCGTCGACACCTTGCGCACCATTTCGATCAGCTTGAGCTTTTCCTGATGGGTACCGTGGGAAAAGTTAAGCCGGGCCACATCGAGCCCGGCGCGGACCAGCTCCCGAAAGACCGGTTCATGATTACAGGAGGGGCCAAGGGTGGCCACAATCTTGGCCCGGCGGCGTTGCTCGGTGGCAAGCGAATAACTCGGTTCCATCAGGGTAAAACTCATTCGTCCCCCATACTGCGCTATTGGAGAAGTAGGACCGGTTTCACCATGGCTGACGACACCCGTCCCCGGCGAACCACGGCACATCCTCCCCAGCATGCTTAATTCTACGCGTACTCGCCCAACGCAAGATGAGAGCCAGTTGACACTGGGTGCTGGAACCCCCGGAGGTACTGTATTTATCCTTCGTGCGCCTTTCCGGCGGCGACCATGGTTTCCTTGGCCGGCGCGGCCGGGGCGCCCGCAACCGGGGTATTGGGTGGACGCTGCGGTTTGGGATAGAGGTGGGCGTTGAACTCGGCCCCGATGAGCACGCTCACAGTCGAGATGTAGAGCCAGACCAGGGTAGCCACCACCGCTCCCAGGGGGCCGTAGAGCACGGAGTAGTCGGCGAAGCGGGTCAGGTAAAAACCAAAGCCCAGGGTGGTCAGAAACCAGATAATGGCGGCGCCGGTCGCGCCCGGCCATACATATTTCCAGGCCCGCCGCCGCGGGGTTCCGAACTGGTAGACCACGGCCAGCACGAAGATGGTGGTGAGCAGGCCGATCGACCAGCGCACGACACGCCAGATGAAAAGCACGTAGGGACCCAGCACGTGATAGCTGTTGCTGATCACCCATTCTTCGATCTGGTGGCCAAAAGCAACCACAACTGTGGCAAATGCCATGGGCACGAGGCACAGGGGCACCAGGGCCAGCGCGACCAGGCGCTCCACCCAGAAGGGCCACTCCCGGCGGGGCAGATCATAGGCCCGGCGAAAGCCCTCCATCAGCGAGTTCATCACCCCCATGGCGGCCACCAGGCTCACCACGATGGCGGAAAAAACCACCTGCTCGCCGCGCACCTTCTGGGTGGTGAAGTAGGTGTAGAGCAGGTTCATCGTGTCTGCCGGGAGCACATCGGCGAAGGCGGCGCGCATCTCACCCCGCAGCGTATCCGATTCCGGGGTCAGGGCAAGCAGGGTGGTGAGCACCAGGATGGTGGGAAAGAGACAGAGAATAGCGGAATAGGCCGCGCCCTTCGCGGTGCCGAATACGTCATGCGAGAGCGAAGTCAGCAAGGCGAGGCGGAATTTTGCGAGCCCACGACCCATGCCATCGAAGGTACATGAACGCCATCCCGGGGGCCAAGTTTAGAGCGGGGTAGCCTGAAGAACAGTCGAAGTGTTTAGCCCTTCCACTGCAGCAGGAAGGCAGTCACCGCGGTCGGATCCAGTCTGCCCATGGCCTCGAACTCGCCGTTGCGTTGGCTATAAACCACCTGGCCGCTGGAATCGAGCACGGCCAGCGCAGGCACACCCTTGGTGATGGGAATGCCGTAGCGGGCGGCGATGGCGAGATTCTCATCGTAGCGGCCGATATTGACCGGAACCAGCACGTAGTTGCTGTCCAGCAGGTTGCGGTTGGCGGGAGCGTGGAAATAGATCTCCAGCACCTGGCAGTCGCCGCACCAGTTGCCGCCGAAATCCAGCAGAACGCGCTTCTTTTCCCTGGCCGCTTTGGCCAGCGCAGCGGTAATATCCGCCTCCGCCTGGGCGCCGTCGGGATAAATGACGGCCCGCCCCGGTTCCTCTGCAACCGGCGCTGTCTCCGGAGCCTGGCGGCAGCCCAACCCTGCTCCCAGCAGGAGGGCGGCGGCGGCGAGGGTGATCGATCTTGCGGATACGCGCATCTTGGCTTATGTAGCTACTTTTAGCATGCCACAATCCCCTCTGGCGAGCTGAACGGGTTGTGGCTGACTGTTGCCGGGATCACTAGGGAGCCAACGCGTAACTGAACGTAAAGCGGCCCAGTTGGATAAGCGGCTTGTCGCCCGGCGGCCAAATACGAAATGATTCCACCCGGGTGATGGAGAGATTGCGCGTGGCCTCCACCTGACCCACGGGTTTCCCGCTCTGCGCCAGGTAAAACGTCACCTTGAGTGAGTCCTGACCCCGCACCCAGCCCAGCAGGTACTGTCCCGGCGGGAGCAGGAAGTCGCCTACCTTGAGCGGCACCTGGGAGACGAAGTAATGGGAGTACTTGCCGTCGGCGGAGTATCCGGCAGTAATCAGCACCACCCCTGCGATGGAGTGGCCCTTGCCATCGGTGATGCCCGATGCAGTGCGGAACTCGGTTTCAATCCGTTCGCTGATTACCGGCGCGCGGGCCGGGATTAAAGCCTTCAGCTCCTCTTCGCTGGCCACATGCCAGGCCGGGTTCGCGGCATACGCCGCGAAGGCCGCGAGACACAGCAGGACCCAGAATGGCTTGACTCTAGTCAAGATGCACGATTCCCCTCTGCAGCGCGGTGGTCGCTGCCTGGGTGCGATCGGTCACGCCCAGCTTGCTGAGCAGGCTGTTGATGTGGGTCTTCACCGTGGCCTCGGAGATGTTGAGCGCGGAAGCAATCTCTTTGTTGCTGTTCCCACCCACGATCAATTGCAAAACCTCGGTTTCGCGGCTGGTCAGCGTGGGCGCGCTCATACGTTCCGCCAGACGTTCGGCCACCGGCGCCGGAATACGGGACTTGCCGGCATAGACACTACGGATGGCATCCATCAATTCTTCCCCGGTCATGCCTTTGAGCAGGTAGCCTCGAGCTCCCGCCTGCAGGGCGCGGTAAATGTCCTCATCGCCATCGAAGGTAGTGAGCACGATGATGCGTGCCTGGGGGAAATCAATGCGGATGCGGCCGATGGCCTCCACCCCATTCATCTGTGGCAGGCGCAGATCCATCAGGGTGACGTCCGGCTGGTGCTGGCGAAAAAGTTCGATGGCCTTACGCCCGTCCGAGGCTTCGGCAACAATGGTAAAATCGGGCGCCGTGCGCAGCAGCGCCGCCAGCCCCTGGCGCACGATGGCGTGGTCCTCGACAATCATGATCCGGATGAGATCGCTCATACTGCCCACTTCTTCTCCACTTTCATACCAGCGGCGCTTCGACTGAGACCCGCGTGCCCCCGCCGGGAGTGCTTTCCAGCACCAGCGCGGCGTCGATCTCCTCCGCCCGCTCATGCATGCCCTTGATGCCGTAGTGGCCCTCCGGCCCGCTCCGCTCCGGGGAAGGCTCGAATCCCCGGCCATCGTCGGCCACCTGCAGAGAGACCCGCGCCGCCTCGTAGATCAGCTGCACGTCAATGCGCGTGGCTTCCGCGTGGCGGACCGCGTTAGCTACCGCCTCCTGGCCAATGCGTAGCAGCTCCTCTTCCGTCTTGCGCGTCACCGGCCGGTAGGTTCCCTTCACCTGAAGGTACACCTTGGACGGAGAGCCGCTGGCAATGCGGTTGCAGCTTTGCCGCAGCCGCCCCGGCAGGTCCTCTGCGCCTGCGCTCTCGGAACGCAGATCCCAGATCGAAGTACGCGCCTCGGCCAGGCTGGCGCGGACCAGCGCCCGCGCCTGGTCCAGTTGCTGCAACGCCGCCTCGCGGGAAGTGGCCAACAGGCGAGCCACCAGCTCCAGTTGTACCGAGATGCCGACAAAGCCTTGGGCCAGGGTGTCGTGAATCTCCCGCGCCAGCCGGCCCCGCTCCGCCAGCACCGCGCCCCACTGCGCCTCCACCTGGAGCACACGCCAGCGATACACCAGGTATCCCAGCAGCAGACCAGCCAGGGCCAGCGCGGAATAAAACCACCAGGTCTGGTAGAAGTGGGGCAGCAGGCGCAGGGCGAAGGATGCTCCGGCGGTATTCCAAACCCCATCGTTGTTCGCTGCCATCACCGCAAACCGATAGCGGCCCGGAGGCAGATTGGTGTAAAAGGCTGCCCGCCGGCTGCCGGCCTCGATCCAGCCGTGATCGAAGCCCTTGAGCTGGTATCGGTAGCGCACTTTTTGCGGAGCAACAAAGCTGAGGCCCGCGTATTGAAACTCCAGCCGGTTGGCGCCCGGCTGGATGGTGAGTTTCTGATCGAGTCCCCGAGCCTGGTCATCCACCAGGACCTTTTCGATGACCACCGGAGGGGGCACGCGATTTTCCGCAGCGTGCGCGGGATCAATGAAACTAACCCCGTCCAGGGTGGCGAACCACAGGCTTCCATCGGCCAGCTTCCAGGCCGCCGGATGGCCGCTTCCGCTGCACTCGCGAATATTCATGCCGTCCGCCGTGCCATAGGCGTCCACGGCGATCGGATGGGACGGACTGTAGGCGTTGAGGTCAGCCACCGAAACCCGGAAAATACCACTTTGCGAGCTCAGCCAGAGGTGGCCGCCGGCGTCTTCGAGAATGCCGTAGATGGTGCCCGGCAGCCCCTTCGAACTCCAGGGAAACGCCTGCATCGCTGGCTGGCTCGGGGCCCCGCGCAGGCGGTTGAGGCCCCCGCCGTTGGTGCCCAGCCAAAGGCTCCCCTGGGCATCCTGGGCAATGGCCGTGACCGTGTTGTTGGAGAGCCCCTGTTGCACGGTGGAGTTGCTAAAAGCCCCGTGGTCGAAGCGGCTCAGGCCGCCCGAAGTCCCGATCCAAAGATCGCCCTGCTGAGACCGGAAAATGGCGCCGATGAAGTCGCTGCCCAGTCCGTCCATGGCGGAGTAGCTGGTGAACTTGCCGGCAGCCAGGTGCGCCAGCCCGTGCCGCGTGCCGATCCACAAACTGCCGTCGCGGTCAGAGTAGAGGGAGCGGATGAAGTCGTCGGGCAGACCGTCGGCGGAGGTAAATCGCTCTATGCGGACCTGTTTGTTCGTAGGAACCGCAGATCCCTCCACTGCGGTTCGCCGGTGGAGCAGATTCAGCCCGTTGGGGGTGCCGATCCACAGATCGCCGCCCGCCCCGCCGGCGAGCGAAAGGATCACGTTGCTGGACAGGCCGTCCGCGGTGGTGAGGTGGGCAAATCCGCTCCTGGTGCGGCGGTTCAACCCCGCCCCGTCGGTGCCGATCCACAGCTCGCCCTGGGGGCTCTCGAAGACACAGCGCACCAGGTTGCCGGAGAGCCCGTCGCTCGTGGTGTAGGTAGTGAACTTCTGATCGCGGAGCAGGTTGAGGCCGCCGGAGTCGGTGCCGATCCACAAGCTGCCTTCACGATCCTCGTACAGCGACAGGATACGGTTGGCGGCCAACCCGGAACCGGGGAGGAAGGACTGCAGTTGGTTGTCTTGGAGCCGGAAGACTCCTCGTTCCGTGGCCACCCAAAGCACTCCCTGGCGATCGCGGAAGAAAGCATCCACACGCTGGCTGCCGCCGTCCAGGGTAGGAAGAACGGCGGGGAGCGTGGCGCCGTCGCTGGCCACGTGGACCATACCGGTAGCTGTGCCCACCCACAGGCTGCCATCGGGGTCGGGCTCGAGGGCGGTCACCTCGGTCTTGCCCGGCCGGTGGGAAATAGGAACCGCAGTGAGCCTGCCGCCGGCATAGCGTTCGAGCCCCTCGCTGCCGCCGATCCAGATATCCTGTGCGCGGTCGAGCGCAACCGTTTCTACCTCCGTGCCGCTGAGCAGGTGCAAGGCCAGGCGCGGAGTGGCGGGCCCTGTATCCAGGGCAAAGACCCCGCTGCTGCCTCCCAGCCACAGCATTCCTTGCGAATCCTCGGCCAGAGCCTGGCGATTCAGCGGGCTCGCAGCCTGGGTTTGGGCGATAGGCACGAAACCTCTTTCCTCGAAATAGGCAGGGCCCGCAGCGGTGATAGCCCAAAGCCGGTGGCGGTGGTCCTCATAGCTGAACCAGACCGTATCTGCGGGCAGGCCCTGGGCGGTAGTGAATGCCCGAAAGACTCCGCTGCGGTAGCTCAACAGCCCGGCGCCGGTGCTGATCCAGAGCGTGCCGGATGCATCCTGAAGCAGGTCGGAGACGCTATCGCTTTTGAACTGGGGTGTGTTCTCGGCGTCGAAGGTGACAAATTCGATGCCGTCGAAGCGCACCAGGCCTCCGTCGGTGCCCAGCCAAAGATAGCCATCGATGGTTTGCAGAATGGAGTGGACGGTGTTCTGCGGCAAGCCGGAATCAGTGCGCCAGGCCTGGTGGCCGTAGTGGTCGAGCGAGCGTTGGGGATCGAGCGCCAGTGCGGCGTGGCTCAACACCAGCAGCAAAGCCCACAGGCCCCGCCGCCGCCATTCAATCGCTTTCACCCTTGCCATGCAACCCCGGAGCGTATTCTCGTGGCTTCAGTATGAACCCAGCGCAAATAGTGCCGGGAGCAAAAAAAAAGCGCCCTGGGTGAGAGCGCTTTGGAGAATCAGTGTAAGAACGATGTACTCCCACACCATAGGTTCCCGGTCCCGGGCGTGTCTTGGACCCAGGGTATGATTTCTGCTCAATCTTTGGGTGGATAAGGGTCGCAGGCAACCCCGGATTTCCTGACGCGCGCCGTTCACCAGGAGCCACGGGCGCGGTTTTCTTAGAGAACGTATGAGCCTTTGGCAACGCCGCCAGATTTGACAGGAAATCCGGGGCGGGACGCGGCTTCTCCTTAACGAAAAGCCGCAGTTGGCTGCTGGGCTCTACAGTGTGGCGGGGCCAAGAAGTTCGCTGCCGGGCGTCGCATCCGGCGCGATAGGGGGAGCGGCCAGAGGCTTGCTTGCGGGCAGAGTGGGTTTCTTGGAAGCGCCGCCGGAGAGGCGTACAGCAATGCGGCGAGACCGCAACCGGTCGGCCATATGCTTGGGTACATCTACTGCCTTGATCAAACTCATCTGGGCTCCATCGTGTGCCGTAACTGGGTAAATGTGGGCTCGTCCGGAGCAAAAATACAGGCTATAGGCGAGGTCGAAGACTAGTGCACTATTACTAGTGTACTCCCGGCGACGGAATCACGGGCGAAGCGGGCGGACGATCCGCCGGCGCAGCCGAAGCGGCGGCCGCTTGCTTCTCCCAGACGATGGTGGCCGGGGGATCTCCCGGCGCCCCGCCGACCTCGGTCATGGTCTGGCCGTCGGCAGCCACGGTGTACTCGGCGGAATCGACCACGCTGCCATTCAGTTTCTGCACCAGGCGAAACTTGTAGGGCCCGGTGCGGGTGAGGGCGAGACGCAGCCCGGTGGGAATGTCCGGCCCGTCGACCGCCACTTCCTTGCCGTCAAAATTGGTGACCGCGGTGGCCTTGATGGCGGCAATCTTCAGGATCAGGCCATCCAGGCCGGATTCCTGAATCGTTAATTCATTGGGCGAGCTGAGCTTGACCGAAGTGCTCTTCCAGGCGCCCATCAGCCCATCGGTGCCTGCGGTGCGTACATAGTCTTCGGTGTCGGTGTACAAATCGCCGTTGGCCTTCACCCCGCTGGTGGTGACGGTAAGGTTCTTTCCATCGGAGGAGAGCTTCCAGTTATCGCTGCTCAGCAGTTTCCCGTCGATGTTGCGATACTCCGTGGTCCAGCTATCGGCGCTGGCGTCTCTCCAGATGGCCACGTGGCCGCTGGGCAACGCGTAAGGCTTGCCGTCTATCCGGAAGGAGTAGGTGATTCCCCCGCCGCTCAGCTCGATGGCGTCGCCCGCCGCGGGGCCGAACTTCATGATGTCGCCGGCCATCTGGCTCTTCTCCTGGTTGAGCTTCCAGGTGCCGACAAAGGGGTTCTGAGCTACCGCAGTGCTGGCTGCGGCCAGCGAGACAAACACCCAGAGCGTGGCCAATAACCATCGTCCTGATCGCATGGGATCTCCTTTGCTCTGCCCGGGGGGTTGATTCCAGAGCCGAAGAGCACAGTCCGCCACTCCTCCGCACACTGCCCGGGGGCGCAGCGCTGTCCATGCCATTAGAGCACTTCTTCTGTTTCGTGAGTGTGGATTGGAGATCGTGCGGGGCGGGTGTACCAGATCAGGAATAGTGCCTTTGCCCCATGGCTCACCTGCCGGTTCTGGTGTATAGAGGGCAACGGTTCGCGGCCTTTCATCGAGAGAGCCGCTTCGCTGAAGTTGATGGGTGCCGAGGAGAAGCTAGTCGTCGTCGTCGGGGCGGGGATGACGGCGGGCGGTCAAGGCGTGCAGGTGGAAGTGGCGTTCCATGTCCGGGCCGAATTCGTGCACGAGGTTGTTCACCACAATCTCTCCCATCTGCTCGTGGCCGAACTGCACTCCCTGGACCAGGGGGCTGAACTGGTTGTGGGGATACCAATACGTAGAGATCATGCCCGAGCCGTAGGCGCTGGCCAGCTGTGGTACATCGAGCGTCATCCGTCCGTCCTGGCGATAGGTGATGAAGCCCATCTTCAGAGCGTGGCCAGTGCGCCGCAAAGCGCCCTGACATTTGCATACCGCGTAGCGGGGGTCGAGCCCGGTGATGCCGGCCAGGCCGTCATGAATGACATTGCGCGTGGCCAGTTGACCGTATTCGCTGGCGAAACGCCGGGTGTAGCCGCTTCCGTCTCCATCCCACTTGGCCGGGGTATGCCGCACCTGGTCCACCAGCGCGCCGGTGGCGACGCCCACAAATGCTCCCGGCGAAGCATAGGACTCGTTCCAGAATAGGATCAGCCGGTCTTTACCGGTCAGCGGCTTAGGCTCGGTTTCCGGGGTTACCGCCGTAGCCGGGAGGCCCTGGCTGATGGCCGGGGTCAGGGGCAGCCCTTGCAGCAGTGCCTGGTGGTTGGAAGCCAGGAGCTCGGGGAAAAACCCAACTCCTCCGGGCATGGTCTCGCTGGCCACCATCACGGTGCCGGCAGGCGGCGTGGCGCTGGCAGGCAACATCTGTGCCTTCAGCACCGCTTCCGCGCTCGTGCCGAGCGTCAGCAGGAGAACCACCTGGCAGATCTTCATAAACCCCTCGTATCCGGGAGAAAGAACTCATCAATGCGCTGCGCGAGTCCTGCCAAACAGGCGGACTTCTTGGAGCAGCATGCAAAGGATGGCAGGGGCGTATGGCCGCTGGCAAGCAAACATCGCACCCTGGCCCTTACGAAAGCGGCCCCCGAAGGTGCCTCGGGGCAGCCGCCAGTAACACCTCCGGGTCAGAGAAGCCGATATCTTGATGAGAACGACCCGGAGGTTACCCCAAGCAGTAATCGCTCCAGGGATAGAGCGTCTTGTATCAGGGCGCGGCTCTAGTCGGGCCGCACCTGATCGCGAATAGGCGCGGCTTTCAGGGTGTTCCTGAGAACTGCGCTGAAAACAAATTGTCTCTCAGGGCATATCGCGATCCGTGCCGAAGGGACGGCTGAGAATCGATCTTGTCCAAATTGATTCTTTCAATGCTTCCGATTTGTGGCGCACTCGCTGAAAACAAATCAGCTCTTCTGGCTTATCGCAATCAGTCCCGCAGGGACGGCTGAGAGTAGCCCAGGACGGACCCGGATTTCCTGTGTGGTTTGGTGGAGTCACTGAGCCTTGTGCGGCTTTCCGTAAAGAAAGCCGCTTACGCAGATATGTCCAGAGCAGCGTACAGGAAATCCGGGGTAGTCCTGGGTAGGGTTAACCACCAAGATCAGTCCCGAAGGGACGACTGAGAATGACCCAGGACGTCAGTCCTGGGTGAACTGGACCACACGTGAATGCTATGGCAATGATCCAAGGCCGACCCCATTCTCTGAGACCTCCGATTGCCTACAGTCCACGGACTACCTGCACACCAAACCAGATTTGCTCGTTAATTTGGACAGCGTCCCGTTGGAAAGGATCGTTCTCACGCAGACTCCAAAGCCCCTTGGCTTTTTCTTTGGATCCTTGGCGGAACAGAGACTGGGTCTTTGAAGGGTACGGGCTTCAGCCCGTACGTAAATGCTTTGCCATGATGCGGCTTTAGCCGCTGAGGGATGCCTTTCCCCCGAGCCTGCCGGCTACGCTTCAACCAGCGCAAAGCGGTCTACGTCCACCAGCCCAAAATCGGTGATCTTCAAATGCGGGATGACGGGAAGGGGCAGAAAAGCCAGATGCAGGAATGGCTCCGCTAGCTGACAGCCCATGGCTCGGACCGCGGCGCGGAGAGCGTAAAGATTCTGCCCCACCGTCTCAAACGAGTCCAGGCTCATGAGCCCGGCGAAGGGCAAGGCGAGCTCGGCCAGGATCCGCCCGCCCTGCACGGCAACGAATCCTCCTCCCAGCGCCAGCAGGCGGTTGACGGCGATGGCCATATCCTCGTCACCGGCCCCCACCACGCACAGGTTGTGGCTGTCGTGGCCGACCGAGGAGGCGAGCGCACCCGAGCGAAAGCCAAAGCCCTTGACGAAGCCACGGCCAATATTCCCATTGCGGCCGTGGCGCTCGAGCACGCAGATCTTGAGCAGATCGTGCTCCGGATCGGCATGCCGCATCCCCTCGCGATAGGGCAGGCTGGCCTCCAGGCGCCCGGTCAGAATCTTGCCCGGAATGATCCCGATGACCGGGGTTGCCGGGCCGGCCGCGGGGGCACGAAAAGCCGCCGCCGTGACCGGCGCAAGGTGCATGGTATTGCCCCCGGGAGGCGCCGGCTGCTCGCGCCCGGCGAAGGTATCCGGAGTCACCCGGCGGCCCAGACGGAAGACGCTATGGATGGCGCAACTCTCCAAATCGTCGAGCAGCAGGAAGTCGGCCAGAAATCCGGGAGCGATCAGCCCCCGGTCCACCAATCCAAAGCCCCGAGCTGCCGACCAGCTGGCGCTGCGATACACGGCGGCCAGCGGCGCGCCCTGCGCGATGGCGCGCCGCACCAGGTAGTCCAGGTGGCCTTCTTCGTGAATGTCCAACGGGTTGCGGTCGTCGGTGCAGAAGCCAAGAAAGGGAGAAGTGAATTCGTTGATAAGCGGCGTTAGCGCCGCCAGATCCTTCGAAACCGACCCCTCGCGGATCAGCACCTGCATGCCCTTGGACAGCTTTTCCCGCCCCTCGGCCAGGTTTGTGGTCTCGTGACAGTTACGAATGCCGCAGGATAGGTAAGCATTCAACGAGTGGCCGGAGAGCAAGGGCGCATGGCCGTCGATATGCTGGCCGGCAAAGGCAGCCAGCTTCTCCATGCACTCGGGATCTTTATTGAGTACCCCGGGCACGTTCATGAACTCGGCCAGCCCGATCACCTTGGGGTGGTGGCGATGGGGGACCAGGTCGGCGGCCGTGAGCCGGGCGCCGGAGGTTTCGAGGTTGGTTGCCGGCACACAGGAGGAGAGCTGTACCCGCAGATCCAGTGCTGTGTGCTCTGCCGCATCGAGAAAATATTGCAATCCCACCAGGCCCAGAACATTGGAGATTTCATGCGGGTCGCAGATGGCCGTGGTGACGCCATGGGGAAGCACGCAGCGGTCAAACTCCAGCGGAGTCACCAGCGTGCTCTCGCAGTGCACGTGACTATCGATAAAGCCGGGCACGGCGAAGCGTCCCTGGGCGTCGATCTCCTCCAGCCCGCGGTAGCTGTCGAAGGCGCCCACGATGAGGCTGCCGCACACCGCGATGTCACCCGGCTGCAATTCGCCGGTGACCAGGTTCAGGATGCGGGCGTTGCGCACCACCAGGTCCGCGGGCAGCCGGCCCAGTGCCTGATCGATCCGTCGTTCCAGCACATCTCTCATGGTCTCCCGCCCTGCATGCGATTCCGTATTATAGGGTCAGCGTTTCCGGGCTCCGCCTTCACGGAGACTGCGGTTATGCTGCAGTCTTTGACGGCGCGCAGGGAATGGAAGTTCTTCGCCGTGCTGCCCCAGGCGGATCCCGGCCGGGCAGCGGCCCTGGTGGACGGCATCGTGTATGCCGAAGCGATCGTCTCTTTCGTGGTTTTCTTCCAGGGAAAACCACCCTCGCGATCTCTATCCGGCCGCAGTCATTGCGAAACTGCGTTAATTGTTCTCTTTTTCCAACTCCACCACCATCACTTCGATTGGCTTGTCGCCGGCGTTCACGTCGGCATGCATGGTGTTGGGCGGGTTGGTGGGCAGCCAATAGGCCTTCCCCGTCTCCCACACGTGTTCTTCGGATTTTCCCTGCTGGTCGACGATCTTCATGGTGCCGCCCCTCAAGGGAATGATGACGCGCGGATGCTCATGCCGGTGCATGACCAGCGGTGCGCCTGGCATCACCACCGCCTTCCACACCTTCACGTCTTCGTTATCGAATTGCGGAAAACGTTGCGTCTGGGTTGCAGCGGTCTGTGAATGCAGGACCGCAAACGCGCCCAACAATAGGGCAGCCGCAGCTAAGCGGCGGAGCAGGAAAATCTTCATGTGTCCTCCACATCTGTGGGGCAAAGATACAGGTGCGCTGCCGGGGAGTAAACTCGAGTGCAGCGGGCTGCCCATGGCCATGACATTCACCCCAGTTGTGCGCAGGTTTCGCTCCTACCAGCGGACCATTCGCCAGTCACGGATGGTAGCCCGGGCGATCAAGTCCAAACATCATCCGATTCTGGCCCACATCATTCCCATGCGGCGCTGCAATCTCTCCTGCGCCTACTGCAACGAGTACGACAAGGTTTCCGACCCCGTGCCCACCGCCGAGATGTTGCGCCGGATCGAGATCCTGGCCGGCATGGGCACGGGGATCATCACCATCAGCGGTGGGGAACCGCTGCTCCACCCCGACCTGGACGAAATCATTCGCGCCATCCGCCGTCATGGGGCCATCGCCACCATTATCACCAACGGCTACCTGCTGACGCCGGAGCGCATCCAGCGGCTGAACCGCGCTGGACTTGAACATCTGCAGATCTCAATCGACAACGTGATGCCGGACGAGGTTTCCAAGAAGAGCCTGAAGGTGCTCGACCGCAAGCTCCAGTGGTTGGCGCAATACGCGGAATTCGGTATCAATATCAATTCCGTGCTGGGCGGCGGCATGGCGCACCCCGAAGATGCCTTGACCATTACCCGCCGGGCCCGGGAGCTGGGGTTTGAGACCACGGTAGGCATCATCCACGATCACGACGGTCAATTGGATCCGTTAAAGCAGAATGAACGCGCCATCTATGACCAGATCCTGAAGGAACGAAAGCCGGCGTTGTTTGCCTTTGCTTACGACAACCTCTTCCACAAAAACCTGGCGCTTGGCCAGCCCAACGATTGGCAATGCCGCGCGGGCAGCCGCTACCTGTACATCTGTGAGCAGGGGCTGGTGCACTATTGCTCGCAGCAACGCGGCTATCCTGCGATCCCGCTGGAGCAATACACCCAGGCCGATCTGGACCGGGAATACTCAACTACCAAGCCCTGTGCGCCGTTCTGCACTGTTTCCTGCGTGCACCGGGTAGCGATGCTCGACCTGATGCGTAACCAGCCGCGCGAAGCATTGACGCGCTTCTTTCCGCCGGCGACGCCGGGCGGCCCGGCACAGTTGCCGGCAGGCATCCAGGTGCTCACCACCATCTTTCTGCCGCCGGCCAACGGCCAACCGCAAAGCCCGGCCCGGAAAATGGTCGCCGGCGTTGCGATGAAAATCTTCGGCGTCCAGTAACCGCCGGCATCATAAAAAGCCGTATAGGGAGAGGACGGGTGCCCCAGGTTCGCCAAAGCGTACCTGGGCCGAAAAAGATGGGCGAAGCCCACCAGAGCTTTCTGCGATATCGACCAGCAAATCCAGGACGGGGCCAGAAAAAAGCGATCGAAAAATATCGTCTTCGGCCCACGTACGCTGGGGCGAACGTGGGGCACCCGTTCGGCTCCGATAGGGTCGCTTTACGATCGCCGGCAAATCCGCTCAGTCAAAGATACGAATAGCAACCCACAAAGACGACCACCGCCGTCGCCGCGCCCGCCAGCACATCCAACGCATAGTGATACCGCCCGACCACCGCGCCCAGCGAAATCCAGATCGAGATGAACAGGAAGATCCAGCCCATGATAGGCGCGTAATGCAACAGAACCAGCGAGACCGCGAAGGTAGAGGCCACATGGGCGCTGGGAAACGAAATGGCATGGATGCTTCCATGCTTGAGAATCCAGCGATTGAAGATCCGCGTCTTACCCGCCTGGACCGGTGTGGATTGACCGGCAAGGTCCCGCGGCGGGTAGGCGGGCACGAACGGGGTAATTGCGTAACAGAGATAGGTCGCGATCAATACCACCAGCCAGAAGCCGGCCACATGATTCCGTTGGCCCACTCCATAGAGGGCGAGCAGTCCCAGCGGGACCAGCGGATAGCAGAACAGGTAGGCGACCTCCAGCACCATGCCAAAACCGGTGCGGGATGTGCCTGAGCTGCCCGCCGCTCGCGGCATCAACCAGCGGTCAAAGGCCATCAGGCGCTGCTCGATGCGGTGGTTCGGAGCCTGAAAAAACTGCCCGGTCTGCCAGTAAGGCACCAGGAAGAGCCCTACCGTAAGCCAGTCGCGCAGCGTGGAGACGTAAAGCGGGGGCAGGAAACCGGCGCTCGCCCGCGCCAGCGATACCACTGCCCAAGGAACGATCGCCAGCAGCGTGATCGTCCAGCGCCGGCGTATGGGCAGCGGATGAGCAAAGAGCGGCTGGATCCAGGCCGCAGCCGCCAGGATGACGGCAAACCCGATCTGGATCCATTCCGAAGTACGCACCGCTATTGGCCGGATGCCGCTGTTTTTCCTCCCGTGTAGCTCACCCGCCAGACGGTATTCGAACCGTCGTCGGAGACCAGCAGGGATCCATCTTTGGCCACCGCGATGCCCACCGGCCGGCCCCACACCTTGCCGCCCGGCAGAACGAACCCGGTGAGGAAGTCTTCATATTCTCCCGTCGCCTTGCCGCCCTCCATGGGAATGGTGATCACTTCGTAGCCGCCGCGCGGATCCCGGTTCCACGAACCATGCTCGGCAGCGAAGGCCCGGCCATGGTAAGTGGAAGGGAATGCAGAAGCCTCATAGAACTGCAGCTCCAGCGAAGCGAAATGAGGATTGAGCAAGACGTCCGGGACAATCACTTTGGACTTCAGCTCCGGACGCTTCCCCGCTTGTCGCGGGTCCTGAATGCCGCCCATGTAATACCAGGGCCATCCGTAGAAGCCGTCCTCCTGCACGTGGGTAATGTAATCGGGAACCAGGTTATTGCCCAGCGCGTCCCGTTCGTTGGTAGAGCACCACAGCTGGCCCGTGGTGGGGTGGATGGTTTCTCCCACGCAGTTACGGATGCCCCAGGCGTAGACCTTTTCGAACTTACCTTCGGGCGTGAACTCGAGCACATCGGCGCGGTGAAACTCGGCCGGAGTGGTATCCGAATCGTCGTCATTGGAATGGGAGCCGACGGAGACCAGCATGTGCTTTCCGTCAGGAGTGAAGACGATGTCCCGGGTGCGATGGCCACCGCCGCCGGGCAGCGTGGCCAGGGTTTGCGGCGGCCCGCTGGCCTTCAGATCGCCACTCTTATAAGGAAAGCGGACCACGGATTCGGTGTTGCCCACGTACACCCATTGCGGGTTGGGGCCGCTGGGATAGAAATTGATGCCGAACGGCCCTTTGAGGCCGGTGGCGAAGACCTCCATCTGGCCCGCCTTGCCATCCTTACCGATGCCGCGAAAGACCAGGATCTTTCCCGGGTCGTACTCGGCCAGGAAGATATCGCCATTGGGCGCCATGCGCATCAATCGCGGGTTATCCAGGCCGGTGGCAAATTGCTCCACCTTGAAACCAGCCGGCGCCTGGGGCCACACCCCGTCCGGGCCGGGGAAAGATTGCGGGCCCGTTGTTGGCCGAGGGCGTGGCATACGGCTCAGGAAGGTCGGCGACAGTGAGCTTGCGCCGGACCCCGGGATGTTCCTTGGTGTAGTCCGTAAAGGCTGCCTGGCCGGTCAGCGTCTGCGCCGCAGCGGGAACCGTGGAAAGCGTGATGGCAGCCAGCAGCGCACCCGTGGTTACACAGAAGCAACCGAGGGGAGCGGAGAAATGGGGCAACTTCATGGGGAGATCCTCCAAAGGCTCTTTCCAGTTTAGAGCGGAATGGCGCGCTTTGCCCCCGGCACTAAACCATTTGCGGTCACGACGAGGCCGAAGCGAGTTATAGTAGTTAAATTCACTACACTTTTTTTGGGAGGCATGGCGATGGACAAAGCGGTTTCGGCTGCGGACGCCAATCGGAAATTCTCTCAGCTCTTGCAGAATGTGCGACGGGGCCGCAGCTATGTCGTGACAAGTCATGGGAAACCGATTGCTAAGATCTCTCCCGTTGACGAGACGGGACAAATTGAGGCCAGCGCGCGAGCTAATTTGCTGACCAGACTGCGCAGGCAGTCCGTAACCAAGGCAGTTCGCTGGACGCGAGACGAACTCTACGAGGATCCCGGTTGAGAGTCGCGCTGGATACGAATGTCCTGGCCTACGCTGAAGGGGTCAACGGAGCTGCGATGAAAAGCGTGGCCCTCGAGTTGCTGGGCAAGCTGCCCCAAGCTTCGGTCGTTCTGCCCGTGCAGACGCTCGGCGAACTGTTTCAGGTTCTGGTTCGCAAGGCGGGTCGATCGACAGCAGACGCTCGCTCGGCAATTCTCAGTTGGCGGGATGCCTTTGCTCTCGTCGAGACGTCCGCCGGAGCCATGCTGGCGGCCACCGACTTGGTGGTCAATCACCAGCTGGGTCTGTGGGATGCTGTCATTCTCTGCGTTGCTGCGGAGGCAGATTGCCATCTGCTCCTGTCAGAAGATATGCAGGATGGCTTTATCTGGCAGGGAGTAACGATCGTTAATCCATTTGTACGCTTCAAAAACCCGTTACTGAAGGCCCTGCTCAATCAACAACCGTGAACCGGCCGCCCGCGATTCATTCCGCGCGCAAGGTCTGGATGGGATCGAGCGCCGATGCCCTGCGCGCTGGAATAAGCGTCGCCAGTATGCCGCCGGCAATCAACACACAGCTGGCGGCCGCGAAGGCCCAGGGATCCGTCTCACGAACCCCGTAAAGCAGGGTCCGCGCACTGCGGCCGACCAGCACCGTGAGAGCAATTCCAGGCAGGATGCCGCTGATCAGAATCGTGGCCGTCTGCAACAGGAACATCCCGATCACCTGGCCCCGTGTGGCCCCCATGGCGATCCGTATGCCGATTTCTGAAGTACGGCGTACCACTTGAAATGAGAGCAGCCCATAGAACCCGATCGCCGCCAGGGCGAGCGTCATGCCGGCAAAGGCAGTGGTCAGCCGCGCCAGCAGTTTTTCCGTAGACAACCCATCATCGAACTCGGTGTCCAGCGGTACGATCTCAGAAATGGGAAGATTGGGATCGACCGACTGCAAGCTGCGCCGAATATCCGCTGCGATGGTAGCCGGAGAGCCTAGAGCACTCACCTCGATCGTGCCCGCTGGAGCGGTGCCCTGCTCCAGAGAGAAGTAGGCCACCGGCGGAGCGGGACGGCGCAGTCCATCGACCTGCGCATTGCCAACTTCGCCAACAATTTGAAATACGTGATCCCCGGGAGCCGCCTGGTAGCCGATGAAATGCCCGACTGGATCCTCGCTGCCGAAAAGCCTCTCCGCAAATGCCTGGTTGAGGATCGCTACCGGCTGCGTATGCGGCCGATCGCCGTCGCTGAAGGCTCTTCCGCGCATCAGTGGAATACCCATGGTGTGGAAGTAATGGAAACTGACGTGGTTTTCTTCCCCGTGCATCTGCGCCGGCGATAGGTCAGGCCGCCCGGAAACGTGGATGGCCGTATTCCATATGCAGTCCGGCACACGGCACATTTGCATGGCGGCATCGCGCACCGAGGGTAAAGACCTTAGACGGTCCAGAATACGTTGATTGAGGCCGGAAAGGTCTTGCTTCTCGAGACCGCCACTCGCCAGATTCAAATGAACCGACAGAACGTGCTGGCGATCGAGTCCGGCATCGAGTGTGCCCAGGTTAAGCAGTGTCTGGGCAAAGAGCGCAGCCATGGAAAGTAACAGCAGCGACAAGCTCACTTGCCCGCTGAGCAGCCAAGTGGGCCAGCGCAAGTCACCCCTGGCCCCCATGTTGCCTGGGCTCGAGCGCATCGCGGACAGAGGATTCCTGCGTGTAATCTGCCCGGCGGGCAAGATGCTGAACGCCAGTTGCGCCACCAACAGAAGAACCATCCCGGCCAGGAAATATCTCCATCCAAAATGAAGATCGACGGGGATAAGCCGTTTCCGCGGAGAGGCCCAGTGGAGTAAGAGCCCACTGACGCCCCGGCAAGTGGCGATGGCCAGACCCCCGCCCATCGCGAGCAAGAGAAGATCCTCGACCGCCAACTGGCGAAGCAGCTGCCAGCGGCTTGCTCCTAACGCGATGCGAACCCCTATTTCCCGTTTACGCCCGGAGAGACGAGCTAATTGAAGGCTCCCCAGGTTGAGACATCCAACCAGAAAGAACATGACCGACATACCCATCAGCAGCGACAAGGGTCGCAGGTATTCCGTGCCCAGCGACCCTTCGCCGCTGGCTGCAGAAACAAGCTGCACTTGTGCCTGAAGAATGTGCTCGCGTTCCTTTGCCTCTTTGTTCGCGTTGGCTATCAACTGCAAATCCGGCTGCAGCGCCTGTGTCCAGCGGGCCGCGGCGTTGGCCTTTTCCCCATCGGGAATGCGGGCCAGGACCCAGAGCCAGAAAACTTCATCCTGATTTCTGTACGGCGATTGCAGATCGACATCGTATCCCGGCCCAAGAGAGTCGAACCAGGTCCCAAAGCGTCCCGAGGATTGCGCCGCGAGAGGCAGCCATACATCCGGTGCAGACCCTTGCACCACCCCGGAGAAGCGCTCCGGAGCCACCCCAATCACGACGATGGGCACGCGATTGAGCGTGGCCTTCATGCCAATCAGCGAGCCAACCGCACCGAATTTGTCTTTGGCAAAATCGTAGCGCAGGATGACCGGCAGCTCGCCTTGTCCGGGGGCATCGTCAGCAGGCGCAAAGAACCTGCCCGAAGCAGGCGATAGGCCTAGAACCGCAAAGAAGTCAGGCGAGACCAGCTGCAAGGTGGCCTCGCCTGAGAAGCCGTTGCCGGCCTGAAGAACACCGCCGCCTATCCCTGAGTGGGCGATTACGGGTGTCCCGTGCGTCGCTGACTGCCGCAGCCGCTGATAGGCCGGATAGGAGTAGAACCACTGCCCATCGTAGGGAGACTTTACGGCGTGGAGAGCATAGAGTTGGGCTGGACTGGCGATGGGGAGAGGAGTGAACAGCACTGCTTGCAAAAGCTGGAATACGGCAAGGTTCGCCCCGATGCCGAGCGCTAATGTAACCATGACGGTGAGAGAGAATCCAGGTTTGCAGCGTATTTGCCGTAGCGCATAACGGATAATCATTCTCGATCAAACCCCATCTCGGTGTTGCATCCAGTATCGTGTGAGGAGCGGTGATCCGCAACGATTGTTAACCCTCTGCTGATTTGGAGAATATTTTCATGCCAACCAAGGTTATCGTCACCACCGACCCCGGGCAGGATGAGGCGGCGGCCATCATGATGATGTTGGCTGCCCCGGAGTCCTTCGAGATCCTCGGTTTTGTAGCCACTGCAGGCAATATCGGACTCGATCACACCGTCCCCAACACGCTCAAGATCCTGGAGCTCGCCGGGCGCGCGGATATTCCCGTCTTCGCCGGGTGTCCACGGCCGATCTTGAAAGAACTGGTAATTGCCGACCATGTTCACGGCCCCACCGGCCTGGATGGTCACGAGTTGCCCGCGCCCAGGACCAAAGCCCAGAAGCGACATGGCGTGGAGTTCATCGTGGAGACGCTTCGCTCCGCGCCGCCGGGAGAAGTGCATATCGTTTCGTTGTCACCGATGACCAATCTCGCGCTGGCTCTGGTGCAAGCGCCTGACATCGCGGCGCGGATTGGCGGCATTGTGATGATGGCGGGCGCATATTTCGAGTGTGGCAATATCACTCCTTCGGCGGAGTTCAATGTGTATGTCGACCCCGAGGCTGCAGACATCGTGCTCAGGTGCGGCGCGCCCATCACCATGCTGCCGCTCGACGTGACCCACAAGATGCTCAGCACGCGGGAGCGGCTCAATCGCATGCGCGCTGTGGGCACGAAGTGCGCCATCGCCATCGCCGATATGCTGACCTTCTCTGAAGCATTTGACCTGAAGAAATATGGATGGAACGGCGCCCCTTTGCACGGGCCGTGCGTGCCCGCCTATATGTTGCGGCCGGAGCTATTTTCCGGCAGAAAAATCAATGTCACCGTGCAATGTGGAGACGGGTTGACCGCCGGTGCATCGGTTGCTGACTGGTGGCAGATCACCGATCGGCCGCGCAATGTCACTTACATCCGAGACGGAAACTCCGACGGCTATTACGACCTCATCTGTGAGCTATATGCGCGGCTACCTTAGCCCGGACTTCTCACAAACCCACCTTTCTCTACCGGTAACAACAGACCCACCTCTCTCTACCGGTAACAACTGATGGGTGCCCCATTCAAGCCCGGTTTTGGCTTGAGTGGGATTCCACGGATCTCGACCGCTGACTGTACAGGGTGTAGATGATCAGTAGAAAAAGCTGCAGTCCAGCGCGTTGGAATCCCACTCAAGCCAAAACCGGGCTTGAATGGGGCACCCATCAGTCGTTACGCAAATAGCCTATTTCCCCGAGGAAGCCTGGAGCTCGTAGCCTTTTTTAGCCTCGCCGGAATCACGCTGGAACCGCGCCAGCAGCCGCATCGTCAACAAATAGCCGGCGCCCGTAATCAGGGGCACGATCACCGCGGGGAGAGCGGCCGTCGGCAGCAGGTAATAAACACCGCCCCCCAGGAAACACCAGACAATCGCGGTTACGTTCACGCCATGCCAGTACTGATAAATACCTTTGGGGTCAAAAAGCGCCGCCACGTCGATGCGCATCCGCTCCACAAATAGATAGTGGAAAAGCAGCACGCCCGCGACCGGGGCGAACAAGTTGCCCAGCGCGGTGGTAAAGGGAACCAGGCGTTCCAGCAGCACAGGCAACGCGGATAACCCAGTACTCACCACGCCAACAATGAGCGTGTTCCAAAATCGGCCGGGCCCTCGAACATGTTGGAGAGGGAAAGACCGCCGGTGTACAGGTTCATGACATTGATCGTGCTCTCGTCGAGCGCGATGACAATCAGCAAAACAAGCATCGTGACCCAATGTGGGTCCACCACCGCGGCGAGCGAGAAGGGATTCGGTTGCCGCCCCAGGGAAGCGGCGGCCCCATAGGCGCCGAGTGAAACCGACAATGCCGTGGCCAGGCCGCCAGCCAGCATGGTGCCCCACCACATGTCTTTACGGCTGCGGGTGTAGCGGCAGAAATCGGCCGCATCGGTAATCATGGTGAGCCAACTCGCCGTCATGCTGTTCAGCCAAACAGCGGCCACCAGGTAAGCCCAGCCGTACCGCGCATGAAAATGGAACACCGCGGCCGGCCGGTAATTCGCGCCCGGGCCGTGGGCCAATACAAAGAAAAGATAGACGATGCCGGCAACTTTGACCGGAAGAGCTGAAGCGGGAGATCAGCTTCAGCCATTGATAACCAACCAGCGCCAGAAGCACCTGCACGCTGGCCAGGATAAGGCCAGCGCGCACTACGGAATGATGGCGGCCGGTCCACTGGTGCGCGATGGCGACAAACACCGTCGCCCCCACAATGGTTTGCATGGCGAACCAGTAAGCCGAGGCGATGGTGCGCATGATCGAGGGCAACCACTTCGCTCCCTGGATGCCGAACACCATGCGGCAGGCGACCTGCCCGGTGATGCCATAGTCCACCCCGACCGTGGCCATCACGATGTACGCCGAAAAAGCAATGAGTATGCCCAGCGTGCTGGTAAGAATGGTGGCCCAGAAAGAAAGACCCGAAGCCACGGCCAGACCGCCGATCAGGATGGTGCCAGGATTGACCAGGAAATTGCTAACCAGGAGAAAGAGGTCCGGCCAGCGCACCGTCTTGAGCGCCTCTGGAATCGGCTCGATGCCGTAGGCCTCGATGGCGCCAGAGTGGAGAGGAGTAGCGATGGCTTCCGTGGGTTCCATTCTCCGCGTCGCTCCATTCTGTATATCGATACGGATGGTCATCGAGCCCCGGATTTCCTGTGGAGCTTGATGGCGCTGGCGAAACTCATGCGCCCTTCCGTACAGAAAAGCGCACACGCTGCCTTCTCCGGCGTGACGTTCAGGAAATCCGGGTCGGAGATGGTCATCGGCCGCTTAGGATTCACCGCTGTAGATCAGGTTCGCATGGCCGCCTTCCTGCCAGGTATATATTTCCCACAAATTGTCTTCCGGGTCGGTGAAATAGCAGGCATAGGCGTTCCACGGATAGGCTTGTGGTTCGACTAAAAACGGAACTCCGCGGGCAGAGAGCTCTTGGTGCATCGCATGCACCCGGTCGCTGCTTTCCACCTGGATGGCCGCCATGCTGCGCCAGCCGCCTTTCGAGGCCAGCCCCGGCGGCAGGCGCAAATGGCTCTGCATGTGATCCACCTGCCACAGGGCCAGGGTGACCCCAGCGGTGAAGAAGTCAGCGAAACCAGGGGCCAGACGGCGCAGCTTGAAACCTACCCGGTCGCGATAGAACTCGATGGCGCGCTCCAGGTCCTGGACCAGAAAGCATGTCGCTGATCGAGACTCCGAGCGCGTACCGGTTCCGTTCAGCCATGGGTTGGCATGGAAGTGCTCACCCCGGCGCGAATGCCAGTGGGCCAACGGCCAGTCACTGTCTTGACGTGGGTGTAAAAACGGACACCTTCCATTCCATGCACATTATGGTCGCCAAAGAGCGAGCGCTTCCAGCCGCCAAAGCTGTGGAACGCCATGGGTACGGGGATAGGCACATTGATGCCGACCATGCCCACCTTCACCTGGTTGGCAAAGGCGCGCGCCGTGTCTCCGTCGCGGGTGAAGATGCACACGCCGTTGCCAAACTCGTGATCGTTCACCAGCTCCAGAGCCTGCTGAAAGCGGGGCACGTGCAGCACCGAGAGGACAGGCCCAAAAATCTCTTCGCGATAGATACGCATCTCCGGCGTGACGTTATCGAAGATGCAGGGCGCGAGGAAGAAGCCATTGCCTTTGGGCAGCGTCTCCTTGGTGTGCGCATCGACAAGAGTTCCGCCCCTTCCTTCACTCCCAGCTCGATATAGCCGGCGACCTTGTCGCGGTGCACACCGGTGATGAGCGGACCCATCTCAGCGCCGGCCTCGGTGCCATCGGCGACCTTGAGCTTGGCCATGCGCTCTCGCATGCGCTTGAGCAGGGCCTCGGCGGTGCCCTCTCCCACCGCGATGGCGACCGAGATCGCCATGCAGCGCTCGCCCGCGGAACCGAAGGCCGCGCCGGTGAGCGCGTCGGCCGCCTGGTCCATGTCCGCGTCCGGCATCACGACCATGTGGTTCTTCGCTCCGCCCAGGGCCTGCACCCGCTTGCCGGCCTGGGTCCCGCGGCGGTAGACGTACTCTGCCACCGGCGTGGAGCCGACAAAGCTGACCGCTTGAATGCCCTTGTGGTCGAGGATCGCATCCACCACCCGCTTATCGCCGTGGACCACGTTAAACACACCGTCCGGCAACCCGGCTTCCTTGAGCAGCTCGGCGAGCACCAGAGAGGCCGAAGGATCGCGCTCACTGGGCTTGAGAATGAAACAGTTGCCGGTGGCGATGGCGATGGGCAGCATCCACAGCGGGACCATGGCGGGAAAGTTGAACGGGGTGATGCCGGCGACCACACCCAACGGTTGCCGGAAAGACCAGCTATCGATGCCGGTGCCCACCTGTTCGGTGAATTCGCCTTTGAGCAGATGAGGAATGCCGGTGGCAAACTCCACTACTTCGAGGCCGCGCGTTACCTCTCCGCGAGCGTCGTCCATCACCTTGCCGTGCTCCGAGGTGATGACGGCGGCCAGGCGGTCGGTATTCTTCTCCAGTAAATCGCGAAAACGAAACAGCACGCGGGCGCGGCGCAGCGGCGGCATGTTCGACCATTCAGGAAACGCCGCCGTGGCGGCAGCGATGGCCTGCTCCAGTTCCACCGTCCCATCCAGTGGAACGCGGCGCTTCACCTCACCGGTGGCAGGATTGAAGACGTCGGCGAAGGACTTCGACTGCCCGCCAACGGTCTTGCCGCCAATCCAATGGGGAACGCTCTCTAAGGATTGCGTAGCATCTGTCTTCGGTTCAGTCGTGGCGATCGTAGCCATGGTATTTTCCTCTCCAGTGTGCTGAATTAGTCTCCACGATGATAACTCCATTCCGGGAGGGAACTTACCGTTCCCCATGGAACTATTGCGTTGCAATGCATGCAGCTTGCACCGGTTCAGACTTAGGAGATCCCGGTTGGGTCTGACGAAAATGCTTAGCCTCAAATGCAATGAACTCCCACATCCCGCGAAAGCTCCTCATCGATACCGACACGGCGTCCGATGACGCAGTGGCGCTCATCATGGCGCTGCGCTCACCGAAAGTAAGCGTGCTCGCCATCACCGTGGTCGCCGGCAACGTCCCCGTCGAGCAGGCCACGCAGAACGCCCTCTACACCGTCGAGCTTTGCGCATCCACCGTTCCCGTCTTCAGCGGGGCAGCCGCGCCCCTGGTACGCCCACTTGAAGATGCCGTCTGGTTCCACGGGCGCGACGGACTCGGCGATCACGGCTACCAACCGGCGGCGAGCAACACCGCAGCAGGCTTTGCCGTAGACGCCATCGTGCGCACGGTGGCCGGCAATCCAGGCATAGAGATCATCACCCTGGGGCCCTTGACCAACCTGGCCCTGGCCCTGCGGCAGTGGCCGCAACTGGCCGCCAACGTGAGCCGGTGTGTGGTCATGGGCGGGGCGCCCTGTTGCGAGGGCAATGTGACTCGCGGCGGCCGAATTCAATTTCTGGGTGGATCCCGAGGCGGCCCGGGTGGTGCTGCGCTCGCAGCTTCCGATCGAGTTGATTGGCTGGCAGCTCTCCCGCGGGTCAGCGGTGGTGAACGCCGCCGAAATGGAACAAATCCTCGCGCTCGGAACAAGCTTCGCGCACTTCGCCATCCAGTCGAACAGTACCGCTGCCACTGCCTACAAAACCCAGACCGGCGAGGAAGGCATCGCCCTTCCCGATCCTGTAGCCATGGCGATTCTGCTCGACCCGGCGTTGGCGCTGGTTTCTTCAAGCCATTACATGGATGTGCAAGTCGATAGCGGCATCACTCGCGGGATGAGCGTGAGTCGATCGGCTGGGCGTGGCCAAGGATGCCAGAAACCGCGCCGTCTGGAACGATGTCGCGCCCGCCAACACAAAGTCGTTTGGGAGATGGATATCCCCGGATGGAAGCAAGCACTCTTGCAGGCTCTGCGCTGAGATGGCGATGAACGTCATCTTCGACACCGACCCCTCGCCTGATGACGCGGTGGCCTTCCTGGCCGCCCTTGCATCCCCTGAAGACCTTCAGGTGCTGGCGATCACGACTGTGGCCGGGCAACGTTCCGCTCCAGCTCACGGCGAAGAATGCGCGCAAGGCCCTGGAACTGGCAAAGCGAAGCGACATCCCGGTCTATGCCGGCGCCGCAGCGCCATTGGTGCGGCCGCTGGTTACAGCGGAGCATGTGCACGGGCGCACAGGCTTCGATGGATATGACTTACCCGAACCGCAAAACACCGCTGCGCGACGGGTTTGCGCCCGAGGTCATCGTCGAGCTGGTCATGTCGCGGCCGGCCCAAGACGTGACGCTCTGTTGCCTGGCGCCCTTAACCAACGTGGCGCTGGCCATGGCGCGCGAGCCGCGATTGGCCACGCATCTGGCGGGCATTGTGCTGATGGGCGGCGCCATGTCTGAGGGCGGCAACATCACTGCAGCCGCGGAGTTCAATTTCTACGTCGATCCCGAGGCTGCGGCGCGGGTCTTCGCGAGCGGCGCAGCGATCACCATGATTCCACTGGACTGCACCCACCAGGCGCTGATCACCGATGAGCGCCTGGAAATGCTGCGCGCGGCGGGAACGCCGGTGGGTACGGCCTTCTATCACCTGCTGGAGTGGAACAAGCGCTTCGATCGTGCCAAGTACGGATGGGCCGGTGGTCCGCTGCACGATGCGACCGTGACTGCATACCTTCTGGCAGCCGCAATTGTTCGCGGGCCGCAAGGTTCACGTGGATATCGAATGCGTAAGCCCTCTGACCCTGGGCGCCAGCGTGGTGGATTGGTGGAGCGTCAGCGGAAAACCCGCGAACGCATTGGTGCTGCGGAGTATCGATGCCGAAGCCTACTTCCAATTGATCTTCGGGAGACTGCTGAGACTCTAGTTCCCCCGCTGCTAGGTCACAACCGCTATTGATTGGGAGGTGTCGGCCGATTGGGCCCCGGCTGGGGTAGGGAGCGCAAGGAGTTCGGCGCCGTCACCAGTTTTTGCAGCAGCGCAACCGGCAGCGTAGCCGTAACCACCGCCCGGTCTTTCTTGTGCTCGATGTCAGTGGAATTGAGCAGGTCGCGGATATCGGCATTGGTCATCGCCGAGGGAAGATTGTTCTCCGCTGCGCGGCCGATGGCGACGATGGTGTTCAAGGCATCGGATGAGACCGTGGCCGCCAACTCCGTCGGGGCAATCTCTTCGATCCTCAGGTGCAAAGCACCTCCCCAACGCAATGAGCCAATGAATGTGGTGTTGAGCTCCACCGGAAAATGAAAGCCCATGAGGCTGATGCCATCGCTTTTGAGCGGCACGCTGATCTTTCCAATCCCCCAGGCGACCGAGAGCAAAGGGACCTCGGAGTAATGATCGGTGAGCAGGGAAGAGCCGGAAAAGGGCAGCGCCGAGGTGCGATAGCGGTCGAGCATGGAGTGGATCTGCTCCGGCGTCGGCGTGTTGGAGGCGGCCACCATGTCATACCCAAGCAGGGCTACGCGCACCGTGCGGCCGTGGCTTGGGATGTCGTAGATGGTATGTCCGGCATATTCTTCGGTCTGCGCGGCGATCGATGCCAGGTAAGCACTGAGGCGTTTCCGATCCAGGTGGCCGACAAAAATCTCGGAGTACGCCACCGCCCCATTCGGGCCCAGTGGGTTAGGCATGCGATGGAGGGCGAACGCCACCTCGTCCAGGTCGCGCTCGAATTCGAAGCCGGTGGCGTCGATAAACGATTGATACTGGGGGTCGTGGGGTACCTGGTGCTGGTCGAAGTGGGTATAGGCGCGCAGCGGCCGCAGGTTGAAATAGAGAATGCAATCAGATTCCGGAAGCAGCCTGGCGGCCTCGGGTGGGGCCTTGCGCCGCAGGTACGCGGCCAGCGCCACCAGCAGGAGAAGGAGCAAAACAATGATGATGGTCGCCTTGGTGCGCCTGGGCATGCGAGGTACGGTTTACCACCGTCATCGGTCGAGGAATGATAGCATCCGGCCTCCGAGCGGGCACGATCGGCGAGCCCCTGCAAACAGATGCCCCGTGGACCATCCGGCAAATTGCGGAGCCCTTCCGCCCTGTGGTAACCTTGGCAATTGTGAACCTGCTGCGAGACCGGTTCCAAGGTCTTGTTTTTAGGGCGGGAAACACGGTTGTTCGGGCTGGCGTAGCTCAGCTGGTAGAGCATCTGATTTGTAATCAGACGGTCGGGGGTTCAAGTCCCTTCGCCAGCTCCAGAGTTTCGTTTCGCTGGTTAGGTATCCCGCCGCAATCATTCCACACTGACGGTATATTTCCTTTGGGCTGGCTGCGCGGGAAAGCGTCTGCGGAATGGGGTCGTGTGGTTTATCCCCGGCTTCGCGGTGATTTTTGTTTGTCAGATCGGGAGCATGTTCGCCCGGTCTGCGATTGTGCACAGGTGGCCGAGTGGTTAATGGCAGCAGACTGTAAATCTGCCGCTCCTTGGAGCTACGGAGGTTCGAATCCTCCCCTGTGCACCATGGGTTGTAACGCTGGGGTGGGAGATTGGACGAAGCCGGACCAGTGCACGTCGAAACCGGGCCCCGGTCGGCGAGGCGCAAGTGGATCGCGCTGGCGCTGCTGGTAGCCCTTGCAGGCTTGGCGGTAAAAACGATCGACCCCGGCAGGGTACGCTCGGTGGTATTACTGTTGCTGGGTTTTTTCGCCTTGCGGATTGTGCTCACTGCGTCCGCTTCGCGATAGCATGGTTAAGGTTTCAGGGCTGATGTAGCTCAGTCGGTAGAGCACTCCCTTGGTAAGGGAGAGGTCACCGGTTCAATCCCGGTCATCAGCTCCAGAGTTTGTTGTAGAGTGTGTTTTTGGGAAGAGCGGCAGCTGACCTCAGACGGAGCCTATAAGCATCAGCTCCAGAGTTCTAGTAGGTGCATTTTTGGGGAGAGCGGAACCTCACCTCAGACAGGCCCCATAAGCATCAGCTCCAGAGTTTGTTGTAGAGTGTGTTTTTGGGAAGAGCGGAACCTCACCTCAGACGGGGCCCATAAGCATCGGCTCCAGAGTTTGTTGTAGAGGTGTTTTTGGGGAGAGCGGAACCTCACCTCAGACGGGGCCCATAAGCATCGGCTCCGGAATCTCAGCGTGCCGCCAAGGTCATCTGTTCATAAGGGCTTTACAGGTTGCAGAAAAACTAATGTTTTGTGTCAGGGCACGACTTTAGTCGGGCCGTAAAGTCAGAGGGTTGATGAGGGCTTTAGCCCCTGAGGTACGTGTTTTTGGTCATGATTGGCGGGAGTAACTCAGTGGTAGAGTCACAGCCTTCCAAGCTGTTGGTCGCGGGTTCGATTCCCGTCTCCCGCTCCAAACTATTTTTTGTGTGAGAGCCTCCTAAATGTTTGTACAGGCAGTCTTACCGGTTGAGGATGAGGCGCACTTCGCCGCCGTCAAAGCGTCGCTGGAGCCCCTGTTCGCCTCCGGCAATGTCGCCGGATTTCTCAAGCGGGTGCAGCGATCCAAGCTGCGGGTGCGGGATTTCGAGGGCTTGCTGCAACGTGGACTGCTGGGTACGACTACTGCCGAGGCGTACCGGTTGTTAGGCGATTCCGACCGTGGCCAGGCGCGGGAGCTGTACCTTTCACTGGTGGAGAAAGTTGCGCCGGAGCTGCGCAGCAGATTTTTAAAGTTATATGCCTACTACTGAGTTGGCCATTCCCGTGGCACGGGAAAGCACATATATCGTGGTCTGGGAGTTCCAGGTAAAGGAAGGGTGCCTGGCGGAGTTTGTGGCGGCCTACGGGCCCGATGGAGAATGGGCTCGCCTCTTCCGCCGCTCCCCGGAGTTCCTGGGGGTAGAACTGGTGGGCAGTGTAGGCAATGCCTCCCGCTTCTTCACTCTCGATCACTGGAGTTCGGCCTCAGGATTGGACATGTTTCTGGCCAACAACGCGACCGCCTACGACGTACTGGACCGGCGCTTTACCGGCCTTACGGTATGGGAGCGGCGCATAGGCGCCTTTCCCGGCGAGGCTTAACGGGGAGTCGGGCAAGAAGGGAACGGCTGGTAGCCCGTAGCTCGGGTCTTCCGGCTCAGAAATAAGTCCCGAAGGGACGGTTGAGAATAGCCCAGGACGTAGTCCTGGGTAGAAGTGAAAACACGAATCAGTCCCGAAGGGACGGCTGAGAGTAGCCCAGGACGGAGTCCTGGGTAGCGTTGAAAACACGGATCAGTCCCGTAGGGACGGCTGAAAATGACCCAGGACGTAGTCCTGTGGGGGTTCAGCGCAAACCTCGGTAGAAGTTTGTTGATTTAAGCAGGAGAGAGGGACGAGATGGCGAAGGAGAAGTTTGACCGGTCCAAGCCGCACGTGAACGTGGGGACGATTGGGCACATCGATCACGGCAAGACGACGTTGACGGCGGCAATCACCAAAGTATTGTCGAAGCACAATCCGAAGATACAGTTTCGTTCGTTTGATTCGATTGACAATGCGCCTGAGGAGCGGGAGCGCGGCATCACGATTGCGACCGCGCACGTGGAGTACGAGACGGCCAACCGTCACTACGCGCACGTAGACTGCCCCGGCCACGCCGACTACATCAAGAACATGATCACCGGCGCGGCGCAGATGGACGGAGCGATCCTGGTGGTGGCGGCGACCGATGGTCCCATGCCGCAAACCAAGGAGCACGTGCTCTTGGCCCGCCAGGTAGGGGTTCCCTACATTGTGGTGTTTCTGAACAAGTGCGACGCGGTGGAAGACGAAGAGCTGACCGACCTGGTGGAGATGGAAGTCCGCGAGCTGCTGTCGAAGTACAACTTCCCTGGGGACGACGTGCCGGTGATTCGCGGCTCAGCCCTGGGTGGGTTGAACGGCGAGGCGCAATGGGAAGCCAAGATCGACGAGTTGATGGATGCGGTGGACAAGAATGTACCCTTGCCGGCGCGCGCCATGGACCAGCCCTTCCTGATGCCGATCGAAGACATCTTCTCCATTTCCGGCCGCGGCACGGTGGTGACGGGCAGGATCGAGCGGGGCAAGATCAAGGTAGGCGAGGAAGCGGAGATCGTCGGCTTCCGGGACACCCGCAAGACGGTAGTGACCGGCGTCGAAATGTTCAAAAAGCAGCTGGATGAAGGACTTGCGGGCGACAACGCGGGTCTGCTGCTGCGCGGCATTGCCAAGGAAGACGTGGAGCGCGGGATGGTCCTGGCCAAGCCTGGCTCGATAACGCCGCACACCAAGTTCAAGGGCGAGATTTACGTGCTGAGCAAGGAAGAGGGCGGCCGTCACACGCCGTTCTTCAATGGCTACCGGCCGCAGTTCTACTTCCGGACAACGGACGTAACCGGGACGGCGAAGCTGCCGGAAGGCACGGAGATGGTAATGCCTGGAGACAACGTACAGCTGGAAATTGAGCTGCACACCCCGGTAGCGATGGAAAAGGGCCTGCGTTTCGCCATCCGCGAGGGTGGCCGCACGGTAGGCGCCGGCACCATCAGCGAAATCATCAAGTAAGGCCGGGTGGCCCATTCAAGCCCGTTTTTTGAGCTTGAGTGGGCCCTTCCCCGGGGTTTTCCCGGGTCGGGCCCCAAGCGGTTTTGAAGACAGGCAATTTCAGGGACGTGCATTCGCCCCGGAATCGGTTAGGATAGACTAATGCGTGAAATAATTACCCTACAGTGTCCGGAATGCAAAGAGCGCAATTACTCGACGACCAAGAACAAAAAGACGACCACCGGCCGGCTTGAGTTCTCCAAGTTCTGCAATCGCTGCCGCAAGCATACCCCGCACAAAGAGACGAAATAGCTCGGCGTTTGTTGGAAGCAACGACTGATTTTTTTTGCTGCCTCTGGCTCCTTAGAACGACTCGCTGTGATACGACATCGGTCAGGATCCCTTCACGACAGGGCGGACGTCTGACCGTTTGGTGGCTCGAGAGCCAGAGGCTTGCAGCATTTGGAGCGGGTTGCATGGCAGCATGTAGAATTTGAGGGGCGTAAGCTCAACGGTTAAACTGTCGGTCTCCAAAACCGAACTTGGGGGTTCGAATCCCTCCGCCCCTGCCAGACCGTTAGAAGTTACCCCATGTGGCTAGGCGCGGGTGAGCCTGGGGAAGAGGAAGCATTATGGCGAAGTCAACGACCGTAGTTCGCGACGAGAAGCAGAGCCCACAGCCGGAAAAAGCTGTGACCAAGGCAAAAGTTGCGGACAAGTTGGCGGAACGAGGGCAGGAAAGTCCGGGGCAGGGCAACCAGCTCATCGGGATGTATACCAGGACTGTGGATTTTCTCAGGGATGTGCGCAGCGAGATGCGCAAGGTGGTCACTCCGTCGCGGGAAGAAGTCCGGACCACGACGACGGTGGTGATTGTGACCGTGTTTGCCTTCGCCGCCTATTTCTATGTCGTGGATGCAGTACTAAGCCGAGTGATCCAGTCGTTGCTGCACTGGTTGGGCGGGGTACAGTAAGTGCTGAAAGAGAAACTAGAGAAGCCGATGACGGAAGAGACAAACCCCGAGATCCCACCCCTCAACCCCGAGGAAGGGCTCTCCCCGTCTGCCAACGACCGTTTCAAGTGGTACATCATCCACGCCTATTCGGGCTTTGAGCGCAAGGTGAAGGAGTCCATCGAGGGCCGCGTTCAGGCCTTCGGCCTGCAAAACAGGATTGGCCGGGTGATGATCCCGACCGAGCCGGTGACCGAGGTCTTCAACGGCAAAAAGCGCACCGTCGAACGCGTCTTCCTGCCTGGTTACGTGCTGGTGGAGATGGACCTGGACAACGACCTGTGGCACGTGATGAAGAACACGCCGCGGGTAACGGGCTTTCTGGGCACGGGAGACAAGCCGGTCGCGTTGAGCGAGCAGGAAGTCAGCTCCATCCTCTTCCGCACCGATGTTTCCAAAGACAAGCCGCGGATGAAGATCAAGTTCGAGAAGAACGAATCGGTCCGCATCACCGACGGCCCCTTTGCCAACTTCAATGGCGTAGTCGACGAGGTCAATGAGGACCGCGAGACGTTGAAGGTGATGGTCACGATTTTCGGGCGGTCGACGCCGGTCGAACTCGAGTTCGGCAAAGTCGAAAAAGTGGTTTAGTGAAAGGTTATTAAGCGATGCCTCCAGTTAAGAAAGTACAGACCCAGGTAAAGTTGCAGATTGAAGCCGGCAAGGCGACCCCGGCGCCCCCGGTCGGCCCCGCATTGGGCCAGGCGCAGGTCAACATCATGGAGTTCTGCAAGCAGTTCAACGCGCGTACCCAGAACAAGGAGATGGCGGGCCTGATCATTCCTGTAGTGATCACGGTGTACGTAGACCGCACCTTCACCTTTGTGACCAAGACGCCGCCGGCGGCCGTCCTGCTGAAGAAAGCCGCCAATCTGGCCAAGGGCTCAGGCACCCCGAACAAGGACAAGGTAGGCACGGTAAGCGAGAAGCAGGTGCTGGAGATCGCCAAGCAAAAGATGCCCGACCTGAACACCGTCTCCGTGGAGTCCGCAGTCAAGAGCATCAAGGGCACGGCAAGGTCCATGGGAATCGAAGTCACCGCCTAGGGGATTTGGATCTACCAGCAGACGATGGGTGCCCCATATCTCGCTCGTTCTTCGCGAGATGTGGGATGAAGGCGCCCTCTCCCTAAAGCTTTTTCGGCTTCCTAGACAGTTGGATGGTTAAACTTGGTGGTACCCCACATCTCGCGAAGAACGAGCGAGCATATGGGGCACCCATCGATTCGTGGCCTAGATGGATCTCATGCAGAAGAAAATTGTGAGATAATCAAAAATGCGTCTTGAGCAGTAAGCAGACGCAGGTCAACGGTCGCGCAAGCATTAACTGCGGCCCACACCACGGCAGGACAGCAACAAAGTCCAGGCGGTGGAAGACAGAGGAAACATGGCAAAGAAAATCAGCAAAAACATGGCGAAGGTGCGCGCCCAGGTAGAAGACCGGCCGTACTCGCTGCAAGACGCAGTTCCCCTACTCAAAAAAGTTCAATACGCCAAGTTCGACGAAACCGTCGATCTCACCCTGCGTCTCGGCGTAGACCCTAAGCACGCCGACCAGATGGTGCGCGGAACCGTCGTATTGCCGCACGGGTTAGGCAAGACCAAGAAAGTAGCCGTGATCGCCTCCGGCGACCGCCTCCGCGAGGCGGAAGCAGCAGGCGCCGACGTGGTCGGCGGCGAAGACATGGTAGAGAAGATCCAGAAGGAAAGCTGGACCGATTTCGACGCCCTGATCGCCACCCCGGACATGATGAAGTCCGTCGGCCGGTTGGGTAAGGTGCTCGGTCCTCGCGGCCTGATGCCAAATCCCAAGACCGGCACCGTCACCAACGACGTGGCGGCGGCCATCCGCGAGATCAAGGCTGGTAAAGTCGAGTTTCGGACCGATAAGACAGCCTTGGTGCATGTCCCGGTGGGCAAGCTCTCTTTCCCGCCGCAAAAGCTGATCGACAATGCGACTACGGTCATCAACAGCGTCGTCCGGGCTAAACCATCAGCGGCAAAGGGCAAATACATCCGGGGCATCACGCTGAGTTCGACCATGGGGCCCGGGATTCCGCTCGATGGCCAGATCGCTGAAGCGGCCGCTAAACCCTAATTCGATTTTTGGACGAATTTTATAAAGTTTTACCTACGCCGGCATCCCCGCGTAGAACCCCTCCCGGTACGGCGAGGTGGGATAAAAGGCTGGTTTTATGGCACTTACGAAGGCGAAAAAGGCAGTACAGATCGATCATCTTGCGCACGAGCTGGAAGGCTCGACCAGCGCCATTGTGGGCACCTTTGCCAAGCTCACCGTCTCCCAGGACTACGAGCTGCGCAAGGTGGTTCGGGGCGCCGGCGGCCGTTACCGGGTGCTCAAGAACAAGCTGGCCGCCCGCGCGTCCAAGGGAACCAAGGTAGAGCAGGCGCTGCAGGGACTGAAGGGCGTTTCGTCGGTGGCCTACACCAGCGGCGATCCCGTGGTCCTGGCCAAGGCGCTCTCCACCTGGATGCAGGAGAACGCTGAGTTCACCTTCAAGCTGGGCATTGTCGACGGGCACGTCATCACGGTTGAAGAAGTGAAGCAGTTGGCGACGATGCCGTCCAAAGAGACCATCTTCTCCAAGCTGTTGTTCCTCATCAATGCTCCCGCGCAGCGTCTGGCGACCGTTATCAACGCAACCGGCCGAGATATCGCGGTGGTGATCAACCAGGCAGTCGAGAAAGAAAAGTTTACCGCCGCCGCGGCGCCCAGCAAGCCAGCCAGCGCCGGAAGCAGCGCCGCGAGAAATCTGCGCCGGTCGCCGAAGCAGCACCGGCCGAGACAGCTCCCGCAGCAGCAGCAGCTCCGGTGGCCGAAACCGTGGCAGCCCGAGGCAGAAGCCGCCGGGACGAACGAGGATTCGCAGACGGCAGCCGCCGCTACGGAACCGCCAGTCGAGGGATAAGTTGTTGATGATGAAGGGTACGGCCTGTAGGGCCCGAGCAACCCTGCTTTGTATCAGGGCCCGACTTTAGTCGGGCCGTAGGCGCTGAAATACAGCCGGGCTTCAGCCCCTGGGATTTTTTGAAAGCTGTGAAGGGATGCTTGGTCTGGGCATATCGGAAACCTTCGCAGGATGCAGTAGGCGGATAAGTTAATAGTAGCAATGAGTACAGCCAAGTGTTACCAAAGTTTAGATCGAGTGGAGAAGAAAAATGGCGGATTTGCAGCAGTTGGAAGATCAGATCGTAAGCCTGAGCCTGTTGGACGCGGCGGCTCTGGTAAAGAAGCTTGAAGAGCGGCTCGGAGTCTCGGCGGCAGCCGCAGCCCCGGTGGCCGTAGCTGGTGGTGGAGGCGGCGCTGCCGTCGCTGCGCCGGTTGAAGAGAAGACCGAGTTCACCGTCATCCTCAAGGATGCCGGTGCCAACAAGATCAATACCATCAAGGCAGTGCGGGAAGTCACCTCCCTCGGCCTGAAGGAAGCCAAAGACCTGGTCGATGGCGCTCCCAAGCCATTGAAGGAAAACGTGAGCAAGGAAGAAGCCGAAGCCGTCCGTAAGAAGTTCGACGGCGTGGCGACCGTCGAAGTCAAGTAAAAAAGTCGATTTATTTCGATTAGCAAGTTGCGTGCCAAAGCAGGACGCGCTATCATTATTTTTAGCGCGTCTCTGCCAGGCATAGGCTTGTTACCTGACCGAGCGGTTCTTTGCATGCGATTCTCAATTAGAGATGGCAATCACTCGTATGCGATCTACTATTCCGGGGCATTCTGCACCGGCACACACCTACGAGATGAGCGGCGGACTTCGTGGTGTGGTGAACGATCTGCTGTAGGGCGGCGCACACGCGGCGTATTGGTATCAGCGGGATTCGAAAATTCTCATCTTGTCAAGTGCACAATTCGGTTGTGACGCTCGTGGGTAGCACTGTCCCCGCGAGCAGTTGGCGTCTCACCGCGCTGCGCCCTTGCCTGCCTGGTAAACCTCCGCTGAGGTCGATCGCGTTAAAGCCCTCACCTTCCGCCCAAGGGCCACCGGCAATTACATCTGACGTTCGCTCGTCAGTCAATGTTGCCTAGCACCTAAAGCGCAGTGCTTTCGCCGACACGAGGCGGCGAAAACACGTCATCGCGCAGCAAAAAACATCTGGGGAACCGCGGGACTCGGACGGTACCCCAATTTGCACCACCTCGCGTCCCACGAGTCTCAGGAGTGAAGCATGCCGAACGAGCACCGCGCCATTCGTAGCCGTCTCGATTTTTCCAAGATCCCAACCGCGATTCAGATCCCGAACCTGATCGAAGTGCAGCGCCGCTCCTATGAGCGCTTTCTGCAGATGGATAAACTGCCCTCGGAACGCGAAGACAACGGTCTGCAGTCCGTCTTCGTCTCGGTTTTCCCCATCACCGACTTCCGCAATATCTCACAACTGGACTTTGTGGATTTCTCCATTGGCAACTGGGAATGCAAGTGCGGCCACCTCAAGGGACTGCATCACCTGCGTACCGCCTGCGTCAACTGCGGAGCCATGGTGATCACCGACCCCTTCCATCCGGGAGAGGTTCTCTGCCAGAAGTGCGGTACCTATAACAAGAACACGCCGGATTTTTGCAACAAGTGCGGTGATCCAGTCGGTCTGCAGTTGAAGTATGACCAGGCGGAGTGCGAAGAGCGCGGCATGACCTACTCCGCTCCGCTCAAGGTAACCGTTCGCCTCACCATCTACGACAAAGACCCGGAAACGGGCGCGAAATCCATTCGTGACATCAAGGAGCAGGAAGTCTTCTTCGGCGACATTCCGCTGATGACGCAGAATGGCACCTTCATCGTCAACGGCACCGAGCGCGTCATCGTCAGCCAGTTGCACCGCTCGCCCGGCGTCTTCTTTGAGACCGCCAGCAACCGCACCTACTTCCTGGGCAAGATCATTCCGTACCGCGGTTCATGGGTGGAGTTCGAGTACGACCAGAAGAACACCCTCTACGTGCGTATCGACCGCAAGCGCAAGTTCCTGGGCACCATCTTCCTGCGCGCCCTCGGTCTGCGCTCCGATGAAGACATCCTCAAGACCTTCTATCTGGCCGACACCATCAACGTAAAGGACGGCAAGCTCTCCTGGCAGATCAGCGAGGATGCGGAGAAGGGAACCCACCTGTTGGGCGCCAAGCCGGCCCACGCAGTCGTGGTCAAGGGCGAAGAGATTGCCCACTCCGGACGCAAGATTACCCCCAGCATTCTCAAGGCGCTGCGCAACCACAAGGTCACCTCGGTAGAGATCGAAACCGCGGAGCTGGATGGCGCCATGACGCTGGCCGACGTAGTCGATACGTCGACCGGCGAAGTCCTGCTCGAGGCCAACCACGAGCTGACGGCGGACAAGATCCACAAGATCACCGAGAGCGGCGTCACGTCGTTCCAGGTCTTCTTCCCCGACCGCGACGATGTGGGCAACATCATCACCAACACCCTTCGCCGCGACTCGGTGCGCAAGCCTGAGGAAGCGCTGATTGAGATCTACCGCAAGCTGCGTCCGGGCGATCCACCGACCCTCGATACCGCCACCGCGTTGTTCGAGGGCATGTTCTTCGATCCGCGCAAGTACGACTTCTCCCGCGTAGGCCGCTTGAAGTTCAACATCAAGCTCTACGAATCGCAGGACGCGACCCAGCTCGACAAGCGCACCCTGACGCCGGAAGACTTTTACGGGACCATCCGCTACCTGCTCAAGCTGCGCAAGAACATCGGCGTAGTGGACGACATCGATCACCTCGGCAACCGCCGCGTGCGCGCTGTCGGCGAGCTGATGGAAAACCAGTTCCGCATCGGCCTGGTCCGCATGGAGCGCGCCATCAAGGAAAAGATGAGCGTGTATCAGGAAATGTCGACAGCGATGCCGCATGACCTGATCAACGCCAAGCCGGTCATGGCGGCCATCCGCGAGTTCTTCGGTTCCTCGCAGCTGTCGCAATTCATGGATCAGACCAACCCTCTCTCTGAGATCACCCACAAGCGGCGGCTTTCCGCCCTTGGGCCGGGCGGTTTGAGCAGAGAGCGCGCCGGCTTCGAAGTGCGCGACGTACACCCTACGCACTACGGCCGCATCTGCCCCATTGAGACGCCGGAAGGTCCGAACATCGGCCTCATCAGCTCGCTGTCGTGCTTTGCCCGCATCAACGAATACGGCTTCATCGAGTCGCCGTATCGCCGCGTGCGTGAAGGTCACATCCTCGATTACGTGCAGGTCACGAATGCCGGCGAGAGCGGGCTCCGTGTCGGCGATCCTTTGGAAAAGAAGGAAGCACTGCGGCTGAACGAGAAGCTGGCCTCCGAGCACAAGCGCGTCATTGAGTTCGATCCCTTCTCCTTCTATCTGTCAGCGTGGGAAGAGGATCGTCACACCATCGCCCAGGCCAACATTGAACTGGATTCCGCCGGTCACATCGTCGACGATCTGGTCAACGCCCGCCGCCAAGGCAACTTCGTGCTGGTGAACCGCGCAGAAGTGGATTACATCGACGTGAGCCCCAAGCAGTTGGTCTCGGTCGCCGCTTCGCTCGTGCCGTTCCTCGAGCATGACGACGCCAACCGCGCTCTGATGGGCGCCAACATGCAACGCCAGTCCGTTCCTCTGCTGGTGGCGGAAGCGCCGCTGGTCGGTACCGGGATGGAAGGCGTGACCGCGCGCGACTCTGGAGCCGTCATTCTGGCCAAGCGCAACGGCATCGTCGATTCGGTTGACTCCGAGCGCATCATCGTCCGCGTGGAGGGTGAGCATCATCCCACCCAGTTGTCCCGCGAGGTCGGTTCGGATATCTATCAGCTGATCAAGTTCAAGCGTTCCAACCAGAACACTTGCATCAATCAGAAGCCGATTGTCCGCCAGGGAGACCGGGTGCTCAAGGGGCAGGTAATCGCCGATGGTCCTTGCACCGAGCAGGGCGAGTTGGCACTGGGCCGTAACGTCCTGGTGGCCTTCATGCCGTGGCGCGGTTACAACTTCGAGGACGCGATCCTCATCTCCGAGAAGCTGGTCCGCGACGATTACTACACCTCGGTGCACATCGAGGAGTTTGAAATCGAAGCTCGCGACACCAAGCTCGGACCGGAAGAGATCACGCGCGATATCCCCAACGTCTCCGAGTCGGCACTGCGCGACCTCGACGAAAGCGGAGTCATCCGCATCGGCGCCAAGGTCAAGCACAACGACATTCTGGTAGGCAAGGTAACGCCCAAGGGCGAAACCCAGCTCACGCCGGAAGAGAAGCTGCTGCGCGCCATCTTCGGTGAAAAAGCCGGCGATGTTCGCGACGCCTCGTTGACCTGCCCTCCGGGTATCGAAGGCACGGTGGTCGACGTCCGCATCTTCTCCCGCAAGGGTCAGGAGAAGGACGAGCGCGCCAAGCTGATCGAAGGCGAGCAGATTGCGAAGCTCGAAAAGAACCTGGCTGACGAAATCCGCATTCTCACCGACGAACGGTTGAAGCGTTTGGAATCGATTCTGGGCGGCAAGGAAGTGCTGGCTGACCTGCACGACGAGCGCACCAACAAGCGCCTCATCGTGAAGGAACAGATCATCGATCGCGATACCATCGAGCGCATCTCCACCCGCAACCTGAAGCGTATTCGCTACGCCGACAAGGATCCGCGAGTGAACGAGCAGATCGACGAGATCGAGGAGATGACCTCACGTCAGATCGATGTGCTGCGCAAGATCACCAACGAGAAAATCGGCAAGCTGCAGAAGGGGGATGAACTGGCGCCAGGCGTGATCAAGCTGGTCAAGGTCTACATCGCCATGAAGCGCAAGCTGTCGGTGGGCGACAAGATGGCCGGCCGCCACGGGAACAAGGGCGTCATCGCCCGCATTCTTCCCGAGGAGGATATGCCCTATCTGCCCAACGGTACGCCGGTCGAGATCGTTCTCAACCCGCTCGGTGTTCCTTCGCGTATGAACGTGGGTCAGATCCTGGAGACACATCTGGGCTGGGCCGCACATCAGCTGGGCGAGAAAATTGCCGAGGTCGTCGAGCGCAATCGCGACGCCAACGAAGTTCGGGCCATGGTGACCGAGCGCTTTGCCAACACGGCAACGCTGCGCCAACTGCTCGAGCTCGATGACGAGATGCTGTTGCGGGTCGCAGCCGGCATGAAGCGCGGCATCTGGTTCGGCACCGCAGTATTCGACGGAGCCAAGGAAGCAGAGCTCAAGGCGCTACTGGCGGCAGCCGAACTACCCAGCTCGGGCAAGACGCCGCTCTTTGACGGTATGACGGGCGAAGAGTTCGAGCAGCCGGCAACCGTGGGCTACATCTACATGCTGAAGCTTTCCCACCTGGTCGACGACAAGATTCACGCGCGTTCGATCGGACCGTATTCGCTTATCACGCAGCAGCCGCTGGGTGGCAAGGCGCAATTCGGCGGGCAGCGTTTCGGCGAGATGGAAGTATGGGCCCTGGAAGCATACGGAGCTGCCTACATCCTGCAGGAGCTGCTGACTGCCAAGTCCGATGACGTCTATGGCCGTACGAAGATCTACGAAGCCATCGTCAAGGGTGAGGCGGCCATCGAGCCTGGCGTCCCAGAGTCGTTCAACGTGCTGATTCGTGAGCTGCAGTCCCTCTGTCTCGACGTGGAATTGATCAAGCAACCGGAAAAGAGACTTCCGGCGCCGGCTGTCGCAGCGGCGGACTAACTGCCGTCGGCCGGTAAACGAAGGCTGGGTGCCCCATTCAAGCCGCCCTTTGGCTTGAGTGGGATTAACCAGCCTTAGATCTTAAAAATCAGGCCAGTCCTCAAGCAATCGCTCCCGGGGAGGACAGGCCGAGCAGATTCATCCCGGGATCGTACAGCATTTTCGCTATTGGTCTGCACCAGGGAACCGAACTCGACGCGGTTGTTCCGTCAAGAACAGCCGCACATGGCGGACCTCAATGGGGCAGCGTAATAGCGAAAATGCACTAGCGTGGCACGCTTCGGAGTTATCAAACTGAAGCAAGGTGCCAAGGAGGGTCGTCTTGTACCGTTCCAGCCCATTTGAATTGACCAGCCCAATTACAGACTTTGATGCCATCCGCATCTCACTCGCCTCACCGGAAAAAATCCGTAGCTGGTCCCATGGCGAGGTGACCAAGCCGGAAACGATCAACTACCGCACCTTCAAGCCGGAGCGCGATGGACTCTTCTGCGCCCGCATCTTTGGCCCGGTGACCGATTGGGAATGCCTGTGCGGCAAATACAAGCGCATGAAGCATCGCGGAGTCATCTGCGACAAGTGCGGTGTCGAAGTCACTCTCTCCAAGGTGCGGCGTGAGCGCCTGGGCCACATCGAGCTGGCGTCCCCGTGTTCGCACGTCTGGTTCTTCAAAGGATTGCCCTCCCGCATCGGCCATCTGCTCGACATCTCCCTGCGTGACCTCGAAAGTGTTCTCTACTTCGAGAGCTACGTAGTGGTCGATCCCGGCGATGCCCCGGTGAAGGAACGCGAGATCATCAAGGACGAAGCCCGTTTCCGCGAGCTCGACACCCAATATCGCCCCACCGGTTTCAAGGGCATGATGGGCGCGGAAGCCATCAAGGAGCTGCTCAAGCGCGTCGTAGTCGACGAGCTGGCGATCGAGCTCCGCGAGCGCATGAAGACCGAGACCTCGCTGCAGAAGCGCTTGAAGTATGCCAAGCGGCTCAAGGTAGTCGAGGCCTTCCGCAAGTCCGGCAATAAGCCACAGTGGATGATTCTTGACGTGATCCCGGTCATTCCGCCGGAACTGCGTCCCCTGGTGCCGCTGGATGGCGGACGCTTCGCGACCTCGGATCTCAACGATCTCTATCGCCGCGTCATCAACCGCAACAACCGCCTCAAGAAGCTCATGGACCTCCATGCGCCTGAAGTGATCGTGCGCAACGAAAAGCGCATGCTTCAGGAAGCGGTAGACGCCCTGTTCGATAACGGCCGTCGCGGCCGCGTGCTGCGCGGCGCCAACAACCGTCCGCTGAAGTCGCTCTCCGATACCCTCAAGGGCAAGCAGGGCCGCTTCCGTCAGAACCTATTGGGCAAGCGCGTCGACTACTCCGGCCGTTCCGTCATCGTGGTCGGTCCCGAGCTCAAGCTGCACCAGTGCGGTCTGCCCAAGAAGATGGCGCTCGAACTGTTCAAGCCCTTTATCTATCACCGGCTGGAGCAGACCGGGCACTGCACGACCATCAAGCAAGCCAAGGAAATGGTCGAAATGCAGGAGCCCATCGTTTGGGACATCCTGGAAGAGGTCATCAAGGACCATCCCGTGCTGCTCAACCGCGCGCCTACGCTCCATCGTCTGGGTATCCAGGCCTTTGAGCCGGTGCTGGTAGAAGGCAAGGCAATCAAGATCCATCCTCTGGTCTGCACCGCGTTCAACGCAGACTTCGATGGCGATCAGATGGCCGTGCACATTCCGCTATCGCCGGAAGCCCAGGTGGAAGCCAGCGTACTGATGCTGGCCTCGCACAACATCCTGTCGCCTGCCTCCGGCCAGCCGATCACCGTGCCTACGCAGGACATGGTTCTCGGTCTCTACTATCTGACCAAGGCCAAGAAGGGTGGCAAGGGTGAGGGCCGTGTCTTCGCCAACACCGAAGAAGTGCTGATGGCCCTCGAGGCCAAAGAAGTCGAAACCCTGACCCCGATCCGTCTGCGCTTCACCGGGCCGGTGCTCGACATGACCACCGCCTACGACGATCAGGACCTGACCCACACCGAGCCGGTGATGTACGACAAGCAGTACATCTCCACCACGGTCGGCCGCGCCATCCTGAACGATGCGCTCTCCGACGGCATGCCGTATGTCAACGGCCTGCTGAAGAAGAAGGGCATTGGCCAGTTGGTGAACTACTGCTACCTGAACCTGGGTCTGGAAGTTACGGTCAAGATGCTCGACCGCATCAAGGATCTTGGCTTCTCCTACGCCACCCGCAGCGGCTTGTCAGTCGGTCTGGATGACATGGTCATTCCCGACACCAAGTACACCGTGGTGCGCGATGCAGAAAAGAATGTGATCGCGGTCCAGCAGCAGTACCTGGACGGCGCCATCACCAACGGCGAGCGCAACAACAAGGTGATCCAGATCTGGTCAGCGGTAACCGAGAAGGTTGCCGATGAGATGTTCGACAACATGAAGAACGCCGACAGGGAAGGGGCCATGAACCCGATTTACATCATGGCCGACTCCGGCGCTCGCGGTTCCAAACAGCAGATCCGTCAGCTCTCCGGCATGCGCGGCCTCATGGCCAAGCCTTCCGGCGAAATCATTGAAACGCCCATCACCGCTAACTTCCGTGAAGGTCTCACCGTGCTGCAGTACTTCATTTCCACCCACGGCGCTCGCAAGGGCCTGGCGGATACGGCATTGAAGACGGCAGACTCGGGTTACCTTACCCGCCGCCTCGTCGACGTGGCCCAGGACGTCATTGTCAGCGAGCAGAATTGCGGTACGGTCGAAGGCATCTACGTAGGTCCCATCGTCGAATCCGGCGAGATCATCGAGCCGCTGCGCGACCGCATCATCGGCCGTGTATCGCTCGAGAAGATCAAGGACTTCGAAGGCCAGGTGATCGTCGATGTGAACCAGGAGATCACCGAAGACTTCGCCAACGCGATCCAGGGTGCTGGTATCGAGAAGGTGAAGATCCGTTCCGTGTTGACCTGCGAATCCAAGCGTGGCGTCTGCATTCTCTGCTACGGACGCAACCTTGCTTCCGGCCGCATGGTGGAGTTGGGCGAGGCAGTCGGTGTGATCGCGGCGCAGTCCATTGGCGAGCCGGGAACACAGCTGACCATGCGTACCTTCCACATCGGCGGAACCGCTTCCCGTGTTTCCCAGCAGTCGTCACTCGATGCCAAGAATCACGGTACGGTTCGCTTCTTGAACATGCTCACCGTTCGCGCCAAGTCGGGCGACCTGGTGGCCATGAACCGGTCCGGCGCCATCGCGGTTCTCGATGAACGCGGCCGCGAGAAGGAGCACTACCAGGTTGTCTACGGCGCAAAGTTGAAGGTCGAAGACGGCCAGCAGGTGCAACTCGGGCAGACGCTGGTCGAGTGGGATCCTTACACCTTTGCCATCCTGACCGAAATCGGCGGGACCATTCAGTTCAAGGACCTGCAGGAAGGCATCACCCTGAATGAAGAGGTCGATGAAGTGACGGGCCTGTCGCGTCTCGTGGTTGCGGAAGCAGCCGACGAAAAGCGTCAGCCGGCCATCGTCATCAAGGGCGCCAAGGGCAACAAGCGGTATCTGATGCCCAGCCGCGCTCACCTCATGATTCAGGATGGCGACGAGGTCTTTCCTGGCGACGTGTTGGCCAAGATCCCGCGTGAGACCACCCGTACCAAGGACATCACCGGTGGTCTGCCGCGCGTAGTCGAGCTGTTCGAAGCCCGCAAGCCGCGTGAAACCGCAATCATCAGCGAGATCGATGGTGTGGTGAAGTTCGGTGAAGTGGCCAAGGGTCAGCGCAAGATCTACGTCACCGCGGACAACGGCGAGGAGAAGGAATACTCGGTGCAGCGCGGCGTGCACGTCAATGTGCAGGAAGGCGAGCGTCTGAAGGCCGGCGAGCCGTTGATGGACGGGCCGCTGAACCCGCACGACATCCTGGCAGTACTTGGTGAGAAGGAGCTGCAAGGCTATCTCGTCAACGAAATCCAGGAAGTCTACCGCTTGCAGGGCGTGGCGATCTCAGACAAGCACATTGAGACCATCGTGCGCCAGATGCTGCGCTGGGTGAAGATCGAGGAAGTGGGCGACACGACGTTCCTGCTGGAACAGCAGATCGACAAGTTCCGCTTCCGCGAAGAGAACGAGCGTGTGATTGCCAAGGGTGGCAGGCCGGCGATTGGCCGTCCGCTGCTGCTGGGCATCACCAAGGCCTCGCTCTCGACCGATTCCTTCATCTCCGCGGCCTCCTTCCAGGAGACCACGCGTGTTCTCACCGAAGCCAGCATCAACGGCTCGGTAGACAGCCTGCGCGGCCTCAAGGAGAACGTCATCGTCGGTCGCCTCATCCCGGCCGGAACGGGCATGGAGTACTACCGCAACATCCAGCTCTCGCAGGAACTCGAAGAAGCCGCTGCCCGCGTGCAGCAAGAAGTAACGGCCGCCTTCGAGGAAGCCGAGCGCGAGTTGGAGTTGATGCGGCAGGAAGGCGAAGCCGAAGAAATGGCAGCCGAGTAACTCAGCATCATCCAACAAACAACAAAGGCCGCGAGCAATCGCGGCCTTTGTCGTGTCTGCATCTGAAAAACCTAAGCTCTGGAATGGTAGGGCCTCTACAGGCTGCAGAAAGCTCCATTCTGTATTAGGGCACGACGTTAATAGGCCGCGGAAGAGTCAGTTCCGAGGGCGGGAAAGGTCGTCGTTCCCGCGTGGCCCTTGCCTGATCGAACGGAAAACCGTAGCATCGGGCGATCGGGGAAGCTGGGAGAGCTCTCGAGGGCGGCCATTAAGAACCGCGATAATTGCTGAAGCCGCTGCGCAGAGCGAACGACTCCGAAGAAACCGAGATTGGTCTAAGTGACACTGGATCGGGAGCTATGGCAGATAATTGGCCATTTGTGGGTGCGTATTCGAGCTATCTAAAGATAGGGCTAATCAGCCTAACAGCGTTGTTCGGAGTTCTCGGGGTGACCACGCCGAAGGACAAACCGCGCTTGCAACGGATTCTACTCCTATCGGGCATATCGATAACATTCATTTTCTCGCTAGCTATATCGGTTTCTGACATCCGAATTGGGCAAATAGCAGCCAGAAAGTATAACGCCGACTTGAAACGCATTCTACGTCCCATTTCGCAGCAGCCGAGAGTGGAAGTTGAGTTCCGGTTAGCCCTCGATTCCCAAGAAGACTCAGCATACGTCAGTCAGATGCTGAGCGCCTTTCGTCAAAAAGCGAAGCGATACAAGGAACGTGAACCGCAGCTTCGTCTCGACGCTACAAAGATGACGTTCGGCATCCAAATCCCAGGTATCGGGGAGAAGACCCCGCTCCGCCACCTCTTGCCAAAGGCTCAATCGGTTCCGCTTGACTTCAATGATACGAACGACTTGGACCTCTATTTCCAACACCAGAGGGAAGGGGTTTCATGCAAAACGCTAACCGAAATAACAGACAAACCGGACCTAATTCTTATATCAAAGGAACACTCTGGGAACCCGTCAATCGATCTGGATCCAACGGTAAGCTGGAACTATGACACCTCACCTGGAGGGGAATCTATCGACCTTCGCAGGACCGTTACCCTCCAGATTCTGTCTACAGACGGCAAGATTACAAGCGTAGAAGATGTTCCTGGAAGCACGCTTATGGTTGCACACATGTGGCCCGAGGCGTTTAGTCTTAAATCCCTTCACATTACTCTCGCGGACGGCGCCAGTGTTTTCGCGACGAATTTCCAAAGCGTCGCATCGCCCGTCGGCAATGCTGCTTTATGTTTTACTTTCCCAACCGAAGGCGCTCTTTTCTGAGGTCGCGGCGACAGAGAGCTCAAGATTTAAAGAGCAAAGGCGGGACGGAGCAAAGGCGAGCAAAGGCGGACCAGACGAAAGAACCACCATAGCGTCAGCACTTGTTAGGATTTCGAATTTCGTGTGGTGATCGATCCGTCTGTCCCTCGCCGTCCGCAGTATCATCCGTCAAAGCAAAGGCCGCGAGCAATCGCGGCCTTTGTCGTTATTACGGCGATTTGGCCATGCGTACTGTTCCCTCCCCTGAGAGCAGGCTCACGGTCCGGATAACGGCTCACAACGGCGTTTCTCAGGACTGATCCTGCCCGCCGGACTAAAACAGTCGATTTGGGGTCTGGGGAAGCGGAACTTCCAAAGTGCCGTGCTGCCGGATCCACACTCTTGGCGGGTCGGAAATCCAATAAACACGGCGCGTCTTGTGATGCCTACGACGTGCTTGGTGATGGCGTCTCCCATTGGACCGGAACCATAGCATAGAAAATAAGGCGGGTGATACTATTCCGGCGTGGGCGACGAAGAGCGCGATCCTTACGAATATGCTCCCTTTGAGAAATGGGAGTATCGGCCTGTCTTATTCAAGTCGGATAATTCCCGAACGTGGATTGGTGTTCGGGAGGGATACTATGAGGCAAGCTTGGGTCTCATCCAAGCCCTCGCGAAGGGAAAGCTGAGCGAGGATCTCGAAGGCATCGCGGCAGTATTCCTTTTCCGTCACTACCTCGAGCTGTCTCTAAAGCGCATCATCATCGAGGGGCGTTGGCTCAAAAGTGCGGACAAGAACGCGCGTAGGGGCGAAGTTGAAGCGTTAAAGCCAGAACACCGGCTTCGGGTGCTCTGGGAAATGATGGTCACCGACGCGAAACCAAAGATCAATACATGGAAACGCTTAGACATAGATTTTGTAAAGAAGTGCGTAGATGAGTTCGATAGTGCAGACATGCAAGGGGTATCGTTCAGGTATGAAGGAGCTGGCGCGGAACATTACCTTGTGAGCTTCCCGCAGCTTGCGGAAAACATGGTCCACGTCCATCAAGTCTTCGAGGGACTCATCTCCCATCTCGTGGAGACATATGGACTGAATGCGGAGTGGGAGCAGTACGTCAACTCGTACTGAGAGGTAAGGGTGAAATGACGAAAAGAGAAGCGATGGACTCTCTGACGAGAGTTAAGAAGCTTTTGAAAGAGATCGAAACCTACCATGGGGAAATAATGCTTAAAACGAACTTCCGGCAACGGGCGCGGAAGGATAGAAAGAAGGTGGATGACATAATCCGCCTCATAAAAGGAGAATGATACGATTTCCGGCATGGGCGACGAGAAAGATCAGGATGATGGCGGGTACGACTACGACCCGGAGGCGTCGGTTAATCCATTCGGCGCTCAAGACAAACGGGAATGGGCGCCCTTATTCATTAAATCAGATTCGGCACCAACGTATCGCGATCTCATCGACGGCTATTTCCGCTCAAGCGAGATTCTGGTCAAAGGCATTGTGGCAGGGGAGTCCAGTGCGTGGAGCGAGGGAGTTACGGCGATATTTCTCTTCCGCCATTACCTGGAGTTGTCCCTCAAATCTCTGATTTTCATGGGGCGGTTCATAAGAAGCGATGGGAGGAATGCGGAACTGGAAGAAGTCGTGCAGGTGAAATGGATACATAAGCTCGATGAGCTTTGGAAAATGGTGATTGAGGATGTAAAGCCAAAGATCGAATACACATGGAATGAGTGCGATATTGATTTTGTCGAGCGATGCGTGTTCGAGTTCAATACGGCTGATCCCAAGAGTTTTGCCTACCGGTATGATAGCGAGGAGAAGCAGCAGTACGAAATGGATTTCAAACAACTCCTCGTGGTCATGGAACACGTCCATGAGGTATTTCATGAATTAAGGACCGAGCTCTCACTCATGTACATGCGAAATACCAGAGCGCCGAAGATCGATTGGCTTGAAATTTTCGGACTTAATGAAGGCGATTCCTATATCGAGTAAGGCCGGGTCTTTCATATCGTCAGCGTTCTTTCCCATCGTGCATCTCGCTCGGGTCGAACACGGCCGGATATGCTCCGCCCCGTTTTGCGGGACCCGGTGGGCGAAGTAAATTGGTTGAGCCGCGGAGAGAACTTCTTGTTTCCAGTCTGACAGCGACATGAGTTCGAGTTTTTCGATCCGTGCGTCACCGCCTATCCGGAAGTTACCCCAATACGGGTGTAATCTCCGAATCTCCAAAACGCTAGTAGCCGTTACAATTGCATTCGCATGCCGGACGCCCTACCAACCCGAACCCTCATATCTATGGCGGGTCTGTAGCCAGGAAGAAGCTTTTGCATCATGCAGATTCCGATTCCCGTCACGTTCCCGATTCCAAATGACGATGACGATTTCGAAGACCTCTGTGTTGATCTCCTGCGGCGATTCTGGAAGCTTCCCGGCTTAGAGAGGTATGGGACTAAGGGACAGGAGCAAGACGGCGTAGACATTCTCGATCTGGGAGGGAACACGCCGTTGCATGCCGCGCAGTGCAAGCTTAGAGAGCACGGCAAGTCACTTTCACCAGCGAAGATCGAAGAGGAGGTCACCAAGGCCCTTCGGTTCACTCCGAAGATCGGAAAATACGGGATACTCACGACTGCAAAAGTCTCCACCCAAGCTCAAAAGAAAATTCTCGAGATCAACACTAGGCATAGGGCCAGTGGCGATTTCTTCGTAGAGTTGTTCACATGGGGAAAATTGTGTCGTCTCCTCCAAGAGTATGAGGAGGTCTGGAGGGCTTTCTATGGCCCCATTGTTATCGCCGCGGATAGTCGGATAGGCTCCAAGTCACCCGTTGTCCAAGCAGTGGTTCATGAGTCTTCCACGATCTCTCTCGTGGCCGACCTCACGCCTGAAATCGATGAAGCACGCGATGCCGTTCAACGACGAGACTTTCAGCTCGGCTTGCTTCTCCTAAATCGGATTTTGCAGCGAAAGGGTTCCCAGGAGATTACCGCGCATGATCTCTTCCGCATCAGCTCAAATCTGGGCTTCGCGGAGTTCGGTCTTCGCCATTTCGATATTGCAGGCGAACATTTCCTTAAGGCCTACTCGCTCAAGCCTAACGATGAGACGGCGCAGATAAACGAGGTGTTCGGGTACGTCTTGAAGGGCGAATACGAAACGGCGTACGGGAAGGCCATAGCTTTGCGTAAGGTATATCCGGCATCTACTCGACTCGCTAGCTGTTGGGTCAATTCCTCTCCTCCGACTGCGACGATTAACGACATCGAGAGTCAGCTATCCGACGAGATACGCGCCGATGGTGAGGTTGCGGTGGCCTTAGCCAGACGCGCACTGATGGAATTGAACAACGACAAAGCGCTTTACTACGCCGAAAGCGCCGTCAAGGCCCATCCAGAATCCCCATTTCCGGCGCTGATGGTTGCACGCACCAACCTGGGCTTGATCATGCGCTCAACGATACGGATGGAGCAGCCCCTTCTAAATCGTGCAGAGGTGGAGGGTAATGTAGAAAGCTGGATCACAACTTCGATAATACTGGCTGAGAAAGAGTCGAATTCCTATGCACATTCCGAAGCCCTCTCTCTTCGGTCCAACCTAAGAATTGTTCAGAAGAGGCTCGCCGAAGCCGAGGTGGATGCGAAGGAGGCTCTACGGTTAGATCCCGACAACCCTGAGCCATTGATGCACTTGTCTCATTTGATGGAGGTGAGCAAACGAACGGACGAAGCGGTTGAACTTCTTGAACGGGTTTACCGCAAGAACCCTAGCGCAGAAGCAGCCTTCATGCTCGCGAAATCTTTACTGCACAGAAAGCTTAGGCAAGACGTTCCGACTGCTTTATCTTTGCTCTCTTCTATCAGTGTCCTCGCCCTGCGTCCTGAATTCCGGACATTCGTGGTGACCACGACCGTCGACGTGCTGGGCCATGAGGCGACACCGCAAAGCTCGAAAGACTACCTAGAGTCTGTCGCCACGGCTATACCGGCGGTCCTTGCCGTCGTAACGCGGGGGCGTATTGCGCTGTTCGAAGGTCACGAAGACCTTGCCGCTCAGTACGCGAGACAAGCTAAAGCGGAGCTCGACGCGGATACGCGCCCAGAGGTCACTGCTCTGGTTGCCGATTTATTCATGAATTTGCAGCTCTACGAGGAAGCGTTGCCATTGCTGCAAAGTCTGTTCCGCCTCAATCTTGAGGGTTTCGACTGGGGTCACCTGCTGGACTGCGCTGCCAGGCTCCATCGAGACGATGTGGTGATGGAAACATGTGACGAACTTAAGCGCCGAGGGCAGGACCCATGGGAAGTTGTTCGGTTTGAGGTGCAATACGTCCAGAAATATTCACGCGAAAAGGCTGTGATTCGCCTTGATGAGTTCTTGGCGAAGAACCCCGGCCACAAGCTCGCAACGCTGAGCCGCTCGATGATCGGTGTACAGTCCAAGCAGCCAAGCCTCGTCGAAGCCGATCCCGACAAACTTCCATCCGTTGAAGAACTACCACTCGACTACATCATTCCGATTGTGCATGTACTCCGCTTCAAGGGGGCAGGAAATGGGACGGTGGATTATGCGTATCGATTCTTGCGTCTGCACTTCGCCGCACTAGAGGCCCATAAGGCGATGATCCTGAGCCTCATGCCGGGCGACCCGAATATTACGATTCCGGCGTCCCAAGAGTCTGTTGAGGTCGGCTCCGCAGTCGCTGTTTACGACGATCTCACCGGCAATACTCGCTGGTTTGTACTCGAAGACACCGATGCTCCAAACTCCGAACTCGAGGAAATCTCGACGAACAGCGCCCTCGCCAACGGCCTGAAGGGTAAGCGCGTCGGTGAATCTGCAATCCTCGCGGAAGGCCACGTGCAGAGCCGGACCGGCACTGTTCGGCAAATTTTGCCGAAGTATGTCCGCCGCTACCAAGACTCCATGGCCGAGATGCAGGTCAGATTTGCTGACAAATCCGTCGTCGAATCGATGCGAATCGGGCCGGCGAAGGAAGACACCACCAAGGCGCTTGAGACGATCCTGGATACCGTCAAACAACGCGAGCTCGCCATCAAGCGGGTTCGTCAGGTGTACGACGAGCACCCGATGTCCCTGCATTTATTCGGTGAGCGCTTTAATCAAAACGCATATATCGGATTGGCGAGCCTGGCCCAAGAAGACGGCCAATATGTCAAATGCACGTTCGGCACACCGAAGGAGCGGACCGAGGCGGAATTTGCGCTTCAAACGGCCTCACACATCGTAGTAGACATCACGGCCATCGCCACCATCCGCCTTCTAGGTCTAGACGAGCTCCTGCTGAATACCCAGAGGTTCCACTTCCGAATGAGCGAGGGGACCTTTGATGAACTACAAGAAACGCTCCTGGGTGATCTTTTCTCCACGGGAACCAGCGCGACGATTAGCTACAACAACGGTGTTCCCTCTTTTGTAGAGCAGACCGCCGAGCAGAAGGCCCAGCGCCGTACTCAAGAGCAGGCATTCCTCGAAAAACTCAAGGAATCGGTCGAAATAGTTCCGGCGATCAAATTTTCGGCTGTAGAACCCGAGCGGCGCGAACCTCTCGAGCAGATGTTCGGCCAGTACGGCGCCGAGACGATGATGTTGGCTGCTGAACCTCATAGTGTGCTTTGGACAGACGATCTCGTTCAGGCACAGCTCGCAAAGAATGAGTTTGGCGTGAAACGCGCCTGGACCGAAGTGTTGGTGGAACTGGCGTTTGCGTCCGGTGACGTTTCCAGGGACAAGAGAGACAGGGCGATCGCCGGTCTCATCGGGATGGAATACTCTGTTACCCCCTTCGATAGCCCATCATTGCTCAAGGCAATCGAGATTGCCGACCAGATTCCGTGGCGAACGCCGTTGAAGCAATTCGTTCGAATCTTTGAAAACCCGACCGACAATGTCCAACCGCTCTTTGCGATCCTTATTGAGACCATCGGCAAGCTTTACCGGGAAGAATATTTGGCAGAGACGAAATGTCGGATTGTGACAACCTTCCTCAGTGCTCTCTGGAAGAATCCTCACTTGCGTCAGGATGTTCTGCAAATACGCCGCATCAGCGAACGCATCTTTGGACTCAACGCTGTCGGTCGCCTCCAATTCGATAGCTGCTTCGACAACTGGCACCGTGGAACCCCAGACATGTTGATTACGCCTAAAAGGTGAGCGGATGAGGCATTTCCGGGACAGGCATTTTCCGAGCATTTCCGGGACCAGACGGAAGTACCCCCGAGGCAAATCAGCGGTCCGGGTTACTTGTCAGACGCGAACGGGAGAATGGGGGGGGACGGGGGGAATGGGGGACAGCCTGATCTGCGCGATCCTCTACCCCAACGCGTAAATCACGAAGCTCAGGCCGTCCCTCTTTACCCCTCTAAGGCGACGCATTCTGAGGGCAAAGTCAACCCGCCAGGGCCACATAAAACTCCCCTTTAAGCATTTCCGGGACAGATAGCTCAACCCCCTTTCCGAAATGCTGTCAATCCTCAGTAATGGACGTGTGCACGGACCAGATCTCGGCTCTGGTCCTGTGTTTCCCCAATCTTCTTGAGAAACGCGGGCTGTTAGCGCAAAATAACCGCATGGATCAGCGTTTTGTTATCGAAAAGCTGCGCCACCACGAGCCAGAGCTTAAGGCTGCCGGAATTCTCCACATATCGGTGTTCGGGTCCGTCGCAAGAAATGAAGCGACTACGGTCTCCGATGTGGATCTCCTGGCTGATTTTGACAAGTCAAAGCGGATGACACTGGTTAAAGTGGGAAGCCTGCAAAACCGCCTCACCGATATGCTCAGCGCTCGTGTGGATTTGTCTTCCACCGACTGGATGCGCGAACCGGTCAAGTCTAAGGCGCTCCGTGAGGCCGTCATTGCTTTTTAGAGATAACACCAGGCATCTGCGCGACATTCTCGAAGCGATCGATCTCATCGAGCTGTTTCTTCATGACATGACCCTTTGAGTCCTATCAGATCGATGTGAAAACCAAATCAGCAGTCGAACGCCAAATGCAGATTATGACTGAGGCAGCGATTCGTCTTGGTGAGGACGCCGAACGGATCGCTCCCGGGCCGGATTGGGAAGGCTTCCGCGGGATGGGGAATCTCCTGCGACACGCTTATCACCGGATCGACGACCAAATAATCTGGAACACCGTCAAGGATGAGCTTCCGCCCATGCGTAAGGTTGTTGCGGATGCGCTAGGGTTAACCCGGGGACGCGGGTAACCCGGGCACCGGACGGAAGTACCCCCGAAGCAAATGCTCGCATCGTGAGGCTCGCAATGGCTGCTACAGACGGGACGTTTCCTCGCTCGTTATGATTGTTATGGCACAGTCCCGTCCGTCCCGCAGTTCAGCCGCCGCATCGCTTCGGCGCCTAATTCGTGTGCCAGATCACCTTGCCGCCACGGATCGTATATCTGGCCTTGGTGAACGCCTCCGGGTTCCCCGACGCCGGGTCTTCTGACAGAATCGTCAGATCACCGCGCATTCCGGGCATCACCTTGCCTTCGCGCTGCGATAGATGAAACAGCTCCGCCGGAGCCGTCGTCAACATGGCCAGCACATCGCGAAATCCAAACCCAGCCTGCATCAGCTGACGAAATTCCTCGCTCTGGTCGTAATCCGGGAGAAATCCGGTGTCGGTGCCATAAACCAGCCTTCCCCCAAGCTGGTGAAACCGGTAGTCGAGCCCGCGAATGTTCGCGATATTGTCGTCGCGCGAGAACAGCTTAAGTGTCGGAATGATCGTCATGTGTTGCGCAATCATACGCCGCAGCATCGCCTCATCGATTCCACTGGTATCCTCCGGCGTATGCGCCAGAACGTCCACCCCAGCGTCGATGGCCACTTTCGTCCCCTCAAGGTTTGAGGAATGCGAAAACACCAGTTGCCCGTGTCGATGTGCCTCATCGACCGCGGCACGCGCGATCGCCACTTGCATCGGAGTGATGTGGCCGGGGCTTACAATCGAACCGGTGAAGAGCTTTACGATGTCGCATCCGGCCGCTCGGTTTCTATCGACAATTGTCACTGCGTCTGCAGCCGTTTCAGGCTGTGCCATTTTTGCCTTCAATTCTGGCGGAAGCTCCGCTAAGTAGTACGGCAACGCATGCGCGGGAAAGATTGGGATGCCCGCGGTAAAGATGCGCGGTCCCAGGACTTCGCCGCTGTCCACGCGCCGCCGCAGTGCAATCGTATTCTCCCCGTCCGAGCCGGTATCTACCACTGTCGTAAAGCCCGAGTGCGTGAGCATCTCGCTGATCTGGCGTGCCAATTTATCTGCGGGCTGGTTCGCAGCTTCGTTCCACCGCGGCTCCATGAAATGGACATGCGCATTCCAGAAACCGGCAAGCACAACGCAGGTTTGGCAGGAAATCGTCTCCATGTCCTTGGGGATGCGCAGATGCTCCCCAACCCCAGCGATCACTCCATGATGGATCACGATTGTTACGTCCCTCCGCGCCGGCGCATCTGGCGCGGCGTAGACAGTGGCGCGCGTGATCGCTAGATCCTGTGCTCGACCAATAGCCACCGCGCCGACCAGGAATAGCGCAAGGACAATAGCTCTGATACACAAGACCCTGATCATCGACATTCCCGTTTATACGAAGTTTCGTGGACAGAAGTTTCGTGGAAGGTAACCCAATTCGGTGCCGATCACGCAGAACATAGCTTAAGGTTGACATGTAGCTACAGTATAGCTACACTTCAGATACTGTCCCAAGGCAAGATTCAGAGCCAAGACGACAGACGACAGACGACAGACAAAAACAACAACAAAACAACAACAAAGAGGAGGAAACACATGTGGATTAAGACCTATTCGCCACTCCGCTCAGACGGCCGTGGCCCTTTGGAGGACAATAGATGTTGCTATTCGATTGGGACGATGAGAACAGCGCTCACATCGCAACCCACGGTGTTTCCCGTGCAGAGGCAGAGCAAGTAATTAACAACGAACCATTCGACGTTGAGCTTCAGACAGTGAAAGACGAAGAACGGTTCGTACAATTGGGGGAAACGAATGCCGGCCGGATCATGGTCGTGGTATCCACATGGCGTCAGAGCTTGATCCGAGTGATCACAGCATTCAACGCTCCCAAAGCGATGAAGGATCTCTATCTCATCAAGAAGGGAAATTTGTATGGAACAGACCCTCAAGGTTCCTGAGTTTAAGAGCGAAGGTGACGAGGCGCGTTGGTGGAGTGAAAATCAGGATCAACTGGCACATCTGTTCGCGCGGGCAGCAGCGGCAGGCAAAGTTGGGCGTGGAACGGTTGCACGGCGAGGGAACACACCCACAACCACGATTCGACTCGATCCTGAAGACATTGCAAAGGCTCGCTTTCACGCAGAGCGGAAGGGCCTAAAGTATCAAACTTACTTAAAAATGCTGATTCGTCAGGCGCTTCGCCACGAAGACCTCCAAACCGCTTCCAGCATGCAGCAGGAAGAGAAGAGCGCGTCGACAACACCGGAGCACCGAGCGATTCGTAAAAAACGACCACGCTAAGATTTGTGGTCAGACGGACCTAAAGATTTGTGGTCAAAAGATTTGCAAAAGATTTGTGGTCAGACGGACCTGACACTTTCAGAAACGCTTGTCGACGACGTTTCCGTGAAAGTGGCAGCTCCCGTCTGTTTGAATGTATAGGTGATATGAGAAGGGGAGGAAGGCCGGATGACCATCTCTCTTATTTGTTGCAGCCTGCTTTTCTCGCTTCTCATGCCGACCAGCGCCCCGGTACCGGAAGAGCCGCGAGCCGATTATCACGAGCATCTACTCAGTCCCGCGGTCGCCCGCATTCTTGGCCAGCCAAAGCCCTTTCTCGCTCGCGACTTGATCGCCGAGATGGATATGGCTGGCATTCGACGGGCCGTCATCCTCTCGTTGGCCTACCAGTTCGGGAATCCCAACCGTCCTCTTGTGGAGGATGAATACACGCAGGTGAAGAGGGAAAATGATTGGACTGCGGACCAGGTGAAGGAGTACCCGGGCCGCCTCGTCGCTTTCTGCGGCGTGGATCCGCTTCGCGCCTACGCTCTGACCGAAATCGACCGCTGCTCGCATGATCCTTATCTCAGCACCGGGCTCAAGCTCCATTTCGGCAATTCGGATGTCGATCTCGACAATCCTGAGCATGTCCGGAGACTTCGCGAGGTCTTCCGCTCAGCTGACGGCCACCATATGGCTGTCGTTGTGCATTTGCATCCGAACGTAGACCATCACAGGCCCTACGGAGCAAAGGAAGCGCAGATCTTCATCAGTGAGGTGCTCTCTGCCGCACCGCACATCGCTGTCCAGGTGGCTCACCTCGCCGGGAGCGGCGGCTACGACGATCCCACAACCGACGCGAGTCTATCAGTATTTGTCAACGCCATCGAGCACCATGATCCACGCGTTTCTCATTTGTACTTCGACATCTCCGGGGTGGCCGGCCTCGGAGACTGGAAGAACAAGAAGCAACTTATTGCGTCACGAATTCGCGAGGCTGGCGTCCATCGAATCCTGTTTGGGAGCGACGGTGCTTGGACAAGCTTTACACCCGTTCGAGCTGAGGCAGCCTTTCACTCGCTGCCCCTCACCCGCGAGGAGTTCAGCGTGATCGACACCAACGTGCCGCCTTACATGTCGGGGAGATAAGGGGACGGGAGCTGGGGGAATGGGGGAGGGCCTGAATCTGCGCCATTTTCCTCTACCGCAACGCGTAAATCACGAAGTTCATGCCGTCCCTCCGTTACCCCTGAAGGCGTATTTGTCCTTTAGCCCTGAGTTACTTCGCCTTACCGGCCGGGGGACGGCGACACTTGTCCGCTGACTGCAGGAGCGATGGCTAACTGAAGTTCACTTCCTTGCCGCAGCTTAATGTCATCCTTCTGAACCGCTACGAAGACGCCAGAGTTCTGGCTGGATATCGTGCTGTGCAGGTCGACCCCAGGGGCCACGTTCACCTGATCCATTTGCAGCGTCCTGGCCGTCCAATCATTCGGTATCTCGTTCGTCGTATCGAGTGGATCTTCATCCGCGCTTTCGGCCTGCGGGCCGTTAAAGCCTACGATGGCCGTCCTGATAGGCACAATGGTTCCGTCTTTAAGACGAGCCTGGTCGAAACGCACAGCCAGCTTTGCTTTCCCCTGCCGGTTCGTGTCGTCGGCGGTAATTTTCCCCAGGAGCACCGTCCCTCGCGGCAACTCGGTTCCGTTGGTTAAGGTCAATTTGCCGTCAAGTTCGGCTTTGATGGTCTGACCGGAGCTATCCTTGTGTGCATCCACAGCTTGCACCAGCCGGGCACGCGCAGGCTTCATCAATGAAGCTTCGTGTTGCCCCGAAGCCGGGCCCTGAGATGCGTTCTGGGAATCAGGAGCGCTTGGGTTCTGAGAGTAGGCGGCAAGAGGCAACAATATGAGCGCGCTGGCAAATGCCAGCAACTGGCAATGACCCTTCATACGTAGAAACTCCTCCAAACTGCGCGCGTAGCCCCGGCACACTTGGTGCCAGGGCAGGGAAGCGTAGTAGGAAGACGACCGTTGACGCCGGCGAGTTTCAATCTCGTCAGCATTTAGGATGCGTTTTCGCCGGGGGGGTTCATCCGAGGTTTCGCGCCTGGGGAACAGACGAAAAGTAACCGGCGATTAGGCGCGCCAGGTTACGGAACGGGACGCCCCTTCTTATGACGGGGTGCGTTTCGTCCCCGCCGGAGTCCTGAGCGCTACGCTGCCAGAGGAACCAGACCTGACTTCACGATCATCTTGTCATGCGTCAGAAGGCGAATGCCCTCAACAATCGCGGTCGCTCCGATGATTCTGTCCTGCGGATCTTTTGGGTAGGATTTTGGGAACTGAACAGAACGAGCCGCTATCTCCGGAGTGATCGGGAGAATCTGCACATAAGAAGCACATTTCTTCACAAAGGAATCGACGCTCACATCGATATCAATTCTCTTGTTCACTACCAACCATGCAATTTCCCAAAGGCTGATCGCAGAAATTGCAAGCGGCCCGGATTTGCGGGCCGCCAGAATTGCCTTCTTTGCTTTTGGTGAAAGGTTTTCAGGAGCGATCAGAAGCCAGACGAGAATATGAGTATCCAGAAGGATCATTCCACTTCCCAATCGCTGGCCGGAACCGTGTTCTCGATATCGCCCTTAATTCTGGCGATGCCCGCCAAGGCCCCGAAGATCTCTTCCTCGCCTTCGGTTGCAGGAACCAGTTTCACCACAGGTTTGCCATGCTTGGTAATTACGATGGGGCGGCCACTTTGCGACACCTGATCCATCACAGCCAGGCATTGAGCTTTGAACTGCGCGGCGGCCATTTTTTGCATGACAATGCCTCTGTAAATATGACCAGAATAATATGACCTCTTTTCGGCGTCAAGTTTCCGTCGTTTCCTGACTGACGGAAGTCGCGCTTTAAGGTTCCACAAAGGACCTTTTCCGGACGGATCTTGAACCTATGCCTTGTTGTACGCGATAGGAGCCATGTCTTTTGTGCTTAGTATCCTGGTCATCGCTGCGGCTATGATTTCCTGGGCGTGCAGAGCATCCAGATGCGTAACGGGGAATCCCTGCCTGGCTACACAGCATTGGATGAATACGCGAAGTTCTTCCTTGTAGGCTGCGCCAAACCGGTCGATAAACTCCGGCAGCGCTTCTTCGTAGTCACGTGTAGGGAAGCTGCGCGAAACGAGCGGTTCAGCATGATCACGTGGTCCGTACGCCTCGACGATCACCTCGCGAGGATTGGCATGGAAGCGGCCAACTCGAATTTGACCCTTCTCGCCATATAGGATCGTCTCGCCTCTGTACCCTGATACGTGGTTGCGGCTTACCTGAACTTCGGCCAATAGTCCCTTCCCACCCTCGCTGCCGAAATCCAGGATAAGTATCGCGTCGTCGAAGTCTTCGATGCAGGTGCTCAGGCGATGACTGTGCAGATTAGATCCGAATACGAAGCCGCGCAATGGTAAGTCGCCGGTTAGCCAAAGAACTTCATCCACATTGTGAATGGCCATATCCGGCAGAATCCCTGTGCTGTTATAGCCGTTCGGAGCGGGAGCCGAATCCTCCAGGGCCGAGTACACGCGGAACAGCCGGCCGATACTCCCGTCATCCAACATCTTCTTTGCCAAACGCAGTGGCTCGTCAAAGCGGCGTTGAAAGCCCAGCATCATCGCATCAGGATGGTTAGCCTGCAAATATCTTGAAAAGGAACGAGCGCCGTTCAATGTTCCCGACAAAGGCTTTTCCAGAAAAACCTTTGCGCCTGCCTCCAGCATCAGCGTGGCGTGCTCTTCATGCAGTGACGTATCGGTCGCGATTACGACTGCATCACAAACGCGCGCGTCTGCCAGGTCCTGGATGGACGGGAAAACCGGAATCCTGGTGCTTGTCTGAGAAAGAAATGCTTCCGCCTGGGTTCGATCCAATGTGGATAAAGCCACCAATTGGCACAAGCCGGTCTCGCGAGAGAGTTCGTGAGCATGAAGAGCGTGAATCCTGCCCATACGTCCAAGACCAACCACGGCAAGTCGTAACGGAGCCGCCACCGGAGACAAGACCGCCGACGGGGATTGCATCATGGTTTCCCGCCCTTAAGGGAGAACACGCGGTCACTCTAACAGATTCAGCCAATCCCGGTACATGCAGGGAGTGTTTTGTAGCGGTAGTCGCGGCGATGCTGCCTCGAAAACGTGGTTCACTGAAATAGTCTCGGAGCAAAGTCAGCCAAAGCGCGCCGCCACGAGAGCCACTCATGCGCGGTGCCTGGGGACTCAAAGTACACATTCTTGATCCCCGCCTGGGTAAGGGCATCGCTGAACTGCTTCACGCGCGGCCCTTCGACCGACCCCGTCGACAGATAAAGCAGCTTCACTTTGCTGTTAAACGCGGCTGGATCGGCAAATGCCCCGCCGCAAATTGTCTTGATGTCGAAGGGGCTGCCGCCGAACCCGCTGCAATTGCCGCTGAAGCCGCCCAGGTAGGCGAATTTGTCCAGATGCTCCAAACCGGTATTAAACGTTTGGAATCCTCCCATCGACAAACCCGCCATGGCCCGGTTCTCGCGCCCTGGTGCAACCCGATAGTTCTTTTCGACCATCGGGATCAAATCCGTGAACATCATCTCGGTGAAGGTTCCGCTCAAGTGAAGTGCAGGCCTCGGCGGGGGTGCGCCGCCTGCTGCACGCTGTCCCGCGCCCGGCACGCCAGGCGCTCCGCCCAGGGGTGCCTGCGGCTTCGGCACTGCCTGGGTAATCACGCTGCGCGCGTTGTAGATCGTGCCATCTTCACCCGGCTTGACCGCGTTCAGGTTGTCCATCACGATCAGCATGGGTTTCGTTTTGCCGGCAGCGAGCAGGTTATCCATGATCTGATCCACATGGCCCTGGAAAGTCCAACCAAGCTCGTTTTCTCCCCAACCATGCAATAAATAAAGGACCGGATACCGCACCTTCGCATTCTGGTCATAACCCGGCGGCGTATAGATCATTGCGCGCCGCCACTGTTGCGTTACCGTCGAGAAGTACCATTCGTCGCGCACCAGCCCATGCGGCACCTGTTGATGACTGTAGAACGCAGCATCCGCCGCTGGAATCTCTATCGCGCTGCTCCACTGCCCTCCGCCGAAGAAGCTTGCCGTCGCCGGATCCGACACGCTCGATCCGTCGATGTTCACCATGTAGTAGTGAAAGCCTTCGGGCAAGGGCGTAGTCGTCGCGTACCACAGGCCGTCTGCTTCCTTCGCCATATCGAAGCCCGTTCCAACCCTGACCCGCACCTTCTGGGCCTCCGGCGCCGATAGCCGGAACATGGCGCGATGGTCGGGAAACACACAGGGATAAGGCGCCCCGGGAACGTTTAGGGAAGAAGGTTTGCACTCGGCCGGGGGTTGGGCCAGGCAGATTGCCGGCGCCAGCAGCATCCATAAAGCGGGCGCCGGCAGCATCCACAAAACGATGATCTTCTTCATCGGTCTTCCTTTCATTGCAGCAGCAAAATGTAACTACAATTGATCTATAGAGCCAACGATAAAACGGAATAAGAACGCGCGGGCAACTGCAGCGTCATGCGCGCCCCGGTTTTCGGAGATTCCAGCGTCTGTGGCGTCACCCGCTTCGGATCCGCAAATGTATTGCCCGCCTTCAGATCCGGCCCCGTGATCGTCAGGAACTGCTTCACCGCACTGGGCGTTGCATCACGCCAGAGCAGTTCCACATCCTGCGGCTTTTCCAGATTACGGTTGAACAGGAATACCGCCGCAGCCTTGCCCTCCATGTCGATGGTCGCCGCCACATCTACCCATTGCACGTCACCAAAGCCGGGAATCGGCAGTCCGCCGTCCTCGACCGGACGGCCCAGGGTTGCCACCTCGTATCCCGGGCCCTCCGGCTGCACGCTCAATGCCCGGCCGTGCGCATACTTGAGCGCCCAACTGTAGGGATAGAAGATGGTGTGCCGCAAAATGCCGTCCTCATTCGTGGCAATCGGCGCAATCACATTGACCAATTGGGCCAGGCACGCCACCTTCACGCGGTCCGAATGCCGTATGAGCGAATTGGCCAGCCCCCCTACCAGCAGCGCATCTTCCAGGTTGTACGGTTCCTCCAGCAGATGCGGATGCGGCTTACCATGCCCGTTCGAGAAATCTCCGCCGCGCGCGCGATACCACACGTTCCACTCGTCGAACGATAACCACAGCTGCTTACCCGAGCGTTTTTGCGCGCGCACTGTGTCGCAAACCGCTGCTATCTCCTCAATCTGCCGGTCCATCGCCAGGTTCATGGCCATGTACACCTGGCTGTCATGATGGGTCTCCTCAGTATTCCCCCAGTAGCGATGCAGGGAGATTCCATCCACCACGTCGTAGCATTCTTCCAGGACAGTGCGATCCCACTCGATGTACGTGGGCATAAAAGGCCCGCTCGATCCGCAGGCGATCAACTTGATCGAGGGATCGACTGCGCGCATCTGCCGCGCAGCGTCGGTTGCTTTCAAGCCATATTCCCGGGCCGGCATGTGCCCAATCTGCCAGGGGCCATCCATCTCATTGCCCACACACCAGAACTTCACCCCCCATGGCTCGGCGTAGCCATGAGAGCGTCGCAGATCGCTCCACTTCGTGCCGCCGGCTCCGTTGCAATATTCCACCAGCGCGGCCGCATCTTCTGCCGAACCGGTTCCGAAATTCAGGCCCATGAGCGGTTCCGTATCCGCCAGCCGCGCCCAGGTAAGAAACTCATTCGTGCCGAACTGGTTGGTCTCCAGCGTGTTCCATGCGCGATCCAGCACCGTCGGCCGCTTTTCCTTGGGCCCCACTCCATCCAGCCAGTGATAGCCCGACACAAAATTTCCCCCAGGCCAGCGGACGATCGGCACTTGCAGCGCACGCACTTCTGCCAACACATCCTTTCGGAATCCCTGCGCGTCCGATAATTTCGATCCCGGGTCGTAGATGCCCTCGTAGATCGCGCGCCCGAGCTGTTCCAGGAACGAGCCGAACAGTTCATGACTCACGGGAGCAATTTGCCGGTTCACATCGATCGTCACTCGGGTGATCGAAGCCTGCGCGGCGCCTAACCGGCCGCCAACGGCCGCTGCTGACATAACGAGGCCCGTTTGAGAGGCGCTTTTGAGGAACTTTCTTCGCGATATTTCACTCATTCAAGACCGTCCCTTGCGAAGGCGGCCAGCCGCATAACTCTTTTTCGCTGCCCGCTCCCGGCCGGTTACAGTAAACGTTTCCCACGGCCGCAATTGTACACAGATTCGCTCTCATCCGCTGCAACCACCGCTTTTTCTAGGAAAGGGACGGATAGCTCAACCCACTGCCAAATGCTGCTCATCTCCTGATCTAGCGGTGAACCAAGGTCCATTCGTGCTTAAAGATGTCCACGAAGATACCGTCCACGAAACTCCGTGTGTCCACAAATCTCCAGCTTATGTTCCCGTGTAGAAAATGTGGCCCTCAATCGCATCGCAGTTTCAACTGTTGGATTCACCCCAGTCGCAGAGTTCCCTGGGCTATGGAAGGACAGCCCCTCCAATGCCCTACGTGTGCGGCTCTCCCGGATGCACGTTACTGCTCGGCCTGCAAGCTGCCATTCGGCACCAGAACAACATCGCAATCAGCCCCCATGGAACAGCTCACCACCGCGCTTCGCAGTAAGTGCGCCGCAGATCCGGGCGGCACCAGTTCCGGGAATTTCATTGCGTGGATCCTGCTCGTAAGCGCAGCCAGCTTCTCATCCCCGGAGACCTGCTGTGAAGCGATGACCCCTTCGGTATTGATCTGCAGCCGAAAAGTACCCCATCCGCTCACTCCATCTGGCTTGGCAATCTTGTAAGAGCGCGACTGCTGAAGCGCCGCGGTACCGTCGAATCGCGGTCCAGCGGCGCTCGTGCCTTTGAGCCGCGCGATGCTCGTCGTAATGTGCTCGCGTACATCGGGGCTCACATTCTCACCCTCGATCGCGGCCGCCGCCAGACGATACGCGGAAAGCGCGTCCTCCTTTTTCCCCATGGCCTCATACACCTGGCCAAGATGATCGCCGCCTTCAGGCGCGAGCGCATTTCGCCAGCCGGCAACGATGAGCGGCTCGGCTTGTTCCAACTTGCCTTCGCGAAATAGGATCCAACCCAGCGTGTCCCACGAGGCAATCAGCAGCCTCGACTGCGCAAAGGCATTACTGTTTACCTCAGCAGGAGTAATGGCTGCCGTCTTTGCTTCCAACACAGTGATACTTTTTCGCGAGACTTCTTCCGCGTAGGACAGGTCGAGACCGGTTTCCGCCAGCACGTAGCCGGCGTCATTCAGTATTCCCACATCGTCGGTGCCGTCCAGGGCACTTTTTGCCACGGCTGCCGCTTCGTCCTTGCGATTGAGCAGCAGTAGCGTGTTGCTCAGCCGCACACGGACTGTTCGATCTTCGGGGTTCTCGTGGGCCGCGGCCTCAAGCGTCTTCCGCTCGCCCTGGTAGTCTTGCGCATTGTTTTGCAGCTCAGCCAGGTACAACGATAACTTTAGGTTGCCTGGGTGTTTCTCGACGTAGCTCTGGAGGGTGTGCTGAGCCTCCGTGTCACCTCCGCTCTTAGCCTCGACCGCGGCCAGGGCGATAACCACATCAGGCATATCAGGGTGAATGGCTAACTCTTTCTTGAAGTCGGCGACGGCCTCTGTATAGTTCCTGCGAAAGACTGCTTCCATTGCATAGAGCGAATACAAACCCTGCGCCTCGGGGTCTTTTGCTTTGGCTTGATCCAGCGTGGCCTTCACGCCATTCCAGTCGCCGGCTTGCATTTTCTCGTAGGCGGAGCGCATCAGGTCTTTTGCAGAGGCGCCTTCCGCCGGCTCGGGTATACCTGCGTGGCCGCTATCGAGCTTTGGTAATCCCGTTACCGAAGTCCCTCCTGGCGGATTCACGACGTTGGCCGTTTCGGCCGGCTTCTCGGCCTTCGCCTTCCCTCGCGCGATGGTTGGACGATCGATGGGTTCCGGCGATTGCGACCTTATTAACTGAATAAACGGCTCGCCCTCGAGACCAATGTCTTTGCTGAATGCCTGGTAGCGCTTCCAGTCCGCTTTCGGCAGCTTTTTGGCCAGCACCACGATGGTGCGCTCGATCACTACATCCTTGCCGTCGTATCGGTAGGTCTTATCAAAAGTCGTGAAATCGGTCTTTACGTGGACCGGATCAGGCAGATCCGTGCGGTAGCCTTCGGGCAACCGAATACGGCTAATGGCGGTCAGGGTTCGGGGGGCCCCGAGTTGAATGTCCGCCCGCGGTGCCTTGTGGTTGCTGGCCAGCGGGCTGAATTCGAGCGCAGGATAACAAGGCACGATGCGGCGATTGTCCCAATCGCCGTACGCCGGCCGAGTGTAATCGTAAGTGAGCACAATGGGCGAGGAGAGGTCTTCTGGGTTGGTAATGGTCGTATGGCTGGTTGTTCCACCAAAGCCGGTCATGGAGGAGACATACTGGGATACCTTGTCCCATTCCGCCGGGGCTACGTTGCGCGCCAACTGGCGCAATAGGACCTCGTCGTCCGTGCGGTAACTCGCCGTGATATGGCTCGTGAACTTACCATCCGCATCGAGCGTACCGGTGGCCTCAAAGTGCGCAAACATAGGATAAGGAGGCGCCGCAGGAGTGCGATCGAGCGCTGCCGGGCCTTCCGCAGGCACTACCAGCGCTGACTGATCGCGTATGGCCGCGGAGAGCCAGCGATACGGAGCGACCTCAGGCGTGCTGTCGAGCCAGACGCGTCCGCCGGGCAGCTCGACGGTGGTGATTACATGGTTAAAGACCGCGGGGGATGGCACAGCCTCTACCGGAGTAATGCCTACGCCGATGAGCGCTGGGGCGGTGTGGAATCCTTGCGCTCGAAGCAGAGCTTCGAGCAATGTGTCCTTGTCTTTGCAGTCACCATAGTTGTTGGCCAGCACCTCTGCTGCCGGGTGCGGTTGATAGCGGCCTATGCCGAAATCAATTCCTACATAACGGGTGTGCGTGGAGACAAAAGCGTAGATGGCACGGACCTGGTCCTCGGGCGTTTTTGCATCTTTGGTGATGTCCGCTGCGCGGGCTCGCAGGGCGTCGTTCGGTTGCGCCCGCTCCAACGAGAGGCCGCGGTACCAATCGCCTACCTCTGCCCAGCTGTGGAAAGTGGTCCAGGCCACCCCAGGCAACTTGCGCCCATCCGCATCCTCGTCAGGATCCTTGGGCGTGTTGGCATCGGACGCGTCGTCTGCCTGGTTGTTGGTCTTCGGCGCGGGTACCAGCTGGGATTGCTCCCATCGATAGGTGCGGAGATTGTCGTGCTCCGTGATGGTGGGCTTGTGGTTCGGGCTCCATACCTGGAGATACTTGTCCTTGGGAACTTCCAGCGTGAAGATTTCCGCCAGCACGATTAAGGAGCCAGGCGGCGTAAAATTCTGCGCTCCCCAGAATTGGCCCGGTGCCTCGGCCTTGTCGATGGTGACGTGGACTTCGTACTCCAGAGTATCCCCGGTTGCCAGAGAACGTACCGGCAGGTGCTTCTCTTTCAGGTCGCTGTAGAGAGGAGCCTCGCGGGTTACTGCCGCCGGCATGTCGATGGCATCGGCGACTGGAGTGTCTACTGTGGACCCGTCCTGTTTGTGCACGCGCACTAACGTGATGTGTGGTGTCTCGTTGGCTGCCGCATAACTAAAGGAGAGGACACCGAACTGGCGAGCAGCACCTTCGGATTGCAGGCGGATCCAGACGTGCGATGCCCGCTCACCCGTACCGTCAGAGTGCATGCGGATCGCAGTCTCCGAGCGCTCAAAAACTAAGGCTTCTTTTTGGAAGTTGTCAGGAGCAGAGACCTTCGCCGGAGTCTGACCTGGTGTCGTGGCAGAAAAAAGAGCAAAAAAAAGCAATGGAAAGAGACGCATACCGCACTAGGTATACCCTAACTAACCTGCGAACCGACACAGAATTGTGCTTGGAGGCAAGGCCGGGAAGTTACACAATCAGGGTATCCATATCCCCCTGAAGTTATAGACACTCTTCCCGGCGAAGGCCAAATGAGTTGACAAAAGAGAGGGTTTCGTGGCGTTTCGTCCACGAAACTCTGGGAACTCTGCGTTCAAGAAGGTGTTGACCTTGTATCTGGGAAGCGTCTTGTCCGAGGACGAAGCCTCGGACAAGTAGAACCCCAACTCCTGCATTCGGTTGCAGTCATTGCGTGGGTGAACAGAGTTTGGTCTGGAAAGCCGACATGTGTTCCCAATTGATTCGTAGACGCTAGCCGGCTTGCACTCATCCGGTTCAGCCTGCAGATTCTGATTGAGCCTTGGCCTGTACATTGATAAATAGAGATGTCGTCACTACAAACTACAGAACAGGTCTCAGATCTCAAGGCAATTGGCTTCGCGCTCGCGGGTTTCACCTTCTGGGTGCTCACCGATACTTCCATCAAGCTTGTCGGCCAGTCCGGCCTGCCGCCTTACGAGATGGTCGCCTTCCTCGGCCTTTTCATGGCCGTCTTTCTCGCCATCTACGGATTTGCGCGCGGCCAGATGCATATCCTGCGCCCTCACCGGCTCAGCCGCCAGCTCGCCCGCGCCTGCCTCGACATGGCAAACAATGTCTGCGTTGTCATCGCGCTCCGGCATCTTACCCTCACCCTCTTCTACATCCTCGTCTTCATGGCCCCCATCGTGATCTCGCTGCTCTCCGCCATCTTCCTCCGCGAGGGTTTGCCCTGGAAGAAGGCCATCGCGATTGTTGCAGGATTCGCCGGAGTCATCGTCGCCGTGCATCCCTGGAGCAGCGCACACGATGGCGACTGGATCGGCTTCGCCGCCTGCATCGTTTGCGTCGCCTGCTTCTCCACCAACATGGTGTGGTCCCGTGTCCTCACCCAGACCGAATCCCCCGAGAGCCTAGCCTTCTTCTCCGGCATCGTTACCGCAGTCGTCGGTTTCGCCCTGATGGTCTTCGTTCACGCCGGCCCACTCACCATCCGCCTCACCGCGGGACTCCTCGCCATGGGACTTTTCTGTGCCCTCGGAACCCTCTGCTTCTACATTGCCGTCAAACATACCTCTGCCGCCAACGTCTCGCAGTACCACTACACCCAGCTCGTCACTGGCACCCTCGTCTCCTATCTCATCTGGCGTGACAAGCCCGGCTTTTACGTGCTCCTTGGCGGAACCCTCATCCTTGCCTCTGGCCTCTACATCGCCGTCACCGCGAGAGACATCGTTTGATACGCCGGGAAATTAACCGAATCCACCCTAACTCGCATCTATATCTGTAGCAAATAAATGATCGGTACCGCGGAGCGTAACGGATGTTGCTCGCTGCGAGGAAGGCGCACGCTCGCCTCCCCTTTCCCCGTAGATGGCCATCAGCAGCCGCAAGTATGGGTTTCCCCGGAATACCTTATGGGGGCGGGAAAAATAAAATTTGATCATCTTCGTGAAACAAAGGACTTAGCAGCCACCCCGAGAGAAACCAGGACGGGAACACCGCGTTCCTGAAAGCAAACCGTAACCCAGGGCCGTCGCCCTAAGCACGCCCCAAGGGGCAGATCAATCGATCTTTCTCATCTCAAAACAGGAGAGACTGGATGGTCACTCATGCAGTGCGTCGGTTTGCCGGCGCATGTCATAAGGCCAATCCAGTCTGCCTTCCTCGAACACCCGGGGGGAACAACTGCACTTTACGAACGCCCGCCGCCGAGCACGCGATGCCCGGATCATTGCCGAACCCGCTCATCTGCCGAGTCGGGCCCAACCAGCACTCGCATGGAACCGCGAATCGTCAAGTCTTGCGCGAAAGCGATTCCGCTAAGCCCTTTTTGGTAATGGTGTAGACCAGGAAACTGAACCCGACGCGCCATTCCGCCAAAACCGGGGCCCCGGGGTACGCGGTCTTTGCGTGCCTGGGGTGGAAAGAATGGCGCACATAACTGATTCCACCAGAGCACAGTATTAGCAAAAAGGCCTTAAGCCCACAATTCGGTCATGAAATGGACTTTTCTTATTCCGCCGAATCTTGTTGACGAGACGTTCATCGGCAGTGACAAATCGGCAACCGTTCTCAACCGCCAAAGCCAGGTAGAGGCAATCGTAAGCCGGATGGTCCAGCTCAATTGCCAGCCGTGTTGCGGACTCCATGAGCCCCCGAGACGGGACCAACTCAATCTCCGCGCTCTGAAGCAGGCGAGCCGCGATAAGCGCCTCGTCGTTGCTGAGTTCCTTCCTCTGGGCCTTCTTCCACAGGATGTTGGCGCATTCAGCGACAATCAGGTCGGGAGCCATCAGTCTCGCCTTCTGTCGCAATGCCAGCGCCAGGTCCGTGCCGTCCTCCTCGACTACCCATTTGATGGCGATACTGGCGTCGATGACCAGGGTGTTCAACGCTCCCTTCGCCCTTCGCGCTGAAGAACCTCAGACGGCGTTTGACGTCGCCCTCTGGTCAGCTTACGGAGATCGGCTGCCAGCCCATCAAAGGATGGTTCAACCTCCGTCGCCAGAGACTGACGAAGGATCTCGCGATGCTCGGCTTCGGTGGAGCGCCCATGCCGTGCAGCCCGGCGCTTCAGACGGGCAATAAGATCGTCATCAAGATTGCGCACATGCAAATTTCCAGCCATCTGTCCTCCATGAGCTCATTGATATCAATGATCTCATGGATGTCAATGCTCGACCGGTGGTTACTCGGCCTCACCATTCAATGTCATCCAGTCACTGATCGTGCAACCTGAGTAGTCCGTTTGACACCAAAAAGTGGTGCATAGCGGTGCTATGATTGGTGTAAAAGGGGGAAATATGAGAGCATCAATAACCCTCGATGACGACCTGCTGAAGGCTGCGCACGAGTACACCGGGATAACGGAGAGGGCGGAACTGCTTCGCGAAGCTCTGAAGTCGATCATTGCGCGCGAGGCAGGACGCAGGCTTCTGGCTCTTGCCGGGACTGCTCCGAATATCAAAGATGTGCGCAGGCGGCGAGTGCATGAACCATGATCCTCGTCGACACTTCCATCTGGGTCGAAATGTTCCGGAGGGGAAGATTCAAAGCAGAGCTGGCAACGCTCATCGGGAATGACCAGCTCTGCACCCATCCGTTCGTGCTCGCGGAATTAGCCTGCGGCTCTCTCCCAGACCGGAAGCAAGCACTCCTTGAACTCGACAAACTCATCGCGCTACCCACCATAAGCACGGCGGACGTGCGATACATGATCGAAACTCGGGGCTTGTTTTCCAAAGGCATCGGCTACATCGATGCTCAACTCATTGCCTCGTGCATCGCCACGCACGGCACGCACATCTGGACCATCGATCGGCCTCTCGGCAGAGTCGCGGAATCACTCGGCCTTCGCGCAACTCCCTCGTAAAATCCTTGGTCTCCCCCAGAGAAGAGACCGGCCGAGGACGAGCGGTGCACGGACAGCATACGTATTGCATCACTCCGGGATTAAGTATGCTGTCCCCGCATCTCTTCCACACAAGGCAGCCTTCTACGGAATCGGAACTCCAACCGCACCCGAGGTGACCTGCGTCAACAACCACTTCCCGTTGATCTTTTTCGCTGTACCGTCAAGGTCGACGTGGCTCTTCGCCGTCCAGTTGGGAAGGCCGGTAGCCGCATTCAAGGACACATCGAAGTAGTGGCACTCAAAATACACCGATGACTTCCACTGCCCGTCTTCATACACAGGGACAAACTTCGTTTTATATTCAGGGGAAAGCGAGACCAGCTTGTTCGCCGCCTGTAACCCTCCGGCGACATACTTGAAGAATGAGCACAGTGTGCCTTGTTTACCCCCGGCAGAGGTATTGCCCGTGGGTACAGGGCACGTCGAGGGATCGTCCGGATCACCGTTGCCGACATAGTTCCCCGCCGTGGCCGTGCTGCCCTCTACAGTGAGCACCGCATCTTCTGCAAAGACTGAAAGTGCGTCTTTAATTCGCTGTGTGATCTCAGCCGGCGAATCGCCATTGACAGGATCGTGCACGCTGACCGCCGCGTGAAAGGTTGCGTGGAGATTATGCAGCTCAGCCATTTGGGCCAGTTCCTCCTGGTCGTGCTCCCAACCGCTTGCATAGCCAGTTCCCATACAGGCGGCGGCCATTGCAGTGAGCAATGCCGCGAAGCGTGTGTAAGTCGCAAGAGTCGTGTTACGCATGAATATCCTCCCAGATCGCAGTGAAATTGTTGCCCGAAGGCGGCTTTACCTAGGAACGCGACATCTGCGGAAAAAAGGGATCACCAGGAAATGAGGAAATGCAAACATCGTCAATTGCAGGTAGAATTCCAGACCATCAGGGTTGCAGTAACTGCTGTTTTTTGAACCGGATACGGTTGGAGGGTGGCCGCTTGGTCCCGGAACCAGACGTGACGGCCCTGCTGGTCGAAATAGCGAATGGGAATCAGGCCGCTCAGGAAAAGCTTGTTCCTTTAGTCTATGACCAGCTCAAAAAGATGGCTCGCCGGTATATGCGGCGCGAGCGGGGGGACCATACCCTTCAGACCACTGCTCTGGTTCACGAAGCTTATCTCAAGCTGGTTGGCCAGCATTCTCCCCACTGGCAGGGCCGCGCTCAGTTCTATGGGATTGCTGCCCAGCTAATGAGGCGCATTCTGATCGACCATGCCCGCCGCCACTTACGGGAGAAACGCGGCGGAACACAGGTGATCGTGCCCCTTGAAGAAGGATTGGCTTTTACCCCGGAACACTCTGAAGATCTGTTGAAATTGGACGAAGCTCTCGACCGTCTATCGAAGATCGATCCGCGCCAAAGCAGCATCGTCGAATTGCGCTTCTTTGGAGGGCTGAGCGTGGAGGAAACCTCCCGCTTTCTGAACGTCTCCCCGATCACGGTTAAGCGGGATTGGGCTGTGGCGAAAGTCTGGCTGTATGGCGAATTGAGGCCCGACCATGGAGATGACGGCAAAACAGTGGGAACTCGTTAAAGAGCTGTACCAGACCGCGCTGGAATGCAGTCCGGCGCAGCGGGCATCTTTTCTCGAACAAAACGAGCGCGACGAAATAGTCCGCGCCGAAGTGCACCGTCTGCTTGGCGTGCACAATCGCCTGGGCAGCTTCCTATCCAGCCCGCCATTTGTTGACCCTCGGTGGGCCGGCCCAAATCCCCTGGAGCGGCTGACACCCGGTGCAGTGTTAGCGGGGCGGTTCCGCATAGTCAACTTCGTCGCTGCCGGAGGTATGGGTGAAGTCTACAAGGCCGAAGATTTGCTCCTCGACCGAACGGTCGCGCTGAAACTCTTGCCCAGGGAACTAGCTGAAGATAGGGAATCGCTGGAGCAATTTCTGCGCGAAGCGAAAACTGCTTCAGCTTTAAATCATGCAAGCATCTGCAGGGTGTACGACTTTGGGGAAGATGCCGCGCGAGTCTTCATCGCCATGGAGTACCTCGAGGGCGAGACACTTTCGGCGCGCCTCCAGAGGGGCCGGCTCTCGACGGTCGAGGCTCTGAAGATCGCGATCGCGGTTGCGGATGCACTCGCCACGGCACACCGTAAAGGCATCGTTCATCGCGACCTCAAACCAGGCAACATCATGCTTACCGAAAGCGGCGCGATGCTGCTCGATTTTGGGCTGGCAAAGTACGAACGATCCGTAGTGTCTGGGGAAGACACCCTGACCGGCCTTACTGGGGACGTCCAGGTTATCGGCACGCTGCCGTACATGTCTCCTGAGCAGTTGCATGGTCAACCGGTGGACGCCCGTAGCGATGTATTTTCGTTCGGCGCGGTTCTTTACGAGATGTTCACGGGAGAGAAAGCATTTGAGCGCAAGTCCGTGAGTGAAACATTGATAGCAATCGACAGCGAGGAGCCGATCCCGCTGCAACAATTCATAAAAGACCAACTCATAAAAGATGTCCCGAATCCACTGGACCGGATCATTCGCTGCTGTTTACGCAAGCGCCCCGAAGAACGCTATGCAAGCATGATGGAGGTTGAACAGGAGCTCAAGCATTGCTTAGAACTGATTTCGGAACCTGCCCGTGGTGTTATCCCAGGAGTGCTCCGGCAAAGCAGGCGGCCCCTTGTTGCAGTCCCCGCACTGATTATCTTCATAGCCTTAATGACTTTAATCGGCTGGAGGATTCATTACAGTTCCAAAGTCAGATGGGCCAGGGAGCAGGCGTTACCGCAGATCGCCAAGCTCATCGCACGGGGCGAACCCGGCCAGGCCTATGCACTTGCCGTTCAGGCCGAGCGATACATTCCGGCTGACCCAACCCTGGCCAGATTCTGGCCCGACATCTCCTGGTCCGATTCCATCATCACCAGCCCTCCGGGGGCGTCCGTCTACCGCAAGGACTACAACTCTCCGAACGCCCAATGGGAATTTGTCGGACTCTCGCCCATCCTCAAAGGGAGGTTTCCCGCTGTTGATTCGAGTTGGAAATTCGAATTGCAAGGATATACGACGCTCGAACGCGCTACCTTCCTGTCCGGTACTTTCCCGTCCGGTCCCATCATGCTGGCACTGCACAAAGACGGGAAGGCTCCCAGCGGAATGGTTCCTGTTGAGTTCGATAAGAGCGACCCTGTCAGCCTGTGGGGGATTGCAGGCTTTGGGGCCTTACCTGAAGTGTCGGTTGGGAAATACTGGATCGATAAGTTCGAGGTCACCAATCGCGAGTTCAAACGCTTTGTCGACCAGGGAGGTTACCAGAAGCAGGAGTATTGGAAACACGAATTCCGAAAGGATGGACACGTGATTCCCTGGGCCGGCGCGATGAAACTCTTTGTCGATAAAACGAACAGGCCAGGACCTTCCACCTGGATACAAGGTGAATATCCGCAGGGTGAGGGCGAATATCCTGTCACCGGTGTGAGCTGGTTCGAAGCGGAAGCTTACGCTGACTTTGCAGGCAAGTCGCTTCCCACCGTTTATCACTGGGCGGGTGCTGCATCTCCGACGGACAGCTCCAGCCTGATACCCGCCAGCAACTTCAGTGGCAAGGGACCTTCGCCGGTCGGGGCTTACCAGGGCATGAGCTGGAGCGGCGCATACGATATGGCAGGCAACGTGAAGGAGTGGTGCGCAAACCAGGCGGCGTCTGGCAAGCGCTATACCATGGGCGGCGCATGGGACGAACCAACTTATACGTTTAACATTCCCGACGCTCGTTCACCCTTCGAGCGGTCCCCTGGACTTGGTTTTCGTTGCGCGCAATATGTGTCGACCGGTAAGGAAGCCGAAGCAGCAGGCGCTCCGATCACGGTTCAATTACGCAATTACGGCTCCGAAAAACCTGTTTCTGATCAACTTTTCCGGGCATATAAGAACCAATACTCTTATGACAAGACGCCGTTACATGCGAAGGTGGAATCTGTCCAACAGACAGAGGATTGGAGGCAGGAAAAGGTCTCCTTCGACGCGGCTTACGGCGGCGAGCGAGTCACCGCGTATTTGCTCCTGCCCAAAGGAGCGTCGCCGCCTTTTCAAGTCGTCGTGTACTTTCCCGGCGCTGCTGCCGCTCACATGCGATCGAGCGCAAACGGGCTCCAATGGTGTCTTCCAGACTTCGATTTCATTATAAAAAGTGGACGAGCGGTGTTATTCCCCATCTACAAGGGAACCTTTGAACGTGGCGGGGGACTGAAGCCGATCTACTGGCCAAACACCAGCAGTACGTATCGAGACAATGTCATCTTTTGGTCTAAGGACCTCAGCCGGTCGATCGACTACCTTGAGACACGCGGGGATATCAATTCCAACGAATTAGCCTACGACGGTTACAGTTGGGGAGCGGGGATGGGGGCCCTTTTCGCGGCTGTTGAAACTCGCTTCAAAGCATTAATTCTCGTCTCACCAGGATTCTTTTTGCAAGAGCGATTGCCGGAGGTGGATCAACTCAACTTCGCTCCCCATGTGAAGGCTCCAGCTTTGATGCTCAATGGCCGTTACGATTTCCTGTGGCCGCCCAGAATCTCTCAAGAGCCCATGTTCCGTCTGCTGGGAACGCCCACAGAGCAAAAGCGCCGCGTGGTTTACGACACAGGACACGACGTTCCGCGAACGGAGATGATAAAGGAATCGCTTAACTGGCTCGACAAATATCTGGGATCCGTGAGATAGGACTGGGTCATCCACCGGGGGTTACCCATGACTCCGACACGCTTTTCCTCTGGCGTCAGTTCCGTTGGAGCAGCGCCACCGCCCGCAGAAGTTGGTTGTCACCGCTATCCTCAAATTGTTTTTCGCTCATATCGCGCTCGCTCTCCGGAAATACCGGCGACACTCCCGTTGCCAATGCCACAACAATATTCGGCTTGATTCCTTTGTGCCAAATGACGCCGCCCGCCGGGGTGAGCCATTCTTCAATGGCAAGCAAGAGCGCGGAACCGTCCGCGAGTTGAAACTCATTGAGCAGGGTGCCGGTGCCAAACGTCGTCTCCCCCACCAACAACCCACGGTGCGCGTCTTGCAGCGCCCCCGCCATAATTTCAGCCCCGCTCGCTGTGCCTCCATTCACTAACACCGTCAGGGGAACTCCTGTTGCCTCGCCACCAGGCTTTGCCGGAATAGGTTGCTCCACGCCGCGTGCGTTCTTCTCCAGCAGCACGTTGCCTCCCTTAAGAAACTCGCTCGCGCAGTCCACAGCCTCATTCAGCAAACCTCCGGGATTATTGCGCAGATCCAGGACGATGCCGGCCGGCGGCTCTTTCTTAATCTCAATCAGTGCCTTGTGCAAATCGGCGGCCGTGCCGGTATCGAAGGCGGCGACCCGCAGTTGCACCAGGTGGGTGCCAGGCAGCATGCGCCAGATAACGGTGTGTATCTGGAAATTCGCGCGCGTGATTGTTACCAGGCGCGTCTGCCCGGTAGCCGGCCTGAGAATGCTCAAGGTCACTGCACTGCCCGCCGGTCCCGAAGTCTTCTTGACCACCTGATCTAAAGGCTCGCCGGCGATGTCGTGCCCGTTGACCTGCAGAATAATGTCGCCCGGCTTGAGACCTGCTCGCTGTGCCGGGGACCCGTCCATCGGAGCCACGATCACAACATGACCATCTTTCGACTGCACTTCGGCGCCAATACCCTGGAACTTGTTCCTTTCAATTGCAGCCATTTCTTCGACCATGCGCGGGCTGAGAAAGCGGCTGTGGCCCGTATCGCCAAGCGCATCCACCATTCCGCTGATCGCTCCATACGTAAGCGTGGTCGGTTGTTCAGCTGCGCGGTCCACATAATACCGGTGAATGAGAAGGCTGGCCTGGGAGATCAATCGCATATTGGGGGCATTGTTCCACGGCAGAAATCCGAAGGTTGCCAGGCTCTGCAGCGCCATGCCTCCAAACAATCCAACCATCAAGGCCGTCAGCACCGCGGAGTCGAACGGCCTGCCAGGCTTTTTGTATTGCATAAATCCCCCTGTGATTTGTAGATGCCCTGCGGGTTCAAAACCAGGACAGGCCCCCGGCCTTCTCTTTGATGTGGTCGTGGCCGCGTCCAGGCGGACTTTTCGCTACTCCCCGTGCTTCGTGAGCAGTTGCGGACCAGGATGAATCATGCGCAGCAGTTGCACCCGAACTACGCATCTCATTAATCAGCCGGGGTAAGAGGTCGCGGCAGAAATACCATCAGGAGTTCGGGGATGTTACGGAGCAGGCTTTCCATTCTTGCCGTCTTCTTGTCCGTCAGCGTAGCCGCCCAAGCCAAGGTCCAACAGGGGTTCACCGCGGTTCCGCTCACCCCGGAACAAGCCGCGCTGGTGCAGAAATCCGTCGCTCGGGAGAAGGCTACGATTCAGGAAATTCAGAAACATAGCCCCCTGGTGCAAACCTATATCCAGGATACGCGGTCGGATGGTGAGCTCGACCAGTCGCCTACTTCGGACGAATACATGCTGGATCGGGTCGATTTCCGCAAAGACTTCACCGCCCAGGCGTACAAATCCGGCGACAAGGAGCATGGCTTCTTCGGCGGTCCCGCCCATGTTTTTCGCGCCCTGAGCGCAGCGTTCAAAATCACCTACTCGCCCAGCGGGTTCATGGACATGATGTTCGTCGACCCGGATAACTACGACCGCGCCCATTATGATTTCGTCTTTGTGCGCCGCCAGTTTCTGGGCCAGGTGCGAACCCTGGTCTTCGACGTCCGTCCCAAGCCGGGCACCGGCTCCGGCCGTTTCCTGGGCCGCATTTGGATAGAAGATCGAAACGGCAACATCGTCCGCTTTAACGGGACCTATACTCACGGCGACTCCCAGCAGGCAGCCCGAAGCTGGGTTCATTTCGATAGCTGGCGCGGCAATTTGCAGCCCGGCGTCTGGCTGCCGATCGCCATTTACGCCCAGGAGGAGCAGCTTCCCGGGGCCTGGAAGGCGGGTGGATTTCAGGCCCAGACACACTTCTGGGGTTATTCTCTCAAAGCGCCGAACCATCAGTCGCAAAGCACTTCGATCGTCGTGGACGACGTGATCAATGACAGCCAGTCGGCGCAGGATGTCAGCCCACTCCAAGCCCAGCGCGACTGGTATGCCCAGGCAGCACAGAATGTGCTCGACCGGCTGGTCGAGGCCGGCCTGGTCGCACCGCCAAGTGCCTTCGACAAGACTCTGGAACAGGTGGCAACCAACCTCATCATCGGCAGCAAGCTCGCGTTGCCGGGGCAGATCCACTGCCGGGTTTTACTCACAACCCCGCTGGAATCGCTGGCAGTCGGCAATACCATTCTCATCAGCAAAGGGCTTGTGGATGTGCTCCCGAACGAAGAAGACCTGGCGGCGATCCTGAGCTTTCAGCTGGCGCAAATCGCCCTGGGGCACCGCATCGATACCCGTTACGCGTTCGACGACCAGTTGCTTTTCCCCGACGAAGCGGCTTTCCAGAGAATCCAGCTAGACCACAGTAGCAAGGACGATCAAGCCGCTGCCCGAGAGGCGATACAAATCCTGCGAAGCTCGATTTACCAGAGCAAACTAGGCAATGTTGGGCTATTCCTGGACCAGTTGCAGGCAAGCGCCAAAGATCTCCATGCGCTGATGACTCCGCGGGTCGGCGATTCTCTGTTCAAGCCGGATGGCACAACCTGGCTGTCTGCGCTCTGTACGAACTCAGTGCATCTGCAGCCGAATAACCTGGCCCAAATCGCGGCCTTGCCGCTCGGCAGCCATCTGAGAATCAATGCCTGGGATGACCAGGTCCGCTTCCTCTCGACCAAACCGGAGGCGATCCTGAACGCCAGTGAAAAAATGCCGCTGGAACTCACCCCGATTTACTTCCGGCTCTCGCGCTTTTCCAATTCCGGCACGTCGATCGCGCCAACCAGTGGCTCGTCCGAACCGGCGCCCGGCAACACTGCGGGCACGGCGAATTCATCCCTATCCGCCAGGGGACCGACCGAATAACTCTTTTTGGTGTCTCCAGTATGGCACCGTAACTGCTACACAAATTTCAGCATTCCGCTTACAGGTAGGGAGGTGGAAGGACAGCATACCTATATCTTCTTGTCCCGCCAAGCCCCCGCAAGACTTCCTTTACTCCCGGTTGCTTTATCTGTCGACATGCCCCCGAAATGCTACCCTTGTCGCGGAGCAAAAACGAACATGCGCGCTTTCACCCGTTCTCAGCTTTTTGTTGCTGGACTCATAACCAACATGTTGCTTTCGCTGCATGCTTTTTCACAAGGCGTAGAAGCGCCCCGGATCGAGCAGAAAGAGGGCCGGTACGCTCTGCTGGTGGAGGGCCGTCCGTTCCTGATTCTCGGCGGCCAGATTCACAACTCCAGCGCCTGGCCCAGCGAATTGCCCCAGGTATGGGAGTCGATGGAAACCCTACATGCCAATACCATCGAGGCGCCCATCTACTGGGAGCAGTTCGAGCGCCAGCCGGGCACATTCGACTACACAAATGTCGATCAGATCGTGTCGGGTGCGCGCGCTCACCATCTGCATGTGGTCCTGGCGTGGTTTGGCACCTGGAAAAATGGCAACATGCACTACGCGCCGGCGTGGGTGAAGGGCGATCCCACACGCTTCCCCCGCGTCGTGCGCCCCGATGGGCAGCCCATCGACGTACTTTCGCCCCTTTCGCAAACTACCTTGCAGGCCGATAAGGCCGCCTTTGTCGCGCTCATGCGCCACCTCAAAGAGCTCGATGGCGAGCAACACACGGTGCTGATGGTGCAGGTGGAAAACGAAACCGGCAATATCGGCAGCGTTCGCGACAACTCGCCCCAGGCCAACAAACTGTTCAACGGCCCCGTGCCCGCCGACTTATTGGCCATCACTCACAAACAGCCCGGGACTTGGAGCCAGGTGTTCGGCGCGGAAGCCGATGAGACGTTCCAGGTGTACTACCAGGCGAAGTATGTCAACGAGATTGCGGCGGCGGGAAAAGCCGAATTCAAAATCCCCCTGTATATCAACGTCTGGATTGACTACCCCGCCGCCCAACTGCCGCAGCGGCAAATGGATTTGCCGGGCATTGGCTATCCCAGCGGCGGCCCCGTGCAGAAGTTCGTCGGCGTTTGGCGAGCGCTGGCTCCGGCGATAGACCTGATTGGACCGGATATGTATTCGGATGACTCCGCGTTCTACCTGGAGACACTCAGCGCCTATCATCGGCCGGATAATCCCCTGTTCATTCCGGAAACGGGAAGGGACGACAGCTTCGCCAAATTCTTCTTCTACGTGCTGGGTGACGGTGCAATCGGCTTTTCTCCTTTTGGGGTGGATCGCCACGGCTGGAATATCCTTGGCGACCAGCCGTTCAAAATGCACGCCAACAACTTCGCGCTCGTCGGACCCATGAGCCGCGAGATCGCGCAACTGGAATTCGATGGCAAAGTGCAAACCGCGGTCGAAGAGCCCGGCGTCACTACAAAGGAAATCGATTTTGGTGACTGGCAGGCAACCGTGGCCTTCGGCTTTCCCCAGCCGGACGGGCGCAGGCCTCCGGGCACCAAAGACGCCCATGCCTCCGCGCTCGTAGCCCGCCTTGGCCCCAACGAGTTCCTCGTGACCGGCGTCGACGCGAGCGTCAATTTTCATCTGCCGGGCAAACTTCCCTGGATCCGCAGTGAGCTGGTTACCGCGGAGCAGGGCGCCTATGAAAACGGCGTCTGGAAGCCTCTGCGCCTGTGGAACGGCGACGAGACCGATCGCGGCTTATGTTTCCACCAGGAACCGGAAGTGTTGCATGTTCGGCTGGAGAAGTTCTGAAGCAGAGTTTCGCCCCTGCTTTATATTTGAGTTCCACCTTCTGAACAAACTGCTGCGGAGCTGAAGATGAACCGCTGTTTTCGCTTGTACCGGGCTCTATTGCCTTGCCTGTGTCTTTCTGCCTTTACTTTGATCGGTTGCGGGTCTTCCGCCGGGTTTGCGCCGCCCGGTGTGGGCCATGGCGTGGATAATAGCTTGAATACGGTGACCCCTATTCATCATGTAGTGATAGTGATCGGCGAGAACCGCAGCTTCGACAATCTTTTCGCCACCTATCAACCGCCGGCCGCCGGCCAGAGTGTATTCAATTTGCTGTCGGAAGGCATTGTCAAGACAGACGGCAGCCCCGGACCCAATTTTCAGCAGGCCGCGCAGCAGCAAGCGATAGACACTCCCGCGGACGAATTCATGCTCAGCCCACGGCAGACCGGCTCGTTTAACACCCTGCCCCAGCCCAGCATGGGCCTGAACCTGCTGTTAACGCCATACAGCTTCGAGTACGGAATACTGTCGGAGCCTGGCCTTTCACAGCAAGACCAGCACCTGTTGCATCAGGGAGGATTCCTCGGGCGCTTCTCGCCCGACCCGCGCTTAAGCGCAGCAACCAACAATGGGCCCTACAACATAACCAGTTTCAGTTACGATTTCAATCTTTTCAACTACCAACCTGGTTATCGCAAGCTGAACACCAAAGACAATACCGGCGATCCGATGCACCGCTTCTATCAAAATTGGCAGCAAAACGATTGCAGTGTGGCGCACGCAACGAAAAACAACCCCAGCGGCTGCCTGCATGACCTCTATACCTGGGTGGCCGTCACCGTAGGCTGGGGCACGCTCGACACGCCGCCGCCCGCAAATTTTGATCAGGACACCACCTTCCAGGGTGGAACCGCGATGGGCTTTTACAATATGGCGAACGGCGATCTGCCGTTCATGAAATCTCTCGCGGATGGGTACGCCCTGAGCGATAACTACCATCAGTTCATGTTTGGCGGCACGGGTCCAAACTCCATCACCACGGGCACGGCCGCACCTCTCTTCTACTCCGACGCAAATGGCAATCCTGCGACTCCGCCCGCGGATCAGGTAGAAAATCCCAACGCCTACAACGACAAGGGCTATTATCCCAACAACAACAACTGGTATTGGAACGACGGCTTTTGGATCGCTAATACCGGCAATGCCAGCAATGGTTCCTATTCCAATTGCGCGGACACCACGCAGCCGGGCGTTGCCGCCATTATGAATTACCTGAATTCGCTGCCGTATAAGCCCTTCAATGGCGGTAACTGCCAGCCGCTCCCGGGCAGTAACAGCACGGCCAGCTACTACTACCTTGTGAACAACCAGCTGCCGTCGTATTCGCGCAATGGTGGGGGACAGCCGCCCGATGAACTCAGCCACACCGTCGGTCCATCTTCTGTGCCCACCATCGGCGACGCCCTGTCGGCCAGCAACATTACCTGGCGTTACTACGGCGATGGCTTCAGCAGCGAGCTTCTCTACGGTCACTACTGCGATATTTGCAACCCATTCCAGTACTCCAAATCCATCATGACCACGGACCTCAAGAACAACATTGTCGACCTCAACTCATTTTTCACCGATGTGCAGAACAACACGCTCCCTGCCGTGTCGTACGTCAAGCCGGACGACATCGTCGACGGCCATCCGGGCACATCGACTCCCGCGATGTTTGAAGCCTTCGTAAAGCATATTGTGCAGACCGTCAAGGGCAACTCCGATGTGTGGGATTCGACCGCGATTCTTATCACTACCGATGAATCCGGCGGCCTCTACGATTCCGGCTACATTCAGCCCATCGACTTCTTCGGGGATGGGCCGCGCATCATGCTTCTGGTCGTATCCAAATATGCCAAGACCGGTTTTGTCGATCACACCTACGCCGATCATGCATCTCTCCTCAAATTCATCGAATACAACTGGAGTCTCCAACCCTTGTCGCCGACCAGCCGCGATAACCTGCCAAATCCCGCGCCCGGACCCACGCCGTACATACCGGGCAACAGCCCGGCAGTCGGAGATCTGACGACCCTATTTAACTTTTGAAAAACGATATGGAGAGTCCCTTGAAGTCTATGCGCGACCGCATAAACAAAGCCGTATCGATCGCCCTGCTTGGATTATTAGCCGCGCCGTCCATGGACGCAGCGCAAGATCCAGCCCGTGAACAAGCCCGTTCCATGGTCATGACGCAGTACGGCATTGTGGCAACTCTGCAGGCGGTAGCCTCTCAGGCGGGCGCGGCAATTCTGGCCCGGGGTGGCAGCGCGGTGGATGCGGCCATCGCGGCCAACGCCGCCTTGTCGGTGATCGAGCCCATGATGAACGGAGTCGGCGGCGATCTCTTCGCCGTTGTCTACGATACGAAGGCGAAGCATCTCTATGGTCTCAACGCCAGCGGGTGGGCGCCGAAAAATCTAACCCCCGAAGCTCTGCAGGCCAAGGGCATGACCGACCTGCGCACCATCGATGAGGTCACGGTTCCGGGAGCCGTCGCCGGCTGGGATGCTTTGCATCAACGCTGGGGAAAGCTCTCGCTGGCCGAGGACCTGGCGCCCGCCATTGCCCTGGCGGACAAAGGCATTGCGGTCACCGAGACCGATGCGGACAATTGGAAGACCTACGGAATGCCTTTCCGCAATGATCCTGAATTTGCCCGCGTCTTTCTTCCTGGAGGCAAAGCGCCTGTCGCAGGCCAGTTATTTCGCAATCCCGAACTGGCGAGAACGCTCCAGCGCATCGCGGAACATGGCCGCGATGGATTTTACAAGGGAGAAACCGCGGCTGCGATCCTCAAGCTCGAGCGTCAGCTTGGCGGCTTTATGCAAGCCGATGATTTGTCCGAATTTCAACCGGAATGGGTTGACCCCGTCAGCACCACCTACCATGGCTGGACCGTTTACGAGATGCCGCCCAACGGGCAGGGAATTGCCGCGCTCGAGATGCTGAACATCATGGAACCATTCCCCATCAAGGAGTGGGGCCACAACAGCCAGAAATCCCTGCACCTGGAGATCGAAGCCAAGAAACTCGCCTATGCCGATCTCCAGCGATATGTGGGTGATCCGCACGCTACCCACATCCCCACAGCAGTGCTTATCTCCAAAGATCTGGCAAAACAGCGCGCCAAGTTGATTACGGATAAGGCTGCGTGCAACGTATTGCCTTCCGATATTCAGAAGGGGCTTGCTCATCTGTCGAGCGACACGACCTATCTTGCTGTAGTTGATCGTGATGGTAACGAGGTCTCTCTGATCCAGAGCAATGCGGGAGCTTTTGGAGGTGGGTTGGTTGCCCCCGGCACCGGCTTTCCGCTGCAGAATCGCGGCGCTGGATTCACCCTCGAGCCGGGCCGCCCGAATACGCTTCGTCCGCGGACCCGTCCGCTTCACACCATCATTCCGGCGTTTATGCAGAGTGGCGACCGGCGCATCGCCTTCGGCATCATGGGAGGCTTCAACCAGGCGCAGGCGCACGCGCAGTTCGTTTCCAACGTAGTCGACTTCGGGATGAACATTCAGGCCGCCCTGGAAGCAGCCCGCTTCACCAAGCGAGATTTTGCCGGCTGTGGCGTGTGGGTCGAAAACGGGGTAGCCCCGGACGTGATCCTGGGGTTAAGAAGCCAGGGTCACGACGTAAAAGTCTGGCCCCGCTATTTCCAGGGCATGGGCCGGGGCAACGCGGTAGAGGCGTTCGACACCTCGCCGGTTCACTACGGCGCCACTGATCCAAGGGCCGACGGAGAAGCCGTTCCCGAGCAGATGCCCTTTTAGAAAAGCTCGCCGATGCCCCATAAGTGCTAACCCGGCTCCCGCACAAGGTTAGTTCTCCCACAGAAGCGTCGCCGTGAGGCGCTTTCCGCAGGATGACAATCTGTGGGGGGCGAAAAATCCTGGACAAATTAGCGCTTTAGGGGAAAGCCCAGCGACCGTTTTTCTTACCGATCAACAAGCCCCATCATTCGCTCGTTATACCGTGGCCCGGAAATAGCTTCAGGGGACAGCGCATGATCGAGCTGAGCCATGTCCTCCGTAGTGAGCCGCAGTGATGCAGCAGCGACATTCTCTTCCAGATAGCTCCGCCGCTTCGTGCCCGGAATCGGCACCACGTCCTCGCCCTTCTGCAACAGCCACGCCAAAGCCACCTGGCCAGGCTTGACCTTCCTACGCGCGGCAATCTCCTCCACCAGGGACGCAGCCCGCACGTTGGCATCGTAGTTCGCCCCCTGAAATCGCGGATCACCCCGGCGATAATCGCCTTCGGGGTAGTCCTCCGCGCGCATGGCTGTACCCGTCAGAAAGCCTCGGCCTAACGGGCTGAAGGGCACAAGTCCGATACCGAGCTCGCGCAGTAGCGGGATGATGCGCGGCTCCAGGTTGCGCTCCCAAAGAGAGTATTCGCTTTGCAGCGCCGTCACCGGATGCGTCGCGTGAGCACGCCGGATCGTATTCTCTCCCGCCTCCGAAAGGCCGAAATAACGCACCTTCCCGGCCCGCACCAACTCCCCCACCGTTCCCGCAACGTCCTCGATGGGTACCTGAGGATCCACGCGGTGCTGGTAGAGCAGGTCAATATATTCAATCTGCAGGCGCCGCAGCGAAGCATCGACGACTTCGCGGATATGTTCGGGGCGGCTGTCGGTCCCGCTCATCTTGCCACCCTCGATGCGAAACCCAAACTTCGTAGCGATGACGGCTTGGTCCCGCCGCCCCTTGAGTGCCCGCCCCACCAGCTCTTCATTGATGAAGGGGCCATAGACTTCCGCGGTGTCAAAGAAATCGAGTCCCAACTCGAGTGCACGGTGAATGGTGGCAACTGACTCGTTATCGTCTGCTGATCCATAGGACTGGCTCATGCCCATGCATCCCAGCCCAACAGCAGACACCTCCAGCCCCTGGGTTCCTAATTTTCGTTTAGCTAACATGTTAACTAGGATGCTCGCACATCTCGCCCCGGTGCAGCCTCCGGCGGAATTACCCGGTCATTCGTCAATCTGGAGGATACGCAGCCTGCGCTCCCGGCTTGAGACCATAGTCATTGCGAAACTGCGTTAGGGTTCGAGGCCTCGTATCTCCTCTTCCAGGCGGGCGTGCAGTCGCTCGCTAAAGCCAAGGGGCAACTCAAAGACGCGCTCATCCGCGGTCAGGACCAAAATGTTGCGCGTTGAATCCAGAATCGCCGAGCATATCTCGCAATGCTCCAGATGCTTTTGCACCTGTTCCAGCACATCCGGCGGGAGCGTCGCATCCAGGTAGCCGGAGATGTGGTCCCACACGTGTTTGCAGTCTATGACCACGCCCACCACCTCCGTTTGGGAGCTACCTGCTTCAATTCGGGCGCCAATTTCTTTTGCAACATCATACGCGCGCGATGCAAGCGGACTTTCACCGCGGCGATGCTGATGCCAAGCGCTGCAGCCGCCTCGTTGACGCTCAACTGCTCGATGTCTCTCAGCTGGAATACTTCGCGGTAGATCAGCGGCAGCGCGGTGATGGCCTGTTGCAATAGCAGCCTTACCTCTTTGCGCTCCAGCGCCTCGGACGGTATCTCTTTCCAATCGCGTAAGAGAGCCGGCGAGATATGTCCCTGGTCGTCCGCGGGCTCGTCCAGCGACTCCATCTTGATCGTATTCCGGCTACGGATACGGCTCCGTGCCTCGTTCAGCGTGATGCTCACCAACCAGGTTCCGAATTTGGCTTCCCCACGAAAGGTGGATAGGTTGCGGAAGGCTTTGAGAAACGCCTCCTGCGCTGCATCTTCCGCATCCGCTTCATTGTGAAGAAAGGACAATGCCATGACGTAGACCCTGCGTTCATAGGGACGAATCAGCTCGTGGAAGAGCTGCGAGTCTCCGGCAAGGATCTTAGCGATCATCTGTGCCTCATCCCGAACTTCGGTGGTTCCCGCCATGCACGCTCTCTACAGCGGTTTGCTATCCGCGCCCAGCACGCGTCCGTAGCCCGGCGTCTGTGCGAAGAGGATCAGATGATGTTTTTGCCCGGCCTCAAACGTGGCTGGAATTTGGACCTGTACTGTCCGCTCTCCTGCGGAATGCAGCCTGGCCACACGGGAGATGGATCGAGCAACCGAGACGTGCGCCAGTGTCTGACCGGAGTTTTCGCCGCGCAGCACGCTGGAGCGATCGGAGTCGTCGGCGAGAACCGCCATAAGATCGGCCCCTTGGGCCGGGACCTCTCCGCTGACGGAAAAACTCACCGTCAGGATGTTTCCCTCCACTTGCGACGAGAGGATACGTAGAGACACCCGGGGACGCTGCCCTTCCTCTGCCACCACCGCGCGCAGCAACGCGGCGCGGTCGCTGCCCACGATCTGCTCGGCGCCGTTGATCACCATCTGCGGCGTGTAAACGCCCTCCAGGTGAAATCGTTCACTATACGCATTTTGCCGTTCCGTGTAGGCCGGTGAGGAAAAAGGATCGGACCAGCCAAGCCCATTCCAGTAAGTAACATGCTCGCTGATGCCGACGACCAACTGGTCCGCCGCTGGTCCGGCTTCCGTTCACCTGCCGGAGCAATGCGTCCGCGGGAGGGCAACTGGAGCATCCTTCTGAAGTGAACAGCTCGACCAGCACCACCTTCTGCGCCGGCCCGTCCACGGCCGTCTGTGCCTGCAGGGCCATGGTGAGAGCCATGGCCATTCCTGCGAAAATTCGTTTGTACATGGAACCCTCGGATGCGCATAAGACGCGCCTCCAGGCAGAAGAGTTACAGCCCATAAAGCAAGAACCTGTTTACCCGCAAATCGGCGCTTGGGGGGCTATTGGCAGCCATTTGTCTGACCACTTTTGGGGTGACTTCTACGCCACAGAATGGTCATCCCGACCGGAGCGCAGCGCAGTGGAGGGACCTGCTGTTGCTCTTCCCCCTCACGCGCCCTCTTAAGGCGTGCCTTTCTGGGCGCTTCTTACATGTTGGTATGTCCGGCGCGCATCTCCTCATTGAATGCCGGTTTGGTGATATCCAGCGCCTCCTGCAGGCGGCCGCGGAACTCGGCATCGCGCGCCAACAGAGCCGGGGTAGCGGCGGCAAATTCCGCGCCACCGTCTTTCTCCGCGCTCAAGGTCACCAGTCCGGCGGCGGCCAGGGCGGCGGCCATGCGGACCAGCTCCTCTGGGGTGGTGTTGAGGTATTGCGCGTCCCGCGGATCTGCGATCCACACCGGCTGCGACTTGCCCAACACCCCTGAGAGCCAGAAGACCTTGGCCAGCAAAAATTGCTGCCGGGTCTCGTCATTGGTGTCGCTGAAGAAGAACTTCTTTTGCCAGCGGCTGTAATAGCGCGTAGTCACCGGAACGGGCTGGCGGTTGCCGCTCTTGAGCAATTCGAGTTGACCCTGGTCCAGCGTCTTGCGAATCGCGCTGTAGATGAAGGTCTCTGCATAGGGTTGTTCCGGGGCCGGGACGATCTCCGCAAAGGTCACCGTCATGCTGGCGGAAATCTTGGCATGCAGCAGGGATTCGGTGCCATCGGCTACATGCACCACCCCGTGCACGATATAAGTGTCCGCGCCTGAGACAGAACGGTGGAAGGGCCAGCGAAAATCGCTGAAGATGATCGGCATGCCGGCCATGGTCACGTAAGCATCCGGCCGCGGGTTGCGCAGCCGTTTGGCCTCGTCGTGCAAGTGCGCCGTCATCTCCGGCAATAGCTCAGGACGATTAAAGTCGAAATCCTCGCTCAGCTCCAGCCGCAAGGTGCGCTCGGCAGGGGCGTCCGGGGAGAGACCGATACGGAAGATGGCAGTCGGCCGGCCATTGAAATCGATCCCCTCCTCGGAGGAGAGTATGGTCAGGCCGGCGGTGGTGGCGGCGACGCCCAGGGCGGTGCTCAGAGTGGTAATCGGATTTGTGGACATGGGTCTACTTTCCTGCGTAAGTCGAGAGTTTCATTGTACTGGTACGGAGCCCGGGCGCAGTGCTAGGGGCTGACCTATGGGGCCAGCGCGAAGGCCACCAGGGTGCGGCCATGCTTACCGGAAGATTGCTCGAACTCCTGCAGCAATTCCTCTTCGCGTCCTTCAGGATCGACAGCCATTTCGCAGGCGGCAATCTCCTCCTCGGTGGCGCCGTGATAACAAAGCTCGCAGACGCCGAGGCCCTGCTCTGAGCGCACGGGTGGTCCAAAGACGCGGCAAGTAAGCGGGCGGTGCAGGTATAGATCACACAGGCCAGTGGTGGGATCGAGCGCAGCACAGGGCTCGTCGTTGGCAAAATCTTCAAAAAGGGCCTCGGCCTCCTCCGAACTATCCAGCAGTCCCGTTGCAGCGTCACCGGGAAAGCCCTGGCTTAGGCGCTCCACCGACTTCCGCGCCCGCTCGCGAACAGATTGGGCTCGCTCAGGATCGCTGCTCGTAAGCTCCTCAAGCCCCTGCTGCAGACGGGCCGCATCAAGTTGATGGATAGTGAAGACGCCGATGCAGCATTGTGTGCACCCAGGCTTGCACACTAGCCAATCTCCGCTGCGCCGAGCGGTATCGGCCAGCGCGGCATCGAGTATTTGCACTAGTTGGTGGTCGCCCGCAGGAACCATAAGTCATTGCGATATCGAGGTAAACCCGGTCGGATTAACCGCGTCTATCAATTATGAACGAGCCGTGACAAATAAAGATGAAACTCTAGAAACTTTACAGTAGGGTTAAACGTTAGAGAGTATAGATAAACTCACGCTTTGAGGAGATTCGTGAAGAGACTGTGCCGCTCCCCCCGCGTTCTGCGTTCTTTGTTTTGTTGGCTCGGCGTTCTGCAGATCGCAGCATTACTGGTCGCGTTTGAGCGGCCGGCACGAGCCTATGTCGATCCCGGATCTGGCTTCGTCTTCCTCCAGGTTGCCGGCTCCATGTTCGCCGGCGCCGCTTACTACATGCGCCATCGCCTGAAGCGCCTCCTCAAAGCGATGCGCGGATCCACCGAAATTCCTTCACCCGCCGGTACCCAGACAGAGGTCGCAGAGAACCAACCATGACCCAGAGCACGTCGCAAAACATTGCGACGTTCCGCGATCCAGCAGGGTCGTTGCACATCCATGGGGATCAGGTTCGGCGAACGGTACACCCCCTCCACGCGGCGGAGTGCCTCCGCTTCCTGGAGTCTGACTTGGCGCGGCGCTGGACAGAAGAAGGCCGTCTGGTCGCCAGCCAAGTGCTGTCGGCGGAAGCAGACCAGCCGCTCCTGCTGGAGCATCCGCGGGTATTTTTTCCTTCCTATCCCTGGGAATGGACGCCTGGCCAGTGGGTCGCGGCAGCGGAACTGACCCTCGAACTATGCGGCCAGTTGCTCCACGAAGGCTGGATCCTGAAAGATGCGACCCCGCTGAATATTCTCTTTGATGGCTCCCGCCCGATTTTTGTCGATTTGCTGTCCATCGAGCGTCGTGACCCGTGCAGCCCCTTGTGGCTAGCCTACGGACAATTTGCCCGCACCTTCCTTCTCCCTCTGGCCGCGCACAAGCACCTCGGCTGGCCCCTGGCAGCTACCCTGAATCGCCGGGACGGCTATGAGCCCGTCGACCTGTATCCGTATCTTTCGACTTTAGACCGCTGGAGCGCGCCGCTTCGTTCTTTGGTTACTCTTCCTTACCTGTTCGAGAAACGGAAAGGGGGGAGGCGGGGCGCCGCCCAAACTGCAGCAGGAGCCGGAGATCGCGACCGCAGTTTTCGAGCGCAACCTGAGAAGCTTCACTCGCGCGCTGCATGCGCTGCAACCAAAGGGACGCGATTCGCGATGGAGTGACTACCAGACAGCCGCCGATCACTACACCGATCAGGAGCGCGAGCATAAGCAGGAATTTGTCGACCGGGCTATGCAATTGCTGCGCCCCGGCTCGGTGCTCGATATCGGCGGCAATACCGGTCAATATTCGCGCATTGCTGCCAGCGTGGGCGCGCGCGTCGTCGCCTGGGACACCGATGTTTCCTCGTCAGACCGCAACTGGAGAGAAGCCCAGGCGGCTGGTCTGCCCATATTGCCGCTGGTCGCTGATGCGGCCCGGCCGACTCCTGCGGTGGGTTGGTGCAACAAGGAGTCCCTCACCCTGCTGGAACGAGCCCGCGGCCGTTTCGATTGCGTCATGATGCTGGGCATTCTGCATCATCTGCTGCTTGCCGACCAGATTCCAATCGCCGACGTAGCCGCGCTCCTGGCATCCCTTACCCGGCGCGCCAGCATTGTGGAGTGGGTTCCCAAGAGCGACGTGCGCTACATCGACCTTTGCCGCGGCAGAGACGAACTCTACCAGCATCTTGATGAAGAGCTGTTCGTAGAGCAGTTCACTCGTCATTTCAGGATCGTCGCTGCGTGAGCAATTGAGTAATGGCCGCGTGCTCTTTCTATTTGAGAAGAAATGACCTAACCTCCCTTTCTCTACCGGTAACAAATGGTGGGTGCCCCATTCAAGCCGTACTTTGGCTTGAGTGGGATTCCACGGACCTCAACTGCTGACTTTGCAGGGTGTAGATCATCATGAAAGCTGCCGGTCCGGCGCGGTGGAATCCCACTCAAGCCAAAGTACGGCTTGAATGGGGCACCCATCATTTGTTACCGGTAGAGAAAGGCGCAATCGTACCGGAGCACTCGCCCAGGCCGATACTCACAAACCCCGTCCGCTCGCAATGGCCGCGAAAAGTGATCTCATCGCCGTCGGCAAGAAAGCCGCGCTGCTCACCGCTGGGCAGTGTGATGGGCTTCCACCCCGCGCCGGGTGAGTTCGAGCAGGCATCCACGGGACTCGTCCTTCGGCCCGGAGACGGTGCCGCTGCCCAGCAAATCACCGGGCTGAAGATTGCAGCCGTTGCTGGCATGATGAGTCAGTAACTGAGCGACGGTCCAGTACATGTCCCCCAGGTTGCCGCGGCTGAGCCGGACCGCATCGGACCCAGTCGCGCGCATGCGAGCGGAACGAAGGTAGACCTCCAGGGTCAGGTCGATTCCGCCCTGCTGACGATCCTGCTCCGAGTCCAGGTAGGGAAGAGGGCGGGGGTCCCCCGGCGGGCGCGGAAACGCAGGCCTGCGAAAGGGGACTAGCGCCTCCATGGTGACCACCCAGGGGGAGATGGTGGTGGCAAAGCTCTTGGCGAGGAACGGCCCCAGAGGCTGATATTCCCAGGCCTGGATGTCGCGCGCCGTCCAGTCATTCAGCAGGCACACGCCAAAGAGGTGTCACGGAGCGCGATCGATGGTGATGGCTTCGCCTTGCTGATTCCCCCGCCCGATAAAGAAGCCGGCTTCGATTTCGTAATCAAGCGCCTGGGAGGGGGCGAACTGAGGCGGCGCCCCGCCGGCCGGCAAAATCTGCCCGGCAGGGCGTTTCACCGGCGTGCCGCTCATGACAATCGAGGACGCCCGGCCGTGATAGCCGATGGGCACATATTTGTAGTTGGGAAGGAGAGGATTCTCCGGCCGGAAGAGCCTGCCTACATTCGTGGCGTGATGGATCGAGGCGTAGAAGTCGGTGTAGTTGCCGATCCATGCCGGCTTGAGCATGGTAGCTTCGGCCATGGCGAACAGATGGGGCGCCACCGACCGCTGATGATCGGAGGCATGAGGATGGCCGGCCCAGAGGAGGTCGCTGAGCAGGGCACGCAGCGGCGACCAGCTCTCCGGCCCGCCTTCCATGAGTGGGTTCAGCGTAGTGGCGGCGCAGGCCGCTCTGGTCTCCTCGGCAAGCGATCCTAACAGGCCCGCGCGGCAGCAGCCCCGGAGGTCCAGTATCTGGTCGCCAATGGCTACGCCGATGGCGGGCTGCTGCCCCGCACTTTGGAAGACCCCAAAGGGCAGGTTCTGGATGGGGAATGCGCCACCCGGACGATTGGCTGAGGCCACCCAGCTTTGCCGCTGAGGATCATGTGTAGCATTCATGGTTGCATTTACGGAATGGGGCTCCCGGTGAAGTGTTTCTTGAGCGCCTGCCACACTTCGAAGTAATCGCGCTGCAGGTATTCCGTCTCCATCGCGAAGCGGGTCGGGTGAAGCACCAACTGGGTCTCGAACATGAAGGCCAGGGTGTCCGCGAGATAATGCGGCTTGAGTTCAGCCTTCTCCGCCCGCTCGAAGGTTTCCGCATCGGGCCCATGTGCCTGCATGCAGCTATGCAGGCTGGCGGAGCCGGGAATAAACCCTTCGGCCTTGGCATCGTATTGGCCGAAGATCAGGCCCATGAACTCGTTCATCGCGTTGCGATGAAACCAGGGCGGACGAAAGGTGTGCTCGGCCACCATCCAACGCGGAGGGAAGATGCCAAAATCGACGTTCGATGTACCGGGCACCGCGGTAGGCGCGGTGAGCACGGTATAGATCGAGGGGTCGGGATGGTCGAAGCTGACGGTGTTGATGCAATTGAAATTCGCCATGTCGTACTTGTACGGCGCGTAGTTGCCATGCCAGCCGACCACGTCCAGCGGCGAGTGATCGATGCCCGCGGACCACAGCTTGCCCTGGAACTTGCATAGGCTCTGAAATCTGCCGTCCACATCCTCAAAGGCAGCGACCGGGGAAAGAAAATCACGCGAGTTGGCCAGCCCGTTGGCGCCAATCGGACCCAGGTCAGGCAAACGGAAGGGGAGGCCATAGTTTTCGCAGATATAACCGCGGGCAGATTCTTCGAGTAGCTCCACCCGCATCTTCAGGCCGCGGGGAAGAACGCAGATCTCGCCCGGCGCCACTTCCAGAATGCCCAGCTCGGTGAAGAAGCGCAGCTTTCCCAGTTGGGGCACGACCAGCATCTCCCCATCGGCATTCGAAAAAAAGCGGCCAGACATGCTTTGGTTGGCGGTATAGATGTGCACCGCGCACCCTGTCTGGCCTGCCGGTCCGCCGTTGCCGGCCATGGTGATGATGCCGTCGAGGAAGTCGCAGGGCTCAGTGGGAATGGGCAGCGGATCCCAGCGCAGCTGGTTGGGCGTGGCAGAAACTTCGTCAAATGGCCCGCTGCGCAGGTTAGTTTGTGGCAGTTCGACGAAGGGGCGATGGGTAACCGAGGGACGGATGCGATAGAGCCATGCACGCCGGTTGGTGGCTCGCGGAGCAGTGAAGGGAGTACCGCTGAACTGTTCGGTGTAAAGTCCAAGGGACGACTTCTGGGGTGCGTTCTGGCCTTTGGGCAAAGCGCCTGCGACCGCTTCCGTCGCAAATTCGTTGGCAAACCCCGATTGATACTGCAGCTTCGACATAATTCCTCCCTGCTGTAGCTGTATACCGGAGGACGCATGGCATTGCCAACCTGGGACAGTGGTCCGTCTATTAGGCAACTTTTAACGCGAGCGAGGGCCGCCGCCGGTCGATACTCCAGGCAGAGGCTGGACCTAGGCCCACCTTGCGCCCCTCCGGTGCGCTGGAGCATCCTAGTCGGAGTGTGTGGGCGGGAACATTTACCCGCGTTACGTTACAAGAGGTGCCATCCGTAACCGCCGGGACAAGAGAAGCAGAGGACATTTTGCATCCAACAAGGGCAGACTAAATGCGGTCTCACAATTACGCTGCCCCCGAAAAGAACGTGAGGAGTGGTTTTCTCTTGAGAAGATCACGAAAAGGCGTGTCGCATAGGTCTCAACCAATCGGGTAACCACAGGGGGCATCCATGCAAGCAATCGGCTGTCGGGGTAGACAGATACAGAACCATGCTTGGCTGCGTGGGACAAGATCGAGCGCTTGGATTCCCATGGTGGTGTTGCTGGTGTGCGCACCTGCAGCCTGGCCGCAGGGCCAGCCAGTGTTGCCCACGCTTGGATGCCGGCCAGGTGGTGCAGCGGCTGATGGAGAAGAACAAGGAGCGCGCGGACAGTCTGCAGCACTACATAGGAAAACGTACCTACCGCTTGGAATATCATGGCTTCCCGGCCTCTTCTGAGGCGACGATGGAAGTCGAAGTAAACTTTGACGCACCTGCCTCCAAGCGATTTACCATCCTCGATGTAAGTGGGTCGAAGCTGATCCAGAATCGGGTCTTCCACCGGCTACTGGAGAGCGAAGAACAGGCCGGCGACTCCAGCAACCGAAAGCACACCGAGCTTGGTCCGGAAAACTACACGTTTTCGCTTGCCGGCACCGATGGCACGAACTATGTGCTGAATGTTGAGCCGAAAGAGGACAGCCGTTTCCTGTATCGAGGCAAGATCTGGGTGGATGCACACGACTTCGCGGTAACCCGCATCGAGGCGCAGCCGGCTCGTAATCCATCGTTCTGGACGACGAAGTCCGTGATTCATCACACCTATCAGAAAGTGGACAATGGGTTCTATCTGCCCAAAGAAAACAAGACAGTGACCAACGTCCGAATGGGAGGAGTGGCTACTCTGACCATCGAATACCAGTCCTACCAGGTGACCGTCGCCAAGCCCGTCGCCTCGGCAAGAAGGATTTCCTCCGGCGAGGGATCCATATGGCCAGACGGTGGACTCAATACGGAAGTAGCGAACTTTGTCTCGTCGAGAAAATGACGAGTGGGATATGAGCAGTTCAAATCACGTCGGAGCTGTCGTCGGTGGACAAGATCACGCGCCGCCGCCCAAACATGCGAGCATCCAGCGAATAGGCTCCCGGTCCGAGCAAGCCTAATGCAGCCGTAGCGAAAATAGAGAAGACCATGTGGAGTGCATCGACGCCCCGCAAGCCGAATATCGCCGCAATCTCGATGCAGCAACCGAGCGCACACAGGATGGGGGTAAATGCTCCCAGAAAGAAAAAGGCTGCAAGCAGGGCCAAACCGGCAAAGGCCCATTGTGACGAAATGACTTCTCCACCCGGGAAGGCGATCATCAACAGCATCGCTGCCGCTGTTACCCTTAGCAAAGCGAGTGCAATACCCGCTGCGCCCGTGGGGAACATGGAGAAGAGTCTCTGCATTGCACCGACTCTAATCACCTCTTAGCAGTTGGACAAACGCGAAAAGAGGGTCCAGAAAGCGATCCTTTTGAGGGGGGTACGCGGGTTGCGAGAAAATATTCTTTAAACTGCTTTAAAATTGCCCATCCCGCCGTGGTGACGTTGCGAGCGGATCAAAGAGTTCTTCCTTGGCGCCGGGGGCGCGTTCCGCAGGGATCAGGTGAGAAGTCATGAGCAACCAACAGCCCATCCGGGTACTTACGGTAGACGATCATCCGCTCCTGAGGGGCGGCATTTCAGGCGCAATTATGGCCCAGCCTGACATGACCGTGGTGGCTGAGGCGACCGACGGGGACGAAGCGATCGCTCTGTTTCGCGTGCACCGGCCGGATATCACGCTCATGGATCTACGCATGCCCAAGGCCAATGGGATCGACGCCATCGCAGCGATTCGCAAAGAATGGCCCAATGCTCGCATCATCGTCCTGACCACCTATGGAGGAGATGTACAGGCTTTGCGGGCATTCAAGGCCGGCGCTTCCGGATATCTTTTGAAGAGCATGCTGCGGACGGAGTTGATCGATACCATCCGGCTGGTGCATGCAGGCCACCGCCGCATCCCGCAGGAAATTGCCGTCGAGATGGCCGAGCATGTCGCTGACGACGCACTTACCAGCCGGGAGTTGGAAACGCTTCGCGGGGTCGCCAGTGGCAGTTCGAACAAGCTCATCGCCGAACAGCTTGGCATCTCCGAGCACACCGTCAAAGGCCATCTCAAGAGCATCCTCTCGAAGCTCGGCGCCACCGATCGTACGCACGCAGTCATGATCGCGTTGAAGCGCGGTTTCCTCGACATGTAGCCCAAGGCGCACTCACTCTGTTTCTATGGCGATGGGCTGCTTGCTCACGGGCATGGTCTTGAGAGTCTGCAGCTCGGCCTGAACCCGGGCCCATTTCTTGGGATTCTTCTTGGTGTGAATGGGTGCGTTCGGGTCCGCGTAATAGTTCACAATATCGGATTTGAGGCCGGGCGGAACGGTATGGTGGGGGTCGGCCACCAGCCGGTCAAGGAGCTTAGCATAGGTCTCATCGGTGAGGCGATAAGCCCCAGGTTGAACCGGCGCGCCCGTATCGAGGTCGCGATTGGCGAGCGTCTGCCCTGGCTTGCCGAACCGGCCCAGCGCAGAGCTTAGTTCATCCGTGGATCGATTGACGCTGCGAACGTATTCCTCTTCGGTGGTATCGGTTGGACCCTTGATCGCCAGCATTTTCAGCGGGCCGATCTTAGGCAGAATATAGATGAACCCGGCAAGCGAGTAGGTTCCGATGCCGGCTTTCTTACGGTACTGGTCCCAGTTATTTTCGGCTGCTACCCGCGCCACCTCGTCTGCCAGTTTCTGGAGATCGGGGCTGGTGGAGTCCGCCGGCATGTGGCTGCGATGCAGAAGAGTGAGCGCATAGGCGATGCGGGGAATAAGGCTGCGAACGGCGAAGCGATAGCCCCCCACGTTAACGCGCTGGAATCGGGCTTTGGAGAAGTTCTCACTGAGACCATAGGTCTCGTAGAAGGCAGTTGCGAGTTGCTTGTTGGGCACATTGAGGCCGACATGTCGAAGGTAGTGAACAGGCGCAAGGCGGTGATGAGCAATCTCGTTAATGTCGAAGGCGAACTCCGTCTGGATGTGCGGATGTTCCCCTTCGCCGAAGGTGACGACGGGACCATATTTCGCGGCTAGCTTGGGAAACTCCACAGGCACGGCCACGTTGGTGGCCTGGGAGTGGCCGATATTGTCGCCGATGTAATGGGAAAGCGCCCCAATGGCAAAGGCAAGCTGGTTGGCGTTCTTGGCGTTGCGAAAGAGGTAGACGACGAAGTCTCCGGAGCGCACGTAATGGGTGAGGTCGGAGAAGAACGGGTCGCCAAAGGGATAGTAGCCAATGTCCTGAATAACGCAGCCCGCATAGGCGTAGGACCGAGCCTTTTCCAGCTCCTCGGGAGTGATCTTGGGATAACGGCTGCGTATCAGTGGCGCGATGGAGCTCTGCCAGGTCAGGTCGATCAACTGCTCATGGGTCAACAGCGAATACGCCCCTGCGGGACGGCAGACAAGCAGCAAGCACAGCAGAAGAGCCGAGGCCCGGGAGACATTGCGCATCGTCCTACAGTATCGCAGCACCGGCGTCTGCCTGACTAACCCGGTTCCTGAAGGGAACCTCATAGGCTCTGATTCCCTCACAAGGGCCGGGTGCCCCATATCTCGCTCGTTTTTCGCGAGATGTGGGATTCCACTGCTCTTTCCCTCTGGCTCTCGATTCATTCGACGCACTTAGCGGTAAACATCGGTGGTATCCCACATCTCGCGAAAAACGAGCGAGATATGGGGCACCCGGCCGTTGTGAGGGAACCAGAAGCCTATGAGGCCGAGTTCGTGGTTAGGTGCTAAAAGTTGAACTTCAGTGCTCCCTGCAGAATGCGCGGTGCCGCCGCGTTGATGGCGCTCCCGAAAGTCGAGCTGCCAATGTCGCCGTCGATCGCGGTGGGGCCAGTGAATTGCGTGTGGTTGAAGACGTTGAACGCTTCCACCCGGAAGAGCAGCGACTTCGATTCGGTGATCGCCAACCTCTTCGCAACTGCCATATCAAAGTTATCCGCACCCGGACCGTAGAAGAACCGCCTCTTGGCATTGCCTGGGGTTCCGAGCGCATTCATGGAGAAGACGCGTCGTGTCGAAATAATTGTTGTTGTTCTTGCGCGGATTCCCGCTCAGGCGAAGCGGGCCGCCGGTGTAGTCGGGCTCATCGATGCTGCTGTTGTTGATTCCGTTTGGATTGGTCCCAATCAATGAATTGTCACCATTGTTCACCATGGTTACGGGGAAGCCGCTGGAGAAGCGCGTGATCCCGGACAGTGACCAGCCGCTGGTCAGCCGGCTGGGACGAAAGAACTGATCGAATGGCAGCTGATATTCGTAGCTGACCACGAAGTTATTTTTCACATCGAAGGATGAGATCGCATAACTGAGCGCCGGATTGAAAGGGTTCACTTCCTCAGCCGGGTTCGATGACTGATCCATGGACTTGCTGTAGGTATAAGCGGCGGAGAACTCAAGCCGGCCGCTGGTGTGACGAGCACTCAGTTCCAATGCGTTGTAGTTCGCATGGCCAATCGTGGATTGCAGCGCATTGCTGCCGAAGTTTGAGCCCAGGGGTCCACGGGTGCCGTTTACCTGGCCGCCGTTAATCGGAAAATATACCGTGTCCTCCCCGTTCGGTCCGCAGGTAAGCGTGCCCGGCTGCACCTCGCTCGCCTGGCTGAGGCTCAGGCAGAGTGCGGGATTTCCGGGATTTGGCTCAATGAGAACGCGCTGGCGATGGCTCGACGTTCCAATATAACTCGCGCTGAAGACCGTCTTCGGCCCGGCCTGCCGTTCCACCGAAACCATCCATTCCGCGGTGTAGGGGGTACGGCCGTGTATGTCATATCCGGGGATACCTTCGATCGGCTCGTAGGTGCTCCAGTCGATGTTGGGATCGGGATTGCGGCGCGAAGAATTCAGCGAGGCAAACGTATATGGAAAAGGCTGCCCATTATTCTGCCCGTTGGCTGCGGTAATGAACGGCGTTGCGAAGAGTGGCGGCGCCGGGCTGGTATAGGTGGTGCCATAAGGAGCGTTCGCCGCCAGCACGCCAATCGATAGCGCATCAATCGCAGTGAAAAAATTGCCGAAGCTCGTCCTCACGCTGGTGTTACCCGGTGCTCCCAATATCTTGCCTAAGAAAGTGCCTGCATCTGCCTGGGGCGTCCAGGCCAGGCCAACCCGCGGCGAAAAGCTACGGTTACTGATTTGGGCAAGCGTATTGGGGATGGTTTCACCGTTGACCTGATCGCCTGGATACAGGATGCCCGGAGGCGCGCCGGGAAATACCACGGACTGCGCCCCGGCAACGAAGGTAGATATCTGGTTGTACTTTTCCGACCACGGCGCGATACGATCCCAGCGCAGGCCGTAATTCAAGGTGAGATTCGGAAGAGCGCGCCAGCTATCCTGCGCGAAGAGACCGACGTATTTGTTGCGCGCATAGAAGGGATTGAGCTGGCTCTGATTGTATTGGCTGGGCACGCCGATCAGGAAGTCGGCAAAGTCAACGCCGGTTTCCGTTCCCGAGAAAACAAAGCTGCCATTGAACTGCGCGATGGGGCGGGCATTGACCTGATCGGCATGGAACTCTCCCCCGAACTTCATGGTGTGCTTGCCCAGCACCTTCGAGACCGCATCCGTGACCTGGTAGGTGTTGTTGACCTGAATGAGCTGGTTGGCCGCGGCGCCGGTGGAGTATCCATTGAAGTTGAGGTTCTCGACCCCTTCTCCCTTGGGATCAAGAGCCACGATGCTGGGACTGCCGTCAGCATTCTCGAAGCCCTGCGACGTGAGGCTTACGCCGAGGCCGCCCACGGGCTGGCCCAGGTTCGTGTTGTCGCGCATGTAGCTGAAGTGCAGCTCGTTGACCATGGTGGTATTGAACGTCTTGGTAAGGCCCAACGCGACGAGCTGGGCCCGGCCACGTGGTGATGGCATTGAATCCCGGCACGCTGGCCCCACTCTGCGCCACCGGATAGGGGTCATTCAGATCGAAGTCGTCGATGAAGTAGTAACCGGAGAGCAGGCCCAGGCGAGTATTCGCATCGATGCGGACCGCACCCTTGTCATCCCGCACGATTTGGTTGAACGAGGAGGTTGCATAGCCGTTGGCGGTATTGGGAGCGGGGATGTACTGCAGCATGCGCTGTGCCGGCACCGACCACGCTGTTTGAGGAATGACAGCGTTGGGAAAGACGCACTGGGTCGAATTGGCGCAACCGGGAACATAGTAAGACTCACCCGGAGTGACTCCGTAGCCCAGCTTCTGGGTGAGCAGGTTGGCGAAGTAAGGGCCGCCCACCACGCCGGTGAGGTTACTGGAAAGGTCTGAGAGATTGCCCAGGCGATCGGCGTTCGAGGGCACGCTGATGGTGCCGGTATCGATGCCCTGCGTCTGCCGCGTTCCCTGGTAGTCGGTGAAGAAGAATATCCGGTCGCGTCGAATGGGGCCGCCGAAGGTCCCGCCAAACTGGTTCTGGCGGAAAGCGCCGCGGGTGGGAGAAAAGTAATTGCGCGCGTCCAGATCGGTATTGCGCAGAAATTCGAATGCGTTGCCATGAAATCCATTGCTTCCGGATTTAGTGATGACATTGATCTGGCCGCCGCTGAATTCTCCATACTCCGCGTCGAAGTTGCTGGTGATAATGCGGAACTCATCAATCGCATCCAGGTTGGGAATGACGGCCGTGCCGGCGTTGACGTCCTCTTCCACGTCGGCGCCGTTCACGCTGAAGTAGTTGGCGAACTCCCGTTGTCCATTCACCGAGAGAGTGCCGGGATTGAGCGTGCCCGAAGGATTGAGAACGGTGGCCCCCACATCCTGCACGGTCGTGGAGGTGATCGAAGTTTGCGGCGCCACCCCGGCCTGCAGAGAGAGCAGGTCGGTGAAGCTGCGGCCATCGAGTGGAACCGCGGTCATCTGCCGTCCAGTGATCACCTGGCCCAGTTGGGTGCTGGTGGTCTCGACGTGCAGCGTGTTGTCCTCCACGCTCACCGTCTGAGCGACGCCGCCGACCTGCAGCCCAGCATCGAGAGTGAGCGAGGCGTTGGTATCAAGCACCACGCCGGTACGTTGATAGCCGGAAAAACCAGTAGCCTGTACCTGCAGATCGTAATGGCCCACGGGCAGAACGGGGAAGGTGTAGAGCCCCTTGCTGTCGCTGTGCGTCTGGTAAGAAATCCCTGTGGTTGACTCGCGAAGACTTATCTCTGCATTTGGAATCACACGCCCCGAAGGATCCTTGACCGTACCCGCGATACTACCTCCTACACTGGCCCAGACCAAAGCAGAGGACAACAACGCAGCAGCGCATAGGGTTCTCGCCATGTTCACTGCAAGCGAGCTGACTTTCATCGACATACTCTTCTCCAGATCTCTCCGCCGCCCGTGCTTACTGAATTGTGATCGGAACATTCACGCTGGTCTGCTCTTGCGACGACCCGCTGCCCCCTGTGGCTGTGACCACAACGGTGTAAGTACCTTTGGGCGTTCCAGGGTCGGTCTGCGCCGTGCCGCCGCAGCCGATGACCGTGAACAGGACTACCATGAAGCTCAGGACAAAAAATGCCCTGCCGCGCCTCCCTCGGCGCGGGAGGGCAAGCAAGAAGGTACAGGCGAAACTTGCGCCACCGCCTGCTGCGATCCATCCCAGCGCCCCCGTGCGACTCTTGCTTTGCGGATGTGGCGGTGTGGTATTAACCGTGAGCGACGCCTGCCCGGTGCCGGTCATCGATTTGGGATTCACAAAACATGCGGATTGGGTCAGGCTCGCCGGCAGGGTGCAGGCAAGACTGATAGGCGTGGTGTAGTTGTTAGCCACGTTTACTGTGACCGGCGCGATTGCGGCTGATCCTACGGCGGCAGTTGTCCCCGATGATGCCAGCGCGAAATTCGAGATGGTAATTGGAACGTTTGCAGATACCGATTCCATGTAAGTCGCATCGCCCTCGTAGAAGGCGGTTAGATTATTTGCACCTGAGTCTCCATTGACGGTGGTGGTCAACGTTGCCTGCCCGTTGGTGAGTGTTACCGGGTTCCCGACGTTGAGCCCGTTGATTTGAAACTGCACCGTCCCGGTGGGCGTGGACGATCCCGTAGAGGCATCGACGACATTCGCAGTCAGCGTAATTTTTCCATTAGGCGTAATGCTGCCGGCGGAAGCCGTGGCAACTGTCGTCGATGCCAATCCCGAGGACGGCAGCACTTGAATCGCACCCATCATGCCGCGCATCTTCGTGTTGCAGAATGTGGCAGTGATATACGAAGGTGCCAACGATGTTCGGATCGCGGAAATCCATGCGTAACTTCACGCTGGGATAGGGCCCGCTGCCGCTCCAGAAGGGCAGATCGACGGTGTCGCGAATCGCCGGATCGTTTACTGGCTGGCCGTTGATTTCGAGCACTTGAAAGTGAATCTGATGGATGTGGAAGATGTGATCTTCGAGCGCTTTATTTTGTACCACCCAGTCCTCGACCGTGCCTGAATGCACAACAATGTTGGGCGGGTTATTCATGTCGAATAATTCCGGCTGCTGGCCTTCTTCGGTGATGAAGAAGTTGGTCGGACTATTCGGGTTGGTTGGGTCCTGTAACACTTCGGAGAAATACAGGTTGCGTTGCGCGACCGGGGTCGCGGCTGCCAACGCTGCGAAGCGGGTGACTCTGGTTTGCACCGCATGCGACGGTAACTGTTTGACCACGGAGCCGGTGCTTGCGGATGAGCCTTCGATTCCGTTCTGGCTCACGATGTTGGCGATGGGCCGCGTGGGGTCGAAATCACCATCCGGTCCGGTGTCCCAATTCTGGGTAATCAACTGTGCCTGGTCACCGGTCTTCGGCGTGGTCACCACAAACTCCGCGCGGGCGCCGGGAGGCAGAAGAAGACTGGTCTCGCTCTCGGATGGTTGTCCGCTGCTGCCCGATGCAATGGGGTAGCCATCGATCGCCACCACCTGCATGGCCTGCGGTGTTCCGTTCACGACGTACTGCAAATTCAGGATGGTGTCTGCTGCGGTGTTTGCTACCCGCCACAATTCCTGTTGCGCTGGATTGGTTTGGATGACTGCTGGTGTGTAACTCGGATAAGTCACCGGGATGTAGTTGATGGAAAGATCCCAGGCCGGGATGTTTGTATCGTTGGCTTCCGAAGCCGGCGGCATCTGGTCGCGAATGACAAAGGTGCGTTCGGTCAAACCCGCCAATGCGGGATCGACGTTTTGCAGGCCTTCGACGATCAGCGCTCCGGTCGCTCCTCCTTGTACCTGGCCTTCGGAGAAGCCATGCGGGTGGGGATGGTACCAGTAAAGTCCTGGGGGTTCATTCTGCGGGATCTGTACGTTGTAATCAAAACTCTGACCGGGCTGGATGAGCGTGTGGACCACTTCATCCTGCCCGCAGACGGGCGCCGCATTGGTCCCGTGGAAATGGATATTGGTTGCGCTCGCCGACATCGTTCCATTGCAGGCGCTGCTGCTGCTGGTGGCAGGGGAAGAAAGAGCCATTGTCATCCCCGCCATCGCAGCGCCTGCCTTGGCTGCGGAAGCAGCAGGAAGGTCATTCTGGAAATGAATGATGAGTTGGTCGCCGGGATTCACCCGCAGTGTGGGCGCCTGGAGGCCGGTGTCGGTTACGTAACAGTAGCGGACTAATCCTTGGGAGTCGGTCGCGGTCAGGAACTTGAAGGTCACTTCCAGCACTCCGCCCTGACTTTTCAACTCCGGGGGCGCCGTAGTTGCGGAACCGGTGGCAAAGCGCGCGCAGACCTGATCTGCGGGGTCGGCTTTAGCGCCGCCAGGCGAGGCTATGTTGGCTCGGGCAGCGGCGGTCGCGGCGGCCATCTTGGCCATATCCTGCGCTGACATGGCACCCCGCCCGTGAGCATGCTGCGCATCGGCGGGGAGAAGTTTTATGAGAAGACTGGGGGAAAGGATAAAAAGGACAACCGCAATGCGAACAAACAGACGCCAGCGTTCGCGTGGAAGGTCCACCTGATCACTCACAACGACTCCCTTAGCCTCACCAGGCACACGTGTAGTAGGGAGGCCCGCGAAAATAAGCGGCGGCCATCCTAATAGTTGAAACCTTGCGGGCAGGGGACCTATAGTGAATGAAGCCCGCAGTCTTAATTGGCTGTGGCCCCCAGGTCCTCGCGGTCTCCGCCAAGAGCAATCCGCGGGGATCTGGTTCAAACTCGCATCAGGAAACCTTCTGCTGCGCCGCGCACCGCCGGCACAACCCTCCAACCTCCAGACGCATCACCTGCACTTCAAAATCGTTTTGTGCCGCGATCTCCCGCTTGAGACGCTGGAATGTGGGGCTGTCGAACTCCTCGATCTCCCCACAGCGAAAACAGGCAAGATGCAGATGGTCTTTCTGCGTCTTGACCTCGTAATAATGCTTTTCTCCGTTGAGGTGCATCAGGTCCAACTCATCGATCAACCCCAGCCGCTTTAACAGATCAAGGGTGCGGTAGACGGTCGCGCGATCGATATTGGGGTCCCGCTGGCGAGCGCGAGACAAGAGTGTAGCTGCATCAAGATGGGCGTCTGCCCCCTGGATGGTTTCGATCAACGCGCGCCTCTGCGCGGTCAAGCGAACCCCCCTGGCCTCTACCTCATTCAACAGCTCGCAGCGTTTCAACGACATGTTCTAGTTGCGACTCATTCGCACTAGATATAATATACGACAACTTTGGTCCGATTACAACCCCAAGCCGAGATTCATCGAATTTACACACGCCGGCTCACCGCTACTCAAAGCGCTAGTTGTTGTTCGACGAGGGCGGCCCAGTAGGCGGCGCCGGTGGAGAGGATCTGGTCATTGAAATCGTAACAAGGGTGGTGCAACATGGGGTTCAGCTGCCCCGGCCGCTTCGCCCCCAGCATAATGTAGGCGCCTTGCTTAACCTGCAGCATGTAAGAGAAATCTTCTGCGCCCATGATGGGGTGCGCCATTTCGACCACTCCGGCCTGGCCTGCAACGGCAGCTGCCGCTTTGCGGGCCAGGGCCATCGCCGCCTCGTCGTTGACCGTGGCCGGCGCGACCATGTGCATCTCCACTTCCGCGGTGGCGCCATAGCTCTCGGCCGTGCACTTGGCCAACCTGACAATCGCCCGTTGCATGGTCTCGCCGACTCCCGCATCGAACCATCGCGCAGTTCCCTTGAGCACTGCCTCCCGGGGGATTACATTGGCGGCCACACCGGCCTGGAAGCTGCCGACGGTGACCACCGCCGCATGTTTGGGATCGATGGAACGGGAAACAATTGTCTGCAGCGCGTTTACCAGGGAACTGCCGGCCACAATGGGATCGATTCCGAAATGCGGCTCGGCGGCGTGTGCGCCCAGGCCGGTGATCTTGATCTCGAAGAAGTTGGCCGCGGCCAGCATATACCCGTCGCGCCAGTAGAACTGTCCCACCTCCATGCTGGGCATATTGTGCATGCCGAAGATTCGCTGCATGGGGAAGCGATCGAACAAGCCATCCGCTACCACCTGCCGGCCTCCGCCGATTTCCTCGGCCGGTTGAAAGATGAGGTAGGCCGTTCCTTTGAATTTGCGGCTTGCGGCCAGGTACTTGGCTGCTCCGAGCAGCATGCTGGTGTGTCCGTCGTGTCCGCAGGCATGCATGACGCCGGGATTGGTGGAAGCGTATGGCACTCCGGATTCTTCCGGGAATGGGCAGCGCATCAATATCCGCGCGCAGGCCGATCGCCTGGTCGCCATCGCGACCGTGGATAACCGCCAACACGCCCGTTCCAGTGAAAGTATGAATCTCGTCTACGGCGAACGACTGCAGGCGCTCCTGAATGAAAGTTTGGGTGCGGCTCTCGGCAAACCCCAGTTCAGGATTGGCATGCAGATCTCTGCGCCAGCTCACCATCTCATTCTGTAGTTGCTTTATTTCGTCGATCCCGGGCATGGTTATAATCTCCTGTCTCATACTTATATATCGCGGGTTAAAGGGAAGACAGGAATGACCAAATGATCAAGCCGCATCGCTGTGCATGGGCAGAGAGCGATCCGCTTCTCCGCGACTACCACGACCAGGAATGGGGAGTGCCCGAGTACGACAGCCGAGCCCTGTGGGAGCTGCTGATGCTGGAGGGGTTCCAGGCCGGCCTGGCATGGATCACGGTATTGCGCAAGCGCGAGGCCTTTCGCAAAGCGTTCCGTGGCTTCGAGCCGAAGAAGGTGGCCCGCTTTCAGCGAGCCGGACATCACCCGGCTACTGGCTGACCCGGGAATTATTCGCTCCCGCGCCAAGATCGAGGCGACCATCCAGGGCGCAAGGATTTACCAGGAGATGGAAAGCAGTGGTGAGGGCTTTTCCGCGGTTGTCTGGAAACTGGCCGGGGGAAAGCCAATCAAGAACAAGACTGGCTCTCTGCCTGCGAAGACCCCTCTCTCGGAGGAGATCTCCGCTGCGCTGAAGAAGCGTGGCTTCAAGTTTGTCGGTCCAGTGATCGTCTATGCCTGGATGCAGGCGTCGGGGATGGTCAACGATCACGAGCTGCGCTGCTTCCGGCCGCAACGCCTAACACTGAAATCTGTGAGAAATCCAGGCTAACGAAGCTTGCCGTGGGACCGGAGCGCAGCGCAGTCGAGGGATCTGCGGTTTTCCTACCCAGTACTCTCAGCACGGCGTGTAGTCGCCGCTCTTTCCCCCTGTTTTCCGTACCAGGACGATCTCGCGAATGGCGATGGATTTGTCCAGAGCCTTGCACATGTCGTAGATCGTGAGCGCGGCCACTGCGGCTGCGGTCAGCGCCTCCATCTCCACGCCGGTGCCCGCGACCGTCGCAGCAGTGCTGCGGATCTCAACGCCGCCAGCGACAACGTTCGCCGAAACATCGATAAAGCTCAACGGCAGCGGATGACACATGGGAATCAGGTCAGCGGTGCGCTTGGCCGCTTGAATGCCGGCAAAACGCGCAACCTCCAGCGGGTTGCCCTTAGGATTTTTGGGCAGTGCGGCAAGCACCGCATCAGAGAGCACAACAAAGGCGGAAGCTTCGGCCTCGCGCCGCGTGGAGGCTTTGCCGCTCACGTCGACCATGTGCGCACTGCCTTCGGCGTCGTAATGCGAGAGCTTCTCCATCGTGTCGTCAGGGTAGCAGCACCGAGACCGTCTCACCAGCCGCGAGATGCGGACGGTCCGGGGGCACCACAAGAAAGCAATTAGAGCGGCTGGCGCTCGCTATGTCGCCGGAGCCTTGCCAGGTGACCGGCTCTACCGTCGCATCGGTGGAGACAGAGCGCAGCCTGGCGGGCAGGAAACGCGTCAGGCCGGTCTTCACCTGGACGTCGCTCGCCAGGCGGGCCTGCGCGAAACGAGGCTCGCGAAAGGGATCGCCGCTGAGCGCGCCCAACAGCGGATCGACAAAAAGCGAGAACGTAACCATGGTAGATACAGGATTGCCGGGCAGCCCGAAAAAATAAATCTGCCGATCCTTCACCGCAAGTCTTCCGAAGACAACTGGCTTGCCCGGCTGGATCAGCGCCCCGGTAAAGAAGAACTCGGCGCCCAAAGCGAGCAGAACCTCCTCCACCAGGTCGTACTTGCCCATGGAAACCCCGCCGGAGAGCAACAGCAGGTCGGCCTCGAGCGCGCTGCGGATTACGCCCTCAAGATCGCCGCGCTCATCGCGCGCAATCGGGAGCCGCACCGGCTGAGCTCCGGCGGCGAGAATCTGCGCCGCGAGCGAATAGCTGTTGGAGTTGCGAATCTGGTGGACCAGGGGCTGCTGATCCACCTCGACCAGTTCGTCGCCGGTGGCGACGATGGCAACGCGCGGTTGGGCGAAGACCTTGAGCTGGGCCGCACCGCTGGCCGCGGCTGCGGCGATCTGGGCGGCGGAGATACGCGTGCCCCGGGGCACGATCACTTCTCCGGCCTGGGCCTCGGCTCCCCTGGGAACGATGTTTTCCCCGGTAGCGATGCTGCGGCCAGGAGCGAGGCCAAGCGCGTCGCCGTTACGCTGCACATGTTCCACCATGACCACGCAGTCAGCGCCGCCGGGTACAGGCGCGCCGGTCATGATTTCGACTGCCTGTCCAGCAGTGATGGCACCAGGGCCCGTCTCGCCCGCGCGAATCAATCCAATGACCGTAAGCGGCAGGCCGGCCGCAAGATCGGCGGCCCGGCAGGCGAAGCCGTCGCGCGTGGAACGGGGAAACGGCGGCTGATCCCGGTCGGCGTACACCGGCTCGGCGAGCACCCTGCCCAGACTATGGAAGAGGGAAGTGAACCTGTGGCGGATGCCGCGGCGTTCCGGCGAGCCGATCGGCATGCTCACGGACAATCCGGCTGGCGTCGGCAAAGCTGACCACCCGGGATGGAGCGGAGTTGTTCACGAGCGGAGGCAAAGAGAAGGGACGCCGTTTTGCAGCGTCCCCTCTCTTTAGTTTCCAACAAGTTTAGTGCTTGGCTTTGTAGCTCGTGGTCTGCTTCTCCCCGATCTCCGCCAAAACCGACTTTGCTTCCGGCGCCATGGGCCCATTGGGAGCGAGCTCAAGGTACTTGTTGTAAGCCTCGGCGGTTCCCGGAGGCGCGACGATCTTCTGTGTCTTGGGGTCGACCGTAGCCTTGGAGATAAGCGCCTGTCCCTTCAGATAGTAGGCAATGGCCTTGGTTGGGTCCGCGGCGATCGCCTTATCCGCAGCAGCAATGGTGGCATCCGTTTGCCCCGCACGGCTGAGCACGATGGTTTCGTTGGTATAAAACATACCGGCGTTCGAGGGTTGGAGCTTGGCCGCGGCGTCATACGCTGCAGTTGCGTCAGGAATCTTGTTGGTGTTCGCGTATACCTCGCCCAACGCGTTGTTGTCGGCTGCTTCCACATCAGGGTTAGGCTTCTTCGAATTCGTATCCAGATCCAGCGCCTTCTTGAGCGACACCAGGGCATCGTCGTACTTCTTCAGCCCGGTCTGAGCTATGCCCAATTCCAGCCACAAAACGGCGGCGTCCGGCTTCATGGTCGTGGCTTGTGTCATGAGCGTAGCCGCTTCGTCGTACTTCTTAGCGGCGTTGTCGGCGCGCGCCTGCTTGAGAAGGTCGTTCAGCTTGCCGACGTTCTGGTTCTCTTTGTTGATTTCCGCATTCTTCTTCTTGGCTTCTTCGAGCGCCTTACGTTCGTCCGGAGGCAGCTTATTCACGTATTCGGGGCGGCTCAGGTCGAAATCCTGCAGGGCGTCCTCGCCGGAAGTGATCTTCACATTGTCAAAGCGGTCAACGGCCTTTCCCGGGGTCGCGTAAAGGGTGATGTAGTACGTGCCGGGTTTGATGCCCTCTCCCTTATAGTCACCGTTCTGGTCGGTGGTGAACGTGTATAGGGGGGTCTTGCCATCCGTGCTAAGTATTACCTGGCCGTTGACGATAGGGGCGTTGGCCGGGTCTTGCACATGGCCGTGGATCTTGGCGGGGACATCCTGGGCAGCCGCGAGGGCCGGGACGAGAGCAAGCGTGACACCCGCGAGCCAAAGAATAAGTTTCTTACGCATGGTATTTCTCCTCGAAGCGGCAGCGATTGGCTGGCTTGCTGCCGGAGTGACCGGCTGCCGGGTCTGTGACGAACGGATCATCCGCCCGTATAGCACGACTAAGTTAAATGGAAGGCAACAACAATTCAAGGCCGGGACGCCCCGGCGGCCGTTCGTAGCTATGTTGGATGTGTCTTAGCCCATAACCGGCAAAAAAAATTCCCTGTCGTCATGCCGCGGAGAGTGCTCCTCTGTTCCCACCAGGCGTCAAATAGCGCCAGGGCGCGCTCGCACTGCAAGCGGTGCCGCTCCCGCTTGTCGCGTATCTGCTTGCGCAGCGACTCTTCCAGCGGCAACAGCAGATCGAAGGTAATATTCGCTGGCTGGAAGTCCTTGGCCTGAGCATGAGTAATGTAGTGCACCAGCGAGCCCAGCGCGGTTCCGCGAGGGACGGCGCCAGCCGCATGCCCCTGGGCCAGTTGGGCGGCATACAGGCCCGCGAGCATGCCGGTGGCAATGGATTCGGTGTATCCCTCCACCCCCGATAGCTGCCCTGCAATGAGGATATTGGGATGGTCACGGAGGGAGAGCGTCTCGGTCAGCACGCGCGGCGCATTGACGTAGGTATTGCGATGAATCTGGCCAAAGCGGAGGAATTTGGCCTTCTCCAGGCCAGGAATAAGGCGCAGAACCCGCGCCTGCTCGCCGAATTTCAGGTGGTTTTGCAGGCCGACCAGGTTGTAGGAGTCGGCGCGCAGGTTTTCACAGCGCAACTGCACCACCGCCCAGGGCACTTTGCCGGTACGCGGGTCACGCAGGCCGACCGGCTTCATGGGGCCAAAGCGCAGCGTCTCCCGCCCCCGCCGCGCCAGCTCCTCGATGGGCAGGCAGCCTTCGAAGTATTCCAGCTTCTCCCATTCCTTGCTCTCCACTGCTTCGGCCGAAATCAGGGCCTCGTAGAAGCGCTCGTACTCCTCCTTGGACATGGGGCAGTTGATGTAATCGGCGGTGCCCTTGTCATAGCGGGCGGCGAAGTAGACGCGCTCCATGTCGATCGAATCGGCTTCGACGATGGGGCTGATGGAGTCGTAAAACGCCAGCTCTCCGCTCCCCGTGAGCCGGGCAATTTCCGCGCAGAGCGGCGCCGAGGTGAGCGGGCCGGTAGCCACAATGGTGAGCTGCTGGGAATCGAGTGCGGTTATCTCTTCCCGGTGGACCGCGATCCGGCTTTCCTGTTCGATGGCCTCAGCCACCCGGCGGGAGAACTCCACCCGATCGACTGCCAGGGCGTGGCCGGCGGGTACCGCGCTCGAATCCGCGCAGGAGAGGAGCGCGCACCCGGCGCGGCGCATTTCCTGCTTGAGCAGCCAGGGAGCGCTGTGTTCACTCTCCGACTTGAGCGAATTGGAGCAGACCAACTCGGCAAAGTCGGCGGTCTGATGCGCCGGCGTGGAGCGCAGCGTGCCGTCGACGACTGAGCGCATCTCGTAGAGGTCGACCTGGCAGCCGTGCCGTGCCGCCATCAGGGCGGCCTCCGGGCCGGCCAGACCGCCTCCAATGACACAAATGCGGGCCTCCTCGCTCATCGGGCCGTCTCCAAGGTTGCCAGGGAGCGAATGGCATCGTCATTCACGCGCATGATGCGCCACTCATCGAGGAACTTTGCCCCCAGGCTGTGATAGAAGTCGATCGCTGTCTGGTTCCATTCCAGAACGTCCCACTGCAGGCGGACGCACCCCTGCTCTGCGGCGCGCGCGGCGACCCTCGCCAGCAGTGCTTTGCCAATGCCTCGCCCGCGAAAACGGGGCAGCACAAAAAGATCCTCCAGGTGAATGCCGGGGCGGCCCCGCCAGGTGGAGTAGTTGTAGAAGTAGAGCGCAAACCCCGCTGCTTCCTGCTCTTTGCTATCGGTGTTTTCTGCGATCAGGCACTCAAAGCAGGGATGCGGGCCGAAGCCGTCGCGCAGCAGGTCGGCCTCAGTGGTCTTTACTGCGTTGGGCTCTCGCTCATAGGTGGCGAGAGCGCGGATAAGATCCAGAATCAAAGGAATGTCAGCGGGAGTTGCGGCGCGGATCGAATGCATCGTCTGAGACTCAGTTTATAACGGCATTTCCTGCAGGCGGGCCTGGTGCCTTCGCGCCTTCATCCGGTTGCCGCAGGTCTTCATGTCGCACCAGCGCCGGGTGTGGTTCTTGCTCAGGTCCAGAAACAGCCAGCGGCAGGTGGGATCCCCGCAACCTTTCACTTGCTTCGCATCCTCCGAGACCAGCAAATCGGAGGCCGACTGGGCCAGCTTTCCACAGCGGAAGCTCCGCTTGCTGCTCAAAGCCGGACCAGCTCCAAACCAGGCGCTCATCGCCACCACGAAGGCTGCGATGCTGGGCCGCGGCATGGAAGTGTCTCTCGAGTATTTCCACCTGCCCATCAGGCGGCTTGTTGCCGTCAACCCAGGCGTAGAGGACCGCGGCCAGCGCTTCGCGCAGCTCGACCGCAGATGCCAGTACACGCTGTCCATCAGGGACGTGGACAGTGCGGCCGAGTTTTCTTGCCTGCTCCGGCGTGAGTAAGCGCAATTGTGCTGCAAAGCGGAGGAGATCCGCATACGTGGGAAGCAGATTCTGTGGTTTGGCGGAGAAGCGCAAGTCCAGGGTGTTGACGAGCTCCAGGGCCGGATGTCCGGCAAACAGCTTAAACGGCGTGGGAACGGAACTACTCACAATCCACAGTATAACTCTTGAAAATACTTTTAAAGGTTAGCTGGAATGACGCTACAATTTAACCAGTCATGGCAACTTCAACGGTTATCGAGGGCGGCGCCGCGAAGCAGAAAAGCAAGATCGACCTGCGCGTCTATCTCGCGTTTGCGGCCATTTACGTCTTGTGGGGATCGACCTACCTGGCGATTCGGATCGCGGTACAACAGGTGCCGCCGCTCTTTGCCGCCGGGACGCGATTCTTTCTTGCCGGCACTTTGCTTTACGCGGTGATGCGCCTTTGTGGCCGTCCGAGTCCTGTGGGCAAAGAGTGGGGCAGTCTTCTCTCCATCGGCTCGCTCATGTTCGTGGTTACGTATGGCGCGGTGTTCTGGGCAGAGCAGTATGTGCCTTCCGGTTTCACCTCTGTTCTCGAGGCCACGTTGCCGCTGATCACGATCGCCCTCGAGGTCTTCGTCTTTCGCCAACAGCGCTTCCGCTGGAGCCTTCTGGTGTCGATCGCGGTTGGGTTCGTGGGGGTCCTCTTGTTGCTGTTGCGTAATGAGCAGCATGTTGCGTTTCTGCCCTGCGCCGCCATCCTGCTGGGCGGAACGGCCTGGTCGCTAGGTGCTGTGCTCACGCGTTCGTTGGTGCTGCCCAAGTCAAAGGGGATTACCGCTGGAGCGGAGATGATGTTCGGTGGTGCGGTCCTGCTTGTTCTCTCCGCCTTGACTGGGGAGATGCACCCATTCCCGCATATTTCCACCAAAGCCATACTTGCCCTGGGCTACCTGGTAGTGGCCGGCTCGTTCCTGGGATTCAGCGCCTTCGTCTGGCTGCTTGGCCGTATGCCCGCCACGCGGGTAGCCAGCCATGCGTATGTCAATCCCGTGGTTGCGGTGGCTCTCGGCTATTTCTTCGCCGGAGAGTTAGTGACCCCGCGAATGTTACTGGGGACCGCGCTGATCGTGGCCAGCGTCGCGCTCATCCTTATCAAAGACAAAGCCGATGAGCCAGCGGGGACTTCTTAGTAGTACCTCGTACCGTTAGAGCCCGGGGATGAAAAGTGTCTGTGTAAGAACCCGCAGGTTCGAAATGGAGTTTCGAAGGAACGGCTGATTGTAGGTCCGGGGGACCCTCGTTGGTTAACTCTGTCCATCCATGTCCACTCGTGCCAAGGTGGGCCACCGCCCTCCAATTTGTCATCCCGACAGGAGCGCAGCGTAGGGAGGACCTGTAGTTTCACTATCGGGTATAAGCGAATGTGCCGTGGGCGAGTCGCCTACGGGTTTCGTTTCTCCATCAGCGGAAACTGCAGGTCCCTTGTATCTAGATAGAGGCGGCATTTGATGTGAGAATGTCGTTGCGCGAGACCCGATTGCAGTCGGATCTCGCGCCTGGTAGACGGCGCCCGTGGTCCCTCCGGTTTACAACCGCAGGGGAGCGTTTTGGGACCGCCACCATGGGTCACTTACGACCGAACAGTCGCCTGACTTCCAGTCGAACGTACAAGGCAGGTCACCGTGACCAAGCAACCATACCCTATTGTGGAGCCAAGCAGATGATTTGTGGAGTGGATGTTTCGTCGAAGTCTCTGGATGCCCGTATTGGCCGTGATGGGGCAACTGCGCGTTTTACCAACAACCCGACAGGGATTGCAGAACTGGCGGAGTTTTGTCAGTGCCATCAGGTGCATTTAGTGGCCATGGAGGCCACTGGAGGGTATGAGAAGAAGCCCTTCGCGCTGCTGTGGGCAGCAGGCATCCAGGTAGCTGTGGTGAACCCCCGGGCGGTGCGGAACTTTGCCCAGGGGATGGGTCTTTTTGAGAAGACCGATCGCATCGATGCCGGGGTGATCGCCTGGTATGCCCACACCAAGCAGTGTGTTGCCGTAAGCCCAGCTTCGGCTGAGCAGCAGCAGTTGAAGGCCATGGTGACCCGGCTGCGCCAGCTCACCGAACTGCGCGCCGCGCAGCGCAACCAACGCCTGTTGGTAACCGACAAGGTGGTGCTAACGTTCTTTCGCAAGTTTCTGGACCTTGTACAGAGGCAGATACGCGATCTGGAAGTGGCCATCGCTAGGCTGATCGACGCTGATGCGGTGTGGCATAAGCTGGGTCAGAGTTTTCGCACCATCAAGGGGGTCCTTTTCCGCGCCTTTCGCGAGCGTTTACTCCGGCAAGCCTGATTTATGCTCTGGCTCACAAACTCCTGCGACTCAATGCAAAAGCCGGGATCGTGCTGCAACACTGAGCGAGGCGCTTCCACAACCAAACCAACCCTCACTCGCTTGACAAACAGACGTCGCTCCCCGCTGCGCTCCAGTCGGGATGACAAAGTGGAGGGCGGTGGCCCACCTTGGCATGAGTGGACGTGGATGGACAGAGTTAACCAATCAACCCGGTTTCGCTAACCCGCGCTCTCGAGAGCCTGCAAAGCCCAGGACTACGTTCAGCCGCCCCTTCGGGATTCCCCTCCGAACTGGCGTTCTCATACAGGCACCAAACCATGCCTTCGTTGGGCCTCAGCGGCCCGATTGAACTAAAGTCTTGCCCCGACACAAGCATCCGAGCGGTGAGGATTTATTCGAGATACACCTGGTCGATGTAGCACCAGCGCCAATGTTCTCCGGGTTCGACCGATTGCATGATCGGATGCCCCTCCTCGTGGAAGTGAGCTGTGGCATGCCGGTTCTTGGAGGAATCGCAACAACCAACCTTGCCGCACTCCAGGCACATGCGCAGGTGGATCCATCGATCTCCGATCTTGAGGCACTCCTCGCAACCCTTGGGCTCCGGGTTCACCTTTTTCACAGGATCTTTTGCGTGCGTACACTTCGCCGCGCTCATGGAATTCTCCTTCCTTGTTAAGGCGTCTTCACCACCGGCAGTTCGATGAAGCTGGCTTGGCCGGCCGCGTGATAAATGCGCTGAGTGGCCTTTTGATAATCCGCTGGTTTGGCCCAGAAAATATTAGGCACGAAGGTCTGCGGGTTTCGGTCGTATAACGGGAACCAACTCGACTGTACCTGCACCATGATGCGATGCCCAGGCAGGAAGACGTGGTTCGCCGTGGGCAGCGCGTAGCGATAAAGCAAGGGCTGGTTGGCCGCGATAGCCTTAGCGTGCTCCAGGCTGTCGCGGTAGCGTCCGCGGAAAATGTCAGCGGAGATCATCAATTGATATCCGCCCAGGCGCGGCTCACTGGCCACCTCATCGGGATAGACGTCGATGAGCTTCACCACCCAGTCGGAATCCGTGCCGCTGGTGGAAGCCACGAGATTCGCGATGGGTTGCCCGCTGATCTTCAACGGCGCGTTCAAGACATCCGAGACGAAGACCGCAACATCGGGCCGGCCGGATTGTTCGCGCTGGTCGTCCACCAGCCATTCAGACCAGGTCATCCCCGCCGAGTAGCCCACGGGCTGGATGGGCCGTGCACGGTAAGGAACAGGTTTGGCGGGGTCGGAGACATATTCCTCGAACGCCGCGTCACCCGCCTTGGGCGCGGTGAAGCTCAGTTTCAGCCCTTCTGTGAGGTAGAGCGGGGTTGGCTGGATCCCGCAACCGGTTGCGCACCCGGCCGGCCAGGAAGGCAGCCGCTCCCAGACGTTGGTTCCGGTGTCGAACGCAGTGACAGGAGCAATTTCCTCTTTCGGGGCTTCGTCTTTCAGATAGCGGGCGAGAAATGGGCGAAGGATCTGCTGGCGAAAGTAGAGTCCGGTGTCGGCGCCGAAATTCAAAACACCCAGGGTGCTGGCGTCTTCGATCTCCTGCCCGTGATGCCACGGACCAATCACCAGAAAGACCTTGTTGTTCTCCGTGTCCTTCGGCTTGATGGCCTTGTATACGGCCATGGCGCCGTAGATGTCTTCCTGATCCCACAGGCTGTCCACCAGCATGGTGGGTACTTTGAGTGGCTGGGCGGCCAGTATCTTGTCCATTGCCTGGTCGCTCCAAAAGCTGTCGTAGCTGGGATGCGCGAGAACCTTACGCCAGAACCCGACTTGTTCCAGGCCGTGGCGTCGCCCGAGTTCACCCGCCGATCCTGCCTGCATGTAGGTGTCGTAGTCGTCCCGATAGTCGGTCCACCACTTGGCGGTACCGTCGCGAGTCGCTTCCTGGTCGTAGATGTAGGGGAGATTCTGCTCCCGGAAGGCCCCATTATGGAACCAATCATCGCCCATCCAGCCATCGACCATGGGATTCATCGGCACGGCGACCTTGAGCGCCGGGTGAGGATTGACCAGCGCAGTGAGAGCCGTGTAGCCATCGTAGGAAATGCCGAGGATGCCGACCTTGCCGTTGCTCTCCGGAATATTCTTCACCAGCCAGTCGATGGTGTCGTAAGTATCCGTCGCATTGTCGACCGGTGTCGGATTCAATGGACCGCGCATAGGGCGATTCATCACGTAATCGCCCTCGGAGCCGTACTTGCCGCGCACGTCCTGGACCACCCGGATATAACCGCCCTCAACGATCACGTCGGTGGCGTTGTCGTAGCCCTGGAGACTGGGCCCCAGGTGGGCGCTGCTTTCATGAGTGGTGAGTGCGTTCGCATCGTACGGCGTGCGGGTAAGCAGGATGGGCGCCCCCTTGGCCCCTTTCGGCACCAGGATGACGGTGTGCAGCTTGACCCCGTCTCGCATGGGAATCATCACTTCACGCCGTAGGTAGTCGAAGGCGGCGGTGGGTGTCTCCAGCCTGGCCGGGGTTTCACTGGGCAAAGCAGGGTATTTGTCAGGCGGGGCTGTGGTTTGCGTCCAGGCGGATTGGGTCAGAAAACAGACACAAAGGAGCGCCGCCGCCACAGCGCACGAGCGCGCATTTTTTTCCATACGCAAACGTACTACGGAACCGGCTTAGGAAAACTAAGCGACGAGTACGCGAACGACGGACCGTCCGAACAGTTGTTAGCTCTAGTACCTGCGCAGCAGCCGCGAGCCGAGCTCGCGGTTAGCCCGTTGGAGTTTCTCTTCAAAGAGCACGCCGACAGAGAACGGCCCGATCACCAGGCCCATAATACAAAACCAGGAACCAATGGAATTCCACATAGCCCTTACTCCTTGCTCATCATTAGACGAACGACGATAGCGAATTCATCGACGATCCCATGAAAAATAGAAGCCGGGAATAGCAAGAAAGGTGCACGTGAAGCAGAAGAAAACAGCCTTTATTTGTCCCGCGAACGCACCTTGAACCAAATCGGCGAACCGCGAAAACCGAAGGCGGCGCGTATCTGATTTTCCAGGAAGCGCTGGAAGGCGAAATGCAACTTCACCTGCCGGTTGGTAAACAGGATGAAGGTCGGAGGCGCCACGGCAGCCTGGGTCATGTAAAAGATCCGCATCTTGTTTGCCGCGGGGACGGTGGCGCGCTGGAAATCGATTTTTTCCAGGAAGCGGTTCATCTGCCCGGTGGAGACGCGTTTGCGCCGCTCGGCGGCCACCTCCTGCACCAGCTTGAGCACGGTGTGGATGTTCTTGCCCTCGGAAGCGGAGATAAATACCACCGGCGCATAGGCCAGATATTTGAGCACCTTGCGTAACTGCTCCTCGAAGATCTCCTTGTCGGCAGGCGGCTTGCCATCTGTTCGTCCGGTGGTCACCAGGTCCCACTTGTTAACCACCAGGATCACGGAGCGGCCGCTCTCATGCGCATAGCCGCCGATGGTGGCGTCGGAAGAAGTAACGCCTTCGGTGGCGTCGATGACCAGCAGAGCGACGTCGGCCGCCTCCAGATGGCGGCGCGCCATGACCACGGAGAGCTTCTCCGCCATCATCTTGGTTTTGCCCTTGCGCCGGATGCCGGCGGTGTCGACAAAGCGCAGCAGGCCGCCGTCGTATTCGATCACCTCATCGACCGCGTCGCGCGTGGTGCCGGCAACGGGGGAAACGATGGCGCGCGAAGAGCCGGTGAGGACATTGAGCAGCGTGCTCTTACCCACGTTGGGGCGGCCAATGATGGCGATCGAGGTTTCGTGCTGCTGGAACTCGCCGTGGGTTCGGTGGTGCGACTTGTCCTCTGCCACTTCGGGCTCTGCTTCTATCGCTGGTTCCGCACTGCTTTCCGTCTCAGGAAAGGTGAGCGTAGCGAAGACGTGATCGAGAAGATCGCCGATGCCGATTCCGTGTTCGGCGGAGATAGGCAGCACCTCGCGAATGCCCAGGCGCCGGTACTCAGCGGTCTGTTCTTCCATGCGCTCGGTGTCGATCTTGTTGACCGCCAGCAGCAGAGGCTTGCCGCCGCGCAACAGCAGGCGGGCAAGGTCATAGTCGGGCGCGGCCAGGGGAGTGCGCCCATCGACCACCATCACGATGGATTCGGCCTCATCCAGCGCCACCCGGGCCTGGCGAAAGATCTCCGACGGAATCAGCTCCGGGTCATCGGGCAGGATACCGCCGGTATCGACCACGCGCGCATGCTGGCCGGCCCACTCGATCTCGCCGTAGATCCGGTCGCGGGTGATGCCCGGTTCATCGCCCACGATGGAGCGGCGCGAACTGGTGAGACGGTTGAAGAGCGTGGATTTGCCCACGTTGGGGCGGCCGACGATGGCCACCACCGGCCACGTCGAAGTGTCCACCGCCGCCTCGCGCCGGATGGGCGGCGCCGCCGGCGCCAGCGGATCGGGTAGTTCAGCCTCTATGCGGCGCATCGGTCCCTGGCGCTGGCATGACTGCACCGGACGTTTGCGGATCTTGCCCAGGCGCGCCGCCGCGCTGGCTTCGGCGGCAGCCTTGGCAGCCGCTCCGCGCTTGACCTCGGCGCGCGAGTGCTGCCCGCGGGTGGCCGGCGTGGCCCGGCGGGCGGCTTTCGCCACCGCCGCGCGCTTGCCTCCCTTGGAGTGCGGCTTGGGCTTTCTCGCCTTGGTTCCTTTTAAGGGTTTCATGAATGAGGCTCTCTTTCAGTCTTTCATATATCGGCCGGGCCACCGTATAGACTTAGAGTTTCACCGGCCCTTGTCGACCGCTTCCATCTCCGCCCAGCCGCTGCCTTCGCTGCACGACTTCTTCTCCCCCGGAGGCATGCTCTCGCACTCCACGCTGCCCTATGAGTTCCGGCGCGGGCAGTTGGATATGGCGCGGGCGGTGGAACGCAGCCTGCAGGAAGGCAAACACCTGATCGTCGAGGCAGGCACCGGCACAGGCAAGACGCTGGCCTACCTGCTGCCCGCTCTGCGCACCGGCCAGCGGGTCATTATCTCCACCGGGACCAAGAACCTGCAGGAGCAGCTCTTTTTCCGCGACGTGCCCTTTCTGGAGTCGTTGCTGGGGCCATTGCGGGTTTGCTACATGAAAGGCCGGGCGAACTATCTTTGCCGCAACAAGCTGTATGCCCTGCGCGACCAGCCGATTCTGAATGGCCTGGAAGAGATTGACCAGTTCCAGCAGATCGCGACCTGGGAGAAGACGACCCAGACCGGAGACCGGGTAGAGATCGACGCCCTGCCCGAAGTCGAGCCAGGTATGGTCCAAAGTAGACGCGCGCGGAGAGGCCTGCCTGGGGCAGAGCTGTCCCGATTACGAGCGCTGCTTCATCACCGAGATGCGCAGGCGCGCGCTGGAAAGCGATGTCATCATCGTGAACCACCATCTCTTCTTTGCCGACCTGGCCATCAAGCAGCAGGCCAGGGCAGCTCCGGATGCGGGTGTGCTGCCGGAAGCGGCGGCGGTGATCTTCGACGAGGCTCATGAGCTGGAAGATGTGGCATCGAGCTATTTCGGCATCAGCCTGAGCAATGTGCGGCTGGAAGAGCTGGTGCGCGACATGGAGACGGTGCTGCGCGCCAGGCAAGCTCACTCCAGCGCACTGAAGGGCTGTGGAGAGATGCTGCGCGAGCGGGCGCAGGATGTTCTTTGCCGCGCTGCCGCGGGGCAGTGGGCAGGGCGAGGGTCGCATGCCCTTCGAGCAGCGGGAGCAGTTTCTGGAGGAACACGGCGACGTTTACCTGGGAGTGATGAACGCGCTGCACCGCATGGAGGGCGAGCTGGAAAGGCTGCGCGGCGTGGAAGAGGCGCTGGGGCTGAAGAAGCGCGTGGCCGACATTCGCGAGCATTTGCGCTTCCTGATGGAGGCGGAGAGCGTCAACACGGTCTTCTGGATCGAGCGCAGAGGCGGCTCCCCTCGTCAGGGAGGACGCAATACCTATCTGCAGGCGACGCCCATCGATGTCTCCGAGTTGCTTTCCGATTTGCTATTCGAGCAATACCCCAGCGTGATTCTCACTTCTGCGACGCTGACCGTGCAGGGCGGGTTTCGGGCACCTGAGAAAGCGGCTGGGGTTGCGCGATGCGCGGGAGCTGGTGGTGCCTTCTCATTTCCGTTACGAAGAGCAGGCGCTGCTCTACCTGCCGCCCGGGATGCCGGACCCGCGTGAGCCCGCTTTTGCCGCCCAGGCGGCGCGCAGCATCCGGCGCGTGCTGGATATCACGCGCGGCCGCGCCTTCTGTCTCTTTACCAGCTACCAGCAGATGCGCGACCTCTATGAGCGCCTGCTGCCGGAGTTGGATTATCCTTGCCTGCTGCAAGGGACAGCGCCCCGCAAAGCGCTGCTGGAGGAATTCCGCAATACCCCCAACGCCGTGCTCTTCGGGACCTCTTCGTTCTGGCAGGGGGTGGATGTGCAAGGCGAGGCATTGAGCTGCGTGATTGTCGACCGCCTGCCCTTCGCGGTGCCGACGGACCCGGTGGTTTCGGCGCGCATGCGCGCGGTCGCGGCCAGCGGAGCCAATCCGTTCTTCGACTACCAGGTGCCGGCGGCGGTGATCACGCTGAAGCAGGGCTTTGGGCGGCTGATCCGCTCTCTCGAAGACCGGGGCGTGCTGGTGCTGCTGGACCCGCGCATCGAGCGGCAACGCTACGGAAAGGTCTTTCTGGAGAGCCTGCCACCTTACCGGCTGACCCGCGACATCGCGGAAGTGGAACAGTTCTTCGAGTAGGGTCGAAAATGTTCGGAGCGGATGCTGATGGGGTGGGCGCTGCGGCTTCGGTCGCGACCTGTGGTTCCACTCAGCCCCAGGAGTAATGCCTTCCTATGAAAGGCGCAATGTCACGGAACCTCTACCTGCTGGCAGCTTCACTGCTGCTGTTTTCGCTCGTTTCCTGCGCGATGAGCCTGATACCGAACAGCCTGCAGCCCGGCCTGCCGGTCAACGGCTCGGTGTGGAAGACCATCGGCCTGGTTCTCCTCCTGGCCTCCCTGCTTTCCGCCCTGGCCGGGATATTGACCGCGATGTTCGAGCAGGTGGAGCGCAGGAGCGAGGAACGCATGCGGCGCGAGCTGAACGAGGACCTGGCCCGCCTCAGCCGCAACAAGGCCCGCAAATAGAGACCAGCTACAATCAACTGAGGGAAATACAGGCCATGTACGAAGTTACGGTCGAAGCGGGATTCTCTTCCGGGCATTACCTACGCAACTATCGCGGCAAGTGCGAGAACCCCCACGGCCACAACTACAAGGTTCGGCTGACGCTGCGCGGCAGCGCACTGGACGCCACCGGGCTGCTGCTGGACTTCAAGCTGCTCAAGCAGGTGATGCGGCCGGTCATCGACCGCATCGACCACCAGATGCTCAATGACCTCGAACCTTTCATCGAGCTCAACCCGTCGGCGGAAAACCTGGCGCGTTACTTCTACGATGAAACCAACCGTCAACTAAGCGAGATGACCGGCGGCCGCGTGGTGGTAAAGGACTGCACCATCTGGGAGACGGACACGACCACGGCCACCTACTACGAGTAGTTTCGCTCTATTCGTTGCCGTGGCGCCCTGGGTCGCCAGGTACTTGTCAAAGGGGATCTCGAAGTAAAAGAGCTCTTTGCCGTCGGAATTGCGCAGCATGCGCAGATTGAGCTTGGCGCCCACCAGCGGATTGGCGACGTCTTGCACATCGTAGAAGAGAAAGCCGGCGCGGGTGGTGTGGGCCTCCACGGCCACTGCCGAGTACTCAAAGGTATGAAAGTCCTCATCGACGTCTTTGTTCTTGGTAGAAGACTTGTTCCCGATGCGCGGCAACGGGCCGGGCAATTTGTAGCCGCCGTCGGGGCGCTTGATTCCGCCGATGCGGCGCTCGACTTCTTCCGGGTCGGCCGCCGGTATCTTGTCGCCCGCGGCAGTGATGAAGTTGATGCGCGCGTCGATCAGGGAGATAGGCTTATCTCCGTTATTGGTAACAATGATGCGGATGGGCATAAAACCATATTCCAGGTACTTGAAACGGAAGATCGATGCCTTTTCCTTGGTGTTGTAGGGATCGGCGGCGATCGCCACCTGCTCGTTGGGATGCTGGTCAAAAGCCGGATAGCTGGTCGCTACTCCTGCGGGAGGTGGTGCATGTTCGCCGGCGCGGGCCCGGAAGATCAACAGCGGACACGAGAGCAGCGCAACGGCAAGCAATGCAGACAAAACGAATCGGCGAGGCATTCCCGCCTTCGATTATGAGCTTCCCTGCTGTCGCTAGTAAAGCTGTGGCGAGTAAAGAGGCCGGCCATGCCGCTCCTCATCTATAGCTTCGCGCTGTTCGTGGTGCTGCTGTTGGGCCTGCCCTATTTTTTGCTGGCCATGGCCACTAACGGCAAGTACCGCGAGGGACTCAGCGAACGTCTGGGGTGGGTGCCTGCACGTCTTCGAGAAGGGGATAGCCGGCAGACCATCTGGGTGCATGCGGTTTCGGTTGGCGAGGTCGTGGCCGCCAGCCGCCTGGTCAATGAGCTGAGCGCCTGCGCGCCCCAGTATCGCGTGTTGCTTTCCACCACTACCCGGACGGGGCAGAGGTTGGCCAGGGAACGCACCGGTGCCGACCACACCTTCTACTTCCCGCTGGATTTCCCCTGGATTGTGCGCCGCTACCTGAAAAGATTGGATCCCGCGCTCCTGGTGCTGGTGGAGACGGAGTTTTGGCCCAATTTGCTGACCGCCTGCCGTCGCTCTGCTATCCCAGTGGCGGTCGTCAACGGCCGGATCTCCGATCGCTCATTACCGCGTTATCTGCGGCTGCGCTTCTTGTGGAAGCAAATCCTGGCCGGCGTCTCCATCGTGTTGGCGCAGAGCGAAGAAGATGCAAAACGGATGAAGGCGATCGGGGCGCCCGCGGGACGGGTCTCCTTCGCCGGCAATCTTAAGTTCGATGTGAGGAGTGCTGAGCCGGCCGCAATTACCACCGCGCTGCGCGAGAAGCTGAGCACCGGGGCCCGAGTGCTGGTCTGCGGCAGCACTCTGGAGGGTGAAGAAGAGATGCTGCTGGATGCCTTCGGGCAGTTGCGCAAGACCATCCCCGGCTGCGTCATGATTCTTGCCCCGCGCCATGTGGAGCGATTTGCGAAAGTCGCTCAGCTGCTGAAAAACCGGAATCAGCAAAGCGTGCGCCGTTCCAACTGGATGAAGCGCCCGTCGAAGATCAAACCTGGCACGGTGATTTTGTTGGACTCGATCGGTGAGCTGGCGTCTGTTTACGCGCTGGCCACCGTAGCTTTCGTGGGTGGCAGCCTGATCCCGTGGGGAGGCCATAATCCGCTGGAACCGGCACAATTCGCCGTTCCCATTGTCATGGGAACGTACTATCACAATTTCCGTTCTATCATCGATACCTTGATTCAAGCCGAAGCATTGAAGTTGGCCACCATCGAGACCCTGGTGCCCATTCTGGAGAATCTGCTCACCGATGACGAGGCGGCCAACAATCTGGGCGTGCGAGCGCTCGAGGTCTTCCATCGTCAATCCGGGGCAACGGGGCGGGCGATCACCGCGCTCTTGGGCTTGCTGCCCCAGAAGCAAGCGTGATGACCCCGCTGCTGGCTCCTTTCTCCTTGGTATATGGGTCGCTGGTGCGGGCCAGAAATGCGCGCTTTGACCGCGCAGCCGCGCAGCGTCTGCGCTGGCCAGTGGTGAGCATCGGCAATCTGTCCGTGGGAGGCACAGGCAAAACGCCGCTAGTGATCTGCCTGGCGCAGCTGCTGGAGCGCGCGGGTTGGCATCCCGACGTTTTGTCCCGGGGCTATGGGCGATCCAGCAAAGAGACTGAGTGTGTCGACAGCGCGGGGGATATGGAGCGATTTGGCGATGAGCCCCTGCTCATCGCGCGTGCCGCAAGGGTGCCTGTCTACGTGGGCGCGAGCCGATACGAGGCGGGCTTATTGGCGGAAGCCGAGCTGGGAGGAGAAGGGCGCCGCGTTCATCTTCTGGACGATGGTTTTCAGCATCGTCAGCTGGCGCGCGACGTAGACATTGTGGTCGTGCACCGAAGCGACCTGCGGGAGCGGCTGCTGCCCGCGGGACGGCTACGCGAGCCCCTGTCCTCGCTGCAACGCGCCGGCGTCATTGTGCTGCGTTCGGAGGACGCAGAGTTGGAGTCTGCCCTTCGTGTCTATGCGGCAAAGGATTGCTGCTTCTGGCGCGTGCGGCGCTCGGTGTGTATCTCCGGCGACATCAGGCGGGCGCTGGCCTTCTGCGCGATTGCCCGTCCCGCGGAATTTTTTGCTTCGTTGGCGGCGGCTGGTGTTGAGGTAGTGGAGCGGATGAGCTTCCGCGACCACCATCACTATTCCGCGGGTGATATCGACCGCTTGGCCGAGCTCGGCCGGCGACATAGATGTGACGCATTTGTAACTACGGCTAAGGACGAGGTGAAGCTAGATGCCACCATGCAGCAGCGGCTGAATGCGGTCGCGCCTCTGCGCATTGCGTCGCTTGTGGTCGAGATAGAAGACGAAGGTGAAGTGCTCGCCCACCTCTCCTCCAAAATTGTCATCTCTTCCAACGGACTTGCCTAGGGCAAATAGGCAAATCCGGGTAAAGCCCAACGACTGCTTTTGTTCAGTCCGGCCGCTCCAGCTTCGTGAGCCAATCCTCATTCATTTCAACATGCTTGATCGAATAGCGCCGAAACGTATAAATGATATGAATCTTGCCATCGGGTGCCTGGAAAACCGAGGGGTACGAATACTCTCCAGGATTGCTTTCCAGCTCCAGCGGCTTGCCCCACGTCCGGCCATCATCGACCGACATTGCAATATGCAACGGTGACCGAGAGTTATCCTGATTATTGAAAACCAGCAGCACATGTCCATCTTTCAGCCGGCACATGGAGATGCCGGAGTCGGGGTTTTTCCACTGCGTGGGGGTCGGGCTAGTGAAGGTCTTGCCGCCATCATATGACTCCGCACTCACAATATTCGGCCGCACTCGCAGATACGCAAGGATCGACCCGTCGCCACGCTGAATGAACGTGGGCTGCTCGCCGCCGCGCATGATGCCGCTTTGAGTCCAGGTGGCTCCGTTGTCTTTAGTGGACAGAAAAAAGGAAAGGTCGACGCCATGGCCATTGCGTTCGTCGCTGATGGGTAGAACCAAAGTTCCGTCCGCAAGAAATATCGTCAGATTCCGGGGAAGCCAGCCCAGCGTGTCGTGGAAGAAAGGCTTATCCTCCGTCCAGGTACGGCCGTTGTCCGAAGAAGTCCGAAAGAACAGCGTGCAGTCTTTCCAGCCCGTGCCGCGCAACATCGGTTGCGTGCCGTCCATGCGGCCCCATACCATCCATACGCGATTGTCCCGGGTCGTGAACAGCACGGCGTTACCTGGGGGCCGTCCAGGGCTGCGAACAATAATCTCCGGTTTCGACCAATCGCTGGAACCTTTCTTTCTGCGCGAAAGAAACAAGACCTGGTCATCCGAAGACTCATAGCTACCTCCATACCAAATAACGATCAAGTCTCCATTTGGCGCTATGGTGATGGAAGAGCAGTGAAAGACCGGGTAACCCGGGATCTTGTCAAAGATCAGTTCGGAAGAAAATTTGATTTCACCGAATGGATCGGTAATCGGCCGCTCGGGAAGAGATTTGCCGATGGGGGAACCCGGAACATGAGTCATGGAAGCCGGGAATGGTGCGCTCGAGTCCATCGCGGCTAATGCGGTGGCCAAGCCGTCAATGGAGCCGCTATAGACCAGTTTGCCTTCCTTATCAAGGAGAAAGGCTTCCGGGGTTACCTGCGCGCCGAATCGTTTGACCGCGGTTCCGCCGGGGTCCCGGTAGACCGGGAAGTTGAAACCGTGAGCCTGGCTGAATGCCCTTACTTCGGGGCCTGACTCGTCGGCTGCGGGAAAGACGCCCACCAGCAGAATCCTGTGATGACGGTTCTTTTGATTCAGGGTGACGATCGCATTCGCGTTGGCCAGTGTGCCGTCGTCTCGGGTCGAGAGAAACAGAACCGCCGTGCCCAGCCGCTCGGCATAATTGTTCATGGAAATTTGCAGGCCTTGCGGCGAAACAAGCGTGACCGGGCCAGCGGGTTCGCCCAGCTTAAGGCCGCTCTGCGCGTTGAGGCCCGCACTCCAGACAAAGCAGGAAACCAGGACCAAAACCCGAAGACGATTCATCGATTCCTCCAGCAAAGTTAAGTAGCACCCACTATGTCGTAGGTGAGCTCGGCTTGCATTCGCTGCGTATCGCGCCGTGCGAATCCCATTGCAGCAAGCAACAGCAAAATGCTGGCGATTACATACGAGACTGAGGCGTAGGCCATGGCGTGGCTTAAACCGAATCGGTCTGCCAGAATACCCACCACCACCGGAGCCGACCCTCCGCCGGCGAGCCAGCCCATCATGTTCATGAATCCCGTCGCAGTGCCACGCGCTTCCGGCCGCACCACGTCGAACACCGAGGCAAAGATATTGGCCTCATAAAAACCCTTGAAGATTCCCCACAGCAGCAGGCTGACGATGAGCCATTTCATCGAACCGGTAAGCGCGGCCCACATCGCAAAGGGAGCTTCAAACAGAATGCCGATCGCCTGCACCAGGATCCTTCCGCCGGCCATGCGCTTGCGAAGCGTGTCGGCCAGCCATCCCCCAACCGGCGATCCCAGCATGCTGGTCAATTGCACGTAGAGCGTCGCGGTAAGCCCGGCCATGGCAAGACTCAAATGAAACTTCCGGTAGAGCAGTGTCGGCATCCAGGTAAACAAGATCATTGCGGTGAAGTTCTCGCACATGAAGGCCGCCATGCACAACAACAGCGTGGGCGTGGTGCGCACCAGTTTGAAGAACTCGCGCACCGAGATGCGCCTCGGAGCAACCTGCGCCGGCGCGTCGGGACCCAGGTCTGCACGGTCGGCCGCCCCCCGTATCGGTTCCACGATGAATTTGCTCAACACCAGGCTGAGCACGAGGCCGCATCCCCCGAAGACGACAAACGAGGAACGCCAACCGTAGCGTTGGCCAATTGCCCCGGCGAAAAATCCACCCGCAATCACGCCGATGTACACGCTCGTCTGGTGGGTTCCCATGGCCCGGGACCGGGTGGCCTTGCCGTGGTAGTCACTGATCAGAGACATCGACGCCGGAAAATAGATGGTCTCGCCGAGTCCCTCGGCAGCACGGAAGAAAAGCAGCTGAGCGAAGCTGCGCGATAGCGCGGTCGCCATGCATACCAGGCTCCAGATTCTCAGGCCGCTCAGAATCGCAGTCTTGCGCCGGATGCGGTCGGCAACACTGCCCGCCAACGGAGCGGAGAGCCCGTACACCCATGCAAAGGAGGAGCCCAACAGACCCAATTGCGTATCGTTTAGATGAAACTCACGCGCCAGCAGCGGAAAAACAGAGAAGATCGATTGCCGGTCGGCATAGTTGAAGAAGGCAATCCACCACAACATGCCCACCACGTACCACTTGTAATGTTTAGCGGACGAGTTCATTGGGGTGGCTTTGAGCTGCCGGTCCTTGGCCAGTAGCGGAGGCACCAGTAATAGAACCGGAAAACGGCGTCAACCTGCGCCGCGCCTCGTTATAGGTCGCGTCGCGGTCGAGATAAGAAACCTCATCCGCGATCCAATCACGCATTCGCTTTCCTTCTTCGCTCTCCTGCGGAGCAGAAACAAATTCCAGCTTGAGCCCGAGACGCTCTTCGACCGCGCATGTCAACACCGGCCAAAGCGCGCCAATGTCTCCGGTGACCGGAATACTCCCTTCCAATCGTGCAAAGCCCGACATCTCCATGCGGAACGGAATCTTGGTGATCTTGGTCTTCGGCAACCCACGATTGATCGCCTCCTGCACTTCCGCGTCCTGGCGCTCCATCTGCCAGGCGCGCTCCAGGTTGGGGTCGAGATCCATTCGGATAAGCGTCTTTTTCTCCAGACTGTAGGTGTTCAACTGATCCCAGGCGGCCCAGATGCCGTGTCCGGTATATGTCTCCAGCGGACCGTCATGAATCTCCTGCGAGAGCGCGATCGCCGATTCGATGATCACGTCCGCGCTGCCCAGCATCTCTGCGATCGCACGGGATCGCCGGGCAATCGGGATCGAGTCTCCAATGGAGATGCCGGCTGCGCCTCCGCCCACAAGCTGCGGAATGGAAACCAGCACCGGAACTCCTTTGCGCGCTCCGGCCCCGATCATGGTCATAGGGTCGGCGCCCAAACCCGCGAAGTATTCAAGTGGCACACCGTACTGACTGGCAGCGTCGCGCAGTTCCTGTGCGAGCCGCTCGGTGCGCAGCCCCAGCGGCCACGCCATGTTTCCCGCTGCCTTGATTACTGAACTCCCAGCGCGAGCCGCGAGACGATCGTACATATCCCACCCGGTGGAGAACTCCTTCTCCATCTCCAAACGCTGTTGGGCGGATAAAACAGTGATTTCAAAAACCCGGCCGCGCGGAAGCAGGTGAACCGGCAATTCGAAGCTATCTTCTGGCTCGATGCGGATGCGCCGCACGCGATCCAGCGTGCCCGCCATTTCATGGGCGACCACCGCGGAGCTGGTGATGACGCCATCAATCACGCCGTGGCGAATCAGCTCCGCGATCTGCGTCGTCACGCCTTCATGGAGATTCGGACCACTGCCCGTAACCACAACCACTCGCCCACCGCGCTCTTTAGCTTGCACGATGCTCGCGATTGCCTGCTCTAAATGGTCTTTGGTAGAACTTGGCAGCGATGCTCGAAGTCCCGCTACCGTAGCCGCAGAAGGTCTCACCCATTCACTCCATTTGAGAGAATCTGGCGCACTCGTTCCAGGTCTGCCTGGGTATCCACTGAAACCAATTCGCCCACGCACTTGGTTTCCACCACCTGGATGGAGATACCGTTCTCCAGGGCGCGCAGTTGCTCCAGGCTTTCGATCTGCTCCAGGTAGCCCGGCGGCAGCTGGGAAAGTCTCCGCAGGCAATCTTTTGTGTATGCGTAGAGCCCAACATGCTCGAAAACGCCGAAGGCTTCGGTGCGAACTCGCGGGAACGGAATAAGCGATCGAGAAAAATAAAGAGCTCGCCCACGGACATCCTTGACCAGCTTCACCACCCCGGGATCGTGAAAGCCCTCTTCCCCGACTCTCTTCACCACCGTTGACATGCCGACGCTGCTGTCTGACAGTTCGCCCTTGAGCGCCTGAACGCACTCGTCAATCATCGCCGGTTCCAGCAGGGGCTCGTCTCCCTGGATATTCACGACGATCGCGGCATCGGACCCCGCAGCCACCTCCGCTACCCGGTCGGTGCCCGATAGATGGTCCGGGCTCGTCATCACCACCATACCGCCAAATGCCTTCACCGCCGCGAAGATACGTTCGTCCTCCGTGGCTACTACAACGCTATCCAGATGTACCGCTCTTTTAGCGTTCTCGTAGACGTGCTGCACCATCGGCTTGCCCAAAATATCCGCCAGCGGCTTGGCCGGCAAGCGAGTGGACTTATAGCGCGCCGGAATCACACCCAATACTTTCATACCGTGCCCCGCCCTCCCCGTTCGACTGGAATGTGTTTCCAAATTTCGTTCAAGCTCAGGCCGTGATCCGCGGTCCATTTGGCCAGCCAACCGCGCAGCTCATCAGCCTGCCGCAAGCGCTCCTTCGTGGGCGGCAAATGGAAAGGCCCATTTGCGATTCCGCGCGCGGCCAGGCCCACCCGAACACCCCACGGAATGGGCAGACGCACCACCGGTTCGAGCAGCGCGTCCAGTGTCGCCTGGTAAGCCGTCGCCAGGGCCTCGTCGCCGTTGCGATAGCTTCGATATACCGAGGTAATCAATTCAGGAACGAAACAGGCGATGCCCGAAACAACACCATCCCAGCCCGCCTGAAGGGCGCCAAGCAGCAAGCTGTCGTCGCCGACAAACATCGAGAAGCCGGTCTGCTTGCGCGCATCTGCCATGGGTTTGAGGTAGGCTGTATCGCCGCTGCTGTCTTTCATCCCAACTAGATTTGGCACCTCGTTTAGCAAGCGGATGGCCGTCTTCGGCTCGATGGGATTGTTGGTAAACGAAGGCAGGTTATAAAGCAGAAAAGGCATCTCCACCGAGCTGCAAACAGTTTCGCAATACGCGACCAAGTCATCCTGGCTGTATTGAAAGAAGTAGGGCATCGGCAAAACCAACGCATCGCAGCCCGTGTCCGCAGCGCTCCTGGTCAGGGCCAGGGTGGAGTGAATGGAAGAGGTTCCAACCGAAACCACGACCCGCCCTTGGCCCTCTATCCGGCGAACCGCATGCGCAGCGATAGCAGCGCGGCTACTCACGTCAAAATGCGGATACTCGGCGGTGCCGCCTCCAATGACGAAACCATCGACACCGCGCTCTGCAACGAAATCGATCACGCGATCAAATGCAGCAAGGTCGGGGCGGCCATGATCGTCGATTGGGGTCACCAGGGCCGCAAAGACACCAGAGAGTGGAAGCTTCATTGAGTACGCTCAAGGTAGAGAGTTGGACCACCGTACCATTTGACCTGGGTCAAGTCAACATTTTTAAAACATCGTTCAACATTAGAAACACTAGCGCCTCGGATCGACCCCGAAAACAGTGAATCAAGTCACGCGCTGTTTCACTGGCAAATCTTTAGACTACAAAGAGATGCTACAATTACGCCTGCTGCGGGTTGCAGATCAGGGTATCTCAATGCGCAGAAATTGGGCGTTTACCAGGCAGCCTGCGTCTTTTGGACTACAGGCATAAAGCCCCATCTGCGCAACCGGCTCCGAAGCGGAATGCAGATGAGCGATACGCATCAAGGTCCACGGCCCGGTTTCCGTTGGCGCGTGTTCTACCAGGAAGTCCATGCCTTCGCGGCGTACACGCAGAGAATGGGAAGACGTCTCGCCGTAAGGGAAATTCTGAAGTGACCAATCCGAAAAACCGAAGTTGGTTACAACCGTTCCCAGCTGGCTCGGTCCCGGGGGATCGAATTCGTTCGATGCTTTCAACCAGCAGTCGGCAGAGAATCGCACCATTAAGCCGGCTTGATCGTATGGGTGCGCAGGGTCATAGTGAACGGTCGTAGTGAGGATCGCGTCGCCGGAAATCTCGGCGTAGAGGAAATGGCCGTTGTCGGCTCGGAACCCATAGTGGGTTCGTTGCCAGAAATCGGTGGCAGCATCCGGTCTAAGCAGCAGACGCGAGTGGGCGTGGTCGATCTCCCACTCTGTGGGCGGATTCAGCCATTTCAGAAAGGGATGAAGGGTTACGCGGTCGAATCTTTCGTGAATAACCTGTGAAGGCATATTGTTCGCACCAGGGATCGCAAAGTTACCTTTGAAACTTCTACATGAGCAGGAAGAGCAAAACTAAGACTTCGGTAGAGTCTCCAACCAATGGCGCTAATGGCGCTTCCGGCGCGTCGTATCGCTACTACTCCCAAGCCATCGCCAATGCGCTGCGCGTTCTCGAACTGCTCCAGCGAAGCCACGAACCGCTCGCGCTGACCGAGGTGTCCCGTCAAGTGAATGTTCCCAAGAGTTCGGCCTTCCGCATTTTGCGCACGCTGGAAATTGAAGGCTATCTTCAACGGCTCGAAGGCGAGCGCTTCTCCATCGTTCCGGGCGCCGGGTTCATGCAAAATCATCTGTTGAAGCAGGTAGGTGACGCCTCGCGCACCTGGATGAGGAATCTGAGCCAGGAATTCCGTGAAACCATCAGCCTTGCATTTCTCTTCGCAAGCCATATCGAGGTTATCGCGGTCATTGATAGTCCCCACCGCGTAAGTATGGGAAACATGGTGGGAGGCCTTATTCCTCCTCATGCCAGCTCGCTCGGTAAATGTATTACGGCATTCCAATCAGATACGCGGCGCGACATTCTGCTGCGGTCCTTTGGCCTGGTCCGGTTCACGCCCGGCACCATCGTCGAAGAGGTCACCCTGAACAAGGAACTCCACCTCGTGCGTGCCCAGGGCTACGCCAGCGATCTCGAAGAAAGCACGCTGGGCGGATGCTGTATCAGCGCCCCCATTTTCGGCAAAGACGGCCAGGCCGTAGCTGCGATCAGTATCTCCACGCCTAAAATGAGATTTACCAACCAGGAGCGCCTGATCGCCGCAGTGAAAGATGCCGCGGGCGCCATCACCGCGGAATTGCGAACCAGCTAACCGCATCACTTGCCTTTCGGCGACTTGGGATCCCATATCGTGGCATCGATTTGCCGCTCATGATCCGGCGCGTCGTTGAAATAGTAGACAGTGACCACCTTTCCGTCAGGTCGTTGCACGCTCCTGGTGTAGCCGAGATCCCAACTACCCCCATCACTGCGCAGAACGATCTCCTCTCCCCACGTCCCGCCGTCGTCGGAACTGAGACGCGCGCGGATTCCAAATGGAGCCGTACGCCGGCCGTACGTCAGGGCAAGGCGTCCATCCTTCAGATGAACCAAACTCGGCGGATTGTCAGTATCCGGCGCCGGCCGGCTCACATATCGCCACGTCTTCCCGTTATCGTCCGTGCGGTACAAATCGATCCAGTGTCTGTAGCGAACGGCGGTTACGATGGACTCGGCCGAGAGACGCACAGAGGAAGGCATGATGGCGTGATCATCGCCCTCCGGTTCCGGGGTTACGAAGGCGACGAACTGCCAAGTCTTGCCCCCATCATGGGTGCGCACACAGATCACTCGCCCCTCGTGGCCATTCGATTTGGCCGCCGTCAGGAAGACCGTCATGTCGTGTTTGCCGTCGATGAGGTAATCGGTGCGCGCAGCAATTCCCGGTTGCCCGAAGTCCGGAACTCGATAAGGTCCCTCGAAGTTTTTTCCCCGGTCCAGCGAATAGTAGAACCGTGAGGGCCCGATATCGACGTCGGCCATACGGAAGGTCGCGATGAAGTTAGGGTTAGTAAAGTCGATCTCGCCCGGGCAGTCAGTGACCGGCTTTCCCCCGGGTTCCGTGGGCACGCCGGCCACTTTGGTGCCCGGCGGCGGAAGCAGGCTGGCTGTCCTTTCGATCGTCCAGGTCTTGCCCCCATCCATGCTGCGAGCCAGCAGATGCTGCGAAGGTTGCGTGTAGTCGATCGAATGCTCTCGCTCGCTGGGCTGCCGCATGTGAAACGATCCGGCTTCAAAGCCCACCAGGATTTCGTTGCCCCAGGACCAGATGCCGTAGTTCGCCGGCCAACCCGCGAAGTGTCCTGTCTGTTTATAAACGACGTCCGTGTGTTCGGCCGCTTGCGCAGCAGCAAACGAAACGCAAAGTATTGCCAGCATCACTCCGAAAATGCTTCTCATGGCTCTCCCACAATTTCTTTGCAGCTATCTAACGGGCCTTTACTCCTCCTGATCACGAACCCGATTCCTTACGCTTAGCGAGTGCATCCTGTAAGGAATTCATTACCTTGAATTGCGGTCGATACCCCAGCAATTTCCGCGCCTTCTCAATACTCAGCGCATACGAGTGAATTCCCCGGCAGCGGCCCGTGATTGTACGCATGCCAGTGATCCCAGCCAGATCCGCTCCGGTATCGGCATAACGAAATGCCTCCGGGCCGGCGATATTGAGAGCCTCCCCAAGCGCAGCGTCACTCTTCAACGCCAGCAAAACAGCTTCGGCTGCGTCTCGGACATCGCACACATGTTCGGTGAAAGGGGTTCCATCCTCTTCGCACGGCACCGCGATGACGCCTGCTTCATCCCAGACTTTCCGATCCTCTTCGACCAGATAGTCGCGATACGGCGCCTTCACAAACAGGTCGAGAATCTCCTCCGCTTCGAGTGTCCAGACAAACCGGAGGCGCACGATTGGGAGCTTGTGCAGTTCTTCGTAATAGAGACACATCCGTTCCCCTAGCACCTTGGAGAGACCATAAAACACGGACGGATGCTGTTCAGCATCTTCCAGAATCGGAGCTGAGTACGCGCTCAGGCTCCATCCGGTGCAATACGTGGCGTCGGAGCTGGCAAAGAGCAATCGTGGCTTTTTTTCCATGGCGGAAATAGCCTGCAGGATGTTGTATGTTCCTTCGATGTTGGTGTGGAACACCTGATCGTCCCCCGCCGGAGGCATGATTCCGGCCAGGTGAATCACTGCATCCGTGCCCGCCACTGCTGCCTCTACCCATTCACGTCCCGGTAACTCGCCCTGCACTACTTCGACCTGGTTGAACCAGTTTTCCGTAGAGTTTGGGCGGCGCATAGCCACACGCACCCGATACCCGTGTTCGAGCAGTAGGGGAACGACGTGCCGTCCAATGCGGCCACTAGCACCGGTTAAAAGAATTGTCTTCACACGGCCTCCTTCAAGATTTCTGGCCCTGGGCGAGTAAAATGTCCCGCCGTGATTCGGTGAGGTTCTTCCGACGTAAACTATATTCCAAAAAATAAATTAAGTTATGCATATTGCATAGTGTTTCACTTCATGGTACTTTGTGCCAAGTTTTCAATAATTAACGCTCCTTTCAAACAGTGGGCCCAAACTGGGGCGCTTCTCCCCCTGGACTATCTCTCGGAGGTTCACACGCATGATTTCGAAATGGACGATCTGTATTCTCTTTGCACTGCTCGGAGTGAGCACGTTGCTCCAGGCCGCCGACGTTACCGGCTCCATTAACGGCGTCGTGAAGGATGCAAGCGGGGCGGTTGCACCAGGAATTGAGATCACCGTAACCAATACGGCAACCAGCGCAATCTTCCATACGAAAACAGATTCCAGCGGTGAATACTTCGTCCGCGATCTGGGTGCCGGAGCGTACGAGCTAACGGTGCAAGCCCCAGGCTTTAAGAAGTTTTCCGCCAGCAACATCCGCGTGCAGGTGAATGAAGCGGCGCGCGTGGATATCGACCTCCAGGTTGGAAGTGTCGATCAAACCGTGGACGTATCCGGCTCAGTGGAGACGGTAGATACCACGTCCATGACCCTCAAGACCGTTATCGATCAGCAGCGAATTGAGGACCTCCCTCTGAATGGCCGCAATCCCGTTCAGTTGATGCAGCTGGTTGCCGGGGTGCAATACGATCCGCAAAACTCAAACGTCACCTCGGGAACCACCTATCCCGGCGTCTTCCCTGTCTCAGTCAATGGAGGCCGCGACAACACCACCAACTACATCCTCGATGGCGCGCAAAATAACGACCACTACAGCAACGCGCCCAATCCCATGCCGGATCCCGACGCGTTGCAAGAGTTCAGTGTGCAGACCAACTCATTCAACGCGGAATATGGCCGCAACGTCGGCGCCATTGTGAACGCCGTCACCCGCTCCGGCACCAACCAGCTCCACGGGTCGGCCTTTGAATACATCCGCAACAACGCCGTGAACGCAGGCAATTACTTTGCCCCTCTCAACCCCGATGGCAGCAAGCAAAGTGACGGGCTTAAGCGCAACCAGTACGGAGCCACGCTCGGTGGTCCGGTGCGCATCCCGAAAATCTACAACGGCAAGGACCGCACGTTCTTCTTCTTCTCCTACCAGGGAACCTCCACGGTCATCGCTCCTACCACCCAGCAGCAGGTAGTGCCTACCAATGCGCAACGGGCAGGGGACTTTTCCGCGCTGGGAACTCAGCTACACGACCCCTTCAACAATGGCGCGCCCTACCCGAACAACCAGATTCCGTCTTCGGAGTTCAATCCCGTCAGCGTGGCCTCGCTCAACACGTTTATCCCGGCGCCGGCAGCTGGAGGCCAGACCGTCTCCTTCGCCTTGCCTAATGACCTCACGGATAACCAGTTCCTGGTGCGCGGCGACGAAGTCGTTAACGATAAACATCGTTTCATGGGAAGGTTTTTCGTATCCAGGGCCAATCAGCCCGCCTTCCTTGCTCCCACCAATTACTTCGCTAATCTGCCCGGGGCGATCTGGCAAAACACCACCGTAACCGGCTCATGGACATATACGATCACCCCCAATCTCCTGAATCAGGCGCTCGTCTCCTACAACCGCACCAACAACACCAACGCTCCCATTTACCCTCCCAAGGGTGTTGCCGCGTTGGGGTCGGACTACTACAACGACAAGATGCCCGAGATCTATTACGACGTGAGCGGATATTTCCTGCTCGACACTCAGGACACAAACTCCTTCTTCCGCGGCGAGGAACAGTACAGCGACACGGTCCGTTGGACCAAAGGAAAACACTCCTTAACTTTTGGCGGAGACGTTGGTCACGGAGTGGGCAACATCAACAATAACTACCGCGCCAACGGCTATTTCTCCTTTGATAGCTCGGCTCCTTTTACCGGAAACTCCCTGGCAGATTTTCTGGTGGGCAAGTTTTCCAATCTCGAGCAAGGTGTCGGCGAATACAAAAACACGATATTTAACCACGTTGATCTGTTTGCCCAGGACGACTTCCGCGTCACCCCGCGGCTGACGCTCAATCTCGGCCTCCGCTGGGATCCATTCTTCCCCTACACCGACGCCAACGGCAAGGTGGTTGCGTGGCGGCCGGGTAAACAATCGGTCGTCTACCCCAATGCTCCGGAGGGGATCCTCTACGCTGGAGACCCCGGGCTTCCTCCCGGGGGCTATAACCGCGCATGGACGAACTTTGGTCCTCGCGTCGGCTTCGCCTGGGATGTGTATGGTAATGGCGCCACTGCGGTACGCGGCGGCTTCGGCATCTACTACGACACACCCAACACCATTTCCACCAATTCGCAGGCGGATCAGGCTCCCTTCGGAACGGTTGTCGAAATCAGCGGCGATTCAGCGAACAGCCTCACCAGTCCATACGCAGGTAACGTCAATCCGTTTCCTCAAAGCCCCAACCCGCCTCACAATGTCGCCTTTCTGCTTCCCGATGTTGCTTACGGGTACACGCAAGGCATGCGCAATGCAGAATTAACCAGCTGGAACCTGACGGTTGAGCAACAACTACCGGCTCAGTTCGTTATGCGCCTTGCGTATGCGGGATCGAAAGGCACTCACCTTCCCAACCTGGTCGAAGGGAACCCGGCAATTTACTCCGAGGGCGCTACGACTTCTACCACCGACCAGCGCCGGCCCCTCTATCCAAACTTTGGTTCCAGCACCCTGGTTGAGGCCAATGGAAACTCCAACTACAGCGCGCTCCAGGCGACCATCCAACGTCGCTTCCTCAACGGTTTCACCATCCTGGCCAACTACACCTGGGCTAAGTCCATAGATGTTACGTCCGCTAACAAGCAGACGGGACAAACCGCAACCGATCCGTTTGATCTCAACTTCGATCGAGCGGTTTCCGACTTTAATCATCCCCAGGTCTTTAGCTTCTCCGGGCTTTGGGATCTACCCATCCATCCGGAAAATAAGTTCGCGAATGCAGCCTTCGGAGGTTGGCAGCTCTCGTCAATTGTCTCCCTGACCAGTGGCGAGCCCTTCTCCGTATATAGCGGTGTGGATAACTCGCGTTCCGGTGTTGGCAGCGATCGTGCCGATCTGGTCAGCAACCCCTATTTGGGCAACGGCCGCAGCAAGGCAGCGAAGGTAGCGGAGTACCTGGATCCTGCCGCCTTTACTGTAAACGCGCTTGGCACTTTCGGTGATACCGGGCGCAACGCCTATTACGGACCCGGCTTCGCCAGCACCGACGATGCCCTGCAAAAGGATTTTCACCTTGTGGAGCGGCTCTCTCTGATGTTCCGTTTTGAAGCCTTTAACGCCTTCAACCGTGGCAACCTCGAGAATCCCACGAACACGGTGGGTTCGCCCAATTTCATGGTGATCAGCACAGCCTTTGATCCCCGCATTCTGCAGGCCGCCGTTCGACTGAAGTGGTAGACCCAACCACGGGACCGGAGTCTTCAACCTCCTGGCCCGTGACTGAGAGGAAGTAGTCATGGGTTCGAAAGCAGAAGGAGTCTCCTTGAGCGGAGGGGGGCTAGCCGTTAGCCATCCGTTTGATCCGCTCACCGCCGTTGAAATCGTAGCCGTCACGCGTATCCTTCAGGACCACTTCCAGTGGGGTGAGGACCTGCGGGTGGAGACGATCGATATTCAAGAGCCTGACAAAGACAAGGTGCGCCACTACACCCCCGAAACTGCCCCGGCGCGAGTGGCGCGCTTCCATGTATACCGGCGGGGAGCGATGGGTGTGTGGGATGGACTGGTGGATCTGGGCAGCGACAAAGTCATCTCGGCGCTTTTCAAAGAGAAGGCTCGACCGATGCTTGCCATCGCGGAAGTCCTGCAGATCGAAGAGACGGTTAAGGCCGATGCTCGCTTTCAGGAAGCACTGCGCCGCCGGGGGCTACTGGCTGAGCTCGAATACATGTGCGTTGATCCATGGACGACCGGCGACTTCGACATCCCCATCGAGCAAGGGCGCCGCGTGCTCAATTGCTTCATCTGGATGCGCATGTTTCCCCTGGACAATTTTTACGCTCATCCGGTCGAGGGGCTGCATGCGCTGATTGATGTGAGCACGCTGGAGGTGCTGGAGGTCCACGACCATTTCGAAGCCGGCGGCGATTATATTCCGGTTCCGCGTCTACCCTTAAATTACGACGCGGATCTTCTTACTGAGTTTCGCAAGCCGTCTTCCCGGCTCGATATCGTGCAGCCTGATGGTGCTGGTTTCGTGGTCCAGGGCAACCAGGTGACCTGGGAAAATTGGGACTTCCGCGTAGGCTTTAATGGCCGCGAAGGATTGGTGCTTTACACCATCGGCTATACGCAGAACGCCAAACGGCGTCCCATCGTTTATCGCGCGTCCATTGCAGAGATGGTCGTCCCTTACGGCACCCCCGAGCGAAGCCACTATCGCAAAAATGTTTTTGACAGCGGCGAACTGGGCTTCGGCCGCATGGCGAACTCTCTGACCCTGGGCTGCGATTGCCTGGGGGTGATCCATTATTTTGATGCCGTGGTCGCGGATGTCTTCGGTCAGCCACGCACCATTGAACGTTGCATCTGCCTGCATGAGGAAGACGCCGGCATGTCGTGGAAGCATTTCGATATGCGTACCGGTCGCACCGAGGTGCGCCGAGCGCGGAAGCTGGTCATCTCTTCTATATCAACCATCGGGAATTACGAATATGCGTCGTATTGGTATCTGCACCAGGACGGGCGGATTGAATACGAAATGAAGGCCACCGGAATCATCAATACTGCGGGTTGCCGTCCAGGAGAGCCGGGAAAATTCGGCACCGAGGTCGCGCCGGGTATCGTCGGCCACATCCACCAGCACATCTTTTCGGCCCGGCTTGATATGGAAGTGGACGGACCGAATAATACAGTCACCGAATGCGACACCATTGCGCTGCCGATGGGGCCGGAGAACCCGCACGGCAATGCCTACTTTGTTCAAGAGACACCGTTGAAAACTGAGCTTCAGGCCCAGCGCGATTTCGATTTCTCAACGATGCGCTATTGGAGAATCACCAATCCCAACACCACCAACTGGGTTGGCAAGCCAACAGCGTACAAGCTGGAGGTACGCTCACCTGTACGGCCTTTTACTCATCCGGACGGTCCGTCGGGCAGACGGGGACGGTTCCTGCAGCATCAGCTATGGGTCACGCCTTACGATGTGAACGAGCGTTACCCCGCGGGCGAGTTCGTGAACCAATCGACGGGCGATGACGGCCTGGCGGCGTGGACAGCCAAGGATCGGCGAATCGAGAACACCGATCTGGTTCTGTGGCATAGTTTCGGACTGCATCATCTGCCGCGTCCGGAAGATCATCCAGTGCAGTCTTGCATTGCGTGCGGCTTCACACTTGCGCCGTCAGGCTTTTTTGATCAAAATCCGGTGATTGACTTGCCGCCCATCAAGAACACGGCGAGCTGTTGCACTCATTCGGCTCAGAGCGTACGAGGCGCATCAGACGGGCATCCGCAGCCTGCCTAGAAAAGTCGTCAAAAGCCTTCAGCTTTGCCATTGTTCAACTTAGCCAGGAAACAAAGAGGCTAGTGCGCTCGGCCAGAGTTTCCCTTGCCGATGATCAGATCTCCTTCCCAGTGCCGGGGAACCAGTGCCCCATGTTCGCACCAGCGTACGCCGGCCGAAAAAGACGGGGGACCCCAACGACCGCTTTTGTTCATTAGGACCTGAGCAGAGCACAGTGGAGGGAGGGCAAGGGCTTTCCGGTTTATGAGAAAATTGACCTATTGTCACAGCACTCTGATTCAACCCGCGTCCTGATTGTGCGGCTGGGCGCGATGGGCGACATTCTGCATGCCCTGCCGGCGGTTGCTGCTCTGCGCAGGGCCCATCCAAAGTGGTATCTGGGTTGGGCAGTCGAACCACGCTGGCGCCCTCTACTCTGTGCAGACGGCGGCGAGATGCCGCTGGTGGATCGCACACACCTGGTAAAAGCCAAAGAATGGGCTCGCGCTCCACTGCGAACAGAGACGCTGCGAGAGATCGTCGCCCTACGCAGCGCACTGCGGGCGGAGCACTACGACCTGTGCATCGATCTGCAGGGAGCAGTGCGTTCCGCTCTCGCCGGCCGGCTAGCCGGCGCCCCGCGGATGATCGGAGAAGACCAGCCGCGCGAGTGGGCCGCACGCTGGCTTTTTGGCGAGCGGGTTGCAACCCAGGGACTGCACGTAATCGAGCAAGCCGTGGAAGTTTGCGCCGCGGCTGCTGGAGAGCCACTTTCTCCCATTCTTCCCCCCTTGCCATGCAACCCCGAGGCGGAAGCGTGGGCGGACGAAGTATTGCGAGGGGCAGACGGGCCCGTGGTCCTGCTTAGCCCCGGTGCGGGCTGGGGAGCGAAGCGTTGGCCTGCTGAGCGCTACGGAGCGGTAGCAGCGGCCCTGCACGCCCAGGGCTACATGGTCCTGGTCAACGCCGGCCCGCAGGAGCAGGGGATCGCTGCCGAGGTAGTGCGCGCCAGCGGGGGTGTAGCCCTGGCGCCCGAGTTCACATTGGAGCGGTTGATCGCCCTGACCCGCCGGGTTCGCCTGGTCATCGCGGGGGATACGGGACCACTCCACTTGGCCTGCGCCCTCGGCAAGCCGGTGGTCGGTATCTATGGGCCGACCGACCCCAAGCGCAACGGTCCCTTTGGGGTGCCCTTCCGGGTCCTCCGGCACCCACAGAGCAAACGCGACCACTCCCGGCACGCCACGCCCGAAGCTGGTCTGCTGACCATTACGCCGCAGCACGTTGTGGAGGCGGCTACATATCTGCTGGGGCAACCATGCTGAGTAACTGGAGCCGAGTGGCGCGGCGCATTCGCGTCCCAACAGGGTTTCTCTTTGCCGCTTTTTACCTGTGGAGAGCCCACCCGAGCTTGGTGTCGCTGGCGTGGAGCCTGCTCCTGGTCGTGCCCGGCCTCCTTTTGCGCGCCTATGCCTCTGGCTATGTAAAGAAGAACGCGGAGCTGACCGTGACTGGCCCATACGCGTACACTCGCAATCCCTTGTACCTGGGATCCGTCCTGATGGCGTTCGGCTTTGCCGCCGCCTCCCGCAGCCTGTGGATCACGCTCCTGCTGGCGCTCCTTTTCACCATCATCTATGTGCCTACCATCTACTCCGAGGAACAGTTCCTGCGCGCCACCTTTCCCGAATTTGCCGGCTATGCACAACGCGTACCTCGCCTGCTGCCTCGGCTGACACCGGCCCGAATGGAAGGTGAGGGTAGCTTTTCTGGGACGCTCTATTGCCAACACCGCGAATACAATTCACTCTTGGGTGCCTGCGCCGTTTACGCTGTACTGGTGGCCACGCTGTGGCTGCGCCATTGACCCCGGGAGTGTGTTGACGGTGATACGGTATCCACGACTTGTCGCGTCAATGGCCTGTTTCTGCGTGGCGTTACTCGCCATCGCGCAGACCCTTCCTCCGTTGCTTCCCCCGGCAGCGAATTTCTCCTTCCCCGCTAAGCAAACGCTCACCTATGCCGTGGATTGGCGTGTTTTCCCCGCAGGAACCGCCACCTTCCACCTGGAGCAGGTGGGAGGGCTGCAGCACGTGGTCGCCACCGGCGAGTCGATCGGCGCCGTCAACCTGCTCTTTCGCGTGAATGATCGCTTTGAGTCGTACTTCAACCGCACCACCGGTTGCTCCACCAGCTTTGCCAAGCAGCTCCAGGAGGGCAGGCGGCAACTGGTCAGTACCCTGCGCTTTCTTTCAAGCGAAGGCAAACAGGTGCTGGAAGAAAAGAACCTGGTGACGGGAACCAGCAAGCATCAGGAGTCGCCCATTCCACCCTGTGTCACAGACCTGATGTCCGCAATCTTTTATGGTGGATCCCAGCCCCTGCAGCCGGGGGGGCTCTTTCACATGCCTGTCGCGGACGCCATGCGGGTCGTCGATGTGACCATGAAAGCTGAGGCCAAGGAGCAGGTGGTAACCCTGGCTGGAACCTTCCAAACCATCCGGGTGCAGCCCATCGCCGATGCCGGCGTGGTCAAGAACCGCGGCAATATCTGGATCTGGTACACCGACGATGACCGCCACATGCCGGTGCAGATGCGTGCCCGCCTCTTCTGGGGAACGATTACCATGCGCCTGGTAAGCATGGCGCCAAAGTAAGCTTATTGAATGCGATAGCGCTCGCGCATCAACCGCTGCAGTCTGGGCTTGTAGATGATGTTGTAAGCCAGTTCTTTATCGGGAAACATGGCCAGCGCGGCCCGCTTGCTGTCCGCTACCAACTCCGCAGCCTGATCTACGGTAAGGCTCCCATCCTGGCTGATCACCGACATGACCATGTCCATCATCATCTGCAGGCGGCGGATCTTGCGCTGTTCCTCCATCTTTTCCTGCGCGGATTGGGCGGACTGACCAGAACTGAGCGTGAGGGGGGAAGATTCTTCGTTGCGACCGGACTCGCGTGACCCCATGGGAAACCCTTCCTCCGATTTTAAAACATCTTCATTTCTACGATGCCCAGCCAAGTCCCGCGATGTACGGCCTTTCTTGAGGAAGGCCGTGACGATTCTGGTTGCTCTAGGTACCTCAGAAATGAAAATGCGAACCTTGCTTTGTTGCGAATCGTATAACGGAACCCGTGGCAGGGAAACACAAAAAGCTGTCCTTGCCTACTGGGGGCGTGTCCCTCCGGGTTACTTTGCAGCCAGTGGCTCCGCCGTCACCGAGCTGCCATCCAGATAGAAAGACGTAGCGCCCAGGGCGTCGGTGCGGAAAGTGCGGACATGGTCGTCCTGCAGCCGGCGAAGGACTTCCATTTTGGGATGGCCGTAAGGATTGTGGTGGGCGACGGAGACGACGGCGTAACTGGGCGCGACAGCGGCCAGGAAGCGGGGAGTGGTTGACGTCTTGCTGCCATGATGGCCAACCTTCAGCAGATCGGAGTGCAGCGCCTCCCCAAGCATGTGCTGCTCACTGGCCGCCTGGGCGTCGCCTTCGAGCAGCACCGAGGTTTTCCCGTAGGCGACATGAAGCACCAGGGAATCGTCGTTGCTCGCGGCAGGGCCGGGGCTGTAACCGACTGGTGGGGCAAGCACTTCGACCTGCGTGCCGCCGAAGGCAAAGTGATCGCCGGCAGCCATGGATTCCACTGGAATGTTGAGCCGGCGAGCCTCGTCCAGGAGCGCCTCTGTAGGCGGGAATGCCCGGGTTGCTGCCTACCCAGAGCATCCGGGGACGAAAGTTTCTGAAGCACCGAGGGCATTCCGCCCATGTGATCGCTGTGCGCGTGGGTGAGGGCGACGGCATCGAGCCGGCGGATATTGCGCGACCACAGGACAGGGGAGACGACGTCTTCGCCGATCTCAAAGTTGGCGTTGGACGCCTGGGCGCCCCCGATTGGCCCCCCGGCATCGATGAGCAAGGTTTTCCCCTCCGGTGAGATCAGCAGCAGGGAATCTCCCTGGCCGACATCGATAGCGGTGACCTCGAGCACGCCGGGATGGTAGGCGAGCGCGCGGGGATAAAAGACACACGCAGCGGAACAGGCCAGCGCAACGATCGGGCCGACGACAGGGAAGCGGCTGTTGCGTGCTGCCCACACCGCCAGGCCGATCAACAGTATCCCGGCAACGATGGCCAGGGTACCCGGGCTGGAGAGGCGAATGTCGCCCGCGCCCATGGTGCTGAAGAGCTGCACGATTCCATTGATGGCGTGCAAGAGAGCCGCAGTTACGGCCGCCGGCACGATGGCCAGTGAGGGCCACAGAAGCAGAGTGGAAAAGGTGATGAGGGCGGAGGGAAGCGCCAGCCCGATCAGCGGCACCACCAGCAGATTCACGGGTAAACCAAGCGCTGTGACGCGGTGGAAATAGATGGCCATTGGCAGGGACATGGCCAGCTCGATGAGCGCCGAGACCAGTAGCAGCTCCAGGATGCGAAGCATGAGTCGGACGACGGCAGGGAGCAGGAACCGGGCGAGGCGGCGGCCGGTAAATGGTTGCAGGTGGTCGGCGATAAGCCGCAGGGTAACGCGAAACTGCGCCAGCCTGGGCGGCAACCCAGGGTCAATCGCGACCAGGCCGAGGTTCCTCGCCGCCTGCAGGTAGGGTCCGAAGGTGTGCTCGGCCACAGGAACAGCGACCCCGGCGACGATCAGCACCGAGAGCAGCGTCATCTGGAAGCTCGCTCCGGCAAGCGATCGAGGATCGAGGGCGAGCAGGCAGACGGCGGCAAAGCCGATCGCGTTGAGGCTATTGCGTTCCCGGAAGAGAAGCGCGCGCCAGCAGATAGAGCGTCACCATCCAGAAGGAGCGCTGCACTGGTTCGCCGAATCCGGCGAGCATTGCGTAGCAGAAGGAGCACGCGATCGTCACCGCGGTCGACCAGACACGGGGCAGCCGCAGCAGGGCAGCCAGGGCGAAGATGCATGCCGCGAAGATAGCCAGGTGCATGCCGGAGACGACCAGCAGATGAAAGGAGCCGGTGCGTTCAAAGCCCACGCGGGCCTGGTGTTCCAGGTAGGTGCGGTCACCCAGGATCATGGCGCTCAGCATGCCCGCATCCTCGCGGCTGAGCAGCAGCCATCGCGGTAGGCGCGATGCGCTGGAAGCACCGGCAAAATCGATCAGCCGCTGGCTGCCGGCCTGCTGCACGGAATGCAGCCAGCAGGCAAAGCTGCCTCTGGCGGGCCCATGGGTGAATGCAGTGCCGGAGGCTTTCAGTGAACCGACCACGCCGATGCCTTGCTGGCGCAGCCACGCGGTGGCATCCCACACGCCGGGATCGAGATAGCGCTCCGGCAGATGCATCGCGATCAGGGCGTGGATGTGGTCCCCGCAGTGGATCGACGGGAATGCTTGATCGGCAGGGCCGTAGAGAGTAGCGCGCAGACCGCCTGTTACCGCGCGGCCATCCACGGAAGTGATGCGCAGGTCCAGACTCTCGCTCTGTTCTTCCCTGGTGGTGTTGCCGAACGGCGAACTGGATTGCGTGAGACGGATAGGCGTGGTGCGGGTAACTTCACCGTCGATCGTGGTGGCGCCACCAGCGTCCGCTATCAGGCTAAGTTGAGTCTGTGGGTCAGGAGAGGGCTCGATCTCGCTGAGCAATAGGCCCAGCAGAACCCAGGAGCAGGCCAAGGGCAGGAGGGCGATGCGCAAGGCCTTCCGGGCAGCCAGCACGGAGAGGAGGGCAAGCAGCAGAGTCGCGCAGATAAGCTACTCCGGGAGCGATCCAGTTACAGGTCGCCAGAATGATGCCGGCGGAGAGCCACAAGGCGGCGTAGAGCTGCAGGTGCGGTGGCGAAGGAAAGCCGTTCGAGGGCTCGACTTCCCGCCACACCTACCACTGGGCCACAAAGGAGTAAGACCGGTGGGATCGGGAGGGGTGCCCCAGGTTCGCACCAGCGTACCTGGGCCGAAAAGGATGGGCGCAGCCCTTACGATCGCTTCTACTGTATCGGCCAGGAATTCTCGTAGAGGATAGGGAAAGCATTCGAAACATATCGTTTTCGGCCCAGGTACGCTTTGGCGAACCTGGGGCACCCGTCCTATTTCTATTCGGGCCTAATATGAAAGAGGCAGTTGAGAGGAACTTATCATCCCACAAGTCTTCCAGCCGGCAACACATTAATTACGATTAATGAAGGTTACAGTCTCCATGTGGAAGGTTTGTGGAAAAAGGTCCACCAGGTGGATCATCTGCACGGAATAATCAAATCGTAACAATGACTGCAAATCGCGAGCCAGCGTCGCCGGATCGCAGGAGATATAGACGATCGCGGGTGCGCCGATATTTCCCAGGTGCGTGCAAATCTCCTTATCCAGCCCGGCGCGGGGAGGATCGAGCAAAATAAGTTCGGGCTTGGTCCGCGCCGGGCCGCGGGTCTGGCTGCGCAGAAAGTCGAGTGTGCTGGAACGGACAACGCGGTGTGCCTTGCCCGCGAGGTTATGCTTCAGATCGTCAGCCGAAAACCCGGCGGATTCAACCGCGGTTACGTTTTCAAAATCGAGCGCCCGCGCAAATAGTCCGGCGCCGGAATAAAGATCCCAAGCCAGGCGGCCTGATCGCTTTTCCCACGCGCCAACTGCAGCAACCCGGGCAGCAGAAAGCGATTGACCTGAAAAAAGCCGCCGAGGCTAGCCTGATAGGGAATGTCCGGAGACCGTGTAAGTGAGCGACCGCTCCCCCCAATGCATCATCTCGCCCTGTGCAAAAAGCCCCACCCCGGTGAGTACAGGCAGCTGCGCATGCAGTCGTTCAGCGAACGTTTCGAGCGCCTGCTCGCGCTGCCGCGCTGGCTGTCGAAGCGCGTGGGCTCCCGGCCAGAGAGAGACGAGCAACTGGTCCTGCTCGCTGTTGGTAAAGAATTCCACTTCATCGCACAGGCTCTCCAGGCCGGCCTCGGTACCGATGCGTGTGACCGCGGCGACCGCCTGTTCGAGGAGGGGAGCCGCGATCGGGCAATGGGTAACCGGCAACAGGTCGTGCGATCCTCGCCGGCGATAGCCCAGCGCGATGCCGGCCCGTTTCATCACCTGCAACCGGATCCGGTTGCGATAGCCCCACGGGCGGCCCGGTCAGACTCCCGATCTCGGCGGGAACAGGGACGTGCGCTCGCGTCAGCGTCTCCTTCAGGATGTCGAGCTTCATCTGCAACTGGAAGGCAGCGTTGGCATGCTGGTACTGGCAGCCGCCGCAGCGGGGAACATATTCGCAGCCGGGGACGACGCGCTCCGGGGAGGCCTCGAGGATGGCGCCGAGTTCGGCGGTCGCGAAGCTGCGGCGCTCCGTCGCGATGCCGGCTTCTACCAGTTCGCCGGGCAGCGTTCCCGGAACAAAGACCGTCTTGCCGGCGGATGCGGCCTCGTCCGCAGGAATGCGGGCCAGGCCGTCGCCGCCGTAGACCGCCTTCTCGATGCGCAGCTTCATGCCTGGCTCATATAGAACAGGCTGAGCCGGGGCAAGTTGAACTTCTCCAGCAGCCGCTTGTGCAGAAATTGCTGCTCCACCTGGCGGATCTGCATCGCGGGCATGCGGCTGCGGTAAGGAGCCAGTTCGGCGACGGCCTGTTGCCGCAGCGCCAGCAACACATCTTCCGGAGCGGTGGTAAGGAGGATGGCGAAGAGCTTTTCTTCGAGCACGGTGAGGGACTGCTCCAGCTCTTCGAGGTGAGGCAGTTTGCTTCTCACCTCGCCGGCGAGCGCCTGCAGACGATCGGCGATTTCCGCCAGTGAGCCACTTTGCGGCGCAGCGCGCAGCTGCTGCGCGGCTGCTTCCAGATGGGCTGCGATCCGTTCCTGTTCGAAGCCCTGGTTTGCCGCTCGGTCCGCTGGGCTTGTCTGGGCAGGCCCCGCTCCGACGGCAGCTTCCTGCATATCTTCCACGGCAGAGATCACTTCCTGGGCGCAGTAGGCCAGGCCGTTCACCCGTCGCACGCGGGCCTTGTTCTTCCGCGCGTCGTATTTGTCGAAGGCGGTGTCGATGCCCTTAATCACTGCTGCCAGCGGAATCCCGGCCTCGCGCCAGGTTTCGATCAGCGCCCAGTCGATGGTGGAAAGCAGAAGCAGCGAGCCGCGGCGGCGCTGGAAGTGTTCTTCGATCTCGGTAAAGTAGTTGAAGTAATTTTGCACGACTGCGTCAGGCGTGCTTTCCGGCAGCTTCGCTATGGCTGTGTTTCACCTTGGCCACGCGGTTGCGTTCGTAAATCAGGCGCAGCCCGTCGAGTGTAAGCATGTCGTCGATGGTATGGATGAACCTTGAATCATCGACGATGAGGCGCGCCAGGCCGCCGGTGGCAATGATCTTGGGGGCGGAGGAGCTCCGTCGGATGCCGAGTCCGGCCCCCGGGTTTCGTTCAGAATGCGCTCCAGGATGCCATCCACCAGGCCGATGTAGCCGTAGTACAAGCCGCTCTGTATGTGCGCGATGGTATTGGTGCCGACCACTTTGGCCGGCTTCTTCACGTCCACCCGGGATAGCTTGGCGGCGCGGGCGAAGAGCGCCTCGGCGGAAATCGCCAGTCCTGGGGCAATCACGCCGCCCAGGTATTCACCCTTGGCCGAGATCACGTCGAAGGTGGTGGCGGTGCCGAAGTCGACCACGATACAAGGGCCACCGTACCTGGCAAAGGCCGCTACGCCGTTTACCAGGCGGTCGGCGCCCAACTCGGCCGGATTGTCGACCAGGATGGGCATCCCGGTCTTGATGCCGGGTTCCACGAACATGGGCTTCAGGTTGAAGTATCGCTCGCATACCTGGCGGAGTGTGGATTCGAGCGGCGGCACCACGGAGGAGATGATGATCGCCGAGACCTCCGTAGCTTCCACCTTCCGCATGGCGAAAAGATTGAGAAAGAGCACGCCATATTCGTCTGCCGTCTGGGTCCGGAGCGTGCTGACCCGCCAGTGGGTAATCAACTCATCGGGGGCCAGGCGATAAAGGCCGAGGACGGTATTCGTGTTGCCTACGTCGAGGGTGAGCAGCATAGAGTTTAGGTCATTCATCCCGAACGCCACCGGAGTGTACAGTACGAAGGCCGTCCGCTGTGCGCACCTGAAGGAAACCGCGCGCGTCCAGGCCGGCAGTGACGCCGGAGTAGCCTGGGCCCTCATCTACGTGCACGTGCCTGCCGCGAATCCAGGTAGAAGCGCTCTCCAGGCGGCTGAGGATGTTCAAGGCCGCGCCGGTTGTCTCCGCACTGAGCGCTTGTGCCTGTTGGTAAAGCGATTGTAACAAAGCGATCAGAAGATCCTGCCGTGCCCACGACTTCCCGGTTTCGCTGCGCAAGGAAGAGGCGATGAGTGCCAGGTCGCCGGGAAAGCTCTCCTGGTGCACGTTGATGCCGATGCCCACCACGGCATGGCGCACGCGCGTAACCTCGGCGTTCAGCTCGGTCAGAATGCCGCAGAACTTTTTCTTGCCCAGGAGCAGGTCGTTGGGCCAGCGAATATCGGCCTCGAGCGAGGTAACCTGGCGCACCGCCTCACGCACCGCGAGACCCGCGGCCAGCGAAAGCCAGAGAATATCCGCAGGCGCGACGCGGGGACGCAGAAGGACGCTGACGTAGATGCCGGCGCCCGGAGCCGAGTGCCAGCTATGGGCGCCCCGGCCGCGGCCGGCCGTCTGCTCGTCTGCCAGATAGACCCTACCTTCCGGCGCGCCTTCGTCTGCCTCACGCATCGCCAATGCGTTGGTGGAGTGGATAGAAGGGAAGTAGCGGATCTTGCCGGCAAAGGGCGTACCGGCCAAGGCCACGTCGATCGCCGGCAGATCGTAAGCGTCTTCTTGGGCGGGATTAAGCAATAGGAAGTCCTGGTGTGTGTTGGCAACCGGGGGAACCGGAGCGTAGCGCAGTGGAGGGATCTGCGGTTCCATACTCCCCTAGAAAATATCTGTCGTCACCCGCATGCTCAGCTCCACCGCCGGAGCCGATTGCGTCAAGGCGCCCACTGAAATGAAGTCGACTCCGGCGAGGGCATATTTACGGATATTTTCAAGAGTAATGATTCCGCCCGAGGCTTCGAGCGCGATGGTAAGACCGCGAGCCCGCACGGCACCCACCGCCTTTTTGGTCTCAGCAGGCGACATGTTATCCAGCAGGAGCGCCTCCGCGCCGGCATCCAACGCCTGCTCCAACTCCGCCAGGTTGCGAACCTCGCACTGCACTGTCTGGCCCGCCGTTCGCGCGGCAAGGGCGCGAGCCAGAACCTTGGCAATGCCGCCGCCTAGCGCGATGTGATTGCTCTTGATCAGAATGCCATCGGAAAGATCGAGCCGATGGCTCTCGCCACCGCCGCAGCGCACCGCGTATTTGTCCAGCACGCGCAAACCGGGAACCGTCTTGCGCGTGTCCAACACCTTGGCTTTAGTGCCGGCTACGGCGTCCACGTACTCCCGGGTGCAAGTGGCGATGCCGCTCATGCGTTGCATCAGGTTCAGGATGACGCGTTCGCAGGCCAGGATGGCGCGCGCATTGCTCCGGATCACGGCCACCGCTTGACCATTCTTGACCCGGACGCCGTCGAACATCTCGGGGTGATTGATGACCTCAAAACGGCTGGTGTTCTTCTTGTCCAGCCGAATGAAGATCTCCAGAAAACGGGGGATACAACCCAAGCCGGAGATCACGCAATCCTGCCTGGCGAAGACTGTACCGGACGCCCGCAACCCGGGTTCTATGGTCAGGGCAGTAGTGGCGTCGTTGGTTGCCCGATCCTCTACCAGGGCCGCTTCCAGGGTGGCCTCAACCCGCCTGCTCTTCCAATCCATTGGCCTTCCTTAATGAACCAGCCGTTTATTGTCGCAGTCGAGGCTTTCGAGCGCATTGCGGGTCTTGGGAATCAGCTCGCTCAACTCGGCGGCGCGGCGCCGCAGTCCTTCTACCACGCTCGCCGGAGCCTTGGCCAGGAAACCCTCATTGGCCAGCTGGCGATCGGCATTCGATCCTTCCTTCTCCAAGCGGGCCAGCTCTTTGGTCAGACGCTCGCATTCCACCGCAACATCGATCGTACGCTCATAGATGACGGCTACGTCGAATCCGGCAGCCGAGCGCACGCCCGTACCCTCGGGCATTGCGTCGACAAACTCAATGCCCGAGACCTTGGCCAGGCGGCCGATGATGTCGCTGTTCTGTTCGATACCCGCCCGCTCGTCAGGCGCCACGCGGAGCCGGATTGGCACCGAGGCCTTCTCCTCCACTCCCAGTTGCCGCCGCATATCGCGCACCGCAACAATCAACTCCTGTAGCCGCTTCATCTGCTCTTCGGCGAACCCGATACAAACGCCATCCGGATTCTGAGGGTAGTGGGTGAGCGCGATGGATTTGCTGGGAGGATGATTCTCGTAAAGAGCATGCCAGATCTCCTCGCAGAGAAAGGGCATGAATGGCGATAGCAGGCGCAGGGCTCGCTCAAAAACGCCCACCAGCGTGGCCAGTGCCGCATGTGCGGGAGCAGTTGGACCAGCGTAATCCAGGCGCAGCTTGACGATCTCCAGGTACCAATCGCAGAAGTCGCCCCAGAAAAAACTGTAAAGGGTGTTGGCTGCCTCGTGGAAGCGATACTCAGTCAGAGCCTGGTTCACCTCGCCCGCGGTAGCAAACAGCCGGGAGACGATCCAGACCGCTTCGAGCGGCATATGACCGTCGTCCTGGTGCCCCGCCACGGGAAGAGGATGGCCCAAATCCACCACGATGCCAGCCTCCGCGGCTCGCTCCATTTGCATGAAGATGAACCGCGCTGCGTTCCAGATCTTGTTGGCGAAGGCGCGATAGCCGTCGGTGCGGTCTTCGCTGAAAGCGATGTCGGTACCAGGCGCGGCCATGGCGGCGAGCGTGAAGCGCACCGCATCCGTCCCGAAGCGTTCCACCACCTGGATGGGGTCGATTACATTGCCCTTGGTCTTCGACATCTTCTGCCGGTCCGCATCGCGCACCAGCGCATGGATGTACACCTCGCGAAAAGGCACCGCATCCTTCAAGGTGCGCTTGCTGCCGTCGGCCATCGGCTCCTCCAGCATGAAGTGGCAGCCCAGCATGATCATGCGCGCCACCCAGAAGAAAAGGATGTCGAAACCGGTGACCAGCAACTTGGTGGGATAAAAAGCGTCGAGATCCGGCGTGTGCTCCGGCCACCCCAGCGAGGAGCAGGGCAACAGGCCGGAGGAGAACCAGGTGTCCAGAACATCCTTCTCCTGCTCGATGCGATCACTTTTGCAGTGGGCGCAAACCTCGGGCGTGGTGCGGGCCACGGTGATTTTGCCGCACGCAGCGCAGTGCCAGGCCGGAATGCGATGGCCCCACCACAGCTGGCGCGAGATGCACCAGTCGTGAATATTGCGCATCCACTCGAAGTACGTCTTGGAGTATTGCTCCGGCGTAAAGCGGATGAAACCTTGCTCTACCGCGGCAATCGCCGTGTCCGCGAGCGGCTGAATCCGGATAAACCATTGCGTCGACAGCAGGGGCTCAACCACGGTTTTGCAGCGGTCGCACTTGCCGATGGAGTTCACATGGTCGCGCACCCCGGCCAGCAAATTCTCCGCTTCCAGATCGGCCAGAACCCGCTGCCGCGCCTTGTAGCGATCCAGACCGGCATAAGCGCCGGCGGCGGCATTCATGTGCGCCGTCTCGTCCATCACGCTGATCGAAGGCAGCCCCTGGCGTTGCCCCAGGGCGAAGTCGTTAGGGTCGTGCGCGGGTGTCACCTTCACCGCGCCGGTACCGAACTCGCGGCTTACCCAGCTGTCTGTGACGATAGGAATCTCGCGTCCGGTCAGCGGCAAGCGCAGCTTCTTGCCGTGCAAGTGAGCATAGCGTTCATCCTCCGGGTGAACGGCGACCGCCACGTCGCCCAGCATGGTCTCCGGCCGGGTGGTCGCCACGGTGACGAAGCCGGGTTCTCCAACGATGGGGTAGCGGATCTCCCATAGCTTGCCCTGCTGCTCCTCGTGAATCACTTCCAGGTCGGAGATAGCGGTCTGGCAGCGTGGGCACCAGTTGACGATATAGGCCCCGCGATAGATGAGCCCCTGCTCATACAACCGGACGAAGGCCTCGCGAACCGCTGTGGAGCGGGGCGCATCCATGGTGAAGTACTCACGCGACCAATCGACGCTGGTACCCAGCCGGCGCATCTGGTCGAGGATGGCGGCGCCGTAATGCTGCTTCCATTGCCAGACCCGTTCGACAAAGGCCTCGCGGCCCAACTGCTGGCGCGTTTTGTGCTCTTCGGCAAGCTGCCGCTCGACCATCAACTGCGTAGCTATGCCGGCATGATCGGTGCCTGGAATCCAAAGCGCCAGGTCCCCGCACATGCGGCGCCAGCGAGTGAGGATGTCCATCTCGGTGTGTTCCAGCATGTGCCCCATGTGCAGCCGTCCGGTGACATTCGGCGGGGGCAGCAGCATGGTGAAGATGGGCGCAGAGGACGCGGCTTCTGCGTGCGGTACGGAAAAAAGATCCTCTTCAACCCAATAGGCTGCCCAACGATCTTCGATGGCAGCCGGGTCGTAGGCTTTAGGCAGGTCACGAGGCATGGGAGCTTTCTTTCAACGCCAGTGCAGGGCACACAAGCTTCAGTACTCACTGTGAAGGGTACGGCCTTCAGGCCGTTACATACAAATAGCCAGAAACGATGGGCTTTAGCCCCTGAGAGAGTGCTTTTCAGGTCGTGGCACAAACGCTGCCCTCGAAGGCGAAAGCACTGTCGTCTGTGCTTGGCAAAGGTACGGACTAACGCTGCAGCGAGTTAGTCCGTACCCTGTGATCCGGTTGAGGAACGGGTTCCTAGAACGGATTGAGCTTATCCAGCCCCTTCTTTTTCTTCTCTTTGCTGCAAGACTCATCGCTGTTATTGCATTTTGGCGCCTTTGGCTTCTTCTTGCCGTTGGCGGCGGTAGCACCCGCATCGGTGCCCGTCTGCACCTGGGCAGCCCCGCTCTTAACATCGTTGGTCTGCGCCGGAGCCTCGGCCGGCTTTTCCACCGGGGGCAGAGGCTGGTTGTTGGCCGGGGCGACCGGCGCCAATCCGCCAGGGTTCTGCGCGCCCGGTACTCCAGCCGCCTCAGCCGCCCTGGCAGCGCCTTCTGGCGTAACCGGGGGCCCTACAACCGCGGGCGTAGACGTGGGCGGTCCCGATTGCGCCGCTGGAGCTGCGCCGGCGCCGGAGCTGCCTTCACCCGTGCTGACAATACTTGCTCCGATACCCGATCCGCCACCGCTGGGTGGTCCACTGTCCGCGGCGGGCACATTCTCCAATTGCAGCGTGCCCCCAGAGCCGGCCTCGGGGGTAGCAGCAGCCTCAGCAGACGCTGCCGCTGCCGCCGGCGGTCCAAGCACAGGAGCAGCGGGCAGCGGCTTATTGTTGAGCGCCGCGGTAAACAGTGCTGTATCACGTTTATGGACATCGGGCGCCGTGATCGCCGGCGGGTCAGTGAGGGTCGGTTCCCCAATACGCGCAGCATTCACCGTGACCGGGCCGCGCTTCACCAGCAACATCGCGCGATCCTTAAAGGTGATACCCGTACGGCTTTGCTCCTCGGCTTCGCTTTCCGCGAGCTCTTCCTTGGTCGGTTCGGGCACCGGGCGATTGAGTGCGATCAGGCGCTCCCGGGCATCCTCCACATGGGCAGCCATGGAATAGTGCGTGACCACGCGGGAGTATGCATCCGCAGCCTGGTCATCGTAGGCCTTCATGAGTTCCTGCTTGGCCTTGGGATTGATCTGGTTCAGGCCCTGAACATAGCGGGCTTCGGCTGCATAGGCATCTCCCAGGCCGATCAGCGCCAGATCGCTGTGGCTATACAGCGGATAGCTATCGGTAACGGTTTGCAGGCGGGCAATGGTCGCCGCCCAGTTCTCGTGCGTGGCATAAAAGCTCCCCACCTGGTACTGGCGCTCGGCCAGCACTTCCTGCACTTCCCGCAGCCGCTGCTTGGCCCGGGGCACAAAGGTCGAATCGGGGAACTGCTGGATCATGGTGCGGTATTCCTGCTCCGCTTGCTCGGCATTCTTGGGGTCGCGGTCGGGCTTCTCCATCTGGTCGTAGTAGATGTCGGCGACCTTCATCTGCGCTTCAGCGGCTTCCGGCTGGTTGGGGAAGAAGGTGATGAAGTCCTTGTATTCAGCCTCCGCCTGGGTCAGCGCGGCGGTGCCCCCTTCCTTGAACCAGCTATCGCCGACCGCCAGCTTGGCGCGCATCTGGTATTCGGATTCCGGATAGGTATTCAGCAGTGTCTGCAAATCCAGCCGGGCCACGTCAAACTTGCCCTTCTTCATGGCCACCATGGCTTTGTCGAACAGCTCCTTGTCCGGCTGCTTGGAAGCGTGGCCGGCGAGCGGGTTGTCGGGCGTCGGCGTGGTCGCCGGTTTAGAAGGCTTGAAGATGCCGAACTGAGCGGTCGCGGGGAGCGCGCAAAGTAGAGACAGGGTGAAGAGCCGGAATAGGAAACGCTGCATAGCACCTCATGGGCGGACACTCGGCCAGGGAAGCCGAATTCTTTGACCCCGCAGTGGTGCCCTGCCACTGCCGGTCCAGTACCTAATGTTAAATGGCCGCGGCCCGTGCGGAATGGAAATTTTGGCCTTCGCGGCGCTGTTCGGCCTCCAGCGCCAGGTTTAGCAGCGTCCGCGCCTCTTTTTCGGGGTTTCCGGAGTCAAAAACGGCGCTTCCGGCCACCAGCAGGTCGGCGCCGGCCTCGACCACCGTTGGCGATGGTTTCGTGCGCCACGCCCCCATCCACCTCGATCCTGAAGTTGAGACCAAGTTCGGCCCGCAATTCGGCAACGCGTCTGATCTTGTCCAGCGAGAAGGGAATGAATTTTTGCCCGCCGAACCCCGGATTTACGCTCATCACCAGCACGTGGTGAACCATGGGCAGGATTTCGATCAGTAAATCGACCCGGGTGGCCGGGTTGATGACCACGGCGGGTTGCATGTCATGCTGGGCGATCAACTCCAGGGTGCGATGCAGGTGACGGCAGGCCTCGTAGTGGACGCTGATCCAGTCGGCGCCGGCATCTGCGAACTCGGCGATGAAGTCGACGGGATTTTCGATCATCAGGTGGCAGTCGAGCGGCAGGTTGGTGACCTTGCGCAGCGACTTGACGACCGGAGGCCCCATGGTGAGGTTGGGGACAAAGTGGCCGTCCATGATGTCGATATGGATAACAGAGCCGCCACCGCGCTCGGCGGCCTCAATTTCCACGGCCAGCTTCGAGAAGTCGGCAGAGAGGATGGATGGCACTAATTCAACCATGGATACCCCTCAACAGCCCCAGTGTAGCAGGAGTCGGACATAAAACTCTGTCTCGCAAGGTAGGTCAGGGCTCCATAGTGAGAGCCTCTGTCCATCCGCCTCTAGAGCTGCCAAGGTGGGCCACCGCCCTCCACTTTTGTCATCCCGACTGGAGCGCAGCGTAGGGACCTGCAGTTTTCAGTTTCGGGCACAGCGAAAGTGTCGTGGGCGAATCCTCCGGGTTCCGCTTCTCCATCAAGTGAAACTGCAGGTCCCCTACGCTGCGCTCCAGTCGGGATGACAAAAGTGGAGGGCGGTGGCCCACCTTGGCAGCTCTAGAGGCGGATGGACAACAGCAGAAAAAGATCTGCAGTTCCCCCTCTCCATGCACCAGGTCTGCTGGAAGTGACCCCTACGCGTGCCATTGGATCGGCGGCTTGGCCAGCTCTTCCGGGTTGGCGCTATTAGCTTTTGCGGCGACGCGGGAGATAGCGCGCAGCAAAGGCTTGCGCGCCACCTCTCCGTCCGCTCCAGCAAAAATCATCTCCCCCGTGGAGCGCGCCGCAGGCCGGTAAAACCATTGCGTGAACAGCGCCACGTGGTCCGATAAAGTCTGCGAAGAGACCGATTTCGGAGCGGACTGAGCGAGCGCCGACAACGCCGCCTCGAGCCGCGCCTCCAGTACATCTTTCGCGGCGATGACCGGCGTGCCCTCCAGGGGAACAGGCTCCAGCGCAACGGGATGAGCAAAGAGAGAACTGGAGCCCGATCGCTCATTCGCCAGCCGCATCCCCAGGATGGAATAGAGAGCCGGCCCACTCCACACTCCGCGGCGCAGGGCGAACAGCGCGACATGGTCAAGCTCCGCCGATGGCTGCACCAGGATGCCGGAGAGTTGTGCCAGGGGATGAACTGCCTCGCTGGCCAGGTGGGCTACGGCCTGAACCTTCTGCATCCGCTGATGGATGGCGGCAGCCTGTTCAAATTCCATCGCCTCCGACGCGGCGTTACGCTCGCCTTCCAGCTCTGGCGATCATGGACGCGCCGCGCGTGGAGAGAAAAGCAAACACCTCCGCCGATTCCTGCCGGTACCGCTCATCCGAGCACCCCTTGTAGCAGGGCGCAAGGCACATCTTCATCTCGGAATAAACACAACCGGGAAAGGCCGGATCGGGATTGAGATCTTCGGTGCAGCGGCGCAACAAAAACAGGTTCAGCATCTCGTCCGCGTACCGCTCGGCCGCCGCGCGCGAGGGGAACGGACCAAAAAGCGCGTTGGCCGCCGTCTTGCTGATCTTGGCCGTCACGTAAACCCGGGGATAGGGGTTGTCCACCGACATCCGCAAAAAGACCGGAGGGCGCAACCGCAGGCGCTTTTTTGCCCGGTCACCAAAGGCGCGCAGCGAGGCTTGATAGAGGCACAAAGACGACTCGAACTCGGAGCCGGTGACCGTGTACTCAATATGGTCGACCATGTGCGCCAGTTGCAGGCGCTTGGTGCGGGGCGCTTCGCTTTGCCCCTGGGCGGTTTGCGGTCCGCGCAGAAAGCGCATCAGACGGCGGCGCAGGTTGGGCGTCTTGCTGAGGTAAGGCTCGGCCGCAGGATCGGCCGCACACAGCGCGAAAACCGCCGGAGCCTCAGGCAGGCCCCCCAGGCTGGCGCGGGGATCAGCCGGATCGAAGCGGATGGAGTTGGCTAGACCGGCTCTCATAGGCCCCCGGAAAATTCACTCGCCGGGCAGTCTCTGCCCCACGAGATGATTATTCCCCGGCGATGGTCATTCCGTCGATGCGCAGGGTGGGTGAGGCAACCGATCCACGAAATTCCAGGTCATCGGCGATGGCGGTGATGTTGTTCAGCATCTCCTTCAGGTTGCCGGCGATAGTGATCTCCTCCACGGCGAAGGTCAGCTCCCCATTTTCAATCCACAGGCCAGCAGCGCCACGAGAGTAGTCGCCGGTCACCATGTTGACCCCGAATCCCATCAGCTCCGTGACATAGAAGCCCACCTTGACGTCGGCTAGCATCTGTTGCGGTGTAACCGTGCCCTTTTCAAGAAAGAGGTTGCCGCCGCCGATGCCGGGAGTGCCGGCCAGTCCGCGCGAAGCGTTTGCGGTGCTCTGCATGTTCAGTTTGCGCCCCGTGTAGGTGTTCAGCAGGTAATTCTTCAGGACGCCGTTTTCGACAATCACGGTTCGCCGCGTGGGCAGGCCTTCACCATCGAACGGCGACGTCCCAAAGAGTCCGGGTAGGGTGCCGTCATCAATCACCGTCACGTTGGAGCTAGCGACCTGCTGCCCCAGTTGGTTGGCCCAGAAGGAAGCGCCGCGATAAATGCTGTCTCCATTGGCGGCTTCAAAGATGTTGCCGACCAGCGAGCGCGCAATCTCCGGAGCAAAGACAATGGGCACCCGCTGCGTAGGGACGCGGCGTGCATCCAGGCGGCGCAGCGTGCGCCGGGCCGCTTCGGCGCCAATGCTTTCAGGAGATTCGAGCCGGGCCAGCGTGCGCGCGCTGGAGTACCAATAGTCCCGCTGCATCCCCTTCTCTGTCTCCGCGATAGGCATGGCAGAGAGCGAGCAATAGGAGCGGCGATACTCACCCACAAAGCCGCGCGAATTGGCCATCACCTTGTGCCCCGTCGCTGCGTCGAAGCTGCCGCCGTCGCTCTTTGTGAGCCGGGGATCGGCGGCGAGCGCCGCTGCCTCGGCGCGCCGTGCGTACTCAATGCGCTGCGCCGTGGGCAGCCCATAGACGTCGTCATAGTAGAGCCCGAGGTCCCCCGGTAGCTGGCCCATCGCGCTCGCTTCCGGCAGGCCGGCGAAGGGATCTTCGGAGGTGACCTTGGGCCAGATCGATGGCGCCGGAGACCAGGTGCGCCAGTCCCGCCTCGGAGAAGTCGCTGGTGGAGGTGCTGGCCGTGCGATGCGCTCCACTCGGGCCCATAAAGACGCGCAGACCAATGCCCCGCGCGCCAGACTCCTTCAGCGTTTCCACTTGCCCCATGCGCACCAGGGTGGAGAATTCGTCGCCTTCACGGATCACTACTTCGGCTTCGGTGGCTCCGGCACGCAGCGCGCGCTCGACCACGTCGGCCGCCAGCTGCTGCAGGTCTGTTTTGCTTTCGGCCGTTGGAACGGGTGTGGTTGTCGACATTATCGGCCTGTGCCGCCCACGGTCATGCGGTCCAGCTTGATGGTTGGCATGCCCACGCCGACGGGCACGCTCTGCCCGTCTTTGCCGCAGGTCCCGATGCCTTCGTCCAGGGCGAGATCGTTACCCACCATGGATACATATTTGAGCGCTTCCGGCCCGTTGCCGATGAGCGTAGCATCGCGCACCGGAGCGGTGATTTTGCCGTCTTCGATCAGGTAGGCCTCCGAGGCGGAGAAGACGAACTTGCCGCTGGTGATATCCACCTGGCCGCCGCCGAAGTTCACCGCGTAGAGTCCTCGTTTCACGCTGCGCAGGATATCCTCCGGGCTGTCTTCGCCGGAGAGCATGTAGGTATTGGTCATGCGCGGCATAGGGATGTGCTGATAGCTTTCGCGGCGTCCGTTGCCGGTGTCCGCCATGCCCATGAGGCGCGCAGAAAGCTTGTCGCTGAGGTAGCCCTTGAGGATGCCGTTTTCGATGAGCACGGTCTCCTGGGTGGGCGAGCCCTCATCATCAACATTCAACGACCCGCGGCGCGAAGGCATCGTACCGTTGTCCACCACTGTCACCTTGGAGCTGGCGACCTGCTGCCCGATGAGCCCGGCAAAGGCCGAAGTCTTTTTGCGATTGAAGTCGGCTTCCAGGCCGTGGCCTACGGCTTCGTGCAACAGAACGCCGGGCCAGCCGGGTCCGAGAACGACTTCCATGTCGCCGGCCGGAGCAGCAACGGCATTCAGTTGCAGGATGGCCTGGCGGGCTGCTTCTGTGGCGAAGTGCTCCGGCGACTTGTCGCCCTCGAAGAAGCTCAGCTCCACTCGGCCGCCGCCACCTGATCCGCCGCGGGAGTTTTTCGATCCATCCCGCGCGATGACGTAGCAATTGAAGCGGGCGAGCGGCTGGGTGTCGCTGGCGAAGGTGCCGTCGGAGGCGGCGATGAGAATATGGCGAAGCTCATCGTTGTAGCCGGCGCGCACCTGCACGATGCGCGGATCATAGGCGCGGGCTGCGCGGTCGGCGCGCATGACCAGTTCGAGCTTGGGGGCGACGCCGGCGTCGGCATCCGCAGCGGAGATCGGGTAGAGGCTCGCCTTGGGCGTCTCGCGGAAACCGGCAACGCTCTGCTTGGTGGGTCCATCGGCGATCAGGGCCGCAGTGCGGGCGGCGCGCATGAGCCGTTCAGCGGAGAGGTCATCGGTATAGGCATAGCCGGTGCGATCTCCGGAGACGACGCGGATACCGCAGCCTGCGCTGACGCCCTGGCTGGCGGATTTGACCAGCGACTCATCGACCGAGATAGCGGTGGAGGCGACCGATTCAAAATAGAGATCTGCAAAATCGCCGCCGGCTGAGAGCGCCTCGCCCAGGCAGCGTTCGATCAGCCGCCCCGTCAGTCCAAACTTCTGAAAGAAATGGAGTTCATGCTCGGGAAAGTTCATGGGCGGCCTTGGAACGCAGAATTCACCATTCCTTCATTCTAGGCCAATTGCTACTCCGCGCGCATTACGGCGGTGGGATCAGCGCCCACAGCACGAAGCGCAGGGAACAAGGTGCCCAAAAGCGTGGTGATGAGACACAGCGCTGCCGCGGCCGAGAAGGTAAGCGCGTCGGCTGGCCCCACACCCGCAAGCAGGCTCTGCAAGAGCCTGGCAGCGATGTAGGCAAGCGCCAGCCCTGGCACCAAACCGGCCACTGCCAGTTTGGCCCCGTAAAACAGCACCATCGTGAAGAGATCGCCCGGGCCGGCGCCTAAAGCCAGGCGAATGCCAAATTCCTGCTGCCGCATGGAGACCATGAATGCGAGCAGGCCGTATAGGCCCAATCCCGCCAGCACAATGGCGACGCCGGTAAAGACAACCAGTACGCGCATCTGGATGGTTCGCGATTCCGTTTCTCCGGCGAGCACATCCTCCATCGTTCTAATGTTCGAAATCGGCTGCTCCGGATCAGCCTGGTGGATGATCTGCCGGACTGCCGGCAGCAGAGTCTCCATAGCCTGCGTTGACTGGATCACCAGATCCTTAGGTGCGTAAAAGGTGAAGCCATCATCGGCATCCTGTTTGGAACTGAGATATACCTGGGGTTCGCTGGTTCTCTCCAAACCCCGTGCGCGGATGTCGCCCACTACCCCAATGACCTCGTGGTCGTGAGCAGCAAACTTGAAGTGCCGTCCGAGGGGCTGTTCATGCGGCCAGTATCGCCGTACAAACGACTCACTGACCACGGCAACATAGGGCCGGTCCGCAGTGTCGGATTCGCTGACGGCGCGCCCAGATTTGATGGGAATGCCCAGGGTGGAAAATAATCCCGGGGTGACAAAGCGCATGCTGGCTACATTGCCTTCGCTGCGAATCTGGCTGCGCCCGTCGACCAGGACCGGGAAAATGCCGCCGCCCCAGGTCATGGGGAGAGCGGTGATGTACGCGGCGCCGGCCACGCCAGGCAGCCTGCGAACATCCGTCAGCACCTTGCTATAGAACTGATCTCGAGTACTGGTCTTGTTGTATTTGGGGAAGGGCAATTCGGTACGCAGCGACAGGATGCCATTAGTCCTGAAACCGGGGTCCACGGATTGCACCTTCCACAAAGCGCGAATCAATAATCCTGACAAGACCAGCAGCACGACCGATGCTCCCAGTTCCGCAATCACCAGCGCAGATCGTGCCCGGTGATTGCCCGTTCCTCCTGTGCGCACGCCCACGCGAAGCCCGCTTAAACCTGCATCCCGGCACGCCCGCAGTGCGGGAGCAACACCGAAGCCGACTACGGTAATTAGGGTCAGCCCCAGAGCAAACAGAAGTGTCTGCGTGTCCACGGGAGGCACTTGCTGAATCGGAAGTGCGTTAGGCACCAAACGCGCGAGCAGCGGCAAGGCTGCTGCGGCGACAGCGGTTGCGCTGGCGCCACCGGCCAGCCCAAGAAGAAGGCTCTCGGAGAGAAGTTGACGCAGAAGATTACGCCGGCTAGCGCCCAGTGACAGGCGAATCGAGAGCTCCCTCTGCCGTGCCAGGGAGCGCGCGAGCAGAAGATTCGCCAGGTTCGCGCACGCGATAATCAGCACACACAGCGCCGCTCCGCACAAGCCCGTGAGGAGGAGGCGAGATTCAGAGGAGAGTTCATCGCGCGACCGCGACCACGGATAGGTCGACGGATTCGTTCTCTCTTGGATATTGCCGGCGCAACCGGGCAGCGATCAGTAACAGTTCGCTACGCGCCTGGGCGACCGAGACACCCGGCTTAAGCCGTCCAATCCCTTCTAAATAGTTGTTATTGCGGTCCTGGTAGTCCTCTTCCTTAAACCTCTGAGTAGTCCAGAATAGTGTCTCGCGCGTGGGAAAACGAAAATCGTGCGGCATCACGCCAATCACCGTGTAGGGCTGATCGTCGAGCGAAACGGACTTCCCGAGTATGTTGGGATCGCCGCCGAACGCCGTCTGCCAGAGCCCATAGCTCAACACCACCGTGCCGGGGGCGCCAGCCTGGTCGTCCTTCTCGTTGAAGTAACGGCCAATCAGCGCCGCCTTTCCCAAGGTGGGAAAGAGATTTGCAGTCACCGTGGCGCCTTCGATTCTTTGCGGCTCGCCCTGGCCAACCAGGGACGCCGAGGCGCCGTTGTAGGCAGCCAAAGTGGTGAATGAATGGCTGGCTGCGATTACATCGCGATAGTTGGCAGGAGAAAGTTCCATCCTTGAATAACCCGGGTGTTTTTCCCAGACCTTCATCAGCCGTTCCGGCTCAGGAAAGGGCAGCGGCCTTACCAACACAAAATTCGCCAGAGTAAAAACGGCAACATTGGCGCCGATGCCGATGGTGACCAGTAGAATCGCGGTCAGCGTGAAGCCAGGGGAGCCAAGCAGTGAGCGCGTGGAATGAAACAGATCCCGCCGGGCAATTTCCCAATGCACCATGGCCGCGTTGAACACGATCTCGATGACTGCAGAAAGCCAGAGCCTGCACCTGCCTGCGAATCCGCTGCATGCGGTCAAGCTCCAGGGCAAAGATGGCGCTCATCTCGTCGCCATATTCCGCCCGGAACGAGGAGGGATAAAGGTGGAGAAGTAATCGATAGAAGTTCATTAGGTCGTCCTGGGTGCGACGCCGCACAAGCGCGCCATTTTGAGTAAGTCGCGCAGGCGTCCCGCTTCCGCCTCTGCGACCGCCTTTCCCAGAGGGGTTATGCGGTAATATCGCCGGCGTTCATCATCCATCTCCGGCGCCGGCCTGTTCCGGGTCTCCGTGATGAGGCCCGATTCGAGCATCCGTTGAATGGATCGGTACAGTGTGCCAGCGCTCAGCTTTAGTTCTCCCTGGGTGCGCCGGGCAACTTCAAGAATGATCGCGTAGCCATGCCGCTCTTCGTCCGTCAGCGACAGAAGAATATGAAAGGTAGTCGGTTGTAATGGAAGAAGAGAGGTAACGCGTTCATCGGCCATGTCGCGATACTATATGCGATGTGGCTATATGTGCAATGAGTATATGCAGGTCGCGACCAGCTGTGAAAATGTTCTTGCGCGTGAAACATGCTGGGTGCCCCATTCGAAGCCCTGTTTTCGGGCTTCAGTGGGATAATGGCTGCCATGCCGAAAACCTCGTCCCCATAACGTCCTTCTGCCGCCGGACGACAGGCTCTTTCCGGTAAAGCGGCGCAAGGCCGTCCCTCATGCAGTTTGTGCTGGATGCCCTTGCTACCCTACCCACCGAAACCCGCACCATGTTCGGCTGCCTGGCTGTCTATCTGGGTGACAAGATCGTGCTCATCCTTCGCGACGGGCGCGAACCTCCGGCGGACAACGGCGTATGGCTCGCCACCACGGAGGAGCATCACCAGAGCCTGGCTCGAGAGTTCCCAAGTATGCGATCCATTCAATTATTTGGGAATAAAATCACCGGCTGGCAGGTTCTTCCCGCCGATGCTCCAGATTTCGAGCAAGCAGCCCTGCGCGCTTTGCGAACTGATCATCGCCCGGGATCCCCGCATCGGTAAGATACCCAAGTCCCGGCGAAAATCGATCGCCGAGAACCGCCGCTAAGACAAAGCGGCGTAGCTAGCTCGCTCTCACCTGGCATCCGCCAGGGCGGGTAGTTCGACCGCATCCGGCTGCCTTTTCTTGAGCAGCCTTCCCAGCAACAACAGCAGCAGAATTGCGGAAATTGAACCGGCGAGGCCGTCGGTCAACAGTAACCCTCGCACACCAAAATGCTTGTAGCCTTGCCCGTCAAACCAGGTCATGTAGACGATGGCGCCATTGGTGGACGCAGCAAAAAGCCCCAGTTGGGTGCTGGCAACGGGGCTCTTTTGTCCCACTAACTGGTAACCCAGGGCATTGAATGCCGCATAGGCGACCCCGGCCATGCCGTTGTAGATCAACACCCCAAAGATGAACGATGTTGCCGTGTGCGGAGCGAATGCCAGGGCGATCGCAACCAGGCTGGCTGCCACTCCCGCAGAGAGATAAAGATATCCGCGAGAGATCCGGTTCGCGACGTATCCTCCGGCCAGCGCGCCTAACGATGTGCTGATGGCACATCCTGCGCCGGTTATCCAGATGACCGTCTGTTCGCTGGTATGGAAGTCCTTGCCCATACCGGAAAACAGGTTAATGGCTGCTACAGCGCTGGCCGGCGCCAGGAAAAGGGCAAAGCCGGTCAGGCACTCCTTTGTTTTGGAAGCATGCCATGTAGTCTTCAGCGCGTCGGTGAAGATCTGGCGGAAAGAGAAAGAGGATTTTGTCGGTTGTGGAAAGAAAGCCGTCGGCAAGGTACCGAGCACAATGCATGCGCCCAGACCAAGGCCGATCCAGTACACAGCCAGGTGCGGGATCAGAGACATGACGGCTAATGAACCCAGCGCGCCGCCTCCGAGATTCGCAACATTGGTCCACCCGCTTACCGAGCCGCGCAAACTGATCTGGCGTGAACTGCGCCGTCCAGCCACCGACTGCGCCGGAAAATAACACCATCCCCAACTCCGCCAGCATGAGCAGCGCCGTGGCCGCTCCCAGGTGCGCGGGCGAGATCAATAGCAGGCCCGCCGCCAGGCAGATCGCCGAACTCGTTGCCGTCAGCCAGCAATAGGCGCGGCGGGTGAGTCCTGTGTCCATAATCGGCTGCAACAGAAATCCCCAGAAGGTGGGCGACATCACGGTAGCGCTGACGCCGGCCACCTGGTAAAGCGGGATGCCTAGCTTCGTCAGTAGAAAAGGCAGCGCGGTAATGGTGAACCCGACCACCAGGCCGAAGGGAAAGATGGACATGCCTACGACCCAGGGCGGGGGAATCCGCGTGGGGACCGCTTGATCAGATTGGGACAGAGATTCCTCCAAACCACAAAAGCAACAACTTTAGGACGGCCCGGCGCCGGCGATAGTTAGCCTGGGGCCGGATGCAACCCGGGCTAATGCGCATGATACGCAATCTCTGCAATCCCGGTCTGCTTTCGAGCAGTTCCTGCCGCGCCCGCCTGCTATAATTTTAACTAACTGGTTAATCAATGAATAGCCAAGGTTCCAATACGAATCGCGCCGATCGCACGCGAAAGCTCATCCTTCGCGCGGCCATCCGCGAATTTAGCGCCCACGGACTGGCGGGCGCGCGCACCGACGCCATCGCAGAATCGGCCAAGGTCAACAAGGCTCTCCTCTACTACTACTTCAAAAGCAAAAAAGGCCTCTACGCAGCCGCTATTGATGAGGTTTCCAGCTGCCGTTACCGAGCGCGCGCTCGCCGCCCTAGACCCTAAACACAGCGGGGGAGAACGCCTGCTGCGCACGGCGTTGAGTCACTTCGACCGCATCCTCACCCAGCGCGATTTTCAAAGCCTCATGCAACAGGAGATGGTCCGGATGCGCCGTGGCGAGAGCGAGGCCCTGCCAACTATGGTGGAGAACGTCTTTAAACCCCTGCTAGGCAAGTTAGAGGAGGCCGTACACGACGGCATCAAGTCAGGCGAACTCTGCCCGGTGGATTGGTTGCAGGTCGTCTATTCCGTGCTCGGCGCAAATGTTCTCTATTTTCTCAGTGCGCCCATGATGCGTCTGATGCTGCCGTTCAACCCCATGGACCCGGCGGCCATCGAGGCCCGGCGTAGCGCAGCGGTGCAGTATCTCGGCAACACGCTGTTCGTTGACCGCGCTCATGGCGGCAGGCTGGTCAAGCGCGTCCTGGCCGATATGCCGATGCCCAAAGCCAGCCACGCTTACGTTTGGAGAAAGTTCGCATGAACGCACGCAATCGGATTTTTATTCTGCTCGGAATCCTCTTCGTTATTGCGCTCTGCTGGTACTTTTTCACTGCCCAGCGGTCGGCCGATCTGCAGCTCATCGGCACGGTAGACGCCAATGAAGTGATCATCAGCTCGCGTATCCCGGGCAGAATCCAGACCCTTACCGTCGATGAAGGCGACGACGTGCGCGCCGGGCAGCTCATCGCCACCATTCAAAGCGATGACCTGGCGGCGGCCCGGCAGGCTGCCGAAGCGACTGCGGCTAGTCAACGATTCAAACTCCAGGGAGCGAGCGATACCGAGCGCCAGACGCAAGGGGACACGTCAAGCCAGGTAACGAATGCCGAAGCGCAACTGCGTAGTGCGCAGGCCGCGCTGGTGCAAGCGCAGGCGCAGTACCAGCATCAGAACGCCGACACCTCGCGTACGGTTGCATTGGCGGCACAGGGAATCATGAGCTACCAATCACGCGACGAAGCAGCCACGGCGCTGCATGCCGCGCAGGCAGCCGTCGACTCCGCCAGGGCCAATGTCGCGGCCGCGCAAGCCTCTCTCAAAGTCGCAATCGCGAATACCATTCAAGCGCAGGTGGCCGCCAAGACGGTGGCGGCCACTCGTGGCGACATGCAGAATGCGCGCGCCCTGCTGGATCAGGCAGCAGGTTCAACTGGGATATGCGCGCGTGCTATCCCCTATCTCCGGCAAAGTCAACGTGAGAGCGGCGCGCCAGGGCGAAGTAGTCGCGGCGGGAACGCCCATCGTAACCATCACAGATCTTACCCAGACGTGGATCTACGCGCCTCTTCCTGAGACCGAGGCAGATTCCGTCCAGCTCGGGGATAGCCTGCGCGTCGTGATGCCCAGCGGAGCCACCATCCAGGGTAAGGTGATCGCCAAATCGGCGGAAGCGGACTTTGCCACCCAACGCGACGTGAGCCGCCGTAAACGCGACATCAAGACAATCCGCTTGAAGCTCCTGATTGACAACCCAGGCATGCGCTACGTGCCCGGGATGCTGGCTGAAGTCTATATCCCCAAGGACAAGCTGGTGACGCGATGAGTGCCGGCCAGCCGCAGCCGGCGATCGTAGTCGAAAACATCGTCAAGCGCTATGGCGATTTCGAAGCCGTCGCCGGCATCACCTTCCAGGTTGCCGAAGGGGAGATCTTCGGCCTGCTGGGGCCAAACGGCGCCGGCAAAAGCACCCTCATCCGCATGATGACCACGCTGCTGCCCGTTACCAGCGGCAAGGCGATCATCGCCGGCCATGACGTCTCGCGCGAACCCGATGCAGTCCGGCGAGCCATCGGCGTCATTCCCCAGGCACTCACCAGCGACATCGATCTCACGGTCGAAGAAAATCTCTCCATCTATGCCAAGCTCTATGAGGTTCCCAAGGCGGAGCGCGAGCGCAATATCGACGATCTGCTGCAAGCAGTCGATCTGCTCAAGTGGCGCACGGCCCAAACCAAAACGCTTTCCGGCGGAATGCGGCGCCGGCTCGAGATTGCCCGCGGCCTGGTCCACAATCCGCGTATCTTCTTTCTCGACGAACCGACCACCGGGCTCGATCCCGTCTCCCGCGTGGCCGTGTGGGAGATGCTCAACCACCTCAAGAACACCCGCAACCTCACCATGCTGATCACCACCCACTATATGGACGAAGCCGATCGCCTGTGCGACCGCATCGCCATCGTCGACCACGGAAAGCTGGTGGCCCTCGATACGCCTATGGCGCTCAAAGAAAGTGTTCCCGGGGACAACGTGGTAGAAGTGCACTTCACTCACGAATCTCCGCAATGGTCTGAGCGGCTGAATCAGCTGGCCGGTATCACCGCAGTGGAATCGAAGAGCGCGGGCATGTACCGGTTGCTTACCTCCAATGGCTCGCTGACCACCACCCAGTTAGTGGAGATGGTGAATAGGTATGGCGAAACCATCAAGTCATTGACCGTGCAGAACACCACCCTCGATGACGTTTTCGTGCACTACACGGGGCGCGCGCTTCGTGACGAACAGGTCAAGGCGCTGGGCTTCGTCATGCCGCCCCGCCCAGGAGTGCAACCATGAAACGAATGATGGCGATTGTCGAACGAGAGATGCGGAAGTTCTTCCGCTCACCGACGCTGATGATCATGTCGATGGCGCTTCCGCTGGTCCAACTGGTTATTCTGGGCAACGCTTTTGGGGGTAAGATTCGCGGCGCCCGCATGGGCGTGGTCGATTACGATCGAGGCTCGCAGGCGCTCAAGATCGAAGAGGCCTTTAACTCCATCGCCGCCAACATCCGCACCTTCACCACCGTGGCCTATGACGACGAGCAAAAGGCCAGAGAAGACGTGCGCACGGGCAAGATCGACGGAGCAGTGATTATCCCCGCGCAGTATTCCCGCCGTGTCCTGGCTGGTGATTCTCCGGCCATCGGCCTGGTGGTCGACAACAGCGACCAGACCATGAGCAGCAGCCTCGAAGCAGAGATGCAGTCGCTGGTCGATGCCTTGAATGCTCCAATCATTCAACAGAAGGTGGTGCAGCAGATCGCCCTACAGATCGTCGAACTTTATCCCTATGTCGAGTACATGAAATATCTGCTGGCCGGCTCCGTCGCCCTGGCGATGTATGTGGCTGTGATGATCGGCGGCGGCATGCTGTACATCGACGACAAAGCACGAGGAGTACACGAGGGCTATCTCGTGACCCCCATCACCAGTCTCGAACTCGTGATGGGACTCAACCTCGCCGGTACCGTCAAAGCCGTGTTGTCGGGCATCTGCATCACCGTCATCGGCTCTTTGCTGGCCGGTCTGGGCGTCATCTTTCGTCCCGAATCCGCCTTCCTGCTCTTATTGCTCATCATCGCAACTTCCATGGCATTTAACGGCATGATGTTTCTCATGATGGTGCGGGTGGAGGATCCCCTGGTGCCGCGCATGATGTTTGGAGTACTGAACACTCTGCTCTTCTTTCCCAGCGGAGCTATCTCTCCTGTCTCCGGCTTGCCCAAGTGGCTGCAGGTAATCGCGCACCTTGATCCCTTTACTTACGCCGTACATGGATTCAAGTCCATTCTTCTCAAAGATGGTGGCCTTGTAGCGATCCGCATGGACCTGCTCTTCCTGGCCGGCTTTGGGATCCTTACTCTGTTGATCGCGACCCCCTTGTTCAAGCGCACTTTGTAGTTATCCCGGCCCATCAGCGAGCTGTGTAAATCTATTTAGACAAACCCTTGTCTAGAATACATAGCGGGGATAAGATCTCTATTAACAATAGTTGACGTGAATGAGGTCACCGCAGCACCATGGGAAAGCGCACGCGCGACAATGGTCAGCCCGCGGGCCCTGTCAGTCTCAAGACCCTTGCCGCCTATCTCAAGCTTGATCCCACGACTGTCTCTGTTGTTCTGAACCGGGTTCCCGGACGATCCATTCCTGAGGCGACGCGGGAGCGAATCCGCAAGGCAGCGATCAAGTTCAACTACGAACCCAGTTTCGTTGCCCGCTCCTTGCGCAATCGCCGCACCATGACCATCGGCATCCTGGTTCCGGTGCTTGCCGACGGCTACCACGCAGAGGTAATGACTGGAATTGGAGATAGGCTTCTAGAGGAAAACTATTTCTACTTTATCGCCCATCACCGTCATCGCCCCGACCTTATCGCGCAGTACCCGCGCATGTTGATCAGCCGCGGCGCCGAGGGCCTGATCACGATTGATACAAATCTGCTGGGTAAGCTTCCCCTCCCGGTGGTCGCCATCGCCGGCCACCAGCGGGTGAGCGGAGTTACCAACGTAGTCCTCGATAATCACCGGGCCGCGGAACTATCGCTGCGTCATCTTTACGATCTGGGACACCGGACGATAGCCTTCATGCGGGGCCAGCCTTACAGCTCTGATTCCGACGCCAGGTGGCAAGGCATAATGCAGGTGGCACAGGATCTCGGCCTTTCCATCCGGCCCGAAATCACCATCCAGCTGGAGAAGGACCTGACCTCGCCCGAGTTGGGATATCCGTTAGTGAAGCAGCTACTTGCTCACCATCGCAGTTTTAGTGCCGTTCTCTCGTTCAACGACATTGCTGCCATCGGTTGCATTCGCGCCTTGCATGACGCGGGCCTGCGAGTTCCCCAGGATGTATCGGTAGTGGGCTTCGACGACATTAAAGAAGCGGCCTTTCAGACGCCGAGCCTGACCACGATTCGGCAGCCCCTACACCAGATGGGGGCTTTGGCCGTCCAGACTCTGCTCGAGCAGCTCCGTCCTTCGGGCGCCACGGAGTGTTCGCAGATCGCCGTGGAACCGGAACTGATCGTCCGCGAATCCACCGGTCCCGCGAGAAAGAGACTGCGTACACGAGTCCGGCCCGTGTGACGCGGCGGGTTGGTTGCTTTGGTGCCGGCTCTGCGGTTTCTTTCTCTCCATCCGATCTCACGGCTTCTAACCTCCAACACGGCCGTCATCCTGCCTGCCCCGGCTTGCCGTGGGAGCGAAGCGCCTTGCAGACCTATCGCTAAACAGAGGACTTACGCGCGGAGTCGAAGCACCCCGAGGATGCTTAATCGACGCATGCTCTTCAGGGCTTTATGGCCGCCAAAACTACGAAACATGAAACAAGTCACAAGCTCTGCGCTTCGCTCAGCGATTTCTGTGGGAGTTTGATGCGAATAAGTCAGCGCTCAGGGGGCGGCCCACCTTGGCTTGGGTAGAGGGGGATGGGCAGAGTCAACCAACCATGCCCTCCACACCTTCAAGCTGAAGGCAAAAGAAAAGGGGCAACGGACTAGCCGCTACCCCCCGGAGAGGTTTGTGTCAAAAATCAGAACGTTAAGTGCGCAGTGAGCTGCAACGTCCGGCCGTTTTGCGTGCCTCCAGTAGCCAGGCCTGTAATCGTTGAGGTTCCAGTTGCGATTGCGCCGTAACCACCGCAGCCACTGGGCAGCACCCCGGAGGATGGGCAAACGGTGAGGTTGGTGTTGGGTAGCCCCAGGGTTGGGTGGTTGAAGGCATTATTGGCATCGGCCCGCAGCTCCACGTTAATTCCTTCCGTGAAGTGGAACGTTTTGCCCAGCCCCAGGTTAACTTGCTCGAAGCCAGGGCCAGTCAATTGATTGCGGCGCTCGTCCCCGAAGGTTCCCGGGGCTGGTACGGCAAAGGCCGCCTCATTGAACCATTGATTCGGACCACGGTGCTGCAACCTGGGGTTGCCGACCACATTGGGAAACCAGTTGAAGTTATTCCCCGCCAGCGAGTAGGAGTTAGTGCCGCTGGCCATGACCGGTGTAAAGGGCTGGCCATCCTGCAGGATGAGTGTCCCCGCAAGTTGCCATCCCCCGATCACTGCGTCCAGCGGAGCGCTGCTGTTCACGAACTGCCGCCCTTTGCCGAAGGGCAGCTCGTAAATCGCATACCCTCTGAACGCGTTGCGAATATCGAAGTTAGAGTTCCCGTAGTTTGCTGACGGAACAAACGAGTTTTGAATCTGCGTGTTCCCCGAGTGGCTTCCCCAACCGGCTGAGTCGATGTCATCCAGGAAGTGGGACCACACATAGCTGAACTGGAGACTGAGACCCTGGCTCATGCGTTTCTCAATCACCGCCTGCAACGAGTTGTAGTTGGAAATGGCATTTTCATTCGGCGGCGTGCCCGAGGTGTTCAGCGACCCAAATTGCGGGTAGGGCCGCGATCCCTGGTCGTTGGCGGAGAGCAGAGCTTGCGGCACCTGGTTAATGTCCACCGGGAAGGGAAGGTTATGACCATGTGTGGCGACGTAACCGAGTGAAACCACAACGTTGTTTGCTATCTGGCGTTCTGCCCGCACGTTCCATTGATAGGAGCCGCCGACCGGTTCGTGGTAGGCGTTGTAGTTAAAGCTCTGTCCGTTGTATGCATCGGCAGAGTTCGAATTGGCTACATACGGCAGGTTGGTGCCACTTCCGGAAAGAATCACGACTGGCGTTAGTCCGTTCGTGTTGTCGTTTACGCTGCCCTTTGAGCCGAAGGCCTGACCCATTCCGCCGCCATATTGGTCATTGCTCCAGTTATACGCAAAAAGACCAAAGCCACCATTCAGCGTAGTTTTCTCATTGAGCTGATAGGCGAAACCTACGCGAGGAAGAAAGGTGTCGTAGACCGGATGTTGCAGGTGCGTGCGGCCATTAGCATGGGTCGAGCCAAACCAGATGGCGCCCAGGGTATTGGTTGCAGGGTTGGTCACCGTTGGATCGAAAGAGGCTTCGTTGCCTTTGACTTCACTCCAACCGGTCTGAATCTGGTAGCGCAAACCGAGGTTCACGGTCAGGTTGGGCTTGATCTTGTAATCATCCTGAATGAACATCTGGGGCAGTTTCTCGCGTCCGCCATACTCCGGCGTTACGCCCGCATTCCAGTTCTGCGTCTGTCCCAGAAGGAAGTCCGCATAGCCAACACCGGAGGCGCTGTCGCCGATGTAAGCCTGCGTATAATTCCCGGTATAAGTCATATTTCCCGCGTTCAAGTTCCCCCAAGCGGTGGAGTTGTTCTGGTAGATCAGGAACTCGCCCCCAAAGTGCAGCACATGCTTCCCCACGATCATCGTGACCACGTCGGACGGAGCAAAAGCATGTTCTTTGTAGACTGCGTTAATGTTCGAGGTTAAAAGCGTGCTGTTGGGATTCGATCCGGCAAAATTGAAGCCTGTGATCGTAATAATAGGAAAGTTATCACCTTTAGCAAATTGCCATCCCAGCTTAGCTGGGTAACCTTGGTTAAGGGTGTAAGGCACGAAGAAGTTAAGCTGATTGGTGTAGCCCATTCTTGCTTCGTTGGTGACGCGCGAGTTGATGCTCCACACGTCCGTCACCTGGCTGTTGATCCTGCTGACATCGCCACTCTGGCAGTCAATCGGGCAGTCTCCCCAACCAAAACTTTTGCCGGGATTGTTTCCCTCGGTGACCGACCCATTGATCTTGTTTGTGGAGGTCAGGTTATAGTCGATGCGCCCAAAAAACTTGGTGAACGGATTGATATTTGGAGGAGTGTAGGTGTAGTTGTTGATCACCTGGCCATTGGAAATGGTTCCGGCGGTGTTGGCAGCCGGAAAGTATTTCTGCAGGTTCGCGGCTACGGGATCAAAGCGGTCGGCCGGAATTTGATTGTTGGGGAAGGGCTGCCGGGTGATGCAAGGGCAGGCGGTCGGTGTACTGGCGCCAGGATACGTAAAGCTGCCCGTCTGCTGAAACACCGTGGTGGTGGCGGGGTCGTAAATGGTGGGCAGACCGGCAAAGTTCCCGCTTAATTCCGCCGGCGTGGGCGTGGTGTAAAAGGCGGCCGCGCTCCCGCCGTTGTCGATAATGTGATCGTAGTTGAAGAAAAAGAAAAGCTTCTGCCGGAAGATCGGGCCGCCAACCGTGCCCCCAAATTCGTGGAAGTGAATCTGCGGCTTGGTCGCGGTCGAACCGAAGGTGTAATTGTTCGCGTTCAGAGCGGTATTTTGAAAGTACTCATACGCGGAACCGTGGAAGCGATCGCCACCGCCCTTGCTGATCTGGTTGTAAAGAATGCCCCCAACCCCGTATTGCGCCGAAAAGGCGGAGCTGCTGGTCTGTACTTCCTGAATGTCTTCCTGAACCGTAATATCGGAGTTCGCGCTGGCCGGCAATGTGGTCTCGGCTCCATCTGCCAGTACTGTGCTGAAGGGCAGGTTGCCGTTTACCGAAAGCATGGTGCCGTTCGAAGTTCCTGTTCCCGTTGACCCCTGCGCGCCCCCTGGAGCTCCTGCCTGTCCCGGCTGCAGGATATTAAAGCTGGACCAATTCTGCCCAATCGATGACACCTGTGGCAGCTGGTTGATGGTTTCGTAGCTCATCGTGGCCGATAACGCTCCGCTTTCAGTATTGAGCAGAGGCACATCGCTATTCACCACGACCTGCGTGTTCACCGTACCCACGGCCAGCTGCGCATTGAGCTGGAGTTGTCCAACGTTCACCGTGATCGAAGAGTGGACCAGCGAGGTAAATCCGTCTTTTGAGAAGGTGATCTTGTAATCCCCGGCTACGATGGAGTTTGTGTCGTATATCCCGGCCGCATTAGTGGTGTAACTGTGGCTGACTCCGGTAGCGTTGTTGACTACCGTGACGGTGGCGCCAGGTATGACGGCGCCGGTATTGTCGGTCACTGTGCCACTGACGTCACCGGCATTCGTGGCCTGCGCCATGGCAGCTTGAAAAGAGACCAGGGCCAGAACAACTCCAGCCAGTGCCGTCCATCCTCTTAACCTCATAGGTACTACCTCCAAAAAATGTTGCCGATACATCGTTTTATTTCTGTTTCTCGTTCTACTTGCATCTCACACGTACGGGGAGCTTGCGCGACAAACCACGAGCCTGCGCTCCGTATTCGTGGAGCGGTTGTTGACGCCACACATCGAAGCTCCGTCCAACGTGCGAACGTCACCTGGATACCAATAAGGGGGAGGGGAGGCAAACAAACGATGGCCATCAGGCCGCGTCGCGCTATCAAGTCATTTCGGTCTGCAAAAAAATCCCCCTGGTCACCCGAAATGCGCTCAATCTGGGCGAGATCGGCCAAGACAAACGTTTGTCTCTAAAAGCCAAAGCTCTCGCGCCAGCAATATAACAGGAAGCGATGTGACGTTGTCAAGAATTATCTTGCCCCCTTTGCAATCCCTTCTGGATGCAGAACAAGCGTGTGTCTTGAGGCTTCAAGCCATCTTGGGTCATGCCCGGGCCCGGGCATGGCAGGGGGTCGCGGCGCCCTTGAAATGGCCGCGGGGGAATTATGGATTTTACTGCCCTTCAAGCCTTTGTCTCCCATCTTGCCGGCGGGGTATCATTCGAAGGCGATGTGTGTAAAAAAAAACTCTGTACTCTCTTCCTGGCATTCCTCGTCATCATTCCGCTCCGGGCCCAGGGGCCCCCTGGCATTCAAGACCAGGCCGCGCAACATTCCCGGCTGGCTCAGCAATACCTCAACCAGCGGCGCCCGGACCTCGCTATTCCGGAATTGAAGGCGCTCGTCGCACTTGAACCCCGGAATGTAGATGCGCAGGGCAATCTGGGAGTCTTGCTATTTTTTCAGCGCGACTATGCCCAGGCCTCTCCTCATCTGCGAGCCGCACTTGACCTGCAGCCCAACCTGCCCAAGATCCAGGCATTGTTGGGAATGGCTGAAAGGCGCACCGGAGATACCGCGCGCGCCGGCTCCGACCTGGAAGCCGCATTCGCCGCCACCACGGAGCCAAAACTGAAGGTGCAGATAGGTCTGGAACTGGTCGAGCTGTACACCGCAAGCCAGGATCTGGAAAAGGCCAGCTCAGTCGTCAATGCACTGCGCCAGGCGGACCCGGCCAACCCAGTAGTGCTCTACGCCGCGTATCGCGTCTACTCCGACCTCTCTGGCGAAGCCATGCTAAGCCTGGCCCTGGCCGCTCCCGATTCTGCGCAGATGCATCAGCTCATGGCCCACGAAGAGGCGAGGCAGGGAAACACCGCCGGCGCCCGCCTGCAATTCGAAAAAGCCCTAGCCATCGATCCCAAGCTTCCCGGAATTCATTTTGAGCTCGGAGAGTTGCTCAATGTTTCTGAGGATGCCAGGACCAAGGCCGGAGCAGAAGCGGAGTACAAGGCGGCCATCGCCGAAAACGGATCGGATGAAAAGGCGGAATCCAGGTTGGGAGATCTTTCCAGCCACCAGGGGGATTCTGCCCAGGCACTAAAGTACTACGCCGCCGCGCTCCGCTTACAGCCCGATGATGCGGAGGCGCAATTTGGCATGGCCAAGACCCTGATCGCCATGAATGAGCAAGCCAAGGCCCTGCCGGTTCTCGAACGTGCAGTCCAACTGGAGCCGACCAACGCGGCCGCCCACTTCCGCCTCAGTACGCTTTATCGCGAGATGGGACGAACTGCCGATGCGCAACAGCAGGTAGAAGAGTACAAGAGATACAAGGCAATGAAGGAAAAACTTGAGGCCATTTTTAAAGAGATGCAGTTACATCCAGCTGGGCTCAGCAGCGAGCAGCAAGACGAAAAGTAGCGAACCTCGCCGTGATGTTTTGGGAAAGGGCACAGGGATTTGGATGCGCGGCGCCCGGATTAGCTGGTTTCGCATAGGCGCTACGCTCTTGGTGGCCGCGCTGGTACTGTGCTTTCAACCGCAGGCGAGCCCGGGTCAGGCCAACCCCAAGCCGCTCCCGCCGTCTTCGGCGCAACCACACTCCGAGCTTCCCCAGCTGGTCGACATCACGGGCTCCACAAAAATCCAGTTTGACCATCTATCTTCCCCAGCCAAGAAGTACATTGTGGAGTCGATGAGCGGCGGCGTCGCACTCATCGATTACGATCGCGACGGCTGGCCGGATATCTACTTTACCAATGCGCCTGGAATCGACATGGCGCTGGCCGGCCACAAAGCGCGCAGTGCGCTCTTCCATAACAACCACGATGGCACGTTTACCGATGTCACGGAAAAGGCCGGTGTCGGCTATCCCTGCTGGGCCATGGGAACTTCCATTGGAGACTTCGATAACGACGGGTGGCCCGATCTGTTGGTCACCTGTTTTGGCGGGATCGTTCTCTACCACAACAACCACGATGGCACCTTCAGCAACGTGACCACCCAGGCGGGGCTGGGCATTGATTCGGGCTGGGCCACAGGTGCAGCTTTTGGTGACTACGACGGCGATGGCTGGCCTGATCTCTTTGTTGCCCATTACGTGGATTTAGATCTCAAGGACCTCCCGGAATTCGGCTCCAAGCCCACCTGTCAATACCATGGCATAAACGTGCAATGCGGTCCCCGAGGACTGAAGGGCTCTCCGGACGCGCTCTATCACAATAACGGCAATGGAACTTTCACCGAGGTCTCAAAAGCAGCCGGGGTAGACGATGCCCAGAAGTTTTTTGGGCTGACAGCGGTCTGGTGTGATTTCAATAACGACGGGCGCCTCGATCTCTTTGTCGCCAATGATGGAGAGCCCAACTACCTTTATCGCAACGACGGCAACGGCCACTTTACCGACGTTGCGCTCGATGCCGGGGTCGCCGTCAACCTCGACGGCAGCGAACAGGCCAACATGGGCGTAGCCCTGGGTGACTACGAACACAAGGGCCTGTTCTCGCTCGCCATCAGCCACTTCAGCGACGAGTACGCGGCGTTGTTCCGCAACAATGGGGCCTTCAACTTTACCGATGTCTCCTACGCTGCCGGCATCGCTCGCAGCAGCACGCCCTATGTCGGATGGGGAGATGCTTTCTTCGATCTGGATAACGATGGCTGGCCCGATCTGATCATCGTCAACGGGCATGTCTATCCGCAGGTCGATACAAAGGACATCGGCACCAGCTATCACGAGCCCAAGCTCCTCTATCTCAACCAGCACGACGGCACATTTCGTGACATAAGTAAGCTTGCCGGGCCTGCGATTCAGATACCGCAGGTCAGCCGCGGGCTCGCCGTGGGCGACCTCTTCAACGACGGCCGCCTGGAGATCGTGGTGGAGAACCTGGAAGGCTCACCCATGATCCTGCAGACGCAGGGTGGACCACACAACCATTGGGTCAGCTTCGAACTGCAGGGGTCGAAAGGCAACCGGCTCGCGCTCAACGCGCGGATACGCGCAACGGCAGGCGATCTGGTGCAGCTGGAGTCAGGTGCAGAGCGGAGGAAGCTACCTTTCGCAGAGCGATCTGAGGATCCACTTTGGCCTCGGCGGCCACGAAAAGGTCGATAAGCTGGAGATGTTTTGGCCCTCGGGAAAGGTGGAGACGCTAACCAATGTGAGGGCGGATCACTTCTACATTCTGAAAGAAGGCGAGGGCATTTCCCCCGCGCATAACGGCGCTGCAGGGAAGCCGGGGGCGCCAGGCGGCTTCTGAGCGCGCTGGCTGTACGGGTGGGTTCCGGCAAAGTATCTAGACAAACTATTGTTTAGAAGTGCCGCGGCTGGTATTTTTAGAGCCTAACCCGCTCTTGCACGAATGAGGTTTCCGGCAGTCCGATGGGAAAGCGTACCCGCGACGATAGCCAGCCTGCTGGCCCCGTCAGTCTCAAGACACTTGCGGCTTATCTCAATCTCGATCCGACGACGATATCGGTCGTTCTGAACGAGGTTCCAGGACGCTCCATTCCTGAAGCTACGCGGGAGCGAATCCGCAAGGCAGCGCGCAAATTCAACTATGAGCCCAGCTTCCTTGCCCGATCCTTGAGAAATCGCCGCACCATGACCATCGGCATTCTGGTTCCCGTCCTTGCCGACGGCTATCACGCGGAAGTGATGACTGGGATTGGAGACCGGCTTCTCGAGGAAAAGTATTTCTACTTCATCGCCCACCACCGCCACCGGCCCGACCTGATCGAGCAATACCCTCGCATGCTGATCAGCCGGGGCGCGGAGGGTCTGATTGCGATCGACACAAATTTAGTTCACAAGATTCCGCTGCCGGTGGTTGCGATCGCCGGCCACAAGCGCATGAGCGGAGTTACGAATGTTGTGCTCGACCATCGCCGCGCTGCGGAATTATCGCTTTGTCATCTCTACAACCTCGGGCATCGCACCATCGCATTCATGCGTGGCCAGCCTTACAGTTCCGATTCCGACGCCAGGTGGCAAGGTATTGTTCAGGTGGCGCAGGATCTCGGTCTCTCTATCCGCCCCGAATTAACCATCCAACTGGAAAAGGATTTGACCTCCCCTGAGCTGGGTTATCCCGTCGTTGAGCAGTTGCTCGCTCACCATCGCACCTTTACCGCGGTACTCTCGTTCAACGACGTGGCCGCCATAGGTTGTATTCGTGCGCTGCATGATTCCGGGTTAAGGGTTCCTCAGGATGTGTCGGTAGTGGGCTTCGACGACATCAAAGAAGCAGCCTTCCAGACGCCCAGTCTGACCACGATTCGCCAGCCTCTTCATCAGATGGGCGAATTGGCCGTCCAGTTATTGCTGCAACAACTGCGGCCATCGGAGACCAAGCCTCCGCCGCAGGTAGCAGTAGAGCCCGAACTCGTCATCCGCGAATCGACCAGCCCTGCGCGGCAGAACCTGCGCAAAGCGCCGGCCAGAAAACCTGTCCAGCATCCTTAGAGGTGTGTCACACCAGCAACCAAAGGCTTTGGGTGCCCTCGCGCCGCAATTTACCAACTACACCTGGTCGCACGCTCTTGACTTCGCGCAAGATGCCACGACAACCACTGCGACAAATAACTGGTACGACCCCTTCGGCAATCCGCGCATCAACTATGGACAGCGGCTCTCTCTACATCCCGCGCCAGATTGAAATTGGAGCGCGGTTTTCGTTCTAACAAAAATAGCCCGCTTCGAAGCACACACTCTTTAGTCCCTGATGTGCGGCTTTTCATGACTTACGCCGAGGGTGCGCGTACAGCCTCGGCGCGACACGTCTCCCGCATCGATCAAATGCGTGCTCAGATAGGAATAAACGGGTATTCTGGATGCCCAAGGATTTAACGCCGAGGGGGAAGCCATGAACCTGACTGAAAAGCCCCAAGTCGTAACCTGGCCTAAAACGCATTTCGTGTTCGTCGAGAGAGTGGGACCTTTCCAAACCAATGCTCCCCAGGCTTGGCAGGCCCTGCACACTTTCGTTGCCGGAATCGCCCAGCACAATCAGATCACGGGATACATGAGCCTCTACAAAATGGGGCCGATGATATACCGGGCCGGAGTCTCTGTCGGCGCCCATCCTGCAGTGGTGCCCGAAGGCCTCGGCTATACCGAATTCCGCGGGGGCAAGTTCAGCCGCTTTGTCTTGACTGGTCCTTACTCTGACCTCGGGGCCGGCCACAGGCCGGGTGATGCAGATTATCTCCGAGACCAAGCTCCCGCTGCGAGATGACTACTTCATTGAGAACTACGTGAACGATCCGAGAACGACGCCGGAAGCAGAATTGATCACCCAGATCCTGGTACCCACGGCTTAGATCACAGGTTCAATCAAGAGCTGTGGCCGGCGCACTGCAGCACGCCGAGATATGCGCTCCACGGGCCCACGGCTTCGCGGTATTGATGGGCCATGATCCTGGAGATCTGGTGCAGATGCGTTAAGTCATGCGTCGCCCAGGTGGCCAGCAACTCTGACAGAGTAACCACGCCGAGGGCAGGATGTCGGCCACGCCGCTGAAGATCTGCGGCTGCAGTTCAAGGCGCGCAGTTGATCCAGGTTCTCTGATCGCAAGTGCAGCAAATTCATCCAGCAACTGCGCCAGGGACTTACCCTGGATTTCTCGTGCCATTCCCCAACGATCAAAAGCCGGAAACGGCTGCGCCTCGCCAGACTGCAACACCATCCTGACCCGCGGCATCCAATCCGTGCGTTCGGCGTGAATCAAATGGCCGACCACTTCGAAGGCGCTCCAGGTGTTTTCCCCTTCATTGCGCGACGTCCAAATTTCCGGTAGTTCGCGAAGAAGCGCATTGAGAACGCCCGGGGTGCGGGCGAGAAGTGAAAGTGTGTCCTGCAAATCATGTTCCATTGCGTTCCTCAATTTGGCCGGCATCGCGTGCCTCAGCCATCTTAGTTCCCTAACGAACTACGCGCGAAGAAGACGATTCGTTACCCCACAACTTCATCAATTGGGACTATAAATGGGATCGATCATCATTTCATTTTCATGAGTTCAATTGATTGTGACACCAACTTGTCATCAGGGGTAGCCGATGAAGAGAAGAGATTTGCTGCAAGGGCTCGCAGCTTTGGTTCCTGCGTCCTCTGTGCTGGGACACTACACAGCCCTTGCGGCTCCGTTGCGTAAGAAGGTGAAGATCACCGATTTGAAAGTGATGGTCGTCGGCAAACCCGGAGGCAATACCCTGGTTCGCATCGACACCGACGCGGGCGTCTCTGGATACGGTGAGGCCTACTGGGGGTTCGGGATCAAAGATGTGATGCTGGGATATCTGCGAGACACGGTCATGGGCCAGGATCCATTGGACATCGACCCGCTATACACGCAGATGATCCTGCGTACGGGCGGTGCCGGCGCGATTGGCGGTGTAACCATCACCGCCATCAGCGGAGTTGAGATTGCACTTTGGGATCTTGCCGGAAAACTTCTCGGGGTGCCTGTCTGCAAGCTATTGGGTGGTCAATACCGCAGCGGAGTGCGGGCCTACCTTACCACCAGCCCGGCGGATTTTCTTGACCCTGCTTCCTGCCGCGAGTGGGCGGCGATGGTCAAGGAACATCGCTATGGCTTTGAAGCAGTAAAGACCGACATCCGGCGAGCAGGGGACCCCTACGGCCTTTTCCCGGGGGACGCCCGCTTTAACAGCCGCCAGCTTAGTCTGCATGATTTGGAAATCAACGCCAAAGGTTTCGCCAACGTGCGCGAGGCGCTGGGCGACCGCTTCGAAATCGCCGTCCACTGCCACTGGGAGCTGGATATGTCGGATGCGCTTAACCTGGCGCGCGCGGTTGCTCCCATTCAGCCCATGTGGCTTGAGGATCCCATGGATCCCGACTTCTCCGAGTCCTGGGTCAAGCTCACAGAGGAATCTCCCGTGCCCATCCTTACCGGCGAGAACCTGTATACGCGGCGTGGCTTTATGCCCTTCATCGTCCACCAGGGCTGCAAGATCGTACAGATCGATATACCGAAGTCCGGAGGATTACTTGAATCGAAGAAGATTGCGGATCTGGCCGACATCTTCAACATCCCCGTATCGGCGCACAACGCGATCGGTCCCCTGGGCGCCATCGCTTCGGCGCATTGTGCGGCAGCCATCCGTGATTTCAAAGCGCACGAGCTGGCTCTTAGCCCCCCGCTGGGCCCCGCGGCTTTGCAAGACTCACGAACTCCCCTGGGGCTTTTATCAGGGCGACCCATCGTTAACCTGGGAAAAATTTGTTCTGCATGATGGACCCCTGGTCAAAGACGGCAGAATTCAAGTGCCGGATAAGCCAGGCCTGGGCGTGGAACCGAATCCCGACTATGTGCGCGCCCACCTTGCGCCGGGCGAGGTGTGGTGGGGCTAGAGACCCGGCAGAAGTCCATCTCCGCTAGGCACGAGATCTCACTTGGTAGCGGTGTTGCAGCCATAGCAACACAAAACCAATTACAGGAATCATGAAGTCCATATAGAGAATCACACCGGCATTTCCCGGCGCGAAATTGTGAGCCGTCATGATCTGATAAACGTGACCGATCCCGGCGCAAAAAAGAAACAACGCCGGCCCGGTCACCGCCGCCAGTCGAAGATCGAAGCTGCGTCTGAAGGCAAGAAAACCGACAACCGCGTATCCCAGGCTGGCGAAGCCAACCTCCTTTTGGAACGGGCTGTTCGCCCAGCCGATAAAGCCCGCAGTCATCTGGCTCAAAAAGCTATGCAGCACGAAGTTATAGAAGAGGCTGAACCCAATGGAGAAAAGCAAAAAATACGAAAAGAGTGCTTCGACCACAGCCGGCGTTGTAAAGGTTTCGGCTTGCGAAGGAGCGCCATCCCTGACGCAATCAAACCAATTACGAGGAAGGTAAGAGTGAAGTTTCCCAATACGAAGCGGATCATGTTCGCCATTGCGCAACCTCGAATCTGCTTTCCAAGCTACAGCCCGGAGCAGGTCTAGCGTACTTTGCCCGCGGAGTGCTCGAGAACGACATCGGAAAGCACTGCCGTATCCGTGGTGGCGGGCAAATGCGAGCAGAAGCCCACGCCCACGTAAAACGGCTGGTCAAAGTGCAATTGGATGGGCGGGCCAAGCTGGTGCATGGGCTCGCCCTGCAGGCTGACGAAGATCGCGATGGAGTCGCCATGCTTTTCGATTCCGATGCGCTTCGCCTTGACCCCGGCAAGCGTTCCGCCGAAGCGATACTGCATATCCTTGATCAAGGCGTCTTTGTCCGCACGCCACGCCAGGTGGATCATGCCTACTCCGTGCTCGCCGATCATGGCTTCTTTGGAGTCGTCTTCGAGATTCTGCCGGATCACCAGGACCACTTTGCGATCGCCGTACCCTTTCGGGTCAGGAAAGGTTACGTCGGCTGCGAGCGAAACGTCACCGCTCATTTTTTTCCACAAAAAACGGAACTCATCGCGCGAGTACCAGATGTTGTAACCGGCGGAGGTAATGGTGTACTGCTTGGTTGCCGGGTCATAGCTGGCGCTACCCGGCACCACCGCGCTGCCAATATCCGATTGGCCCTGAAATATTCCGATCGGGGTATCGAAATTCCTACTCGGCCGATGAAAATCCGCCGGCGGTGGAACCTGGACATGTGTAGGGGAGCCCGGCTGGGCCCATTCCGGCACGGTAGGCGTTTGTGCATCCAGGAGATGGGGTGTGGCCCACAGCAGCAGGACGAAGGTCGAGATAAGGCAAAAGCGAGAGTTGGCGAAACGGATGGAATATTCCATAACAATGAACTCTAGCAGACACTGACAGACTGACGATTTTGCATGCTCAACTTTACCGGCAGAGCTGGAGCAAGTTTCTCCTCCTGTCCGCGGGCGGTTTAGGCATCGTGATCCTGGGATTCATCTGGAGCCTCTGGTTGATGTTGTTCTGGATGTACCGCACGAAGTCCTTTGTGAAATTGTGATTCTGCTACCCCTTCCACAGAGCCGGAGATACAATTCGCCGTAAGATTCCGAGTCTCGATGGTGAAGGGGTAATCAATGGGTAAAGCCTTTTTTTCACGCCGCGAGTTCCTGCAGACGAGCGCTGGAGTTGCAGGAGCCTCCTTGACCGGTAGCTCCATGTTTCTGGATGCCGGTCTTCCCGAAGCTGCGGCGCAGACGGCGGCGCCCAGCGATCGAATTCGTTTTGGGATTGTCGGAGTAGGCATGGAGGGCTCCGGTCTGCTCACCACGGCAGTCAAACTCCCGGGCGTCGAATGTGTAGCCGCGGCTGATCTTTATGACGGCCGTCATGAATTAGCAACGGAAATCGTCGGCAAACCGATCAAGACGACGCGACGCTACCAGGAGTTGCTGGACGATAAGGGGACCGATGCCATCATCGTGGCGGTCCCCGATTTCTGGCATAAGCAAGTGGTCGTTGATGCCCTGGCTGCGGGCAAAGACGTCTACTGCGAGAAACCCATGTCTCACAGCCCTGCCGATGGCATTGCCATGGTTGCGGCGGCGCAAAAGACAAATCGCATCGTGCAAGTTGGCGCGCAGCGAACAAGTTCGGTCTTGTGCGCGAAGGCCAAAGAGCTTTACCAGCAGGGCGCTATTGGCGACCTGAGCCTGGTCGAAGCGTCCCTGGGTAGAAACAGTCCCACAGGCGCCTGGGAATATCCCCCTCCCCCCGACTTATCCCTCGCCAACCTGGATTGGGACACGTGGCTTGGAACCACTCCCAAAAGGCCGCTCGATCCCAAGTTGTTTGCTCGTTGGCGTTGTTGGAGAGAATACGGCACCGGCGTTGCCGGGGACTTGCTGGTTCATCTGATCAGCGGCATGCAATTTGTGCTCGGCATCAACGAGGTTCCCAAGCGCGTTTCGACGTTTGGCGGCATTTACCGCTGGAAAGATGGGCGGGATATGCCCGACGTTCAGGCCGTTCTCTTCGAATACGACAGTGTTCCCGTCTACATGCGATTAACGCTGGGTACAGAATCCACCGAGGTTACCCGGTTTATGGGTTCAAAGGGTGTTATCGAACTTCGTGGGACCAGTGTTACCCATATCCCCCAGACAGGCGTAGACGAGTCCCCGAGTTACTACACCAGCTCTTATCCCGCCCGCCTGAGAAGTGCCTATGTCGAGCAGTGGCATAAGGAACACGATCCTGTTCCTGGTAAAGAGCCGACCCTCGAAACCCTGACCTACGACGGAGATGATTACGACGATCTGCGGCCGCATCTGTGGAAGTTCTTCCAGTCGGTTAAGTCGCGTCAGCCGGTGGTTCAGGACGCGGTCTTCGGACACCATGCGGCGCTCGGCTGCCACCTGGCGAACGAATCGTATTTCAGGAAGAGCCCTGTGGTTTGGGACGAAGCCACGTTGACTATCAAGTCCGCGTGTTGACCACAGTTACGCCTTACTCCGTCCGCAGCGCCTGCATGGGGTCGATGGAGGCGGCGCGGCGGGCGGGGATTAGCGCGGCGGCGAGGCCGCACACCGCAAGCAGGATACAGACGAACGCAATCGTGGCTGGATCGTGTTCGCCTACCCCAAAGAGGAAGGCTTGGATAGCCCGCGTCGCGATCCATGAGCCGGCAAGTCCGGAGACCAGGCCTAGCCCCAACAGGAGCGTCGCTCTCTTTAGGACCATCAGCATAACGTCCGTCCGTTGCGCACCGAGCGCCATGCGGATGCCCAGTTCGCGGGTACGCCGGCTTACGGAATAGGCCATGAGTCCGTAGAGGCCAACCAACGCCAGAAACAGCGCGATGGCTGCGAAGACAGTCAGCAACGAGGTTTGAAACCGGCGCCGCGCGGTGGCCTCCGATAACAGGTCGCCCATAGTTCGCACGTCGCCAAACGGCAGGCCGGGATCGATGGCCTTCAATGTCGATCGCAGCTCAGAAGCAACGGTGGAAGGCGGCAGCGCAGAGCGAACAGCGATGTATGCTCCGTCCAAATCGTAATCCGGGCTATACATCTGTGGTTGCGGGGTTTCTTCCAGGCTGGAATGGCGTACGTCCGCCACGACACCGACGATCGTGCGCCACTGAGAATGGTTTTCGTCTCCACTGATACGCCCACCAAGAGGATTGCGATCGGCAAAATATACTTTGGCAAGTCGCTGGTTGATGATGACCGGTTTTTCTGCTTTGGAGTCGTCATCGTCGTTGAAGTAGCGTCCCGCGATCAGTGGAATGTTCATTGCTCGAAAATATTGTGGTGTGACCGAGCGCCCTTCTGCCATTTGATCTTTGTTGTTTGCGAAGCCATCTACCCAGATGAAGCCCACACTCTCGGAGTGACTGAGAGGCAGGTTAGTGATTGCGCCCGCCGCGCTCACGCCCGGAAGAGCAGCGACCTTGCGGATAAACTCCTTGAAAAACGTACGACGTTGTTGCGGTTGGCTATACCGCGGGTCGAGCTCGATGTTTACGGTGACGGTGGCGGCCGAGAATCCTGTCTCGACCGATTCGACATTGATGTAACTGCGAATCAGCAGGCCAGCACCGGCGAGCAACACTACGACCAGCGCCGCTTCCCCAACGATGAGAATGCTTTGCGAGCGGCTATGCGAACCGGCCACGTTCCCGCTGCTGCCGCCGGCGACGATCACACCAGGACTGACTCTCGATACAGCCAGTGCAGGCAGAATGCCCGCCAACCCGCTGGTAAGCAGAGAGACGATGACGGTGAAGAGCAGCACGCGCATATCCAGCGAGGCTTGATTGAGGCGTGGAACATTGCCGGGATCGAGGAGCGGCAGCCAGCGCAGGAAGATCGCCGTGAGGCCAATGCCGATGATTCCCGCGGCCACGCCGATCAGCATGGATTCGGTCAGGAGCTGGCGCATGATGCGCCTGCGGCCCGCGCCCAGGGCGACGCGCACGCCGAGCTCCCGCATGCGATTGGTGGCCCTGGCCAGCAATAAGTTAGCCGCATTCCCGCATGCGATCAGCAGTACGATGGACACCGCACCAAGCAGCAGCCACAGCAGGCGCCCCACCTGGCCGACCGCGTAGTCCATAAAGCTGTTTTACCAATGCGCCCCAGCCTCTCTCCTGAAAATCCTTTTCAACGCCGTGAAGCTTGTCCAGGCGGAGCATGATTGTGCTCATCTCCGACTGCGCCTGGCTCATCGAGACTCCCGGCCGCAGGCGAGCGATCACGTCATTGCTCCCCGGTTCGCGTTCCGCTTTCTGTTTAGGGGTGAGCGCAAGTGGAATCCAGATGTGTGTGGCTTTGATGAGATTTCCATATGGGAGATCGGAGCTGAGCGGATACTCGAACGCCGGAGGCATGACTCCAACAATCCTGTAGCTGATGCCGTTTAGCGGCAGCGAGCGCTGCAGGACGTCGGCACTGCCGGCAAACATGGATTGCCAAAGCGCGTGGCTGATCACGGCCACCTTGTCTTGGCCGGGTTGGTTGTCATCCGCGCCAATCGCGCGGCCAAATTCCGGCGCAGACTGCAGCGTGGTGAAGAAACTTTCGTCCACGCGAGCCGCGCCAACCTGCTCCACTGATCCGTGTGACGAGAGATTATAAGCGGCCTGCTCAAAGGCAGTCATGTCGCTATACGAGTGGCTCTCTCGTTTTATGTCAAAGAAGTCCGCATAGCTTGGAGCGATGAGGTCGCGCGGGACCGAGATGTGGGGATTGGGAGTGAATAGATAGACCAGCCGGTTCGGATCTCCGTACGGCAACGACCGGATGAGCACCGCATTCACCAGGCTGAAGATAGCTGTGCACGCGCCAATGCCGAGGGCAAGTGTGAGTACAGCGGTGATGGTGAAACCCGGCGTGCGGCGCAGTGTGCGCAGGCCGTAGCGAGTGTCCTGGAGAAGGGAATCGAGCCAGGGAAGGGTTCGGCGTTCGTGCAGCGCCTGGCGGATTTGCTCTGCGCCGCCCAAACGGATGAGGGCCTGGCGGCGGGCCTCCTCGGGACTTAAGCCGGCGCGGATGCCGTCATCGGTATGGAGGGCCACATGCGATTCGAGTTCCGCCGTGAAGTCGTCGTCGAAACGGCGGGTGCGGAAGAGACCGAGGAGGCGAAGACCGAACGCTCGCAGTGTGCGCATGGCGTCTTATGCTTCTCCAGCCGGGCTCAGGAAGCGAGCCAGGATGGCGGTCGTCTGCTCCCAATCGGCAGCGGCTTTCTTCAACTGGCGGTGGCCCGCTTTGGTGAGCTCATAGAATTTTGCCTTGCGATTATTTTCAGAGACGCCCCAGCGGGATCGGATAAAGCCTTCCTGTTCGAGTTTTAGCAAGGCCGGATAGAGCGTGCCGTAGTTCAACTGCAGCAGATCGCCGCTGGTCTGCTCGATGCGGCGCGCCAGCCCGTAACCATGCTGCGGACCGAGCATTTCAAGCGTGCGCAAGACCATCAACGCAAGCGTGCCCTGCCAGACATCGGCTTTTTCACCCATGTGCTTCTCCTATTGCAAAACAATAGGGGAAATATACAGGCACACCTATGGGAACGCAAGAGGAGGAGGCGTCTGCCCGGCGCCGCAGCGGTGCTATTCACGCTTCGTGCGGGGAGTGGCGCGGCACCCGGCTGCCCCCAATTGGTTTTGTTTCATCCCTGCGCAAAAAATTTCAGGGCAATTGATTTGCTCATCCTCGCACTTTGACGGCTTGCACCTGTTCTGTGCAGGTATAGAGACATTTCGAGGCCGTTTCGATTGACGGGTAAGTGGACGCGCATAAAATGTGTGAACTAAGCTTATTAAGAGAACTAAGAGAACTAAGAGAACTAAGAGAACTAAGAGAACTAAGAGAACTAAGAGAACTAAGCGAATTAAGCGAATTAAGCGAACTAAGAGAATTAAGTGCCAGTGCGAGACCGGCGGGACGGTAAAGATCGGGAGCGGCGCCCCAAAAAAGTGGTTGATAGGCGCGATAAGTTTCCTGGATTGGGACCTTGGTGTCATCGATTGCGAGCCAAGGGGGTTGAGGGCTCCCCAGGACCGGGCGCTGTGTGGCGGTTTTGGGGAGTGTTTTCATCGGCTCAGGGTGATCAAAAGGACCAGGATCTTCCTTGAATAGCGATTTGCGTGATTCAAGATGCCACCAAGGCACGATGTGCCGAGGTGCGCCATTCCTGACCCAGAAGCACACCGTTACTCCACACAGTTCAGTATTTGGGCTACTGCAAATATAGATGCGATTCAGGATAGTTTCGGTTAGGGGTTGGGAAGATTATTTTCTGATCAGTTCAGAGCGTGTAGTTATCGGAGTGTGATCCCGAAACAGAGCTGTCCAAATTAGGGGAAGGTACGGTTTTTTTCGCGTGTATGTTGCTGAGAAGATTATGACGAGTGGGAGCATACGAAGTCAGGTTGCCGGAGGATTTGCGATCTACCCATCCACCAGCACCAACGTTGCATGGAAGCGCAGACCCCCACTTTGTCATCCCGAGGAGCCGACTTGCCTGCGGCAAGTTAAGAGTGAAATGAACGCTGGAAATCGAGGTTGATTCTATTGGCTTTATTTTTTGTTCATTAGGAGCGAATCCGAGGGACCTGCTGTGCGCCATGATGTCAAACAAAGGCCCTACGAGTGAGCTCGCAAGTCTTAACCGAGCGCTTTGTTCGTTCTAAACAGCTTACCGGCGTGCTGTAGCGAAGCAAAGATGGCCTTTGTTTGGGGTCAAGGCGCACAGCAGGTCCCTCGGCTTCCTCCGGATTTCCTGTCAGGCTTGGTGGCGTCGGTAGACTTCATGCGGCTTTCCGTAAAGAAAGCCGCATACGTGGCCGTTTATGAGAGCAGTGTAGTAGGAAATCCGAAGTCGCTCCTAATGACAAACAGGTCGGGGAGGCATCCTAGCCCACTCAAGCCAAAGTACGGCTTGAATGGGGCACCCAATGCTTTTGCTGCCGATGTCATTTCTCTCTTAACTTGCCGCAGGCAAGTCGGCTCCTCGGGATGACAAAGTGGGGGCTTGCGCTTCCATGCAACGTTGTCGCTGGTGGATGGGTGGAACCGCCGCAAAGAACTAATTTGGACAAGACTGATCCCGAAAAGGCCCGGCAGTTGAACTCTACGTGGCCCGGTCGCTTTTATTACTCACGCCGGACGCTGAGTTTGTCCGGGGGCGGAAGGAAGCGACTTCCCGGCGGCCTTCTGCGGATAGCGGGAACGCTTCCGCTCGTCACCACCGCGAACGATTGCGACACCTGTTGACTCGCCGTATTCTGCAGCGGGCCGAAGGTGATGTTCGCGTTCTCTGCCGTGCCGTCGTCGAAGTCCGTGTACCCCGGTTCGCTGGTCACCGCGCTCAGGAGGTTATCCGCGTTGCATGTAATCGTCCCCGCGCCTTCGGAAAGCGTCGCGTAGTTGCCCCCGTAATCGCCACCGACATTGAACGTGAGAGCCGCAAGGGGAGCCAGGTTCGCCGAAGTCGCAGGAAGTCCGGTCGTGCGCAGCGTCTGCCCCACGATCGTGATGCTCGCCGGCCCCGGCCCCACGTTATTTCCGTTGTTGTCCGTCGCCGTGTACCTGGACCCTGTCACCGTGCCCGTGCCATCGTTCGTGTAGGTCAACGTGATATTCAACAAATAGCCGGCCGGTATCGTCGCACTCGGCAAATTCGCCAGCAGCACATCGATCCGGTTTAGCTCGTCCGAAAGAGCTGTTCCATTCCAGGTGTCAATCCTTGCCCATAACTGCGCGCTGCCTGGACTCGCGTAAATCACGAACTGCTGCCACTCCGTCGTGATCGCCGCGCCCTCCGTCGAATACCCGTTGAGCTGGAAGCTGTAGCCGTTCGACGAACTCACGAAATCTACGGAGAACTCCATGGTCACCGATAAGCCCGAAATCGGGTTCCCGCCCGCGTTCAGAAAATAATTCACGTTGCCGGTCAGGCCCGCCGGCGGCGGCACGATGCCCGCGCCGTACGAGTCGCTCTCGAGAAACGCATACTCAACGGTGTTGTTGCTGTTGTTGGTGGCAACCATGAAGTACAAAACGGTCGTGAGATCGCTGCTGAGCTGGCTCCAAGCCGTGCTCACGCCGAGTTGGTTCAGATAGGGATATCCGTCCGATGTCGTATTCCACAGGTTGTCGGTGAAGGATGGAGTCAGCGGCACGACCTGAAGCACAGGCAAAAAGCCCGGGATGTTTGGCCTTGCGAAAAACCACCCGGCCGATGCGCCGGGCGCCAGACTGTTGCTGCCCCACTGGAGAGCCATCGCAGGTTCCTCCTTCGTGTGTCTTCAGAGCACCTTCTTCACCAGCTTCTGCGACAACGCATCCACGCGATACGCCTCGTGCAACTCGCGCAAGGGGCGCTTCGCGTCGGCCTCGCTCAACTCCACTTCCACCATCCGCTGCCCCGCGCCCGGCGTCATGCCGAAGCTCGTGAATTTACTGCCGGACGCCTTCAGATCCGCGGCTTTCGAAATCGAGAGAATGCGTCCGTGTTCATCATGCAGGATCGATGCTTTCATGAAATGCTCCTTGCGATTCGTTCGTCTTCAGAGGTCGTTCTCGAGGAACGCGTATTCGACGATGTTGTTGCTTTTGTTGGTGACCACCATGAACCAAAGCAGCGTCGATTGGTCGTCGCTGAGCTGACTCCAGATCGTGCTCACTCCGAGTTCGTTCAGATACGGGTAGCCGTCCGAAGCCGTATTCCACCGATTGTCGGTATACGACGGCGTCATCGGCATTACCTGCAGCACGGGAAGAAATCCGGGCTGATTCGACCTGGCGAAAAACCACCCGGCTGACGCGCCCGGCGCAAGACTGTTGTTGCCCCACTGGGAAGCCATGATCGGTTGCTCCTCTGCGATGCGACGGCCCGCTGCGGCCGCCTTCGCCAACGTTGCATAAATGTAGTGCTCGATTCAGGCTCACCGTTTCAAAAGGTTTGGGGAATTGGCCACCTTTTGTCGTTACCACTCGTTTTCCGGCTGGCTGTAAAGAATCTCGCTTGGTTTCGCGGCGCAAAGCCTGGGCAAGCAGGAGCCGGCGGAGTTGTCCGCGGAGACGCGGACATGGGAGGGGAAGTTTATGGTTCCCTGGTTGACATTGTCCGACGCTGACTCCTATTGTGTGCCAGGAGCGAAGTATGGCAAAAGCAGATGAAGCGGGTCAGTTTCGGAAGAGACGACTGGAACTGGTTCACGTGGGCGGCGCAACCATCGGCCGGGCCGTCTTCGAGCCGGGATGGAGATGGGGGTCCTCTGTCCAGCCCTGGGTGAAAACGCAGGAGGGGCTATGAAGCGGCCGCTCCTGGAGGTTTCGATCGAAGGAGTGGACGGCCTGCTGGTAGCACAGGACAACGGGGCGGACCGGGTCGAGCTCTGCGCCAGCGTACTGGAAGGTGGCATTACTCCCAGCATGGGGATCGTGCGTGAGGCTTTGCGCCGGGCTCGAGTTCCGGTTTTCGTCATCGTACGCCCGCGAGGCGGTGACTTTCTCTACTCCGAGGCTGAGTTCGAAAGCATGCGTCAGGACGTGATCGCGCTCAAGCAACTCGGGGTGCCGGGCGTTGTTTCGGGATGTCTCACCTCCGGCGCCGAGGTGGATGAACAGCGCACGGCGGAGCTCCTGCTGCTGGCAAGGCCGATGAGTTTCACCTTTCACCGCGCTTTCGATATGGTGCGCGACCCGGTCCAGGCGCTCGAGGTTTTGATCCACCTGGGTGTGGACCGGCTGCTGACCAGCGGTCAAAGGGCTACTGCCATAGAGGGCCTGGCCAACCTCAAACAGCTGGGCCAGTTGGCCAACGGGCGCATGATTGTCATGCCTTGCGGTGGGCTTTCCGCTGCCAATATTGGCCAGGTCTGCCGGGAAACCGGATTATGGGAACTGCACTTTGCCGCTCACAAGACGGAGCCCAGTGCGATGACCTATCGCAATCCCCAAATCGCGATGGGACTAACGGCAAACGATTACGAATATCTAAGAACCGTAACCGACCCCACGACGGTCCGGACCACGGTGGAAGCGGCGCGGAATGAATATGTCAACTAAGGCGGCATTGCGTGTCGGCATCCTGGGCGCCGGTGCGATGGGCGAGCAGCACCTTGATGCCTGGCACAAGCTGGGCGCACAGATCGCCGGTTTGTATGCGCGTAATTTGGACCGCGGCCGCGCAGCCGCTGCGCGTTATGGCTGTCCAGTCTACGATTCCGTCGACGAATTACTAAGCAAGGTGGAGATTGCAGACAATTGCCTGCCAACCTTTCTCCATCCGACTACGGTTCGACAGGCGGCCCAGGCCGGATGCCAGATCGTTTGCGAGAAGCCTTTGGCGCTTCGCTACGACGAGGGAGAAGCGATCTTTCACGATTGCGATACAGCCAAGGTACGCATCTTCCTCGCTATGGTGGTACGTTTCTTCCCGGTCTATAGGGCTGTATGGGAAACGGTACGAGGCGGCGCCCTGGGACAGGTGAAAGAGATCGTGCTGAAGCGTGTGGTCTCGCCTCCGCCGCCAAACGGCTCCTGGTTTCTCGACGATCGTCTCTCGGGAGGAGTGCTCTGCGATCTGCTGATTCATGACATTGACTACGCCATGTGGCTCGCCGGCGATGTGACAAAAGTAGAGGCCAGGCGCGATGGTGAAGGGCAATCACAGTATGGCTACATCAAGCTGGAACATGCTGGAGGCGTTTGCAGCAGGATTGAAGGCGGTTGGGTCGCATCTCCCGCTGGGCTGCAGACGACAATCGACATAACCGGCTCGCGCGAGAGGCTGCAAATTGTTCCCGGCGGTCCGATACCGTTTGCCGATCTTCCCAGCCAGGATCCTTATGTCGAGCAGCTCCGGCATTTCCAGGACTCGCTGGCCAGTCATGCGCCCTTTCTAGTCACGCGGGAGGAGGTGCTGCGCGTGATGCGCGTCGTATCGGCCGTGCGTGAGTCCGCGGAGTACGGACGCCCCATTGCTTTAGAACCGAGGTAGCGCTGCCTTCGTCCTCAGTTGGCGCGCTCTCAGCTACTATTTGCACTTCCATCCATCGAGCGGATTTTTTTGCGCAATGCGTCGACAGAAGCCGTAAACACCTCGAAGCTCCCGGCAGAAAGTGCATTCCGCGCACTATCTCGCAACCCGGCGTGGACCTCGACAACGTTTGATGTCTCTAATGCAGAGCATACGGTCGCTGCGGTGATACCTCCGCAGAGAAGAAATCCGATGCGATTGTCAGCTGTTTCACGGAGTTCTTTGACCGTGGCCGCGCCCGACACCGCTGAAGCTTGACCGCCCGCAGTCAGGACGCGTGTCGCTCCGCTGTCTATGACAGATGCGAGCGATTCCTCCAGATTAGGAGAAACATCGAAGGCCCGATGGAACGTGACCTCCAGAGGCCGCGCAAGTTCTACCAACTCCCTGGTGCCTTCCATGTCGACCGTCTGGTCAGGATGAAGAAGTCCCAGCACGATGATGTCTATCCCTATGTTGCGCGCATAAAGAATGTCCTGACGCATCACTTCAAACTCCGCGTCGGTAGGAGTGAAGGACCCCGCGCGCGGACGGACGAGCATGGCCAGAGGAAGATCGATCAGGCGCCTCGCGGCAGCCACGAATCCCGCGCCGGGAGTCACGCCTCCGTCGAATAGCGGGCCGCACAATTCGAGGCGATCGGCTCCTCCCCGGACAGCCGCGAGCGCCAAATCGAGCGAGTCTACGCAAATTTCCAGAAGCCTCTGGGGCATCTTCAATTCCTCGCCGTTCCTGAAACCCCTGAACGGCCCAATGTATTGCGGCGAAAACGGCGAACCCCTACGCTGTAACGATCCGAGCGATAAAAGCCCAGTACATAGATCAGCGGCATTCCAGACGTCGAATAAATAATCTGACGAATACGCAAGACCGGCTGGTATTTGGTAATTCCTAAAAGTTCAGCGGTTCTGGCGTCCGGCATGGCCGCGTCGATCTCTTCATCGGCGTGGCCCAATGTCTCGTTGTACTTTACCTCAAGCATCTTAAAGAGCGACTCGCGGGCGAAGGAGGCTTTCAGAAGGTCCGGAAATCGCTCTTTCGACAAGTAGCTGATCTCCAGCGAAAAAGGTTCGCCATCCCCGTGCCGCAAGCGCTCCAGCTTCAACAGACTACTTTCGGGAGGCAATGCGAGCCGGGTCACAATCTCCTGCTCGTCGATGACGGTACGCGCCGATAGAATCTTTGCCTTTGTGGACTGACCGCGAGCAGCCATTTGTTCGGTCGTGCTTAACAACTCGTTGATGAGGATTTTGGGCTTCCTCACAAACGTGCCGACGCCTTGCCTACGTTCGACTAATCCTTCCTGCTCAAGCGAAGCGACAGCGTGGCGCGCTGTCATCAGACTGACCTTGTGAAGCCTGGAAAGTTCCCGCTCAGGCGGAACGAGGTCACCGACCTGCAGCTCGCCTGATTCAATACGTTTGCGAAGGGAGTCCTGGATCTGGCGATACGCGGGAACTCCAACATCCTGTTTTTTTCGAACCACTGCTTTTCCTTCCAGAGTAACTGCGGCAATCTGACTGTGCCCGTCCTATATAGCACATTCCCAAGACCACTCTCCAACCCTTGGGCGAAATCATAGTGAGGGTCGAGGATTCCGCTACTTTACTGCTTTTTGGAGGGGGACTCTCGAATCATGTTGACTTTTAAAAATGGGACATGTATAGCTGAACTCCATAGCTATATAGCAATTCGCCACACGATGTAGCCCTTCGGGACCCGCTGTATTCGCCAAAACAGACGGAGAAAACCAATGAAAACCTTCCGGGGTAAGTTGGCTTTATTGGTGTTGGCAATTATAGTTTCGGCCGCAAGTTCATGGGCACAACAGGTGACTGCCGGGATTACCGGTCTGGTCTCGGATCGCGGCAAGGCCGTGCTTCCCGGCGCCCAGGTCGCGGCGCGCAATCTCGATACCGGCGTTGAGTACCCCACGACGACCAATTCGGCTGGTCTCTACCGCATTGAGTTTCTGCCGCCGGGGCACTACGAGATGAGCGTCAACATGGCCGGGTTCAAAACGGCGACAGTACCGCCGTTTGTGCTCGAGGCCTTGCAGACGCCGACATTCAACATAACGATGGAGGTCGGAAGCACTTCCACCACGGTGAATGTCACCAGCGCCGCGCCCATTCTCAATACCAATGATCCCACTTTGGGGACGACCATTTCGGCGAGTGCGATAGAAAACCAACCCTTGAACGGCCTCGACTACACGGCTCTCACTCTGTATGTTCCCGGGACCGTCAGCACCTACGGGACATCCGGTACGACCGTGATTGAACGGAGCGCGAGCAATTCGGCGGTTTTCGACTCGCCCAACATCAATGGGAATCGCTCGCAGTCCAATAACTTCATACTCGATGGAATCGACATCAATGAAACCTTTGGGAATTTTCCTTCCTATAACCCGGCTCCGGAGGCGCTGCAGGAAGTCAAAGTCCTGACATCGAACGCGCCGGCTGACTACGGTAATGTAAGCGGGGGAGGCATCGTTGCCCTACTGAAGAGTGGAACCAATCAATTTCATGGTTCTGCCTATGGCTATCTTCAGGACTCCAAGACGAATGCGAACACCTGGACCAACAACCATCAGACTCCGATCATACCGATTAACCCTTTTACGCAAACGCAGTTCGGCGGAACCTTCGGCGGCCCGATACTGCGCAACAAGCTTTTCTTCTTTGTCGACTTCCTGGGCGCGCGGTATCACTCGGGCGGTCTGGGGCAGGCGAGCGTTTTTTCTGCAGCGATGCGGAACGGTGATTTCTCCTCTCTTCTGTCTTCCTCGAATCCAATTCAGCTCTACGATTCGCAAAACAACTTTGCGCCTTACGTGAACAATATGGGCGTCCCGATTCTGAACCCAGTGGCGCAATTCCTCTTTGCGCATCCTTCGCTTTACCCGCTGCCCAATGCGACACCATCCGATGGTGTCACGCTGAATAACCTGCAGGGGCCGGTTCGTATTTATAGGGGCAATAATCAGGGAGACGTCAAGATTGAATACGACGCACGTCTCAATGACAAAATTACCGGGTTTTACTCGGCGTCGACAGGCTATGACGGGGAGACATCTGTCCTGCCAGTCACATTCCCGGTAACCGACAACTCGCCAACCAATGTTTTCGGGGTGGGTTGGGTGCATACTTTCTCGCCTGCATTCATCAATATGGCGCGTATCGGCTTTACCCGCACCAACCTTCCTCCCAGCACTCCGACCGATCCATCCGGCCAGTTTGGGCTCACCGGTAACAGCAAGGTAGGCATTCCTTTTGGCGCGCAGCCTTCCTTAGGCTTCAGTCTTCAAGGCTTCGGAGCGACGGCCGGCTTCGGCGGCAGCGGCAGTTCCATTAACCTGACGAATGTGGGTACGGAGGGGTTGGGCCCCGCGGTGGTTGACAACACTTATAGTTACATTGACAACGTAGCCTGGCAGCGGGGCCTGCACCTGTTAAGCATCGGCGTTCAGGCACTCCGTTATCAGAATAACTTTTCCCCGACCAATAACTATCAACCGCTGGGTGCTCTGCAGTATTCGGGAGCCTTCACCGGCAATCCGGCATTGGCCAATGCCGGAGGTTATCCTGGAGCGGATTTTGTACTCGATCGCGTGTATGGCCTGGGAATTTCTCTGGCCAGCATTCGCGTTGGACAACGTCAATGGCGAGCGGCAGGATTCGTTCAGGATGACTGGAAGATTCTCCCGAATCTGACGCTGAATCTCGGCTTACGTTACGAATATGACGAGCCGTGGATTGAACAAAACAACAAGAATGCAAACGTCGATATCGCCACGCAAACTTTGATTTATGCGGGTCATGTTCCAGTGGGCGCGCCCACCGGGTCGGGGGTTTGCTCAAACAGCGGTTGTTATCAACCAAACTACAAGCAGATCATGCCCCGGTTTGGATTCGCCTATCAGGCGGCTTCGCGAGTCGTGGTCCGGGGTGGGTATGGCGCCACCAGCTACTTTGAGGGGAACTCTTACAATCAGAGATTGTCAGCCAACCCGCCCTTCCTTCAGGCGGTCAGCCTTACCACCATTACTCCCACCGCGGCTTCGGGGAATATCCCCGCGAGCGGCGGGTCTCCTCGGACGGTGCAACAAGGGTTTTCCACTCCCAGCACCAATTCGTCCGGCCCTGCGACCCAGATATGGCCTCAGAACATGCAGCCGGCCTACATTCAGGAATGGAACCTGACCACCGAATATGCTTTCACCCCCTCACTGGCGCTGCAAGTTGGATATATCGGTGAGCAGGGACAGCATATCGAGGACTATGGAAATCTCAACCAGTATCGCGTAAATGGTGACCCCACCTCAGCCCCTTTCTACAACAGCGCCAACCTGGGACTGGGATCGAATATTGTCATGATCACCGAAGCAAGAGCCATGATGAACTACAACGCTTTACAGGCAACACTCCGCCAGCATCTCAACCGCGGCCTGGAGTTTACGCTGAATTACACCTACAGCAAGGCTATGACCAACAGCCTCGGCATGTACTTCCTGAACGTGAATGGGTATAGCGGAGCCTTTCAAAACTATTACGACAGCTCCGCCGATTATGGCCCGGCAGGCTACGATGTGACCCACAATGTTTCAGGTATTGGCGCCTATGCTCTTCCCGTGGGCCGGGGCCGAACTTATCTTTCGCACGTGAATCGGCTTGTGGATGAAGCCATCGGCGGATGGAAGCTTTCAGTTTCCGGCGTTGCTTATTCCGGGTTCCCGGACAGCATTACGGGCCCCGGCAATAACTCGAATAGCTACGGTGTTTCTCGCGCGAACCAATATCGCAAGCTGAAGATCGCTCACCGTTCGATCGATAACTGGCTCGGTACAGATCCCTCTGCTACACCGTGCACCCAGCCAGGAGTGGACAATGGGGTTTGTGCTTTTGGCGCCCCGGCGAGCAATACCTTCGGCAATTCCCGCAATGGAGTTATCCGCGGACCTCGATATCTGAACGTCGACAGCTCAATGTTCAAGGATTTTCATATCACAGAAAGCCAGGCAGTTGGATTTCGCTTTGATGCCTTCAACGTATTCAATATTGCCAGTTATGGAAACCCGGATATTGGCATTACTGATTCAGCGTTTGGCAATATTTCGGACCAGAATCCGGCGGTGCGTTCGCAGGAACGGCGTTTGCAATTTGCTCTGCGGTATTCCTTCTGAACCTAGCTCTTTGGTTGGTAATAGGGGGCGATCCGGGTAAGCGTGGGACGCTGGTTGCTTGACTCTGTCCATCCATCTCTACGCATGCCAAGGTGGGCCACTGCCCTCCAATTTGTCATCCCTCCCCTGCGCTACCCCGCATTTCCTGTCGAGGTTGGTGGCCTTGGGTGGGTGTCGTGATGCAGGAAATCCGGGTCCGCTTCGGTCGGGATGACAAATCGGAGGGCGGTGGCCCACCTTGGCTTGGGTGGAGATGGATGGACAGAGTCAACACAACAGCAACCAACCCTGGTTTCCTTTGCCGGTGTTCCATTCAACGCATACAGCCAGTCGCGCCGTCAAAAGGAACGGCTCTGACTGAAAGTTACCCGTGATATGGTCCTGGGTTGGCAGCCTCGGATGGCGAGTTTCGTTTAGCGGTAGAAAAATTATTTACGCCGTGCGTTTCATGTCCCGTGGACGCGCTGAGCTAACCGGAGTTTTGGAGCGCCTAAGAGGCTACTCCGAACGCAGAATCTCGGCGGGCTCGATCCGCATCGCCCGCAAAATCGCGGGCAGAATGGCCACAACTGCGACGCTGAGAATGGCCAGAGGCGGCAGAGCAGCAATGTCCAGCTCTGCAGCCTTCACCTGGTAGAGGAGCGATTCGACATACCGTGCTGATCCCATCCCAAGCACGCATCCCGCTGCGCCACCGACGACCACCATTTGAAAGACGTCCGCGGTAACCAGCCAGGCGATGCGGCTATGCCGCGCTCCTACTGCCATGCGAATCCCAATCTCCCGCCGCCGTTGCAAGACCGAATAGTTCAGTACCCCATACAATCCAATCCCCGCCAACAAAAGCGCTATGCCGGCAAAGAAAGTTGCCAGCATGGCTAGCAGCCGCTCGCGCACCGTCTGTGCGTCCAACAGTTCCTGCTGGGTTTGAACATTGCTGACCCTTAACCCCGCCGCGGTTTCAGCTACTTTCCTGCGCAACTCCGCCGCCAGCGCCATCGGATTGCCGCTCAGGGTGCGCACCAGAAATGTCCCGCTCGATTCAGCCAGGACAGCGCCGTTCTCGTCGAGCGCGCGATAAGGGACGAAAGCCACCGGTAAGATCGGTTCACGCAGATAGCGATAAGGGGCATCTGAGACGACACCCACGATCTGGCAACGCCTCCGTGAACCGTCGGGGTCCACCTTCTCAATTGTCGTACCCACCGGTTGCATCGCTTTGAGATACCGCCTCACAAATGCTTCGTTCACGATGGCTGAGCCGGGGAATGTATCGCTCGGCCGGAAATCTCTGCCCGAGATCAAGCGCATTCTCATGGTTTCGAACCATCCAGGGGAGACGCTCAGAAAGGAGCCCCAATCGTTGCTTGGCGGCCCGCCGCTGACGGCAATCTCGCCAGTCCACGATTCGGTCGACAGCATAGGCCAACCGGATTCGGAAACCCCTCGCACCCCAGGCAGAGCGCGCAGAGATTCGGCGACCTGCGTCCATACCTCTGGCGGCCTTCCTTTTGGAGCCACAATTTCCAGCAACAGAAGACGCGTAGCGTCAAACCCGATAGGCCGATGAGCGAGGCGATGAAAGGTAGCGACGAACAGTCCCGCCACGAACACCACCAGAAAACAGAAGGCCACCTGGGCTGCGATCATCCCGTGCATCAAGCGCCGGCGCGCATGGGGATCATCCCCACCCTTGAGGGCGCTTACCGGCTTGATTGCCGAGGCGCGGACTGCCGGCACCAGGCCAAAGAGCACAGTCACGCCGGCAATCAGGGCCACTCCAAACCCAAGCACTCTCCAATCCGCCGGCAGTATCAAATGCGCGGGGTTGTCGGGAGTGCTGATCAGCCGCACCACCAACGGAGCCGACCACCACGCAAACGCCGCGCCCAAGAAGGCCGCAGCAATGGCCAGCATGGCGCTCTCCACCAGCACCATCTGCACCAGCCGCAATCGGCCTGCTCCAATCGAGACTCGCAGCGCCATCTCACGCGCGCGGGCGGCAGCCAGCGCAGTCATGAGGTTGGCTACGTTGGCGCAGGCAATCAGGAGCACCAGCCCAACCATGACTCCCAGCCAGGCCAGCGCGCGGCGATAGTCACCTTGCAGGTTGGAGACCCCTGCCGCCGCGGGCTCCAGCAGTAATTTCTGGTTCAGGAAGTTAGCGATGCTTTGCTGCGACTCTCCCTTCCACGTCTTGGACCGTTCTGTCTCGAAGTTCAGGCTGATCGCGCTCAACTTCGCTCGCAGCGGTTCGAGGTCCGCTCCTGGTTTTATAACTGCCAGCGTGCGATGCCAACTGGCGTCGGAGCGCGTTACCGCATGGTGCATCATCGTAGGGAGGAAAATTTCCGTAACGATTCCGGGCTCGGTGCCGGTGAAACTCTCCGGACCCACTCCCACGATCTCGAACACCTGGCCGCCGATCCGCAAGGTCCGTCCAATCACATGCGGGTCTCGCCCAAACCGCCGCTTCCAGTAGTCGTAGGACAAGACGGCGTAAGGGTGGGCGCCGGGCACCTGGTCATCGTTTTCGGTAAAGAGCCTCCCCATAGCCGGCCGGAGGCCGAAGCTCGAGAACATCCAGCCCGATACGTATTGGACATAACCCTTTTCCATCTCTTCGTCAGTGGCATAGGTCAGGTCCTTGCGCTCTGCATAGGAAACGGCAATCAACTCCGCATCTTTCTTTACAGCGGCCCGCATGAGAGCGAAATCCGGGTACGCCCATGAATCAAAACTCAGCGGAGTGCCACTTTCGTCGAACACCTGTCTTGAGAGCGCGTACAGTCGCTCGGGGGCCGCCACCGGCAGCGGCCGCAACAGCAGTGCGTCGATCAGGCGAAAGGCGCAAACGCAGGCCCCCATCGCCAGGGCAAGCGACAACACTGCGACCGTGGATGTGACCCGATTGCGCCCTAGCTGCCGCCAGCCAAATAACGCATCCGCGCGCAGCCCATCGAGCCACCCAAGTACGCGGAATTCCCGGCTTGCTTCCCGTTGGCGCAGCATTGGCCCAAACGCTCTCCGCGCTTCCTCCGCATCGCGCCCATCCCCGACGGCCTCTGCAATGTGCGCCTCGAACTCCTCGTCCAGTTCGCGATTCAGGCGATCCCCACGGAATACGTTGCCTACTCGCGTCCAAAGTCCCATGTCCAGCCTCCGACTTTGTTGCTTCTTGCGCTCACGCTTCCAGCAGCACCCGGTTGATTGCTGAACTGACCAGCCGCCAGCGAACCTCTTCCGCCGCAAGCTGTTTCTTTCCCGCCGCGGTCAGCTGATAAATGCGTGCCCGGCGGCCGTTCTCTTTCGTCACCCAGTCGGCGTGAATCCAGCCTGTCTCCTCCATCCGGTGCAGCGCAGGATAGAGCGAACCCTCCTCCGCGTTCAGCACCTCGCCGGAGGTCTCCTTAATAGCGGTCATTATGGCGTAGCCATGCAGCCTGGGGCGCCGCGAAAGAATCTTCAACACCAGCAGGTCGAGCGAACCTTGCAACGTATCCGGCTTTTTCATACTAAGACATCTTAATACATAGAGGGCTTAGTAGATGTCAAGAGAGAACTCAAAAAGGGCTGCCTCGCTTCTGAGAGCCGGGTGGCTTGAGGTCGACCTGAAGAGAGAAGCCGGACGCCTCAAAGCCAAGACTGGGCTGTTGGCTAGAGGGTAACTGCCGGGTTGGCGACACTGCCGGGTTGGCGACAATTCGCCAGGGGCAAGTTCCACACTGGACGTTCAGGCTATAACGTTCAAACGAAGATCGAATGCCCCGTTTTGCGAATCACTTTCCCAGCACTCCTCATAGCCTTGCCACGTATAGCTGGTTTGGATACAGAGCTTCCACGACTTTTCGGATGACCTCATTCCCATTCGCCCCATTGGTAAAAACTATGACTCCGATCCCTTGCGACGGCACAAACATGGCGAAAGTGTTCACTCCCCAATCGGAGCCATTATGGTCCAGAATCTTTACTCCATTCACTATTTCGACTTCCCATCCCAAGCCCATTCCGGCCGTTATGATGCAGGGTCCCGCTTCGCCAGTTACCTTGCACATTTTGTCGAGGTCTTCCTGCTTTACCAGATTCCGCGTGATGGTCGCGCGTTCTGCGGCAATCTCTTTCGTCAAGCCCTGGTCGTGCATCACGCTCACGACGAATTTCGCATAGTCCCCAATCGTCGTCCGCAGCAGGTCCGCGCCGTTCCACGTCGTCGCGACAGGGTCTATAGGTTTTTCTCCCTTCGGCCCTTGAGGAACCGCCAAGCGCCCTGTATACCACTCCTTCGCCGTGTACGAGGTCTGCTTCATGCCAATCGGATCGAATACGATCTGCTGTGCAAATGCATCGAAAGGTTTTGCCATCTTCTTTTCGACAAATCGGCCAACGTAGTTGTATCCCTCCCCCGAATATCCCGTTTGGGTTCCCGGCTCCCATCGTATCTTTAGCACTCCGCCGGTCATTCGCCGCCAGTTCGCAAACCCGGTCTGGTGCGACAAGCACAACCGTGGCGTCAGCAATTTGCTCCAGGGATCATCCTTTATGTCCGGGTCAAGCCAGAACGGTGACATTGGTTCATCGAGCGAAAGCTTCCTTGCAGACGCCAGCCGCAATACTGTCTCCGCTGTCACCGGTTTGGTCAGCGAGGCCATGTTGTACAGCGTTTTCCCAGTCGCCGGGACTCCCGGACTCTGCTCCCCGTACACCTTTGTCCACGCCACTTTGCGATCTTCGATCCATGCTACGGCTACGCTTGGCACCTCGCTCTCTTTCAACCATTCCGCTGCATGGGCATCAATCTCAGCGCGGCCATCTTTCCTGGCTGAAATGGTCCGTGCAGTGGATTGCTCCTGGTGCTGTCCCGCAGCCAGGATCGTGCCCATGCATCCCATTACGGCCACGACCAGCGCTTTTTTAATGAAGACTCGCCGCTGAGCCATTAAAACCAACCCCCGGACGGCGTGAGCCCATTGATGCGCAGATAGGTGACGAGATTGCCGTAATGCAAGGCGTCATGATTTCCAACTTGCGTCAAAATGAACATCTTGTTCGTCTTGAAGCCAAAGAAGCTCGCCGGGTCATTGAGGTGCACATCGGTGAAACCGGAGTACACGCCATCGCAGTAATCGAACGAGCCTTTGAGGTATGCCTCGATCTCGGTCTTCGAACCCTTTGCGGCAGCCGTGCCGGGGGTCGCTTCACCTTTGACGTTGGAACACAATATGTAGGAAATATCCGCCACATGAGTCACGATCTCGCCAAACGAGCGAACGTCCTTCGTCGGCCGGTAGCTGTACTTGGACTCTGGCATCGCGTCCGCCGCCTTCATGATCTTGTCCTGCATGTTGCTGCGAAAAATGGATAGCGTCGTCGTCAGCGGATTCGGCGCCCCGGTAGGATTGGGCAGGTTCGGCGAGATCTGGGCTTTGGCCAAGGACGCCAAGGTCAGGTTGACTGCTATAACAGCAAGGACGATGCGCCAGGTCCCAGCTCTTGTAGTTTTAGAAGGTATCAGTCTGGTAAGCATCTCGATTGAATTACGAATCGTGCAGAAGAGATTTTGCGGGAAGTATCGCATGCGACGTCCTCCGGACTGGCAATGCTTGCACGCCAGGTTCCAGAGGGCGCTCTGAGTGCTACCTCTTTGTATTCAGCAGATAACAAGATGGCGAGGGCTCTTTGCTCTATGCCGCACTGTCCATTTTCGACGAACACTGTCCACTAGTAGCACTCCGGCAGTGGTCTAAGTGCCTGGAGTTCCTCAATGAACGCACGGTCTCGACGGATCGTTAGCGGCGAAAAGTCGCTTGTCCTTCAAATCGGCATGCCGTCACCGATGGTTTTTCTGACGAGATAGGCTGCCGGCGGGACTGTTGGCAAGGTGGTGCTGCCCGGCACCCAATGGAGCTTGAATCGTAGCGCTATATTGACTGCGACTTGCTCTCCATGCAACTGTTGGAGAGTTAACCTGAGACATCCTTGATGCGGATCGCTGACCTTATCCTACCTGTGTTTGCAGTGATCGTAACTGGCTGGATCGTTGGCTATACGGGCTATCTGTCGCGGGCGTTATCCGACGGGCTGATTCACTTCGCCTATAACATCGCAATGCCGGCATTGTTGATTGTCACCATTGCGCAAGAACCAAGTCATTCGTTGATCAATTGGCGTTTTCTTGTCGCCTTCGGCGGTGGCTCCCTCTTATGCTTCCTCCTCGTGTTCGGTATCATGAGCATTCGTGTTTCCGGAAGTCTTGCAAGCCGAACGATGCATGGCATGGCGGCATCGATGACCAACACCGGCTTCGTCGCCTTACCCGTCCTGCAGGCGATCTATGGTCCGCGCGCCGTGTTGCCGGCGGCGATTGCCACGGTATTCGTGGCCGTTGTGATGTTTCCAGCAGCGGTGATCTTACTCGAACTTGGTCTGCGGGATGCGCATGGCTCACGCACGGCCCCAATGGTCACAGTCAAGCATGTCGTGTTTAACCCGATGGTCTTATCCACCCTGATCGGCATGCTTTGCTCGATCCTCGGTCTTCGCATGCCGGGGCCTGTCACCGCCTATTTGGGCATCCTGGCCGATGCGCTCACGCCTTGTGCTCTATTCGCCATCGGACTGGGGTTGTCGATCGATGGGCTGCGCGCCAATATTGGGCGAGCTTCGCTGCTCTCGGCCGTCAAGCTGGTCATCATGCCTCTGATCGTGTACGGATTGAGCGTGTGCCTGGGGCTCGACCCCCTCTACACCATTGCGGCCGTAATCTGCGGCGCAGTACCAACAGCCAAGACGGCCTACATTCTTGCGGGAGAATATCACTGCGAGGAAATGATGGTAGCGTCCACTGTTTCGATGACAACTCTGGCTTCCATCCTCTCGCTCGTGGTCTGGCTTTATTGGCTATCCGGGCTGGCAACACGCATCGCTGCCGGATAAGGGCAAGACGCGGTCAGACAGGAATCATGACGGGACTCCGGTGACTCGCGGGGAACGTCGTCCTCCCTTCAATAATCCTATCGATCAGTAAAGCGCCCCGGCCTGCTGCGCCCAACGTGTTGGAGGCCCTTCTGTCGACTAAACTTTGACCAAAGGCCTGCAGGCAGAGAACGGAGTGAACTTTGGTGATAGGCAAGCCCCCAGGATTGGCAGCAACACTTTCGCAATCGGCGGTCGCGCGTTTCGGCGTATTTGAGTTGGATCTCAGGCGGCGGGAGTTGAGGCGTAAGGGGATTCTGATTAAGCTGCACCAGCAGCCATATGAGGTTTTGGCGCTGCTGGTGAGGCATCGGGGTGAGCTGGTCTCGCGCGAGCTGATTCAACAGACGCTTTGGCCGAATGGCCACTTCGTCGATTTCGAACGTAGTATCAACACCGCGATAAGGAAGCTGCGGCGGGCTCTGCGCGAGACTGCAAGCGCGCCGGCTTATATCGAGACAGTTCCGCGGATGGGATATCGGCTCATCGCGCAGGTGGTCGAGCGGCCGGCAGAGGCGAGGATCGAAACCATTGCGGTTCTGCCGCTTAAGGATCTGTCGAACGACCCCGATGCGCCGTTCTTCGTGGACGCTCTGACGGATGCGCTGATCACCGAGATAGCGCGGCGATCGGATTTAGGAGTGGTGTCCCACACGGCTACACAAGGCTATCGAAATTCGCAGAAAACCGCGCGCGAAATCGCTGCGGAACTGCAGATCGAGGCGATTGTGGAAGGCTCGATTCTGCGCTTGGGCAATCGTATCCGTATTTCAGCCCGTTTGCTGGATGCGGTGCGCGACCAGCAGCTATGGGCGCAGACCTATGATTGCGACCTGAGAGACATGCTTGCGCTGCAACAGGAGTTGGCGACGGCGATTGCCGGCGCCGCTTCCCACACGGTCCGGCAAGGGAGTCAACCAGCGCCGGCCAAGGAAATTGATCCGAGAGCGTATGAGAGTTTTCTGCGCGGCAACTTTCTGGTTTCACTGCGCGCGCCGATGTCTCTGACCAAAGCGGCAGAGTATTACCAGGCTGCGATGGCGCTGGAACCGGATTGGGCGCCACCCTATGCGGGACTGGCGGAAGCAGGACGCATTCAGGCCTTTTCTGATAATCCCTCCTACGTTGAAGTGGTGAAGAGAACGAGGGCATTGACCGGGAGAGCGCTTTCGCTCGATCGCTCCAATGCCCAGGCTCACGCCACGTTGGGCGCGGTGATCGCCATGTATCTGTGGAAGTGGGAAGAGGGCGAGGAGCGCATTCAGTTGGCTCTCGAAAACAACCCTCGTTCAGCCCAGGTGGAGCATCTGTATTCCATGGTCCTGCTCGCCCAGGGCCGGTATGAGGAAGCGCTGCAGCACATCGACGGCGCGCTTGCAATCGAGCATTCGTCGCTGTTTCTGCGAAGCCATCGAGCACAAGTTCTCCTGTTTGCCCGCCGCTATGAAGAATCGATTCACGAGAGCGAGGATTTCCTCACGGAACACTCAGGCTTTGCAATGGGCCTGCTCAATTATGGCGCAGCGCTGATGCTGGCAGGCCGCTCACGGGACGCCGTCCCGGTTCTGGAGCGAGCGTATGCGATGTCTCCGATACCGGCTGTGCTCCCTGCGATAGGAGAGGCTTACCTGGCCATGGGGGAGAAGGCGGAAGTCAAAAATATAGTCGCGCGGCTCGAACAGGTTGATCGCGAAGCCGGTGTTCCACCCACAGTAATGGCCATGGGAAGTCTGCTTATCGATGAGGCGGAGGCGGCTCTGGGCTGGATGGAAAAGGCTTTTCACCAGCACGATATCTGGCTGCTGCTGCTGAATCAACTGCCGCTTTTCGACCAGGTCCGAAACCACCCGAGGGCGAGGGTCGTTCTAGGCAGCATCTACCCGGAAAGGGTCGTGAGCTAGGCCCGCGTAAGAGAGCGCCGAGCCTATCCCGTTTACTCATTAGTTGATTCTGGCATACCCAGGTTTGCGGATTGATTACACCCCGCAAACAATCGCCGCCCGAAGCTGGATCGATTTACATTCAAATCATCTCCGAACTATTTCTTTGCGCTCCCGTTCCGGCTATTCTTCGTTCTTAAGCGATAGAAAGGGTGGTCAACATCGGATGAATTGTTCTCATCGTTTGCCTCTGTGAATTGATGATGAGCATGCCGGAAAACCTGGAGTTTGATCTTGCTCTTTCTATCCCGCCCGCACTAAAGTGGACGGATCGCGGTCAGGGGAAGCCCATACCAAGGTGACCCTCCCTCCCAGACCGTGGTTGGCTTAACTTATCTTTGATATTTCCCTTACGCCGCCGCTTAGCCGGACGTGCCGGCGGTGGCATTCGTTAGGCATAACTTCGTCTTGGGAGAAGAACCTTGTTCGGTGGTGGCGCAGCGCTCAGCAAATTTAATGGGCTATCAGCGTGGACGGGGCCGGTTCTCTCACAATCCAGAACGCAATGATTTCAGCTAAAGGAACGCCTGTGACTACACATCGTCGGACGCTTGTTGCCGTGCGCTTGTTGGGTACCTTAAAAACTGCCAGGGTTGCGGTATCAGCCAGCTCCCGAGCTCCTCGCCCGAGCTCGATCGTTTGGAGTGTGGTTTTCCTGTGGTTGTTTGTTTTGGGAAATGCCCTCAGTTCTTATGCAAGTTCTCTTGTTGACCAGACGCCATTAGACCCGGCCTGTATCCCGATGTTCGCGGTCAGTCTACCAGTGTTCGGACCGGCCGGCTCGGTGCCGCGGGTAGATGCGGCGGGCCATCCTTACCTGACGGTAACGATGAAGGAAATCAACCAGGCGGTCCTGCCGCTGACCGGTCCCAATCTATGCGGCATGAAGTTCCGCAAAACACGTGTCTGGGCCTACGAAAGCACAGATTCAAGGACGGGTGAAGTGCTTGGCCCGGCGAACTGGCCGGCGGTCACCCTCGTGGCTACGCGCGGCACACCGACGCGCGTGAAATACATTAACCAGTTACCGAGCTTCGATCCGTCCTATCCGTGGGGCCCCGGACTGGTGGAAGGATTGCTGCCTATCGATCAGACCATACACTGGGCAGATCCACTGCATAGCATGGGACATTCCATCGAACGTGCGCTGTCGAAGGGGTCTTCCACGCCATCGAGTGATGGTGATACCTCGCAGCAGTACATCGGTCCAATTCCTGCCACCGTGCACTTGCATGGTGCTGAAATAACGACCGCTTACGACGGTAATCCGGACTCGTGGTTCACGCCAAACGGTCTCAAGGGTCCCGGTTACCATTCGGCCGGCAATCCAAAGCCAGGCGAGGCGATCTATGAGTACCCAAATTCGCAGGAGGCAGGGACGCTGTGGTTTCACGATCATGCTCTGGGAATTACCCGCACCAATGTTTACGCAGGTCTGGCAGGCTTCTATTTTCTTCAAGATCCTTCCCGCGAGCCGAAGGGCTATCCGAGCGGTCCTTACGAGATCGAAATGGCAATACAGGACCGGGAGTTCGATACCAATAGCCAGCTCTATTTCCCGCAGCAACTGCAAGTCGGTCACCCATTCTGGAGTCCATATTTCGAGGGAAATGTAGCTACCGTGAATGGAGCGGCCTTCCCTTATCTGAAAGTGGAGCCGCGGCGCTATCGCTTTCATCTCTTGAACGGCAGCAACCACCGGGACTATGTATTGTCCTTTGGCAAAGCACCGGTTTACCAGATCGGGGCCGATGACAACTACTTTGATAAACCCGTTCCGCTTTTGAATGTATCTATCTCGCCGGGCGAACGGGCCGACATCATCGTCGACTTCTCCAACTTCGCCGGCCAGAAGATCACGGTTGGGAATACCGGCATCAAGGTGACCATTCCTCTGCCGCAGATTATGCAATTCCAGGTGGCCTCTCGTTCGAAGACACCTGAAACGAGCTGTGATCCCACGCATCCGGCGCCATCCATTGGCCTTTGCGCGAGAAAAGACCCCCTCGTTCGCCTGACCGATGGAAACGGCAATGTGCTGCCAGGGGTGAAGATCGACAAGACCCGGCAGATGATCTTTTACGATGACACCACGACGTTGGCGGGTGTCAAAGAATTCGTCAATAACACGGATTGGAATGGTCTGGAGTCGCCCGGCATTGCCCATGATTTTCCCGGCGATGGCATCAGCGAACTGCCACGCGTGGGGTCGATTGAAAAGTGGCAAATTCTTTACGTCTCGAATATGACAGGTGAACATCCGTTCCACATTCACCTGACACAATTCCAGGTTGTCAAGCGCGAACCGTTAAATACAAAATTGGAAACGCCCTATTTGTCGGCATGGAAAAGCGCATTCGGAACCATTCATCCAGAGCTTCTGCCGGTGGGATGCTCGGTGGGGACCTATTGCGCGGACTATGGGCCTCCGCTGGACTATTTAACTCCCAATACAGACGGGGCGCTTGGCGGCAATCCTGCCTTCAGCGATTACATTGCGAAGGACTGTGAAACCGACCCGGCAGACTGCCCTACTCCGCCAGAGCCTGGTGAATCGGGTTGGAAGGACACCGTGAATGTGCCATCCGGCCAGGTCACTACACTCCTGGTGCGGTGGACGCCGTCGGATGTTGCCCAGATTGCTAATCGTTCTTATACAGGAAGGAATCTTTACAAGTTTGATCCAACGCAGGGATCCTATGTCTGGCACTGCCATATTATCGACCATGAAGACAATGAGATGATGCGGCCGTACCGGGTGACGTGGTAAAAAAGGCGAGACCTCGAGACGAGATGGACGCTTACGAGTTCGTTCTGAACAAAGTTGACACTGTCCCACATCTAGAGGCGCTGATGCTTCTCTGGAATAGCCGACCTGTAGGCTGGACTTGCGCAGAACTCGGATCCAGACTGTACATACCCTTGGATAAAGTCCGCGATTTACTACGCGATCTTGTCCGAATGCAGCTCATTGCCGAATCATCCACTGAGCCTCCGAGATATTCCTATGTCTCAAGGACATCGGAGCAAGACGAACTGATGCGGATGGTGGATACGGCTTACCGTCACGACCTGGTGCGAATCTCGACTATGATCCACGCAAAAGCATCGCCTGCGGTCCGCGAGTTCGCGCGAGCATTTCTCATTAAGAAGAGCGACGACCAATGACGGCCGCAATCTACATCCTGACTTGCATCACGACACTCCTTTGCGCAACGCTTCTACTGCGAGCTTTCATCAAGGTTCGAAAGAGGCTTCTCCTTTGGAGTGGGTTGTGCTTCGCTGGATTAAGCATTTCCACCGGCTTCGTAATCGCCGACCTCCTGCTCTTCCCAGCTATCGATCTCTACACTTATCGACTTGGCTCGGCTGCGGTTTCTATGGTGCTCATGCTCTATGGACTCATTTGGGAGAGCCGATGACTCCCATGACGCATCCGTTTGCAGACGTATTCCTGCTCGGTTTCATTGCAGCCTGTTCGCTAGTTGCGACGATATTTTTTCTGAGATATTGGCGGGACGCACGAGATCCTTTGTTCATCGCTTTCGCGGCGTTCTTCGGAATACAGGGGATCGTCTACAGCGCTGTCCTCATGCTTTCTCGTCCAAACGAGGGAAATGTCTGGCTGTTCTTATTGCGCTTGCTTTCCGTTATCTGTGTACTCGGAGCGATCCTGTGGAAGAACTATGCGAGACCCTGACAACTACAATTGCGAATTAAGGGAGTCGTTCTGATCGCTTCCGATTTCGCAATCAATGGTCCTATCACGAAGATCACGACAGGAAAAGTGACCCAGTTCAACGACCTGACCGGCCACAGAGCTGAGAATCCAGGCAGGTTTTCAGGGGATCCCATCTACAGCCATGTCCGGCAGGGGTTCGTTGTCTGGCGCGTCAACCGGGCCGCCGGCGCGGGGTCGGTAGATGTTGACGGAGCCGGCAGAGTGGTGGCAGAAGATGACGCCTAAGCACCGCGCACGCAGCATCCCATGAAGGTGCGAAGATGTGCCCCAAGCACCGCAAATCCGGGGCAGCGCAGTGGATAGACCTTTGGTTTCTCTTCCGGCTCTCACGTAAACGCTCAAGAGCCGCTGCGCGAGAACCTGCCGGTTCGGCCGGCGGACTCACGCAGATTCACAATCTTTTGGGGTTAGCTCCGTTACGTTATTTTGTGAAAATACCGTGCTCGCTGTCGTAGCTTTTTTCCGACTTTCCGGCTTTCTCGGCAGCCCGGTCAGCCACGCGATCTATCTCTTTTTCTTCGGCCGTCTCGGGGGTGTGAACATCCAGGGTCGCCGGCTTTTCAGTTTTTCCCAGGTTTGGTGCAGCTTGATTAGGCATAGTGGTGTCTCCTGACCTACATAGATGCACCATTCTCTCCTGAGGTCTTATGCCTCGCGGCTTTATTCGATCTCAAACGCGACGTACTGCAAAACCGCCTGCCTTTCCACTTCCAGCACCACCGCGTCGCCGGTTTTCAAGCCGGCAAGCGTCCGCCGCAACTGTTGCGTATCGTCCAACGGCTTTCCGTTTATAGCGCGGATCACGTCACCAACGGCAAGATCGGCTGCCGTGGCCGGCTCCCCCGTGAGCAGACCAGCCACCAGGACTCCGCTCTGGGAGCGGAGACTCAGCGCCGCTGCCAACGAGGAACCTTTGAGGTCAATCACGAAAACTCCCAACGAAGCAATCAGATCCTTCTTGGGATCAATCAGGTCGGATAGGTTCTCCACCACCGGAGGTGCAGCCACCGGGGTGATCGAGACCGTGAGAGGTTTGCCGTCGCGCAGCACCGTCATTCTCAAGGGCGTGTTGCGCTTATGCACGTAGAGGAAAGCGGTGTACTTAGGCAGCGAGTCTATCCTTCCGCCGTCAATTGCTGTCACCACATCCTTTTGTTGCAAGCCCGCTGCCGCGGCCGGGCCGCCGGCGTCGATGTCGGAGAGGATGACGCCCCAATCCTGCGGCAGCTTGAGGCCGGCAGCCAGCGCAGGAGTGATGGTCTGTGGGTGGGCGCCAATGGTCACGCTGGAAACGATGCCATGCGCCTTGAGCTCGCTGTAGACAAAACGTACGATCGGTTCCGGAATAGCAAAACCCAGGCCCTCGTTGCCTCCACCAGAGGTAACAATGTAGGTGTTGATTCCTACCAGGTTGCCATTCCGGTCGATCAACGGACCGCCGCTGTTCCCGGGATTGATGGGCGCATCGGTTTGCACGTAAACCATGGGCCGATCCACCTCGGGCTGCCTGCCGACAGCGCTGATGATCCCTTTGGTGACCGTATGGTCCAGTCCTTCAGGCGCGCCGATCGCAATCACCGTCTGCCCCAGGCGAAAGCGAAATTGTTCGGGCAAGGGAATAAAGGGGAGACCCTTTTCTTCAATCTTGAGCAAGGCTAAATCCGCATAACGCGTGGTTCCAATCAGCTTCGCTTCGTACACCCGCTGGGGATTGTGAAGATTGGTGTTTCCCATCATCAACTCGACCGTGGCCGGTGCAATGATCACCCGGATACGCACGGCCCCGGCAACCACGTGATTATTGGTGATGACGTACCCATCGGGATCGACAATGACGCCTGAGCCGATGGAGCGCTGCCGTTCCAATGCTTGCTGCGACGACTGCTGCTGCCCCTGATCCAACCCCATGGTCTTGTCGCTCTCGGGGACCCCGTAACCGGTAACTTCAATCTTCACCACCGACTGCATCGCGCGCTCGGCAACCTGATCGATCGCCTGGTCGTATTGCTGGAGAATCGGAGTCTGGGCAGCGCCGCCCTGGTCCGCAGCCCCGGGCCCCGTCTGCCCGTGGAGAGGCTGGAGTAAGGCAGTGCCTACGAATGCGAGCGCAAAACTTTTCACGATGGACATGGATTTCTCTAGGTAAACGTAGGTTTGGGGAGCACTGGAGCGTTCACTGCAGCAGAATGCTCAGTCTCAGGAGTTTCCCATTTCAGAATCTTGAAATCGAGGACAAAGATGGCATACATCACCGGTACTTGCAACTTGGTCACGACGGTCGCCACCAGCAGGCCGCCGATCTGCGCGTAACAGAGCGGCTTCCACAGGGGTCCGCCGTGCAATGCGAGCGGCAAAAGCGCGAGCACGGTGGCGAAAACCGTGATCAGGACCGGGCGCAGGCGCAGGATGCCGGCATCGATCAGCGCCAGCTCGAAGTCATCTCCCGCAATGTGCCGCTCCTCAATGAAGTCGAACAGCACAATGGAATGGCTCACGATCACGCCAATCAGACTGGCCACGCCCAGGAACGCCATGAACCCGAACGGCTCGCCCATAATCCACAACGCGGCGAATGCACCCATCATGCCGTAGGGCGCAGCCGCCAAAACAAGCAGCGGCTTGATGGCGTTCTTGAATTGAAAGAGCAGGGCAAGGTAAATGGCGACGGTTGAAATCATCATCACCATCGCCAGGTTCTTAAAGCCATTCTTGGTCTTGTCGTACTCGCCGCCGATCTTCATCTCGTAGCCGGGAGGAAGCTCGGCCTGCAACTGCTGCAGTCGCGGCAGCGCCTGTTTTAGAACCTCGGAGCTCAAGCGCCCGGCAACCGGAAAGGTACGCACATTGATGGTGCGAAATTGTTCCAGGCGCACAATACGGCCGGTGACCAGGTCGTGATCGATATTGGAAATCTGCACCAGGGGAATCTTGTTATTGTCCTGCGAGCCGTAGACATACAAATTCTGGATGTCGGAGAGCTGCGACCGCTCATCCATGCGCAGCCGGGCTACAATCGGAATCTGCTTCTGGCCCTCCTGCAAAACGCTGACCGTGCTTCCACTCATGCCTGCCGTGGAGGAATTCGCCACATCCATATTTGTGATGCCGGCCAGGTTGGCGCGATCCGGATCGACGGTTAACGCAACCTGCGTATTCTCGTCCCCCCATTCATTGCGCGTGCGCTCGGCGATGGGAATCGAGCGGAAGATATCCTCCACCTTGGCGGCGATGCTGCGCAGCCCTCGAATATCCGCCGCCTCGTCTTTGGCGCTCACGTCGGCCGTGCTGGCGATGCGAATCTCGATGGGATAGTCGATGGGATTGGTGAGCAGCTGGCGCGCATCCATGCGCGCCCCCGGGATGGATGCCGTCAGCACCGGCTGCAGCTCCTTAATGAACTGCGGAGTGATCTCCTTATCCTTGACCTCGATCAATACCTGCGCGTAGTTCAACTGTTGCAACTGCGGAGAGGCCGAGAACCAGAAACGCGGCCCGCCTCCGCCTACGAAGGAGGTGACGTAACGCAATACATCTCCTTGATGTCCCTCCTGGGCGTGTTCCTTCGAAAACCGCTCCGCCTGTTCACGGACAATCTGTTCCACCTGACGGGCCGTTTGATTCGTGGCTTCCAGGGTGGCGTCGTTGGGCAGCCACACATCGACATACGACCAATATTGAACATCCTCAGGGAAGAACGCGGAGTTCAAGCGGGAAAAAATGAAGGCGCCCAAAGCGAGGAAGGCCAGGGACGCGATGAAAAATTTCCAGCGGTGTTCGATGGAGTACTTTGCCGCCCGCGCATACAAGCCAAAAAAGCCGCTGTTGCGCCGCTCCTCGAGCGTTTTCTCCACCTTCTTCTCCGGACGCAGAAGATAGTAGCCCAGCAGGGGAAGAAAGGTCATCGAAACCAGGCGGGAGGCCACCAGCGCCACTGTCATCACGATAGGCAGGCTGTGTAAAAATTCTCCCGTGCTGCCGGTCACCAGCAAGAACGGCAGATACGCGACGATATTGGTAACCGTGGCATACATGATAGCGGTGGCCAGCTTGGTGGGACCTAACCATGCAGCAACGATGTTGGGGTGGCCCTCGGCCAGCGCGCGCTTGATGGAATCGCCGGCGATCACCGGATCGTCCACCAGCAGCCCGAGGGCAATGATCAGGGTGGCGACCGAAACCTGTTGGATGTCGATGCCAAGGAGATACATCGCGCCAAACGTCATGGCCAGGGTGATGGGGATGGAGAGGGCCATCAGTACAGCGGATCGCCACTCCCAGAAACCGATCCACGACACCAGCACCACCAGCGCGATCGCCTCGTAGAGCGCATCCATGAACAGGCTGAGGTTCTCCTTCACCTGCAACGGCTGGTCAGAAGTGCGCGCGATGATCAGGTCCTCAGGAAGATATTGCTTCACCGCCGCAAGCTTGGCGTCGACGCTTCGGCCGAAGGCGTCAATCTGCTCGCCATCCTTCATCTGTACGGCAAGCGTTACGGCGCGGCTGCGGCGCCAATGGCCGTCCTTGTCTGCCCAGGTGAGATAGTTCAAATATTTTGCCGGGCTCTGGTAGCCTCGGGAAATGTCTACCAGGTCGCGCAGATAGACCGGGCTCTGCGCCGCCGATGAGGAAGAGCCGATGATGACGTCACCGATCTGCTGCGGATTGGTGAACTTGCCGGAAGGGTCGATGAGAATGTTTTGCGGGCCGACCTCCAGCTGGCCGCCGGGCAGGGTGCTGTTGCGGGCGCCCAGGATGTCCTTCAGATTAGAGGGCGTCATGCCGTATTCGGCCAGACGTTGTTGCGAATAATCCAGGTAGATCTGCTCCGGCAGCACGCCCTTGCGGTCAATCTTGGCTACTTCCGGGGCGCCCTGGATGGTTCTTCCCATCAGGTCGGTGAAGTCGTCCAACTCTCGATAGGAGTACTTATCCCCCGCGACCGCGGCCAGGCGAGCCTCGGTGTCTGCTGGATTGCGGATGAACGCGGCCGGCCAACTATCGGGGTGAATTTCGGATTGATGCAACTTCTCGATCATCAGGCGATTGCCCAGGGCCCGCAGCTCATCATCGCTCAAAGGTGAGCTCACATCGGCTCCGATGAAGCCACTGCCGGAAAAGAAGTGCGGGTCGGAGACGTACTTGTTTTGGCTGCCCGCCTGCAAGACAGAAACAAAAGCGTCGCGCACCAGGTCAGGGGAGACGGATAGCGGAAAGGCGTAAACAATGCTGACCCGCGGCTGCGGAGATCGCGCCGGTTCTGCCGCGCGTGTGGTTTCAATCGCGTTACGGATAGACCGGGCGCGCAACGCAATATCGACGTCGCTTGCCCGAGGGCTGGCTATGGTCAACATCAACGCTGCGGTATCGCCAAAATCGCTATTGAACTGGATCGGGCCCGCGCCCTGGGGCAGCCTGCTATTCAGCGCATTTAGTTTGAGGTTGATATCGGAGAACTGCTTCTTGGGGTCGCTTACCGTGTCGTCCAGTTGCACGTAGACCAGAGAGAGCCCGGGAAAGCTCAACGAGCGGATACCAAAGTCTGAGGCCAAAGGAGGCTTGATGAAGGCGTTTTGCGCCATCGTCTGCTCCACCGGCCGGCTTACCAGCTGCTCCACTTCCTGCGCCGTTGCCCCCGGCCAGTTGATGGAAGCGACGGCCACCCGTACCGGGATACTCGGGTCTTTACGCTTGGGCATGTGCATGTAGCCATACCAGCCCCATACACAGACCGCGATGAGCAGCACCATCGAGACCTGGCGATGCTCGGTGAAGAAACGCGCGGTATTGTGCGTTTTTTCGATGTATTCGGCTTCGGATTTATGGCTCATCGTATTGTTGCTCGACTTAGGGCATGACGCGAACCTTATCGCCGTTCTTGACCAGGCTGACGCCGGTAGTGATGACCTGTTCTCCAGAGGTGAGGCCGCCTTTAGCGGCAATCATATTGCCGTAGGTATCGCCCAGTTCAACGGCGCGCAAGCGCGCTGTCGCAGAATCTCCACTGCCCTCCGGAACCATGACTGCGAAGCTGTCCACCCGAGCTGGATCGCGAATGACCGCCGACAGGGGAACGGCCAGCACCGACTGTGGCAGCTGCACACCGTTCAGCGCGAGCGAAGCAATCATTCCCGATTTCAACTGGTTCTTTGGATTGGGAATCGTCACTTCCACGGAAAAAACGCGGCTCTTGGGATCGGCTGCGGGAGAGATGGCACTTACGCGTCCGGCAAATTGCTGCGGCAGCGCATCCGTGGAGATAGAAAGATGCTGGCCCAGCCGCACGCGGCTAATGGAAGTATCGGGCACACCGAAGACGGCCTTGACCGATTCCGTATCCGCCAGGGTGAATCCGTTGGTTGCCGGCCCTACCAGGCTGCCTAGATCGATGCTGCGTTTGACCACCCAGCCGCTAAACGGAGCCCGCAACTCGCAATAGGCAAGTGCCACGTTGGCCTCGCTGACCGATGCCTTGGCGCCGGAAACAGAGGCCGTGGTGCTGGCTAGCTGCGCAGTGGCAGAGTCATAGTCCGGCTTGGTTGCGCTGTGCGAAGCATACAGGGCCGAAGTCCGATCGAAGGTAAGCTTTGCCTTGTCGTATTCTGCCTGGGCGCGCGCCAGCTGCGCATTCGCCTGTTCCAGCTTGTCTTGATAGTCCTGTTGCCGCACCACGGCCAGCACGGTTCCTTTTTGTACCCAGTCTCCCTGATCGATGTTGCGCATGCCTCCGCTCGGACTCTTGACCTGGCGGAGGCGGTCGACATATCCGCCGGACTGGAAGGCAAGATCAACTTGAGCGTAAGGAGCAATGCTGGCGGAGTACTTGGCCCCGTTGCCTACGGCTATGGTTTGTACCGTCGCCGTGTGTACGGGCAGCGGTAGGGGTGCAGCGGAGTTCTGCTGTTTGCATGCAGCGCCGCCCAGCGTGAGAGCGGTGCCCAGCGCGATGAGGCAAAATTTAACCGCCGTGGGATTCATTGGATCACTCTTCCCCAAGAGCCTTTTCAAAGGCCGCCTTTGCGTTCCAGAAGGAAAGCAGGCTCTGTTCATACTCGTGGTCGGCGTTGGCGACCGAGGCTTGCTGTTGCAGCAGATCGCGCAGCAGCACGGCGGAATGTTTGAACTGATCGCTCACTTCGCGCAGCTTCTCATTGGCCGCGTCCCGGCCGGCCTGGGCCACTTCGAGCATCGAACGGCTCTCCTCCAACTTGCGGAAAGTATTGTCGACATCGAGCAACACCTGGGCCTGTGTCTCCTGCAATTGATAGTGGCTCTGCTGCACGCTCACATCTTTTTGCCGCACTTCGTCTCGGCGTCCTCCCCAATCGAAGGGGTCCCATTTCAATTCCATTCCGGCGGAGAGAATATTCTGCGGCAGAATCTCGGTGTTGATGGGCTCGAGATAGTGGATAGCCGCGCCCACGTCGGGAATGTACTTAGCCTTGGCCAGCTTGCGGTCATAATTGGCGCGGCTCACATCGATCGTGGCTTCTTTTACCTCGGGCCGCTGCGCCAGCGCCGTTTGCCGGGCTAATTTCATGTCCATTTCCGCGGGGGTAATCGGTGGCACGGGCTCGGTACTGAAAGGGGTATCGAGATCGCGCCCCAGAAGTTCGTTTATTTGCTCTTTCTGAGTCTCGAGGGTGTCGCGCAACTGGATGATCTGATATCGCGCCTTGGCCAGCTGGGCCTTCGCCTGCAGACTGTCAGACTTGAGCACAGCTTCCTGGGAAAGGTAATCGCTCGCGACCCTGTCCGTCTCCTCATATTGCTTGACCATTGCTTGTTCAGCGTCGAGGGCGCTCTCCGTCTGCAGCGCAGCATAATAAGCCTGCTTCACATTTGCCGCCAGCGATTGCCTCTTGCCCTTGTATTGCTCGCTGGAGAGGTCGGCAGACAACTGTTGCAGGTGGACCGCAAGATTGATCTGGTATAGCTGCGAGAGGGGTTGTGCTACCTGCACGGATGCATTGCCGGTAATGCCGTGGGAAAGGGCGAAGCTCGTGGGCAATCCGGGCCCGAAGCTCCCTGGGGGAAAATTGAATGTGGGCGACGTGATATTTCCCGAGGCGAACAGGTAAGTGGTGATCGCGGGAAAGCGCTTGGTCTTGGTTTGCGCGACCTCCCAATTCGATTTGGTTATGTCAAGTTTGGCAATATTCACCGGCCGGTTATTTTCGAGCGCAATCTCCACCGCCCGCGAAAGCGAGAGGACCGGCGCATCGCCTGAGGTCTCTTGCCCCGGCAATAACATCCCGGCCATCAACGCAGTCCCGGCAATCGCCCAGACCAGCTGCTTGGTGTACTTCGTAAGCATCATCGTCGAATCGAACGCTCGAAAACATGGCCCGATGAAAACCGCCGTAAAGAAGAAGGGAACCAGGGAAGGGATCGTAGTGAATGATCGTTCCCGGCTGGCGGTTCGGTCAAGAGAGGAGTGTTAAGACCACGCCTCTCGACGAGGCGTGGCCGTGATTAAGGGCGGCGGTTCACTTTGGGATCAACGCGGTCTGTCCCAAGTGGAAGGAAATATGAGTGGTTCGGTTCAGCAGGATGGAAAAGCGGTTGCGCAGTGGTTCTTTGGCGAAGTCTTCAGCGGAAACAGAATCGTGCTTTTCCAGCCAGGCGGCTGGTGAAAGACTTTCAAAGCCTGCCAGTAGCCTGCCGTTGACCTCATCCCAGGCCTTCTTTATCTCCTGGGCCGCGGGCAGAGTGGGCACCGTTTTATCGGGACTGGTAAGGAAGAGGGCATCGTATTCCGGATGCAGGCGTGGGCCTAATACCAGTAACGGCAGCATGCGATCATGAACCGCCGTCAGGTGTCCCCAGAGATAGATAAGCCGGTTCTTCCCCGGGGCCACCTCTTTGAGAAGCTGTTCTTCGGTAAGAGGCGAAAATAGCTTGTTCGCCCTCTCGACGTTCAATTTCCAGGAATTGACTCCTGCTGCAACCAACGCTTGCTCAGACATGAATAGGGTCCTTTCTTCCGCTCTTGCATTATTCTTCATCAGAGTCATGTGTACGAAGAAAGTTTCCCTAATTACCTGAGGCCGATTGGCGTCAACCGTCTCAGCTTTTTCCAGTCTCGAACATGGCGGCGATCTCTCGCCCGCTGAGGGCTTCTTCCGCGAAGGTAAAGGTTCCATCGTTTCGCATTTCGCGCGCGGCGCGCAGAAAGGCGCTAAAGGCGGTCCGCGCCAGGGCACTGCCGACGCTGACCCGCCTGACTCCCATCGCCGAGAGCGCCGCCAGACTCAGCGCAGCCCCTGGAATTCCCATGAGCACGTTGACCGGGCGGTCCACCGACCGGACCAGGGTGGCAATCTCGTCTGCGCTGGTAAGCCCTGGAGCGTAGAGAACATCGGCTCCCGCTTCCTGGTAGGCCTGCAGCCGCTGGATGGTGTCTTTCAAGTCACGCCGTCCGTGGAGATAATTCTCCGCACGCGCCGTGAGGGTGAAGGGAAACCCCAGGGCACGCGCACTCTCGGCCGCCGCGCGTACTCGCTCCGCAGCCAGGGCTGGTTCATAGATCGGTGCTTCCGCGCGCCCGGTTGCATCTTCGATGGAGCCCCCAACCACTCCCGCGGCTGCCGCAAGGCTGATGGTTTTCGCGACGACTCCAGGCGAGTCAGCAAAGCCATTCTCGAGATCCGCGCTGACCGGCAGGTTCGTGGCGGAGGCCAGCGCGCCCACGTGCGCGATCATGGCCTCACGGCCGACCGCGTAATCCCGCAGGCCCATGGAGCTGGCATAACCGCCGCTGGTGCTGGCCAACGCCTCAAAGCCCAGGTGGGCCAGCAACCGCGCAGAGCCTATGTCCCACGGGTTGGGGATGATGAATGCGTGGTCGCGCTGGTGGAGCGCGCGAAAGGCTTGGGCTTTTTCAGTTTGTGTCGTCATGGTTGGTCACGATGGTTTCGAAGCGAGGCCAAAGGTACCGTCGACCACCTCCACAAAGTTTCTCTCTTCGCGAAGGATCAGCCGCATGCTCTGCGCCATGGCAAAATTATCGCGCGCCTCGGGATCCGACCTCAACCGGCCCCGGTATTTTTCATAGGAGGCCAGGCTGTCGAACGCAATCAGTCCCCAGGCCACGTCATTCGTTCCTTCATACGGCAGGAAGTAGCCGACAAGATGGCCGCCGCAGCGGGGAATAATGCGGCCCCAATTCTCGGCGTACTTCTTAAAACCTTCCCGCTGGAAGGGATCGATCTGGTAGCGGATGACGCAAGTAATAGCCATGGATTTCCTCCTCGTCGCCAGCACCCCTGGCGTATCGCAAAAAAAGGTGACTGCCGTACCCGTCCCGGCGAGGACCACCATCGCTTCGCGCCGATTCATCTGCCTGGGCTTTGCGGGCTGCATGGTTGGTAGTATGCTGGCTATCTGACATCGACAATTCGTTAGTCAGCGAACTATGAATGTTAAGCATCACCAGGTAGCCTCGGGAATTGCAGCAGCTATCGGCGAGCCGGCGAGAGCCCGCATTCTCTACAGCCTGATGGATGGCCGTGCCCGTACCAGCACCGAGCTCGCAGTGGTGGCCGAAGTGAGTCCTTCGACCGCGAGCGCGCACCTGAATCGGCTGAAGGCGGCGGACCTGGTCACCGTCCTGGTGCAGGGGAAGCATCGCTATTACAGTCTGCACGGCCCCGATGTGGCCCACCTTGCTGGAAGGCTTGAGCATCGTTGCCGGGGCTGCCCGGGAAAAATTCGTGCCCACGACTCCGAGCCGGCTATGTGCCGCGCGGACTTGCTACGACCACATGGCAGGAAGCGTAGCCGTGGCCCTGCACGATCGCTTCAAAGCGCTGGGTTGGCTCGCAACCGGCTCGACCAGGACCGATCACGCCTACGAACTCACGCCGGCTGGAACCAGGGCGATGGAAGCTCTTGGCATCGATCTCGAAGCAACCCGCAAGCTGCGGCGGCGCTTTGCGTGCGCTTGTCTTGACTGGAGCGAACGGCGCCCGCATGTCGGCGGGGCGTTGGGAGCGGCCCTGCTGAAACTGGCATTCAAGCAAAAGTGGGTGACCCAGGATCTTGATGGCAGGGCCCTTGCCATCACCAGCCGCGGGCGCCGCGAGATGCAGATGCATTTCGGGCTCAGCTCTTGAGAAGCGCTTGAGCATTATTTTGCTAAAACAGGAGAGGCTTATTCTTCTTTCGCGCATCCCACCAAGGGAGGATTTTATGTCAGCAATTTTGAATGCAGGCGCCAAGGCTCCGGATTTTAGCCTTAGCGTGACCCCCGATAAGAAGATCACCCTTAGCGAACTGCGCGGAAAACCGGTGATTCTCGCCTTCTATCCCGCCGACTGGAGCCCGGTCTGCGGCGATCAGATGGCTCTCTACAACGAGGTTCTGCCGGAGTTTCAAAAATTTGGGGCCGAGCTGATTGGCATTTCTGTTGACGGGGCCTGGTGCCACGCCGCCTACACCAAAGATCACAATCTCCATTTTCCCCTGGCCGCCGATTTCGAACCCAAGGGCGCGGTCGCCCGAGCCTACGGGGTCTATCGTGACAAGGATGGATTCTGCGAACGCGCCCTCTTCGTCATCGACAAAAACGGCGTGATCGCCTGGAGCTACTGCTCGCCCATCCTGGTCAACCCTGGCGCAGACGGAATACTGCAGGCATTGGAAGCGCTGTAAAAAGAGAGGTCAGGGATGACGAAGCTCGCCGTAGCGGTCAGTGCCAAGGATCATCGACAGGGAGATAAGGATGCGCCGTGCACGCTGGTAGAGTATGGGGACTACCAGTGCCCCTCATGCGGGCAGGCCTATCCCATCGTTAAACGTCTGCAGAAGCATTTTGGCAAGCGCCTGTCATTTGTTTTTCGCAACTTTCCTTTAACCCAGATACATCGATATGCGGAGCCTGCGGCCGAAACTGCGGAATTTGCCGGCGCTCACGAAAAGTTCTGGCAAATGCATGATCTGCTTTACGAGAATCAGGATCGTCTCGACGATGACCTCCTGGTAGAGCTGGCTCAGGCGCTGCAGTTTGCCCCCGCTCAGTTGCTTCAGGCGCTGGAGACGAAAGAGTTTCAGCCCCGTGTGCGCGCCGATTTTACCGGAGGAGTGCGCAGCGGTGTCAACGGAACCCCGACCTTTTTCATCAACGGGCAAAGGCACGACGGTTCGTATGACTTTGCTTCGCTGGTGGAGGCGATTGACCTGGTATTGGAGTAGGCCAGCTCCTCACTTCTCCGCGTCGGTGTGCCAACCGGGATTGGTCCATCTGCCATCGTGCAACACGAAAATTTCGGTTGCTCGTCCGGCACTGATGGAACGTTTGCCATGCATTTCTGTTTCGACCCTGTACTCGCTGTAGAGAATGGCCACTTCGCCAAACTGCTGAATCTCTGTGCGGGGAAACTCGAGCCGGATCAGCTTGCCTCCCTGGGCGCGAAATTCGGCAGCCGATTGGAGCACAGCAGCCTGGTGTTTCCAGTGTTTTTCACCGGCGCTGATCACGATGGTCTCCGGTGGCACGAGTTCTCCAAGGGTCTTGGCATCGTCATCGAACCACGATCGCCAGACCGCCTCCCGCACGCGGAGCAGGTTGGAGCTTTCGTCCGCGTTGGCGGCGAAGCCCCTGCTGCACCATCCAGCCAGGACTACAGCGAGGATGATTAGGAATCTGCGAAGCATATTTCCTCCGTATGGCGGTGGCTTGTATTAGCAGGCTACCCAGACCGCCCACTTACGCGCGCGCGGCCTTCATTCAGCGCGAGCAAGAGCGCTGTAGCGGAAGCAGAGAAAACCGAGTAATCCAGAGGCGACTTGAGCCCGAACGAGATGGCCATGGCCGTTCCGAAAAGTATCAGCAGAAGCGCACTGGCTAACGCCGTCCAGCGCAGCCACAACCCAGCTAATAGAAAGACACCCAGAACCAACTCCGCAACTGTCGCGGTCCACGCGAGAAACGGAATGGAAGACAGCGGCATGAATGAGTTCACCTTGGCGGTGTAACGAATGAAACCGTCGAAGTTTCCGTAGCCCACATTCCTGCCTCGCCACAGTCCGAATCGGTCAGCGATACCGGACAGGAATGCGATGCCCAGCGTGGCCCGAGCGTACAGAAAAGCCCAGTCGTGACGGTCGTTCATGGTTGGCCCTCTGCTTTCGATGGAGTCGCCGGCGCCAAGGCGGAGAGTGGAGCGGAATGATCGCAAATAAAGTAAGCCAGGAATGTCGCCGGTTCCGTTGCGCTCACGTTCTCTGAAATCAGATGAATGCCATTGGGTGCTTCGTAGAAACTCTCTCCCGCCTTGTAGGTAGCAGGCACACCACCTTTCACCTGCATGCGCACTGCGCCCTTGAGAACATAGCCAACCACGGGGCATGGGTGACTATGAGGTGCTGACGAACCGCCCGGTGGGTAGGTCACCTCGACCGTCGTTACCTGCAGCCGGCTGCCATCCAAATGCGGCAAAGCTTGTGAAAATACAGTTCGCACGTGCGTCGCGGCCTGGGCAGTAACAGGCACAGGACGCCACAGCAAGGCGAGCAGCAGGCTGAGAATCTGGAATCGTCTCCGCATGCCTCCCAAGCTAGCAATAAGTGGTACTGTCGAGTAGGGCCACTTGCCGTAGTTTTGGCTGTACCACTTTGGATTCGCTATGGTTAAGCGCAGTGCACCGTTCAACCTTATCCTGCCATCGCGGGAGGCAAAGACCCCTGCATTCCGCTGGCTTTACGCGGCTTTGCGGCGGGACATTCTGGCCGGCCGTTTGCGCCCCGGCTCAAGGCTACCCGCCACGCGCGATCTGGCTGCGCAATATGGGCTCTCTCGCGGAACCGTGGTCAGTGCATTCGAAGAGCTGAAGTCGGAAGGTTATCTGCATGGAAGCAGAGGATCGGGCACCTACGTAAGCAGTGTCTTGCCGGAAAACTTGCTCCAGGTCCCGCCAGAGCCGCGACAAAGACTTTCCGCGAGCAAACAACCGTTTCGCCGGCTTTCCGGCTATGGATTGCGCGTTCAGCCGTTTGCAAACTTGCAGAGCCGGCCCACCCGGGCCTTCCGCGCTAACTTGCCCGCCCTCGATCTGTTCCCCACACGGATCTGGACGCGCTTAGCGGAGCGGCGTCTGCGGCGCCTATCCATACCTCAACTGCTGGGTTGCGACACCCTGGGCCATTTGCCGTTGCGTACGGCCGTTGCCGACTATCTAAACACCTCGCGCGGAACTCGATGTACTCCGCAACAAGTGATGATTGTTTCCGGAATGCAGGAGGCGCTCGATTTGGCGGCGCGCCTGATTCTGAATCCTGGCGATCAGGTGTGTTTGGAAGAACCGGGGTATCCCGGCGCAGCCATGGCGTTCGAGGCGCTGGGGGCGAAGATATGTGCAACACCGGTGGATAGCGAAGGGATGCAGTTACCCGGGCGGCGGGCGCGAAAAGCCAGGCTGGTCTACGTGACCCCGGGGCATCAATTTCCTGTGGGTATGACCATGAGCCTGGCGCGGCGCCTGCAATTGCTGGAATGGGCTCGCCAGTCGCGCGCCTTGATATTCGAGGACGATTACGATAGCGAGTTTCGCTACGCCGGGCGGCCAATACCCGCATTGCAGGGTTTGGATCAGCACGGTCTGGTGCTCTTTGCCGGTAGCTTCAGCAAGGTGCTCTTTCCCTCCTTGCGTCTCGGCTATCTGGTGCTTCCGCCGGATCTCGTCGATTGCTTCGCGGCGGCGAAATCTGTTCTCAATCGCCATGCTGCGCCCTTTGAACAGACAGTGCTGTGCGACTTTATCAACGAGGGCCACTTCGGGCGGCACCTGCGGCGCATGCGCGAAGTCTATGCCGAGCGGCTTTCGATTTTGATGGAAAGTGCGGGAAAGAAACTAACCGGGTTGCTGGAGCTATCGGGCGTCGAAGCAGGCCTCCAGACCGTGGGCTGGTTGCCCCCGGCGATTGAGAGTGCTGCGGCAACGCGGGCTGCGCAAGCTCGCAAGGTGGAAGTCACCCCGCTCAGCATTTACAGCCGCGGTCCGCTGCGCCGCGAAGGATTACAGCTGGGGTTCGCTGCCGTGAACGGACAGGAAATTCGTCGGGGTGTCCACCAACTTGCCATCGCCCTTGAAGAACTTGCCATACCGCAACTATGATGTTGCTCTCATGTCTGACCAGATTGCTCACCTATTTCTTACCGCCTCGGTAAAGACAATGCAGCGCACCGAAGACGACATCTATCGCTGTATCGATAAGTTGTCAGATGAGCAAATGTGGCACCGCGGAGCCGACCACGAAAACTCCATCGCCAATCTTCTGCTTCATCTTGAAGGCAATCTGCGGCAGTGGTTCCTGCATGGAATCGACGGCCAGCCGGACGTGCGCAGCAGAGACTCAGAGTTCACGCTCTCGCCGTCGCAGCGATGCGCAGAGATCCGTAGCCGCTTTGCCGCAACCCTGGCAGAGTGCCGAAAGGTGATCGGGTCGCTTCCACCAGAGCGCCTGCTCGAAATCATCCATCCTCAGCCAACCGGGAATTGGCCGCCGACGACCATCCTGGAAGCGATTTACCGCGTGACTGGCCATCTGCAGTCGCACCAGGGCCAGATCATCCTGTTGACCAAGCACCTCACGGGCGCCGATCTGGACCTGTCCATGCCGCGGAAACGATAGAAAAATAGATTGGAGCACCGGGCCGGAATTGAACCGGCGAATACTGGTTTTGCAGACCAGCGCGTTAGCCCCTTCGCCACCGGTGCTCATTCATCGCTGCGGGCAGTCTCACCCAGAGACCGCCGCAGGATTTGCTACTTGCTCTGGGATGCAAGATCCTTCTTCGCCAGATACCAGGTTTCTACCGTCAGCCCCGCTCCGCCCCCGTTGGTGCGCTTGCGGGCGTCTTCCACGGTAGCCGGTGCCGGCACAATGACCGGCTCTCCCAACTTCCAATTCGCCGGGACTGAGACCCCGTTGCCGTCAATCGTCTGCAACCCCTGGAAGATGCGAATCAACTCATCTACATTACGCCCCAATTGCATCGGGTAATAGACAATTGCGCGGATATTCTGCTTTGGATCGATGGCGAACACGGCGCGCACCGTGGCCGTATCAGAGGCCGCCTCATGTACCAGGCCGTAGGCCTGCGATACTTTCTGGTCGAGGTCGGCCACCACGGGGAACTTTATCTCCACGCCTGCATTGCGCTCAATGTCGCGCACCCATGCGATGTGGGAATAGACGCTGTCGATGGAGACGCCGATCAACTGCACATTCAATTTTTCAAAATCAGCCCAGCGGCGGGCAAACTCGATGAACTCCGTCGTGCACACGGGGGTGAAATCGGAGGGATGGGAGAACAGCAGCACGTACTTGCCCTTGGCCGTGTAATCGCTGAGTTGGATTACGCCATGCGTGCTCTTGGCCTGGAAATCGGGCGCCTGCTCAAGGATGCGTGGGATGCGTGCTTCGGTTGTTGTGCTCATGTCGTTTTCCTCGTCGAGACTGGGTTGGGAGTTGGCCTTTTGCGCGCCGTTTCCAGGCTTGATTGCAAGCACGAGGGAACCCGCGGCGGGAGCCAGCTGCGGGTGGATGAGTGTTCGTAGTTCAGGATTCGAAGCTAAGACTCGATCTTGAGATTCCGTCTAAAATTCGGTCAAGGAACACACCCGCAGCGTGCAGCAGCGACAGCAACTGCAACAGAGGGAGCCGGGGTGGTGAGAGGTGAGCGTCATTGCTTTAGTAGTCATAAACGCTTCGACTGTTACAAGCATAGAGCCCGGGGAAAGTCGTGTCAAACTTTGGTACTAAAGATGAGCAAGAGAACACACCATGAATGGGGCCCTGCGCTAACCGGTGAGAAGGCGCTGAAACACGCGGCAAAACTCAAACGGCGACGCAGCTCGCGTGGATAAGTTGTGATTTATTTTTTGCGGTAGCACTGATCCTGCTGCAAAAGAGCAGCTTTTCCTTGAACGATTCACATGCTTTCAACAGGCCTGACACGGCCCATAAGCAACACTGGCAACGGGACGCCGTCATGCGGTGGAACTTTTGCAAAAAAGCAAGCCGCACTTCGCTTGATCTTCTCCGTTTACACATCGCTTTCCTCTTCGTACTCTGTCCAAGCGTTTCCGAGCAGGTAACGCAACTGTCGGCCATTAAATCTGACAACTGAATTCAGACCGGACGCGCTTGGATGCGCGCTGCTGCTGAGCAAGGACCTGCTGTCACCTCATTGCTGGTGACCGCAAGCGGCATTCTTGTTTCGCTGTCGCCGCAGGCCATCCAAGGACGCGACTTTTTCCGTTCTCCCCCAACCCGGCGGACACGCACAAAGCAATGTGCGCCCGCGTTTCACCGCTCCTTGGAAAGGAGAATTTAAGGACCCATGAGGCCGAAGAAAACTATTTTATGTGTTGACGACAATGAACAAGCTCTTTCCGTTCGCAAGTTCATGCTGGAGACCAGGGGTTATCGCGTCCTGACCGCGGTAGGCAGTGAACAAGCGTTGGAGATTTTTCGCGAAGGGGGAATCGACCTGGTTCTAAGCGACCTGATCATGCCCTACATGGATGGGAACGAGCTCATCCGCCGTATGAAGGAGCTGGCCCCTGAGGTGCCGGCGATCCTGATCAGCGGGAGCGTGAAGGCTTTCGACCGTGCCAATCGTGCCGACGCCTTCTTGCCCAAGGGCGCCTGCTCGCCGGTTGAGATGCTGGAGCGCATTCGCGTGATGGTGGCCCGCAAGCGCGGACCCAAGAAAGGGCACAGCCTGCGTCCGTTGGTAACCGAGGAGGTTGCCCACCACCCGGTGGAGGCTGGCGAAGAGGTGGTAGTCGGCGTTTAAGGGGCCAGCTACAATCGACACGTGCAGCCCATTATCGCGGCAAAGAACTTAAGCAAGATTTACCGGGCGGGTAAGGTAGACGTTCGTGCTTTGACCGATGTCTCCTTTGTGGTCCCGCCGGGTGAGTTTGTCAGCATCGTTGGCCCTTCGGGTAGCGGCAAATCGACCCTCTTCTATATTCTTGGTGGTTTGACTCGCGCAACTTCAGGGAGCGTTTTGATTGATGGCATCGATTTTGCCCAGCTGACCGACTCCCGCCGCACCGAATTGCGTAAAACAAAAATCGGCTTTGTGTTTCAGAAGTTCAATCTGCTGCCCACTCTGACCGCCCGTGGCAACATTGAAATCGCGCGGGAGATCGCCGGGAGCCACAGCCCGCAGGACAAAGAATTGCTGCATCACCTAACCGATATGCTGGGCATTGCTGACCGCCTCGATCATCGTCCGGCGGAGCTTTCCGGTGGGGAGCAGCAGCGCGTCGCGATTGCCCGTGCGCTCATTACCCGCCCCGCCATTATCCTTGCCGATGAGCCAACCGGCAATCTGGACACCGCCAATTCCGATGCGGTGCTGAAGATGCTGCGGAGCTCCACCCAGGAGTTCAAGCAAACGGTATTGATGATTACGCACAACCCCGAAGCGGCAGCCATCGGAGACCGCATCCTGCACATGCGTGATGGCAGGCTTTTGGACGAATAGGCGGCCCCTTGCCTGGAGACTCGACCACCTGGGTAATCTTTGCCGGCCTGCCTGGGACAGGCAAGAGCACGCTTGCCCGGGCCCTGGCAAAGCGCCTGGGAGCGGCCATTCTCGATAAGGATCGTGTACGTGGCGCGCTCTTTCCCGATGCGCTGACCGACTACAGCCCCGAACAGGATCAATTGTGCATGCGCGCCATGCTGGAGGCGGCAGCTTATCTGACTGGGCATAGGCGGGTGAAATATGTCTTCTTTGACGGACGGACCTTCTCCGCGCGGGAGCAGATTGAGGAAGTTTTGCTGGCGGCGAACCAGGCCGGCGCGCGTTGGCGCATCCTGCATATCACCTGTGCGGATGCGGTTGCGGAAGAGCGTCTGGCCCGCAACGATCCTGCTCATCCGGCGAAAAATCGTGATCCAGCGCTCTACCGCAGGATCAAGCAGCACTTTGAGCCCATTCTGCAGCCCAGGCTGGAGGTCGATACGACCTTGGGGGGCGACCGGGAGCTGGCGGCGGTGGAAGCCTATCTTGCGGGCAGGGAATAGGGGGTTGCGTTGACCGGGCGGGGAGCCGCCCGATATACTGCCTCAGGACGTATGCGGGAGTAGCTCAGTGGTAGAGCATCGCCTTGCCAAGGCGAGGGTCGCGGGTTCAAGTCCCGTCTCCCGCTCCAAGTGGCTACCTTCCGAGCCGCCTGTAGCTTTTCAGAAGCAGCGATTCCCTGAAGGATTCAAGCGAAAGTCGTTGCGGCGCAGGCGGCATGGTGGAAATCTCGGCTTTTGCATGCGGAGCCTGCCGGGGTAATCGGAAAGTAGCAGATGCCAGGCTGGGGTTCCATCCAGCCGGGCGGTACAATGTTCAAGATGGCGCGGTACCCAAGCGGTAAGGGAGAGGTCTGCAAAACCTTTATGCGTCGGTTCGATTCCGACCCGCGCCTCCATCTTTGAATGACTTAGCCCATTCGAGCACCCCGCGGCAAAACCCGGTGCAGTAGACCTGCCTGATCTGCAAGCCCTCAGTTGCTAGAAATGCCCGGCGCACGGGCAACATCACCGATACCCATCAGAAGCAGGGTCATGCCTCGATCAATCACATCGCAGGCCGTCGCGCGTATGGCCATTTGGCGTGAGGCGATATGCGCAGTGACCTCGCGCAGAACCGTGGTCGCCAGGGGATGGAGTCGAAGCGACTACCCGCGCTTCCTGCGGGTATGGCATCCCCTGAGAACCTGTTCACGACTCATGAATTGTGAAGAGATTAAAACGAGTTGGGGGATTTTGAGTTGACCTGAGCTGGCGGCTGAGATCCTAGCGAACCCCATCGGCCACCCACGTCAGAACCGCTTGAGATGGGGAGGGGGTATGGCAGCTTCAAAAGAACTGCTTCCACCTCGCAGCCGGTCAAAGGAATCAATTGCATCCAGGAGTCTTTCAGCCGCTCCGATTTGCTCCGCTGTTCCTTTGTTGCGCATCTTCCATTGCGCTAGCTGCTGAATCACTTCGATACGATACTTGAGCTGAGATTCGCTTGGCATCGTGCAGTGTTTGCTCCCTTCAATTCACCAATATTTTATCTCCAGATTCCTCCTGAGAGCGACAGCTAAACCTTCGATGAACCCCCACCGCCCACACAAGTTCTGGAGCGCCTGCCGACTCGCCCAGGCGGACTCTGAATGGTCTCCGCGTGCGTGTAGCGCGGCGAAGCGGCCAATATTGAACAGACTTGGTTGATGCAGATCCAGCATTGCCAGCACAGAGGAAGTCCGAATGCTGGCAGCATGCGTGAGCTGCAGCGCTACTGTTGGCCTTCGCGAGTGCGCGCGAGACGACTGCCGTAACCTTCTGTGTCCCGATCACAGTCGTAGGCATTTCGGTCGCTGTAGAGGCTGCTGGGACTGGAAGCATACTTGTGCCGCCCTGGCCAACAGGCAAACGGAGACCCAGATGATCAGTCCATCTTGCGAGCACTCTTCGACCCGATCCTTCCTGTATTCTGCTCCTTGAATGGAATGCGAAGAACCTCCAACGGGGCGCTCCTGCGGGTTGCGCCCGTTCGCGGCACTCAGGGCCGGATGAGCGTGCGATGCATTGGGTAAGCGAGATCAGCCAGGCAACAAGGCTGCAGGCGAGCGAAGCAGCCCAGGGAAACCGTTCCTTCGACACGCTGCTCACAGGGGGCACCCTGGTGGATGTGGTGACGGGTGAACTTCGGCCGGCGGACGTCGGCATCGTCGGCGAGATGATCGCCAGTGTTCACCCCACAGGGTCGCGCAAGGATGCAACGTGCGTGCTGGACGTGAGCGGGCAATACATTTGTCCTGGCTTCATTGACACGCATGTCCACTTTGAGAGTTCGCATCTGTTGCCGGTCAACTACGCATCCCAGGTCGTTCCTCAAGGCACAACCACCATCTTTTACGATCCGCACGAACTGGCGAACGTTTTGGGCCTGCCCGGCGTGATGTATGCCATCGATGCCTCCCGCAATCTGCCTCTCCGCTTTTTATGCGCTGCCCCTTCGGCGGTTCCTTCAGCCGATGGTCTCGAGATCTCGGGAGCGGTCTTCGACGGTGAGGCGATGCGCGAGATGCTTTCCCTGCCCGAAGTGGCGGGTGTTGCCGAGATGATGGACATGCGCGGAGTCCTGGCCGCTACTCCACGTATGCGCGCTATTTTGCAAGCCGGCCTTCGCTCCGGCAAGTTGATCGAAGGACACGCGCGCGGCCTTGCCGGGCCTCAACTGCAGGCCTATCTTGCCGCCGGAATCACCTCGGATCATGAGATCACCTCCGGAGACGATGCGGTAGAAAAGCTGCGCGCGGGTCTTACGGTGGAGATAAGAGGATCGCATGATCACCTGCTGCCGGGCGTAGTCAAGGCTCTGCAAGACCTGCCACACCTGTCTTCGCAACTATGCGTCTGCACCGACGATGTACCTCCCGACCTGCTGGTGGAGAAAGGGGGCATCTGTGATGTTGTGCGCCGGCTGATCCGTTACGGTATGAAGGCGACGGATGCGATCCGCTGCGCGACCTTCCACGGCGCCCTGCGGCTGCGCAGGCCTGATCTGGGCGCGATATGCGCCGGTCGCCTCGCGGACATTGTGATCCTGAGCCATCTGGAAGACGTGCAGGTATCCGCGGTTTTTGTTTCAGGACGTCACGCGGCCCAGGACGGCCGCTTGCGCGAGCCGATCGCGGCGCCGCCATCCGCTACTCCCTACGGTCACACCGTGAAGATCGAAGAGGTGTCACCTCAGGACTTCCTCATACCGGCGCTGGGGAACAGCTCCGGCAGAGCACGCGTCCGCGCGATCAAGGGCGTGCGCTTCACCGAGTGGCAGGAGCTCGATGTGGAGGTTCGGGATGGACATATCGTCGTGCCCCCCGAAGCCAGCCTTATCTATGTTCAGCATCGCCACGGGCGGCACCAGGCCAAACCCCAATGTGCCCTGCAGACGGGGATCGGTGAGATGACTGGAGCTATCGCGACCACCTACTCGCACGACTCGCACAACCTGGTTGTCCTGGGGAGGAACATCGATGACATGCAGTTGGCGGCGAACACCGTCATCCGCTCGGGCGGAGGGATGGCGGTCACCCGGAACGGCGAAGTGCTCGCTGCGGTAGAGCTGCCGATTGCCGGCATCTTATCCGATCTTGCGCCGGAAGAGCTGGCCGAGAAATTCCGCTGTCTGCGGCATGCCGCCGGCCAGGTGACCGAGTGGATCCCGCCCTACTGGGTCTTCAAGGCAATCGAGGGCACATGTCTGGCTTGCAATCCCGGCCCTCACCTCACCGATCTCGGATTGACCGACGGCGCTACGCGCGAGATTCTGCCAACAGAAATCGCCACCGGGTAGCGCGCTCGGTTGGTTTCGTCCTCCGCTTTCCCGGATCCCCACCAAGCCTAGCCTGAATTTCCCACAGCCCCGCCTCTCTCTACCGCTGTTTTTCTTCCGGTTCTCCCACAGAATCGTCATCCTGAGAGGGTGTGACTTTTTTGGATTGCTTCATCGTCAACAACAGGACCAGCTGCGTAGATGTAGGCACCGGACATAGCAAGATGTTAGGAAGTTCTTGGTCTCGGCCTCAGGGAAAAACCGTAGCGGGACCGCACGATGCGGGATCGGTGGTCGAAAAGGTCCGAGCAGCATGGGTAAAACCAGCACCGCCGAGGTCCTTCGACTCCGCGCCATAAGCGCTGTGTGGAGCGATCCATCTGTGAGGCGCTTCGCTCCCACGGCAAGCCGGGGCAGGCAGGATGACGATTTTGTGGGAGTACTAACGGGACGGAGACCTTTGTGCGGGAGCCGGGCGCACCGCAGTCGCTCGGCTCCACTCAGGGATGACAAAAAAGGTGAGTCAAGTGCTGTGGTATCCCACTCAAGCCAAAATCGGGCTTGAATGGGGCACCCAGCCGTTGATCGGGCTTCCGTGGTCGAAAGCTCCGAGCAGCATGGGCAAAACCAGCACCGCCGAGGTCCTTCGACTCCGCGCCACAAGCGCTGTGTGGAGCGATCCATCTGCGAGGCGCTTCGCTCCCACGGCAAACCGGGGCAGGCAGGATGACGATTCTGTGGGAGAACCGGAAGAGAAACATCGGTAGAGAGAAGCGGGTGAGCAAGCGAGAGATTTGTCGCCCAAACAACCCATCTCGCGCCAAGTGATCCTCTATGATCCTGCAGTCTTTTTGAACGAGCCAGACAATCGGGGAATGAGCAGGTCAAAAAAGAGCCCCGGCTTCACTTCCGTTGCCACTCTTGCATTCGGTGTGAAGGCATCCTGCCGAGCGACGTTGGAATCATCGGAATATTGCATCGGGGCCGATCCGCGGACCGGATTGTGCTTGTAGCCATAGCTCGCTCCCGCGGAGTAAAGGCCGGCCGATTCTATTTTTATGAGGTAGTCCTGAAGGGTCAATATTCTGGGGTCGAGCAAGCTGCTCAGAGCGAGAGGATCGTGCATGTTGAACCCGGTCCGGCCGCGTTTGGCGGCATTTTCCATCACCTTGCGGCCAATCATTGCGGCCGCTTTGCTGATTGGGCCGGAGCCTGCTTCCAGCGCCGCGAGGTGACTTGCGTTAAAAGATACTTTCTCGGTTACATCAAGTCCCACCATGGTAATCGGAATCCCGGAGTTGAAAACGATGCTTGCCGCCTCCGGATCGACGTAGAAGTTAAACTCTGCCGCCGGGCTCACGTTACCTCCCGATAGCGATCCACCCATCATCGCGATGCTTTGGATCTGGCCGGCGAGCGAGGCATCCGATTGGAGCGCCAGCGCAACGTTGGTCAATGGGCCAAGCGCGACCAGGGTGATCTGATGCGGGCTCTGTTTGACAATCCTATGGATCAGATCGACCGCATGCTCAGGCACCGGTTGCAGCGTGGGCTCGGGGAATTCCGCGCCTGCTAGTCCATTTTCGCCATGAGCATACGTCGCGGTCACCAGTCTCCGCACCAGCGGTCCAGAAGCCCCAGCGGCAACCGGAACATCCGGCCGAGCCGCAATTTCAACCAGGCGAAGGGCGTTCGGCAGGGTGAGTGAGAGAGGCACATTGCCGGCCACGGCGGTGATCGCCTCGACCTTTACTTCGGGTGAAGTGAAAGCCAGGAAAAGCGCAAACGCGTCGTCGACTCCGGGGTCGGTATCGATGATGATCCGTCGTGGCTTGGCAATCTGGCCCGTGGACGCAGCTTGCGCGGCGGCCTCCAGTGGATTCAGGAGCGGGATAGTTGTGGCGCCCAGCGACAGGCAGCCTTTCGATACAAAGTCGCGACGATTCATAGGACCCTTGCTGTGAAGCTGTGAAGAAACCTGCCTTGGAAATCTTGCAATGGAAGGGCTTCGAGGACTGAAACCCCGGTTGGTTTATGATCTTTTCACTCGTACTCTCTTCCATAGACGTGTGCAGCGCGGTCGCAAGGCATACAGCAAGATTAATCCATCCCCCGGGAGATTTAATGTCAAGCTCGCACAAAGCGGTTCCGCATTCGTTCAGCGAAGAGGCACTTACCAGGCAGCGGCTGGTGGCTGTCGCACTCGGGCAGCGTGAAGCCGACCTGGTACTGACTGGAGCCACGCTGTTAAATGCGCATTCCCTTTGCTGGAAGACGGATTGGGACATCGTCATCAGCGGCCAGCGCATTGCATGGACGGGGCCGTCGGGCCAGTGGACCGGCCACGCGCGCAAACAAGTTTCAGTCAAAGGATTATGGGCGGTCCCCGGCTTCGGCGAGGCGCACAAGCATATCGAGAGCACCATGTTGAGCCCGGAATATGAGGCCGATCTTGTCTTGCGTTACGGAACCACGTGGAACGTCGAAGCGTCGCATGAGTTCTCCAACGTGAACAGCGAGCGCAACGTTGAGTTCTGGAAAATCGCGCGGGAGCATGGCAGTCCACTAAAAATTTTCCCATCGCTCGGCTCCGCGACTCCGCCGACTGGGTGGGAAGAGTCAGGCGGCTACTACGGATACCGCGAGATCCGCGATCTCATCGACCAGAATCTGTGGGTCACCGGCCTGGACGAGGTCATGGACTGGTCGGCGGTCGTAGATCCGTCGAATCCGGGCTACCAGCGGCTCTGGGAGAATATCCAGGCTACGCTCGATGCGCGCGGTGTGGTGGAAGGGCACGGCGCCGGACTGACCACCGCAGGCGACATTTGTGCCTTCGCCGCCGCCGGTATCAGCTCCGATCACGAGATGCGCGAGAACCAGGAGGCATGGGACAAACTGGAACGAGGCATCTTCATCGAGGCGCGGCCCAACTCAAGCCATATCCTCAAGCACTTCGTGGAAAAGGGGTTGCAGGACTGGTCGAATGTCTGCGTTACCACGGACGATCGCAACGCGGAATCCACCCTGCGGCGTGGGGCGATGGACTTTAACATCCGCGCAGCCATTGAAGCTGGGGTCCCACCTCTCATCGCGTACACCCTCGGCAGCTACAATACAGCGCGCCACTTTCGCATCGACCACATTGTCGGCTCGCTCACTCCGGGACGTTATGCCGATGTCGTGTTGCTTTCCGATGTCGAGCAAGTGCGCATTGATCAGGTCTATGCCGACGGCATCCTGGTGGCCAAGAATTACAAGCCCCTCCTGCCGGTTCCGCACATCGACTGGCCTACGTGGGCGACCAGGACGGTCAACCTCGGTGGAACCATTACCGCCGGACATTTCGTAGTGAAAGCCCCACCTGGGCGCACGAGCGTGACTGCGGCCATTCTTTCGCCTTTTTATCATGAGCCGGAGCTGATGACGGCGACCCTGCCGGTGCAGGATGGTGTTGTGCTGCGCGACGACGCGCAGTCCATTACCAAGGTCGCTCTGCTGGATCGCTACTCCGGCAAGACGCGCGTCTCCCGCATGTTCTGGAAGGATGTTGGCATGAAGACCGTCGATTCGGCCATGTGCTGCTCCATCGTGCATGACAATCACAACGCCTGGGTGGTAGGCAGCAGCGACTCTGCCATGGCCACGGCGGTCAACGCGATGGCTGAGATGGATGGTGGATTCGTGCTGGTGCGGGCCGGGGAGGTCGTGGCCCGCATTCGGCTGGAGGTGGGGGGGCTGATGACAGCTCGCCCGGCGGAAGCCTTCGCTCAGGATCTGCTCGCCATGCGAGCCGAGATGGACAAGATGGAGTGGCTGGAAAAGCCAATCGTCCGGATACAAACCTTCCTGGGCGTGGACCACGTGACCGAGGCAATGTGCTACGGCTTTCTGACCTGCCCGCCCTGGGTCTGGACGTTCATTCCCCCAACGGATCTGGTGCCGGAAGGCCTGATCAATATTCGCAGCGGCGCAACGCATTCCGTCGTGTGGTAACGCCGCAGCTCGAATCGTATCTGTAACTGCATTATTGATCGTGAACCGTGCGCCCGAAGGAGAAGCCCCACTTTCCCTATGACCAGCTCCATTGAGCCAGCGCCGCGGGTCTCTCAACCAAACGCGACGGTGCGCGCGCTGGATCGCATCTTTGCCTTTTCCAGCCGGGGTTCGAACGTTCAAACCGAGCTTCTCGCGGGCTTAACCACGTTCAGCACCTTGTCCTATGTGCTGGTCGTGCACCCGTTGATTCTCTCCCAGGCGGGTATGGATCGCGGCGCGCTGATCACCGTCACCGCTTTGGTGTCCGTCATCTTCACCGTGGTGATGGCCTTGCGCACGAACTATCCACTGGCCATGGCGCCCGGCATGGGCGTCAATGCATATCTCGCTGTGCAGGTCTGCCAGGGAATGCATATTCCGTGGCAGGCAGCCCTGGGGATGGTCTTCTACAGCGGCATCCTGTTCATGATCGTTTCGGTGACCGGGATACGGCGGAAAATCCTGGAATCGTTTCCCGACAATTTCAAGAAGACTGTGGGTGCTGGAATCGGCTTCTTCATCGCCTTTCTGGGGTTGAAGAACGCCCGGATCATCGTGCCCAACCCTCACTCGATCGTTGCTCTCGGGCAATTTTCATCGCCCATCGTGCTGCTCGGTTTTGCCGGGATTCTGCTGGCCATCGTACTGGTTTATCGCCGCGTGCCGGGTGCGCTGGTCATTTCCATCCTGGCGCTCACCGCCGCCGGAATTTTTCTGCCCGGAACGACCCCTGGCTCCAGGATCACGGAGCTGCCGCATTCGATCCTGTCGATGCCCAACTCCATCGCGCCGGTCTTTCTTAAACTGGACCTCCGCTACGTCTGGCAACATCCGGCGCAGTGTCTTCCCATTGTCCTCGCGTTGCTCTTCTCCGACTTGTTTTCGGCCATGGCGGTGTTGCTCGCCATTGGCGCGGCTGCCCATCTCAACGACGAGCACGGTAACCTGCCAAAGTTGAAGGAAGCCCTGTCGGCGGATGCAGCCGCGGCTTCAGTCGGCGCGTTATTGGGCACCACCACGACCATCATTTACGTGGAGTCGGCAGCCGGCGTAGAGCAAGGCGGCCGCACCGGCCTGACAAGTATTTCTACGGCGGTCTGCTTCCTGGCAGCACTGTTCCTGTCGCCGCTGATTGCCATCATTCCCTCTGTGGCGACCACTCCGGCTCTGGTGATGGTCGGCATCTTCATGATGCAGAGCTTCAACGAGCTTGACCTGCGCGACGTTGTGATTGCCTCCACCGCGTTGGTCACCATACTGTTGACGGTGCTGGCATCGGCCAGCGACGGCTTGGCCCTGGGCTTCATCACCAATATCTTGGTGCTGGCCCTCGTAGGCAAGCATCGGCACATCAAGCCGGTCGCCTATGTGCTTGTAGTGCTGTTCCTGATCCATTACATCGTGAACTGACGCGGATTACGTGCCGGCCGGTAGCGGTGATACGCCGTAGGCTCATGTGACCCCGGCCTACGGTATATGATGACACTAGGGAAGAAGGAGGCACAAATGAGCCAGAGGAAGCTTGCCCAGGCGCGCGGCTCAAGCGGATCTCCTTCGCTCTCGCTGCAGAACTTGGTTCGCGCAGCTGCCCAGGCTGACCGCGGCATTTCAAAAACACAAGCATCCCGCGTTTTCGAGCGTGTGGCTTCGGGCTCCTCTCTTCCGGTCGGGAAGTTGAGAGCAGAGATCATCCCCGATTCCAGCTGGAAAAGGTCGGGGAAGACGCTCCGTCCTTCCGCAAGCCAGACCACCGCCAGGCTCGCCCATATTCTTGCCGTAGCGGAGAGCATCTGGGGCAACGAGGCAGATGCCGCCGAATGGCTCAATAACCCTCACCCCGAATTGCGCGGCGCGACGCCATATTCTCTCCTCAGGACAGAAGCGGGCGGTCGCACGGTGGAGGCTCTTCTGGCTGCCCTGGAATATGGGTTTCCTGTCTAGTGGTGATCTTCCGCATGCACAGCAAGTCGCATGGCGTCTTTGACACTAAGGGTGCCACGCTGCAAGAGGGCCGCTGGCACTCGATCGGAACACGTGTTGTCTATGCTGCCGAGCACGCGAGCCTTGCAGTGCTCGAAACGCTGATCCATGCCGGCGGGAAGAAAATCCCTCCTCGAGTCATAAGCCGGATTACCGTTCCGGACAAGCTACCCATCGAGCGCGCTGCCTGGATGGACATGCCGCACTCCCAGGCATTCGGAGATGATTGGTTTCGCGAGCAGAGGACCGCCGTGCTCAGCGTGCCCAGCATTGCCGTCAACAAATTAGAACTTAACTATGTGCTAAATCCTTATCACCCAGGTTTCGGCCAGATTATCCAGGAAGCACCACAGGACTTTGTGTTCGATCCTCGTTTTGTTCTCTATCTTTAAGGGGATAAGAGGTGCGAAGTCCGACGTTGGCTCTGCTCAACGACGTATCTGATAGCAGGGGCTTATCCAATGCCGCTCTCACCAATATCGCTTCGGGTAGTCTCGTCGACCGTTCGGGTTCACCCATTAGCGCACCGCGCCGCTCCCGCATTCGACTGCTTTGCCGCCTTCCACGCCGCGGTGCGCGATCGGATGTACTTGCTGTACTCCTGGCTCGTCTTCATCTCCGGCATAGTGTGTTGCGCAGCGCGTAATACACATCGTGAATGAGTTCTGCAGAATGCGGTTATTACTAATTCTCGCGAATGGCCGCGTCGGCAACATACGTTGGATAGTCTGTGTACCCCTCGGCACCGGGGGTGTAAAACGTCGCCGGATTTGGCAGGTTGAGCGCGGCGCGCTTTGCGAACCGCGCCGGCAAATCGGGATTGGCCAGAAAAGGCCGGCCAAATGCAATCGCGTCGGCCTCGCCGAGGCGCAGGGCCTGCGACGCATCGTCGAGCGAATAATCCGAATTCAGGATTAGCGCGCCCTTGAACGCTTTGCGAATGGCGGGCACCAGCTGCCGTGTCGCCGGCCGGAAGGTGCTTTCGGGGCGGGACGCGCGCATTTCCAGGAACGCTATCCCGAGTCCGTTCAGGGCTTCGGCCGCCTTGGTGAACAAGGATTCCGAGTCACTGTCACCACACCCCTGCGGATCATCGTTGGGAGAAAGCCTCACCCCGGTCCGGTCGGCGCCGGCGACACTGATGAGCGTCTGGGTCGCCTCGATCAATAGCCGGATACGGTTTTCGATGGTGCCGCCGTAGCTATCGGTGCGCTGATTCGTTCCGTCGCGTAGAAACTGGTCGATGAGATAGCCGTTCGCGGCGTGTAACTGCACGCCATCGAAGCCGGCCGCCATCGCATGCTCGGCCGCCAGTTTATAGTCGGCGATGATCTTTTTAATTTCGTGTACTTCCAGCGCTCGTGATTCGACGTAAGGCTTGTTGCCTTCATACGTGCGGGCAGAGCCCGGAGCCGTGGTAGCCGACGCTGACACTGGTTGGGCGCCGCCGAGATAGTCGGGGTGCACAATCCGCCCCATGTGCCAGAGTTGCGAAACCATGCGACCGCCCGCATCATGGACCGCCCGCACGATCGGCTTCCACGCACTGACCTGCTCCTCGGACCAAAGTCCCGGAGCACCCGGCCAGCCCAGGCCTTGCTGGCTGATGCCGGTCGCTTCCGAGATGATTAATCCGGCCGATGCGCGCTGGCTGTAGTACTCGCCCATCAGCGGTGTCGGAACATGGCTACGGGTCGCGCGCCCGCGGGTGAGAGGCGCCATCATGATGCGATTAGGCGCTTTGATCGCACCCAATGTAATTGGGTCAAACAGGGTCGTCATTCAGAAGGCTCCTCTATCTGCGCTAGCTCCACAAACCTTCAGCCACGGGCCCGGGTAGAGCGTCAATCAGGCAATGACGACCCGGACATCGGAACGCCTTAGGGCGTCGACCGCCTCTTCTGCGATCCCATCATCGGTGATCAAAACGTCGATGGATGCCGGCGCGCAAACCACCGCCGGACTAACCATCCCCACCTTACTCGAATCAGCCACCACGATGACTTCTTTAGCCCTGCGGCTCATGGCGCGAAAGACCGCTGCTTCATCGGACTCGATGACGGTCGCGCCGTATCGGGCATCGATGCCGCAGACGCCGAGGAACAGTCTATCCAATACCACCGCATTCAGGGACTCAAGGGCGGTGGGCCCAACCAGGGAGAAAGCTCCCGGCCAACGCATGCAGCCGCCGATGAGGGTCGTATCCAGCCCCTCGCTCGAAGTCAGTTCGATGCCGATGTTCACCGCATTGGTAATCACATGCAAACCGCTGCGCAAGCGCAAGCAACGCGCGACCAGCGTGGTCGTGGTTCCGGCGGTGAGGCCTACGGTTTCGTTCTCGCCCACGAGTGCGGCTGCCGCGGCGGCGATCCGCTGCTTCTCCTGGGTGAAGCGCTCCTCCCGTACCTGGAACGAGGCGTCGAAACGAAATGGTTCGTAGATCTGGCCGGCTAACATGGCGCCGCCGTGGGTGCGATGCACCAGGCCGCGCTCTTCCAGCCTGACCAGGTCACGCCGGATGCTGGCCGGTGAGGTCCGGAACTCCTCAGTCAGCTCCTCAACCGAGGCCTTACCGTGGTTCAGCAGCAGCCGTAGAATATCTTTTGCGCGTTTCTCGGTTTTTGAAGACATAGGTTCGCTGATACGTTTCCCCCGGCGGCATACCGGGGAGGACGTCCACTCAGTGTACGGATTCACTCATTGTACGGGTTGTTATACGAAACCAGGGTTAGTCCCTGCTTGCCGCCTCGATGGCTTCCCGCAGAGCCCGCACATCTTCCACCCGCACTCCACTGCGAAGATAATCGTCCACGCCGGCATCGCCTAAATGAACCGTGCGCACCTGGTGTTTCACCGGACTGGGTATGGTCTGGCGCAGGGAAGCATGAAACTCCCGAACCCCACTGGCGTGCGCGATCTCCGCAGCGTTGCTCGCGCGCACGCCGCTGCCGGCCATGATGCGGATCCTGCCGTTGGACGCGCCTACCAGGTCGCGTATGCGATACCGTCCTGAGAGTGCGTCCGGCTCCCCGCCCGAGGTCAGCACGCGGTCCGCGCCGGTACAAACCACGTCCTCCAGGGCTGCTCGAAGGTCACGGGTCATGTCGATTGCCCGATGAAAGGTCACTTCCATCGGACGAGCCAGTTCGACCAGCCGCCGGGTGGCTTCCATGTCCACATCTGCATCGGCAGTCAGCAGACCGAAGACAACACCGTCGATGCCGCACTCCGCGGCCAGAGTGATGTCTTCAGACATGACCGCCAGCTCGTTTTGGGAATAGAGAAAGTCACCTCCACGGGGGCGAATCATCACGTGGACGGACCCTTTGAAATGTGCTCGCACTACCCGCATCAAGCCGAGGCTGGGCGTAAGGCCGCCTTCCATCAACGCACTGCACAGCTCAATGCGTTGCGCCCCGCCCGCGTCGGCTGCCAGGGCAGACTCCACAGAATCGACGCAAATCTCAAGCACGGACACGGGTCTGCTCCTGCCCAGTTGCCCGGCTTGTAACACCATCTACGCGGAGGAGGGGAGACTTCTTTCCTCCGCGATTCACGGATGACGGGCTGACATGCGAACGAGCTTCGAGCAAATATTCGACCAAGGTATGCCAGAGCCGGTAGGAGAAAGGCCCAGGCAATCATAAATGCACTTCTCCTAGAAGGAATAGTGGGCTGCAAACTGAATGGTGCGAGGCCCGCTGCGCGTGCTCGTTATCTGGCCGAAATTCGTGTCGTTGACGTTGTTGTCGGGGTTGGCGTAGCTGGCAAAGTTAAATACATTGAAGCCGTCCACGCGGAAGCTTATCGTCTGCCGTTCGGTGATGTGGAAGTCTTTGAACAGCGAGCTATCAATCTGTTCGAATCCAGGCGCGCGCTGGCTACCGACCCCATCCGAACCATAGGTGAAGGGTGCGGCCGGCCCATAGGCGCAGGTGCCATTATCCGGGCCGCTGCAGGGAACGGCCGAGGGGCCGGTACCGAACCAGTGCGCAACGCCCTGGTGTTCGATCTGCAGCTTGCGGTACTGATTGGCCCGCGATCCTCCCGATGAACCAGCGTACGAGTTGGTCCCGGCATTGAAGGGCCCGAAGATGGTAACTGGCAGACCCGAATAAACAATCGCTGTGGAAGAAAGAGTCCACCCGCCCACCAGCATGTCGAGTCCGCGGTTGATGTGGCCGCCGAAGGCTTGCCCTTTGCCGAACGGCAGCAGATACGATCCGTTCGCGGATAAGTTATGCCGGATGTCCTGGTCGCTGGGCCCGTAATCGCCGGCCAGGTCGAAACCATTTTGCGTAGCGGTTGGCCCGGCCACGCTCGCCCCGCCGTAGTTACCCTGGCTATCGGTGAGTGAATGCGAATACGTGTAATTCACCGTTGCTTGAAAGCCACGGCTTACCCGGTGACGCACAGTCACCTGGGCTGCGTTGTAGTTGGAGTACCCTTCCGACTCGATGGTGAAGAGCGCATTGCCGGGGCCGACCAGACTGTCGAAAGGTCCGGATGCGCCGGCCACTGCCTGCGGCAGCGTCAGCTGATTTGCGTTGTAGTAATCAATCAGATGATGTCCCACCTCTCCGATGTAGCCGACCTGGAAGGAGGTGCTGTTGTTTAGTTCATACTCCGTCGTAAGGTTGAATTCCTGAATGTAGGCCGGCTGGATGTGCTGTGGATACGCGGTGTAGCCGGCGGTGACGATCGAACTGTTGTTGATAGCGAAGCCGTTTGATACCGCGAACGGAGCCCCGCCGCTGGTCGTCGTGGGCGTGGGCGCTGTCAGCGAGGAGGCGTTGGCGAAGGGAGGATTATTGACCAGCCGCTCTCCGGTTGAGTTCCCTTCAAGGAAACTAGTGGTGCCATAGCCACCGCGGACCACCAATCGCGGACTGACCTGATAGGCAAAGCCAAACCGCGGCTGAAACTGGTCGTAGGTGGGCTGGTAGCAACCCGCGTTGCCGCATACGATCGACCCCGGCCGCGCCCCGGCCGGCACATGGCCCGCGTACTCCACCGTCCCAGCCAGCGGCCCGTTCAGAAACACGTTCGCCGTCTTGTTGTTTACCTCCGCATACGGTTGGTCGTACTCGTAGCGCAGCCCAAGGTTAAGCGTGAGCTTGTCCGTGATCTTCCAGTCGTCCTGGATAAAACCCGCCACCCGATATTGCCGCTGACCGAAGTCCCCATTCGACAAGCTGATCTGCTGACTCGACGAGCGGTCCAATACGAAGTCTGCTCCCCCATAGCCGGTGCCCCCTGGCAGAGCCGTGTAGTTGCCATTAAAACTGAAGGTCCCGAGCGCTCCTCCATTGCCAATCAGGGCGAAGTTCTGCTGGTAGCGCAATAACTGCGCTCCGATGCTGAGTAAGTGCTTTCCCCGCTGGATGGTCAGGTTATCGCCATAGGTGAAGGTGTTATCGCGCAGTATCTGCGCCTGTGCCGGCACACCCAGGCCGGTGAGCGTCGACCCGCCGATATTCTGATAGGAGAATCCGTCATATTGTTGCTGGCCAAATGGAATACCAACGATGGAATTGCCATTCAACCCGAACGCGCCGGTCGAATCGCTGGGGATGTTGCTATCCCAGCGGATGCGCGTGAAGCCGATCCGCGCCTCATTCACCATGGTGGGTGAGATCGTGTGTACCCAGGTGGCCCCACCCAGATGATCCGGATAGGTGTCTTTATTGGGGAAGGTAATGGCGAGCGCGGCGATGCTTCCGTCGAACGCGCGGCCTTCCGAATAAAAGGCGGTGATCTTATCGGCGGGGCGTGGATCAGCCTCTATCTTGATATCGCCTTGATCATTTTGCACGAACGAGCTGGCAGGCCCGATGAAATTGTTTTGCACCAGCCCGTCGGTCGGAGCTTTGTTGGGCAGCGGGTAATACTGGGGATTCGCAATCAGGTAGCGTGCGACCGGGTTAAGGATGGGCACACCCCGATTGCCCGGGTAAGGCGCAAAGCCGTTCTGCGTGTCATAAAGCTGGAACGGCAGCGCGGAAAAGTCGCCCTGGCGCATGGCAGCCGACAGAACACTCGCTGTGCCCTCGCCTCCCTGGTGTTTGCGTGCGGCCTCGTAGTCGGCGAAGAAGAACAGCTTGTTCTTGAGGATCGGGCCGCCGATGGTGCCCCCAAAAATGGATTGGGTGAACGGATTCTGAGGCACACCTGAGAAATTGTTGGCCCAGGTATTGGCCGTCAGATTCTGATTTTCCACCATCCCATACGCGCTGCCGTGAAACGTGTTGGTGCCGCTCTTGAGAATCGTAACTATATCGCCGCCGTTTACATTGCCATAGGTGGCCGGCGCATTGGCCTGAATCACACGCAACTCCTGAATGGCGTCGGGCGCAGGATTGTAGCCAATCAGGTTGTTCTGGGTTTCGTTGATGTCGGTGCCATCGAGGGTGTAGTTGTTAGCCTGGGCGCGGTTGCCGTTAATGGTGACCACGTCGCTGTTGAAGGTACTGCGCTCAATGGCATTGTTGCCGGTCAACCCCGTCGGAGCGGTGGCCACCGCGCCCGGCTGGAACAGGGTCACCGACGAAAAATTCTGTCCATTGAGCGGTATTTTCGAAATCTCTTCCGAACTGACCGAGAGCCCGAGCGAGCCATCCGCAGTATCCAAAATCGGTGCGATGCCTCCGTTCACAGTCACAGAATTGGTGTTCGAGCCAACGCTCAGGTGCGCGTCGAGGTTGGCAGTCTGGCCAATTTCAAGTTTGAACTGGGGCAGGGTGACCTTGTTGAAGCCCTCGGCACTGACCTCCACCTGGTAATTGCCAATGGGTAGAAAGCGGATGGAATAGACACCGCCACTGTTCGTCTTGGCAGTGGTCTGTACGCCGGTCGCCATGTTGATGGCGACCACAGTTGCGCCTGGAATCACAGCTCCTGAGGGGTCGGTCACCGTACCGGTCACTGCTCCGGTCACGGTCTGGGCGGCCCCGGTGCCAACGCAGAGCAGTACAGCAATCAATGATCCTACCCACATCCGTATGAAACTCATCTTCATTGCGCTCCAACCCTCTTGAATCACAGCCGGAATATTGGCCGGGAAATTCGCGTTATTTCCGAAACGATAAGCTGGGGGCGGCTTAATCGTCTAGTCACAAATGACTGTTTTGGTCGAAATAATAAGAAAAATAGATTTATTTAATCAATAACGTGAAGAATAAATTCATTCCATTAAAACAATGATCGATATTTTCTGAAACTAGGCGGCCCCTGGCGCATCCACCATGCGAACTCTCGCCAGAGACAAACGTCAGCGGGCCGGCGGCAGAGCCGGCCAGATGGCCGGATCCTCGTAACCCAAAATCCAGGAACAAATTCCCTGCAAGCGATGTTGGTGGGCGAGATCATATCGTTCCATGAAGGCGCGCTGGTCGGTGTAGAAGACCCATTCGCGCATGTCATCGCGGTAAAAGTAGAACCAGGGAGTGTGGTCGATCGCATCCCATTGTTCCTTTCCTCCGTAGGTATTGCGGAGAAAGGCCGCGGTGGGCTGGGAGATGAATTCCGCGGTCACGTTGGACGCCTTGTCCTTTTTGTTCACACCCGGATCGCCCGTGTACCAGTGGTATCCATAGGCCGCGATACCCAGCGAAAGCTTCTGCGCGGGTACAAACCTGAGGGCGTATGCGAGATTCTTGTTGGTCCAGTCCCAACCGCCGACGGGCCCCGGCGTTGTCCAGTGTGTGCTCTGGTCGTAGGTCATGAGGCAAAGTATGTCGACTGCCTCGCCCAAGGCCTGCAGATCATACGCGCCGCGCCATTCGGAGAAGATCCACTTGGAAAAGTCGGTTTCGCCGGCGTGACCCGGAGCGCCGGGAACTACATCGATGCTGACCAGTAGATGCTGCTGGTGCAGCACCTCCGCGGTTTTCTTCACCATCGCGGCCAGCCCATCGCGATCCGTCCACATCACATCTTCAATGTCGTAGTTGATCCCGTCGTAGCCGTTCTCTTTGCATTCGCGCACAAAAGCCTGGTTCATCTCATCCTGGGCCTTCTGGTTGGTGATCAGCTGGTGTGCCTTTTCCGGATTGAAGAGGGCAAACAACGGCAACAGCGTCACGTGCGCCTCTTTCGCAGCCTTCAGCACCACCGGCTGCGGTTCCCCAGACACCAAACCGTTTTCGTCAATCTGGTACCAGGTGGGGGAAAGGATGCCGATTTTGTCTTTGTGGGCGAGGAAGGAATCGACCGAGGCGGGCTGGTTACTCATCCAAAACAGCGTCGCCGGATGGGTTGGGGAGATTGGCGCTTTGGTCTGCGCCAGCAGGGCGGATGGATTTGACAACGCCATCAGAAGCAAGATCCCGAGTACTTTTTTCACTAAACTCCCCTGCTGGTCGACACAAAATGAATAATTGCGTCAGATAAAATGTAAAAATCGATCATAATCTATGATGGATTATGCAAGAAAGCGCAAGCAAGCACTTCGCACCACTAAAATTAATTCCTTATTGAAATGAGGGATCATTTGCTTACCGCCAGGTTGGATTTCCGCAGCATCGCCTTTGCCTTCGCCTTCTTCTGCCCCTTCGCTCTGCATGCTCAGCTCTTTGATTCGCAACATCCCCACACGGTGCCCATTCAGTTGTCGGCCGGCGAACAGGCCACCCTCGACAAACTGAACGCGCTGCGAACTCTGCCCGACGGCCCTTGGCGGTTTCATGTAGGCGACATCGCGCACGGCGAGTCCGTGACTTTGGACGACAGCTCGTGGCAGGTGGTTACAGCCAAGTCGAAGGCGCCCAAAGAAGCTGTCTGGTATCGCCGCGTGATCGAGGTTCCAAAGACGCTCAATGGCTACGATCTCACCGGCACCAGTATTAACTTTCGATTCGCCGCCTACGCCAACGGACCTATCCCCGAGATCCTTTATTTCAATGGCCGGCGGGTGGCCATGGGGGACGATCTCGAAGCCGTCGAGCTGTTCGCCAACGCCAAGCCCGGGGAAAAGACCCTGGTCGCGGTCAAACTAATGCCCACTGTGGACGTAAAGCAGTTTGACCATGTCGAACTCGACATTAGCTTTGCTCCCTCACGCCCCAACCCGGAAGATCTGCGCCAGGAACTGGTCAGTGCTGCCACCCTCATTCCTTCGCTTGCCCCTGGCTCGGAGGCCGATCGCAAGGTGGTAACCGACAGCATCAACCAGGTCGACTATGCAGCGCTTGAGCACGGCAGCCAGAGCGCGTTTGATGAGTCGCTTCGCCGCTCCCAAACCACGCTGTCTACGTTGCGTCCTATTCTGCGCGAGGCAAATTACCATCTCACCGGCAACTCCCACATCGACGCTGCGTGGCTGTGGCCCTGGACCGAAACTGTCGACACCGTCAAGCACACCTTCGGAACGGCGGTCCAGTTGATGAGCGAGTACCCCACGTACACCTATACGCAATCCGCCGCGGTCTATAACCAGTGGATGGCGGATGATTATCCGGACCTGAACGCCCAAATCGCCGCGCGGATCAAGCAGGGGCGGTGGGAGTTGGTGGGCGGCATGTGGCTCGAGCCCGATCTCAACATGCCTGACGGCGAGTCCCTGGTGCGGCAAATATTGATTGGCCAGGAGACCTTCCAGAAGCTCTATGGCGTGACCACCCGCATTGGCTGGAATCCTGATTCCTTCGGCTACAACTGGCAGCTCCCGCAAATCTACAAGCGCAGTGGCATCGATTATTTCGTCACCCAAAAAATGACATGGAACGATACCAATCAGCTGCCCCTAAAGCTCTTCTGGTGGGAGTCGCCCGACGGCAGCAAGGTCCTCACATACTTCCCCAACGGATACGCCAACAACAATCTCGAACCGACGCGCCTGGCCCCGGATCTCGTCGTGGCCCGCGATCGAAGCCCCGGGCTGACCAACATGATGGATCTGTTTGGCGTCGGCGATCATGGCGGCGGCCCCACCCGCGCCATGCTCGACCAGGGACTGCATTGGATGGAGCCGGACAAGATCGTTCCACGCCAGGAGTTCGGCACCGCGCAGTCCTACTTCAACGCCGTAGAAAACAGTCTCAGTGGCAATTCGCCCACCTGGAATTACGCCGCCCTGGCCAAGGGAGATAACGCGCTGCCGGCGCCGGCCTCAGGCCAGATCGCCATTCCCACCTGGGACGACGAGCTTTACCTGGAATACCACCGCGGCGTGTTTACCACCCAGGCCAATCACAAGCGCAACATGCGCGACAGCGAAGAGTGGATGCTCAATGCGGAGAAGTATGCTTCGCTCGCCTGGCTGGATGGCAGAAACTATCCTGCCGGCCAACTAAGCGACGCATGGAAGCTGGTACTTTTCAATCAATTCCACGATCTCGCCGCGGGCTCCGGGATCGGCGTTATCTACAGAGAAGCGCAGCAGCAATACAACCAGGTCCACTGGTCCGCCGACCAGGTGACTGCGGGCTCGCTGGCCGCGATTACCGCCGGAATTGACACTCGGGTTAAGAAAGGGCTTCCTGTCGTGGTGTTCAATCCACTCGCCTGGCAGCGTGGAGGCACAGTGGAGGTCTCGGTGCAGCTTCCCTCCGGATCAGCGGATAAGCTCACCGTACTCGATGACAAGAACAATGTGGTTCCCTCGGAGATCCTTACTCACGACTCAAAGACGCACACCGCGCGCCTGCTTCTCCGCCTTGCCAACGTGCCTTCGATGGGGTACCAGGTGCTGCACGTGGTCGAGTCGAACCAGAGCTTCCCCTCCGACCTTACGAGTAAGGGGACCACACTCGAGAACGCGAACCTGCGGGTGGTGATTGATCCGCAGACCGGTTGCATCACCTCACTCTTTGACAAGCGCACGCAGTTCGAAACCCTGGCCCAGGGCGCCTGCGGCAACGAACTACAGGCCTTCAAAGACACGCCTAAGGACTATGACGCCTGGAACATCGACCCCGGCACGCTGGACGTGCCTCCGACCCGCATCCACAATGTCGATTCGGTGCAGATGATCGAGAACACGCCTCTTCGGTCCACCATCCGGGTGGCCAGAACATGGCAGAGCTCGAAGTTCGTTCAGGAGCTCACGCTTTTCGCGGGGAGTGATGAGGTTCTGGTGAGCAACGACTTTGACTGGCACGAAACTCACGTCTTGTTGAAGGCCGCTTTTCCCCTCGCCGCCTCCAGCGCCAATGCTACGTACGAGATTCCCTACGGCACAATTGACCGGCCGACTACGCGCAACAACAGCTTCGAAAAAGCGCGCTTTGAAGTGCCTGCTTTGCGCTGGGCCGATCTGGGTGATCGCCGGCATGGCTTCAGCCTCATCAACAATTCAAAATACGGCTACGACGCGGTTGGCAATTTGCTCCGGCTGACTCTTTTGCGGTCGCCCGTCTGGCCTGACCCCGATGCGGATCGGGGACCGCACCACTTTATCTATGTCCTTTATCCTCACGCTTCCACCTGGCAGCAAGCACTGACGGAGGAACGTGGATACGACGCCAATTATTCGCTCCGGGCGATGCAGGTTGAGCCGCACGAGGGCTTGCTCCCGGCGGAACACTCTTTCCTGGCAGTCGATAGCGACCATGTGGTGGTTACGGCGATGAAAAAAGCTGAAGATGGGGACGCCCTGATCATCCGCTTCTATGAATGGGCGGGCAAGGCGGGACGTATCAGGCTGACCGTGCCTCCCGGCGCCACGGCGGCCTCGGTCGTCAACCTGATGGAGAAACCCGAAGGAGCACCACTGCCGGTCACAGGGGACTCGGTCTCAGTTGATGTAACACCCTACGAGATTCAAACAGTTCGCATCGCCTACAAGCCCGCTCGCGAGGCCCTTGACATCGCAAATGCGAGTCGCTGAACCTGGGTGGACACACCGTGAGCTTTCCATCGGCGCACGGGCAGGCCAACGCTAGCGGGGCTAGTCTGGATTTCGCACCGACCTGCCCCTCTCTACCGGTAACAAAGGACGGGTGCCCCATATCTCGCTCGTTTTTCGCGAGATGTGGGATACCACTGCTCTCTCCTTCTGACTCTCGATTCATCCGACGCACTCAGCGTCAACATCCGTGGAATCCCACATCTCGCGAAAAACGAGCGAGATATGGGGCACCCTCGTCCTTTGTTACCGGTAGAGAGAGGCCTTTGTTAGCGCAGAGAAAGGTGATATCTAATGTAACTGCAGCGGTGCTTGGTAATTAGTCCGTCAGGGCTGCAGCATCTCCCCGGCCAGGGCATCCCTGCTCGACTGGGCACTAGTTGGCAGCAGGGCCGGCCACCAGGCTACGCCGGCATGTCTTGCATTGCTCCTGATGCATGAGGAGCCGATTCTTGGCAGCGTTCCTGTCAGCTATGACCTTTAGCCGAACCTGATCCGTAAGCAACGTGGATTGACCAAACAATTGTGAAGACGCTGCAATCTGTGCCCAGCGTCGAAGTGAAACCTCATAGAGTTGTTGCAATCTGAGTCTCTCAGGACACGCCATAGATGGTTGCTCGCTCCGCTTGAGATCATTCAAGCATCGGCTCGAACCAGCAAAAAGAGCCAGCGACAAATTGCGCCACGGACGGGGGTATTTCGAGAGTCAGCGACCTTGGCGATGCTGACCTGGCGCCCAGGTCTCCATGTGGTGTTTAGGTCACGACACGTCGCAGCTGCGCCCGCCGTTCGCAGCTACCGGGTTTATTACGACCGGGGATGGGCTGCCGGCCTTGACAGGTGAATTAAGATCGGAATCGACCAAAAACGGAAAATATACACAAGGGAAGGCTCATTCGCCATGGATACGCTTTTGCCTGATTCCAGCTTTACTTTCCTTGCCTATTCTGCAACCTGTACCGTTGCGGGCGGCACATTGTGGCGGAAAGCGCTAACATGATCGCAACCTACTCGTTGTTTAGCGTTAGAAGACCTACGGATGAGTTTCGTGCCCCTAGCGTTCTCGCCCCGTAAGCTCGTCCATTGCATTGGAAACCAGGGCCCCGTAGAGACGTGGATCAAGCACCGCCTGAGCTAGGCGCACTGAATAAGGTTTCACGGCTGCCTCGGAAAGTTTGCCCTGCCTGGGAAGAATATGAACGTTCTTTCGAAGTACAAACTCTGGGTAGGCGGCGCGCTTTGCCTGCTCGTCTTCGGCCTGATCATTGGAGCGATCTATCCCAAACACGTATCCGGAGCAAAGCCCGACAGTCCATTGAACGTTGAGGTGGTGCAGGTTGAGCAGAAGGATGTGCCGATTTTTGGCGAGTGGATCGGTACCCTCGACGGATTTACCAATGCGGATGTCCGGGCGCAGGTGACAGGATACCTGCTGAAGCAGGGCTATCAGGAAGGGGCTTTCGTCCGGAAAGGCCAGTTACTCTTCGAGATCGATCCCCGGCCGTTCCAGGCAGCTCTCGACCAGGCCCAGGGGCAGTTAGCACAGGCCAAAGCGCAGCTGGCTAACGATGTAGCGGTTCAGAAAAGAACTCAGCTTGACGTAGAAAAGTACGAACCCCTCGCCAAAGAACAGGCCGCGAGCCAGCAGGATCTCGACAATGCCGTGCAAAATAACCTGGCCGCCAAGGCCACGGTGCAGACTGCAGAGGCTCAGATCAAAACCGCCGAGGCCGCGGTCGAAACCGCCAGGATCAACCTGGAGTTCACCCGCCTCGTAGCCCCCATCGACGGCATCGCCGGGCAGGCCCAGCTTCAGGTCGGCGCGTTAGTCAATCTCGGTAGCGGACCGGTGACCTCTGTCTCCACCGTCGACCCCATCAAGGTTTTCTTCACCGTCGGCGAACCCCAATACCTTGCCTGGAGCCAACGTTTCCCAACCGAGGTTAGTCGACAAGCCGCTAATAAGAATCTGCGCCTCGAACTGATCTTGGCCGATGGTTCCACCTATGCTCATCCGGGCAGGTTCTTCTTTGCCGATCGCCAGGTAAATGAAAGTACCGGCGCCATTCGAATCGCCGGATTATTTCCTAACCCGGGAAATATTCTGCGTCCCGGCGGTTACGGCAAAGTGCGCGCCGTTGTCCGCATTCAGCAGGGCGCTTTGCTGGTGCCTCAGCGTGCCGTCTCCGAGCTGCAAGGCGGCTATCAAGTCGCCATCGTGGGCGACGACAACAAGGTCAACATCCGGCCCGTCAAAGTGGGCGATCGTATCGGCAACGAATGGGTCATTGCGGAAGGACTAAAGCCGGGCGAACGCGTGGTCGCCGAGGGCGTGCAGAAGGTGCGTCCGGGACTCCAAGTGAACCCCAGGCCATTTGCCCGGGACACTGCGGGAAGGTAATTCCATGTCCAAGTTCTTTATCAACCGCCCCATTGTCGCCATGGTGATCTCGATTGTCATGGTGCTGGTGGGCGGCCTCACCATGCTCACCTTGCCGGTCGCGCAATTTCCCAACATCACCCCGCCTGAGATCCAGATCCTCGCCACCTATGTCGGCGCGGACGCGCAAACCCTGGAGCAAGCGGTTGCCACGCCCATCGAACAGCAGATGAATGGCGTAGACAACATGAACTACATGTATTCGGTGAACGCCACCGCCAACTCAACCACCACCCTGATCACGGACTTCGACGTAAAGACCGATCCCAACACCGACTACATTCTCGCGCAAAGCCGTGAAACCCAGGCCGCTTCTCAGCTGCCCACCGACGTTACCAACTACGGCATCACGGTTCGAAAATCGGTGACCGCTCCCCTCATGTGGGTGGCCCTCTATTCGCCCCACGGAACCTATGACGCCAGGTTTCTCGCCAACTATGCGTACATCAATCTGGTTGACCCCATTCTGCGTTCGACCGGCGTCGGCAACGTGAACGTGTTCGGCTCCGGCCAATATGCCATGCGCTTGTGGGTAAAACCCGACACCCTGGCCAAGCTGGGCATCACCGTCCCCGAGATCGTAAGCGCCATTCAAGCGCAAAACACCGTGAACCCGACGGGGAAGGCAGGAGGCGAGCCCGCTCCCAAAGGTCAGGAATTCACCTATTCGGTTCTCGCCCAGGGCCGTCTCGTTTCGCCGGAAGAATTCGGAGCGATCGTCGTGCGCGAGACTCCCGACGGCGGGACCGTTCGGGTACGCGATGTCGCACGCATCGAGCTGGGTTCGCAGGACTATACCGTTGCTGGACGTTTCAACGGAGAGCCCAGCGCTATCCTCTCCATCTACCAGTTGCCTGGCTCCAACGCGGTCGATGCCGCTGCGGGCATCAGGAAACTGATGTCGCAAATGAAACAACGGTTTCCTGGGGACATGGATTTCAAGGTTGCGCTGGATACCACTCTTTCGGTTACAGAAGGCATCAAGGAAATCGTTAAGACGCTGGCCATCGCACTCGTCCTGGTGATCCTGGTGGTCTATCTGTTTCTGCAGAGTTGGCGCTCCACCTTGATTCCGCTTCTGGCTGTGCCGGTTTCGCTGGTGGGCACATTCGCCATCTTTCCCCTGTTCGGTTTTTCCATCAACACCCTCTCGCTCTTTGGTCTCGTGCTGGCGATCGGTCTGGTGGTGGATGATGCCATCGTCGTGGTCGAGGGTGTGGAGCGGCACATCGAGGAGGGGCTCACTCCGAAGGCCGCCGCGTTAAAAGCGATGGAAGAACTTTCCGGGCCGGTGGTGGGCATCGCCTTGGTGCTCTCCGCCGTCTTTGTGCCCACCGCCTTCATCCCCGGAATCACCGGCAGACTCTATCAGCAGTTTGCCGTCACCATCGCTATCTCCGTCGTTCTCTCGGCGTTCAACGCGCTCACCCTCAGCCCCGCGCTTTCCGCGCTCCTGCTGCGCCCCCGGCAACCGAGCCGCGGCCTGCTGAGGAGATTCTTCGATTGGTTCAACCGCCGTTTCGGGCAAGCGACAGAGATCTACGTCCGTTGGAGCGGGGTGCTGCTTACCAAAACCGCGGTGGTGCTTGTACTGCTCGCGGCCTGTGGCGCAGCAGCGGCTTTCTTTGCCTCCCGTGTGCCCTCAAGCTTCCTCCCCGACGAAGACCAGGGTTATGCCTACATCAATCTGCAGCTGCCGGACGGGGCGTCGATGGAACGGACAACCGCCATGGCCGCCCAGGTTGAAAAAGTCATCCTCAATACCCCAGGGGTGAAATACGCAACCAGCGTGGTGGGCTTCAGCTTACTGAGTTATGTGCGCACCAGCTACAGCGCCTTCTTCTCTGTGGCTCTCCAGCCCTGGGATCAGCGAACCACGAGGGAGCAGCAATTTCAATCGATCAAGGCGCACCTCAACCGCGAGTTGAGTAAGTTGCCGGCGGGAGTCGCCTTCAGCTTTTCTCCACCTGCCATTCCTGGCGTCGGCACTTCCGGCGGTTTCACTTTCATGCTCGAGGACCGTTCCGGAGGCGACGTTCAGTTCCTCGCCAGAAATCTCAACCTCTTTCTTGCCGCCGCTCGAAAACGCCCGGAGATCGCCAGTCTTAGTACTACTTTCCTGCCCAATGTACCCCAGGAGTTTATCCAGGTAGATCGCGACAAGGTGCTGAAGCAAGGCGTGAGTCTCAGCGATGTCTACCGCACCATCCAGGCATTCATGGGCGGTTATTTCATCAACTATTTCAATCGCTTCGGCCGCCAGTGGCAGGTCTATATCGAAGCCGAGGGTGAGGACCGCGCCAGGATAGAAAACGTTGGCCAGTTCTACGTCCGCAACGGCAGGGGAGAGAATGTTCCCCTCTCCACACTTACCACCCTTCAGCCGCGTCTGGGCCCGGAGTTTACTTTGCGTTACAACGAATATCGCTCCGCGCAAATTAACGGTAGCGCTGCGCCGGGCTATAGCGCCGAACAGGCTACGAATGCCTTGGAAGAGGTTTTCAAACAGACGATGCCGAGCGAGATGGGCTTCGACTACCTGGGTATTTCCTTTCTGGAGCAGAAGGCGCGGCAGGGAGTGCCGCCTGCCGTGATCTTCTCGCTTTCGCTGCTCTTTGTCTTTCTCGTTCTTGCGGCGTTGTATGAAAGCTGGTCGCTGCCCTTCAGCGTGCTGCTCAGCACGCCCGTGGCGATTTTCGGGGCCTTTAGCTTTCTGTGGTTGCGGCGTGTCCTGCTGCAAATGTTCCTGCCCCCGTATCTGGTCCAGATGGAAACCGATGTCTATTCGCAAATCGGCCTGGTCATGCTCATCGGTCTCGCGGCCAAGAACGCGATTCTGATCGTCGAGTTCGCTAAAGAACAATACGAGAGCGGAAAACCTCTTGCGGATGCCGCGCTCGAAGGAGCCAGGCTTCGTCTGCGGCCGATTCTGATGACGTCGTTCGCCTTCATTCTTGGTTGCGTTCCGCTATGGACGGCCACAGGAGCCGGATCTGTTGCTCGCCAGATCATGGGTACGACCGTGATCGGCGGCATGCTCGCCGCCAGCTTGATCGGCATTTTCTTCGTGCCTGCGATTTTCTACATGGTGGAGAAGTGGTCAGGCGCCGGCAGGCACCCGGCTCCCGCCGCGCTGCCCGGAACGCCTGCGCCGTCGGAGGGAGACTGAGCAAGCCATGAGAACTTGCGCCATCTTAGCTGCCATCTCAGCCTCGACGGCAATGATCGGCTGCATGGTTGGTCCCAATTATCACCGGCCCGCCGTTCCCACTCCAGGCGTGTACCGCGATCTTGGCGATAACTCGCAGGCCCAGGTCCAGGCGACATCCTTTGCCGACCTTCACTGGTGGCAAGTCTTCCAGGATCCCCAATTGCAGGAGCTCATTCGCACCGCCTTGAAGGAGAATTACGACCTTCAATTGGCCACCGAGCGCATTGTTGCTGCGCGGGCTCAGGTCACCATCACTCGTTCCAGTTTATTTCCCCAGGTGCAAGCGAACAGTAACTTCGAGGGCGCGAAAGATCCTACCAGCCAGTCTACGTACAATATCTTGGCACTCACCGCCGATGCGGCATTCCAGGTGGATCTCTTCGGTCGTCTGCGGCGTGCCACCGAGGCTTCGCGCGCCCAGCTCCTGGCAACCGAGGATGCGCGGGATACTGTCGTACTCACCCTGGTCAGCGATGTGGCGAGTGATTACTTCAGTCTGTTGGAGCTCTATCTCGAACTCCAAATCACGCGCGACACGGTGAAGGCCCAGGAAGATTCCGTCAAGCTGACCAAGTTGCGGCTTAACCACGGTCTTGCCACCAAGCTAGATGTGCTGCAAGCGCAGCAGGTACTGGACATCGCCAACGCAGCGGTCCCGGATTTGGAGCGACAGATCGGCCAGGAGGAAGACGCCATCAGTATTCTGCTGGGCCATTATCCCGAGAGCATACGGCGTGGACTGCCATTAGCCGAGCAGCCGCTTCCTCCGGAGGTGCCGCCGGGACTGCCGTCAACATTGCTCGAACGGCGGCCGGACATTCGCCAGGTCGAACAAGACCTGATCACCGCCAACGCCGAGATCGGAGTAGCCCGGGCTGCGTTTTTTCCGCAGATTTCTCTTACCGGCTCCGGCGGAGGCGCGTTTGGTCGAAGCAGTATTCTCACCGGCCTTATGAGTTCAGAGACCGGAATTTGGTCCTACGGCGTCCAGGTCAGTCAACCGATTTTCACTGGTGGCGCCCTGCGCGGGAACCTGAGATTGGCTGAATCCGAACAACGCCAGGAGCTGATCGCTTATAAGCAGGTGATCCAGTTATCGTTCCGCGACGTCTCCGATGCTCTGATCGGTTATCAGAAACTACATCAAGTGCGTGTCGCGCAGGAGATCACGGTCAAGGATCTGCAGGATTCAGTCGACACCTCTCTGCGACGTTATCGGGGAGGCATTACCACTTATCTTGAAGTTCTCGATGGCCAGCGATCGCTATTCAACGCCGAGCTAACGCTTGCCCAGGCTCGAGGCAACGAGTATCAAAGCCTGGTGCAACTCTACAAAGCCCTTGGCGGAGGCTGGCAGTAAGCATTCAAGTAACTTGGCAGTCGTGGATGCGGATGGAAAGAGTCAGACAGAAAACTGGCAGTTCAGAGCGTCGGTACCGGGATCACTTCCAATTTTCTGTCGACTGCAACTCTCCTGAATCCGTCCGTCAGGTCCGTTGCACCTCGGCTGAATCCGTTCCAAACTACCATTGCCAGCGCGCGGCGTCCGGTCGTCGATGCCCACCCCACGGCCTCGTCTATGATTTTTGAGTTCACGGCTGCATAGGCCTCATTGTTGCCGCCCTCAAGATTCAGCTCCAGAATGTCTTTACTCTGCATCTGTTGCAGAATGGCGTCAAAGCGGAGCCCCCAGTCTCCGCCACGATCAGCCACAGACGTTGCGCGAAATTGCTGCTTCGAAAACGGAAGTACCACCCGGAGCCCCAGCCCGAGTTGCGTTGCACACTCAAGGGCAAGAATATCCACCCCACTGGCAGCGGAACATACCACTGCCTGGCTCGCGGCGGAGACCATCATGTTACGGATGCGAACCGCAACCAGGGCTTCATTCCCGGGAGGAAATCTACGTTCCTCCACGCCTGGGGCGTCGATTCGTCTGCCCGCCAGGGCGAGGACTGTTCCGTTCGGGTCCAGTAACCGCTGCAAGCCACCGAGTGCCGAAGCCATCGCTGAGCTGGTCCTGACATCGTTGAGCAGCGACAGGGATCTGCGCAAATCCGGAATGCCTGCCGGGAGCACATCGAGAGCTGGACCAGTCAACGCACGCAGCAGCTTTTCGGCGCGCAAAATATCGCCCGCGTCAAACGCGGCGCCGAGCAGCACCCGAACCGCCATCGGATCGGCGGGGTTGCGCTTAAGCCAACGCTCACCAGCCAGCAGGGCGTTGTTGGCTGCGGTAACGGCCCTCTTCTCGTCGCCATCTCCACTCCTCTCCCGGTACAGCCGGGGCAAGTTGCTGAGCGCGAGATAGTCATTCTCATCGAGCATCATCGCTCGTTCAAAAGAGAAGATGGCTTTATTCAAAAAAGCAGATCTGGCTTCCGCGTCGTCGCTGTCTTCGTACAGGGCTTTATATCGTCCACCAAGCAAACCACTGCGCTCCGAAGTATCTCCGTCGCCAAGAATGAGGTCTTCAAGTTCCAGGATTGCCTGCTTGTGCTGGTCAATGGTCTCAGGCATGAGGGCACGCTGTTCCCGTTCGAATCGGCATCTTGAGTTCAGTGGCCCAATTCCAGACATCTCGCATCCAGCGTCTTCCCCAACAGGATGGCCGTGTCTTTGACTCTGCCCTATAGGAGCCTGGCGGTTGTACCAATGCAAGTATCTTACCCGGCCCGGTGCACTGGGCGTAAACTCAACCAGGATTCCAATAGGAAGGAGCGCTGTCCTGCAGACGATCTTCATCAGCTATCGCCGCGACGATTCTGAGGGTGAAGCCGGACGCCTTTCCGACGACCTGGCACATACCTTCCAGGAAGGTTCTGTGTTCATGGATGTGAATGCGATTCAGCCCGGCCGCGATTTCCGAAAAGCGATTGACGAGAGCATCCACAAATGCAGTGTGCTACTGGCGGTCGTAGGGCGGGACTGGCTGGAGTCGAAGAACGCATCCGGTCAGAGACGCCTCGAGGATGAAACTGACTTTGTTCGGCTGGAGATTGCATCGGCTCTCCGGCGGGATATTCCTGTGGTGCCGGTCCTGGTTCGCGGCGCCAAAATGCCAAGTGCCGATCAGCTACCCGCCGACTTGCGGGAACTCGCTTACAGAAACGCGGTTGAGTTAACCCATGCCCGCTGGAAGTCGGACGTTCGAGTACTGATCCAGGCATTGCGGCCTTATATGGGAGACTCAGGGGAAGAGCCTGCCCTGCAAACCCCCTCTTCAGGCAGCACCCCGCTGCCGGCCGGCCTGATGCAGCAGCCTGTTGTCGATGCCGAGCCAACCGCGAGCGCGACCGGGATCGAGAGAGCTATTCTCGAGCGAATCGGCCGCGACCTTGCAGGCTACATCGGTCCCATCGCCGAAATTGTGGTAAGGCGGGCCGCCAAACGCTGCGCCTCTGTGGCCGATCTTTGTGCCCTGGTCGCACAGGAGATTGATTCCAGCGCAGACCGGGCCAAGTTCCTCGCTTCCTGCCCGCGCTAATTTGGACAGCTCTGCCGCTCTCACTCGTCCCTTCGGGACCTGGTTCTAAACCTGCGTTTCCCACGCAAACCCTCAACCCTTCGCACCGGCTGCAGCTGGCGGAGATATCAACAGGAACACGCACCCGGTAGCAACGATCGGGAGCAGCCCGGCGACCAGAAATGCGGGTCCATAAGAAAACCGATCCACCAGGAAACCTACCGCGAAGGTGAAAACCGCGCTCAACAGGCCCGCCGCAAATCCGCTTAACCCGGTAACCGTGGCCACCACATCCTGGGGAAAAAGATCGGAGGGCAATGTGAGCCCCATCGTGGACCAGCTGGCATACCCCCACAGAGCCACGCAAATCAGCGCCAGGGCGGAGTACGCGCTGTGCACGCGAGCCGCGGGAATGCCGGCGAGGATGGGCAGGCAGCTGATGGCGCACACCCACATGCGAGCCCGAATCACGGGAATCCCCCGGCGGATGCAATAGCCCGAGATGAAGCCTCCCGTAAAGTTACCGACATCGGCGGCCACAAACGGTATCCATGCGAACAGTGCGATTCTCTTCAGGCTGAACCCTCGGGCGTCGCTCAGGTACTGGGGGAGCCAGAAAATGTAAAACCACCAGATCGGATCGGTCAGCCCGCGGCCAAGCACGATGGCCCAAACGTTCGAGCTCTTGAGCAACTCAAGCCATCGTGCAACGGCCCCACCCTTGAATGTAAGCGTCGGCTCCTGGCCGGCGCGAATAAGAGCCACCTCCTCCGGGCTGACCCTGGGATGACTATCCAGCGGGTGGTAAACACGCAACCACATCGCCAGCCAAATGAAACCCAGCGCACCGGAAAACACAAACGACCAACGCCAGCCAAAGGCGATGGCAATCCAGGGGATGACCAGTGCAGCCAGGGCGCCGCCTATGCTCGAGCCGCTGTCGAAAATAGCCACAGCAACGCTGCGCTCCTGGCTGGGAAACCACTCGGCTACCGTCTTGCTTGCGCCCGGCCAGTTGACACCTTCTCCCACCCCCAGCAGAAATCGAAATGCCGCAAAACCGAAAACAGAACTGGCGAATCCAGTGAAGATGTTCACCACCGACCAGAAGCTCACCGCCAGAGCCAAACCGAGCCGGGTCCCCACCGCGTCCAGGAAGACCCCTCCCACCAGCCACATAATGGCGTAGGAAATCTGAAATACACCGAGAATCCTGCCCAGATCTGCATGACTGAAGTGGTACTGGTTGACCAGCATGGGAGCCAGCACGGAGAAGGTTTGCCGGCTGATGTAATTGGTGACCGTCGAAAAGAACAACGTCCAGACAATCCACCAACGCGTTCTGCCGGAAGTCCGAACCCCAGGCGGGGCTATGGCTATCCCCGGTTGCATTCCCTTCATCTTCTCCATTTGGCTCGCTATCTTAGCCGGTCTCTGAGCGCCGCTCTCGCTTTTCTATATGGGTGGAATGCCGCCAGGGCCGGACCTCAGTGCGATCGCACCAATCCATGCAAGGCTGACGCCGAGTCCTCGTCCAGGTAAATCGTCACGTCCGGATGAGTGCGGAGGAGGGTCGCCGGGCAAGCGGTCGATATCGGATCCTCAAGGGTACGCCGGACAATCTCGGCCTTGCGCCGCCCGGGAACCGAAACGATCAGCTTCGGCACCTTGAACAATGTCGGAATTGTCAGTGTCAGGGCCCGCTCCGGAACATCTTCAAAGGTGGCAAACCAACCTTCCGCAAGTTGCTGCTGCCGGCATGCCGCATCCAGCGTGACCACCTTCATGGCCTCAGGATCGTCGAAGTTTGCCTCCGCGGGATCGTTGAATGCCAGGTGCCCGTTCTCGCCGATCCCCAACAAGCAGAGTTGTGGATTGGCCTCACGCAGCTGTTGAACATAAGCTTTTCGCACACGATCGGAATCGCGCGAACTCCCATCGATCTCAAGGAATTCCGCCATGTGCACACGCTCGGTCAGGTTTTCGCGCAGATAGCGGCGGAAGGAGGCGGGATGATTCTCATCGATCCCTACGTACTCATCCAGATGAAAACCATGAACTTTCTTCCAGGGCAGACCCGGAATGGCGGTCAGCGCGTGTAACGTTTCCAGCTGCGAGGCGCCGGTCGCAAAGATAACGCCGATCGCGTTACGGCTCTGGTCCAGCTGCTTGAGCGCCTGCGCGGCAGATTGTGCGGCCGCTTCGCCGGCAGCCTTTTTGCTGGCGTGGATCTCCAGCTTCATGCTTCCCACTTCAAAGTGCTTCATTTCCATTACTTCGATCCTCACAGGTTTTGCATATCCGGAACAAGGGCGGCGTGCAGACCCACATGCGTAGTGATCGCTGGCTCTTGATGCCGCCGGCGATCACTCTGCGTTTTAGATTATTTGATCCTGGCCCGCCGCGTGGCCTCGCCGGCGGTCTTGGTTCGAGAAGCACGAGGCGGATTGTCCGTACAAATGCAACGAAAACAAAGTGTATCAAGGAAATGGGTATTTCGATTTTACCCGCATTTCTCCAAATTACAGAGCTAGAATCTCCCCAGCAGCGGTCAAGCTCACCTTCTAATCTTCATCAATAGCAGTGAATGAATACGAAAGTCAGGGTACGGCCATGAAGAGAATTATCTCTTTGCTCTTGTTTGCTTCGCTGCCCGCATGGGCCGATGATGTTTCTGGCGTCTGGAAGGTCGACGGTTTGATCGCCGACCACCCGATCGCTCCAACCTGCACCCTGAAGCAGACTGACAAGCAGATCTCCGGAAGCTGTCAAGTGGCTGATCGCGCTCTAAACGTCGAGGGAAGCGTACAGGAAAAGCAAGTGACCTGGAAGTACGATACGGAGTATGAGGGTACGGTTTATACCCTTACCTACACAGGAACGCTGGACTCGAACACATCGATGAAAGGCACAGTGACAGCAGACCCGTCGGATACATCGGGCGACTTCACTGCTAAGAAGCAGTGATCGATCGAGCTGTGTGAGTCACGGAGAGTGCAGTGGTTGAGAGACTGCCAACGGCCGTCGCCGCCTCATTTTAACCCAGGAACGTATATACGTTATCGTATATACGAATGTATTTTACGTGGGATGATGAGAAGAACCACGGCAATCGCCGGAAGCATGGCATCAGCTTCGAGACGGCTACCAGGGTCTTTCTCGACCCCTTCCACATCACCCGGCAGGTCGGATAGTCGACGGCGAGGAGCGTTGGCAATCCATTGGTAGGGTAGGTGGTGTTCTGCTCGTCTTGATCGCATACAGCGTGGTTGACGATAAGGACGAGGTCTTATGCATCATCTCCGCACGCAGGGTCACCCGGCAGGAGCGAATTGAATATGAAGAAGCGAACGAAATCTAAAACGGTAGGCTACGCGTTGGATCCCCGCGAGCCGCTGACCGCCCGCCAGAAGCGGGAGATTAAGGCACTGGCCGCAATGCCCGAAAGTAAAATCGACACTTCCGATATCTCAGAGCTTCCTCCGGGAGCTTGGAAGAACGCGGTACGAGGTAAGTGGTATCGCCCTATCAAGCAGTCTGTATCGATTCGCCTGGATGCGGATGTTCTAGCCTGGCTTAAAGCAAAGGGCAGCGGCTATCAGACAAAAGTGAACGGATTCCTGCGGGAAAGAATGCTCGAGGAAATCAGCAAATAAGCATTTTCAGTTCTGGTGCATACAACGCAACTACTCCCGACGCGGCTTTTTTCCCAAGAAAAGCCGCGATTCGGAGAACTCGACCGTGCAGAGTAGAAATGAAAATGCTCTACGTTGCATCCGAGCTCGCAGCTGCTTAGCGAGGCGGCCCGTCCAGCGCGATCCGGAAAGCATAAGCGTAGCCTTCCGCCGGTTGCGACGGGAGCGCGATATGCAGCCCGTCTGCCTGCAGATTATAGGTAAGCTGAGCATCCGAACCGAGCAGCGCGATGCTGCGGATCTTCTTACCCTTGAGCGCGCCTTCCGTCATAGAATGAACGACTGCTTCCTTACCTGAAGGCCACGCCAGCTCGATGGCATAAAGATTGTTGTCCTTGGTGGTGAAGCGGAAGTCCTCCGCCGTATATTCCTGCGTCTTCGTGTCCTGGAAGGAACCCGCCGCGACCTTGGTGGGCCCTTCTCCATAGCTCACCCACGGCCGGGTGCCGTAAATCGCTTCGCCATTGACCTTCAGCCACCCACCAACCGCCAGCAACACCTGCTGTACTTCGTCCGGAATAGTCCCGTCGGAACGGGGACCGATATTCAATAGAAGGTTGCCATTCTTGCTTACCACGTCGGCGAGTTGGTGCACGATGAATGCCGGTGTCTTGAAGGTGTCGTGCTCAATGTATCCCCACGACTTGTTGCTGACCGAGGTGTCGGTCTGCCAAACGTGGTCGAGCGTCTGATCAAGCTGGCCGCGTTCAATATCGAGCACACCCGAATCCTTCTGCATATCCACCCATTTGTAAGTGATAATGCCGACCGGCCCACGTTTGCTCGATTCGTTGTAATAGTAAGCAGCAAACTTGGCTAGATAAGGACGAACATAAGGTTGCCCGATCCACCAATCAAAAAAGATGATGTCGGGGTGGTATTTTTGGACAATTTCCGCATCCCGCGCAAGCCAATCGTTGCCATAGGCGGGGCTGACATAGGTCCAGTCGTCCTGCAGATTGCTCCCTCCCGGTTTGTCCTCCAGTTGTTGCTCGGCGGGTCCGTAGAATGCCGCGTACTTAGGATCATTCACGTCGGAGGGAATGCTGCGGCCGCCGTCCATAAACCAATCATGCTCGATGCGGTGGGACGAGGCCCCAAAGTGGAGGCCTTCGGCGCGGGTTGCCTTCTCCAGATCGCCCACCAGGTCGCGGTGCGGTCCCATCTTCACCGCGGTCCAGTCGGAAAGATTGCTGTCGTACATCTGGAAGCCATCGTGGTGTTCAAAAACCGGGACCACGTATCGTGCGCCGGACTCCTTGAAAAGGTGCGCCCAGGCTTGCGGATCATAATGCTGGGCCTTGAACATGGGGATAAAGTCTTTGTACCCAAATTTCGTCACCGGGCCATAGACGCTCACATGGTGTTTGTTCTCCTCCGAGCCAGCGAGATACATCTGCCGCGGATACCATTCGCTCCCGAACGCAGGAACCGAATACACCCCCCAGTGAATGAAGATTCCAAACTTCGCATCCCGGTACCAGTCAGGGACCCGGTACTGCGACAATGAGTTCCAGTCCGGACGAAATGGTCCCTGATTGGCGCCGTGCTCCACGTCCGCAAGGATTGCGTTGCGCGGGGCATCGTACTTTGCGCTCGCCTTTTGCCATGTCTCGGCCAGCGACTCAGGTCTGTCGGCTGCTGTTGGCGCGGTGGAGGTCTGCGCGATTGCCGGCAACGGCAAAAATACACTACTGCCAAGGCCGGCTACCAAGGCGAAGGATCTCAGAGCACGTTGAAGATGCATATGGTTCACCATCGTACACAAATTTTCCTTTGCCGGAACGAGTCATGTGATGAGAGAGACCCCGCGTGCCCGGGAAAGGGAAGTCGCTTCACTGTTTCGTGTCGATAGGCTTAGTCGATTTCTCAAAGAACTCCTGTTGCAGTTGAGGCGCCACGGTGTCTGCCTTTACAAAGGCGATGGCTTTGCGAATCCCATCCGCGCTCATTTCTCGCAGGGCAACGCCTCGGGCCGCTGTCGCGCCAGCCGCGTCGCCGGCATAGTGATTAGGATAGCTGGCATACCACCATATGCCCGTACTGAGCCCGGGAGGCATCACCAATCGCTTTTGATCCGCTCCGGACTCTTCTCCCGCTCTCTCCGGATGGGCCAGGCCCGGTGCGTTGGCCATAATGCCCGCGATTTCTACCTCCCCTGCATGGCCATCGACACCCGGTTTCGATGGCGCCGCGGCTGCGGGAATTGTCTCGCCACTCCGCGGCCCGGTCCCGCCGTAGATATAGACCACGTAATCCTTTTTTGAGTCCAGTTGTAGCTGGATAAAATACTGCAGCAGTGCTGTGTTGCCGCCATGGCCATTCACGATCAGCACTTTGTGGCAGCCGTTGCGTGCCATCTCATCGGTCGTTGCCTGCAAAAGTGCAAGTTGCAGATCCGAACGGTAGGCGACCGTTCCCGGCTGGTGGCGTGCTTCGGCAATCTGGCCAAAATAATACTCCGGGAAGACAATGGCATATTGTTGCTTCACGGCCTCCAGAGTAGCGCCCCGCACATTGATCAGATCCGTACCCAGGGGGCCGGAAGGTCCGTGCTTCTCAATAATCCCGAAAGGCAGAAGACAAACCCCGGAGGACGACTGCAATGCTTTTACGAAATCCTCGGCGGTCAATTCCTCCCACTTGGGAGATAGTTGTTGGGCGGAGCCTAAGGCCGCGGGAAGCAGGCAAAGCAGCAACGCATTCATAACAAACTTCAGAAACATAAGTCCTCCTGAATAAGTTGCGGTTACCTTGACTTCGTCATCAGACCGAAGCGTGAAGGGAACTGATGAGTTTATCCGTAACGCCGAGTTGCTCGCGGCCCGTTTCCGTCAGGTCTTGTACCGTAGCGCGTCCGATGAAATCTACTTCGAAGTCGTCGGGGGCGAAGTCCGGCGGCGTCTTCCCGGCGATGAATGCGGGAGCCTGCCTCTCGAGGTAAGCCGAATTCTTCGGGCAACCAGGCGCGGAAGCGATATAAAGCACATTGCTATAACTAGTGCCCTTATGTTCGTTCTCAACAGCGTGCACCACGTCGGAATGCCAAAAGACCGTGTCCCCGGGTTCCATGAGCGGAATCGAGGAAACTGCTTCCAGAAGCAGGCTGTGATAGTCCGCATTCACTGAGAGTGCCCGTCCTGGCTTGGCGCCACAAAGGTCATCTGCGGGTACATCGTCCTGCAGAGCGCGCAGCAGGATGTAACCCATGGCGTCCGCGATCGGGATCAGCTGCAAAGTGCCATCGCCTTTTCCTTGGCGCGTCAAAGCCGTCCAGCCCTGGAAAGTGCGGAACATGGAGCAGACAGCCGGGGAAGGCACTTCCTGCACATCGGTGCGGTATGCCGCATCGTACGCGTTGTACTTCTCCCAATTTCCAGAAAATACGTGGCGGTAGACTTTCCGGAAGTTCGGATCAAGCCAACGTTCCACCGAACCACCGTCCACATGCGGCGACAGGCCGAGGGAAGCCGACTGCGGCGGCCGCCGGCGCATGCGATCCGCATAGACCGGTGTTTGCTCCGGGTCGACGTGACGGATCCCGTTGCTTTCGGTTTGCCATAACCGGTTGAGAAAGACGCGTACCTGCGTGTGTTGTTCTGACTGTCGTGCCTCGACCTGCGGTTTCGACCAGTAGACGCCGTAGATCTGAGGCTTGGCGGAGGCCAGCGTGCCGAAGTACTTGTCCTCGGCCGCGTTAGCCAACTTTGCATCCAGATGGTTTTCTTCAACATATTGCGCTACCTGCTGATCCCAGGCCACGGCTTGTTCTTTCGGGAACGTACCGCGAATCACGCACGCGCCGCGCGACTTGACCTTCTCGATAAGTTCCGTCGCCACGCGATCGTTGGCGATATCGGCGTATTGAACAATGGGGATGACCTCCTGCCCGGAGTTGCGCTCTTTGACGATTTCGTCGACGCGCTTCCGCATGACGGCTTCGACACCACGAAACACTTCCTCATATTGGGGCAGCGAGGCCCGCAGTTCCGCTTTTGCGGCTTTGATCGATTCGGGAAGGTTTTCGATAATAAATGACATGCTTCCTCCTATATGGAGACCAGTCCCACCATCTTCGCTCCGTGTGTCCAGAATCGGACTCATCCAAATTAGCAGCTTCGGGACGTTCCAGTGGTCACAGCCGGGATGCTTTGTATCAGGGCTCGACTTTACAGGCTGCGGAGAAGCTAATCCAGCAGCCGCAACGTCAAACCAGCTAACCAGTTTGCCATCTGACAAAGAAACATGTTCTGCTCGGTGGAGATACGATGAGCTTGACACGTAGAACCCTGCTTTCTCTTCCTGTTGCTGTCCCTCTTCTGAACCTGGCAGCGCGCGCTGCTGGGGGCGACGATCTCTACTTTCCTCGGCCTGATGCTCAGGGCGGCTGGCGGACATTGACTCAGCCTTCGGAAATCCGCACTCTTGCCGGCATAGATAAAAGCAGGCTCGACGAAGCCTTCCAATATACGCAGACCACCAGTCAGCACGGAGGCTTATTGGTTCTGCGCCATGGATACCTGGTCTACGAAAAATATTTCGGCAGAGCAAATCGGGAAGCCAATCCGAACATGTATTCCATTGCCAAGATGTTTACCAGCGTCTCCTGCGGCATCATGCTTTCGGAGCACAGCAGCCGTTTTCCCGACGGATTATCGCAGAAGATCTTCACCCAGGAGTATCTGCCGCAGGCTTTTCCTTTGAGCTACCCGGAGATGGCCGACATCCGTCTCGGCCACTTGCTCACCATGACTTCCGGCCTTCAGAACTCACGGACCCCTCTTCCAGCCGCGCTCCCGAATTCCGGGCATCTGACTGGAATCATCCATGGCGAGAACGTGAATATACCTTACTGGACCTCACCCAACCCGGTGCTCGACCAGGACGGTAGCACGCTTCACGGAAAGATGTGGGCACTGCCTGGAGGCGGATATCTTTACGATCAGGATCCGCACATAGCCTCCATCGTTCTGCGCGGAGTGGTAGGCATGGAGCTGCAGGAATACATCAAGCAAAAACTAGCGGCGCCGCTGGGTTGGGGTACGTGGGGATATGCGCTGCATCACAATGGCGAGACTCTGCCTCACACCCCTGGGGCGGCCGGCATCGCTCTCCATTCCACCGATGCCCTGCGCTTTGGGTATCTGCTGCTCAAGCAAGGCAAGTGGAAAAACCAGCAACTGGTGCCGCGGGAGTATGTCGAACTGCTGAGCAGGCCCTCGCCCTTCAATCCCCACTCACCCTTTAGCCTGCAACACGAGGTAAATGCGGACGGCCATGTAGCCGGCGCGCCGCGCGATGCCTTCTTCAAGTCGGGCGCGGGCGGCTTCGGCCTCTACATTATTCCGTCTCTGGACATGGTGATTTATAAGATGTCCAGTCTCAATGCCGAGACCTACGATCCCGCAGCCACCGGCCTGCCTTTGACCTACACCCCGGATACCTCGCGCGACGACTGGAAGCCGCATCCTTTCAACCAGTTTGTCGATGGTCCAATCGAAGGCGATAGCGGCGTGCGCAGAACCCTCGAGATGGTCGTCGCAGCGACGGTATAGTGTTGGAGCTGTCCATCCCCCTCGCACCACGGCATGCGTGGAGGGGGATGGACGGACTAACTCCTCCGCCGATATCACGAAGCGCTTGATTTGCCTCTGTTATCAGCTAGTTAGGCAGTTAGTTCATTAGGGAACCCCCACTTAGTTCACATAGTGGTACGCGCTTGACAACCCTCTCGCAGGGAGCGTAGGTTGTGCGCGTCAAACGAGTCATCACAATCAAGTAACAAACACTGATCGCGGCCAGGGTTCTCCTGTTCCATCGCACGAATTTTGGAGGCACTATGGATTTGCTTCAGGTCTCAACTCGTAGAAGGTTCCTCGTCCACCAGCTGGCCAACCTGCTTTGCCTTCTGCTACTTGCCACTGCGACGCTCCGGGCGCAACAAACATCCGGGTCCGTTGTTGGAACCGTCACTGACAATACGGGTGCAGTCGTCAGCGGGGCGACGGTTACATTAACGGATGTCGATACCGGCGATCGCCGCACCGCGACGACCAACTCCGCTGGTGACTACCAGTTTGTCAACCTGATACCCGGCAACTACAAAGTCGACATTGAGAACAGTGGTTTCAAGCACTTCATCCGCACCAACGTGGTCGTGCAGGTGCAGGGTTCCACGCGCGTGGACGCCTCGCTGGAATTGGGAAACATAAGCGAGACCGTCCAGGTAACGGCACAGGCTCCTCTGGTTGAAACCCAACAAGCCACCATTGGCCAGGTGGTCGCGGGTAGAGCTGTGACTGAGTTGCCTCTGAATGGCCGAAATATTTTTAACCTTCTCGCCATCTCTCCAGGGGTTGTGCCCCAGGGTGGAACCCAAGCCAGCAACGCTGTATCGGGGATGAACGGCAACGGGTTTTCTACCGGAAACTATCAAATTTCCGGGGGAATCCCCAACACCGGCGCGCAATTCATCGATGGCGGTCCCATCAACAACGGCTACATTAACGCGATCTCGTATATACCGTCGCAAGACTCCATACAGGAGTTCCGTGTGGAAGGAAACGCGATTGGGCCGGAATTCGGCGGCACCACGAACGGCGTGGTCACCATGGTGACCAAGAGCGGTTCCAATGCTTTCCACGGTACCGCCTTCAACTTTCTGCGCAACACCGTCCTCAATGCCAACAACTTCTTCAATATTCAGGCAGGTTTGAAGCGGCCTGTCCTGATTCAAAATGAGTTCGGTGGAACCGTTGGGGGCCCGATCAAGAAAGATAAAATATTCTTCTTTGGCAGCTACGAGGGTATTCGCGCGGCCATCGGCACCTCCACCACCTACTCTGTGCCCACCGCAGCCATGGAGTCGGGCGTCATCACCAGCTCCACGCCTATCAAGGACCCGGGTCAATTTGACGCCAACGGTAACTTTATCCCTGCTCCGCCGGGTACGGTTTTCCCCAACAACACCATCCCTCAAAGCCGGATCAATCCCACAGCGGCGGCGATGTTCAAATGGTGGGCGCCCCCGAATGGACCGGGGACTGTCAACAATTACAGCGTGAACGCCACCACCAAGCCGTCGTTGAATCAGTACATCGCGCGGCTCGACTGGAACGCAAGTGAGAAGCAGCGCATTTTCGGACGCTACACCTACCACCATGCCCTGAGTCCCAGTGCCTTACCCTATGGGTATCTCCCCAATCCTTCGACAGGCCATAACGCGGTGCAGCAGGTCGTGCTCGGAGACAGCATCACTGTCAGCCCAACCAAAATTCTGGATTTTCGTCTTTCCTATTTTCGCGACACCAGTTTTACTGGCGCCACGGGTATCCCATTCGATCTCTCGTTCACCGGCTGGCCGGCGGCGACCATCGCCGCACTGGGATCAAATTGTTGCGGTCCGGTCATCCCCCGCGTCGCGGTCTCCGGATTATCCGTCAATGGCGGCGGCGGCCAACAAATCTTCGTAACCGAAGAAAACTATGCCATCTCGGGAAGCGATACCATGATCTACGGACGGCATACCATCCGGTTCGGCGGAGAGTTCCGCCGCGCCCCCAACAACTACGGGCAGACCAACTCCACCCAGGTGGAAGCGTTTGGCTTTACCAGCGCTTTTACCGGCAATCCATTCGCCTCCTTCCTCTTGGGCTTACCGCAAACTACAGTAAACGAGCTGGCGATTATCCCCGCTTCCGTGACCTACTACGGTGGGCTCTATGTGGGTGATAGTTTTCAGGCCACTAATAAGTTAGTGCTCAACTACGGTCTGCGCTGGGAATATCCGGGCTACTGGACAGAACGGCATGACCGTCAGGCAGTCTTCTTGGCAAACGGCGCCAATCCGCTGGCCGGTCCCACGGGCTTGAACCTTCAGGGTAACGTCGACCTGGTAAATACTCCGGCCTATCCTCATCGCACCAACATACTGCCTCACTACGACTTGTTCTCGCCTCGCCTGGGCCTCGCCTATCGGCTAACCCCCAGCTTGGTAGTCCGTAGCGGCTTCTCCATCCTCTTTGCTCCAACCGCCAATCTGCAGCAGGATGCGCAGCCCTATCAGGCCGCGGTCAACCTGGCATTTACCCAGATCAATCCTACGACCGTGCCCATCAATTCGTTCAGTAACCCCTTCCCAACCGGAGTCCTCGAGCCAGTGGGAAGAAGCCCCAACTATCTGAGCGTTATCAATGGGCAACCCGTGGTCACCAACGTGCCGAACGAGCCCGCGACCTACGCCGAGCAATGGAATCTGGATGTGGAATATGACCTCGGACATCAGACCGTACTGGACGTTGCCTACGTCGGCAATCATGGAGTCCATCAACAACTGCCGGCAGGCCTCAACGACGACGGCCAGGGCCTGGACCAGCTCCCCGATCAATATAATTCCTTGGGTTCGGCGCTGACGGTCCAGGTTCCCAACCCCTTCTACGGGCTGATCACTACCGGCAACCTGTCTGGCAAGACCATTCCCGCCGGCCAGCTTCTGCGTCCCTATCCGCAATATTTCAATTTGTGGAATGCCGCCAATACTGCCGCCGGCTCCAACTACAACGCCTTGCAAACGAAAGTGGAAAAGCGGTTTTCCTCGGGCGGGATGGTGCTCGGTACATACACCTGGGCAAGGGACATGGGCACCGCTGATACACAGACCGGCTTCCAGGAAGCCGTCCAACCCGGAGAAGTCCAGGACTGGAACAACCTCCAGGCCGAATATGCGCCGCTCAGCTACAACGTTCCCTCACGTTTCGTGGCGGCGTACGTCTATGACCTGCCCATCGGACAAGGGAAGCGCTTTCTGGGTAACTCGAGTGGAGTCCTGAACAAGGTCGTAGGTGGGTGGGGATTCGACGGAATCACCACCTACGCATTCGGCTTTCCCCTCATATTCACCGCGCAGCCCACATTTCTCAGCCAACAATTCGGCGCCGGCCAACCGCGGCCCAACGTAGTGCCAGGTTGCCAGAAAAGGCTCTCAGGGAGCGCAGTTTCCAGGCAGCACGGCTGGTTCAACACCAATTGCTTCACTGCGCCGTCCAATTACGGTTTCGGAGACGAGCGCCGTACCGATTCCACATTGCGCACGCAAGGAATAGCCAACTGGGACGCTGCCGTTTTCAAGAGCACGGCGATTACTGAACAGGTCAATTTGCAATTTCGTGCCGAAGCTTTCAACATGTGGAACCGGGTTCAGTTCGGCCAGCCCAGCGCTCTCTGCTGCAACAACCCCACTGACAAGTCCAACGCTACCTTCGGGGTGATCAGTTCACAGCTCAACCTGCCGCGGGTCATTCAATTTGCCTTGCGGCTAAACTTCTAACGCGTCCTGATCGTCGTATAGCATGGGCATTCAGTGAAAGCGCAGGCATTGCATAATTTCTTAAGAGGGATGCCTGCCTACACAACTCCCCTCCGTAAGTGGTAGCGTTATCATGCAGTGGCGAGCAAGAGGGTGTCGCGTTCAAAAGGACAGGTGAAATGGGACAGAAGGAAAACGATCAGAAAACATCGGACCAGGCGACTACCGGGTTTACCCCCGACCGGAGAGAGTTCGTCAAACTGGCAGTCGGCGGCGCCCTCAGCGCCGCTGGGGTTTTTGCGTCGGCACGCCCCGCCTCGGCGACCGTGCACCAAAGTGCTCCGGGCATCAAATTATGCGCGCAAACTACGGCCAAACCCAGCGACGACGATCTGCTTTTTCTCAAGCAGATGGGCGCCGAGTACGTCAGCGTAGCCTCCACCCCCGACCTGAGGACAGCGGAAGGCTTCCTGCAGATCAAGAAGCGCTATGCGGATGCCGGCATCACGGTCTGGAACATCGGCAACTCCAGCGTGCACAACATGCCTGAGGTTACCCTCAATCTGCCCGGCCGCGACCAGAAGATCGAGGAATACAAACAATACCTTCGCAACCTGGGCCAGGCCGGCATCTACTACACCACCTACGCCCACATGGGCAACGGCATCTGGAATAGCGGCAGAGCCACCATTCGCGGCGCTTCCGCCAGAGAATTCGATATGGCCAGCCCCAACAAGGTGGGCATTTGGGGAGATAAGAAGTTCTACGAGCCCCTCTCCCACGGCCGCGTTTTTTCCAAAGAAGAGATTTGGGAAAACTACACCTACTTCATCAAGCAGGTTGCGCCCGTCGCTGAAGAAAACAGCGTCCGTATCGGCATCCACCCGGATGATCCACCGGAGCCCATCCTGGCAGGGGTTCCACGCTGCATCTTCGCCAATTTCGAAGGCTACAAGCGAGCCATGGAGATTGCCAACAGCCCCAACGTCGGCATCTGTCTCTGTTGCGGATGCTGGAACGAAGGCGGCCCTGCGCTCATGCATAAAGACCCCGCGGAGATGATCCGCTATTTCGGCCCGGAGAAGATCTGGAAGATCCATTTCCGCAATGTCAGCGCGCCGCTGCCGCACTTCGTCGAAACCTTCATGGACAATGGCTATTACGATATGTCCAAGATCATGACCGCCCTGGTCGAAGTAAAATTTGACGGCATCGTGATCCTCGACCACACACCGACAGTGGTAGGCGGCCATTATCCTGAACAGGCCTACGGCTTCGCGTACATGAAAGCCTTGAAGAATCGGGCGCAAGCGGAAGCCAGGGCGTAGCGGCATACAGGGAGCATGAGCAGAAAACGGGTTGTCGCGGCGATCGCTTTGGGCGTGGGCCTTTACCTCCTTGGCCCTCGGAATCTATTCGGTGCAGCAGCCGCTGCGCCCGCACAGCAGGCTGACTGGCCCGTCTACGGCGGCCAGGACGCGCAAGACCACTACTCCACCCTGACCCAGATCAATCGCAGCAATGTGAAAGATCTGGTCGTGGCCTGGAAGTATGACACCGGAGAACAGGGCGGAGACCTCGAATCATCGCCCATCATCGTGGGCAAGGTTCTCTACACCACCACGCCCTCGCATGGGGTCATTGCGCTCGATGCAGCGTCGGGCAAACTGCTTTGGAAGTGGGACGCGACAGTTCCAGGCTTCGCCCGATCGCGCGGCGTCTCCTACTGGACCGACGGCCATGACAGCCGCATCTTCGTTCCCATGCGCAACTTTCTCTTTGCTCTGGACGCGGCCACCGGCAAGCTGATTCCAACCTTCGGCGAGAACGGCTCCATCGATTTACGCAAAGGCCTGCGCGAACCCTACCAGGAGCAGTCCGTCTCGCTCACCACACCGGGAACGGTTTACAAAGACCTGATCATCGTGGGCGGACAAAATCCCGAAACCCACCCCGCGCCCCCGGGTGACATTCGCGCCTTCGATGTGCGCACCGGTGCTGTCCGCTGGACCTTTCACACCATCCCTCATCCGGGCGAGTTCGGCTATGACACCTGGCCCAAAGACGCCTGGAAGAATGCCGGCGCCGCCAACAATTGGGCCGGCATGACGGTCGATACCAAACGCGGCATCGTGTATGTGCCCACGGGCTCTGCCGTCTTCGACTTTTATGGCGGCGATCGTGTAGGGGACGATCTCTTTGCCGATACGCTGCTCGCGCTCGATGCTGAGACCGGCAAACGCATCTGGCATTTTCAGGGAGTGCACCACGATCTGTGGGACCGCGATTTTCCTGCGCCCCCAGCGCTGCTGACGGTCACGCGGGACGGCAAGCGCGTGGACGCCATCGCCCAGACTACCAAGTCGGGTTTTGTCTTCCTCCTCGATCGCACGACAGGCAAGCCGCTCTTCCCGCTTAAGGAGTCGGCCTATCCGGCCAGCAATGTCCCGGGCGAGGTTACATCGCCTAAGCAATGGCTCCCCACCGCGCCGGAGCCATACACCCACCAGAGCGTCACCGAAGATACCCTCACCAACCGCACGCCGGAAGCGCACGCCTGGGCGCTCAAGCAATTCAAGACATTTATTGCCGGCGGCCAGTTCATTCCTCCCAGCGTGGACAAGCTGACCATCGACATGCCGGGATTTGCCGGCGGCGGCGAATGGGGTGGGCCCGCCGTCGATCCGACGACCGGAGTGTTTTACGTCAACGCCAACGACACAGCTTGGCTGGTTGGCCTGACCGTTCCTCCGCCGCCGGGGAGCCCGGGTGAAAAGATTTATCAGAACCAATGCAGCATGTGCCACGGCATCAACCGGGCCGGCTCGCCGCCCTCCGTTCCTGCCTTGCGTGGCATCGAGGGTATCCTCACCGATCAGGAGATTGCCGCCACCATCCGTTCCGGCAAGGGCCGCATGCCCCCCTTCAACAGCCTGAGTGACGAGCAGGTTGAGGCCGTCGTGCACTACCTGACCAGGGCTCCGCAGCAGCAACAGCGCCGTCCCGCCGCTGACCCGGTCGCCGCGGAGGCAAGCTGACAACGGCGCCAAGAACGACATGCCCTATAAGACGATTGGCTTCCGTCGATTTCTTGATCCCGAAAACTATCCGGCAACCGCGCCCCCGTGGGGAACGCTCAGCGCGATTGACATGAACACCGGCAAGTATCTGTGGAAGATTCCATTCGGGGAATACCCTGAGTTGATGGCTAAAGGCATGCCCACCACCGGATCAGATAACTACGGTGGCCCGGTCGTCACCGCGGGAGGGCTGTTATTTATTGGGGCCACTGTGTTCGACGAGAAATTTCGCGCCTACGACAGCCACACGGGAAAACTGCTATGGGAAACGCAACTACCGTTTGCCGGCCTGGCAACGCCTGCGACCTACATGGTGAACGGCAAACAATATGTCGTGATCGCCGCCAGTGGAGGGCAAACCAGCAAGAAGCCCTCCGGCGGAGTCTACGTAGCCTATGCACTCCCCTAGAGCACGACTTTACAGTTTGCGGAAAACTCTTGGCCCAACGGCACGCCGGGGCAGGCGGGCGGGAAAGGAAACCTCAGGGGCTAAAGCCCTCATCAGGCGCGCGGTTTACGGCCCGATTAAAGTCGTGCCCTGACAACCCATGAGGGCTAGCCCCTGGGGTATTGCTTTCCCGGCCTGTGCAGACTCTTTCGGCAGCCGGCTGGGTTTACGATGGGATTCCACAACAGATCCGCAGAGGGAGATCGCATTGCATAACAGAAGGTCTTTGCTCCTGGCCGCCCTGCTCTTTTCCGTAGCCGCACTTCCAGCGGCTGAAGCCCAGGTTGCGAAAGACTCTTCTTCCCCTTGCGCCTCGATCATCAACAATGAGTTTCCCAAAGCCGTGCTATCCAACGGATCGGTCCAGGCCGTTGTGTATCTGCCCGATGACAAGAAGGGTTACTATCGCTCGACGCGCTTCGATTGGTCGGGCGTCGTTCCTTGTCTCACTTACAAAGGCCACACCTATTTCGGAGTTTGGTTCAATCACTACGATCCATTGATCAACGATGCCATCACCGGCCCGGTAGAAGAATTTCGCTCCAGCGACGGCCTCAGCTCCATCAACTACAACGAAGCAAAACCCGGTGAACTCTTCCTCAAGCCGGGAGTCGGTGTACTACGCAAGGTGGATGATTCCCCCTACAGGTTCGGCTTCCGCTATCCCATCGTGGACCTGGGCAAATGGAAGGTTCGTGTCAAGAAGGACCAGGTGACCTTCACCCAAACTCTGCAATCGCCGCTGGGCTACGCCTATGTCTATGAGAAGACCCTCAAGCTCGACAAACACCAGCCGGTTCTCATACTCGAGCATCACATCAAGAACACGGGCACCAAGGCAATCGATACAGAAGTCTACGACCACGACTTCTTCATGCTCGATAATGTTCCGACCGGCCCCGGAATGGCCGTCCATTTTCCCTTTGAGCCGCAGGCAAAACGGCCCCTGGAACCACGCGGCAAAATTGAAGGCAAAGACATTGTCTATGTGCAGGAAGTGGGCACTGGCCCAGGACAGGCCGTTTCCAGCTATCTGACCGGTTATTCAAACAACCCGGCCGATTACGATTTCACGGTGGAGAATAGAAATACAGGGGTTGGCGTCGAGCAAACCTCCGACTCTCCCATCGCGCAGCTCAACTTCTGGTCTATCCACACCACCATTTGCCCGGAAGCTTACATTCATGTGAATGTCCAACCAGGCGAGACCGGGCATTGGAATATCCGCTATCGTTTCTTCGCCAAATAAACATTTCTTGCCTTCCTCTCATCGAAAATAAGCGTCTAAATCGTTGACATTCGTGAGGCTTGGCCTTTATAGGTCCAGGAAACTTACGGTGCCGCCGGTGCGTCCATTCCATAAAGCTGGGTTGCCCTTTGCCCCGGCTGGGAATCTTGCCGCAGTTCAGCTCCAAGCGAATGATGAAACCTATCAAGTGCTGGTTGATCCTGATCGTGTCCCTGCTGGGCTGCCCTTGCCGCGCCGAAGACCCTTTTCGGTCAAGGGGCAACCGGCACAGTCCAGGGCCGGGTTTTGGATCCCAGCGGCGCCGTCATCCCGCAAGCACAGGTCACAGTTACTTCGCCTTCTGGAAAAAGCGCCAGCGCAGTGTCAGATGGCACCGGTTCTTACCAGGTACGGGGTCTGCCTGCCGGCGCTTACACCGTGAACGCGAATACGGCGGGATTTGCCCCCTTCACCTCCACGGTCACCGTCACCGCCGGGCAGACGAAGACGCTGAACATCGCGATGCAAATCCAGATGGAGCAGCAGCAGGTGCAGGTCGAGGCCGACACACCGACGGTCGATACCAGCCCGGATCAAAATGCCAACGCGGTGGTGCTCAAAGGGAAAGACCTCGATGCACTCTCCGACGATCCCGATGAACTGGAGAGCCAACTGCAGGCGCTGGCCGGACCGGCTGCTGGTCCCAACGGGGGCGAGATCTACATTGACGGCTTTACCGGGGGACAGATGCCGCCCAAATCTTCCATCCGTGAGATTCGTATCAACCAGAACCCATTTTCCGCGGAGTTTGATCGCCTCGGTTACGGACGAATAGAAATCCTCACCAAGCCAGGCACGGATAAGCTGCACGGCCAGATCGAAGCCCGCGGCAACGACTCCTCCTTCAACTCGCGCAACCCGATTCTGCAAACGCCGGAACCGTCCTACTACTCCTATAACCTGCAAGGCAGCGTAGGTGGTCCCATTTCGAAGACCGCCTCGTACTACGTCAGTGCATTCGGGCGCAACAATCAGAACGTGAGTGTGATCGATGCCGTCAACCCGGACGATCCCGCCGGACCTTACCTTGAATGAAGCCTACCCCAACCCGAGTTCGCGCATCGACATCAGTCCCCGCTTGGACCTGCAGCTCGGCCAGGCAAATACCTTAACCCTTCGTTACGATTTCTACCGCGCCGTAACCACCAACGGAGGCGTAGGTCCACTGGCCCTTCCTTCCCAGGCCACCGACACCGAAAGCATGGAGAACACCCTGCAGGCGAGTGACAGCCTGGTGCTGAGCAAGAACATCGTCGACGACATTCGTTTTCAATACCGCCACTTCCACTATCAGAACGTTGCCCAAAATGTTTCACCCACCATCACGGTGCAGGGCTCCTTTGTGGATGGCGGCAACAACGGCGGAACTGTACGCGACACCCAGAACCTTTACGAATTGCAGAATTACTTCGCGGCCGCCGAGGGCAATCATTCCTTAAACTTTGGCGCCCGCCTGCGCGCCGATAGCGACTCGAACTACACCAATGGGGGCACCAACGGCCAATACACCTTCCAGTCCTTGCACGATTATGAGAACCAGACCCCGCAGACCTACCAGGTGACGGAAGTCAATCAATACACTGCGCGCGCGATTCTCTTCGATGCCGCGCTCTTCTACCAGGATGACTGGAAAGTGAACCAGCGCTTTACCTTCAGCTACGGATTGCGTTGGGAAACGCAAAACCGGATCAACGATAAAAGCGACTGGGCGCCGCGGCTCTCGTTTGCCTACGCCCTGGGGCACGGCGATGCCAAGCACCCGCCAAAGACGGTGCTGCGCGCAGGGTACGGCTGGTTCTACCAGCGCTTCACCGTGCCCAACAGCTTCGGCTCCAACGCAGGCACGCCCTATATCATCCAGGCGATCCACCAGAATGGGATCAACCAGAAGGTTTCCACCATCACGGATCCGACATTTCCGGTCAACCCGGTTGCGGTAGCGAATGCCAACACAGCGCAGACGCTCTACACCATTGACCCGCATTTCCATGCCGCTACTGACCTGCAGTTCGCCGTGGGCCTTGATCGTCAGGTGGCCAAGAGGATCACCGGGAATGTCACCTATCTTTACGGACGAGGCGTGCACCAATACCTAACCAACAATATCGGAGCGCCGGAGTTTGCCACTGCGGATCTCGGCATCTATCCCGCCACCCCGCTCCCAGCCGCCGCAGGAGAACAACCTGCAATACCAGTCCGGAGGCGTCTACCGCCAAGACCAGATCATCGTTTCCGGCAGGGCCAGTTACCCGCGGTTCAGCTTCTTCACCTTCTACACCTACACCACCGCGAAAGCCGATACCAACGGAGTCACCTACACTCCTTCCGTCGCTCAGAATCCAGGGCTTGACTATGGACGAAGCAGCTTCGATGTTCACAACCGCTTCGTGATCCTGGGGAACTTCTCTGCGCCCTACGGTGTCTCGCTCACTCCCTTTTTCGCCTACAACTCCGGCACCCCCTACAACGTGACCATCGGCAGCGATCTGACCAGGAACAACCAGTTCAACGCCCGGCCCACGTTCGCGGCGAGCTGCAACGAAGCAGACGTTGTGCCCACGCAGTATGGCTGCCTGGATACGAACCCCTTCGGCACCAACGAAAAGATCATCCCCTACGGTATCGGCACCGGTCCTTCGAATGCCAGCTTGAACATGCGCGTAAGTAAAGTGATCGGCATTGGCCCCAAGGTGGAAGGTGGTCGCGCTGCACGAGTTGGCGGAGGTGGAGGCGGCGGCGGCCGAGGCGGCGGCCTCGGTCCCGGTGGCTTGAGCGGAAGCCGTGGCGGACCGGGGCGCCTGGACCAGGCTACTTCGCGCCGGTACAACCTGACCCTCACCGCGTACGCGACCAACCTGTTCAACCATCAGAACCTGGGAATACCGAACGGAACGCTTTCGTCGACCAGTTCTTCGGCAAATCGCAGTCCCTGGCTGGAGGGGGATTCTTCGGCGCCTCCACGGCCGGAAACCGCAGCGTCTTTCTTCAGGCTGTCTTCAACTTCTAAATTCACAGAAAGAAAGTGAGTGGTTCTAGCGGGCTGCAGATGTCTTTCGTCAAACTCCCGCAGAATCGTCATCCTCAGGATGACGATTCTGCGAGAGAAACAGAGAGAAACAGAAGGTCCCAGGGCAAGCAGGAGACCCCAACTACTTGAGATGGATCGTGATGCCGGAAGAAATCCGCAGCAAATTCTGGTCATTGCCGGCAAGGTTGGGCAGCCGGGTATATCCGTAGTCGGCCTGGATCAAGCGGAAGGATAGATGTCTTCGGTACTTGTAATCGACCCCGATGCCCGCCAACAACGCAAACGAATTAGCCGAGGATTCAATAAATCCCGACTTGGTCGGGAAAGCCGAATCAAAGCCATGGGCAAAACCCACCAGCGCTTGTACGAAAGGCTTGATGTTGTGGTATGAATCCCATCCATCCGGCCGCTGGTGACCCAATCTGAAATTAAGCCGCATGCCCGCGGTCGCCATGATCAGCGAAAAAGGCTGACCCGTGTTATTGATTTGGCCGGTATGTGCCGCGGTTACATCGACCACCGTGGTATAGGCGCGATAGGTGCGAAAATTTCCCTTCGGCGCTGGCGCCGTTCATGAAAAAGCAACCGCATTGGCCGGGCCCCGCGTTCGCCTCTGTCGGACTGTAGGCCAGCGAGACCTCCGCGCGCGGCAAAGAAAAATCTCTTCCCCCGGGCGCGATCTGGCCATGAAGGCCGGGCGCAAGCCCCAGCATCGTAGCCATTAAAGGTAAAAATCTACGCATACCTCGTCCCACAACGCGCACCCGCACTTCGCCTACTGGATCGCAAGGGGCACCTCGGCTGTGCGCTGAACTGTTCCTTCGGTGGCCGTAACCGTGATGGAGTAGGGAACTTTTTTCGCTGCGAAAAGGCCCGCCCCCGAACACCCGCTCAGTCCCGTAACTGCCGCCAGGCCGAGCACTGCAAACAGCGCCACTCCCAGGAATGGAGGAATTCGCCGCAACCGCCTGCGCACCGCACGCGTTCCCAGAAGAGGAAGCAGGATTCCCAGCGCAAGCGGCAGCCGCTCGAAGGGAGACGGTGGCGGCTCGTTCATGGCAGTCGCAGCTGTCTTGACCGTCATGGTGATATTCGTCATGGACGCCGCCCGCCGCCAGCGTCGCGGGAGTGAAGGTTGCCGTCGCGCCCGCAGGCAGACCACTCGCCGCCAAGCTCACGTTGTACAGAAATGCCGTCGCCACCTGGGGCTGCACCTGGAGCGTATACACCACCGTGGTGCCGGGCAGGATGGTCGTGTTGTTGTTTGCCGACAGCGAAGGACGCGCAGCTCGTCGATCTTGACCGATACCGCGTTCGAGTTGCTGGGCAGAAAGCCGGGTGCTCCGCCATAGCTCGCGGTCACGCTATGCACTCCCGGGCCTATGCTGGTGAGGGTCAAAACCGCCTGCCCGTTCGCGCCCATGGGCGCCGTGCCAAGCTGGGTGCCGACGCTCTGGTCAAAGAAGGTGACCGTTCCCGTCGGAGTTGCAAAGAAGGGCTGGCTCGTAACCGGACCAAGCTGCGCCGTAAACGTCACCGGCATGGTGATCATTTGCTCGCTGGGGTTGGCAGTCAGCGTCAAGCTCGTACCCACCGTCGACCCCTGCAAAGGGATGGTGGGAGAGGTGCTGGGGGCGAAGGAAGTATCCCCCTCATACACCGCGTCCACGTAGTGGGTCCCGGTGCCGGCGATGGTGATACCCGAAACACTGGCAGTGGCCGTTTGCGTGAATTGGTACAGCAGGATAGTCGTGTCAAACTCTCCTATGTTGGGGATGGCCAGGTCCGTGGTGCCATCTCCGCTGAAGTCTGCCGCCACCAGGTCGTTGGGAGTTTTTCCCAGCTGGGTCGGCGTTCCGGCCGACGCGAAGCCGCCCGTTCCATCTCCCAGCAGGAGGGTCAAGGTCTGGGTCGGGAGGTCGTTAATGTCGCCTTGGTTAAGAACGGCGAGGTCAGTCTTGCCATCCTGGTTAAAGTCCGCGGCAAGCACGTTCGTGGCGTACAAGCCAACCGTAATCGGTGATCCCGGCGCAGGGGTAAAGGTACCGTCTCCCTTGCCCAGCAAGACGGACACGTTGCTCTTTTGGTCGTCTTCGGGAGGCGTCTGATCGATGGCAGTGTAGTTTGCCACCGCCAGATCGGGAATGCCGTCTCCGTTAAAATCGGCGGCGATGACTTGGGCGGGATTGTAGTCGAAGCCCGGAATGGGCGAGCCGGCGGCCTGGTGGAAAGTGCCGTCCCCATTGCCCAACAAAATAGTTACCGTGTTATCGTCTGCGCTGGTCACCGCTACATCGGCCAAGCCGTCGCCGTTGAAGTCCGCCACCGCCGTAAAAAAGGGAAATCCCGCCTACCGGAACGGGCGCGCCTGCCGTGAAAGTGCCGTCTCCATTGCCCAACAGAATACTTACGGTATCGTCCTTGCCATTGGCGACCACCAGATCCAGAACGACCGTCATTATTGAAATCTCCCGTTCTTACCGTTTCAGGGAAATTACCCACGGTAATGGGGGAGCCGCTTGGCTTGGACAAATGTGCCGTCTCCATGGCCCAGCAGGATGGTCACGGTATTGTCGAAGTCACTGGTCGCAGCCAGATCGGCCTTGCCGTCCTGGTTAAAATCTCCCGCGACCACGGAGCAATTCGAACGCTGGTTCAAGGGGAACGGGACGCAGTTACTGGCTGTGACATTAGGGATGGTTGCGCCTTGCGTGAAGGTGCCGTCTCCGTTGCCCAGCAGAATGACGATCGCATCGTCAAGCGAGTTCATGATTGCCAGGTCTGGCTTTCCATCCCCGTTGAAGTCTGCCGTGGCGCCGGCTGAAGGCTCATTGCCGGTAGGGACTGGAGAATTCGGCGCCTGGACAAAACCTTGAGCGAACGTTGGTGGGCCCAGCAGTGCTGTTCCCAGAACGTAGTTCCCGGCGCTCGTATCCTGAAACGACACCGTGCCTGCCATCACCGGCGGATGGTTCGCGTAGCCAACCACCGTTGCCGTCAGTCCATAACCGCTCGGGTTGCCGGTGGCCGCAATGGACGTAGTCGTGGGATAGAGGCCCGTTACCGTCAACGTTTGCGAGCTGGACGTGCTGGCCACAGCAGTCGCCGTCCCGGTGAAGATCGCCTTATATGTATGGACCCCGATCGCAGGGATGATCCTGAGGGTTGCGTTGCCGCCAACCAGCTGCGCCGTTCCCAAAATAGCTGTGTCTTCGCACAACGGCGCGGACGCATTGCAGAAATTGACCGTGCCCGCGGCTGCCGGGGCGCCGTTCGCCGTCACCGAAGCGGTCAAAGTTACGACCGCGTGCCATGCCACCGAAGACGAAGAGATCGTGAGTGTCGTCGTCGTAGGCAACGGTGCTGCTTGCGCCGCCGTCACCACGCTACAGGCAGCCGTCAACAACAACAGCCTGGAGATTGCGCGGCGGAGCGGTACGATTCGTCTACAGGCAGAAAAAGATAAATTCCCCATCTAAACAATCCTTGGTTAGCACTTCACGAGCTTCCTGCTTCTTTCTTATCCGCGAAACGCAACCATATTAAGCACGAACGTAGAACAGTCACCCAATTGATCGCCATCCTAAAGATATCGGTTGGCCGCCAGGTAACATTACGCAACAGGTGCCCGACGTGGCATCACGCCATTTGCAACCCACACTGTTGCCGCGAAACTGGGCCGCCCACAAAGGAGCGCGAACACCTCACCACCAGCGCCCAATCGTCACCATCGCTGTGGGTTAGGTAGGTTTGCTTGCGTCAAGCTGATCTTAAACCGCCGTAGATCCTATCCCACGACTAGCTGACCAGAAAGTAGCACTCAGCCATATCGCTGACCAGATGTGCGCATCTACAACTATAGTGTTGGACGAGAGAAATAGATGCGGTCTGCCGCGAAAACATGAGGAACAATCAGGAATACAACGACGGTACGGATCAAGTTTGTTACTAGCTTGATCTACCGTGTCAACGGAACTATCGGCAATCGGTCAAGGAGCGTGAGTTTAGCTTGTTGCTGCTTCAGCATCGTCGATCCGGCTGCGTGGAGCAAAAACAGCTCACGCTCAGACCAGGGTGACTTTTCCGTTGCCCACATCGTACATGGCTGCACGGATGGCCAACTTCTTCTGCTTTACCAAATCGGCGAGAACAGGCGAGGTCTCACGTAACACCGACGCTTGCAGACTGGCGTTTTGCCGGCAGGCGTTGGTCAGGTCGCCGTTGGCTCCGGCGATCGCGGGATGGATGTACTGATAAAGTGTGCTGATCTGCCCTGGTACTGCTTTGCCCGCCAGCGTAGCCTTGACGGCGCCGCAATTAGTATGTCCGAGCGCCACAATCGCTTTCACGCCCAGCACCGCCGCACCATATTCCAGGCTGGCGATGGTGTCCGGCGTGGCCACATTACCGGCCACCCGAACCACAAAGACATGACCGATGCTCTGGTCGAAAACCAACTCCACAGGCACCCGCGAGTCAGCGCAGGAAAGCACGGCCGCGAACGGCTCCTGGTGCTCTTCCGTTTCAGCTTTCAAAATATCCAGATCTTCCTGGAACGAGATAAGCTTCTGGGCCACGTAGCGCTGGTTGCCCTGGACCAGCAGATCGATCGCATGCTCTGGTGTATCCGGCCGCTGGATGGTGGCCCGCTGCGCCTGGTACAGGCCGCGCGCCGATGGCGCGGTGACTCCCGCCAGGCTGAATGCCGCCAGCTTCAGAAACGCTCTACGCCCGTTACCTTCTCTCCGGAACATCGATCCTCCTGGCAGTCTCAAATCTGCATAAGAGTATCCTCTTCCGGACCTGCGAATGAAACCGATTTTTTCGCCAGCAAGTCAGGCGGCGTTTTCACCCGGCCAGACCGAATGGCGTCCTGGCAACGCTACAGTTTTTTCTTTCAGAGATGTGCGTCGGTACTCCATTTGGGTTACCAACGGGAACGGTGCCGAACAAATGGTGTAGTTTTGCACATCACAATCGATCTAAAGTTACTTCACACCAAAGCAACTGACTGCCGGTAAATCGGGCAGTCACTTCAGAATGGCGCGGAACCCAAGCGGTCAGGGGAAGGTCTGCAAAGCCTTTTAATGCTGGTTCGATTCCGGCCCGCGCCTCCACTTTCCTGGTACATCTCTTCGAGTAGCGATATCCTTTCCGTCGGCGGCCTCCGTGGCCCCGGCGAGGGAACGACGTGGAGAAGTTGTTGGTAGTCGGTAGCATCAATATCGACCTGGTGGCGTGCGCGAACCGCCTCCCGGCCCCGGGCGAGACCATTCTCGGCAGCAGCTTCGATGTATTCAACGGAGGCAAGGGCGCCAATCAGGCCGTAGCCATCGCCAAGTTGGGTGCCCCCGTGGACATGATTGCGGCTCTCGGCACCGACCTTTTTACCGACAGGCTGCTCTCTGGCCTGAAGGACGCCGGCGTCGACACCCATGCGGTGCAGATCGTAGCGGGACCCTGCGGAGTAGCCCACATCTCCCGGGCGGACAATGGGGAGAACTCCATCATCGTGGTCTCAGGCGCGAACCGTTCGCTTTCCGCCGCCTATATCGACGCCCACCTGGAGATGGTGCAGCAAGCCAAAATGATCCTGGTGCAACTGGAGACCCCACTGGAAGCAGTCATCCGCCTGGCGGAGCAGGCCGCGGAGACCGGGACTCCTTTGATGTTGGATCCTGCTCCCGCCATACCCTTGCCGCAGGCTTTGCTCAGTCGCACCACCTGGTTAACGCCCAACGAGACCGAGGCGCAAATCCTGTTGGGGCGGGTCAACCTCGATCCCCCTGCTGCCGCCGAAAAACTGCTGGCGATGGGGGTGCGGAATGTAGCGCTCAAGCTCGGCTCGCAGGGAGTTTTTCTGGCCGGACGCGATTGCCCAGCGCAGCAGATTCCCGCCTTTCCCGTGAAGGTGGTCGACACCACGGCGGCCGGTGACTGCTTCAACGCCGCCTTCGCGCTTGCCCTCACCCGGGGCAATCCACCTGCGGACGCCGCCCGTTACGCCGCCGCAGCCGCTGCCATCTCCGTAACCCGAGCCGGCGCTCAACCCTCGCTACCCTCAGCCGCTGAAGTCGAGGCCTTTCTCGCCAGCGAGTGAAAAAGCTAGAGGATGAAGGCTTCAAAAGCAGCAGAAAAATTGGGTAGGTCCAGCGCTTTCACTGTGCCATCGATGCGAGGCCCGGAAGGGCTGGGGATCGATTCCGAAGAAATCAGAGCGCCCTGGACGCGGCACTAAACCTGGGCCCACTCGCACCTGTGTCCGTAAGGAGCGAACCCATCACGCGACGCCCCGGGCATGGCGGGGAAGGCCGGCCTGAAACACCACTAACTCCTCCCCCCGCGTCTCCATGACAAACTGCGTACCGCACGGCACGAAAGCGATAGACCCCCGCTCCACGGATAAGCATTGGCCGCCGGCACTCACCCTGGCCGAGCCGTTCAATACCAGCAACGCTTTGGGGCCGTAAGGCGCGTCGCCGGCATATCGGCTGTGCGCTGCAAGCCCAATGCGGCTCAACTCAAACTCCTCCGCCGGGGTTCGATAGACGCGTTCCTGGCTGTTCACCATTTCCCCACTGAAGACATTCGGAGTACCACCCTCGAACGTCAGGATATTCAGCAGTTCTGGGACGTCGACATGCTTGGTCGTCAACCCTCCGCGCAGCACATTGTCGGAATTGGCCATCAACTCAACATTGACCCCTTCCAGATACGCATGCAGAACTCCCGCAGGCTGGAAGGTGCCTTGCCCAGGCAGCAGATGCACCAGGTTCAGCAGGTATACGCTGAAGATCCCACGATCGCGATGTCCGTCCGGCAGGGGAAAATTCTCCGCCGCCCGCAACGCCCAGTAATCCGCGCTGTTCTTATCCGCGGATCGCTTTGTCATCAGGCGGGCCAGCAGCCCATTGAGCACCGAGTCTACCTGCTCCTGGGGCATGGTCATGGCGGTGCTGTAAAGTTCGCGCAGCAATCCGCGGCGGGCCTCGTGACCGTGGCGGCCGGCCTGCACCAGCCGCTGCGCTAAGTCAGGCATCAGCGCACCCAGCTCAGGCGTCTGGGAGAAGGTCTCCGCGATTTGCTCCAGCGGCCGAAAACCGTGCAGCATCCAGAACTCGGTCAGCGCAACGCCGATCTCCGGCTTGTGGTTATCGTCTCTGTAATTCCTGCAGCTGGCCTCCAGCCCGATGCCCTCGGCGTTCTCGCGCGCAAAGCCCCGCCGCGCCTGCTCCAGCGTAGGATGCGCCTGAATGGAGAGCATTTTGTGCACGTCGAGAATCTTGAAAAGGTACGGCAGCCGGCTTCCGAAACGAGCCTTCGCAGCCTGCCCCAGGATGGCATCAGGCGCCTCGGCAATCAGCTGATCCAGAGGTTCAAGCGTGCCCTCAACATCCGCCAGGGAAGGCGCCTTCGCATGCGCGCCGATCCACAATTCGGCAAACGGCCTGCGCGTCGCGTTTTCCATGCCCAGCAGATCGGGGATGAAGTTATAGCCGCCCCAGTCATAGTGCTGCACCACGCCCTGCAACGTCAGTACGCCGGCTTCAAGCATCTACGGCCTTCTCCATCTTGCGCAGAATACCCGCAGGCTCGGCCACTCCCAGGGCGGCGATCTCGTCGGCACGGCTCTGCGTATCCGCGACCGCATAGATGCGCAACTCGTCCGCGTTCCCTGATGGCCGCACATGCGCTACCTCGCCGTTGGCGAACAGAATGCGCACCCCGTCTGTGTAGTCCACGTGGGCGATATCGGCAAAACCCTGTGCGGGCGTAAAAAACTGCGCCAGATCTTTTCTAATCGCGTCTGCTTCAGCGTTGGGCGGAGAGAATCGGTCCACGATCTTCAATGCAATCGCCCGCGGGAACTGCTTCAGCAGGGCAGCGCGGCTGAAGCGCTTGGGCAGACGGGCGAACAGCTCCACCAGCGAGATCCCATCCTGCTGAGCGGCGAAAAGCACGCCCAGAATAGGCAAGCCCGCGTCCCGGGTCAGCAGCGGTTCGAGCACAGCGCCATTGCGGGCAATGGGCGAGCCGGTCAGGAACCCGCCATTCGGCTCCCATCCGCAGACGCGCTTTTTGCCTTTGGCCAGTGCCGCCTCCATCCCTGCAATGACAAAGGGGGAGCCGATGCGCGTCTTGGGCTCTACCACGGGTGCAAGCTTCCCCCGGTCAATGGCGTCGTTGCAACTGATGGGAACCACTACTGCATCCGCCTGCAGGTACTCAGCCACCACCATGCCCACCAGGTCGCCGCCGAAGAAATGCACCCGGGCCGTGCGCGGGTCCACACCCAGAACCAGCGGACGATCGCTATCGCCGTCGGTCGAGACCACGGCGTGGAACGGTCCGCCGCCGGCATCCGCCAGCCCCTGAATCACCGCCAGCTGCGCTGCATCGATATTCTCCGTGTCGATGGGAACAAAGGTGTCGCTGCGTCCGCCCTTCACCACCTGCGCGCCGAGACGCTCCAGAATCTCCACCAGCAAATCCCGCCCCACCGCCGAATGTTGGTACACCAGTATGCGCTTGCCCTCGAGCGTGGAACCGTGGAAAAAATTGGTGAAGCGTTCGACATACGCCGCGCGCGCGGCGCCATGCTCTGCCGGAAGCTCCTGATGGCCGCACTTGAGCATGCCCCGTTCATTGAATAAGGATTGTCCCCAGGGTTGCTCGTACAGTCTTTCCCGTACCTGCCTCACCCGTTCGTTGATCGGTCCTTCCTGCTGCTTGAGTAGTTCGCCACGGCTGCTATTCGTCTTGTAACCGTTGCGCTCGAAGGGAATGTGGCTGCCCGTCACCATGATGCTGCCCTTGTTTTGCGACAACGCGTAGCTGGCCAGCGCGGGTGTGGGTATTCGGCCCAGGTTCACTGCCTGCATGCCCGCATCGGTGACGGCCCGGACGATGGCCTGGGCAATCTCCCCCCGGCCTTCCTCTTGCGCCACGAACTCGGTCGAGCTGGGGCGCAGATCATAGGCGAAATAAAAATCTTCACCGCGCCGAATGCCGCCCTCGCTGAGCGGCAACGACTGCAGGTACTCCAACTCGGCCAGCGCGTTGAGGTAGATCTCCAGTTGCGTGAGGTCCATCACCTTGCCCCGGCGGCCGCTGGTTCCAAATCCCAGGACTTGCGGCTCGTACTGCAGCCGCGATCGCAGCGAATCAACCCTCGTGACCACACTCATGCCTGATTCCTATCCCGCATCAACTCTCATCATATCCGCTGCGTTGTAACGTTTTGCTATCCCCTAACCGTCGTATAAAGCCTCTGCAAGTCACGGAGTTGTACTGAGCAAAACGCTGGCGTTGGATGCGTCCAGGCAGATTTATCTCACACCTCAGTGATCGGATCCTTCACAATGAACCAATACGACAGCGCCCCCAGCGAAGTCGCCAGCGAGCAGATCATCAACGCAATATGGAAAGAATGGGTGTGATCGAGCAGCCACCCGGTAATGATCGGCGCCAGCGAAGCGCAAATAAAGCTGCCGAAATTTTGAATCGCGCTGACCGAAGCCACCATGTGCACGGGTGACATGGCCTGCGCCAATCCCCATCCTGCATTGCCGCCAAAGTAGATGAAGAAAATCGCCACCGTGACGCAGATCACCGCGCCCGTCGCCGTGGCCGCATAAGCCACTCCCAGTGTGCTCAGTGCCGAGCAAAACATTCCGCCCACGATAAGAATCTTGCTCGCCGCAATCGGAGCGATGCCGCGGCGGATCAACCGGTTCGACGCTGCTCCACTGGCAATCGAGCCCACGGTCCCGAACAGGTAGGGAATGATCGCCACCCAGCCGGTCCTGGCGATAGTCAGGTGCCGTTCCGCCTGCAGGTAGCCGGGCAGCCACGACAGGTAGAGCCAGGTAGTGTAGTTCACCCCGCCAAAACCCAGCATCATGCCCCAGATGGTGCGTAAGCGAAATAGCCGCCTCCACACGCGCAGCGACATTTCTGTCCGCGGTTGCTCCGCTTCGAGGCCCAGCGATTCTGCCTCCGCAGCAGTCAACGCCACCCGCTCGCGGTCGCGATAGAGCGGATACCAGGCGAGAGAGAGCACCAGGCTAAAGACTCCTACGCTTACAAACATGGTCCGCCAGCCGAAGGTCAGCATGATGACGGTCAGCACAGGAGGCGCGAGGGTCACGCCCAGGGTGTTCGAAGCTGTCAGCAGCCCGGTTGGCAATCCACGATCGCGGACCCCGAACCAATCATTCATCACCTTCACGCCGCAAGGCATCATCGGCGCTTCGCCCGCGCCCAGCGAAATGCGGGTGGCCATAAAGCCGCCGAAGCTGCTGACCAGCCCCGTAGCCATTTGCGCCAGCGACCAGACAAACATACCGGCGGCCAGAATCACCCGTGAGCCCAGGCGATCGAGCATCAATCCGATGGGCAGCTGCGCTATTCCATAAGCCAACGAAAACGCGGAGAGCAGCGCTCCGATCTTCGTCCCGGAGAGGCCCAGGTCGGCTCTTATGCTGGTGTTCGCAATGGAGAACGATGTGCGGTCGAGATAGTTGACAATGCCGGCAAGAAACAGGAACGAGACAGCAAAAAAGCGCATCCGGCGAACACGGGACGGCCTGGGGTGCCCAACTTCAGAAGCCATACTCTGCACGGGCTATGATCGCAGACAAGGAGCCGAATGGTCTATTTCATAACCACCGCAAGCTTGATGATTACGGTGGCCCTATGTGTTCTGGTAGGCCGTCGCGGGCTGTCTTCCTTCGGCTGGAAGCAGTGGGCTCTGCGCGTGGTTGCAGCGCTGCCCTTGCTGGCCTCCGGACCGCTTCACTTTATCCGTACCGCACTGCTGGCGACCATCATTCCGCCCTTTTTCCCTTACCGTCCGCAGTTGGCGCTGTTCACTGGCGTGTTGGAACTAGCCGGAGCGATCGGCCTTTTATTGCCCAGGTTCACCCGCCTGGCATCAGCCTGTCTTGCCGTCTTAATGATCGCGATCTTCCCCGCAAATGTATACGGCGCCAATCAGACTGTGGGCGGCCTGCACCTGCCCAGCGTGCCCGTTCGCTTAGCCATGCAGGTCCTCTACATAGTGCTACTGCTAACGGCCGGCTGGGGAATCCCGCGAACCCAAAAACCTTAATCAGCAGCTCTTTCATCCACTAGCGAATTTCCCATGGAAGAACAACCCAACCCTTTGTCGTCCCAAGCGTTGCCGAGCGACCTGCAGTTCTCTCCATGGGCAACGAAGGCTGGGTGCCCCATTCAAGCCGTCTTTTGGCTTGAGTGGGACAAGATGGCCCTCCCCCTAGCTCCCTTTAGGCATGAACTGCAGCGTGTAGGCGATCGAAGGATCAAACGGCTTCGAGATCACCTTCAGATCCAGAAGTTGCTGATACATACTCGTCCACCGGGCCGGATCGAACCGGCCCAGGTCGTTAGGACCCTCGCCCGAAATAAAGTGTTGATCCCGCAGCGCCTCATAGCTGAACTTCATTTGTGACACGCTCATAGCCGGATTGAGCTTGGCAATCGCCGCATTGATGTCATCCGGATGGGCCAGATAATCGCGCCACCCCCGCACCGAAGCACGCACGAATTTAGCCACTACCTCCGGATGCTCCTGCAAAAATGCGCGCGAAGTATCCACCACACGATAAGGGTTGTACCCCGTCTCGCTGATGAGCAAGGCGCGCACCGGCACGCCTGCCTGGCGAGCGAAGAACGGCTCAGACGTAACAAAAATCTGCTGGATATAACCAGGATCCTGAAGGAAGTTGGCGATGCTATAAGTCGCCGGAATCTCCCGCACATTCTTCAGCTGGTACCGTTTGACCAGATACTCAAACCAGGTCGACATACCAAGCCGGATCGCCACTGCGTGACCATCGAGATCTTTGAAGGTATGCACCGGAGAATCCTGATGCACCATCACCGCCTGCGGATCGTGTTGCATCGTCGCCATCACCGCGACCAGCGGGACACCATTGCTTACGGACAAAAGAACATAATCCGAAGAACCCATGGCAAACTGCACTGCGTTCACCGAGACTTCCTGGCTGGAGTTCACGTAAGGGCCGCCGGGAAGAATAGTTACATCCAGTCCTTCGTCCTTGTAGTACCCACGAATCTGCGCGTCGTAAAACCCACCATGCTCTGGCTGGGGATACCAGTCCGTTTGCAGCTTGACCGGCGTGAGCCCGCTCGAGGCCCGCTGCCGCCCGCACCCTCCAAGCACCAGGCACACACCCAGCAAGCACAAGCTAACTCGTAAAGGCATCCTCATGCATTGCAGCGTAGCACCCGGCTCTTCATTGCCGGAGAGCAATTTTCTCGCCCAGGCTGGCTGCAAAAGCCAACAGTCGCGCATCGTCGCCCCGCGCCGCAACCAATTGCACTCCACCGCCCTTAGCCGGCAACGCGACCGCGGGCATGCCGGCCAAACTGATAGGCGAGGTGTAGCGCAGGATCTTCAGCCGCGTAGCCGAGTGGTCCGCGCCCACTGCCAGTGTGGTCATGGGTGCACACGGCAGCATGAGAAAGTCATGCTCCTCCAGCAACCGGTCCATGAGCCCGCGAAACACCACGTGGCGCTTGCGCAAATCCTCGATGGTGGCATCGGAGAGCGCTGCGCCCGCGGCCAGCCGATCCCGGATGACTGGTTCAAAGTGTTCGAAGTATCCGCGATGCACCGCGGCCGCCTCGTGCGCCTGGATGCCCCCAAAGATCTCCCGCGCATCGGTCCAGAAATCGGGCTCGAAGACGCGGATCTGGGCGCCATTCCCGCGTAGCTCCGTCTGCCACCCGCGATACATTTCCATCACCGCGGGCTCACAGTCGTGCACGTAACCCTCGCCCACGGCAGCGATGCTCACGCCTTGCGGCGCCGCTACCAGCGGCACATCGAGCAGTGCGGCAGCCAGCGCCGGCCCGTCGCGCAGATCGCGGAAAAGCCATCCCAGCGTGTCGAAGGAAACAGCCAGATGGAATCCGCCCTCCCAAGCCTGGGCGCCGCCGAGACCGAGTGTAGAGCGATAGCCGGCCAGCCCGCACAATGCCGCCGGCACGCGGACGGACCCGCCCGTATCCGTGCCGATGGAGGCAACCGACGAGCCCTCCTGCACGCTGGCAGAGCTTCCGCTGGACGAGCCTCCGGTGAGTGCCTGCGGATTCTTGGGCTGCGCGCAGTCGCCGTACTCGCTGTTCTCCCCGGTGATGCCGTAAGCCAGCTGATGCAGATGGGTCTTGCCCATGATCACGGCGCCGGCCGCTCGCAGCCGCGCGGCCACAGCGGAGTCAGCCGCTGCGATGCCGTTCTTGGCCGCATAGAAATGAGAGCCGCAAGTGGTAGGGTAGCCCGCGACATCGAAGCAATCTTTAACCCCGATGGGAACACCGAAGAGCGGCGGCCGCTGCCCCGGCTCGGGAAAACGGGCCGTGAGCGCCTCCGCTTCCGCCAGCACGCGTGCGCGATCCATCGCCAGGTACACATTCCGCCCGGCGTTGCTGTTAGCGCGCGCCAGCGCTTCCTGCGCCTGTACAACCGGCTGTTGCGAAGACAAGGCTGTTTTCAGTGGGCTCAAGAGAAGACATATCGGTTTCGTGTATACCATGCCCTACCTGCACTCGATCTCCGTAAAATGATTTAAACTGCCCCATGACCGTTGAAAAATCCTCCGTCCGTGACGCCTCCGCAGCGGATGAGGCCCACCTCAAAGCACTGGTCAAATTCACCGCGCTTAGTTTCAAGACCCCACGCCCCGTGCCCTTTGGCGCCCTGATCGTCAACACGCAAAGCGGAGAGACGCTGATGCGTGCCCGCAACGCAGTAGCCATAGAAAACGACCCTTCGGCGCACGCCGAGCTGCGCACCGTCCGCCTGGCGTGCAAAAAACGTAAGAGCTACTCGCTCCAGGGCTATACACTTTATTCCACCTGCGAGCCTTGCCCCATGTGCATGGCCAATGCTCTCTGGGCAGGACTTGATCGTGTGGTCTACGGCGCCACCATCGAGGATGCCAACCGGCATTGCCGTCAGATACAAATTCCAGCCGCCGAGCTTGCCCGGCGCAGCGACATGCAATGCATCGTAACCGGGCCCATCCTGCGGGAACTTTGCTACACCCTATTTACCCACCCGCGGATGTTGGAGGCTTTTGCCACCTGGAGCACCCGTAAGGAATAGGAGAAAAGGAGCAGCCCCATGACAACGCCGCTCGAAGTGTCTCTGGCCACCATCCTGGGCGACCCCACGCGGGTATCGACCGTTCCCCAGGTGGTCGATCGCCTGTCGCGCGACTTCTACTGGTACTCCCCCGTGCTGCGCAAGCGCCTCGACGGCAAGGTTGCCGACGTGGTCGTTCACCCGCTGAACGTTAGGGAAATTCAGGATGTCCTGCGCTACTGCTACGCCAACGACATTCCGGTCACGCCGCGGGGCGCCGGGACGGGCAACTATGGCCAGGCGGTACCGCTCCACGGCGGCGTGCTGCTCGACCTCTCGCGCATGGATCAGATCGAATCCATCACTCCTGAGGGGATAGCCATCTGCCAGCCAGGCGTGCGCCTGGGAGTGCTGGAAGGGGAGGCGCGTAAAGGGGGATGGGAGCTCCGTTGCTATCCCTCCACCGTAGTGAAGGCCTCGGTGGGAGGCTTTCTGGCCGGGGGCTCAGGAGGCATCGGCTCGGTCGCGCATGGCGGCCTGCGCGATTTCGCCACCGTGCGCGCTCTCGACGTAGTCACCATGGAAGAGGAACCCCGCCTCGTCCATCATGAAGGAGAAGAAATCCACGAGATCCTGCACGCCTGGGGCACCAATGGCATCATTACCCGCGCCTGGCTGGCGCTGGCCCCAAGTGTCGAGTGGGGACAATGTGCCGTGGCCTTCGACACCTTCGACCAGGCGCTTGATTTCAGCGAGCGCGTGGCCACCTCCAGCGATTGGACCAAGCGCCTGGTCACCACCTTCGAGTGGCCCATCCCCTCGTTCTTCACCCCGGTAAGCACGTTGGCCCCCAAGGGCAAGGCGCTGATATTTTTCCTGATCGCGGAAGCTCAGCGTGCCCGCCCTCGAAACAGCGGCCCGCGACGCCGGAGGAGTCATGACTCACTCCGCGCCCTACAACGGTCTCCGTACAGTGCCCCTGCTCTCCGACTACACCTGGAACCACACCACGCTCTGGGCCATGAAGGCCGACCCTGCCTACACCTATCTGCAATGCGGCTTCGACGCCGTGGCCGCCCGCAGCCAGTTCGCCCGCCTCAAGCAGCGCTTCGGCGACGAATTTCTATTGCATCTCGAATTTATGAAGAATGCCCAGGGTGTCGTCTTTCCCGGCTCCATTCCCGTAGTCCGCTTTACCACCGAGGAGCGTTTGAACGAAATGATTGACTACTGCCGCGAGATCGGAGTCGGCGTCGCCAATCCGCACGTGAACAACGTCGAGGGCGGAGGCCGCTACCGCGCCGACAACGTGCAGCTCATGGCCAAGTACAAATACGACACCAAGGGGCTCTTAAACCCGGGCAAGATGGTCACCTTCGAAAAGGCCCCCGCCGGAGCCTCCATCGCATGAAGAGCTGGATCCCCGATAGCCGCAACTTCGCCTATCTCACCTGGAAGCAGGTCGACGCTCTACCCCGCGATAAGACGCTACTGGTGCTGCCCACGGCTGCGATTGAGCAGCATGGCCCACACCTTCCGTTAGCCACCGACACGCTCATCAACAGCATTCTTCTCGGCTCAGCGTTGGCGCGGCTGCCGCAGGAGACATCCGTCTACGCCCTACCCGCGGTCTGTTACGGTAAGAGCAACGAGCACATTGGTTTCCCGGGAACGCTCTCCGTATCTTCGACAACATTCATGGCCGTATTACGCGATTTGGGAGCCAGCATAGCTGCCTCCGGTTTCAAAAAACTGGTGCTCTTCAACACCCACGGAGGCAACTCCTCCTTGGTCGACGTGATGGCGCGCGATCTGCGGGCAGAGTTCGGGCTGCATCTGTTCTCGCTCTTCGGCTCTGGAGGAGCAGCCTTCACCGGGTTAGGCGAGCAGGAGCGCACCTACGGCTTCCACGCCGGCGAAGTAGAAACGTCGTTCCTGCTTAGCGCCATACCAGAGCTGGTACACACCAACGAGTACACCGTGAACTACATTGCAGACATTGCAAAACCCCAGTTGCTGCGTCCGGAGAATTCGCCCGCGAACTTCGCCTGGCTCACGCGTGACATTGCGCCCAGCGGAGTGATGGGTGATCCCAATCCCGCCACAGCAGAAAAGGGCACGCTCTGGATCGACGAAGCATCCACCAGAATCGCAGCGGCCCTGACCGCCATGGCCGCCTACGAAAACTGGCACAAACCCTAATGTAAGTATCACCACAAACTCTGGGTGCCCCATTCAAGCCCGCTGTTGGCTTGAGTGGGATAACCAAAGGCGAGTACTAACATTTCTACGGAACAGGCAAGTACATGATCGACTGCGGCTCCGGAGTTCGTCTCGAACGCGGCGTGCCTTGCACCATGTCCGACGGAATCGTACTGGTCTCCGATCACTACTACCCACCCGCGCCCGGACCGCACCCAACCCTGCTCATGCGTCAACCCTACGGCAGGGACATAGCCTCGACCGTGGTCTACGCCCACCCCGTCTGGTTCGCCGCCCACGGCTACAACGTAGTCATCCAGGACGTGCGCGGCCGCGGCGATTCCGAAGGCGACTTCTATCCCTTCCGCACGGAAGGCCGTGACGGAGCGGAAACCATCCGCTGGCTCCGCACGCGCAGCGAGTCCAACGGCAAAGTAGGCATGTACGGCTTCTCCTACCAGGGCCTCACCCAGCTCTTAGCCGCAGCCGAGCAGCCGGAAGGCCTCATCTGCATAGCCCCCGCGCAGACCGCCTGTGATCTCTACCACGGCTGGTTCTACCGTCAAGGCGCCCTACGCCTGGCCTCGAGCCTGGGCTGGGGCCTCCAGATGTTGAAAGCCGATGCCCGCCGGCGCAAACTCCGCACCGCCAGCGACGGCCTGGAAAAAGCATGGACCGACCTGCGCGCCCAGCCCCTGGTTACACCCTACGGCTTGCATCCACAACTGCAGCACCAGGGCCTGCCCACCTACGTGCACGACTGGATTACCCACGACACCCCGGGCGCATACTGGTCCGCCCTCGATGTGAGCCAATCCCTTGATCGCATCACCATCCCCGCGCTCCACCTCTCTGGCTGGTTTGATACCTACCTGGGCGGCAGCGTAGCTGGCTTTCGAGCCCTGTCCACGCGTTCGGATCAATATCTGGTAGCCGGTCCCTGGGTCCACATCCCGTGGGGAGAAATGATTGGCGAGCACAACCTCGGCCCCGAGGCGCTGCTCGACACCGATGCGCTATTGCTGCGCTGGTTCAATCACTGGCTCAAAGACAGCGGGGAATTCGCCCGCCAACCGCGCATTCGCCACTTCGCCCTGGGCGCCAATCGCTGGTGCGATGCCGAGAACTTTCCCTCCACCAGCCTGTCGCTTTATCTGCACAGCGCAGGCCGCGCAGACTCGCGCAAAGGAGACGGTGCACTCTCGGCCACACCACCCGCCGCTGCCCAACCGCGCGACATCTTCGTCTACGATCCTGAAGTCCCTGTACTCGCCCCAGGAGGTGCGCCGGCGCTGCCCGGTCCCATCAATCAAGCCCAGATGGAATTAGGCAACAACCTCCTGGTTTACACCGGTCCTCCCCTGGCCGAACCAATCCACATCTTCGGATCGTCGCAACTCAAGCTCTACGCCCTCACCTCTGCCGGCCACGCCGACTTCACCGCGAAGCTCGTGCGCCTGCGCCCCAACGGTCAAGCTGATTTTGTCTGCATCGGCATCGCGCGCTCTTCGTATCTTTTCCGCGAGCAAGGCTACACCGCGGACGCCGTCCACTACTGGCAAATCGAGCTCGAGCCCACCTCCTGTGTCTTTGCCGCCGGCGATGCCATCCGGCTTGAAGTAGCCAGCAGCGCCTTCCCCTTGTACGACCGCAATCCATCCACCGAAGTGAAGCCCTGGCTTGCCGATTCGTGGAACTGGCAGCGTTCCACCCAGATGGTCCTGCATGACGCGGAGTATCCCTCCTGCTTGGAACTGCCGCTGGCGGCCACCTCATGAGTACAGAATTGCGAGTACCGCAAGTCGAACTTGCCGCCGTGAACAAGACCTACGGCAGCAATGCCCCAGTGCTGCAACACATCGATCTCACCATAGCCAAGGGGGAATTTGTCAGCCTCATCGGCCCCTCCGGCTGCGGCAAGTCAACCTTGCTCAAGCTCATCTCCGGCCTTACCAACGCGACCTCCGGCGCCATCTTGGTTGACGGCATGACCCCAGTCAATGCGAGAGAGACCATCTCCTACATCTTTCAAGACGCGACCCTCTTGCCCTGGAGGACCGTGACCGGCAATGTAGGCCTGGGCCTGGAACTGGAGCACGTCGCCCGCGAAACCCGCAAACAAAAAGTGGACTCGCTGCTGGAGCTGGTAGGTCTCACGCATGTGGCGCACGCCTATCCCGCGGCAGCTCTCGGGTGGAATGAAGATGCGTGTCTCCGTCGCCCGAGCCCTTGCCACCAGGCCGCGCCTGCTGCTGATGGATGAGCCCTTCGGCGCGCTCGACGAGATGACCCGCGATCGTCTCAACGAAGAGTTGCTGCGTCTGCGAGCGGAACAAAACTGGACCGCCGTCTTCGTTACTCATTCTGTAGCCGAGGCTGTGTTTCTTTCCACCCGCATCATCGTGCTGGCGCCTTCGCCGGGCCGCATCGCGCAGGAAATAGAAATCAAGCTCCCCTTTCCCCGCATCAGCGCCACGCGCGAGAGTCCGGAGTTCGAATCCTACCTGACCCAGGTTTCAAGGGCGCTCCGCGGAGTGCGCAGCGCATGAAGAAGCACTTGGTCACCCTGCTCAACGCGCTGGCCGTCTTTGCCGGACTTCTGCTGCTTTGGCAGGGCCTGGACATGCTCTTGCATCTGCCCCCCTACATGCTGCCACCGCCACTCGCCGTGGGCAGGGCGGTCGTCGACCGTTTCCCCTCGCTGGTGGCCTCGCTTGCCATCACCTCCGAGGAGGCAGCAGGAGGCCTGCTAGCCAGCATCGTTGCCGGTGTACTCATCGCCTTGCTCTTCGCCCAATCCCGTTGGATCCGGCGCATGCTCTACCCCTACACCATCCTGTTGCAGACCGTGCCCATCGTTGCCGTGGCGCCGCTGATTTTGATGTGGGTAGGGCCGGGGACACTCTCGGTAACGTTGGTAGCCTTTATCATCTGCCTGGCTCCGATCATCGCCAACACCACGCAGGGACTGATCAGTGTAGAGCCGAACCTCATCCATCTCTTCCTGATGCACAACGCTTCGCGCTTACAGATCCTCACCCGGCTGCGTCTGCCCCACGCCGTGCCCTCGCTCTTTGTGGGCATCCGCATAGCCGCCGGCATTTCCGTGATCGGCGCGATCACAGGAGAGCTCTTTGCCGGGTCGAGCCGAGTAGGCGAGGGAGGCTTGGGCTACTCTATCCTGTACGCCAGCGCCCAGCTGCAAACCGATTACCTTTTTGCGTTGGTCCTGGCCGCGACGGTATTAGGCTTTGCCTTTTTCTTCCTGGTCATGTTCCTGGAATGGTACTTTCTGCACAACTGGCATGAATCCGCCCGCACCCTGACGGATGAATAGGGCTCTGAACGAAGTGCACGCCTTCGGCCGTGCACAAGCCGAAATAAACGAGGGGGTTTAAAAGCTGCACAAAAACTCTACGCCATGTATCAGGGCACGGGCTTTAGCCGTGCCGTACCGCCATGAGCGGACGAGGGCTTTAGCCCCTGAGGTACTTCAAGTTTTTCTAACAGGGGTCCGGCATTAGCCGCAAGGGAGGAACGATGCTTCGTCTGGAATCTAAAACCGGCTGGTGGTTAGTAACCCACGTGGACCACGCGCACCTTGCGGGAGCCTTCGCCGAGCAATGGGGAAACAACCTCTTCCTCGCCCCTGAGCCCCGCGAGCAAGTTCTGCGCGGCGTAACCGCTCACGACGACGGCTGGGCCGCGCGCGATCAACAGCCGCAAATTACCCGCCAGGGAAAACCCAGCGCCTTCTCCGTCGAGCTGGTAGGCAAATACTCTGCCTTTGAAGAAATAGACCTGCCCGACTATCTAGCCGTACGCGAGCGCGCCGTCCGCATGGTAGCCGAGAGAGATCCCTATGCCGCCCTGCTGGTGTCCATGCACACCTACAATCTGCTGACCGCCCGAGCCGATCGCACGACAATCCGACCGGACCAGCTCCCGCTACTCGATGCATTTCTCACCCGCCAACAGCAATTTCAAGACGAGCTGCGAGCCCGCGTGGCCGCGGACAAGCAGCTAACCCCGGAGCAGACTTCGCCCAATCGGATTGAAAATCACTTCCGCCTGCTGCAAGCCTGTGACACTCTCTCGCTGCTGAGTTGCGTCGACTACCCGCAACCGGGAGATCTGCAACATGCACTGCCTCAGCGCGAAGGCGGCGAAAGCCGGATCGCGGTCGAACGCCTCGGCGAGCGTCATTTCCGTCTCGCCCCTTATCCCTTCGCCGAGTCGTCGCTGGTCTTCGACGTGCCCGCCCGCCACGTGGAAGGAAAACACTTTGACCGCGTTGAGGAACTCCAGGAAAAGTTTTACGCCGCCGCCCCGGTGCAGCTGCCGGTCACGATCACGAGCTAACCGCACGGGGGAAGAAAATGAAGAGCTTCTTGTTAGCAGCCATGTTACTCACGACCGCACTCGGGCTAGCCCAGCAAACCGCAGCCCGGCAGCTGGTAGAGCGTCAGGCAAGAGCCTGGGAGAAACAGGACTTCACCCTGGCCGCCTCCGACTGGCTCCCCACCGCGGTGTTGATGTCGCCAGAGGGAAACACGCCAGCTCCCCAAATGGCCGCCTCCATGAAGGACTACTTCAAAGACTTCAGCGATCTGCACGTTACGATAAAAAATGTCTTCGCTTCTCCCGACGGCAAGAAGTTAGCTATTGAATGGGACTGGGCGATCACCCGAAAAAAAGACGGCAAGCGCGGCGTCTCGCACGACGCCATCATCGTAGACTTGCAGGGCGGTAAGATCGCCTCCTGGCGCGAATACTACGACCCCGCCGCCTCCGGCGAAGCGAATCCGTAGCTAATGCCGGGAACATCCTTTTGAATCAAGGCCCGATCTTACATACTGACGACGGGCACGGCGTCAGCCGTACCATAGACGCCAAGCTGATGAGGGCTTTAGCAGCGCCTTCTTCACTGTGGCACTGCGTGGGCTTGCATGACAGCCTCTCTCGTCATCTCGCCATCCACCAAGCGCCAGATATGAAGAGGATTTTCGTTTTTCAACTCCGCCGGTAGCGCAGCGTCGGGAAAGTTCTGGTAACAAATAAGCCGCGTGAAACGGAAGATCGCCTGGCTGCCCACCGAAGTGGAACGGCCATCGGAAGTCGACGGGTACGGTCCGCCATGCACCATGGCATGGGAAACCTCGACTCCGGTTGGAAAGCCATTGATCAAAAGTCTGCCCGCTTTGTTCTCGAGGATCGCGATCAAATCGCCAAAACTACGCAGGTCCTCCTCGGTCCCGTGGATGGTTGCGGTGAGGTGGCCTTCAAAATTACGCGCCGCCTCCAGCATCTGCTCGCGGTTAGCGTGGCGGACTAACAAGGTTGCCGGGCCAAAAATCTCCTCCTCGAGTTCCGCGTCCTTCAGAAAAGTCTGGCCATCTGTTTCAAACAGCGCTGCGCCTACACCGAGTTCCCGCCCATTACTGGCAATGGACTTCTCGGCCACCACGCTCACCCCATGCCGCCGCTTGCGGTCGGCAACGCTGCTTTGATAAGCCGAGCGTATGCCACCGGTGAGCAAGTAGAATGGCGCCGACTCATCCACCGACTGCCGCAGTTGGTCGACGAATTGCGGAGTGTCGGCCCCTTCGGGCAGAAATACCATTCCGGGTTTGGTGCAAAACTGACCCGCTCCGAGGGTGAACGAACCATGCAATCCGCTGGCGATGGCGGCAGCACGTTCCTTCAACGCACCCGGAAGGATGAACACCGGGTTGGTGCTGCTCATCTCGGCATAAAACGGGATTGGTTCCGGCCGCGCGGCCGCCGTATCCATTAACTGCCTGCCTGCTGCCCGTGATCCGGTAAACCCGCCGGCTTTCACCAGCGGATGTTTCATCAAGGCGACACCGATTTGCGCACCCCGGCCAAACAGAAGCGAAAAAACACCCTCCGGCAAATTGCATTGGCGAACCGCTTGCTGCACCGCCTGACCTACCAGCTCGCTGGTGCCGGGATGAGCCGAATGGGCTTTGACGATGACCGGACATCCTGCCGCCAGGGCCGACGCGGTATCCCCGCCGGCCACGGAAAACGCCAGGGGAAAGTTACTCGCGCCGAACACCACGACCGGGCCCAGGGGACGCAGCATGGAGCGCAGGTCCGGCTTGGGAGCAGGTTTACGCTCTGCATCGGGCCGGTCGACGCGAGCATTGACCCAGGAGCCTTCCTCTGCGACCTGGGCAAACAAGCGAAGCTGGCCGCAAGTACGCGCGGTTTCTCCCTGTAACCGGGCTTTAGGGAGGGCCGTTTCCTGTTCCGCCCGTTCGATCAATTCGGGAGCAATTGCTTCGATATTAGCGGCGATAGCGCGTAAGAGCGCCGCTTTCTCGCGGCCGGTCGTTCGACTGTAAACAGCAAAAGCCTGGTCCGCCAAAACCGCGGCCGCGTCCACTTCTTCTGCTGTTGCAGAGTAAAAGTCCGTCTCCAGCCGCTCCCCGGTGCGGGCGTTCGTAGCATGGAAGACTTCTTTGGTCACCGAGCCTGCACGGAAACCAAGTATAGATAATCCTGTCAATTTCATGGTTGCGCTCCGAAGACAAGTCGACGCCTGCGCTCTCCGCAGTTGGCCGCGCCGGCACTGTCCGCAAGTATAGTCCCGCGGGCGGGCTGCCGGCTGCTGGCTATTCGACTTTAAGCGACCGCCCTGGACCACTCTTCCGTAAAGGAAGAGCTGCTAACCATCTCAGTCCCGCAGGGACGACTGAAAAATACTGAAAATGGCTTCCCCCCATCAAGTTTTAAACGAAATTGTCATCCCGCCTGTCCCGGCGTGCCGTGGAACCGAACCGAAGTGGAGCGACCTGGGTCCAATCGATACCATTGAGCTTCCCGCGTTTCGCTTCCAAGTTTTAAGGCCGCACAGAAGAACGTGAACTCACCCCATCATTCCGTTATATTCGCTCTGTCTGCCAATGAAAAAATACAGAAATGCCGTGGAGAACCTCCTCGCCAGAGCACCTGCGCACTCCTCCCGCAAAAATCTCGCGCGCAACTTCCTCTACCTCGTTCTCGCAATCTCCGCAATGATTTCTGCCACTGCCTTTTCCGATGAGTGGCGGCCGCGTCATGCGCTCGTCCCGCCGACCGGCGTACTGAACCTCACCCAGCCGGCCGGTCCCGCGGACGTACTACTTCCCGGGCCTGAAAATCCCGTCGCGGCAGAAGCCTGGCGTACGCAAATGAAAGCCTGGCGGCAGGAACGGCTCCAGCGTTTGCGTTACCAAAGCACGGAATACGAGAGACCCGAGCTTGCCTGGACACAGCACGTCTATGCGCAAGTCCAGATGCTGATCTGGGATCGCACCTTCTTCGATCCGGAAAAGAATCAATACACGGTGGACCGCTTTCTCGCCGACATCGAAGGACGCCTCGGCCCCATCGACGCCGTCCTCATCTGGCCGCTCTATCCCAATCTAGGCGTCGACGACCGCAACCAATTCGAACTCATTTGCGACCTGCCCGGCGGAGTTTCCGGCGTTCGCCACATGATCGACGACTTCCACGCTCGCGGTGTGCGTGTCTTCTTTCCCACCCTCGCCTGGGACACCGGCACCCACGAACCGGCCGCACCCACCGCCACGGCGCTTGCCGGCTTGATGGCGCAAATCGGAGCCGACGGCGTCAACTTCGATACCCTCGAAGATGTCCCTGCCGCTTTTCACGCGGCCGCCGATGCCGCCCACCATCCGCTTGCGCTCGAACCGCAATTTGCCATTCGCGACGAGTCGCTGGCATGGAGCACCATCAGTTGGAACGACTGGGTAACCTGGGAAGACACGCCCTATCCCTTCGTGCCCATGGTCAACCAGGCGAAATGGCTCGAGCGCCGGCACACCATCAATGTTACAGATCGCTTCACGCGCGATAAGACCAACAGTTTGCAGCACGCCTTCTTTAACGGCATCGGTTATGTGTCAGCCGAAAACCTGTGGGGCTTTTGGTATGGCACTACGCCGCACGATGCCGAAGCCGTGCTGCGTTTCACACGAATCGAGCGAGCCTTCGGGCCAACCCTGCAGAGCCCGGATTGGGAGCCGTACACGGCGACCCTGCAGTCCGGCATTTTCGCGAGCAAGTTCACCAGCGAAAACGCCACCCTATGGACGATGATTAATCGCAACGAGTACGACGTCTCAGGCGAGGAGCTGAGCGTAGCGCACACCAACGGGATGCATTACTACGACCTATGGCATGGTGTCGAACTCACTCCCGAGGTCGCCGGCGGAAAGGATAGTCTGCGATTTTCCATCGCAGGCCTGGGCTTTGGCGCGGTGCTCATGACTCCGGCGCTCACCGGCGAATGGAAGGACCTGCTCGCGTTTATGGCCGGGCGCGCCAGACGCCCTCTCAGTGAGTACTCGCGTGAATGGAAGTATCTGCCGCAAACCATGGTCGCGATTGCGGCGACCAAACCAGCCATCTCCGCACCACCCGGCATGATTCGTATTTCAGGCGGCGATTTTGATTTTGCCGTACGTGGAATCGAAATCGAAGGCGGCAACGACCCCGGTGTCGACGTGCAATACCCATGGGAAGATGCGCCCCGCCGCTTTCATCGCCAACGGCTGCCGATCAAAACCTTCTATATGGATCGAACGCCGGTAACCAATGCTGAGTTCAAGAAATTCATTGACGCCGCGCACTACCATCCCGCGGACGACCACAATTTTCTGCGCCTCTGGTCCAACGGAACATTCCCCGCGGGTGCGGCGAACCAGCCGGTAACCTGGGTCTCCATCGAAGATGCGCGCGCGTATGCGGCATGGGCCGGCAAGCGGCTCCCGCACGATTGGGAATGGCAATATGCCGCGCAGGGCTCCGATGATCGCCTTTATCCCTGGGGAAATGATTGGAATGATGCAGTGCTTCCGCCCCCCGACCACGGGCGAGTGATGCGCGCACCAACCAATGTGGATGCGTTTCCGGCAGGGGCCAGTGCCTTCGGTGTGCTCGACATGACCGGAAATGTTTCCCAGTGGACCGACGAGTTTCGCGACCCGCACACGCGCGCGGCGATCCTGCGTGGCGGTGCGTACTATCAACCGCGGGGCTCGATCTGGTATTTTCCCCAGACCTACCGGCTCGACGAACACCAGAAGTTCCTGCTGATGTCCCCAGGGCGGGATCGTGCTGGGACGATCGGGTTTCGCTGTGTAGTGGATGCTCCGTGACTCGTCCGCACAACTGATCGGCGCTACAGCAGTTTCGCAATTGGCGTAGATCGAAGCGGAAGAGCTTTTGGTGGTTTTCTCTCAAAGAAAACCACTCCTCACGATGTTTATCAGCCCACCGTAATTGCGAAACTGCCTGAATCGGTAATTTCTGCAGAGCACTTATAAATTTTCTACATTGATCAAATCATTCTTTAGGGCCCAAATGACGATGCGCACTCGATTGGGTGCTCCCGTCTTCATCATGATGTGGGCCACCGAGTTTTTTACACTTTGCTCGGTAATCCCTCCCATCATCGCTGCTATCTCTTTGTTGGTCATTCCATGAGCGACAAGTGTTGCCACTTGTCTTTCGCGTGGAGAAAGAGGCCGATTCAACATCGGCTTTCTTAGATGATGTGTAAATCGTGGCTTCTCGTGCCCGTTTTTGCTCACGCGCCCCGGCGGCGAGCTGTGCTGCTTCTGATCAACAATACTGCCATTCACTGACTACTACTCCTTGGTTCCCGATGATTAGGTACTGCGTGCTGTCAAAGCCGCGGCGGACTGAGCCGATGCTGCAGCTAAGGCGGGTGCAGCGTGAGCGCCGCGTTCCGGAAACTGTATTTGAGGAAAATAAATAATACACGATTCCAAAGTGTGGGCTGGCGTCAACGGGGAGAAAGCTTAGCGAGCACTACCAACCTTCTCCCGATTATAGTATGCGCACCCAGCTCACAAGCCCTTGAAGCACACCGCGAGCAAGAGTGGTTGAACCATTTCCTGCTTCTGGCAACGGCCTCCCTTACTTGGTTCAGGTGGATTTACCCTTTGTAAACTATTGAAACAAAGTAACTCCCAGTCCGAGCAGGCGTCGTTGCTGGACGGCAATTTCCGGCGTGACACTGTTACGGCTCAGCATCTCCGGACTAAATAGGCCGAAAAAGAGCGCAGCCGGGATCTGCGGTGCGCCACCGCTCTCATGTTTTGTGTCAGGGCACGACTTTAGTCGGGCCGTAAACCGCGCCATCGCAGAGGGCTTTAGCCCCTGAGCCACAGCGTTTTGCGTATGCTATAGTCTGAGCCAAATGTTGCGAGAGGGACAAGCCCAGATGGGCGAGACTCACCTGGACGTGTCGGACTACGCCGCCCTCGTTGGCAAAGACCTGCCCCAACCTGAACAATTCAATTACGACGTAACCCGGGATGGCATTCGTCATTTTGCCTACTGCATTCCCGACCCCAATGCTCTTTACCTTGACCCCGAGTACGCCGCCGCTACTCGCTGGCGCGGCATCATTGCGCCTCCCGGTTATCTCTATGCCCACGGTTCGCCCGCCTGGCTAGGCAGGATGCCGGGCATAAGGGATTCCACCGGCAGGGAACTGGAAGGCAACGACAACGCCACCGAGGCTTGGGAGTTCTTTCGCCCCGTGCGTCCCGGCGATACCGTCCTCTCTTATGGCAGGATCGCCGGCATGGAGCCCAAGAAGTCGCGCAAGCTCGGAGCTGCCGTTCTGGTTAATGAAGAAATGCGCTTCACCAACCAAAGGGGAGAGCTGGTTGCGCGCTTGAACTCCTACACCTTCCGCTTTGATGCCAGGCGTGTGGAAGATGCGGGCACCATCGCGCAGACCTATCCGCCGCTCGAACCCGGCCAGTTCACGCGCAATGTCGCCACGCCGCCGCTCCTGCCTGGAACCTTTCCCACGCCCCTCCGCCGCTACGACGCACCGCGATATTTCGAAGACATCGCCGAGCATGAAGAGCTTCCACCGTGGGAACTTGGACCGTTGATGGCTTTTGATATCGGGCGCTTCAATGCCGTCACCATCGGCACCGGCTTCGACCGCATCGGCCGCACCGGGCATGTCCCCGACGCCTTTGCCCCCGGCGTCCTCCGCATCCAATGGTTCGGAGCCATGCTCACGCGCTGGGCCGGCCCCAACGCATTCGTCACCAGGATCGTTCAGCGCAATGAAGAATGGGTGCTGATTGGCTTCAAGATCATCTGCACTGGGCGAGTCACGCACAAATCCATCGTCGACGGTCGCTGTCTTGTCGATCTCGAAATCGCTTGCCACAGCGAATTAGGCTTTCGCACCAATAGCGGAACTGCTCAGGTGGAATTCGAAAGCCGGGAAAGCCGGCGGCCGTGACCACTAGCCCAGCCGAGCCTGGTGTCAGCAGTAACTGGACCCCGCGTCTCAACCGCGCAGGTTGGGAAGCGATCGCCAACCCGCGCCGCATCGCCCTGGTGGGCGCGAGTGGACGCCAGAGCAGCGTGAGCTTCACCAGTCGTTTTCTGCAAACCAACGATCAGCTTGGCTTCACCGGGGATATTTTTCTCATCAATCCCACTCGATCCGAAATCATGGGCCGCAAATGTTGGCCGAATCTCGCCGCATTACCCGAGCCCGCTGACATGGTTGCCATCAATCTTCCCGGCGAAAAAGTTCTGCCCGCGGTTGAGGAGGCAATCGCGCACGGCGCCCGCGCGCTCATGATTCATTCCGGCGGTTTCCTCGAGCGTGGCTCGGCCGGCGCGGAGCGGCAGCAGCGGCTACAGCGCCTGTGTGCGGAGGCGCGCATTCCAGCCCTCGGGCCTAACTGTCTCGGTTTCCTCAGTTTCACCAATCGCGTCTCGATTTCGAGCTTCAAAATCTCCGCCGCCAACACCGCGGGGTCGGTCGCAGCCATCAGCCAAAGTGGATCAGTTGCCTCGCTATTGCAGGCCATCGCGGGCCGTCACGGCCTTTCCTTCCTCGCTTCCACCGGCAACGAAGCGGTCACCAGCGTCGAAGACTTGATGGCCTATGCGATTGAAGATCCAGCTACACGTCTGATCGTGGCCTTCGTCGAACAGTTCCGCGATCCCCCGGCGTTATTCCATCTGGCGGAACGCGCCCACGCCGCCGGCAAGCCAATCATCTTACTCAAAGCCGGACTAACCCAGGAGGGGGGCGCGGTCTCTCGCGGGCACACCGGCGCAATGGTCGGTTCGGGAGAAGTCTACCGGCAGGCTCTAAGCCAGGCTAATTTCATCCTCGTCGACGATTTCGACGAGTTGGCGCAGACCGTGGAACTGGCGGCATCGTGGGCCATGCGGCCGGCGTCGTTCCGCGTGGGCCTGTTGGGCACATCGGGCGGGGAACTCAGCAACATAACCGATCAGTGTGTCGAGCACGGCGTGAATTTGCCGGCGCTTTCGACGGAAACGCTGACCGCCTTGCAAGGGGTGCTGCATCTTCCTGCGGACGTTTGGCCGCGAAACCCCGTGGATGTCGGAACTGGCTTCGATGTTCCCGGAAGCTATCACGACCGCATGCGCCGCGCCATCCGGACCGTTGCCGCCGACCCTTCCGTCGATGTTGTCGCGGTGCACCAGGGCTTTCATCGCGACAGCCCGGACATCGCTTATTCGCATAACCGCGAAATTTTAGACGCCGCCGCAAAGGAATCTGCGCTCATCGGAAAACCCATGCTGGTGATGGCAAGCCGCGCTGGCTCCGTCGATGATGAGGTGATGGCAGAAGTGAGGAACGCCAACGTCCCTGCGCTGGAGGGAAGCCGCGAAGCCTTGCGCGCCATCCGTCACCTCGCAAACTATGCGCAGCGCGGGGCGCGCAGCAAAGCGAGCGCGCGTTCGCTTCTACCCCAGCAGCACGAGGTCATTTCGGCCATCCTCGCCGGCAAAGAGACCGCAATAGGGCAAGCCGATCTGTTTCCGTATTTGGCCGAAGCGGGATTGCCGGCCCCCACAATGCGCCGCGTTGCCAACAAGATGGAAGCCGAGCAGGCCGCCCGCGATCTCGGACCACGGGTCGTCATGAAAATCGACACCGCACGCGTCGTCCACAAGAGCGACGTGGGCGGCGTAGCGCTGGGCGTAACACCGGAAACAGCAGCGCAAACCTATGAGCAGCTCCGCGCCTGTCTCGATCCGCCGCTAGGAACCTATCCCGGTGAAACCGTGGTGGTCGCTCCGCAAATCGACAGCGGCATCGAGGTCTTCATCGGTGCAAAGCAAGACGAAAGCTTCGGCTTCGTGCTCATCTTCGGCCTGGGCGGCCGGCTGCTCGAGATACTCGATCGCAGCGCGATGCTCGTGCCGCCCTTCGACCACACAGACGCTCTGGAGTTGGTTGAGCGCAGCGGCGTTCATCGGCTGTTAGACGGCTTTCGTGGCGGCCCCAAAGCCGACTTCGATCAACTCGCCAATTTGATTCTGCGCGTCGGCAAACTTGCCGCCGCCATCGGCAACCGACTCGAGGTACTCGAGCTGAACCCGGTCATCGTCAACGCCCGGCACCCCGGCGGCATCATCGCCGATGCCCGTCTTCTGCTCTACCCAAGCAGCGAACTCGGTGGAGCAAGTTGACTACACCAGCGACCAAAAGCTTTGGGTGCCCCATTCAAGCCTTTTGGGGCTTGAGTGGGCTACCATGTCTCCCCCAAACCCCTGGTCATTTAGGAGGGTCTGAACCATGAGCTCTTCACCCCTCATTCACTGCCACGCGGCAGAGGCCGTTGCCACGCTGACCATCACGCGTCCGCACAAGCTCAACGCGCTGACCGACGCAGTGATGAAAGAACTGGTCGCGACCCTCGATCGTATCGCTGCAGACGACTCCATCCGCGTAGTCATCCTCACCGGAGAAGGCCGAGCCTTCTCCGCCGGCTTCGACGTGAGCATTGACAAGGACATGCCCGAGCGCACCCCCGCCGGCTGGGCCAGCCATTTCCGCCTTGCCTACTCGGGTCTTGAACGTCTGTGGTCGCTGCCCCAGCCGGTGGTCGCCAAAATTCGTGGCGCATGTCTGGGCGGCGGACTCGCCTTGAGTCTTTCCTGCGATCTGGCCTATGCCAGCGAAGATGCCTTCTTCGGCGAGCCGGAAGTAAAGTTCGGCGGCAGCACCATGTCTCCCATTCTGGCCTGGGCTTTGTCCCCGCGTCACTTCAAGGAGTTGCTGCTCACCGGCCGCCGTCTCGATGCGAAACAAGCCGAAGCCTGGGGCCTGATCAACGAGGCGTTAAGCGCTGACGCGCTCGATGCGCGCGTCGATCAGGTCGTGCGCCACATGTGCCTTCTGCCACCCGGCACGCTCACCAGAAACAAAAGCCTCCTCAATCGCTTTTATGAAGTCATGGGCTATGCCACCCTTCTCGACATTGCAGAGGACCGCTCCGTCATGGGTCTCAGCGCAGCCCCAGCCAACGAGTTCACGCGCATCGCCAAAGAGCAGGGAGTATCCGCAGCCCTCGCCTGGCAAAAGAAGCGCTTTGCCGAAGTAGGAGCGTTCACCTCATGAGCCGCCACGCCTACAGAAAGGCGGCGCGCTTTGGAGCCTGGCTCCTGAGTGCAATCGTGCTGGTGTATTTTTGGCAGTGGTACACCACAAAATTCGATGTCTCGCCCGCCATCTTTCCCAGTCCTCTCGAAGTCTGGCAATCCCTAAGGGCCAACCTCGCCGATGGCACCTTCACAAAAGATCTCGTGGTGACCCTGCGTGAGGTCATGATCGGTTTCTTTGGCGGCAGCTTTGTAGGTTTCTTTCTGGCCCTGGTCATCTCTGAATTTCGTCCAGTGCGTACCATTGTTTATCCGTATGTAATCGGCCTTCAATCGGTACCCAAGACGGCGCTGGCGCCCATGTTTCTTATCTGGTTTGGCTTTGGCATACAGTCGAAAGTAGCGCTGGTCGTATCCACGGTGTTCTTTCCTGTTCTCATCAACACCCTATCGGGGCTCGAGCGCACGGACCCTGATCAACTCGATATGCTGCGCGCTTACTGTGGGCGGCGCTGGCGTATTTTTATGCGCGTGAAGCTGCCCAGCGCCTTGCCCGCCTTATTCGCCGGCCTCGAGTTGGCCATCGTGCTGGCCATCATCGCGGCCGTGGTGTCTGAGTTCCTCGGTGCGGTGGGCGGCCTTGGCTACCGCATCCTCACCTACAACACCAATCTCGACATGGCGGGCGAATTCGCCGCGTTGGCAGTGTTATCGCTCACAGGATTTGTATTGCATGCCATGGTTCGTCTCGTCGGTAAGCGCCTGGTCTTCTGGGGGCATCAACCCGACGGAGCACGCGGCGCTTAGGGGGCACGTCATCTCATCAGGGGAAAGTGAGGTCGCTCTGTATCCAAATCGCTCATCCCGTCGCCGCTTCTTGAGCCGCCTCGGCATACTTGCTGCATCGAGTACCTTTGCCCAGGGCGCGCCGCTGTTGGCCTTCGATGGCCCGCTAAGAAAAATCACCTATGCGGTTGCCACTGCCGATCTCAATGTCGGTTATCCCTACGCGACCCTCCCCAAGGCCCTCGGCTATTACCAGCAGGAAGGGCTTGATGTTCAGGTGGTGCCCGGCCAATCCTCCGCGTCCGTCGCGCAATTGCTTCTTACTGGGCGCGCCGATGTAGGGCTTGCGCAGCCCGACCCGATCGTGATTCAGCGCGTCAAGCTTAAAATTCCGCTCGTCTCTTTTTACGCAGTCGGCCGCCGCGAAACCAACCGCATCGTCGTCAACCCGGATTCGCCCATCCAATCAGTGCGCGATCTCAAAGGCAAGAGGGTCGGCGTGAATGATCTCGGCAGCGGTGGCGTGATCTATCTGCGGGCCAGCCTCAAAGAAGCCGGCCTGAGTATCAACGATGTGCAATTGCTCAGTGTCGGTTACGGAACGCCATCCTTCGTAGCGTTAAAGAACAAAAGCGTGGACGCGGTAGTCAGCTTCACCGGAGGCGTCGCGCGCCAGCAGCTCGCTGGATACGCAGTGCGCGTGCTGCCAATCCCGCCTGCTGAAATGGACCAGTACAGCTTCAATTTGTTCGCTACCCAATCCTTCCTCGCCAAAAACTCCGATGTCCTCACCAAGGTTGGCCGAGCCACGGCAAAGGCCACCGTCTTTCTCAAGACCAACCCCGAGGCCGCCGTCCGCGCCTTCTGGAAGCAATATCCCGACCGCGCGCCCAAAGACAGGAATGATCCCAAGGCTCTCGCTACCGATCTGGCCATCATCAAGGCGCAGATGGTGGACATGGGGGCGGATCAACTCCCGGTAGATTTTCAGTGGGGCAGCCAGCAGGCCGCGATCTTTGAAAAGATCGAGAACTACCTTGTCAATGCCGGACAGATTTCCGCGCCCATCGCCCCCACCGACTTGTTCACCAACGCCTTTGCTGCCCAGTACAATCAGTTTGACCATTCCACCATCGTCAACCAGGCACGAAACTGGAAATAACGTGACTACGAGCCCTACTCGCTCATCGTCCTCCGACGGCATCACGTTCGTGGATGTCGGGCACCAATTTGAAACCCGCGAGGGCCGCCAGCTCACCGCGTTGGCGGGGGTTCACCTCGACATAAAGCCGGGTGAATTCGTCTCCCTGCTGGGCCCCAGCGGCTGCGGCAAGACCACGTTGCTGCGTATGGTAGCCGGACTCTTGGCCCCGAGTTCGGGCAAGGTCCTGGTGGGCGGTGTGGATGTCCGCGCGCCGCGGCCGGATGTAGGTCTGGTATTCCAGCAGGCCTTGCTGCTGCCCTGGCTCTCGGTCCTGCGCAACGTCCTGCTGCCTGTGGATGTGCAGGGGCGGCCCATTGCAGACTATGAGGCTCGTGCACGCGAGCTCATCCGTATGGTGGGACTAGGCGATTTCGAAAAGCGGCTTCCCAACGAACTTTCGGGTGGAATGCAGCAGCGTGTCGCGCTCGCGCGAGCTCTGGTGCACGATCCAAAGATCCTGCTGATGGACGAACCCTTTGCCGCATTGGACGCCATGACGCGGGAGACGATGAACATCGAGCTTCAGCGCATCTGGTCTGCGCAGCACAAGACGGTGTTGTTTGTAACCCACGGTATTGCTGAATCGGTCTTTCTGAGTGACCGCGTGGTGGTCCTGACGCCGCGTCCTGGCCGTGTCGCGGCGGTCATCGACATTCCCTTCGCCCGTCCCCGCTCTGCTCAACTCCTCGGCACCGCGGAGTTCGCAGCCCTCGCAGCAAAAATTCGCACCGTATTTGATACTTCGGGCTCAACGCCGCCGCTCCGGCCGTCCGCTTAAACCCTATCGGTAGGCCCCCGCTTGTTAATAAGGGTCACCACCCTCCCCGTCTAGGAGATTAAGGAGGAGATAAGGGGTCATGATACCGATCCCCCTAAACTGCAGAAGATAGGTCTGCTTCCCTTTGATCTCCCCGAACGCTCTTGAAATCGAGACAGATTAGCCAACACTCCATCCATTGTTGCAAACTAAAATCTCAGCTACTGAGCGACATAAAAGAGCCTCGGAGCCACCCGGCATTTATGGGATGTTCTGCGTTGAATACAGGATGGCAAATGCATAAGGGAAGTTTTTGTGCGGCTTTGATGGTCGGTGTGATCTTGTTACCGCACACTGCTATGTCTCAACAAACGGTTCCTCTTGAGGAAGCTGTCAAGGAAGCGGCCGGCCGCTCCACCCTGGTTGCTCCGGGCGGAGCGCCGTTTCACTTACAAGCGACCATCTCCGACGAGAAATCACACGATCCCCAGTACGATGCACAGGTCGAGGAATGGTGGCAGTCGCCGACGGTATGGCGGCGTGAATTCCACTCCCAAGCTTTCTCACAGACGCTGGTAGTGAATGGAAATAAGGTACAGGAGAAGGATTCAGGGCCAGTCTTTCCAGAACTGCTGCGCAATCTTACGGTGGAACTGGTCGACACCGTGCCACGCTTCGATCAGCTGGCGGCATTGCACCAAACCGTCATCAAGCCAGATGGCGCTCCTGGCCAGATCAGGGCAAATTGGACGATTCCCGGAACAGATGGAACAACCACTAAAGCAATCAAGGCTTCCATCGCGATTTCTCGGGACACTGGCCTCATGACGTATGGTGGAGATATCGACTGGGACGTCGCACTTCACGACTTCGTGGACTTCCATGGCAAGCAAATAGCCCGGCGCTTGACGGCGCAGAGCAACGGCGGCCCGCGCTTGACGGCGCAGATCACGGTCCTTGAGGACCTGGACTCTTCTGATGCGGAACGCTTTGTCATTCACCGGCCGACATCGCCGAAGAAACAACTCCGTGTTGTGGTCGTTCCCGAGATGGAACTACGTAAGCTGGCCATCTCAACGCCCGCTCCTCATTGGCCTGATTTACCTTCGGGAACCCAGGCTGGCGCCATGGTCATGCGCGTGGTCGTGGACCGCGCAGGCCAGGTGCGGTCGATCGACGATTTCTTCTCCGACAATCCTGCTCTACAGCACGCCGCAGAGGAGCAACTCAAAATGTGGCGTTTCCGTCCTTACTTGGATCATGGGTCTCCCGTACAAGTAATCTCGACGCTTACATTTTCATTCAGGTTGAATCAGCCTGATTCGGAGGCTGCGCCTGGGCATTCGACCAACTGACTTCAGTGAACCTTCATCTTCCCTGCGGGCACCCCGATGGCTGGCGCTTTGCACTGGTGAGGCTGAGCTGCCTCGAAAGGCTAGGCAAACTTTCCCAGGGATCCTCAGGTTCACAGGAAATTCGCCCCGATCACTGACCCTTTTTCAGAATGACTTCAGCGTTCCGGCTATCGTTCGCGCTTTTTAGAACCAGTTTCCCGTTCATCTCCAGCCCTGAGTCTTTCAAGTCGTAAAAGAATTTCCATTCCCCGGTTGTAATCTCGAAAGTGACGCGGTCTCCGCTCACTTGTCCGTTTGATATGGGGTAGCGTTCGGTCGCATCTGGCCCCCCGGTACCCGTTAGCTTGGCGCCATCCTGCTTGAGAAGAAGTAGTTGTGGAACGTCGTGGTCACCGCCGTCTACGCGAAAAGAACCATGCCAATTTCCCGTCACATCGCCAACTGCTAAGCCAAAGATAAACAGCAAAGCAACTACCAAAATTCTCATATCGAGATCCGTTCACTGGATGGATGCACCTTATGGCGAGCTTTGGCCGTAACCCGTTTCCACCACATCATGAATCCACTAACTGCCTGTGGGAGGATCATTATGCCGGCCAGAGCCATCAAAACGCGACCCATCACTCCAAAAACCGCGCCCGTATGAATAGCCTCGTTCGCCGCAAACAGGCGTTGGCCAAAGGACAGATCGGCGGCCGAAGAGACAAAAAGCACGTTTCCCGAATACGGATCGATGGTCACCACCCGCTCGACATCTGACCTCATGAAGCGATGTTCGACCATGGAAATCTTGTACGTTCCTCCGTAGGCGGGCAACTGCATTCGCGAGGGGGCATCCTTCGGGAGAAGTGCTTCCGCGATGGTCAATGCCTGGTCAGGGTCGGTCAACGCAGTCCCTCGTTTCGGTTGTAACGGCAATAGAGGGGAAGGCGTGATTTGGTCGCTTCCTTTGAAGGCTCGGATGGCTTCGCTCACCGGCCCTTCAAAGCTGATAAAAGCGCCGGTTCCTGAGGCGATCAGGAGAAGAGCCGAGAAGACGACGCCGATCGCTTTGTGCAGGTCAGACCAGAAGCGGCGAGTCCCGTTAAAGGCATGCAATCGGATCCGCCCGTCTCGCCACCATAGCCCAAGCCCCGACATCAGCAGCAGCAGCGTCGCCAAATTAGACCAGCGAATCGTGCTTCGACCGATGTTTCCGCTGGCCAGGCTGACATGGAGACGTCGTGCAAATCCCAGAAAAGTCTGGCCTCGACCTCTCAAGCCCAGCACTTGCCCAGTATGCGGATTTACGTAAGCAATACCCGAGGGCAGAGCGACTTGCCATGCAAGATTGGGGGACCCAGCAAAGGTTACGGCGGCAATGCCGTCTGATGGAAAGCTTGCTTGCACAGAACGCAGGATTCTACTCAGGGGCAGATCGTCCGGGGACGAAGGGATGTAAGAGAGTTTTGCGGTCAGGGCGTGATCCAGCGGTTGCTCAAAAGCGAGAATGCTGCCGGTTATCCCGAGCACAACAAAGAACCCGCCTGCGAGCGCTCCGGCCCATAGATGAACTTTGAATACCCACCTACGCATCCCTGTCCCTGCCCAATAGCGTCTGTGCGTCACGCGAGAGAACTTGCCTCTGGTTGCAAGCGGAGCGGCTCGTTCAGTGCTCCTCAATCATGCCTGAAAAATCTCATTTTCGATAATTTCCCCGGGCAGCAGGGCCGGCGCCAGTTACCGGTAACCCGCATTTTGCGGGCGTTGCTACCCGCAAGCCTGAGACTTGCGAGCAGTGGCCTGCGCCGGCGGCGTGGCTGCGCAGATTTCCGCAAAGAGACAACTCCGCGATCCTCCATCGCCGTTTCCTCGCAACCGGGAATGTAGAATGTTCGGGCATGCCCTCACGCTTATTCGTCATCCTACTGTTGTTGTTTTCAACAAATATCGCGCGCGCCCAGGTGAAGGCCCCAGTTCAGGAGTGCGGTCTAAAATCGCTCCAGGTATGCGTGCTGCATGTTGCGCAGGACGAGGTAGGCATCGTCACCGCGCCCTTTCATCTCTCCGCGCCGAGCTACTACTGGCTTATCCCCTTTGGGGCGGCCACCGGCATCGCCCTCGACACCGACAACCAAGCCATGCAAGCAGTGGGATTCGATACGTCCCGCCAGAATGAGTTTCGCCGCATCTCCGACTACGGCGGCCTTTACGTCCCCTCAGCGTCCGTTGCCGTCGGATATATCGCCGGTAGCGTTACCCACAACGACCATCTCCAGGAAACCGCCGTCCTTGCCGGGGAAGCCATGGCTGACTCCATCATTCTCAACACCGGCTTGGGCTACGCCATCGACCGCCAGACTCCCATGCAGGGCAACGGCAAGGGGGATTTTTGGCCGCACGGCACCAGAACGTGGCCGGATGGGCAATCGATGCCCTCTGATCACTCCATCCTGGTATGGTCCTTTGCCCACGTCGTCGCATCGCAATACAGCGGCATCGTCACCCAACTGATCGTCTACTCTCTGGCCACCACCGTCTCGGCTTCGAGAGTGATGGCCCGCGAACATTTTCCTTCAGACGTCTTCGTAGGCGCAGCGCTCGGTTACGTTATCGGCGGGTATGTGATTGAGCGCCGCTCGTCACAAAGCGCCTGGAATCACTTCTCCGTGCAGGCACTTCGCACAGTCAACGGCAAGGGCTTGCAGCTCTCTTATGCCTTCTCGAGTCCGCGATAAGCGGCCTTCAAAGTGAGCGTCCCCCACTCGTTCAGACGTTGTCAGACGGCATGCATAAGCAGAAGCGTAGCGCATACCATCAGCAGGGCACAGCACACGGGAATCAGCATTCCCCGGCCTACCCAGCATGCTTAGGAAGCGCTAAAGGGAATAACACATCTTTTGAGGAGAGACCTTCGGGAGCCGAGGCGGCGGCCCGCGCGCCTGAACCAGTCAAGCGCGCTCTCATCCTGGCGCCAATGCGGCAAATGTTGCTAAAGAAAACCGTAATGGTTACAAAACAACCTTCTCTCGCTGACGCGGCCCAAAAACCGTGCCCTAATGAAGGTCTTTTAATGTAGGCGGTGTTGGTGCTGCAAGCAATAGAGCGCGAGTTCGAGTCGATCGGAAACACCGAGCTTGTCGTAAATCTTGTTCAGGTGGTTCTTGATAACCTGCTCGGTGGTACCCAGCTTATGGGCTATCTCCTTGTTGCGCATACCCAGCGTGATGCAGGTGATAATCGCTAGCTCCTTCGGAGCGAGGCGCGCCAGAGGGCCGGTCGGCGCAGAGGGCTGCGAGCGGTAAGCCTCGATCACCAGGTTGACGGACTTGTTGTCTATCCAGGTTTCTCCTGCGGCGATCGTGCGGACGCACTTGACAAGTAGGTCGGGCGAGATGGAGCGGGGAACGATGCCTCGAACACCCCGGTAGTAAAGGTCAAGTGCATTGGTCTCGTCGTCCTGGGACGACAGGACGATGATCTTCAGCTTCGGCGCACAGCGGGTCAACTCAGCAACCGCGTCGACCGTGCCGGCAATCAAGTTGCCCTCGAGCAGGATTAAGTCGGTGGGAAAGTGTTGGATGGCATGGAAAAGACCTGCCAGGGTCTCGGCCTGTGCTATCACCCGGATATCGTCTTCGCGCGCGAAAATCTTCTGGGTCCCCACCCGATAGATAGTGTGCGAATCGGCCAGAACAATGCGAATCACAGGATTGTCCGCGCCTTCGTCGTCGGGACGTTCAACACGCAACCGATCATGGTCAGGAAAATTCAAGGGAATGATGCTTCGCAGCGCTACATCCTGTGAGAACGCTTTGGAGTTTTCCTTTTCTCTTGCATCCTCTGTCATTCGGCATGCAAATCGGTGTCCGTTTCGCCATACGCTGTGGCGCCTTTCCTTGCTTGACTCGCTCCGTGGGGCTTTCTCAGATCACCCGCCATACAATTGCTGTGCTGCCAGGCGCCGGATTCTCATCGGCCTGACCTGTAGGGCGTCCCGGGTTCTTTGCATAAGCAATGGGAACCGCCTCTCGCGCGGAGGGTTGGTTGCCAATGGCTAAAAAAGCAACTTTCCTTGGCTTCGTGCTGTTTCAGTGAAAGGGGCGGCCCATCCGTCACCACTAGCCGCCGGTTACACCGCTGGAGCTTGGCCAGCGAGTTGCTAGGGCCAATGTGCGCCACTTCCAGATGGTTCCATGGCTTGAAATCGTCCCCATCTAACCGCGTAATCTTTTCCTTCAGCAACGACTCTCAGCCGGCTAATGTGCATCCCCAGGATCGAATCGCGAGCTTTTCTCCCCTATTCAGGAACCTCCCAACAGCAAGCCCTGGACATGAGAAAGTATGGAGGCAAAGAAGAGCAGTCGAATCCGTCGAAAAGGAGTCTTCCGGATGCCCGAGTCACGGGAGAACTACAAGTATTTCCAGCCGCTCCCTACCCGCTGGAACGACAATGACGTGTACGGCCATGTCAACAACGTTCAGTACTATAGCTACTTCGACACCGTCATCAGCCTTTATCTGGTTAAAGAGGGAGGGTTGAATTTTCTCGCCGGCCCGGTGATCGGCGTATGCGCCGAGTCCCACTGCCGGTTTGTGAACGAGTTCACATTCCCTGAGACGGTCGAGGCAGGCTTGCGTGTGGAGCATATCGGCAGGTCGAGCGTGCGCTACGGAATAGGTCTGTTTCGCAGCGACGGCGCCCTGGCGGCAGAGGGCTGGTTTGTGCACGTGTTTGTTGATCGTGCTACACGGCGGCCAACTCCCCTGCCGGCCCCACTGCGCGCCGCCCTCGAGCTGCTCATCTCCGAGGGGAAACCGTGACCCCCGATCTCCTCCCAAAGCAACCCCGGCCGCGAAGCACAGATTGACCGTTTATCCTCGCCGCACCGCAGCAAAACAGGCGGCATGACCGGACTTGAAGCCTTGCCCTAAGCAACCCCGAGACGCGGCAAGGCGAGTTCCCGGCCGGTTTTCCACATGATTATTTGGCAACAGGTCTGGCTGCAATTTCCGGCGCGTATTAGCGTGTAGGTAGAAAACAAACAATTCTGCAAAGCGTCCGTCCGGCCGCCCAAATGAAACCGTGACGGAAGCTTTTCCATATAAGGAGTGTCTTGGTGGCCATCAACCGACTAAACACCAGAACTTCACTCTTCACTCGACCCTCCATGCCGCAACCGGAGCTTTCTCCCCCAGCCGGGCATCCTCCGATCACAGCGGACGTTGCAGAAACTCTCGCACAGCAAGGCTTATCCGCCGAGGTTCCTGCACCGCAGTTACCCGCTGATCCAGCGGCCACTGAAAGCTCCGCCGACATCGTCTATCTCTCTGACCTTCCAGCCCGCCTCGTCGAATGGCTCTGGCAAGACAGGCTCGCCATCGGCACTCTGGCCATGATCTCCGGCGAGTCTGGATCAGGAAAAACCTGGATCGCTTTGGCGATCGCCGCCGCGTTGAGCCGTGGACGAGCCCCCTTCACCGGCGAAAAACTTGAACCGTGCACCGTCTTGTACGCCTCCACGGAGCACGATGGCTCGGATGTCATTCACCCTCGCTTCGCCAAGCTCAACGGGGATGCCGCCCGCTTCGTCGTATTGCGCGGAGGCGTCTCCTCCCCATGCGTCCTCGAAGACGCGCTCGAGCGAACCCAGGCCCGCCTCTTGATCCTCGATCCATTCCACAGCCTCTTTCGTCCCGGCGTCGATCTCCATCAGCCCGGGGAAGTCCTTTCCCTGCTCGAGACACTTGCCGGTCTCGCCGCGAAACATCGCTGTTGCATTCTTCTCCTTCGCCACCTCCACAAACCTGGACCCGGCCGACCTACCCATCGCCGGTCCACCGAGATCTCAGCCCCGCTCCGTACCGAGTTTCTCGCCGGCACTTCTCCCGACGCGCCCTCGCAGCCCGCTCTGCTGCAGGTGAAATCGAATCTGGGTCCTCTCGCCCTCCCGCTGTCATACAAAATTGACGATGCCGGAAACTTTCTGTGGACTGGCCCCAGCAGCCTCACTTCCCAGGAAGTGCTGTCCACTCGTCCCACCGGCGCTGGCCGCCCTGAACGCAAGTTTGCCGGCGAATGGCTCCGCTGGTATCTGCAGGATCGATGCGAAACACAAGGCACAATCGAGAGGGACGCCGAACGCGATGGCGTCAAGATTGCAACCCTGCGCCGCGCGAAATTCGATCTCGGCGTTCGCAGCCTCAAAAATGGAGTTAACGGCTGCTGGTACTGGGCCCTCCCTCCCCAGGAGGAGCCGCATCCAGCCGCCCAGGAGCCGGGATAATTAAATTAATTACCTTGATCATCTTGATCATCTTGATAAAACAAAGGACTTAGCCGCCAACATGATCAAACGATTCGTAACCGGAACAGATTACGAGAGAGATAAAGCGGGAGGAAATCCGGTGACGTCGTACCCGTTCACCATTGACGGGAGGGTCACTACAGTGCTGTCGTCTTTTGTCCTTCTTTTGTATACAGTTTTCGCATGCCGAGGCATTTGTGGATCACGACGTTTGCAGCAGTGATAGTGTGGACGGCGCTTGGTCACGCCGAGAACCTGGTTAAAGACGTCAAGCAGTCAGTGGCACGGAGCACGCTCGATCAGTCGGGAACGAAGCCGTTCCATTTGAAAGCCACATTGGCGCCGAGCTTTGAGCGGGACAAAGACTCTGGCCGCACGGGGGTCGTGGAGATATGGTGGGCCTCGCCAACTCAATGGAAAAGAGAAGTACGCTCGCCGGAATTTCACCAGATTGAAGTTGTGGATGGCGCCCGCGACTGGCAGAAGAACGAGGGGGACTACTTCCCGGAATGGCTGCGAGAAACCGCCGTCGAACTAATCAGACCGGTGCCTCCGATCGACCAGGTCCTCGAACAGGTGAAGACGGCGGAGGTGCGCCGGCTCGGTCCGATGACGAACCTGAGCTGGACGACCACCACCGGGACGGCGGATGTTCGAAATATTTCAAGATCCTCGATTGCATGGCAAAGCAGCACCGGGCTATTGCTGTATGCAGACGGTTTTGGATGGGGCGGCGAGTTTAAGGACTACCAGGGCTTTAATGGCCAAATGATTGCTCGCGTTGTGAATGTTGGCTCGCCACAAGTAACAGCAAAGGTAATCACCCTTGAAGATCTTGGAGACGTTCCAGCAGGGTTCTTCGACACAACAATGAGCGGGGGAGCCTCGCAACCGCTGCAGACGGTTATGCTTGACGAAATTTCGCTGCGAAAGAATCTGCTGTCGGCGGCAACCGTTGTTTGGCCGCCGCTTCAGAATGGGTCTCTCCAGGGCAATTTCACGACTCAAGTCGTCGTTGACCGTAACGGGGTTGTGCGGGAGACGGGCACGGAAGTCTCCGAAAACCCGGGGGTCAATGAAACGGGCAGGCAAGCCGCGGCGGCAATGCGATTTAAGCCATTTTTGGTGAACGGTGTGCCCGTGCAAGCCATGTCGCAAGTCACCATACCTTTCAAGACCGTTAGGCCTGCTGGAGTTGAGACCTTCCCCAGTGCACAGACGTTTTTTGAGCGAGCAAGACGTGTTGGCTTTCCCGCCGGCGGGGCAGGCAAGCCGTATGTGTTGCGAGCCGAATTCGCAGCAAAGGCAAGCTCGGGAGCAGTCGCAAAGGGCCGCTACGAAGACACCTGGGTAAGCGACACCCAATGGCGCCGGGAAGCCTGGTTTGCAACCAGTCACTATGTGCGATCGAGAGACGGGGAGAAGACCTACCAGTTAGCAGAGGGTCCCGGACGCTCCGCTCCTCCGATTCGTCCTGAGGGTACTGGAGCCAATCCCCGCGATGGATACGTTTGTCGAATCGGACTGGAGGATCAAACTAGACTCCGTCAATAACGCTCCGACGGTTCGGGTACTTAGTGGATACGAGAGCCCGGCAGGGAAAGCTGGATGCGGAGCACGCCAGGGTTACTGGTTTGACGGCGCTGGCCTATTGGTAAAGACCTACTTCAACAGAATTGAAACCCGCCGGTCAGACTTCGCAGATTTCGCTGGAATAGCGATCGCGCGCAGGATCGACGTGCTAAAAGACGGAATGGTAGCCATGCAGATCAGCGTCACCGAGGTGAATCCGGCTGGCCCAATGCCCGCCCAGACCTTTGAAGTGCATGGTCACGAATCAGCGCGTGCCTTTACCGACGAAGCGAGATAGTCCCGACTCTATTCAGAACAAGCCAAAGATGGTGAAGCGACTCCGCCGTGACTCTCCCCACGGCGCCGCACTTCACGATTTCTCTGACTTCCATGGCAAACAAATAGCCCGGCATTGACGGCGCAGAGTAACGGGGGCCCACGATTGACGGCGCAGATCACGCTCCTGGAGGACCTGGGTTCTTCAAGTGCAGAACGCTTTGTCATTCACCAGCCGACGTCGCCGATAAAACAGCTCCGGGTTGTGGTCGTTCCCGAGATGGAACTTCGTAAGCTAGCCATTTCAATGCCCGCTCCCCATTGGCCTGATTTACCTTCGGGAGCCCAGGCTGGCGACATGGTCATGCGCGTGGTCGTGGACCGCGCAGGGCAGGTGCGATCGATCGACGATTTCTTCTCCGACAATCCCGGTCTGCAGCACACCGCGGAGTAGCAACTCAAGACGTGGCGTTCCGTCCTTACTTGGATCATGGGTCTCCCGTACAGGTAATTTCGACGCTTACATTTTCATTCAGCTTGAATCAGCCTAACGCGGAGGGGGCGTCTGGGCATTCGACCAGCTCACTTCAGTGAAACGTCCCGGCTGGCCGTGAGTCATCGGAAATATTTTGATCCGTGGCTACCGGCTCCGAGCTATTTGGGCACCGGAGCCAAGGGGAGATTTCGTCGAAGCAGAAATGTGAGAAATGGGCTGGTAACAGTGCGCTCCGGTTACCAAAAAAATCTTCTTCCCGCCCTCGACGCCGCCCAAAAACCGTACTACTGTGGGATTAAGAATCCAAACTTCAGAGCCGTCATGCCACGACGGCCCTGCTTGGCCTTGCACCGGCTTGTTCTACCCGTGCATCTGCCGCCAACCACCGGGTAAGCATCAGCGCTGTCGGCGTGATGCCTTGGTGTAGCAAATGATAATGTGACATCAAAGCGACGGATCACGCCTGTCCGCAGCATTGCTGCGCCCTCGCGAGGGCGCATGCGGAGAGCAGAAATCACCGTGTCAGCAGGGTGCGCTCAGTGCGCCCTCTTGATTGAGCAGTTTTGACAACTTGGAAAAACGCTGGACACGCGATGGCGTCAAGATTGCAACCCTGCGCCGCACAAAATTCGATCTCGGCGTTTGCAGCTCCAAAAATGGAGTTAACGGCTGCTGGTACTGGGCCCTCCCTCCCCAGGAGGAGCCGCATCCAGCCGCCCAGGAGCCGGGATAATTAAATTAATTACCTTGATCATCTTGATCATCTTGATAAAACAAAGGACTTAGCCGCCAACATGATCAAACGATTCGCAACCGGAGCAGATTACGAGAGAGATAAAGGGACGCGATGCCTAATGCTGATCCTTTAGCCCTTTTTGAAATCACACACGATAACTGTGAGGTCATCGCTTTGGCTTGAAGACCAACCGCTCACAGTATTCACGACCAGGTCGGCGGCCTCTTCGGCAGTCATCTTTGCACTTGACTGCAGCAGATCACTAACGCGTTCGTAACCAAACTCTTCCCCGCCGGCACTTGCTGCCTCGATGATTCCGTCGGTATAGAGCAGGAGGCGATCCCCGCGAAGAAGTGGCTGTTTCGTCGATGCGTAGACCGCGGAGGATAACAGCGCCAGTACCAGCCCGTTCTCTTCTATGCGGAATACCTGCTCATCTCGCAGCAGAAGCATGGGAGGATGTCCAGCAGCCGCGTAGCAAAACTCGCCGCAGCTTGCATCCAGGTGGACATACGCTGCCGTGACAAACTGATTCTGTGTGTTCCCGCAAAGAGCTTCATTCACACCCGCGAGCAGGCGCTCGGGGTTCGTCGCAAAGTGCCGCTGTGAAGTGATCGCGACCTTCATCATCGAGGCTATCAGTGCCGCCGGTACCCCGTGCCCCGATACATCGGCGATCAGTAATCCCACCGTCCCGTTCCCGGAGTAAATGAACTCATAGAAGTCGCCCGCGACCGAGGTCATGGGCACAAACCTGGATGCCACCGCGAAGTGCTCTGAGGCCGCAAAGGCTGCGGGAAGAATAGAGAGTTGAATCCGTCGCGCGACTTCGAGTTCCTGTTGAATGGAGTTTAACTGCTGGTCCCGGTCGAGCGCCCGTATCGCTGCCACATATCCGAGACAGCACAGCAACACCGCGAAACCATAAGACTCAATCGTTGTTGCATGATCGAGAAGCGTTTCTATATTGCTCCAGAGGACAAAGCCAACAAAGATGGCCAGGCCGGCCCGAAACACCAAATCTTCCTTTTCGACCATCGGCCGGCGGAGTGTCAGGACGAGGAGCGAAACCGAACCCACCATAACGGCAACGCTGTTTGACTGATCGAGCGCGCCCATCGGCAATCCCAGAAAGATTGCTGCTATCAGACCCATCTCGAAGATGCATACGCCATATGCGATAACCCGGCCTGCGCGGCCCGCCAACCCGGTAGCCGCAAAAAACTGAAACGCTGGGACGGGTACGAAAAAGTTGAGTGCCATCTGCACCTTGCCCAGGAAGGGAGACGGATGCTGCATCAAGCGGAGGATGTCCGATTTCATCCATAACCGGGCGCCATACAGTACCGCGAACCAGGCGAAGAAGGAGAGCAGCCGGTCGAATCTTCTGCGAATTAAGGAGAACCCGACCGCTACCAGGCCGACCGTGATCGATGCCGCGGCGATAAACAACTGCGGCTCATCCATACGAAATGCTCGTAATACGTCTTCGGCGGTAGGCTGCATCTTTGGCTATGGTAACCAATGGGAAACGACAGTAGTACACGTTGAGAGGCGACACGGCGCTCTCTGTCCTGCTTTCCTCCTTGGATAGCCTTACCTAAATCGTTAGTGGCTGGGTACTGTACCCATCTACTAACGAAACCAGGGAAGATCGCTGAGACTGCCGAGTTTCATGGGGACCTCGTTAATAAAGGCCTCCCCGTGATGGACGCTGATCAACGAACCGAAAAATCGATCGCGAGATTCAAGCCCGAAAAGGTAGTCGTTCATTCCCAGCGGCAGCACCCCGAAGCCCTCAGCTGTTTTTGCGAACTGCGAAGCGTGCATCCGAAGCAGTTCGAGCTTGCGCTGGTAGACGTCGGTAATATCGACGACTATGCTGGGATGCTTGAAGTGGTGCAACAGGTAATACAGATACGCCAAAGGTTTGTGAGGTGGATTCGGGTCGTTCGACTTTCTCAATGTGCAGTGGACGGCGGCATTTCGAATCAGGTGCCCCGTCGCCGCATGGTCCGGGTGGCGATCTTCCCAATAGGGCGCCAGTACCAGCTTCGGACGGTATCGCCGGATAACGCTCGCAATCTTCTGCCGGTTCTCTACCGAATCAATAACTCCGCAATCCGGGAGGCCGAGGTTCTCACGAAACTGGGCACCCATCCAGGATGCGGCGTCGTGCGCCTCCTTGTCGCGCTCCTCGCTCGTGCCTCTAGATCCCATTTCACCTCGAGTGAGATCTACAACACCGAATGAAGTGCCCTTTGCCCTTAACTTCAGCGTAGCTCCGCCGGCCCCCCATTCGACATCATCAGGATGCGACCCGAAAAGGAGAACGTCTACCTGCATCCCGTCACCGCGGTGTGGGTTCTGTTTATCAGCTGTCATCTCGTCTCGATATTAACTCTCGGCCTCGTGGCACCCCAGCGAACCCCCGATATGGGACGGAATCATACCGGCGTACCGCCCTGGCCACTGCTCAAATATTGACCCGGATCTTTAGGCCATGCTAGCGTCAAACCATGGTGTTTCCCCTCCTTCGTTGTTGTCGCTAAGGCCAGTCTTTATTGGGTGAGCCACAACGCTCTCAGAAGCTCCTTCTCCGAAGCTCATCCGCAGTACCCTATCGTTCGTCCATAGTTTTTGTCGACAAGCCGGCATCCGTGCCGGGGCTTGTTTGCGAATGCCACCCAGGGATATGCCATGACCACAGAGGAACAACTTGCGCGCGAGGCCGGCGCCACACTGATAGCAGCGAAGGACCCGTCCGGCGCTGTCTTGAGAACGCCTGAGGAACTCGCCAACATCGTCTCGCAGTTCGCGGCGGCGTCTGAGGGATGGATGGATAAAGTTCGCCTGCGCGCTGAACGCCGCTGGTATGAGCGGCTGTATCACGGTTCGGACTATGACCTATGGGTCCTCAGCTGGCTGCCAGGACAATCCACCGGATTCCACGACCACGGTGCGTCCTCGGGAGCCTTCGTCGTTGCGACCGGGCTTCTTGAGGAGCATCGTCCTGGTGAGCGGACTCACGCAATGCATCCGGGCAAGCCGCGCGCATTCGGTCCTGATTACACGCATGACGTCCGTAACCTCTCCCTCGCGCCGGCCATCAGCATTCACGCATATTCTCCTCCCCTGAGTGAGATGAACGAGTACGAGCTGGATGGGATTCAACTGGTTCCGCGCGAACGCTCGTCCTGGAAGGCGGAGACGCTCGATCAGGAGCGGCCAGTACAGAGGAAAAAACCCTTAGACCACAACGGTGCCTTGACCATTGAGCAGGTGCTTGCAGCGGCTCGTGCTCGTCTGCGGCGGCTGTCTCCGAATGAGGCCTATGAGGCGGTGACCTTGACAGGAGCGATACTCGTCGACATTCGTCCCGAAAGCCAGCGCGCGATTGAGGGCAGCATTGCGGGCGCGTTGGTGGTCGAACGTAACGTGCTCGAGTGGCGGTTCGATCCGGCCTCCAGCGCGCGGCTACCGGTCGCGACCGGTCATGACCTGCAGGTAATCGTCTTCTGTTCCGAAGGCTATACCTCAAGCCTCGCGGCCGCGGCTCTGCAGGATCTTGGACTCTACCGCGCGACGGACATCGTTGGTGGCTTTCATGCCTGGCGCGCAGCAGGTCTGCCGATTGTGGCGCCAGGCAAGGCAGGGAAGTAAAAACCCTGCCGGTGTTACCTGGCAGGGTGAAGGTGATGCATCGTTAGAGTCATTCAGCGTCGAACAAGATCGGAAAGTCTAAACTGGAAGAACCATGGCAGATGCAATTTATTCATGTGCTGCGAACCGCAAGTAGAGCTTCTTCTTCTATGACAGCGATTCTCCTTGTTCCCCCACCGGCCCTATCCCCCGAAAGGATCGTTGAGGGAACAAGGAGAATCGCCGCTTGAAAAGAGCATAGCGTTTCTATAGAAATCCACCATGCGCCTTGGGTAGCAATGGCAAAGATCCTAGTTGTAGCCGTACGCCTCTCTGGTGTACGTTACGTTACCAAAAACCTCATCTTGGGTGGGAGCCCCCGTATTTATGCGGGGGCCCCCTTCGGGATCGTCTCCTGCAGGCAAAGCCGCAGATAGCGTAGGAGGGCCAGATTGTCCAACCCGTCAGGATCAAATAAATGACTCAACGCAAGTCCGTCCATCACCCCGCAAATGGCAAGGCAGTCAGTAAGCTTTGCGCTGGTCGTTCGCCCATCCAATTGCGGAAGCAATCGGCTGATCTCCGGGATCGACGTGCGCAGACGCATGTCCCGCAGCAGGGCAGCCAGCCGCTTTCGCTTATGAGGATGCCGTACCGCGTAAAGTTTGAATTCCACGTTTAGCAGCATGCGCTCAACATCTTTGCTCAAACGCGCTAGATACTGGGCCAGCGCATCCATCCGTTCCTTGATCGTGGGCAAAGCAAGCAACAGCGGGCTGAGCTCGGTCAAATCGCGAGCCATATCCTCTTCAAAGATCGCGAGAAACACATCCTCTTTGTCTTTGAAGTTGTCGTAAAAAGCGCCACGAGTCTTTCGCGCGCGCAAAGCAATGTCTTCGATGCGGGCATGTTCGAAGCCGTCCCGCGCAAAAATATGCCTCGCGGCGCGAATAAGGTGGCTACGTGTGACGATGCCGCGGCGCTGCCTTTGGATTCGTCCCTTTTCAGGCTTGACCTCTCTTTTTGCATCCCTCATACGCTTCCTTGAGTCTGATCATAGAACATACATGCACGAATGTTTTCGAACCATACATCCTGAGTCCTTTAAGGGGAAACCGGTAATGATCCAGTGGCTTAGATCAGCGGCAGAAGCAACTGGCCGCAACAAAATGAATTGTATTCCCGCGGCAAGTATGCTGGTGCTCGCGGGCGCGCTCGTCGCGGGCTGTGGAAAAGGATCCGCGACCACAGGGCCGCCGCCGCCGCTGCCTGTCTCGGTCGTTCAGCTCGAGCCCTCCGACGTGCCCGTTTCCAATGAGTGGGTCGGCACACTCGATGGCTATGTCAACGCGCAGATCCAGCCCCAGGCTAACGGCTATTTGATCAAACAGAATTATCGCGAAGGCGCCCAGGTAGCCAAAGGCCAGATCTTGTTCGAGATCGATCCTCGTCCGTTCCAGGCCGCCCTCGATCAGGCCAAAGGTCAACTGGCCCAGGCGCAGGGGCAAGTACTACAGGCTCAAGCGCAACTCGCCCTGGCGGAGATCAACGTCAAGCGCGACACCCCGCTTGCCCAGGCCCGTGCCATCTCCCAGAGCCAACTCGACAATGATGTTCAGCAGAAGGCGCAGACTGAGGCCACCGTGCAATCCGCAAAGGCTTCTGTAGCTGCCGCCGAAGCTGCGGTCGAAAACGCTCAGTTGAACCTTGGCTTCACCCATGTGCGGTCGCTGATTACCGGCGTCGCCGGCCAGGCCACCACGCAGGTCGGCAATCTCGTCAACACCCAGTCGGTGCTGACCGCCGTATCCCAGCTCAACCCCATCAAAGTCTACTTCTCCATCAGCGACGCAGAATATCTGGCCCTGATCCAACGGGCTCGTGGCGCGGGCGGCGACCTGCTCAAAAGTGAGACCGCCATTCCTCTCACGCTGACGCTCGCCAACGGCGAGGTCTACCCACTGAAAGGCCACATCGAGTTTGTCGATCGCCAGATGAACGCACAGACGGGCGCCATCCGCATCGCTGCCGTTTTCCCCAACCCCAATAACATTCTCCGCCCCGGCCAGTACGGCCGTGTGCGCGGCGAGACGCAACTGCGCCACAATGCCTTGCTTCTCCCCCAGGTTGCTGTGCAGGAACTGCAGGGTTTGCAGCAGGTCTATATCGCGGGCACTGACAATAAAGCCCACCTCACCACTGTCCAACTCGGCCCGCAAATCGGTGCCGACTGGCTGGTAGAAGGAGGGATTGCTCCCGGGGCGCAAGTCATCGTCGACAACTTGCAGAAGCTTCGCGAGGGCGCTCCCGTTAGCCCGCATCCAGCTCCGGCCACCGTCGCCTCGGCGCCCAACGCGGCAGGGAGATAACTGATGTCGAAGTTTTTTATTCGCCGCCCCATCGTCGCCATCGTGATTGCCATCGTCACCGTGATCCTGGGCACGGTCTCGCTGGTAAGCCTCCCTACTTCGCAATATCCTGATATCGTTCCGCCGGAAATTCTGGTGACTGCCACCTACCCGGGCGCGGACTCGAAGACGGTCTCCCAAGCGGTCTCTACGCCGATCGAGCAGCAGATGAACGGCGTCGACAACATGATCTACATGGACTCGGTCAGCGCCAACAACGGCGTGGTCCAGCTCTTCGTAGACTTCGATGTCAAGACCGATCCCAATATCGACCAGGTACTCGCCCAGTTGCGTGTCGATCAGGCACAGTCACAGTTGCCGGCACAGGTCACCACCGCCGGCCTCACCGTGCAGAAGGCGCTTACCTCGCCGCTGATGCTCGTCGCCGTCAACTCGCCCGGCGGCAAACTGAGCCAGGAGTTCCTCACTAACTACGCCATCATCAACCTGCAGGACCAGCTCGCTCGCGTTAAGGGCGTGTCGCGCGTGCAGGTGTTCGGCGGACAGTATGCCATGCGCATTTGGGTGCAACCCGACCAGATGGCCAAGCTGGGCATCACCGCGCCGGAAGTCATTCAGGCTATCCAGACCCAGAACAATGTGAACCCGGCCGGCCAGATCGGTGCTGAGCCGATCCCACAGGGCCAGCAATTTACCTACACCGTGCAGACGCAGGGCCGCCTCGTCAAGCCCGAGGAGTTCGGCGCCATCGTCATCCGCTCCAACCCCGATGGCTCCATCGTGCGCCTGCGTGACATTGCCCGTGTCGAGCTGGGCCAGCAAGCGTACGCCATCTCTGCCCGCTACAACCAGGCGCCCTCCGGCGTGATGGCCATCTATCAGCTACCCGGCTCCAACGCCGTCGCGACCGCCGCCGCCGTCAATGCCCGGATGAAAGAACTCTCGGCCACCTTTCCTGCCGGCATCACCTACGATGTACCCCTGGACACGACCAAGGCCGTCACCGCCGGTATTCACGAGATCGTGCTCACGCTGCTGGAAGCTCTCGGCCTGGTCGTAATTGTCGTCTTCATCTTCCTCCAGGGCTGGCGCGCCACTCTGATTCCTTTGCTTGCCGTTCCCGTCTCGCTGATCGGAACCTTCATCATCTTTCCCGCGCTCGGCTTCTCCATCAATACTCTTTCGCTCTTCGGCCTGGTGCTGGCCATCGGCCTGGTGGTCGATGACGCCATCATCGTGGTCGAGGCGGTGGAGCATCATATCGAAGAAGGCATGGATCCAACCGCCGCGACCATCAAGGCCATGGAAGAGGTGGGCGGTCCGGTAGTCGCCATCGCTCTCATCCTCGCCGCCGTGTTCATCCCCACGGCATTCATTCCCGGCATCACCGGGCGCATGTATCAGCAGTTTGCGGTCACCATCGCCATCTCGGTGCTGATCTCTGCCTTCAACGCGCTGACTCTTTCACCGGCGCTCGCCTCCCTGCTGCTCAAGCCCAAGGACGAAGAACGGAAGACCGGCCTGCTCGGCAGGGGGTTCGGGCTGTTCAACAAATTCTTCGGCCGCACCACCGACAGCTTTGTCCACACTTCGGATGTGCTCATCCATAAGTCCGCCATCGCCATGGTCGCTCTCGTCCTGGTCGCCGTGCTTGGCGGCTATCTGGGGACGAGTCTTCCCGGGGGCTTCATTCCCACCGAAGACCAGGGCTACATGTTCCTCGCCCTGCAGTTGCCCGACGCCGCATCGGCTCAACGCACCGACCTTGCCGAGCAAAAGATCACCGATGCGTTGCTCAAAACCGATGGCGTACAGGGCGTCATCGCCGTCAACGATTTCTCCCTCCTCACCCAGGTGCAAAGCACCAACGCCGGCTTCTTCTTCGTGGCCCTCAAACCGTGGGACAAGCGCAAGACCAAACAGCAGCAAATCGACTACATACAGAGCCATCTGCAAAGGCAGCTGATGGCCAATCCCGCGGGCATCGCGTTTGCCTTTCCGCCGCCATCGATCCCGGGTATTGGAACTTCGGGCGGCGTGACCATGATCCTAGAAGATCGTTCCGGTGGCGACGATCCCATGGTCCTGGCCAAAAATGTGTACGCTTTCCTCGGCGCGGCGAGCAAGCGGCCTGAGGTCGCAGCCGTGATCCCCTCCTATCAGCCCGCTGTACCCCAGCTCTACGCCGATGTCGATAAGGCGAAGGCGCTGCAACAACAGGTACAGCTCTCCGATATCTACACCACGATGTCGACCTTCATGGGCGGCTACCTGGTCAACTACTTCAATCGCTTCGGCCGCCAGTGGCAAACCTATGTCGAAGCCGAAGGCACCTCGCGCCAGAACATCGCGAACATCAGTCAGTTCTATGTACGCAGTGCGAACGGTGGCCAGGTTCCGCTTTCCTCGCTGGTAAAGGTGTCGCCAATCACCGGTCCTGAGTTCATCTACCGCTTCAACGAGTACAACGCAGCGCAGTTGAATATCACAGGCAGTCCCGGCTACAGTTCCGGCCAGGTAAGACACGCTCTTGAAGAGGTCTTCAAACAGACCATGCCTGCGGGTGCCGGCTTCGATTACTCAGGTATGTCTTATCAGGAACAGCAGGCAGAGAAAGGTGTGCCGTCGTGGGCCGTTTTTGGTCTGTCGCTACTCTTTGTCTTCCTCATCCTGGCTGCCTTGTATGAGAGCTGGACGCTCCCATTCAGCGTGTTGCTTAGCACTCCGGTCGCCATCCTCGGCGGCTACCTGGCCCTGCACGTTCGCTCGTTTGAGAATGACATTTTTGCCACCATTGGTCTGGTCATGCTGATCGGTCTGTCGGCCAAGAATGCCATCCTCATCGTCGAATTCGCAAAGACCAATTACGAGGCGGGTCAGAGTATTGCGGAGGCCGCGCTCGGCGCTGCCCGGTTGCGCTTCCGCCCCATCGTCATGACGGCGCTCGCCTTCGTCTTCGGTTGCCTTCCGCTGTGGTTCGCCTCCGGCGCCGGCGGCGCTTCCCGCCGCATCCTCGGTACCGTGGTGGTCGGCGGTATGTTCCTTTCCACCGCCATCGGCCTCATCTTCATTCCCGTCACCTTCTCCGTCGTCGAGTACCTATCGCATCGTTACGCGCGGGGAGGGAAAGGCACGACGATGGACTCGAAAGGTGATCTCGATCCCGTGGCCCTGGGCGCAGCAGCCGGTGGCCGTTCGACCCGTGGAGGTCAGGCATGAGCAGCTCTCCGGTTTGGTTCAAGCGCGCGTACATCATCATCTTCACTGCCGTGTTGTTAGCCGCGGCGGCCGGGTGTACCGTTGGGCCCAAGTACAAGCGGCCTACGTATCCCACTCCACCCGCATTCCGCGGTGCGGACGATGCCTCGGTCATCAGCGACGCGCAGGGTTCGCTCGGCGATGAGCAATGGGCCCAGGTGTTTCACGAGCCTGAGCTGCAGGATCTGATTCGTAAGGCGCTCGCCAACAATTACGATCTTCGCATCGCGGCTCAACGCATCCTTGAGCAACAGGCACAGGTGCAGATTACCCGTTCGCAGCAATTTCCTACGCTCAGCGTTGGCGGCACCGGCGCGGGCGTCGACATTCCTGGCATTAGCAGCTACACGGGTGGCGGGGCCAATTCGATCAGCAGCCCGATCGTCGTTGGTGACTTTAGTCTCTCCGCTGCGTGGAACCCGGACTTCTGGGGCCTTTATCGCAAGCAGACAGAAGCTGCCCGGGCAACGCTCCTGGCCCAAACCTGGGCCCAGCGCGCGGTGCGCCTGACGCTGGTGCAGGAGGTGGCGACAGCCTACATTCAACTGCGTGCCCTCGATCGTGAGGTCGAGGTCACCAGGCAAACATTGAAGGCCAGGCAGGATTCCGTCGACCTGACCAGGCGGTTGGAGAGCGGCGGCTCCGTCCCCCTTTCGGATCTACGACAGGCCGAGCAGCTGCTCTACACTGCAACCTCCCAACTGCCGCAATTGGAGCAGCAGGTGCAGCAGCAGGAAAACGCGCTCCGCCTCTTGATCGGGGAGAATCCGGGTCCGGTAGCCCACACGGATCCAAACGCGCTTACGCCCCCGCCGCAGGATTTGCCAACCGGCATCCCTTCGCAATTGTTGGAACGCAGGCCGGATATTCAGCAATCGGAGGCGCAGCTCAAAGCGGCTAACGCGAACATTGGCGTGGCCCGTGCGCAATTCTTTCCCCAACTATCGATCAGCGCTTCCGCCGGCGTAGGGGGAAGCAATTTCTCCAACATCTTCGACAGCAACTCTCGGACCATCTACGGAATAGGCTCGTTGGCGCAGCCCCTCTTTGAAGGCGGCAAGCTGAGAGGCCAATTGAATCAGGCCAAAGCCACGGATCAGGAGCTGGTGATCACTTATCAGAAGACCATCGCAGGGGCATTTCGCGACGTATCGAATGCCTTGATCGCGCTGAACAAGCAGCGCGTGTACCGCGAGCAGCAGGAGAAGCTCGTGGCGGCTGCCCAGGACTCCGTTCGTCTAGCCCGCCTCCGCTACGAGGGTGGATCGACCGCATACCTCGAGGTCCTCACCAACGACACCAACCTCTTCTCGGCACAGCTCAACCTGGTAACCGCGCAGCAGGGCGAAGCTCTCACCCTGGTCCAGCTTTACAGTGCACTGGGAGGGGGCTGGCAACAATAGTTACGATTCGGGGTAGGGGGTTCAGCGTTTGAGCAACTGCTCGATGTAGGCAAGGGCACGTGGGTCGTTGGTTTGTCCTAGCCAGAAGATCGCTTCCTTGCGAATGGCGAAGTTGGAATTCGTGTCGGCGATGTGGACCAGCTGGGGCACACTTTCTTCGCGGGGTAATTGGCTCAGGGCGAAGACGGCCTTCTTTTTGACTTCAAAGTTGGGGTCGTTCTGAATGGACGCGTTCAAAGTGCCGATGGCTTTCTTGCCCGCCTTCTGCGCCAACCAGAAAAGAGCCTGACCACGAACCCGGCTGTCGGCGTCTGACTTGGCCAGCTGAATCAAATCGTCGGTTGCGCCCGGATCTGAATTGATCGAGATATCGAAGATGAGCTTCTCCCGGAGCTTGCCGTCCTGCTCATTGCCCACCAACTGACGCAAAGCCAGCAATCCGTCGTGTCCGCGCTGCGCGCCCAACCAGAATGCCGCCTTCTCGCGCAGGTAGGCGCTGCTTTGAGGGGAGGCGAGCGAGACGAGCACCTCGGTTGCCTTGGGCGTCGCGTGGGTGCTCAACGCAGCCAGGTTCTCATCGACTGCTCCTCCGCGCCCGGCTCCGCTGTCACGAAGTGTAGCGGCATCCTGGGCAAACTTGCCCAGCAGGACAGCACTGTCTTCCGGCTGCACATCGGTCAGCCACTCAAACGGCACTCCGCCGGCATCGAGGTTGCATCCCGCGGGAACCGCGCGCGTCTTTGTCACCGCGCCGTGGTCAAGCCGGAAAAGCACGTCAACTATGGGCGCAGGCGAACCGGGTTCTGGGGTGTTCAGATTGTCTGCTGTGTCCTCGAGTTGAAGCTCATTGCAGCATCCAGCTTCCACTCCTGATGATCCCGTGCCAAGCGAACACGGAGAATGATGTGTTCGCGGTAGAGCCGGCACCGCATATCCCAGCCAAAGCGGACCATTGGAGTGGCGAAATCGGTCCACCGTCGCGGACAGTCCCAGACTCACCGGTCCGGAGTGAAACTGCGTGTGCGTGACCCGCGGCTCCTGAGCGCTGGTCATCAGCGCGGAGGCGGCAAGTGCCAAGACCATAAGCGCGTTGTTGTTCATGGAGCGATCTCCTTCCAGTTACTTGTTGAGAATTTCGAGCATGTAGTCGGTGGCTTCTTTGTTGTGCATCAGGCTGAGTTGCTGCACCAGCCACTGCTTGACGGCCGGGTCCTTTTCGGCTCGGGCAAGTTCGACCAGATCATGGCTATCCCCTGCCAGAAAGAGCGCCTGGGCCGCGGCTTTCTTCGTCTCCAGATCTCCATTCTTCTTAAAAATTGCGACCAGCGCAGGGGCCGCGGACATACCACCAGCGATACCAAGGTTGTGAATCGCCTTGCGGCGCAGTTCGGGATCCTGCTCGGAACCGGCGATGCTGCTCAACGCCTCGGCCCCCTTCTGGCCCGCGGGTATGAGCCCGCTGATCACCTCCGCCTTGACCTTGAGATCGTTGGTGTCGTGATAAAGAGTGAGCAACTGCGAGGTAGCTCCCATTGCTCCCAGGGTGTGTACCGCAGTGCGCACGAGTTCGGGATCGGACTCATGACGCGCAGCTTCCACCAGCGGATCGGGGGTACCGATGACGAGATAGGTGTGGAGAATGGCGTTCTTGACCTCTTCGTTCTTGGTTTGGCGGTAGATGTTGGCCAGAGTCTCGGCGGCTTGCTTGCCGCGGGCAACGGCCAACATCTGAATGGCCTTCCGCTGCAAGGCCGGGTTGCGCTCGCCGCTTGCCACCTGGCCGAGCAGCGCCTGGGCCTGCGGGGATTGATCCTGCGCCAGAACGAAGAGCGCCCGATCCTTGAGCTTTTCTGATTTATCGCTGTTCAGAATCTGTTGAATGATGGGCAACGCGCGCGCTTCATCCTGCTGCATGAGCGAGTTGAGGGCGAGCAGCTTGAGCTCTTCATCCTGCTCGGCCTGGGGCGGCATAGGATCGTCGCTCTTGCCATGAATCTCTATTTCCAACGCGCTGCATTCCTTAACCCAATTTCCCTGCGGATACGCATGCCTGAGCTCGGCGCAGATTTCGAGAGCACGGCCGGCATTGCCTTGTTTATTCTCGGCATATGCTTCCCAATAGAGGGCTGCTTCCGCGTGGGCCCCATGCTGCGAGGCGATATTGGAGAAGATTTGCCCTGCCTGGGCCCAGTGGGCATCATTGATGGCGCGCGTGCCTTCCGAGTACAGCGTCTCTTCCTTCGCTTGGGCGGCTGCATCGTCAAGGAAGAGCGGAAGAGGCGACTCCGCGCACAGCGCCGGCGGCGCCGATAGGGCAACAAGCAGCGTCGCGAACAGTAACGATTTCGTATTCATTTAGATGGGAACCCCTTTCGTTGCTGTGGGAGCGCTTTGCTGTTCGGGGCCCGTGGAGTGAACCCGGGAGCGCAAGACGCGAATGTCAAAGAGAAGACCGTCGGTATTCATCTCTTGCCTCAGGCGGTCGAGATCAGCCTCCGTGAGCTTGTCCGGCTCGTTGGCAAGCTCCACCAACAGACGCTCCAGGTGGTCGAGCGAGGCTTCAACGTTGAGGTCGCCGGCCTGCATCGCGCTCTGCCTGACCAGTCGGTTGGTGGCCAACAATTCTCTGGCTTCGCTGCGCAGCGGCAAAGCCGAGAGATCGTTGCCATCGGCGTGATTGAGCTGGACCAACAGGCGCTCAGAACGATCGAGGTGGTCCCCAAGAACAACAATCACCACCCGCTGGCGAGCTTGCGGATCAACAGGAAAGGCTACTGATGAGCCCTGCTTGCGCTCCCAACGGCGCCCGGCAACGAAGGCCACAGCAACCAGCAATACGCAGGCGGCTGCCCAACCGAGGGGACGGTAATATCGCATCCAACTGCTCTTTGGCTTTTCGTATTTCGGCAGGGACGCGCCGATCGATTGCCAGACCTGTTCGACGTAATCCTCCCTTCGCGCCGGTGGCGTGGGTGTGGCTACCCCGTCGAGGTCTCGGCATAACTCCGCGTACCGCTGGGCGCACACCGGGCAAGCTTTCAGGTGGCGCTCGCTCTCGGCCATATCGGCGGACTCTTCGTAGTAGTGTTCGACCAGTTCTGCTTCTTCCAAATGCTTCATGTGTTTACCCATAGGGGCGCGAGTTGGCGCCTCAGTTTCTGCACCGCGCGAAACACCGCCTGCTTGGCAGCATTGGGGGCAATGTTGAGTGCGGCTGCAATCTCTTCGGTGGTTCGGTCTTCCATGTGGCGCAGCACGAAGGCGGTGCGCTCCGTGGGTGTCAGCTCGTTCATCGCCGCCTGCTGCCTGGCCTCGATCTCGCGGCTCAACAGAAGCCGGTCGGGGCCTGCTTTTATGTCGGCCAACTGGACCTCACTTTGTTCCGGATCGTTCTCTTCCGCGATACGGCTCTGGGCCTCCGGCCTTCTTTTGCCCACAACCTCGAGGGCGCAATTGGCCGCAATGCGATAGAACCAGGTCGCCATACTGGACCTCCCTTGAAAGGTCGCAAGCGACTGGTACCCGCGCAGGAATACCTCCTGCACGGCCTCTTCGGCATCGGACTCGTTGCCGGTAATGCGATAGGCCACTCGAAAGACAATTTGGGTATAGCGCGCCATGAGCACCTTGTAAGCATCCTTGTCGCCGGAAAGGATTGCCCGGCGTATGGAGTCGTCGCTCTCTTCCATCCAGCGCATTAGATAGGAAAATGCTATTCCGGTTAGGTTGTGATCGCGATTTTTGTGATTTAGGTGAGAGCGGGTGAGAATTCGTGACCGGAAGGGGAATTCCGCCCGTGGGACAGGAACCGATGAAGGATAGCCCTAAGTTTCAAGGTGATCACCACGGAACTGCGGCATCTTCGATATTTCACACTGGACTCGCAGTGCAGGTCATTAGGGGGATGGGATTGTGTCGTCGTGGGTCAGGAGCAAACCCTCAGGCGTATGGCCGGCATCGTAGTCATAGCGATTCACGAGGACACTGCATGAGAATGATTTACAGGATTCTAGCGGTTACCACTCTTAGCGCGAGCCTCTTAGGCCCTGTGTCGTTTGCCCAGGATCATCCTGACGATCATCATGACGCCGATCATCATGACAACTATGTTCGTCATGATGAATGGAAGAAAGGCTACCACATGAGATCGGAGGACTGGAACAGGGCGCGACCGATTGACTACCGGCAATATCATCTACAGCCTCCGCCGCATGGCTATGAGTGGCGGTCGGTCGATGGCAACTATGTTCTCGCTGCCGTCGCCACCGGCGTCATTGCCTCTGCCGTTGTTGCCTCAACGGTTCACTAATCGTCGCCTCGATACAACCTCCGTGGGCCAGGAGCTGGAGCGAATCCTCTCCTGGCCCACTTCTCATGTCTGACTAGAGGCGGATGAGGCCGCGCAACACAGCAATGCCTGCACCGGCTTCTCTTTCCGGGAAAATTGGACGCCATTTCCGTTAGGCCTTTTTTGCAGGCGCACGCGACCAGGTCGTGACGAATTCTCCCAGCCGATTCAGCGCATCAGGGAATCTATCGGCCATGGCGGCGAAGCCCAGGCGGAAATGCGGAGGTGCATCGAAACAGTCCCCAGGCGCGAGCAGGATACCCTGCTGCGCGGCCCCCTGGCAGAAGGCGCGGCTGTCTTCTCCGCTCACCAACCAGGGAAACGCAGTCATTCCGCCGCGAGGAGGAATCCAGCCGATCGTCTCCTGATGCTCGGACATGAAGCGGCCCAGCTGGCGAAGATTTTCACTGGCTACTTTCTGTGTTCTGCCCAGCACAGCATCGCGGTGGCGCATGGCGAGCTCCGCCAGAAATTCGCCGGCACTATTGTTTGTGATGGAAAAATACGACCGTGCCGTCCAGTACTCTTTACGGCGCTTTGCATCGTGTTCGATCATCCACCCGGTCCGAACTCCCGAGAGAGGAAATGCCTTCGAGAAATCATGGATCACCGTGGCGTGGGGCAGACGGGAGGCTGACCCGGTCGGCTGTCCATGAAAGATAGGATGGTAGACTTCGTCGCTGACCAGTTGAATTCCACGGGATGACGTGAATTCGTGCAGGCTATCCAGCTCCGCATCGCTGATGGTGGCGCCGGTGGGATTGTGCGGGCTGTTGACCAGGATCAGTTTGGTATTCCGGTCCGCGAGTTTCTTCACTTCTTCCACATCGATGCGGAACCCGTTCTCCTTTCGAACTGTGTAGTAGCGGGTCTCAAGCCGAAGCGACTCAGGCAAGGCCGAGAACGTGGTGAAGCCCGGCTGGGGCAGGATGACGTTTGCTCCTGGCTCCGCAGCCAACCACATAAGGATCAGCAGCGCTTCTGAGGCGCCCGTAACCACTTGTACGGCCTCTGGTTCCACGTGGTGCATTTCGGCGATTGCCGAACGTAAACCATCAGCTCCAGCGGGCCGGCTGTAAACGACCTTGTGATTCAGGAAGCGCTCGCGCTCCTCGTCTTGGGCGAGGTTTAGAATCTCATTCAAGGTCCAGGACGGACCGGTACTGGCAGCCAGATTGAATTCGATGCCGTGTTCGTAGGTGTCCAGCCAGATGTCAAGCAGAAATGGTTTGAGCTGCATGCCTCACCTCGGCAAATTGGATGGACGGGTGTTCAGGAGGGCTTCAAAAGAATTTCGTGCCCTTAACCCCACCACGACTTTTCTAAATCCAAAGGTCACCCCTGACAAGAAGGGAAGGAGCAATCAAAATGAACGTCGTTCTTTATGGAGCCACTGGTAACTCCGGCAAGAGTATTTTGCAGGAACTCGTAAGCCGCGGGCATCGGGTCACCGCAGTCGCCCGGGATACGTCGAAGCTGCCCGCAACCGTGACTGCTGTCCAGAATGATCTGAGCAGTGTTGAAAAGATTGCTTCCATCATCGCCGGGGCGGACGTTGTGATCAGCGCCTACGCCCCTCCGCCGGCAGATCCCGATGCGCTCCTCGGCGTCACCGAGCGAGAGATTCAAGCGGTTAAAGCTGCCGGCAACGCTCGCCTGATCGTCGTTGGAGGCGCTGGGCTGCTTGAAGTGGCTCCTGGGGTCAGTCTGATTGCCTCTGGCCATTTGCCCAAGCAATACCTTCCCATCGCCAAGGCGCATCAGAAAGCTCTTGAGATCCTGAAGAAGTCAGATGTGGACTGGACCTATTTCAGCCCCGGCGCCTACTTTGTCCCGGGCGAGCGGACGGGCAAATTTCGCTTGGGTACTACCGAACTGGTCACCGACGCAAAGGGGGAAAGCCGCATCTCCTTCGATGACTATGCCATCGCCCTGGTGGATGAGATAGAGAAGCCGGCGCATGAACGCGGCCAAATGTCCATTGGTTACTAAGCGTAACTTTGCAATGGGCTCTTGATGTTAAATGGAGAGCGTTTGCCCGAAGCTCGCAACGTCCTCTAAAGGAAGGCCGGCTGCGCAAAGCGGACAATCTGAGGGAATCCAGATATCGTTGGTTGCATGGCCAAGCGCCTTGAGGGGAATCTTTTCCTCGGCCGCAAATTGGGAAGCTGCGGTACCCAGGACAAGCAGAGCTCCGATGGCGACCACCTCCGCCCCACATAATTTCAGATCCTCTAAAGTGCCGCGCACTGCCGAGCCGGCATTCATCACGTCATCGACGATTGCTGTACGCTTGCCTCGTAAGTGATCTCGTAGGGAGGCAGGAACACGATATCCGGCGGGGAAGAGGCCTCCACTGGAGGATCGGACAAAGCGCTCAGAATACGTGAATGGGACTTCAAGTCGCAAAGCTACCATCAAACCTACAAAGGCCCCTTCGACGAGTGGTGCGCAGACCATTTCGATATTCATCTCCGAAAGCGCGGTGCTCAAGCTATGGGCAAGAGCATCTATCCGCTCCGGTTTGAGGCACAATGTTTCAAGGTCAAGCCAAAGACTACCGTGGTGGCCTGATTCGAGGAGAAAGTGCCCATTTCTGGCCGACAAAGAATCTAAGATGCTACCGTGCATTAGCCCCCTCCTGACGCAAATCATGTACCAGCCGATTTCCTGTTGAGTTTAACGGTTGCGCGGCTTCCATGCGCCTTTCCTCATGGAAAGCACCCTTACCTGCAGCGGCGAGCATGCCCAAACCGCGCAGACCTTCGGCCAGGACGACGGCATTACCGTGCTCACCGTAACCTTGGAAGCGCCGGCGTCAGCGCCGAGACTCCGCTGGGGTTACCGTGGTCAGCGCTAAGCGTCGCGACCGCCCGCAGGTTTCCAGCATCTTGATTGTTGGAGCCTATGTCACTTCCCGAGAATCTTCGTTCCAACAATCAGCATCTTCAACGGCCCCGGGTCCCTCGTGTAGCGATCGTAGGAACCGGCTTTGTGGGTTCAACGACAGCCTATGCACTCTTGCTCTCCCAAATCCCCGCCGAAATTGTTCTGATTGATCGAGATCAGCGTCGAGCCGAGGGTCACGTCCAGGACCTGCGAGACGCTGAAGTATTTACGCACACCACCCGAATCGTCGCCGGCCAGTTTGCAGATTGCTGCACAGCCGATGTGGTCATTCTTACCGTCGGTGCAAGCCAGGCTGGCCGCACGTCACGGCTGGAGAGTATGCACGAGACCGCGGTGATACTGAAAGGTCTCGTTTTGAATGTAGCGCGGCACAACCCGCATGGCATATTGCTGATCGCATCGAATCCCGTTGACGTGCTTACCTATGCCGCCTGGAAATGGTCTGGTCTTCCGCCGAGCCGCGTGATCGGTTCCGGCACGTCTCTGGATACCTCCCGTTTACGCAGGCGGCTTGCCGAGCGCTACGGTGTTGCCTCGGGCAATGTGCACGCATATGTTATCGGTGAGCATGGAGAGAGCCAGGTCCCTCTGCTGTCGTCTGCGCGGATTGCAGGCATGCCGCTGGAAAGCTTTTGCGGGGAGCGGAAGCTAACCTACGATGAAGCTGCGCTCAGAGAAATCGCCGAGGAAACACGAGCCACCGGACTCAAAATCATCCGCGCAAAAGGAGCCACGTACTATGGCATTGGAGCGGCGCTGGCGCGTATCGCATGCGCTGTCTTGCGCGATGAACATGCGGTACTGACTGTGTCCAGCCTGGCGCCGGAGTCGATGGGACTCGGCGAAGTGTCTCTGTCCCTGCCCACAGTCATTACTCGCGATGGCGTAGCGCGCGTGCTCTCCGTTCCACTCAGCGTGTCCGAAAGAACAGCGCTTGAGGCATCGGCAGAGACCCTCAAACACCACCTCGCCGCATTGAAGACAGCAGAGACCACCGTCGCCTAGAAGGCCCATGCGGGTTGCCAGGTGTAAGATAAGGCAAAGCAGGGGGTATCCTCATGAATCTCCTCAGCAAGGCGCTCGACAGAGTTTCGCGGCTCTTCGCCAGAAAACTCCCACCGGAAGACGACCCATACTCATACGTCATGGCGCCTAAGAAACCACGGCCGCCTTATCGGAGCGCTGCTGCCGTCGCCGAACCACCCGAATAGTGCCGCGATCGTTCTTCTTCCGCCGAGATACGCGGAAACGTCTTTACTGTACTGCAGCGAGAACACTTGTCCGCGTAACCTGCCTGCTGATCCGTGCCCGTCCCGCCGCATCTGAGCCAGGCTCTTTCGCAGCAACTTCCATGGAGTCCGAAGTGATCCTGGCGAGATACACCAGCAGATCGTTGCTCTCGCGGAAGATATTCGCGCCTTCATGTCTGCCTTCGGTGGCTGCGACAAAGATGCCAATGTGCCGCGCGGGATTGAGTGCGATATAGGTGGTGAAGCCCGCGCCGCCGCCGGTCTTCTCAATGATCGTTGTAGCATCATCCGGTTGGTTGATGTGAACCCACCCCAGGCCGATACCGGTGGGAACGCCGGCGTGTGCCAGCCCCTGAGTCCAGCGGAGTTGCGAGGCTTGGATATACGTCGCGGTTGCTGCGGGATCCTGGTGCACGGGGACACCGGGCAGATCGAGCAGGTATTGCAGCCACCGCGTCATGTCGTTGGCGGTCGAATACATACCTCCCGACCCGGCAGCGGCCGTCGTATCGCTGCACGGACCCTCATTCCTGGCCCCGATGAGAAGGCGAGCGCACTCGCCCGGAGTCGGGCTCACCGTCGTATCCCGCAGCCCAAGGGGCTTAGCGGTTCGGTCGGCGAAGAGTTGCGGGTAGGGTTTGCCGGCAGCGGCAGACAATGCATCCGCGAGCAGGTCGAATCCGATGTTGGAATAGTGTGCGGCGGTTCCGGGAACAAAGCGCAGGCGATAGCCAGGGAGCCATTGCCAGCGAAAGCTATAGTCGGGAAACGTGAAATGTCCGGCATCGCCCAGGGGATAGGCAATTTCGCGCGGGAGGCCAGACGTGTGCGTAGCCAGATCGCGCAGGGTGATAGGGGGCCCGCTCAGGCCACGCACTGTGCGCACGGGGACAGTGACATTGCGCGGCGCGAACTTCTGCAGCGGGTCGGAAAGTGAAACGTGTCCGTCGGCGACCAGCTTCACCAGCAGGTCCGTCGTCATGATCTTTGACAGCGAGCAAAGACGGACGAGCGACTCAGCGTTCGGCTTCCGGTGGGAGCCGGGATAGGTCTGACCATAGCTTTGCATCCACGTCTCATTGCCGCGGACAACCACGACCACCATCCCTGTGGAGCCGCTCCGCCGGAACAGGTCGGCAACGATGGGATCAGCGGATTGGAGCTGAGGGAGGGCTGCGCTCTGGGCCTGTACCCGATGGACAGCGAGGGGCAGAAAGAGGATGAGGGCTATGAGCAAGCGAACGAAGAGCATCCGTTGGTCCTGGTGTGCGAGTTTTGGAGGGCACATCGATGAAACCATGATTCCCAAGCAATACCCCTGCATATATGAGAAACACGCCATCGGCTGTGAGTCCAGAAGATTCCATCAAAGGGTAGATCTGGGCCGATCTGGGACACCCGAAACGATTCCCATCGTTTTTGGTACTCAACATCTGTTTATCATTGGGTTATGTTTCATCTGGAAGATCGCGGAAGACTTTTCCGGCCAAGCGGCTCTTCTTTGTCAACGAGGCTTGGTTCGAGTGATAGGCTCCGCGGTCAGGCTAAGACCAAGCAGATGCGAAGCCACGCCCGCGTGCGGTTCTTTCCTTATCGGGCAGTAGCGCGGCCGGCGACTGGTCCCGGAATCTTCAAGATAGTTGTCGTTCCCGGCAGGTAAGCGTCCCCAAGTTCTCCCCCGCTGGGAGCGAAGGCCCGCGCGTTGGTCGAAACGAAGAAGAAGTCCGTGCTTGTATGCGCAGGAACTCCTTTGCTGAAGGTGAAGCTGTATCGGTTCCAGGGCGGCCAGCAGACAAAGCCATCCGGCGCCGTCGTAGCTGCTCCATCCGAGCGATAGTCGGCAAAAGTCACTTTGATGCCGGCGGCCGGCGGGAACCAGCACACACCTACATCGGTTGGACCGCTGAGCGGAGAAATTCCAGTGATGATGCGGTAGTAGAAATCCAGCAGACCGGTCTTCCCCGACCGAACCACGCGAAGCTGTACCTTCGCGCTGACTTGGCGCCCATCTGTTCTCCGCAGAAGGACATCCTGTATAGCGTCGTGGAGCACCACTCCCCATAGCGGCTTGCGCCCGCGGCCGCCCGCTTGCCATGTCAGGGCTTCTTCCGGTGAAGGCGCCGGCCTACCCGGGAACTTATTCTCATAAGCGTCCATCGCAGATTGAATCGCAAAAACGTCTGTGAAAGTGAGACACATCGCACACCTCCTCTTCACTTCGCTCAGCAATGCATCGCCCTCGTGCGAGCCAATGCTGAAGCAACAAAATCACCCCGAGCCTGGGACGCAGGCACCCCAGGCCAGTCGGTTGCGGGTTAGTCAAGGCAGGCAGTTCTTAATTGGCGTGTCGCCAGAAAGCACGAGAGAAGTCGCGGATGGTCCTTAAAGTCCAGAAAAGAAGGTGGTTCTCCGCGTTCGGGCTCATCGAAAGCCCGCTTTGCGGGGCCGGCGGATGAGCTGAGTATGTACCAAGGATACTCATTCGGTAGGAACTTGCTATTACCTTTGAGTACTCTAGAGGCTGGTACCTAAAGTAACCTGTCCAAGCAAAACTACCCGGGAATGCATGACAGCGCAGATGCCTGGGTCCGTATGGCTTGAGGGAGCGTCAAAGCGCGCCACGCGGAATGAGACAACGGCAAAGCCAAACATTCAGCTTGCCGGCGGCGCAAAAACGAGTTCCCCCGCGTTCCCGCATGATATTTGAAACTGATATGATTGCAATTAGGAGAACGTATTAGGGTATAGGCCGCAACCGGAGCAAACGGAGCCGGAGGCAGAAGAGTCGATTGGAAGAGAGAGACTACTCCAGCGCCTCGGAGAGCATGCCGCGATAAAACTCATCGAGCCGCCTATGTCTCTCTCTTGCCAGCTCCCGGCCTTTGCGCGTCTTGAAGCTCCCCTCTAAAGTCAGCAGCTTCTTGGGGAAGTGATCCAACGCGTTTTGGCCATCATCCAGCGGGCGTGTCTTCGCTCCTGGATCAGCCAGGTCATACAGCCGTGAGCCCAGGCGGCCTGCGGTATAGAAACATCGCGCGATGCCGCAAAAACCGATGGCGTCCAAACGATCGGCGTCTTGCAGGATGCGGCCCTCGATACTCGTTGGGGCGACCCCGGCAGAGAAGCTGTGGCTCTCGATTGCGCTTGCAACGGTGTCGATGCGGCGTGGCTGCCACCCAAGTGCTTCCAGGCGAACACGCGCTTCGTTCGCCGCCAGCATTGACGCCTTGCTGCGCAAAGGCGAATCTTTCGCAACCTGAACACAGTCATGCAGCAGGACCGCTGCCGCCAGCACCTCGAGGTCACCGCCCTCCTCCTGCCGGATCAACTTCGCATTGCGCCACACGCGCGCCATGTGAGATAGATCGTGCGCCCCGTCTTCATCGTCCGAAGAGACATCCAGGAGCTTCACTGCAAGCTGCTCGAAAGGATGGAACATCTGTAAGGTCATGCTCTTAGTATGCAGCCTGGGCATTCGAGGGATAGGCTCGGAAGTATCCACCAGATTGCAGCCCAAAGCCTGAATCCCACATAATACGGCGATGCGAATCATGGTGATCGGCGCCGGCGCCGTCGGTGGCTACTTTGGCGGCCGCCTGGCTGAGGCCGGGCGAGATGTGACCTTCCTGGTACGCGCCCGCCAGGCAGAGGCGATTCGCGAACATGGTTTGCGGATTGTAAGTCCCCATGGCAATGCGACGCTCCATCCTAAGCTCATCCGGTCCCATGAGATCTCCGGCTCTTACGAGCTGATCATCCTTTGTGTCAAAGCGTACTCTTTGGAAGCGGCGATCGACGACTTCGCCCCGGTAGTGGGACCGGGCACCATGATTCTCCCCTTATTAAACGGAATGCGTCACCTCGAGCTACTGGCGCGCCAGTTTGGAGAGGACGAAGTGATCGGCGGAGTTTGCCTCATTGCCGCGGAGGTCGATAAGGATGGCCGCATCGTCCAACTGACGGATGTTCACCGGCTGGTCTACGGAGAGCGCACGGGAGGGAACTCTGCGCGCATGGATGCTCTCAACCGGGTCATGCAGGGGGCGGCGTTTGAGGCCAGAACATCAGACAACATCCTTCAGGAAATGTGGGAGAAGTGGGTCATGCTCGCTAGCCTTGGCGCCGCGACCTGCCTCATGCGCGGCAACATCGGCGAGATCGAAGCCGTACCCGGCGGTGCAGAAATCGCGCGCGCGATTCTTGACGAATGCAGCGCAATCTCTACAGCGAGTGGCTACACGCCGGGCGTTGCCTTCCTAGCCCGGACACAGAAACTACTTACTGCTCACGGGTCGACCCTGACTTCGTCCATGTATCGCGATTTGAGCAAGAACGCGCCCGTGGAGGTGGAGCAAATCCTCGGTGACCTGGTTATGCGGGGAAGCAAACTTGGGCTCCGCACGCCCTTGCTTGAATCCGCCTGCGCCAACCTGCGCATCCATGAGGCTCGGCGGCAGCGCCAGGAATCGAACCTACCCCATTGAATGGCCGACAAACCCGTGGACAAGGGTGACAAAACAAAGGCCGGATGGCTTCTTCTGCCATCCGGCCGTTGTTTTGGTTAAGTCGATTGCGTTAGAACGTAAGCGCCAGCGACATCTGTATCTGCCGTGGTGAGCCGATGGTATGGGTTACATAGCCAAGGCCGGCGGGGCAGTTATAAAAGCTGTCGTTCGTCTGTTCGCCTTCGGAGTTGCATCCGGTGGGTAGAGCGGTTTGACCCACGGACGGGAATTGGTTGAAGTACTGATTTTGAAACACCTCATTGCCAGGGACGTCAAAGCTGGTGGTGTTGGTGAGGTTATACACGTCGAAGGTGTACTTCAGATTGAAGCGTTCGGTGATGCTGGTCATTTTGACCAGCGAGATATCCGCCCGCTTTTGCGCTGCCTGGCGGAAGATATTGCGTTGACCAGTGGTGAAGCTGGTCTCGACGGTATCGCCTGCGGGTACGGCGGAAGCCAGGGGGCTCGACGAGGTCACCAGCGGGACAGTGAAGCATTGCGGGTTAAGGGCGGGAAGGTAATTCGGTCCAAAAGCCCCGGAGTGCCCGGTCTCAGCCTTCTTCGGCGAGCAGGCGGCATAGTTCAGCGGCACGATGGGATTGGTGACACCGTCGTACACGCTGTAGTAGAGGCTGCCGACGCCGCCGCTAAAATCAACCACGCTGTAAGGTTGTCCGCTCTGCAGAATGGTCGCGCCCACGAATGACCACCCGTCGGTTGCGCGGCCTACCCACGTGTTCTTGCCGTAGAAGTCGGGCAACTGATAGATGTAGTTGAAGTTGAAAACATGGGTGCGGTCGAAGTCCGAGGAGGCATAACCGTCACGCAGATCAAGTGGATTATTTCCGTTGTAGAACAGGCCCAGCGCGCTCTGCTCATCCAGGGCATGGGAGTAGGTATAGGACGCCCCCACCTGCAGTCCATGGCTCATTCGCTTGTCGACATGGATCTGGAGAGCATTGTAGGCCGCAACCCCCGCTGCTTTATAACCGATGGACTCAGCAGCGTAGCCAATATAGGGAACGCGCATATCGATATTGCCGCCTTCATAGTTGAGCAACGCAGTCGTGCCGTCTCCCAGTTGAAGATAGCTGCCATCGGGGTTTGTGGGTGTGTAACCGTATGAGTAATTCTGAGAGTGAACTGCTGCTGTGGGTGAGGCGATGTTGGGCTGGTTGAACGGGACCGGCACCACCTGATGGCGGCCCAGGTTGCCCACGTAGCCGAAATCGAAGGCTAAATCGTTGCGCGGCTGCCATTGGACATCGAGCGTGTAGTTGATCGAGTAAGGCAACTTGTTTTGCCGGTCATACACGCCGAGTGAGACTGGCGCAGCGCCATCCATGATGGAAGTCGCGTTGGGTAGATATTGAGCGAAGTCCGAGGCCTTGGGGTTGGTCGGTGCAGGACTCCGGACATTGGTGTACGGGTATTCCAGGGAGCCCGTCGTTCCACCGCCGCAAGTTGGAATATACCCCTGGTAGTAACTTGAGACAGGGCAGGTTTGCGTAGTGACAAAGGGAACCTGCTGATTGACGCCGAACGGTCCGCCGGTGACCAGACCGATGGCATATCCAGGCGAGAAGTAGCTGAAAAGTTCTCCCCGGTCGTAGTACATGCCCATTCCTGCACGGACAACCACCTTGTTGTTAAACCTGGTCGGCTCCCAGGCCGCGCCGATGCGAGGGGCGAACCCCCACTGGCGGCCGGTCAGCGTAGTTTTGCTAACCCCGGCGGTTCCATTCTTGTTGTTGCCGGCGATGATGAAGCCGCTCTGATCGGGTCCCAGGGTCCCGGCGGTTTCTCCACCCGGCAAGGGCCCGGTGGGCGAGATGTAGCTGTAGAGAGAGGGATCGAAGTTGAAGATGTTTCCGTACTTCTCCGTCAAACCGCCGTCCCAGTCGTAGCGCAGACCGCCGGTAAGCGAGAGGTTCGGCTTGATCTGGAACTTGTCCTGAACGAAGATCCCCAGCTGATTGGCGCGGTAATAGCGGTTGGCATTGCCCTGCATGAAGGTGGTGACGTTATAGTCGTCGTCGGGAGTGACTAATCCCTGCATGAACTGGCCAAGGTCCGCGCTGGCAACGCCGCTGCCGATACCGGTGCGGCGATCCCTGACGTTGAGTTGGGTGAAGCTATAGCTGCCGCCGAAGCCGATGCTGTGTTTTCCTTTTACCCAGATGGCGTTGGCGGAGGGCATAAGCCGATTCTGGAAGACGCCAGTGAATGATCCCTGGTCCCCGGCGCCGGGACCGATATTCAGCGAGTCGCCGATGCCCGATACTTTACTGTTGCCAAGCACATGAATGATAGAAACCCCGGGGAAGTAACTTGACCCGAAGGTGTCAATCGAGGCCGAGGGATAGCTCCCGCCTGGAATGTTCGACGGCCCGAAGGCCTGGTCATTGGTGTTGTAGAGTTTTTCCCGGATGAAGCCCAGGGTCTGCTGGGTGCTTAGGTTGGACCCGATTAGATAGGTGTTGTTGATGGAAAAGACCTGCGTCCCGGCGTCCAACTTCTGCGTGAAACCGGGAACGTTGGAGTAGGCAAACGGCGCGACCGTGGGGTCGTGCTGATAGTAGTACTTAAGCGCCAGGGTGTCTTTGCTGGTGGCGTTGTAGTCGAGGTTGGCGACCGCCTGGTCGCCGATGAAGTAGGCCGTTCCGGGAATGAAGGCATTGAAGTAATGTGTGGGGTCTAACGTGATACCGGGAATGGCATTGGGGATGAGCCATTTGCCTTGTTCCCCCTTAACCGCAGGTGCATTGAATAGAGCCAGGGCGACCGGATCGATAGCGCCCGGCACGGCTCCTGGGCCAAAGGCAGTGCTGGCATTGGTGATGGCGGCCAAAGTCTGCGGGCTGCGATCGTCTGTCAGGCCGACGGGTACGTCGAGGAAGCCGTCGCCGATTTCAGCATCGCTGACATGAAGGTGCTGGTAAGCGAGGTAGCCGAAGAGCTTGTCTTTGATGATGGGGCCGCCGACGCCTCCGCCCAGGGTGTAGCGGTGCAGTTGCGGATTCTTGTCATTCGCCGGCACAGCCTGGTCCTGATTGAAGAAGAACGGCGCGGCATTCAGCCAGTTGGTGGCGCGATGTAGATAAAGTGTTCCGTGATAGTTGTTGGTGCCGGAGGTGGTGCTCAGGTCGATGTGCGCGCCGCTGGTTCCACCCTGTTGGGCGTCATACATCGATGCATTGACGCGGACTTCCTGAATGGTCTCAGGCGCCGGCGACGGGAGCGCATTACCGATCGAGAGATACACAGAAGCGCTGGATTGAATGACGCCGCCGCCACCCGTATTGCCCACGCCGGTGCTGGGGCTCACACGGTAGGACGCTACCTGGCTGGTGCTCTTGCCGTTGAACAGGTTGCTGGCGTCGACGCCGTTCAGCAGGAAGCTGTTGCTGGTGTCGCGCTCGCCATTGGCCCAGATAGGAGCGTTGCCCAGGCCGGAGTTGACCCCGGTTCCACCAGGCAGTTCGGCATTGACGCCGGGGGTGAAGATGGCTACACCAGTAAAGCTGCCGGTGGGCAGCGGGATGGCTTCGATCTGCGCTCTATCCAGGACATAGCCGTTGGTGGTGTCGACGGCGTTCAGCAGGGGATTCACATCGACCTCAACCGAGTCGGCTACGGTGCCCACTTTCAGCTGCGCCTGCAACTGCACTGTGCGGTCCGCCTGCACCAGGATGCCCGGATAGCGCTCGGTCGAGAAGCCGTCCTTGGTAAACGTCACGGTGTATTTGCCGATGGGGAGATCGTTGAACACGTAGCTGCCTTGCGCATTGCTCTGCGCCGTGCGCTCCAGCTTTGTATCTTCCGATATGGCTTTGACCTCGGCGCCGGGAACCGCGCTCCCGGAAGGGTCAACTACGGTTCCTGTGATGCCACCCAGGGTTTGCTGTGCCTGCATTGCGTAGGGCTGCAAGAGGACGATGGAGACCAACAGGACGGCTGTCGAAAACAACGTTCTGGACTTCAAATACATGTGGCTGTGCCTCGCATGAGAGAGAAGCTGGGAATAGCTTTGATTTTTTCTATGCGACTACGAGGTCGGTGTAACCAGAAAGGTCACGACAGGGTGACGGCCCAAACTCAACCGATGGATTCGAGGGACTGCGTTGAGGATAGCCCAAAGTGGTTAGCGGAGCCAAGCAAAATTGCGTAGCTCGCGATGACCTGAAACCGGACACTGCTTGCACCGCGCAAGATGCAGCGCGAAAACGCGGTTTCCCTGGGCATTTCTAGGCAAGTAACTCAGGGTAGTAACGATACGTGGGCAAAGACAATTCGCCATCCCTCTGGAAGCCGGACCCACGTCTGGCTCTGGCGTCCGCGTGTGACCCGGCCTTCGATTTCCCGCTCAAAGGCCAGCGTGATGCTGGCAAAGTCCTTGCCAAAAGCGACAATATCGAGCCGTTGGATGGTTCGCTCGAGGTTGGCTGGGGAGCGTCCTTTGCGAAAGGCCTCAATCTCGCTGATGCCGTAGAGGCTCTCCGCGGGACCGAAGCGCGCGACGTAGGGCGAGGCCCAGAACATGCTCATCAGGGTCTCCACGTCGTTCGAGACCAGGGCTTGCTCGTAGCGGGGATAGAGTTCGCGCAGCTCGGCAACAGTCGATGGGTCGTTAATCTGCATAGTGCTTAGAACATTTTTCTCGAGGGCAACACGCATTTGGGCATCGCTGCGCTCACCGTGATCATGGGTTCGTTGACCACCTGGCTAAGCCGCAGTTTCATGGCCACGCTGCACAGCAGGTAGGCGTGGATAGGGGTAAACGACCAGCGGGCGATCAGCAACTCCACCATGCGCAAGGTGGCCGCGCGCGCGGCCTGCAAAGCGTCTGCATCAGACTCGACCACGATCCATGCATCGGATGGTGCGTCTGGAGAACGCGACTCGGCGGACTCGATCAACGGTCCGGAGAGGGTTTGGCGCCGATGTACGCGGAAGCGCAGAGTCACATCCGCCGGGCACTCGATGCCATTGATGCAGACTTCGCCATCGCCCTGGGCCGCGTGCGCATCGCCGGCGGAAAAGAGAGCTCCCGCGTTCAGCACCGGCAGATACAGAGTGGCTCCGGTGCAAAGCTCGCGCACATCCATGTTGCCGCCGAAGCGGCCTGGGGGACGAGTGCGGAACTCGCCATCTTCGGCCGGGGCAACGCCCATCACTCCGCAGAAGGGACGCAGCGGGACAATGGCCGGCCCCAGCGAAAGACTTATCTGGGGGTCGAGCGCCCAGTGAAAGAGAAAGGGCTCACGAAACTGCTCTTTTAAAAAACCGAGGCCGGCAATCACGCTCGTCCAACCCCAGCCGCGGTGCTCCACCTGCAGCACGTCGATCTGCAGCACATCGCCCGGCTCCGCGCCGTCGATGCGGATGGGTCCGGTCAAGGCATGAATCCTGCCCCGGTCGATGGCCAGAAAATCTTCCACGCTCGAGTTCGGCGTTACCTGCCCCCCGCTGGCGTCGAGGCAGCTCATGTGCACCGTATCTCCGGATGCGATGGTGAGCCGCGGCTCCAGCGCGCGATTCCAGCGCGAATGAGTAGGCTCAGCGGTTAACCGATGTTCGGCCATGGGCTCCTTATACCGCCACGATCATCTGCAACTCAACCAGCGCGTTGCGGGGCAGAGCGCTCACCCCGATGGCGGCGCGCACGTGGCGGCCCTGGTCTCCGAAGACGGCCACCAAAAGATCGGAGGCGCCGTTGATGACTGCGGGCGAATCCGGAAAACCGGCAACGGCGTTTACGTAGCCGTTCACGCTGATTATTTCGCGCACCTTGTCCAGCGAACCCAGCGTGCGCTTCAGCACCGCAAGTTGGGTCAAGGCACAGGCGCGGGCCGCGGCGTAGCCCTCGGCGATGCTTCGATCGGCGCCGGCGGTGCCGGTGATTACACCCTCCGTGCCCGTGGAGATCACACCCGCGAGATAGATCAGATTTCCAACAGCCTTTGCGGAAAGATAATTGCCTCCCGGCGCAGGCCGCTCGGGTAAGACAATCCCTAGCTCCAGCAATCGCTTCTCAGCACTCATGTATTCGTAATCTATATCATTTCGTCCCTTTCCTTTTTCCCGTTTTCCTTAGAGAATGAAGCTCCTGATTTGAGGAGCCTATGAACGCATTTATTACCAGCGATACTCCTGTTACCCAGGAGGTTCTGAACACCATTGCGCATCTACCGACCCGGAGCCTGACGGCGATCGTCGATGACGGATTCTTCGGCAAACTTGCGGACCGGGACTTCATGCGGATCGCGGTTCTGCTGGCGCGCAAAGGGTATGAAGAAGGCGGATGTCCGATTGGAGGGGTGATCATTGACGATGAAACACGCAGGATCGTGGGCAAGGGACATAACACATTAGTTCAGGAAAACCATCCTTATAACCACGGTGAGACTTCAGCCGCGCGGGATGCCGGGCGTCTGGACTTCAGCAAAACCACGATATTTACCACCCTTACCCCGTGTGAAATCTGTGCCACGCTGATTTACATGCGCCAGTTCAAGAGAGTGGTCGTCGGCGACGTCACCAATGCTTCCGGGACCGAGCAGACGATGCGTGACAAGGGTGTTCAGGTAGACATTCTCGAGGATCCTGAAGGCATCGCACTCTATGCCAGATACAGGAAAGAAAAACCAAATCAGGATCTGGAAGATTGGAGAGGCGTTGCCGCCGTGCGCAAAGGTGAGACGCCCAACACTACCCCGGCGGTTTCGAAATAGACCAGGTCTCTATCGCGTGGTTTTTCCGTTTGTTTTAAAAAAATGCTTTAGCATAGGCCAATGACAAGAGTGGTTGCTGCCCTGATCGTTGCCGCCACGCTGTTGCTTTCCGCCCAAACCGCACCACACAGTTCACTCTTGCACGCAACACGGCAAGCCCCTACAGACCTCGAGGTCGGCGGAGCCATCTCGGGTGCGGGCCAATTTATCTCCTACCAGGACCTGCTTCAATTACCCCAGGTCACGTTCACGACCTCTACGGATGCGAACTTTCCCGTACCGGCTCGAGTGAGCGGTGTCGCTCTCGATCAGGTGCGGCGTTTGTTGGGTGCGGATGCGGATATGGTGTTGGCGATATGCAAAGACGGGTATCGTAGCCCGTACCCGGCCTCTTATCTTGCCGCCCACCATCCAGTGCTGGTGCTGACGGTGAATGGCAAATCGCAGGAGGACTGGCCCAAGGCGGAGAACGGCGGAGAGCTGGGGCCGTATGTGATCGAGAACCCCAGCTTTACTCCGTCGTTCAAAGTGCTTTCCCACAGCGACGAAGCGCAGATTCCCTTTGAGGTCGTGCGCCTCGACTTCCGCCGTGCGAGCGAGGTTCTCGGCGCTATTATGCCTCACGGCAATTTTGCGCCCGGCTCGCCGGTCATGGACGGCTACCGGATTGCGCAACAGAATTGCTATCGCTGTCATAACATGGGCGCCGAGGGGGGCCACATGGCCTCTGTCGCCTGGCCTGTGCTGGCAGCGATGGCCAAGGCGAGCCCGGAATTTTTTGCCAAGTACGTACGCAATCCGCAGGCCCTGAACCCGCACAGCAGAATGGCCGGCAGCCCTCAGTATGATGACCAGACGATTGCCGCACTGCGCGCCTACTTTGTTACCTTTGCACCAGGAGAAACACCAGGAGAACAAAAATGACGATTCGTGCCTCCAAGGCGCTGCTTCTCTTTGCCCTCGGTTTCTACTACACGATGGTGGTGTTTAACAATACGAACGATTACAACTCCAACCTGACCTTCGTCCGCCACGTTCTGCTCATGGATACCACTTACCCGGGAAACCACGGTATGTGGCGCTCCATTCACTCGCCTACCGCTCCCTGGCTCTTTTTCGTATCCATCGTCTCCTGGGAGATTGTGACCGGTCTGCTCTTGTATTTGGGAGGATTTCTTCTGGCCCGCAATCTGCGATCGAGCGCGGCCACCTTCAATGCAGCCAAGAGGCTGGGAGTTGTGGCGCTCACGCTCAGCTTGCTGATGTGGCTTTCGGGTTTTTTGAGTGTAGGCAACGAGTGGTTTCTGATGTGGCAGTCGAAGGAATGGAGCGGCGAAGCCGCTGCGGGCCGCATGTTCGCGATTGTAGGGATTGTTCTGCTCTACCTTGTCCTGCCCGACCTAGAGGGCCAGGCATAGAAGGAAACCGCAGATCCCTCCACTACGCTCCCCCGGATTTCCTGTGGAGGTTGGTGGCATTGGCGAACTTCATGCGGCTTTCTTTACGGAAAGCCGCATACGTGGGCGTTAGTAGGGTAGCGTGGCAGGAAATCCGGGTACGCTCCGGTCGGGATGACAATTCTGTTTGGGAGCTAAGTATCTCCTTCACAACAGAATTGTCATCCCGACCGGAGCGCAAGCGTAGTGGAGGGATCTGCGGTTTCCTTCAGCTCTCTCGTTGTGACAACCTAGCCAGGGTGCCTGCCAGCACCTTGGCGCCATTCTCGATCTCCTGCGGTGCGGAGTACTCATCGGGGCGATGACTTACGCCCCCACGGCAAGGGATGAAGACCATCCCCACCGGCGCGATGCGGGCCATGAACAGTGAGTCGTGGTAGGCGCGGCTGACCATCTTTTTGTAGGTCAGCCCATTCTCCGCCGCAGCCTGTGACAAGGCATCGATGATCTGTGGCGCGCAGGTGGCCGGAGCATCGGCATTGATAGGCGTAACCTGCACCTGAACATTGCGTTTGGCTGCTACCCGCGCGCAGGCCTGCTCGATCTCGCGGAGCACCTGGTTTCTACGCTGCTCGTCGGTGTCGCGGATATCGGCTTCCATCTCTACCCGGCTGGGAATGCTATTCACCGCTCCCGGATATACATGGCACTTTCCCACGGTGGCGCAGGTGTCCACAGAGCCGGTTGCAAGCGCACGTTCTTCGATGGCGAGCACGATCTCCGCGGCGGCGCAAAAGGCGTCCTTGCGGTCATGCATGAGCACGCCTCCGGCATGACCACCGTCGCCCTCCACGCGGATGCGCAGAGCCGCGGGAGCAGCGATGCTGGTGACGACTCCCACCGCCAAACCTTCCTTCTCCAGCAGCGGACCCTGCTCGATGTGCAATTCGACAAAGGCTGCATAGTAGCCATCGTGCAGGCGCACCTCGTCGAGCGAGCCATGGAAGCCCGCGGCGGCGCGCAACTGGGCCAGCGTGCTGCCTTCGGAGTCTTTCAGGCCCGTGTCGGCGGCGCTGTCCAGGCCTCCACCCAACATCCGGCTCCCCAGGCATCCCAGACCGAAGCGCGTGGGTTCCTCGGCGGTAAAGAGCAATAGCTCGATGGACCTTTGTGGTTGGAATCCGCTCTCGCGCAAAGCACGGATCGCCTCCAGGCCGCCCAGCACGCCCACCGTGCCGTCAAATTTTCCTGAGTGGGGAATGGCATCGATATGAGACCCGGTGCCGATCGCTCCAAGCTCGGGCCGGGCGCCGGTCCAGCGGGCAAACATATTGCCCACCGCATCTTCGCGCACCGACAAGCCGGCGTCGCGGCACTGAGCCTTGAGCCAGATGCGTGCCTCCTGATCCGCCTCGGCAAAGACCAGCCGCGAGATACCAGGCGGCGTGCCGTCGGAAAAGGAGGCCAGCATCTCGATGTCAGAGAGCAATCGATCTCGATCTATTCGCACTTGCATAGGTGTTTAGAGCAGAACCCGCATAAGTCTACCCGGTCCAACATCGCGAGGTTGAATTTTTCTTGAGGAAAAATCCAGTCTGACGATCTTTTCGCTGGGGACAGCATTGCGGATTCCGCTCTACCGTCCGGGAATTGGGTGGCGATTCCAGTCTTTGTAAATCAGGTATTTTGCCGGAGTCTTGCCCAGCGCGCCGAACCACTGCGGGCAATAGGGCGCCATCCAGATAAAGTCTCCCGTCTGCACCGGGTACCAGGAGTTCGCGAGGCGGTAGACACCACCGCCCTGGAGCATCAGGAGCCCGTGCTCCATCACGTGGATTTCCACCTGGGGCAGCGCAGCGCCGGGCTGGTAAGTCATGGTGTTCACCGCGTAGTCGAGGCCCGGTGTGGTCGGCAGCAGCTGCTTTACCTGGAGCGCTTCGTCCCCACCCAGGGGCTGCGAGGCGACAGCGTCCTCGCTCCCAAAAATAGCCGGCTCGGGGGCCTTGTCGAGCAACGATATGGCGGGCTTCTCGATCACCACGAGGCGGCTTCGCGTCGACGCCTTCACGGTGTGCGGCTGGTTGGCCGGCAAATGGGCAAATCCACCGGGAGCAAGCTGCTGCGTCTTACCGCCTACAACCACCGATACCGCGCCTTCCAGCAAATAGAGAAAGCGCTGACCATGGGCCGGTCCCAGCGAACCTCCTGGCTCGAACTCTGCCGTGTACTGGGTGAAGGCGGCTCCGATGGCAGGCGCTGTATGCACAATAACGGTTACAGAATCGAAACCAGGCAGGGGGATGCCCACAAACGTATCCGGCGTTTGCAGCAGGTGGGTGGGTTGGCGGTCGCTGCGGGTATGTCCCAGGTTATACATGTGGAGTGCTTTGCTCCTTAATGATGGGTGGTGCACCGCAACTATCAAAGTTGCGCAAAAATGCCAGGCCGGCGGCCAGAGCATTTTCCACATCCTCTGGACGAACGGACTCGTCGGGATGATGGCTGATGCCGCCCGGACTGCGTAGAAAGATCATCGTGCTGGGAACCCGTTCCGCCAAAACCATGGCATCGTGGCCGGCCCCGCTTACCATGGAGACCGGTTCGATTCCAATATCGCGGATCGCGTCCTGCGCCAGCGCGCACAAGCGAGCGTCCATGATCACCGCGGGTTGGTCCATGAGCATTTTACTCATCGTGGTGAGGCCGCGCCGTTTGGCTATCGATACCGCCTCGGCGAGCAGGTGGTCCACCGCCTGGTGACGAACCGCATCCTCTCCATGGCGTACATCGAGGCTGGCGCGCAACTGGCCGGCAACGACATTCCCAGCTCCCGGGTGGGTGCGCAGATCGCCGACGGTGGCCACCATGCCCGGCGTAGCCAGAGCCACTCGCTCCACCTCGCTGATCCACTCCGCGGCCCCAGCGACGGCGTCGTTGCGCAGCCGCATCGGCGTTGTGCCTGCGTGACGGGCCCGGCCGGTAAAGGTGATTTCCGCGCGGGTCTGTCCGGCGATCGCTTGCACTACCCCGAGTGACCTATCTTCGCTTTCCAGCAACACGCCCTGCTCGATGTGGAACTCAAGGTACCCGGCCACATCATCGCTTAACACGCACTGGTCAAGTTTCGAAGGATCGAGCCCGAAGGACGTCAGCGCGCGCGCGAGCGAAATTCCGTCACCATCTTTGGTCTCCAGCAGTTCCGCATCCAAGCGTCCAACCAGGGCCCGGCTGCCAATGAAAGGAAGGCTGTAACGTACGCCCTCCTCTTCTGAGAATGCGACGAGTTCGATGGCAAAGGGCAGTTTCTCCAGCTCCAGGGACTCGATCAGGGCCAACCCCATCATCACGCCCAGTACGCCATCGAAGGCGCCGCTATTGGGCACTGTGTCGAGGTGGGAACCGATCATCAGAGACGTGCTCGAGGCGCCCGGATATCGTCCGCGAAGATTCCCGGCTGCATCGGTGACCACCTGCATGCCCGCAGCTTCCATCCAGCCCTGCACGGTCTGCATGCACTCGCGCATTGCGGGCGAGAGGAAGGTACGTTTGATCTGGCCCGGCTCTTCGGTGAATTGGGCGAGATAGCGGCAGCGGGCAATGACCTTCTCCGCCTGCTCTCGCAATTTACTTTGCATTCAAACTCTGTCCTGACCACGAATCTGGAGAAGTGGGAAGCACCACTCTTAGAGTAACCCGTCGCTTTCCTTAAACAATGGTTAACTCACTCTCTGCAGATCCGGGCCACGATGTTGCCATAGGGCTCATCCGTGGGCACGAAGATCTGGTTAGGATTTGTCTGGCCGAAGCGGGAGAGATCGACCAGCAGACAATGCTTGTTAGGCATGGCCAGCTCTATGTCCGTGATCTCCGGTACGGCTTCAAGCGCAGCCTGGGCCATGGCATAGAGCGTGTGTTGCACCGACTTGCTATCGTGCTCCGCAAAGGCCTGAATCAGGGTCTCGCGCAGCTTGCTGCGCAGCTGCTCAAAAGGCAAAACCGCGGACTGATATTTCCATTGCGCACGCATGGAGGTGCCGAAGAGGCGGTCCGCCGTCTCCGGCAAAGTGGTCAGCGAATCTTTCAGATATCCCTCGAAGCCGGAGTTGGCCGTCTTCAGCACTACCAGACCGTCAAGGCCCGAAATGACAGAGACGGCTTCCCCTCGGATATACGTAATCGCGGTGGTCTGGGTTTCGTTGCTGCCGCGAACAAAGGTGGAGGGATGCGGTTTTCCTTGAACCAAAGCGTGATCCCACGCTGTGCCGGCAATGTTGATGGCGACACCTTCGACCTGCGGGTTGCGGGCCAGAAAAAACTCAGCCAGCTCCCGGGCAAAGTCTTCCATACACTCGGCCGTGCTTTCGCGGGCCCGCGAGTATACGGTGTTCTTCATCGTGTCCGTGGGCAGGATCTCGCTGTTATCGCCCACGGTGAAGCAGCTTTCGAAGTCGCCGGAGAGCAGTACTTCGACCTTCCACTCCTTCACGGTATGCAACGGACCATCGCGCTGCACCTTCATCACGCGCACGCTCGATTTTCCGTAGCGTATTCTCTGCTAGAGCAATCACCGGCTAGCTCCCTCTGTAAGTGGTATAGCCATTCGGACTCAAGAGTAACGGAACGTGCAAATGGGTATCGCCCGGGCGCACCGTGACGGTGATCTCAACCAGTGGGTACAGACCCTTGACTGATTGCGCCGTGTGATAGTTCCCCGGTTTCAAAGCGAAGCCGGTATTTCCCCGGCCGCAGAGCTGGCTCTGCATCCTGCGGCAGAAGGTTGGCGCAGCGGCCATCGCCATCTGTCTGCAACGCGGTAAGCGTTTGCCATTGACCCGACAGCCCAGCGTATTCCAAAAGCACCATCATGCCTGCAGCCGGGCGGCCGAGCGCTGTATCAAGTACATGGGTAGAGATGCGGCTCACGCAGCCCCCGGTCCAGCCAGCCACTTGCGCAGCCTTAGCTGCATGATCTGCTGTTGTTGCGCGGCCGATTCAAGCAACTCCTCTGCGGGATCGTTGCTCAGGCGGTCGCTCCAGTATCTGCAGCATTTCCGCCGGCTGTTTGCCGCTGGCGCACACGATAAAGATCCGCCCGAAACGCTCCTCGTACTCGCGATGACCCTGTTGCATGCGCAGTAGGATAGCAGCATCCGCTTCTATCATCCGGCTCTGCTCTGCGCTTGACCATGCGGCGGAGGCAGCCGTGGTCTTATTCTGCGCGTGCTTTTCTCCAATCCGCGGATGGCTGCGGAAGGCCTCCAGCCAATCCGCTTCGGGCAGATCCTGCCAGCAGCGGTCTGCGGCGGCGAAGAGACTCGGTTCGTCGACAAAAGGGCGCATCGCCGCCAAGCGCGCCGCCCAGGCCCGGGAACCGCAGCAGGAGAGAATTTCCTGCGCCGCTTCATCGCGCGGCAGCGCATGCCAGCGCACCAACACCAGCGTTCATTGGAAGAGGCCCTCGAGAAACTCCTGCAGCAGATTGCCCGCCACATGCAGCCGGTAATCTGCGCTGGAGCGAATGTCGTCGATGGGAGCGACTTCCGTTTCCAGCGCCTGCCGCACTTCGCCAACCAGGGCCGGACTCCATCCCCGGCCAAGCAGCACCTTTTCCGTGCTGCCGCAGCCGCAACGGCGTGACGGCCATACTGCCGATGGCCAGCCGCACGTCCTCGATTTTGTTGCCGGAGACTCTGCCCAGCCCAGCTACGCAGAGCTTGGCGATAGCTTGCGCGTTGCGCGTGCCAACTTTGCGGGAGTAACCATAGTAGGCGGCAAATCGAGGTTGCAGCGCAATGCCGGAGATAATCTCATCGGGCGCCAGCCTGGTCTGCTTGTAGCCGGTATGGAAATCGCCGTAGGGGATACGCCGCGGGCCGCGAGCAGAAATCAAAAGCAGTTCGGCGTCATAGACCAGCAAAGCGGGAAGGGAATCGGCGGCGGGGGAGGCATTCACGATGTTGCCCCCGAGCGTGCCGCGGTTCTGGTTGGCAATGCTGCCGGTCCAGGAGGCTGCGCGGGCAAGCAGAGGGAACTCCTGCGCAACTACGGGATGATTTCTCAAATCGCTGTAGGTGCATCCCGCGCCGATGATGAGCTCCTGTTCGGTGCGTTCGATACGGCGCAACTCCGGCAGTCCCCACAAGCTGACCAGCTTGCGCGCTCCGAGCCTGCCCGCGCCATACTGCACCATCACTTCGGTGCCGCCGGCAATCGGCAGCCATACTCCGGGCTCGCGCGCCAGCAATTCGAGCACCCCGGATAGTTTGCCGGGCGCCACCAACTCGTACTCCGAAGGCTGCGCCCTCATGTCTCCGGGCCCGTCTGTGCCGCTTCCAAGACCGCTTCAAAGATGCGCGTATAGCCGGTGCAACGGCACAGGTTTCCCCCCAGCCCTTCGCGAACCTGGTCCAGTGTTGGCGAAGGATTGCGGCGCAGAAGATGAACCGTCGCCATAACCATGCCCGGCGTACAGATGCCGCACTGCGCGCCTCCGCATTTAAGAAACGCCTTCTGTACCGGGTGCAGAACGCCGTCGTGGGCAAGCCCCTCGATAGTGCACAACGTAGCTCCCTGGGCCTGGAGCACGGGAACCAGGCAGCTATTCACCAGCTCACCATTCATCAGCACGGAGCAGGAACCGCACTCTCCTTCGCCGCAGCCCTCCTTGGCTCCGGTAAGGCGCAGTTCGGTGCGCAAGACGTCGAGCAGGCGCTCCATGGGATAAACCGACACGGTGTGAGCGACGCCGTTCACGGTGAAGGAAACCTCGCATCGAGCCGGCGCTCATTGGCTGCCCTCCGCGGCCAGAGCCGTAGCCAAAGATTCCGCCGGACGCTCAGGCTCCGCCGTCAGGCCGCGATAGATATCTTCCGGCAGCAGCGGGATCGAATTGAAGTTGACGCCGGTCGCGTGGACGATGGCATTCACGATCGCAGGCGCCGGGCCGTCCATGGGTAACTCGCCGATCCCTTTGGCGCCATAGGCTCCGTACTCGTAAGGCACTTCTTCGAAGAACACGCGAATGGGCGGGATGTCCTCCGCGGTGGGCATGATGTAGTTGGTCATCTGGTTGTTGATCATCCGCCCGTCTTGCCACAGCACCTTCTCATAGAGCGTGTAGCCGATGGCCTGGGCGACCCCGCCTTCAATTTGCCCGGCGGCGAGAACTGGATGCAGCACCTTGCCAACCTCCTGCAGGGCAACGAAGTCATCGATGGTCACGCTGTAGGTCGTAGTATCGACCGTGACCTCAGCTACGTAGACTGCCCAGCCATAGGCCCCGTAGGCCTCGCCGCTATACAGCTCATCGTTCCAGAAAATATTCGGCGCTGCCTGATAGCGGCTGAACGACTGCAGCTCGCCAAACTGCTTGCGATAGGCCTGGCAAGCGGCAAGGAATTGGGCCCTCCCGGACTGGCTGGCTTCAGCCGCGAGCAACCCGCTATCGATCAATGTCTGTCGCATCTTCAACGCCGCGGTCTGCACAATCCTGCCAATGATCATTGCGGTGCGCGAAGCCACCGTTGGCCCGCTGTTCGGGCTGATGCTGGTATCGACGGGAGCCATGCTGACATCGTCGTACTCCAACCCCAGCGTCTCCGCGGCAATCTGGCAAAGAATGGTGTTGGTTCCCTGGCCGAACTCGGTACTCGACACCAGCACACGCACGCCGCCTGCTGCCGTCGCTTCCACGCCCGCCAGCGCATTGAGATAGCGCTCCCCTGACCCGGTAAAGCCGGCGCCGTGCAAAAATGCCGCGATGCCGATGCCTTTCTTTTTCGTGCTGCCTGGATTGTGCGCGGCAAACTGCTCCACCTTGGCGTGGTAATCGGTGAGTTTGAGGGCGCGTTCGAGCATCTGATCGAGCACGATCGGGTCATGGATGACCTGATTGGTCGAGGTCGTCATCCCCTGGTGCAACAGGTTGCGCCGGCGGAATTCGTCAGGAGCCATGCCGATCGTTTTCGCCACATGGTCCATGTGCCGCTCCAGGGCAAACAGGCTTTGTGGAGCGCCGAAGCCGCGGAAGGCGCCGTGCGGCGGTGTGTTCGTGGCATACGCCTTGGCGTGGACGCGGATGTTGGGCCAGAAGTAGGGGCCGCCTGCATGGATGGTGCCGCGCGACAACACCGTTGAGGACAAGGTCGCGTAGGCGCCCCCATCGGTGACGAATTCGATCTCGGCGGCCAGCAGCTTACCGTCGGCGCTGACTGCGGTGCGATGCCGGGTGCGCGAGGGATGCCGCTTGGTGGTGGCCGCCATGTCTTCCATGCGGTCATAGATAATCTTCACCGGGCGTTTTGATTTCATGGCCAACAGTGAGGCGTGGCAGGCCATCATCGAGGGATATTCTTCTTTGCCGCCAAACGCTCCGCCGGTTTCGGCCTGTATCACGCGCACGTTTTCCGTTGGTAAGCCGGTGAGCGCCACCAGGGCTTTGTGCACGTAAAACGGGCACTGCATCGAACCCCAGACGGTCAGCCCTCCCGTGTCGCCTGCCTGTGCGATCACCCCGTTGGGTTCGATATAGAGTTGCTCCTGCGCCCCGGTGCTGTATTCTCCTTCGACAATCCAGGCCGCGTCTTTCCAGGCCTGGTCCACATCGCCCTTTTGCATCAGGTAGCTTTTGAAGATGTTGTCCTTGCCCCAGATGATCTGCTCGCGGCGCTCGCTTTCTTCAATGGTATGAATCGACGGTGAAGGCTTATAGCAGATCTTCACTGCCGCCACGGCGGCTGCCAGGGCGTGGCGATCGGGGTGCGCAAGCAGAAGGATTGGTTCTTCTGGATGATTGACCACTCCATCCGCCAGGCAGGGCTGGTCATCCATGATGAGCGAAACGACATTGCGGCCGGGAATGTCTTTGGCGGTGACGATGGTGAACTCGTGCCAGGCAATGCCCTCGCCGAACTTGATCGTTTCAATCGCGCCGCGGGCAATGGTACTGCGCACCGTGGCGCCAAAAATCATGCCCGGCAACGAGAGATCGTCAATATAGCGAGCCTGGCCGGTTAACTTGGGGACGCCCTCTTTGCGAGGAACAGAAACGCCCACGACGCGGGTTTGCAAATAGGACCTCCTCTCCCTCTTTCAGCCTAAACCTTTAACTCTTAACCTGCGATCACGCCTGCGCAAGTTCTTCCTGGGGCCGCCGCTCCCTGCCGATGGGGGGATCGGGGAATGAACCGTCCTTAAATACGGCGACACCTCTGACGAAGGTCGCCTGCACCCTGCCGTGCAACTGCTCCCCAAGGTACGGAGAAACAGGGTGCCGGTAATGCAGGTCTGCCGTGCTCAAGGTGAACTCGGCATCCGCATCGAAGACCACCAGGTCCGCATCGTATCCCGCGGCGATTGCTCCTTTGCGCCCCTCCAACCCGGCAAGCTTCGCCGGCTGCGCGGACATCCAGCGCGCCAGGTCTTCGATGGGGAGACCCCGCGTGCGCATCTCCGTCCAAATAACGGAGATAGCCACGCTGAGGCTGGCAATCCCTCCCCACGCGCGGCGGAAGTCTCCTTCTTTCATATGCGGCGGGCAAGGGGAGTGATCGGTGGCGATCAGATCGATGATGCCATCGCGCAGTCCTTGCCACAGCGCTTCGCGATTGGCGCGCGAGCGGATGGGCGGCGCGCACTTGAAGAGCGTGCCGCCGGCGGGAATCTCTTCGGCGACAAAGTGCAGGTAGTGAGGGCAGGTCTCCACCGTAACCGGCAGGCCCTCAGCGCGAGCCTGGCGCAGATCTTCGAGCGCCAGCGCCGTGGCTACATGCACAATGTGCAGGCGAAACCGATACTTGCGGCAAAGCCCGATCAGCATGCGGATCGCGGCCAACTCCGACTCATCGGGACGCGAGCGCAGCCAGGTGGTGTACTGCCGCCAGTCATCCTCATCTCCACCTTGATAGAGGATACTCGGCCAACTCCGCGTGGACCAGCAGAGGCAAGCCGCTGCGGGCCAGGGCAGGCGCCGCGGCCTCGAGTTCCTGCGGCTCGATCAAGGCCAGACCTGCAATGCCGGGATCGACCAGGAAGCATTTGAACCCGGCCACGCCAGCTGCCGCCAAGGGAGCAATGTGTTCCTGGTTTTGCCCCGTCAATCCACCCCAGGCCACCCAATCCACGCGGCATTGCCCAGCGGCCGCATCACGCTTGGCTTCGAGCGCGGCCACCGTGGTGGTCTCGGGCAGGCAATTGAGCGGCATATCGACCAGCGTGGTGTAGCCCCCGGCCGCGGCGGCGCGGGTGGCGGTGGCGAAGCCTTCCCATTCCGTCCGGCCCGGTTCGTTCACGTGCACATGCGAATCCACCAGGCCGGGCAGCAGCACCAGGTCGCCGAATGAATGCAGCAGCGCGGTGCGGGGCACGTCGCCGGGCTCGCGCACGGCCTGCAATGCGTCCCTCTTCTACGATCACTGCTGCCGGCCGCACGCCCTCGGGTGTCACCACGCGGCTGGAGACAAAGGCCTGTGTCATACTTCGGATATTCGGGCAGCCCTGTGGAGAGTGCAAGCGAAATCGCCGACGAGGGATGAACATGCAGAGTGAGAATGACTTCATGCAATTGGCCATCCGGCTGGCCACGGAAAACGTGCGCAGCGGAGAGGGCGGCCCTTTTGGAGCGGTCGTCGTTCAGGGACGGAGAGGTCCTCGCCACCGGGGTCAACCGGGTGACCTCGGCCAATGATCCAACCGCTCACGCCGAGGTGAACGCCATTCGCGCAGCGTGCCAGGCGCTGGGGACCTTTCAGTTACCGGGCTGTGTGCTTTACACCAGTTGTGAGCCTTGTCCCATGTGCCTGGGCGCGATCTACTGGGTCCGGCTGGACTCCGTGGTCTACGGCAATACCTGTCATGACGCGGCTGCAGTCGGATTCGACGACCACTTCATCTATGAGGAACTTAGCGTGCCGCCCGGTAAACGTAAGTTACCCATGCTGCGCGTGTTGCCGGAGCTCGCGATCGAGAGTTTTCGTGCCTGGCAGGAACACCAGTCAAAAATCGCGTACTAAGCTGCAGAAGTTTTTCTGTTGGTCCGCGGCCCGTCTTCCGTCTATGCTCCCGTATGAGCACTCGATTGCTGGCCCTGCTGGTTTGCATCTTGTCTGCCGCCAGCGCGTTTGCGGCGGTTCCGCCGCCGATTCCCGTCAAGGTAGTGGTCATTTCGCTCTTTGAGCCAGGAGCCGATCAGGGCGACACACCGGGCGAGTACCAGTACTGGGTCGAACGCGAACACCTCGACCGCGTCTTTCCTTTTCCCCAGGGCTTTCACGACCTGCGCATGAACGACCAGGGTGTCCTGGGAGTGCTGGCTGGGGTGGGCACGGCAAGAGCTGCCGCCTCGATCATGGCCCTCGGCCTTGATCCTCGTTTCGATCTCAGCAAGGCCTATTGGCTGGTCGCCGGCATTGCCGGAGCCGACCCCGAGGATGCTTCTCTGGGCTCCGCCGTCTGGGCAGAGTGGGTAGTGGATGGCGATCTGGCCTACGAGATCGACGCCCGGGAGATTCCTCCGCAATGGACCACCGGCTATGTTCCGCTGAACAAGACGAAGCCCTACGAGCAGCCGCGTAACGACGATAACTTCGCCATGTTTCATCTCAACCCGGGCCTGAGGGAGTGGGCTTACCAGCAAACGAAAGCGGTCAAGCTCGACGATTCGCCCCAGTTGGAAGCGGCGCGCGCGCACTTTGCAGGAGCGAATGCCCGCCGTCCGCCGTTCGTGCTTAAAGGCGATACGCTTTCCGCCTCCACCTTCTGGCACGGTAAGCTGCTCGATCAATGGGCGAATCAATGGGTTAGCTACCATACCGATGGCAAGGGAAATTTTGTTACTTCCGCTATGGAAGATACCGGCGTTTTGCAATCGCTGAGCTTTCTTCATCACGCCGGGCGGGTTGATCTGGATCGGGTGATGGTGCTGCGCACCGTAAGCAACTTCGATCAGCCGCCGACGGGGTTAACGGCTGCCGAAAGCCTGGCCGCCAGCTCGGGGCACCGCTACAGCGCTTACCTGCCGGCGCTCGAAGCCGCATATCGCGTGGGGAATGTTGTCGTCTCAGAGATTGTTACGAATTGGGACCGCTACCAGGATCGCATACCGGGCTCGCAGCTAAAGGAGAAACCATGAGCACGACGGTGCCGGGACACAGCACGCGAACGCTGAGTTATTTCGAGCGAACCTTCCATATCCAGGAACGCGGATCGAGCTGGCGCACGGAGATTCTCGCCGGGGCGACTACGTTTCTCACCATGGCGTACATCGTATTTGTGAACCCCGGCATCCTGAGTGAGGCGGGCATGCCAGTGCCCGCGGTTGCCGCCGCCACCTGCCTGTCGGCGGCCATCGGCTGCATCCTGATGGGCCTTATTGCCAACTACCCCATTGCCTTGGCGCCCGGCATGGGCCTGAACGCGTACTTCGCCTTTACCGTGGTCAAGGGAATGGGCGTTCCCTGGCGGACCGCGCTGGGCTGCGTGTTCATCTCCGGCTGCGTTTTTTTGCTGTTGACGGCGGCTGGGATTCGCCAGTTGATCGTGAATGCCATACCCCGGGAGCTGTTTGCATCGGTGGCTGCGGGGGTGGGGCTGTTCGTTGCCTTTGTCGGCCTGCGCGATGCCGGCATCATTGTGCCCAACGCCGCGACCGTTGTGGGCATGGGCAATCTGCGCGCACCGCAGACCGCCCTGGCGTGCGTCTGCCTGCTCACCATTGCCGTGCTGCAGGCCTGGCGGGTGCGCACCGCCATGCTGCTGGGCATTCTAGGCACCACGGCTGCGGGCTTTGCGTTGGGTATCGTCAAGTGGCACCCCGTCCACTACCGCATGCAGGACCTGACCGCTACCGCATTCCAGCTCGACATCCGCGGGGCTCTGCACTTGGGAGGAAGCTTCGGCGCCGGGCTACTGGAAGTTGTCTTCGTATTTCTGTTTGTCGACCTGTTTGATAACGTGGGCACGCTGGTGGCGGTGACCAAAAAGGCGGGATTGGTAAACCCGGACGGCGAGATTCCGCGCCTGAACCGTATTCTCTTTGCCGACGCCACGGCGACGCTGGCCGGTTCGATGGCCGGTACCAGTACCGTGGTTAGCTACATTGAGAGCGCGGCGGGAGTCGCGGTCGGCGGCCGGACCGGCATCGCCTCGATCGTCACCGGCCTGTTCTTCCTGATGGCTCTGTTTGTGGCCCCGCTGGTGGCCAGCATTCCCATCGCGGCGACCGCGCCGGCGTTGATCCTGGTGGGCGCCTTGATGATCTCTGCCGTTACCGAGATCGAATGGGCAGACCCTATGGTGGCGGTGCCGGCATTTCTAACCCTGATCACCATTCCGCTGACGTTTTCGATCGCCAATGGTTTGGCCTTCGGCATCACGTCTTTCGCCGTGCTGCGGCTATTGCGGGGACGAGCGACGCGGCAGGACTGGATGCTGTTTGTCCTGGCGGCGCTGTTTATCCTGCGCTTCATCTACATGGCGAAAAACTAAGCGGCGAAGAGCAGATAGAATACCGCGCTGCCCGACCTCAAACTCTATTCCATCAACAAATCGATGGGTGCCCCATATCTCGCTCGTTTTTCGCGAGATATGGGATACCGCGGCCCTCGCCTTCTAACTCTTGAAGCCCGAAGAACACCCGGTCGAGAGCATTGGTATCCCACATCTCGCGAAAAACGAGCGAGATATGGGGCACCCATCGATTTGTCTGAGGGAAAGAAAGAGGGGGAGAGAGTTCGTGCAGTGGATGGTTTTCATCTTGCGCGACATGTAGTCCATCAGCAGGTATTCACCCAGCGTGTCCGGAGTGGTGAAGTACGCCTTGCCGCGGCACATCTTGGTCATCTTCTGGACGAACTGCACCAGACCAAGGTCCGAGGCCAGCATAAATGTATTGATCATGATGTTCGAGCGCTTGCAACGAGCGACTTCCTCCAGCGTCTCACTCACCACCAGGGGATCCAGCCCGAACGCATTTTTGTAAATGCGCCCATCCGGCAATGTAAGTGCCGAGGGCTTGCCATCGGTGATCATCACAATCTGCTTCATGTCTTTGCGCTGCCGCTCAAGGATCCGCTGCGCTACGCGCAGCCCCTCGCGGGTATTGGTGTAGTGCGGTCCCACCTTGACCCGAGCGATCTGGGAAATCGGCACTTCCTCCGCCGAATCATGAAACAACACCAGCGAAAGCGAGTCGCCCGGATACTGCGTGCGAATCAAATGCGACAGCGCCATCGCCACCTTCTTGGCCGGCGTGAAGCGGTCCTCCCCATACAGAATCATGGAGTGAGAACAGTCCAGCATTACCACCGTAGCGCAGGAGCTCTGATACTCGCATTGGTGCACGTGCAGATCGGAGTACTCGAGATTGAGCGGCATGGAGATGCCTTCCCGGGCAATCGCTGCGCTGAGAGTGGTCGTCGTATCCAGGTTGAGCACGTCGCCGAACTCGTACATCTTGGAGGCGCCGCTGGCCTCAATGCCGGTGGCAAAATGCCTGGTGTCGTGGCGTCCAAAGCTTGACTTACCCAGTGAGCCGAGCAGATCGCGCAAGGTCTTGAAGCCTAAAAAGTCCAGGCTCTTGTCGGTTACCTCGAAGCGCACTTGGCCCTCGGCCATGCCGGCCCGGCCGCCGGCCGATTGCGGATTTGGATCCTGCCGCCCCTGGGTGGAGATGTAGTTCTCCTGCTCCATACGCTGCATGATTTTGTCGATGAGCTCGTCCAACTTGCCGTTCTCGACCATCTCGTCGATGCGCTGCTGCATCTCGCCATCGAAAAGGTCCCCTGCTTCCAAGGCCTGCCGCAAGGCCTCACGCAGGTTGTCGAGGGTGTGTTCGCCGTCGAGCTCGGCGAAGCGCGACCACGGATCCTGAAAGCCGGAATCGAGCAGATATTCCGACAGCGCCTTGAGCATATCTTCCATGCTCATCTCCGAGGCCGGGTCGCCGGTGTACTTGGTATAGCGAATTCGTTTCATCCACAAATCCTCGAAGAACAGCCGGGGAGAAAGGCGTCTAATTAAAACCGCGACGGCTTCGCCGCTGCTCCTGGAACTCGTCGTAATCGCGATCCTGCTCCACCCGCTCCTGCTTACGCGTGGCCTTCTCTTGTGCGCTGAAGCCGCGTTCTTCACTCCGGCTGAGGCGCTTATGAGCGTACATGCCTTCGAGCAGAAACTCCGCCCCGCTCACCGCAATTTCCGGCCCATCGGAGACCTTAACCGAGATCGGCGATAGTTGGGGAAACAGGCCCTGAATCTGCTTCAGCTCTTCCAGGATGGCCTGCGACGGCTGATCGTCGTCGATGCGGACCGCGCCCCCCAGATTGAACCACTGCTCGATCTGCTGCGTGTTGGTGCCGGAGAAATACTTGTCGAAGATCTTGCCGATGGCCGCGCGAATCAGATCCCGCACCACCACATCGGCGCCGCGCATCTCGCCTTCGTACTCCAGCTCGAGCTTTCCCGTGATCCCGGGCATGGCGGCGTAGATATCGCTCATGCGCGGCACTACAAGCTTCTCCCCATGCATCAGCGCGCGCCGCTCGGCGTTCGAAACCACCAGTTCCATGGTCGAGATGGGCAGACGCTGGCTCACGCCGCTGCGCTTATCCACCTTCTTGTCCTCGCGAGCGGAGAAGGCCACCTGCTCGATCACCTCGCGCATGTACTGCGGTATGTTGATCTTGGTCGTGCCCCGCTCGCTCCAGGCCTCCTGGGCCGTGATGGCCATGCCTTCTTCGATCGTCTCGGGATAGTGGGTGCGGATCTCCGAGCCGATCCGGTCTTTGAGCGGAGTGACGATTTTGCCTCTTGCGGTGTAGTCCTCGGGATTAGCGCTGAAGGTAAGAACGATGTCCAGTTCCAGGCGGACGGGATATCCCTTAATCTGCACATCGCCTTCCTGCATGATGTTGAAGAGCGCCACCTGGATCTTCCCGGCCAGATCAGGAAGCTCGTTGATAGCAAAGATCCCGCGATTGGCCCGGGGCAGCAGACCGTAGTGCATGGTCAGCTCATTGGACAGGTCCTGGCCGCCGCGTGCCGCTTTGATGGGATCAAGATCGCCCACCAAATCAGCCACCGTCACATCGGGTGTGGCCAGCTTTTCTACGTAGCGATCCTTGCGCGGCAGCCAGGCGATCGGCGTGGCCGCGCCCTGGGCAGCGATCAGATCGCGGCATCGCTTGCACAAGGGGTGATAGGGATTGTCACGGATCTCGCAGCCGGCGATATAGGGCATCTGCTCGTCGAGCAAGTCGGCCAGCCCGCGCAGTATCCGGCTCTTGGCCTGCCCGCGCAGGCCGAGCAGAATGAAATTCTGCTTGGACAAGACCGCATTCACGATTTGCGGGACAACGGTATCTTCATAACCGACGATGCCGGGAAAGATCGGCTGCCGGCTCTTCAGCCGGGCAATCAGGTTTTCGCGCAATTCGTCTTTCACGCTGCGCTTCTGAACCCGCGCTTCGTAGAATTCCTTGCTGGACTGTAGCTCACCCAGAGTCTGGGGAAGGCGGCTCGACGAGGACATTATTTTGCTCCTTAGAGCGAATTTCCTATTGCGATGTACCAAGGCGAGTGCGAGTACACTTCACCTGAACAAAACGCAAGCCCTGCTGTCACCTTACACCAAGAGGGGGCTTCGTCTCATGGCCAGATTTCCTGTTGCGCGAAACTATCGATAGCCACGTGTGAGTCCCACGTGCGCGATCCGCTATCCCGGCGGCACCTACATGACATGCCCATTACGGCCGGCGGTGGCGCTCGCCTGGACGCCGCGGCGCAATTTTGGCAGCATCGCGGTATAGAAGGCGATTAGCCGTTCCGTGCGCTCTCCATCCGATCGCATCGCCAACAACTCGATGCGGAAGGCAAGGTCGGTGGGCGATGCCCATGCCAGGCGAAAGGCAACCGGTTCATCGAGATCGAAAGCCCGGTGGGTCTTTTCCCCGCCCATCAATTCCAGTACTTCGAAATGGAGTGCCGTACATTCCTCCCGCATGGCGCGGGAAGCGGGTAGACCCTCGTCCCCAAAGAAATCAACTTCGGCCTGCAAAAAGCTGCGCGAGTTATCCAGGTTTTCAATCTCAAAACGCTTCGATCCCTGACACAGGATGTCCATCCGTCCGTCTGGATACTGTTGGAGAACGCGAACAATTTCGGCCGTGCAGCCGACCACGGCCAGGCCTTCGCGCTGAGCGCAGACTACTCCGAAAGCGATCTTCTCTGCCAGGCAAACGCCGATCATCTCTTTATAGCGGTCTTCGAAAATGTGGAGGGGTAGTGCTGCTTCGGGAAAAAGCACTACTTCCAACGGAAACAAAGGTATCTTCATTCTGCTGCTATTATGCTCGTCTTTCTCGTGCTGCGGCCCGTTGTCAAGGCCCTGGTTTTGATCTCCTGCGAACGCCTTTGGCTTCTTTAAAGGGGCGCGCGACCTTAATTTGTTTACCCGGAATTATCCTTCAGGAGGTGAACATTGGGAACCCAATCTTTCACCCCAGTTCTTCCAGCAATGCCTGCATCTCACCCAGCGCATGCGCATTGCCTGTCCGCTGCGCACTGGCAATGCCCTGAGCGAGCCGCGCCTTGGCCTCATCTGTGCGTCCCGCCTTTACCAGCGTCTGCGCCGCCATGAAGTACCCGGCGGTGTAGTCTGGATGGGTTGAGAGCAGCCGGTCAAACTCTGCGAGGGAGGCATCCGTCTGCCCCTGGTTGGCATGTTCCATCGCTAACCCATAGCGGGCAAAGGCATCTCCAGGGTTTTGCGTGAGTATCTCGGTAAGCAAAGCTATCTTGTCCATAAGTTCTTTCTACTTTACAAGGTTCGTCGCGGCCGCCGTCCCTGGGGCAGTCATTTGCATTCATGGGCGCAATTGTCGAGACTGAAGTTAGACCGTCGTAGCCGGCAATCCGTTTCATGAGGCACAAACCCTATGGCCGATCCTTTGCTTCCGCCGCGCAAGATTGCGGACTCACGGTCCGAGATGACCGAACTCATCCTGCCCAACGACGCGAATACGCTGGGCAACCTGCTGGGCGGCCGGCTCATGCATTACATCGACCTGGTAGCGGCGATGGCCGCCTACCGCCATGCCCGGTCGTACGTGGTCACTGCCTCAATGGACCATATCGACTTTATTGCGCCGGTGCATGTCGGGGATTTGCTGATTCTGAAATCCTCTCTCAATCGCGCTTTCCGCACCTCCATGGAGGTGGGTGTCAAGGTGTGGGTGGAACACACCATTGACGGCACCTTGCGTCACGTGGCGTCGGCGTATCTCACCTTTGTCGCGGTTGACCAGCAGGGAGGGCGGGTAAGGGTGCCCCCGTTGGAACTGGAGACCAACGAGGACAAACGCCGCTACCATGATGCAGGGCGCCGCCGCGAACGAGGCGAACTCGAGCGGGAGCGCAAGCAAAAAGCGCGCGCCGAGACTTTAGCTGCTGCAGGTCACGAGCACACACATATTTAAAGGAGTTTTATATGGCACACATGCAAACGCCGCCAGGGCCGCAAACCCTCCCGGGAGTATCGAACATCATCGCCGTTGGTTCAGGCAAAGGCGGCGTGGGTAAGACGACGCTCGCGGTGAACCTGGCTACCGCACTGGTCAAGTTGGGCTTTCGCGTCGGCCTGATCGACGCCGATATCTACGGTCCGAATGTTCCTCTCATGATGGGCATAGGCCAGCAGCCGCGCGTGCTGGCTAACAACCAGATCGAACCTCTGGTCGCCCATGGCGTCAAACTTATCTCTGTCGGCTTTATCTCGCCTGGTGACAAGCCGCTGGTGATGCGCGGTCCGATGTTGCACCAGATCATTCGCCAGTTTCTGCAGCAGGTGCAGTGGGGAGAGCTCGATTTTCTTCTGATCGACCTTCCGCCAGGCACCGGGGATGTTGTGATCTCGCTGGTGCAGACGGTTCCGCTGACCGGGGCGGTCATCATTTCAACACCGTCGGATGTTTCACTGCAGGATGCGCGCAAGGCTCTGGAGATGTTTCACCAGGTAAATGTCGAAGTGCTGGGCCTGGTAGAAAACATGAGTCACTTCACCTGTCCCCACTGCAACCAGGTGATCGACATTTTTTCCCGCGGTGGTGCGGAGCGTCTGGCCAAGCAAGCCAACCTGGCGTTCCTGGGCTCTATCGAATTGGACCCGGAGATACGCCACGGAGGGGACCATGGCTTGCCTATTGTCCTGGCGGGAGAAGGGAACGCACACGCGCGGCAATTTATAGAGGTAGCGCGCAAGGTTGCAGAACGCGCGCTCGCGGTATCGGCGAAAGACGAGAACATCCTTGAAATAACTTAGTCCGCTGGGTTGAGCCTGAAGGGCTCGGGCTAAAGTGTCTGCGTGAGAACTCCGCGGAGTTCCGCGTAGCCCCTTCCGTCCGTACCCTTCAGTCCCGCTCAACAATCGCGCACCCGCGCGGGCCCCGCTGCGATCTTGACAGTGCGACACTCAAGCTTCTAGAATCCATATTGGCGAGTCTGCGCTGTTGATGATTTAAACCAGTGTGGAATGAGCGCATTAGGGCAGGTGGACAATGTCTTCCGACCTTCGGATCAGCCCTCGCGACCGGCTGGTTCTGAACGCGATCATCGAACTTTATATCGCGACTGGGGAACCCGTCGCCTCCCAGACCGTGGCACGCCAATTAGACAATAAGGATGGAATGAGCGCGGCGACAATTCGCAACGTAATGGCGGCGTTGGGAGAAGCAGGTCTGTTGGAGCAACCTCATACCTCGGCCGGGCGTTGTCCGACCGCTCGCGCATTTCGCTTATATGTTGAGCAGCTTCATGGAGGTACAAGAATTTACCCCAGCGCCCTCACCCAGGAGCGCAGGGATCAGATTGAAGATAGCTTTGCCGGCGTGAGCAGCCCGCAGCAATTTTTGGAAAGAACATCGCACGTGCTCTCATTGATTTCGAGCGGTGTCGGCGTGGCCATGGCGGCGCAAGCGGAGACATACTGGCTGGACCATATTCATTTTTCGAGAATCTCCACCGGCCGCGTGCTGGCGGTGGTGGTTACCAAGTCCGGAATGGTTCTCGATCGCATCCTTACCCTGGACCGGGACCTTTCGCTCGCTGAACTGGAGGGCGCGGCGGCATTTCTCAACCAGAACTTCCGCGGCTGGTCGATCGAGCGTATTCGCACCGAGTTGGCCCGCCGCCTGGAGCAGGAACGCAGTGAATATGACCAGCTCATGCGTTCTCTCGACGAGCTTTGCCGGAAAGGTGCACTGGAACAGGAAAGCGCAGTGCAATCCATCTTTATCGTGGGAGTGGCCAACCTGGTTGCAGGCGAGGCGGACGCCGAGCAGCTGCGCCAATTGCTGAACGCTCTCGAAACCAAGCAGCGTCTGATCGAGCTGCTGGATGCGTACGTCGACGCCCGGCAGCAGTCGGTGCGCGTGGTGGTTGGTTTGGAGGAAACCATCCCGGAGATGCGAAACCTGGTTCTTATCGGCGCCCCGACGCGGTTGGGCACACAGAGCCTGGGCACGGTGGCAGTGATTGGTTCCACCCGCATCGCCTATCAGGAGACGATCAACGCAGTGTCTTTCATTGCGCAGCTATCGGATCGTATACTGCCGACGCAATAGCGCACTTCCTCTTTAATAGGTGCAGAGCCCCCCGCGGAGCACTCTGCATCGTGATTCACGATTCTGCATCAAGTAATGCGAAAGGTTTTTTACTTAATCCACTATGGGAACAGCACGCAAGGCCACTGATCCGGTCAACGAAGGGCAACCGAACAACGATCCAATTGCAGCCCCCGTGGAGACGGCGAGCGAAGGCGAGGCCAACAACGGAGAAGCCGTTGCAAACCATCTCCAGGGCGAGATCGATCGCCTTAAGGGCGAACGCGATCAGCTAGTCGACCGGCTGGCGCGTCTGCAGGCTGAGTTTGAGAATGCGCGCAAGCGGGAAGCGCGCGAACGCGCCGACTTCCGCGACTTTGCTGTCTCCGGTGCGGTGGAGCAATTTCTTCCCGTGCTGGACAATTTTCAGCTCGCTCTGGGTTCTGCCGGCTCGGTGGAACAGCTGCGTGCCGGCATCGAATTGATTGTGAAGCAAATGGAAGATGTTCTGCGCGCGCTCAACGTGCAGCCGGTGGAGTCCGTCGGCGTACGCTTCGATCCCCGCGTGCATGAGGCGCTGGAGAGTGTCGACCGCAATGATTTGCCCGACCACCAGGTCCTGGAAGAGGTTCGCCGGGGATACCGCATTCGCGACCGGCTGCTCCGTCCGGCGCTGGTTCGTATCGTCAATAATCCGCAACAGAAAGAAGCATGAGTAGCGCATCCAACGTGACCAAAGTCGAATACTACGAATTTCTGGGCGTCTCCCGCGACTGTAGCGAACAGGAGCTCAAGACTGCCTACCGCCGTCTGGCCATGCAATATCATCCCGACCGCAACCCGTCCCCGGAAGCGGAGGATAAGTTCAAGACGGCCAGCGAAGCGTATCAGGTGTTGTCCGACCCGCAAAAGCGCGCTGCCTACGATCGCTACGGGCATGCGGGAGTGAGCGGCGCCGGCGCATCAGGCTTTGAGGGGTTTACCAACGCCGATGTGGGTGATATCTTCGGCGACTTCTTCGGGGAGATGTTCAACATGGGTGGGGGGCGCCGCAATGGACGCGGCCAGCGTGGCCGCGACATTCGCTACGATCTCCAGCTCGAGTTCGAAGAGGCGGTCTTCGGCAAGCAGGTAGAAATCCAATTCCGCCGGGCGGAGATCTGCGCCGATTGCCGCGGAACCGGCGCACCTGCCGGACGCGGCCCTGAAACCTGCAAACAATGCGCCGGGCGTGGGCAAGTACGTTACCAGCAGGGATTCTTCTCCATCGCCCGCACCTGCCCAATTTGTAACGGTAGCGGGCAAGTGATTACCGACCCCTGTCTCCAATGCAACGGTGCGGGGCTGACCGACCGGCGCCACACGATCAGTGTCACCGTACCGGCTGGAGTGGAAGATGGAACCCGTATTCGCTACCAGGGAGAAGGCGATGCGGGGCGGTCCGGTGGTGGTAAGGGTGATCTTTATGTCGTGCTGTCGGTCAAACCGCACGAGTTCTTCGAGCGCGATGGCAATGACCTTCATTGCGTTGTCTTTGTCTCCTTCCCGCAGGTTGCGCTAGGCGACGAGATTCAAGTGCCGACGCTTGAAGGAGACACCGCGCTGCGCATCCACGAGGGCACGCAGACCGGCAAGGAATACCGTCTGCGCGGCAAGGGTGTGCCTCATCTCAACGAGCACGGCCGGGGAGACCTGGTAGTGCAGATCGTGGTGCAGACGCCGAAGAGGTTCAACAAGGCGCAGCGCGATCTGCTTCGCCAGCTGGGCGAGACCATGCATATCGAGAACAAGCCCACCTCGCGCAGTCTGCTGAGCAAGATGAAGGATCTGTTCAGCTGATCCCCTGGCTACGCTCCTAAGGACAAAGAAAAGCGCGTCGAGTGCTGTGGTATCCCACTCAAGCCAAAGTACAAAGTACGGCTTGAATGGGGCACCCAGCCTTTGCTGCTGGTACAGGGAGTGGGTGTGAGAGCTGCCGGGTCGTGACTACCTCGAACTTCCTTGTATACCGGCGACAAAAGGTGGGTGCCCCATTCAAGCCGTTTTTTGGCTTGAGTGGGATACCACAGTACTCGACGCGCTTTTCTTTGTCATCAGGAGCGTAGCCGAGGGATCAACTGAGTGCTGTCGATCAGTGTCGAACCACCAACCTCAACTCAACCCAGCATCGCGGCAACCACTGCCATCGCGGTAATGCCTGCCGTCTCGGCGCGCAAGATGCGCGGACCTAAACTCACCGGCTGCCAACCTTCTGCGGCGAAGAGCGTTTCTTCCTCCGCGGTCCACCCGCCTTCTGGTCCCACTGCGAGGTTCACCGCAGGTCTTTCCACGATCGGTGGAATCAGCGCTGCTAACACCGTTGCATACAAGGTGGTCGAACGTTCCTGCTCCGCCAGCAACAGGCTCAACCCGGGATGGGCAGCCTTGATGTGCACCGCCGACTTCAGCGATACCAGGTCTTCCACCACCGGCACATCGGAGCGGCGCGATTGCTTGGCGGCCTCGCGTGCAATCCGTCGCCAGCGCTCCACGCGAGCCGGTGCGGCCTGGACCAGATGCTTCTCGCTGCGCCGTGCACTCATGGGAATGAATCGCTCGGCTCCCAGCTCCGTCGCCTTCTCGATGATCCACTCCATGCGGTCGAACTTGAACACTGAGAGCAATAACGTTACCGGAAGTGCCGGATCTGCTTTTACCTCAGAGAGGAGCGCGAAGCGCACCGCATCTCCGGTAACCCCGGAAATGACGGCACGCCACACCCGGTCCCCCGCAACCATCTCGCACTCCATCCCGGTTTGCGCGCGCAGCACGCGAATCAAGTGTGCCGCCTGCTCACCCTTGAGGGAAGCGCTGGCCTCGTCCCATTCGTCGGCGATCCATCGTCTTCGCGTCATGGCGCGACCGTCTCCTCAAAAGGTGGAATGGTCCGGTACCACTTTGGTAAGCATAAGCGCTCTCCGGGTCCCCCGGATTTCCTGTCGAGCTTGTTGGCGTTGGCGAGCTTCATGCGGCTTTCCTTACTGAAAGCCGCACACCCGAACTTCTTTGGAGCCTCGTGCAGGAAATCCGGGTCACCGCCCTGCGCTTCTTTCCCTCCGGAAGCGGCAGCTCCAAACTCCAGAAGTTGCTTCTCTCCGCCCTGCCGTCACCCACGGCTGTGGTGAGAGGAACCCATCCTCGCCCGGTACAACTGCAAAACCCGGATACTGGAATCTTGTCGCGAATGGATGCCGAAGGCGCATAAACACTGGTGATTGATTGTTCCCCAGAAACACATCGGGGGACGCTTTTGGCGTCCCCCGATTGTGTTGCCTGTTACGTTGCCTGCTTACTTCTTCTTTGCTGTTTTCTTGGCTGCCTTCTTCGCTGGCTTCTTTGCTACTGCTTTCTTGGTTGCCATTTTTCTATTCTCCCTTTGTCGAGTCGACATCGAACACTGCAAGAGATACTTTGCAGTTAACGAATGTATAGAATCCCAAAAAAATAGTGTCAAGAAAAAAATAGCATTTGGTGAAGATCAATTGACCAATCGGAATCGCTGAAGCCAACCGTCCACTTCCCCGCGTGCTCACTTTCCTGCTGCGTGGAGACCATAATGTCGCAACAACACCAGCGCAAGACCGCTGATGGTATCGTGCCAGGCGTGCGCGATCATTCCTGTCCGCAGTCCTCTGCGCAACAGCGCGAGCACGCCGAACATAGCGCCATACGCGGCGATCAGCAACATTCCCGCAATTCCTTCGTAACCATGCGCACCGCCAAACACCAACGCGGAGAGCACGACGCCGGCCCAGATTCTCCGCCCCATGCGAGCGAACTGCTGCTGCAGGTAGCCGCGGAAGACCAATTCTTCGCAGAAGCCGGCGGAGATGCTCAGTACCAGGAACAGCATCATCTCCAGGCCGCTTATCGGCGTGAGTTTCTGGGTCACGTCACCGATCTTCTGCGGATCGATGTGCGATCCGGAGATCTTTACCAGCATTTCACCCAGCACCGCGAGCACCATCAGCGCACCCACCCAGTAGCCCAGCGCCACACCGATATCGCCCCACCACCCCCGGGCTCCGGGACGAAGTTCTCCAAGAAGTTGCCGCACTGAGACCTTGCGCATGTGTATGCCCCACAGTGCCAGGGCTGCCAGAACCCACTCATACACGATGGTCAGACTGTAGTTGGCCACCAGGCGTAAGGGTTTATCACCAAAGCTCCGCAGTTGCCTTACTCCGGCCACCGATAGCCCGATGATCAGCAAAACCATTAGTGCGGTGTGCCACCAGGGCGCCAGCAGGCCGCCCTTCTCATCTGTGTGCCCGCTTGCCGCCTGCGGAGGTTCGATCGTCGTCATACCCTGCTTTCATCTCCTGCGCTCTCCCCTCGGGTCAGCATCCGATACGCATTGCCTGTACCGCGTGGCTCTTGCTATCGTGTTGCGTTGCATCGGCATCTAAAAAGTGAGGCCGCCCGTTATGGAAGACGTAGTCATTGTCGCCGGAGTGCGCACTCCAGTTGGAAAATTTCAGGGTGCACTGTCCAGTTTTTCTGCTGTGCAACTGGGTTCGCTGGTCGTGCGCGAAGCCCTGAGCCGTGCGCGGCTCGATCCTGATCAGGTGGACGAGTGCATCATGGGCAACGTCGTCTCCGCCGGCTTGGGTCAGAATCCAGCGCGTCAGGCAGCGATCCACGGCGGCCTTTCTCCATCCGTCAGCGCCATGACTATCAACAAGGTCTGCGGCTCCGGGCTAAAGGCAGTGAGTCTGGCGGCGCAGGCCATCCAGACGGGCAACGCGGAGATCGTGATCGCCGGCGGAATGGAATCGATGACCAACGCTCCCTACCTCCTTCCCCAGGGCCGCAACGGCTTCCGCATGGGTAATGCGACTGTCGTCGATTCTATGATTCACGACGGGCTGTGGGAGATCTACAACGACTACCACATGGGCATCACCGGGGAACATGTCGCCGAGAAACACGGCATCACGCGCGAGGAGCAAGATCAGTTCGCGCTCAACTCTCATCGCAAGGCGGCGGCTGCCTGGCGCGCCTGCTACTTGCGGTCGCAGATTCTCCCCATCGAAATTCCCGCCAGGAAGAAGGGCGAGGCGGCAACGTGGTTCGAGCGCGACGAGTCTGTGCGCGAGGATGCCACGATCGAGGCGTTGCGCGCGCTGAAGCCCGCCTTCAAGAAAGATGGAACCGTTACCGCGGGCAACGCGCCCGGTGTAAACGATGGCGCGGCCGCAGTGGTGGTGATGTCGGCGGCGAAAGCGGCATCGTTGGGACTGGAGCCGATGGTTCACATCCGCGCCCAGGCCACCAGCGGCATCGATCCTAAATGGGTGATGCTCGCTCCCGTTTTGGGAATCCAGCGCGTGCTGGCCAAAGCGGGCTGGTCAAAAGAAGAGCCGGATCTCTACGAATTGAACGAGGCGTTTTCCGTGCAGGCCCTGGGCGTGATGAAGGAAGTTGGCCTGGATCCGGCAAAAGTAAATGTGAACGGTGGAGCGGTTGCGATCGGGCATCCCATCGGCGCCAGCGGCGCGCGTGTACTGGTGGCGTTGATCTATGAGATGATCCGCCGCGATGTGCACAAGGGAGTTGCGGCCCTCTGTCTCGGAGGTGGTAATTCCGTCGCCATGGCAGTCGAACGGTAGCGCAAACCCGGGCAAGCCATCATAAGCAGGACTTAATGTCCCGCATGGGCATGGCGACCATTCAGCCTTGCTATACTCGCGGCACCGGATCTACTGGAGCCGCGATGCTATTTAAGGCACTGAGTGCGGCGGTGTACGGCATCGATGCTCACATCATCGATGTGGAAGTCGATTACTCCGGCGTCAAGACAATGGAAGACTGGTTTCACACGGTAGGCCTGCCGGACGCTGCGGTGCGTGAAAGCCGCGACCGGGTTCGCTCTGCTATCAAAAACTCCGGCTTCAATATCCCTCCTACGCAGATAACCATCAACCTGGCCCCGCCGATCTCAAGAAAGAGGGATCGGGTTTTGACCTGCCGATGGCCATTGGCATTCTCGGAGCCTATGGAGCGCTGCAGTTGAAAGACCTCGGGCAATTCATGCTGGTGGGAGAACTAGGTCTTGATGGGGCACTGCGCGGGGTTCCTGGCGTACTGCCCATCGCGGTGGCCGCGCGGGCGCGGGGCATCGCCAATCTTTTTGTACCGGAGCGCAATGCTGCCGAGGCGGCGGTGGTTGAGGGCTTGAACGTTTATCCGGTCCGGAGTCTGATCCAGGTACGTGACACTGCTGAACGCGGCGGCCAACGGTGGCATCCATGATCAGCCGCTTCGTGTGGACTCGCATCAACTTCTCAGTGAGCAGCATAGCTTCGCCCTCGACTTCAAAGATGTTCGCGGGCAACAGACAGCCAAGCGCGCCCTGGAGGTTTCCGCTGCCGGCGGTCACAATATCCTCATGATCGGTCCGCCCGGTTCTGGTAAAACCATGTTGGCCAAGAGACTGCCCTCGATCCTGGCGCCGCTGCGCCTGGAGGAGGCGCTGGAGACCACCAAGATTCATTCCGTCGCCGGCGTGCTCGACGCCGATGCTGGATTGGTCACGCAACGTCCCTTTCGCTCGCCGCACCACTCCATCTCCGACGCGGGGCTCATTGGAGGCGGAAGCATTCCACGTCCGGGCGAAGTATCGCTGGCGCATAATGGCGTGCTGTTTCTCGATGAGCTTCCCGAGTTTCCCCGCAACGTGTTGGAAGTGATGCGCCAACCACTCGAAGATGGAACGGTAACCATCTCCCGTGCTTCGATGTCGCTCAGCTTTCCAGCACGCTTTATGCTTGCGGCAGCGATGAATCCCTGCCCTTGCGGTTACTTCAACGACAAGTCGCACGAGTGTCTGTGTACGCCGCCCATGATGCAGCGCTACATCTCAAAGATCTCCGGCCCGTTACTGGACCGCATCGACATCCATATTGAGGTTCCTGCGGTACAGTACCGCGAGCTTCGCTCCGGCGCCGCGAGCGAGGGTTCGGGAGAAATCCGCACCCGCGTGCTGGCGGCGCGGGAGCGGCAGCACCAGCGTTTCAAGGCGGACCGCATCTACACCAACGCGCAGATGAACACCCGCCAAATCCGCACATACTGTGAGCTCTCGCCGGAGGCGGAGCGCCTGCTTGAGCGCGCCATGCAACAGCAGGGCCTGAGCGCGCGCGCCCACGACCGGATACTGAAAGTCGCCAGGACTATCGCAGATCTCGATGCACGGCCAGACATCACGGTGGGCCACATCGCAGAAGCCATCCAGTACCGCACGCTGGACCGCGGCTTCTGGAGTTAAGAGAGGACCGCAACGGTATAACTGCAGTTGGAATTCTGGAAAGACGTTTTTCAAGCAGCGCAGCCAGGGACCTATTTAGAGCTTCCTTTTCCAGATATCCACAGCTTGCTCAACGCCCCCGCTTGTCCGCTGACCGGGTCTGACGCAGGGAAGGGAAGTTGCTTCATGCGCGCCAACGCGGCAGGCGATGGCTCGATGCGGCAGATATCCCATGTCTGATCCGGAGGGTACGCGCCTACAACAAGAAAATCGGAGCTGGCCTCCAGCCGGCAGTGCCCGGTTCCAGTCGGCAGAAGAGCTACATCTCCGGCTCGCACAAATACTTCATGCCCGTTCTCGCCCCCGAGCATCAGGCGCGCGTGACCGCCGGCAAAGCCGAGAACCTCGTGGGCCGTCGAATGGTAATGATGAAAGTCATACACACCATTGCGCCATTGGGGCGGCCATCCGTTCTGATGGAATTCAACCTCCATCTGCGAAGCCAACTGTTCGGGAGGTCCCTTAGCCACTGCGCGATAAATCAGCACCGGAAGATCCGGATTATTAGGCATCCAGCCATTATGTGATAGCCGCAGTATCTCTGGCGTTAGCGTGTCTTTCCCGGTCATGGCTGCAAATAAAGATTCAGCAGGCGTCAAGCTGAGTGCGCCCACCATGGCGTTGAAACGCCGGCGATCAATTCTTCTCATAAACTTTAGATGCGCGTGTTTGAGGACTCGTCTCTACCCCTAACAAATGACGGGTGCCCCATATCTGCCCGGTTTAGCAGATGTGGGATTCCACGGACCTCGACCGCTGACTCTGCAGGTGTAGATGATCATGGATCTGGGATCCGTTGCAGTGGAGAAAACTGCCGGTCCAGCGCGGTGGAATCCCACATCTGCCAAAACCGGGCAGATATGGGGCACCCGTCATTTTTTACTGGTAGAAAGGCTAGAGCCGGGTCAGCTCTTCAATGAGTTTTTGGTGCTGCGGGTAGGTAGCCACGAGTTCCGATCGCACAGCCAACTCGAAATCCGCAAAATCGAATCCCGGTGCAACCGTGCAACCGACCAGCGCAAACCCGGCGGCATCTTTCACACGCGAGGCGAACCAGCAACCTGCTTTCACCACCGCCTGAAACACCTCGTCCGAACCATCGCCCAGGTGCAACTCGGAATAATCCCCGTAAGGATCGATGACGTAAACCACCAGGGAATTCCCGGTATAAAAATGCCACACCTCGTCGGAGGCAATGCGGTGGAAGGCAGAAAAATTCTCCCCATCCAGCAGGAAGTAAATCGCCGTCGATGCCGATCTATCTCCCTGGTAACGGGAGGGCAAGGCACTGCGAGCAATGGTAAGGTCCGACTTGTAAGTGGCGCGGTAGTAGCCGCCCTCTGGATGAGGGCTCAGGCCAAGATGGTTGATCCAGTACTGCGCATCCTTGTCCACAGAGGAGTCCTAGTGCCGCGCCGGCTCCGCGGCCGCAGTCTCCGCACGTTGCCGCAAAGCGTGCACGACGACGCGCAGCATTTCTTCCTCGGGAGCCCGTTTGCCGGTCCAGATTTCAAACTGGCGCGCGCCCTGCTGTACAAACATCTCCACGCCAGTCACAGCGGGTATTCCTTTTTGCCGGGCCATACGCAGGAATGGAGTATCCACCGGGTTGTAAACCAGATCGAAGACCAAGCGCGCGTTGATCTCTTTCGCTTCCAGAATGTGCTGGGGCTTAACCCCGTGCATGCCGACGGCGGTTGCGTTCACGATCACGTCGAAGGTGGTCTTGGCGACCAGCTCGCGGCGAATGGTTTTTGCTTTGGCTTCGCGCGCCAGCTTCTGCGCTGTCTGCGGAGTACGATTCAGAACCAGAACCTCGGCCCCTTTATCCACCAGGCCGAAGACCGCCGCCCTGGCTGCGCCCCCGGCACCCAGTACCAGGATCTTTGCGCCGACCAGCGAAATTCGCTTTTCCAGTGGGCGCAGGATGCCTCCAACATCGGTGTTGAAGCCATAAAGCTTTCCGTCGTGCGCGCGAACGATGGTGTTGCAGGCGCCAATCTGCGCCGAGATGGGGTCCATGTTCTCCAGATGCTTCAGCACCTCCTGCTTCAGCGGCATGGTCACGCTCAAGCCGGAGAGGGGCAGCTCGCGGACCAGCGTAAGCAGGTCACTGAGCTTGCTGGTTTGCAAGGCGAGGTATACCGCGTTCACTGTTTCGCGGTGAAAGGCGGTGTTCATCATGAGCGGGGAGAGCGAGTGCTTGATGGGGTTGCCCGCTACGCCGTAGACCCTTGTCGCCGCATCGATCTGCGCGATCCGATATGTATCGGTCAGTGTGCGCGCTGCAATCTGTCCCGGAGCCGTCTCTTCGCCCTGGGTGGCAGCGGCAAAGGTGAAAACGCTGCCCGCCCGAATGGCCAGTACCCGGCTGATGATTCCCTGGTCGCCCATGCACAGACCGACCATATTGGCCATGTCGCCAGTGCGTTCGAGAAAGTGCATCATGACCACGTTGTCGGCCAGCGACTTCGCGGTGGACACAATTTTGATAAATTCCGGTTCGTAGGGCCGGATACGTTCGAAGATGCCATCCAGATCCTTGGTGGACTGGTAGTCGTGGTACGAGATCATGAGGGCCGCGCCGTGGGTGCGCAGCTTTTCCAGTTCCGGCGCCTTGATGGCTTCGGCGGTCTCCAACTCCAGATCCATCAGGTGGAAGCCCGAAGCGCCGGCTTTCTGCAGCACCTCCAGCTCGGCGGCAATCGCACCCTTGAACTTGCCCCCGTTGGGAGCGCGCCGGCAGGTGGCGATGGCCGTTACCACGGTGTTTTCGGAAAGGAACTCCTTCAACTTCGGTAACGCTAGCAGAGGTTTCTCCAGGTAATCCAGACGGAATTCCAAAAATGGGCTATCGCGCATAGCCTCCGTGGCGCGATCGACCATCTCTCCGGCGCTGGAGCCGATGATCGCCACGCACACTTTTCCCATACGAGAGCGCAAGTAGTGCTGAGATAGAGATGGAGCGGCAGAATTCATGATGACAATCTGCACATCTTAATGCTTTCGGTTCTACGCTGCACAGGTAAGTGTTACGATGTGCATCTTTTCTTCATCCAAAGCCAGGTTTCATCCCCTGGAATCGGTTACAAGGCTGGGTTACCCTTGGGATGGTAAGGAGCAAACTTGAATCATCTATCAACTGAAGAAACGGCCCGGTTACATCCCCGGTACCCTTGGACCGAAGCTGGAGAAGTCGACGCAGCTGGACTGGAAAGCTGGGTCCAGGGCCGCCTGGCCTGGCAGCGCCAGCAGATCGAGCGTCTCCTGGCCGTGGAGGGCCAGAAAACCCTGGAGAATACCCTTCGTCCCTACGACGATGTCGTGGCCACGCTCAGCGCGGCGGGCTCCCTGGCGTCCCTGCTGGATAGCGTGTACCCGGACAAAGCGGTGCGCGACAAAGCCCGGGAACTGACGCAAACGGTAGCCGAAGCGGCCACTGCCCTTTCGCTCAATCAGGAAGTCTACCGTGCCCTTGCGGCCGTCGATATGACCACCGCCGACCCGGCGACCGCGCACTACGTTAGCCAGACGCTCTTGAACTACCGGCTGGCCGGCGTAGATAAGGATGAAGCTACGCGTGCCCACCTGCGCCAGCTCTCCGACCAGGCAACCGAGATATCGCTCACCTTTGCCAAGCATGTGCAGGAGAACGTCAACAAGGTAGAGGTGCGGGATGCCTCCGAACTTGACGGCCTGCCGGAAGATTACATCCGTAACCATCCTGCGGACGACCAGGGCGTGATCACGCTCACCACTGACTATCCCGATATGCAGCCGGTGATGACCTTTGCCCGCAGCGCGGATTTGCGCCTGCGCATGTTCCGCGCCTACAACACCCGCGCCTACCCGGCTAACCGTCCGCTGTTGCTTAACCTGCTGGCGGTGCGGCAGCAGATTGCCTCGATCCTGGGCTTTGCCTCCTGGGCCGATCTGGCCACCGCCAACCAGATGATGGGATCAGCCGCCAACCTGAAGAAGTTTATCGGCGAGCTGGAGCAGGCGTCCCGCGCCGGAGCCGAGCGGGAATACCAGATGGTGCTCGCCTTTGCCCGCAAGCAACAACCCGGGCTCGCGGCGCTCAAAAGCAGCGACCGCGGTTATTGGTATGAGCAGTATCGCCGCGAGGCCTTCGACTTCGACTCGCAGTCTGTCCGTCCTTACTTTCCTTATGCCGCGGTAGAGAAGGGAATACTCGAAACCGCAGCGCGGCTCTTCCACGTCAGTTTCCAAAGGAACCACGATGCCGGCGTCTGGCACCCCCACGTAAGCGCCTGGGACGTCTACGACCGGGGACGGCTGTGTGGCCGCTTCTACCTGGACATGCACCCGCGCGAGGGCAAGGACAAGTGGTTCAGCGCAGCGCCGCTGATTCCCGGAATCGAAGGCCGTCAGCTTCCCGAGGCCGCGCTGATCTGCAATTTCCCCGGCGGCGGTGATCGCACGGATGACCCAGGACTGCTGCAATACAGCGACGTGGTCACCTTCTTCCATGAGTTCGGCCACCTGATGCATGCCATTCTTGGCGGCCATCAGAAATGGGCGGGCGTGAGCGGCATCGCCACCGAAGGCGACTTTGTCGAAGTGCCCTCGCAGATGCTGGAAGAGTTTTTCCACGATGCCAAACTTCTCGCCTCCTTCGCCCGCCACTACCAGACCGGCGAGCCGATCCCCGAGGCTCTGGTGGAACGGATGAATCGGGCCAGCGCCTTTGGCAGAGCCGATGGAGTGCGCACCCAGCTCTTCTACACCAGCTACTCCCTCGATGTGCACAACCAGCCGGCCCAGGAGCTGGATCCGGATGCCATGCTCGAGGAGGGTTACAAGCGCATGTTGCCCTATGAGTGGGTGGAAGGCAATCGCATGTATGCCAGCTTTACCCACCTCATCGGCTACACGTCGAACTACTACACCTACATGTTCGACAAGGTGATCGCGCTCGACTTCTTCGGCCAGTTCGATCACGCCAACCTGCTCGAGGGACCTACGGCGATGCGCTACCGGCAGGCGGTTCTCGAGCCGGGCGGATCCAAGCCCGGTACGCAGCTGATCGAGGATTTTCTCGGCCGGCAACAAAAGATGGATGCCTTTGCCCAGTGGGTGGGCGAGGAATTCGCCGGCTCCTCCACCGATCATTAATCGCAGAAGAGGATAACAGGGCAAGCGATGGCGTCGGCGATTGTGCGTAAGGCATGGCAGGGCAAGTGGGCGGTGGTTACGGGCGCCAGCGCCGGGATCGGCGAAGCAATCGCGGTCGAGCTGGCGGAGGCCGGGGTGAACCTGGTCCTGACTGCCCGCCGCCGCGAACGGCTCGACCTGCTGGCGGAGCGGCTACGCACCCGCAATGGGATTCAGGCCCAGGTGATCGTTGCCGACCTCACCCTCCCCAGGCCCCGCAGCAGATCTACGATGCCACCGAGGGGGCAGGCCTGCAGGTGGATGTTCTGGTCAACAATGCCGGCTTCGGGGAGTACGGCGAGTTTCTGCACTCCCGCTTGGAGATGCAGGTGAGCATGGTGCAGGTAAACTGCGCGGCTGTGGTCCATCTCACCAGGCTCTTCCTGCCCGCGATGGTGGAACGCCGGAACGGGGCTGGGTAATGATTGTGGCCTCGACGGCGTCCTACCAGCCCGTACCGTACCTTGCGACCTATGGAGCGACCAAGGCCTTCGACCGCATGCTGGCCGAAGCCCTGGCCGAAGAAATGAAACGCCATGGAGTGCTGGTGAGCGCGCTCTGTCCCGGGCCGACCGAATCTGAATTCAACCAGGTAGCCGGCTCGCGCACCGGGGACATGCGAAAAAACCAGTCAGCGGCGGAGGTGGCGCGGCGCGGGCTGGAGGGGCTGGCTGAGGGGAAACATTGGGTTATTCCCTACCTCGCCGGCCGGTTGCAGGTTTTTGCCCAGCGATTCGTTCCACGCCGGATGGTGACTGGTGCCGTCGAGCGCATGTTCCGGCCGGCAAGCCTCAAATAAATCCCATGCACCCGATTTTTTTCAACAACACAACTTTTTTTCTCCCGAAGCATCCTAGTAGGTAATTACAGAGGCTACTTCAGATTTTCCAACCTAGGCAGTTGATCATCCCCACTAAGCTCCGCCTCGGCGAGCTCTCCTCAAGTAAATCCCTGAATCCCTCCTAACAGCCTCTTGAACGGGCCCGCCGGAAGGCGGGCCCATGTGTTCGAACTGGCTGGAAAAGGAAACCGCCAAGCCGCCGCTGGGGCACGTGAACCTGACTTTAATTGCGCTTCTGTTCTAAGTCGCGCACTCGGGATTCAAGAGACGCCATACGCTCAGTGAGGCCGAAAGCAAGCGTCTCATTGACCCGGATGCGGGTCTCCGTTATTTGAGCCCATTTGTGAAATTCCTTGAGCAAGGTGGTCTCCACCTTTTCCAACCGCTCCAAAAGGCGGGTCTCCGATTGCTGGACCGCCTCGGTTAAATCCGCTTTGGTAGCCAATTCGTCGCTCATTTTGAAGGCTCAACCTAAGATGATACATCGCGACTTCTATCCCGGAGCCGGGGACGACATAATATAGCGAGTGATGGCATCTTCCCGTTCCCACACTCGTGCGCTTGAAAATCTGCCGCCTAAGCCGCTGGAGCTAATCCGCGTACCAGACTGGTCAGGGCAGAGCGATCCAAGCCTGGTTTGGCTCATGCATGGGTTTAGTACCCGAATCGGCGGGAGAACGACCGTCTACCACCCCGGAGAAGCCGGGAAATTCGACCTCAATCTGGGTTTTACCGATGCCGATGACCGGAAAATCGTGGCTGCCAATCGGGAGCTGTTGGTCGACGCGGTCAATGGAGGTAAGCGCATCCTGGGATTGGTTACGCTGCGCCAGATTCATTCCTCGCTGATCCGCAGGGTCCAGGCGAAGGACGTCCAGAGGTACGAGATGCCTGCGGTGCTGAAAGGCGATGGCCTGATGACTGACGAGCCGGGTGTGCTACTAGGTATCCAAACCGCGGATTGCATCCCGGTGCTGGTGGCCGACCGCAAGCACCGCGCCGTCGCCGCCTTTCACGCAGGGTGGCGCGGGACCCTGGCGCGCATCGTAGAAAACGGAGTCGGGCGCATGCGGCTGGAGTTTGGCTCCCAACCCGAAGATTTGATCGCTTCCGTCGGACCGGGCATTGGGCAGTGCTGCTACGCCGTCGGGGAGGAAGTGCAGCAGGAATTCGAGTCGCAGTTTATCTACGCGTCCGAGCTTTTCCGCGAGGTGTACGACTCCGACCAGATCAGGAACAAATACCCCATGCTCTTTCTCACCGCCCGTGCTCCTGGGCACAGCGCAATCGGCCCGGCCATGCATCTGGATCTGGCGGAGGCGAACCGGCGGCAGCTGCTCGCCGCCGGGCTCAAGGAGGAGGCCATATTCATGACCGGGCAGTGCACTGGCTGCCACACGGATCGCTTCTTCTCTCACCGCGTGGAGCGGGGATTTACCGGGCGGATGATGAGCGTGATTGGAATCGCCCGTGGCGGGAGTAAAGGGACCAGCTAGGCGGCAGAGTGTCCCTCCCCACTGCCGGGCTTGGTCTCATCAGGTTCCGGCGTCGCTCCCTTGGGGTTCACCAGGTCGCGCAATTCCTTGCTGGGTTTAAAGTAGGGAACTCGCTTGGCGGGGACGTCCACCTTGGCCCCGGTTTTAGGGTTGCGCCCGGTTCTGGGCTTGCGCTGGCGGATACGAAAGCTGCCGAAACCGCGGATTTCGATCTTATCGCCGGTACGCAACGCGTGAATCACAGAATCGAAAATGGTATCCACGATCATTTCCCCATCCCGGCGCGTCAGATCGCCCAGCTGGGTCACTTCCTCTACGAGGTCTGCTTTGGTCATGGTCCTATCTTCCTCAAAGTATAAGGTAACCCGTGTCAGCTATTGTAGATGCAGCATCTTGATGGTACATCGGAAACAATTGCAACTACGCTTTGCCTGTGGATCGCAGGTGTGTGATACCCATTTCCTCGCTATTTCATCAAAATCTCGTTAACTCGACGGAATCTCGTTAACATCCGGGCGTTATTTCTTTAGTTGGGTTACAGATGCGCCAGTCGGCAGCAGAGTAGCGTAGAAATAACGGGCGCATCGATGGAAGGCCCGAGTGAATCTTTCCAATGCCGCGGATCGAGCGTTTAAGGTTTTGATCCCTGAACCCAAGTTGAGGGTGCCGGACCGGGAGGAGAAGGCCTCCATCCGGCCGGCAACTGGTTCGAATCACGACCGGGGGATGGTCGCTAAAGATAAAGGGCGGTTTCCAGTGGCCCTATAACGCAAAAATTTCCGCCGTGTCCGCCACCTTCTGCGTCTTCACGGCAACGCGAATTTGCATTTCGCTGGTTTGCTCCATCACCATCGTTTCCGAACACGACCCGCACAGCCAGAAGTGCTGCAGACGGCGGGCCCGCCCTCCTGGAGCAGGCGTATTTGGATCCGGCAGATCGAAGACGAAGATTCTTCCTTCACGAAGATAATGAAGCGGCTTTGCCACAACTTGGATTAGCACATTGATTAATCATGAAACTCCCCGTAGGTAAGAGCAAAAAAACGAGCAAAGGGTTTCCTCCAAACGGCGGGAACCCCGTGTGCGAAAATAAGCAGTTCCGATGCCCATATTGCGTTCGATTCTGATCGCGCTCTCCCGCAATTCGTCGCTACGCAACTTCGCCGAGAATTCTACTCTCGGCGGGCGGATGTCTGCTCGCTTCGTGGCCGGCAGGAGTGTCGAAGAAGTACTGACTGCGGCCACGGCGGTGAACAGCCATGGGATGTCGACCACGCTCGATAGCCTGGGAGAAAACGTACATTCTCCTCAGGAGGCGAAGCAGGCAGCCGATGTATATCACCGCCTGCTTGACGCCATCGAGCAGCGCGGCCTGGATGCCAATGTGAGCGTGAAGCTCACCCAGATGGGCATGGATCTCGACCCGGAACTGGCCTTTGCGACGGTCGCCGCCCTGGTCAAACACGCGGTGGCGGCCGACACCTTTGTACGCATCGACATGGAGGGTTCGGAATACACCCAGGCCACCATCGACCTGGTAAGCAAGCTGCATGCCATGGAAGCAAACCGCGGCCGGTTGGGGGTGGTCATTCAGGCTTACCTCTACCGCAGTGGAGCGGACATCGAGCGCTTGCTGGCCCAGGGAATTCGCATACGGTTATGCAAGGGAGCCTACCAGGAGCCGTCCAACGTGGCCTTTCCTGACAAAGCCGATGTCGACCGGAACTTCGTAAGGCTGATGCAGGTCTTGCTCCCCAGCGGGATATACCACGGCATCGCCACCCACGACGAAAAGATGGTCGAGGCCACCTGCCGTTTCGCCAAAGAGCGCGGCATCGAGGCCGGACGAGTTTGAATTCCAGATGCTGTACGGCGTGCGCCGCGATCTGCAGCGGTCCCTGGTGGCGCAGGGCTATCGGGTTCGGGTTTATATTCCTTTTGGGACCGAGTGGTATCCGTATTTCATGCGCCGGCTGGCGGAACGGCCGGCGAACCTGCTGTTTATGGCCCGCAATTTCTTCCGCAAATAAGCCGTCTGTATGAATACAGGAGAGAGCAAGTGAAGACCAAGAACGCACTGAAGCAGGCGGAACTCATTCTCAAGCTGTATGAGATTCGCCGGGAGACGGCGCTGCGCGCGGCGCGCGATTATGTGGGTGGTGAGTTCCAGCCCAAGTCGGTGGATGAGTTTGTGAGCCTGGTTAAGGATGGTGGCAAGCCGAGTGGGCACATACTGCAGGTCTACGGATATTGGGACATGGTCGCCGCTTTCGTGGTGCATGGAGCGCTGGACGAATCGCTGATTTTCGACACCTGCCAGGAGATGTACTTCCAGTTCGGAAAGATCCAGCCGTTCCTGGCGGAGTTTCGCCAAAAGATGAACCTGCCGGAGTTTCTCAAGAGCATGGAAGCCGTCGTCGCAGGCGCTCAGGAGAGACAGCCGCGACCGCCATCAAGGTTAAGAGTCCCAAGCACAGCGAAGGCAAATAAACAAGGCACTGAACCCGAGGATACCGCGCTATCCGAAGCCGAACCCTCCGCTGGCGGTCGCTGACCTAATCCGGCGAAGTGCCAAATACCAGCTATCGACTGCTATAGGAACTGGGCCTGAGGTGCCCGGTTCGCCAACCACAGCCGACTTGCGGTGGAGAAGTCCGAAGCCCAGCGACCGCTGGTTCTTCGGACCGGAAATAGTTCTTGCCCCATCGTTTTCGCAGTGTCGGCCAAAGGAAAACGCTCTTATAGGCTCGCGGAAAAACTCATGTTTGTATCATGGGCACGGCTTTAGCCGGGCCGTAACGATTGCGAATCAACGGGCTTAGCCCTGAGGCACTGTTCGTACAGGCTATCTGTCGTCAACCAAGCAAACGGTCGGCTTTATGCCGGGAAATGTTGTCGCTCCGCCGAATTCGTCTCAGTGACTATTTTCCAGCGCCAGCACAGCGAAGCCAGTCGCGGCATCGCTCATAAACCGGCCGATATCGGTCGCAGGATCGCGCTTCTTGTTCAGCGACCAGGCAGACCAATTCCCCTGCATCCTGGCTCTGATTCTGTGCCAGCCAGACCAGCCCGCGCTTCACTGGGGCATGCCCTACGCCTGACTGTTCCAGCGCCAGGACCGTCAGGCCGGTAGCCAATCCGTCGCTCTTCGTTTCCTCGGGCGTATCATCTTTTCTTTTCCAGCTACCCATATCGCTCAGGCTCCAACCCCCGTCCGGCTGCTGCTTGGAAGCGAGTTCCGCCACCAGGGCGGCGCGCTCGTTCTCGTTCAACAACCCGGGCAGCTTGGCGGAAGCCCACAACAGATAGACCTTGTTCAGCAAGGGCTGCGAAGCGTACTCCCGGCGCAGAAAGCCGCGCAGCAATCGCAAATTCTCCTGAATTTTTGGGTCGTTGCGATAATTATCCGGAGCTCTCCCCACCGCGATAGCCGCCAGCGTGGCGCCACAGTACTGGGACTCACTCGATTCCCAGGGAGCCAAGTGGAAGTTCTGCCAGCCCCATGCACCGGCCTGCTCACCAGACTTGATTTGCAGGGCCCACATATTGTCGAAGGCGCTGCGTGTGATCTCGGTTAGATGGTTCTTTCGTTGGTCGTAAGAAGCCAGAATAAGGGTGTTAATCACCGATTCGGTAGACCGCGAGTCCGCTGCCAGGGTGGGGCCGGTTTGGCTATTGGGATAAAAGGGCTGAACCTGGTTCCACAAGGTGACCCGCCGCAGCACGTTGTTCAGCAGGATGTGCTCCTGCTCGGTGGGCGCATCTTCGCCCAAAGCGGGCTCGCAGGCTGGAACGGGAAAGCGCGTAGGGCACTACGGTGTGGCACGAAACACAAACCGTCTTATGATCTCGCTCTGCCGGCAGGCCAACTTTGCCACCATACCTCGCGGCTATCAAGGTAGTGAGCGGCGGCGGCCTGGTTCCACGTCGTGGGCGATGAGCTGCTTTGTCGTTCGCAGCACTGGCAGGCGAGGCAGCGTGGGCGGCTATGGCCAGAAAGGGAGCGGCAAAGACGATGGCGAACAGGCGGGCGGATTTCACGCGAGCACATCTCCTTTTCAGGCGGTTGAAGATAATAAGAGCATCCCCCCAAAAATGAAGAGAAACCCACGCATGGCACAGATTTATTAAGGAGAGAGACTGTAGCAGTAGCCTACCACAGGGCTTTTGCGCATCCGCACGTGCTCTATCCTTCGCTCGGCCCGCGCCGGGACTCGATCTCTTCCATCAGTTCGGCGACCTCGGTTTTGCGCTCATTGCCGAGTTCGCGCAGTCCCTCGATAACCCCCAGCCTGTCCTCCACGGAACGGTTCTGGTTGAACTTCTGCTTGCCTTCGAGGCGAAGGATGCGAAATTCGAAACCCACAATCGCCTTCAGCTGGGAGTCGATATACACAGCGGGTGCATCCGTGACTTGCCAGGGAGCAGGGAACGAGGCCTCGTGCCGCTTGGTCAGCTCGGTGACCATGGTCCTTAGCCACTCCGGATCTTCAAAGAAGGTTAAGCGGCCATAGGCATGAATGGCGGCGTAGTTCCAGGTCGGCACCACTCTGCCAGTCTCCTGCTTGGCGGGATACCAGTTAGGAGACACATAAGTATCCAGACCAAGGAAGATGATGAGCGCCTCGGCCTTGGGGTCGGTTTCGCGCCACTGCAGGTTGGCGCGCGACACATGTCCGGTCAGCGTCCCGTATTCACCCTTGGTCTCATCCAGCAGCAGCGGCAGATGGGTGGCTACCAGCCCTTGGGTCGTCATGGTGACCAGGGTCGCCAGCTCGCTTTGTTTCATGGCCGCATGAAGCAGGGCGAGGTCTGTTACCTCAAAGGCTTTGGGCGTGTACATGCGCGCCTCCGCTTACCTGTCTTATACCATTTAGACTTCTTCCAGGGGGCGTCATGGCTTGTCATCGACCAACAAGCACGCGGGTACGGGAGCAACAGGCACCCAGCCACCCATTCCTGAACCATCATTCGCGGAGCGGGCGCGCACGCTGCTGCACCTGGGCCGTGTCGGCAGTCTCTCCACCCTTTCCCGCAAGCGGCCCGGGCTTTCCCTTCGGCTCTTTGATGCCCTTTGCCCTGGATGGCGCAGGGACGGCCAGTCTTCCTGATCAGCACCATGGCCATGCACACGCAAAATCTGCAGCAGGATGGACGCGCCAGCCTGCTGGTGACGCAGCCGGAAGCGAGCGGTGATCCGCTGGGGGCCGCGCGGGTCACGCTGGTGGGCAACGTCTGCACTCGGTCCTGCGGCCGAGATGGAGGAAGCGCGCCGGCTCTATCTGGAACGCCACGAAAACAGCAAGTACTGGGTGGATTTCGACGACTTCTCCTTCTTCGCTATGGACGTGGTCGATGTTTACTACGTCGGCGGCTTCGGGGTGATGGGATGGATCACCGCGCAGGAGTATAGCCAGGCGCAGCCGACCCACTGGCGGATGCGGCTGCCGGGATTCTGCAACACATGAATGCCGATCACCAGGACGCGCTTATCCTGCTGGCGCGCGTCTTTGCCGGTATCGAAGCCCAGGAGGCGGTGATGACCTCGGTCGATCGCCTCGGCTTTCACGTCCGCATGAAGACCGAAGAGGGCATGAAGGGCGCCCGCATGGCCTTCCTGAGCGAAGTAAACACCCCGCTGGAAACCAGGAAGGTGCTGGTGGAAATGGTGCAGCAGGCGCGTCGCTCGTGAGCACACTCTATCGCCCTGAACTGCTCTATTCCCAGGGAGAGTTCGCTGTGGGCGCGGGTCTCTTGGTGAGCCCGGCTGGAAGTGTCTTAGCGGCTGGTACGAGCCCCGCAGCCATGGTCGATCTGCCGGGGAAAGCGCTGCTTCCCGGCTTTGTGAATGCTCATTCTCATTCCTTTCAGCGCCTGATCCGGGGCAAGTCGGAGTCCAGGGTGATGAGCGGCCGCGACTTCTGGTCATGGCGCGGGACGATGTACCATGCCGCCGCACAGCTTGATCCTCAGGATGTCTACGACGTGGCGCGCATGGCATTTCTGGAGATGCTGCTGAGTGGGACCACCACCGTGGGCGAGTTCCACTATCTGCACAATGCTCCCGGCGGCCGTCCTTATGACGATCCAAACCTGCTGAGCAAGCAGGTCATCGCCGCCGCCCAGTCGGTAGGGATACGGATCGTTTTATTGCGCTCGGCCTATTTACGCTCGGGATATGAACTGCCACCGGACCCGGGCCAGATCCGGTTCTTTGAATCTGCCTCGCAGTTTCTCGACAACATGGAGGCGCTCAGGAAAGAATATCCCGCCGATTCCACGGAAGTGCGCTTCGGTGTAGCGCCGCACAGCCTGCGCGCCGTGCCCTTGCGCGAGCTCAAAGAGATTGCCGCGTGGACCCGGGAGCGGAAGCTGCCTCTCCACATGCACGTCGCGGAGCAGATTGGGGAAAATGAAGCCTGCCTGCGCGAGTATGGGCTGACGCCGGTCGCGCTGCTGGGCAGGGAAGGTCTTCTTGGTCCTGACTTCACCGCGGTGCACGCGATTCATATCACCGCGGATGAGATCGAGCTGCTTGCCAGGGCCAACGCAACCGTGTGCTCCTGCCCCACGACGGAGCGCAACCTTGGGGATGGCGTGATCGTCGCCGACCAGGTCATGCGACAGGGCATCCGCATTGCGTTCGGGTCGGATAGCCAGGCGCAGATTGATCCGCTGGAGGATGCGCGCGAACTGGAGTACCACTTGCGGCTGGAGCGGCAACAACGCGCCATCCTGGACCAGATCGGAGAGCAGACCTTGGCCTCGCGCCTGTTTGATTGCGCCACGGTCCATGGAGCTCGTGCGCTTGGCGTCCCCAGCCGGCGAATTGACTGGCAGGCTCTCCGCCGACTTCTTCACCGTGGATCTGGATGATGTGTCGATCGCCGGCAACTCCGGCAACGATCTATTGCCTTTGGCCGTCTTCTCACTCAGCCGGTCCGCCATTCGCGATGTGATGGTGAATGGCCGCTGGGTGGTACGCGATCAACGGCACCCATTGCAGGAGGAGATTGTCGCCCGCTTCAAAGAGCTACACCGCAAACTCTGGGGGAGCAGCTAAACTGAGCTTACTTAATCCATGAAGAAGAAAATTCGTACCGTGAATATCTCTCAAGCCAGAGCGCAGCTTTCAAGGCTAATCGATCAAGCTTCTAAGGGCGAACCGTTCATTATCGCCAAGGCCGGTAAGCCGCTTGTTAAGGTCACCGCGATTGATGCTCCGGCCCCAGCGCACGTGCGGCGATTGGGTTTCATGGCAGGCCAGATCACCGTTCCAGAGGATTTCGACGTGATGGGTAGATCCGAGATAGAGCGCGTTTTTGAAGGCCGGGATCCGTATATTCCTCGGCGGTGCCCACATCCCCGATCTGGATGGCTAGCGAACCCGTCATCGCGATGAAAAGCACTGTCGCGCACTACAGTCATTCGTCGTCGCGAGATGGTGAACGCATCACAGCAATGCCGTTGAAGGACAAAGGTGGAACGCTGGCTGCATAAAATCTTCCTTTCGTTGGCGCTCGTCCTATGCCTGCTGCGTTTCGCTTATTTGCGGGCTGACTTTCCCAACCACTCGCCCTGGATGATGGACCAGGCGAAATTCACCGACGAAGGTTGGTGGGCGAACGCGGCGGTCCGGCACTTCCTCATCGGGCACTGGCAGGTTGCGGGGGACTACAATCCCGCGCATGCGGTTCCGGTTTGGCCCGTCTTGCTGACCATGGTCTTTCACTTCACCGGCGTCAGTATCGTGGCCGCGCGTGCAGTGAATGTGTTTTTCTCCATTGCGACCGTCGGTCTGGTTTACCTTCTCGTTCGCCGCTATGCCTCGGAGACAGCAGCGGCGCTAGCAGCGCTGCTATTGGCAGCCAGTCCGTTCGCCTTCGCCTTCAGCCGGCTGGCAACGTTAGACACCATGGTGGACTTCGAGTTCTGCCTGCTGCTGTGGATCGCGTCCTACGCCAACCCGCGGCGAATCTGGCCGTCGATCCTGCTTGGCATCCTTATCCCCATCATGCTGTTCACCAAGACCACGGCAGTTGTCTTAGTGCCGGCGGCTCTATGGTTGCTATGGATGGCAACGAAGAAAAGATTCCTGCTGGTCGACCCTATGTGGTGGGTGCAGTGGCAGGCGCAGTGATAGGTATTTATCTTTTCGCCATCCTACACTCCAGATACGCGGACGACTACCACTACTTTTTTGACATCAATGCACTGGCGGACGTGGAATGGGGGCGCACCGCGTTCCTCCTCCGGCAGTTATTGCGTCACTGCATGTGGATCGACCCCATTCTGTATCCGGCCGCGCTGGCCGTGCTTCTGCTGTCGCTGGTTTGGTTGCGGCAGCTATGGAGAAACCCGCTCTTCACCGCATCCTGGATCGCTTTTGCGGGCGATGCCGTCTATATCCTTCGCCGCCAGGATGATTACGCCCCCAGATATTTCCTGGCCATGCTGGTGCCGTTGATCCTGGTCCTGGTTCTTGCGCTGCAGGAACTTAAGATCCGCAACCGCAGCCTGGCGTCTCTGCTGGCGGCCACGCTTGCGCTCGCCATGGTGCTCGATACGCGCACGGTTCTCGGGTTCCTGAGCCATCGCCAATACCAGTTCTACAACGCGGCCGAATCCATCAAGGCAATCGTGAATGCAGACCCGAACGCACACCGCCTGTTGCTTGGTTCCAGTGGCGACCAGTTGTCGCTGATGACCGGCATTCCCTCGATCAATGATGGATACAGCAGCGAAGACCTGGCGCAAAAACTCTCTCGCTATCAGCCCGGCTGGTATGTAGGTTGGAATGAGCTCGATCAGGACATCGTTGACTCTCTGTCCGCTTTCCGCCTGGACAAGGTTGCGACCTTTCGCGTCTTTGACCATGATGAGAGAGACTTGTTGACGCTCTATCGTATGGTTCCTGTGAAGCCCTCTGGAGGCTCTTGAATGATGAAGATTTTTCTGGCGATTTTGCTGACCTTGGCCATCGCTGCTCCGGCATCGGCAGCGCCGCCGCTCCATGTGATCTTTGACACCGATATGGGCAACGATGTGGACGACGCGCTGGCGCTGGCGATGCTGCATGCCTTCGCCTCCCGAGGCGAAGTGAAACTGCTGGCCGTTACCGTGAGCAAAGACAATCCCTGGGCCGCCGAATACGTCCGTTTGGTCGACGAGTACTACGGCCGAGGCACGATCCCGGTCGGCATCGTCCACGACGGCAAGACAAAGGACGATGGCTTGTACGTCCGGCAAGTATGCGAACTCCATGGGCGCCACCCCAATGAGGCGGCCGTGGAAGATGCGGTGGAGTTGCTGAGAAAGACGTTGGCCGGCGAAAGCGATGGCGCAGTAACCATGATCCAGGTGGGCTTCTCAACCAACCTGGCGCGGTTGCTCGACTCGGCGCCCGATCGCTACAGCAATCTCAACGGGATGGACCTGGTAAAGAAAAAAGTTCGCTTGCTCACCATGATGGCGGGGAACTTCGCCGAGGCGAAACCCGAATACAACGTAATGATCGATATTCCTGCCGCAACCAAACTCTTTGCCGCTTGGCCCACCGACATCTACATAAGCGATTACGAAGTTGGAGCGGCCATTTTGTATCCCGCGACCAGTATTGAGAACGACTTTCCCCAGGGCAATCCCGTCGCGGAAGCATACCGGTTGTACGCCAAGATGCCCTACGACCGCCCCAGTTGGGACCTGACTACGGTCCTCTACGATTTGCGGCCCGATCGCGGATATTTTGATGTCTCACCGCCAGGAAATGTGCAGGTTGCGGCGAATGGTTCCACCAGTTTCCAACCCACCGCGCAAGGCAGGCGGTTCTTTCTACGGGTTGACCCGACACAGGCCGCAAGGGTCCGAGAAGCCTGCGTATGGCTCGCTACGCAACCTAGCAGCAGGTTCGCGATAAGCTCCCCTGGTCCAGGCTGAGCGCGCCGCCCCTTCGAGCATCAAGCCGATCCCCTCTTTATGAGCTTTTCCCGCAGGCTGTTCCGTTATTTTTAAAATTTGATATTTTTGGGTCGTTTTTGGGGATTGCCAACTCAGCGTGGGTGGACAAAGGGGTTCTTTGTGTTGGAGAAAGGACCTCTCGCGTCTGGAACAAAACGGAACCCGGGGGCATAAGGCACCAGTGGCTTCGAGGGCTTCCGCGGGGTTAAAGGTGGACTGGTTGGGGCCGGGGGCCGGAGGCGCCTCTTCCGCGGAGCCGGGGGCGGGCTTCCACTGCACGCTCTGCGGCACGCCGGGACTGACGGAGGCGCCGAGGACCATCTTCCTGATGCGCCTGGGCAGGCTCCACGGCATGCCGGGACAGACGGGGCGGGCCAGGCGGCGGCATCGGTTTGCGGTTGGTGTTGGCCGCAGGGGCGGATTGCTTCTCCGCAGAACGGCGCGACGATCCGGGATGAAGTTTTCCATGGCCATGATCATGGAGAGGGCCTTGACCTGTCCGGTAATGCTGCCACGGGTCATCTCGGGGCTGAGGTTGGCGATTTCCCAGAGGCGGTCCAGTACTTTTTCGCGGTCCAGGTTGAGGCGGCGCATTTCCGTCGGCCTCTTGCTGGACGAGCCGTTGCTGCACGGCGGCGCGGTGCTCGAGCATGTAGTCGCGGACATGGGGTTTGGATTTAGTGTAGGCGGCGGAGTCGGGGTTGAGGCCGACTGCTTCGGCGGCATGACGGTCGGTCATGGCGCCAGAGAGGACCAGGCGGGCAAAGGCTATTTCCTGATCGGTGATGGGGTCGCTGACTTTATTTTTGGGCATAGGTGGCTCCTTGGAGATTTGAGAGAAGCTATGGGACAGAGGTTTCCACTGCGCGGGGAAGCACGCTGGGATGCATAAAAAATCCCGCCGCAGCGGGATGCTTGGATTGCCTTATTTTGTGACAGGGATCGGGTGTGACACCGGACAGCGGTAAAACTGTCCTTCGCTCGCGCTTAGGCCGAAACTACCGGCAACTGCCGGCCAGCGAGACGGTGACGCGAGAGCCCCCCGGCTACCGAAATCGTCTGCTTACAGGATATAGCACTGCGGAATCGGATTTGGCCGCCGAGACTCTTTTCCTGAGTCGCCGGTTATCGTTTCGGAGGTTACTCTTGCTTGACTCCGTGTCCAGCAGAAGCTTTCCCAATTACAGAAATCTGTTGATGGGTAGCCGTATTTATCATCGGTCCCGAGGGTATCAGGTTGGGCTGAGATTCCATTGGATTTCCTGTCGCGGCTTCATCGCGCGACTGCGTCTGCGGCTTCCCCGGCGCAGTCCTCATCGGCTTTGCCTCCGGTATACTAGATGGATACGAGAAGTATCTTGGTGGCACTCCATGTGTGGAATCCTGGGTTACTTTCACAAAGGCGCGGGTGCTGACCACCAGCTGGGCGCCACCGTGCTCAGCATGCTGCAAGCACTGGGTCGCCGCGGGCCCGATTCCGCCGGTGTAGCCTTGGTTGGCCCTGCACACCGGGCCAGCTATATCGTTCGCGTGCAAGCCGGCGACGAACTGGAGATGAGCCAGCTGGCCATCGAGGCCAACCGGGAGCAATCCAGAACTTCGCCCGGACGCTCAACGGCGCGTACGATCTCTCCAGCAGTGGGGTCTATGTGCGTTTTTTGCTTGCGGGAGAAGTCGACCTGCCCGCGCTGACCAGCGCGATTGAGTCTCTGGGCGAAGGAGTCGAAGTGCTCAGCATCGGCCGCGCGATGGAGCTCTCGAAGGAAGTCGGAACACCCCATCTGCTCGAAGGCAAACACCACATCTCCGCCTTTGCCGGCTCCCACGGCATTGGACATACTCGTCTCTGCACTGAATCGATTGTGGATCTAAGCCACTCTCAACCATTCTGGGGGCGCGGGGCTGCAGATGTGGCGATCGTCCACAATGGACACATCACCAATTACCATCAACTACGGCGCAAGTATGAGCAGCGCGGCGTGCGCTTTGTTACCGAGAACGATTCCGAAGTGCTGGCCGTCTATCTGGCGGAATCGCTGAATCGCGGCGCTACCCTGCGCCAGGGTCTGGACGGAGTTCTGCGGGATATGGATGGCGCCTTCTCCTGCCTGGCCGTGACGGCGACGGAGATGGGCTTCGTCAAAGATCCCTACGCCTTCAAGCCTCTGGTGGTTGCCGAGACCGACGATTTCGTTGCCGTGGCGACCGAGGAGATTGCCATTCGCTCGGCCATTCCGGGAGACTACAAAGTTTCCGAAGCCCAGGTGGAGGAGGTGCGGGTGTGGTCGAGATAGCCGCCGTCGCCATCGATGCCGCAGCGCTTTCCACCCGGGAAATCAATGCGCTGATCCGAACCGGCTTGCAGAGCGGGGTGGCGGACATATCTGTGAAAAACCCGAATGCCCGTCACAATCTGGCGGTCGCTCTTCTGCAACCGGGACGAGTGCGTTTTCAGGGCAGCGTTGGCTACTACTGCGGCGGGCTGATCGATGGCGCCGAGATTCATGTGGAGGGGAGTGCGGGCTGGGGTTTGGCGGAATCCATGAACCATGGCCAAGTAGTCGTCCATGGAGGAGCGGGCAACGGAGCCGCCGCGGCGATTCGCGGAGGCACAGTGGTGATCCACGGCGATGCGGCCGCACGGCTCGGCTGTCTCCATGAAGGGCGGCCTGGTGCTGGTTGGCGGCGACTGCGGTTACATGGCAGGCTTCATGGGTCAGAAGGGAACATTGGTGGTATGCGGCAACACCGGCCACGCCTTTGCAGACTCGATGTATGCCACCACCTGTTATGTCGGCGGCACCATCGGCGGCCTGGGCACGGATGCCGTGGTTGAGCCGCTGGCGCCAGAAGAGGCGGAACTACTCGATCGTCTGCTGGCGGAACATCTTCCGCCGGAGTTGCGCGCGCAGAAGCCGGCAGGGCGCGACTTCACCAAGGTAGTCGCCGGACGGAAACTCTGGAACTTTGACAAGCACAATTGGAAACACTGGCAGGATGCGCTCTAAATGAATGATCCGGACCTAACGCGCCCACTGCTCAAATCCAGCGGTACTTACTCGCCTGATGTGATGCAGGGCATTCACACCAAGGCGGAGACCGGCATCTATGAAATTCGTGGCTACGGCACGCTGCGCCAGCGGCGTTGGGCCACCTTCGACGACCTGACCTTCCTGCCCTGCGGGCTCACGCGTATCCCGCTCGAAGGGTATCGCGAGAAGTGCTCCACCAAAACAGTTCTGGGCGGACGCTTCGCTACACGGCCCCTGGAACTGGAAATCCCCATCATGATTACCGGCATGAGCTGGGGCGCGCTTTCCTACAATGCCAAAGCAGCCTTGGCCAAGGCCGCGGCCAAGGCGGGCACTTCGAATACCACCGGCGATGGCGGCCTCTCGCCGGCCGAGCGGGAGTTTGCCAAGGATTACGTGTACGAGGTGCTTCCCTCGCGCTACGGAATCAATGTGCACGATATGCGCGCGGCGAGCGCAATTGAATTGACCATCGGGCAGGGTGCGAAGCCGGGAACCGGCGGCCTGCTGCTGGGCTCAAAGATCTCCGAGACCATCGCCCATCAACGCGATCTGCCGGTAGGAGTCGACCAGCGCAGTCCGGCCAGGCACCCTGACATGCTCGGACCCGATGACATGGTCATCAAGATTGAAGAGCTGCGCGAGGCGACCGACGGGCAGGTGCCCATCTTCGTAAAGCTGGGCGCCAGCCGGACCTTCGACGACGTCAAGCTGGCGGCCAAGGCCGGAGCGGATGTGGTGGTGGTGGACGGCATGGAGGGCGGAACCGGCGCGTCGCCCGCTATCCTGCAGGAACACACCGGCATACCCACGCTGGCAGCAGTCTGCGAGGCGCGCGCGGCCCTGGAAGACTGCGGGTTGTATGGCGAGGTGCAGCTGATTATTGCCGGCGGCATCCGCGACGGCGTGGACGCCGCCAAAGCGATGGCCCTGGGCGCCGACGCGGTCTACATCGGCACCGCAGCCTTGATCAGCCTGAACTGTAATAAGCCGCTGTATGTCGAGGACTACCACGCCCTGGGCACCGAGCCCTACCATTGTCATCATTGCCACACCGGGCGCTGTCCGGTAGGCATCACCACGCAGGATCCGGAGCTGATGAAGCGGCTCGATATCGAGCAGGGAGCGGAGCGCGCATTGAATCTGCTGCGTGCCATGACGCTCGAAATCCAGATGTTGGCGCGAGCCTGCGGCAAGTCGGACGTGCATCACCTGGAGCCGGAAGACATGGCGGCGTTGACCATGGAAGCGTCGATCATCTGCGGCGTTCCTTTGGCCGGCACGCGCAAGGTTTTCGGAAGATAGAGCGGATGTCTTTTCTACTGAAGTGCCCAAACTGCGGCGAGCGAAGCGTCTACGAATTTCGCTTCGGCGGAGAGGTTCGGCAAAGACCTTCTCCCCAAGCCGAGCCCGAGGCCTTTGTGACCTACGCACTCTATAAGCGGAACGTCGCTGGAGTGCAGTGGGAGTGGTGGTACCACCGCGGCGGTTGTGGCGAGTGGTTCAAGGCCAGTCGCAATACGCTCACCAACGAGGTCCATCAAACGCTGCTGCCGCAGGATGAGGAGCAGCGCGGATAATGGATCAGCCGGAGATCCTCTTTGCGTGGAACGGCAATACTGTAACAGCGAAGGCTGGCGATACTGTCGCGTCCGCGCTGTATCGTTCCGGCGTACGCACCTTTACTTATAGCTATCAACATGGCCGGCCACGCGGCCTGCTCTGCCTCACCGGATCTTGCCCCAATTGCATGGTGAACATCGACGGCGTGCCCAACGTGCGGAGCTGCATTACGCCGGCGCGAAATGGCTTGTCGGTGCTCTCGCAGAACCAGAATGTTTATCGCAGCTTGGATTCGCCTGCCGTCAAGCGCTTTCCTCCGGCTCCGCCGCTCTCCGAGTCAGAACAGCATTACCAGCATGCCTACCTGCAATTCGATGTAGTTGTGGTGGGCGGCGGTCCAAGCGGGTTAGAAGCTGCTTTGGCGTCCGCTGAAGGAGGTATGCAGGTGGCACTGCTGGAGAAACAGCCTGCTCTGGGCGGAGACTCTGTGTTGGTGGAAGAGGTGCAGGCCCATCCCATGGTCACCCCCTTCGTGAACTGCAGTTGTTTTGGGCTGTATGAAGGCAATCTTGTGGGTGCTGTGCAAATCGACTATGACCGGCCCCATGCGGAGACACTCCTCCACCTGCGCGCGGGCAGAGTGGTCGTTGCCACCGGTGCGTATGAGACGCAACTTCTCTTCGCCAACAACGATCTGCCAGGGGTGATGCTTTCGACCGCCGTGCTGCGGCTGCTGCATCAACATGCGATTGTACCTGGCAAACGAGCTGTCTTGATCGGCGACACCTCCAGATGCACCCAGCTGCAGGCCGAGCTAGAGACGGTGGGGGTGCAAGTAGTGGCGAGTATGCCTATCGGCTCCGTCGTCAGCGCCCTGGGTGAGGATCATGTTACAGGAGTGGCAACCGAAACAGTTACCTATGACGCGGATCTGGTAGTGATGTGCGGGCCCTTTATTCCGGACCTGGGCTTCCTCGGCGGGACCTCACTGGAGTCTGTGAGCCTGGTAGGAGCTGCCGCCGTGGAGGGCTGGGCCAACCAAGCCTACATCCCCCCGCCCTCTGCGCAATCCACGGATGCCATGGCCTGTCTTTGTATGGATGTTTCCGGCCATGACGTGGCGGAGACCATCGAGGCCGGCATGAGCCACATCGAATTAATCAAGCGCTTTACCAAGCTGGGCAAGAGCGCCTGCCAGGGCCGTATGTGCCAGATGGCTGCTGTGAGTCTGTGTTCCCAGATCAGCGGGCAAACCGTCGCGCAGGTGGGGAGAACCGTGGCCCGTCCTCCTGCTCCACCGGTGACTCTCGGTGTGCTCGCCGGCATGCGGCATCATCCCGTGCGCCGCACGCCCATGCATTATCAACATGACCAATTGGGAGCTGTGTGGATGGACATGGGGGACTGGAAGCGGCCACGCTACTACGACCTCGCCGGTACCGGAAGTCAACAGCAGTGCGTGGAACAGGAATATCGCGCGGTGCGCGAACGAGCCGGCATCATCGACGTCAGCACCCTGGGAAAGATCGAAGTGAAAGGCAGCGATGCCGGCCGCCTGCTCGACCTGGTCTTTACCCACAAATTTTCCACGTTGCCCATCGGCCGGGTGCGTTACTCGGTGCTCTGCGATGAGCTGGGAACCATCCTCGATGACGGAACCATCTCGCGCATGGACGAGCAGCGCTACTTTCTAACCACCACTACCGGCAATGTGGACTTTGTGCAGCAGTGGTTGGAATGGTGGGCGGCTGCAGCATGCTTGAAGGTCAACATTACCAATCTGACCGCCGGACTCGCCTCGATGAACCTGGCCGGCCCGCTGGCCCGCGGTGTGCTGGCCCAGCTGACCGATTGCGATCTTTCCTCTTCCGCATTCCCGTACATGGATTGGCGGCAAGCAACGGTGGCGGGTGTGGCCGCCACTATGATGCGCATCGGGTTTGTGGGCGAGATGGGCTGGGAGATTGTGGTCGCCGCCGAGTGTGGAAGCCATCTCTGGGAGCAGGTGCTGCGGGTAGGCGTCTCGGTAAATCTGCAGCCCTTTGGGGTAGAGACCCAGCGCGTGCTACGCCTGGAGAAGAAGCACATCATTGTCGGCGTGGATACCGACGCTCTCAGCAACCCCTACGAAGCGGGCATGGCTTGGGTGGCCAAATTCGATAAACCGGACTTCATCGGCCGCGCCTCGCTGGCGCGCATGAAGCAAAGTCCGCTTGAGCGCAAGCTCGTCGGCTTTGAATTGAACGGAGCGATCGCGCCTCCCGACGGATCTCCAGTATTGGTTGAGGGCAAGCCGGTCGGTTGGGCCACCAGTGTTCGCTTCTCCTGGGAGAAGAAGAAAGTGATCGGCATGGCATGGGTCACGCCTGCGGAAGCGAAGCAGGGCACGCGCATTACTCTGCGCTCTGACGATGTCGACTACACCGCAAATGTGGTGGAGGAAATCTTTTATGATCCTGCGGGTCAGCGGTTAAAGATGTGATGGAACGGCAATCGGCACTGCACCATTGTCATCTCGAGGCGCACGCTCAACTCAAGATCGTCTCGGGTTGGCAGCTGCCTGCCTGGTATACGAACCCGTCGAGCGAGATCGTGCAGGTACGCGCCTCCGTTGGCATTTCGGATGTGAGTTATCTCTCCAAGCTCGACCTCCGCGGTCCAGCGACTGAGTTCCCCTCGCCCGCCCGGCTGTGGAGACTAACCCCCGCCCACGCGCTGGTTACCTCTCCGCTGCCCATCCCCTTCGTTGCCTCCTCATCTATCACGGACGTTACTTCTATCTACAGCGCGATCCTGCTGGCTGGTCCAAAGTCACGGGAAGTGCTGCAGAAGCTGACCACGCTCAACGTGAGCGACGGGGCCATGCCCAAAGGCGCCGCCCGGCAGGCGCGCCTGGCCCACGTAAACGCTACCATCCTGCGCAGTGAAGGCTGGGTCATCCTCAATACCCGCGACGTCGCAGAGTATGTGTGGAGGACTTTGCTGCATGTGGGCGCGCAGCCCTTCGGTATGGTTGCACAGCAGGAGTGGATGGGCGGTCATGAAAGTGCATAACCGGGCAGCCGTGATGTGGGGCAGGCACGCCCTTAAACCTACCTATGACGTGGCCATCATCGGCGCGGGCGTGCATGGGCTCGCTGCGGCTTATTACCTGGGCAAGATCCACGGCATCCGAAAAGTGGCGCTACTCGAGAAGGGCTATATCGGCTGCGGAAACAGCACCCGCAACACGGCCATTTTGCGCTCGAACTACCGCACCTATCCGGGCATCGCTTTCTACGACGCCTCACTTCGCCTCTACGAAGGCCTCGCCCAGGAGCTGGATTGGGAACTGGATTTCAACCAGAGTGGACATTTCACGCTGGCGCACACAGACTCCTCTATTACCGGCCTGCACGTACGCGCAGAGAACAACCGGCTGATGGGCGTTGACAGCCGAATGGTTGGCAGGGAAGAACTGCGGCGGATGGTGCCCGCGATGGATATGTCCGACCGGCCTCGATTCCCGATATTAGCGGCGCTCTATCATCCACCGGGTGGGACCATCGGGCATGACGAAGTGGTTCAGGGTTACGGCCACGCCTGCGATGCTATGGGCATTGAGGTACACCAGTTCACCGCCGTCACCGGGCTTGAAGTTGAGGGCCGCAAGGTCGTCCGCATACGAACGGCGAAGGGCGATTTATCCGCCGGTGCGATTCTGAATGCCACAGCGGGCTGGGCCACGACCATCTCTGACATGGCGGGTGTCCCGCTCCCCATTGTGAGCCAGCCGCTTCAGGCGTGCGTCACCGAGCTGATCGAGCCATTTCTGGATTACGTGATCGTCTCCTCAAACCTGCATGTGTACGTAAGCCAGACGGCCAAAGGCGAGCTGGTGATTGGTTCGGAGGTCGATCCCTACCAGACTTACTGCACACGATCCACGCTGCCCACCCTGGAGCAAATGGCCACTTATACGCTGGAGTTGTTTCCCCAGCTTCACGGCTTGAAGGTTCTTCGCCAGTGGGCCGGGGTCTGTGACATGACCCCGGATTATGCTCCTATCATGGGAGCGGCCGGGGAACTGGATAACTTCTTTATGGATGTGGGTTGGGGCACGTGGGGTTTCAAGGCCGGTCCGATCGCGGGCAAATGCCTGGCCGAAACGATAGCCAATGGCAAGGCCGCGACCCTGATGGAGCCGTTTTCGCCTGTCCGATTTACAACCGGCAAGCTGGTGGGAGAAAAAGCTGCCGCAGCAGTTTCGCAGTAGTGGAGGGACCTGCTGTTAAAAGCTAGACTTACCACGGAGGCAGAGAGTTGACCCAAGATCTCAAGGAACTCATAAAGCAAAAAGGCATTGAATATTTCCTCTGCTCTTTCGTGGAAATGAGTGGCATCCCGAAGGCCAAGCTCGTCCCCGCTAGTGCCCTCGATGACATGGTGAGCGAAGGCGCCGGGTTTGCCGGCTTTGCCGCAGGGGACGTGGGCCAGGGCCCTCACGACCCCGACCTGGTATCTATCCCGGATATGCAAGCCATGATCGTGCTGCCCTGGCGAAAGAACGTCGCCTGGGTTCCGGGGATGCTCCAGGTCGAGAACCAGCCCTCCAAGTTCTGCCCGCGCAGAATCCTCGCTCGTCAACTGGAGATTGGACGCCAACGCGGTTACGAATTGATGGTGGGTGCTGAGCCGGAGTTTATGCTGCTGAAGCGCAACCAGGATGGCGCCTGCGTGCCCTGGGATGCAATGGATAACGCGGCCAAGCCCTGTTACGATATGCGCGCGCTGCACCGCAACCTGGATCTTCTGACCAAGTTATTAGGCTACATGCAGGAGCTGGGGTGGGAGCCTTACGCAGCAGATCACGAAGATGCGAACTGCCAATTTGAGATCAACTGGAAGTATGCCGATGCGCTCACCAGCTGCGACCGTCAGATCTTTTTCAAATGGATGGTCAAGATCGTCGCCGAAGAGCACGGGCACCTCGCTACCTTTATGCCCAAGCCGTTTGCCAACCTCACGGGGAATGGTTCGCATTGCCATCTGAGCCTCGCGGATGCCGGCGAGCAAGAAAAACCTCTTCGACAGCAAGGACGATCCTCTAGGTCTCTCGCCCGAGGGCCGGTGGTTCATGGGCGGAATTCTGAAGCATGCGGCGGCACTCAGTGCGATCCTGGCGCCGACGGTGAATAGCTACAAGCGCCTTATTCGCAGGGGACCGCGTTCCGGCGCGACCTGGGCCCCGGTCTACATCACCTATGGCAGCGCGAATCGGACGCAGATGATCCGCGTGCCTGGTCCGGGGCGAATTGAAAACCGCATGGTGGATGCCGCGGCAAATCCTTACCTGGCCTGTGCGGCAATGCTGGCGGCCGGCTTGGACGGCATCGATCACCGTATCGATCCCGGATCGCCGAGCCATGACAATTTGTACGAGGTCCCGTGGGAGGAGTTGCAAGCGAGGGGCATCGGCCATCTTCCGCCCACCCTGCAGGCGGCAGTCGAAGCTCTGTCACAGGATGATGTGGTGCGCAACTCCCTGGGTGCGGAGTACGCGGATTACTACATCCAGGTGAAGACCGAGGAGTGGGAGAGCTATCACAACAGCGTCAGCCAGTGGGAGCTGGACCGTTACCTCAACGTCCACTGAATAAGTGCGGAAAGGCAGCGGTTCTCTGATGGAGCCCTAGCCTTTCGCTAACTGTACCTGTTCCGCCGCGGCCGGTTCCGTTTTCTCTGCCGGCGCTGGCCAATAGTACCGCTCCTTCTTGATTGCCTCAATGTAGGCGGCCCGCGCATCACGCACAGCCTGGCTCTCCGACACCTCCGCGATCGGCACATCCCACCACGAGTTATACCCAGCGACGCGATCGTTGTAATCCGTCTCGACGACGACCACTGAAGTCCGACTCTGCTTCTTCGCCTCGGCCAAAGCCGCGCCTAACTGCTCATAGGTGCGCGCGTTGACAGCGTATGCTCCGAGGCTGGCGGCGTTGGCCGCGAAATCGATAGGGATCACAGGACCAGTTAAGCCCTCCTCCCGGTAGCGATACTCCGTCCCAAATCCTCCACTGCCGACCGCGCGGCTTAGACCACCAATGCTCGAAAATCCATGGTTATCGAAGAGCACGATATTGAGTTTGATTTTTTCCTGCAGGCTGGTGACGATCTCCTGGGCCATCATGAGATACGAGCCGTCCCCGACCAACACATACACTTCGCGGCTGGGATCCGCCATCTTGACGCCCAGTCCGCCGGCCACTTCGTACCCCATGCAGGAGTAGCCATAATCCATGTGATAGCCCTTGGGGTCGCGCGTACGCCAGAGCTTATGCAGATCCCCCGGCAAACTCCCCGCTGCATTGACGATAATGTCGCGGGGTTCCAGGGTGTTATTGAGCAAACCGACCACTTCGCCCTGGCTAAGCGGCGGACCGTGCCTGCGGGCGTAGATGCGATCCACTTCCTGATCCCACGCAGTACGCAGACGGGCGATCTCACGTTGGTACGCTTGCGGAACCTGCCACGATGACAGCCCACTCCCCAACTCATCAAGCGTCTGCAGGGCATCGGCTGTCAGCGGCAGCGCAGCATGTTTGAACGCATCCAACTCGGCAACATTGATATTCACAAAGCGCACCGCCGGGTTCTGGAAGGCGGTCTTAGAAGCAGTCGTAAAGTCACTGAGCCGGGTACCGATGGCAATGACCAAATCCGCGTCTGTGGCCAGCAGATTTGCCGCGGAAGTGCCAGTAACTCCCATAGCTCCGACCGATTGCGGATGATCCGCGTGGAGAGAACCTTTGCCCCCATGGGTCTCGGCGACGGGAATGCCGGTTCGGCCGGCGAAGCGGGACAATTCAGCTGTAGCCTCGGAATAGATGACGCCGCCGCCGGCGATGATGAGTGGGCGTTGCGACGAACGTATCCACTCAGCAGCCTGCTTCAGCAGTCCACTATCGGCCCGCGAGCGGGCGACTGTCCAAACACGGTGCTCAAAAAACTCTTCCGGATAGTCATACGCTTCGGTCTGTACATCTTGGGGCAGAGCCAGCGTCACCGCGCCCGCCTCCGCCGGGGAAGTAAGAACGCGCATCGCCTCCGGCAACGCAGTGAGAATCTGTTCCGGCCGGTTGATACGATCCCAGTAACGAGAGACGGGCCGAAAGCAGTCGTTGACGGAGACGTCCTGGCTCGCAGTCGATTCCAACTGCTGCAACACCGGCGCAACGTTGCGCCGGGCAAAGATGTCGCCTGGCAGCAGCAGCACGGGGATCCGGTTAATAGTAGCCAAGGCTGCGCCAGTGACCATGTTGGTCGCCCCGGGCCCGATCGAAGAAGTGCAGACCAGGGTGCGCAGGCGATTGCTCATTTTGGCAAAGCCCGTCGCTGCGTGAACCATGGCCTGCTCATTGCGGAACAGGTAGTAAGGGAAATCAGGGTTCTGCTGCAGGGCTTGTCCGATGCCGGCCACATTGCCGTGGCCAAAAATACCCAGGCATCCACCAAAAAACTTCTGCTCCCGGCCGTCCCGTACGACGGATTGGGACTTGAGAAACTGAATAATGGCTTGTGCCATGGTCAGTCTGCGCGTCATAGTTTCCCCCTTCTCGGATTTCCATCCGGAGGCCGCCTACCATCCTACTGCAGGATAACCGCTTAGCCAACCGCTCTACCCGCGGAGCGCCTGGTCCAGGTCGGCCACAATATCCTCCGCTCCCTCGAGACCGACCGAGAGGCGGAGCAGCGACTCCGGCGAGCGTGAAAACACGCCTTCGATGGAAGCGCGATGTTCGATCAAGCTATGGGTACCCCCCAGACTGGTGGCGCGCACGATCAGCTTCAGCCGCGAAGCGAAGGCAAAGGCCTCCTGCCGCCCACCGTGCACCTCGAAGGAGAGCATCCCGCCAAAATCCCGCATCTGCCTGCTCGCGATCTCGTGCCCTGGATCGCCGGGCAGGCCCGGATAGTGGACAACCGAAACCGCCGGGTGAGTGGACAGAAATTCCGCCACCCGGCGGGCATTCTCGCAGTGCAGACGCACGCGGGGAACCAGGGTCTGCAGCCCACGGAGAATGAGCCAGCAGTCAAATGGAGATAGGACCGCGCCCCCGACCCGCTGGAACGTTTTAATGCTGGTTGCTAATTCGGATTTCTTTCCGAATACCACCGCTCCGCCCAGGGCATCAGAGTGTCCCGAAAGATATTTGGTCAGGGCATGAACCACCAAATCCGCGCCCAGCTCCAGGGGGCGTTGCAGCACTGGAGTAGCAAAGGTGTTTTCACAGGCAAGAGGAACCCCGAGGCTGCGCGCGCACTCCGCCACCGGCCGTATATCAACCACTTCAATCAGAGGGTTGGTTGGCGTCTCTAGCCACAACAGCTTGGTCTCCGGCCGGCAGGCCTTGCGGGTTTCTTCGATATTCCGCATATCCACGAACGAATGCTTCAATCCCCAGCGCGAGAAGAGTCCAGTAACCAGCTCGCGCACGCCGAAGTATAAGTCGCGGTGGAGAACCACATGGTCTCCCGGCGAGAGGGCCTGAAATACGGCCAGGCTCGCCGCCATGCCGGTGCTGAAGCACACCGCCTCTATGCCCCCCTCGAGATCGGCCAGGCACTCTTCCAGCGACTTCCGATTCGGGTTGTCTATCCGGCTATAGAAAAAATGCCTGGAGAACTCTCCATCGGCATCGCGCTCAAAAGTGGTAGAGGTGTAGAGAGGCGTAGTAACCGCGCCAGTTGCGGGGTCCACATGCCGCCCGGAATGGATGCTAAGTGTTTGAAGCTGCTGGTTCGGTTCCGGCTTCGATGTCATACCCAGAGTTTATTACGTGGCCCAGGGTGAACAGGCCGCCATTGTCACTCAAGCAAACAGAAGCTATCCCTTAGACAACTATCCGCGCCTTTCCCGTATCTGAACGGAGACTGCTGTTTTCCCCCGCAAGTTTGCCGCTCAGGGAGCGTAGTTCGATGACCAAGCTGTCTGTGGTTGCAATACCAGTCCGGGATGAGGCTGAACGGATTGGGCGCTGTCTGGCTGCGCTTGCGCGTCAATCTGTGCCAACCGACCACATCGTTTTGCTACTGAACAACTGTACCGATCGCACCGCGGACCTGGTGAGAGGCTTACCCCGGGCGCACCATCGGCTCCACATCATCGAAAGCAATCTGGGTGAGTCCGTTGCCAGCGCCGGCTTCGCGCGCGCACTGGCCATTAAACACGCCGCTTCATTGGCCGCTTCCTCGGGTGACCAGGAAGCCGTGATCCTGACCACCGATGCAGATGCCGAGGTTCCAGAGAACTGGGTGGAAGCAAATTTGCGAGCCATCGAGCAGGGCGCGGACGCGGTTTGCGGCATGGCGGTAATCGACCCACTCGAAGCTCTGCTCATCCCGCGGCATTTGCACGAAGATGACGCGCGAGAGGTGGCCTATGGACGGCTCCTGGACGAAATTGCCTCAATGATCCTGCCAGATCCTGCGGATTCATGGCCTCGGCACACCGAGGATTCCGGCGCCAGCATCGCGATTCGCGCCTCGATGCTGCGCCGTGTTGGCGGCATGCCCTGTCTGCCCTGGGGAGAAGACCGGGTCCTGATCGGAAGGCTTCGCCTGATAGACGCTCGGGTGCGCCACGATCCCAGCATCAGCGTCGTTGTTTCAGGACGCATCGAAGGCCGCGCTCAAGGAGGGATGGCCGACACGATGCGCAGGCGAATGGTGAAGCAGGACGAATTCGTAGACGAGCGTATTGAGCCGGCCTGGGCCGCTTTCTACCGCCTCCGGATGAAACGGCGGATTAATCTTTTGTGGCAGAAGCCAACCGACGTGCGGCTCTACCAATTAGCCAGACTTCTCGCGATTACACCAAAGGTGCTCGAGGATGCGGTTGGCACTCCCTACTTCGGCCTGGCATGGTCAAGGATCGAGCGGGCGTCTCCGGGTTTGTCACAACGGCGAGTTCGTTTTGTAGATCTGCCGCGCGAAACGGCCATCGCACGAGGCATCTATCACCGATTGTCAACCGAATATGCCGCGGAGCTTACTGCGGCTTAGGCCTGAGGTCTATTGCATGAATGTTGTCGAGGCACAACCATCGGAAAAAACGGCGGAGCTTTTCGCCACCATCACTGCGCTCGTTCCTGAATTAGTCCAAGAGGCAGCAAGCTCCGACAGCGCTGCTTGTTTCCCCTTCGCCAGTGTGGCAAGGCTGCGGGATGCCGGCATGTTGATGGCGCCGGTGCCTGTGGAATTCGGAGGATTCGGCCTACATGGTGAAGGGGATTCGGCATCCCTCTTCCAGTTACTTCACCTGTTAGGGTATGCCGACCTCTCGCTTGGGCGCATATTGGAAGCGCACGTCAACGCTTTCGAGCTTATACGAAGCTATGGCACACCGCGGCAGATAGAGGCTGCAGCGCTGGCAGCGCAAGCCGGGGACCTGTTTGCGCTCTGGGTGACGGACCCCCAGAAGCAGGCGGTGGCTTTGTCCCACGACTTCACCTTGGCGGGAGAGAAATGGTTTTGCTCGGCCGCGGGCGCGGCGAAACAGGCGCTTATTACTGTTCAGAGCGAAGCCGGCAGCCAGATGGTGCTGATACCGCTTTCCTCGGGCATCCCGGTAACCGCGAGAGATATAAAGCTGGCCGGCATGCGAGCCGCCAGAACCGGGAGTGTCGACTTTACCGGCGTGGTGGTCCAGGCCGAGGCACTGATTGGAGAGCCGGGGGACTATCTGCGCGAGCCGCTATTTTCGACTGGAGCCTGGCGCAGCTCTGCCGTTGCACTGGGTGGCCTGGCTGCGCTGATCGATACTGCAAGGAATGAGTTGTGCGCCCGAGACCGCGCAGATAACCCATTTCAACGAATGCGTTTTGGACAGAGTGTCATCGCCCATGAGACCGGGCGGCTCTGGATGTTGGAAGCGGTCAAGCGAGTCGACGCTGCCAGGGGCGCAGGCGACGAAGCCGTGGCCTACGTTAACCTGGCCCGCACTGCGGTAGAAGCCGCGTGCCTGGATGCCCTGCGCCACATCCAGCGCAGCCTGGGTCTCTCCGCATTCATGCAAGGCAGCAGGGCGGAGAGAATTGCCCGCGATCTCGCCACCTATCTGCGCCAGCCGGCGCCGGATGAGGTACTGGTCGAGGCGGCTGGGTACTTCATCCACCACGGTGGTCAATCCCTATGACGGCAAGTGATGTGATCGTGGCCATGGAGACCCTGCCGGATGCGGGAATTGACACCATTCTCGGCGGTGAGCGGCCGTTGATTCTAGCCCCCCACGCAGATGATGAGAGCCTGGGCTGTGGCGGCCTTATCGCCGCGTGCTGCGAACGTGGCCAACAGCCGGTCGTGGCCATACTCACAGACGGTGCTGCGTCCCATCCGGGGTCAAAGCAATATCCGCCGGAGCGGTTGCGGCAACTTCGCAAGGACGAAGCGCGGCGAGCAGTAGCGGCGTTAGGGCTGGCATCGGGGAACCTGGTGTTTCTCAATTATCCCGATACCGCATTACCCAGCAGCCATGCAGTCAGTGAGCGGCTGGCCGCGCTGGCTCGAGGTCGGGGCTGCACTGTCCTGCTCGCCCCCTGGCTTTATGACCCCCACTGCGATCACGAAGCGGCGGCCATCCTGGCGCGAGAAGCTGCGCTGCGTGCTCGCTGCAGATTGTTGTCGTATCCGTTATGGGGGTGGCTCCTGCCCCCTGATCACCCGGTACCTGTGACCCAGGTAACCGGCTACAAGCTGCCGATTGCCGCGCATCTGCCGGCTAAGCGCAGCGCCGTTGCTGCGCATGCTTCGCAATACTCCACCCTCATCAGCGACTCGCCAAATGGGTTTCGCCTGCCACCAGAACTACTTTCCGTCTTCGAACGCCCCTACGAAGTATTCCTCGCACATGAATAAGGAATCACGCCCGGCGAAACATTTCGAACGTCTCTATCGCGCGGACCTTGATCCATGGAGCTTTGCCCACAGCCCCTACGAGCAGCAGAAGTATGAAGCGACTCTGGCGGCACTGGGTACCAGGCATTTTCAGTCGGCTTTGGAGGTAGGTTGCTCCATCGGCATTCTCACCAGCCGATTAGCCTCGCGATGCGACGAGCTGGTTGGCCTGGATTTCGCCCCTACTGCGGTGAAGGCGGCGCGTGCCCGTTGCGCCCTGTATCCAGGCGTCCGGATCGAGCAGATGCAGGTGCCCCGGCAATGGCCTGAGGGCTTCTTTGAGCTGATCCTATTCTCTGAAGTTTTGTATTTCCTGGACGAGAGCGATTTGTTAGAAACCTGTGCGCACGCCTTGCGCTCACTGCTGCCCGGGGGCCTGGTGCTTCTGGTGAACTACACCGAAGAGACGGACGATCCGCTCAGCGGGGATACAGCGGCCTCCTTCTTTATCAAAGCAGCGGCTCCCACCTTGCACCCTATATATCAAACACGGGAGCCGCATTATCGTCTCGACCTGCTGGGGTTTCGCAGCTAGCCGCCTGGTTGAGCTGCAGCATCCTAGTTAGGAACGGGAGGGGATTATGCCGGAAAAGGATGTAGTCGAGCGGGCAGAAGAAGATCTGCAGGAAGGGAAGTCGCCGTCCACCGCGGCGGGAGAGTTTGTGCACGAAGAGATAGAACACGTACGGGAAGGGAAGCACGGAGCACGCTCACCTCAGCAGGCAATCGCAATCGGGCTAAGCAAGGCCCGCCGGGCCGGAATTCCACTTGCTCCTCCCAAGGCCGGAAAAACCAAAAAGTCGACGCAAAAGAGCGCGGAGCGTGATTACCGCAAAGGGCAGTCCCAGACGAAAACGAAGACGTCGTCTAAGCGATCGCGCGCGAGCGAGGGCGCTCTGAAAAAGGAGCCGCGCTCGACGGTCTCGCATAAGGCGCTTTCCGCCCATGCCAAAAAGGCAGCGAAGGCACGCTAAAGCTTCCTTGTCGCCGCGCAGTCCTTATGTGCCATGAGAGCCTGGGTAGATACGTACTTCCGCCGGTGGAGGGACATATCCTGGTAAAAGAGACAATTCGCCATAGCGCCGCGAATTCCAGGAAGACCCTCGGGTAGTTGAATATGAGCCATGATGGATATAACCGTAGACGGGGATCGATCGCAATCCTGTGTTTAAAGAACGGATACCACTTGCGGCTGCCGCTGCCCGGGCAAGTTGAGCATGCAGTAAGTCAAAAACACCTTGCATCCCGAGACCCGTCTTGGAGGACACTTCAAAGACCTGCATTCCGGGACGAACGCTCTCAATATTGCGGCGAGCCGCCGGAAGATCAAACTCCGCTGCCTCTGCCAGATCCATCTTGGTGATAATCGCGACGTCGGAGCTATTGAAGATAGTGGGATATTTTAACGGCTTGTCTTCGCCCTCGGTGGCAGAGAGCAGAACGAATCGTAATTCTTCTCCCAGATCGTAGCTGGAGGGGCAAACCAGGTTTCCCACATTCTCGATGAAGAGAAAATCGATGCGGTCCAGCTGCCATGACTCCAGCGCCTTCTCCACCATTTGCGCATCCAGGTGGCAGACGGTTCCGGTGTTGATCTGTCTCACATTTGGTGTCGCACGCCGTAGCCGCGCAGCATCGTTCTCTGTCGCCAGGTCCCCAACCAGCGCAGCAACACGAGAGTCCTGGGCCAGCCCCGTGAGCAGCTTTTCCAGGAAGGCTGTCTTTCCCGACCCCGGGCTTGAGACCAGGCCTACGACGCAGGTACCCTCTCGACGAAAGCGCTCGCGCAGAGCCCGGGCAAGCAGATCGTTCTGCTTGAGGACCTTGGCCCTGACTTCCACCATGCGGGTGCTCATGCCGCAATCTCCAACGACGCCACTTCGATCTCGCGGCCGGAGACGATCTTCTGCCCCGGGCTTCCGCATTCTGGGCAACGCAGCTCATAGAGTGACGGAGGAACCCGGTCCTTCTTACATACATCGCAATAAATGACCAACGGAATGGTCTCGATCACCAGCCGCGACCCTTCCAGCAACGAGCCTTCACAGGCCAGTTCGTAGGCGAAGAGCAGAGCATCTTTATCCACTCCGGAAAAGGCTCCTAGCTTCAGGTGCACTGCCTCGACATCCAGTCCGCCGCGGCTCTCCGACTCTTCGGTGATCTGGTCGATCATGCTGATGGCGATCGAGAGTTCGTGCATGCTTCCTCTTTTCGACAAGCCGTTACATCGAACGGATTCTGAGGTAGCGGCGCAGGTCCGGAGCGACCGTAACCGCCAAACCGATGAGTACCAAACCAAGCGCGCCTAAAACTAGTTTTGCGTTCATGTGTCACCTCTCCATTTCTCTCACTACACTAAGCTCACTTGCTTGCTGGTAGCAATGCGGGCGGCTAACTCCAGCACCATCTTTGCCGCCTCTTCCACCGCAGCCTGCACCGGCGCTGAAAGACCCATGCGCCCTTCCAGTTCATCCCCAAAGTCCTGCGGTTCACAGCCCAGGACCAGCACCTGTGCAGAAATCGTGCCCTGGGAAGCAGCCAGGTTCAATACCCGGACTGGATCCATGCCGTGGGGATTGATCGCTGTCTCCGCCGATGTCGCACCGGCCAGGGCTGCGAGATCCGGTTCCACCACGTAGAGCGTGCCCGCCGCTTGGCCGCGGGGCAGCGCATCCACAATGATGACTGCATCCCATGGATCCAGCAGTGCATACGCAAGGTCGAACCCCCGGATACCGAAATCCTTTACCGACACGCTCTCGGGCAACTGCCGCTTGCTGAGCGCGAGCGCCACCTCGACCCCGAACCCGTCATCCCCCAGGAAGATATTGCCCACACCTGCAACCAGAATCCTTGCCGTCATGTGGGCTCTCCCTTCAGCACCGGCTCGATCTCATCGGGAGAGAAGAAGAACCGGTGTCCCGGCTGGCGCATCATGCCAAATTCCCGGCCCTGGGTCGTCGTCCAGCACTACGGCTAGCTGAACATGGTCTTCGAAGTCCTGCTCAATCGCTTCAATGACCGCAATCTTGCCGGCCAGGGCCATGTCGAGAATATCGGCCTTCTTTTTCGGGTTGATGCGCACCCGGTCGCCAACCCGTACTTCGATGCCGAAGACGCGCACGCTCTCAGGCGGTGCTGCTGCTTCCTCAAATGGATTCCAGTCCCGGTTCATTGTGTGCCGCCTCGAATCTCGCGCAGTCCGCGGATTACGCCGTGTGCTTTCAGTAACGCGTCTGAGGTCAGACCTTCTGTCCGTTCCAGAATCTTTCGCGCGCGGGGATCACCATTCCGCATCTCCTGCTTTTCGGCGTCAGTGAGCGTGAGCACGCGCAGGGTGAGCATCTCGTCCATCTCCGTGCCGTCAAAGAAGTCGCCTTCGCTCTCGGGCGCGATCTTCGGATAGTCGTACAAGATGATCGGTGAGCAAAACATCATGCTTCCGCGGCACGCCGGGACAGGTCGATCCGGTTCCTCGCCTACGAGCACCGGGAAAACGCCAGTATTGCAGCAAGCCGCAACCGCTTCGCGATAGGCCGGGTCAGGATCGAGCAGAGAGACAAACTCTCCGCCGGTGATGCCCAGCAGCAAGTGCGCGGAGACAAACGATAAGGGAAGTGCTTCGTCTCGTTTTGCTTCCGCGCCGCTTGGTAGTGGAGTTGTGTTTTGCAATTCGAGGTGGAGCTTGTACACGTCATTCTGGACTATTTCCGCGCTGATCGTCAGATCGAGTTGCAGGTTGTGGTGAACCGCAGATCCCTCCACTCCGCTACGCGCCGTGGAACCGGAGCGTAGCGGAGTGGAGGGATCTGCGGTTTCCATTTCGACCGTCAGCGAAAGTGGGGAAGTGATGAGCTCGCTGAGCTGCAGGCCGGCATGCTCTGAAGTACGTTCGACGGCTTCATCCCAAGCCAGGGAAGGGTCCGTGAGTTTATCCTCGTTCTGCGTCGGGACGAGCTGCAAAAAACTGATTCTCACGTCCAGGCTAGCCGTCGCATCTGCCACCGCAAGACACTCGGCAACCAGCCGGAAGGGCTCCTGGGGGCGCTGCGCCTCCGCATAAACGCGTGGGTAGAGAGTTCCGAAATTCCATCGCTGACGGTTCTTGATTGCGGTGGGCCTATAGGGATAGAGAATGTATCCCTCATAAAGAATCGCAGCCGCGATCTTTTCCGCGCCGTCGAAGTTCATGCCTTAACCTCATCCGCAGCCTCTGCGGCCAGCGCCCGGCTGATGGCCTGCTCCCAGGTGGGGATTCCGTGGCGCACCTTGTACTGGTAGAGCTGCTCGAATACATCACGCCGCAGGCAGAGCCACGCCGTATTCGGAAAGTGCATTTCCATCATCTCTTTCCAGATAGAGATGGGCAGGCGGTAGTTGGCCTCGCGATCCCATGGCACTTGAGCGACCTGAAGCGACCCATCGTCGTCCTGGTAAAAGACCGTGCCGCTGAACATCACGCAGACTGGAATCTCGCCCGTATCCAGAGCATGAAAGTACTTGGTGGCCGCGACATTGAAGTCGAATGTGCAGGGCAGTTGCAGGTCGACGAGCACATTGTCGGTAAAACCCGGAACAGCCACTGTGGTATTCATCCACAGCAGCGGCCTCACTGTGCGGCTCCAGCGCTCAGGTGTGCCGAAGAGGTCAAGCAGCTTTTCCTGTTCCTGGGGAACGTAGAGTCTTTTTGCCGGCTCGATCTGCACCTGGCAGCGAAGCGTGAGGGTATGGATCTCCTCCGAAGCGGGCAGATTCGTAATGCGCAGCTTCAAAGCGATCAACGGAGCGGCAGCATGCGGAACGGCCTCGGCAGCTTCGATCTGGAAATGCAGCTCAGGCATTGCCCATTACCTCCACGCTCCGCGCTTTCAAGTCGGAGAAGAACTGGTGGATTTCCTTCCACACCTCTGTCCCCCCGGAGAGCCCACGCCAGTGCATGCGGATTAATCCCACCAGCCGGTAGCACTCATCGACAGGAGCGATGTAGTACTGTGCCGCCGCGCCGACGCGGTTGACCAGAAAGGTTTCGACATCCGGCTCCATCTTCTGCAAAGCAGGATGCTCAGCGGCGATCTCTGCCCAGGATTCGAGGCTGAGCAGCGACTCAATCGCCCCGGCAGGGCTGGGATACATGGCCATCACCTTGCCCGCTGCGCTATCGCGATAGAAGAAGGCGAGATTGATGGGAATCATCAGCGCTTCCCATTGCAAGTCAGGCAGCTGGAAGTCAGTGAGCGCGCGAATGCGCCGCGGCACGCGGAGGAAGTGCGCGCCTGCCTGCCCGCAGAACAGAACGGCGCAGCCATCGCATGAGCACAAAATCTCGCGCTTCTTTGGCTCCAGCAGATGCTGATGGACGGGTCCCAGCGCTGCACTGCAAAGCTCACAGCGTTCTGCCGTGGGCGCCTTGCGCGCTGCTATCTGCCGAAGAAAAGGAAGTGTTCCTGGTGCCATGCTCGCCCTATCCAACCCCTACAACGAACGTTGGGTCCCCCATCCAAGCCCCGTTTTTTCCCGCCCCGGCGTGCCGTGGGGGCTTGAGTGGGATACGCAGCACTCAACTGAAAATGCTCTAAGCAGGCGGCATATGGGGCATGCTGGGGTGTATCGGCTTGCGCGTCTCGACATTGATACCCGTTGCATCGTCTTCAACGCGATCGACGGGCTTGCGCAGCGGAGTCTCAGAAAGGGAAGGTCTGGTTCGGGGAGTCTCTGGATACGGCATCGCGTCTCTCCTTATTTCAGCACGACAAGGTTGGAGGTATGGGAAGGCTCAACCACCGCATTCTCCGCGACAATTTCAAGAATATCGGGAGCCGCTTCGTAGAGCGCTTCTTCCACCGCGTTCTTCAGGGTAAGGGAAGAGGACGGACAACTACCGCAGGTACCGTGCAGCTTAAGCCGAACAATGCCATCGCGAACACTGACCAGCTCGCAGTCTCCGCCATGAGACTTAAGGTAAGGGCGGACCGCCTCAAGACCGCGGATAACCCTGGTTTCGATGTCGTCAGGATGGAGGGAATGCAGCAGGAACATGCCGGCGACGAGGTTGTCTTCGAGGGCCGCGGTGAGCACTCGCTCACCCTCGGCCGTCTCCACGCACCTGTCAATGAGGCGCTGCAACGCGGCGCCATGGAGCTCAACCACAGACTGAACCAACTCCAGCGCAGCAGCCCGAACCTCCGGGTCGCCCGCCTGGTCGAGCTTAGCTGCCAGCTTCTCTACGTGTTCACTTTGGGCGCGAAAATCTCCGCGCCGCGGTGCGGCGATTGGTTGCTCCGCGCTGGCCGCCATTATTCGGGCCCCGCCGCCCCGAACATGGGTGAGTGTTTCACTTCGATCACCTTGCCGTCCCCAACATACATATGTACGCCGCAGGGAAGGCATGGGTCGAAGCTGCGAACCGTGCGCATGATGTCGATGCCCTTGAAGTTTTCCGGGCCATTATCTTCGAAGATGGGTGTGTTCTGCACCGCATCCTCGTAAGGACCTGGAGTTCCATAGACATCGCGCGGGTTGGCATTCCACGGGGTCGGAGGATAAGGGTGGTAGTTGGCGATCTTGCCTTCGCGGATAACCACATGGTGCGATAGCACCCCACGCACCGCCTCGTGGAAGCCGCAGCCGATCGCTTCCTCGGGCACCTTGAAGTCAGACCAGGTCGAAGTGCGACCCGCATTCAACTCGGCCAGCGCTTTTTCGACGAAGTACAGTGCCGTCGCGGCCGCGTACGCCTGGAAGTACGTACGAGCCCGATCCCGCTCCAGAGTATTGCTCCACTGCGGAATCTTCCACTCGAACTGGGTTTCGCCGAGCATAGCCGTCTTGGGCAGATTGATCTGCACGCTGTGCCCCGTTGCCTTCACGTAACCAATGTCGACCAAGCCGGAAAGCGCCGTGGACCAGAGCCGCGCGATCGGTCCGCCGCCGGTGTCAAGCGCCAGATGATCGCCGGTGCGCTGGTCATACCACCGCGGTGACATAACCCAGGTGTAGTTACCGCCGAAGTCGCGCTTTTGCGGGCGGGGAAGAGTCGTCTGGTTCCAGGGATGATGCTTGTCCACCGGATTACCCAACGGGTCTCTGGCGACGAAAGTTTCTGAGCTCTGCCAGTCGTCGTAGTAGGAGCTTCCCAGCAGAATACGGATATTCAAATTGATATCGACCAGGCTATTGGTGACCAGTTTTCCGTCCACCACCACGCCGGGTGTAACGAACATCTTGCGTCCCCACTCCGCCATGTTCTTGTAGGTGTAATCGCAACTGTCCGGATCGTTATACGATCCCCAACACGCCAGCAAGGTGCGGCGCAGGCCGACCTTTTCGTAACCGGGCATGGCCTCATAGAAGAAGTCGAAAAGATCATCGTGCAGGGGCACGACCCTCTTCATGAACTCGACATACTTCATTAGCCGAACCAGGTAGTCGGTAAATAGCTGGATCGTGGCCACCGTGCCGACTCCGCCGGGATAGAGTGTGGATGGATGCACGTGGCGGCCTTCCATCAGGCAAAACATCTCGCGCGTCATGCGGCTCATAGCCAGCGTCTCGCGGTAGAAGCTGCCGGTAAAGGGATTAAGCGCGGTCATGATGTCGGCAATGGTGCGAAAGCCGTGTTTGTCTCCGTTGCGGCAAGCGGTGGATTGAGCTTTCGCCCAGACTCCGGGATTGGTCTCCTTCACCATCTGCTCGCAAAAATCGACACCAACCAGGTTGTCCTGGAAGATGTTGTGATCGAACATGTACTCTGCGGCTTCGCCCAGGTTGATGATCCACTCGGCCAGAGGAGGGGGTTTTACGCCAAACGCCATGTTTTGCGCGTACACCGCGCAGGTGGCATGGTTGTCGCCGCAGATGCCACAGATGCGGCTGGTGATGAAGTGGGCATCGCGCGGGTCCTTACCCTTCATAAAAATGCTGTAGCCGCGAAAGATGGAGGAAGTGCTGTGGCACTCGGCGACTTCCCGGTTGGCGAAGTCGATCTTGGTAAAGATTCCGAGGCTGCCCACGATCCGTGTAATCGGATCCCAGTTCATCTCGACCAGGTTGCGCTTCTTCTTATCGACTTCAGATATCGTGTCGGGATAAGTCGCCATGGATGTGTCCTTTTGCTTGAATTTTTGTCCGTTGAGCGAAGCGCCTTTAGTAGGTTGTGGGCTGGTAGCCGGTGGTCAGCTTACCCCCGGGATGCCGCCATTTCGGTTCTTTGTTCACCGTGGTATTGGTGATACCGCGCATGGTGCGAATGAAACGACCGTAGGTGCCAATGATGTTCGAGGAAAGCTTGGCTCCCGGCGGTTCGTCCATGAAGGGCATGAACTTATCCGGGAATCCCGGCATGGTGCATCCGATGCAGATGCCGCCCACATTGGGGCAGCCGCCAATACCACGCATCCAGCCGCGCTTGGTTACATTGCAGTCCACCACTGGTCCCCAGCAGCCTAGTTTTACCAGGCATTTCGAGGATCCGTAGTGGGTGGCAAAGTCGCCCTGCTCGTAATAGGAGCCGCGATCGCATCCCTCGTGTACCGTCTTGCCGAAAAGCCACGTGGGCCGCAGTTGCTTATCCAGAGGAATCATGGGCGCCAGACCCGCCACCTGGTACAGCAGGTAGAGAACAGTCTCCATGAAGTTATCCGGCTGCACTGGGCAACCAGGCACGTTCACAATCGGCAGACCAGCCTTGGAGCGCCAATCCCATCCCAGGTAGTCAGCCAGTCCCATGGCGCCGGTCGGATTCCCCGCCATGGCATGAATGCCGCCGTACGTGGCGCACGTACCAGCGCCGATAATGGCCAGCGCCTTGGGCGCCAGGCGATCGATCCACTCGCAGGTAGTGATCGGCTGGCCGGTATGCGGGTTGGTACCCATAGCTGCCCAGTAACCCTCTTTCTTGATCGTCTCGTTGGGAATGGAGCCTTCCACGACCAACACAAACGGATCTAACAAACCCTTTTCTGCTTCGTAAAAAAATTTCATGAATTCGTCGCCGTTCTCATACGCGAGAACAGGATTGTGCAGATGGACTTTGGGCAAGCCTGGGATCGCACCCAACAAAACGTCTTCGATGCTTGGCTGTTCCGCCGCGGTGACGGAAACGCTATCGCCGTCGCAACTGAGACCAGCGGTGATCCAGAGAATGTGGACATCAGAAACGGCGGGAGCTTTGGTGATGCTGCTTACCTTTTCAGCCATGAAATTCTCCTTCAGCCTTGAGACTCACGAAGACGGCACCCAAAGATGGACGCGCGAAACACGAGTACCGCTTGTGATGTTAGGAGTGGGAAATCGGGTTGGTAGAAGCAGGGCAAGCCTGTCACCTGGTGAGCAACATTTCACGTCAGAGTTCCGGTGAAATCGCTGACCGGTGAAAATTACGCCCAGTCCGCACCACTGTCAAACCCTCAGAGTTCACGCGCTGAAGTGAATGATTCATCGGATGACTGCTATCGGGATTTCCCCGATTTCGGTTAACAGGAATGCCGGATGGGTGGTGCAAGACTTAGCAAATGCGAGGCAATTGCTCACCGAACATCACGTCCAGCACGCGCGTTCCGCCGATCTGCGTTTTCATCAGCACCATGCCCGGGTGTTCGGCAACGACCTCGCCGATGATGGCGGCGTCGCGGCCCAACTCGTGCTGTTGCATTTGCCCAAGCACGGCTTGCGCCATCTCTGGTGCAACGATCGCCAGCAGCTTCCCCTCGTTGGCGACGTAAAGCGGATCCAACCCCAGCACTTCACACGCGCCCTTGACCGAATCGCGCACGGGAATCGATTGTTCTCGCAACACCATTCCCACCCCCGCCCGCTTGGCGATTTCGTTCAAGGTGGTGGCCGCGCCGCCGCGCGTGGGATCACGCAAACAGTGGATGAACTCCATCCCGTCTGCCGTTGGAGTGCTGAGCATGTCCGCCACCAGGCCATTCAGCGAGGCACAATCGCTCGCGATGGCGCCTTCGAATTCAAGATTTTCCCGCTGCGACATAATGGCCATTCCGTGGTCGCCGATATATCCACTCAGAAGAATCTGGTCGCCCGGCCGCGCCCGGTCTGCCGAGATGTTCACGCCGCTCTCGATCACGCCAATGCCCGTGGTGGTAATAAATATCTGGTCACCCTTGCCGCGGTTGACAACCTTGGTATCGCCAGTTACAAACGCTACCCCGGACTCCGCGGCGGCTACGCGCATGGATTCCACCACACGCCGCAGATCGTCGACCGCCAGGCCTTCCTCCAGGATGAAGGCGGCCGAAAGATAAAGCGGACGCGCGCCGCTCATCGCCAGATCGTTCACCGTTCCGTGAACAGCCAGCCGCCCGATGTCGCCGCCGGGGAAAAAATATCGGGGTGACCACAAAGGAGTCCGTAGTAAAAGCCAGGCGAGCGCCGCCGATGGTGACCACTGCCTGGTCATCGAGCTTGTCCAAAACGGGATTTCTAAACGCAGGCAAAAAGATCTGGTCAATCAGATCAGCCGTGAGCTTGCCACCGCTGCCATGCCCCAGCACAATCTGCGGATGCTGAAAGATAGGCAACGGACAAGACCCAAACCCGGCGGCCGGCGTTTTCCTCGTCCTTAGCGGATATCTGAGAACTAGCCATTGGCGTGCGTCATCACTTCGAGTTGCACCACGTCCGCCCCTTGCGGTTTTAGATGCCGCCCGTAGGCGTAGTAGGCAGCGCAAGCTCCCTCGGCCGATACCATCGTCGCCCCCAGGGGACGTTGCGGGGTGCACAGCGTGCCGAACGCCGGGCAATCGTGTGGCTTTTTAATGCCCCGCAGAATCTGGCCGCTGATGCATATCTCCGGCTCGAGGGTGGCGATCTCCGCCACGTCGAATAACTTCTCAGCGTCGTACAGGGCAAACTCATCGCGCAGGTGGAAGCCGCTCATGGGAATGTTGCCGATGCCTCGCCACTTGCGATCAGCCACCTCGAAGACGCTGCTCGATCAGCTTCTGCGCCGGCACATTGCCGTCGCGGCCGAGAACGCGCGAGTATTGGTTTTCCACCACTGCCCGCCCTTGTTCCAGCTGCTGCAGCGTCATGAGCGTGCCGTGCAATATATCGAGGGGTTCAAAACCTGTGACCACAATGGGAACATGGTAGCGAGCGCTGATGGGATCGTATTCGCGATACCCCATCACCGCGCACACGTGCCCTGGCCCGAGAAAGCCCTGCACCCGGTTATCCGGCGATTGCAGAATGGCCTCCAGCGCCGGAGGAACCAGCACATGCGAAACCAGCAGCGATACATTGTTCACCTGCTCTTCGCGCGCGCGCCACGCCAGCATGGCATTGGCCGGAGCCGTGGTCTCAAAGCCAATGGCGAAAAAGACCACCTGCCTGGACGGGTTGGCTCGCGCAAGTTTCAGGCAATCGAGCGGCGAATAAACCACCCGGACATCGCCACCCAACGACTTGATCGTGAATAGATCGCCATCCGAGCCGGGCACGCGCAACATGTCACCGAAGGAGCAGAAGATGACATTCTTTTGCCGTGCAATGGCATGGGCTTTGTCGATCATCTCCAGCGGCGTTACGCAAACCGGGCATCCCGGCCCATGAACCAGCTCCACCCCCTCAGGAAGCAGATGATCGATTCCGTTCTTGACGATGGAGTGCGTTTGTCCGCCGCACACCTCCATTAACACCCAGGGACGCGTCTGAATACGGCGCATCTCGCCGACAATCTTTTTGGCAACGTCACCGTCGCGGTACTCATCAAGATATTTCATTGTCGATAACCTCCGGGTTCTAACTTCTTCAACCACGGGCGATTCCAGTTCCGTAAGTTGATCCAGATCCCTCAACGCCTGGTAGGTGCGCTCGGCCTCTGCTTCATCGATGCGGCTGATGGCAAAGCCAACGTGGACCAGAACATACTCACCAACCTGCGTCTCGGGCACGTATTCCAGGCAGGCCTCGCGCACAATGCCGCCGAACTGAACCTTGGCCATGCGCATACCGCGCTGGTCGAATGTCTCTACCACCTTGCCGGGAATAGCCAGGCACATGTCATTCTCCTTGGCGCAAGTGCTCGTTGGCCACCATAGCCTGTCCGAGCGAAAGGCCACCGTCGTTGGCCGGAACTTGGGCGTGTAGAAAGACGTCAAAGCTGCGACGCCGCAACTCTACCACCGTCCGGCCCAGAAGGTACAGGTTCTGGAAGCTCCCACCGCTCAGGCAAACGCGGTTGACCGCATCGCTCGGCCCAATACGGCTGCACACTTCCCCAATGGCCGCGCTCAAGGTGTTGTGAAAACGCGCCGAAATCTCGCCCACCCGCCGTCCCGAAGAAATATCTCTCACTATGGAGACAATGACCGGCCGGAAGTCGAGGATAGCCGGTTCGCCCTCCTCTATCTCGAAGTCGTAGCGATCGTCGATCCCTGATTCCGCGGCCACCTCCAGAGCAATGGCTGCCTGGCCTTCGAAGCTCACCTCCGGAGCCAGACCCAACAGCGCTGCCACGGCGTCGAAGAGCCGCCCGCAGGAAGACGTCTCGACCGTCTGAATACGCCGGGTAAGCATCGTGTCCACCAAAGCAACCTGCTTCTCCTCTATATCTTGGAAGCACCGCAGCTGCCCGGGTATGTGCCCTCCGAAGGCATCGCGCAGATAGCTGAGCGCCATGCGCCACGGCTGCCGCACCGCTGCGTCGCCGCCGGGAAGCAAGACATTCCGCAGATGGGCTCGCCGCGTGAAGCCGGCAAAATCCGCAACCAGAAATTCGCCTCCCCAAATCTTGCCGTCTGTCCCAAATCCGGTGCCATCCAGGGCCACGCCTAGAACATGGCCGCGCAGATGGTTCTCCGCCATGCAGCTGGCGATATGCGCATGGTGATGTTGCACGCCGATGCGGCGTGGAATCCCTGAAGCCGCGGCCATGCGCGTGCTCATATAACCGGGATGCAGGTCATAGGCGGCAGCACGAGGTACGACCCGAAAAACATGTTTCATGCGGTCAAGTGTTTCTTCGAAGAACCGCATGGTTTCGTAGTTCTCAAGATCGCCGATATGCTGGCTCAGAATCGCATAACTCCCCTTGGTTAGACAGAAAGTATTCTTCAACTCGCCACCAAACGCGAGCACCTCTTCCATCTCGATTCCCAAATCGATACTCTGGGGCGCAAAACCGCGCGAGCGGCGGAGAACGCGTTCTCGCCCCTCGAAGGTGCGCGTGACGGAATCATCCACACGCGTAAAAATGTCACGGTTGTGCAGCAGGAACCAGTCCGCGACGCCGCCCAGCTGCAGCATTGCCTCCTGGTTGCTGACTACGATAGGCTCCTCGCTCAAATTGCCGCTGGTCATCACCAGGGCATCCCACTCGGATGCCATTTCCGGCGAATCGCTAAATAATAGATAGTGCAGCGGTGTATAGGGCAGCATCACGCCCAGGGTGTTGTCTCCCGGAGCAAGGCCGCCGGAGAGCGGCCCACCGGGCAAGCGCGGAAGAACCACGATGGGCCGCCGCGGGTGCAGTAGCGCAGCCTCGTCCTCTGCAGTCAGCCGACACAGCTTTTTGACTGCGGATAGATCGCGCACCATCAGCGCAAAGGGCTTGTGAGGGCGCCGCTTGCGTCTCCGCAACTCCGCAACCGCGGCATCGTTGGTTGCATCGCAAGCCAGCAGAAAGCCGCCCAGACCCTTGACCGCAACAATCTTGCCTTCGCGCAGCAACGCGCGCGTCTGACGAATGATCGCCAGCGAATCCCGATCGCAAAAGAGGCACGATCGCCTTTCCAACAGGGTCAGCGAAGGTCCGCAAACGGCGCACGCATTGGGCTGGGCATGAAACCGCCGGTCATGCGGATCGTCATATTCCGCCTGGCAGTCACTGCACATAGTGAAGGCAGACATGGTGGTGGTAGCGCGGTCATAAGGTATATCGCGGATGATGGTGTATCGTGGCCCGCAATGGGTGCAATTGGTGAACGGATATCCAAAGCGCCGGTTCGACGGGTCTCCGAAATCGCGCCAGCACTCGTCGCAGGTGCCGGCATCGGGAGGAACCAGCGCGAATGCACCACTCTCCTCCCGGCTGCCCAGGATAGAGAATCCTCCGCCTCCCTGAACCTCGATTTCGGAGACGGTGATCTCCTTAATCTCCGCCAACGTGGGAGGATCGTCCTTAGCGTCCGGCGAAACTATCGAGCGCAGATCCGCGACCTTCAATCTCAATGGTGACGCCAGAAGACGAATTGAAGACAAACCCACTCAGCCCGAGAGAAGTTGCCGTCTTGTACACGAACGGCCGAAACCCCACGCCCTGCACGACGCCTCGTACCAGGATGTGCTTGCGTCTGACCGGTTCGTTAGGAGCGTCGGCCTGGAGGCTAAACATCCTCCGCATCATACTTGGCCAGATCGGCTTGTTCCCGCCCCCCTTCACTTTTACCAGGCAACCAACGATCGGGTCGACACCAGCTCTGTTTGGTGTTAGCTGTCATTTGTCCATCGCTTTCCCGGTTTGCCACCAAGCCTTGCTCCCTGGACGGGTGCCCCAGGTTCGCCCGAGCGTACCTGGGTTGAACAAGTCGGGCGAAGCCCCTCTTCTTCTTCCTGTAACTAGGCGTAGAACGCTGGTGAAAGCATTGGATAAAAGATCGTATCTCAACCCATGTACGCTTGGGCGAACATGGGGCACCCGTCCAGGGAGCAAGGCTTGTGAGGTAGCGAAGATTTGCTCGCACCACCAACTCCCTATAATGAGTGTATACTCATTATAGGTTTATCGATTATGGCCCGCCCCAAGAGCGAAGACAAACGCAACGCAATCCTCTCCGCCGCGACCGAAGTCTTCGCGGAGCGAGGGTTAAGCGCCGCCACCTCAGCCATATCGAGTGCAGCGGGCCTGGCGGAAGGTACCTTATTCACCTACTTCAAGACCAAGGACGAGTTAATCAACGCCCTCTACCGTGAGATCAAGCTGGAGCTGGCAGATGCCATGATGTCCGATTTCCCCCGCAGAGCCGGTATCCGCGACCGTCTACAGCATGTTTGGAACCGCTACCTGGCATGGGGCGTCAAGAATCCCAGCCAGCAAAAGGTTCTGCAACAGATGACCGTCTGGGGCGGCCTGACCAAGGAATCGAAGCATGCCGGTGTAGCGCCCTTTCTCGAAATCGAGAAGATGGCCGCGGCGGCGGTAGCGCAGCACATCTTTCTCGATCGGCCGCTGGAGTTTATCGCCGCGGCCATGAGCGCCCTGGCAGATACGCACGATGGACTTTATGCGGCGCAACCCAAAGCAAGCGGATATGTATCGCAACCAGGGCTTTGAGATGCTCTGGGCCGGGATCACCCGCAAAAAGTAGTTTTTAGTGAATCCGAATGAGCGAGCAATCACTCATATAAGCACAAGGAGCCCAAGCCGATGAATCCATGGTCAATCGCAGATATACCACCCCAGAACGGCAAGCTAGCGGTCGTAACCGGGGCTACCGGAGGACTCGGCTATGAAACGGCGCTCGCCCTGGCGCGTGCCGGAGCCGAAGTACTGGTGACCGGCAGAAACGCGGAGAAGGGCCGTGCAGCGATTGAAGGCATCAAGCGCGCTGTGCCATCCGCCAAGGTACGCTTCGCGATGCTCGATCTGGCAAGCCTCGCATCCATCCGCGCATTTGCGGCAAGCATGCTCGCCAGCGGCCGTCCGTTGGATCTACTGATCAACAACGCCGGCGTGATGGATCTGCCCACCAGGCGCCTGACCGAAGACGGCTTCGAGCTGCAATTCGGAACCAATCATCTTAGCCACTTTGCTCTCACCGCCTTGCTGCTACCGTTGCTGCGCAAAGCCCACGCGCCGCGAGTAGTGAATGTGAGCAGCCTGGCGCATCGTGGTGGCAAGATCGATTTCAACAACCTGCAGGCCGAGCGCAAGTACAACTCCTGGGCTGCCTACCAGCAATCGAAATTGGCGAATCTGCTATTCACCTTCGAGCTCCAGCGCCGGAGTGATGCCCATGGGTGGGGACTGATGAGCAACGCGGCGCATCCGGGATACGCGCGCACCGAGCTCATCCCCAACGGACCGGGAACCGGCGGCCTGAAAGGCATAGGAATGAAGGTTCTTGGATCGTTCCTGAGCCACTCCGCCGCCGCCGGGGCATTGCCCACACTCTTCGCGGCGACCTCTCCCCTGGCGGCCCCGAATGGCTACTACGGACCGAACGGCTTCTATGAACTCAAGGGGACGCTCGCCCCCGCCAAAGTCTTTCCCCAAGCAAAGGATGAAGCCGTGGCGCGGAAGTTATGGGAAGTCTCGGAGCAACTCACCGGAGTAGAATGGCCCGCCGAGGATCGAACCCCCGAGCCGGTTACTTTTTCTGTCAAGAGAGAAGCATAAGCGATGAAGGTCTTGCTCTTTGGTGCGACAGGAATGGTGGGGCAGGGTGTGTTGCGCGAATGCCTTCTAGACCCGGACGTGGAACGGGTGCAGACAGTAGGAAGAAGCCCCACCGGCATCCATCATCCCAAGCTGCGTGAGACCGTGCATCGCGACTTATCGAACTACGCGCAGATCGAGGCCGAACTCTCCGGTTTCGACGCCTGCTTCTTCTCCCTCGGCGTCTCTTCGGCAGGAATGAAAGCTGAAGACTACGAGCGCATAACCTACGGCGTCACCATGGCTGCCGCGGAGACGCTCTGCCGGCTTAACCCGCAGATGAGGTTCTTTTACGTCTCGGGTGCGGGTACCGACAGCACGGAGCAGGGCAGGAGCATGTGGGCGCGGGTCAAGGGAAGAACAGAAAACGCGCTCCTGCGTTTACCGTTTGCCGCCGCGTACATGTTTCGCCCCGGCCTGATCGCTCCGATGCACGGAGAGAGACCGAAAGCCGCTGTCTATCAAGCTTTCTATGCCATCGCCAAACCACTCCTGGCCTTGCTCCGGCGCACTTTTCCGAATTACGTCCTGACCACGGAGGAAATTGGACAGGCCATGCTGATCGTGGCCCGGCGTGGCTACCCAAAGCATATCCTCGAAATCAGGGATATTCGCGCCGTCCTCCAGACCTCTTGAGCCAGCCCTGGCGTGGAGGTCAGACCTCTAGTGATTTCCGTCCCACTATGCGGTACGATACGCATCTTTTCATGATGCTCTGCAAGGGAAACGTTGACAACTCCACCCCCAAGCGAAAATGATTCTTGTCGGAATAGTTCCCATACGAAAACCGTACCGCGGAGCGGAACCCTCGCGCGCATTGCGGAACGCAGGAAGTGTGGAATCTTGTCCGAATGCGAGGGTCATATCATGGAGACTCCATCAAACGCTCTTCCCATGCCGGAAGCTCTGGCCAAGGCCGGCAATCTCTACCAGTTGCACAGTCTGGATCGCGCGGTTGCCGTACTGGAGATGCTGGGTGAAAGCGACACCGCGCTCAGTCTCGCGGAAGTATGCCAACGTCTGCGCTTGCACAAAAGTACCGCTCACAGGTCCCTGATGGTGTTGGAGCGCAGTGCCTTGATCGAGCGCACCCCGGAGAATCGTTACCGCCTTGGCCTGAAGCTATACGAGCTTGGCAACCGGGCAGTTGAACAGGTCGATCTGCGCACCCGTGTTCACCCCTACTTCCGCCGCCTTGCCGCGCAGGTGGGAGAAACCGTGCACCTGAGCGTACTGCAGAAAACTTCGATCGTTTACCTCGACAAGGTCGAACCGAACAGGCGTGTTTGTGTCAGCTCGAAAACGGGAACCTCCAACCCGGTTTATTGCACATCCATGGGTAAGGCCATGCTGGCTTTTCAGCCCCCCGAGGTGATCGAACAGATCGTTTCCAAAATCCGCTTCGTGCGCTATACCCCCAAAACGCTCACTACCCCGGAGGCGCTGTTGAAGGCGCTGGAGCGGGTCCGGCGGCGTGGTTACGCCATCGACGACCAGGAGATTGAGGTAGGAGTTCGCTGTATTGGTGCGCCTATCTTCGATGAAAAGCGAAATGCGATCGCCGCTGTAAGTGTCTCCGGCCCCGCGTCGCGGATCACGGCGCCCACCATGCCTGAGATAACCGAGCATCTGCTCCGCTGCTGTCGCGACATCTCCGTCTCTCTTGGTGCGCATGCGAAAAAAAGGCCGCGTGTCCTTTCGGCCTTTGAGCGCCACTACAACAGTTAGATCTTCTACCCTTACAGGGAGACACCAGCGTGCGTTATCACGTCTTCCGGATGTTCGGCGCCGCCGGTACTGATTGGCCTCATTAGCCGGTTAGGTGAATATTGGGAGGAGACATCGTGATAAAACGGTTATCCCGCAGAGATGTGATCAAAGGTGCCCTCGCCATTCCGGCGACGAGCCTGCTGTCAGGATCCGCAGTGATGACCGCCGCACGGTCTACGGCTGCGCAGGCCCAGGTTGTAGCACCTACCTCGCCGCGCGAAAGACTGCTGCTCGACTTCGGATGGCGCTTTCATTTCGGTCATGCAGTCGATGCGGCCAAGGATTTCGACTTCGGCAATGGTCGCTCGCGAGCGTTTCAGAAGACCGGCAATTTTCTGCCTGTGGCTGCACTTGCCTTTGACGACAGTGACTGGAAGACACTGGACCTCCCTCATGATTGGGTGATCGGTCTGCCATTCAAGGATGACCCAGCGCTTTCGAGCAAGGGCTTCTACCCCATCGGGCGGTCCTATCCGGAGAACAGCGTTGGATGGTATCGGCGTATCTTCGAGATCCCGAAGACGGACAAGGGCAGACGCATCTCGATCGAGTTTGATGGCGTCTACCGGGAAGCCTTGGTCGCGCTGAACGGCTTTTACATTGGACAGCATCGCGGTGGATACGATCCGTTCTCTTTCGACGTGACGGACTTCATCCTTCCCGGGGCGCCCAACGTGCTGCTGGTGCGCGTGGACGCCACGCAAAGCGATGGTTGGTTCTACGAGGGGGCGGGCATCTACCGGCACACATGGCTAGTCAAGACAGCACCGGTACACGTGAAGCAGTGGGGTACGTTTGTCCGCTCAACCACACAGGCCGGGAACGCCACAGTAAAGATTCGGACCGAGGTGGCGAATGACGCGAACGAGCAGCAGAACGTGCGTGTAATCTCGACAATCCTTGACCCGGCAGGCAAGTCTGTAGCGATGACCACCAGCACAATCGTCGGGGTGTCAGACAATGACCAGCACGTATTCGACCAGCAAGTGAGCTTTGCCAACCCAGCGCTGTGGAGTTTGGAAGAGCGTAGCCTCTACACCTTGCTGACTAAGATTGAAGCGGACGGTGTAACTGTCGATCGTTACGAAACGCGCTTTGGCATCCGATCGCTACGCTTCGATGCGGATCAGGGCTTTTTTCTGAACGGAAAGCCGGTAAAGATTAAAGGCACCTGCAATCATCAGGACCATGCAGGCCTTGGTGTAGCGCTACCCGATGCGGCACACGCGTTTCGCGTTCGCACCCTGCAGGAAATGGGCTGCAACGCCTATCGCAGTGCCCATAACCCGCCCGCGCCCGAGCTGCTCGATGCGTGCGATGAGATGGGCATGCTCTTTCTGGACGAGACGCGGATGATGTCGTCGAACTCTGAGGGGCTGGAGCAGTTCGCGCATCTGGTGCGGCGCGACCGCAATCATCCTAGCGTCTTTATGTGGAATATGGGCAATGAGGAGCACGAGGCGACCACAGCGACCGGCCTGAACATTCTAACCAGCATGAAAAAGGTGGCCATGGAGCAGGATGGCTCGCGCCCGGTTACTGTCGCTCCGCCGCCTCTGGGTTTTGACCTGGGACACGGCGGCCTTGTGGTCTCTGACGTGGTGGGCTACAACTATGCCGATCCGCAGATCGAGGCCTATCACAAGGCAAACCCGAAGCTTCCAGTCATGGGCACGGAGAACGTCAGCGCCGTAGCCACTCGCGGTATCTACACCATGGATGCAGAGAAGGGTTTTGTCGGTTCATACGACCCCTACACGACCACTGGCCGCGCTTCGGCAGAAGGCTGGTGGCGCTTTGTGAATGCGCGGGCATGGATGCCCGGCGGCTTTGTGTGGACTGGCTTCGATTACCGCGGCGAGCCTTCGCCATATCAGTGGCCCAACACTGGCTCACAGTATGGAGTGCTCGACACCTGCGGCTTTCCAAAAGACACCTACTTCTACTACAAGGCGTGGTGGACCGCGAAACCGGTGCTGCACATCTTTCCGCACTGGAACTGGCCGGGCCTTGAAGGCAAGCAGATTGCCGTGTGGGTGCACACGAACATGGATCGCGTCGAACTCTTGCAGGATGGCAAGAGCCTCGGTACCAGGGACGTGGCGAAGGATTCCCATGTTGCGTGGGATGTGACTTATCAGCCGGGAACGCTGGAAGCGCGCGGCTTCAAGGATGGTCAGCAAGGAATGACTGCTCGGCGCGAGACGGTTGGCAAGGCTGCGAAGCTGGCCATCAAGGTCGATCGTCCATCGATTGCCGCGAATGGTGAGGACCTGGCCTTTTGCGCCGTGGAAGTGCAGGACGCACAGGGGCGCGTGCTGCCGATTACAGACCAGGAGGTGACCTTCACGGTCACGGGTTCGGGCAAGTTAATTGGCGTAGGCAATGGTGATCCTACATCGCACGAGTCGGACATTGGCTTCACCCGCCGGGCGTTCTCAGGGCTTTGCATGGGCATCGTGCAGGCCAGCAAGCATGCCGGAGACATCGAGATAGAAGTCACCTCTGCGGGACTTACTGCAGCCTCTGCCACAGTCGCCGCCACGGGTATTAAGCTACGGCCGCAGGTGGCCGAATGGGAGCGCGAGGTGCCCACCGGCGCGGGGATTACAGGACTGTGGCGACCGGCTACTGTTGTGGGATCATCAGGACCTGATCCGCTGCAATTAGCAGTTTCGGGCGATACGCTTTATACGCTGATTCAAAACGGTGGTACGTTGACCGGAAAGCTGGAAGCGCCGGCCGGCGGTTTCGGACCGGGCGGTGGCGCTGTCGGCGGCCCCATTGAAGGCAACGTTGACGGAAAGAATATATCCTTCCGCGTCGGCGCGACGACCTACACCGGCACTGTAAATGGCGACCAGATTGAGTTGCGGAGAATGTCGCCGCCGTTTCCAGGGGCCGGCTCCTCGAGCCCGGTCGAGACAGGTTCAGGGCCGGCGATTGGACCGTTACCGGATGGCTCGGATCCATCTCTCGGTGGCTTCCGCCGTCGAGGGACACAGCCACCAATCCTGCTGCGAAGAGCTAGCCGATAGCGACTTTCCACGAGACTCGCAGGATGTTGAACAGATCGCTTCGTGACCAACCCGCTTTTGTCCCTTCGAGCGATTGGAACACCATCAAGCGACAACGTTCAGGATGAGCCTGGACTGCCTACGCTGAGTCTGCAGCGAGACCTCCGCTAGGCTCGGGCCGTTGCCTTGGATTGGCAGCTGAATTTACTGTACGATGATCTCGATCGAAAAACAGGAGCCTTGGGCCGCACCATAGGGAATGTTGAGTAGTTGAGGTGAGGGGTGGCCTTCAAAAAGCCGAAGCAGCTATTCCATTTTCTCCTGGGACGTGGTCTGCTGGCTCGGTTTCTTGGCTATCTGACAATCGCCATACTCCTTTCTCTCTTTCGACCGACGCCTGCGAGAGGCGACTCACGACCTTCTCAAGTTGCTGGCCACAGCACGATTCTTGATCCCCTTCCAGAGAAGATCGATCTTACCGATGGAAACGACATTCGTTTTCATCGGCTCTCCGCCGGTTCAGGCTTGTCGCAAACTCGCGTTGCCTGGGTGGTGCAAGACAAAGTTGGGTTCATGTGGTTCGGCACTCAATACGGACTCAACCGCTATGACGGATATAAATCGAAGGTCTTCAAACATGAGCCTGACCGACCTGACAGCCTGAGCTGCGTCTATGTACGCAGTCTCCTAGTCGATCACGCCGGAACCCTGTGGGTTGGCTGCGATCGCTTTCTCGATCGGTTTGACCCAGCCACAGAGACCTTTAAGCATTACCGCATCTACACAGAGATTTCTGATGAACTCCCCACTCCCATTGAATGCATCCGCGAAGATCACCAGGGAGTCTTGTGGCTGGCAACAGAAAAGGGGCTATACCGGTTTGATCCCACCAGTGGCCTAAGCAAACGATATTCTCATAATCCTGATGACCCCAGTAGCATTGCAGCAAATCGCATCAATGTTGCGGCCGAGGACCGGGAGGGGCGACTGTGGGTGGCAAGCGCCGACGGGCTGGACCAGCTGGACTCCGCAACCGGAAAAGTGGTGCGTCGTGCCCCCATTCATCGCGAAGTCACTCACTTTCACGAAGATGAATTCGGTGTCTTCTGGCTGGCCGAAAATGATTCACCGTGCGCACTCGCGAGTTGGAATCCGGAAACCGATGTGGTGAAATGTCATTCCCTCAACTACAACCTGAAAGGGATCCCGCTCAATGCCATCATTTCTGAAATAGTTGAGACCCGCAGTGGGACCATGTGGTTGAGTTCCACGGCCGGCCTCCTGAAGTTCGATCGCACTCACGATAAGGTCATTCGCTATCACAACAACCCTATAGATAGAGAAAGCCTGGGAGCGGACAACCTGATTTTTCTGTATCAGGATCATGAGGGAAATATCTGGACCTGCTTCCAGGCTGCAGAGCCGAACTTCTTCTCCGAAGACCCGCTGCCTTTTCAGAACTTCACTTACCAACGTGGCAGTTTGGTCAACCCACTCGTCACTTCGATCTATGAGGATAAGAACGGCATACTCTGGATTGGGTCTATGGGGGGACTCAACCGTATCGACCGGCGGGCAGGGACGAACATCGTTCCGGTGGGGTCGGGGGTCGGTAATGAGATCCTCTCGATACTCGAAGATGGGAAAGGGGTTCTTTTTAGCGGAACATTTCACCAGGGCCTTCAGGAAATCAATCGCAACACGGGCGAGCTACGTCCTTATCCTCCGGGAGTGCCGCCGCACTTCACCAGCCCGATCATGCAATTGACCTATGATCACAGGGGAAATTTGTGGGCGGCCATGTATGGCGGTGTAGGACGTCTCGATCCCGCCACGGGACGTTTCGTGATGTACATGCCCGAGAATCAGGACACAATTCAGTATCAAAAAATCACCGAGGATAAGGAAGGATTTCTGTGGCTTGGCGCGCAGTCGGGCTTGCACCGCTTCGACCCACGGACGGGACGGTTCAAAATATACGGACACAAACCGGATGATCCGGAGTCGCTAAGCGACAATCGCGTAAACGCCTTGCATTTTGATCAACAGGGTACTTTGTGGGCGGGTACGCAAGATGGGCTTTCGAAGTTCAATCGTCAAACCGGGACCTTCAAAAATTATTATGAAAAGGATGGTCTGGCCGGAGATGTGGTGAGCTGCATTGAGGAAGATAAAAACGGTGTGCTTTGGATGGGCACCAACAAGGGTCTCTCAGCATTCGATCCGCATGCGCAGCAGTTCCGTAATTTTTCTGCCGCCGATGGGCTTCCCGGACAAGATTTGACCGGCTGGGGAACCTGCTATCAGAGCCCTTCCGGAGAGATGTTTTTCGGCGGTTTCAGCGGGGCCACGGCGTTCTATCCCAACAAGCTCGCGAATAGTTCATTTGTGCCCAGAACCGTTTTGACCGATTTCAAACTGTCAGGAAACTCCGTCCCCATCGCTCCTGGTTCGGTGCTCAGGCAATCGATTACCTTCACTGGCTCAATTACCCTCTCGCACCTGCAAAATATCTTCTCGATTGAGTTTTCGGCACTAAGCTTTTTTAACGCGGAGACGAATCGTTACCGTTACAAACTCGACGGTCTTGACGAGGATTGGCATGAAGTAGGCAGCGACCAGCGTATCGCCAACTACACTACGCTTCCCGCGGCAACCTACACCTTCCAGGTTCAGGGAGCAACCAGCCGCGGCCCCTGGAGCCAGCCCGGCGCAATGCTCCGCATTGTGATTTTGCCGGCCTGGTATCAAACTCTCTGGTTTCGCATTCTCTGTGTGACTGTATTTCTGCTTCTGCTCTGGGCAGCTTACCTTCTACGCCTCAACGAGCTCAGGATGCAGTTCAGTGCTGCCCTTGAGGCCCGCGTGGATGAACGCACTCGAATCGCGCGAGAACTGCACGACACTCTCCTACAAAGTTTCCAGGGTGTGCTGCTGGTTTTTCAGGCAGTGGCGAATTTGCTGCCGGCGCGGCCGGAGGAAGCAAAACAACGAATGGAACTCGCGCTTGACCAGGCATCCGATGCCATTACCGAGGGCAGAGATGCAGTGCATGAACTCCGCTCTGGCGGACTCGGCACAGTGGATCTGGGAGAGGCGATCAGCAAGTTCGGTAAGGACCTTCTGGGGGGCGCCACCACTGAAACGGTTCCCGAGTTGAGTGTGCAGGTTGAGGGTACGCCGCGGCCCCTCAATCCAATAACTCGGGATGAGGTATATCGCATTGGAGTAGAGTCCTTGCGCAATGCGGTCCGTCATGCAAATGCTCGACGAATCGAGGTAGACCTCCGATACGGTGAAAACGGCCTTGGGCTCCGAATTCGCGATGACGGAAAGGGTATCGACCCAGCGCTTCTCAGCCAGGAGCACATCCCCGGCCACTGGGGCTTGCGTGGTATGCGGGAGCGGGCCAAACTCATCGGAGGTATCTTCGAAGTCTGGAGCCAGCTCGGTGCGGGCACTGAAGCCGAATTGACCATTCCGGCCGCGAGCGCTTACTCAAAACCGCGCAACCCGCGCGGTTTTCGCTTGTCCCGGTTTTGGCGGAGATAAAGTGATGAATACCACTTCCAAACCAATCGGGATTCTGGCGGTCGACGATCATCCGATTTTCCGCCAGGGGATCGTAAGTCTCTTAACCGACCAGCCAGATATGAAATTGCTGGCACAAGGCTCCAGCGGGCGCGAAGCGATCCAGCAATTCCGGATGCATCGCCCCGATATAACTCTTATGGATTTACAAATGCCGGAAATGAATGGGCTCGATGCGATCATCGCCATTCGTGGCGAATTCCCAGATGCCAAGATCATCGTACTTACCACTTATAGCGGTGATGTCCAGGTGTTGCGTGCATTGAAGGCTGGAGCGCGAGGCTATCTTTTAAAGAACACCTTGCACAAGAATCTGCTGGATACCATTCGGGCGGTTTATGCCGGCAAGAAGAGCCTGTCCCCTGAGGCCTCCTACGAACTTGCCGAACACGCGACAGACGATGCCTTGACCCCCGGCGAGGTGGAGGTCCTTCGGCTGATTGCAGCCGGAAATGCAAACAAGCAGATCGCCGATCTGCTGTCCGTCACCGAAGAAACGGTCAAGGGCCGGGTCAAAAACATCCTCTCCAAGCTGAATGCCAACGATCGGACCCATGCAGCCACCATAGGCCTCAAGCGTGGAATTATAGAACTCTAGGGGGGCTCGAAAGAGTCTGAGATTCGCTCCTTTGGGGGTTTCGCCGGGCAGTGGCGACTGGGTACCCTTCCAGAGGGTACTCATGCGTCGCCTTTTTTCAAGTTTTGCCAGAGGCTGGCCCGGGATTGGATTGTTGTTGCTGCGGATCGCCTCCGCTGGGTTTCTTATCACTTATGGGGTTGAGCAGTGCCGTGCCGGCCTGCCGATGGGATCGCTGATCGTCGGCGTGTTCGCGATCGTAGACGGTGTGTTCCTCGCCACTGGGCTGTGGACGCCGATTGCAGGACCTCTCGTCATAGCCCTCTCCACCTGGGGGATTCTCCTTCAACATGAAGATCCTCGTCCGGGCATTTTATTGGCTGCGATCGGCGCAGCGCTGGCGCTCGTCGGCCCTGGAGCACTGTCTATTGATGCCCGGCTCTTTGGCTGGAAGAGAATTGACCTGGAAAAATAATCAGCATCGTGGGCCTCTCGGTCGATGGGGGGTAGTTCATACCACCCCCAAAGAGCAGTATTCGGCACACTCGATGCAGTTCAGATAATCCTCGATCTGGGGTTCGTTCGAATAGGCAACCGGGCCACAATCTATTCGTCGCTGAAAAAAACCTCGGTGACCATTCGAACTACGGTCCGAGCCTGCTCGGCCAACGGAGGTTGTAGTCCATGTCACACGCTTCCACCCCCATCGTTTTTGTCGTCGATTCCGACCCTTCGGTCCGGGAATCGCTGGAACTGCTGGTCCGAGCCGCCGGTTGGCGGGCGGAGACATTTGCCTCTGCGCAAGAATTCCTCGCCCGTCCGCGAGCTGCTGTTCCTTCCTGTCTCATCCTCGACGTAACTCTCCCCGACCTCAATGGTCTCGAACTTCAGGAGCGCATCGCTGCGGAACGCACAGATATGCCGATCATTTTTCTCACTGGCATTGCCGACATAGCCATGACCGTAAGAGCTATGAAGCGGGGTGCCCTCGAGTTCTTGACCAAGCCGTTCGACGCTGAAGGTCTGTTGATCGGGATACAGCAAGCATTCAAACGCAGCGAGGCCGCGCTAGGCCGCGAAAACCAATTGCACGCGTTGCGAACGGTTTATGGGTCGCTTACTCAACGCGAACGCGAAGTAATGAAATTGGTGGTATCCGGTCTTCCGAACAAGCAGGTGGGTGGGGAGCTGGGCATCAGTGAAATCACCGTCAAAGCCCATCGTGGCAATGTCATGCGCAAGATGAAGGCGGACTCATTTGCAAATTTGATAAACATGGCAGCGCGGCTTCGCGTCACGCGCTCAACAGCCACAAGCTCCGCTTTTAGTTGACCGTACCGGAAGGATCCCCGGCGGAGTGCCAACCAATACTTACGTAGCAATCGATACTAACGTTCAATCGATCCCGCTTCGCTCTTCTGCTTTCATCGCGACTGTGTGAACCCTTGGGGCACGAACCGCATACTCGCTACAGGCGATTTCACAAAAGGAGAAAACATCGTGAACCAACTCAACAACGTGCGAGACGAAAGCAAAATCAGCCTGGCGCTCGAACACAAGCTGATGCTGGGCGTGATCGTTGCAATGCTGGGCACTTTGCTTGCAGGTTGCTCAGCGGACAAACCTCCTTCCCGGGAGGAAACAACCCTGACCAACGCGGCTAAAGACGTTGTTATTCCATTGGAGGCAGGAAAGATGAAGAACCCGCTTCCTGAGAAGGACGAGGTTGTAACCCAAGGCCAGCAAGTATTTCTTGAGTCTTGCGCCATCTGCCATGGTGCCGATGGGCGGGCACAAACTGAAATCGGGCGCCACATGGCCCCGCCCGCCATGGACTTGCACTCACCCCACGTGCAGCACTGGAGCGACGGGGAATTATTTTGGATCATACAGAACGGAGTTCGCCTCACAGGCATGCCTTCCTGGCAGTCGAGCATTTCCGGTAACGACACCTGGAAGCTTGCACGTTTCATTCACAACCTTCCCCGCATCGACGCGACCTCTGCGTCCACAGCAGTTTCGTCACAGGCACAGGCCGTCGTTTCCGCGCAAGACAAGTACGCTCTTAAAATACCGAATGGCGTCGCGTTCTCTGAGTTCAGAGGATACGAAGACTGGCAGACTGTCTCCATTAGCCACAATGGAAATGTGATGGCGCTCATCCTGGCAAATCCCGTGATGATCAACGCCTACCGCGCCGGAGCGCCCGGCAACGGCCAGCCTTTCCCCGATGGCTCCAAGATGGCGAAGGTCCATTGGAACCTGAAAAAGATGGAGACATTCCCCTCAGCGACGGTGCCGGACACCCAGCATGACGTCGATTTTATGGTGAAGGACAGCAAGCGGTTCCAGGACAGCGGCGGATGGGGATATGGCGTCTTCGAGTATGACGCCGCGTCCGGTAGATTCAGGCTCGGCAACTTAGCGGACAAGCCGCCGCAGGGGAGTGACGCCAAGTGCGGGTTCGCGTGCCACACGATCGTGAAGACAAGAGATTACGTTTTCACCGATTACGGACACAGGTAAAAGCTCCTCGCATTTATGCGGGGAAGGAGCGCTTAGGCAGCCATCTGTTGGGCCAGATCGACCACGCTTACGGAGATAATGTCGAAGTCTCCGGGCCTGGCCTTATCCGGCACGCCCGCCGATCCATTGCCGAACTCATCGGGACGGTAGATGAAGCCTGTGCGGAGACCGTTTCTACGCGCCGCTTCCAGATCACTAGCGTGCGCCGCGCACATCATCACTTCATCCGGCTTAAGGCCGAGAAAATAAGGAGCTGAAAGATAAACCTCGTTATCAGGCTTGTAGTGTTTGACCAGTTCCGAACCCAGGATCGCGTCCCAGGGTAAGCCGCCAAACCTGGCCAGGCTCGCCATCAAGGCGATGTTACCGTTCGAGAGCGGAGCGATAACGTATCTTTTCTTCAGGCGTGTGAGTCCTTCCACCGCATCGGGCCACGGTTTCAGGCGGCGCCAAACATAGCTCCAGGATAGTATTTCCTCATCTGTCAAGTCCTTGATCCTGAATTCCTGTAGCAAATCCTCCAGGATCATTCGGTGGAGGTCGTCGAGGCGAGTCCACGGAATCTTCCCCTTGCGAACTTTATCCATGGCCGGTGCATACCCCAGGCGCCAGCGGTCGGCAAAGTCAGCCCAGTGGATATTGAGGCTTTTGGCCTTGCCCCAGGCCACGCCTTCAGCGATCACGGAGCTGCGCCAGTCCACTATGGTTCCGAAGATGTCGAATACGAGCGCCTTAACCGTGGTTGAATCCAGCATCACCTTCTGCCCCCCTGATCGTGAAGTTCAGTTTACTGTGTAGTTAACGTTCGGCCGCCCAGGCGCGGGGTGGATTGACCCATTCCGTATCTCGCGAACTTCGACTGGCGGCTCCTTGCGGGCAAGCCAGGAGTTGTCAGCCATCTTCCCGGACGGGTCCTTGAACGACGACAGTCCGGAGGGGACATGGACCGATAGCTGCTACAATTATTGTGCTACTCCCCCGGGCCGTATCATCTCAAAAAGCTAGGAGAACCCATGCACCCTTACTGTGTGGTCCTTCGGCCCCTGCACTCGTTGAATTCTCTCTATCCGCGTGACAAGCGCTACTATCTCATAGCCAAGTCAGCTGCTCAGGCAATGCTTATTGCGTCGGAGGATCCTGAATGGCTGGTATTTGGGGTTGAACCAGCGCGTATGTCTGCCTCCCCGCCACAAAGTGACCGTTCAGTGTCTACAAAGAGTTCGATCGTGGCTTAGCTAATCCAATCCGGTAACGGTCTGCGTCGAGGAAGGCCCCCAGGCTCGGTCCAACCGGTGTTTAAATACTCCGGTGGTGTGATTGGTCGATATCTTTTCGGTTGGGCGTCCGTCGAATCTGCGAGAGGAGACTGAACGCCATGATGACTTCCACCAAGGGGAGCCGTCTGCCTGGGACAGCCACGCGCACCACTGCGATGGGTGCGCTGTGTATCCTTACGCTGCTTGTCTCCCTACACTTACCAGCGCAAGCGCAATCGGCTAAAAAACCTGCCGTGCCTGAGGGCTGGCTTTTAGCAGGTAGCAATCCTGGCAATTATGATGCCGGTATAGATCCGCAGGCGAGCTACCACGGTTTCCAAAGTGCTTACTTGAAAGCCAAAGAGTCAGCGATGGAAGAGTTTGGCACCCTCATGCAGGAATTTAGTGCAGGCCGATATGTCGGAAAGCGAGTCAGGCTAAGAGCGTCCGTGAAAGCCGAAGAGGTAGCTGATTGGGCTGGATTGTGGATGAGGGTGGACAAGGGCTCCACCATGGTTAGCTTCGACAACATGAAGGACCGGCCAATTAAAGGCACAACCACATGGCAGAACTACGAAGTGATTCTCGACGTACCCCAAGACGCGACGGCCATAGCTTTTGGCATTCTGCTGAACAAATCAGGATCGGTTTGGCTGAACAGCGTAAAGTTCGAGAGCGTCGGCTTAGACGTGCCGACAACCGCCAATGCTCCGACGCGGCTCCCGGAAGATCCGGCCAACCTGAACTTTGAAAACTAGTCGGGGCAGAGGGCGGGAGGCCCCGCATGTATGCGGGGGAAAGAGCGCTCTAGCGCTCTGTGAAAAAGTCCCGACCACGACTGCGTCCTCCGGGCTGAAGTAAGGTTACGGCTGAGCGTAGTAGAAGGTATTCGTGCGTGGGCTAAGCCCTACCTTGTCTACTGTGATCTGCAGTGCGCGGTACTCGATTTCCTGAGAGGCATGAGTCGAGTCGAAGGAGAGCACATAGTACGACTCCAGATCCGCTACGCATTTGGCGATATCGCCGGCCAGGTCTTTGTCTTCTTCGAAGACCTGGCCGCCGCTCTGGTAAGCGAGAACCGGCAAAGCAAGATTTCCGGGATCCGCCTGGTCTGCTCTCTGCGCGCCCTTAAGAAAGGGTTTGTAATAATTTCGTGGCCGTCCGCTCCCGCGCATTAGATTCGGTGAAGAGATCGTGTCCATGGTCATCTGAGCATCTAGAAAGCCAGCGGAGAGATTCAAAACCTCAGCAAAGAAGTTTCTTTTGTCCATTGGTGTACCTGGGTAAGGACCATCGGAGAGCAGGGGCCAACCGGCGCCCATCCAGATGAGAAGAACTCTTCCCGGGACGTCCTCCTGATCGCTGACCAATTTGGTAAGTGACTCAACGGATAGGTGGAACCGTCCAGCGTTCGACCCTTCCGGGGAACCGATCGTCTCCAGCGGCGCATGAACTTTCTTGAGTTGGCCGATGAGGGCCTTGCCATGCCGAGAGGGTTGGCCAAGATTTATTCCGCTTTCAGTGAGAACGGCGATAGAAACCGGAAAGCTAAGTTGTTCCCGATTTTGATCCAGATATTTCTCCACCGCCCTCAGTTGGCGCGCCATGTCTTGAAAGGAGTTGTTCAGAATATCCAGCAGGAAAATAATGTGAACTGGTGGTTTGGCCGTCCGCCCCTCCACTGCGTGGAAGGATACGATCTGCTGCGGCTGATGGTTATCAAGCAGGGTAAAGTCCCTTTGCTGGAGGCCGGCGACCGGTTTACCGGAGGCATCGGTCACAACGACATTGAGAATGATGTGGCGCGCCACTTGACTTGCTCTGTCGCGGTCTTCCGGCGAGCGGCGCATCAAAACCGTAGGCGGGGCGGCGGGTGCCGCGGATTGTCCGGATGCTGCGGCGGGCGGATCAGACTGTTGCGGCCGCAAAGGCAAGGTCATCAGCGCGAGCATTATGCCGGGCCAGCACTTTTTCTTCACTACTTACTCTTCCGGTTCAGCCTATTTTGATACTGCGACATACGCGCCCAACCCAATCATTCCCACGCCAGATGCGGTACGCTGTCTCCGCGTGAACTTCGGATTGTTCTTGAGTTTGTGGGCGACCGCCCCCGCCAGAACGACCACGATCAGGTCAGCGGCCGTATTCAAAGCGACTGAAGTCGCCCCGAGAAGCAAAAACTGCGTAATGAGATGTCCTCTTGAGGGCATCACAAACTGGGGAATGAACGACAGGAAGAAGAGCGCTGTCTTTGGGTTGAGCACCTCGGTGGTGATCCCCTGAAGAAAATGGCCATGGGATGGGCCTGCTTCGTCTGTCACCTCAACTTCTATCTTGCGGCTTCGGAGCATGGCAATACCCAGGTAGATGAGGTATGCAGCCCCGGCATAGCGGACAATAGCGAAGGCAATTGCTGAGGTCGCTAGAATCGCAGAGAGACCGAGGGCAGCAGCCACGACATGGAAGGACCCTCCCACCAGGGTACCGAGTGCCGACAGAACGCCTTCACGCCGCCCTCCGTGGAGCGTCCGGCCTAAGACGTAAAGCATCCCCGGCCCCGGGGTAATCGCAAGGATCAGAGCAGCACTCAGAAAGAGGGCGAGGTGAGTTCGGTCGAGCAAGTAGATCCTCCGTGCCGGCATTGGACAAAAGGCCGCGAGTTAGATACGAAGATGCTCTCAGCGGAAACAGCAACTGGCGAGAAACGTAGTCTAGCGCAACTTGGCGATCGGAGCAGCGTCCATGTCCGCATAGTCCTGATTTTCTCCGCCCATCCCCCAGCAAAAACTGTAGGCGCGAGTGCCTACTCCGGCATGAATAGACCATCCAGGAGAAACCACTGCCTGAAAGTCCTTCATCAAGATATGGCGGGTCTCTTCCGGCGGCCCCATCAGGTGAAACACAACCGCATCTTGAGCGAGATTGAAGTAAAGATAGACCTCCGACCGCCGCATGTGAGTGTGGGGCGGCATCGTATTCCAGACGCTTCCGGCGTGCAAGTGGGTCACCCCCATCACCAGTTGGCAGCTCTTGACGCCGCCAAGATAGATGTACTTCGAGACCGTCCTCAAGTTGCAGGTCTCGGCGCTCCCAATCGTTGTCGGGCTGGCTTCGTCTTTTCGTACCAGGGCTACTGGATAGGCTGTATGAGCAGGGTAGCTAAGAAGATAAAAGATAGCCGGTGACGCGGGATCCTTGGATTCAAAGCTGACTTCGGCATTGCCTCTGCCGATGTACAAACAATCAAGATTCTCCAGACAATGGCATTTGCCGTTGACCTTAATCGATCCGCTTCCGCCAATGTTCAAGGCCCCCAACTCCCGCCGTTCGGTGAAGTACTCTGCCCGGAGATCGGGATCCACGGGCAGAGCAACTGGCTCCCAAAGCGGCGCCGCGATGCCTGCAATGGTTCGGTCGAGATCCACATAAACCAGGTGAATCGCTCCCGGCTCATACAGCGAGTCCATCAGAAACGTCTCTCGAAGCTGAGCCGTGGTCATGCGCGGATAGCGCGTGGGGTCGGCCAACAGATAGGTTTGCATTTGTTTCTCCTTACCACCGGTCAAATCATCATCCCGCGACGCATAAGCTCATCGACGGATTAAAGTCTCAGCAAGTTGCCGGCGTTACTGCGCCGCGGCTCCAGCAGGGGAGTGATTCCGACGCGGGACCTGGTTCACAAGCCAATGGACCAACTCCGCAGCACCGGCAAGGTTGTCATATTCCGGGGGAAGGTTGTGCCCGTTCGTGTATTCGTTATAGATCCAGGGATCCGCGACGGCAAAAACCGTGCCCTTGCCATATTTCGCTGTGGCCATCAGGATATCTCCCCGGTCCTGCAGTACAGAAACGGCGGGCGCTTTGAGCGAGATGGTGCAAGTGTCTTTCATGAAAAAGATATGGGGATGCTGAAACACCGGACCATTGCCAGCCACCGGAATCCGCCCCGGTTCATGGTTGTCGCCAACCACGTGATGGCTGAGCACCGGGTTGAAGTGGATGCCGAAGATATCAGCCAGCAGATTAAAGTGCTCTATCTCTCCGTTCGCCGGATCGTTTGCCATCAAAAGAAGCACTCCTCCTTGCTTCACCCATTCGGCCACCTGCCGGGCGTCCTCCGGCTGCATATAGTGCGGGTGCGGATTCTTGATCGGGATATCCGGAGACACAATGATGTAGATCTGTGCCCCCTTCAGATTGGCCACCGTCGGCGCGGTGTAAAGCGTATCCGTGGTCACACCGGCCTTGTGGAAGACGTCGCCCAGTAGGGAAAAGCCACTATTGCTGACATCATTCCACTTGTAGTGAAAGTATTCCAGTTGGCCGGCCGCGTTGGTCCGCTGCTGGCTGTTAAACCAGGCATCCACCACCGCGCGGGTGGAGGATTGGCTGAATGCTGAGAAACACATCAGCCAACCCAACACCACAGAAATAGCACCTCGCATGCGTTGCTCCTAAAAGTCCATCTTGAGGCTGAGCTGCAGGATTCGCGGAGGATTCGCAGCAAGGATGGTTCCGAAGGTACTGCCGCTAAGAGACGTGCCGGGATTGGTGACGCCGGTGCCGTTGCTGTTGATGGCGCCGCCCGGGTTGGCGTAATTGGTGTGATTGAAGCAGTTGAAGCACTCGGCTCGTGCTTCGAGCTCCAAAGCCTCATGGATGGGGATGAATTTGCTGAGAGCCGTGTCCACGTCGGTGTAGTGTGGCCCGTAGAACTCATAAGGCCGGGTATGGCCATACGTTCCAGCCGGGTTTGCAACAAAGGAAGCTCGGTTCAACCATGTGGTGATTTTAGTGTTTTGGGCGCGGGGATTGCCCACCAGGTTAGGCCGGTCATTACCTACGCCGGTTAGGGAGGCGTCGGTGCCGGTAGTTGCAGTAAAGGGAACGCCCGTCGTCGCGGTGATGATGGGCGCAAGCTGCCAGCCGCTCAGTAGGAGCTGGCGGGTATAGGTTCCGCCTGCGGAGCTGCGGATGATGGCAGAAGTCACAAAGTTCTGACGCAGATCAGAGGCGCAGTTGCTGTAATCGAGGCTCGGGTGAGCAGGATCTTGAAATTGGTCTCCGGCATTGTCTCCATTTTCTGGAGGACCGGAGAGGCAGTGTGAATAGGTGTAGTTGGTGAGCAGCGTGAAATAGCTGGAAAAGCGATGCTGCACGGTGACCAGGAGGCCGTTAAAGCTCGATCCCAGACCGGTATAAGCCTGCGTGACCTGGGTGAAATAGGCCCCCTGGGCGGCATTGATGCCGGTCAGCACGCGGCGGGCATTGGTGTTTCCGGTCGTGGAGCAGTTTGTTCCAGCCGCTGGCACCACCGAGAGCGTTCCGCAGGAGCCAGGGGCGCCGGTCGATTTTCCGGGGTAGTAGACCGCCGGGTTCTGCTCGTTACCGTAGGAGCCATGGAGTACCCGCGTGCCCAGATAGGTAACGGTGAGCGCCCAATCCTTAAGAAACTGCTTTTGCACGCTTAAGTTCCAGTTCTGCGAGTAAGCCTGCTGCAGGTTCGTGGGCAGCACGAAGTAGGTTCCAGAGGTCGGGAAGTACGCGTTGCTGGCAGTCGGCGGAAAAGGCTTGGGGTAGGGATTCCCGCCAGGATAGCCCGCGTAGGGTGTAGTGAGGTTGCCGGGAGGAGGCGTCAAAGTGATGGAGTCGCCCCACGGCGCCATGGATGCGTAGCGGGAGTTGTAGTAGAGCGGCGGCTCCTGGAAACCGAGACTGTAGGATGCGCGAATGCTTTCTCTTCCCTGACCGCGCGGATCAAACACCACGCCGAGGCGGGGTTCAAGCCGGTTCCATTTGCCGTGGTAATAGCCGTGGGGAATCCCAGGGTCGCCATAGAAGAGCACTCCAGCCGGAGCTGTGGGATAGACAATCGATCTAGTCCCAGATTCGTAGTCCGCCAGTGAGAAGCTGGCGCCGCGCCCCGTGGTTTCAATCGCCGGCAGCCCGGTGGCCCAACGCAGGCCTGCGTTCACGATCAACCGCGGGCTGAACTGAATGCTGTCCTGGAAATATAGGCCGGCATAGTTCTTGCGGAAGTCGACGGCGCTGTTATTGCCCTGGTAGAGCGATTGAATCTCGCCGATCATGAAGTCTACCAAGCCGTCCTTGGTGTACTGCCCGGTGAAGTTGAACTGGCCGTTGGCATTGTTGACGCCGTCAGATTCGAGCGTGTTGCGCAGGTAATTCACGCCGAACGAGAAGTGATGCATACCCTTGGTCCAGAACATGTCTTCGAGCACGTTGTAACCGTTGGTGCTGTTCAGGAGGTGTTCGCACGTTCCGCAAGCCACGGTGAACGCGTTGGAGATGTTCATGTAGATGTAGTTCTTGATGGGCGCGTAGCTTTGGATGCCAAGCGTGTTGGGATTGATGCTGTCAGCAGCGACGTTGCGGCTGACGATGTTTCTCGTATACCCCAGGTGAAAAGAGCTGACGAGACTCGATGTAAGGCTGTAGGTGTGGCCCAGAGTGAAGGATTGGACCCGGTCATCGAGCGACGGATTCTGGGTATTCAATAAATTGTTGGCGAACGTACCTGGCTGCGTGAAGTGGGTGAGGTAGTAGCGGCCGAAAACGGTCTGCTTGGTGGTCGCAGTCCAATCGATGCGGGCGATGTATTGATCTTCATTCTGCGGCAGCGGAAGGCCGTACACCAGTTTGCCGCAAGGGTTGGTTGCCAATGGAATGTACTGGAAGATGGCGAGCGCCGATGGGTTGAGCTGTGACACGGGAACCTGGTTATTGGGATAGCCCAGTCCGGTTGCCGGGTTGATTAACTGCTTGGCCACGCCGCCGCTTTGGCAAGCGGCGCTGGCATAAGCGCTGAAGTCGCCGTTCAACATGGCAGTAGTAGGAACATAACTGGTGTATGCGTTCGTTTCCTGCCGGGTGCGTGTGCCTTGATAGCCACCAAAGAAGAACAACTTGTCTTTACGGATCGGTCCACCGAGAACCCCGCCGAACTGGTTGCGCTTAAGCGTGTCCTGCTTGGTGGAGAAGTGGTTGCGCGCATTCATGTCGCCGTTGCGGAAGAACTCAAAGAGAGTTCCGTGGAAGGCGTTGCCGCCCGCACGAGTAACGATGTTCACGACGGCGCCAGGGTGAACGCCGTACTGCGGGGACAAGCCTGAAGTCTGCACGCTGAATTCTTGAATAGCGTCAGGGAACGGAAACGGCAGATTGACATTGGTGAACGCGTCATTGTTATCCGAGCCGTCCATCAGGTAGTTGATGTTGGTGGCCTGGGCGCCGGCAACAGAGAGTGTCACGGCGCTGGGATAGTTTTTGCTCGAGGCCAAGTCGGTTGCGGGCGCATTGGCCGTTCCTGGGGTCAGCAGGATCAACTGGGTGGCTTGACGGCCGTTCAACGGCAGATCGACTGTGCGCTGCCGGTCGACGACCTGAGATATCGATTGATCTTCGGTTTGCACCATCGAGGCGGCCGCCGATACCTGCACCGTCTGCGAGACGCCGCCGACTTGCAATTTCACGTCAATGCGCAGCTCGTTGCCTACCTGGATCACGATGCCAGATTGGTCGTAGGTGCTGAAGCCAGCTGCTGTCACCTTGAGGGTGTAGGGTCCTACTGGCAGGCTGGGCAAGTTGTACCCACCCTCAGCGTCGCTGGTAACTGTGCGGTGAAGTCCTGAATCTGTTTGTACCGCCTCCACCGTTGCTCCAGACACGACTGATCCGTTCGCGTCCGTGATGGTGCCTTGAATTTGTCCACCGCCGATAGCCTGCGCCCGGAGGAATCGATCTCCCGCAGGGAAACTAAGAAGAAACAAAAACAGATACGTTAGCTTCCAGATATTTTTGGCTTTCCTGGTAAGCTCCGCATGCGCAAACGAGCGAGTAGCAATCGACTGCATAACGGCCTCCGATGAGTCGGCCAAGGTTTATCAAAGGGAACAATCGTTAATCAATCGAAATCATGAATGGGTGCCTCGAATGTAGAGCAGTGTTCCGCTGGGCGGTACGTCGATAAATATCGGTGATGGAGTATCCTGTTCATAATCATGTTGATAGCCGACGATCTCGCCCGCATTGCAGTTCAGGAACAAGAGCTCCAATTCGCCAGCTTTGATGAAGAGACAGCCTGGAGGCTAGGCTCGCACGTGCGCGCCCTGGCCATCGCCCGCAAGCTGAGCCTGGTAGTCGATGTACGGCGCTTCGGCCAGCCACTTTTTTACGCCGCGTTGCCCGGGACTACTCCCGACAATGTGGAATGGATTCGCCGCAAGAGCAACGTGACGGCTCGCTTTCATCGCAGCTCCTACGCCGTCCGGCTGGAGTTGGAGGAGAAAAAATCGAATCTCCTGGATCGTTACGGGCTGGCGGTTGCCGACTATGCCGCTCATGGCGGCAGCTTTCCGCTGCGCGTATTGGGCGCGGGCGTCATCGGTTCCATTACGGTTTCCGGTCTACCGGACCGCTCCGACCACCAGTTGGCAGTAGAGGCTCTCTGCTCCGAGTTGGGCCGCCCCTTCGATACTCTGCGCCTCGAATAACGCAAGGTGGGAGCCCCCGCATAAATGCAGGCCTCCCACCCATCCAACCCCAGCCGCCACGCTCGCGTCCAAGCCAGATGTAGATGGTGGGAGGAAAGCTAATGGCAAAGCTAAACGAGGCGGCACGCGAACGCATTCCTGCAACCAAGTTCGCCTTTCCCAAACAACGCAAAGAACCGCTGGAGAACGCCTCTCACGTGCGCAACGCTGCAGCGCGCTTCGACCAGGTGGAGGGCGTAACCGAGGCGGAGCGCCGCGAAGCGTGGAAGCGCATACAGTCAGCCGCTAAGAAATTCAAGGTGGAGCTCAAAAGTTCGCCTAAGTAAGAACCTGCATCGACGGTGGACGCAACGCAGTGGCGATGAGTGCGGCTGCAAGAAAACCGGCTGAAGTGATGCAGAGCGCCCAGCTGAGCCCTGCGTGCTCCGAGACGCGGCCGATGAGGTAGGGCGCGGCGGCGCTCAACACCCGGCCGATGTTATAAGCAAAACCCATGGCAGAGGCGCGCAAAGCAGTAGGGAAGAGTTCGCTGGCAATTATCCCGAAGCCACTGAAGTAGCCGGTCCCAAAAAAACCAACCAACGGACCGATGATGAGCAGCGCATTGGGGTTGCGCACGAACGCGAATAGTGGCACCAGCAGAGCGGCCACGATCAGATAACCAATGTAAGTGTATTTGTGGCTGAAGCGGTCTGCCAGATATCCAAACGAGATATACCCAAGGAAAGTGCCCGTCTGCATCACGATCGTCCATCCAGAGGTCTGCAGAATGCTGAGGCCCCGGCCGCCTTCTGCGAGGGGCATGGAGAGAAAACGCGGTAGCCAGGTGAAGAGTCCCCACCAGGCGAAGAGGGCGGCGGCATTCATGCTGGCGCACACCAGCAAGCTGTAGCTGAACGTGCCCCGGAACAGGCGGCCGAAGTCTACCCGCGGTTTCGATTCCTGGCGCCAGGCCTGCGGTTCTCGCAACCCGTGCCGCACCCAAAGTGAAATTAAGGCGGGCAGAATGCCGGCGAAGAACACCGCCCGCCAGCCGAAGCGCGGCATCACCAGCGCGACCACACCCGCACCCAGTGCGTAGCCAACCGCCCAGGCGCTTTGCACCAGAGCAAGCGCCTTGCCGCGGTGCTGTGCCGGCCAAGTCTCGGCAACCAGGGCAGCGCCCGAGGCCCATTCCCCACCCACGCCGAAGCCCAGCAGCACACGGCAGATCATCAACTGCGTGGCGGTCCGGGTGAAACCGCAAAGCCCGGTGCCGATGGAATAAACCAGCACGCTCCAAATAAGCGCCCGCACGCGGCCAAACCGGTCGGCAAACCAGCCGAAGCCCACCCCACCGGCTGCCGCCGCAATGAGCGTGGCCGACACCATCGCACCACTCATTGCTGCGGAGAGATGCATCTCCCGCTGTACCTGGCCCAGGACCAGTGCGTAGAGCATCACGTCCATGCTGTCGAGCATGTACCCAAGGAAGGCCGCAAGCAGGGTGCGCCTTTGTTCGCCCGAGGCGTCAGCCAGCCAGCCATAAATGCCGTTCAAACCATCAGCCTCGTGTGTAGGACTAGCATACGGTGCCACCGCTGCTACCGCAGCAGGGGCGACCAAGTGGTCCACCAAAATAACCGCTTGCCGATAGATTGTTATAGCCACTAGCATAACGACATGGCTAAAGTATCCGCAGCGATTGCGCCGGTTATTGCCGTTGACAGAAAAGCTTCAAAGCCTCTTCACAAGCAAATTTACGAAGGTTTTCTCTCCGTTATTGTTGGCGGCAATATGCGAGCGGGACAGCGTGTGCCGTCCTCGCGCACGCTCAGTATTGAGTTGGGGATCTCCCGCATCCCGGTGCTGAATGCATACGCGCAGTTGTTGGCTGAGGGGTATTTCGAGAGCCGTAAAGGGGCAGGAACGTTCGTATCCGAGTCTCTGCCTGAAAGCCTCACCGTCTGCGAGCAGAGAACCCTGCAACCCGAAGAGGCGAGTTCAGGTCCGCGTCCGGTCGCCCGTCGCGCCTTGCTCCTGACCAGGTATGACCGGGCGCCGTGGGTGGGGGGCTGGGGAGCGTTTATGGTACACCAGCCGGCGTTTGACCACTTTCCCTTTCCCATTTGGTCGAGCCTCATCACCCGTCATTCCAAAAGCCCACGCTTTAGCGCCATCCACAACACCGATCCGCGGGGTTCTGAAACTTGCCGCGAGGCCATCTGCACCTACCTGCGAACGGCGAGGGCGGTCCGCTGCGATCCCAGCCAGGTGATGGTGGTTGCTGGTTCCCAGCAGGCGCTGGAGATTTCGGCGCGCGTTCTCCTGGGCAACGGAAGCCCGGTTTGGATAGAGGAACCCGGGTACCGCCTGGCGCGCAGCGTCTTCCAGGGTGCGGGCTGCCGTCTGGTTCCTGTTCCTGTGGACGAGGACGGTATGAATGTATCCGCCGGAATCAAGCAATGCGCAAAGGCGAGGGCCGCCTATGTTACGCCCTCCCATCAATATCCTCTTGGATCGACCATGAGCGCGTCGCGTCGCATGCAGTTACTGAACTGGGCACAGAGTTCGGGGTCTTGGATCATCGAGGACGACTACGACAGTGAGTATCGCTTTGAGAGCATGCCGATCTCGTCTTTGCAGGGGCTGGATCGTAACGCTCGCGTCATTTATATCGGAACCTTCAGCAAAGTTCTCTTTCCCTCCTTGCGTCTCGGGTACATCGTGATTCCGCCGGACTTGATCGACCACTTTGTTGCTGTTCGCGCCGCCATGGACATCTTCCCTCCCTACTTGCATCAGGAGGCGATCACAGACTTCATGCGCGAAGGACATTTCGCCCGCCACATTCGCCGCATGCGCTTGCTCTACAGCGAACGAAGAACAGCGCTGGTTGAGAGTATCCGTGAGCAATTCGGGTCGCGATTAGAGATTCATGGCTCGCAAGCCGGCATGCATTTGGCAGTCACCCTACCCAAGGGGCTGAGTGATCGCGAGATTGCCACCAGGGGGGCGCGCAAAGGGATTTGGTTGTGGCCTCTCTCCCCGTCGTATTTGAGCCAGACTCCCCGCCAGGGTTTCGTCCTGGGATTTGGCAACACGGCCGTGGGAGATATGTCCCAGGCCGTCGCGCAGATGCGCGCGGAAGTGTTCAGAATGAACGCCGCGGCAGGGTGAGCTTGAAGGAAGAAGGAGGCACGATGACTAAGGTCGCAGTGCTGGATGACTGGCAAGGTGTAGCGCAGGGTAGCACAGACTGGTCGCCACTACAGGCGCGCGCTGAAGTCGTCTTTTTTGCTCAGGCGTTCGATGATGAAGACGACGCGGCTCGAAAGCTGGCGGATTTCGACATCATTCTGTCCATGCGCGAGCGCACGCCACTACCCGCCTCGCTCATCAATCGCTTACCCAGGCTGCGCATGCTAGGTATGACCGGCGCGCGCAATGCGTCCCTCGACACAGCTTGCTGCACGGCGCGCGGCGTGCTGGTGTGCAACACGGAATACGGAGCAGCCCCCCAAGCCGCCACTGCAGAGTTGGCACTTGGCCTGCTTCTGTCAGCAGCACGAGCGATCCCCGCTGCCGATTCGAACATACGCGCCGGACGATTCCAGGAGGGCCTGCCGGTCGGCATCAGCCTGGCGGGAAAGACCATCGGGATTATCGGTCTGGGCCGTCTGGGGTCGCTCATGGCGAGCTACTGCCGGGCTCTGAACATGACTGTCCTTGCCTGGAGCCAGAATCTGACCGCAGAGAAGGCGCTAGCGGCGGACGCTGTTTTGGTTTCGAAGGAGGAACTCCTGGCGCAATCCGACGCGGTCAGCATTCACGTGGTGTTGTCACCACGCTCGCGCGGTCTGATTGGTGCTTCGGACATCGCCCGCATGAAACCGGGCGCGATCCTGATCAATACCTCTCGTGGTCCGATCGTAGACGAGGCGGCACTGCTCGAGGCTGTACAATCGCGTCGCATCACTGCGGCGCTCGACGTCTATGACCGCGAACCGCTGCCCGCGGGCCATCCGCTGCGCAGCGCGCCCAATACCGTATTGACGCCGCATCTAGGTTATGGCGTGCGGGAAACATGGACCGACTTTTATCACCAAAGTATGGAGAACGCGCTTGCTTTCCTGAACGGCCAAGCGGTGCGGGTAACGAACCCCGAAGCGCGCCGCGCCGTATAGAGATGGTCAACCCGAGGAGACGACTCGCCGCTGGCGAGGTAGCTCTGTTCGGGGGGTGGCAAGCGAGAGATTTGTGGCACAACCAACGTATGACGCCCACCTCGCTCCGGTCGGGATTACAAATTCGAGGCTGGCGGCGGTGGAGGTGGACGGACAGAGCCAACCAACGAGGGTTCCCATAGGCGGCGATGTAACCTACAGGAGAAGTGGTCTGCGATAGGAGAACGACGGCTTGCGCGTAGCAATCGATACTGGCGGCACCTTCACCGATTGCGTCTATCTCGCAGCCGGAGAGCTGCAGGTTCTGAAGGTTTTCTCCACCCCTGGCGACCCTTCTCAGGCTGTGCTCGATGGCCTGGCACGCATCAGCGCAGGCAAAGCCCTCGACGTACGCCACGGCACCACAGTGGGAACCAATACCATGTTGGAAAGGAAAGGCGCCCGAGTCGCCTTTGTGACCACAGCGGGCTTCGAGGACACTATTTCCATCGGGCGCCAGACACGAAGCAAGCTCTACGACTGGTTTGCGCCCTTGCCGGTATGCCTGGTGCCCCGATCGCTGCGCTTCGGCGTGCCCGAGCGCGTCAGCGCCGAAGGGGAGATCCTGCGCTCGCCGACGGATGAAGAATTAGAGTCCCTGGTCAACCAGGTACGCGGCAGCGGCGCAGAGGCGGTCGCGATCTCGCTGTTGTTCTCATTTGCCAATCGGGAGACGGAACGCCGCGTGGAAGAAGCCCTGCGCCCTCTGGGTCTACCCATCTCCGCCTCGCACCGCATTCTGCCCGAGTTCCGGGAGTATGAGCGGGCATCGACCACGGTCGTGAACGCCTATCTCGCGCCCAGAATGCAAAACTATCTGCTGCATCTGGAGCAGAGTGTCGCCAGCCAGCACGGCGGCGGCCGCGTGGATGTGATGCAGTCCTCAGGCGGGATCATCTCGGCGCGGAGTGCGGCCCCGGAGCCGGTGCGCACGGTGTTGTCGGGCCCGGCGGGTGGGGTCATCGGCGCCTGCCATGTGGCGCGCTGGGCCGGCTTCGAGCGCATCATCGGCTTCGATATGGGCGGCACATCGACCGATGTCTTTCTTTCCGATGCAGCCACAGGGGGCGCGCTGCTAACGCGCGAGTCTATGGTTGCTGGTGTGCCGGTAAGCATGCCCATGCTTGACATTCATACCGCCGGAGCAGGAGGCGGATCGATTGCCCGCTTCGACGCCGGTGGCATGTTGCGTGTAGGACCTGAGTCGGCGGGAGCGCAGCCGGGGCCCATCTGCTTTGGCCGCGGAACCATGCCCACCGTCACCGACGCGAACTTTCTGCTTGGCCGGCTGGACCAGGATAGCTTTCTGGGCGGAGGAGTGCGTCTCGATCAACCGCGCACCGCGCAGATCATGCGCGAGAAGAAGGGCCCACTCCCCAGCGCCGAAGAATTCGCAGCCGGCATACTCCGCGTCGTAGAAACACAAATGGAGAAAGCCGTCCGCGTGATCTCTGTCGAGCGTGGGCATGACCCACGGCAATTCACGCTGGTGGCCTTTGGTGGCGGAGGCCCGCTGCACGCCTGCTCGCTGGCCCGTGCTTTGCGCATTCCCACAGTCTTGGTTCCCGCCATGCCCGGCGCGCTATCGGCAATTGGTATTTTGCTCGCCGACGCGGTGCGCGATTATTCCCGCACGGTGATGTTGCCGGGCGATGCGATCGACACTCTCGAAGAGAGCTTCGCGGAACTGGAGCAGCGAGGGGTCACCGAGTTCGCTGCCGAAGGTTTGCAGGGTATGGCTCAGTGCACAGTGGACGTGCGCTACCGCCGCCAGGGATACGAACTGAATGTCCCTTACCAAAAGCAGTCACCAGCGCAATCCATCGCAGCCTTCCATCAACTGCATCAGCAGCGTTACGGATTCTGCGATGTGTCCAAACCGGTTGAGATTGTGAATCTGCGGCTGCGGATGACTGCAGCCGGTGAGCCCTACGCGCCTGCACATCGTGAGCCCGTAGCCGGCGACGGCCGTGGTGCCTGCTATGCCGTGCGCCCGGTACACTTCGAGGGTGACTTCCTGCCTACGCGCCACTACCGGCGCGAAGCCCTGGCCCCCGGAGACTCCATTCACGGGCCTGCGATGATCACGGAATATACTTCGGCCACCGCATTGCCGCCGGGTTGCTGTGCGCAAGTGGATGGCTTCGGAAACCTGGTCCTCTCGATTGCACCGGAGGAGCGCGTATGACTTTTACCGCTGCCGATCCTGTAGAGCTGGCGATCTTTCAAAGCGCAGTGCACAGCATTGCCGAGGAGATGGGCGCGGCCCTAAGGCGCACGGCTCTCTCGCCCAACATAAAGGAGCGGCGAGATTACTCCTGCGCCATCTTCGATGCCCAGGCACGGGTCATTGCCATGGGCGATCACATGCCGGTGCATCTCGGCTCCATGCCTATGTCGGTGCAGGCAGCGGTCGCAGCGATTACCTTTGCGCCTGGAGACATCGCCATCCTGAACGATCCCTTTGCCGGAGGAACGCACCTTCCGGATATCACCATGGTGCTGCCGATCTTTCTACCTGGGCAGGATCAGGCTGCCTTCTATGTTTCCAATCGCGCTCACCATGCGGACGTGGGGGGAATGTTTGCCGGATCGATGGGACCCGCCAACGAAATCTTTCAGGAAGGCATTCGCATTCCACCTGTACGGATTGTGCGAGGTGGCCGCGTCGATCGCGAGATGCTGAGCCTGATTCTGCTCAACGTCCGGACCGCCAAAGAGCGCGAAGGCGACCTGGAGTCGCAGATCGGGGCTTGCCGCGTCGGCGAACAGCGGGTGTTGCAATTAGTAGAGAAATACGGCGAATGGGACCTGCAGGCATTGATTGAGGAGCTGCTCGATTATTCCGAGCGCCTGGTGCGAGCGGAGTTGCGCAACATGCCCCCCGGTGATTTCAGCGCGGAGGATTGGCTGGACAACGATGGCGTCTCCGAAGGCTTGCGCAAGATCGCAGTGCGATTACGTTTTGACCCCGAGGCCGCGGCCCTGGACGTCGATTTCACCGGCTCCTCCGCCCAGGTTGCGGGCAGCGTCAACGCGGTTCGCGCGATCACGCTCTCGGCGTGCTTCTACATGTTGCGCTGCTTGTTGGGAGAAGACGCGCCCGCAACCGCCGGCATTCTGCGGCCGCTCACTCTCCATACTCCAGTGGGCAGCATCGTGGACGCGCTACCCCCTGCGCCAGTCGCAGGCGGCAACGTCGAAACCTCGCAGCGCATTGTGGATGTGTTGCTGCGCGCTCTGGCGCAGGCGGTTCCAGCGCGCGTGCCCGCAGCAAGCGCCGGCACCATGAGCAATTTGACCATTGGAGGTTTGGACCCGCGCACCGGCGAGCCATTCGCCTATTACGAGACAGCAGCAGGCGGCATGGGCGCGCGTCCCGGACTCGATGGCATCTCCGGTGTGCAGACGCACATGACCAATTCGCTGAACACACCCATCGAGGCGCTGGAGTATGCCTACCCATTCCGTCTGCGCCGTTACGCCTATCGCTATGGATCAGGCGGGGGAGGTCAGTTCCGTGGCGGCGATGGGTTGATCCGCGAAGTCGAGCTACTCGCCGATGCGCAGGTGACGCTGTTGGCAGAACGCAGAAAGTTGCGGCCTTACGGATTGCAGGGCGGAGAAGAAGGCGCGGCAGGACGCGCGTGGCTCTTCAAGGGCGGCAGCGAAGAGGTGAAGGAGTTGCCGGGAAAATGCAGTCATCGTCTCGTGAAAGGAGACGTACTGCACCTAGAGACACCGGGAGGAGGCGGCTGGGGTAAAGAGTCTGAGTGAGAACTCAACCCGACGGAGTCAGTTTCCTAACAGAACCAGAATAGAACCTGGGGCAGCCGTCCCCTTCCTATGGGGTTCTGTTAGGGCACAGACTCCTCCCCCGCATCACTGGGATTGAGAGTCGGGATCACATTCATTGTTTTTATTGAGCCGCCACTTGGGCCAGAGTTCTCGATCCGTTTTGTCCCACAAACAGAGAGGTTTCTGATTGCCGTTCGCGGCCCCCTTTGGTTTCGGGCCGATAACTGATGCGCAGCTTCATCGCCATCCTGACCAGCTCTGCGAAGGATTCTGCTTGCATCTTTCGCATCACCTGGCAGCGGTGGGTTTTCACTGTAACTTCGGAGATGCCGAGAACGGAGGCCGCCTCTTTATTGAGTAGCCCTCCCACCACAAGCGGCAACACCGCCCGCTCGCGCGGCGTCAGTTGAGATAGGCGTTCCTGCAGCTTAGCCAGATCTGCCTTTCTTTGCCGCTGCTTTCGATCTTGTGCCAGGGCGACGTGGATCGCTGCAAGCAAGGCCCCCAGGTCGACAGGCTTGGTGAGGAACTCGACTGCCCCTGCCTTCATCGCACTAACGGTGGAGGGAATGTCGCACCGATCGCTGACAAAAATAACAGGTGTGTTCTCCCTTTGCGCGAGCCGCCGCTGCAATTCGAGCCCGCTGATTTCAGAAAGGTAGATGTTCAGGATTACGCAGGCTGCGGTGTCTGTTCCGGCGAATGCCAGGTAATCGACAGCAGAGGCGAAGCTCACCACCCGCATTCCGAGCGCGGTGAGGAATTCGGTAAGCTCTTTCCTGAGCTGCAAGTCGTCATCTACAAGATAAATCACATCCCGGCTTGGCTCAGTTTCGCCATGGTTGAGAGCTGGTGGGTTGAGGTATGGACGCGGGGTGGAAGCAATCACAGTGTCGCGAGAGAGAGCCTGCATGGGCGAATCACCTTTCGGGCAAAATGAGGTAAGAAACAATCCCTGGGTCCGGAGTACTGACTTGAAAGTCTGCCAGCGTTACATCACGTTTCTGAACTCGCGCGGAGTTACGCCAACGATCTTCCGAAATACCTTCGTGAAATGCTCCTGGGTACGAAAGCCAGTGAGTCTGCTCACGTCAGCGATGCTTAGCGCTTCATCCTTCAGCAGAAGCTTTGCGCTGTCGATCCTTGCCCGCAGAACATACTGGTGAGGGCTCAGGCCGGTCGCTTTGGTAAACAACAACACAAAATGGTTCGGCGACACCCCGGCGATCCGGGCCATGTCTGCCAGGCTAATGTTTGCGCCAGTGTTCGCCTGGATGTAGTCGATGACTCTGGCTACGCTTTTCTTGCAAATGGGCGCATCCTTTCTCCCTTCCCTTATTAACCTCAGCGAGCAAACGATACCGCGACAACATTGGTCAAATGTTCCGGTTTTGGTCGGTTCTTCCGATAAATTGGTCAAAAAAACAGGCCACCGGGCGAACGGCGGTATGATTTTGTTACTGGGTTCCTTGCCCAGCGGAGGTGAAGCGATGGATACCTCTGGGGTTCTTCCTGTCAAGGCGGTCGAGGTGATGCGCAATGGGTGCGCGGTGTGTCCCATCCCTGCGATATCTTCCCTAACCAGTAAACGGGCGGGGTGGGACGGCATTGCCCTGGAATCGTTCAGTGATGTGCCGGGCGTCTCGATTCCGGATCATGATCATCCGACTCACTTCCTGAATCTTCTTACTCATGGAAATATCAGGGCGCAGTGGACCACGGAGGGCAAGAGCCGCAGCGCCGACAATGGCCCTGGGACAATCTACGTGTTGCCGGCAGGAACCCGCGATCGCCTCACCTGGTCTGGCCCCACCACTCGTATCATCCTGGTCATGGAACCGCGCTTCCTCGCGCGTTCGCTTGAAGACACCTCGCACCTGAAGGATGTGGAACTAACCACTCACTGGAATCTTCGTGACCGCCACATTCAATCGTTGATGCTCGCTCTGCATGCCGACCTGGAAGACGGCTCACCGGCCGGTCCGCTTTACGGCGAATCTCTCGGCCTGGCGCTCGGCATCTATCTGGTTCGCCGTTATTCGGTCCGTAATTGCGCCAAGCCTGATTACCGCGGCAGCATGCCTACCACGCGCCTGAACCGGGTTCTGGAGTTTATCAACCAACACCTGGCACAGGATCTTCGCCTGTGGGAGCTTGCCCAAATAGCCGGCATGAGCCCTAACTACTTCTGCGAGCTATTCAAGACAAGCACAGGCCTATCCCCATACCAATACATCCTGAGGTGCAGAATTGAACGCGCGAAGCAATATCTGCGCGATCCGAAGGTCACCCTGGCCTGCGCGGGAGCGGCGGCCGGCTTTGCCGATCAAAGCCATTTCACGAAGGTTTTCCGTCGAGTTGTGGGCGTCACGCCAATGAAGTTCCGCGGCAACATCGGCGGCGGGCACAAACACGCCTAAAAAGACCCTTTGCACATTCGAAGGCCGAACCGTCGCGAGGGTCGGCGAAGTCCCAAAAGGAGGGTTGCGGGCCTATCCTTTTGGGGCCTGCGCGCCGCGCCTTGAGCCAAGTATATTGAAGCCTCAACGTCTTGAGGTTAACCGGCATCCAAGTATGTTTCCTACTGGCATCGGATCGGACCAGCCTTAACCGGACCGGAGGAGGAATAGGGAGCCGTGACCAAGAAAATCAGAGTCCTGGCGGTGGACGATCATCCTCTTCTGCGCGAGGGCATCGCGGCTGTCATTGACGGGGAGGATGATATCGAACTGGTGGCCGAAGCAACCACCGGACAAGAGGCCATCGAACTCTTCCGCATTCATCGTCCGGATGTAACCCTGATGGACTTGCAGATGCCTGGCATGAACGGCATCGATGCCATCAGCGCCATCCGGAGCGAATTTTCGAGTGCCCGCTTCATTGTATTGACCACCTACCAGGGCGATGTTCAGGCGTTACGAGCGCTCAAGGCAGGGGCCTCAGGATATCTTCTCAAGAATATGCTGCGCAAGGAGTTACTGGATACGATCCGAGCGGTCAACGCCGGCCGGAGGCGCGTTCCACCCGAAATCGCCGCCGGACTCGCCAATCACATGGCCGACGATACGCTTACCGATCGGGAGGTAGCGGTCCTGCGCAAAGTTGCGATGGGAAGCTCCAACAAGATCATAGCTTCGGAGCTCAACCTCTCTGAGGCAACCGTCAAAGGACACATGAAGAGTATTCTTTCCAAGCTCGGGGCAAATGACCGCACCCACGCAGTCACCATTGCCCTGAAGCGCGGGTTCATCGACGGCTAACCCTGGTCTGGAACGAGTGCCCACGTGTATCCCTCAATTAGCCCAAGCGACCCTGTACCTTCAACCAGAGGAGAAGGCAAGGTGAATTCGCTCATCTCGGTGAATGTCGGGCTGCCGCGTGATGTCGAGTGGCAAGGCAAGGTAGTCCGCACTGCTGTCTTTAAGCAACCTGTCCGCGGGAGGGTGATGGCGCGCCGTCTTAACCTGGATGGCGATGGCCAGGGCGACCTTGCGGGGCATGGCGGAGAGCATCGAGCCCTGATGGTGTATCAGCTCGACTCCTACCGATACTGGCAGAAGGAACTACATCGGCAAGACCTGGAGTATGGCCAGTTCGGTGAGAACCTCACCGTCGATGGTCTTGCTGATAGTGAGGTCTGCATTGGAGATCGCTACCGAATCGGGAGCGCACTCTTCGAGGTGACGCAGCCGCGGGTTACCTGCTATCGCGTGGGCATACGAATGAACAACCCGCAGATGGCGGCACTCCTCGTTTCCCATAAACGGCCGGGCTTTTACTTCCGCGTGATCGAAGAAGGCGAGATCGGCGCAGGAGATGAAATTACAAAAGTCGCTGAGGGGCCGGAGCGGGTCACGGTTGCGGAAATCGATGGGTTGCTCTATTTGCCCGGCCATTCGCGCGAACAGTTGGAGCGCGCCCTGCGCATTCCGTCGCTCAGCGCGGGTTGGAAAGGATCGTTCGAAGCTCTGCTAGCGGAGGAGGGCAAGGAGCATGGTAATGCGGGTCTCGCGCCATCCGCCGCACCACCCCCGGCGTGGAGTGGTTTCCGCTTCCTGCGCGTTGTGGCAATCGAGCGAGAGTCCGTGGACGTGCTCTCCTTTGTTTTCGAAGCGGAAGACCAGAGCCCATTACCAGCGCCTCTCCCCGGTCAATTTCTGGTCCTCAAGCTTGAACCGGCTAAGGACGCCGCACCCATCTTGCGCAGTTATTCGATGTCTGGGCCGGCAGGTGCGGGAACCTATCGCATCAGCGTGAAGCGCGCTGATGGCGCAGGGAGCCGCTACCTCCACGACCGCATTCGGGTCGGAGACCTCATTCAGGTAAGCGCACCCAGGGGGAGCTTCACGCTTGCCCCGAGTGACCAGCCGGTTGTCTTGCTGAGCGCGGGCATTGGGGCGACGCCGGTACTCTCCATGCTTTACTCGATCGCCGCTACTGGCGCAAATTCCAGCCGGGAAATATGGTGGTGCTACGGCGCGCGCAATGGCAAAGAACATCCCTTCGTGGCCGAAGTCCGTAACCTGCTCCATGTTCTTCCCCAAGGTCATTCGTTGATTGCCTATAGCGAGCCGGACGAGGCCGATCGGCAGGGTAAGGACTACGACATCCACGGTCGTCTGCATCTTTCGCTTTTGCAGCAGCGTGGTATACCACACCAGGCAGACTTCTATCTCTGCGGGCCACCCGGCTTCCTAGCCGGCCTCACGGCAGAGTTGAAGTCCTGGGGAGTTCCTAATTCCTGCATCCACTCGGAGGTATTCGGCGCTGGCCCCTCCATAACACCCGGAATCGCGAGCAGCACATCCCGGGCGCCGCATCTGCCCGATGGAGAAGTTGGCACCGGTCCGAGTGTTTCCTTTACCCGCAATGGCCTCACCGTGCCGTGGGACGGGCGCTTTGCCAATCTTCTCGAATTCGCCGAGGCCTGCGATGTTCCGGTCAGGTGGTCTTGCCGGACAGGAGTTTGCCACATGTGCGAGTCCGGGCTGATCGACGGAAAGATTAGCTACGCTCCCGAGCCGCTCGATCGGCCTGCCGAGGGGAACATTCTGATCTGCTGTTCTCGCCCGCTGTCAAGGATCGAACTGGATCTCTAAAGTTTGCGGCTATAGGCCGAGGGCGCTCAATCCCGGATGATCATCGGGCCTTCTGCCCAGGGCCCAATGGTATTTGCGCTCGCTCTCGCTAATTGGCAAATCGTTTATGCTCGCGTGGCGGGCGTACATCAGTCCCTGGTCATCGAACTCCCAATTCTCATTTCCGTAAGCGCGGAACCAGTTGCCTGAGTCGTCGTGGTATTCATACGCGAAACGCACCGCGATACGGTTGCCGGTGAACGCCCACAACTCCTTGATGAGCCGGTAGTCGAGTTCTTTTGTCCATTTCCGGGAGAGGAAGGCCACGATTTGCTCTCGACCGTTTAGGAACTCGGCGCGGTTTCGCCAACGGGAATCGAACGTGTAGGCAAGAGAAACTTTCTGCGGGTTGCGCGAGTTCCAGCCGTCTTCGGCGAGGCGGACCTTTTGCACCGCAGTTTCTTCAGTAAATGGGGGTAGTGGTGGACGCGAGGTCATGGTGGCAGCTCCCTTCCGGCCACCACAATTATCCTTTGCATCGCAGTCAGCTGGCGTGAAATTTTGCAAGCTCTTTGCGCAGTGCTTGATTTTCCTGCTCCAGAGCTTCTAGACGTTTCTCAATCGAGTGCATTCCTTCGCGGATCTCTTCCGCAGTGTAGCGCGGTGTAATGTGCTGTGGGCAGTTCCAGTCGTAGGCTTCCACATGGATCACGAATACTCTCTCGATCACCGTCTTCTCGCCCGGTACGCGGACCCGGTCCAGCCAACTCTTTGCCGCTTCACCCTCGATGATCTCCACTTTGCCCAGAATCTTAAGCCGAGCCTGTCGTGGATAGTCGACCATGATGATCGCGACGCGACTGTCGGTAAGCAGGTTGCCGGTGCTGATGTATTGTTTGTTTCCGCGAAAATCTCCAAACGCCAGGGTATGGTCGTCGATCACTTTGAGGAAGCCCTTGGGACCTCCGCGATGCTGGACATAGGGCCATCCGGTCGATCCCGTAGTAGCCAGGTAGAAGCTATCTCGCTGCGCCAGAAACTCTGACTCGAAGGGAGTGAAGCGATCCTGTGAGCCACCGGAATTCTCCATCCGCTCGTACTGCCGGCGGCTGCCATACCGCTCCTGCAGCTTCTTGACCAGGGGCGTGAAGACCAGCGAACCAAAGCTCATAACACCCTTCCTACATCGAATCTTACCGCGGACCGGCTGTGGTCATTCTCTGCTGAATGGTGCGACCTGAAGAGTCTGCTGTTTTTCTCCGGATCTCGCACACACTATACGGGCGTGCTCGGCTTATCCCAATCCACATCACCCTCCGCCGTGCTTCGACTGCCCACCATCATGGTTGCCCCCCTGCGCAACGCTCCGGGCTTGCGTGACTCAAGCCGCTGCATATAAATAAATCCGGCGATCAGTGCGGCCAGGAACAAGTAAGGGGTGATGTTATATGGCCATTCCGGCACAGGGTAGATGGTGACAAAGAGCACTGGCAACAGCGCCAGCGTTCCGATCCAGGGTGACACGACGTGATGCCAGACATTGAAATCTTGCGGATGCTCCCGGCGCATGTACGAAGTAAGCGCCAGGTTTGCCGTGCAATAGATGACGATGACCGCCAGCGTGGCAACGGTCTCCAGCAGGCCGAAGATATACGCAGGCCGCAACAGCAACCCGATGAGCAGGGCAGCCACAATGCCAACGATCTGCATGACCGCGATGGCGAAGGTGGGAGTCTGGTAGACAGGATCAATCCGTCCAAAGCGCGCAGGAAGCGTGCCCGCCTGGCCCATGGTATACATCACGCGCGACGCGGAATTGGTGCTGGCCAGGCCGACTCCAACCGCGCTGTTGATCAGCGCCAGCACCACGAACCACCACCCGGCTCCCCATAGCGCATGGCCAAGAGCGTAGTACGGATTTGGGTGGGTGGCGAAGGCCGCCATATTGCCTGTGCCCCATCCAATGGCGCTCGCGTAGGAAGTAAAGATATAGAACACGCCGGTAGCCAGCAGCGAGAGCATGACCGCCTGGCTAACGAATGTCCCGGCGCGCCGCGTCTCCTGGGCCAGCGGCGCCGGACCTTCGAACCCGCTGAGGGCCAGGATAGAGAAGACCATCCCAGCTAAAATGCCTCCGAAATGGTGGGGCGACAAAGAGGGATTGAGCGGGGCAGTGTACCTTGATCCCGGTCCAGGGTGGATCAGGAAGGTGATCGCGAATGCCAGCATGATCATCAACTCGAGCCCGCCCAGGATTGCCGTGACGTGAGCCGAAATGCGAATTCCTCTGTGAGTGAGTGTCCAGATAACCGCGAAGGTCACCATCGCGATGATCCACCAGGGGACGTTGATGCCGAAACCGGTCCGCATCATGTCGGAGATTAGATAGCCCAGGAAGCCGGTGGACCCAGCCGACCCCAAGAGGTCGTAGACCAGGTAACTCCAGGTGGCCATGAAGCCTATACGGCTTCCCAGGCCGCGGGTGGCGAAGGAGTAGTAGCCTCCGCTCGAGGGCAGGTACTGGGAAAATTGCGACACAGTATTTCCGATGAAGAAGCAGATGATGGTAGCCAGCAGGAATGAGATCGGCATATCCGGACCCGCCTTGAGGGCGATGATCGGAAACGTGAACACCATATTGGTTGCCGGCGCGATGTGCGTAACTCCCTGGAACACCAGTTCCGGAAGACCCAGCGAATTGCGTCGAAGCTTGGGATCGGTCGTCTCAGCCGTCAACCAGGGGACCTCCTTCTGTACTTGAAGCGCACCAGGGGGCTAAGGATGGATGACTCGAAGCCCGAGCAAATTCTCGAACGGGGCGAAGGCGTGGTCCCGGTGAAGCAAAGAATGGCCCTGAGTCAGACAGAAAGGTGCAATGATGCAGTCGATCGTTTTCCCATAGTGGTCGACTCACCCTGATTGCGGCCCAAGCGGGATTCGTGCAGATCTCCCTCCCATCGCACCTTACCGCGGAGTCGGCGAATCGCTGGCTGCGAGTGTGTCTTCAGCAAAGAACCCAGTGTGTAAGGATCGCACGATTATGTGCACGGCTCAAGGGCCAACCGGGGATCCTACCTGTCCAAATTAGCCTGTTGATCCGTGTTCAGTCTGAATAAGTGTGGTGACCCTGTCTGTCGGTTCTCTCCATCCCCTTCTGATTTGTTTCACTTTCGGGCACTGCGAATCTACTGTGGGCGAATCGACTCCGGGGTTTCCGTGTCCCCATCAACACGCACCGCAGATCCCTAGGCTACGGGATGACAAAAGGGACGGCAGCGCTCAACTCAGGGATTACTGAGGAATGGACAGAGCGGCCGCAGGTTATCCGGGTTTTGATCACCCTGGGTGGGCGGCAGGCCCAGGATCATGAGACCACTCCGGTCCCACTGCACGCCCGGGCGGGCGTGCCAGGTGGAGATTACACCTCCATCTAAACGCTCCTGATCAGCGCGGTTCTAGCGACCGTCCACTGCCACCTCTGGCCACAAGTTGATAGGCGGTGCGCGCGTGGCTCAGAGACAGGGTGTCATCGGTTCAATGTAGGCACCCGCGTCCAAGCCAGAACGCAGCTTTTCGAAGACGCGAGCCGTAGCCGTCAGATCGCCCTTCAATCTATCCACGCCCAATAATTGGGACTCGCTGTGGTAAAAGTCAACCAGGACCGTGCCTACTCGCCGCTGTGGGCGACGTGTGCTGCGGTTCTGTGAAGCGCGTGGCTTCGGCTGTCGGAGAAGGCTCCGTAGTCGTCGCCGCGATTCATGAATACATTGCCTCGTGCGCGACTAATTGACGCGGGACTGCATGTGATAAGCGCAACCCTACCGAACGCATCACGACCTTTGCGGGCTGCCTGCGCACGGCTCATCATGGTCGCGTGGGCGGTCCTGCTGAGCGCCGGCCATGTGGTTGCTCAGACGCCCGATCCCCAATCGCCGGGCTACGTGAGCGATCCCGCTCGTCCAGTGTTGAATCCGTTTCCCGCCGAGCAGGACTGGAGCTTCCTCGATCGCCCGGCGCAGCATCCCGATTTATTCGACCCAATGAAGTACATCCGCGTGGGTACCGGGGAACAGAGTTACCTTTGTCTGGGACTGGAATATCGCACGGAATACGAGTACTACGATAACTGGATGTTCGGCGCCGGGCCTCAAGACCATAACGGCTACGTATACTTCCGCGTGATGCCGCATTTCGATCTGCATACCGGACCGGATTTCCGCCTCTTTTCCGAATTTAAATTTGACTATATTGTTGGAAGAGTGGGCGGACCCAGGCCTGGTACCGATGAAGATCGCGGAGATATTCATCAGGCATTTGTCGAGATCGGTCAGCATGTCAGCCGTCAAGATGGCAGCAGTTTGCGGCTTGGACGGCAGGAGGTCGTACTTGGATCTGGTCGTCTGTTCGATAACAATGAAGGCCCAAACGTAAAGCTCAGCTTTGACGGCGTGCGCTGGATCACGCAAACCTCTCATCTTCGCTGGGACGCATTCGCGTTGAAGCCCGTAGAGGATAACTTCGGGTTCTTCGACGATGCTCCAAACCCCCGGCAAACAGCATGGGGCAGCTATCTTACGATTCCCTTGCCGATTGTCCCGCGTTGTATGACCGATCTCTATTACATCGGCCTGACGGCAAAAGACGATACCTACAATCGCGGTACTGCGAACGAAGTGCGAAATACCGTCGGCTTGAGAGCGTTCCGTCCCGTAGGACGAAACTGGGATTACAACTGGGAAGCTAACTATCAGGGGGGATCGTTTGGAAACGATTCGATTGCCGCCTGGAGCGTTTCTACCGAGACTGGATACACCTTCAGCCACGCCCGTTTCCAGCCCCGTCCCATGTTACGAGCGGACGTGTACAGCGGCGACAGGAGTGAGACGGGAAATACGCTCGGCACATTCAATCCGCTCTTCCCGCGTGGCGCCTATTTCACGCCTAAACTGGCTCCGTTTCTTGGGCCGCAAAATCTGATGGACATACATCCCATGGCGCAGTTTCGTCTGAGGCAGAATGTCACAGGAGCCATTGCGTGGGTGTGGTACTGGCGCGAATCCATCCACGATGGTGTGTATGCCTTTGGCAGCGATGCGCTTATGGATCCCGCGAACAACTCCCATGTGAAGTACCTGGGGTACCAGGGTGACATGGAGATTCGCTGGTCGCCCGCGCCGCATTTCATTGCCGCATTTAACCTGGCGGGGTTTCAGCCCCGCGGCTTCTTCAACACTGTGCAGTATAACCGTGCTCCCATCGGAGCGAATGCCGGTCTGACATTCAGGTTTTGACCCTGTTCGGGCCTCTTCGGTTTCACCCGTGAAGGATGCGGTGGAAGCGAGCTGAAAGTGTTTCGAGGCTGTCCAAACGCAGGCCAGCGGCATCTTTGCATCGCCCGTCGGCTCCCAATGGCAGGTGGGGAAAACAGGTTCCTGGACTAAATGCTCCGAATGCCAGTTACGGCGAATGGGAGCCTCACAACACGTTTTCAAAGCGGACCCACGCATCCCACGGAGAAACCCTAGTCACTTCCCCTATCGCGCCTGCCGAGATATTTGCAGGATCGTCAAGTTCCCACTTCGGCCTGGCACGCTGCCCTGTTACGAAGAAGTTCTAGGGGCATAGAGAATGGCTCTGTTTCCCCATTTCGGGCATTCAGGACTGCCTCGATATTTGAAGTGCGGTCAGGAATTCCCAGTCGACCAGCGAGCCATACGAGTTCTGCGAGAGAGGAGGCATGCATTTTCCTCATGATCTGCCCGCGATGAATCCGGATCGTGATTTCGCTTGTCCCAAGTTCATAAGCGGTTTGCTTGTTGAGAAATCCGCGTACGATGTACGGTAACACTTCACACTCGCGAGGCGTCAGACGGCTATAGTTCTTGCGAATACGCAGAATCAGCTGGCGGTCAGCCCATTGCTCGTGCGCTTGCTTCAGTGCGACGCGTACAGCGCGCAGAATCTGTTCTTCGTTCACCGGCTTTAATAGAACCTCGCTCGCTCCACCGCGCATGGCTCTAACCGCCGCCGGGATATCAACCATTCCGGAAAGGAAGATGACGGTGATTGAACCGTCGCTGGCAAGCTTTTGTTGGACCATAAGTCCGTCAGCGTGGCCAAGATTCAGATCGAGAATCAGGCAAGCGGGGCCACTTGGCCTAGGTAGGGCTAGAAAATCGTCGGGATTTGCAAATGTCCTGACCCTGTATCCCTTGGATGACAGTAACTTATCGAGACTTTCGAGGCTTCTCGAGTCGTCATCAATCAGATAGATAGTCGGATGTTCTTCCACATCAGGCCGAGGCTTGGAACGACGTGTAGAATTGGCAACCGGCCCTTGGCTCAAACCCAAGCCGGATATTTGTCTCGAGCTTGCGGAATCCATATACCCGATCACGGATATCACCCCGTTCAAATGAAAAGACCAGTAGCTTCGCCGAATTGCGGTTATGCAGCGTCGGAGACGATGAATAACTGCAGCCAGAATTTCGCTCTCGGCCCTTGTGCGCCAGGTTCTAAGAGGCGCCTTGTGTATACGACTGTAACTGGATTTTGTGGAGGATCCTACCCTTGATGGGATTGATCAACGATAGCTCTTTCGGGGTGGAGAGACCGTCGAGTCTGCTACTGATCTTCGACAGCTTATATTCGTCTTCGCAGACGACTCCTGAGCCGTTCCCAACTCCGAACCAATGCCGTATGGAGAAATCTATACGGGGCTGGGCAGCAAAGAAAATGAGGCGGTAGCAGAAGACCATGAAGCGGTCGAAGAGGGAGGTCATGCCTGTAGTTCGAGTTCATCCAATCGCTGCCACTTATAGAGTGCAATAGATAATATCCAGCTCAACACAAAGAACCCGATGATGAAGTACCCGAGCGTTCCGAAGTTGTCGTTGAGCTTCCGCACCGTGTCCCATAACATGCCGTTGAAGTGGAAGTGACCAGCGAACAGGCCCAGAACCTCGATGCCACCGACAACCAGCGCGACAACGACCGAGACCAGGGTAATGGTCATGTTGTAATAGAGCTTGCGAACAGGCTTCATAAATGCCCAGCCGTAGGCTCCCAGCATGAGGATATTGTCTGTCGCATCAACCAGCGACATACCTGCGGCGAAAAGGGCAGGGAAGACCAGTGTGGACAACATAGCCAGTCCTTTTGAGGACTCCGTCGCCGAGATGCTCAAGAGCCCGATCTCCGTAGCTGTGTCGAATCCCAGCCCAAACAGAAGGCCCAGCGGATACATATGCAAGCTGTGCTGGATCATGGCGAACATCGGCCGAAAGAGTCGGGCAAGCAATCCGCGATCAGCCAAAAGCAGATTCAAATCTTCCTCGACATACGGTGCTCCATTCCGGACGCGCGCAAAGACGCGATACACCGATCGCAGGACCGTCAGATTGACGAACGCGATGGCAAACAAAAAACCGGTGGAAACCAGCGTACCGATCATCCCGCCGATGTTGCGCACGGCATCCACGCGGTGCTGGAGCACCGAAGCCGCCGAGGCAATCGCTATCGACCCGACGAAGACAATTGTCGAATGTCCGAGGGAAAACATGAATCCGGCCGTGACTGGCTGCTTGCCTTCCTGCATCAGCTTACGAGTCACGTTGTCGATGGCCGCGATGTGGTCCGCGTCTACGGCATGCCGCAAGCCAAAACTATAAGCCAGGAACGACGTTCCGAGCAGCACCGGATAATGACGAAAAGCAATGAAAGCCCAGAGCCACGTCCCCACATTGAAGACCAGCAGGAAGGCATAAATACTGAGTACCTTCGCCCGGACACAGCCGCAAGCATCATTGAGTAAACCGCGCATTTCAGCTCCGGCAGTCGATGGTTAATCCGAAAGTGGTTGATCGACTGGGCTCAGCCTCAGCCCAGTCGACCGATTGATTACATTGCGAGCGGAACGTAGGGGAAGGCCGGTCGTGGCTTTGACGTGACCGACTCCTTGCCGATCCCAAGGCTGATGGGAGTGTTCGCCGCGGTGGAGAACATGACGTTGGGCGCATTGTCTATGAGCGAACGGCCGTTCCAGCCGGTGAAGCCGAGCGATGCCGGCGTGCCGACCTCGTAAGGGAGCATGTTGGGGAACAACCGGTGCGCGATCTTTTCTCCATATGCTTGGGGGTCTTCCGCCGTTCCGTATGCGGCAACCACGGCTGCGATTTTCTTGGCGATAGCCTCTCCCCAGGTTGGGAAGTCGTCGGCCGGACGCCCGGCATTGAGACGATTGCCGAGATCCTCATTGTACTGCGCGAATAGCGGCGGGAGCATCGGCAGACCGATGCGGTTGATCGATCGCCATCCTCCGGCATCCGTGGCCAGCGTGGCCACGGCCCACACACCGATCCGGTGTTGATCACCTGTACCGGCGAGTAACTCACTATCGGGCAGTTCCAACACGATCGAATACACGGTCTGACCGGCAAAAAGATTTTTCGCTCGACTCGGATCCCAGTCGGCCAGGTTCACAGTGGTACCGTCCTGGAACGCGTGACCCACCGCGTGCAGTACATCCGGCTCGATCCAAAATGGGTCGCCGGCTTTGCCCGCCCAAGCGCGCACACCGGATGGCGTGGTAACGGTTTCGTCTGTCTTGCCCTGAGTGATGACCGTACCCGCTGCGTGCGGATCGACAGCTTCCGCTCCACGAATGCGCCGCACGGTATAGCGCTGTTGCCCGTGTTGGTCGCGCTCATCGAACGTGAGACGGTACGTAATCTCTTCAACGGCATCGCCGTTGACATCGACCTTGAATTCGTACATGCCTTCCGGATGGAAGCCGGGAATTGTGGGCTTTCCCAGAGAATGGCAGACATTGATGGTGAATACGGTGCCGGCTTGGCCGCGGAATACGTAGAGATCGGTGATGTCAAGGCGAACGTCCTGCCGAGCGATGGGTGAGTCGAGATGGTGAGACATGTTTTCTCTCTTTCTAATTGAGGAATATGATGGGGGCTTGTTTTCAGTCGACAGAGCCGAGGCGGCCCGGGATAGACTCATTCCCGCCGCTATCATTGCGCCACCGACAAGAACTTTCCTGCGCGATATCTCTTTGCTTTCGATTGTCATTGGTTCGGAAATCCCCGCCTGCGTTGTGTCGCATCTGGATAAGGTGTTTTTCTTTTGAAGAAAATCTGCGAGTAGCGTCGAAGCCACTAAGTTGCTACCGATCCACTGGAGCAGATCTGGTTGGATACTATTGGGGGCCGAAAAAGCTGTCCATCATACACTTGTATAGGGAGCCACAATCGAACTCGCAGAGAGCGCCCACGCCGGCGGCATGTTTCCCCCTCGCCCGAGCGGCCTTTATTCAAAGTCCGATTACTATTCCGCGCAACCGGCAGGTTCCGCCGGTCGAAAAGATATTTCCTATTCAGACAACGAGTGAGGATTTGAAAAGCTATTCCTCAGTGTCGAAATATCGACACATAACTCCTCTCATAGACCTCACCTCGATTTCATAAACCTCATATCAATGACTTAATGATGGCTATTTGATTGCCTATTCCTTGATCGAGAGGCGGCCCGTATGTTCCCGCTCCGTTGTTGGGTCGCTGGTCATGCCAGCAGTGGCTTCAACTCGAGGCATCGTTTTTATCCCTTAAACCAAGGAACCAAAGGAGAAAGTGAGACCATGAAATATCCACAAATCGCTCTTGTCATCTCAGGAGCACTTCTCAGCATATGCAGTCTAAGCGCTCAGCAAGTGAAGACGGACTATGACCACAGCGCCAACTTCGCGCAGTACAAGACCTACTCCTGGGTTCAGGTCAAGACATCGAATTCGCTGTGGGACAGCCGGGTCAGAGCAGATGTCAATTCTTCCCTGGTCGCAAAGGGGCTAAGCGAGGTTCCTACTGGTGGGGATCTGGCTGTTGTCGCGAGCAGAACATCGCAGGATCAACAGACACTCAATACATTCTATGACGGATTGGGCGGCTTAGGTGGAGGCTGGGGCTGGCGGGGATTCGGTCGAGGAGGCTTCGGCGGTGGAGGTTTCGGAGAGTCGACGACCACAACTGAGACTTACAAGGTCGGAACCCTTATCGTAGATCTCTTCGATGCAAAGACAAAGAGCCTCTTATGGAGAGGGTCAGCGAGCGAGGATCTGTCAGGAAACTCCAACAACAACATTAAGAACTTAGACAAGGAGACAGTAAAGATGTTCCAGCACTTTCCGCCAAACCCGGGTAAGAACTAGGGACGCGAAAGAATGCGCTGGAGAATAACGCGAGGGTGCGAGACCGCCCCTCGCGTTGCGTCTGTGCTCCTGGGCAAGCAGCCGACGAGGGTCCCTCAGGTGCGAGAGCGCTCATTCTCGATATATGGTGAGCGGGCCGTCGGCTCAAAAATGTTCCCAGGGAGTGAAAAGGTGTGGCGTGGCGTTCGGGAGTCATGGCATACGGTGGGCATTTGCCGGCCCTCCTGACGGGCACAACCGCAGATGAAGGACGCGTCCTTCACGCCCTCCATCTACGTGGATCTAATGTCCGGCCATCCTAGTCCAAACTTTTGCTGGAGGGTTGGGCCGGTATATGCGCCTCTTCGCCCGATTTCAGATCCGCGCGGTACTTCTTTGCGTAGCCTGTAGCCACTACAGCACTTCCTGTTTTTTCTCCCTGGTCAAATATCTTTGATAGGAAATAACGGTTCCCGATGTGGCTAAAAACGAGTTCCGTCGTTTTAGGGGAACCGGGGGCCTGCGCATCGCGGATCTCGAAAAGTGCCGAGGAATGACCGTCGTAACTTTGAATTTCCATCGTGCCGAGATCCGATCCTTGTGCAACTCTCAGGATGTATTTTCCGGCAGGGAACTTGGCGTTACCTGCATGAAACTGAAACGGTATATTGGCCTCAATTTGGCCGATGATTTGGGCGTGAGCACTTATGCCTGCCGCCAGCGCGAGAGCAACGATCGAGAGTAAGTGGAGTTGATACTTTTTCATGGTGTCTCCTTTGATGTACTCGCTGGAAGCTCTTGTCCCCGGGGTTTCGCTATCCAACGGTCACTTTGTGGAATGCAAGTTGCATGCCAGTCTCTTTCAACCGTAAGTGCTTGAAGCGCAAGGGCCCCGGGGGGTGGGAAAGATTTGCTGGATGTCGATACTCGATCAGGAGGTAACAAATAATCGACAGTGGAGCCACGTGTCTCCAGGATTCCTCAACAGTCGGGGCAGGATTACTTTACGGGAGCTTATTGCATATAGCCCTGCTTCGGGAGTGGGACCGAAACATTCCGGGCCAGCCCTGTTCCTCGGAAATCCCTTCGGCCAGTCTGGCGCCGCGCTGGAAGAGATGAACTTCCGCCGGTATACTCGCTTGCCGTAACGCCGGCCCTAGCAGACTGTCGCACGGTGCTCATTCAATCGCGGAGGAACTACGCGTAGGGCGCGTCGAGATACGCCGTGCCTGAAATCGTTTCGCCCTGACTCCTGGAAGCCCGGCCTGGTGATGCCAAGCTTCTGCATTCGAGAGATGAGAGTCGTCCTCGGCAGACCAAGCCTTGCGGCGGCGCCATCACGACCGCTTACGGTCCAATTCGTTTCGATCAATATCCGTTCGATGTGAGCTTTTTCGGCTTCGGAAAGGCTGATGGGGCCGCCGAGTTTTGCTTCCGAAGCCAGCGTGTGTAACTCGCTCGCGCGAGGGCTTAGCGTGCTACCTGTCGAGTTGATGAGTGCTCTTTCTACAAAATTCTGCAACTCACGGATATTTCCTGGCCACGGTTGGCGGCCCAGCGTCTCAAGGAGGTCGTTCGGGACGTGATCTACTCGCTTTCCCATCCGGCGGTTGAGCCGTTCAACGAAGTACTGTATGAGCAGTGGAATATCCTCTTTGCGATCTCGCAAGGCGGGAAGAGCAATTAGAAAAACGTTCAGGCGATAGTAGAGATCCGCACGAAAAGCCTTTTCAATGACCATCTTATGCAGATTGAGATTTGTCGCGGCAATGATTCTCACGTCTACATGTGTGGTGCGGATACTACCTAACCGTTCGAACTGTTGCTCCTGGACAACGCGCAAGAGTTTTGGCTGCAGTTCCAGCGGAAGATCGCCAATCTCGTCCAGAAACAAGGTTCCTCCGTTCGCCGCAAGGAACCGGCCTGCAGTTTGGGCCACTGCACCGGTGAATGCGCCTTTCTCATGGCCGAAAAGTTCACTTTCCAGCAATGTAGCGGGAATTGCCGCGCAATTGACCGTGACAAAGGGCTTGCCGCTTCTGGGTCCATTGTCGTGAATTGCGCGCGCAACCACCTCTTTACCCGTGCCTGTCTCGCCTTGCAGAAGTACCGCGCAGTCAAGGGGCGCCACCATGCCAATGTCCTCGATTACGCTGCGGAATGCTGTACTTGAACCGATCAGATTTTTGAGAATCATGGTGTTGTCCTTTCAGCCGCTAATGGCGGTCTATCTGGGGAGTGCGTTGTTTGATAACTGAACCGATGGTCCTCTACTCGAAGACCATCGTAGCGCGGCAAAACAGGGCGGCCTATTATCTCTTTGTATAGATTTGTACAGATATGTGCAGGTATTTGCAGATATGCGCGAGATCTTTCGCGTTCGTTCGATATGTTTCCCCCAAAAAAGGCATGAAGGTGGACAACGCGCACAAGCTCGCGACCTATAAGCAGGAAGAGTCTAAGTCAGAGTCGCCGCATCAAAGGGGTATTGCCGAAGGCGCTCCGCCTCGGCCGTAAATCCTTGAAAAAACAACAGGAGTTGCAAATGCCTACAAGCGTAAGTAGTCCTAATATTCCACCCTTCACTCATGAGTCCGCTATCACCAAGGTGCGGGGCGCCGAGGACGCGTGGAATACCCGCGATCCCCAACGTACGTGCCTTGGATACTCAATCGACAGCCGCTGGCGCAACCGTTCGGAGTTTGTCACCGGGCGTGAGGAGATCATTGCGTTCCTCACACGCAAGTGGTCACGCGAGCTGGAGTACAGGCTGATCAAGGAGCTGTGGGCATTTGGAGGCAACCGCATTGCGGTGCGGTTCGCCTACGAGTCACACGATGATTCCGGCCAGTGGTACCGGTCGTATGGAAACGAGAATTGGGAGTACGACGAACACGGTCTGAATCGCCTCCGCTACGCATGCATCAACGACCTGCCGATCAAGGAATCAGAACGGCTTTATCACTGGCCAATAGGACGCCGGCCTGACGAGCATCCGGGCCTCAGCGACCTTGGCCTGTAGCACCGGGCTTACTGCAGAATACCCGGCATCCACAGGATGGTGGCATAGTCAAAGGAAACACGCTCACTGACCAAGCCACCGTCCTGGAAGCGGGAAAAGCGAATCTGCGTTGTGCTCAACTCGGCAGGAGTCCGAATTGTTATTTTCGAGAAGGCCCAAGGACCCACCAATTAAGGGCCCGAAGCAGGCAGGACCGCCGGGACGGTCCTGCTTACCGCGATATGCTTCGACTGAAGTGCCAGATCAATCTTACTGCTGCAGGAACGCCAACAGCTCCTTGTTGACCAAATCGGCATGCGTTGTGCACAGGCCGTGCGGCGCGCCCGGGACGATCTTCAAGGTGGCCTTTTTCACCAGCTTGGCCTGAAGCTTTCCGGCATCATCGATCGGCACAATCTGGTCTGCATCACCCTGGATGATCAACGTAGGAACATCAATCTTCTTAAGATCTTCCGTTTGATCTGTTTCAGAGAATGCTTTGATGCAATCGTAGGATCCGATAATCGAGGATTGCATGCCGAGCCGCCAAAACTCCTCCCGCACACCCTCTGAGATCTTCGCGCCAGGTTTGTTGTAACCGTAGAACGGCAAACTAAGGTCTTTGTAAAATCCTGAGCGGTCGCCTGCAACACCGGCACGGATCGAGTCGAACACTGAAATCGGCAAACCGCCGGGGTTTCCCTCTGTCTTCAACATGAGAGGAGGAACGGATGAGATCAACACCACTTTCGAGACGCGGGCACTACCATGTCTCAGTATGTATCGGGCCACTTCTCCGCCACCGGTAGAGTGGCCTACCATGGTGATATCTTTCACATTAAGATGATTGATCAACTCGGCAAGGTCATCGGCGTATTGATTCATATCGTTGCCCGTCCACGTTTGTCCCGAACGGCCGTGGCCCCGCCTATCGTGAGCTATGACCCGATAGCCTTGCTGGCCGAGAAATAGCATCTGTGAGTCCCATGCGTCCGCGCTGAGCGGCCAGCCATGAGAAAAGGTGACTACCGGGCCGGCTCCCCAGTCTTTGTAGAAAATAGTCGTGCCGTCTTTGGTCGTGAATGTATTCATATTTCGCTTCTCCAATCCTTATTACTGTGCGGGTGAGGTGATCGGTTGAGTTACGCAATTACTACCGCGTCAGAGCGAGGACAAGGAAACAGATCCGCACTTGTTGGCGTAGAGTCTGGTGTCAGTAAGTGCGGGGTTCTCGATCCGGTTCCGCTTCTAGTTGATCGTAGTAGGGAAGGAACCAGGCCAGCAATTATCGGTTTGTATAATCCGGCAGTATCCCCAAGCGGTTGCCCATCCTAACCAGCCCGGCCAGAGAATCGGCCTCCATCTTTCGCATGATCTGACCACGATGAATTCGGATCGTGATTTCACTTCTGCCAAGCTCGTATGCGGTCTGCTTGTTGAGGAATCCGCGAACGATATAAGGCAGGACCTCCCGTTCGCGTGGAGTCAGTCTTTCGTAATTGCGACGAAGATCGCGAAGTGATCGAAGATCAGCCCACTGCGATTCAGCTTCAGCTAATGCGGCTTCGATGGCGGGAAGAAGCCGTTCTTCGTCGATAGGTTTAGAAAGAAATTCGCTTGCTCCGCTGCGCATCGCTCTCACGGTTGTCGGAATATCAGCAAAGCCGGTAAGAAAGATGACAGGAAGTGTTGAATCGCCTTTCAGCTTCCGTTGGAGATCTAGTCCTGTCGTGTCACCCAGCTTCAAGTCCAGGATGAGGCACGAAGGTACATCAGGCTTCGCGAACGCCAAAAATGCATCGGGCTCGGCAAAGACATGCACGTTATATCCAGCGGCGACAAGAAGCCCTTCCAGGGACTCGCGAATGCCCAGATCGTCATCGATGACATACACTATCCGTTGACTCTTCATCACAAGACACTCCTTCTACCGGAAGCGAGAATGTAAAGGTTGAGCCCCTGTCGGGCCGTCGCGCGGCCCAAAGGCGGCCCTCGTGTGCCTCGACAATCGTCTTGCAGATTCGAAGACCCATGCCCATGCCCGTATCCTTGGTTGTGAAGAAAGGATCAAACAACCTGTCAGGATCGGTGAGTCCCTGGCCTCGATCCATGATCGATATAAATACTTTTCCGCTTTCTTCATACGCTCGTACATCGAGGTCTCTGTTGCAATCCGAAGCGGGCACCATGGACTCAATCGCATTGCAAACGAGATTCGCGACCACTTGTTGGATCTGGAGTCTGTCCGCATGAATCGTAGGCAGGGCATGGTCGATCGACACGCTTACGGCGACTCCTAACTGTTTGATTTGCGGTTCATGCAGCAGTAGAACCTCTTCGATGATCGGGCGCAGATCGATGGGGCGCGCTTCAAAGTCCCTTTTACAGAAGAGAGCACGGATGTTAATGACGGTCTGTGAGGCTTCTCTGCCGCTCCTCAGGATTCGTTGAACCGTGTTCGTGACCTGGTCGAGATTCAAACTACCGGCAGAAAGGTAGCGAATACATGCCTGGGAATTGGTGATGATGGCACTCAATGGCTGGCTAATCTCGTGGACCACCGACGCAGTTATTTCCGCGACCGTTGAAATGCGAGATGCCTCCGCCAGCTTGGTCTGCATGCTTCTGAAAGAGGCTTCCATCATTTTGCGATCGTCGATGTCAGTCAGGAGTGTGTACCAGCGGAGAACCTCGCCCCTGGCGTTCATAAGAGGCTGGCTCTTGGCATGAAACCATCGATAGCTTCCATCGAAGCGTAACTGGCGGAACTCGTAACTGAATGCGGCGCCCAAAGGAAACCGTTGCGTGAATAGGTCTTCGAGTGTATGACGGTCTTCGGGGTGCACTACGGACAGCCCATTGTCCCGCTGTAGCTGATCCAAGGAAACGCCGGTGAAATCGGTAACACGATGATTTACTTGCCGGAGTATGCCGTACGCGTCTCGAACGTAAAGCAATGCGGGGAGGGTGTCTACCAGAAGCCGCAGTTCCAATTCCGTTTGCCGTCTTTCTGTAACATCCCGGACAAAAACGCTGGTCTCGTCGCCGAGCTGACTCCACGTCGCCGCTACTCTCAGCTGGCGTCCGTCTGCGGTGACCGCTTCGAAGTCGCTGGAAGCACATATGCTGGTTGAAAAATGCGGCAGAAGCACGGTGATGTGCCGTCCTTGCAGCCCCCCGTCCTCATAACCGAAGAGGGAACGCGCGGCATGATTAAGGCTGAGGATGTTCGCTGATAGGTCGAGTAGGATAAGTGCGTCCGGGCAGGTCTGAAGCAGTGTTATGAGCTTCGATTCGCGGCGCGCACGCTTTCGCTCGGTGCGGCGCGAGATCTCGGCCAACTCCGGGATAACGCATCCAGCAACGAGGAAGGCAATGAGTTGGCTATGCGGTGAAATATGCGCAATGAACGAAGCAGGTGAACGCAGAAAGAAGGTATAGAAGAGCCCTGCCGTGACCAGTGTTGCGAGGTAGCCGGCTGTCCTGCTCCCCACAAAGCTGGCAATGATGATGGCGAGCAGAAAACTGGACGTTGGTGTATTGAATATCCTGGCGGCGAAGAGAGTCACCAGGCAAACGCAGACGGTAACGAGGCAGCTGCGAGGCTGCGACAAGCTGGTGCCAACCTGCTGCCACGTCGAACGCATGTCCGATTTCTCCCTCTATCGGCTTTATTTCTGCGATGGGCTTGCCCTAACCCACTGCGGTCACGGGTGCGTCAGCTAAACCGTTTCCATTCCCGGTTGATCCATTCCCGGATATAAAGTGGACAGTGAAGCAAGGCGGCCCCCTTAAGTTCACAACCAGCAAGGAAGCGGATTGCTTCCATGTCCACTAATACGATCTCGCCCAGATCGAGTGAAGTTTTGGAGTCGAGCGCGCCGATCTCGGTACGAACCTGGTCCAATTTATCTGCATTGAGCCGACCGCTCAACCGCAGAATGGTTTGATCACCCTGGGTAATCCGCTCGATTTTCAAAACCATACCCAGCCTGAGATAGCAGGCGCACGGCCAAACGGAAGTTGCTGATTAAAAACGACTACGGTTTCGTCGTCGATGCCGAATTTGGGCAATTGCCGATTTTCGGCATCCCAAACAACCGTCTTCCGGGTCGCATTCCCGGCCCGCGCCTTTCAGCCCAGCACGTTAGCCTGGGTAGGGTTTAAAAGGACGAACCAGTCCGGCCAAGGCCGGCTAAAAATCTTTCAGGACGCAATCCTGGGCGTCCGCGTGCTGCCATCGCTGCCTGAACCCCCAGGGTGGTCTTCTACTCAGGCGGACGGGGAGTGGCTCGAACCAGGAAACCGCTGTGGCGGAGGATCAGGCATTCGGTATAAGTTCTTTTGAATGCCGAGACGGGCCATCTTGGATTCGAGAGTTTGCCGGGGAATTCCGAGGCGAGCCGCAGCGCCGGCCGGCCCGGAAATCCTGCCTTGGGTTGCCCGCAGGGCAGCTTCGATAAGCTCCCTTTCCTGGTCGGGCTCCAACCTGGCGATGGTGCTGGTAGCGGCCGACGAGCGCACCGCTATACGGCTCATCTCCCCCCTGAACCATTGTTCATCAATCTTGAAGGTTTCGCCTTCACAAAGAATGACGCCGCGCTCAACCACATTCTGGAGTTCCCGGATATTGCCCGGCCATGCGTAGCTCTGGAATAGATCCATGGTTCGTTTGTCGATGTTTCTTATAGGCTTCCCGGTTTGCCTTGAGTAGCGGTCGATCATGTACTCCAGGAGGAGAGGAATGTCGTCCACTCTCTCCCGCAACGCGGGCACATGAATAGGAAAAACATTTAATCGATAGAAGAGATCCTGGCGAAAGGCACCGGACTCAACCGCTGCTTCCAGGTCGCGATTGGTCGCGGCCAGCACCCTCACATTCACTGAGATCGGCTGCGTGCCCCCGAGGCGCTCAAATTCCCGTTCCTGCAGAACCCGCAGAAGCGCAACTTGCGTCTCCATCGGGAGTTCTCCAACTTCATCGAGGAAAATGGTGCCGCCATCGGCCAGTTCGAAACGCCCGAGACGGCGCTGGGTGGCTCCAGTAAATGCTCCCTTCTCGTGACCAAACAATTCCGAAGCGATAAGCGTCTGAGGAATTGCGGCACAGTTGACCCGGATGAAGGCACGCGACGAGCGTTCGGAGCGTCGGTGAATCGCACGGGCTACCAACTCTTTCCCCGTCCCGGTTTCGCCCAAAATCAACACCGTCGAGTCTGTCGGAGCCACCCTCGCAACGTCCGACAATATTTTACGAAGTGCGTCCGAGGATCCGACGATCTCCTCGAACATCGAGATCTTGTCGATTTCCTCACGCAGCGCGATGTTTTCTTTGAAAAGTTGATCTTTGAGTGTTCGGATTTCTTCGAGGGCCAGCCTGGCCGCCGTTACATTCATCGCTGCCCCGACAAACTGCTGCCCCGATTGGCGTCGACATCTGTGAGCTACTACGCGCACATAGCGGATCGATCCGTCACTCAGAAGCACGCGGAATTCGGAATCAAACGCTTGCTGCTCTCGCGAGGCCTGCTCGATTTGCTCCTGCAGTTGCGCGCGGTCTTCGGGATGAACATGCGCCAGCAATTGTTCCAGCGTAGGTGGGCCTGTCCCCGGCTCGTGTTCAAAAATTCGCAGCGTCTCGCCAGAAGAAAAAAACTGGTTGCCCAATACGCTCCATCCGAAGCTTCCCGTTTGGCTCAGTTGCTGCACCTCCGCAAGATAAGTTTCCCTGCTCTGGAGGTCCTGATAGAGGTCGCGTAGCTCGATAATCGTCTGGTTGAACACTTCCCCCAGGTGAGCAAGCTGGTCTTTACCGGTTACCGGTACACGATGGTTGAAATCGCCACGAGCAAGGGCAGACGCTCCTGCCATCAGAGAGTTCAAGGGGCCAGTAATGCTCTTTGTAATTCGCACCCCAACAAACCCCGCAATGACCACTGTGATCACTGCCATCACCAGCAGAGCACGGAACGCCTCGATCTGGGCGGCCTGAATCCTGCGCGCGGCAGCAGCGCGCTCGCTGAAAACATCCTCGTGCACCAGGTCGACCAATTCAATACTCTGATCTTCCAGGGCGCCGAGTTGTTGTGTTAGCCGCTGCTGCACCGCGTTCCAGTCGCCTGCCTTGGCGAGAGCTTCAAACGCCTCAAGCTGCGAGGGCAATCGCCCCTGTATTGCCTGCAACGTGGGCAGAATTGTAGGATCCAGGATGTTATCGGGATGGATTTTGCCAAAAAGGGCTTCTGTCTGTGCCAGGCTCACTATCAACTGGCTGCGTATCTTTGGCGCCTCCCTCTCTAAGGTCGTGAGGTCCCGGTTCTTGACCAGGCTTTCCGAGGCAACACGAAACGATAGCAAGACAGTGTGAACGCGTTGCACTTCGATGAACTGCTCATCAATCTCCATGAGGCGACTTGCCTGCGAGCGCATGACATACGATCGCCAGACGAGAGTTGCCGTTCCAGCCAGCATGAGCAGAACGATCATTGCAAAGCCCATCGCCAATCGGGTGCCGATGTCTCTCGGCGAGAGGAGCGCGAGCTTTGCCCACCGGTTCTCTCGTGGAAAATGAATCATCGCCTTTGAGTCATCGTGCATTCGTGCTCTCGCAAACGGCTACCCTGATTCGGGGATAAAGGAAGATCCAACTATCCAAGTTTAAGCATCGAATATCTCATAACCACCCCTGGCCATGGACTCCGGAAAATTTCACCGCCACTTAGGGACCGCTTTCACCGGACAACGCGCTCAGCTTTGATGGCGGTCCCGGTTTGAACCCGGTTACTTCAACCAGTTGCTTTTCTAGTGCGGCAGCGCCCGCCACCGCAGTTGTTTGACCTGTCAGGACTGAATGCAGCGTCCCAATGTAGGCCCTCGTTACCTCCTCATATTTCTGACCGGCAGCAATAGAGGGCCGCGCCACTACTCCTCCACCGCCTTTCCTCAATTGAGGAAGTTGAGGGTACATTTGGAGGACGGCGGGCAGCTCGTACAGTTCGAAATCTTTTGACGGCTCAGAGTGTTCGTTAGTGTGCAGAAAGTCGGCGTCTCTTCGCAGAAGAAATCGGATCAGTTCCACTGCCTCGTGAGGATGCGCCGAAAAACGGGAGACTGCAAGGCCATTTCCTCCTAACACGCCGGCTCGCCCCTCCCTCCCACCCGGTACGCTGGTTACACCAAAGTTGGTCGTGTTCACAGGAGGCTTGTGCACCGAAATCAGGCTATAGTCGGACGCCCAGCCGCGCAGGAAAGCCACTTTCCCTGAGTTCCAGGCGTTCTCGGCATCCCACTTGGCGTAAGCCGTTACCCCCGGCGGAGAAATGGACCCGACCCACCGCGCGGCGCGCTGCCAGGCCCTGATGGTTTCAGGATTATTTACGCTGACTGTCTTGTCATCTTCGATGATGCGACCGCCGCCGTCGCCTATCTGCCATTCCAGGCCACTGCAGGTTAGACCCTCGCCGGGTGCACCTTGCCACACAAAGCCCCAGAAGTCTTTCACGCCTCTGGCTCGCTCGCCGGCCTGAATTCGGCGGGCCATCCTCTCCAGTTCATCCCACGTCTTGGGTGGCTCACGATAACCGTATCGCCGCAGAAGATCCGTGCGATAAAGCAGGACACCTACGTAAACACGCCGGGGTACAGCCACGACTTTGTCGACCACCGTATAACTCGCCGCTACCACGGGATACTGCACGGCATGCTCGCCGCCAAAGAAGGGCTTCAGATCCAGCAAATATGGACTTAGTATCCCCGGCCATACCACATCTATACCGTAGACGTCAGGAGTCGTACTGCCCTTTTGGAGTAGGTCGCGCCACAGCGCGAGCTGATTGAGGGAACCATCCGGCGCCGGAAGCCGCTTGACCTGAATTCCAGTTTCTCGCGTGAAGTCCCGCAACTCCTGTCCGAGTCCAGGCAGTTGGTCAGGCGCTTCCCACTCCACGTCCAGAAACGTGATCGTGACCGGTTCGGACGAGGAATGTCTTGAACAGCCAAGCCCAGAACAGAGCAGGACAATCCCTAACAGGGCAGGAGTTGTTGAACTCAGGTACGACGTAAACCGCTTAGGTATAGGGTCCGCGCTGGTGGATAATGCCCGTGAATCAAACCGCTTCGCTTCTCGGCAAGACCGCGTCACTCGTGAACACCATCACTTTCAAAAACGAAGCTTTCCGACTCGACCAACCATGCCCGAGGGAGGAGCACCTGACGCCTTTCCCATCTTTGATCACCGAAACGCCGAATTGATTTTTTAAAAGTCGGAAAATGGAATGCGGGGCCCGGCTAAGTTTTCCAAGCGTCTTGTTTTACGCCATTTTGCGGCGAAGAACCGGCGAAGACCACCGGCTGAAGACAGCCGGCAAATTGTCCCGCACTCGGTCAAATACGAATACAAAGAGATTATTTGGCACGCCTCATCGGGTCAATACCCGATAGCAGGAACCGTGTCTGACAGGAAGCGCGCCATCGAAATGCATCCAAGGATTTGCCGTACGACACACTTCGGTCAAGCTCAGAGCATCGAATCCGGGAATGCTGAAAACCCGTTTATATTCCCACCATTTTCATCGCGGCTCATCCAGATGGCCAACGATGCAATGGTAGGAAAAGTGATGAGAAACACCTAAGGAGTGCAGAAGGCCTGCGTGGCGCGGGTGAGTCCAATCGCATAACTATCGCTTTGTATTAGACGCGAATTCGATCCGTTGCTCACGCGTAAAGCATCGAAGTAGTAATTTCAGTGGAACTCAACGGGCTACATCCCGTGTGTTCTACCCCAAAGATTAGTCGCATTTCTCGAATGGCCGTTGTGTTGGAATGTCGTGTCGCGGGCGTATGAGCTGCACGGTTGCGGATTCCATTTGCTCAAGTACGATGCAAGTTCTCATATCTATCAGCCTTAGACGCATGCCTGTCGAAAACGAAAAGGAGTCGATCTATGTATCAGCTCGCGTTAGTTGCGGAGGACGAAGGCCCCGATGCGGCTGGCGCTCTTGCTTCCGCCAGAATATCGCAGAGAGACCAATTCCAGTTTACTCGAAGCGGCCTCAATTCACATTGCCGCAGGTCGTTGGTAGCGTCGATAGCGGCGTTCCTGTCACACGATATTCGACATCATTTATCAGTAGTCTATTGCAACGCTGAATTTATGAGCGAATCGGCGACTCTCGAAACTGATCGGAAACAGCTTCTCGAAGAAATAAGGCTCGCCGTCAAGAATGTAACCCAGATACTCGACTTTACTCTCCTCCATGCTCGAAGCGAGCTTCCTGCGCAAGACGCCATAGAATCATTCAGTGATCTCATCGCATCTACGGTGGAGGCCGTTCGTCCCCACCCACATGCGGCTGGAGTGAGTATCTCCATCGCAGAGTCGCCTTCGACTTGGGCCGTCTTCAATAGAACAATCGTTAGCAGTGCTGTTTACAATCTGTTGTTGAACGCTTGTTTCGCCGCGCAGCGGGGGAATGAACCGGGGAAAGTGGAAATCGCACTGCGTGAGGATCATCAGTGGGTTCACATTCTCGTGAAAGACAATGGTTCGGGCGTCCCTGCCGGATTGCGGCAAGATCTGTTTGGGCCGTTCGTGACATCGGGCAAGCAAGGCGGCCTGGGCCTGGGTCTTACCATCGCAGAATATGTCGCCCGTGCGTATGGTGGCAGCCTCCAGCTCGAAAGTAGCTGCCCCGGTTGTACAATCTTTGCTTTGAGACTTGCAAAAACAGTGCTTACGGTATTGGAACCGGCTTCTCGTCCGAGGTCTATAACCAAAGCCACCAATCGCAGATCGCGGTGTTATATTTCGTCACGATCCGGTGGTCACAAACCGATTCCAACGGTTTCCTTGGCGGCGATGGATTGCGGCCGCACCAGCCAATAGACCGCGACCAGGTGTGTGATCATCAGCAGCGGCACGTAGATGACCGGAATGGCATAGGTGGAGCCCAACTGGCCGGCCAGCGCAGGAAGCCCTGCCCGGACGGCGTGGTAGTAGTCGAGGACGAGGTCAGTCATTCCTACGAGATTGAAAGCGACCACGAACAGCCAAAAGAGACTACGTATCCTTACCGTCAAAAGCGCCAGCAAGGCCAGCACGCCGGTGGCAAAGTCGCCGTAGGCGGCGAACACTGCGAAGCTCGAGGGCAGATTGGGACCGACGACCCCTGGAAGGATAAAGACCAGCCCAAAGAAGCGAAAGCTGTGCAGAGTCGCGATGGCCCGGTGCGCTTCGACCCTGCCCCTCGATCTGAGCCAGGGCCCGATGTACACGCCGAAGCAGAGCAGCCACGCGACATAACCTAAAACGAGATGGATTTGGAAAATGGTTTCGGGCGACATTGAGACCTCCTGTTTGATGGGCTGACATATTTCATTGAGCCGCGGCACTGAAAGACCTGGCGTTCGCCAAAAAGAATTCTTCCAGCGTTTGTGGATTTCGGCCGGTAACCGCGCGAACGGTGTCGGTGGCCTGGTAACGTCGCTCACCCTTCCGGAAGTACTGCCAAAGATGGGTCAAATGATCGAGAGCGTGCGGATTGAGCCGCTCCTTGACTGCATCAGTCCACTGTTCGTCAGTAATTGGCACATATCGAATTTCCCGCCCGATCGCCGCTCCCAGGGTTTCAATGATTTCCCGTACTGTTGGGGTCTCGCTCACCAGAGGGTATACGTCCTGGGACGGCAAGCTGGGGTCAGCAAGAAGAGTTGCGGCTACACGCGATACGTCTTCCGCACCGGCGAGCGGAATGACGGTCTTCTCCTCGCCCCACGGCAGGAAGGCGGCATTTTGCTCCGCCACGCTCCGGCTGACAAGCGCGCGTACATTCTCGTAATAGGGAGGCGCCTGAAGATGTACCGCACCAACCTGCGCCCAGTCGAAGATTCGATCGGCCAGCCGATGCTGCAGATTTCGGAAAGAAGGAGCGCCTTTGAGATCCCGAAATGCGGGATCGCCGGGCGTGGCCTGGAACTGCGAATTGTTCACCACCAATTCCAGGCCCGCCTCGCGAGCTGCCACAGCGAAGATGGTGGCTGCCTCAAGCAGCCCATCCGTCACCGGATAGGTAAAGTAAGCGCGTTTCACACCTTTCATTGCCGGCTGAACTGAGGTTGGATCGAGGAGATCACCCTCCACGATTTCTGCACCCTGTTGTCGGAGCTCGTCGGACCTGGCATCGAGTTTGTGAACGAAAGCTCGAAGGGGAATACCCTGCTTGAGCAGGAGACCCGCGACTAGACGTCCGGTTGAACCCTGTCGTCCGCCGGCTGCTCCTGTAATCAGAATCGGGTGAGGCATATAAAGTTCTCCTTTGCCTTTATAGGATTATATGCATAATCCTATGGATTCGAACTTTTTTGCGTTGCCATTTTCTTTCTGCCGGTTGCATCGTAGGATGCTTTCGATCATCCTATAATGAGCCATGCGTTACCCACAGGAACACAAAGCGGAAGTTCATCAGAAGATTGTCAGAGACGCCTCGCGACGCGTACGCAGCGAGGGGTTGAACGGCGCGGCGGTGGCAGCCGTTATGCGCGACACTGGACTGACACACGGAGGCTTTTACAAACACTTTGGCAGCAAGGACGAGTTGCTTCTGGAGTCGCTCCGAGAGGCTTTCCGGGAGATTGCCGGCAAGCTGGTTGATGCAGCCCAACAGTCAGATCCTGAGGCGGGGTGGAAGGCGATTGTGAAGGCCTATCTAAGTCTGGAGTACTGCGATCATGCCGAGCGCGGCTGTCCGCTGACGGCACTTGCCCCGGAGCTGGCGCGGGTCGACAAGCGGATGAGGGGTCAGATCGTTACCGAGCTAGTAAGGTACAAGGATCAAGTGCTTCCCTTTATGCCCGGCCGGCGGATTGCGGACAAAGAGCGTGCCTTCTTTTCGATCTTTTCAACCATGATCGGGGCAATTGAAATAGCTCGCATGCTACCAGAGCCCGCGATGCGAGAAAAGGTGCTGGTTAGCGCAAGAGACTTCCTCCTGCACAGCTTTTGATTTCTTGTGATTATAGATCGAGGCTGCCCAGTGATCTGACCTGGGACTCGATCGCGGTACCATTGTTGTAATACCAGGACACGGCACCCACTCCGGTGTGCAGGTTCTAAGCGAGGCAAACCGTATGAGCGGTGATGAGGAACTGAATGAGATTGGAGTCCTGAAGCGGCGTGAGATCGAAGCTCGTCTTCTAGCGCCCATCGTGGATGCCCTCGGCGATAAGTTTGGACGGCATGAGGTTCTCGAAGTGGTGCGGGATGTTGTTACCGGGATTGCCAGACGGCAGGGCAGGGAACTCGCCAATCGCTTGGGTACGAACGATCTGAAAGCCTATGGGAAATCTATTGAGCCCTGGACCAGGAACGACGCGCTACAACTGCGCATTTTGGATCAGAACGATAGCGCTCTGAATTTCGACGTGACCAGGTGCAGGTATGCAGAACTCTACCGCGGCTTGGGTATCGAGGAACTTGGCAGCATACTCTCCTGCGGTCGCGACGCGAGCTTTATCGAGGGCTTCAACGGAGAGATCGCGCTCGAACGGAAACACACAATCCTTCAAGGATTCTCGGCTTGCGATTTCCGCTTCAGCAAGTCGCCGGCTGCTCGATCGTCAAACGAGAAACAAGATAGCTAAGATCGAGAAGAGGTCTTTCCGCCAGTCGACTTCAGACGGCAGCCCAGCCTGGGGGAAGAGCACAATGATAGGTGATCCAGAAAAGGATGGATGCGACGGCAACCGATCGATAGCTCATCACTCCAAACCCCATCCTCAAGATTTAGTCCTGATACCTTTCACGAAGCCGCGGCGTCAGCCGGAGCATCAGCTGCACGCGCTCAACCTCGTTTAACCAATCGCCGAGTGTGGCATCCAGTTCGTCCTTTTCCGGTGCGATGATTCCCGTGGGGCAACTTGGGCCGAGTCTGCTGAGAGCCAGAGCGCGGTAGCGATGGATGGTGCGATCCCCGGCAGTCGCGCACCAATCCCAATCTTCCGAGAAAAATTGGACGATCGGTACACGGCTGCCGCCATTGATCCGCAGGTCCTCAGGCAGTTCGTCGTTCATAGGACGCTCGATAAAACGCAAATCGATCTTTGCCGTATTGGCTTGCGCGATGCGATGAATCAAGGGACATTGCTGAACGCAATCGCCGCACCAGATACCACTGTAGAGAAGGACTTTCATCTCTCGCTCAAAGCCTCCAACAAGCTGCTGCTGTGCGGCGGTTAGATGGGCGAGATCGTAGACCTGGGTCCAGCGGCGTCGTTGTTCCTCGGTACCCGCCTCAAGGTAGCGGTTGTAGGGAAGCGCAGACGCAAATCGTTCTGAAGCGTTGAAAGCTTTCATTGCAGTTCCTCGATTACATTTAACAAGAAAAGTATCGAACACTCCTTCGTTTCGTAGAAGTGCAATGCTTTGCAAATACTCTAGACGCCCAGAGACCGCGGAAAACGCGCCAGCTCAGCAGGCGTCGAGTCATTCGGAACCGAACAACCCGGCGCTGCGATGTATTTGCTCCCCGCCTGTTCTCTCGCTTCCGTCCACTGTTTCCGCATCTCCGCGGTGGTCAGTTTGTCGAAGTCAATCTCATCCACTCCTCCGGCGATCGTCTGCGAGAAGTGTTTGCGCGCCTCAGAAATTGGAATCCCGCTGGTCTTCACGGAGTACTGAACCACCGGCGCATTGAAATGCTTGAATTGGTCAATATACGGTCTCTCCAGATAATGCAAATGCAGGACCGTTAGCTTGGTATCCGCCAGCGCATCAAACACACGTTTGTCATAGGGACGGGTATAGCGCTCATAATCGGAGACCGAGCCGAACTTGCTCTCCGCGTTGAATACGCTCACCAGCGCTCCAGAAGCCCCAATATCCTTGGTATGCCGGATGTGATTGACTGTGGATTGGGTAATTGCTTCTAACGCCGTATGCCACCCTTCTGGGTTCTGCCTCTGAAAGCCGTGCAGGCTGCTGATTACCTGGTCCTGAATTTCTTCCGATTTTCCCAGCTTGGCGAACTGAGGTTGCGCCCCAAACAAAATCATGGCTGTCATATAGGGTCCATAGAGCGTATCGATGAAGTACGCATCGCCGTTCAAGCCATCACGGATGAGCTTGAGCGTTGTCAGCTGATTTGGGTATGGAGAATCAAGGGGCTTGAGCTCATACCACTTACCGGTGGACGATCCCGGATAATCAAAGTCATTCATGACTTTGACAATGTCGGTATCGTAAGTGCGGTGGAAGTCCAGATGGTCTTGAGCCTCCAGTTGGGGGGTAGGCCTCTTGTAGTGGTGATAGAAAGTAAAGGGCGGGCGATCCACGTCTTGCCCACTTAACGCGCGGTCAACCCGCTCTTTGTGGGTTAGGGTAGCGGGCGTTGTCTTACCAAGAAGCGGCCTTGCAAGCGCAAGACCCGCAGTAGTGGCGGCGGAGTGAAGAAAGGTACGTCGATTCATCGAAAATCACCTCCTAGTACTAAGTGGCATAGTGCTCCGGCAGGAAAGATGACGGATTCGCAATAGAAGCTGGAATGGGAGGAAAGTATGCGAGCGTCAACAACGCGAGTTATGCAGAGTCGGCTTGGCCGCAGGCACAAAGGTTGCCGCGATCTGTAAGGTCACCTGCATAGTGGTATTCAGCCTTAATCATGCGGCAAAGTCAAGTTTCATTCAGGATACAGTTCAGCAGGCGAGTTTAATCTGTTCATCACGAAAAGATCTGCGATTCGTATTCCCAGCTTACGAGAGTCAGGAATCAGTCGGAAGTAGTAAGTTTCTGCCCTCAGCCTGCGTGAGCCGTCTTTCCGCCGTCAATCACCATCTGTGAGCCGGTCATATATGGGTGCTCTTCGGACGCGAGAACAAGGGCAAATGCAATCTCTTCCGGGGTCGCCATCCTCTCAAGTCCCGGCACATGGGACTTTGCCCACTGCCGGGCGGCGACCTCCCAGATCGCATCCGGTACATTTTCCATGCCTGCCGCGCGACGAACGAGAGCTGTGTCGGTTGTGCCCGGAACCAGCGCGTTCACACGAATGTTCTTCTGGGCGTAGTCAAGCGCAGCAGATTGGACCAGACCTACAAGGCCGCGTTTGCCCGCGGTATAGGCCGATCGCCTTTCAGTCGTTGCAATTGCATTGGAGGATGGCGTCACCACGATGGTCCCTCCACCGCCGGCAAGCATATAGGGGACCTCGTACTTCATCGCGAGAAAAACGCCGCGGAGATTCGTATTCACCACGTCGTCCCACTCCCGCGAACTATATTCGTGCAACGCCTTTTCCAACGTGATCCCGGCGTTGTTAAACGCAACGTTCAGACCACCATAGCGGGCTGCAATCTGGTCGACGAATGTCTTGACCTCGGCTTCGACGCGCACATCCGCACGCACGTAGGTCGCCTCACCACCTTGAGAGCGAATCTCTTGCTCCACGTCGTGGCCCAGCTTTTCGCGTCTGCCACAAAATCCAACCTTTCCTCCTTCTGCAGCGAAGGCCACGGCAGCGGCTCGTCCAATTCCTGAAGTTGCGCCCGTGATGTCGGCCTGCAAAATGTTCGCGAACGTCTGCACACAATGTATGGCGCAGCGGCAAGCCTCTCCCTCGTCAATATCCAAGGCGGTGGCAGCCGGGCGACGCTGGAAATCCCTGTTGGAGAAAGATGATGCAGATTCGCTCGTTCCTGGCCGATGACGAACCAGCAGCCCGCCTGAGGTTGCGGAGGCTGTTGGAGCATCATCCGCAAATCCAAATTATCGGTGAAGCGGCAAATGGCATTGAGGCGGTGGAGGCCATGGAACGGCTGCAGCCTCAATTGCTGTTTCTCGACATTCAGATGCCGGGGCTGAATGGCTTCGAGGTATTGAAAGCGCTATCGACGGACACTCCCCGTCCTTTGACAATTTTTGTGACTGGTTTCCACGAGCATGCGCTGGAAGCATTTCGCGCGCGCAATCGCCTATCTGCTCAAGCCAATCGAGGAGGACCATCTCCGGGAAATGGTTGAGCGCGCCGGGCGCCTCCTCGCTTCTGTCCACTCCCGCGAAGAGGAGGAACGGAACGTCAACCGTCTGCTGGGAGACGACCTTCCTCCCATGGAACAGATTGTCGCCAGAAAGGCGAATCGGATTTTCCTGCTCGACCCGGCAGAGGCGCTGTTCTTTTATATGGACGGCGGCATTGTCCGGGTGCGGGTAGAAAACGATACCTACTGGGTTAACTACCAGATCGGAGAATTGGAGCAGGCACTTGCACCGAGGGGATTCTTTCGTGCCCGGCGTTCTTCTCTCGTAAATCTGAAGCGCGTCAAGGAAATACGCTCAGATCCCCGCAGCAGCTTTGTTCTCGTCATGCACGATGCAAAGAACACCGAGGTCGAAGTCAGCGAGCGGCAGGGACGCATGCTTCGAGCTCGTTTCCCCGGTCTCTGATGGCAAAGCCGAAGGGCGCTCGATCAACGACGCAGGTCATTTCAGCCTCTCGTACTCCTCTTTAGCTTGTTTGTAGATCGGCACGTCCGGATCCGCTTGATAAGACTTCCGAGCGGCAACCTGGTCTCCAGCCATCGCCTGGGCACGCCCGAGTTGAAGCCGCGCAAGCGATCCAGTCACAAACCGTCCAATGATTGCTGGGGGGCCCGGTATTAAGGGGGAAGCAAATGTGCAGCAATACTACGGACGTTTCCGAGTGGGCACCCACAAGAACACGCTCACGCAGATTGTTTGCGCGCCTTGTCCAGGATCCGGCGAAGACGGTTGCCTACAATGAGCTCCTCACCGGGCTGCATAGTGATGGGAAGAATACGCATCTCATCCGTGGTGGGCCGGCCAATGCCGAAAGGCGCCTCTGGGGTCTTGATGCGAGCCAGCACGCCGCTGATATTTTGGTTGGTCTGTACTTCAATCCGAGGATTCCCCGCCTTCAGTTGTTCATTGCACTGAGCCACCGTTAGACCAAACTTTTGTTCGTCCCAATGGACGTGGAGGGTAGGGAAGGCGTCGGATTCAAACGAGGCCGGCGTTTTGATCGAAGTCTGAACCCCTGGTACCGTCTCGATCATCGTGGCCAGGCGCTCCATCCGGCGCTGCCACTCCTTGTTGATGGCATCGCAGTCGGCCTTTGACCAGTAGTCCAATGCCGCCAGACAGCCCATGATCTCTTCCTTGCCCACCTTCATCGGCCTGCAGATGGAACCCTCCCACGGTGCGCAGTTATAGCGCGCCGCTACAATGAGATCCTTGCGGCCTAGAAGCAATCCGGAGACCTGCGGGCCCATCAGGCCCTTGCCGCCGCTGAAGCAGAAAAGGTCAACCCCAAGCTTGGCGTAGCGGGTGAAGTTGGAGTAGGGAGGTATGCCGGCCGCCTGGTCCACCATGAGGGGAACACCGGCGGGCTTGCTGATCTTGAGGATCTGGCTAATGCGCTCGTCGTCATGCCAGGTGGTGTAGATCATGGCCGTCTGCGACGTCATGGCCGAGTGAAGATCGTCCACCGTGGGTGCGACAATCAGCTTCGCTCCGGTCAGCCGGATGCAGCTGTCCCAGGGGCTCCGGCCGCCCATGATGATGACCTCACCCTTCATCCCGGTGGTGTCTGGCAACTGGTAGATATTTTTGGGATCGCACCCGGCGATGCAGCCTGCGACGGCCGCAGAAATGGAGCCCGCCGAGCCGGAGGTGATCATGCCATATTCGGCGCCCGACATCTTGGCCAGATAGCTCCCCACTTGGTCATGCAGCTCATATATATCGATGAAGAAGTGGGAAGCCTCTTCGGCGGCCTTGCGCACCTGGGGAAGCTCGACCGAGGCTGTGAGGTAGGTAAAGACGCCGCGACAGTTGATGATCGGACGTATGCCAAAGCGGGTGTAGATATTGTTATTCCAATCCCTCGGAGAAGTAGGAATGATTCCGGCGGCGGAGGCAGCCACCGTGGAGGCCAGGCTACGCGCTCCCAGGGAGACAAAGAGGGGAGCTGCGGCCAGGAGTTTCATGAATGACCGGCGGCTATTTTGCAGTTCGCTCTCAGGCGACATGGTTTCCTTTCCTACTACGGCAAAATCGGATGGTGATACACAAGGAGGGGAAATCGATGCACGAGGCAGCAGGTGTAACTTTCCTGAGGTAGCGATAACTCGGGGTAAGCTGCTGAAAAGGCCGGATAGAGCCCATCCAAGCGCGAAATAGCCGCATTTTCCCGAACCGGCCCGAGTGGCCTAAAATTAATTAAGAAAAATATTCATGTCAAGAGAAAATTCTCATAGTATTGAGATGTTGATACCTAAAGAACCATCAGGATCTTCGAAATCGTAAGGCAGTTTCCACGCTCGGCCCGCGCCGCGCCACGCTTTTTCTTGCCAATTGTGAAACTTTGCTCTATGGTTTCGAGCGGACGAGATCCAGGGTTTTACCGCCTGCGTAATACCGGGTTCCGGAATAGGGTTCTATAGCCAAATGAATGACACACACACCAAGAAACGCAAAGTAGGGCTCCGGGAAATCGCATCCGCCGCCAATGTAAGCATCGCAACGGCATCCCGCGTTCTGAGCGGAAACAGCCGGGTCGCTCCCCATATCCAAAGGGTTGTTTTTGAGGAGGCGAAGAGGCTTGGCATCGATCCCACTCAGCAAAACAAGACCAAAAGCCTGGCCTTTCTTCTCAGCAATCGCGCGTTGCTGAACGTGTTTCACTCGAGAATTCTGATCGGGGCGGAGCAATGCGCCTCCGCGCACGGGTGGGAGATGGTGTTTCTCTCTTTCAACTATTCGCTCCTCGCTCCCTCGTCAGAGCTTCACTTGCCAAAAGTGGTGCAACGTCACGACGTGACCAGGGCGGTCATCTTAGCCGGAACGAACTCCGCCAATCTCATCGAGCTGCTACATCAGAAAGGCATGGCGTTTTCTGTTTTCGGCAATAACGTGATGGGCAAAACGCAGGATCTGGAGAATAACGACGTCGTCCTTGGCGATGATATCCAGGGCGGCCAGGACGCGACTCGATATCTGATCGGTTTAGGTCACCGCAATATCTGGTTTGTTGGCAATACCCGCCTGCCATGGTTTGCGCGTTGCTTCGAGGGGTATGAGCGCGCAATGCACGAGAGTGGTCTCATGCCGCGCGAGAGCAGCATCGACTCTGAAGATTCTACCGAATGCGGTTATCTGGGCACCAAATCGCTGCTGGCGCGGGATCAATCCGTCACAGCGATTCTTGCCGGCAATGATACGACCGCCTATGGAGTTTACAACGCGCTGCGAGACAGGGGCTTCAGTATCCCCAAAGATATTAGCGTAGCCGGCTGCGGCGATACCATTGGCACCTGGCTATATCCAGCCTTGAGTTCGGTCCGGGAATTTCCTGAGCTGATTGGGAAGCAGCTAGTCGAATCGGTTCTCAATCGCATTGCCAAACCCGATCAGGGTCCCCAACTTCTTACGGTTCCAACCGAATTTATCAAGAGGGATTCCTGCGGCCCGGTCCGTGCCTCCAGCAGCGCAGCCGTCAGCGGGACTAGGCAACGAACCACAACTCTATAATTCAAAGCCTCACTGGCTTGAATGCATAGTTAACAACGGCCGTGGCATAGAACACTCGGGCCCGCTCACGCTTAAAGTGTCCCCGATGACTCCGCCAGACCGCTTGGATCGAACTGGCTTGCACCCACCCTCTCACTCGCTAAGGATAAGGAGACTAAACCATGAAGAACGAATTTTTGCGGATTGCAACACGGAGCACCCTTCTCGCCGGGTTTCTCGTCATCGGAGCATCGTGTAGCGCTTTTGCCCAGAACAAGACCATCGGCTTCAAGCCCGGAGGGGTTTTGAGCCAGGGGCGGGTTGTCGGCAACATGCTTTTTGTCGCAGGCCTCAAGGGAACTCCTGCTACCGGTAAACTGGCAGACCTCGACATTGCCGAACAGACAACGCTCACCCTGGGCGCCATCCAAAAGGTGGTAGAGGAGGCTGGGTTCAAGATGACGGACATCGTGAGCGTCAATGTCTATCTGTCCGACATCAACGACATCGATAAGATGAACGAGGTCTACAGAAAACTGATGCCAGATCCCAAGCCGACGCGAGTCACTGTAGAGGTAGGGCACATACGCAACGGAAAGATCGAGATCTCGTGCATCGCAATCAAACAATAGCGATTCTAGGCGGGTTACTGCTGCTTTCGTGGGCAATGACGGGTGTATTCGCGCGGGCCCAGGCCGGCGAACAAATCTGGAGGTTTGATCAGACTTCCTCGCTCGGTGGCCACACGACAAAGATACTCGGACATCCTCGCGTGGTAGAGACACCCTATGGAAAGGCCGTTCTCTTCAACGGACAGGATGACGCGCTATTCACGGATGTGCACCCGTTGGCAGGAGCAAAAACCTGGACCTGGGAAGTAATTTTTCGGCCGGATGAAGGTGGCGCCGCAGAGCAGAGATTCTTTCATCTATCCGTATTGGATCCGGCAACTGGAACGGATACGAATGACCGTCTGTTGTTTGAGATCCGGACCATGCACGGAGACTGGTGCCTGGACAGCTTCGCCATGGCTCAGGAACAGGAGAAAACGCTGCTCAATTGCCAAAAACTCCATCCGCTGGGGAAATGGTATCGGGTAACTGCCGTTTACGACGGCAAGATGCTAAAGAATTACGTCGGCAATGAGCTGCAGGGAGAGGGAGAAGTCCACTTGGCCCCGCAGGGCGCAGGCCATTCGTCGGTAGGCGTCCGGATTAATTTGAAGGACTATTTCAAAGGTGCAATATTTGAGGCCCGATTTACCCAGCGCGCTTTGGCCCCGGAAGACTTCCTGAAGATGCCCGAGCAGACTGGCGTTTTGGCAAAGTGAGTAAAGCTTGAGATCACAAACCCGTCGTTTGTTCCTGGTAAACCTCGCCGCATTGCCCATGGCCGCACGCTTTTCTTTTGCCGCCCCGGAGGCTTCCTATCTAATGTTCGCCGGGACCGATACAGGCGGTAAGAGTAAGAGCACCGGCATATACGCCTATCGGTGGGAGCCGGTCACGGGCGTTCTTTCCCCTCTCGGGCTGGCCGCAGAAACCGCTAGTCCAACCTATATGACCTTCTCCCCGAATCGCCGCCTGCTCTATACCGTCAACGAGGTCAATGAATACCACGGTTCCAGGACAGGCACTGTTTCCTCCTTCGAGTTGAATGCAGTATCCGGCAGGTTGGCCTTCAAAAATCTGGTTTCGTCCGGCGGAGCGGGACCAGCCAGCATCGCGATTGATCACACCGGGAAGGCCGTATTCGTCGCCGACGGCGCTGGCGGCAGCCTCACTTCTTTTCAGGTGTTATCGGATGGCCGCCTCAGTGACCCGGTTTCTAATTTTCACTTCTCTGGCCACAGCGTAAACCCCGTGCGCCAGAAAGCTGCTTACACGCACTGCACGGTCATTTCTCCCGATAACCGCTATCTTTTGGTAAATGACCTGGGACTCGATCGAATCACTACCTATCATTTTGATCCCGGCACGGCGATTCTCACGCCAAACGCTGCTCCGTATTACCAGGCTGTGCCCGGCTCAGGCCCGCGCAATCTTACTTTTCATCCCAACTCCCGCTGGGCCTACTCTGCCAACGAGATGGGGAATACGATCGATGCGCTCGCCTGGGACAGTAGCCGTGGAACTCTTACCCGATTGCAGAATATCTCGTCGCTCCCCCAGGGTTTCACTGGGCCGAACGAGGCAGCCACCGTCAGAGTTGATTTACATGGCAGGTTTCTATACGTCTCAAATCGCGGCGCAGATACGATGGGGGTGTTTTCGATCAACCAGGCGCATGGCACTTTGCGGCCGGTCCAGCAAATTTCCTGTGGAGGCAAAACCCCCCGCTATTTTGCCATCGATCCGAGCGGCCGGTGGTTGCTGGTTGCCAACCAGGATTCCGCGAACATTGTTGTCTTTGCGCGCAACCCGGAGACCGGCCTCCTTAGGCCGGCCGGCAATCAATATCAGATAGACTTTCCCATGTTTTTGATCTTCCAGTGATTGCCTGGTATGGCGCCTCTGTCGCAACGCGTATTTTTCCCTGACCAGAAACAGATAGCAACCGACGCCTACCATGAACCACAAGCCAATAGATGTGGGCGCAATTGGCGCATGAAGTGCGTCAACGCCACAAATTTCAACAGGAAATCCGGGGGAGCGAAGCCGAGGGATCTGCGGTGCGCCCCGGCTCCCGAACAAAGGTCTATTTTGTTTAGTTCTCACACCGACTCGGAAGGTCTGGAATCAAATCTCCGTCGTGGGAACGCCGTAGGCGCGGCACTAAACCAAGGCCCGTTCCCACGTGTGTCAACCCTTCCTCAACACGCCACCGCGAGTCGAAACCAACTCATCCTGTTTCATCAACAGTTCCTTCACGACAGGTCGTATGCGATTCTTTTGCTCCACAGAGAGCTCCGAAACAAAGGGTGGAATAGATCCGGTGTTAGCGATGCCGGCAATCTCCAATGCATGATGTAGAACACGGCCTGGTCCCTGCGCATCTCGAAGGTCTTCAAAATCCAAGAAGCAGGCACGGACGCGCTCGGCTTCGGCATAGTCACGTTCGCGACAAGCGGTGAACACCGCAGTGCTCAACGTGGGGGCTAGGCAGCCCGAGCCCGTAGTAAATCCAGGCAGCCCCCATTGACGAAGGTGGGTAACCGCAGGACGCTCCCCGATACCACTGATCACCCGCGACCGGTCTACCCGTTTGAGCAATTCGTCGAGATAGTTATCTTCACCCGGATTGTCCCGGACCACGGCATATTTAATCGCAATGCAGATCCCCTCATCGACCAGTCTGGCGACTGCATCGAGACCAGCGATGAGATCGGCGCCCATGTTCGCTTCCTCTTTCACGTAGATCATCAAACGAGCTCCGGAGGCCTCGGAAAATTCTCGCAACCCTCGCTCCAGTCCGGCGGCATCGCGTGGATCCCCACAAGGGAGGATCATCACGCAGGGAATTGCAAAGCGGCGCAACAAAGGAGCCTGGTCCATTAATCGGCCATACGACGGGCCTGCGCTCATAAGGAACAACCGCCCCTCCCGTTGCATACTCGCCTGCCATTCCAGCAACTGCTCGTATTCAGCCAGCGTCGAATGGTAGAGGAAGGCATTGCCTCCATAGATGAACCGCGAAATCCCGCCCTGGGCGATATGTCGGACAATGCGCGAGTTCTGCTCGAAATCAATGCCTCGACCACTCCCGGCGCTTCGCGCCAGGGGCGGAACAGCAAAAACACCATCCAGCGATATAAGCTCTCGTGTCATATCACTCCGCCTGAACCAGGTATGCATTGTGCCTATTATCTATCGTGCTATGGCAATGCGAACGCAAACACATCATCCCCTGCCGCCAACGCAAAGTATTGCTTTCCACTCACCGCGTAGCTCATAGGAGATGCCCGGGGCGTTTGTCCAACGTTGAAGTGCCATAGCGGCACGCCGTTGCGCCCGTTAAGGATTACAAAATTGTGCCCATCGTCTCCAAATGCAACCAGGCCCGTTGCGGTCGACATCACCCCGGCCCAGGCAAACGGAGCGCCGATCTGAGGATTGCGCCACGCGAAATCGAGCTTATTAAGGTCGAAGGCGTTGATGAAACCCTTCGTAACCTGCCCCGTAGGCGTCCGTGTTCCGGTCGAGTAATACTCAAAACCTTCCTGGAAAGGCTCTGTTTTCGAAGTAAAGATGCTGCAAGCCTCCATCGAACGGAAGTAGAACATCTGGGTCGCCTCGTTGTAGCTGGGTGAATACCAGTTGGTTCCTCCGCTGGCGCTGGGACAAACAAGAACACCCTTCTCATTGGGAATCAGGTTGCTGGAGATAGGCCGCCCGTTATCGTCAATGCCCGTGGCCCAGTTCTCGTCCGTCACAAACTTTTTAGAGTAGAGATACTTTCCATTCGTCCGGTCCAGGATATACAGAAACCCGTTTCGGCTTGCCGTCACAATCAGCTTGCGCGGCTGCCCTTTGAAGTTTGCGTTTACCAGCACCGGCGTCTGCAATCCGTCATAGTCGTAGAGGTTATGCGGGCTGTATTGGAAGTACCACTTCAGTTTGCCCGTGTCCGGGTCCAGCGCCAGCAGGGAACTCGTGTACAGGTCGTCGCCCGGCCGCACGCTGCCGTCGTAGTCCGGCGACGGATTACCCGTGCCCCAATAAAGAGTATTCAATTTCGGATCGAAGGTCCCGGGCATCCAGGTGGTTCCCCCGCCATGAAGATACATGTCGCCCGGCCAGCTCTCATTGCCCTTCTCGCCCGGCCCGGGGATGGTCCAGAACCGCCACGCCTCACGGCCCGTCTGCGCGTCAAATGCCGCCAGAAAGCCGCGCACCCCGTCGTCGCCGCCCGACGTGCCCACCAACACCCTGTTCTTTACGATCAGAGGTGCACTCGTTGCTCCATAGTTCTTGTTGCCCGTGGCATACGGGACGTCCCAGATCAAGTTGCCCGAGCGCGCATCCAGGCACAGCAGGTGCGCGTTGTCGGTCTCCATATAAACCCGCGTGCCCAGAATGGCGACACCTCGATTGTGATGGCTGGAGGCATCGTCAACCAGCCCCTGAGTGATGGGTCTCGTGTGATGCCAAAGCTCCATCCCCGTTTTCGCATCGAGCGCATACGCGGCGTTGGCGCTGGTAATGAACATCACTCCCGCGACGACCACGGGAGTCACTTCAAGCGGGCCAACTTCCTGGGTATGAAAGACCCACTTCGCTACCAGCTGGCTTGCGTTTGCCGGTGTGATCTGCGTCATGCTGCTGTATCGGCGTCCGGTGTAGTCACCGTTGTAAGAGACCCAGTTTTCCTGGATGGCCGTCTGATCGAGGTCGCTCTGCTGCACGTCGATAAAGCCGATACCGCCAGTCACCGCCGGAGCGCCATCCTTTGCATCCGGCTGCGCCGCGGCCTCTGCCACCCCTCTCCACCCGAGTAGCAGGCAGCTCGCCGTTGCCAGCCCGAACCCAATTTTGACCAATCTCGTCATGCTCCCCCTGGCTGCCTTCAATCGTGTCGATCTCACTGGTTGGCTGGTGGTCTATCGCCGTGCCGCTTCCGTCGTGGCGGTAGATCCTCTGCTGGGGCATTCTTCCCGGTAACGATCAAAAAGCTGACCAGGTCATTTAGCTCCTTGCTCGTCAGGCGAGTGCCGTAGTCGCGCGGCATTAGCGAATACTGCTTGTAGTTCACTTCCGCCAGGCTGCTCCGCGTCAAAAAGTGGTAGCGGCCGTCCTCGGTTTCGAGCGCCAGGTTGAAGTTGTCCTCGGAGCGCACCACGCCAACAAGTTTCTGCCCTGTCTTTGTCTGTACCTCGACCACACGCGAGGCTGGGTCCAGCGGCGAATCCGGCTGCACGATTGCCTGCTTGATTGCACTCGCCGTATGGTTCGCAGCGTAGCCTGTTAAGTCCGAAGCGATAAACCCACCCTGGCCTAAGCCCCCGGTGTTCACCATATGGCAGCTCGAACATTGAGCCTTGCCGAAGTAGAGAACGCGTCCCGCGGCGGCATCTCCCGTCAGCGCTTCGGTATGAGACACCGGGGCCTTGCCCTGCAGTGTGCGCAGATAACCCACTATCGCAGTGATCTCCGCATCGCCCAGCCGCTCAAACGATGGCATACCTGTGCTGGTGCCATCGCGCACAATCTTGATCAGTTCAACTTCAGAGAGCGCGACCACGCTCGTCAGCGTCGCAATCGATGGGCCCTTGTCCCCGCCCTTGCCGTCTGCACCGTGGCATCCAGCACATTTCGCCTGAAACTGCTGCGCGCCCTGCTCGGCACTCATTTGTCCCATCAACGGCAGTGAAGCCAGCAGGAACAGTGCTGAAGAAGCTAACATGTGGGCACGCCAGCTATCTCTCATCTGCTATCAGAGATCCCCTCAAAAAGTAAGCAACCAATATAGCCGTGCATTCTGCTGTGGCGCCTCTGAAATCAAGAGTGGCGCGCTTCGAACAGAAAGAACGGCACGACCCAAGTTGGCGCGGGCCGGTAAGAACGAAGTTAGCGTGCGGGCCCCGTCGTTTTGTTCACTTGCTACCTGAGCCTGTAGCCCAGGGCCTGTGCGGTAGTTTCACGCAAATCTATGCGTGTAAATAGGGGCCTAGAAATTGTGTCAGCTCTTCGCGGATGATTTTTCTTTGAGGTTCGTCTGGCGTCATGCCATTAGGCCCGAAAATGCGGTGCGCATCGCGGATGGTAGTGGTCTCTTTAAAGACCCCGCGTGCGGTCAATATGTACTGCATCACGCCTGGAATGGTTTGAAACGCTTGTATCCGGCCGAACATATCAAAAGCTTCCCTCTGCTTGCCTGCATACCACAGATCGAACACCATCTGCGAAAGATCGGCCAGGCCGGTTTTGGGGATGTAACCGTCAAAACCCAGTCGCATTCCGGAAAGCATTTGGAGCGCGCCGTCAGCATCCATCACCACCAGCTTGTTATCCGTCCGTCTCTTGAATTCCGGCAGGCGGGTCAGGGGATTCCCCGTCTCATCTTTCAGGCCTTTCAATGTGGGAACCTGCTCATACAAACCTACGATCAGATCGACACTCATATCGCCGTGGCTCTGCACCATGATGGGAAGGTCTGTTGCTGCGCCTACGGCCTTGTAATACTCCAGGTGTTCCTGAGGGGTAAGTTTTTTTTCCGGCTGGCCATTGTCGAAGCCGGGAGGCAGGGACACCAGTCCATCTGCGCCATGCCTGGCAGCGTGCTTCGCATAGCGAATCGCAGTATTGACGTCGCCATCCAGGGGCTGAACACCAATGATCAACGCCGTCTTGCCACCCTTACCGGCGGCCAGCATCGCCTCGGCTCCATCCAGTCGCTCTTTCTCCGAAAGGGTCGTCCATCCGCTGGAGCCCTGCGGCCACAGAAGGCCCGGTATGCCAGTACGGTTGCAGAATCCGACCTCAGCAACCAGGCAATCGAGGTCCAGCTTATTGTCCGCGGTGAATGGTGTCTGCGCTATCGGAAACAAGCCCCGCCATGGTTTGGTGCCGGGGTCCAGCCTGCCAGCCGCCTCGGCTTCTTCTGAGGGCAGCAAAGCAGCCGCGCCAAGTCCAAGGGTGAGCACGCCGGCCGTTTTAAGAAATGCACGCCTATCGACCTGATCCTGACCCTGTCTCTCCATGGCAATGCTCCTATGACTCGCTCAAAACACTTCGATGCGCACCGCCCATCCCCGCTGCGGTCCATTCAGTCCACGCATTCATCTTGCTACCTCCGTGCATGATCAGAATTCTCGATTGGAAGGCGAGCAGCAACGCCCGGATTGCGTTCGAGCTAAGAACGGCCTCTAGCTTGTTCGCTCGAAACTAAAGCAAATTTTCACAATGAGCAAGAAAAAAAAGCTAACGCCAGGCTCAACGCCCTAAGTGGTTTCGATTTCGGCTGGTTCCTTCCGAATGAGCATATTAATCCCCTGAGAATTTTCTCTTGACATGAATATTATTCTTTATTAATTTTAGGCCACACCCCAGCTGGTCCTGGACAAACGCAGTTGCTCCCAGCAATGATTCACCGGGCCGGTTTGCGACAAGAAGACGAGAGATCTCACAAACTTCATCGAAATGATTCGACGTCGGGAAAGTCACGATGCCAAAGCTTTCGAATTCTCTTAGCGGCAACAGTCGACCTTCCTTAGTGGCAGTAAGACAGTCTTTGGGCGCCCCGCATTACCAGTTTTGACCGCGCTTTTTGCGCGTGATTCGAAATTGCCGAACCCCGCGGCTGGCACAGCCTGTCACGTGCCGGTGCTTCCCGTAGAGGGCTGTGCTCCCTTCGGCGTCGGTTCCAGCGGCCGTCTTTGCTTTACACCGGGCCACGCTCCATATTCCTAAGAATTCATTTTGAGGGGGGTCGCTGCAAATGATTCGACTGAGACGATGTGCTTCTACGAGCATCGCGATTGTACTTTTCCTGTTTACGGCGGTTGTGACATGGGCCGCAATTACCGGTTCGATCTCAGGAGTGATTACAGATCCGAGCGGCGCGCTGACTCCAGGGGTTACCGTCGTTGTCACCAGTCAGTCGACCGGCGCAAAGCACACAACCGTTACCGACTCGAAGGGCTTCTACAGCGTTCCCGCTCTGGATGTTGACAGCTATGACGTCAGCGCCAGTCAGCAAGGCTTCCGGGACTTTTTGGAGCAGGGCGTAAAAATCGATGCCAATTCAGCAATCCGCATTGATATCTCTTTGCAAGTTGGCGCGGTAAATAACGTCGTAACCGTCCAAAGCAACGCGCTCCAGGTGGAAACAGAGAACACGCAAATGGGAGAGGTAATCGCAGGGGAGAAGATTGCGGCCTTGCCACTCAATGGACGCTCCTTCATCGACTTATTAGCCCTTCAGCCAGGCGTCTCACCCTATCAGAGTACTGGCCTGACCAAGGGCGCCGGGTTGTCAGAGACGGGTGTATCGGGCGACCTTACCGACGGAACTCAGTCAGTCAACGGCGGTCGAACCGGTGCAAATGGGTTCATGGTAAATGGAGGAGATTCTCAGGAAGGCGTTCACAACGGCGCCGCGCTGATTCCAAACCTGGACTCCATCGCCGAATTTCGTATTATCACCAATAACTTCAACGCCGAATATGGTAACTACAGCGGCGGTCAAATCAATGTCGTCACCAAGTCCGGAACCAACAGTTTTCACGGCGACGCCTTCGACTTTCTGCGCAACACGGACCTGGATGCCAGGAACTACTATTCCCCAACTCGCGGCGTTTACATCCAAAACCAGTTTGGCGGAACACTTGGTGGTCCTATAAAGAAAAACAAGATGTTCTTTTTTGTCGACTACCAGGGAACCAGGCAAACCATCGGGCAAACGCAGTTTTTCCCCGTGCCTACCAACGCTGATCGCGCAGGGTTTTTAAACGACCAGTCGGCAGCATTTATCGGGGCCACCCCGGCAAACGGCGGCACAGGGGTAAACGGTGCGTACTTTGCAAGTGTTCTCTCCCAGGAACTCGGGTATCCCGTAACCAACGGAGAGCCATACTACACGGCGGGATGCGTCAGCCCAGCCCAGTGCGTATTTCCCAACGCTGTGATTCCGCAAGGTGCGTGGTCGCCGGTCGCGGTGAATACTCTAAAGTACATCCCCGCGCCCAACTCCGCGGATGGGAGTCATTACCAGACAGCCGCTTTTCCCTCGACCTTAAGTGATAACAAATATGGAATCCGTGGAGATATAAACACCCGCATCGGGCAGGCGTTTGCCTACTACTTTCAGGATAAATTCAACGGAGTCAATCCCTATACCGGTGTGAACATCCCTGGTTTTTCCCAGGGGAATATTGGCGATACGCTGATGGGTGACCTGGGCCTTACCACAACCTTCAGCAGCAACACGGTCAATGATATTCGTGTCGTTTACCTGCGGGACGACGCCAATGAGGGGACTATCATAGGCGGCTTGGGTGTCACCCTCCCCTCTCTGGGGTTTAACTCCCCCTGGAACAACACGGGTGGACTCGGGAATGTGTTTCCTGCAGACACCGCTGTTCCACAGTTTGGGTTCAATAACTACAGTTTTGGCTCCTCCACAAGTATTACGACCCAGGTCAACAACACCATACAGGTGATCGACAATTGGACCAAGGTCATTGGAACGCACAGCATCCAGGCAGGCGGCGATTTCCACTACGACCAGATCATCCAGCGTCACCCCTCCACCCCGAACGGGGCTTTTAGCTTTAATGGCTCGGAAACAGGCCTTGATTTTGCCGACTATCTCATTGGGGCTCCGGCGTCTTTTAGTCAACAGAGCTTCCAGATTCTTGATACACGAGACTTATATTACGGAGCTTATGTGCAGGATAGCTGGCGTGCCCGGCCAACGTTAACCATAAACTATGGCTTGCGTTGGGAGGTGAGCACTCCCTGGTACGATGCAACCAATAAACTGGAAGCACTCGTCCCAGGCGAACAATCGTTGTCCTTCCCCGGTGCCCCTCTTGGACTGGTTGTGCCCCTCGATCCCGGGATCCCCAGAACGCTGGCGCCGATTGCCTACAATAACTTTGCTCCCAGAGTCGGAATCGCTTACGCGCCAAGTGTTGACGGTGGATTTCTAGGTAAACTTCTCGGCGGCCCGGGAAAGACCAGCATACGTACTGGCTATGGCCTCTTCTACCAAGGCATTGAGGATGCCACTTCCTTCTACGAATCCGGCGATGCCCCCTATGGCTCGAACTGGGTCAGCCCTGTTCCCCCTCTGCTCGCTTCACCCTATATCGATCGACCGACCGGGAATTTCGAAGGAATCAAGTTTCCCTTCCAGTATCCACCAAAGAATGTGTCCCCACAGCACCCCTTTACCAACTTTCCCTGGGCGCAAGTCGAACCGATCTCGGGCTCTGAGTTCTACTACATACATAACGTCACGCCGTATTCACAGCAGTTCGAACTTTCTGTTCAGCGAGAATTCGGCAATAACACGGTGATGAGCCTCAGCTACGTCGGCACGGTGGGGACGCACCTTCTTACCGGCGTCGAAGCCAACCCTGGAAACCAGGCTCTGTGTCTCTTACTGAGTGATCCTGCGAACGTCGCTCCCGGATCGGCAACTTGCGGCCCCTTCGGCGAACAAGTCGACTATACCTCGGCGACCGGGCAGGCAATCACTACGACCCGTGCGCTTGGATTGAATGGAATCGGCTCTAACCCGTGGTACAAATCGGCTGCCCACTCCTCGTATAACTCCTTACAAGCAAGTCTCAAGAGCTCGGGCAAGTGGGGCAACTTCTTGCTTGCTTATACGTATTCGAAAGCTATGGATAATGGTTCGGACGTATTTGACGCAACCAACTGCTTCAACCCGGCAGCGAGCTATGGCTTGTCGATCTTCGATGTGCGAAACAATTTTGCCGCCAGCTATGCTGTGCGGCTACCCTTCGATAACTACTTCGGTAAAGGCGATATCGCAAAGCGGTTTACCGCCGGATGGTCCCTGGCGGGGCTTACCACACTTGCCAGCGGTCAGCCGGTTCGCCTCTCGGAATCAGATGATCGCGATCTCGTTGGTGATTTCAGCTTCCCCTTCGATACGCCAAGCGCTGCCAAAAATGGAAGCCCTTTGTTCACCAACCGGAATCCTAGATCAGGGCAGCCCTACTTCAATCCAAACTATTTCGTGCCCAATCCGTTGGGTCAGGTCGGGGATATTTCACGCCGCTTTTTCTCTGGTCCCGGTATCGATAACTACAATTTGTCCTTGTTGAAGGATACGCAGATCACCGAGAACACGCAGTTGCAGTTCCGGGCTGAGGCGTTCAACGTATTCAATCATGCGCAATTCAACAATCCTTCGGGGAGTATCAACAATACCGGCACGGGCGGTTTCGGTTATGTGACCTCGGCACGAGACCCGCGCATCATGCAAGTTGCCTTAAAACTACTCTTCTAAGTACGTGTGGCTGCGGTTTACCGCAGCCACACATTGAGTTTCGGTGTGTTTTGTTGAAAGATTAAGACGAGTGGGAGCGTACGAAATCAGGTTGCGGAGGACTTCCGATCTACCCATGTATCACCGCTTCCATGCAAGGGTGTCGCTGATGCATGGCTAGAACTACAAAAAAAATTTGATTTTTTGCCGGACCTACGGCCCGACTAAAGTTGGGCCATGATACAAAGTGTCACAGCAGCGAATTCGGGACTTTCGAAGCAGCTAACTTCGACTGAAAGCACCAAGCCGGCGTAGGTCAACCTGGCTATTGCCCCTGGGGGAACACAACATTATGCAGTCTGACCGAGAGCTTCAAAATAACCTGCTGCAAGATAACCTGAATGATCGACGATCCTTCCTCAAGCTGTTGGCTGCGGCTCCCCTGTTTGCTTCCCTGGGAGCGCGCAGCTTTGCCTCTGCCGTAGCTGCCACCGCCAAGCCGACTGGGTCCAAAGAGTCTTTCTCCAACAATATCTACACTCGCCTCGGTGTTCGGCCGGTGATCAATTGTGTTGGGACTTGGACCTATCTGACTGCATCGCTCGAGCTGCCTGAGGTCCGCGCGGCTTGCGAAGCGGCCTCCCACTATTTCGTCGACTTGTTTGAGCTGCAGGCTGCGGCCGGCCGCCGTCTCGCACAACTCTCTGGCGCCGAATCCGGCATGATCACCTCTGGCTCGGCGGGCGCCATCTCCGCGGGGACTGCAGCTTGCATCGCCGGGTCCGATCCAAAGAAAATCTACCAGTTGCCCGACACGACCGGCATGAAAGGAGAGGTAGCCTTTCTTGGCCCACGCACCCCCTGGGATAGCTGCATACGGCTCACCGGGGCCAAGCTGGTCGTCGCGCCTACCGTCAATGATCTTCCCGCTGCGCTCACGTCGCAGACCGCAATGATATACACCACCTGGGGCGACGAACGCCTCCAGGCGATCCTCAAGATAGCCAAGCCCGCCGGCGTTCCGGTGTTTCTGGACCAGGCCGGGCACATTCCCCCGTATTCGAACCTTACTACCCTGGCAAAGACGGGCGTCGATCTTTTTTGTATCAGCGGTGGAAAGGGCCTGCGTGGACCGCAGGTCTCCGGACTTTTGTTAGGCCGCAAGGACCTGATCGACGCGGCCCGGTACAACTGCAATCCCTGGGAAGGCGCCATTTGCCGGCCCATGAAAGTCGGCAAGGAAGAGATCATGGGCGTCCTCGCCGCCCTCGATTACTGGTCCAAGCCACAGGCGGCGGTCATCGAAGGAACCTGGCAGCGCCAGATGGAGCGCATCGCAAAATTGGTGTCAACGGTACCGGGAGTCCAGACAGAAATCTTGACTCCTCCGTCGGAGAAGGGCAACAGTTATCCCACCTTGACCATAGCCTGGGACGAAAAGAAATTTGGCTTGACGGCGAACCAATGCGGCAAGCTCTTGCGCGACGGAAATCCTCGGATCGACGTGTGGACAGGGTTCAATTTCAGTGGGGTCCTGGCGAGAGAGGAGCTCGACAAAATCTATGATTCAAACGTAAGTGGTCCTAACCAACTGCAAATTTTCTCCGTGACGATGCAGCCGGGTCAGGATCTCATCGTAGGCAATCGCATTCGCCAGGAGCTCGAAAAGGCGCGTAAACAGGCACTGGCATGAAAAACGATCAGTGGAATAGGCGTGAATTTATTCAAACCGCCGGTGTGGCCGCGCTCGGTGCGGCCGCTATGGTAGCTCCCGGAAGAGCCATGGCTTCGGGTGTGTTGAAGCCGGGTTCCAAACCATGGCGGGGCTTGTTTCCGGTGGCTCAGACCCCTTTCACCCCAGACAATAAGCTTGACCTCGATTGCCTTGCTGCACAGGTCAAATTCTGCAACCTGAATCGCGTGCCGGGTCTCATGTGGCCGCTGAATTCCAGTGGATGGTTCCACCTTACCGAGAAAGAGCGAATGGACGGAGCCGAGTCCATCATGGCCGCCGCCAAGGGGGGAAAGACCGCGGTAGTCATTGGAGTCCAGGCGTCAGGTGGCGATATCAACGCCGCCGTTCGCTATGCCCAACACGCTGCCAAGTGCGGTGCAGATGGACTTATTTCCTTGCCCCCGGGTGCCCTTGCAGATAAGGGCGCCGAAAAAGTAAGCGATCGAGCGGTTTTGGACTATTACAAGGTCCTGGGCGCGGCCACCGATCTGCCGTTGATGATACAGAGCTACGGTGATATGAGCGTCGATTTCATAGTGGAACTCTATGAGCAGGTTCCAACGCTGAAAGGAGTCAAAGACGAAACAACGGGTAGCCCACTGCCTCGCATCCCGGAATTCAGGAAGCAACTTGGCGACAAGTTCGTGGTCATGGCTGCGCACAACTGTATTCAAATGCTTGATGAACTCCGGGCAGGTTTTGACGGGTATGTGCCCATCATCACTTACGCCGATCTTCTTCAGACCGTCTTCGAACTGTGGAATGCGGGCAAGCAGAATGAAGCCTTTGAAATGTTCGGCAGGGTACAGGCATTCCAAACCATTACCGGAGCGACGCAGTACCTTTTGACTGCGCGCGGGGTGTTCAAAGAAACAACCATAGTGCGCGACGCTAGCCGCGTCTTCGGACCCGACGGTGTCACCCCAGACAAAGCTCAACAAAAAGTTATCCGCGAGGCGATGAAGCAGTTTCTGGAACCTTACTCACGGGCCTAAGGCGGTCACCACCCTACTTAGCCCGTTTCGTGAAGCCTTGCGCGATCATCGGGATGGAATAGACCTGGGCCGCGTTGTCGACCTCTTTTCCCTGAGCATCTTTGGCGCCCTGGGCTAACACGTAGAGCGTTTTCTTGTCCCGGCCGGAGAAGGCAACGCTGATGACCGGTCGAGGAGTTGGGATCAGCCCGAGGTACTTACCATCCGGGGCGATGACCTGGACGCCAGGCGCGGTCGTCACGTAGATACGTCCCTGAGCATCGATGGCGCTCCCGTCGCCAAAGCCCCCAGCTTCGAGTTTGCCAAAATCCCGCTGGTTAGTAAGCGAGCCATCCGGCTGGACGTCGAAGGCCACGAGCGTAAGTCTGTTGCTCACATAGAGTGTCTTTTCATTTGCACTCAGGATAATTCCGTTCGGACCCCTGAGATTCTTGCCGTCGTACCTGGTGATTTGGCCGCTCGGGCTGGCGTAAAACACGCCGCCCATCGTGAAATACGCGCCTCCCTTGCTATCCGCACTCAGATCGTTCAGAACCACGCCGCTGCAATCCAGAGGATCGCCCCGATATTGATCAGCCAGGATTTTGCGATTGGGCGCAAGCTCCGAGATCGATGGATGGAAGCCCCGCGCCACGATAAATAGCGCGCCCCGCGAGTTCATCGAGAGAGAACCGCCCGTATTCGTATCCGTATAGACGATCGTAGGCTTGCCCTGATTGTCGAGCTTCAAAACGTCGCTGCTATCGTTTTGCGCGATCAGAAGCCCGCCGTCGGGTGATCCCACAATCCCATCGCCGTTGTCGCCCATCTGTTGCCAAACAGACTTCCATTTCTGCCCCGCAGCGATAACCCCGGGAATCTCAATGACCTTATAGTCTCTAAGACCCAGCCGTGGCTGGCCGTAATCCGGGGCTGTCAGCGGCGGGTTCTTACAGTGAGCCAGTACGGCCGGTTCTCTGGGATCCTGCGGGGCAGCCACGGATGGTTTTGCGCCCACCGGAGGAGTTTGCCCTTGGCCCCAGGCAACTGCCACACCAAGAAAGCACGCCGCGATCGTCATTGCTCCTTGTTGCCTCACCGTCATTTCGCCCCCGATGCAGGTTTTAAAAGATCGCGGGGAAGCGTGACCCGGAGCACCCGAAAGGGTCTCGTCGTTGCATCCACCCCATGGTTACACGCTGGAATGCGGCCTGCCTGAGATGCCGCTATATAAATCCGTCCATCCTTGTCGAGAGACATCCCGTCTGGCGAATCTAACCATTTCGATTGCGCCAACATCGTGAGTTTGCCGTCCGGCGTTCGCAACTGCAGCGCATGTTTCTCTACATCGCTCAGCAGCAGACTTCCATTAGGAAGCATATATATACCTCCTATCGGTATGATCGGCCCGTCATCGAGCACGCGCGCATCGAGCACTTTCTCATCCAGCGAATCATTGAGTAGATCGTCGATTTTTACTTTCCAGAGATCGCCCCCCATGGGCATGCCGAAATAAAGCCAGTTTTGATCCGGAGAGATCTCGATATCGTCTGCGTTGACTACTGGCGGCTTTCCATCAGGACCGGCCAACTTTCTCCCATCGACGACGGCGGTGCGGCCGGGGACAGCCTTGGTCTTGCTACTCGCTGCGAGAAGTCTCCTGACGCGACCTGTCTTCAAATCCACCGTCAGTATCGCTCCCAGGCCCGATTCGGTGACGAATGCATGGTCCTTGGCGATGCGAACATCGTTCAGGCAGGCTGCTAATGGTGCTTCCTTCTGGCTGAAGTGATATACGCGGCTGACCGTGTTGGTTTTGAGATCGATCTTCACCAGTTTCTTCCCGTGCGCTATCCCTTGCCCGCAATCCACCACCCATAGCGCTTCCGGTGTACCGGGTTCGATCCAGACTGCATTCACCGCGGTAAAACGATTCTCTTCATCGAGGCCCTGGTGCCAGGTGTTCCAGTCCCCGCCCGGGTAGGGCACAACTTTGCCATCCTTCACTTCGCCCACAGAGAAGCTATCCGATTGAACCCACCGGGGAAGCGCTAGGAAGATACGGTCGTCATGGCTTACGGCCACGCCGTTGAGTTGGTAGTTGGTAGACACCGCGACTGAAACCGGGAGCAGTTTTTGCGCGCATAACTGTGCGGCAAAGGTCGCACATAATGCGGCCAGCACGCAGAACTTCCGTTGTTGATTCATGAAGCCGTTCTCTCCAGTCGCGGCAGAGCCGCGTCTACTTTTTACTTTCGTACGGGATAAACCCATGCGTCTTCGTCTGCAGGATATATACGGTCTTGCCCGCCGTGATGTACAGTTTGGAGTAACCAGGACCGCCCCAGGCAAGGTTAGCCATGCTGTGCGGCATCTGCACGGTTCCGATGTGCTCGCCGCCCTTGTTATATACCCAGAAACCGCCAGGCCCGGAGACGAAGAGCCGGCCATGTTTGTCGACCCTCATCCCGTCGGGGGATCCCCGGCTTCCGGGATCAATGAGTGTGCCGAAGACCATACTGCCGGAGATGGTTCCGTCCTTGTGAAAGTCATAGCGACGGATTTCTTTCGTTTTGTCGTCGTCGATGTATAGATATTTTCCGTCGGGCGAGAACGCCAGTCCGTTCGGCGCTAACAACTCCCTTGTCAGCAGCGTTACGGAGTTATCGGCGCCGATACGGTAGACCGATTGTGGCTGCTCCTGCTGTTGGTCGGGCCGCAAATCGATAATGGGATCGGTAAAATACATGGCCCCGTCCGGCCCCATAACGATGTCGTTCGGAGTATTCAGCTTCTTGCCTTGATAATGGTCCGCGATGACCTGGAAGCTCTTACCGTCCGCGGAAAGCAGGATGACCGAGCGCAGACCGCTCGAGGTACTCCACAGGCGATGCTGTCTGTCATAGGTGCTGCCATCCGGATCGATCACTGAGAGTGTTGTTTCGACACGGCCGTCCGGATAGACCTTGACGATTCGATTCCCCTTTTCATCGCTCACCCACAAAAAATCGCTCCGGTCCCAGACCGGTCCTTCCGTGAAGGCGAAACCGGTGGCCATCGTCTCTAGCTTGGCGTCCTTACGGAACACCTTCCAGAACTCCGGCGTGAGCGCGTGCAGCTCAAACGGTTTATCCGGGACCGGTGCGCGGGGCGCGACTTGTGTGGCCGGAGTGGCGGCCGGCGGTGCTTCCGGAACGGGCGTGGGCGCATCTTGCGCGGCGGCAAATGAGCACAACAGCACAAGAGGAACAAGCGTCAACAGCGGGAGAGGCAAGAGTCTGGATGTCATCGATCGCTTTCTAAGCAGTGTCATAGGGCAGCGGATTTACTTTACTCGCGTATATGCCGGCAGCTAAAGTCGCTTTTTATTGACACCATTTGGTAGCCATGTAAAATTTCGACTATCCTTTGTTTCGGTATGAAATAAAGTGTAAATGAAATAAAGCGTAACAATATGAAATCCTCCAAGGCACGCGGAGAGCTTCGATAAGCAGCGGGATCATACAGTTCGCTGGGTTCATCGTCCGCCGGGGTAGTTCCGCCGGCGCGCTCTAAGTCTGCGCTTAACTCAACCGGGAACCATCTGCACTGGCGAGTATTTCTCCAAGGAGAAGGCATGAATCACTACCCGAGGCACGCTTTGACCGTGTTTACCTGTCTTTTTGCTATTTCCTGCGGGACGGAGCTGTTGGCGCAAAAGGGCGGTGCCCTGAAGGTCATCGACGTGGAAGGCCGAAGTGCGGCTTCTATGTCGAGTCAGGGTGTGCTGGCAGGGGACACGCTTTATGTGGCAGGCCAGAATGGGCGGAGCAGCGATGGCAGTCTTCCCAAGGATTTCTCCCAGGAGGTGAGCCAGTCATTGCGCAACGTGCAGGGTGTGCTGCGCGCGGCGGGAATGGATTTTGGCTCCGTCGTCTGGATGCATGTGTATGTGACCAGTCAGCAGGACATCGATGCCATGAACGATGTCTATTGGAAGGCGATCGGTAATCATCCTCCGGCGCGCACCGTGCTGGTGGTGGCGAATCTCCCCCATGGAGAGAAGGTCCAGATCAGCTGCATCGCGGCCGCCAAGACGCTGCAGCGGAAGGTGATCCAGCCCCCAGGGTGGCCAAAGGGGGAGCACATCGATCCTGCGGGAATCCAGGCCGGCGAAGTCCTCTATATGTCCGCCCAGGATGGGATCGATCGGGCCACGGGCAAGATATCGGATGATTATGGGACCGAGGTCAAGCAAGCTCTCGACAATGTAGCAACAATCTTGAAGACGGCAGGTATGAGCATGGCCAATGTCGTCTGGGTCAATCCATACCTGAGCAGCGTAGAGGCGAAGGCGGCCGCGCCAAACACTCCGGCTCCGATCGGTCACAATGGGCAGGCTCCGAGCTCCAATGCCAGCGTGATGAACAAGATTTATGCGTCTTACTTTGAGTTTGGCAATACTCCCGGACGGGGAACGATCCAGGTGGCGAGCCTTCCCAAAAACAGCCATATCGTCTTCAGCGTGATCGCAGGATCCGATCTATCCAAACGCAAGTCAATTCAGATCAGGAATATGAAGCCTAGCCCGACGGCAAGCCCAGGGGTCATTTATTGGGATACCTATTACATGTCGGGCAAGAGCGGGTTCATTCCCGACCAGGGGATTGTTACCCAGGATGTGAGTTTGCAACTGCGGCAGACGATGCGCAACCTGTTGGACGATCTCCAGGGGGCAGACCTGGACTTTCCCGACGTGGTGCAGGCGACCATCTATTTGCGGGAGATGCAGTATACGGATCAGGTTGTGCCCCTCTACGGCACTTTTTTCAAGGGGAGTTTTCCCGCCCAGACCCTTCTACAGAACAGCTTCGACATGAAGACGGCAACCGGGGAGCAGATTTCCTTTATCGGGGTGAGACAGCCAAAACCTTGATTTGCGGCATCCTTCGTCGATCTTCCAATCTCTGAAACAAAGGAAAGGAAACCATGTCACTTGAGCAAAACGTCACCGCAGGCCAAAACGATCGCCGATCGTTCCTTAAATTGCTGGCCGCAGCTCCTCTATTGGCCACTATCGGCTCACGCAGTCTTGCCAACACGGTAGTCGCGGCGACCAAAAAGTCGGCCCCAGGAAATATATACACGCGGCTTGGCGTCAGATCTTTTATTAATGCCCGCGGCACCTGGACTTATCTGAGCGGTTCGCTGGAGCTTCCCGAAGTGCGAAAGGCCGTTGAAGAAGCCTCCCATCATTTCGTGGACATGTTCGAATTGCAAGCAGCCGTGGGACGCTATTTAGCCAAGCTCTCCGGCGCAGAGTCGGGCATGATTACTTCCGGCTCAGCTGGAGCGATCGCGGTGGCCACGGCCGGATGTATCGCAGGCTGCGATCCAAAGAACGTGTGGGCGCTCCCCGACACCACAGGACTGAAGGGAGAGGTGATCATGCTTGGCGGCCGAAGCGCCTTCGATAACGCCATTCGTCTTTGCGGCGCCAAGCTCGTGATCGTGCCCACCGTAGATGGCCTGAAGGCAGCAATTAACCCGCAGACGGCCATGATTTACACCACCTGGAAAGACGACCGCGTACCCGAGGTGCTGAAGATCAGCAAGCCCGCGGGTGTGCCCGTGTTGCTCGACGACGCTGCCGGCATTCCCCCCTTCGAGAACTTCACCCGCTTCGCCAAGATGGGCGTCGATCTCTATTGCTTTAGCGGGGGAAAAGGCTTCCGTGGCCCGCAGTGTTCCGGGATACTGCTGGGTCGCCAGGACCTCATCACTGCAGCCCTCGCAAACACCTGCCCCTGGGAAGGTTCTGTATGCCGTGCCATGAAGGTGGGTAAGGAAGAGATCATGGGAATCCTTGCCGGCGTCGACTACTGGGCCCAGGCCGACCTGAACGCCCTGAATAAGGAGTGGACCTCCCGCGTAGAGCGCATTGCGAAGCTTGTGGACACTGTGCCCGGTGTCACCACCGACATATCCATTCCCAAAACTGGCAATAGCTATCCCACACTCACCGTTCAGTGGGATGAGCAGAAGTTCGGTTTAACCATCGATCAGTGTGCGGAGCAGCTCCGCGCCAATGAACCTCGTATCGAAGTGCTAACCAACAATAACCCCAGCCTGGTTCCCGCAGTCAGTGGTAGAGAGCCCAGGTCCAAGGTCAACCATTTACAAATCATTTCCATGACTCTCCAGGATGGAGAAGACCTGGTCGTGGGAAACAGTCTTCGCCGCATACTCAACAAAGCACGGAAACAGTCGGCCTGATAGCAGGAAAGGAATATACCTTGTCCGAACTCGAGCTTCAAAGCAGTTTGAATGACCGCCGATCCTTTATTAAATTGCTGGCCGCCGCTCCGTTGTTTGCCACCATTGGCGCTCGCAGCTTTGCCGGCACCGTGGCTGCCAATACGGGAAAATCCTTCTCCGCCAATATCTACACCCGTCTCGGGGTCCGGCCATTCATCAATGCACGTGGCACCTGGACCTACCTCAGTGGTTCGCTGGAATTACCCGAGGTGCGGGAAGCTACCGGCGAGGCCTCGCATTTCTTTGTCGATATGTTTGAACTGCAGGCAGCCGCTGGCCGCCATCTCGCCAAGCTCTCCGGGGCCGAATCCGGAATGGTCACCTCGGGCTCGGCCGGCGCGATGGCATCGGCCACTGCGGCTTGTATCGCCGGATCAGATCCCAACAATGTCTGGCAATTGCCCGACACCACCGGCCTGAAAAGCGAAGTCGTGATGATGGGTGGCCGAAGCGAATTCGACAACGCCATCCGCCTCGCCGGAGGCAAACTTGTCGTTGCCAAAACAGTGGATGATTTGCAATCGGCCCTCACTCCGCAAACCGCGATGGTCTACACCACCTGGCGGGACGACCGGCTCGAGAGCACTCTCAAGATCACCAAAGCCGCCGGCGTTCCTTTGCTGCTGGACGACGCGGCCGGTATTCCCCCGTTTGAGAATTTCACCCGGTACGCAAAAACCGGGGTCGATCTTTATTGTTTCAGCGGTGGAAAAGGTCTGTGCGGCCCGCAATGTTCCGGGGTGCTGCTAGGCCGGAAAGACCTGATCGACGCAGCCCTGTACAACACCAGTCCATGGGAAGGCGCCGTATGCCGGCCCATGAAAGTCGGCAAGGAAGAGATCATGGGCGTGCTAGCGGCCATCGATTATTGGTCGCGTGCAGATCTCCCGGCGCTCAATAAAGAGTGGCAGAAGCGGGTCGAACGCATTCAGAAGTTAGTAAACACCGTACCCGGGGTCACGTCCGAAATTACTATCCCCAAGGGTGGAAACAGTTTTCCCACCCTGACCGTCACTTGGGACGAAAAGAAGTTTGGTTTGACCGTGGCTCAATGCGACCAGCAGTTACGGGCAGGTGAGCCCAGGATTGAAGTGCTGACGAACAGCAACCCCAGCGGTGTTTTGGCGCGAGACAGAAAACCTGGGGACGAAGGTCATGGAGATCATCCCAATCGTTTGCGTATCATCTCTATGACGCTGCAGCCTGGGGAAGATCTGACGGTGGGGTATCGCTTGCGGAAGATTCTCGACCAGGCGCGCAAACAATCTGCATGAGCGGGTTTTAGGGAGGACAAATCAACTATCTATCAAAACGCTGCCCATCGTTTGCTTTGGGTTTCTTGCTTGCTGCATGCGGCGCCCAGCTGCTTGCGCAGACCGGTGGTGCGGTCAAGGTTATCAAGATTGACGGCCAGGATCCTGGCCCGGCGTCGAGTGCCGGCGTTCTCGCCAACCAGACGCTCTACGTCGCCGGTCAGGACGGACGGAATACCGACGGCAGTCTCCCAAAGGATTTTAAGCAAGAAGCGAGCCAGTCGCTGCGCCACGTGCAGGACGTGCTGCGCGCGGCAGGAATGGACTTCGGCAACGCCGTCTGGATAAACATCTACGTGACCCGCGCGCAGGATATCGCTGCCATGAACGATGCCTATTGGCAATCGATTGGGGATCATCCTCCTGCACGGACTGTCCTGGTGGTGGCAGGTCTCCCGCACGGGGAGAACATCGAGATCAACTGTATCGCCGTAGGCAGTGCCGTTCATCGCCAAGTGATCCATCCGCCGGGATGGCCGCAGGGAGCGCACATCGATCCGGCCGGAATCCAGGCCGATGACGTTCTCTACATGTCGGCGCAGGGAGGCTCTGATCCGCAGACGGGAAAGCCCCCGGCGGATTTTGCCGCTGAAGTGAAGCAGGCGCTGGATAACGTCGCCACCATTGCAAAGACGGCCAACATGAGCATGGCGAATGTTATCTGGGTGAATCCCTATCTGAGCAGCACAGATGCTCCTGAAAACGTGATGAACAAGATTTATGCGACGTATTTCGAGTTTGGAAATACGCCGGGGCGGGGAACGATTCAGGTGGTGGATCTTCCCAATAAAAACCACATCGTTTTCAGCTGCATCGCGGGCGCCGATCTGGCAAAACGCAAATCGGTTCGTCCTAAAAATGAGAAGCCTAGCCGAACAGCAAGCCCCGGCATCCTCTATGGAGATACCCTTTACCTCTCAGCAAAGGACGCCTACGTTCCGGCCCTAGGACTCTTCTCCCCAGATCTGGATGTGCAAACACGGCTGTCGATGCGCAACCTGCTGGATGGGTTAGAGGAGGCCGATATGGATTTCTCGAATGTCGTCTCTTCGACCGTGTACATGCGTGAGATGAAGGATGCGGACGCTGTCCAGAGTCTTTACGGAACATTTTTCAAAGGCCGTTTTCCCGCCCGAACGACCCTGCAACAGAATTTTGATTCGAAGGCAGAAGACGTCGAGCAGATTTCTTTTATTGCCGTAAGACAACCGAAACCCTGAGGGTATTCCGCTTTGGTGAGAACCAGGAAGTATTTTGTCGAGTGGGTTACTTTGCTTGCTCTGGTGGGTCTACCGCTCCAAGGCCACGCGGCCTCCACCCCCGGCTGTACCGTGCACGCCACCAACTACCTCGGCTGGGAGGCCGAAGAGTTGGCCAATCCATGGGTGAAGCTGGAGATTGTTCCGCAAATTGGCGGACGGCTCATACAGGTCACCTTTGGCGGTCACGATTTTCTCTACATCAACCCGCAACTCAAAGGGAAGGTGCTCCCTTTGGAAGGCAAGGGAGACGACGGCCGCAACTACGGCGGAGACAAAATATGGCCGCTACCGGAGGGCGGTCAGGACGAACAGCATTGGTCCGGCGGGGGTAATCTGGACAGCGGTCCCTTCACGTTGCAGGTGCTGTCGCAAGGGCCCACCTGCGCGGTGCGGCTCACCGGGCCGGTCAATCCCGAAATAGGACAACGCTACATCCGCGACATCAGCATCGGCGCGGACACGCCGGTGATCTCCTTCCATGTGGTCATGCAGAACATGAGCGGCTTCCCGCAGACCTGGTCGGAGCAGACCATCACCGAGTACCCTACTTCGAATCCCTCTGGGTCAGAAAATTTCAACGACAAATTTTGGGGAGTTACCGCGATAAACCCCGCAAGCGCGTATCTCAACGGCTACCACGTGCGTACTGGCCCGGCAGAGAACCCGGCTTTCTCGGTTAGCGACGGCACGTTGCGAGTGCACTGGAACGACATCATGCAAGAGGTCTGGATAGACTCTCCCTCGGGATGGCTGGCGGCGGTGGATGGCATGAGCGGCTACACCATGGTTGAGCGCCACCGCATTGATCGAACCGCCGAATATCCCGGCAAAGCCACCATCATCTTTTATTCGTCCGGTCCGCCTGAAACGCGGAATCAGCACACCGAACCTCGCGAGGGACCATTCGTGGAGGCGGAGATGAATAGCCCCATGGTCGAACTCGCACCCGGCGAAAGCTACGCGATGGACACGCAGTGGTATCCCACCCGCATGGGAGAGGACTTCAAGACGACCACCTACAGTGGGGTTATCGGAACGCCGCTTACTGCGACTGCGACGCCCGCTGGTCTGGTACTCGCCGGCAACTTTGGAGTGTTCTATGCAGGGGACCTGGTGGCTCACTTTTACGGAAGGGGCGCTGGAGGTACGGCGAAGCTTATGTCCGTGACTCCCCTCGAGCCGGTGCATTTGCAGACCACCATACAGGCGCCGCCGAAGACGACCAGGGTCTCGGTGCATCTGGTGGATTCGACCGGCCTGGATCGCGGACCACTGGGAGAAGTTCCCGTGAATACACCTCCTGCGCAGTAGGCCATGGATCAATCTTTCCTTGTCGATCGGCATGACAAATCTATGCTTCTCCACAAATTTGTCATCCCGACCGGAGCGAAGCGCAGTGGAGGGACCTGCTGTTTGTTCCGGCAGCGACCGAGGCGAGGGCCATGGGGGGACTTGTCGCGCAGGCCTTCCTTTAGCCCGCTTCAGCAATAAACTATTGGCGGATGTGAGAATTTTCTCTTGACTCAGATATTTTTCTTTACTATGTTTAGCCTTACCTGGCCAGCTTATTGACCTACTTCCATCCCGCCTGTTTCTTGCCCAGCGTTAGGTCAGTCTGCTTCATCGGCAACGAAGGCTGGGTGCCCCATTCAAGTCGGTACTTTGGCTTGAGTGGGATACCACAGCACTCCACGCGCCTTATTTGTTCTTCAGCCATAGGAAAGGTACACACGTTGTCTGAATGGGAGCATCAACCTAACCCGAATGACCGGCGATCCTTCATCAAGCTACTGGCTGCCGCCCCTCTCTTTGCCACCATCGGGGCGCGCAGCTTTGCCGCTACCGTGGCTGCTGCTACCAAGACCGTAACCTCCAAAGGGTCCTTTTCCGACAACATCTACACCAGCTTAGGCGTTCGGCCCCTGATTAACTGCCGGGGACCCTGGACTTACCTAACTGCCTCTCTCGAGCTCCCCGAAGTGCGCGCGGCCGCTGAGGCAGCCTCCCACTACTTCGTCGACCTGTTTGAGCTCCAGGCAGCCGCCGGCCGTTACCTCGCAAAACTCTCCGGTGCCGAATCCGGCATGGTCACCTCCGGCTCGGCCGGTGCGATCGCTGTCGCCACTGCAGGCTGCATCGCCGGCTCGGATCCTAAAAATATCTACCAGTTGCCCGACACCACCGGCATGAAAGGCGAAGTCATTATCCTGGGCGGCCGCACCCCATGGGACAGTTGTATCCGGCTCACCGGAGCCAAGCTGATCGTCGTTCCCACGGTGAAGGATCTCCCCGCGGCTCTTACCTCTCAGACCGCCATGGTCTACACCACCTGGGGTGAAACCGACGTCATCCACAGCATCCTCAAGATCACCAAGCCGGCCGGCGTCCCTGTCATGGTGGACCAGGCTTCCTCCATCCCCCCTTTCTCGAATTTCACGCGCTTGGCACAGACCGGTGTCGATCTTTTCTGCTTCAGCGGTGGCAAGGGCATGCGTGGTCCGCAAGTCTCCGGCGTGTTATTAGGCCGCAAGGACCTGATCGACGCGGCCCTATACAACACCAATCCCTGGGAAGGCTCCATATGCCGGCCGATGAAGGTCGGCAAGGAAGAAATCATGGGCGTCCTCGCGGCCATCGACTACTGGTCCAAGGCCGACATTGCGGCCATCGACAAAGTCTGGCAGCGCCAGATGGAGCGCATCGCAAAGTTAGTGCAGACGGTCCCAGGAGTGCAGGCCACCATCACCACCCCTCCCCCTGAAGAAGAGGACAGTTTCCCCACCCTTGCGGTATCGTGGGACGAACAGAAGTTCGGCTTGACGGTGGCTCAATGTGACCAGCAGCTGCGCGAAGGCGAACCGCGGATTGACGTATCGACAAGCAATAATCCCAGCGGTGTTCTGGCGCGGGCTGGACTTACTGAGTCAGGCAGTAAGACGGCAGCCCGTCCGAACCATCTTCGCATCCTCTCCCTGACCCTGCAGCCAGGCGAAGAGCTGATAGTGGGCAATCGTCTGCGCCAGGTTCTTGAACAGGCTCGTAAGCAATCTGCGTGAGTGATCGCGCGGAGCGTGAACAAGGTACTCCCGGGTTCGACAGTATCTGTGCCAATCAAAATGTGGATCGATCTCACCGCAGGAGAATAAGATGACAACACGCCGCGAATTCCTATCCGCCGGAGCTGCCATGGGTGTTCTGTCTCTCGCACGAAGCCAAGCCAGTACAACATCTTCCTCGCCCTATCCCATCAACGAATTTGAAGCGCGCATTGCCAGGAAAGATTTCCGCGACATGACCAAGGACATCTTGCCTACGCCATGCATGGTCGTAGACCTGGACATGTTCAACGCCAACGTGAAGCACATGGCAGAGACGGCCAAGACTAACGGCATCAACGTAAGACCCCACGTCAAGGTGCACAAGAGCGTGGACGTGGCCAAGCATCAGGTGGCCGCCGGAGCGGTCGGGCTCACTTGTGCCACCATCGCCGAGGCGGAGCTCTTCTCCGGAGCGGGGATCAAGGGCGTTCTGTGGACCAAGCAGCCGGTTGGCGTGAACAATATCCAGCGCGCCGTAGCCCTGTCTAAGAAGGATCCCACTTTCATGCTCGTGACCGACGACGCACAGGTGGTGGACTGGCTGGAGGAAGCGGCGGACGCTCACAAGACCAAGCTGAGAATCTTAGTGTCCGTATTCGCCGGAATGAACAGGCAGGGAATTGACGGCGGTCAGCCTGCAGTCGAGCTGGCAAAGAAGGTATCGTCCTGCGAACACATGCAATTTGAAGGCTTCATGGCTTACTCCGGAGGCGCAGCCCATACCAAGGGATTCGAAGCTCGAAAGAAGAAGTCCATGGAGGTGCTCGCTGGTGCACGCGAGAGCAAAGACCTGGCACTGAAATCCGGGTTGCCGGTAAACATCATATCCGGCGGCTCCACCGGCACTTACAACATCGATCACACCACCGGATTGACCGAGTTAGAAGCAGGCACCTATGTCTTCATGGACACTGAATACTTCATCGTCGGTGGACAAGATGGGAACATGACCAGATATACCGATTGGCAACCTGCGTTAACCGTTCTAACTACTGTTGATAGTCAGCATCACCCCAATATCATCACCACCGATTACGGCAACAAGGCGCTCGCCAAGAAGACCGACGAGGTGAAGGGGAGGCCGTGGCTGGAGGTAGGAGTGCAGGGAGCGGAATATGGCGCCCTGACCTGGAAGGACGGGGACCAGGCGCCGAAGCTGGGCGACCGGTTGGAGATTTACTGCACCAACCTGGACCAGAGCACCAACGCCTTCGACCGCTACTATATCGCCCAGGGTGACAAGATCGTGGACGTATGGCCCATTATGGGCCGTAGCGGCGCGGCGCAGCGTTAAGCAGAATCTCTCTTTGGAACAAGACGAGTCGCGGCGCCCGCTCTGGGTGCCGCGCAGATATCCTACGTGTGTGCGCGCAGTTTTGATATAAGGAGCAGGGGGCGGCGCCTGAAGTTCACCAGGAATTCAGCTCACATCCTCACGCTGTGCTGGTTATGGCTGGCGACGACTTCTTTTGCCCAGAACTACACGGCTGAGAAAACATCAGATCACGGCGTCCCTATCGTTCGCCTCAGCGATGCGGCGAACGGCGTGGAAGTCTCCGTGGTGCCCTCCGTGGGCAATCTCGCCTACGAGATGAAGGTTCACGGGAAAAACATTCTGTACTTCCCCTACGACGACCTTTCCGAGTTTGTGAAGAGCCCAAAGCTCGCCGGGATTCCATTTCTCGCGCCATGGGCCGACATATTAGACGAGCAAGCCTTCTGGGCCAACGGCAAGCGGTATGGATTCAATATGAGTCTAGGCAACATCCGAGGCGTCATGCCGGGTCACGGGTTGCTCATTAACTCGCCGCTCTGGGAGGTGACGGACGTGGCGGCCGACAGCCGGTCCGCGCATCTGACCAGCAGGCTTCAATTCTGGAAGTATCCCGATCTGATGGCGCAATGGCCGTTCGCCCAGGAATACGAGGTCACCTACAGTCTGGCCGATGGCGTCCTGGAAGTGAAGACAACGATTACGAATCTAAGCTCGGATCCCATGCCGGTGATCATCGGATTTCACCCCTTCTTTCAGATTCCCGGCATTCCACGCGACGAGTGGATCGCGCATCTCCCTGCGCGGATACATGTCGTGGCCGATGAAACGAAAATTCCGACGGGTGAAATGCGGCCGCTTGATATACCTAATCCATTACCGCTTCGCGGTCAAAATTTGGACGATGGTTTTACGGGCCTTGAACGCGATGCGGATGGCCGTGCCCATTTTTCAATCGAAGCGGGTGGCATGAAGGTAGAGGAGTTATTCGGGCCGAAATACCAGGTCGCCACCATTTATCTACCTCCCTCCCCCAACCTGACCCGGGAATTCATTTGCTTCGAGCCCCTGGCCGCGATCATCGATGGTGTGAATCTAGCCCGCCGGGGCAAATATACCGAGTTACAAATATTGCCTGCCGGCCAAAAATGGACCGAAAGCTTCTGGGTCCGCAGCAGTGGAATCAAGCCCTGATTTACCGTTACCGCTTACGTGTCTGCGCGGGGAAGGAAGTGAAACCGCAGATCCCCCCACTGCGCTACGCTCCGGTCGGGATGCTGTGGCACAAATGGCCCCGAATGCGGTCAGACGAATAGCTGTCAATGGTCCCACAGAATTGTCATCCCGACCGGAGCGTAGCGCAGTGGAGGGATCTGCGGTTTCACTTCCTTCCCCGCGCAGACACGTAAGAAGTATGATTTGGAAACCGGTTGGTCTAATGCACCCGGTCGTGCGTAGAAAAGGCTTGAAAACATGCGTTAGTTCTCTGGGAGGCCGAAATGAACACTCAGTATTCACGTCGTTCCTTCTTTTCGTTGAGCAGATCAGCAATGGCATCCATAGGATTGGCTAGTTGGATCACGCCACTGAATGCTGCGGTAACACCAGCTCCTACGTTGGAAGACGGCGTTGATTATTACGACAAGCTTGGTGTCGCGAAGATCATTAATGCTGCCGGCGTCTTTACCATGTTTACCTCGTCGATCATGCCGCCGCCGGTGCAGCTGGCTGTCGCCAAAGCAGCCAGACATCCAGTGCGATTGAAGGACTTGCAACTAGCTGCCGGCGCTTATATAGCGGACAAACTGCATTGTGAAGCCGCTCTGGTATCCGCCGGAGCGGCATCGGCTTTGACCCTGGGAACGGCCGCGTGCATATCTGTAGCCAACGCAAGAAATGGCGAACGTATTGCCAATCTGATTCCGCAGCAAATGGATGGCCTGAAGAACGAGGTCATTATGCAGAAGGCCCATCGTTACGGCTATGACCATGCCCTGCTCAACTGCAATGTCAAGATCGTAGAAGTGGAGACGATCGACCAATACCGCGCAGCATTTAATGTCAAGACCGTGATGGCGCATTTTCACAATGCGGCGCAAAGCGGAACGATCAGCCGCGAAGATTGGATTCGCATTGCGCATGAGCACAATGTTCCGTGCTTCAATGATGCTGCTGCTGATTGCCCGCCAATTTCTCGACTTTGGCTCTATACCCAGATGGGGTTTGACCTGGTAACCTTTTCCGGAGGAAAGGGACTTCGAGGCCCCCAGAATGCCGGCTTGCTCCTGGGCAAGAGGGAACTTATTGCCGCAGCTGCTGAAAACAATAACTCCATCGATGACGTGGTCGGCAGGGGAATGAAAGTTGCAAAAGAGCAAATTGTAGGCATGGTAGCTGCGGTAGATTGGATTGTGAGCCAGTCCGACGATGCGATGCAGGCCGAATTCCGCGCCCGTGCGCAGGCAATAGCGGACTACCTGCACGATATTCCTTCGCTGAAAACTCAAATATTTGTTCCGGAGATTAATCAGCACGCATCTACCTTGCTTTTGCGCTACGACCAGAAAAAAGTAGCGATCGCACCCCGCGCAGTTGCGGACGCTCTAAGAAAGGGTTCACCCAGTATCGAGCTACATCCTGCAACTGGCGATCCCAACTCCATGTTCTCCTCGGATGCAGAAACCATTGTTGTGGAAGTCTGGATGTTGCAGGATGGCGAAGAGATGATTGTCGCTAAGCGTCTTCATGAAGTCCTGATGAGTGCTGTCAACGCTTAGTCGCCTGTCTTACATCACAGCGGAACAAACGCCATAACTTCCTTGTCGATCGCCCCTGCGCGGGCATGGTTTTCGAGCCTCATGATCAAGGCGCTGGTCAACTCCTGACCCTTGGCTACCAGAAGCACGCCCTGACCATTCTTGATCTCCTGATCGAGGACCATGCCTGCCCGCAATCTGGATGTCGATACCTTACGCAATTGCTTCGCCGCTTCAAGGGGTCGAAGGTCCGTGAGGGTGTCGATCATGCCAGACTCGAACTCGTTACTTCTCTTCCGAATGTGCGTTAGGGCAGCACCCGGGGCGGGAAACTTCTCTTTCAATTGCTCGAATGCCACCGCGAGTTTGAGGACCTTCGCGCCGCGCGTCAATTCCGCAATGGAGTAGGGTGGAAGCGGTGACTCAGCTTCTGGGATGTCGCGCTTGAGTTGCTGGCCAATGATCCATGAGGTTGATTCAAGTCGAGGAATATTTTTCAGAATTTCCATCGCCGCGCTTGGGTGCGCGTTGAAGCCAGCTTGTTCTTCCTCGGTGAGTTCCGCGCCCGCATAGGCGCGGTGCATGAGATCCGATTCCAGGGTGATGCATCCCAGTTGCGAGAGTGTGGACGCAGCTTCGATAGACCATGGCGAAGGGAGTTTAGCTTTCGCCAGAATGTGACGGACGCAGTGCGCAACCCGCATCGAGCGTCCGAAGGTTTCCGGGCTCGCAGCACTCAAGACGTCGGTTAATACCTTAATGCTCCCCATGAGGGTCTTTTCAAGGAGTTCTCTCTCGCTGGTGATGAGCCGATACTGCTCAATTCCGGCGTTAAGCGCATTCCCGAGCACCTCCGTTTCGCATGGCTTGGTAAGAAAGCGGAAGATATTTCCCCGGTTGATGGCCTCGATCGCGGCGTCCAGGTCGGTGTAGCCAGTCAGAAGAATGCGTACCGTGTCGGGAGTGCTTTCACGCACTTTACTGAGGAACTCAGCCCCATTCATTACTGGCATTCGCATGTCCGAAATCACAACCGAATAGGGTCCATTCTTCTCCATGGCAGCGAACGCGTTGGCGGCGCTTTCGGCTATATCGACCGAAAACTCAGGGTACAGGATGCGTTTGTATCCTTCGAGCACAGCGGGTTCGTCGTCCACAAACAATATTCTGTCAGCCATGATGCTCCGAGGGGGCAGAGAGAAAGCCGCCCCCTCGGTAACTTATCGGCGCATCTTCGCAAATTGTTACGGTTCGAACGTGCCTTTTAGCGACACAGGACCGGATTCGCCCGCGCCGCCGATAGATCATTCATGAGAGCCCCTTCCTTTGCAGGAGCTAAATCAAGATGAGCCAGGCAATCGTTCTTGAAGGGTCTTATGATCATCGCTTGGTGGCACTCTCGCTGATCATTGCCTTCCTCGCTTCCTACACTGCCATCGACATGGCGGGGCGCGTCACTGTGCATCGAGGTTTTGCCCGCCTGAGGTGGTTGCTCGGCGGGTCCTTCGCGATGGGCAGCGGCATCTGGTGCATGCACTTCACGGGCATGCTGGCCTTTCGCCTACCCATACCCGTCCACTATGACCTTTCCACAGTGGTGGCCTCCCTGCTGGCGGGCATCTTAGCCTCCGGGATAGCGCTGCACGTCGTCAGCCGTCCACGCATGACACGCGTCCACCTGGTAGCGGGAAGTGTCCTGATGGGAGCCGGCATCGCGACCATGCACTACACCGGCATGGCGGCCATGCGCCTTCGCGCCATGCACTATTATGACCACACGCTGTGCACCTTGTCTGTCGTTCTTGCGCTGGTCATCTCGTTCGCCGGTCTGCTGATTATCTTCGATTCCGAGGGAGAGAAGCGTAGCCGGAAACGCAAACTTGGAGCCGCATTCGCTCTGGGAATTGCGATTCCCCTGGTGCACTACACGGGGATGGCGGCAGTCCACTTTGTTCCTTCGGCTATGCCACAAGACTTCTCCAACTCGTTGGATCTATCTGGTCAGTCCAGCTCGAGCATATTCGGCATGACCCTTTTGGTCGTGGGACTCGCCCTGCTCACCTCGCTGGTGGACCGGCGGCTCTCCAGCCAGCTAGCCCTGTTGGAAAGGGAGCGCGAGATGCTGCGCGCACTCATCGACAACATACCCGACTTGATGTACGTGAAGGATATCCAAAGCCGCTTTGTCGTGGCCAATCGTCAGGTAGTGCGAAGCCTTGGAGTTGGTAGTCACGAAGAGTTGATTGGGAAGACGGAGTCTGACTTCCTTCCATCCGCGCGCGTGAATGATTCCTACGAAAATGAGCAGAGGGTCGTGCGCTCCGGCGAGGCGATTTTCAACCATGAAGAAGTGGTGTTGGACGGCCAGGGGAATCAAATACCCGTCCTCACGACCATCGTGCCCCTTCGCGACAGCAGAGGTCACATTAACGGCATCGTAGGAGTGGGACGCAATCTCAGCGAACGAAAACAGGGGGAAGAGGCGCTTGCAGCGGCTGAAAGAAAATACCGGGCCATGTTCGATCAGGCTCTTTTCGGCATATTTCACGCTGATCCCGAAGGCCATCTCCTGAACCTCAACCAGGCAATGGCGAATATCCTCATGTATGCAACCCCCGAAGAGATGCTCGAGAGTCTTACGGACTCTTTGTGGGCTACTGCAGTATTACCAGAGCGGGCAGCAGAGTTCAGCGCAGCGATGGAGGAGTTCGGACATGTCCGAGCCTTTGAAGTAGAGGTTTACCGCAAGGATCGAAGCAAGATCTGGATCTCCTCGACGGTACGAGCAATGATGGACAAAGGCGTTTTTACCGGCTTCGAAGGGATGTTTGAAGACATCACCGAGCGTCGCTCGTTACGCGATCAACTGCTGCAGGCGCAGAAACTGGAATCCGTCGGCCAACTCGCCGCCGGCATTGCGCATGAGATAAATACTCCCACGCAATACATCGGGGATAACATCCGCTTCCTTAAGAAATCGTTTGCCAAATTGGCGACCGTTCTGAGCATCTACGGCAGGCTTTGGAAGGAGACTTGCAACGATACAGTGACCTCAACCTCCATAGAGGAGATGGCGGCGGCGTTACAGAAAATCGATATTGAGTTCTTAGTCGAAGAGATTCCCAAATCGATCGATGATGGCTTGGAGGGAGTCACGCGCGTTTCCTCGTTGGTAAGTGCAATGAAGGAGTTCTCTCATCCTGGCACCAAGGAGAAAGTCGCCCTCGATTTGAATCACGCCATCCAAAGTACCATTACGGTGGCCCAGAACGAATGGAAGTACGTTGCCGAGATGGAGACTAATTTTGAACCCACTCTGCCGCTTGTCTCTTGCTTGCCGGGCGAGTTCAACCAGGTGATCCTTAACCTCATCGTCAACGCAGCCCACGCCATTGGGGATCGCAGCAAAGAAAGAAACGGCGAGAAGGGCAAGATCACGGTGCAGACAGCCCGCTGCTCGACCGGGGTCGAGATCCGGATTGGAGATACCGGAGGGGGTATTCCCGTGCAGGCGAGGACCAAGATATTCGACCCGTTCTTCACCACCAAGGAAATAGGAAAGGGCACCGGGCAGGGACTCGCCATTGCGCGGTCCGTTATCGTGGACAAGCACAATGGCAGCATCGACTTCGAAACCGTGCTGGGGGAGGGTACTACCTTCATCATTCGTCTTCCTCAGATTGATAAAACTTCGGTGGAAGAGCCGGTTTGTGCATGAAACGCATTTTGTTCGTGGATGATGAAAAGCCGATTCTGGATGGTATTCGTCGCCTGCTGAGCGATCAGCGTGATGTTTGGGAGATGCAGTTCGCCCTGGGCGGTGAAGAAGCTTTCAAACTCTGTCAGACATCGAGGTTTGATGTAGTGGTTTCCGATATGAGGATGCCTGGGATGGATGGGGCGATGCTCCTGGGCCACGTTCGAGATCTCTGTCCCGATGCGGCTCGCCTTATCCTGTCGGGTTATTCGGATGTGGCCCTAACTACCCGCGCTATTCCTCTCGCGCACCGCATCCTGGCTAAGCCCTGCGGCGGAATCGAACTACAGACAACCATCAAGAGCGTCTGTGCCTTGCAAGACCTTTTCTGCTCCTCGCATCTTCGACGAGTGATCGGGACGATTGGAGAGTTGCCTTCCTTATCGCGCACCTATATAGAGCTCGCACAAGCAGCCCAGGATCCCAATACCTCATTGAACAAGCTCGCGCACATTATGGGGAAAGATATCGCCATGGTGGCCAAGGTTTTGCAGCTGGTTAACAGCGGATTCTTTGGATTGGCCCAAACGGTTACCAGCCTGGAGGCCGCCGTAAGCTACCTGGGGATGGAGACAATTAAGAATCTTGCTCTTGCGACGGATACGTTCAAAGTGTTCACTCCAGCGCCCGGCATTGCGCCTTCTTTTTGCAAAGATATGCAGAGCCATGCGCAGAGGGTGGCCTTAATCGTGGGGACACTTCCACTGCCTGCGAGGCTGCGTGAGGTGGGTATCGTTTCCGCACTTCTTCACGATATTGGGGAGCTGGTTCTTGCTTGTAAATTGCCGCATGAGTTTTGCGCAGCGCTTGAATTGACGAGGGCCACCGGTTGTAGCCAGGTAGAAGCGGAGGAGCAAATGATCGGAACATCTCACGCGGAAATCGGAGCTTACTTGCTCGGATTGTGGGGCATCAATAGTCTAGTAGTTGAAGCGGTTGCCCATCATCATCGACCCGACCGCATACCATACACGTCTTTTGACGCCTCGACCGCCTTGTTCGTTTCAGACCGTTTAGCTCGCGAACTGGACGGCCACCCTGACAATGCAAAAGGGATTACCGTGCCTGAGTCTGACGATGCGCTCCTGGAAGCCCTCGGGCAGTCGCAGCAGTACTCCGTCTTACGAGATCGGGCAATGGCGCTTTTCAGGTAGCCTGGCGCTGGCATCTTTTATGATCCTGGCGCCACGTGTGGGTGGTGCAGCCTCCTGGATCAGACCCGTAGGGCTTGTGGGGGCGTGTCTTTTATTGAAACGACTAGGACAAGTGTGATCCCGGATAGCCTTGGCTTCGCCGTCTAAGTCTTCGAAAACAAATCCACCGCGGTGGGAATATCCTTCGCTGGAATCGGCTTGCCGAACAGGTAACCCTGCGCGTGGGTGCATCCATCGGAACGAACCGCATCAAGTTCTTCCTCGGTCTCGATTCCTTCGGCCAAAACGGACATCCCGATGCCTGCGCCCAGCGCCGCGATCGAACGAACAATGGCGCGTTTTTTCCCAGTGATACCAATCAGCGAACGATCTATCTTGATGGTGTCAAATGGTAGCTTAGCTAACTGCACCAGGGAGGAATAGCCAGTTCCGAAATCGTCCATGGCGAGTCGTACTCCTTGGCGGTGCAATTCATCCAGGGTCGATAAGACAGATCGCGAGTCCTTCAGCAACAACCCCTCCGTGATTTCAATCTCCAGCCTGTTCGGCGGAAGATGAGAATGTGTCAGAGCACGCTCAACCGAGTCCAGAAATAGACCGTTCTTGAACTGGAGCGGAGACGCATTCACGGCAACTACGATATTCGATGGTAAGCTCGCCGCCTGCTTGCACGCAGCGCGCAGCACCCACTCCCCAATTTTGACAATCATGCCAGTCTCTTCTGCAAGCGGAATGAAGTTTCCAGGGGAAATCAAACCAAGCTTCGGATGGCACCATCGGAGCAAGGCCTCTAATCCAATCAGTGCTCTCGTTCGTATGTCGATTTGTGGCTGATAATGAATCTCAAACTGATGCAGCAGAAGCGCCTTCTGAAGATCGCCGACCAGGGCATGATGCGTTGCGATCCGCTCCTCCATGGCTGCATCAAAAAAATACACCGTACCCGGTCCGGCTGCTTTGGCGGCGCAAAGTGCGATGCAGGCGTGTTGCAGCAGAGTCTCAGATTCCGTGTCGCTTCGCGGGCCCTGGGCCACACCAATACTTGCGCTGCCACTCAGAACCACACCATCGATGAAATAGGGTCGTTGCATCAAATTCGTGAGACGCTCCGCGACCAGTCCAGTTTCCTCCGCCGACCGGCTTGGCCGAAGCACAACGACGAACTCGTCTCCTTGGAAACGTAGAATCTTATCCTGCTCACGCAAGGCAGATCGCAGGCGCTCAGATCCCACCTCAAGTAGCTGGTCCCCAAAGGTATGACCATAGAGTTCGTTTATGCTCTTGAAACGATCCATACCAATCACCAGCACGGCAAAGGCCGGGCTTGGTTGTTCTGCGTAAATCGATGCGATCTGCGCGGCAAAGATTTTCCGGCTTTCAAGGTTGGTCAAGGGATGGCTTGTGGTAACCATCATGCGTCGCTCCGAACTTTACAGGCTTTTGTCCTTGCCTGAACATCCCCAGCTAACCATGCCAGGTCGAAAGTAACGACTCCTGTGTTCAGCGCAGGTTCGCCGGGAGAACGGCCCTGGCGTATCACACCCATTCGACGAATAGCCCTGAATAGAAACATCGGCAGTTCCCAGGCAAGCTTGAATCCGCTAGATGAACCGCCGAGCTCTTTCTCCGCAGGGGCCATCTTTCGCTCATCGTGGAGTCTGCCTGCCGCTCTCTCCTCGATCTGCCGATGAAGCTGCCATAAGACCACAAACGGGTTAGACCGGATACGCGTGGTATGAGGATACTTACGCAGTACCCTCATTCAACGTGTCTCACCGGACGACTCAGATCGGAGCAATCCATGAACAGTGACGTCTACAAAATCCTCTACTGCAGTAAGAACCTCATCGAAGGCGAAAATGAAAAACGAGACGCAGAGATAAACCAAATTCTCCAGACATCGCGGCGGAAAAATAAAGAGCAGAACGTCACCGGTGCTCTGCTCTTTGATTCCGGCTATTTCGCGCAGGCACTCGAAGGACCGAGGCTGGCGATCGAGCAGATCTTCGAAAGAATACAACGCGATCCACGACATGGGGAGGTCACGGTGCTCAGCAGTCAAACCCACGGCCGCAGGGATTTCCCTGAATGGTCGATGGCCCAGGTTGCCCCAGCTGGCGGAATCGCCTCCGTTATGGCTGCTATTGCTCTCGATACAGCTCTGGCGCGTCCCACAGCTTCAGCCGAAGAAGTACTTAGTCTACTGCGATCGCTGGTGATTCAGGACGATTGATGTTCCGGCGGTCGCCGGCCATCCCATTGACGTACGCGCCAGCGCCTTCCTGACCGTATCCACCAACCTGGTTAAGGTCTCGGACAAATTGCATCGGCTGTTTACCTGGCTTCTCCCCTCTAGCGGTCGCAGGAGCCTTTCCTTGATTGATGTCTCAGGCCAAGTCGGTCTAGCCCCCCCGGGTCACGTCATGAAGCTGCCTTTGGTATGGTCCCGATCTGTTCGGTCGTTTGCAGAGCGAAATAGAAAGTCGCTCCGTGATCGGGCTCTGACTCGGCCCAGATCATCCCCCCATGCTTTTGAATGATCCGATGCACGGTAGCCAGACCAACCCCGGTTCCTTCAAATTCCGAATCGCTGTGGAAGCGCTGAAACACCCCGAACAGTCTCTCGGCATATCTCATATTGAAGCCCGCGCCATTATCTCGCACGAAGATGATGGCCGGTTTATCCGGCCGCTGGATGCTGTCGATTTCGACCACAGCCTTGGGCCGGCCACGGGAGTACTTCAGGGCATTCCCCAATAGGTTTTGGAAGACCTGGGTCATCAAGATTGGGTCGCAGTCCAGCGCGGGCAGTTGCGCAATGCGCCACTCCACGTCACGTCCATCGCACTCGGGCTTTAGCATCGAGATCACATCATCGACGATGGGATTTAGTTCGCTGCGGCCTAGCCGTAAGGATTGTCGGCGGAGTACTGCCATCTTCAGCAAGGCATCTATCAGCAGCCCCATCCGGGTGACTGCGTCTTCGATGCGCTGCAAATGCTCACGTGCTTCCACCGCCATCACGGGGCCAAAGTCGTTCACTAGGATCCTGGCAAAACCGGCGATGTGGCGGAGTGGGGTACGCAGATCATGCGAAACAGAGTAGGAAAAAGCCTCCAATTCATGGTTGGTGGCCTCCAGTTGCGCGGTACGTTTCGCTATCTTCTCTTCCAGCTCTTCGTTTAGGTTGCGGATCAGCAGTTCATCCGTTTTTCGGCGGCTGATGTCACGGAAAGCGAGCACACCACCACGCCTGACTCCGTCCTTATCTATCAAAGGTGAGCCGTTGGTCTCAAGCCAGACTCCCACGTTGACTCCAGAGCGACGTAGGAATATCTCTGTGCTAACAGCCTCTCCGCGAAGGGTACGCTCCAGAGGAGTTTCCCCGGGTGATATCGGCGTGACTGTGTCGGACAGGAAGAGGCCGTAATGTGCGCTCCACTCCGTGGAGGGCTGGTTCGTCGGACCAAGACCCATGATTTTCTCCGCCGCCGGGTTCCAGAGGATGAATTTCCCGTCCTGATCGGCCGCGACCAGTCCCTCGACCATGCTATCTAGTACGGTTTGGAGCATGACGGCCTGGCTTTCCAGGGCAGCGCGGGAGCGGCGCAATTCCTCCGCCTGATGGGCCAGGTCAGCCTCGCTCCGTTTCCGTTCGGTGATGTCGTGCAGGACCGCGACCCCTCCGCGCAGATTGCCCCGAGCGTCTTTCAGCGGCCGTGCCGTGACTTCGATAAACTTTCCCGGTTCAGGCTCCGGTGGCTGAACCATCAATTCTACTTTTACCGCTTCACCGTAGATCGCCCGAACCAAGGGAAGGCGATCCGGTGGGCAGGGCGTGATCCCGTCGGCCAGGAAGACCTTATAGTAGGGGGTCCATTGCTGGGTGGGCAAGTCGCTGGGTCCACGTCCCATCAGCGCATTCGCGGCGTCGTTCCATAGCAGAAAGCGACCTTCCCGGTCTGCGGCGATCAGTCCCTCCCCCATGCTCTCCAGGATCAGCTTGAGCATTGAGGTCTGCGCCTCCAGGTCCGCGCGCGAGAGAGAAAGGTCCTCGGCTTGCCGGGCCAATTCCACTGCCGACTGGGCTAACTGTTCCTCTGCCTTCTTGCGCCCGCTGATATCGCGGGCAATCTTTGAGGCGCCAACAGTAACGCCATTGGCGTCTCGAATCGGCGAAATGGTCACCGAAACGTCGATGCTCGTGCCGTCCTTCCTGATCCGAACCGTTTCGAAATGTTCAACGCTCTCGCCACGCCGGATGCGGGCCAGGATATCGAACTCCTCGTCGAAGCGCTCCGGCGGTAACAGCACCAGCATTGGTTTGCCCACGATCTCCGCTGCTGGATAGCCGAACACCTTCTCCGCCCCCCGGTTCCAAGCGGTAATTGTCCCGTCGAGGGTCTTGCTGATAATGGCGTCATCGCTTGAATCAACGATGGCGGCCAGCCGTTCCCGCACTTCTTCTGCGTGCTTTCGCTCCGTGATCTCCCGATTGATTTCCAGAATCGCCGTCGGCGCGCCTTGGTCGTCCCGTTGCAGCGTCCAGCGGCTGGCTACCACAACTTCGACGCCCTGGCCGGTGGTATGTCGCAACTCTCCTTCCCAATCTCCCCTGGTTGCCAGCGCCAGCTCGATAGCAGTCAGCGGGATAGGGAACCTGGTCTGCAGTAGTTCGTGGCTCACTCGACCGCTGGCCTCTTCGGTGGACAGCCCGTACATCTGCTGCGCCGCCCGGTTAATGAAGATCACCCGGCTTTCCAGATCGCGCACCATGATGGCGTCGCTGGCCTGGTCCAGCAGGGCCGAGTGGCTTCTTAGTTTGTCCTCGGCTTGTTTGGGTTCAGTAATGTCGCGTACAACCTTGGAATAGCCGCTCAAGCTGCCGTTTCCATCGTGCAAAGGGGTGATTACGGCGTTGGCCCAGAAGGTCGAGCCATCCTTCCGCACCCGCCATCCGAACTCCTCAAAGTGCCCTGTGGTTACGGCCTGGCGTAACGCCTCTGAAGGCCGATGTCGATCAAGATCACTTGCTACATAAAAGCAGGAGACGTGCTTTCCGATAATCTCCGCGGCTTGGTAACCGTGGATGCGGGCCGCGCCGGAATTCCAGGTGACTACCCGGCCTTCGCCATCGAGCATGTATACGGCATAATCCTTGACTCCATCGAGCAGCGTTCGGAACATCCGCTCGCTGGCCCCCAGCTTGGCTTGGCTCTCCTCGAGCGCTGTCGTGCGTTGTTTCACTCGCTGCTCCAGCGTGGTGTTGAGGGCCCTGACCCGGGCCCGTGCTCTGGTGCTGACGCCGATCTCCCGGCTGACCGTCATCCCGGCGATGGACAGGAAGATCAGGCCCAGCAGCGAGCCCAACGCAATCACGACACTCGTGGAGTGCTGTGCTGCGCGGGCACGCTGCGTGCGCAACTCCAGCAACCCTCTTTCCGCCACTTCCATCTGTTCGACCGTGATGCGCACCGCATCCATGTCGCGTTTCCCGCGCGCAAAAAGTTCCATGGTGGGGATCGTCCCCATCTTCTGCCGTGTAGCTACGATCGCTTCTACGTCCTCGACCTGGTTGTTCGTTTGCTCTTCCAGTAAGTTCAAGCGCTCGAGTTGATCCGGAGTTACCAGGAGAAACCGCAATGCGTGCAGATCCCGAACTACCGCCGGTCTTCCTGACTCATAAGGCTCCAAAAATGACACGCTCCCGGTTTCGGCAAAACCGCGTCCCCCGGTTTCCACGTCGAGCGAGTGCCTGAGTGTGCTCTCCAGCTCTGTCATCACTTCAAGCGTGTGGGCCACCCAATCGGCGGTCTCCGTAGCTTGTCGCGCAGAGCGCCAGGAAAGAAGGCTCGAAAGCACCGTCAGCAGTACCGCCACTGCAACAGCCGCCATAGCCCAGCGCTGCAACCGGGCTTCCATCTCGGGTTCCTCGATCTTCTCCGGGGGCTCGTCCAGCTGCGTTTGGCCGAGTTGCAGCACCTTCCCTGTTTTTTGGGGTACGCCATGACGGCCATGAACCAAAAAAGCAGTCCCCATCAGCATGGCGACAGCCGCGATTACCAGCGAGCTTACTATGCTCCAGGTGAAGTGAGCCTCGCTCACCAGGGCTTTCGAGATCAACCAAAGGAGCAAGCCAAGAACCAGCAATGCACCAGCCAGTACGGCTCGCAACCAGCTCGTTCCTGGGCTCAGGTGGGTCAGAAGGTTGCCCTTGACCCACCTGGGCGGGAGCTCAAGAACCCGGCGGGAAGTACCTGGACCCTTGGCGGCGGCGCCCGGCTGGACGCGTGACGAAATCGTAGTTTCCGCCAGATGTTCCATTGAATCGCAGACCTCGCGCACATGCTACGGGAGCTGAAACCTTCATCGGCGACAGGCACACCGTCCGTTAAATTACCCGCGTGTTTCGCAGACCCACAGAACGCGTGTCCAGGCTTCTCTTCCGGTTGAGGCATCACTCAGCGCGTCACGAGTAAAGAGCACCGCGACGGTGTTCATGAGCCGAGGGTCAGGTTTCCCCCAAGCCCACGGTGGTCCGCGAAAAATGACACAATATGGCGCTGCTCTTCAGGTATTACTGTTCGTCTCTGCACCAAAATCGTACGGTTTGTGAAGCCTTCGCCTCGCCCCGCCGAAGAAAGAGGCAGCCCAACTGTATGGCTACTATCAGGATTCTGCTCGTAGATGATGATGAAGTGCAAAATATCATTATGCGTAAGCTGCTTGAACGCGAGGGCTTCGACATAACGGTTGCGAGCAACGTTGCGGAAGCTTTGAAGCTCATCAGCTCAGAACGGTACGATGCGCTCCTGAGTGATCTACACATGCCAGGTGCAGCCGATGGTCTCACCGTCATAAGTGCGATGCGCCACCTCAATCCCGACACAATCTCAATATTGCTAACCGGCTTCCCAGAGTTGGACCTTGCCTTCCAGGCCATCTTGAGGCAAGCCGACGAAATCATGATTAAGCGATCGGACTTAGCGGCGATGGTCAATTCGATCAAACGTCGGATAGCCAATGGAACTCCTCATTGCCGGCCCAAGGTTGAAAGTGTGGCCACGATTCTTGAGCGGGAGGCTCCGAGTTGTATCCAAGATTGGTTTCTGGAAGTTCAGCGTGATAGCAAGCTGTCACTTGTGCCCTTGACGCAAGAGCAGCGGTGTTGTCATTTGTCCCAGTTGTTCCTGGATCTGGTCGCTCGTCTCCGGGCAGCTCTACCTTTTGGTAGCAAAGGGCTGCTATCACCATTCGCGGCGGACCATGGGGTGACACGACGCCGGCAGGGTTATTCCGCTGCAATGATGGTCGAAGAGTCACGCATCTTGCAGGTCTGCATCTTCCATACGCTTCAAAATAATTTAGCTACTATCGACTTTAGCGTGCTGCTCATTCAAGTGATGACGATCGCCGACGAGGTGGACTCACAGCTAAGGCAGGCGATGGAGTGCTATGTCGAAGCGTCACTCCTTGACACCCTTCCTGCTTAAACCGCTTAGAGAGTGAATAAGTGTGAGGTGTCTCCTTTCAGGGCAGGAAATGACCAGGCACAGGAACACGGAGTGACCAAACACCCTGAAGACGATAGATAAGCCTGCCGATATCGATACTCAGAAGCGCAGAATCGGTAAAGTTTGCCCTGATCGTCCGTCTGGCGAATGCGCTACGTTCGTACGATTTATCGAACACTGCACCACGAAGGGATGCCCAGACCGTGCAGATCGGTTTACCGAGTGATCACGCGGCCAGAATACCCTGGGCCAATCTGCGGATTCCCTCCTTTCCTCAAATCGCCATCCGCGTTCTCCAACTGACCAGCAACGAGGATGTGTCGATGCGTCAGCTCGGCGACCTCATCTCTTCCGATCCCTCATTCTCCAGCGAAGTGCTCACGATCGCCAATTCTGCTTTGTACGCCCCCCGTGCTCCAGTTACCAGCATCCTGCAGGCTATCGTCGTTCTTGGCCTTAACAGCCTCAAAGGTGTCTGTCTAACCGTCGGAGTCAGAACCTACCTCGGCAAGTCACTAAACTTTCTGTCGTCGAGGGCTATTTGGCGTCACAGCCTGGCGTGTGCATTGATAGCAGAACGGCTGGCCCAAGGGGATTCGAGGAACACAAACACTGCGTACACCGGTGGCGTCCTGCATGATATCGGCCGATTGGCCATGGTGGTTAACCGCTGCGATGCAAAATATTCCCAGGCCGGAGACGCTGACCAGATCGCTGCCCCCGCCCACCGCGCTGGCTTGGTGGAAGCAAACTGCGGCCATTCCCGTGTAGTGCATGCCCGCGATCGCCAGGCCCATGACCATGGCCGATGCCGGGCGGCTCCAGGCCGAGTTCCTCTCCCCATCTCTCAGCGAGTAGGCCAGGGAGAGCGCGGTACCAGACACGGCCACAGCGACGGCTACCGATAGAGTCACCAGGCCACGTTGGTAAACCGCATGCGCAGCCAGGTGCATGGCATGCATGCCGATGTAGTGCATGGCTGCAATGCCGGCGCCCATAACCAGGCTGCCACCAATCAGGTAGGTAGCACTGAGCCTCTTGCGGCTGACAACAAAGAGCGCGACCGCGGAAGAAGCGAAGGCGGCGAACAGCGAGGTGGCAACCAGTGGGAGACTGTAGAGTGACTGGGATCGGCAGACGATACGCCAGCATGCCGATGTAGTGCATGGCCCAGATGCCCAGGCCCATCGACGCCGCGCCGGCGATCACCCAGAAAGCACGCGCCCGTCCCTGCAAACTAGCGGTGCGGCCTGCCAGATCGAGCGCGGTATAGGAGGCGCAGACCACAATCACTATCGAGAGCCAAACCAGCTTCCAGTCGTAATGAGCGGCCAGCATGCCGGATGCCCCCCAAGCTTTCAGATCGATAGGATCCAGGAACCGGCTGCCGGGCTTTCCATCATCGCGGGCGACTTGGCAGCTGCCTAGGCTAAGCATCACTCACATCATTCAACCAGATGAAAGCTTCAACTCCTGGAGCAGTTTGGAAATGTCAAGCGGTTTAAAAAGATAGGCATCGCAAAGCTCATTGAAGGATTTAACAACTTCGGTGATGTTGGTCTGTGCCGTGACCATAAAGATCTTTACCCCCACAGAAGAAGAAATGCCCAACGACGCCTCCTGCTCTCGCACTTGCCTCACCGCCTCTTGGCCATTCATTTCCGGCATTAAGATATCCATGCAAATTAGGTCGTAAGGGAACCCCTTCATTCTCGACGTACGACATGCATCCACAGCCTCCTTCCCGTTAGTCGCAATGTGACACTCTCCGTAGCGAGAGAACGGACTGCATTAACAGGCGGCTGGTGAAGTCGTCTTCCACGATAAGCGTTTTCATGTTGCCTCCCGTCCTGCGTGGTTAGGGACGCCCTGGGCTGTGACACACTTCTTCAACGCTGGCGGCCGCGGAATCGAGCCATTACGGATGACGGCCTGGTCGCCCTGCTGAATGGTGCGGATAACAGACCCCCGCCCAGGAGATAAGGCACACATCCGCGTCGCTGACCAGGAGGTGGACGGTTGTACGCTTCAGCTTGTACCGCTAACACTCTTTTGCATAGCTTAAACACTGCATGTATCATCGGCGGCGTCAGCTCTCTGCTTGATCCAAGTTGTCACGAGATGTTCATCGTTCCACAATCGATCACTTACATTCCATAAGAGAGACACTCGGATGCCCCGCAGTGTAACCCGTTATGGGAATAGAGTGTGATGCTCTTTGCCTTAATAAGTGCTTGAAGCGATTTATTACTTTCGCTGCCGGGTTTTACTTGCATACTAAAGTTCAATCAGACACGCTAAGCCGCGGCCAACGTTGTTGGGCCACTCTGTTCACAGCAGTGTTAAGACCGCCGCCGTGTGCTATCGCAGAGGTAAATCGTGCCTGTAACTTACGAGGAAGGCAGTGCGGTCATCACGCTGCGACTGGAAGCAGAGGTCGGGATCGGTGATGCGCCGGAGTTGAAACGCATTCTCCTCCATGCGCTGACTGCAGAAAAAGAACTACGCGTGAACGTTGAAACTGCGACCAGCTTAGACGTTACTGTCTTCCAGTTGCTGCGAGCCGCAGCGTCCCAGGCGCAAGCAGCAGGCCTAAAAATCTACCGCGAGGGCCCTGTTGCCGAAAAGATCTCCGCGGCCTATGCGGATGCGGGCTTGGGGAAGTTTCCACTTGATTTGCAAGTGAGCCATTGAGTATATGAAAAGGTCCAGAAACGAAGAGCTGAATCAGGCGTTCCAGGAGGAAGCAAAAGAAATCTTTGTCGACTTGGAGGCAACGCTTCTCGAATTAAACGAGAATTCTGACGACAAAGAGCTTGTCCAAAAAGCATTTCGGGCGCTGCACACGATCAAGGGATCGGGGTCGATGTTCGGCTTCGACAAGGTGGCTGCCTTCACGCACAACCTCGAAAACGCATATGACGAGGTGCGCGAGGGGCGCCTGAAGGTCACGCTCGAGTTGATCGACTTAACCCTGGCAGGTCTTGATCAGATCAAGGTGATGATGGATGAGGCCGCCGGGCGCGCGGTTGCCGACTCCGCCTTGGCCGAAGACATTCTGCTAAAGCTGCGGGCGTTGACTGGCGCGCCGGAGCCTGGTCTGATAAGCGCGGCTCCATCCCTGCCCTTGGCTCCCCCGCAGACGGCGGATGGTCTGGCTCGCGATTGGCATGTTCGCTTTGGCCCCGGGCCCGATCTCATGCTTTGCGGCGCCAACCCTCTCTTATTGCTACGTGAGTTGCAACAACTGGGAAGTCTCCTGGTAACGGCGGACCTGGCGCTGATCCCGCCCCTGGCCGAGTTGGACCCGGAACGCTGTTACATAAGTTGGGACCTGATCCTCACCACCTCCGCAGCCCTTGAAGCGATTCAGGACGTGTTCATTTTTGTGGAAGGCCGTTGTGAACTGGTGATCGAGCCGGCGCCGGTCGCGCTCGCGGATCAGACGGTAAGCCCAAGCAAAGCACCGGCGACTCCATCGGAGCCGGCAAAGGAGCAGCGCGCAAACTCTGGCCGGCGCGCAGACGATGGCGTTGCCAGCGTCCGCGTCCCCTCCGATAAACTGGATCACTTCGTCAATCTGGTCGGTGAACTGGTAACCGTACAAGCCCAATTGGCCGAGGTTGCAGCCCATCGTGAAGATCCGGACCTGGCAGCCGTCTCAGAAGAAGTAGAGCGGCTTACCTCCGCTCTGCGCGAGAACTCGATGAGCATCCGCATGCTGCCCATTCGAGGTACCTTCGAACGCTTTCGCAGGCTCGTCCATGACTTGGCACGCGACCTCCACAAAGAGGTTGAGCTGAGCATCGAAGGGGCCGAAACAGAATTGGACAAGACCGTCATCGATCAGCTCAACGACCCCCTGATGCACCTGATCCGCAATAGCATGGACCATGGCATTGAGCCCGCCACGTCGCGCATCGCCGCGGGCAAGAATCCCACCGCCGTAGTCAAGCTGTCGGCGCGCCACTCGGGTGCGAACGTACTCATCGTGGTGGCTGATGACGGAGGCGGTATCCGCGCCGAGGCGGTGCGGGCACGGGCGGTCGAGAAAGGCTTGATTACTGCCGACGCTCAGCTGAGCGAATCGCAGATCCTGGCGCTGATCTTTACCGCCAGCTTTTCCACTGCGCAGGCCGTCACCGATGTGTCCGGACGTGGCGTTGGCATGGACGTCGTCCGCCAGCGTATCGAGGCCCTGCGCGGAACCATTGCCGTGTCCAGCAAGCCAGGCATCGGGACCAGCGTTACGCTGTGTCTTCCTCTGACCATGGCCATCATCGACGGGCTGTTGGTGCGGGTGGAGGATGCCTATTTCGTCCTGCCCCTGGCGAACACGCTGGAATGCGTCGAGCTGACCCGGCAGGACATCGAGAAAGCCAACGGCAAACAGATGGCCTATGTACGGGGGCAGATCATTCCCTATATCCGCCTCAGGGATCATTTCGGCATGAGATCAAAACGCCCGGAACGGGAGCAGATCATGATCGCCGAAACCGATGAGGGACGGTGCGGCTTTGTGGTGGACGAGGTGCTCGGGGATCACCAGACAGTGATCAAGACCCTGGGCGCGGTGTATCGCCATGTTCAGCTGATATCCGGCGCCACCATTCTCGGCAACGGAAAACTGGCATTGATCCTGGATCCGCACAAGATTGTCCTGGACGCGATTCAATCCATGTCTGTGCAGGAAGCTGGAGGCGCGCGTTCGATGCCACGTTCTCATGTATCCGGCCACGGAGGGAAGTGAACGCGATCGAAGTGTACCCGCGGGGAAGGGGTCGGTGCTCCACATCCCTTTGCGCGACCGCGAACCTCGGAGGTGGCTCCCGCCGCGCATGTCTCATGCCTCCCGGGCGACAGCCGATGACCATCGAGAGAGGACACTCCTCGAAGCCCGGCAAGTGAATCGCTACCTGCGCTTCAATTCGCTTAGGCGAATGTGGAAGCTCCCTGTTTCGTGTGTCCGCCCGCAGATGCCTTTGACGGGAAAAGGAGAAATGTCAATGAAGAAGATTCTGGCTGGCAAAGATATCGGGCGCGAGAGATCGGAAAACGGTGGGGCGCGAGAAGCAGGAGGGAAGGTGGAGATGCGGCACGGAATCAGTGGGAAACGCGGAACCAAATTGATAGAACCCCCGAAGCCGCCGGCTCGCCGTGGAACGGCACATGACAATGCGGCTCATCCCGGGGCGGGCAGCGCAGGGCAACGTTTCGGAATCGACGAATCAAACCTGGCCGTCCGCAAGGATTTCCTGCGGCTGGATGAGGAGGCGCGGATTCTGTTAGAGGAGCTCATTCCCTGGGCGCGATCGATTGCGCCCAGGATAGCGAAGGAGTTTTACAACTGGCAGTTTGAGTTCGAACCTACTCTTCGCTTCTTTGAAAGCTACGCCCAGAGCGCTGGAAGATCTCTAAGCCAGGTGCGCCAGGCGCTGGAGCGCGCCCAGGCGGGGTATTTCACCGAGATCTTCGAAGGGGCCGAGCAGAACTGGGGCGTGGAGTATTTCGAACGCCGTCTCAAAGTCGGCGCCATCCATGACACCATCAACCTTCCGCTCAAGTGGTATATCGGGTCCTACGCCGAGTTTCAGAGCCTGACCAGCGGCCTCCTGCGGGAAACCTTCAAAGATGCCATCAAAGTCGCAGCTGCGGAGCAGGCCATCTTCAAGGTTTTCAATTACGACATGCAGGCTATCTGTGAGGCGTTCCTGATGAACACGTTCGAGTCGATAGGACTGAGCCTCGACGACATTCAGGTTGCGCCCGGGGCAGATAAGAGCGAGCACATCGATCAGGTTAAGGCTAGTATCGGCTTGCTGATCCAGCAGGCCGAGTGTCTGGCCGGCGGAGACCTTGATAACGACGCTTTTGATTCAGCCGAGGAGCAGGCGGACAAAGGGGCCTTGGCTAATTCCATCACCCGGGTCCGGGAAAGCTTGAAAGGTTTGCAGCAAGAGTTGGGGCGGCTGACCGAGGCCTCGCGTGTAGGCCAACTCGCGGAACGCGGCCAACCCGATCAGTTCGAGGGCGCGTACGCGGAGATCGTTGTCGGCGTGAATGAAATTCTCGATGCCGTGATCACGCCCCTCAACGTCGCCGCGCATTACATTGATCAAATCAGCAAGGGCGATCTCCCGTCGCAAATTACTACCGTCTACCACGGCGATTTCAACACGCTTAAGGACAACCTGAACGCACTGATTGCCGCCATGGAGCAGGTCACCGGGGCGGCCGAAGAGATCGCCAATGGCAATCTGACGGCGGTGCTGAAGGCGCGATCTCCGCAAGACAAGCTGATACAGGCGCTGAACAGCCTCCCCGTCGTGCTCCAGAACCTGCAAAAGGAAGTGGTGCGTCTGACCGATGCGTCCAAGGAAGGGCAGCTCACCGAGCGTGGCAAGCCGGAGCAGTTCCAGGGCGCGTACGCGGAAATTGTGCACGGTATGAACGTGATGCTGGACGCCATTCTGCTGCCCATCGGTGAGGGCAATCGCATTCTGGCCCAGATCTCCGCCGGCGAGATCGATGAATTGATCTCGCAAACCTACAAGGGCGATCACGAGAAGATGAAGCAGGCAGTGAACGGCATTTCCATGGTCTTGCAGCACTTTCACGGGGAAGTAGAGCGTCTGACCGATGCTTCCAAGGAGGGGCAACTCACCGAACGCGGCAAACCGGAGCAGTTCCACGGAGCTTACGCGGACATTATGCGCGGCATCAACGCCATGCTGGATGCCATCCTGCTGCCCATCGGTGAGGGCAATCGCATCCTGGCCCAGATCTCCAGCGGCCAGATCGATGAACAGATGGTCCAGACCTACCAGGGTGATCACGAGAAGATGAAGCAGGCGGTGAACGGAATTGCCGCCGTGCTGCAAGGTCTCAAAAGGGAAATGGCAAGCCTTACCCAGGCAGCCAACGCCGGGCGCTTAACCCAGCGCGGCAAGGCGGAGCAGTTCCACGGCGCCTATGCCGAGATCGTAATCGGCGTGAACGAAATTCTCGATGCGGTGATAAACCCGCTCAATGTCGCCGCCCAGTACATCGATCAAATCAGTAAAGGTGACCTGCCGCCGCAAATCACAACCGCCTACCACGGCGATTTCAACACCATTAAGGACAACTTGAACTCCCTTATCTCCGCCATGGAGGAAATCACCGCCGCAGCGGAAGAAATAGCCAATGGCAATCTGACGGTTGTGCTGCAGGCCCGCTCTCCACAGGACAAGCTCATGCAGGCCCTCTCCGCCATGGTGAGCGGCATCACCCGGGTGGTATTGGATATCGGCACCATTGCCGGCGAAGTCGCATCGGCCAGCCAGTCCATCAGCACGACTTCGATTGAGGTGTCGAATGGCGCCAGTTCCCAAGCCGCGTCCGCCGAACAGGCCTCCTCGTCGATGGAGCAAATGGTTTCTAACATCAAGCAGAATGCCGATAGCGCTCAGCAGACCGACAAAATCGCTAACAAGTCGGCTGCCGACGCGCAGGAAAGTGGAAAGAGTGTTGTGGAAGCAGTGGCGGCCATGAAGGAGATCGCAAGCCGAGTCTCGATCATCGAGGAAATCGCCCGCCAGACTAACCTCCTGGCCCTGAACGCCGCTATCGAAGCTGCGCGCGCCGGAGAACACGGCAAAGGCTTTGCAGTAGTCGCGGCGGAAGTTCGCAAACTCGCCGAACGCAGCCAGAAAGCGGCGGGCGAGATCAACCAGCTTTCCGGCACCACGGTCAAGGTATCCGAGCGGGCCGGCGAAATGTTGAGCAAGCTGGTGCCGGATATCCAGCGAACAGCCGAACTGGTGCAGGAAATTGCTGCCGCCAGCAAGGAACAGGATGTGGGAGCCGAACAGATCAACAAGGCGCTCATGCAGCTGGAAAAGGTCATTCAGCAGAACGCTTCCGCTTCCGAGGAAATGGCATCGACCACGGAAGAACTGACCAGCCAATCGGAGCAGCTGGTAAGCGCCCTCTCGTTCTTTCGCACCGCAGACGGAGGCCAGCAGGAGCATAGCACCTCAAAGGCGCCCCGGCCGGCGATGGCCACATTAGGGAAGACTCCCAAGCCAAACGGACGCGCTGTTCCCGCCCCTGCCAAGGGAAGGTCCAAGAACGCGGCAGGAGGGGTCAGCCTCAGAATGAAGGAGACCGGGGACGATCTCGACAAAGGTTTCGAGCGTTACTAGGGAGAGCGGAACTGGAGCGAACCATGAGTGCGTCGCAAATTACTGAGACACGGCAGTATCTCACCTTCAAACTTGGCAATGAGGTCTTCGCGACCGAGGTTGCCAAGGTGAGAGAGGTACTCGATTTCACTAACGTTACTGAGATTCCCCGTACGCCCGAGTTCATGAGCGGGGTGATCAACCTGCGGGGCAGCGTGGTCGCCGTGGTCGACCTTAGGCTTTGTCTCCATATGTCTAAAACCGAGAGGACAAGGAATACCTGCATCGTGGTGGTGGAGGTCCTGCTGGATAATGAGTCGATCGTGATTGGTGCCCTGGCGGATTCTGTAGAGGAGGTGATCGATCTGGAGCCGGACCAGATCGAACCGGCACCAAGAATCGGCACCCAGATCAGGACGGATTTCATCAAGGGCATGGGCAAGCGTGACTCACAGTTCATCATGATCCTGGATATCGACCGCGTCTTTTCAGCCGACGAACTGATCGCTACGCGCTCAGTGGATGCCGGAGTCAATGCCGATGCCGTGGCTTAATCGAAATGATAAGCCGGCGTTCATGCCATGAACCATCGCGATGAGCTAATCTCCAGATCGGATTTCCGTCGACTCCGCGATCTGATCCAACAGGAGTCCGGCATCAACCTGAACGCGGAAAAGAAGCTGATGGTCGAGTTGCGGCTTAAGTCGCGATTAAAGACTCTGGAACTGGATTCGTACGCCGAATACTGTGAATATCTCTTTACCTCGAAGGGGCTGAAGAACGAGCTGATTCATCTGATCGACGTCGTAACCACCAACAAGACAGACTTCTTTCGTGAACCAGGTCATTTTGATTACCTGGTGCAGAAGGCACTTCCCGACCTGGAAGCCCGCAATGGCCAGAAAGAGATACTGATCTGGAGCGCGGGGTGTTCGACCGGCGAGGAGCCTTACACCCTGGCGATCGTGCTCAGCGAGTACGCGGCGGCCCACCCTGGTTTTCGATTCAAACTCCTGGCTACCGACATCGCCCTCTCCGTCCTGGAGAAGGCCAGCCTGGGGGTCTTCAACGAAGATGTAGTGAGTCCAGTGCCGTTTGCGCTGCGGCGAAAGTACTTCATGCGCAGCCGGGACAAAGAATCCAGACAAGTGCGAGTCGTTCCCGAGTTACGCAGCACCATTGAGTTCCGGCAGCTTAATTTCATGGACGCCGATTACGCTCTGCCCAACAAGGTAGACGCCTTCTTCTGCCGCAATGTCATCATCTACTTCGATCGTGCCACGCAGGAGCAGATCCTGCAGAAACTGTGCGACTGTCTGCTGCCGGGAGGCTACGCCTTCATCGGCCACTCGGAAACTCTGCACGGCATGGATCTTCCGCTGGCTCCGATCGCGCCGGCGCTTTATCGAAAAACCGATGACCAGACCTGACCGCAATTTGCCCGAGGTTTACTTGCAGCCGGGCGAGTTTTTTCTGGCCCGCGAACCTACGCTCATCTGGACCATCCTTGGATCCTGCGTCAGCGCGTCGTTCTGGAGCGAGAAGTTCGGTGCGGGCGCGCTTTGCCATTCCATGCTGCCCCGGCATCCGGGGTCTCCGGACCTGGAAGACGGGCACCGATATATGGATTACGCCATTCGCGATATTGCCTTGCAGTTCGACAAACTCGGCGCCAGGCGGGCCGACGTGCAGGTCAAACTTTTCGGTGGTGCGGATGTTCTTACCCCTTCCTCGCTGCGGCCGACAGTAGGCAGGCTCAATCAGGAAGCCGCGATCCAGGTGCTGCACGATGAGGGATTTGACGTGATTGCATCCAGCCTGGGAGGCAAAAGCGGGCTGAAGATTTTCTTCGACACCGGCACCGGAGAAGTCCTGCTTCGACGGCTTAAATGAAATGACGATCAAGGACTTCCATGAACAATCGTAAAGTGCGGGTCCTGATCGTGGACGACTCCGCAGTGGTCCGCCAGACCTTATCCGAAATCCTCTCCGCTGACCCCGGGATCGAAGTCATTGGCACCGCAGGAGATCCCTTCGTTGCCGCGGCACGGATTGCGCAACAGATCCCCGATGTCATCACCCTCGACATCGAGATGCCCCGCATGGATGGCTTGACCTTCCTGCAGAAAATCATGTCCCAGTACCCGATACCAGTTGTCATCTGCTCCAGCCTTGCGGAACAGGGCGCACAAAGCGCATTGAAAGCCCTGGAGTACGGCGCAGCCGACGTGATCGCCAAACCACGGATGGGCACCAAGCAGTTTCTTGAGGATTCGCGGGTTGCGGTATGCGAGGCGGTGAAGGCGGCGGCGGGAGCACGCGTACGCCTTCTACAGCCGGCCCGGCAGGTGGAACCAAAGCTTACCGCGGACGCCGTTCTCGCGCCCCCTTCCACCCATGCCATGGTGGAGACGACGGAGAAGGTCGTGGTCATTGGCGCTTCCACCGGCGGAACGGAAGCTCTCAAGGCTGTGCTCGAAATGCTTCCAGCCGATGCTCCGGGCATCGTGATCGTCCAGCACATGCCGGAGGCATTCACCCGGGCCTTTGCCAACCGGCTCGACGGCCTGTGTAACATTTCGGTCAAGGAAGCGGAATCGAACGACACCGTGTTGCGCGGACGCGCGCTCATAGCCCCCGGCAATCATCACACGCTCTTGAAGCGCAGCGGCGCCCGCTACTACGTCGAAATCAAAGAGGGTCCTCTGGTCTGTCGCCACCGGCCGTCCGTGGATGTGTTATTTCGCTCTGCCGCTCGATATGCGGGCCAGAACGCCGTAGGCGTCATCATGACCGGAATGGGCGATGACGGCGCCCGAGGCATGCTGGAGATGAAGCAGGCAGGCGCAATCACGATCGCCCAGGATGAGGCTTCCTGCATCGTCTTCGGTATGCCCAAAGAGGCCATCCAGCGTGGCGCCGTAGCTAAGGTCCTGCCCCTGTTATCACTCGCCTCCGCCATCGTTACCTATTCACGGCAGGCAACCCAGGTCACTTAAAGTAGGTGTTCCTTGCTGCCAACGCTTTAAAGCAAGACAGAAAGGTATAAATGGCTTCATCGCCGGGACCGGAAGATCAACGCCTCACCCAATCAGAGACACGCCAGGAAAACTGGCAACGCTGGGGCACTTACCTTCCAGAGCGTCAGTGGGGAACTGTGCGCGAAGACTACTCTGCTGACAGCAACGCCTGGAACTTCACCCATGACATGGCCCGTTATCGTGTCTATCGATGGGGTGAGGATGGCCTGCTGGGATGGACAGATCGCCAGTGCCGGCTCTGCTACTCAACTTCTCTGTGGAACGGATGTGACCCAATCCTGAAAGAGCGTCTTTTCGGTCTCGGTAATCCTGAGGGAAATCATGGAGAAGACGTCAAGGAGCAGTTCTACTATCTCGACAACACTCCAACTCATTCCTATGCCAGGGCGTTATACAAATATCCGCAGCGCGCCTTTCCCTACGAGGAACTCGTCAATACCAACCGCAGGCGCAACTACACAGACTCTGAGTATGAACTCCTGGATACCGGCATATTCTCAGGCGAGCGCTACTTCGACGTGCAGATCGAATACGCCAAAGCCGGTCCCGAGGACACGCTCATCCGTCTTACCGTGTCCAATCGCGGTCCCGATTCCGCTGAGCTTACCGTCGTCCCCACTTTGACGCTCCGAAACAACTGGTCCTGGCGAAATCTGGAGCGGGGTCAAGAGACGAGGCCCTGGATGCGTCTCCAACAACCATCCGGTTGTACCGTCATAGCCAACCACAAAACGCTCGGACGCTACCTCTTCTACCCACCCGAGGGATATGATCGGATCCCTGACGATATCCTGTTTACCGAAAACGAAACCAATTTCAAACGGCTGGATAAGAACTTTCACGCAGAGCAGACCTTCACCAAAGATGCCTTCGATCGATATCTTGTTCAAGGCGAGGCTTCCGCGGTCAATCGCGAGAACCACGGCACCAAGGCGGCATTCGTCTTCCGGCTCAATCTGGCCGCGGGCGAGTCCCAGGTGCTCCGGCTTCGCCTGGTTCGAGAAGACAAACAGGAACCCGCCCAGATCACACAGGCTTCCTTCGAAGCGTGCTTCACCCAACGCCAAGCCGAAGCAGACCACTTCTACGCTAACCGGATGCCTTCTACGTACACCGGTGATGAGCGGAACATCGCCCGTCAGGCTTACGCCGGTCTTCTCTGGAGCAAGCAGTTCTACTACTACATCTCACAGCGTTGGCTTGAAGGTGACCCCGGCCAGCCCACCCCTCCCAAAGAACGGCTAAACGGATCGAACGCGCAATGGCGTCACCTCTTCTGCCGCGACATCCTCTCCGTGCCCGACAAATGGGAGTTTCCCTGGTTCGCTGCCTGGGACACTGCCTTCCAAATGATTCCTATGGCGGAGATTGATCCAACGTTTGCCAAGAATCAGCTACTTCTTCTGTTGCGTGAATGGTACATGCACCCCAACGGCCAGATGCCGGCTTATGAGTTCGCCCTCAGCGACGTAAACCCTCCTGTTCACGCCTGGTCGGTCATGAACGTCTATCTCACCGACGCCGAAGGCAAACACGGCCAGAAGGACGTCGACTTCCTGGAACGCGCCTTTCAAAAACTCCTGCTGAACTTCACCTGGTGGGTCAATCACAATGACGCCAACGGGCGCAACTTGTTTGGAGGTGGTTTTCTCGGTCTCGACAACATCGGAGTTTTCGATCGAAACATGAAGCTGCCCCACGGAGCAACACTGAATCAAGCCGACGGCACGGCGTGGATGGGCCTCTATTGCTCGGCGATGCTGACCATCGCCCTGGAATTGGCACAAACCCGGCCGGCGTATGAGGACATCGCCAGCAAATTCTTCGAGCACTACATCGCCATCATCCACGCCATCAATGGGCAAGATGGCCTCTGGGACGAAGAGCAGGGGTTCTACTTTGACAAGCTCTTGGTGGCCGGCGAGGAATCAAGATCCTTGAAGGTACGATCGATCGTCGGTGTAGTCCCGATCTATGCCATCTGCATGCTCAAACGTGAGCAGGTAGATCGCCTTCCCGGCTTTCGCAAGCGCCTTGAGTGGTTCCTGAATAACAGTCCCGGACTCGCCGGTTACGTATCGGACGCAGCATCGGAGAACCCGGATTTCGCCGGTTCCAAATTTATTGCGCTGGTCCCCAAGGATCGCTTACTCCGCGTTTTGCGCTATGTGCTCGATGAATCAGAGTTCCTTTCCGAATACGGAGTGCGCGCCCTATCGAAATATCACCAGGCCCATCCTTTTGAGATCAAACTGGCCGGCCAACGGTTGATCGTCAACTATTTGCCTGGCGAAGGCGACAGTCGCATGTTCGGTGGCAACAGCAATTGGCGAGGGCCCATCTGGTTCCCTATCAACATCCTGTTACTGAACGCGCTCCAGCGCTACCACGCGGTTTACGGGGACGCCCTAAAGGTGGAATGCCCGGCTGGAAGCGGCCATCTCCTGACACTTCTGCAAGTGGAGCAGGAATTGGCCAAGCGTCTGGCCGATCTCTTCAAGCGCAATGAGTGCGGCCGCAGGCCGGCGCATGGCAACGAACGTCGCTACATCGATGAACCCCACTGGAGGGATCTGGTCCTCTTTAATGAGTACTTTTGCGGAGACACGGGACGTGGGATCGGAGCCAGTCACCAGACCGGCTGGACCGCCCTTGCTGGCTCCTGCCTCTCACGGATGCACGGAGTCAAGACGCACATCTAGGTTGTGAAGGCTCAACACCAGAGCTCGTCAATGCTGTGTCAAGAATGCACACTGATATTCAAACCTTTACCACAGCCGATGATTAACACGTGCCGTCAGCGCTGTCCTGGATCTTGCAGCACGGCCTCGTTCACTTGGGCAGTCCACGATTTCAAAACGACTCGCAAAGTCCTTACTAACATCTTGCGACTTCGAGGGCTGGAACCAGCCAGGGCCGATCAGCTCTTTGAGGGCGGTGGGATGACCAGCTTTCTCCACCGGCAAGAAACGTTGGGTGCCCCATGCAAGCCCTGTTTTTGCATGCCCGGCGTGCCGTGAGGGCTTGAGTGGGACACGCAATACTCAACGACACCCGGGTTGAGGGTGAACGGTCCTGATCCTGGTCAAGCAGCGGCCAGATCCCGGAACTTGCCTCGCTGAAGCTGATTGACCATGGGAATCTTCCCACGACATGGGTGCGCTGTGCTCCGTTCTCCCTACCGCCCCTCCGATCGCGGAATGCGAAGCATTGCGCTACACCTGAGACGTGACCAGCGGGATCTCTCCCCACTCTTCTCGCGAGCGAAGATGTCTACTTTGCTCATCCTCTTGCTCATGCTGCTGTCCCCCACAACAATCTGTCCGCAGACCCTAACTGAGTATCAGATCAAAGCGGGTTTCTTCTTTAACTTCATGCGCTTCGTGGAGTGGCCGGAAAATGCCTTCGCTACACCTACCTCACCGATCGTTGCCTGCGTGGTGGGTGACACCTCAATGACCGATCTTCTCACTGATGTAGTGGCGGGAAAGGTGATAAACGGGCGAGCGGTGTCGATCTACCGTCTAAAGCCCACCGGGGATCTGCGCCGTTGCCATCTCATCTTCATCAGTACTGCTGCAGAGCGGCACACTGCAGAAATCCTGGCCAGTCTCAAGAAGTCCAATACCCTCACCGTGGGCGAGACGGCAGGTTTTTCCAAGGCTGGCGGCATGATCAACTTTTCTATTGAAGACAATAACGTAAAGCTGGAAATGAACCTGGACGCGGCTACGCATGCCGGCCTGAAGGTCAATTCTAAGCTGATCGCTGTCTCCCGCCTTATCTCGTCTGACCCCGTCGCCAAGGCCAACTGACATGCGACGCTTCCTCTCCGCTTCGATTGCCACCCGCCTGCGATGGATCGTCATTTCCGCGATCAGCCTTGCGCTCCTCCTGGCATGCCTTGCCTTTTTAGCCTACGACTATTACACATTCCGCGCCGCCAAGGCGAAAGACATCCAAACCTTGGCTGAGGTGATCGGCTCCAACAGTACCGGAGCACTCGAGTTTAGGGATAACGGCTCCGCCAGGGAAATCTTGCAGGCCCTTCGCTTCGAACACCCTGTTACCCAGGCCGGTATCTACGATCAAAAGGGAAGCTTGTTCGCCAGATACCTTGCACCCGGCGTCCAATGGCAGCCTCTCGCCCTGCCCCAAAAGGCTGAAGCCACTTACTTTCCCGACCCGCATACACTTGTCGTTTTTCGCAACATTCTGCTCCAGGGAGAACGGATCGGGACCGTTTACATCCGTTCTGACTTGGTGGAGTTGGATCAGCGGCGCAGTCGTTGCATGCAGATGATGATTGCCGTGGCGTTCACCGCCCTCTGCCTCGCCTTGCTCCTCTCGTCCTACCTGCAGAAATCGATCACCGGCCCTATCAGCAGATTGGCGATGACCACGCGTACGGTCTCGCAGACAAAGGAATACTCTGTATCGGTTCCCAAGGAGACTAACGACGAAATCGGTGATCTTATTGACGGATTCAACGACATGCTCACCCAGATTCGGGAACGGGATCGTGTGCTGCAAGAAGCGAGAATGATCGCAGAGACTGCCAACCACGCCAAAAGCGAGTTCCTGGCCAACATGAGCCATGAGATCCGCACGCCAATGAACGGCGTTCTTGGGATGACGCGTCTGGCTCTCGACACTGACTTGACCTCTGAGCAGCGGCAGTACCTCGACGCGGTTATGTTCTCCGCGGAATCATTGCTGATCGTGATCAACGACATCCTGGACTTCTCCAAGATCGAAGCCGGACGCATGGAGTTGGAGAGCCATCCATTCGATGTCCGCGAGTGCGTATATAGTTCGCTCACCATGCTTGCAGTCCGGGCAAACGAAAAGGGCCTGGAACTGCTGTGTGACGTCGACCCGCAAATTCCATCTCTAATGAGGGGCGACCCCACCCGTTTGCGCCAGGTCATTCTGAACCTGGTTGGCAATGCCATCAAGTTCACTCGCAGGGGCGAGGTCGCGCTGCTCGTCCAAATCGAGCAGCGGCGCGATCAGGGCTCGCTGCTGAGCTTTACCGTCTCAGACACTGGTATTGGCATACCGGAGAGCCAACTGGCGCACATCTTCGAGCCCTTCTCTCAAGCAGACTCATCGACCACCAGGAAATATGGCGGTACCGGCCTCGGGCTTACCATCTGCATCCGCCTGGTTCAGGCAATGGGAGGAACAACCAGTGTAGTCAGCGAGCCAGGTCGAGGAAGCAAATTTTCCTTTACTGCGTTTCTGGGTGATGCGGCCGCTACCGCGCTCCCAGGGGAAAACACCGAGTCTCTGCAAACCCTGGTCAATAAGAGAGTGCTGATCGTTGATAGCAATAGGACCAATCGAAGTATTCTGGGGCGCATCCTCAGCCGCTTAGGCATGAGGCCGGACAATGCCGCAACCAACGAGCAAGCGTTTTTAGCCTTGAAAAGCGCTCACGAACGAAGCGATCCCTATTCTCTGATCCTGACGGATATGCATATGCCCGGGGCCAACGGCTTCGCACTGATCGAACAGCTTCGTGTGCATGAGGAGCCGACTGTGCCCATCATCGTGATGCTCACCTCGGCGGGCCACGCCGGACACGTTGCTCGTTGCCGGGAGTTGGGTGTATCGGCTTACCTTGTCAAGCCGATCCGGGAGTCCGAGCTACTCCACGCTGCATTGCTCGCCGTGGGCGACCGGAGAGCGGCGTCAATTTCGCCAGATCCCGTCGGCGGTAAGCAACAATTAATGATCAAGACTATAAGAGGTGCGCTCAACATCCTGGTGGCTGACGACAACCGCATCAATCAGAGGGTCGCTTCGCGGCTGTTGGAAAAACGGGGTCATGAGGTGACTTTAGCCGTGAATGGCCAAGAAGTCCTGGCCCTGCTGGAAACTCAAACCTTTGACCTGATTCTGATGGATGTGCAAATGCCCGTAATGAGCGGAGTCGATACCACCATCGAAATTCGACGGCGAGAGAAGATGACCGGCCATCACCTGCCCATATACGCGGTGACTGCAAACGCGATGAAAGGCGACCGCGAGCACTACGTCAGTATCGGCATGGACGGTTACCTGAGCAAGCCAATTCGAATGAATGAGCTGGACCAGCTCTTGCGTGAGTGTGCAGCGCAAAGGGACTTACCGATCGTATGAAATAAATCGCTCATGGACGTCGCGGCGCAGGCTGCCTGCTTTTGCTTGCAGCCCGTGGCGTCCGCTGCAAAACGTTCCCTTTGGAACGTGCACCTTACTATCGTGCTCCAACCGCCGTGGCCTCCTCTGACGGGCCTTGCGGAGGTGCCGATGCACAAAGTGTGAGATAGCGACATTCCCAAAAATAGCTTTCCGCCTTATCGACCAAAGGCTTGGACGGTTCATGAATAGCAGGTGGGCCGGATACCGATCGTCGCGTGGCCGTGCACTCCTTCTCACTGTCATCGTCCTCTGCGCGATACGAGGTAGCCGCGGCCTTGCACAGGTCGCAAAAACCGACTTGTCTGAACTGACACTCGATCAATTGACTCACGCCCAGGTATATACCGCTTCGAAACATTTGCAATCCGTTCATGAGGCGCCGGCCTCTGTAACCTTGATTACAGCAAAAGACATCCAGGAACATGGCTATCGGACCCTGGCCGCTATTCTGCAAACCGTTCGCGGCTTCTATGTCACCAATGACAGAAACTACAGCAGCCTTGGAGTTCGAGGCTTCCTGCGTCCCGGAGACTACAACACAAGAATTCTGCTCCTTGTCGATGGTCACAGGCTAAATGACAATATCTACGACCAGGCCATGATAGGGACGGAGTTTCCCATCGACGTCGACCTGATTGAGCGCATCGAAATCATTCGCGGACCGGTGTCATCGCTCTATGGGAGCAATGCTCTCTTCGGAGTCATCAATATTTTCACCAAACGGTACCGCGATCTGGCAGGACTACAGCTCGCTTACGCTCCCGCATCGTTCAATACAGAGCAGGGAAGGGTCAGTTATGGAGGTCAGCTTGGCGCACTCGAATTTCTAATGTCCGCAACCTTTTATGGGAGCCGCGGGCATAATACCCTTTTCTACCCGGTGTTTGACAATCCTGCTACCAACAATGGTATTGCGAGCCATACGGACGACGATCAGGTTGCGAGCGCTCTCGCCACCATTTCGTTCCATAATTTAACCCTTCACAGCATTTACGGCAGCCGGGAAAAGGGAATCCCAACCGGCTCCTACGGTACGGTTTTCAGCAACCCTGGTAGCCGCACCCGGGATACGCATGGGTATCTGGATCTGCAGTATGAGCATACCTTTCCCGATTCGTTGAATGTCTTGGTCCGCGTTTTCTATGACCGGTATGCCTACCACGGAACCTATGTGTATCCCTCGCTTTCGGCTGCGGACCAGCTAAGTCCAGAACAGGACTTTGGCGATGGACGGTGGTCCGGCACTGAGCTGCAGGTCACGAAGACAGTCCTGCACTGGAACCGCCTGGTCAGTGGGTTCGAACTTCGCGACAACTTTCTGCAGAAGCAGAACACCTACGACTCAAATCCGTATACGTTTGAGTTCTATGAACGGAGAAAGTCCTATGTGGCGGCGGTTTACCTGCAGGATGAGATCCCCTTTAACAAGTATCTGGTCCTCAATGCCGGAATGCGGTTCGACTACTACAGCACTGGCCAGAATAGTATCGATCCTCGCGTAGCCTTGATTTACCGGCCCGTCCATGAAACTGCACTCAAGTTGATGTACGGAGATGCATTCCGTATTCCCAACGATTACGAAAAATACTACGCAGTCCCTCCAGACATCGCCAATCCCGCTCTGAAGCCGGAGAGAATTTGGACCACTGAGTTGGTATGGGAACAGCAGCTCCGAGCTCATCTTTCACTCTCTACTTCGCTGTTCTACAGCAGGATGCAAAACTTGATCACCCAGGTCGGTACGGATGACCAGTCGTTGGTTTACCTCAATCTTCAGCAGGTCAAATCGAGTGGTGCGGAAATGGAGTTGCGCGGGGAGATACCCGGTGGGCCGGAATGGTTGGCCAGTTACAGCTTTCAAGAGACCAGGGACAGCCAAACCAATCAGTTTCTGAATAACTCGCCGCGCTCTCTGGCGAAGCTCAACCTGACTGAGAAACTGCCCAGGACAAACCTGGTAACAAGCATCGACGCGCAGTACAGAAGCAGAATAGAAGCGATCCAGGGCGGCTCCATCGCACCATTCACGCTGTTGAACGTAACGATATTAGATCGCAAGCTCGGCAGGCATGGCGATCTGTCAGCAAGCGTTTATAACGTGCTGGACAAACGCTACTCCGATCCGGCTCCGGGGTGGAACTTGCAGCAGTCAATCCCACAGGACGGGCGAAACTTTCGTGCGCAGATGATGTGGAACTTTTCAGCCCGGGGATCCGGGCGCCAGTAAATCTGTCTGGTCGCTAAGGCCGAGCGTCATGATCAAGACGCTCAGGAAAGTGGAACTTGCTGATGACGAACCGAGGGCTTGTCCTGTACTACGCAATGCTCACTATTTCCATGGTGGCCGGCATGTATCTGGGGTGGTGCTGGTGACGCCCCCCTTGCGACTAGCCCAGCCTTCGCAACCGCCGATAATCATCCCATGGGCAAGCTACGAGGAGCAATTCATGGTCAACACAAAAATGAAATTGGGTAGGATTCTCCCCTTCCCCACTCCCCCCAAAAAACCAGAGTTACAATCGACTGACTTGATCTACCGGATTTTGGATTGCAAAGATGACTTGCTGACCGCACTGGAAGTCCTTCGGGACTCATTCAACGCCATACTGGGAGAAACATCGTCGAGAGATGCGGATGAAATACTGGCGCAAGCGGAAGCCGCCATACAGCAGGCCTACAACGTGACGGCAAACGTAGCCGTAACGGCTCCGATAATTAAGAACCTGCGAACAATCCCGGAAAAGAAACTGCCATTATTCCCGCCGTCTAGCATTACGAGGGCTCGATCCACCACCAGGAGGGTCAGTGCGGCCTCGCGAAAACGAGCTGGGGACCAGTGAAGCAGTACGGGTGATCCCCCAGTGTTCTGCAACGTTGGTTACGCGAGTGACGACCCGGGAATGCCGATAGTGGCATTATGAAGAAACTCATCAGCATCCTAGCCGCCCTCCTGGTCATAGCGGCAGGTGTCACGGCTCACCTATATAAAAAACACTCGCGTTCAGGGCACTCTCCGGTCCTCAAGGTAACCCTTCCGTCTTCCGCCCCCGAAGGACTTGCTCCAAATATGCACATTGCCCAAATACCTGCCCCAACCGGGAAAAACCAGGAGTCGGAAGCCAGGCTCGGACCGATAACCGCTGACTGCCCGGAGTCTCATCCTATTGCTCGACAAGAGACTTTCGCTTGGACGTCCTCGAAGAATAAGGCAATGGAAGAAGTCCTGTACCAGCGGCAAGCAAAAGCCCTCCATGCACAGGTTGGCTGCACGCCCATAACTGACGCTTCTGCACAATAGAGGAAGCCAATTGTGGATCTGTAATCGAGGAGAGGCCGAAAGCTGCGTGGTGAATCGAAGGACAACGGCCCCTAATAAAAGTCACCGTCATTCTGTCGCAAATCGACGGACCCAGCGGTCCGTCCAAGGTCAATATTGGTGGAGGCGGCGGGAGTCGAACCCGCGTCCGAAATCCATGTCAGCAGAGAGACTCCATGCTTAGTCGAGTTCCGGAGATTTCGCGCGACGCGCTCAGAACCGACAAGATGCGCGTAACGCTAGTCCGGTGATCTCGTCCCTGAGGCTCGGACCGCGTCCCAGGAACCAGCCCGCTGTGCGACGTTCTTTCGCAGCCCACAGGCGAAGCCACGAAGAACGGCTACTTATTTAATTAAGCAGCAAGTGCTAGTTGATTGTTAGCAATTATTGTTTTTGCAAGCGATTACGGGTGCTCACACCCCGGCATGCCTCTCAACCTAATCGATCCCGTCGAAACCGTGACGCCCCCTCCTCTGGAAAGCAGCTCCTAAACGCCGCTCTATCCTAAGTATACGCCCCTACATCCCAACCGAGTTCAGATCGATGCTCTGGAACTCCTTGCGCATCACGCCCTCGCGAATCTGCTTCACCGTCTTGCCTTTCAGCGACATCTGATAAGCGTAAAGTCCCTCTTGTGCGCAAGTACTGCACTCCGCCCCATGCAGGCCCTCGAAGCAACTGTGCAGGCTGGCATGGCCGAGCGCCCGGTCACAGCGGCAATAGCAGGGAAGCTGGTAAAGCACGTTTTGCACCTTGGCCGCATCCTCATACACCACTTTTTGCCAGGGGTACTGGAACATCGGCCCCTCCAGCTGTTTGCCGGAGAGAAGAGGGGGTAGCTTTGCTCCCCGGGCGGGTGCCGTCGCATGGTAAGCCGGAACATCTACGTCGGTAACCCATTGCGCATACGCTCCCACGGTCAACAGCCCGATCGCCAGGCACACCAAAACTCGCCGCATCGCCCCTCCTATATTCAGCAGTGTAGCGCGAACTAAAAGGGAATCGCCACGCCGCGGCAGGTCAGCCCGGCTCGAGCGACTTCGGCGATAGGATTGCAAGATGTAAGCGCAGGATCTACGACAGAAAAAGACAGAAGAGCAAAAAAGGCGGCACGAACGGTAAATTGTCCGTGCCGGGAGGCCAGTGACGCAACTTGTACTAAAAATCTCGCCGCGAGAGCTAAAGCGTCAACCGCGACTGAACTTATATTAGCAGATGCATCGAGTGAACTTCTAGTTGCAAATGCCGAATTTCGTTAAAAAACATATTTCCTAAAATTCGAAATCCCGATTCCTGTATCTTTCAGGTTTAACGTCACCCTTCCCCCACATAGACGCGGTTTCGAAAAATAAGTTTCTCCTTAGACTCTTTTCCTATACTTTTTTGAAAGTTGTCCCATGCCGCTACGCAAATTTCGTTTAGATCTGGTCCCGGCCACCCACGCGGAAGCTGCAGGCGAAACCCCCGCCCCGGTCGAGCGCCGGAATCTCTGGCGTTCCAGTCTTTTGATCGCCACATCCGCAGCTTTTGGCGGTATCGCCGTCGCCATCTGGAACCGCCGAACCTTAGCCAAAATGCGCCAGCAAACCCCTCCTGATTCCGACGACGGAAACTAGCTCTACAGGCTGCTGAAAACTCCTGTTTTGTGTCAGGGCCCGACCTTATGTCGGGGCGTAGAAAGCCACAGCTATGAGGGCTTGAGAGCCTGTGTGAGAACTGCCTCGACAAATCGAGTCCCGTAGGGACGGCTGAGAGTAGCCCAGGACGTGAGTCCTGGGTAGAGTTCGAGAAACAGCCCAGTCCCGCAGGGACGGCTGAAAATGCCCCAGGATGCAATCCTGGGGTACCTCCAACTCTGAAATGGACCATTCGCGATTCGGCGCAACCAACCTAGGACCATGTCCTGGATAAGGGCTCTACCCAAGCGAGTCGATAGCCCGCGCCATCTTCATATCGCGTTGGGTAACCCCGCCCAGGTCGTGGGACACCAGCGCCAGCCTCACCTTGTTGTAACGGATATCAATATCCGGATGGTGGCCGGCTGTCTCCGCCTTTTCGGCCACCTGGTTCACGAACACCATGGCAGCGGCGAAGTCGGGGAACTCGTAGCGGCGCACAATCTCCTTGCCCTCGAGCTGCCAGTGGGGAAGTGACCGCAAACCTTCCTGCACCATCTCCGGGGTCAAAATACTCATCGGTACACCTCCCTGCCGTTTATGCGAAGGGATTGCGCAGCTTCGTCCGGTCTTTGGGCGCCTGCTGCAAGGGTGAAAATTTCTTCGCTTGCTGGGTAATCTCCGCCCGCAGGTCTTCCCACAGCTGGTCGGGCAGGCTCAGATACACCTCCACCACCTTGGGATCGAATTGCGTGCCGGCGCACCGCTTGATCTCCAGCCGTGCTTGGGAGAACGTGGCGGCTTTGCGGTAAGGCCGGTCCGAGGTAATTGCGTCCAGCGTATCGGCCACGGCAAAAATTCTGGCCCCCAGCGGGATCTCCTCGCCTCTCAGCTTTCGTGGGTAGCCGCTGCCATCGTAATGTTCCTGGTGGCTGTACACAATCTCCGCCGCTTCCTGCAAAAAAGGAATCTTGCGCAGCATCTGGTAGCCCCGCGCGCAATGTTCTCTCATCACCTTCTGCTCATCCAGCTGCAGCTTGCTGGGTTTGAGCAAAATCGCGTCGGGAATCGCCATCTTCCCGATATCGTGCAGAAAGGCTCCCCGGGCAACCACCGGTATCTGCTGCGCCGGGATTCCCGCGCCCCGAGCCAGCGCAATGGTATAAGCCGTGACCCGTTTCGAGTGCCCCTCGGTCTCTGCATCCTTCAGATCCAGCGCGTCCCCCAGCGCCTCCAGCGTGATGTCGTACGAACGCTCCAGATCTGCGATCGCCTGGTGCAGCATCCCTGTCCGCGCGCTTACCAGTTGCTCCAGATCCTGCCGGTACATTGCGTTCTGCTGCACCAGGCGCCGGTAGTCGATAGCCCGCTTGACCGTGGCCAACAGTTGATCTTTCTCAAAGGGTTTCAGCAGGTAGTCATAGGCCCCTTGGCGTACTGCCGCAACCGCAGCCCCTTCGTCCCGCCCTGGAGTCACCAATACCAGCGGGGTCTCGGGTTGCACCTGGCGCATTCGCTCGAGCAGGCCCATGCCCTGGATCCCAGCCGACATCAGGTCAGACAAAACCAGGTCAAACGGAGGATCCTTTTCGATATGGGCGATAGCCTCCTGGCGATCACTTGAAAGCACGGTGGAGTACTCCGTCTTTTCAAGCATGCCGTCGATCTCGGCTCGGCAATGTGTGTGCTGATCGACCACCAGGACCCGTGCTGGGATGTGTTCTGTCTCCATACTTGCTGGATACCCGAGTTTCTCGGAAGGCTCCTTCTTTCCGTTTGATACTACCCCTGTGGGAACCTGGAGACCAGATTCCCAATTTGCTTGGCACGTAGCGTGTCCACAGTTACGGCGTTTGCGCGAAATTAGTTCCGCTCACCGGTCTCTCGTGCGGAGTGTGATCATCCGGCCCGGTTGACTTTAGACAAGGCTTCTTCTTTCTGAGTCTATCTTCAACCTTTATTCGTGAGATGAAATCTTCGCTTAGCCGTTCACATGTGGTGAACATGTGGGATCCGGCTACACCCGTCCAATCACGGCGTTTCCCTGCAACCGTAGAAGTCAAAGCGCTTTGGCAATTATCCGATCGCCAAACTGCTATACTCCGGTCTAGAGCCATCCAATGGTCTCTCAGGCTGAGTGGACTTTGCCGGGGTAACCTTGTTCAATTTCGAACGCGAGTTTTCCGCTGAATCGAACCTGGTCGTCTCGCAGGCGGCTAAACAGTCCTGTGAGCAGCAGCAGCGGGATGTCTATGAAAGTCACCGTCACCGTACTTTTTCCCTCGCCTTCTACATGACCGGCAACGAGGTGGAAGCGGAAGAGATTCTCGCCACTACGTTTATCCGTGCATTCCAGCAAAACGAGCAGCCCGATGGTTTCGCTGTGGATTCGGCCCTGATCAACGAGCTGAGCCAGCGCTTTCCTCTCAAAGAGGAAGAAGCCGCTGCGGTAATTTCCCCGGGGAGCGGCCTCAGTCATCGCAATGTGCGCCGTCCCGATCTTGAGGTTGCAGTGCGCAGCCTGCCCCCAAATGAGCGCCTGTTGTTCCTGCTGCGTGACGTGGAAGGGTATACCCCAGCGGCGATCGCTCGCCTGCTCGATATTCCCGAGGCGCAGGTGCACCGAGCCTGCTTTTCCGCCCGCATTCGCCTCTGCCAGGTGATCGCCCAGCAGTCGCGCACTGAAGCTGCCTGAACCGGACCGCCTTATTTCTTGATCCGCCGCTTGGCGCTCCACCCCTCTTTGATGGTTTGCCTCGCCCGCCCCAGGGCCAGCGCCTCTTCCGGAACGTCTTCCGTAATGCATGACCCAGCAGCAATATAGGAGCCATTCCCTAAAGTAACCGGTGCAACCAGCGTAGAATCGCTCCCCACAAAAACGTGGTCGCCGATGATGGTCTTCAGCTTATTTACTCCGTCGTAGTTGCAGGTGATGACCCCTGCTCCTACATTCACCCCCGCGCCTATTTCCGCGTCTCCCAGATAGGTCAAGTGATTCGCCTTGGACCCTTTGCCCAAACGAATCTTCTTGGTTTCAACAAAGTTGCCCACATGCGCGCCCTCGCCGATCTCGCTTTCCGGCCGGATATGCGCGTAGGGTCCGAGCAAAGCGCCGTCGTCCACCCGTGATTGGCTGATAATGCAGCCCTGCCGGACCAGCACCCGGTTGCCCAACGTAGCGTGCTCGAGTACTGAGTAGGAGCGAATGCGGCACTCCTTGCCCACCTTGGTCTCGCCCAGCAGCTGCACAAAAGGTTCAATCACAGTATCCGCTCCCACCATCACCCCGGCATCGATCACCGAGGTCTCCGGCCGGAAAATCGTCACTCCCTCAGCCATCAGCCGGCGTGCGGTACTGAGGCGGAGTTTGTCATCGATGGTCATCATCTCCGCGATGGTATTTGCGCCCAGCACCTCATCGGCGTTCTCCGCCCGGAGCGCCAACACCCGTTCACCGGCAGCCCCCAGAATCGCAGCCATATCCGTCAGATAGAGCTCGCCGTGGGCGTTCTGCGTTCCCAGCCGGTCGATGTTTGCGAACAGAGGCTTGGTCGTAAATGCGTAAATTCCAGAGTTGATCTCCCGCGCCTGGGCTGTTTCAGCCGTTAAAGCCTTTTGTTCAACAATCTCCCGTATCTCATCGGAAGTACTCGATTTGCGGACCACTCGGCCATATCCGTGCAACTCCTCAGGGGTTGCCGTAAGCACCGTCATTGCCGCCCTGCGTTCCAGATGGAAATCGCGTATCTTCTTGATCGTCTCCGGCCTGATCAAAGGCACGTCGCCGGACAGTACGATCACATCGGCATAACCCTCGACCGCCTGGCGTGCCTGCTGCATCGCGTGGCCGGTTCCCCGTTGTTCGGGCTGCTCGATGAACTCCACTCCCACTCCACCGAGAGAGGCCTTAACCAATTCGGCTTGGTGTCCCACGATGACGTAGATGTCTTCCGGCGGAACAATCTGTCTCGCCGCATCCACCACATGCCGTAGCAGGGTCTTACCGCCCACTTCATGCAAAACCTTTGGACGCTGGGTCTTCAGCCGCGTACCTTTTCCCGCAGCCATAATCACGATGGCGAATTGCATCGGTTAATCTCCTTTAAATGCTTAAACTTGCGTCCATATATCTGAAGTTGAAAGCGAAGAAAATTCCAGTGCGAAAAACTCTAGCTTTTGAAGGGTACGGGCTTCCAGCCCGTACATAAAGGCTTTGCAAAGAATTCGGCTTTAGCCGCTGAGGGTACGGGCTTCCCTCCGAACCGGCTCTTTCCGCAACCCGGCGCCTACCCTCGCCGCCCCCCTCAGCAAGGGTAGAATGAACCACTGCCGCGAAACTCTGAATGCCAGTTTCTCCATCCCCCCAGCGTAGCGGAGAGAAGCCGCAGGCATCACCCTCAAACATTTGCAATATCGATACCGGGTGATCGACGTTACCGGCTTTTTACTCCATATTCACGTGGACAGTTTTTCGCAATGGTATCGAGAAGCGTACCGTTAAATAAGGAGGGAACCAGAACCCATGAGCTCCGCGCCCGCCTCTCCCATGGAACGCGCCTCCGTACCTTCGGCCGAACCCACCCCTCCGCATCCGCGCCCCAGGATGATCCAACACGCCGCCGTGCTGGGTGCGGGCACCATGGGAGTTCGCATTGCCGCGCATCTGGCCAACGCCGGCATCCCGGTAGTGCTGCTCGACTTGGCCGGAGACCCAGCCAAGGGCCCGGCAGCCATCGCCGAAGCCGCTCTGCAAAATCTGAGCCGCGCCAAGCCGGCCGCCTTCTACGACCCGGCCAGTATCCGGCTGATCCAACCCGGTACGTTCGATCATGACCTATCGTTACTGTCCAAGTCCGATTGGGTGATCGAAGCGGTCACCGAAAACCTGGCCATCAAGCAGGAAATCCTGGCCAAAATCACGCCCTTTCTCAAACCTGGCGTCATTCTCACCACCAACACCAGCGGGCTGCCGATAGCCAGTATCGCCACCGCTTTACCCCCTGAGTTGCGCCGCTCCTGGTTCGGCACCCACTTCTTCAATCCGCCGCGTTACATGCGGTTGCTCGAGGTGATCTCCACCCCCGAGTCTGATCCGGCCGCCGTCGCCGCCATCGCCGATTTTGCTGACCGTCGCCTGGGCAAGACCGTCGTCTACGCCCGCGACACCCCCAACTTCATCGCCAACCGCATCGGCGTGTACATCATGGTCCAGGCCATCGAGCTGATGCAGCAACAAGGGCTCACCATCGAAGAAGTGGACGTGCTCACCGGAAGCGCCATCGGTTGGCCGCGTACAGGTAGCTTCCGCCTGTCGGATATGGTCGGCCTCGACGTCCTGGCCCACGTGGTGGCGAACTTCTCCCAATCCCGCGCCGGCGAAGCCCTTCAGCTGCCCTCTTTTGTTGAGACCATGCTGGAGCATCGCTGGCTGGGCGACAAAACCGGCCAGGGCTTCTATAAAAAGGAGCAAGACGGCCAAGGCAACGAGCTCCGCCTCGCGCTCGACTGGCAAACCGTTACCTACCGTCCCGCGACCCGCCCCAAGTTTCCCTCGTTGGAATTAGCCAAGAACGCCGAATCGCTTCCCGAGCGGCTTCGCCTGCTCCTGGCCGGCGATATTCGCAAAGACAAAGCAGCCGCTTTCCAATGGCAACTGCTCAGCCGCCTTTTTGCCTACGCCGCCAACTGTCTGCCCGAGATTGCCGCGGAGCCGGCCAGCATCGATCGCGCCATGCGCACCGGTTTCAACTGGGAACTAGGCCCCTTCGAGATGTGGGATGCAGTGGGTGTCGCCGGCACCGTAGCCCGCATGCGCCAGGAAGGCCAGCCCGCCATTCCCAATGCCGAGACGCTCCTGCGATCCGGAGCCTCCACCTGGTACCGCGACGACCCCGCAGGCAAGCAGGTCTTCGATCCCCAGCGCGGGGAGTATGTTTCCATCCTCCAGCCGCCGGGCATCGCCACCGTCGCCGACTTCCGCAAATCCCACGGCATCGTCAAAGGCAATTCCGGCGCATCGCTGGTGGATCTGGGTGACGGCATCGCCGCCATCCAGTTGCATTCGAAGAAAGACGCGGTAGGCGAAGACATCACCCGCCTCGTGACCCAGACCCTGAACCCTGGCAGCGACGCCGTCCGCGACTTCCAGGGCTTTGTCATCACCGGGGATGGCTCCAACTTCTCCGTCGGCGCAAATCTGTTCCAGGTTCTGCTCTTCATCCAGGAAGGGGAGTGGGAAGATCTCGACTTTGCCGTACGCGCCTTCCAGCGCATGACCGCCGCAATCCGGTTCTGTCCCCGGCCGGTGGTGGTGGCGCCTTTTGGCCTCTGCCTGGGCGGAGGAGCGGAAATCGCGTTGCACGCCGCGTCCCGCCAGCCCCACGCCGAACTCTACATGGGCTTGGTGGAAACCGGTGTCGGCGTTGTCCCCGGGGGTGGTGGCACCAAGGAAATGGTTCTGCGCGCGGTCGATTCCGCCGCTGCCATCCTTTCCGCGACCGGCCGCGACGCGGCGGCGCGCCTCGCCGGTTCGACCGAATACTTCGACGCCCTCAAGCGCAACTTTGAACTGATCGGGCTGGCCAAGGTCTCGACCTCGGCTGCTGATGCGCGCCTGCTCGGCTATCTAAGCCCCTCCGACCGCATCACCGCCCATCGTGATCGCGTGCTGCTCGACGCGCGGCAGGCTGCGATGACCTTAGCCGGCGCAGGTTATTCGGCTCCGGCCCCGCGGGAAGTCCCTGCAGCCGGCGAAAGCGCCCTGGCGACCCTCAAACTCGGTGTCCATCTCATGCGTCAGGCCGATTACATCAGCGACCACGATCAGAAGGTCGCCAACCACGTCGCGCACATCCTGTGCGGAGGCGCCATTCCCGCCGGCACGGTCGTGGGGGAACAATACTTTCTCGATCTCGAGCGCCAGGCATTCCTGTCGCTCTGCGGAGAACGCAAAACCCAGGAGCGCATCGCCTTCACCCTAAAGACCGGCAAACCGCTCAGGAACTAGGGGGGACTCTTTAGCGCTCCGTGAAAAAGTCCCGGGTGTGATTACGCGCTTTAGCGCTGGCAATGCTAAAGCCTGATTTGCACAGCTGGATTAGGGATAAGAAATCCGTTGAGTCCCGAAGGGACGGCTGAGAGTAGCCCAGGACGCAGTCCTGGGTAGGAATAGAAACACGGATCAGTCCCGAAGGGACGGCTGAGTGTTACCCAGGACGGAGTCCTGGGCTTGTGTGATACGACAACAGACCGGGTAGAGAAGGAAACAGAATATGAGAGACGCCGTCATCGTCAGCACTGTCAGAACCGCCGTCGGAAAATCCGGTCGAGGTGCGCTGGCCACGACGCGCCCCGACGATCTGGCCGCGACCGCGATCGAAGGCGCACTCGCCCGCTTGCCCCAGCTTGATCGCAACGAGATCGAAGACGTGATCCTGGGCTGTGCCATGCCGGAGGCGGAGCAGGGAATGAACGTCGCCCGCATCGCGGCCCTCCGCGCCGGCCTGCCCGTTAGCTCGTCGGCTATGACCGTCAACCGCTTCTGCGCCTCCGGCCTGCAATCAATCGCCATGGCAGCCGATCGCATTCGCGGCGGCGGCGCAGAGGTCATCGTCGCCGGAGGCACCGAATCCATGAGCATGGTGCCCATGGGGGGAAACAAAGTCAGCGCCAATCCCTGGCTCATCGACCACTACGCCGACTCCTATCTTTCCATGGGACTCACCGCCGAGCGCGTAGCCCAGCACTACGGCATCAGCCGCGAGCAGGCCGATGCCTTTGCCCTGGCCAGTCATCAGAAGGCCTTGGCCGCCATCCAAGCCGGCCGTTTCGAGGCAGAAATCGTGCCTGTAACCGTGACATATTCCGCCAACGGCGCGGGCAAAGTCAAACTCGCAACCCGTCCGTTCGCCACTGACGAAGGTCCGCGCGCAGAAACTTCGCTCCAGGCCCTGGCCGCTCTCAAACCGGCCTTTCACGCCAAGGGCACGGTCACGGCAGGGAACTCATCGCAAACCTCGGATGGCGCCGCAGCCGCAGTCGTCATGTCTGCCGAGCGCGCCGCCGCCTTGGGCCTCCAGCCCCTGGCGCGGTTCGTGGCCTTCGCCACCGCCGGCTGCCTGCCTGAGGAGATGGGAATGGGCCCGCTCTACGCCGTTCCCAAAGCACTGAAGCTGGCCGGGCTAACCCTCGACCAGATCGACCTCATCGAACTAAACGAAGCCTTCGCCGCGCAGTCCCTGGCCGTGATACAGCAACTGCATCTGGACCCGGCCAAAGTGAACGTGAGCGGCGGAGCCATCGCTCTCGGCCACCCGCTCGGCTGTACCGGAGCCAAGCTGACAGCCACACTCTTGCATGCCATGCAAAGCCGAAAGCTAAGGTACGGATTGGTGACCATGTGTGTCGGTGGAGGCATGGGCGCCGCGGGCATTTTCGAATCCATCCACTAGACACCAAGGGGGCAAACCATTGGCAACAGCGACCGAGGTATTGCAACGAGTCATTCGCGGCGGAAGCTTCCTCATCGAGGAGCGCTCGCCGGACGAGATCATGACCCCGGAAGACTTCAGCGAAGAGCAGCGCCAGATCGCGCGCACCGCCTCTGACTTTGTTCGCAACGAAGTGCTTCCCGAAGCCGAAGAGATTGAAGCCAAGCATTTCGAGGTCACCCGAGCCCTGCTGAAAAAAGCCGGCGATCTCGGCCTGATGGCCGTCGACATACCAGAGGAGTACGGCGGCTTGGCCATGAACAAGGTCACCTCCGCGATCGTCGCCGACCATCTCTCCCAGCTCGGCAGCTTCTCCGTTGCCTTCAGTGCCCACGTCGGCATCGGCACGCTGCCCATTGTCTGGTATGGCACCGACGCGCAGAAGCAGAAGTTCCTGCCCCGCCTGGCCACCGGAGATTGTATTGGTGCCTATGCCCTCTCTGAGGCAACGTCCGGCTCGGATGCAATGAACATCCGTGCCCGCGCCACCCTCTCGGAGGACGGCAAGCATTACCTGCTGAACGGCGAGAAGATGTGGATCAGCAACGCCGGCTTTGCCGACCTGTTCACCGTCTTCGTAAAAGTCGATGGAGAAAAATTCACCGCCTTTCTGATCGAAAAAGACACTCCTGGTCTCTCCATCGGCGGGGAAGAGCACAAGCTGGGCATCCGTGGCTCCTCCACCTGCCCGCTGGTGCTTTCCGACTGCAAAGTGCCCGTAGAAAACCTTCTCGGCGAGGTGGGCAAGGGCCACCACATCGCCTTCAACATTCTCAACATCGGCCGCTTCAAGCTGGGCGCTGCCTGTGTGGGGGCTGCCCGCACAGTGCTCGGCTACGCCATCGGCTACGCCAAGCAGCGTCAGGCCTTCGGCAAGCCCATCTCTGGCTTTGGTCTTATCCAGCAGAAGCTGGCTGATTCCGCCGCCCAGCTATTCGCCGTAGAAAGCATGGCCTATCGCACCGTAGGAATGATCGACGATGCGCTGTCCGCTCTCGATGCCGGGGTAGCTGAGAACTCGCGTGAGATTCAGAAGCGCATCGAGGAATACGCCGTCGAGTGCTCCATCCTGAAAGTTTGGGGCTCAGAGATGCTTGACGCTGTCGTCGACCACGCCGTCCAGATCTATGGCGGTTACGGTTATGTGGAAGAGTACCCGGTCGAGCGGGCCTACCGCGACTCCCGCATCAATCGCATCTTTGAAGGCACGAATGAGATCAACCGCCTCATCATCACCGGCTGGCTGATGAAGCGCGCCATGGCCGGCCAGCTCCCGCTGATGGCTGCCATCAAGAAGCTGATGGACGAAGTCCTGGAGCCGCCTTCCTTTGAAGACGACACGGACCACTCTGCAGATCCCTTATACGCTGAGTCGCAGATGCTGGCTGGCGCGAAAAAGCTCGCTCTCTTCACTGCCGGTGCAGCTTCGCAGAAGTACATGAACGCCCTCGCCGATCAGCAGGAGGTGATGGCCGATCTGGCGGACATCATCATTCAGGTCTATGCCCTGGAGTCGGCATTGCTGCGTGCCCGCAAGCTGAAGGCCCGCAATCTGCCGCTAGCCGATACTGCAGTGGCCATGGTCCAGCTTTACGCCGCCAAGGCAATGGACATTGTGGAGCTAGCTTCCCGGCGCATCGTCGCCGCGGTCGCGGAGGGAGACACCCTAAAGGTGCAACTGGCCATCTGCCGCCGTCTAGCCCGCCGCATCCCCGACGACGTCTACGCCCGTTCGCGTGACATCGCCCGCCACCTGGTCGAATACGGAGTCTGGACCTAACGCCGAAAAACAGCAGGTCCCTCCACTGCGCTATCCCGGATTTCCTGTTGAGGTTGTTGGCTCACTGAAAGCCGCACACGTGGTTGCTGGTGAGTGCCGCGTAGCAGGAAATCCGGGTACGCTCCGGTTGGGATGACAATTCTATTTTGGGACGCCAGATTTTCACCCGGACTTTTTTGATTGCTTGATCGCCAACAACCGCTGGGTGCCCCATTCAAGCCGTCCTTTGGCTTGAGTGGGATACCACGACACTCACCTAACAATTCTTTCAGCCACTAGCCAATTCCTCATGGATGCACCACCCTCCACTTGTCATCCCGCCTGCCCCGGCGTGCCGTGGGAGCGTACCCGGATTTCCTACTTCACGGCTCTACCGGCGGCAACGTATGCGGCTCTCCGTAAAGAGAGCCGCACGGAATCCACCGAAGCTACGGTTCTTGACAGGAAATCCGGGGGAGGCGAGGGACCTGCGGTGCGCCACGGCTCCCACACAAAGGTCTCCGTTCCGGTAGGTCTCCCACAGAGTCGTCATCCTCCGACCGGAGCGTACCCGGATTTCCTGCTACGCGGCAGCCGCGGCTTTCAGTAAGGAAAGCCGCATGAAGTTCGCCAACAACCTCAACAGGAAATCCGGCGTAGCGCAGTGGAGGGACCTGCTGTTCCACTCCACCAGCAACGAATGCTGGATACCACAGCACTCGACTCGCCCCGTCTTCCTTTACTGCTGCCGTTGCTGCAAACCGTCCCCGCCTTGCGACCCTCCCACCTTCCTCGACGTAGTCACACTAATCGGCGACTGCAGATGGAACGTAACCAGCGTCTCCGTAGGAATCTGCACCTGCTGTCCTTTAGTAACCCCATTCACGCCGGCCCCCAAGCCGCCGCCGCTGGCGGCACCAATCGCCGCGCCTTTGCCGCCGCCCAACAGGCCGCCGAGAATAGCTCCAACCGCCGCCCCGCCGCCGGTCTTAAGCGCCGTATTCTTGCCCCGGCCGGCGCCCTGCTTGCTATATGCATCGGTCACCACATCCACCGGATGGTCCACCGTATCGATGCGCGTCAACTCAATAGATAGCTCCGAGCTGCCCGAGAAGTGTGTTGCGTCCTTGGCTACAATCACCCGTCCCGTCACCGCAGCGCCCGACTTGGCAACCACCATGCCGTCCATAATCAGATCCCCTGCCAGCGATCCATGGAAAACCGTGTTGGGCTGAGTCTTTCCGCTATCCAGCGTGTCCGTCATGCGAATAGGAATCACCGTCCCAGTCGGCAACGTGACCGTCTTGGCCACCGGTGGAGGAGGAAGCGGTGGTGGCGGCGGTGCTACCACCTGCACCGGTTCCTGGGCAGGTGGAGGAGGAGGTGGTGGTGGTGGGGGTGGCGGCGCAGCCTCGGCCACTTCCTTGTGCCGCTTCGGCTTTGGCTCGGGCGCGGCCTTCGCTACCTTAGCCGGCGCCACGACCAGGTTATTGACCACCGTCCGCACGCCATCGATCGACGCGCTATCCGCAGCCGCCAGCGCCCGGGACGCATCGTTATCTACCTTGCCATCCAGCGTAGCCACTCCATTCGCCACGCTTACCTGAATATTCTGGCCATTCAACGCGGACTCCGCACCGATTTTGGCCTGAATGTCGCTTCCAATCTGCTGGTCGGTCCGTGGGGGAGCGGGAGCCGGTTGGGCCGCAGCAGGCGTCGCTTGCTGCGCTTCCGGAGCCGGCTGTTTCTTGCAACCCGCGCCCAGCACCAGCAAACCAGTCAGAACGGTCAGCGGAATGCTGCGTCCAATCAGAAAAGCTGTCTTCATGGGGAAAATCCTCTAGCGATCGAATGCTCGCCCTTCCATTCCGGTCGGGCGGTGGATGCGAAACTGCTCTACCTTTTGACGAGCGAAACCTGGAACAGGCTGGCATTAAGGAGTCTAAAATTCATCCGCCAGGTTCTCTTGGTCAAACCCCATGTGGCGGCGAAAGAGCCGGTTTCTCCCAAGGAAAACCACACCTGGCGATCTTTATCAGGCCACAGTCATTGCGAAACGGCCTTAGCAGACTATTCTGCATCCCATTATTGTTAACGAGCACCCGGTGGCTTGGCAAAGTATCTTCTAGTAGTATCCGGGTGCTAAACCCGGCGAGGCAGGCATACGCAGTATATTGGGACGAGTACAGCAAGTTAAGGGGAAGATATGACAGACGAAGAGCAAGGTGGAAGCGGCAGTGGTTTCGGTTGGTTTCTAGTCGGACTGGGAATTGGCGCGGCAATCGGTGTGCTCTATGCTCCCCAGTCAGGAACGGAGACTCGCGAGAGTCTGGCCGAGAGCGCCCGAGAGCGCGCAGAGTACCTGAAGCAAAAGTCGAAGGATGCCGCGGCACAGGTCAACACCTATGTCGATTCCGGCAAGGAACAGTTTGGCGAATACGTGGTGAAGGGCAAGCAAGCGGTGGAGCGTGGCCGTTCCCAGGTGGAAAGCTACATCGAGCAAGGGCGTAAAGTAGTGGCCAAGCACGCCGAAAAAGTTTCGGCAGCGGTGGATGCGGGAAAGAACGCATACACAGCAACAACCACTCCAGTCGACGGGCAAGCCTAAAGCACTTTGCGGGTGACCGTGGATCAGAGAGGGCAGTTTTCCGGGCCTCCTGCTCGAGGCTGCAGGAATTGCCCTCCATGAACCTGGTTGGGCCTTGGTTTGAGCGCACGCTATAGTATTTTCACTTCTGTCTTTTCAGAGGAGCGGCTTTTCTTGCCTGTGCAGTAGAAGTGAAAAATACTCAAGCGAAGGGTTAGAAGCGAAAGCAAATGGATAAACCCACGCAAACTCTATTGGTTATCTTCATTGCCATAGCCGCGGTTAGCATTCTGGCGCAAGCTTGTTTCACGGTTGGCATGTTCATCGCCACCCGCAAAGCCCAGAAGAAAATTATGGGGCTGGTGGACGACGTTCGCTTGCACGCGTTGCCGGCTATCATTGCCTCCCGCGATGTTATTCAGGACCTTACACCCAAGCTGAGAACCATCGCCGAGAACCTGACCGCCGTCAGCACCACCCTGCGCGCCAAGACGGAAAAGGTTGGCGGATTAGTAGACGATGTAACCCTTCGGACCCAGGCACAGGCAGTGCGGGTGGATGGCATGGTCAAGGGCACGCTTGACCACCTCACCTCCGCTGTCCAGGCAATCGAGCATGGCGTTGCGGTACCCGTCCGCCAGGTGAACGGCATACTGAACGGTCTTCGCGCGGGGGTCGACGTCTTGCGCAAAAAGGATGTCAGCAACCACCGGGAATCCGAAGACGATCTCTTCGTTTAAGTGAAGGGTACGGCCTTAAGGCCGTACATAAGTGATTAAAAGCACGAACGGCCTTAGCCGCTGAGGGAACGGCTTCAAACGATCCAACCGCCCCCGATCACCTCATCGCCGGCATAGAATACCGCCGCCTGACCCGGGGTAACGGCCCGCACCGCCTCATCGAAACGCACTTCAACCTCATCCTCGCCGATGTGCCGCAGCGTGGCCCAGGCCGGTTCGTGCCGATGCCGGATCTTCACCTGGGCGCGCATCTCCCCCTCCAGCCGCGCAATAGAAATCCAGTTCAACCTCTGTGCCCGCAGCGAATCGCGCAGCAACTCCGGCTCCGCGCCCACCGTAACCCGCTTGCTCTCGCGATCAATGGAGATCACATACAGCGGAGAAGGGGAAGCCAGACCGAGTCCCTTCCGCTGTCCAACGGTAAAGTTGTGCACCCCATCGTGCCTTCCTCGGGATTCACCGCCCACCGAAACCAGCTCCCCCGCAGTATCTGGTACGGTTTCGCCCTGCTCCTCAAGATAAGCATCGATGAAGCGCTTATAGTCGCCCCCGGGAATAAAGCAAATCTCCTGTGAGTCCGGCTTGTTCGCCAGCGCCAGCCCATATCCACGCGCCAGTTCGCGCACCTCCGGCTTGGTGAAGCCTCCCAGGGGAAACAGCGTGCGCGCCAGCTGCTCCTGGGTCAGGCCAAAGAGGAAATAGGTCTGATCCTTGCTTGCATCCGCGGGCCGCTTCAGGATCCAACGCGCTCGCTCGGGATCGTACTCATTGCGAGCATAGTGGCCGGTAGCAATCTGCTCCGCCCCAATCTGCCTTGCGGTCAGCAGCAGCTGATCGAACTTCAGGTGGTTATTGCACAAGCTGCAAGGTATGGGCGTTCGCCCGGACAGGTATTCATCGACGAAGGGGCGAATCACATCGCGCTCGAAGCGCTCCTGGTGATTCACCACGTAGTAGGGAATCGACAACATCTCCGCCACCCGCCGCGCGTCGTACACGTCATCGATCGAGCAGCACCGTCCCTGCACCTGTTCGGCCTGTCCCGGCTTGCCGTGGAGCATTCCATCCTGGTCCGCGAGCCGGCGCTGATTCCACAGCTGCATGGTCAGGCCGACGAGCTCGTGTCCCTCCGCCTTGAGCATGGCCGCCACGGCCGACGAGTCCACTCCTCCGGACATGGCCACCGCAATCGTCTTGTGTTCTGGGTTCATCATTGAGAAATCACCGGACCATCACTGCGGAAATCTCCCGCAGTCGAACCACTTGCGATGAGACTAACTCGATCGCTCGATCAATCTCTTCTTCCGTCGTTTGCCGGTGCAAGCTCAAGCGCACGCTGCTGCGCGCCCGCTCGGGCGAGAGGCCCATAGCCCCCAGCACATGCGAGGGTTCGCTTGCGCCCGAAGAGCAAGCCGCCCCACTCGATACCGCCAGACCCTTCAGGTCGAGAGCGATCACTAGCGCCTCACCTTCCAGGTGGTCGAACCAGAAGTTCGTTGTGTTCGCCACCCGGGCAGCCGCACCGCTGTTTACCCCCCGATCGGTTGTGTGCTCCAGCACGCCAGACTCCAAACGGTCCCGAAGGAATCCAATACGCTCCGGCGCTCCGCTGCGCAGCCCTTCCATTGCGCACTCCGCCGCTTTGCCCAGGCCTACGATGCCCGCCACATTTTCGGTGCCGGCGCGTCGTTGCCGTTCGTGGGCGCCGCCGGCAAAGAGTGGCTCCAGCCGCGTACCGCGGCGTACGAACAGTGCTCCCGTACCCTGGGGCGCGTGCATCTTGTGACCGGAAATCGTCAGCAAATGGCACCCGATCGCATCCATCTCCAGCGGCAGCTTGCCCGCGGCCTGCACCGCATCCACGTGGAATCGGACCCCCGCCTCGGCGGCAATCTGGCCGATCTCCTTCACTGGCTGCAAAACCCCGGTCTCGTTATTAGCCATCATCACGCTAATCAACCGGGTATTGGGCCGCAGCGCCCGGCGAATCTCCTCGGGAGCAACCACGCCTTGCCCATCAACCGGCAGGAAATCGACCTCAACCCCGCGTTCCCGCAGCTTCTCGCCGGCATGCAGCACCGCGTGATGTTCGACCGTGCTGGTGATGACATGTTCCCCTGGCTTTACCGAACCAAAAATCGCCAGGTTGTCGCTCTCCGTCCCGCCGCTGGTAAAGACAACTTCCGACGGCCGGCAGCCAAGAAACCGGGCCACGGTAGCCCGCGCCTGTTCTACTGCCCAACGGGCATGCTGCCCTTCCTGGTGGATCGACGAAGCATTACCGAACCGCTCCAGCAAAAACGGACGCATGGCCTCCAGCACCTCAGGTAGCAGAGGCGTAGTGGCATTCGCATCCAGGTAGATTCGCCGCACCACTCTATTCTACGGGAACCTCCGGACAGGGATTTGTCCGCCTAAAAAACGACGGGTGCCCCATATCTCGCTCGTTTTTCGCGAGATGTGAGATTCCACGGACCTTGACCCGAGCTTCCCGGCCCCCAAAGCAGCGCCAAAGTAAGCGGACTTGCCGTGGGAGCGTACCTGGGGGGAAAAAGACCGGCCGAAGGCCGTCAACCGCTTTCACCACAAAACCTGTTAGCCTTCTCCTGCCAAACCCACTCAAGGAAGACCGATCATGAGAAACAACCTGGCCCTATGTACGCTAACCGCCCTGCTCATCGCGTCAGCAATATCCTCAGCACAATCAATCCCGGCGGCCCAAACCGTACCCGTTAAACTGGCCGCCGCCAAATCCTCGCCGGCTCAGATCTACGGCAAGCTCTTCAGCAGCCAGGAAAACGAAGTAATCTCTGCCGCCGAAGCCATGCCGGCCGATAAATACGACTTCAAACCCACCAAAGGCACCTTTGAGGGCGTGCGGACCTTTGGCCAGCAACTCACCCACATTGCGGCCTCGCAATACTATTACTTCGGCAATTTTGGAGTGACCGGCGGCGTCGATTCCGACGCCATCAACAAGCTGACCAGGAAAGACGACATCGTACAGGCGCTAAGAAACTCCTACGCCTTCGCCCAACAGGCAATCGACACCATCACCGTAGAAAACGCATTTGAGCCGTTGGGCGGCGAACACAAGGCCACCCGCGCCGGTTTGGCCGCGAACGCCCTGGCTCACACCAACGACCACTACGGGCAGATGGTCGTGTATTTGCGCATGAACGGGATCATCCCCCCCGCCAGCCGCAAACCCTAGCGCTTCTCGATCGGTGTGTAGTGCACAGGGTACTCCGGGCCAATATATTCAGCGCGCGGCCGGATCAGGCGATTGTCATCCAGTTGTTCGATCACGTGGGCGGCCCAGCCGGAAATCCTGCTCACCGCAAAGATCGGGGTAAACAAGTCCAGGTCGATGCCCAGCATGGTGTACGTCGAGGCGGAATAGAAGTCCACATTGGCATTCAATTTCTTTTCCGCCAGAATGTACTTTTCAATGGCCCGCGACATCTTGAACCACTTCGAATTCCCCGACGACTCGCCCAGCGCTTCTGACATCTTGCGCAGGTGGGTCGCTCGCGGATCTTCCGTGTGGTACACGCGATGGCCGAAGCCTGAAATCTTCTTCTTCTGTGCCAGCAGCTTCCCCACATAATCGACCGGGTCGGCGCCCTCTTTGTCGATGGCGAACAGCATGCGCATCACCGCCTCGTTAGCTCCGCCGTGCAGTGGGCCTTTCAGCGCGCCGATAGCGCCGGTAATAGCGGAGTGAATGTCGGAGAGAGTCGCCGCGATTACCCGGGCGGCAAAGGTGGAGGCATTCAATTCGTGGTCGGCATGGAGAATAAGTGCCAGGTCAAAAGTTTTCGTGGCCGTTGCGGAAGGCTTTTCGCCATTCAACATCCACAAGAAATTCGCCGCGTGGCTAAGAGAAGGATCCGCCTCAATCACCGGCTGGCCCTTGCGAAGCCGGTCGTACGCAGCCACCAGCATGGCAATCTGCGAAGTGAGTCGAAAACTCTTTCTCACATTGGCGTCGTGCTCATTGTCAGCCTCATCCGGGTCGTAAAAGCTCAATGCCGAAACCGCGGTGCGCAGCACTTCCATGGGGGTGGCGCTCTTGGGGAACGATCGCAGCAGGTCGATGATCTTCGGATCCAGCGTGCGAGCTTCGCTCAGCCGCTTGCTGAAGTCCTTAAGTTCCGCCGGACTCGGCAGTTGTCCAAACCACAACAGGTAGGTGGTTTCTTCAAAGGTCGACTGCTCGGCCAGTTCATGGATGTCTATCCCGCGGTACGCCAGCACTCCAGCGTCGCCATCGATCCAGCAGATGCCCGAGTTGGCCGCAACCACGCCTGCAAGTCCCTTGCCCACCACCGCTGTAGACATTCTGAACGCTCCTCTGATCTCTAACCCCGGCCGTCCATCCCCGGCCTTCGCACTGTTTCCTTTATAGCGCAGCACTCTGCCTAACGCGCATTTTAAGCCCTCCGCCATCCTTAGGCTAGGCGGCCTAGCCCAAAACCTCCCGGCACGAGCAGGGCCGGTCGCTAACCTTACCATCGGCCGCAAAATCGACGCAAAAAGAATCGCTTACCCTACTTGGACAGCCACTGATACTGTCCACTACAAGTACAAGAAGAAACTGTGGAGGGACCACCATGTCCATACTGCCCGACCTTGCCGACCTGGAAGCGCTGCGCGCCTTCGACACCCCGACCATTTGTAATGCGCTCGACGTCGTCGCTCCCGAACGGCGTGCCTTTGGCTTTAATCGCCGTCCTCTCCTAGCACCCTTCCCGGCTGCCAAACCGGTGGTAGCCTTTGCCCGCACCGCGACCATCCGTTCCCGCGAGCCCGATCACCGGGAACCGTTTGGAGGCAAAAGAACCATCGCCTACTACGAACACATTGCTGAAGCGCCAACGCCCAGCATTGCCGTCATCCAGGATCTTGACGGTCCCGACACCGGCCTGGGGGCCTTCTGGGGCGAAGTCAACAGCAACCTTCACAAGGGTTTGGGCTGCGCCGGCGTCATCACCGACGGGGCCGTACGTGACCTGGATCTATGGGCCAAGGACTTCTTCGTCCTCGCAGGATCAATAATGCCCTCACACGTCCATGTTCATGTTGTAGACGTTGCCACCGTCGTAAGTGTTGCCGGGATGGTTGTTTCGCCCAACGATGTGATCCACGCCGATCGCCATGGTGCCGTCGTAGTGCCGGCCCAGGTGATCAAACTGATCCCCGCGGCTGCGGATCTCATTGCTCAGAGGGAAAAAGTGCTCATTGACGCCAGCAGGAGTCCTGACTTCTCCATCGACAGGCTGCGCCAGGCCTTTGCCGAAGTCTTCCAGATCCATTAACTCAATGCACCGCTTCCATCAAACGTCCGGGCAGAAAAGCGGCCAGCGAAACCTCGGGAGGGTTCCCTTGTAACAGTTGCCGTACGATCAGCGCTGTTGCCGGCGCCAGCAAAATCCCGTTACGAAAGTGTCCCGTCGCGATCCAGCAATGTGGCGTCCCGGCGCTACCGATGAGGGGAAGCTCGTCCGGCGTCCCCGGGCGCAGCCCGCTCCAGCTTTCCACCACCGGGGCGGAAGCCATGGGAGGCCACAATTCCGCCGCCTGGGCGCGCAGTTGTTCCACCGTCAGTGGATCCACACGCCGATCGAACCCTGCTCGCTCCACCGTAGCCCCAATCGCAATCAGGCCTTCCCCTCGGGGCACCAGGTAGATCTCCGGCGAGCGCAGAACGTAGGGCAGCTCAAGCGGCGGAGGCACCCGGACCGCAAGCATCTGTCCTTTCCGCGGTTCGACCCCTGCGGCAGGTGGACGTTCCAGTCCGGAGTGCCGGACGCCTCCCGCCCACGCCCCGCAACAATTCACGAAAGCGCCTCCGCTCACCGTTCCCCGCGGTGTTTTCACCTCCACGCCGCTGTCCCGGCTGCTTACGGCGAGCACCTCAGTTTCCTGCTGCAACTCCACCCCCGCTGCGGCTGCGGCCAGGGGAAGAGCTGCGCACAGATCCCGCGGGTTCAGGCTCGGCTCCTCCATCCAGCAAAAGGAACGGCCGTCGGTTGCCAACCCTGGTATGCGACGTTCCGCCTCCTCCACACTCAAGGCAGGGCACACTTTGGTTTCGTCGGGGTGAAACTCGCTCCCAAATCGGCTCGTCACCAGGGTAGCCTGGGTGCGGATGGGGACGTGGCGGCCAGACAGCCGCTCAATCACGCTGAGATATTCCGGGTAAAGACGGATGCTCAGCCTCGCGAGCCGAGCGAGCTCCGAAGGATGATCGGGATCGTTGCCCGACAACATGCCCGCCGCGGCCCACGAAGCCTCAGACATGGCGCGGCCCTTTTCCAGGACGCGGACACGGAATCCGTTTCGCGCCAATTCCAGTGCTGCGGAGAGGCCAATAATACCCCCTCCTCCGACGATGACATCCACAGTCTCCACTCGTCCATTGTAGGATGAGAAAATACTGCGGAGTACAGAGCATGCCCGCAGGCGAAAGAGGCAGATCGCATGAGCGACGACACGGACGAGACGTACGAAGCAGCCGAACGGACCCAATCGGGAGTATTTATCGCCATTCTTGGCTTCGCCGCATTGGCCTCTGCCGGCGGACTCATCTGGAGCTACACGCTCGAGAACCGTCTGGAGAAGTCCCAGGCCGCCTTGGTCAACGCCCAGCAGCAGAACGACAAGCTAGCTGAGAGCCTCAATGAGACCAACGCCAAGTTACGCGTAACCTCCGAAACCTTAGGCCAGAGTGTCGGCTTGACCCAGCGTCAATTGGAAGCCCGCGCCAGTGAATTCCTCAAGCGCCAGCAGGCAGAAACCAGCCGCTTGGAGAAGGAGCAACAGGCGGCCCAGGCCGAAGCCCAGAAGCAGATCGGTGCCGTTTCGAACGATGTCTCGTCGGTCAAGACCGATGTAGGCGGCGTGAAAACAGACGTTGCCGCGACCAAGACGGAACTAGCCAACACTGAAAGCAAGTTGCAAAGGGTGACCGGTGATCTGGGCTTGACCAGCGGGCTGGTCGCGACCAACGCGAAGGAGCTGGAAATCCTCAAGCACAAGGGAGATCGTAACTATTACGATTTGAACTTGACCAAAGGGGCCAAGCCCACGCCGATTTCAGGTGTCAGTCTGCAGCTGAAGAAGGCCGACGAGAAACACTCCAGATACACCCTGGTAGTGGAGTCGGACGACAAGAAGATTGAGAAAAAGGACAAGAGCCTGGATGAGCCCGTGCAGTTCTACACCGGCAAAGACAAGCTGCTTTACGAGCTGGTAATTAACACCATCAACAAGAACCAGGTAATCGGCTACCTGGCGACCCCCAAGAACGCCCCAACGCCCGTGACCCCCTAGCCCAGGACCGCGTAGCAGGCAACCGGTTGCGCTCTGATGCTTCCTTTCAGGGCGCAACTGTACAACCTTCGGAAAAACTCAGTTGAAATCGGGTCCACCCTCCCCTTTATCATCCGAGAGGCTGTGATTTTTTGATGCTTCATCGTCAACAACTGCTGGGTGCCCCATTCAAGCCCGGTTTTGGCTTGAGTGGGATACCACGGCACTCGCCTAACAATTCTCTCAGCCACTAGCCAATTCCCCATGGATGCACCACCTCCGCTTGTCATCCCGAGGAGCGTACCCGGATTTCCTACTTTCGCGGCTACGTATGTGGCCTCTCCGTAAAGAGAGCCGCCTGGAATCCACCGAAGCTACGATTTTTGACAGGAAATCTGGGGCAGCCGAGGGATCTGCGGTTCTCTTTCCCACTCACAACTCTTCCGGAAGAATTGTGACCAATCCAATTACGAGCGCTATGCTGCGCCTTCCGTCCCACACTCACCGGCCAATATTAATTTCCAGATTCTTCTGGTGCATGAACTGGATCACTACCTTAGCCGTCTGCAACGTATCCCATTGCTCTTTAGAAATAGGATAGTTAAAGATAGCCAGCCCCTCGGCTGTCTGCCCCGGAGACAGCGTGATATCGCGAGGGATAGGGTCTCCGCGCAGGTAACTCAGCGATGGGTAAGCCTGAAACACCCGGTTCATATCCTGGTTGCTGGCCGCCACATTCGTTTGTTCAGAGCCGTCGGGCAACTTGATGGCCGACCCAACATCCTGCACAAAAAGCGGAATATTGGTCTCATTCCTGATTTTGATCTTGGTCAGGATAATCACCTGATCAATGGACTCGCTACTGCCCGCCATTCCATCCTGGCCGCCGGCGCCATTGTTAATCGTTGCGTGCACCGGGTACACGGTAGACGCGAGAACCTCCCCGGAAGCCACGGGCGGCTTCTGCCCCAGGTACACATAGAGCCCCAGGGCAATGCTGACCACAACCGTCGCGATCCCCAGGGTCTTCAAAGCACTCTTGAACGGATGTGGCGGGTCGACCTGCGCCATGTTGGGTCCGGGCCCGGAGATTTTCGGCAGATCGGTCGATTCGCTCACTTCGCTCATGGTGGGAGAATTTTAGCCCATTGCCTCAACCTGCATAAGTTACTAAAGAGACCCTCTCCCTTGGCGCCCTAAGTAGCGTCTTATCAGCTAACAGCACGCAAGTGACGATTTTGCTCCTGCGCCGATCAAGTTCCTCTACACTGAAATGAGACGCATGCGAATCTTGATCACCGGCAAAAACGGACAGGTGGGGAGCGAGTTCTCCCGCTTGTACCATCCCCCTGGCGACGTGGTTGCGGCCGGTAGAGCGGAATGTGATCTTAGTAGCGAGCAGTCTATCCGCGACCTGGTTCGGCGGGTCGAGCCCGCGGTCATCGTCAACGCCGGCGCCTATACGGCCGTGGACCAGGCGGAAGTAGAACGCGACCTCTGCTATGCCGTGAACGCTGTCGCTCCCCGGGTTCTGGCCGAGGAGGCCGCACGCCTTGGCGCTCTCCTGATTCACTACTCCACTGACTATGTCTTTAACGGAGAAAAGCCGGAGCCTTATCTGGAGAGCGATCCCCTTAGCCCGGTAAGCGTCTATGGAGCATCTAAAGCAGCAGGGGAGGCGGCGATTGCGGAAACGGCGGCGCGCTATCTGGTCCTCCGGACCAGCTGGGTCTATTCTGCTCACGGCAAAAATTTTCTCCGTACCATGCTCCGTTTGGGTGCCGAGCGCTCAGAGTTGAGGGTAGTGGACGATCAGGTGGGTGCTCCCACGTCGGCGGCTGCGATCGCCACGGCTACTGCACAATTGGTGGAGCAATACGCGACATCCGGGGCAACTCTGCCGGCGGGAATCTATCACATGACAGCCGGCGGTTCGACCTCGTGGTGTGGTTTTGCCCGCGCCATTTTCGACGCGGGTGTTCTGAGTGTTCCGCCGCGGGTGCACGCCATTCCGTCCTCTGCTTATCCAACGCCGGCCAGGCGGCCGGCCAATTCCGTGCTTTCAAACGAAAAATTTGCCCACACTTTCGGTTTCCGGCTCCCCCCTTGGCAGCAGCAGCTCCAGGACGTTTTAACCGGGATGCAGGTCGCCAGCTGAAGTCTCTTGATGTCCTCAAATGGAAACTCGCATTAGGCGAGAGGAGTGAATAGATGAAGGCGTTAGCGACCAGTATTTCTGATGTAGTGTTGCTTGAACCCAAGGTCTTTGAAGATAGCCGCGGTACTTTTTTTGAAAGCTATAACGAGCGGGCTTTGGCGGAACTGGGTATTAGGGGTCCTTTCGTGCAGGACAATCAGTCCTTCTCCCGCCGGGATGTGGTGCGTGGTCTTCACTACCAGATTCACCAGCCTCAGGGAAAGCTGATCCGTTGTCTGAGCGGAGAAATCTACGACGTCGCGCTCGATCTCCGGCGCCATTCGCCCACATTCTGCCAATGGGTGGGTGAGGTCCTGAGCAGCAGCAATCGCAAAATGCTCTGGATCCCTCCCGGTTTCGCGCACGGTTTCATGGTCTTATCGGAAGGCGCGGAAGTGCTTTACAAGGCCACAGACTTCTACGCACCCCAGCACGAGCGCACGCTTCTATGGAACGACCCGGCGCTAAAGATCGAATGGCCGCGTGGGAATCGAGCCATTCTCTCCGCCAAAGATCTATCCGGCTCCACGCTGGAGCACGCCCAAGTCTACGAACACCTGCCCGTCTACGATCAAGTACCGCATCCCTCCGAGAAAACCCCCGCCCACGCCCTAAGAGCCTGAAGTCAAAAGAAGCTACCTAGGAATTGTGCGCAACTGCGCTCCATCTCCTCTGAACCCAGTCCCGCCGGGACGGTTGAGAGTGCTGAGAATGACCCAGTATGTCAGTCCTGGGTAAGCCTGAACAGCACTCGCTGAAAACAAACTCAACGATCACTCCGCATCCAGGGCATGGCCAGTCCCGCAGGGACGGCTGAGAGTAGCCCAGGACGGAAGTCCTGGGAACCCAAGGCTCAATGGACACAGTCCCGCAGGGACGGCTGAGAATGTCCCAGGACGCAAGTCCTGGGCTACTCGTCGATCACAAACAAAAGCTGGGTGCCCCATTCAACCCCCCTTTTTTGCCTGCCCGCCTGTCCCGGCCTGCCGCGGGGCCGGCGTGGGATAGCAGCACGCGACGAGCGGCTTTCATCATCCTGGGCCACCTGCTAAAGCAGTTCACTCAACGCCTGGGCCGTTCTCCTCATCTCATAACGCGTCCGAAAACACTCCAACCCACGGCTGATCATGTCCTGCCGTTCCTCTGCCTGCATGGCCAGCAAGCTCGTCATGGACCGGTACGTGCCCTCAGCAGTGTCGGGGTTCACGATGCCGGCTTTATCCCGGGCAATATCCGGCCAGATATTCACCTTGTCGGAAATAAGCACCGGCACCCCGCAAGCCAACGCTTCGACCACCGCGACCCCGAAATTCTCCTGATGTGAAGGCAGCACAAACGCCTCCGCAGCGCGGAATGCGCCCCATTTCAAATCCCCCTCCAGCATCCCTGTCCAATGCACTCGAGCCGAGATACGCAGCCCCTTCGCCTGCGCCTCCAACTGGGGCCGTAGACCCTCCTCGTCCGGTCCGGCCATAACCAGGTCCAAATCCGGATGCGTCTCCGCCACCCGCGCGAAAGCTTCCAGCAGCAGATCGCATCCCTTCTTGCTATGAAACCGGGAGAGGAACAGAAAAAACCTGCGTCGCCGCAAACCAGGGAACTCGCTCAAAAAGCTCTCCCGCTGCTGAGCCGGATCACCCCCCGGCTGCGAGGTCCCAAACGAAACCACCACCGGATTCCATCGCTGCGGCCACATCGTTCCCACGGCGCAGTCACGCTCGATCGGCGTCGTGAAGCACACCGCCCTGGCATCGCGCAGCACGCGATACTCCCTTGCCAACCAATACACCTGCTTCTTGACGTGTTTCAGCGGAAACGCCCGCTTGAAGTAGGGATCCAGCATGCCGTGAGGAAATACCACAAAAGGAATCCGCCCACGAACCACGCGATAGCTGCCGTAGCTGTGGTACTGCCATAGCCCATGGATCACCACTCCATCGAAGCGCGCGAGATTCTCTTCCAGCCACTCCCCCAGCCGAGGCGTATAGCGATAATTGCCCCGCGCCGGACCCAGTGCGTGCACCGGGAAGCTCTGTCCGCGGAGATAAGCTTCTCCCGGCTCATCCAGGCAAACCACCTCCACTACGGACACGCCGCTCTCGGCCAGCCTGCGAATGCCCTCGGTAGTTCCCCCGGCAGCCGGAGCGAGTGAGTCCACCACGTGCAGCAGCCGTTTAGGCAGCGCTTCGGATTCGTGTGCGGCCATAGTCTCTGTCAAGATACCAGCCGTGTATCGCAGGCCCGAACTAGCCCGTCGCGGAGCATCATCTGGCATAAAATGAGCTCAGCCTTCACCGTCTAGCCAAAGAGGAACCTTCTTGAAACGAGCGTTAATCACCGGCATCACCGGTCAGGATGGTGCCTATCTCGCTGAGTTCCTGCTCAAAAAGGGATACGAAGTGCATGGCATCAAGCGCCGCACTTCCTTGCTGAACACCAATCGCATCGACCACTTGTACGAAGATCCCCACCAGGAAAGACGGCGCCTGGTGCTGCACTACGGCGACATGACGGACTCCACCAGCCTGATCCACGTGGTCGAAAAGGTTCAGCCCGACGAGATCTACAACCTGGCCGCCCAGAGTCACGTCCAGGTATCGTTTGAGGAACCCGAATACACCGCCAACTCCGATGCCCTGGGAACCCTCAGGCTGCTAGAGGCCATTCGCATTCTCTCCCTCTCCCGGACAGCTCGCTTCTATCAGGCCTCGACGTCGGAGATGTATGGCCTGGTGCAGCAGATACCCCAGTCGGAAAAAACCCCCTTCTATCCCCGTTCGCCCTATGGCGTAGCCAAGCTTTACGCCTACTGGATCACCGTCAATTATCGAGAGTCCTACGGTCTCTATGCCTGCAACGGCATCATGTTCAATCACGAATCGCCGTTACGCGGTGAGACCTTTGTCACCCGCAAAGTGACCCGCGCCCTGGCCCGCATCAAGCTCGGCCTCCAGCAGAAGCTCTACCTGGGCAATCTTGATTCCCGGCGCGATTGGGGGCATGCCCGCGATTACGTCGAGATGCAGTGGCTCATGCTGCAGCAGGAACGGCCGACTGACTACGTCATTGCCACCGGGGTGCAATACAGCGTTCGTGAATTTGTCACCTTGGCGGCGGCGTGTCTCGACATCCACCTGGAATGGAAGGGCAGTGGCGTCGAAGAGCAGGCCTATGACCAGCACGGCAAAGCCCTGGTGGCCGTCGATCCGCGTTACTTCCGGCCCGCTGAGGTAGAGACGTTGCTGGGGGATGCCAGTAAAGCGCGCAGGGAACTGGGCTGGTCGCCCCGCACCGACTTCCGCACGCTGGTGGAGGAGATGGCCATTGAGGACATGAAGGCCGCGGAGCGCGATGCCCTGGTCACTCAGCACGGTTACGCCGCCTACAACTTTCACGAATCCTGAAGCACGCAGTCGTTCCGCCAAAGAACGGCTGCACATAACAGGTTTCAATTCAGAGCAGTGACTCTGATAATGCTTTAATCGGAGTACGCGTTGGAGAAGAACGATCTCATCTACGTTGCCGGGCACCGCGGTCTGGTGGGCTCGGCAATCTGTCGCAGTCTAAGGCAGCAAGGCTTTGACCGGCTCCTGCTGCGATCGCATGCTGAGCTCGACCTCACCGACGCAGTCGCCGTGCAGCGCTTCTTCGTCTGAGGAGCGTCCCGCTCACGTCTTTATGGCTGCTGCCAAAGTTGGTGGCATTCTCGCCAACGATCTTTACCCGGCAGACTTCATTCGCGAAAACCTGATCATTCAAACCAACGTGATTGACGCCAGTTATCGCGCCGGCGTCGATCGCCTCCTCTTCCTCGGCTCCAGTTGTATCTACCCCAAGCTCTGTCCGCAGCCGATCAAGGAAGAGTATCTTCTCACCGGCCCGCTCGAGCCTACGAACCGCCCCTATGCCTTGGCCAAAATCGCCGGCATCGAAATGTGCTGGTCTTACAACCGGCAATTCCACACCCGATACCTGGCGGCGATGCCTGCGAATCTCTATGGTCCCGGTGACAACTTTGATCCTCAGAACTCCCATGTCCTGCCCGCGCTCATCCGCAAAGTCGCCGAGGCAAAAGCCCAGGGGCACAAGCAAATCGTCGTCTGGGGAACAGGAACACCCCGCCGCGAGCTCCTCTTTAGCGAAGACCTGGCCGAAGCCTGTGTCTATCTCATGAACCTGCCGGAAGAAATTTATTCCTCCCTATTGTCTGGCGTCCCCCTAATCAACATCGGCACCGGCCAGGACGTGACGATAAGGGAACTAGCGGAGCAAGTCTGCGCCGCTCTGGCCTTCAAAGGCGATCTGGTCTTCGACACCACAAAGCCCGACGGAACGCCCCAGAAGCTACTAGACGTAACCCGCATGGCAAACCTGGGCTGGAAACCAAAGACGAACCTGGCGGAAGGCATCAAGCAAACCTACGAAGCCGCGCGCCCGCAGCTAGAAGCCCTCCTGGCCCGCTCATAGCAGACTAACCGCCTTCTGGATGCCTTAAAGTGGTTTTTCGCAGTGTCTGTTTTTTACTGTACCCAATAAAGTTACAGATTCCGGGGATGACAATTCTGTTGCGCCCGCAAGAGTTTCCGCGAGAAATACTTGGCCTTTGCAACAGACTTGTCATCCCGACCGGAGCGTACCCGGATTTCCTGCTACGCGGCACTCAGCAGCAGCCACGTGTGCGGCTTTCAGTAAGGAAAGCCGCATGAAGCTCGCCAACGCCAACAACCTCAACAGGAAATCCGGGGTAGCGTAGTGGAGGGACCTGCTATTTCTTTCTCCGCCAATCTAAAGCCCCCGGCGAGAACGCGCCGCAACCTCAACCACCGCCTGACAAGTTACCGCTCTCAGGTTTTGTATCAGGGCACGGCTTCAGCCGTGCCGTAAATATGGGTACGGACCGGGCAAGTAGGTAACAAAAGGTACCGGGCAAGTGGGTAACACTTTTCGTTCACAGCGCAGGGCAGGTAGAAGAGAGCATGCCCTGGAAAGTGACGGATGTGTTGGACGAGAGGACGCGGTTTGTTCTGGAGTATGAGAGCGGAAGCTTCACGATGGCCGAACTGTGTCGGATCTATGGCATCGCTCGCAAGACCGGCTATGTGTGGACAGATCGGTATGAGGTGGAGGGACTAGCAGGATTGCAGGACCGTGTCTATGGAGCGGGCCACCATCCCAACCAGACCAAGAGTGGGATTGAGGAGCAGATTGTGCAACTGAAACAGGCGCATCCGAGTTGGGGAGCCAAGAAGCTGCGAGCCCGTCTTTTGGCGACGAAAAAGGGTGTCCATTGGCCTGTGGTGAGCACTTTTGGAGAGATCTTGCGGCGGGAAGGGTTGAGCGCACCGCATCACAAGCGTCTGAAGACGCCTGTGTACGGCAAGCCGTTTGAGAAGGTAGAAGAGGCTAACCAGACATGGTGTGGGGACTTCAAGGGCTGGTTCCTGACTGGACAAGGGGAGCGGGTTGATCCGTTGACGATGACCGATGCACACAGCCGTTACTTGCTGCGTTGTCAGAGCGTGGAGAAGACGAATACGGAGCAAGTGCAAGCCATCTTTGCAGCAGCCTTTCGCGAATATGGCATGCCGCAGACGATCCGAACCGATAACGGCGCACCGTTTGCCTCCAGAGCCATCGCTGGCATTTCACGCTTATCGCTCTACTGGATGAAGCTGGGCATCAGGCCGGAGCGGATCAAGCCAGGTCATCCGGAGCAAAATGGGCGTCATGAGCGCATGCATCGAACGTTGAAGGCAGAGACGGCGAAACCCCCAGCAGCCAACCGGAGAGCGCAGCAAAAAGCTTTTGATCGGTTCCGCCAACAGTTCAACGAGGAACGCCCGCATGAGGCGCTGGAGCAGAAGACGCCGGCCTCCTGCTACCACTGTTCGCCGCGCCCCTATCCGGATCGACTTCCTGAACCGGAATACGACACCAACATGAAGCCCAAGAGAGTTTATCCGGATGGAACCTTCTTCTGGAAAGGCACACAGATCTTTATCAGCAAGTGTTTGGGGGGAGAATTTATAGGCATGGAGCAGACCGACGATCGTTACTGGGACGTTCATTTTGCCACCTTCCCCCTGGCGCGCTTCGATAGTCATAAGCTCGTCATGCACCCGATGCCGAACGAGGAGCAGTGAATGGCTATGGAAATGACGGCAGTATGGAAAGAGAGGAAAAGCAGAAGCCCTTTCCCTCTCTTCCCACACTGCCTTGGAAAGCTCGCAAAAACCGCGAGCTTCCCACATTCCCACAGCCTCGGCGACGACTTGGGATTTCCTTCTTCTCCAAGCTCGTTTAACTTCAACTTCAACGAAAAGTGTTACCTACATGCCCGGTACCTTTTGTTACCGACATGCCAGTTCGCACATATGAACGGGATGAGGCCTTAAGGCCCAGACGCAGGCTTTTCAGAAAGCACCGCCCGACGAGCCAACGCTCTCAGGTTTTGTATCAGGGCACGGCTTCAGCCGTGCCGTAAATATGAGGAGGGTGAGGCCTTTAGGCCCTGAGACAGGCTTTTCAGAAAGCACCGCCCGACGAGCCACCGCTCTCAGGTTTTGTATCAGGGCACGGCTTCAGCCGTGCCGTAAATATGAGGAGTATGAGGCCTTTAGGCCCTGAGACAGGCTTTTCAGAAACCACCGCCTGACGAGTCACTGCTCTCAGGTTTTGTATCAGGGCACGGCTTCAGCCGTGCCGTAAATATGAACGGGATGAGGCCTTTAGGCCCTGAGACAGGCTTTTCAGAAAGGTAACGGGCTTCAACGCTGCGGAAAATTCACGTGATTTAGCTGTTACGCCAAGCTTGCCTAGGAACCCGCGCGAAGCCACCCACCACTGCTGTCCCTACCCCTCAGAAAAAAACAAACTCACCTGAGACGCCTTAGGCGGAGGAGTCAAAGCACTCACCACCACAAGGCAAACCAGGGCAGCGATCAAAGCCGGGAAAATAGCATCCCGCTGCGCCAGCATCGGAGGCAAATGTCGCTTGACCACATCCAGATCCCAGAAAAAAGTGACCATCGTCCCTACCGCAATAGCGCTCACCGCACCCTGCGCGTTCGCGCGCCGGCTATAAAACGCCGCCAGAATCACCGGTGTGAGTGCCGCAGAATAAATCGTATAGGCATAAAGCGTCTTAGCCAGCACCGAGCTGGTATTCAGAGCCTGGTAAAGCGCCCAGACGCCGAGCATCACCACCACCAACCGGGAAACAATAAGCACCCTCTTATTCGAAGCCCCGGGCGAAATGTACCGGGTAAAAACATCATTGACCAGGTTTGTCGAAGGAGAAAACAAATAGTTGTTGGCGGTAGAGATAATCTTGGCAAACACCGCCCCCATCAGCAGCGCTCCCAGCCACGCCGGCAAGCCATGCAACGCGGTATAAGCAATGATTTCCCGTGGGCGTTGATGGACCTCGCCTGTAGGAAAAACCACAGACCCGAACACCGCCATGGCGACAATGACTGTTTCGAGTATCACCGTCCCGATAATCCATCCCACCACCGCATTGCGTGCATCCTTCTCCGACTTCGCGGAGAAGAACTTCTGATACATCGACTGATTGCCCATCATCAGCAGCATCGTTGGCAGAAAAAGCTCGAATGCCTGGGCAAGGTTAAAGTCTCCCAGAACCTGAAAGTGCGTAGCCGGCAGAGCATGGGTAACGCCGCTCCATCCTCCTGCCGCGTGCAACACAAAGGGCAATGCTGTAAGCAGAGTAATCGTCGCCAGCGACCCGATCACCACATCCATGTACGCCACCGACGCCATCCCGGCGATGGCAGTAAACACGATGACGAATGCGGCAATGATGTACTTGCCCAGATCCGCGGTGATCGTTTCAGGAAAAATCAGGTGCAGAATATCCCCGCCGCCGATCAGCTGATAGCTGGTAATCGCTGTATAGGCAAACAGAATCGCGATGACCCCCAGCACACGCGCCGTCTGGTTGTAACGAGCCTCCAGCAAGTCAGGAATGGTGAACTGCGCAAACTTGCGTGCTCGGGGAGCGATGAAATAAATCAGCAGCAGCCCGGCCCACCCGCCGGCCCCCTGCCAAAGAGCGGCAAAGCCATGCTTGTACGCATTCTCCGCCCCGCCCAGCAGCGACCCCGAACCAATCCACGACGACAGAAGCGTAAAGATCAGCACGAAAGTCGGCAGGGAACGCCCCGCGACCAGGTAATCGGCCTTGGTCTTCGTCTGCTTCAGGCGTGAAAGAGAAACCGTGAGCAAGCTAAGAACGATAGCGCCGAGTACCCCGGCATACAAAGCATGGCTGGACATGTCCTATAGGTGTACACCGAACCGCTGCTGTTCTAAACCGTAAAGTGTGCGCGCAACCTCTGTTGCAGCTCGGCAGCCGTGCGCCCCGCAATGCGAATCACCTTGTTGCGCGATCGCTCACCGGTCACCACTTGGACCGCGGAACGGGGTACAGAGAAAACTTCAGAAAGAAATTCCACCACCGCATCATTCGCTCTTCCGTCAACCGGAGGTGCCGAAAGTGAGAGCTTCACCACATCGCCCATCATGCCGGTAATCGCTGTGCGTGCAGCCCGCGGCTGTACCCGCACCGCAAACGTCGCGCCCAGAGGATGGTCGTTGATAGCAATCACTTGGGGTACTTCCGCGCCCCAAACAATGCCGTGCCGATCCGCACCTGGGTCGCGCCTTCGGCGATAGCCGCCGGAAAATCATGCGACATCCCCATCGACAGCTCAGCAAACGACAGCCGCGGATGCTGTGCCGCCAGCTGATCGCGCAGCTTGCGCAGTTGAGCGAAGTACGGCCGGACCGCTGCCAGGTCCTTGAGGTAAGGCGGCACCGTCATCAGCCCGCGAAGCTCCAGCGCAGTCAAGCCTGGCAGGCCCTCCAACAGCAGGCGAAGCTCGTCTGAATCCGGCAACACACCCGCCTTCGAAGCCTCGTGGCTCAGCTTGATCTCGATCAGCACAGCCAGCCGCCGTCCCAGCCGCGTCGCCGCCTGGTTGAGGCGTTCGGCCAGCGCAAGCGAATCAAGCGTGTCGATCGAGGAAAACAGTTCCGCTGCGCGCGCCGCCTTGTTCGACTGCAGGTGGCCGATCAGGTGGAATTCCGCCCTGGTCGTGCCCGCCGCCCCAAGAGCAACGCTCTTCTCCTGAAACTCCTGCACCCGGTTTTCGCCGAAGATCCGGACACCCAATGCCTCGGCCGCGAGGATCGCAGACGCGGGGTGCATCTTCGAGACCGCCATGAGGGAAATCTCCGTGCGCGACCGCCCCGCTTCGCGGCAGGCCAACGCGATCCCGGCCTCGATGCGCTCCAGATTTTCCCCCAGTATGGCGAAACTTCCCCCGGCCGCTTCGCTCAACCGGCCGTTCTCAATGGCCGTGTTCTTCAAGGTATTTTTCCACTTCCAGGGCTGCCATGCAGCCCGAGCCGGCCGCGGTGATGGCCTGGCGGTACCTGCGATCCTGCACGTCTCCACAGGCAAAAACCCCGGGAACGCGGGTAAACACCTGGTTCGTTGTGCGAATATATCCGTCGTCATCCAGATCGAGCAGCCCATGAAACATCTTGGCGTTGGGAATATGACCAATCCCCAGGAACATCGCGCTTACCGGCAGCGTCGACTCTTCATGGTTGAGCGTGTTCTTCAGCCGCAAGCCGGTCACTTCCTTTTGCTCCACGCCCAGCACCTCTTCGACCGCCGTATTGGTCATGAACTGGATCTTCTCGTTGCCCATCGCGCGATCGATCATAATCCGCGAAGCGCGGAATTGTTCCCGCCGATGAACCAACGTCACCTTGCTGGCAAACCGCGTAAGAAACAATGCTTCCTCCATGGCCGAGTCGCCGCCGCCAACCACAGCGATCTCCTTGCCGGAGAAGAAGAAGCCGTCGCAGGTGGCGCAGGAGCTCACGCCATGTCCAATCAGGGCCTGTTCGCTCGGCAGCCCCAGCCAGCGTGCAGAAGCGCCGCTAGCGATGATCAACGTCCGCGTATGCACTGTTTCCTTGCCCAGATTCAGGGTGAGCGGCCGCTTGGAGAAGTCGACGGATGCCAGGTGAGCCATGCGTAATTCGGCCCCAAAACGGGTCGCCTGCAGTTTCATCCGTTCAATCAACTCCGGGCCCTGAATGCCTTCCGGCCAACCAGGAAAATTCTCCACCAGGGTCGTAATCGAGAGTTGGCCTCCCGGCTCATGACCTTCGAGCACCAACGGTTTCAGGTTGGCGCGGGCGGCATAGATGGCGGCTGTGAGACCAGCGCAGCCGGTGCCGAGGATGACGGTGTCGCGAATGTCTGCTGTCATAGAAGTAAACTCTTTGATTCTAACCGGCCCCGAAAGATGCGAGTGGTGGAAGTAAGATGACTGGCATGGCAAATCTGACATTGATTTACGGCATGAGGCTGCTTCCCTCCGAGGAAGCGATCGAAGTGGGAGACGCCCTGGTCACGCTCAAGAACGGCAAACAAGCACATGTAACCATGCACGTCCTCGAGGGAACCCGCGAAGAGATCGAAAATCAACTGCGGCAGAGCATAGAAGCCTTCTTCGACTTCTATCCCGAGATCTAGCGAGCAGCCGAAAAAACTATGCTTTGTATTGAAATCAACAGCTCTAGGAGACAGGAGCCCAGAGCCGAGCTGGATTTCCTGCGTAGCTGCGCGAATCAGTCAGCTGGTGAGAACGCCGAATTTCGCGACCCCAGCTAGCGCTGGACGAGCCACCGCTCTCCTGTTTTGTGTCAGGGCACGACTTTAGTCGGGCCGCACAATCCGCGGCTGCTGAGGCCTTTAGGCCCTGAGGTATTTTTTTCGAGGAGTAAAGGGCTTCAAGACTGGCGAAAAAGCTTTTTTTTTGCGAAGGGGCTGCCTTCACGCCGTACGTTGCTGTTTTGAAACGAGTTCGGCCTAAGCCGCTGAAAGGACGCTTTTCTCCCACGAAACCCACCCACGACTCAGTAACTTTAGCCCCGAGCATCTCATCTACTCTAATAACGGAGACATCTACATGGCTGAAAGTCCAACTTTTACGGCAAACGCAGGCCGTCCCCGGGTAGTGGTAGTCGGCGGTGGTTTCGCCGGCATGAACGCCGCCATGTCGCTAGCCGATATGAAGGTCGACGTAACCCTGATCGACCGCCGTAACCACCACACCTTCCAGCCCTTGCTCTACCAGGTCGCGCTGGCCGTGCTTTCCCCGGCCGATATTGCCCAACCCATTCGCTCCATCGTCTCGAAAAAGACAAATATCGAAGTATTGATGGACGAGATGATCGGCATCCAGGCCGATACCCGCACCGTGCTGCTACACAGCGGCGCAAACATCTCCTACGACTACCTGATCCTCTGCACTGGCTCGACCCACTCCTACTTTGGCCACAACGACTGGGCGCCCAACGCACCCGGACTGAAGACCGTCGAGGATGCCATCGAAATCCGGCGCCGCGTGCTGCTGGCCTTTGAGCTGGCGGAGCGGGAGATGGTAGAGACCGGAGCCCATCCCATGCTCAATTTCGTTGTCATTGGTGGTGGCCCCACCGGGGTAGAGTTGGCCGGCGCCATCAGTGACATCTCCAAGCTCTACATGCGGCACGATTTCCGCCACATCGATCCCTCCAAGGCGCGGGTTATCGTGATCGAGGGCGCGCCCCGCATACTGGCCGCCTATCCCGAGGATCTGTCGAAAAAGGCTGTCCAGCAGCTGCAGCAATTAGGGGTCGAAGTGCGCGCCGGACAAAGTGTGAGCGAGGTCAAACCCGGCTATGTCATGGTCGGCGGCCAGCGGCTGGATGCAGCGGTGACGTTATGGGCCGCCGGTGTCCAGGCATCGCCCCTGGGCAAAATGCTGGGCGTGCCGACCGATAAGCGGGGATGCGTCATCGTCGACATTTACCTCAATCCGCCCGGTCACCCGGAGATCTTTGTCTGCGGAGACCTGGCCCACGTCGAAGAAGCCGGACGGCAGGTTCCAGGCGTAGCCCAGCCCGCCATGCAGATGGGCCGCCACGCAGCGCAGATGATCGCGCAGGATATGGCAGGCAAGCCCAGAACCAAGTTCCACTATTTCGATAAAGGGGACATGGCCACCATCGGCCGTCATGCAGCCGTCGCCAACCTGAAATGGCCCTTCAAGGCCCATTGGGCAGGCACGCTAGCCTGGCTCTCCTGGGTCTCGGTGCATCTGTTCTTCCTGATTGGCTTTCGCAACCGCCTGGCCGTCTTTTTTTCCTGGGCCTGGAGCTATCTGACCTTCAAGAGCGGCGCACGCCTCATCACAGGAAGTCCAATCCTGCCGGGTTGGGGACAGCAGGAGGGCATTCGTCCCCAGATCCTGGACGCTCCCCTGGACCTGACCTCGCCCCGGCCGCCCATGCCCATCGTCCGGCCTCCGGCTCCCGTGGAGGAGCCGAAGGCGGCAGTGAGGTAGCGTCCCTAGACCGTGACCGGTTGGCTGGTATTGACGTTCACGTGTGTCAGCCATCCGAAGCGATCCGGCCGCAATCCATGGGCAATGCCCATGTACTCCTCGGAGAGCTGTTTGCTGATCGGACCGATGGTGCCGTCGCCGATCGGGATGCGGTCCACCGAACGAATCGGGTGCACCTCGGCCGCCGTTCCGGTGAAGAAAGCTTCGTCGGCAATGTAGAGCAGCTCGCGCGGCATGGCCTGCTCCACTACGGGAATACCCAGATGCCGTGCCATGGTGAGCACCGAATCGCGCGTGATCCCGGAGAGCACAGAATTCGCCAGAGGCGTGGTATAGAGCACGCCATTGCGCACCACGAAGAGATTCTCCCCCGAGCCTTCTGACAGGTTGCCGAAGACATCGAGTGCGATCCCTTCGGAGTAGCCGTTGCTGTCGGCCTCCATACGAATCAGCTGAGAGTTAAGGTAATTGCCCCCGGCCTTAGCCAGCGCGGGCATCGTATTAGGGGCCATCCGGCTCCACGATGAGATGCACACATCCGCGCCCTCATCTCCGGCCACGTACTTACCCCACGAGTAGTTGGCGATGAACACTTCGATCGGAGTGCCTTTGGGGCTGACGCCCATCTCTCCGTAGCCACGCAGCGCGATCGGCCGAATGTAGCAAGGTGCAACACCGTTGCTCTCCACCAGGCTGACCACTGCGCTCGACAGCTGCTCCAGCGAGTAGGGCAGTGGCATGCGATAAATCTTGGCAGAATCAAGCAGTCGCTGCATGTGTTCGGGAAGCCGAAAAATGGCCGCTCCCTGCGGTTGTGCATAGCAGCGAATGCCTTCAAAAACGGACGAGCCATAATGCACGACATGACTCATCACATGGATCTGGGCCTTATCCCAGGGGACTAAGTTTCCGTTGTGCCATATCTTGGCGGTAGGCGTGATGGGCATCGACAACAGCTCCCTTCGATTAGGTTTGATTATAACTTCGCTGCGATGAACCTGCGGCCAAAGCTCCACAAACGTTGTAAGTTGAGTGCATGTACGGACCGGCCAGCATCGCGATGGACACCCTGCACTCGAACTACGTGCGTTTCTCGGTGTTGGCGGTCAGCTCCATATTCTTTCTGGTCGATCCCTTTGCCGCGATCCCGGCGTTTCTTGTCATCACTGCCGGTGCTGATCGCAAGCGCCAACAGCGCATGGCTCGTCGAGCAGCGCTCACCTGTCTGATCGTCCTGATGACTTTTGCCTTGGCGGGCAAGCTGATCTTCCGCATGTTCGGCATCACCTTGCCCGCCTTCGAAATTGCCGGCGGAGTGATCCTGCTCCTCATCGGCATCGACATGATCGAGGCCAGGCGTTCGCCCACCCAGG
>CAVRHZ010000009.1:0-5000 GCA_963721125.1 uncultured Acidobacteriaceae bacterium | reverse complement strand
AGTCCCGCAACGAGCGCAACCCTTATTACCAGTTGCCATCATTTAGTTGGGCACTCAGGTGAGACCGCCTCGGATAACGGGGAGGAAGGCGGGGATGACGTCAAGTCCTCATGGCCTTTATGTCCAGGGCTACACACGTGCTACAATGGCCGGTACAAACCGTCGCAAACCCGTGAGGGGGAGCTAATCGGAAAAAGCCGGCCTCAGTTCGGATTGGAGTCTGCAACTCGACTACATGAAGCTGGAATCGCTAGTAATCGCGGATCAGAACGCCGCGGTGAATACGTTCCCGGGCCTTGTACACACCGCCCGTCACATCACGAAAGTGGGTTGTACTAGAAGTCGGTGCGCTAACCGCAAGGAAGCAGCCGCCCAAGGTGTAATTCATGATTGGGGTGAAGTCGTAACAAGGTAGCCGTAGGAGAACCTGCGGCTGGATCACCTCCTTTCTAAGAGAGAACGTCATGGCACTCATCCGCTTCCGCGATAGCGGACTTGGCGCCCGTAAGAGTGGCAAGCGCGTATGAGATGTTGCCATGTACTCCTGAACGAAAGTTCAGGAACCGGTCAAGCCTTCTCTGCTTCTCGCAATTTCCATGATGGTCAAGAGCGGCGTAGCTGCTCTGCATGTTCACCTGGTCCTCGAAACTTTTCGAGTTATGAGACTCTGGCACAACCAGCGGGCCTGTAGCTCAGTTGGTTAGAGCGCACCCCTGATAAGGGTGAGGTCGGTAGTTCGAATCTACCCAGGCCCACCACTCCTGTTATGGGGCTGTAGCTCAGCTGGGAGAGCACCTGCTTTGCAAGCAGGGGGTCACCGGTTCGATCCCGGTCAGCTCCACCAATCTTTCTTCGGTAGCAACTAAATTGTCATCCCGACCGGAGCAAAGCGTAGTGGAGGGATCTGCGGTTACATCTTGACCGCATCCAAGTCTCACTAGCAAGCTACCCTCCACGAAGGGCACGGCTTTAGCCGGGCCATAAGCGCCGGAGAGGTTGACGGCTTTAGCCGCTGGGGTACGCTTTTAGCGCGTACCGTAGCTGCTCTCAAGAAAAGTGTTCGACCTGAACAGAAACTCTGTTCAAAGATGAGCGTCCATAAAGACGTTGATCTTTGAGCAGCGCTAAGAAGTTAGCAAGCTGTTCGAACCCACCCCAGGGTGGGCACCGGATTAACCTCCGGTGCAACTGGATGTTTGACAACGAAATCGATTGGGTAAAAAAAATTACAAGGCTGAGCAGGCCTTACCCCGAGTCGTGAAGAGCAGTATCGCAAGTTCGCGAGCAAGGAAGGCGTGTTTAGTTGAGTGTCTTTAGGATAATTAAGCGTGTTGCTTGCCCCTCGCAAGTTGAGGGAGTAGAGCACATGCAGGCGGCAATACAAAAGAGACTAATTGTTTTAACCCTCTACCGCGGTATCGCAGATGCAAATCTGACTGCTGCGCGAGAGTTAATTCTATGGTCAAGCTACTAAGGGCGCACGGTGGATGCCTTGGCAGAATCAGGCGATGAAGGACGTGGCAAGCTGCGATAAGCTCCGGGGAGCCGCACACAGGCGTTATATCCGGAGATTTCCGAATGGGGAAACCCACTACGGCAAAACCGTAGTACATCCCGCTGAATACATAGGCGGGCATGAGCGAACTCAGGGAAGTGAACCATCTCAGTACCTGAAGGAAAAGAAAGAAACCTCGATTCCGAGAGTAGTGGCGAGCGAAATCGGAATAGCCCAAACCCGTTGCATTTCGGTGTTACGGGGGTTGTAGGGTCCGCAACAGTAGAGTTACCAATCTGGTGGTTAGTCGAATCCTCTGGAAAGTGGATCCATAGAGCGTGACAGGCGCGTAGACGAAAACCATCCAGACTCGAAGCGGATACCTGAGTAAGGCGGGGCACGTGAAACCCTGCTTGAATCTACGGGGACCATCCCGTAAGGCTAAATACTCGATTCTGACCGATAGTGAACCAGTACCGTGAGGGAAAGGTGAAAAGAACCCCTGCGAGGGGAGTACAAAGTACCTGAAACCGTGTGCCTACAAGCAGTGGGAGGACTATGCCCGCAAGGGAATGTCTGACCGCGTGCCTATTGCATAATGAGCCGGCTAGTTATTCTTGTCAGCAAGGTTAAGCGTAAGCGAGCCGTAGCGAAAGCGAGTCTGAATAGGGCGAATCAGTTGGCAGGAATAGACGCGAAGCGGGATGATCTACCCTTGGCCAGGTTGAAGGTGGGGTAACACCCACTGGAGGACCGAACCGGTGTTTGTTGAAAAAAGCTCGGATGAGCTGAGGGTAGGGGTGAAAGGCTAATCAAATTCCGTGATAGCTCGTTCTCTCCGAAATAGCTTTAGGGCTAGCCTCGGATGATTTGCATTGGTGGTAGAGAACTGGATGGACTAGGGGGCTTTCCGGCTTACTGAATCCAATCAAACTTCGAATGCCAATGACAACCAGTCCGGGAGTCAGACAATGGGGGCTAAGCTTCATTGTCGAGAGGGAAACAGCCCAGACCGCCTGCTAAGGTCCCCAAGTTACAGTTAAGTGGGAAAGGAAGTCGGAACGCTCAGACAGCCAGGAGGTTGGCTTAGAAGCAGCCATCCTTTAAAGAAAGCGTAATAGCTCACTGGTCAAGCGGTCCGGTGCCGACAATATAACGGGGCTAAAACTGTACACCGAAGCAGCGGATGCACACCTATGGTGTGCGTGGTAGGAGAGCATTCTCAACCGCAGCGAAGTCTGACTGAGAAGACAGATGGAGCGTTGAGAAGAGACCCTGCCGGCATAAGTAGCGATAACGGACGTGAGAACCGTCCGCGCCGAAAGTCTAAGGTTTCCTGAGGAAGGTTAATCCGCTCAGGGTTAGGCGGTCCCTAAGGTGAGGCCGAAAGGCGTAGCTGATGGACATCCGGTTAATATTCCGGACCTCCCAATAACCTCGTTTGACGATGGGGAGACGCAGAAGGATAAGCAGGGCCTCCTATGGCTATGGGGCTTGATGCGCGTAAGCTGGTTCACCCAGGCAAATCCAGGTGAGCTTAACAGTGAGGCGCAAAACAGTAGGGCGTATGCCCGAAAGCTGCCGATTTCACGCTGCCAAGAAAATCCTCTAAGGAGAGGAGATTGGGAACCGTACCACAAACCGACACAGGTAGACGAGGAGAATATCCAAAGGCGCTCGAGTGAAAGCTTGTTAAGGAACTCGGCAAATTAGCTCCGTAACTTCGGGAGAAGGAGCGCCCCGGTAGAGTGCAAGCTCGAGGGGGCCGCAGTGAAACGCGTACGGCGACTGTTTAACAAAAACACAGGTCTCTGCTAAGTCGAAAACGACGTATAGGGGCTGACGCCTGCCCGGTGCCGGAAGGTTAAAAGGAGAGGTTAGCCGCAAGGCGAAGCTTTGAATTGAAGCCCCGGTGAACGGCGGCCGTAACTATAACGGTCCTAAGGTAGCGAAATTCCTTGTCGGGTAAGTTCCGACCTGCACGAATGGCGTAACGATCGTACGACTGTCTTAACGAGTTGCTCGGCGAACTTGTAGTACCGGTGAAGATGCCGGTTACCCGCAGCTAGACGGAAAGACCCCGTGCACCTTTACTACACTTTTACTATGAATTATGGCTCTTGCTGCGCAGGATAGGTGGGAGGCTTTGATACCAGGTTCTCGGACTTGGTGGAGCCAACGGTGAGATACCACCCTGCGAGTGCTGTGATTCTAACCTCCTCCCGTGATCCGGGAGAGGGACATAGTAAGACGGGTAGTTTGACTGGGGCGGTCGCCTCCTAAATTGTAACGGAGGCGCGCGAAGCTACACTCAGGCTGTTTGGAAATCAGCCGTCGAGTGCAAAGGCATAAGTGTGGTTAACTGTAAGACCTACAAGTCGAGCAGATGCGAAAGCAGGCCTTAGTGATCCGGTGGTTCTGTATGGAAGGGCCATCGCTCAACGGATAAAAGGTACGCCGGGGATAACAGGCTGATCGGAGCCAAGAGTTCATATCGACGCTCCGGTTTGGCACCTCGATGTCGGCTCATCGCATCCTGGAGCTGTAGAAGGTTCCAAGGGTTAGGCTGTTCGCCTATTAAAGCGGTACGTGAGCTGGGTTCAGAACGTCGCGAGACAGTTCGGTCCCTATCTGCTGTGGGCGTAGGAGATTTGCGGGGGGCTGTCCTTAGTACGAGAGGACCGGGATGGACGAACCTCTTGTGTTCCAGTTGTCCTGCCAAGGGCACGGCTGGGTAGCGAAGTTCGGTTGTGATAACCGCTGAATGCATATAAGCGGGAAGCACGCCCCAAGATGAGATCTCCCAACCCAAAAGGGTCAAGAAGGGTCCAGGAAGACCACCTGGTTGATAGGCTGGAGGTTGAAGTGCAGTAATGCATGTAGCTTACCAGTACTAATCGCCCGTTCGGCTTGTCCATAGAATTAACTCTGCGCAGTATCAGAGAGACATTCAACAAGCCTTGAAATTGATCCAGGAATACCCATTCAATCGAAGGGTACGGGCTTCAACCCGTACATCAAAACCTTCAACTCGCGCTTGGCGCTGGGAATGCTTTGTATCAGGGCACGACTTTAGTCGTGCCGAAGATGCGGCATCCTTGAGGGCTTTAGCCCCTGGGGCACTGAATGAAGTTCCTGAAATACCTTCACTTGCAAGAGTAAGTGATGATCTAGCCCAATCGGTTTCGTTGTGAAAAATCAGGTTGCATGGCGCCAGCTTGCCGCGCGAGAACCTCAGGAAAACTAGCCTGAACTCGTCGCGACTGCGGGGGAGACCCTCCGCCAAGCGCCCCAAAAGCTCAAAGGTGTGTTTTTACAGCTCGGTTAAGGTTGTCGGAGCACACGCGAGGAGGAAACAAGTCCTCGCAGCACACCTAGATTTGCCGGTGAATATACCGCGAGGGTCACACCCGTTCCCATCCCGAACACGGAAGTTAAGCCTCGCTGGGCCGATGGTACTGCACGCGTAAGTGTGTGGGAGCGTAGGTGATTGCCGGCATTAACT
>CAVRHZ010000008.1:0-735717 GCA_963721125.1 uncultured Acidobacteriaceae bacterium | reverse complement strand
CATCCACGATCTCTTTCCAACCCAAAGTTTGATCGGTCTCAGGAAGCCGCGGAACATCAAGAGCACGGAACAGCCAGACTTTTCCAGGATATCTGGCCGGCGCATAGTTTTGTATTGCGGCCACACGGGCCCACGTGTTGTTGAAAACGGCATCGGGTAGGTTAAATCCAAAGAGCCGCTGCAACCGTAGCACCAGTGTGCGGTTGTGCATGAAGAGCGACTCCACCACCTTATTCCAACAGTGCCGCAGAAGCGTGCCAAAGTAGGCCAGCTTCTTTTGCCGGTATTCGCCGCGGAGCCGGTGGAAGTGAAACTTAAGGCTGGCTACCCGCCTGAAGTACCAGTAGCCGCGGATCACGGGATGATAACCGGGCCGCTCGGCGTCGAAGAGAGCTACCAGCCCGACCTGGTGATCAAGCGCGTGGAGTTGGCGGGCGATTTCGACGGTCAACGAAGCTGCAGCACACCAGCCTGTCAACAATACCGGACCCCGGGCAGACTTTGAGAATCTCTTTCACATAGATCGCCGCCCGGTCGACGACGGTATGCGCCTCAACATCAAGCAATTCGCGCACACCATAGATAGGCCGTTCCGGCTCGACCATCCTGGGCAATACTCCGTAGAGAAGGTAGGAATGAATGACAAATAGAGGCGCCGAAGTGCCGCGGGGACGAATGGGCACAATCGTCGAAAGCGATTGGTCACGATCAATGATTTCGGCAAGCGCTCGAACTGTAGGCGCGTCGAAGAGCAAGCTGATAGGAAGGCTGAGCCTGAACGCCCGATTGATCCGGGTAAACAGGTTGACCGTCAGCAGCGAATACCCCCCGTAGTCGAAAAAGCTGTCGGTTACCCCGAACTCATTGGTATTTAGAACCTCGCGGAAGATGTTGAGGAGTTTCTCTTCCAATTCCGTCTGCGGCGCTGCTCCCTCCGGCTGGTGATAGGCGGGGAGAACGGCCGTGACGGAATCGGGTGCGGGCATGGCCTTGCGGTCGATCTTGCCGTGGCTGGTAATGGGCATGGCCTCCATCACCACGAAGCGGCTTGGAACCATGTAGGAGGGCAGTAATTGGGCCAGGCCATCGCGCACCTGGCGTAGATCCGGCTGACTGTGGTCCACCGTGACATAGGCGACAAGATAGGGTTCGCCCGGTCCGCTATCCCACAGCGCGGCGACGGCATCCGCAATGCCCGGAAATGTGCGCAGGACTGACTCGATCTCGCCTAGTTCGATGCGATAGCCGCGCAGCTTTACCTGATGATCGAGGCGTCCGAAGAACTCAAACTCATTCCCGTTGATCAGCCGGACGAGATCGCCGGTTCTGAACATGCGCGCACCCTGCACAGGTGCAAATGGATCGGGCAAAAAACGCTGCCTGGTGAGCTGAGGGCGGTCCAAATATCCGGCGCCTACGCCGGTTCCACCGATATAAAGCTCACCGGGCACTCCTGGAGGAAGGAGCCGGCCGGTCTCATCGAGCACGTAAAACCTGGTATTGGCGATCGGCGGTCCCACGGGGACCACGCCTTCTTCGGATTGGATCCGCAAGGCTCCGGACCAGATAGTGGTTTCCGTCGGGCCATAGCAATTCCAAAGCTCTGCAACCAGTCGCGCCACCTGGTTCGCCAGATCGCGGGGCAGCGCTTCGCCTCCGGTGATCACCTTGAGGTCGCGTTTGCCTTCCCACCCGGACGAAACCAGCAGGCGCCAGGTGATGGGTGTGGCCTGCTGGCAGGTGATATCGAATCTCTTGATGGCCGCGGCCAGGCGCAAAGGATCCGCCGCGAGAAAACGATCGCCAACCACTAAAGTGCCTCCGGCTACGAGAGGCAGAAACATCTCCATGGTGGCGATATCGAAAGAGATGGGCGAGACCGCAAGCAAGCGATCGAGCGCGGTGAAGCCCGGTTCGCGCATCGCGGCATACAAAAAGTTGGCCAGCGCACGATGCGGAATCATCACTCCCTTGGGTGTACCCGTCGTGCCGGAAGTGTAGATGATGTAGGCGAGATGGTCAGGGGTAAGACCACCCGCCCGGTAATCAAGAACAAGCGGAGGACTCCGGGATATCGTCGAGATACAGCCGGGGAATTGTGTCGCCGCTGGACGCAGAAAACGATCTGTCCACGATCAAGGCGGCCGGCCGGCATTCTTCCAGAATGGTCACCAGGCGCTGGGGCGATTCATGCGCATCAAGCGGTACATAGCAGGATCCGGCTTTGAGGACTGCAAGGAGGGCCACGGGGAGCTCAGCGGTTCGCTCCATGCATACCGCGACGGGACGGCCCGGGCCCGCACCACAGGCTTGCAGTTGCCGGGCGATTGCATCGCTGCGTTCATGCAGCTGCCGATAAGTGAAGCGTTGGGCTTCCGAAGCAATCGCCAGAGCATTTGGTGTCTGTTCAGCCCACCGCGCGACCAGCTCATGCACGCATACATCTGCGGGATAGGCAGCCGCGGTATCGTTGAAAGGGCGGTAAAACTCCTGGGCGTCAATAAATGGCAGGGCCTTCCAGGCAATATCCGGTGCAGTGGCTGCTGCTCCGAGCAGGTGATCGAAATAGCGCAGCCACAGGCGGAGAATGGTCTGATCCCATAGACCTGTGGTGCTGGCCAGTCGAACATTGGCTTCGCTGTCAGCCAGGTGGACTGCCAGGCGCAAACCATGATCGGGAATATCGGCGAAGGAGACTCGCGAAGAAGCCTGAACAAACTCCACCGCGCAGGGCTGATCCGGGGCCGAAACCTGGGCATTGCGCGTCGCACCGAGCAGTTCGCGGAACGACGCCTCAGCGTCGAATGTGAAAGAAAATATCGCAGGATCACTGCTGCAATTCCGCAGGATCACCGCCTCCTGGCCGGCGAGACGGGCCAGAAGCGTAGCGAAGGCGGTCAGAAAAAATGTATCCAGGCTTACTGCGAGCGCAGCGCATGACTGGACAAGGTGATCCATTCGATCACCGGTAATTTTGTACGTGGCCTCCGCCAGAGAAACGAACGCCGCGTTGGAACGGCGGTCTGAAGGCAAGTGGCGAAGCAGTTCGTCTCCTAGGCGCGCCGTCGCGCTGGCCTCAACAACAGCCTCTCCAGCGCAGACTGTCGCTGGGCTAACGGCATTGCCGAGGGCCCGCGAAACGCGCGTGCGAAGCAAATTCGTCATCGGAATTTTACCGTTCACGTAAACGTTGTGTGATGTTACTGCGTCTCTCAATTGAGAGGCGGGGAACTTCGTCATCACTACAGAGCAGGGCTAGAGAGAGGCCACGAACGACGGAACATAACTGCAAACCACAGGAACTTAAGGTTCCAAGGGAAGTTGCGGGCGATACCCCGGTTGAAGCGCGTGGTTGGAAAATTGCCGCCACGTCGTTCGCCATCAGTGATATGTGTGGCGATGCAAAGTATATACAACAAGCTCGAAGCCGGCCGCGAAGATTTTTGCCGCAAAAATCAAAAGGGCACTCGTTTTCCACATGTAGGTAACCGCACTCTTCATCAAAGCAGGCCGGCGCCCGCTGTCTGGAGGGCTCCCTAACCGACCCACTATCTGCTCTGTCCCTGGAAAGCCTGAGGCTCTTCCTGCTGGAAGCACTAAATCTAATGCAAAGTATTTCTACTTATTATCCTTTTTTGCCATAACGTTTCCACTTATCCGAGTAAGTTAGAAAGACTATTGCCTGATAACTCCTGAGCTATCGCGAGCTGACACACTCAAAGGTAACTGTGCAACAAACAGCGCCGGCATTACCAAAAAGAGCTGGCATTCGGTTCTATTGGCGATAGACTTCTGGAGTTGAGGGAGGGGTCTCCTCTCCTTGAACGAACACTGCGCCTTGGGCCCTTGAACCTCATTAGAGCGCACTCAGGTTAGACTGTTTTTCACCTTGGCACCTGTCTTCTCGTTACCGATGAATGGACATGGCACGCGTTACGGAACGGAGCATTTGATCATCCGTTGCCGCTGAACTAAACAGAAGACCCTCCAGCTAAACGACATCGTTGTTGATCTGTTCGGCACCTGGGACCCAGCAACAACGTTCCCGTACGCCCGCCCCAGGGTGAATCGATGAGGCCATGTGTTTGCAGCCGGATCTTCCGTTCCAAGCGAAATATAACTCAGGAGCGCAGTATCGCGACCTGACTGATTCGACACAGCAGAACGTTTGTTCGTCTATTTTTTCTCGCAACTCACCACAAATGCAGCAGCGAATAGCACTCCTGGCAAGGTCGCGGCGTGACGCCGGCCGCAAGCAGTGAACATGCTTTAAGAGAGATCACCATGGCAGCATCCGATTCTGTTTCTAAACCGATAAGAGCCGCGTACCCGGCTCCGGCGGAATTCGGGCCCCCGATCGCGCGCCGCAGGTCGCCCAGCCAGGCCGCCCTGGACGCGGCGATCATGATGACGGAAGACGTAATGGCAGTTCTGCTCGCGCTCGGGCTGGCCTCCGTCTTTCGCTTCGACCTGTCTCCCACAGAGTGCTACACCCGGCCATTTGGGCCGGACATGATTTTCCCATCCACCCCGGATACCTGGTGTTCTTTGTAGCAGCGCTTTTGATCATCAACCGGCGCGACGGTCTCTACGGCCCACTCCAGGCACAGGGTTCCCTGAACGAGCAACGAAAAACGATTCAGGCTTGTCTTGGGCACGGGCTTGTTGCTGTGCGGCGGCTTGTACGTGATGCACAACAGCACCATCTCACGCGTGTTTGTTGCCTACTTTATCGCGCTCACGACTGTCTTCATCTGCGCGCTCCGGGCGTTCTGGCGCTGGTCCCTCTACCGCAAATATGCTCGCGGCATCGATACCAGAAATGTGTTGGTGGTAGGCGCCAGCCACATGGGGAATGCGGTACGCAAGCAGATCACCAAATTCAGCCATCTCGGCCGGGTCTTCAAAGGGTTTGTCGAGACCTCGAACGGCAGCTCAAATGTGGAAGCGGATGCGTTCGTGCTGGGGGATTTGACGCGGACAACCGCCATCGCACGGCAATACTTTATCGACGAGATCATTATCGCGGAACGTTGTCCGACGCCGGTCATGATCGAACTCATGAGGTTAGGCCGGCAACTCGATATAGAAGTGCTGGTAATCCCTGGCTTCTACGATGAGCTCACACCGGACGCACCGGTAGAGTATCTGGGAAATTTGCCGGTCGTTGCCCTGCATCGGCGCAACGGAAAACTCGTCGGCCACTTATTGAAGAGGGCCTGTGATTTCGGTCTCGCCTCGTTTTTCATCGTCGCGCTGTTGCCGACTTTCCTGGTCATCCCGCTGCTGATCAGGCTCGACTCGCCCGGGCCGGTGTTCTATATCTCCCGCCGTATCGGGAAAAAGGGACGCGTCTTCGCTTGCTTGAAGTTTCGCACCATGGTTGCCAACGCAGACCAGTTAAGGCCCACCCTTGCAGCATTGAATGAGCGCGATGGAATTCTCTTCAAGATCACGAAAGATCCTCGATTAACTAAGTTAGGCCGGATTCTGCGCAAGTATAGCCTGGATGAACTTCCCCAGCTCTTTAACGTCTTGCGCGGTGATATGAGCATGGTTGGCCCCCGGCCGCCACTGGCAAACGAGGTTGGACAGTACGAATTGGAGCACTTTCGCCGGCTCGAAGTGTTACCCGGTATTACCGGCCTTTGGCAGGTTCACGCGCGCCAGGATCCATCGTTTAATCGCTATGTAGCCCTGGATTTGGCGTACATCGAGAATTGGAGTCTTTGGTTGGACTTGAAGATCCTGCTGCGAACCGCGGAGGTCGTTCTGCGAGGAACCGGTTGCTAGAGCAGTTTCGCAATGACTCTGGCCTGGCGAAGATCGCGAGGCTAGGCGCTGGCTTCTCCCTTGTATTCGATTCGAGTTTTCTGTTTGCCCGAGCGCCGGTTAAGAAAATATCTCAGCTGTCCTACGAGTATGGGTATTTGTTGTAGCTGGGAATGAAAACCGTAGAGCAGGAGCAAAGTCTTTTGTCCCGGCGCTCGAGAACGCGCTTTCCAGGCTGACCGAAGCGGCAAGGCAATCAGCAGCGCGAACCAGGGCAGGATCCAGATACTCCTCAAGGCCAATAGCACCAGACCCACTACGAACCAGGCAATCCAGAAACTTCCTCTGCGCACATTTCCTCTGCTTTCCTGCAACCACATAGGGTCAGCAGTTCCATGGAAGCGGTTGGAGACTTCAGAGTAGGCATAGCCGGCACGCATGGCGCGTCGCCAGTATTGGCTGAAGCGTGTCATATTCAGATCGTGCATGGTCATGGGGGCGTCGATATGCACGATACGGTAACCCCGTGCGCGCAAACGGCGGCACAGCTCCGGTTCTTCGCCGGCAATGAGGCCGGGGTCGTATCCTTCGACGTTAGCAAGAGCGGTCCGCCGCATCAGCACATCTCCACCGCAGAAATCAGTGTTTCCTGGCGGATAAATCCAGTCGAGGTCAAGCACGCGGTTGTAGATCGAATGTTCCGGGTAGAGCTCCCGTCGATGCCCCCATACGCCGGCAATGCTCGCGTCAGATTCAAGGACCTTGCAAGCAGTCTGTAGGAAATGCGGGTGGAGGATCGTATCGCCGTCCAGGAAGAGGATGTAGGGCGCGGACGCCCACTGCCACCCCGCGTTGCGGGCTCGCGCGGCGGTCTGGATTCCTCCATGAAGAACAATAACCTGGGCATCGAAATTGGCGGCCGCCTGCGGACTGCCGTCGGTTGAGGCGGAATCAACGTAGATTAGTTCGTTCGTGCCTTCCACACACGAAACGATCGACTGCAGGCAGCGAGTCAGGCGTTCTCCCTCGTTCCGGCCGATGATCACGATGGAAAGCGCTGGCATCATCCTGCAGCTCCAGAATTCAGGTTATCGATAGGCTGTTAGAACCCCGGTTGGTTGCTGTTGTGTTGACTCTGTCCATCCGCTTCCACCCAAGTCAAGGTAGGCGACCCCCCTCCAATTTGTCATCCCGACTGGAGCGCAGCGTAGGGGGGGATGACAAATTGGAGGGTGGTCGCCTACCTTGACTTGGGTGGAAGCGGATGGACAGAGTCAAGAAACCCGCGTCCCGCGCTTACCCAGATTGCCTCCTATTACCAACCGAAGAGCTCATTTGGGCAAGTATGGCTGAGGGTTACCCAGGACGCGAATAAAACGAGGCGCAACCCCACAAGCTGAATCCATTCGGTGCTGCTGAGCCGTCCAAATGAAAGCAATACTTCGGCGAACCTGGAGCACCCGTCTAGTTCCTAACGGCTCTGTTAGGAAAATGACTCCTCAGGCGCTGACTTCTCTTCGCTTTGCTTTGCTCTCCACAATGCCGTGCTTCTGCAGCTTGTAAAGGAGTGCCTTGTAATCGATATTCAGCTGTAACGCTGCCTGGCGTCTATTCCAGCGAACAGACTCCAGGGTGTCGAGCAACAGCTTCGATTCGGCCGTGCGGGAGCTCTCAGCAAAATGGTCGAAGCTCACCCGGCCACCATTCACCGGGGTGATAGAAGTCGCCGGAGTTCTTGCCACCGCAAGCCGAAGCTTGGGCGGGTCGAGGGGGGCGGTCAGTTCTGCCGTGAGCAGGCTGGCGTCCTGATACACCAGAAAGCGGCGCATCACATTCTCAAGCTCGCGCACATTCCCGGGCCAGGAATGGGCGAGCATCGCCCGCCTGAGCATCTCAGGAATCGTGGGAGCAGAGCCGCCCGGGCCCACATGGCGCAAGAGCAGTTTTTCGGCAAGAGGGATAATCTCATCGCGGCGCTCGCGCAAGGGTGGAATAGTAATGTTGATCACGCTCAGCCGATAGTAAAGGTCGTCGCGGAACGTACCCTGCGCAATGGCGGCGTGCAGGTCACGGTGAGTTGCCGCCATGATGCGAACATTTACGTTGATCACGCGACTGCTGCCCAGCGGTTGAATCTCTCCATCCTGCAACACTTGCAAAAGCTTGGCCTGGAGCCGGGTGTCCATGTCCCCAATCTCGTCCAGCAAGATGGTTCCATCCTGGGCCAGCTCGAACTTACCCGGCTTATCGACCATCGCGCCGGTGAATGCCCCTTTCTCGTAACCAAAAAGCTCGCTTTCAATGAGCTCGGAAGGCAACGCGGCACAATTCAACTTTAAGAAAGGCTTGCCCACACGATTGGAGTAGGACCATAGCTTTTTCGCCATGACCTCCTTGCCGGCCCCGGTTTCACCATGCAGCAAAACAGGGACATCGGACCGCCCCACACGCCGCAAGAACTCATCATCGTAGAGCGGATCGCCGGCGTCCGGACGACCGGCGAGACCTGGCCGGCGGCCCACCTCCCCTTGCTCGAGGGCCGCGGATCGCTTGCCTGAGGCCACGGTTTCCAGGATCAAGCCGGGCGACGTTCTATCTCCGAGTGAAACGCTATGAATGCTGATCTGGCGACAGCCCTCCAATCGATGGAGGACCTCTTGCGATCCCCTGGAAACAAACACCATCATGCGCAGCTGGGGATATTGACCACTCAGACCTGCCAACACATCTGCGTCATTCGGAGAGAACGACGGCGCATCCACGACAAAGGCTGATGGGGCATTTTCCGCATCGCGCAGTAGCGAAACTGCTGCTCTTAACGTCGCCTGCGGCACAACGTGAACTCCCACCGCAGCCAGACTCCGCACTAATTGGTCGTGGGACTCTGCGGCTTCACTGACCAACACGATTTTGCGGGTCATCTTTCCTCCTAGCGAGAACCGCCGCACGGGCCTGGTTCTCTCCTCGGGTGACTGTATCAATGAGTTGGCGTTCTACAACAAGGCTTGGGCAGAAAGACAATGAAACCATTAGACCGGCCCCAGGTCGATCTCTGACCGAAAGGAGCGCCCCTCTCGGCATGCACGTGCTGGGGTGGCCACATAGTATACCCATCGCCATAAAGCTACTCATTAATCTGTTCTGGCCTTACCAGAGTTTTATTTAGGTTACCTTGGAGAGCTAAAAAGCCTATTACTAAGAACAGGCGGAATTGCGCCAGGCGCAACGATGCAGGAGTGGGAACACTTACTTAACTTTGGGAATATTGGCGGAGGAAAGGTCAGGCTATGTTTCAAACGGGAGAAAAATCCTGAGTTTTGATGCTCTATGGTTTTGGCCAGCAAATTGCTCCTAACCGGCCATCCCCCGATGTTCGCACCGTGAGGCGAAAGAAAAGTAACCACGGATTTGATTTTTAAGTTCTGCCAGTTTAACCAACATTGCAGCACTGCATTTTGCGTAAAAGCAACACACAAGACCAACTTCCGGATAGTCCAAACGAGCCGAGAGAGCAATACCTCGGTTTCCACGGGACTGACTGAGGCGAAGCCCCGTGGATTCGAGGGCCCACTTTCCTTCGCAACCATTGCAGAGTAAACGACGGAGTGAGCGTAATGTCTTATCGGAATCGCAGGTCGGTGGCAGTTCTGGGGGTGCCCTTCGACAATGTCACCATGCGCGAAGCCATGGATCTGATCGAAGAGAAGATCGACGAGCAGGGCTTCCACCAGGTGGCTACGGCCAACGTGGACTTCATCGTCAATGCGATCCACGACCAATCGCTGCAGGAGATGCTTTGCTCCTGCGACCTGGTCGTTCCCGATGGCATGCCCATCGTGTGGGCGTCTCGACTGATGGGCTCGAGGCTCAAAGAGCGTGTCTCGGGGGTCGACTTAATTCCCCGCTTAGCGGAACTGGCGTCCAAGCGACGCTATGGAATTTATCTTCTGGGTGCGAGCGAGAAGAGCTCCCGCCGGGCTTCTGAGGTACTCAAAAAACGGTTTCCCAAGCTGCGCATCGTAGGCCGCCACTGCCCCCCCGTTTCGCCTCTGGCGGATATGGATCATGAGGGCATTTTGCGCCGTATCGAGCGTGCCCAACCAGACATTCTGCTGGTCGCCATGGGACACCCCAAGCAGGAGCAGTGGCTTGCCATGCATCGTCACCGGCTAAAAGTTCCGCTTTGCATGGGTGTCGGGGCCTCTCTGGACTTTCTCGCCGGTGAAGTCAGACGCGCTCCGGTCTGGATGCGAACCGCCGGGCTGGAATGGCTGTACCGGGCTGCGCACGAACCGCGGCGCCTGACGCAACGGTACCTGGTGGACGCCTATGGACTAGCACGCCATTTACCCCTGCAGATGGCAGCCAACGCTATCCAACCGCGGAGAGTTACTTCCACGGTGCAAACCTACCAGCAGGATAATGCTACGGTTATTTCTATTCGGGGCAATTTTAAAGGTTCGCTGCTCACGGAATTTGAAGAGCAGCTTGAGCGTGCCTATCGGGAAGACCACCATATCGTTCTCGATCTGTCTCAGACCGCCTATTTCGGGCTCGATTCGGTTGGTTTGCTGGTCCACCTGGCAAAGATGATGAAACGCCGGAAACGCGAGCTTTGGCTGGTGGCTATGCCGCCACATGGCCTGAGGGTTCTTCGCGCCGCGCGCATGAGTCACTATTTCGTGAACACGTCGAGCATCAGCGATGCTCTCTACCGGATCAAGAAAGCAGAGAACCAGTTATTTACCGACGGTATCCTGGTGCACCCGTTTAATCCCCATTCCCCCAACGTTCATATCCAGGTGGAATTGCTGAAGGACTTGTGCAGGAGAATCGTGTACCTCGGCCAATCCACCAGAGTCGCTTCTGGCCACCCCCACACCAGAAGTTCAGCAACACGCTAACGTCCTCGATTCCGCAAACTTTGGTTCTCAATTTATGCTCATGGCGTCCTACTTCTCTGAAGCTCTGGGAGTTGCTCTGCTGCTGCTCACACTGCCGTTGGTTGTAGAATTGGCAGTTCTCACGCTCGCCTCCTGGCTTGCCTAAACGCAAGCGCGGTGGCTCCGCTCCATCCGCGCCTATTCGCCTGGCGGTGATCATCCCTGCGCACAATGAAGAGGGTTTGATTGCATCTTGCGTCGAGAGCCTGCGGGTTTCGGCTGCCGGCAGCTGAGACACGAATCATCGTCGTTGCCCACAATTGCTCAGATGGCACCACGGATCGCGCTGCGAAGGCCGGTGCGGAAGTCGTCATCTGCAACGATCCGCAAGCACGGGGCAAAGGTTCTGCCCTGGCTTTCGGCTTCGGGTACGCGGCCTCGCAGGGCATGGATGCGGCCCTGGTGATCGATGCGGATTCAACGGTCTCGAGTAATCTCATCGGGCTCGTCCGCGAGGCACTGGCCAACGGAGCCGAGGCCGTGCAATGCCGATATGAAATAGAAGGCTTTGCGAAGCGGCCCGCCACCCGGTTGACTGCGCTCGGGTTTCGCGGCTTCAATGTTGTTCGACCTGCGGGTCGAAGCCGGCTTGGCCTTTCAGCAGGTATCGTGGGCAATGGCTTTGCCATCCGGCAAACAGTACTTACGCAAAACCCTTACAATTCTTTTTCCGTTGTGGAAGATCTTGAATATCACCTTCGGCTGGTGTTATGTGGTAAGAAGGTTCAGTTCCTTCACGACGCAAAAGTCTGGTCAGGCATGCCGCCCTCGAAACAAGGCGACGCCATTCAGCGTTCGCGATGGGAAGGCGGACGAGCCAATGCCGCCGTGACTTGGTTCGGACCTCTTCTGCAGCAACTGGTGCGAGGCCGATTACGCATGGTGGAACCACTACTGGACTTGATGTCTCTGCCTATCGGCTATGTTGCTTTTCTGCTGCTACTGGCCGTATGTCTGCCGTTAGAATGGCTGCGCGTTTACGCCCTGATCGCAGGGACTGTTCTGGGGGGCCACGTTCTGGCTGCGGCATGGGTGGGAAATGATTTTGCCGGCGACCTCCGCATCCTGGCTCGCGCACCTGGTTACATACTTTGGAAACTTACCTTGCTGCCCCGCGTCCTGCGCAGTTCCCGAAGCGACGCGGCATGGGTTCGAACTGAACGTCAGCCGGCGAAACAAGAGGTTTTGTTAGAGGCCGCGGCTGAGGGTAATCCCGGCAATGCGATGGAACATGGGCTACGGATCAGAAGTTCTTTGGAGGTCTCGTGAAAAAGGAAATGCTTTCGGTGAGGTTGTTCTTTGCGGGACTGCTATTGGCGATGAACGCGAACCTGGTCCTGGCACAAACAAACACGGCGGGCGACGCGGCCACCAGCACGCCACAGCTGAAGCAAAGCCCCATGAAGACTCTGCAGAATTTTGAGCCGGCGGAAAACGAAGAGTATGAACTCGGCCCGGGGGATGAGATCAGCCTTGATTTCCCCGGGCGGCCGGAGTTGAGCGCCAAGAGAGTCGTTGGACCGGATGGCCGTATCACGCTGCCGCTCGCCGGCGCCCTCAACGTGTCAGACAAGAACCGAAACGAGGTCGCTAAGCTGGTGGTCGACGCTCTGTCGCCCTACTACAAAGACCTCACGGTGACCATCAACATTGAAAAGTACGGTTCCAATCGAGTGGTCATTATCGGCAGCGTGCAGCATCCCGGAGTACTGTACTTCGACAATACGCCCACCCTGCTGGACGTGATTGCAAGGGGTGGACTGCTGGCCAATGCCGGCACTGGACCCAACAACGGACCATCGGTGCACGATGGAATCCCCGAGCGCTGCGCTATCTACCGCGGCAACGATCAGGTTGTGTGGGTCGATCTGAAGCAGTTGTTGCAGAGTGGCAATTCAATGGCCGACCTGCGGCTGCGACGGAATGACATCGTCTTTGTTCCGGCTCAGCAGGAGGTCTTCGTGTCAGTGCTGGGAAGCGTGATGCATGCCGGCGCCATTCCTCTTACACCGCAATCCACTCTGGCCTCCGTTCTGGCGGAGGCGGGAGGTTTGGCCGAGGGGGCGTCCGGGAACATTCAAGTTATTCAGCCGTCAACCGGAAAGACTCTGACCGATCCCCTTTAAAAGCCTGCTTACGGTCAAGGGGACCGAAGAGGTCAAGTTGCACGCGGGAGATGTAGTGTTTGTACCGCAAAGCGGATTTTTCAAGACGACTTACGTCATTCAACGATTGAGCCCGGTGGCCTCCGTCGGCGCGATTGCCGCGGTCGCCGCCCCCTGATGCAATGGTTCTCTCTTTGCTTTTCTGATTGAACTCAAGGGCCCATAAACGACCGTCCCCCTAACAGCTGTGACATCGATTGCCAAGGTCCTCGTCCATGCATATTAAGAATTTCAGCCAATCGCAACCATCGCAATCTCTCGCAGCCCCTCCCGGACTGGAGGTCGCGAATCGACGTGGGGCGAAGTTTGCGCCTGCACAAGATGTTGGCCACCCTGATCACCCTGGTGACGCTGGGCCTGGGGGTGGCCTTCGCTGTTCGGCATCGTGCCAAGTACGAAGCCACCAGCGTCGTCTATGTGTCGCCTAACTTCCACGCCACCCTGGTCACCAATCAGGAGCAGGAATACCCGTACGATTCCTATATCGAGGAGCAGGTGCACTCGGTTACGAAATATAACGTGCTGGTCGACGCTATCGGAAAGCTTCCGCCCGGAGTGTGGCAGGCCCCTGGGGAAAGTCTGGAGTCGGCAGTCGACCGGCTGCAGCACAGCCTGACAGTGGCGCGCGATGGCCAGAGTTACCAGGTACAGATCACTCTGCTCGGCACCGACCCGACACACCTGGCCGAAATCGTTAACGCGGTAACCGACAGCTACCTCGACAGCATAAAAGGAGAGGAGTTTTACGGCCGGGACGAGAGGCTGGAGTCCCTGCGCCAGGCACGCACCGAAGTGCAAAATGAGCTGAATGACAAGCTGCACGAGCAGACCCAGATAAGCCAATCTCTTGGTGTAGCTGTCATCTCCTCTGACGCTACGGATCAGATCGACGCCCAGGTGTCCAAGCTGCGTACTGATCTAACCGCGGCGCACGAGCAGCGCATTCAGGCAGAAGCCCAACTCTCCGCTTTGGCCAACGGCGGCGCAGATGCGCCCAGTGCCGCCCTCAACTCCGCCGCTGACGAAATCATTGCTTCGGATCCGAGCCTGCTGGCGCTCAAGTCTTCTCTCAGCCAGAAACGCGCATTGCTCCTGGATCAGCTCGCCGGGATGACGCCGAATCATCCCCTGCGCAGGACAACAGAAGAGCAACTCGCCCAGATCGAAACCGCCCTGCAACAAATGCAGGTCAACCTTCGCAACCATGCAGCGGCCACACTGGAACAGAAGCTGCGTACTGACCTGGAACGGGCGACCACGGTGGAGGCTAAGCTCACTTCAGATTTGCAGGCTTATACCCACCAGGCGACCCATGCGGCGCCCAGCTTTCAACGCGCGCAGGTGCTCAAAGCCGAGATTACTGCGCTCCAAGCGAGATACGCCACCCTGGATGAGCGCACGCGGAACCTGGAGCTTGAAAGCAAGTCGCCCGGCTCGGTGCATATGTTTTCCCCGGCAAGGACGCCCACTGCCCCGTTGCATAGCAACAGCACGATGATCCTCGGCCTGCTGCTTCCCCTCTCTCTGATGGTCGGGATAGGCAGCGTTGTTCTGATCGACTTTTTTGATCCGCGCGTCCATTCCGGGGACGACATCGAGGAGGTATTGGGCTTCTCCCCGATTGGCACGCTCTTCCACGACCGGGATGTCACGATGCAGGTGCTCGATGAATGCGCCCTGCGTCTGGCAGCAGGTATCGATCAGGCGGCTCGCACGGCTGACGTACATACCATCGTCCTTACCTCGGTGAATGCGGGGGCGGGCACCACATCGATCGTGGAAAGTCTGGGCAGTACGCTGGCCAAGTTGGGCCGCAAGACATTGACCATCGATGCCTCCGGCGCCACTCCTCCGGTGGCCTATATCACGCTGAACATTGATCAATCGGCGCATCATGGACTGGGCGGGGTGCCTGCTGTGAGGTCTGATGCCGACGTGTGGTCAACCGCTGTCCTGGCGCAACCCTTCTCCGCCAAGGTGACGCCGCTTACCAACTTTATGGATCAGGCTTTCAAAGACCTGACCACCGACTACGATGTCGTTCTGATTGACACCACACCTATTCTGATCTCGGCGGAGACCGAATACCTGGCCCGCTTTGCCGATGTAACCATCCTTATCGCAGAAGCAGGAGCAACCACCAAGGCGCAGTTGATTCGCGCTTCCCGCTTGCTGGAGAAGCTCCAGATCCCCGGCGTTGCGGCCATCCTGAACAAGGTCGCGTTTCGCCGCGCAAGCCGGGCGACTCGTGAGGATTTGAGTGCCTTCGAGGCCCGCATGGATAAGACCAACGTCAAATGGAATCCAGGCTGGAGTAAAGGGCCGGCATCCGCCGGCTATGACAATCATGAGCAAACGGCAAAGGAAAACTCCACCTACGCGTGAAGTATTTGCTGGTCGATCACCGGTGCAGTTGCTATGTTTTTTCCAATACTGCAAAACTTTTTCCAGCCATCACCTCATGCGTGAGGCCGCGCTTCTCATTGCACCGAAAGACGTCGGCTTTTCCACTCTAACTAAGTAACTGTGCAAAAAACTCTAGTAAGCAAGTACTAGAACTTTCTGTTAGACGGCCGCATGGTCATGTATGCTCATCTGAACTTGCGAGCCCCGGCAAAACATGGTCAAGGCGGAACACTGAGGGTCGTCATTGGCTTCACTCACACTCAACGGCGATTGATTCGCCTCCGTCGGGCACTGTAGCTGCGTCTGTATTTTCGGGCCTGAAATGGGGAGACTTTCGCAATGCGAATTGGACATGAACCCTGACGATAAAACCAATCGATATTTATTGACTTCCGCTAGCGGTGCAGTACTCTACAAGGTATCCCCCCTGGTCGATCATCAACACTTATCTAAAAGAGAATCTAACTAGCGCTGTACCTGAGTTATCTTTGCATTTTGAGCTGCCCTTTTCTAAGCCTATCGGCATCCTTATTTATCGCAACTGACACGAGTACTTAATCCACTTGCACATGTTGAGCTCCGACTCCGGCGCCTGACACTCAACCTTGGACAAAGGAGAATATATGACCACCTCGCTAGTGACTCCCTCAGTGCAGGACGGCCTTCTCGGAACCTCACTCAGGCAACAAATCGATAGCACCATTGAAGATCTGATCTCTGCTCTGCCAGACCCCAAGCAGTTGACCGCTGAACAACGGCGCGGGATGATTGCGAGATACACCGCGGTACTCGAAGGAAACTTTATTTACTGGATGACGGCCACTTATCTTTCAGTCAAGGCAGAAGACGCGCGCCCGATCCTGCTCGCCAATCTGCGCGAAGAGGTGGGTGATTGCCATCCCGCGATGCTGCGCAAATTCACCATGGCAGCACACGCGTTTCCTACGGATCAGGACGCGCTTGACGTCCATGGCGATTTGACCAACGTCCGCCTGTTTCTCGGCCGGCTGTCGGGGGTGCAGAATCTGCTCACGATGGCTTTCTTTGAGGGGTACATTCAACAGTACATGGCTTATTTGGCAGAGCTTGCCGAACTGCAGGGCTCGGCGGAACGGGTATACACGGATGTGCACGGTGTTTGCGACATTGAGCACTCGGAAGGACTGTTTCGCGCGCTCTACGCGGAGATGGCGGTCAATCCGCTTGATCCATCAGCGGACCTGTTTGAGGGTGTCGATCTGCTTCGCACGCTGATCCAGCGCATCAATCGAGTCGACGAAAGCAAGATAACCGCGTAATTTTTGACGAGATCAGGCCCGTGCAGACACAACTCCAGAGCAATGGCGCTCTATCGGAATGCGCCGGATACTTCACTGTACCCGGCGCGGCTCTCTATACGGTGCTACATGAGGTACCAGATCCAGTAGCCCGCGTGTTACTGGTGGGGCCGTTTGCCTCGGAACGGCATTTTTCCTATCACCCCTGGGTCCGTTGGGCGCGGTATCTGGCAGCAAGAGGAATGGAAGTTCTTCGCTACGACTATCGCGGTGTCGGCGAAAGTACAGGCGAATTCGAAGAGATGGGCTTCGACCATTGGAGCGAAGATGTAGAGTTGCTCGCTGATTGGCTTTCGAACCGCTCGCAAGGCGTGCCATTGCTGTTGCACGGGCTTGAAATCGGCGCAATTCTTGCCGCCAGGCATTTCGCGCAAGGCTTAGGCGACGCACTGCTCCTTTGGTCGCCCCCAGCTCATGCGAACCAGGCATTGCGCTCGAGCCTTATGCGTTGGGCCGGACTTGAGCAACTATTCGAGTCACCCGAAAACCGCAGGTCCGCCGCTGATTACATACGGCAACTGGAGCGAGGACTCTCTATTGAAGTAGCTGGCTACCAATGGTCCAGTGCTCTGTGGCGCCGCTCTTTTGATTTTCACCTGCCGGCCAATCTCGAAAACGAGGATGCGGCTTGCGAGGCATACCGGAAGCCGGTGAAGGTGGTGAAGCTGGGCCGGGAAGCAGCCCCGCTGGTTAAGCCTTACGTGGGCTACGACGAGGTGAAAGACCTTAGCTGGCTGTACGCTGGTAATTTCGGATGGGTTGCCGATGCTTTACCGATCTCCAAGGAAAATAGCCATGAACGAGGCCACTGAAACGCGCCAGTTGATCACGTTGCGTGGGCTCGGCGGCATCGTTCGAGGCACCTATCACAGGCCCCACGGTGAACCCCTTGAGGCACAACGCACCGGGGTACTGATTCTGAATTCACTCTCTCCGACCAGGGCGGCCGCCGGTGATTCCGCGGTTTACTGGGCAGAGTCGTTGGCCAGATCTGGCTATCCTGCTTTTCGCCTGGACATGCCGGGGTTCGGCGATTCCGACGGGAACCCTCCACCGGAGCTGATGAAGTTTATTAATACCGGAGGCTATGGACCGATCGCTTCCTCCCTGATGAGAGAACTCTCGGAGCGGTTTGGCTTATCGGGCGTGGTGGTTGTGGGACTTTGCGCCGGCGCGGTCTCGGCTCTCTATACCGCGGCGGCAAGCAAAGAGTGCCGCGGACTGGTGTTGATGGATCCCTACTTCTATTTGCCAATAGCGCCTCCGTCATGGCTCTGGCAGAAGCTTACCGGCCGTATTTCGCGCACCGCTCTGGGCAGACTCATCAGCAAGGGCTATGACCGTTTTACAGATCTTCGCCTTTATCTGCGCAAGAACCCGATGCCGGAGAACGCAAACTTTCCTCTTCTCAGGTGCTGGAAGACGGTTGCAACTGCGGGCCTGCCAATTCTCGTTTTGAAGGCGCCGGCAACTAAACCACGAGGCGAAGAGTTCGACTACCTGAAATACATTCTTGAACAGGCCGGGAGCAACAACCGGGTGGCTGTGAAAGTGGTGGAAGGCGCCGGTCATACATTCTCAAATCGCGTGGGCCGAGCTGGAGTCCAGCAGCTTATGGAAGGCTGGCTGAACTTTTATTTTCCGTTGCCAGGATGCGCAGATTACACCAATCGCCATGAAATCAAAGATCTTTCCGCTCCGCTGCATTCCGGTGCCACGGCAAGCGGGGGCGAGCGAGATGACAAATTCGTTTGCATAACATAGATTGTCATCTCGGCCGGAGTGGAGAGACACGCGGTTGCAATCGGCTGGAAGGTAGACACAATAGATATGGAAGTTCGATCTGAGATCATGGCCCAATTCCAGCAGGTGGCCCGAGAGCAAGGCCGGCGGCTGGCGCCGCTGACAGACGGCCTGGAACTGCTGAATTCCGGGCTCGACTCGCTCTGCTTTGCAATCATCGTGACTCGGCTCGAGGGCTCGTTGGGACTTGATCCGTTCAGTACTTCGGAAGATGCTCGCTTTCCCGTAACCCTCGGTGACTTTGTCAGCTTCTATGAACATGCTGCGAAATAGCAGGGCGTCGCTTAGAGACGGTCTCAGCGCCGTAGGAGACTTGACCGCGCGCTCAGTTTTTGGGGCGGAAGCGAGCCTTGCCTGGAGCGATCTGGCTGCAGGCAGCGTGCTCGCAGGAAGGGCCAACGAACTCTGCGGACGATCTGTTGTGGTCGCGACCACCCATCAGCTCACCGCCATCGCCGCCCTGGTCGAACTCGATGGTGCTGCCCGCCGCATCGTTCTCTACCCTCCCGACTTGTCGCTGGAATATCTTCCCTACGTCGTCCAGTCCGCGGAAGCGGATGCGATCGTCTCCGATCGAGCAACCACCGGAACTCGAGACTCCAGGCGTTGCCTCTCTGACTCCGTCCAGTTGGACGAGGATGCCCGCCAATTCTCGCTCCGAAGGTACGAGCATGAAACGGAGTGGGTGCTGCTCACATCAGGAACAACGGGACGTCCCAAGCTGGTGGTCCACACCCTGGCCAGCCTGGCGGGAGCCATTGAAGCCGGCGCAACCCCAGCGGACGGCGTGGTCTGGAGTACGTTCTACGACATTCGCCGCTATGGAGGTCTGCAGATCTTTCTGCGTGCGGCCCTTACCGGGACATCGCTGGTGTTATCGAGCGCGCAGGAGTCGACAGCTGATTTTCTGGCTCGCGCGGGCGCACACGGAGTGACCCATATCTCCGGCACGCCCTCCCATTGGCGCCGCGCATCGATGAGTTCCTCTGCTCACCTGATCGCGCCGGAATACGTTCGCTTGTCGGGAGAGATCGCCGACCAGGCGATCCTGAACCATCTGCGGTCGCTGTATCCGCAGGCGAGAATCGCCCATGCATTCGCCACCACAGAGGCAGGCGTGGTCTTTGATGTGAATGATGGACTGGTGGGCTTTCCCGCCGAGCGTGATCGAACACACTCCGCATGTGGTGATGAAGGTCGAGAATCGCTCGCTCCGCGTCCGCTCCAACAGAACTGCGCGCTGCTATCTCGGCGATCACAACCATGCCATCCGGGATGCGCGAAGGATTTGTGGATACCGGCGACGTGCTCGAATTGCGAGAGGGTCGCTACCACTTCGTCGGCCGCGGGGATGGAATGATCAACGTTGGAGGCATGAAGGTGTATCCCGAAGAAGTGGAGGCAGTGATCAATGGCCATCCCAAGGTGCAGATGTCGCTGGTCCGGACAAAGAAAAATCCCATCACCGGTGCACTGGTCGTCGCCGACGTGGTGTTGAAGGTTGCGCCAGAGCCTGCGAGCACGGACATGGGCGAACTGCATCACGATATCCTGCGGCTCTGTCGCGAGGCACTTGCCTCGCATAAGGTTCCGGCGGCGATCAATTTCGTTCCTGCCCTGGCGGTCGCCGAGACCGGGAAACTCATCCGCCGGCATGCGTAATGTAGTGGTCACCGGTGGGAGCCGGGGAATAGGCCTGGGTATCGCGCGCAGGCTGACGGAGGCGGGATTCCGCGCCATAGCGATTGCGCGTAAAGAAAGCAACGAACTCGCGTCCGCGATGAAGAAACGGAACGCGCTGAACGTCTGGATCGCTGCATTTTGTCCCCTTTGATCTGGCAGAGATCGAAGGCATTGCTGACTTGGTGAAGACGGTGCGCAAAGACTTTGGTCCGATCTATGGGCTGGTGAACAACGCCGGCATAAGCGCCGAAGGCGCTCTCGCGCTCATGCATAACTCTCAGATCGAGCAGCTTGTGCGTTTGAACACACTCTCGCCGATGGTGATGACGCAAGTACGTGGTGCGCTCCATGATGGCCGATGGCGGCGGCCGCATCGTCAACATCGCGTCGATTGTTGCCGGCACCGGCTATAGCGGCCTGTCGGTTTACAGCGCCACCAAAGCCTCGCTCATCGGCTTTACCCGATCGCTGGCCAGAGAAGTCGGACGCATGGGGGTGAACGTGAATGCCGTCGCTCCCGGCTTTGTCGATACGGACATGACGCAAGCGCTCACAGACGAGCACCGGGAACAGATCGTGCGCCGCAGCGCGCTCCGGCGCCTGGTCGATATCGACGATGTGGCCAATGCGGTCGAATTCCTGCTGAGCGACAGAGCGAAGAACATCACGGGCACAGTACTTACCGTTGATGCAGGCAATACGGCATGAGGGAAGCTCTTAGTATGACACCCGTCAACAGCAACGGTTCCGCGGCCAAAGCGTGGTTGCGCGCTCTGGAGCTGACCGCGCCCATCGCGCGCACTCCCGATCGCATTCTCTCTACCGTGATCGAAGAGCTGGCTGCGCAATGGGGGGATGCGCCGGCGCTGCTCTCCGACCGCGAGTGCCTGACCTACCGGGCACTCGCCGCGCGGTCAATCAATATGCCCGATGGGCGCTGGACGCGGGCATCGCGAAGGGCGAAGTCGTCTGCCTGTTGATGACCAATCGGCCCGAATACATGGCCATATGGCTTGGCATCACCAGCGTCGGCGGCGTCGTTTCCCTGCTCAACACAAATTTGCCAGGCCCTTCGCTCGCCCACTGCATCAACGTCGTTTCGCCCAAACATCTCATCGTTGCTGCCGAGTTTTACGAGCAGTGGTGCGCAACCTTGCCAGACCTCTCGGGGGCGCCTGCGATCTGGATGCACGGCGGCGAACACGAACAGTTCCAGCGGATTGATCTGGAGATCGAACAGATGTTCGGGCGAACCACTGAGCAGGGCTGAGCGCCGGTCGCCGACAATCGAAGATCGAGCGCTCTACATCTACACCTCGGGCACGACCGGGCTGCCCAAGGCCGCCAAGGTCAGCCATGCCCGCATCATGCAATGGAGCCACTGGTTCGCCGGCATGATGGATGCGCAACCCACAGACCGGATGTATAACTGCCTGCCGATGTATCACAGCGTGGGCGGGGTGCTGGCGCCGGGCGCGATTCTGGTCGCCGGCGGCGCCCTTGTCATTCGCGAAAAATTCTCCGCCACGCAAGTTCTGGAACGATGTTGCGACTTGGGACTGCACGATGTTCCAATACATTGGCGAACTTTGCCGCTACTTACTCCACGCCCCGCCATCAGTAAACGAGAACGCACATCGCATCAGGATGGCTTGCGGCAACGGACTGGCGCCCGAAGTCTGGGAGAGGTTCAAGGAGCGGTTTTCCATTCCGCAGATTCTCGAATTTTATGCGGCCACCGAAGGCGGCGTCTCTCTCTTCAACGTCGAGGGCAAGCGCGGCGCCATCGGGCACATCCCGGCATACCTGGCGCATCGATTCTCGCCCGCGCTGGTGAAATTCGATGTGGAGAAGGGAGAACCAGCGCGGAACGCGGAAGGGTTTTGCATTCGCTGCGCTCCGAATGAAGCCGGCGAAGCGATCGGCAAGGTTGTGGATGACCCAGCGAACATTGGCAGCCGATTCGAGGGCTATACCAACCAGCAGGCCTCGGAAAGCAAGATCCTTCGCGACGTCTTTGAGCCGGGAGACATGTGGGTGCGCACCGGCGACCTGATGCGGAAGGATGAGCAGGGATATTTCTATTTTGTCGATCGCATCGGTGATACCTTCCGCTGGAAGGGCGAGAATGTCGCCACCTCCGAGGTTTCAGAGGCCATCTGCGCATTTCCGGGAGTCAAGCACGCCAATGTCTATGGTGTAGCGATTCCCGTCAGCCGAAGGCCGGGCCGGCATGGCTGCGGTGGTCGCCGAAGATCCTTAGACCTGGCGGGATTTCGGAAGCACCTGGTGAGCCGTCTGCCTCCCTACGCGCGTCCTTTGTTTCTGCGCATCCGGAACGAGGTGGAAGTGACAGGCACTTTCAAATATTCGAAGACCGACCTGGTTCGCCAGGGATACGATCCCGTCGCCAGCAATGACATGCTCTATTTCGACAACATGGAAGCGGAGACATTCACTCCGCTCGACAAGGACTTGTACGACCGCATTCAAGTTGGCAGTATTCGTTTGTAGGCAGTTCGGCGCTCGTGGGAGAAGCGTACGCATGGTCATCGATGAAATCGCGAGCGATTTCGCACAGTTACAGGTCGACATTGCGAACGGCCCCATTCTACCGACCGTAACAGCGGAAGAGATTCGAAGCTATCTCGCGTCTCGCTATGACTTCACTCGAGCACTGCCGCTCGAGCAAGTGATCGCCGATGTAGAAAAGATGTTACGCACCTGGCAGGTGCAGGTGACCCACCCCCGCTACTTCGGCCTTTTTAATCCCAGCGTAACGCTGGCGTCGGTGATTGCGGACACTCTGGTCGCCATGTATAACCCGCAATTGGCAAACTGGCGCACCTCGCCGGCGGCCAATGAGATCGAACGGCATACTCTTGGCTGGCTGGCGGCAAAGTTCGGCCTGCCTGAAAATACCCTCGCAACCTTCACCAGCGGGGGAACGGAGGCGAATCTCTCCGCCGTCATTGTCGCGCTTGACGCGGGCTTTTCCTGACTATGGGGAACATGGTCTTCGACACTTGCGTGCCCAGCCGTCGATTTATCTCACCGAAGAGACCCATCATTCGTTCAGCAAGATCGCACACATGACCGGGCTGGGGCGAAGAGCGCTGCGGACCATACCGACCGACCGGTGTTTGAAAATGAACCTGGGCGAACTGAAAAAGCGCGTCGCCGAGGATCGCATCAACGGCTTTCTTCCCTTCCTGGTGGTGGGCACCGGCGGAACAACGGCCGCTGGAGTGATCGATCCGCTAGCCGAGATTGGCCACTTCTGCCGGGAGGAGGGCCTGTGGTTTCACGCTGACGCGGCGTGGGGCGGCAGCGCCATCCTCTCCCCCACACTTAAGCACTATCTTGCGGGAATCGAGATGGCAGACTCCATCACCTGCGATGCGCATAAGTGGCTCTCGGTTCCCATGGGATGCGGAATGTTCTTCTGCCGGCATCCTGATACGGTGGCCGAGGCCTTCCGCGCAGACGTCTCCTATATGCCGGGAAAACCGGTTGGGCCGGTCTTTGATCCCTATACAACATCGGCGCAGTGGTCCCGGCGATTTATCGGCCTGAAGCTTTTTCTTGCACTGGCGCATCAGGGCGAATCGGGATACGTGGAGATGATCGAGCACCAGACTCGGATGGGGGATGTACTGCGAGAGGCACTTCGGTCTTCGGGATGGCGCATCGTCAATTCGACCCCGCTGCCGCTGGTTTGTTTCACCCGGGAGGGACTCGTCCCGGCCACGTTTCTGGCGGCTCTGCACAAGCAACAGATCGCATGGATGTCGGAGGCGCGGCTGGGCGGCATCCCGGTTGTACGCGCCTGTATCACCAGCTTCAGGACCACCGAAACCGATATCCGTTGGGTGGTCGATGAGATGAATCGCCTTATTGATTAAGAAGCAGGCCCACCAAACGGAGCAAGACGGACACCAGGACATGAAACGGGAAACCATCGCCATCCATAGCGGTTACGATATCGATCCAACGACCAAGGCGGTCGCTGTACCGATATATCAGACGGTCGCCTACGCATTCGATAGCACCGAGCATGCGGCGGCGTTGTTCAACCTGGAGGCGGAAGGTTTTCGTTATACCCGCATCCAGAACCCTACCACCGCCGTGCTGGAACGGCGGGTCGCCGCGCTGGAGGGCGGCCGGGAAGCCCTGTGCGTCAGCAGCGGTCAGGCTGCGGTGAACTATGCAGTGCAAAACGTCACCGAACTGGGAAGCAACATCGTCTCCGCTCCCCAGCTTTATGGCACTACCCACACCCTGTTCGCTTACCTGCTGCCCAGCCAGGGAGTCACTGTCCGGTTTGCTGAGAGCGATCATCCGCAGGCGATAGAAAAGCTGATCGACGAGAACACACGCGCTGTGTTTTGTGAAAGCGTCGGCAACCCGGCGGGAAATATCTGCGACCTCGAGGGTCTGGCCGATGTGGCCCACCGAAACGGTGTGCCGCTCATCGTCGACAACACCGTCGCGACACCTATTCTCCTTCGACCGATAGAATTTGGCGCCGATATTGTTGTGCACTCTCTCACCAAGTTTATGGGTGGGCACGGCACTACCCTGGGCGGGGCCATCGTCGATAGCGGCAATTTTCCCTGGAAGGAGCATGCCTCGCGCTTCCCTATGTTCAGCCAGCCGGACCCGTCCTATCACGGCCTGGTCTATACCGATCACTTGGCAAAGGCGCTTTTCTGGGACGCTGCCGCAGTGTCTACCAGCGGACCACCGGCTCGGTTCTTTCACCTCTCAGCGCTTTTCTGCTGCTGCAGGGAATTGAAACTGTCGCGCTGCGGGTCGAGCGCCATGTGGAGAACGGCAGGAAGGTTGCCGAGTTTTTGCACAACGACCCTCGGGTTGCTTGGGTGAATTACGCGGGATTTCCCGATAGTCCTTACCGGGCGTTAGCGCAGAAGTATTTAGGCAATCAGGCCTGTTCTCTGATGGCCGTGGGTATCAAGGGCGGCTATGCGGCCGCCGTCAAATTTCATGATGCACTCCAGTTGGTAACCCGCCTGGTCAATCTGGGCGACGCGAAGTCTTTGGCCTGCCACCCGGCGTCGACCACTCATCGGCAGATGTCCGCCGAAGAGCAACGCAACGCCGGAGTGCTGCCGGAGATGATTCGGCTGAGTATCGGGATCGAGCACATCGACGATATTCTTGCCGATTTGAATCAGGCGCTCCACGCAACCTTGTCAACGCCCGGAGGGGGAAGCTGATGGCTGTCTTTGTGGACTCTGCAAATCCAAACGCGTCGCTGCTGGGCAGGATGGCGCCGTTCGAGTCAAGCAAGTGCATCACGATCGGGTTGATCAACAACATGCCCGATGAGGCGCTCAAAGCAACCGAACGTCAATTTTTATCATTGCTGGATTGCGCTTCCGACGGCTTGCAGGTCCGCCTGCTGCATTTCATGTTGCCCGATGTTCCCCGGCAGGAGCCGGCCCGGCGCTACCTTAACAGCTGCTATGCCAGTGTCAACGATCTGTGGGACGGGCATCTCGATGGGCTCATCGTGACCGGCAGAGAGCCGCTCGCAAGCGACCTGAAGCAGGAGCCGTACTGGAAAAGCTTTACCAGGTTGGCAGAATGGGCCGAAAGCAATACTCACTCTACAGTTTGGTCCTGCCTGGCTGCCCATGCTGCGATCCTTCACCTGGATGGCATCGTTCGGGTAAGAAGGAATGATAAGCTCTTCGGCATATTCGAGTGTGCGCGTGCGACCGATCATCGCTTAACCGCGGCAACGCCATCACGCTTTAGACTTCCTCATTCCCGGTGGAACGGGGTACGCGAAGAAGATCTGGCAGCTTGCGGATATAGCGTGCTCACGCGGGCCGCAGATGCAGGCGTTGACACCTTCATCAAACAACGGAAGAAACTCTTCGTCTTCTTTCAGGGCCATCCGGAGTATGAATCCGACACGTTGCTGCGCGAGTATCGTCGCGACATAGGGCGCTACTTTAAAGGCGAGACCGACACGTGCCCGTTGATTCCGCAGAGTTATTTCGACGATGAGACGGTGCATGTATTGAGCATGCTGCGTGAAAAAGCGCTCTGCGACCGGAGTGAAGAATTACTCCTGGAGATATCGGCTACGCTGGGCGAGAGGAGGATCGAGAAGACATGGAACTCCAGTGCGACCACGATCTATCGAAACTGGCTAGAATATATCTGTACAGAGAAGCAAAAGGCGCTGCGGTCGAAGAGGAGCAAAGCCATCGCCAATGCACGCCTGATTCTCGATGAGCGCGCCGCGGTGTTGAGTAGGGTAGCGGATACCGCTAAACCCGGCGCGCCCCAGCCTTAGAAACGTTTGTGAAGGGACTCATCTTATATGATCTCTGCTTCGCCCATACCTGCGGAAAACAGCATCGTTCCTTCGGCAACCGAGCTACTCATCAACAACCGTTGGCTTCCGAGTGAATCAGGTAAGACCTTCGCAACTGTGAATCCTGCTACGGGCGAGGAGATCTGCCAGGTTGCCGAGGCCGATGCCGCCGACGTGGAGAAGGCGGTTCAGGCAGCACGAGCTGCTTTCGAAGGGACCGTGGCGGAAGCTGCGCGCATCGGAACGCGGACGAATGCTCCACCGTCTCGCTGACTTGATCGAAAAAAATGCTGACCAGCTGGCGCGGCTGGAGACCCTCGACAACGGCAAGCCCCTTTCCATAGCCAAGGCCGTGGACGTTGCCAAGACGGTCGCTTGCTATCGCTATTTCGCAGGTTGGGCAGACAAGGTTCAGGGAAAGACGATCCCGATTGACGGCGACTTCTTCTGTTACACCAGGCATGAGCCGATTGGCGTCATAGGCCAGATCATTCCCTGGAATTACCCCATGCTGATGCAAGCCTGGAAACTTGCCCCGGCATTGGCAACCGGCAACACGGTGGTGATGAAGCCGGCGGAGCAAACACCTCTCTCCGCGCTACGCATTGGGGAGTTGATCTTAGAAGCGGGGTACCCGGAGGGCGTGGTGAACCTGCTGCCGGGGTTTGGCCCTACTGCCGGCGCAGCCATCGCGCGCCACATGGATGTGGACAAGGTGGCGTTCACCGGCTCCACGGAAGTCGGGCGTCTCATTATGGAGGCCGCCGCCAAGTCCAACCTGAAGCGAATCTCTCTGGAGTTGGGCGGGAAGAGCCCGAACATCATCTTCGAGGACTCCGATCTGGATGAAGCGGTCGAAGGCGCGCACCTCGGGCTTTTCGTCAACCAGGGCCAATCCTGTTGCGCAGGATCGAGGGTCTTCGTCGAAGAGAAAATTTACGATCAGTTCGTGGAAAAGAGCGTGGCGCGGGCGCGGAGACGTCGCGTGGGAGACCCACTCGATCCCAGGACCGACCAGGGTCCGCAGGTAGACGCAACCCAGTTCGATAGAGTCATGGGTTATATCGAATCGGGGCGGAGTGAGGGGGCGACCCTTGCCTGCGGAGGCGAGCGCGTTGGAGATCGTGGCTACTTCATTCAACCAACCGTCTTCGCCGATGTACTAGATCACATGACGATCGCCCGGGAAGAAATCTTCGGACCCGTCATGAGCGTGATTCCCTTCAAAGATGTGGAGGACGTCATCACGCGCGCCAACCGGACCCACTATGGATTGGCGGCAGGCGTTTGGACCCGCGACATCAAGAAGGCGCATGCGGTCGCCAATGGTGTCAGGGCGGGAACGATTTGGGTCAATTGCTATCACGTACTCGATACCAGGGCGCCGTTTGGCGGCTTCAAGCAATCAGGGATAGGGCGGGAGCTGGGCGAGTACGGATTGCAGGAATATACAGAAGTGAAAACAGTCACGGTTAAACTTTAACCGTGAAGCCGTTAAGGATATGTCTCTGGTTCCCTCACGAAGGACGGGTGCCCCATATCTCGCTCGTTTTTCGCGAGATGTGGGACACCACCGATATTGACCGCTAAGTGCATCGTTTGAATCGGAGATCAGAGGGGAAGAGCAGTGGAATCCCATATCTCGCGAAAAACGAGCGAGATCTGGGGCACCCGTCCTTCGTAGGGAACTCAGAGTGGGCCCCTGCGGGACAGACTTCCGCAGCTTATTAGGCGAAGACGCGCTTAAAGTGGTATTTTTCTGCAACGGGAAGGTCTACTTCGCCCGTGTCCTGTAGTGATTGACTCCACCCTATGAGCAGGAAACACACTTGTACCACCTGGTCGCCAAGATAGACCGTGTACAGCGACAGGAAAAGCCCGGCTAACGCTCCAATGCAGACGAAGGCGAAGAAGCGACTCTCGCGAGCGCGAAAGGTAAAGGCAGATCGGCCGGCGGCGAATAGCGACTCTGCCGCAATCAATAGAAATAAATACAGGCCGATTTTGCCCTGCCCGAGCTGGACCAGCAGGTAATAGTTGTCAATGGAAGCTTGTCCCGCGACTTTAGGAAAGCTCAAAGCTCCCCAGCCGAGCCATCCACCCTTGTCGGTGACGCGTTTGTAGTTGATCTCCAGCTCACGCCGGTAGGCCGCACTTGATTGCTGTTCATCGCTGCTCGAAGCTTCTGAAGCGCCTGTGTACTTGTTAAAGTAGCTGTTCGCGAATACTCCCGCTATCACCAGGAGCAAGGCCACCACTGCGGCGCCTATTTTGATGTTGCGAAATTTTGGTATCTGCAGAATGGAAAAGCCTACCGCTGCGCCAATCATCGGTCCCCTGGAACGGGTCAGCAGGAGAAATAAAAGCAGCAGAATCGCAGGCACATGATATCGCTCGAGGCTTGAGAACAGCGGACCCAGCCTCACTTTATCGCGTTTGTAAATATCGCCAAGTGACGTATTCAACAGGAAAACAATGAAAAACATGATGCCTGCAAGAATGGCGTGACCGAAGCAAGCTTGAACCCTGGCGTGCCCATCACGTATCTGTACGAAGGAGCCAATCTCGAGGTGAAATATCCGGTGGGCGCCGTCGATCCAGGGGTTTTGACCCATCCTGTATTCCCAAAGAATCGCCGGCGTCAGACACAGGAAAAGCAAAACAATTCGCTTGATGGTTGGGACGCGCAGGTCCGGCTCAATCAGGCACCTTCCCACAAGGTACGCGAAAAACATCTGAACAAACAGATTCGCGAAGTAGGCAAGACCGTCCTTAGGTGAGTTCTCCCGCAGAAGCTCGCTCGCGCACAGACTCAACATGAAAAGAACTACCCACAGATCCATGCGTCGCAGGGGCGGCCACTTGCGACGTGCAAACAGCAGCATTATGCCGAGCGGAAAAAGCGCCCACTCTGCAGCAGACTGCGGCGGCAGGTGAGGAAGCCTGATGAGGTAGTAGGAGGGCAGCAGCAAGAGACAGGGAAGGTAGACGTTCAGGAAGGCCAAATCGGAGCGCCCCTGGATCAGGAAGAGGAGGGAAAAGAAGAACGGGATGAGAAAAATGAATGCCAACCAACTCACCTGCCGATTTGCCTGAACTGTCCCCTCAGCTTAGACCGCAATGCCCAGCTGCCATTCCCATACTCTCCGGAACTGGTTCCTGTAGGGTACACCAGAGGTGTCGGCGCCCCGGCACACTATCACGGCCAGGGCCGCCGCTCTTGTTAGGTTGTATCTCAAGACTGAACGTTCACCGTGATCTGTGCGTTCTGGGCTTGCGTGCCCGGAGCCGTGGAAATGATGGTCAAGGTAAAGGTTGTGGAAGTCGGAGCCGTACTCCCAGTCCCAGTTCCAGACCCGCTCCCACCGGATGAGGAGGACCCGCCGCCGCAACCAGAGACCAACATTGACCCTGCGATGAGGAAGGCAGCGGCCGCTACGCGGAATGACCATTCGAAAGCCCGCGACCGCTTCCTCGCCCTTCCCAACCCCAACAACGAAATGAATCCCCAGGGCATGACCCAGCCGTAAGCAAGTCTTCCGCCCGGCGCCCCGTGCGCAGCAGGATTGGGCGCGAACGCGGCTTGACTGGTTGCCAGGATGCTCACCGTGCTCGTGACCGGCGCCGTACCGCTGGGAGTGACGGCGGCGGGAGTAAAGGTGCAGGTAACGCCCGTGGGCATCCCGGAACAGCCCAGATTGATCTGCATGTCGAAGCCATTCGCGGGGGTCAATGTGATGGTCAGATTCGACGCTTGTCCGGCAGTAAGGTTCAGGGTGGAGCTGCTGACGGCCATCGTATAACTCGGAGTCGCCGCAGCGGCTACGCTGACCGTCACCGCGGTGGAGGTCGAAGGCGAATCGTTGGTGTCTCCTCCGTAGGAGGCGGTAATTGAGTTAGATCCGGTAGCCAGTGTTGTGGTAGTGAAGGTAGCCACCCCGGTAGCGTTCAGCGGGGCCGTACCCAGGCTGGTTGTTCCATCGAGGAAGGTCACCGTACCGGTCGCGCACATTGGTGCCGGACTGGGGCGAGACCGTGGCCGTGAAGGTAACGCTTTGGCCGGCCGTCACCTGCGTTGCTGACGCCGTTAACGCCGTCGTCGTTGCCAGAGGGCGCAACGGCTACGCTCACACTTACGGCCGCTGAGGTAGAGCCGGCGTCCTTGCTGTCTCCACCGTACGTTGCCGTAATGGAATGATTGCCCAGGGCCAGGGTGGTGGTGCTAAACGTGGCTACTCCGCTCGCGTTCAGCGGGGCCGTACCCAGGCTGGTAGTTCCATCGAAGAACGTTACCGTGCCCGTCGGCACATTGCTGCCTGTCAGCGGGGAGACCGTTGCAGTGAAGGTTACACTCTGCCCCGGACCGATGGAAGCTGCTGAAGCGGTGAGCGCCGTGTTGGTGACAATAAGACTCGCAGCGATGGTGACGGTAATCGCCTCGGAAGTAGAAGCAGTGTCATTCGGATCTCCGGCGTAAGAAGCAGTAATCGAGTCCGACCCGACAGGCAGAGAGGTGGTGGTGAAGGTAGCTATGCCATTCGCGTTCAGCGTTGCCGTACCCAGAGTGGTAGTTCCGTTCAGGAAGGTGACGGTTCCAGTCGGAATGTTGGTACTTGTTTGAGAGCTGACAGTTGCTGTCAGCGTGACGGTTTGGCCTGTGGTGGCGAAGGATGGGGAGGCTTGGAGCGTGGTTGTGCTCGTGGGGAGTGCTTCACTTGGCCAAAGGAACACCGTCATCGAATACGGTGGCAGGGAGTAGGGCGTCGCGGGGTTGAAGCTGGCTACGCTGGTCTGCTTGGCGCCGCTGACAACCGGCGTGGTGGTGGTCACGCTCTCGTTATTGTCAGTGAGATTGGCGGACGTAAACTGGCTGATAAGTACGCTGCCGGTGGGAGCATTGGCTCCGGAGAAGGTAACGGGCAGCGCTCCACTGCGGCTTAAATTGAAGACCACGACACTGTAGTGCGTTCCGTCAGTAAACGCGAAGGTCTGCAGATAGTGTGCAGTTGGCGAGCTGGATCGAATCATTCGTACTCTGAGGCTGATTCCACGTAGGGTTGGCCCCGGAAACAGTGGTGGTCAGCATGGTGGGGAGAATGGCTGAATTGGCCAGCTGCTCGGCCAGATATTGCGGCCGTTTCACGTTCGTCTCGCCCCCCATATCAATCACCGAGCCCCATAACGGCATGGTTTCGTTGGCGTTCGCGGGATTGCTGAAGGAATTTTCCCATTCCGTGAGGGCAAACATGGCCTGGGTTGTAACTCCCACATCGCGGATCATCAGCAGCATGTGATCGGCTACCGCGATCCCGGCGCCAAGGCCACCGACTACCTGGTTCACGACGCTCTGAGTTGCCGTACCGGAGGTGGTGCTCAGGTTTACCTCATAGACCGCAAGGTTAGCCGGTGTGCTTCCGCCACTGGCGGCTTGCGCCTGCTGCGCCATGTATCCACTTGAGTTGGAGTCAACCTCCTCCGGCTGGGCGAACATGGGCCCGAAGATCGCCTCGTTCGAACTGGAATCATTGAAGCTGTTGAACAAGTACGGGGCGGCGTCGACGGAGTCGTAGCCGGAACTGGCAGCCAGTTCCTGCTGCGTCCACCCGGGATTGACCGCCTGGCTGCCCATGATCAGATCAAAGTTGCTCGCATTGAAAGAAGCCGACGATCGGGCTGCCGCAAAGATGGTAGCGGCCCGGTTGCCATAGACCACCGGGTCGGCGATACCCTCGCCCTCATAAATCCCATTCCACATCTCGTTGCCCAGCTCGAGATGAATCACCGGAAAAACAGTCGTCCACGGGGCCTGCTGACCGAGGGCGGCGCGCTTTGCGCCATAAGTCGTCGATGCATCTCCAGCGAGAAACTGGATGAGATTCTGCATGTCGGTCGGCGACATTCCCCCGGGCATGGTGTACCAGGGCTCTGCGCCCACAGTCTGGCAGAGCACCAGGAACTCCTCGAGCCCCATAGGGACTTCGTCCTGCTCGGTCGCCCTGCGGGCTCCAGCCTGCCCGTTGCCGCGCGAAGGGCACGGCGATCACATTGTCAAGCGATGTGCCGTAATCCGACAGGGCCATGTAGCGAAGGACCCCGGGCTGCAAGACTCTTAAGCGTATTCACAACCGCATTGCGATAGGCGGTCGGGTTTCCAGGTGCGGCGGCTTCCGTCAGGCTAGCATCGTCCAGATACATCGAAGCGCCCGCTACCGAAAACGAAAGCGCGACTGTACCGATATAAGGTCCCGTCCTCAGCCGCATTGAAACTGTAGGTGTAATCCTGCCACTGGCCAGTCAAGGTGACGGTTTGGTTAAACAGGGTTTCGATTGGTAGATGTCGCCATCGCCCTCATTACCGAGATAGTCAGTTGGTTATTTCCGCCCAATCCCTTGGCCTTGAAGGCGAGCGTATAGGTCCCATTCAACTGCACAAAGGAACGCCCCGCCGTGGAATCGAAGTAAGAATCGACACTTGCCGATTGACCGCTGCCGGAGGCATTGATGGCCAGCGCCTGCTTACCGGGAGAATCAGGAGCAATATCCGTGGTGTCGGTGGATAAGGTTGCTCCGCCGTTGACGGTAGGCCACCAGCCTGCCTGCGCGTTACCGGGCACCGTCATTTGTACGATGAGCCAACTGTTAACGGGCAGTGGTGTAGAAGTGGCAGCGAAATTTAAAATCACCCCAATGTTGCCAGAGAAGGAGGCTGCGGTGCTGCTGGTAATGGTCCCTGTCACTCCCAGCTGCAGTCCCACTGATGACCTGAAAGGTTGCCCCCTGAAGGAAGTTGGCCGGCCACACGTTATAGATATTCGAGTCGGTGCAACTGGTGGCCGTCACGGCTACGCATTGCATAATCGTCTGCCACGTCTCCCCTTCGAAACCAGGATTGCCAAAGATCAGGTTGCGAAACATCTGTCCGGAGTCGTAAAAATTGTCCCCGGCAAGATTCACTCCGAGATGTTTCACGGATGATCGCTGAACAGTGGTGCCGATCTCGAAGTTTGTTGCTTGTGCCATCAACGCTGCGGTGCCGAGAAAAGGCAGAGAGAACGCAAGCAAGAGACCCAGCCGAAGAATCGACTGCAGATGAAGAGAACCGGGACGTGGCTTACACAATTGTCTGGTCATTGGCCATGCTCCTTCAGACGAATACAGTCGGGCTCCCTGCGAGGGAGCGCCCTCTCTTTAAGACCTATGCTCACACCTGAAGGATTGACGGAGGTAACCAGCTCAAGGAAGCAACGTACGGCATCAAGAACTGCAAATAAAAAAGGCGTTACCAATGATCGGGTGGTCGCTTAGTCTTAGTTCTTGCCAAACGAACTGGGCCCGCGAGTTACAGCGACTTGCCAGCCGGATGCAGCTTACGAAATATGTTCCGGCTTTCTGTACTGCGTAAGTATAGGCCCGAACTTCGAATCGAACCACAACGATTATTTTAAAAAATGTGTGATCAAAACTGTGCCGGTCCTTTGCTGTGAAAGCTATATTCGTGGACTAAACGCACTGAACCTTAGTGCGGCCATTGGTTGTTTTTGAGTAATCGCAAAGCACGCTTGGCCAGTTACGGACGGGTCTTTCCACCTTGATTCTGTGTTTGTAGAACGCTATGCAATACACTGTGCTGGACGATCTCGATGGATATCGAGACGGCCTACACATCTTCTCCGTTGAATTGGGATCCGCCTTTGCTGCCAGCCGAAAATAGATCCTACGACGCCTCAGTCGTAGTCGTATCGTTTAACACCAGGGAGCTGTTGCGCGAATGCCTCGAACTGGTGCAGCGTGAGGCGAATGGGCTGCGGATTGAAGCACTTATCGTAGACAATAACTCGATCGACGGCTCCGCGGAGATGGTGGAGAAGGAGTTTCCCGATTTTCGCATCATTCACAGCGCGGTCAACCTTGGTTTTGGTGCGGCGAATAATCTTGCCATCAATCCGCTCGGGGCCGCTATCTCATCCTGTTGAATTCCGACGCGTTTCTCCATCCCGGCGCTCTTAAGCTTGCCATCCAGCATATGGACCAGCATCCGAAAGCAGGGCTCGGCGGCGCGCGGCTACTGAGCCATGATGACTCCTTTCAGCCCTCAGCACGCATGTTTCCAAACATTGTTACAGATACTTTCGTACTTACCGGTCTCGCTGCGAGATACCCAAAATCCCGAATTTTTGGATATTTTGACAGAACTTGGGCAGACCCTTCGCAACCATGTCAGGCAGATTGGGTTCCAGGCGCCTTCTCGATCATCCGCGCTGATGTCCTGGACAAGATAGGATTGTTCGATCCGCGGTTCTTTCTCTATGGAGAAGAAGTCGACCTTTGCCGCCGCATTAAGAAAGCGGGCTATGAGATCTGGTACTGGCCCGATATCTCTGTGCTTCACATCGGCGGTGAGTCATCACGCCAGATCAAAGATCTCGCGCTCTCGTCTTCCGGTAGTACGCAGCTTGTTCTGTGGCGTATGCGCAGTACCCTGCTCTACTATAGGAAGCATTATGGTGCGACCGTGTGGTTGGCCAAATGGCTCGAACTTACGCTCTACCGCCTCTCCTATCTACGCAATCGGTTCAGCAACGATCCCCAACGAAAATTGCGCAGCCAAAACTCCCGTAATCTTGCGAGCCTGATGAAGACGGCATGGAATGAGACCAGGGGTGGCCGGGTTTCTCCACCTCGGCCCTGGTGAGAGGAGAATCAAGATCAAGCGCCGTATCAAGAGTCTCCTGAGCAACTTGCTCTCCGGGCTTCTGCGTATTACGGCGCCGCTACGGGAAGACCTGACCCGGGTCTATGCTCATGCTTCTCTTGCTGCGGCCCTGGATGAGCTACTGCCCGCCTCCGTCGTTGTTCTGGGGCGAGCGTGGGTCTACGGAAGCGGGCACATTCGCATCGGTGAGAATGTGCTCCTCTACCCTGGAGTACACCTGGAAACTCAGGGAGATGCTCGGATCGACCTGGGCGATGAGGTGGTGATCTCGCGCGGCGCGCACATAGTAGCGATGGCTGGAGTCAACATTGGTAAAGGAACACTTGTCGGTGAGTACACCAGCATCCGCGATGCAAACCACAGGCGTGACCCGCAACAGCAGATCCGCGACTCCGGCTACAGCGCAAAACCGATAACCATCGGACGGGAGGTGTGGATCGGCCGGGGTGTGACTATCTTGGGCGGTGTTACGATCGGCGACAAAGCGACCATCGGCGCTAATGCCGTGGTAACCCGAGACGTAGCAGAAGGAGTAACCGTGGTTGGCATCCCAGCTTCGCCCATATCTGCCGGGAGAGGCTCCTGATCTTCATCGAGCCCCACTCGCTTGGCGCGCATCGATGAGAATCCCTACGGAAGTCATCAGGCCTGCGAAAACCCACACCAGGCTGACGACCATCCATGGACCCAGCAGATGGTACAAGACGTGGTCCAGGGCGTGAAGGGAGACGACTTCGGTGCACCACAAGACAAGCGAAAGCAAAACTCCGGAAACCGCGAGAAGGGCGCCAGTCCTGGCGCGAAGGATGCGCAGGGCAGCGATCAAACCAACCACGAGCAGCACTGTCAGGATTGCGATGGCGATTACGCTGCGGCGACCTTCGAACCTCATACTCGTTCCAGCGCTGCGCGAGATCCATGAGTTCCTGGTGTAGCATCCAACGCCAGTTGAAGACCATATCGAGTACCAATGCGCCTTCGATCACAGTCAAAAGGGCAGCGAGTTGCGAGATGGTTCGTCGACGCCTGGCTCTCGCCCATGCAATGCCACAGCAGACCATGGCGACTCCGTACGCCACGATTCCGGTCGCACGGGTGGCCGTTAGCCACTCCTCACTTGCTATCATGAGACGTCCTTTCCATAGTCACGCGGCTTTCCGGAAGACATAATGATTCATCCCTTAATTGCACTGGCAGCATGGATCCCGATCAGCCTCTTTTGCTTTCGACGCTACGCGGTTCGCATTGCCATCCTGATTAACTTCGTCGGCGGCTGGGCCGTGCTGCCTTCCGCCGCCTTCGCCCGTACCGATGCTCCATTTCCCTACTGGATACTGGGAACATGCTTGCCGTCGAATCACTTCTTCACCAAGGCGAGCGTTACCGGAATCACCTGCCTTCTCGGTGTTTTGGTCTTCGACCGGGAGAGCTTCCGCCGCTTCAAACTCAGCTTCTGGGACCTTCCCATGTTGGCATGGTGCGTCGTTCCCCTGTTCTCTGCTTTGGCCAACATGCAAGATTTTTCTATCGTGGTCCGTAGCGAACTCTATCAAATTTTTGCCTGGGGCGTCCCCTACTTCTTCGGGCGCGTTTATTTCACCGACACGATATCGCTTCGCATGGCCGCCAAAGCCTTTGTCATCGCGGGCATGGCCTACGTTCCTATTTGCCTGATCGAGATCTTTACCGGACCGCAGATCTACGCCCATCTGTACGGCTATCAGCCCTATCGCTGGATAGGTGCTGAACGTTACGTCGGCTTCCGGCCTATCGGTCTGTTGGAAGATGGAAATCAGCTTGGGATCTGGATGGCCACCTCGGCTCTGGTTGCGATATGGCTCTGGAGACGCCGCCTGGTGGCTGCGATCTTCAAAGTTCCTATTGCCTGGATTAGCGGCATCCTCTTTGTCACCACGCTTCTTTGCCAGTCTGTCGGAAGCATTGTCATCCTGTTCTGCCTGCTCCCGTTTGTCTTTATTCGACAGAGCTATCTGCCTCGCGCTGTCGCCGCGCTGTTCCTTCTGGCGATTCTCGCTTTCATGGGACTTCGTGTGGCCAACTTCATATCCCTGCGATCGCTGGTCGAACGCAACGCAGTTGCTTATTCTGCGGCTCAGTTTCTAAAAGGAATCCAGCGCCAATCTTTCGGATGGCGGCTCTCTCAGGACGAAAAGTATATCGATACCGCGCTGGCAGAGCCTCTTCTGGGCACGGGGGCATGGGACTGGTGGAAAGGCACTGGGTCGCGTCCATGGGGATTGTGGCTTCTTGCCCTCGGGATGTATGGCCTTGCCGGGCTGCTTGCCTTGGAGTGCCTGCAGTTGCTGCCCATAGCACGCATTTTAGGTTCTCCGTTGGCCGGGTCTCGATTGGCCCGTGGCGATACGCAGGCCTTCGATCTCCGCAGTGCTCTCGCCGCAGCGATTCTTATGTCGGCGATTGATAACCTGCTGAACGGATCGATGATCCTTCCCTTATTGCTGGTGGTTGGTGGATTGAGCACACAAACCGTCGCCGCGGCGGCGGCCGCACCCAAAACCCCGCGTCGCGCAACGACTGCCCCAACCCGGCGGCGCGCCTGAAAGGTCTATGAACGTTGCGGCGTCAGTTGACGGGGATGTTCCAGCACGCACGCATCCGCGGCTGGCCTATCTCTTGAGTATCTACCCCGCGACTTCACACACTTTTTTCCTCAACGAAATCGCAGGGCTCAGAAAACTCGGCTTCACCATTGACGTGGCTTCGATCAACAAACCAGCCGAGGCTCACTCCGAACTTGAGGCCAGTGCGCTGGCCAGTACGTACTATCTCAAGGCGACCAAACCGGCAACCATTCTTCTGGTCTTACTGAAGGTCCTGTTCACGCGGCCGCAGGTTGTGCTGCGGGGATTGCGCGCCGCGCTTCAGCTCGACGGTTGGAACCTCCCTGCCAGCGGTTATGCCCTGTTCTACCTGGTAGAAGCGCTTCTATTGGGAGATTGGCTGCGCCGCCGCGGACATACACATCTGCATATTCACTTCGGAGGCCCGGTCGCCACCGTCGGTATGTTGACTTCGATGGCGTGGCAATTCTCCTACTCCATGATGATCCACGGCCCCGAGGAGTTCTATGACGTCGACAAGTTCTACCTGCGGCGCAAAGTGGAACGGGCTCAATTCGTCCTCTGCATCAGCGATTATTGCCGCAGCCAGGTGATGAAGCTCTGCGATCCGAAGCATTGGGCTAAGTTGCGCGTTGTGCGGCTCGGCGTCGATCACCGTGTCTTCGTGCCGGATCCTGCCGTCGAACGCAACGGAGCAATGGAAATCGTCTGCGTCGGCCGCATGGTCCCGGCCAAGGGTCACCTCATTCTTCTTCGCGCCTTTACCGAGCTTCTGCGATGCGGATACAACCTGCGGTTGCGGCTTATCGGCGACGGCGACGAGCGGAGCGGGTTGGAATCTTTTGTCAGGAGTGAAAAAATCAACACCTCCGTGATCTTCGACGGTTCGCTCAGTCACGAGGCCACCAGGCAAAGGCTGGCGCGAGCGGACATCTTTGTTCTTGCGAGCTTCGCCGAAGGATTACCCGTAGCGTTGATGGAAGCCATGGCGATGGAAATTCCCTGCGTCAGCACCTTCGTGGCCGGCATCCCGGAGCTGATTCGTGATGGTGTCGAAGGCCTGCTTGTTCCTCCCTCCTCGGAACAAGCTCTATTTGTTGCGCTGGAGCGCATGATCTGTGATGCTGATCTGCGCCGCAATCTCGCTCTTGCCGGCCGCCGCCGCGTACTCGAACTTTACGATCTGCAGCAGAATGTCCGCTTGCTCGCCGACACACTGCAAGAGTCGCTTAAGAATATCTGCGAATCAGCTCGCAGCGTTCACGGAACACTGCCTCATCGTTAAAGCGGCTGCCGTTCTCCGCGGCCTCGGCGATGAGTCCCGCCAACCTCGACCGGTCCCGGGCGAGTTCCGCGATCTTGGCGCCCAGCGCCTGCCAATCGCCAAGTGGAACGTAGGCTCCGCCCCCACGGCCTGCGGTCAGCTCCTCAGCAAAGGCGCTCTTATAGCCCACGATCGGCGAACCGGAAACGAGCGCCTCCAGTAAGCATCGCGGAGATTCTGGCGTGACATGGGTGAAGACAAAGAGGTGCGCACGGCGCAGCTCGGTGAGCAACGTTGCACGTTCGGCGATGAAACCAGGGGTGCGTACGTGATCACGCAATCCAAGCTGGTCAAGGCAAGCTTGAAATTCATCGCGCAGCGGACCGTCGCCCAGCCACACCGCCTCAAACTCCGTGCCGAGGTCGCGTGCTGCGCCTAACGCGCGCAGCCAGTCCAGTGGCGCTTTCATCGGATCCAAGCGCCCGGCATAAGCAATGCGCAGCCGTCCCGTGGATAGCACTCTGCTGCTTGGCTGCGAGCGCTGCGGCCGGAATTGCATCCGCCGGCTTGAGATGAATGTCATGGATGAGGTGGTTCTCCCGCGCCCAGGGCGAATAGGCAAGGAAGCAGTCGCTGCCATGCCATAACCCCAAAGCGCAGCCGCGAATAATGCCACGATGATAGGCACGCATGGAGCGCCCGACAAGCTGCGCTTTCAGCCGCCGCAGCGGGGATTTCTGACTGGCGAGCTTGATCAGCAGTTCGTGCTCTACCCGATCGGTGTGGATGGAGTATGGGAGCGAACGCGACTGGGCCAGCCGGGCGCCGAGCGCGGCCCAATCTCCGATGAGACCGCCGATTCCAAAACTAAGATACCGGTTGCGTGTGATGTGTTGGAGCAAAATCCGCTTGCTTCGCGCAAACGAGGTCGCGAATGCCCGTGGCGTGTATGCCATGGGCAGCGGCACTAACGTGACTTTGTCGCGATGGCGCAGTGTCACCGGGTCACGCCACAGAACCGTACTAGCGCCCTGCTGCAGATCTTCACTGAGTACCGGAGCAGCCACGGTCACATGCGAGAAGTGCTCGGCCCATTGATCGATGCCGTTGGTGGCCTGCTCTTCGCAGAGCAGCCTTCCGTCCTCCAGCTTCTTGAATGGAACCGGCAGGACGAGCAGGATTCCGTCTTCAGACAAGGAAGGGTTGGCGACGGTTACCTCGGCGCTCATTCGATCCTTCATCATGCTCCTCGATCCGGTGCCGCCTCTACGCTCGGCTCAGGTCAGTGCGGGAAAGGGAAAGGAAAGGGGAATCCGAAACCAAGGGACGATCTCGCCCACAAAGCCGCCGCCAGTAACCCCAGAAACGCTAACGTGAGCAACGCATCCTGATTCAAGGTTGGCAATCCTTCCCGCGCCGCGCTGTAGGCATTCACAAAGTAGACGGGCAAGTCGCTAAAGGCGACCGCGACGACGGCGCCGACCATTCCCCAGGCATGGAAGCCCCAGGGCAGGAAGATGAACAGGGTAATGCAGTACACAAGATAGGCGAGGGCGTTGTAATGAGGCTTTTGCAGGGAGAGAATCGCCGGACTGATCGTACTGTAGAGCAGGGTATGCCAAAGTCCGATGGCGAGGATCGGAATCATCCACGCTGCTGCGTGATAAGGCTTGGTATACACGTGAAGAATGAAAAAATCGCCCGTGCAGATGACCGCAATGAGCATCAGGCCGCCCACGGCCAGAACCGGAAGCCGGTATTTGAGCAGGATTTGCCGGAATCGAGGACGTGGCTGATCGGAAAACTTGGCGATGAATGGAAATCCCACCCGCGAGCAGAACATAAGAATGATCTGACGGGGAATATCGGAGAGTGCGAACGCAATCCCGTATACACCCAACATTTGGAACGAGATCAGCTTGGCAAGAATGAGGCGATCCGATTGCAGCGCCAGAAATGTAAGAGCAGTTCCTATAAGAATCCAACGGCCAAACCTGACCAGAGCGTGAATCGACTCTTTGTCCCACGTGAACCGGGCTCTCACTTCAGGAAGCAGCAGATAGCTGATTCCGGTCCGGGCCACTTCTGATATCACCCTCCCTCCCATGAGCGCCCAGATCGAAGGGTGGAACAGGGCCCAAATCCAGGTGACGGCGAATTGAACAAACTGCGTCACCAACTCCAGCGCCGATAGCCTGCCCACTCCCAGGTGCCGGCTCAGTACCAACAGGCTGGGCGAAGAGAAGCCGGCAAGGAGACAGACAAAGCCCAGCCACGGGAGCAAAACAACAATTTGCGGCTCGCGGTAAAAGTGAGCCACCGGCCAGGCGAGGGGGATACTCAGCAGGAACAGTCCCAGGCCGCGAATGACTTGAAGGGTCCACGCAGTGTGCAAAAAAACGGGCACATCGCCGCGGGGGTCTTGAATGATGCTTTCCTGCAGCCCCATGTGAGAGAACAAGTTGATGCCCACGATGACGGTCGTGACCAGCGTCATCAGGCCAAAGTACTGGGGCAAGAACAGGCGGCTCAGAACGATGCTGCTGCCGAGCCGCAAAGCCATGGAGAGGCCGTAGAAGAGCACGACCCAGTACGTGCCCCGCAGAGCGCTCGATTCGAGTCCGCGCACTCGCGCCAGGCTGAACTCCTCAGCAGCGCTCGGTTCCAGCTCCGTGTCCATCGTCATGCTGGACGCTTCGCCTTGACTACTGGATTACATGGGGTGAGCAGGATTGCTGAATCAGAGCCGGATGGTCTGATCAACATATTCATCGTAGAGGGCGAGAGGCCAGGACTTCTTCGCCGTAGTTGGGGAAGAACAGCGATAAGCCCAAAGGCGCGAATGGCATGCTGTCGTGGATGCATTGTCTTGTTATTAGTAAGGTCGTTAACCGATCCGAGTTTACAGGATTTGCGTGATCCTGGAGCTCTCTTGCCGGACTGGCTCTTAGACGAAGCCGGCAGCAGCCTGTCTACAGCAAAGAAGAAGAGACTTGGAATCATGGCCCAATTGTACTAACGGCACGAAACATTCGCTGTGGATCGAACCGGTGTACTCTAGTAATGGCCAGGCATGGATAAAGCGAGTTACCAAAGAACAGCTCCGGCCAGTGGGTCTTTGTAGGTAACGTGAATCGCTTCTTGTATCTTCCGCTAACAACTACACTCTTATACCCGAGTAACATGTAGCGACGAACATTCCTGCAGTTTAGGACTTATTCCTGCTTTTCAGTATCAATTCCGATAGTGGGTCAAGAAGTAGAGTCACGGGAGCGCGCGGCAGCCGCGGCGCGCTTGCCGCTCTTCCCTGCCTGGCGCAGACCGCGCAGGGAGCCCTTAGGGACGCCGGTTGATTCGCGTACCACGAGGTGAGTGTTGATCTTGTAGGTTCGTTTGGGTTCCCCACCCTCTTCCACGTGTGCGCGTAACGCCGTCACCGCCGCACGAGCCAACTCGAAGCATGACATTTGGATTGTGGTAAGCGGCGGAATCGTCACCTGCGCGATATGAATGTCGTCGAAACCGATGACCGACAAATCGTCAGGCACCCTGAGCCCTGCCCGGTATAGCTTGTGCAGCACTCCGATCGCCGTCATGTCGTTAGAGCACATCACCGCCGTGGGCAGGGGTTTGGATTTAAGCAGGCAATCCATAGCCTCGATGCCGCCTTCCATGGTGTGGTTCCCTTCCACGAGCCACGCCGGATTGGACGCGATGCCGCATTCCTCAAGCGAGTTGGTAAAAGCAGCCAGGCGGGATTGCGCCGAGTGCAGCCGCTTGGGCCCACTGATAAATGCAATGTCTCGATGTCCCAGCACTGCGAGATGTTGCACCCCCTGCTGGATGCCGTGGTGATAGTCCACCCGCAGCAGGCTGATGCCGGGCCTCTCCGGACCTACATCCACAAAAACCAGCGGCACTTTGCGCTCGGCCAACTGCTCCAGCAGCGGCTGTTCCACCCCGAAGGTCATCACCGCCACGCCCTCAGCTCTGCGCTCCAGCATGCGTCGTATGCACAGGGACATGCGCCGGGGATCGTAGTTGGTCGAGCTGATGAGTATCTCGTAGCCGTGCTCCACGGCGATGTCTTCAAATCCCTGGATCAGTTCCGGGAAGAAGGGATTGGTGATCTCTGAAACGATCAATCCCAGCAGACGGCTGCGCCCCGACACCAACGCGCGCGCCTGGGTATTGGGAAAGTAGTCCAGCTTTTCGATCGCCTCCCACACCCGCTTGGCCATCTTCGGGTTCACTGTTGACACCCGGTTGATGGTGCGCGAGACAGTAGCAATAGACACGTTCGCCAATTGCGCGACCGTGCGGATATCCATTTTGCCGGGTTGCTTTCGCGCCGGGGGCCGGCCCTTTCTTCCAGCTTGCTTCACCATGCCTGCCGCCTATCCGAAATAGTTCTTACAGAGTACAGCAGCAGGAGAAAACGCTTCCTGGGAATGGTGGCGCGCCCGGCCAGAAGTGGACCAGGAGCGGACTGGGTCCCTCAGGCGCTCACTCGCACCTGGCTTTCGAGATGGCTGTCCAGGTGCTTTTGGGCCAGAACGAGAGCCTCTCGCGATCGCTGGAGCCTGGAGCTGACAAAGGCGCCTTCCAGAAGCGAGATGATAAGAATTGCGAGTTCTTCCGGGTTCAATGTTGACCGGATTTCCCCCTTCGCCTGGCCCGCACGGATTATTTCTGCAAGGAAACCCACCCAGTCGCGCATCGCACCCTCGGCCCGGTGACGGAGGGTCGCATTCCCATCGTCCGCATCCAGCACCGTGTTGAGCATGGGACAGCCGCCGGGAAACGAGGGTTTGGAAACAAAATTTGCGATGTGAAGTTTCAGCTTGTCTACGCTGTTTGGCGCCTGACCCAGGTTGCCTGCTCGCGCAGAACACGTCTGTGCCCAAGCGTGGTCGAAAGCCGCCACTGCCAGCTCTTCCTTGGTGGCGAAGTGGCTGTACAGGCTTCCTTTCTCGAGACCAGTGGCGGCGCTAATGTCCTGCATAGAGCACCCCTCATAGCCTCTCCGGTTGAAAAGGGGCGCTGCCTTAGCGATGATTCGCTGTCGTGTTCGCTCCCCTTTTAGCATCAGATCTCATCCAGGAAAAACTAAGTGCGTGAGGGTCAGGGCCTTCGACCGCCCTGCCCCCGCATTGCATAGCGCCATCCATTACCAGGGCAGTTCTGAGCCCAAGTGGATAAAGCGGCCATTGGGGCCGTCCGCACCAATGAGAGCCAACTGCACGCTTGTCTTGGCGCCGTCTACGATCTCCATCGGAGCTTGGTCGGTGCCCATCTCCGTTTTCACCCAGCCCGGGTGCGCCGAGTTGACCTTGATATTGGTGCCCTTCAGCTCCGATGCAAGATGCACGGTGAACATATTAAGGGCGGTCTTGGAGGCATCGTAGGCAAACGTTTTGATGCTCGCGATTGGACTATTGGGGTCCGCATGCAAGGTCAATGACCCCAGGATGCTGGAGAGGTTGACGATGCGTCCTGCGGAACTTTTCTTGAGCAGCGGCAGAAACTCCCTGGTTACGGCAATTACGGAGAAAACATTTGTACCAAAAACCTTCTGCAATTCCGCTTCGCTCGTCTCCACTGTCTTCTGCGCAAACATTCCGTCTTCAGCGCCTACGCCGGCATTGTTGATGAGAATGTCGAGTTTTCCAAATTTTTCCGCAACCACTTTAGCGGCCGCCTTGCGGTCCTCTTCTTTGGTCACATCGAGCTGTACCGGGAACGCGTCGATCCCCTCGCCCTGAAGCGTCGCCGCCGTTTCCTTGGCTGCCTTCAAAGACCGCGCTGCCACTACCACGGTAATGCCGTTCTGCCCCAACTGCCGGGCTGTTTCCAGACCAATCCCTCGATTTGCACCAGTGACCAGCGCGACCTTCTTGTCATTTGTCATCGAAATGACCTCCTGCAGAAAAGATGAAGAGCCGTGGACTTGGGATGCATAATTTCCGACCGATCGGAAGTTTTTGAAAAGCAGAATAGCTTCTCAAGCCCGGCTGAGTTCCATGAGCCGCTTCGGAGGTGCTCCGTTTGCCGGCCCAGTCAAGAACAGCCCGGGGAATTCTGCGCGCGGGGTAATCGACGATCGGGTACCGGGGTTTTTCAGGTGGAATGATCAAGAATGACTGGAAAGGCCATGACTCGGTAAGGTTTAACTCCGACGGCATTTCCCCACGAACTCTTCCATTGGTTTCTGAAAGTTTTGAATCTGATGAAACCGGCTCGATGTTCCGTCTGTTGTCTCTCACTAGATTATGTGCTGGAGAGCCGGCCATGGCTGACCCAATTGAGCTGTCACGCAACGTCTCGCCGTTCACGGTAGTTCCGAATGCCATGGAAGTACTGGAGCGGCTCCTCGATTCCTATAAAGGGCTGTCGGAGCGGGATTCTCTCTCGGCAGTGGATCGGGCTGTTCTGGCGGTGGTCGAGATGACTCTGAAACACGTAGCCGGAACTGTGTAACCTATTCGGTCACCACCCAATCCTCTCTCATCTACATTTTGCGGCCCGGCACGTGCTAGCTTCGATAGCGTCTTCAGCAGACACAGCGAGGATGTTGTGTGCGCTGGTGGTGGGATGAAGGTCATCCCAAAAAAGATATGTATCCGGATCGACCAAAGCGTTGCCCTGAGCGCTTCCGGTAACGTTGGTCAGTGAATATTTGGCGGGCGAAGCAACGACCCGGTTGAAGAGAGAAAAGACGTCGAATTGGACGATATGCAGACGCTTCTCAAAGTTGAAGTCACGCAGGATAGAAAGGGCTGCAGCCAGGGTCTGGTTATAGAGGACAGCTGCTGCGGTCGCGGGAATTGAGGTTGTGGGAGATCCATTGAGCAGCGGTGTTGATCCGAGTGGAGGGATGTTGGGAATAATGAACTGGGTGGCCCCAGCGTCGATAAGGCGCTGGATATTGATCGCCTGAGCGATGGCCGCCTTGATGATATCGTCCGCGGAGTTGGCGGCAAGAATATCGTTGGAGCCTCCCCAAACGGCGAACAGAGTTTTATTGGTGATTTCCGGAGAGGTGGCAAGGTAGTCGGTAATCTGCTGGCCAATATTGTTTACGTTGACTGATAGCGAATTTGCGGGGCCGAACTGAATGGTCGAGGTACCGTTGGCGTTGGTGGCGTCGCCGTATGCGTAGTTGGTGCCGCCGTCGAGAGAGTTTTTAATCGGGGGCTTGGCGGGCAGCATGGCTGCGAACTGTTCGATCCACAGCCCGAAGTATTTTCGCGCAGCGGGCAGGGTATCGTCGCCGTCGGTAAAGCGGCCATCCGTATAGTTGGCGTCTGGTCCGGGAATCCGCACTCCGTACTTGGTTTGGGTAAGATCCGCGAAATTGCCGGTATCAGAGAGGGAGTCGCCAAAGACGACGATCGAGGTGTAGTCCTGTGCCTGGGCCAGACGCCGGTGAAACTGATGAGGAGCGCCGCACACAGAGACAGGACGCGGAGCGGTTGGCTGCGGCGAGTTCTCATTGTTTGGCTCGGTGTCAGTTCTGAGGTCTTGACGGAAAGAGCCGTAGGCTTGCTGAATCGCGAAGTGAGTCGCATGGGGGGTCCGCATCCTGACAGAATTTAGAACAGATGGCCGAATCGCAGCGAAATTACAGGAGCGAATGGACGAAGTCAACTTGAGTTTGTGGCCGGCGCATGGGCCAACTTCCCGATGTGCGCCCGGCCGTTGGATACCAATCCTGTTTGTCAATGCGCCCGATTTGTAGCGCGCTCGCTGAAAAAGAATCAGCTCTCCTCGCTTATGCGATCAGTCCCGAATGGGACGGCTGAGAATAGCCCAGGACGGACCCGGATTTCCTGTGTGGTGTGGTGGAGTGACTGAGCCTCGTTGCGGCTTTCCTGAAGAAAGCCGCATACGCAGATGTGTCCAGAGCAGCGTACAGGAAATCCGGGGTAGTCCTGGGTAGCGTTAGCCACCGAGATCAGTCCCGAAGGGACGGCTGAGAATGACCCAGGATGTCAGTCCTGGGTGAACTGGACCACACGTGAATGCTATTGGCAATCATCCAAGGCCAACCGATTCTCTCCGAGACCGCGATACCTGAATATGGAAGCTCTATTCGAATACCGTAACCGATCTAGTGGTGACCATGGTGTTATCGCCACCGGCCTGAGGTTGACGCCTTAGCAGCATACTAAACGCGAGGGCTGATTCTGGGTTACCTACAGGGGTGATCCGGTGTGACCTCCGCTTGGCTGGCGGACGAAGAAGCATGGCATGTACCACATTGTGAAGCTATAAAAGGATCAGTCCGGCAAGAACATAAGCCGGCTTGGAGCACCTGAAATGTCTTCTATTGCAAGTCTTGACTCTGCCATGCTGTCGAACACGGAAAAGGCAACTCTTCTGCGCGAGCTCGCGGGTGAATTCGGCTACAAGTTATATTCCAAGACGCCGACCTACATCCTCATCGACCGCCGCGGCGATTATCCAGTCAGCGAGGCTGAGTGGTTTGCCCACAGAGGAGCGGCGGTGAAAGCAATCAGCTACAGTTGGACACCGGTCGAGGACTCTCCGCGATTTTAGTCGAGAGGATTCAGACTAAGCTTTGCTTTGATCGTGCCCAGCGGGAGGACTTTAACCCCCAGCGCCTTATGGCCTGCGTATTTAAGTCCCATGAATGCCAGCCAGTGTTGACTCCGGGCAAGAGAACAACTATGAGCGTGCATGGCACTCACCGGGTACCTCCGGTGCCCCCGGGGCATTCACTGGACGTACAGCCCGAAAATGCCGATACGCATTAGGAGGGCAGATGTGTGCACCGAGGCGGCCATGTTGCTCTGATTACCGTGGTGCTTGGCCTGCTTTGGGGAGCGGCTGATTCCGTCTGTCAGCAACGGCAGTTCGAGCGAAATTCCTCACCTACCCTCACCACGGCGCATGATGTCCACAGTCTTACCTCCGGCCATGCGGCGCAGAACTATCCCGTGCATCTGCGCGCCGTGGTCACCTACTGCGACCCTTACATCGATCCGCGACATCCGACGGTTTGGGTCTCCGACTCCTCTGGCGGCATTTATGTTGAGCTCTCGTCTATGCCTGCGGTCCCTTTCAAGGCCGGCGACCTGCTGGAGATCACGGGCGTAACTGCCGCAGGGGGCTATGCTCCCATCGTCCGTGCCGGCGAAGTGCGCCTGCTTGGAAAGTCCCCGTTGCCTTCGACCGCGTCCAGGGTCACTTTCGCCCAAATGCAGACCGGCGCGGAGGATGGGCAATGGGTGGAGGTCGAGGGTGTGGTGCATGCTGTCCGAGAGTCTGGAAAAAAGGTCGAGCTGGATCTGGCTTTGAGCGACGGCAATATAAGGGCCACCACAGTCAAGGAAGACGGAGCGAATTACGACAGTCTCATCGACGCTAAGGTCAGGCTTCGGGGCAACCAGGCACCCTTGTTCAATCACCATGGGGCCATGACAGGGGCGTTCCTCCATTTTCCGAATCGCGCCGGGATAGTCGTTGTGGAGCCTCCGCCCACCCATCCCTTCGCCTTACCCATCTCGCCAGTCAGCGGTCTGTTTCGATTTTCTCCCCAACCCGCTTCCATTCACCGCGTTCATATTCATGGGACGGTTACTCTCGCCTGGCCTGGCCGGCTGCTTTGCCTTCAGGACGGTCCCCACGGTCTTTGTGCTCAGACCGACCAAACCACCCCTCTGCATCCCGGGGAGCTAGTCGATGTGATCGGCTTTCCTTTTATGGGCGCATTTACTCCTACCTTGACCCGTGCAACCTATGCCGCAGCGGGTTTTCAGCAGTCGGCTCCTCCCATAGCCGTTACCGCCGACCAGGCGTTGCAAGGCGATCACGACGCTGAATTGGTTGAGGTCGAGGGCCAGCTTGTGGGCCAGGACGAAAATGCAAGCGACCCAAACATCGTGTTGTCTTCCCAGCATCAAGTTTTTTCCGCTATCTTGCCGGTACAATCTCGAGCCCGCCTGCCCGCCTGGAAAAAGGGAACTACGCTCAGAATTGTCGGAATATGTTCGGTGAAGGGCGCCACCGACAGGGCTGGCACCTATTGGCATGGTTCTTCAATCCCCGAGTCGTTTCGAATCCTGCTGCGGTCGCCACAGGATGTTGTCGTGATCAAGACTCCCTCCTGGTGGACTCCGGCTCGTGCCATCAGCCTACTTGCCCTGGTGGCGGCGCTCGCGCTGGTAGGGCTTGCCTGGGTGTTCATTCTGCGGAAGCGAGTCGCCGAGCAAACCCACGTTATCCGGCAGCAGCTTCAAGAAGCGGCTACACTCCGCATCGCGGCCGAAGACGCCAACCGTGCCAAAGGCGAGTTCCTGGCCAACATGAGTCATGAGATTCGCACGCCGATGAACGGCGTACTTGGCATGACCGATCTCCTTTTGGCTACTGTCCTCGATGCAGAACAGAGGGAATGTGCCAGCCTGGTGAAGTCCTCCGCCGATTCGCTGCTGACCATCGTGGACGACATCCTCGACTTCTCCAAGATTGAAGCGGGCAAGCTCGACCTGGACTCCACTGAGTTCAACCTGCGTGACTGCATAGCTCTGACCCTCAAGATGTCGAGCGTACGTGCCCAGCAGAAGAATCTCGAATTGAGCTCCGGCATCAACCCTGAGGTGCCTTCCCTGGTAATCGGCGACCTGAACCGTTTGCGGCAAATTCTAATCAATCTCCTGGGCAACGCTATCAAGTTCACAGAGCGCGGCAAAGTAGGACTCGGGGTCTCGGTAGACTCCAGGACGACAGGTGAGCTACGGCTGCACTTCGAAGTGTCAGACACCGGCGTTGGGATCGCGCCCGAAAAACAGAAGCTTATCTTCGACGCTTTCTCGCAGGCGGATGGTTCTACGGCGCGCAGGTTTGGGGGCACTGGATTAGGTCTGACCATCTCCTCGCGACTGGTGGAGTTGATGGGCGGCAGGATCTGGGTGGAGAGCGCCCTGGGACGCGGTAGCTCCTTTCACTTCACCGCTAATCTCCGCGAAGGCAAACCCGAGGTGGAAAGATTGGCCTCGCAGCTCAGCACTTCCCTCCTGGTTACGCGTCAGCCCGTACTGCGGAAGGTAACGAAGCTACGTGTTCTATTGGCGGAGGACAATGTGATCAACCAGAAGATCGCTTGCCGCTTCCTGGAGAAAGAGGGACACCGCGTCACATTAGCTTGCGACGGCCACCAGGCCCTCGCCGCCATCGAGCGAGAGAACTTCGATGTTGTGTTGATGGATGTACAGATGCCACAGATGGACGGATTCGAGGCTACCGCCGCCATCCGTGCCCAGGAACGAGACACCGGTAAACACCTGCTGATTATCGCGATGACAGCCCACGCCATGGCGGGCGATCGGGAGCGTTGCCTGGCGGCGGGGATGGACGGCTACATTGCGAAACCTATTACAGCCCGGGAGTTGATCCAGCTTTTGGAGAAGTTCTCTGACGCCGCTCAGGAAAAAGCAAGTCCGGTCTGAAATCGCCCAGACCCGCGAACTAGCTGCATAACTCGCGCAAATATTTTTGGACCTCTTCCGTGTCACCGCTCTTCGCTCGCAGGGCGACGTAGCCATCTGGTCGCACCAGCCAAAGGCCCTTCGCATCATAGGGTGTTCGCAACCGCGGTTCGAGGATCTCAGCAAACTCGTTCACAACGCGGGCATGAGCCTCATTCTCCGCAGCAAACAAAGCAAAGCGCGGCGTAGGTCCACCTCCAACGGATGTCTCCCCTTTACGAATTGGAGCTCTCTTCCCGGGCGCCGGTCCATCGTGCCCGAAGCCATGAGAGCGGTTCAACGGGCTGTCCGGGTAACCGACCGCGACCTCTGAAAGGACATTGGCCATGACATGCCGTATCGGCGCAAACCCAAACATCATCGCAGCAACATGGTTCCGAATCGACTGCTTCGCCTCACCCTTTATCAATGAGATCTTCGTTGCTTCGCCGGTCGCCTCCAGAACGAGCTTCGCCACAGCGCTCCGCTCTGCGCTGTAGCTCAGCAGGAGAGGCTCCGCAGCACATAGCCCACGCGACACCAGCGACAACTTCCACGCCAGATTGAATGCATCGTGCATCCCGGTGTTCATACCCTGGCCACCGGCGGGGCTGTGCACATGCGCCGCGTCGCCCGCGAGAAAGACCCGTCCAGCGCGAAAATCCGCAACCTTCCGCTCATTGATGGTGAACTCTGACAGCCACACCGGATCGCTCGCTACCAAGCCTTGCGGTCCGCGAACGTCCAGAATCTGTTGGACCTCTTCCATCGTAGGCACACGATGCTCTCCGATACCACTCGAGTCCGACTCGCCCGCATCCGCGATCACTCGATACCGGGTTCCTCCCAGGGGAAAGATGGCCAGCACACCCTGTGCGTGCCAATGAATATCGACCGCCGGCGGTCCCTGCATTCCGCTGATATGAGCGTCCGCGAGAATCCAGTCATTGAGCAGAGTGCTTCCCTCGAACGTCATCCCGAGCGCGTGCCGCACCGTGCTATGCGCGCCATCGCAGCCAATCAGCCACTGTGTCTCTATCTTTTCCTCGCTCCCATCCGCATGAGCAAGGCTGGACGTCACGCCGTCCGCGCTCTGCTCAAAGGCCTTCAGCTCCACCTGGCGCTCTACCTTCACCCCGAACGTAGCGAGCTGCTCCTCCAGCAGCCGCTCTGTCTCGCTCTGCTGAATCAAGAGAACAAACGGATATGGCGAATCCACCTTCGACAGATCCACATGCCCAATCTGCTCTCCACCGGAGAAGATGTTTGCGTACTCCGCCTTCAAACCCGTCTCAATGAACCGCCCCGTAACTCCCTGTCCCATCCGGTCGAGCAACTCCAGCGTCCGCGCCCACACCACGATGGCCTTCGACTTGTCCGTCCTCTGCGTATTCTTGTCGACAATCCGAACAGAAAGCCCAAATCGCGCCAACTCCGCCGCCATCGTCAACCCAACCGGACCCGCGCCGGCGATCAGTACATCAGGTCTCATCTCGGTTCCTCTTCTCCTGTGATAGTTTCGAGGCTAACGCAGCCAGCCGGCAAATAAAATTGCGGTTCCAAATTGGAGACTTGCCCGAGCCAATGAAGCTCGAGTGGCCGACCAAGTGTGCTCCGGGAGGCTCGGAGATAAGTCAAAGCCTGGCAAGGGGCGTAGATGGCCTAGTCCGCGTGAAAGGCGGAAAGCTCGCTGAGGTAACCGGATATTTCGACACCGCGGCAGTCAACGCTCTATTTTGTTTGACAGGTAACAGCATCTTCATCGACCGCCGCGGCAATTATCCAGTCACCGAAGCTGAGTGGTTTGCCCACAGGAGGCGGCGGTGAAAGCAATCAACTGCAGTTGAAACCGCTCGAGGATTCTGAGGGACTTCAAATCGACAGGATTTAGCCTACATTTTTTGTTTTGATGGGCCCAGAGGGGGACTTGAACCCCCACGGCCTTGCGGCCTGCGGATTTTAAGTTGCCTAGCGCGCCGTCCGTGCGCGTCCGCCAAGTTGTATCTTGTTGATTTTTATAGTGACGCTTGTCCACGCCGTTCTATTCTGTCCACAGTAATCGATCGCTGTTCCCACCAAGAGCCGCGCGGGAAAACAGGAGCGGCCGACAACAGGATGGATTCGAGGGCGAGGAGATGAACGACGCTGAGATAACAAAAATAGAGGACTACATCTCTCAGATCGTCGTGGCCGTCGAGGCCATTGATTTCTATCCCCGGGACATGCTTCCCTATCCATTCGACACCGTGGCATCTTCAATGATGTCAAAGTCGCTGGCGCTGTCACGGTCGTGCATCCTCCTGCTAAGGGCAAACCAGGCTGATGAGGCCTACGGCCTTTCTCGCTCACTTGTGGAATGCGCCTTGATTCTCAGATATATGACCTCGGACCCGGTCTTACAGTCGAGTCGAGCCGCACAATTTGTGGAGTTTAGCTTCGATTACAAAGACTTATGGATCTATCACGCGCGCAAGCAGTTTGCCGGCACTCCCTTAGCTGACGAGGTCGAACGCTATGCGAAGGAGTGGAAATTGAGTGGGGATCCGAGGAAAGCGAAAAGACACTGGTCAGAGCTGCGCAGCTTCACATGGAGTGCGCAGGAACTGGTACATCCTCTTGACCCTCCTACGTTCGGAGAGGCCGACAAGGAAAAAGAGTACGCCATTGATTACTTTCAAGCATGCCAGTGGGTGCATTGTTCGCAGCCTGCTCTAGACAATTACGTGCTCGGAGAGGGTGCTCGTTTCAGGTTCTCCAAGTCTTCCGGCGAATTTGGCAACCCAGCACATACCGTCCTTTACATTCTTCTGAAACACCTGGACCTGGCCATAAAATACGCACTATACGGTCTAAGGATCGCTGTACCTCAGGCTGTTCAGTCAGCATACACAGCCACGCTGGCATCGATGACACCGATTGGAAAGGGGCCACCATAGCGTTCGACATCCTGGTGCAGGATTGCCACCGCGGGTCGAATGGATTTAGAGCAGCGTAGGAAAAACCCGTTGACATGCTTGCGCCGCATGACCGATAAACATAGCGCGTCCCGTAGGTGGTTGCACACCCGCGGGACGCTAACCGAAGTCGCCTGTAAGGAGGCAACCAGTGGCTACCGCTCAAGGTATCAGTCCGCCCCATTTCCCTCAACCAACCCACCAGCGCCAAGTAACGCCCGAAACGTCTCTCCGTTCGGGGAATATACTTCTGACCACATGCGAACGACGAGGACGCCTAAGTGACACCGCCACGCTCGCCGTTGATCGTTCTGCTGCATTAAGGGCCCCCAGATGTTCAATTTTGGGAGGTTTCAATGAAACCTTGTTGTGCTTTTCTGCTTGTTCTGCTCACCGGATGCGGCGGAATGATGTCTTCACCGCCAACTTCCACCACCCAGCAACCCAACTACCGACGCAGGCCGCCCGCAGTCGCAAACCCAAGCGTCCTGATCGTTGGCGATTCCATCGTGAATGCATGGTGCTCGGCCGCACTACTTGCACAAAACCCTACATGGGCCTGTCAACGCTCTCCTGCGGGCGTACCGCAGGAAACCTCCGCCGAAGTGCTGGCGCGCTTTCCCAAAGCTGTAGCGGCCTCACCAAAGACCATTGTGATTGAAGCTGGGACTTGGGATCTCAATTCCATGGCCACAAATGAACCCAACGTGAATCCTTGTGACTCCACTACGAACCTCTGCCAGAACATCAAATCCATGATCTCCGAAGCCCAAGCCGCTGGAATATACGTCATCGTCTGCACCACCCTCCCATGGGGAGCCGGGCCAGCCGCCGCGGACAACAGCAACCAGCATGGGACGGACATATCGGAATTCAACATAGACATAATCGCAGACGGCGAGCCCCATCCAGGGACGGGAGTGCCAGGAGTCACGGCTGTAGATATGTACGCTTTGCTTGCTGAGCCCATCGACGATTATCCAGGAGCCATGTGCTTTGTTGACTGTGATGTTTACCTACCCAGCTACACAGATGACGGCGTCAACCCCAACACTTTGGGTGGGCAGATGATGACGCAGGCTGTTCAGACTGCATTAATGACCAAATCCTCTGTTCTTTTCCACCGGAATTGATGCTCAACTGAGCAACAAAGGGGCGGGCCCGCGACTCGTCATGTTTCCGTCAGAGGGGAAATCACATGCATAAGCAATCTGAACTGGGCCGTCTAGGCCACCACCTCGCAGCAGAAGCAGCAGAAGGATGGATCGAGAGTTGCTGCGCTCGGCCGAACCCGCGGGCACACTGGTACGACATAAAACAAGTCTCCCGTCCGGAAAGAGCGGACGTTGCCAGGTCGGTGAAATACCTGGAACTGCGGGGCCTTTTGAAGCGGCACCCTCCAACGCTGATCTGGTGCGTTGCCGCCGCGGCGGTTGATCGCCCAGAGCTTTACGCGCGCGGGCCAGCGAATCTTAGTTGCCTTTTCCTTCGAGATGGTTCTTTAAGTGCTTGGCAATCGCTTCGGCCATAGATTGCTCGTTGTAACCGCTGCCCCGCTGCTTATGCACTGTATAAGACCAATCAACCGCTGTCGTCTTCACGTTGACAAGCTCGACTGAAACCGTTGCCGTATCCTGAATGCCCACGCAAGAGGCGAACAGGCAACGTGCCACCTTACTACCCGTCGACTCCTGGTGCACGCTAACGTCGGTCGACTGCAGAACATATTCAGCTTTGGTTCGGTCGGTCACGACAGATGCCGGCGTTCCCTTCTTCTGAAAGGCAGCGACTATATAACCGCTGAAACCGTCCTTTGCATCAACAAAGACGGTTACAGGCTCAGAGGGTGATGCTGTACGCGCTAGCATCGCGAGGGGAAAGGTTAGAGATAGCAGCAGGCCCGCAACGAGTTTTTTCATGTTTTCCTTCTTAGCCCAAGCCTAAATCCATCGTATTGGCAACTTATATAGCTGGTCTCCAGCGGAAACTCAGCACGTCTTACATGCAGCCGCTTGGGCACCAGCGAGGTTATCAGTTAGGATGCCATGGTTACCGGAACTATTTAGTAACCTACGGAGCTGATGTTACGATTTTCCCGATGCCAACACCTGATGCTCTCGACGATGACCTGGAAGAGGATGACCCTGATCCACTCGAAAACCGGGACTTGAACCGGACAGTGAGAAAGCTCGCTGCAGCGGTCCTGGTAAGAGCCGTCCTCGACTCCAAGTTGCGCGACGTCGCTCCTTCTGTTGTCGGCCTAGTCTTCCGGAGGGCTCGATCGGGGATGTGGAACGAAGCGCCTTCGAGCCTTGTTGAAATGAGGAAGATGTCAGGCTCCAGTTGGCCAAATGGATCGGGGCGCTAGATTTATCTCAACCGCATTTCGCCATTTGAATGGGGCGATGCATGAGCTCCTAAACAGCGTACGGATCAGCTTTGATGAATTTGACGTAACTTGCGACCGCAAAGCCTGAAGTCGCGCCCCTCGGCGGATCCTGTGGGTCGTCCCTTCTCCTCTGCGGTGGATGGCTCCAAAGGGAGAGTGTTATCCTCTCCCCGGCCCGCATTCTCAAGAGGACGCCCGGTGGAAAGCTTGCCCGATGCAGTTATCACCGATCCGAGGCCAGGACAAGATTCCCTGGACCGGAAACGGGAACTCGATATCAAGGAGCGAGAAGTCGCTGCGAAAGAACGTGAGGTCCTGGCGAAGGAGGAGGAGCTCAGACGATCCCGCTGGCTAAATCCGACCGTGATAGGTCTTTTTGCAGCGGCTCTGGGGCTGCTAGGCAGCGTCATCGTAGCGCGGGTAAATAACGCAAATACGCAGGCAGTCGAACGCCTGCAATCAGAAGCGAACATCACGCTCCAAGCAATAAAGACCGGAACAGGGAATACCAATGACGCTTGCAAGAATTTGACTTTTTTCGTGTCTCTGGGACTCATCCACGATCCCGAAGGAAAGATTGCAAATCAATGTAGGAACGCTCCTGCGGGACCGCCTTCGCTGCCGTCCTCCAATGAACCTGCCGCCCGGTCGCAGAACCAGGAGCTTGCCGGGATAGTATTGGATTCATCGACTCGTAGGCCCATTGCTGACGCCGAAGTATCGGTGGAGGGCACTGCCTCAACCTTTACAACCGCAAGTGGCGAATTCCGGATTATTCTCCCTGGCGGCCAAGCTGCAGTTGCAGTGAGAGTGACGAAGGACGGTTATGAGCCTTTTCTGCAGTTCACCCTAACCGGCAGTCCCGTTGCTATCGAGTTACGGCCTAATCCGAAATAAAGGCTCCTTGCCTAAATCATCACTTGCCGCTTTTAGCATTTTTACCTTACGCGCGCGCGGCACCAGGCGATGGCTGTTTCGCGAGTACCCGGAAGAGAAACTCCTGCCGCTCTTCGTCGGACGCAGCCGCACAGAGACGCGCAGCAAACCTATCTTTGCTCTCTTGCGAAGCTGCCTCCCAGACCAACCCGAGCCCCCCGAGGACGATACGAACGGACTGGACGGCCATCAATCCGCGCGCCTCGCTCAGGCTCAGTTCCGGCCGGAACCGATGAACCGCACAGGGGAAAACCCGGCATACGTGATCAAGCGTGAAAGGACCCTCCACGCAGATGAGAGCGAGACCGACCTTAGCCTCGAAAAATTCATTCGCTTCCGCGAGTGCATCCAGGTCGAAGCATAGGTTGGCATCCGCCGCGGCCTTTTCTTCCGTTGGAACTGGCCACATTCGCCCGATCGCTTCAACGGAGGCGGTATCGTCGGGGTCGATCATTCTGTCGATCATCCGTTGCACTTCCAGATAGTCCAGCGTCGGATGGTGTGTATGGAGACGCAGGGCAACAGTTGACGGAGCCCGATTAAGGCGGAGCTCGGATCCTGGGTATTGAAGATCGCGCCGGCCAGGTTCAACTCGTGCCCCTCAGGTTGAAAAAGAACTCCGCTGCAACCAGCGCTTCAAAGTCACCACAAAGTTGCATGACGCCTTCGATCTCCACAGGAGTTTTCGGCAGATGCGCGAATCTACGGTTTTCCATCGACTTCCCCTCCCGAAATCCGTCGTTGTGATTGAAAGCTATCGACCTTGTGGTGACCGCTTCGTGGCGCAGGACTGGCGGGAAATGACGAGCAAGATCGCCCAGGTGTTCGACGCCGCGGCAGTCAACGCTCTATTTTGATTGACAGGTATACAGCATCCTCATCGACTGCCACGGCGCGATTATCCAGTCACCGAGGCTGAGGGGTTTGCCCACAGCAGGCGGCGGTGAAAGCAATCAACTGCAGTTGAAACCGCTCGAGGATTCTGCGGGATTTCAAATCGAAAGGATTTAGCCTACATTTTTGTTTTATTGGTGCCCAGAGGGGGACTTGAACCCCCACGGCCTTGCGGCCTGCGGATTTTAAGTCCGCTGCGTCTGCCGATTTCGCCATCCGGGCGTTGCCGGTTAGGAACTGGTGCAGAGGGCCAGCCCTGCTCCGCGCTGAGTCAGTATTGCACAACCACGGGATTGCCTCCAACTGCTGCTCATCTGTGCCTCTGTGGGCTGAAGTTTCTTTGGGCCGGTTCTGCGTTGCCGCCAAGTTGCTAATTTTGGACCGGCTGCAACTGGAACTCGCCGCAGTGACAACATCGATAAACTTCATATCGACGTCCTTCCTGGTCACGATCGTTGTCTTGTTTCGATCCGTCAGTTTCTGGTATCGGGGGCAGCGCGGTAGCGTTGGCCCGCACCATTGGCCCCACTTGATAAACGCGATTAGCCGATTCACGGATGGATTGCGCAAATGGCATTTCTTCGCTATTGTTGAATTAATGGCGGACCGAGGCTATTTAGGAGAGTTCGAACTTATGATCCTCCTCACCGTGATCTATTTAGGCGAGGAAGCTTACGGTGTGCCGATTTCGCGGGAACTCGAAAGGCAACGCAGGCGGGTTGTGTCGGTTGGTAGCGTATACGCGGCATTGGAACGCTTGGAGAGCAAGGGCCTTGTCTCCTCAAATCTCGGCGATCCAACTCCTGAGCGAGGCGGGAAAGCCAAGCGATATTTTAGCGTCACCAAACAGGGGTTGCGCCAAGTGCACGAGACGCGCCGCGTGTTGACGAGACTTTGGCGAGCAATCCCGGATTTCAAACTCGAATTCCATCTGGAGGAGAGATGAACCACAGGGAGCCACCTGCGCTTGCGACATGGATGTTAGAGCATCTGAGGTCGAGGGAGAGTAACGAGGCGCTTTCAGGCGATCTATTGGAAGCCTTTCGCACAGGTCGTTCTGCGGGCTGGTATTGGTATCAGGTCATTGCGGCAATCGCAATAGCTTGGGGCCGAAACGTGTGGCGCCACCGCGTCCCATTGTTTTTTGCCGCCGCATGGTCGGTCTTCTCCCCCGCTTGGTTGCTGCTCCCAGCGCGCTTCAGTTTGGACAGCCTCGTTGGCGATACCTCGCCTATTCCCTGGCCATGGTCGTTTATTTGCGCATCTGTATTTGCTGCGGTGGTTGCCATGCTCTTCATCTGGCTCGGAATTGCTGTCTATTCGACTTTGCATCTTCTTGCAGTCGGCAAGCTTTTTTTCCGATCGGTCCGGAAGGGGTTCTTGTGGGGTTTTGTGGCGTACACGCTGGCGCAGGCATGCAAGCTCGCGATCAGTATCAACTATCCGCAGCCGGCCAACCATGCAGAGCACTGGGGAAGCCTCACTGTGCTTGGTCTGATTGAAAGCTTTGGAACATGGAGTGCTCTTATGCGCTTTCCAGATTTCATCGGCACTGCAACTACACTGTGGTTTCTTGCGTCAACCGGCAAGCAGGAACAAGCACGCGCTGCATAGTTTTGCTCAAGGCTCAAAAAGTGATGACGGGAAGGCCGGTTTTCGATCAACGAGCCTCAATGACCACGTTTCTGGGGCAGGGCTGCATGACCCGCTATCCGATAACGTTTTGCAGGCTATTTGACTCAGGAACGCGCGAATGAATCTTCTCAAGACGTTCGCGTGGCCTGATAATTCAGGCGTGACCACACGGCCATCGGAAGATCCTGCAGGGAGCCGCCGGGAGGAAGGTGCTGCTCTACCACGGCCCGAACTCGTGACTTACTTCCATGAATACACGCCGCCATTCGACGTACGACCTCTCCTGTCAAAAATGCTGGGATCGGTGCCGCCTGAGTACCTGGTCGGACTGAATTCGGTTGTGCTCACCAGCACACACGCCCTGTCGCGCAAACGGCGCAGAAGTAAAACGTGGTCGAGAAAACGTACAGTAAAGGTAGTGAAGACTCGCGGACTCTATCACTATGCTCAGAAGGGCGAGACTGCCTGGATTGAGATATTTCTGGATCGGATTTTCGAGGGTTGGGACCGAGGATTCTGGCTGAAGCTGCCGCTGGTGCGAGATTTCTTGCTCGCGCCTGTCCTGTTTCACGAGATCGGGCACCACATCCACGCTACGGTTCGACCCGAATTCCAAGAGCGGGAAGACGCGGCTGACAGGTGGCAAGTGAAGTTGGAGACGATCTACTACAGGAAGGAACGTTCGTACATTAGGCTGCTTTCGATGTTTGCCAAACCGTTCCTTCCAGCCATTAAGAGGATCTTGGCCGCAGACGCCGTACGTCATTGACGTGATGAATCGCTCCGCAATGCGGGTTGACACTGGCACTCTCTTCTCGTGCGCTGGAGCCACCGACGGGAGAAATCCCGATTCGTATTGGTGAGAATTCTATTTGGACAAGTATGCAGTGACATCAATCATGTCCAAATTAGCTTTTTTGGATGCGCCCGATTTGTAGCGCACGCGCCGAAAACAAATCAGCTCCCTGGGCTTATCGCGATCAGTCCCGAAGGGACGGCTGAAAGTAGCCCAGGACGGACCCGGATTTCCTGTGTGGCTTGGTGGAGTCACTGAGCCTCGTGCGGCTTTCCGTAAAGAAAGCCGCATACGCAGATCTGTCCAGAGCAGCGTACAGGAAATCCGGGGTAGTCCTGGGTAGGTGATCCACCAAGATCAGTCCCGAAGGGACGACTGAGAATGACCCAGGATGTCAGTCCTGGGTTAACTGGACCGCACGCCAATGCTATTGGCAATCATCCAAGGCCGACCCGATTCTCTCTGAGACCACCGATCGCACACAATCCACGAACTACCTGCTCGCCAAACAAGATTTGCTCGTTAATCCGGACCGCTCTGCACACGAAATAGCTCCTGCGACCTTCAACAGGCGCCATCGCGGGCGATGACCGCTAGGTCTCTAGTCAACCCAAAGTAACCTCCGAAACGATAACCGGCGATACAAGAAAAGAGTCGCGGCGGCCAAATCCGATTCCGGAGCGTTATATCCTGTAAGCAGACGATTTCGGCAGCCGGCGGACTCTCGCGTCACCGCTCGCTGACCGGTAGTTGCCGTGGTTTTGGCCTACACGCGAGCGAAGGACAGCTTTACCGCTGTCCGGTGTCCCACCCAATCCCTGTCACAAATTAAGCAATCCAAGCATCCCGCCGCACCTGTCCCGGCATGCCGTGGGGCGGGATTTTTTATGCGCCCCCCTGCCTCCCCGCGCCTCAGAAAACTTTGTCTATAGCTTCTCTCAAACCCTAGGAGCCCTCTATGCCCAAAAATAAAGTCAGCGACCTCATCACCGATCAGGAAATGGCCTTTGCCCGCCAGGTCCTCTCTGGCGGCATGACCGACCGTCAAGCCGCCGAAGCCGTCGGCCTCAACCCCGACTCCGCCGCCTACACCAAATCCAAGCCCCATGTCCGCGCCTACATGCTCCAGCACCGCGCCGCCGTCGAGCAACAGCTCGTCCAGCAAGAGGCCGACCTGTCCCGGCGTGCCGTGGAAGAACTGCACCGCGTCAACCTGGAACGCGAAAAAGTACTGGACCGCCTCTGGGAAATCGCCAACCTCAGCCCGGAAATCACCCGAGGCAGCATTACCGGCCAGGTCAAAGCCCTCTCCATGATCATCGCCATGCAAAACTTCATCCCCGACCGTCGCGCCCCGCAACACGCCACAACCATCGGCCCGCAGCCAGGCCCTGCCCCTATCCAGCAAGAGCAGAAAGAATCGCCTGCCCGCCCCGGCCCGCAGCCAGGCGTCCCTGAACCCAAAACGCCACCGTATGTCCCCCTGTTCGCTTCTGTTCCTGACCTGAGAATTCCTTTCTCTATAAAAAAGAACCCATTGAACCCCTTTGTCCGCCCCCGCTGAGCTGGCAATCCCAAAAACGACCCAAAAATATCAAATTTTATAAATAGTTGCCGGGCTAAGCCGCCACCGCGCACGTCCTGATCAATGAAGCAATGCTGAAAAGCTGATTTGGAGAGGCGTTCTCACGCAGACTCTAAAGCCTGGACCTACGCAAGAGTGACTTCTTCCGCAGCCAGTAGAGTCCGGCGCCGATGCAAACCCTCTGTTCCCTGTGTAAAGAACTACCAGAGAGGAGAGGTTCGTAATGGCCGATGAGCCTGACGTTGGCCGTTCAACAGCGCAGACAATCGCACAACGGCAAGAACGAGGATGCCGAGTCCCGGGTCGCGTGGCTTAACCTTCGACTTCCTTCGCGAAGGATGAGCGAGGAAGGCCACTCCCACGCCGAGCAAGTAGAGAACCAGCAGGGGGCAAGCGAAAAGGCACATACTCCATGGGTCGGGCAGAGGGCAATCACCGCTGCGGGAGAGGACCGGGATCAAACACATCAAGCCTCACACCTGGCGTCATCAGCTGTGTACCGAGATGCTCGAGCAGGGAGTCGCAGAGGAGACAGTAAAGGGCGTCATGGGATGGTGTTCGAAGCGCATGATCGAAGTCTATTCACATACGAGGCTTGCGGCGAAGGCAGATGCCCTGAGCGTCCTCGAGAACCTTAGCCACAGGGCCGTCGAGACGCCTGTTCGTAGGAGACGGGTAGCCCGACTAGCTGCCGGCAACGTTATCGCTTTCCCGGGCCAACAATCAGCGCAACTATAAGCCGACCACCTGTCGGGAGGCAGGCAGACATGAATTCGACCCTTGCACTACAGGTTCTTCCTTCGACGCCTTGCGACCAGGCGTTGGCGATTTGGTTTGATCAGCACAAGGCCTACATCCGCGGTGGAACAGTTAGAACCTACCGCCAGTAGAGTGGCTCTGGCCTTGGAAGACCGCCGCGGCACGTCTCGCGCGTCTCGAAGGCTCCTCCGTAAGAGACTGATTCGTAGACGACCAGCAAGCAGCTCCAACAGCGACCAGGTAGGGTTGATGCGCCGTCCATCTGCGCCGAATGTGGTCTTATTCCCTGGACCAACCCGCATCCCAGGTAGCCCGGTTCGCGCCTGAGCTAGCGTTTTCGCCCCCAGTTGATCTTTTGGAGGGTATTCTTCGTTCGCTCATTCGTCGCGTTCAAGTTGTAAACCTCTTGCTCGAGGTACTCGATGTAAGCTCGTGCCCGATGGGATAACCCGCTCCTTTCCTCCTCGGTCAGCTTCACCCTGTCCAGGGGAGTCATGTAGTGCGACTCGATCTCTTGGCCCAACCCGACATGCTTCAACAGTGCGCGGAGAGCGCACACTTCGGTCCAAACCACCGGATAGCTGACCTTCTCTCCGAGGCGATCCTGTTCGTATGTGACGATGTGACCATAGTGGAATTCATCCAGCGGAACCTCGAACGTTTCTCCCCATCGCTTGAGATGGACAGACCGTTCGTCCTCCCAAATAGCGGCCGCCTGCCGCACAGTCATGGTCTTGAGAATCTGCTCCATCTGGACGTGGATTCTACACGTGTTCAGTCTCGATCCATGGCTCTTGCTGGGCCCTGGCTGTGAGCGAACTTATCTGGTGGCGGCTTCGGGCTTGGGCAAGTCATCTGCGGGCGATCCTATAACCGTACGCCAACCGCTCGCCACCAGGCACAGGCTATACGAAGTGGGTAGCAGATCAGCGTCCTTCGCTCAGTTTCCACCATATAACAACCGCAACAAGAGCCGGCACGGCGAAAACCAACAGAAACATCGGCAGCTCACCGGTGGATGAGTAACCTGCGCTCATCCAGATGAACATATTGGTGGTCGCAATAATTAGCCAGAACGGAAGAAAAGCGGCCGTTGCGATTGAAATACTCCGCGGAGTGGTTGCCGATCGGGCGGAGACCAGAAAAATCATCAGAAGAGCCACGCCCAAAATAATCATCTTAATCGCGTGCAATCGATTACCTCCGAAAAAGTTATGTCCGTTGAGTATATCTTTACGGACATTAAGTAGGGCGTCCTGGGAGCAAGCTTATCTGGGTCTCAGCTTGCTTGGTGGCAAAAGTATGCTTCCGGTGTCCCATCCGGCGCCTGGTAGTTCTGGCTCTTAGCCACGCAGGTTAGACGACAACTCGAAACAACGTACATGGGCGAGTGGGGGTCTCGTCGGTGTGTACCGGCCGTTCCGACTTAAGCCCTTCCCAGAAAGCCTCTTCCCGGACGCACCCTCCCTGCCAGCACGGGCCGTGTGAGTCGTGAGACGGGAGGCGTTTGTACGCAAGCACCGGCCCATAAAGCCACCGGGCGCCCTCGACCAGCAGCAGAGCAAACACCGGCAGCAAGAAAAGCCCCAGCAAAACTTTCCGCATGTCCTGGATTCTCTCTTGGCTGAGATGTGTTCGCTATCACACGCCAGGTGTACCGCGGAAGAGCCGGCAGTAACGTTGATGTTGGGTACCTGATTCGGGCAGGCTCCCGCATGGTATTGGAAGGTGCCCGCGGGATGGTTAACGGGTCCTAGGAAGACATTGGCTGGTGCACACGGCTGGTATCATCATCGCCGGTCTGCTGAACATGGCGATCGATTTGCTGAAACACTAAAGGGCCCCCGAACATTCAATTTGGGAGGTTTCAATGAAACGTTGTTGTGCTTTTCTGCTTGTTCTTCTCACCGGATGCGGCGGAACAATGACCGCACCAATGACCCAGCAACCCACCACCCAGCAACCAAACTACGAACGCAGACCCCCCGCAGTCGCCAATCCATCAGACTATCGTGAGCGACAGTATCGTGAACGCCTGGTGTTCCGCCAGCATCCTTGCACAAAACCCTAAATGAGCTTGCCAAAGCAAACCGGCAGGTGTCGTTCAGGAGACCACAACCGAGTCCTCGTAAGTTTCCAAAAGGCTATCGCAGCACATCCGCGGACCATCGTAATCGAGGTTGGCATATGGAGGACCAGTTTGCGGCTGATAACGCTCTAGGCGTGTACCCCTGCACCGCTCCAGAGCCCGATGCCGCCCACATCCAAGCCATGATTACCGAAGCTACCAATGCAGGAGTTTGAGGTGATTGTTTGCACGATACCGCCATGGGTACCGCGGATGGGACGATCTGGTCGTCAGTTTGATGCTTGCCCATGTACCTTGTCGACTCGCTCAATACCGCTATCCTGTCAGATGCATATCCCAGTCATCGCCCTGACGCGCACACCCTCTCGCAGATGACGGTACCCCGATGGCTTGGAGAAGATCAGATCTATTCCTATTCGCCGGAATACACAGACGACGCATAGATCCAAACACCGCTCTTTTCTAGTGATGACTCTAGCGCTACAGGCAGCACTTGCTTCAGAAGAGAGACTCAAGCCAAAAGGAGTAGCACGCCGGAGCAGTATGCCAGCTCAGATCATGGATGGCAGGCGTTCTCTTTAGAATAGGCCAGACATGCGTTCACCGTTACACCTAATGGCGAAGGCTCCTTCGGGGCGCCTGAAAACGATATCGACGACTCGGAGAAGGACGCTGTCTTAGAGCTGATTCAGAAATGCGACGCACAGATCGCTCCCGCTAACGCATGATTAGGAGCACAGCCAATTGCCACAGGCGTTCCAAAACCATTTGCTTCTGGCACAGGACAAGCGCCGCTGTTCCGCTTCCCGATTGAGGCCGATTTTGCGCTCCCCACGAAGCCTTTTGAACAACCGTGCACTTGCGCCGGTCGCCATTATAGGTGATATTGCCCAGCGTATCGGACAACTGAGCAGGTGTTCGGTGTTGTCGGTGCAGCGCGGTCAGTTGAGTTAGCGTAGCGAGCTTTTTTTTTTTTTTTTTTTTTTTTTTTTTTTTTTTTTTTTTTTTTTTTTTTTTTTTTATCACCAGTACCTAGACCAGTTCCGCACTTTGCATCCGAACAGCGCAGATCCTGCTTTTTAGCAGAGGCTTTGAGCCCACAGCCTGCTTGGGTGCATAGCAGACGAAGACGATAGTCCGGATTCCACCACAGCACTCCACCCACCGGAGAGCGCATCGCCAGATCAGCAGCCTCTAGATCGGTGCTGGTGAAACAGATCACACGATCGAAGGTATTGCCGGCTGTTCCCCCGGTCTCATCAAGTAAGACGTAGAAGTCCATCTCGCCAGCGCCTCAGCGAGCGCCGCGCCCGACGTTCCGCGAACCCATCCCAGCAATAACCTTTGTAGACAACAGAGCAATTGGAACAGTACTAGTTATCGCCGTGCTAGCTCCATAACCAGTTGAGCCCTGAGGAGAGAGTCTTAGTTGGCTGCGCCTGCGCTAGTCGGTGTTCCAGGGTCACGCTTGGAGCCGTAACCATACGCTCAAAGCCAGCGGCAAGCGCAATAGAAACGGGCAGCACAATCGCGATCAACATGGGAAGAGACAGCGCCACACGAGTGAGGATCGTCAAGGTAAGAATTACCGGACGTCAACCAGGTAAAGGCTGAACGATATCTTGCCAAGATAGCAGGGAAATTCTTTCAAAAGCATGGTCTCGATGCTGCCGGGAGCAAGCGCGGCGGCCAAGATCAGGACCGCTCCGACGGCCACCATGGGCTCCTGTACGACAGGCCATTGCAACCAGTGGCCCTGAAAGATCAATAAACCGGAGAGCAGAAGCACGAAACTCAACCACAACCCCACGCGGCCAAAGGTCGACGAATCCAGGTCATCCGGTGGCGAGATACCTCCGATGACAAAAAAGCAACCGTGATAGGCGGTCCACTGCAACTCAAAAGCCAGCCTTGTTATCAACTTGAATTGTCGTTCAACGCACGCAAATTACCTATCTGGTCTATATTTCCACCGAGCATCTGCATGCTCACAATAACCGCCAGCAGGACACTCCCGGCGGCAAACCCACCTTTTACGCCCCAGCGACAAATTGGCACAATGAGCAAGGTAAAGAGAAAAGATTCTCTAATTTCCCAAATCAAAGTGTGGGTGACGCCGTTGATCGTGTAGTGGTGTCCGATCAGCGCCAGGTGATCGAAGAACACGAAGGGACTGACCCGTTGGGTCCAGGTCATCTCGTTCACCCACGGTCTCACTCCGCTCACTTATGCATGCGGCTGCAACGCAATGTCGAGTAGCCCAGCGAAAGCAATGATCACACGTATTGAATGTAAGCCGGCGCAATCGTTTTAGGGCGAACTCTCTGTAGGCGAGCGGCCTTCCTTCAACCCAGGGCAAAGCGAGCACGAGTCCGCTCAGCACATCAACAGGGTCCGCCTCATAGCCCCCCACATCATGCGGGCCGGGGTATGAAGAAGAGTTGCTGAGACAGGTCCGGCCGCAGCGGTTTTCCAATGCGAGAAAAGAAATCGCTGTAACCCGCCGGGTGAGAAAGCAATGGTGGATAACCACGATAAATGCCGCTATTCCTCGCACCGAGTCCAATGCTGCGATTCGTCCTATCTTACTCATATCTCCCCGTTGGTGCCTGCATACACCAGTGAAACGGGCTGTGCCACACAGCACGACTGTGGCTTGGCGCATTTGACCGGGCATCAACTGTGTGTCAAGCAGCTTTTCATCCATCGCGACCTGGCTGTAATTTCTGGCATTGCGTTGATTCAGGCTCGGCATGACTCGCAAAAGAAGAAAGGCCATCAATCCCTGCGGATAGCAGTTGGTAGCAGCAGAAGCTTTCGTCGATCTACCTTCCAAATGGAGGAGGACCGTGCCAGCTCCGAAGCAAGCTGACGGCCGTACTGTTTGCGCCAACCGCGAAGGCCCTCGAGAAATGCGACCAAGCGGCGCGGATTTCAGCGTACATAGAGAGCCTGTCTCCTCAGCACCTGCAGGGTAGTGATCAGCATCAACTCCGAATTGCGTGAAGTGTTGCTCTGGTGTATGCGGTATTCAGCGACCAAGGCAGGGTGGAGGCAGATAGCGTATTCCCTGGCGATCCGCAAATACAGGTCATAATCCTCGGCCACGCGAAGTTCAGTGTCGAACCCCCCAACCTGGTCGAAGATACTTCTGCGAAAAAGGATGGAAGAAATCATCTCGAAAAAGTTGCTTTTTAGCAGTGCTTCATAGTGGCGTGCAGGAGGGAAAGTCTTTCGGGAATTGGCAAGGTAGGAGCCATCCTCAGAGACGAAGAGATGATCGCCAACAGTTAAAGCGCATTCGGGACGCTGGACCAGCACCCGGAGACCCATTTCGATTGCCTCCGGCATCAGGCGATCATCTGCATCCAAGAAGACAAGGTAGCTACCCCGGCTCTCCTGGATTCCGAGGTTGCGGCTGGCCGTCAACCCACGATTCGGCTGGTGTATGTAACGAACTGGATAACTTTGTGCAATGTCGCCGCTGTGATCGTCGAACCGTCATCCACAACTATAATTTCCACGCGTGGTAGCTTTGGGTGATAACACTCTCGATCGCCTCTTTCAGAAAGGCTTCACCGTTGAAGCAAGGGATGACAACGGAGACCAGTGGGGCTTCCTCTCTCGACTTCATAGATCCCGTCTAAGTCCGGCTTTAAAGCAGAACCGGTGGCCGTTTCCGCCACACCCGAAGTACTAGATACAACAAGAGAACTCATACTTTTCCCCACGGGGTAAATTTGGCTGGCTTTCCCAAAACGAAACGACTCCCATGTACAAGTCCCACCCACAGGATCGACATCGATCGTAGAGTCGATTGCTCCTAAAGTCAGCAGAGAACCGGAGATCGCAACCCCCGAAAGTTATCTGGAGAGGTTACGATTAACGCTGAAGATCATCGCCCATTGGTGGACATCATGAGCAGTTGGTGCTTCTTCCACGCGCCCGATCTGAACAGGGGACAGCGAATCGTGGATGGACCAGGACTGTCCTAATTAGCTGAATGGTCAATTCTTTGAAGTTGATTTAATTGGACAACCTCGTGCAGCGACCAGACATTGCGAAAGCGGGTTGGGGTAGGGTTTATTGCCCTATTCCGCGGTCACCTGGTCTGTGATCGGACTGGTGCGGCTATTCGTTTCAGGTCTTGCGCACCGGCATCTTTACGATTCAGGATCCCTGGCGCCACGGTAGGACGGGAATGGCTTGGCGATGTGGAATAGCACCTTGTACGACTTCTGCAACTCCTGCTTCTTCTCAGCACTCAGCTCGGATCGGTCGAGATCTTGGCGGCTTTCCGCTCAACCTGGAGTGCAATCACCTTCTTCTCCTCAGGCGTAGCTGCAGCGTAGACGTTCAACGCTTGCTCGATCGATAGACCACGTACCGCGGCGGCCAGAGGGTTCTGCCCTGAGCGCATTTGCGCTTTGAACCACTCCCCTTCGGTAATCTTGCCATCCTTGATCATCTGCAGAATCCGTGGTTTATCCACATTCTTAGTGCGGTATATGTTCTCGACGGAATGGATAGCCTTGGTGTGCTCTGCCTGGTCCTGCGTCTTGGTGCCTGGGGGAGCGTTCGCAGCCTCATACTCGCGGGCCAAGTTGAGCGCGTCCGAGTTCTGGATGTAGGCGGGCGCCGGCTGAATTGCGACGCGGCGGTCCATCTGGCCGCGGGTCTGGCGCTGCATCTCCGCCTGCTGCATACCAGGGGTTACATCGTCCGATAGCCAGTTGCCCAGGCTTGAGAAGATCGGCCCGAAGGTCTGCTTGAAGAGTTCAGGGTCGAGGAAGCCAGAGCGGAAGGTCTCAGCTAGGCGCGCGCTGGGATCGTACTTCTGTGCCTCGGACGCCATGCTCTTCGGCACATAGAGCGGGCCATGCGCCATGACTGCATTGATCGCCTCTTCCTCGCGTCCAGGGGGGATGGTGGCCCGCATGGTCTGGCCGATCGAGACAAAGTCTCCGACGATGCCGGTCAGCTTCTTGTCGAGGAAATAGTCCCCTCCGCGGGACTTCGACTTGGGAGTTGAGATGGTGAGCCCGCCGCTCTTGTTTCGGGTGATGCGAACGTCGCTTCCGTTGTTGGCAACGCCAACCTCTTCGGCAGACTTACCGCTTTTGGCCAGGAAGTCTGCCACCTGCTTGGCCGAGCGGAGCTCGTAGTCGCCTGTCACGTCGGTCGCGATATCGAACTTCTTCGGCAGCAGGATGCCCTGCTCGATTGAGCCGTCGTCCTTGGTGAAGGTGATGATGGTGCCCTGGTTGCCGCGCAGTTGCCCGTAGCCTGCCAGCAGGTTGCCGGTGACGATCTTGGCCGTCTCCCGTGCAGGTATCCAGACCTGGAGCTCGCGGAGATTGTGTTCACGATTACCCGCAATACGAGCGCCAGTGGCTGCGAGCTGCGACTCTCACGACTAGACAGCCTGGACCTAGATGGCAAGCGAGACCCAGAAGGGCGGCCAACCGTACGTATCACAGGAGATGTAACCAAGAACGACGTCCGTCCGCGCATCATTCCCCTGAACGCAGACGCGCTGGGAACCTTCCGGCGCGCCGTCGACAGGGCAGCAAAGCTCAGCTCCCACCTGCCTAGTCATTACCTGTTCCCATTCAGGGTCAATCGCGCGCCTTGGGATCCCAATCGGCCGGCGTCGAAGTCATGGCTGCGCAAGCAAATCGCGCCCGCAATGACGAAGATGAGGATGACTCCGTATTTGAAATTGCGCAGCAGAAACCTGGCGTCCACCATACCGAAGAGCGCCAGGAAAAACATAAGGATCGGGAGCTCAAAGGCAATGCCGAGGCCAAGGATGATTGCCAGGAAGAAGCCGGTATAGTCCTCGATGGTAAGAATCGGATGGAAGCGATGACCGTAGTCGAGCACCAATACCTTGATCGCTCCGGGCAGAACCCAACGGTATCCAAAATACGCACCGGCAAGAAAAAGGCCGATGGTGGCAAACATGAAGGGCCAAACATAGCGCTTCTCATGGGCATACAAGCCGGGCGAAATGAAGAGCCAAATCTGAAACAACACGAAGGGACTGGCCAGGATCGCACCACCGACAAACGAGGTCTTCAGATACAGCGTCAGGCCGTCTGTGGGATGAGTAAAGTTCAGGGGAATATGAAGCTGGTCGAGAGGCGCCTGGATGAATCCATACAGGCGCTCGTGGAAGGCATAAGCGATAGCAAATCCGATCACCAGATAGACGGCCGAATGGATGACGCGCTTGCGCAGTTCTTCCAGGTGTTCTATGAGGCTCATGCCGGGAAGTTCGGCGCGGGTGAGGGCTGAGTGCGGGCACTCTTGACGAGATCATCCATGAAAGTGAACCTCGATCAAAGCACCATGTTACATCGGGCTCGCCGGCTGGTCCCCGGCTGGCAGGCGGCAGGCGGTAAACCCGCGGCCTGCCAGCCCGGAATCTCAGTTCCTTCCTATTTCCACTCCCACACTTTGGAGGTTGTGGCGCCTGCGGCATCTACTTCGTATTCGAAGGCTCCGCAACCGGAGCCGAGCGAAATCTTCTGGGAATTGGTTTGGAAGAACAGCATGCCGCGGTAGCTGACCGCGCCGCCGGGGCCGAATTTGCCCAAGCCCGTTCCCGTCCAACTGATGCCTTCGCCATCCTGCGTCATGTTGATTCCTTGGCCTTCACCATAAATGGAGCCATCCGGACGGATGACCGATGTGTACGTCCCCAAGCCGGTGGTGGGAACACCGAACAAGTGGCCGCTGTCTTCAAAGGAGACTTCTACAGTTGGGGGGTCCGTGGAAAGGACCCGTCTTACGATTCTCTTGCCTTTGGTTTCGCCGATCTGTGCTCCGAGCATGAATTCACTTCCTCTTTCACCCCGCTTTTGATGGTCGTCCGCAGGGTGGGCAATTGTACCCCCGCAGCCGGGATGTGTGGACTCGAGAAAGAACGCTGCAACGACAAAAGGGGCCGCCCGTTTCCACGAGCGGCCCCTTCTGTCGTTTTGCTTTTCTAAACTTTAGTGCGGTTTTCGGTATTCGATTCCTTCATCGTTCAAGTAGTACTCCGAGGAGCAGTAGTCCGAACCGCAGATCATCGATTCCATACCCACATATTGCATTTTCGTGATCAGACCTAACGCGCCGCAATGAGGACAAGCTAACACGGCTACATACGGGTTGTTTGCCTCACCCATCGTTCCCGTGTTTTCCAGCACAAACAGGGTTCCAGGTTCCATCTGCTCTGGAATCCACTCTCCAAGCAATTCAAGCTCTGTCAACATGCAATTCCTCCTATGCGATCCTGTTTCCTGGGCTCCACCACACTTATGTAGCGTTCAGGGTTGGTCCTGCTCTCCTTGCTCTTTTCCTGCAGGCTCGCTTTCTGCTATCTTCTGCCTCCCTCCTTGGGCGCTACTCCACAATTCACTTTGCCAATGGACACTGCCGTTGGGTTTCTTGCTCGCGAAGCTCTCCTGCGCCATCACTCGGCGAAAGCCCGGTCGCCAGCAGGACGACGAAACGACAGAACAGCCGCACCACGCCGGCGATCCTTGCCGGCATCAAAATAGCTACGCAGAAAATTCCATATCCGGGCAATCGCAGCGAACCACAAGTTACGCGACAGCGTGGGCATAACAGCCATACGGATGGCTTCCGATGGCATCTGGGTTGTCCGGGTTGCCTGCTTCAGGCTAAAACCGAGCGAGCGCTGCGGGCCCCACCAGCGCGGTCCGGGCGGTTGCTGGGTGTCTTTTTTCGGACGGCCCTACAATCGCAAGCCGGGGGAATCTGTTCTGCTGATGCTTACTCATTGGCCGAGTCACCTACCCAGGTGAAGTTTGTTGCTGATATTCCAAATTCCACCAGCGGAACATTGACCTCATTCTTTCCGCGAGTCTTGTTTTCGTCAATCCACGATTCGTTCGCCACATCAATTCTCTTGACACATGCACCAAGGATGCACATAGCGCTACTGCTGCGCAGTCACCGTCTTCTGTTGTGCAGCCGTGCTCGCCTGCTGCGTCCTTCCGCTCAATTCACGGGCCGCATTCAACTCGCGATAGATGGACTCATTGCGCACAATCGCCTGCACATACTCGCGCGTCTCGGTAAACGGAATCGATTCCACAAACTCATCCATGCCGTGATACTTGCCGATCGATTGCCAATCCGTTACCCGGCTGTCGCCCGCGTTGTAGGCGGCAAAGGCATACGGAGCCTGGCCGTCAAACTTGTCCAGTGTCTGCTTCAGGTAGCGCGAGCCAAGACGGATATTGGTCTCCGGATTGAGCAGCTCGACCTCGTTTAAATGACGGATGCCCTCTTCCTTGGCCATCGAACGGCCCACCGAGGGCAGCAACTGCATCAGGCCGAAAGCATTGGCGGGACTAATGGCTCCGGGGTTGAACTCCGATTCCTGGCGGATGAGCGAGGCCACCATGTACGGATCCAGCCCGTTTTTGGCTGACTCCTGCTCAATCGAACTCCAGTACTGTTGTGGGAAAAGAATCTTCCAATAGCCCATGGGAATGGTGTCGATGGGCGCCGAGGTATAGAAGGGCAGAGCCCGCTTCAACACCCGCATGGCACGGAAGGTTTCGCCGTCCGAGGCGTAAATCTCCGCCTCGGCAAAGGCTCCCCACTGATCGCTGCCATCGGCCGCTTGAATCTCCGCCGGAATGTACTCATTCAATCCCGCGTTGGCCAGCAGCCGTGCCTTGATCACGTGCTCGTCATCTTCCGGAACATCGTCGGTGAGCGGCGGAATCTCCTCGCGATGAATGCTACTCAGCATGGCCACGTCGGCCGGCGTCACCTGGCCAATCTCCGCCAACCGGTCGCGCGCCATCTGGGCGTAGTAATAATGTTCGAAGGCTCGGGAGACCGTCTGATAGTAAGCCGCGGCCATGGCCGGCTGATGCTCCTGGTCGGCGTACAGGCGCCCGCGCCAATACAGCGCCGCGGGAATCTCCTTGCCACCCTGATAGAGCGCGATCTGCTTGTCGAAGAGCACCGCCGCTTCGGAGTAGTTTCCCAGACGGTAGTTCAGCCACGCTGCCTTCCAGTGACTGCTGGGCGCATAGCGATGGTCAGGAAAGCGCTTGGCCAACTCACTGTAGTACACAATCGCCTGCGGATAATCCTTGCGCAGCAAATACATATTTCCTGAGGTGTAGAGCGCTTCCGCCAACCATGGGCTCTCGGGGAAACGTTGTTCCATTTGAGTCACCAGGCTCTGCTGCGCGTTGCCATCATCTTTGTTGCGCGCCAATTCCACGGCGAGATACATGCGCCGCGCGCCGCTCTCATCCTGCGTGTCCGGCAGAGCATCCACTTCCTGCTTGCTCAGGCGCTTGGTCTTCAGGTCGCACTCCGCCGCCGCCACCAGCAGCGCGTTCCTGGCTGAAGCATCGGCTTGCGCGGAATCATTGGCCAGCGCGCGATACTCCTCGCCCGCCTCCGCATAGCGGCCGCCGGCATACAGCGCGTCCGCATGCGCCCTGCGTTCACCCATGGTCAATGGTGCGGCGGCGCCCACCACGGGCAACTGCGTCTTGGCTTGTGCACCTTCGTTGCTTAAAGGAAAACTGAGGAAGATGTGACGATAGAGCCGGGCGGCCTCGTCCTCGTTGCCCGTCATCTGGTTGGCCCGGGCCAGCGCCAACTGAAAATCCGCATGCGTGGAGATGGGGTCCCCAGCATGTTGGTGAAGAACCCGCAACGCCGTCTGCGGATCGTTTTGCTGCAGCGAGAGATTGGCAATCATCACCGGCAAACGGCCGACAAAAATGCTTTCCGGATATTTGGCGGCAAACCCGGTCAACAGCGCTTCGGCATCCGAGAGCTTACCCGCTTCCATATCCGCCTGGGCAGCGAGAAAATCGGCGTAATCGTCCAGGGTTTTCCCCGAAGCGTTGGCCTTTTGGAAACTGTTGGCTGCGTCGGGGTAGCGATGATCCAACAGGTAGGCATGGCCCAAGGCCAGGTACGCCGCGGAGGCCGCTTCTCCCGTGTGCGCGTGGGCGTAGGCAGTCACTCCGGCGTAAGCGGCCGGAGACCGCATCGTCGTCAGTTCCTGGGCCATCGGCCGCAGTTGCGATGAGGCAACAAAGGCCATCTGAAGCTTGCGGCTGCGGGCGATGCTTCTGGCGGAACGCGGCTTGCGATGTGTCTTAACGTGGCGCACATGCGTCTTGGCGTGCCGCGGCGCCGTCGTCTTGGTATGCGTGGTGCCGGCATGCGCTGCATGGTGTGTCTTGGTAGCAGCTTTCGGCGCCGCAGTGGTGTTCTGGGCACCTATTCCAGTTACAGCAACCAGCATTGCCCAAGGCAGAAGGGCTTTCAGCTTCGTCATGCGATGGATTACTTCCACCAACTCGTTCACTTCCCTGCTTGCAGAGGATTTGCTCTCACAACGGATGCCCAATGAACCGGCCAATGGCGCGGTCTGGTCGATGGAACAAGCCATCCAGTAAACCACAGGCAAATCTGCTCTTATATAAAGACTCTAAGCGGAAAATTTGGTTGCAATCAGGGTTTCCTCACACCCCGACCGAAAAGGAACCCAATCAAACACCGCCGCCGCCCCACAATGGGAGAAGGCACGCGCGCGGCGCAAAAATAAGGTCAATCCAGATCGCTGGCAGCCTCTGCTTCCCCACTGACACTTAGGCCTACTTCGGAGATTTACCTATTTTGCCCTGCGCCGCCATGCCCATTTAGTATGAGTAGAGGCGCAGCGCCGGCGGGCGGCCCATCCCATGCGCTCCCATATCGATACCCCTTTCTCCCCCCGCATCCGCAAGATGCAGCAACCGGAGAAAGCACTGGAAAGGTCGAATTTCTGAACCCGACTGACATGCCTATCATCCAAGCAGAAGGGACCGAAGAAGTTCATCCGGACATCTTACTGGTCAACCGGGCGCGCGAAGGCGATGTGCAGGCCTTCGAGCAACTGGTAAAACAGTACGATCGCCAGGTTTTCCGCATCGCTCAGCACATCACCCAGAACCGGGAGGATGCAGAGGATGTGGTTCAGGATGCATTTCTGAAGGCCTACGAGAAGCTGGAACAGTTTCAGGGTAATTCCAAGTTTTATACCTGGCTGGTCCGCATTGCGGTAAACGAGTCGTTGATGCGGCTGCGCAAGCGCCGCACCGGACGCATGGTGTCGATCGACGAGGACGTAGAGACCGAAGAGGGCTCGATGCCGCGCGACCTGGCCGAATGGCGGCCCGACCCGGAGATGATGTATGGGCAGTCGGAGTTGGCAGAGATTCTGCGTAAGACGATCCAAGGCTTGCCACCCGGTTTCCGGGTAGTGTTTGTGTTGCGCGATGTGGAAGGACTTTCGACGGAAGAAACTGCGGAAACGCTCGGACTGAGCGTGCCCGCGGTCAAGTCGCGGTTATTGCGGGCGCGGCTGCAGTTGCGGGAGCGGTTGAGCCGCTACTTCCGCAAGAATGAGGATGGGACCAAATGAACTGCTCAGAGTTTTTGGCGCAACTCGGCGATTTTCTCGATAACCAGGTGCCTACTGGCTTGGTCGCCGATCTGCAGGTCCACCTCGACGGATGTGAGCACTGCGTGATCACCCTGCGTACGACGCAAAAGACCATCGAGATTTACCGTAACCACGAGATCTATGAATTACCCGCCGGGCTGCGCGAGCGGCTTCAGGCCGCGATCCTTGCCAAATGCAAAAAGGGCTGCTGACGAGCGCGGCGGAATTCCACTCAAGCCAAAACACGGCTTGAATGGGATACCCATCATTTGTCGCCCACAGAGAGGCGAAACCTGGGAGAGGCTTGACCGGCAACTAAGGCTGGGTGCCCCATTCAAGCCGTGTTTTGGCTTGAGTGGGATACCGCGGCGCTGCTCCGGCGGCTTTCTCTACTGCAACGGTTAGCTAGTTGTCGTCTCTGCGCTGCAGTGTGGGCCGGTCGTTGCCCGGCTGCGACGGGTCGGGCGGCGCATTGGGGTCGCTGTTCGGGGAACTGGCACGGCGCAGAGTAGGTTGGTTGCCCTTGCCACCGTCGTTCGTCTTGCGCTTGTTTTCGATGCGAGCCAAACGAGCCTTGACGTCGTCAAACTCTGAAGTCGTCACTACGTACTCGGCCCGCGGCGGCAGCAGCGTGGCTATTTCCTTCTGCGTCGCCTCGATGCGGTCAGGGGTCTGCGGGTGGCTGGAAAATGCCTTGGCAATCAGGTGGGGCTTGGTCTTTTCCAGGTTTTCCAGCTTCTCAAAAATAGTTACGAAAGCCTGCGGATCGTAGCCGGCGCGATACATGTATTGCACGCCCAGAAAATCGGCCTGCGACTCAAACCCTCTGGAGAACGTCAGGAAGGTCAGCGGAATGCCGATCTGCGCCGCCTCGTAGATACCGTATCCGGTCCAGCCGCCAATGAAAATCAGCGGAATCGTGCCCAGCTGCGCGTAGTTCATCCGGGTTTGCTCGCGCACCGCATGGTGGGCAGCCACATGCGATATCTCATGCGCGATCACACCCGCCATTTCTGCCTCGTCGTCCGCAGTCAGAATCAGGCCACTATTCACGTACATAAAGCCGCCCGGCAACGCCATCGCGTTCACTTCGTCGGAATCAATGACCTTGATGGTGAAGGGGACCTTGGCGTCAGAATTCTTGACCAGGTTTTGCGCGATCCGGTTCACGTACTCAGTCACCACCGGATCATCGATGAACTTGACACTCTTTTGTAGCTGCATGGCGTAGGACTTGCCCATGCCGATCTCGGTCTCGGTGGAGTACCAGTTGCCTAGGCCGCGGCCGCCAATGTCGCGCGTGCCCACGGCATTCACGTCGTCAATGCTGCCTGGTTTGACCCCGGGCATGGTCTGGTCAGTCGCTGGCCCGGGTGGAGTCGATGCCGCCGGAGGAGTATCCGCCGGAGCCGCCGTTGGCGGGCTAGCTTGTGGGCCGCTCTGCGGGCTGTTCTGCCCATAGCCGGTGAGTGCCAAAGAAGGCGCCAGCAGCAAGCTGCTGACCACCAGGAATTCCGCGGGTATCAGCCTCTTGCTCATTGCGACCCCTCTGTGGACTCGCTTCGCTATCTTGCGCTAGTTGCTATCGTCCCTGCGCTGCAGCGTCGGCCGATCATTGCCTTGCTGCGAATCAGGCGCATTCGGATCGCTGTTGGAAGAACTGGCCCGGCGCAAGGTAGGTTGGTTGCCCTTACCGTTGTTATTCAGCTTACGCTTGTTCTCGATGCGCGCCAAACGAGCCTTGACGTCATCAAACTCCGAAGTCGTAACCACATACTCAGCTCGCGGAGGCAGCAGAGTGGCTATTTCCTTCTGCGTCGCCTCAATGCGGTCAGGGGTCTGCGGATGGCTGGAAAATGCCTTGGAAATCAAGTTGGGCTTGGTCTTCTCCAGATTCTCCAGCTTCTCAAAAATGGTTACGAAGGCCTGCGGATCATACCCTGCGCGGTACATATATTGCACGCCCAGAAAATCAGCCTGCGCTTCAAAGCCTCTGGAAAATTGCAGGAAGGTCAGCGGGATGCCGATCTGCGCCGCCTCGTAGATGCCGTACCCGGTCCAGCCGCCGATGAAGATCAGCGGGATGGTGCCCAGCTGGGCATAGTTCATCCGCGTCTGCTCGCGGACCGCATGGTGGGCGGCCACATGCGATATCTCGTGCGCGATCACACCCGCCATTTCCGCTTCGTCATCCGCAGTCAGAATCAGGCCGCTATTCACGTACATGAAGCCGCCCGGCAACGCCATGGCGTTCACTTCGTCGGAGTCGATGACCTTGATGGTGAAGGGGACCTTGGCGTCAGAATTCTTGACCAGGTTTTGCGCGATTCGGTTCACATACTCAGTCACCACCGGATCGTTGATGAACTTGACACTCTTCTCCAGCTGCATGGCGTAGGACTTGCCCATGCGAATCTCGGTTTCAGTGGAGTACCAATTGCCCATGCCGCGGCCGCCAATATCACGCGTGCCCACGGCATTCACGTCGTCAATGCTGCCTGGTTTCACACCCGGCATCGTCTTGTCAGTCGCTGGACCGGGCGGAGTTGATTCAGCCGGAGGAGTATCCGACGGAGCCGCTGTTGGTGGACTGCTTTGTGAGGTGTTCTGTGCGTACCCGGTAAGCGCTACAACTGGCGCCAGCAGCAAGCTACATGCGACCAGGAGTTCCGCTGGCATCAGCTTCTTGCGCAGCATTTTGTTCATCGCAACCTCTGTCCCGTAACTGTAGGCGCACTACGCCTTCAGCTATTAGACCTAGTATGCGCGTTTTTGCTAGCCCCGGGCTTGAGATTTCGGCAAAAGGATCAAAACTGTTTCACTACCCTAAACGCACTCTGCCTTGTACCAGCTGGGGGCCGGCCTCGCTCTGTCCGCGCATGCGCAGCAAAAACGAGTTGACCAGCCGGGTCAGCGTCTCCGGGCATTCTTCATAGGGCAAGTGCCCGGTCCCAGGCAGCTCCACCAACTCCACCCGGTCAAAGCAGCGGCGCAAGTCCTGGGCGGACTCCAGAGATACCGCCCGGTCCCGGTCTCCCCAAAGCAGCAAGGTGGGGAAGCGGCGGATGTGCTGCAACGCCAACTCCAGCTTGCCCATGTCGTCGAACCAGGCTTTAAGGATGCTCAGCACATACGCGACAGTACCCGGAACGCGCAGGGAGTTGATGTACTTTCCCAGGGAGCCATCCCGTAACTGCTTAGGATCGCCATACATACGGCCCAGGGCGAGGGCCTGCATGGGTTCCGGCAAACTGCCAACGCGATGCGCGAACCAGGTTCCCAACCCGGATAGGTAAAAGCGGACCAGGGGGTCAGCGAGGTGAGAAAAAGGATTCGCCGGCGCATGCAGCACCAGGTTCCTTACCCGTGCAGGGTATTTGGCAGCCAGCATCATGGCGACGGAGCCGCCGTGCGAAGTGGCCAAAAAGTCTGCGCAGCGGATGGCGGCCGCATCCATGAACTCTACGATCCGGAAAGCTTGGGCCTCCAACGTCGCATCGATGCCAGGCACGCGTTCCGACTCGCCGATGCCCAGCGCATCCACGGCGTAGATGGTGGACTCCGCAGCCAGGCCAGGGATGGTCAGTTCCCAGGTGGAAGCGGTACCCAACAGGCCATGGAGCACAATGAGCTCCGGCCCCGCCCCTGCCTTGAGGTAGTGCATCTGGTGCCCTTCCACCGGGAGCCAATGCTTTTCAATCTCGATCGCCCCCGAAGGCGTCCAACATCCAGCGCGCCAATGCCATAGTGACCCTCTTACCAGCGACGAAATTCACATTCTATTCAAATTATGTAGGAACGCAACGGGGCAACGCGAGATGCCCATGAAAATAGGATGGTTCCCAGGGATTTTCTGCCGCATTTGTACCCGGCGTGAATGGCGGCCGCCGCAAGGGCGATTTCCCGAAAACGGGATAAGCCGATATGTCCCTTCATATCTACGTGGTGGAAAACAGCAGTCTGCGTACCCAGGGGAGTGACTAAGCGGATAGCGGCTCAAGCAGGCGGCGTATATCTCTTCTTGAATCAAGAGTATACTGTGGCTTCAAATGGGCAACGCCAAGGGCTGCGGCCAGGCAGGGAGGCTTCCTGTTGGTCCGCGGCGTGCTCTGTGTCCATGGGGATCTCTTCTTTTGTCGCACCGACGCGATGCTTAGGCCGTTTCAAATTCGGATGGCGGTCGTTCTTCTCGCAGGGTTTACCTTGGCGGCTGCGATCCTTGCTTCGCTCAATTTTGCCAAAGAGAACTCCTTTTCCCTGCCCACCGACCAGGTTTCCTGGCTGGAGGCGCCGGGCGGTCTCAGGGCCGCGCGGGTACTGAAAGATGGCCCCGGCGAGCGGGCCGGGATCAAGGCTGGGGACCTGCTGGTTTCAGCCAATAATGTACCTACACCTCGTGTCTCATTCCTGACCAAACAGTGGTTTGCTGTGGGTACCTGGCGGAACATCGACTACCTGCTGGTCCGTTCCGCGGTTCCCATCCACGCATCCGTTTTGCTGGAGCCCACCGACCGAAGCCAGGATCAGGGTCTGCGGCTCATTGCGCTGGTTTACCTGTCCATCGGGCTCTATGTTCTTTTCCGGCGCTGGACGGCCCCGCGGGCAACTCACTTTTACGTCTTTTGCCTGGCCTCGTTTGTCCTGTATTCGTTCAATTACACCGGGAAATTCAACACGTTTGACTGGACCATCTACTGGGGCAAGATCCTGGCCGGGGCGCTGCAACCTGCGCTCTTTCTGCACTTCGCATTAGCGTTTCCCGAGGAGAAGCCGGCCGCTCGCCGGCACTGGATCTACTCCCTCATTTACCTTCCCGGCCTGGCCGTGATCGTGTTGCAAGTGGTGGCCATGCAGCAGTGGCAGGCCACGGCATTGCTTGACACGCGTCTCAACCAGATCGCGATGGCGTACCTGGCGCTCTACTTTGTGCTCGCTGCCATGGTCTTCTTCCGCAATTATCTGCGGCAGAAGAACCCGCTGCGCCGGCAACAGTTGAAGTGGCTGACCCGGGGCACGCTGCTCACCGTCATCCCCTTTACCTTGCTGGACGTGATTCCTATCCTCACCGGGATTCCGGTCCCCAGTGTTCTCGCCCGGTTGGGCGGCATCTGCCTGATCTTCCTGCCCTTGACCTTTAGCTGGGCCATTGTGCGTTACCGGCTGATGGACGTGGACCTGATCTTCAAGCGCGGGGTCACTTACACCCTGGCGACAGCATCCCTGGTCGGCCTTTATTTTGGCGCGGTGGCCTTCGCGGCAGAGGTGGTGCACACCCGCCTGCCCAGCGCGGGTGCGTGGGGCTTGATCGCCGCCATCATTATCACGGCCCAGCTTTTCGAACCGCTCAAGCGCGCGATCCAGGACCGGGTCGACCGGGTCTTTGACCGCAAGCGCTACGACTATCGTCAGACCCTGATCACCTTCGGCCGTGGTTTGAGCTCGCAGACCGACCTGGACCGGCTGCTCCATTCCATCGTGGACCGGCTCTCGGAGACGCTGATGGTGGCGCGCGTCGCTATCTTCTTCCCCAACAGCGATGGCAGCTACACGCTGAAGGCCGCCCACGGCTTGCCGGCACAGCTGCTCAGCCCGGAAAGTCACCCGGCGCTCAATTTTCTCGATTTTGATCAGCCCAACGCCGGCACCCATCTCTTCCTCGAGAACCCGCAGCATGTGCTTCATTTCCCTACCGAAGAGCGCCAGGCGGCTGCTCTGCTCGATCTCAACTATTACCTGCCCTGCCGCCTGCAGCAGAAGACGATTGCCATCATCGGGCTGGGACGCACGACTCATGGAGACTTTCTCTCCAGCGAAGACGTTGAGTTGCTGGAATCCATGGCCAGCTACATCGGTATCGCCATCCAGAATGCGCGCTTGTACGCCAGCCTGGAACAGAAAATATCCGAGTACGAACGGCTGAAGGAGTTCAACGAGAACATCGTTGAGTCGATCAATGTCGGAGTCTTTGCCGTTGACCTGGAAGAGCGCATCGAAAGCTGGAACGCGCAGATGGAAGTGATGTATGCCATGTCGCGCCAGGAGGCAGTGGGGCAAGATCTGCGCGACGTGCTGCCGGTCGGGTTTGTCACAGAATTTCTGCGCTTGAAAGATGAACCCGGAGTGCACAACCTCTATCGCTTCCGGCTGCAGACCCGCACCGGGGAGAACCGCTGCGCCAACGTGGCCATCGCTCCACTGGTTTCGCGCAACTTCGAGGTGGTCGGCCGCATCATTATCGTGGACGATATTACAGAACGTATGGAGCTCGAGGCCCAGCTGGCCCAAGCCGATAAGCTCTCTTCCATCGGGTTGCTGGCGGCCGGCGTGGCCCACGAGGTCAACACCCCGCTAGCGGTGATCTCCTCCTATACCCAGATGCTGGCTAAACAGGTTCGGGGAGATCAGCGAGTGGCTCCCCTATTGGACAAAATCACGCAGCAGACCTTCCGCGCTTCGGAAATCGTCAACGGCCTGCTCAACTTTTCCCGTACCGGCGCGGCGGAGTTCACGGCGCTCGATCTGAACCACATCATCATGGAAACGCTAAAGCTGCTGGAACACCAATTCCGCGCATCCCAGGTGCAGTTGGAAACTTCGCTCGAGGATGACTTGCCTCCGATTCTGGGCAACTCCGGGAAACTGCAACAGGTATTTCTCAACCTGTTTCTAAACGCCAAGGACGCTATGGCGGCCGGTGGGACACTGCGGGTGGCCACCCAGGCGAACGGGCATGTCGCGGTCGATGTCTCCGACACCGGCTCGGGCATCGCGCTCGAACACGTGCAGCGCATTTACGATCCCTTCTTCACCACCAAGTTGACGGTCAGCGAGGGCCAGCGGCGCGGCACAGGATTGGGACTGGCAGTGACCTACGGCATCATTCAAGAGCACGCCGGCAAGATCCAGGTAGAAAGCCAGGTGGGCAGCGGAACCACGTTCCACCTCGAATTCCCCACGGTAAGGAAGCCCGCCCATGTCTGAGGCCGGCATTCTCGTCCCGCAAAGTAAAGCCAACGTCTCGACCGAACCGGCCCACCGGATTCTAATCATCGACGACGAAGCGGCCATTCGCGAATCCCTGGAAACGCTGCTGCTGCTGGAGGGCTACCAGGTCGACCTGGCCCCCGAGGGCCAGGCCGGGCTCAAATGCATCGATACCCGGAGCTACGACCTGGTTCTGCTGGACCTGGCGCTGCCCGGCCAAAACGGGCTGGAGATTCTGGCCCGCATCCGGGAGCGTCAACCCAACCTGCCGGTCATCATGATCACCGCCTATGGAACCGTCGGCAATGTGGTCGACGCCATGAACGGCGGGGCCCAGAACTTTGTCCAGAAGCCCTGGGACAACGAAAAGCTTCTGGCGGATATCCGCGCCGCTACCGCCCGGCAACGCGCGGAAGAAGAGAATGTTCAGCTCAAGCGGGCCCTGAAGCAGCGCTACAACTTTGAAAATATCGTCGGCAAGAGCGAGCCGATGTTGCGCATCTTCGACCTGGTGGCGCAGGTGGCTCCCACCCGCTCCACCATCCTGATCCAGGGCGAAAGCGGTACCGGCAAGGAGCTTATCGCCAAGGCGATCCATGCCAACTCGCCTCGCCGCGATAAACCCTTTGTGCCCGTGAATACGGGCGCCATGCCCACCGATCTGCTCGAGTCCACCCTTTTCGGCCATGTCAAGGGGGCGTTTACCTCCGCCGTCTCGGCCAAGAAGGGGCTCTTTGAGATGGCCAATTTCGGCACTCTGTTCCTGGACGAGATCGGCACCATGGGCATGGATACGCAGGCCAAGGTGCTGCGCGTGCTGCAGGACCGTCGCTTCATGCACCTGGGCGGGGTACACGAGATCCAGGTGGATGTGCGCATCCTGGCGGCCACCAACGTCGATCTGCGGCAGGCGGTGCGTGAGGGCAAGTTTCGCGAAGATCTTTTTTACCGGCTCAACGTCATCACCATCGATCTGCCCCCGCTGCGTACCCGGCGGGAAGATATTCCGCTGCTGGCGTCGAGTTTTCTCAAGCGCTACGCCGAAGAGAATGATCTGGCTCCGCGCACGCTCGCGCCGGAGGCCATGCGCGTGCTGATGGATTACGACTGGCCCGGCAACGTGCGCGAACTGGAAAACGTGATTGAGCGGGGAGTGGTTCTCTCCTCCACTCCAACCATTGGTTTTGATCTTCTTCCCGGCCACCTCACCGGACGCAGCTACTCCTCCAGCCTGCTGGAGCACAACCCGGACGCCTCCTTGTTCGACATTCTGGAAGACATCGAGCGGCGCATCATCATCGACAAGCTGGAGCGCTGCAAGTGGAACCAGACGGACGCGGCGGAGCAATTCCGCATTCCGCTTTCCACGCTGAACCAGAAGATCAAGCGCCTTTCGATCGAAATCAAGAAACGCCTGAAAGACTAGGGCATGGTTGGCCGTGTGGTACCCTCGGCTTGCGACCCAACGATTTAAACTATGCCAATCGACACGATTGAAGGCGTTGCAAAAAAGCTCGTCCTGCCGGTGCAGAACTACGCCCTGCTCGCCGGCCGGGCAATCGGGAACATCTTCCAACGGCCCCACTACTTCGCCGATCTCATCGTCCAGGCGGACTCGATCGGGATAGGCTCGCTGCCCATCGTCATCCTCACCGGCTTCTTTACCGGCGGCGTACTTGCCCTGCAATCCGCGTCTTCCCTGGCCCAATTCGGCGCCACTGCCATTACCGGGGAGCTGGTCAGCCTTTCCATGATTAAGGAGCTGGGCCCGGTGCTCACCAGCCTCATGGTCTCCGGCCGTAATGCGTCGGGAATGGCCAGCGAGCTGGGGTCGATGATGGTGACCGAACAGATCGATGCCATGCGCGCGCTGGGCACCGACCCGCTCAAGAAACTAGTGACCCCGCGGCTTTTCGCCACCGTAATTATGTTGTTTTTCCTCACCATCATCTCTGACACCGTGGGCACAGTGGGCGGCGCTTTTGTGTCGGTCTTCATGTTGGGGCAGGATGGTTCTCAATACTTTCATACGGCCTACCAGACACTGCGCTATCCCGATATTCTTCAGGGCCTGGTGAAACCGGTTGTTTTTGGTTTCATTATTGCTAGTATCGGCTGCTTCTACGGCATGAACACGCGCGGTGGCACCCAGGGTGTGGGCCGTTCCACTACCCAGGCGGTGGTGGTCTCCTCCGTGCTCATCATCTTTGTCGACTTCGTCATCAGCCGGTTCATGATCGGGGTTTTCGGCCGGTGAGCTTATGAGCACCTCGACCCAGCCTGCACCCACTGCAGCCGTGGATGATCCGGCGCAGCCAGTTGTGGTCTTCGATCACGTATCGATCGGGTTTGAAGGCAAGCAGGTTCTCGAAGACATCTCGCTGACCGTATCCACGGGTGAAACCCGCATCCTGCTGGGGCCTGCGGGCAGCGGCAAGAGCGTGTTGCTCAAGCTCGCGAATGGACTGATGCGTCCCGATTCCGGGACCATCACCGTCTTCGGCGAAGAGATCAACAACATGCCGGAAGAGGAACTCTTCAAATTGCGAGGACGCATCGGCATGGTTTTTCAGGAGGGCGCCCTCTTCGATTCGCTCACCGTTCGCGACAACGTGGCCTACCGGTTGATGGAGCAACACGTGCCGGAGGCGGAAGTGACCCAGCGCGTGACCGAGGCGTTGCGCTTCGTGGAACTGGAGCAGACCCTGGACAAGTATCCTTCCCAACTTTCAGGGGGCATGCGGCGCCGGGTTGCGATCGCTCGGGCTGTGGTGAACCGGCCCGATCTGCTGCTTTACGACTCCCCCACCGGCGGGCTGGACCCGATTACTTCGACCACGATCATCGAGCTGGTCATGAAGCAGCGCGATGTTTACCGCACCAGCTCGCTGCTGGTGACCCATCGCCTGCAGGATGCCTTCACCCTCGCGACCCACACCTTCGATCGCGCGCAAAACCACATGGTTCCCATCCCGAACGACGAGCTGGATCCCAAGACCAACTTCCTTGTGCTGCATGACGGGCACATTGTTTTCGATGGCTCCACGCATGACCTGGTGCATAGTGACGATCCTTTCCTGAAGGAATATTTGTCGTAGTCAGACACAGTTACATATTTGTGCGCAGAGGTGGTTGGGAGAGAAATGTCGAACCTGCCCGACTCTGCTACCCTTAAAGGTTTGCTACCAGCTTTCTGAGGTGCCTACCGGCATGGCGTTCAAATTCAAAGGCGTCGACTTTATCCAGTTTGACGGGCTGCTCTCAGGGGACGAGCTACTCTCGCGCGATACCACCCGGCAGTTTGTCGAAGACAATGTCATCCCCATCATCGAGCAGTGCAATCGCGATGGCCGCTTCCCCCGCGAGCTGATCCAGCCCATGGGGCAGCTCGGCTTCTTTGGCGCCAGCCTCGAGGGCTATGGCTGCGCCGGCATGTCCAACGTGGAATATGGCCTGGTGATGCAGGAGCTGGAGCGAGGCGACTCCGGCCTGCGCAGCTTCGTCAGCGTGCAGTCCGCGCTGGTGATGTATCCCATCTATACCTTCGGCAGCGATGCGCAAAAAGAAGCATGGTTGCCCCTGCTGGCGACGGGAGAAAAATTGGGGTGCTTCGGGCTGACCGAGCCCGACTTCGGCTCGAACCCGGGCGGTATGCGCACCCGCGCCCGCAAGGAAGGCGACGACTATATCCTCAACGGCGAGAAAATGTGGATCACCTCAGGGTCCATCGCCGACGTGGCCGTGATCTGGGCCAAGGTGGACGACGAAGAGGGCAAAGTCCGCGGCTTTCTGGTGGAAACCAATCGGCCCGGTTTCTCCGCCTACGATGTGCATGGCAAGTGGTCGCTGCGAGCCTCCGTCACCTCCGGCCTCTCGCTGCAGGATGTGCGCATCCCGGCATGCAACCTGCTGCCCGGCTCGGGCGGACTCAAGTCACCCCTTATGTGCCTCAACCAGGCGCGCTACGGCATCAGTTGGGGAGCCCTGGGAGCTGCCATGTCCTGCTACGACACCGCGCTCCAGTATTCGCTGCTGCGTAAGCAATTCCGCGAAGAACCGATTGCCAGCCACCAGCTGGTGCAGGAGAAGCTGACCTGGATGATCTCCGAAATTACCAAGGGGCAGCTGCTCGCGCTGCAGGTAGGGCGGCTGAAAGATGCCGGCAAGGTGGGCTTTGAACACATCTCCATGGCCAAGCGGAATAACGTCTGGATGGCCCTGGAATGTGCACGCATGGCACGAGATATCCTCGGCGGTAACGGGATTACCGACGATTATCCAGTCATGCGGCACATGATGAATCTCGAATCAGTGAAGACCTATGAAGGCACCCACGATATCCACGCGCTGATCATCGGACAAAGCATCACCGGGATCCCTGCCTACTAGCTTTTCAACAGCGGTTCCACTTCCCGGCATTGGGTAGAATCACATTGGTAGGGTTGCCGTCAACTGCAACCCTACCCTCCTAATTCGCAACCTCTGGCCCCAAATTGCGTCTCTATGAGAGGGTAGTCGAATCATTTGAGCAGTATGGGTGCGTGTTCATGGATGTAAAGTCAGCATCAAGAAAAGTACTCCAGCTGGGCAAGATACAGCGCCGTCCCGAGCTGGACGCTTTGCGCGGACTCTTCCTGGTCTGGATGACGCTGACCCACCTGCCGACCCGGCTCAGCGAGGTAGTGAATCAGCCCTTTGGATTTGTCTCCTCCGCCGAGGGCTTTGTATTTTTGTCCGCCATGCTGGTAGCCACTCTCTACATTCATCAGGCGGCGGAAGACAGTCGAAGGAGTACGCACCAAACTCTGGAAGCGGGCACTTCGGATCTACGGCTACCACCTGATCATGCTTGCCATGGTATTCACCATCGTGGCCGAGTTCGCCGCCCACACGCATCGCGCGGCCATATACAACCTGTTGAATTTCTACCTGGCCCACCCGTTTACCGCGGTCATCGGATCGCTGCTCCTGATCTACTGTCCGCCGCTGCTGGACATCCTGCCCATGTACGTCACTTTCCTGCTGCTGACGCCGTACATCCTGAATGTTGCCGTGCGCCGGGGCTGGAACCGGATTCTCATCGTCAGCGGCCTGGTTTGGCTGCTGGCACAATTTGGCCTGCGCACCTGGATGCACAACCTGGTGGTGCATGCCACTGGCCTGCACATACCGCTGCAGGAAACAGGAGCATTCAACCTTTTTGCCTGGCAAGCCATCTGGGTTCTGGCCTTGTGGCTGGGCGCCAGATCGACACAGGGCGAAAACCCCTTGAGCAAGCTGCCCGGTTACGTTTTTGCCATAAGCGGGGCCGTTTGCCTGTTCTTTCTGGGTGTGCGTCATGACTGGCTGGGCGCTCACCTTACCCAGGAGAGCCTCGGCCTGTCGTTGGATAAATGGCAAATTGGCCCGCTGCGGGTGCTCAACCTGATCGCTTTTTCATGCGTGATTTACTGGGCGCGGAAATATCTCACCCGCCTGGTGCTGGTGGAACCGCTCTTGACCCTGGGCAAAGCTTCGCTGGAAGTCTTTTGCGCCCATATCTTTTTTGTCTTTGTGGGGCTTGCCCTGCTCTACGGCGAAGTGACAGAACTGCATGGCCGCTACGCCATTATCCTGCTGGGGATTACCTTCACCGGGCTGATCCTGGTGGCGGTGCGCGAGGTCCGGCGCAAGCAGAAGCTGCGCCAATCCTCCCCGACTGCAGGAGCGAAGTGGGTGGTAAAACAGGAAGCTATCCTTCCGGTGCCGGGATTAAACCCTCCCCCTGCAGAGAGCCGCGCGGAAGGGTAGCTCAAACCGCGACGGTAAAGGTGTCCTCGTGGCGGACGACGCTGCGGTAAAGCGTGTCCCGCTCCACCGGTTCGCGGCCTGCCTCACGGATCAGCCGCACCAGGTCAGAGCGCCGCATCCCCTGAGGCGTGGTGGCTCCGGCATCGTGGTAGATCTTTTCTTCCACTACCGTCCCATCGATATCGTCGGCGCCGAAACGCAAGGAGATCTGCGCGATCTTGGCCGTCATCATCTGCCAGTAAGCCTTGATATGGGAGAAATTATCCAGCAGTAAACGGCTCACCGCGATCTGCCGGATATCGGTGAGGCCGGTGGTGGTGGGTAGATGATCAAGCGCCGTGTTGGCTGGATGGAAGGCCAGAGGAATAAAGGTTTGGAAACCCCCGGTGTCGTCCTGCACAGCGCGCAGCCGGAGCATGTGATCGACCCGGTCCTCATCGTTCTCAACGTGCCCGTAAAGCATGGTGGCATTGGAGCGCAGGCCCAGCTTGTGCGCCGTGCGGGCGGTTTCCAGCCATTCGTCACCGTCGATCTTGTGATCGCAAATAATGTGGCGCACGCGATCGGAGAAAATCTCGGCCCCGCCGCCGGGCAGCGAATCCACGCCGGACTCCTTCATCCTGGTCAGCGTCTCGGCAATCGTCAGCTTGGCGCGGCGTGCCAGGTAGGCCACCTCGACCATGGTGAAGGCCTTGATGTGCACCTGGGGAAAGCGCTGCTTCAGGCCCGCTACCAGGTCAAGGAAATACTCGAAGGGAAGATCGGGATGCAGGCCGCCGACGATGTGAAACTCTGTGACCGCTTCGCTGTAACCGGAGGCCGCTACCTGCCACGCTTCCTCAAGGGCCATGGTGTAGGAGCCTTCGCTGCCTTTCCTGCGGCCAAAGGCGCACAGCCGGCAGGCAGCCACGCAAACATTGGTGGGATTGATGTGCCGGTTGACGTTGAAGTAAGCAATGTTGCCGTGCAGGCGCTCGCGCACGTGGTTGGCTAACCAGCCCACGGCCAGAATGTCTCCCGACCGGTAAAGCGCAACGCCATCGTTGAAATCAAGACGCTGGTTAGCCAAAACCTTGTCGGCAATCGGCCGCAGGCGGGCGTCGTCGGTTTGAAAGCTGTGCCGCGCAGGCGCAAAGGACATGGGGCTGCTCACTACTTTATGATACGCGACCCCAATAGCAACTAGAGCGTTTGGTTGCGCCCTACTAAAAGATTACTGCCGCGATTCCAGGAACGCGTTGAGGGAAGGTTCCGGGGAAGGCTCTGGGTTAAGATCTGGTAGATAGTGATTCGTGGTGGCTGGCCACCCATATAGAATGCGACTGCTTCGAACTCTGGCTTTAGTGCTCTTCACAGTTCCCTGCGCGCTGGCGGCCCCGCAAAATTCCCCGGTTCCCTCACCGGCAGTTCTTCCGCGGGTCACCGCATATGCCCTGGATAGGGCTAAGGTTACGCTGCCGGCAGATTTCGCCGCTCCGCTCAACCTGCTCATTCTTTCCTTTCAACGAGACCAGCAATCGGTCGTCGACGGCTGGCTGCCACATCTTACCGACGGGGCCGCTAGCGGGGTGCAAACCTGGCTGCTACCGGTTTCTCCGGCGGAAAACGGCCTCTACCGCTGGTGGTTCAACGCCTCGTTACGTGGCAGCCTGCCGCCATCCCAGCCCCGGCACTATACGGTTCCCTTGTATGTGAACAAGGGGCAATTTCTGCGATCCTTACAGGTCTCCTCGGAGAAGGAAGTGGTGCTGTTGCTCACCGACAAGACGGGACACGTCCTATGGCGCGTTGAAGGGCCGGTGACGGATAGCAAAGTAGCCGCGCTCACCAGCTTCCTGAAGTCGGGGGCGCACTAAAGCATTTCGCGATTACTGTGGTCTGGCGCGAAACTGCTAAGCCTTCGCCACGCGGGCGGCAATCATGTTCACCGCGCGGTGGGCAGAAAGCGCCGCACCCTCCTGCCAACCGACGATATGGCTGGTGTGATCCCCGGCCATGAAGATGCGGCCTTGCGGCTGGATCCATACCTCGTAGCCCGGGACGGCGTTGTTGTAATCCGGCACGGTGTAGTCCTGGCTCACCCAGGATCCCAGGTTGTACGGGATGTGTCCCCAGCTGACGTAGATGGGATTCTTCAGCTCCTGCGAACAGCCGGGATGCAAGAGTTCAATCGAGTGGCGGGAGGCAGCCAGCTTCGCTTCCGTATCCGGTAAGCTGCCAAAATCTGAGCCGTTCTCAATCCCGTACCCACCCAGAATGATGCCGGTTTCGGAGAAGAGAGAGGCGCTGGGATACCAGACCGTGTCCACCGGCTGGCGGAGGAAGGAAAGGCCGCCATAGATATTGGCCTCCTGCTCCCAAAAGCGCCGTGACTCCCAGGCAATCTTGTAAGCGGAGTCATAGGTGCAGCCATTGATGGCTGCTTTCAGCTGGGGAGAGAAATCGGTGTCCATGGTCTTGAGGATGGTGAGCGGCAAGGCGCAGATGCAGTAGTCGGCGCTTACGGTCTCATTCTTACCGGATGCCAGATCACGGTAGACAACCTTCACGCCGGACTCATTTTGGCGAATCTGGACCACTTCCGCACGCGACCGAATGACGCTTCCCAGCTTTTTCTTGAAGGCCATGGGAATCTGGTCCATGCCGCCGACCGGCTGAAACATGGTTGCCTGCCAGTCGATCTCGTCCTCTTCCATCAATTCCCGCCAGAGATGGGCCGAAAGCAGGGCACGCATATCCAGGGGGTCGTTGGGAACACCTATCGTGTCGCCGGCTCCGGGGCTTACTTTGTATCCGGAGCGGGCCGATCCCTTGTAGAAAAGGTCGGGCGAGAGGTCGCCGTATTGCTTCAGAAACGCGACCATCTGCTCTTTGTCGGCGGCGGTCAGTTCCTGATCGAGCGCTCCCCGTTGGATACACTTGGCCAGCAACTCGGAGACGTGGCCGCGGGTGTCGTATTCCACCTGCCGGTTCTGTACCGTTTTGCCGCCTTGGAGGTCGTCTGCCTGCAGGAAGGCACTGCGCGAGGTGTTGACTTCAACCTCCAGCGGAACCCCCAACTCGCGGCAGTAGCCGAGCATTGTCTTGTGCACCGAGGGCAAGCCGGGCCGGGCCCTACATTCTGGTAGAGGCCTTCCCCGAAGGCGCATTTTTGCGTAAAGCCGGTGGTGAATTCGACCTTGGTGCCGTTGCGGACGGTCCAGTTTCTGCCGCCGACCCGCTCCCGGGCTTCGAGCAGGGTGCAGGTGTAGCCAAGCTTGGACAGCTCATACGCGGAGGAGAGCCCGGCAATGCCGCCACCCAGAATGACCACGCTGGTCCCTTTGCCGGAGCCCGCGGGCTGCTCGACGGTAGCCGCGGCTGACGCCGTGATGGGCAGCAAGCCCAGGGACTGCATCATGGTGAAGGCGGCGCTGTACCCGCCGGCCTGCCCCACTCTCGTCAGAAAATCACGTCTGGTCAATCCCATATCTAGTCCTCTCTCAACCTCGCCAATATTCGACCGCGACTCAGGGCACGTCAACGGGGTTGTGCTAAGTTCGCCGCTGTTTGAGGAGATGGTAGAATGAACACTTTCGGGATTGCGTTCCGATGTGCGAGCATAGGCTCCGCAACCGTAGTGCGGGGACGATTGGCCACGGTACCGCTCTTGGCGCCGCAGGATATGTTTGCGCCGGCGCTCGCTATGCACATCACACGAAAACACCTTACCCCGAAAAACCGGAGTGCAGAATATTGAACCTCAGTCTTCAACTTGGAAGCTGTCACAGCGAAAGAAGTGCGACGGGGAAGGCAAATCTGTGGTGAAGGATTACGTTTCGACGGGGAGAACGTACACCACCCGAACCCTGCAATATGGTGCACGGGAACGGAAACGAATTTCAGGGTAACGGTAGCGGGTCACGAAAGCAACTGCAAAATTCTGGCTTAGTTGTTTAAGGGTGTTGGGTAAATGACCGAAGAAGGCTCCAGGGCCGAAGAGATTTTGGACATCGAGTTTCTGCATGAGATCGGCAGCCGTATGGCCGCCGCCGACCCGTTTCATGCAGTACTCGAGCGGGTAGTGGATTTTGTCTCCACGGTGGTGATGTGCGATTCCTGTTTCGTGTATGTGCTGGAACATGACAAGCTGGTGCTGCGGGCTTCGAAGAATCCACATGCCGACCTGGTGGACGAGCTCGACCTGCAACTGGGCCAGGGAATTACGGGATGGGTCGCGATGCACCAACAGCCTGTGGTCATTGCCTCCCAGGCATGGAGCGATCCCCGCTTCAAGATGTTCAACGATTTGCCCGAAGATCATTTCGAAGCGTTTCTTTCCGTGCCTATTTTGTGCCGGGGCAAGCTGGTGGGCGTGATCAATGTGCAGCATCGCAAGCCGCACCACCACAGCCGCCGGCAGGTACGGCTGATCTCGACGGTTGGCTTTCTGGTGGGAGCCGAACTGGAGATGGCGCGGCTGGAAAGCGAGCGCCTGCTGCTCGCCGATCGCCTGGAGGTAAGGAAGCTGATGGATCGCGCCAAGGGGATTCTGCAGCGCGAATTGCATCTGGATGAAGAAGGAGCTTACCTGGCGCTGCAAAAACAGAGCCGGCAAAAGCGGAAGGCTATCCGGGAGATCGCCGAGGCTATTATTCTCACCGAAGAAATTCGCCGTTCGCGCAAGTAAAGCGCACGCTAACAACTGAACTCATTGCAAAACATTGACATCCGGGCCTAAGAGTCAGCGGGAGAAGCCGGTAAGAGAAATTTCTGCTATCGCGGTTGCTCTGCAAGGAGACGGCTTCCCTCGTAGTGTTCCAGGCGGATCACGTCTGCCAAGGGGACGCGCTGTTCCCATCCCAGCCGCTCCAGTTGCGGCGCGGCTTCGAAGCCATCGACATAGCCCAGGCATAGATACGCGACCAGTACCATGTGGGCGGGAATGCCGAGCAACGTCTTCAACGCCTCGGGATCCAGAATGCTTACCCAGCCCACGCCAATACCCTCGGCCCGCGCGGCCAGCCAAAGATTTTGCACCGCGCAAACGGCGGAGTAAATTGCAGTTTCAGGCATCGACTGGCGGCCCAGGCGATGACCTCGTTCACTGACCGGGTCGCAGGCAATACACAGATTCTGCGGCGCCTCCAGAATGCCCTCGAGCTTTAGTCCGCGATAGAGTTCCGCTCGCTCGCCTTCATAGGAAGCCGCGGCCAATTTCTGCGCCTGGGAAAAGATGTCGCGGACTGCCCCACGCACGCCTGCGCTGCGAATGACGATGAACCGCCAGGGCTGCATAAGGCCGACGGAAGGCGCATGGTGCGCGGCGCCCAGCAGGCGCAGCAGCACATCATCGGCCAGCGGTTCGGGCAGAAAGCCGGAGCGAACATCGCGCCGCTCCCGAATAGCGCGGTAAACACCCTCCAGTTCGCGGTCGCAGAAGCCTTCAGCCTTGGTCCTGATCATCTCACTGACTAGGCTACTCCCTTTCCTACGGTGATAGCATCTTGGCAGTCCCGAGACACTATGAGCCCTACTGCAAAACCCACTCGCGAAGAGCGGGAAGAGATTCAAGCCCAGCGACAGCCAAAAAGAGCCCTGGGTCTCTTCGACTCCACCATGGTCGTGATCGGGGTCATGATCGGCTCCGGAATCTTCATCGTTCCCGCCAATATGGCTCGCATCCTGGGCGGCCCGGGATGGTTTCTGGCAGCCTGGGTCTTCGCCGCGGTACTGACCATCGCGGCGGCGTTCTCCTTTGGGGAGCTGGCATCGATGATGCCGGGTGGGGGCGGCATGTACCTCTACCTGCGCGAAGCCTACTCACCCCTGTGGGGCTTCCTGTATGGATGGACGCTTTTTACCGTGATCCAGACAGGGACAATTGCCGCAGTCGCGGTTGCGTTTGCCCGATTTCTTGGAGTGCTGGCGCCTTCGATTTCCGAATCACGTTACCTGGTCGCCCCAGTACGTCTGTCCGCTCATTACGCGCTTACGTTGTCCACTGCTCAACTGGTGGCCCTGCTGGTGATTGCCCTCTTGACCGCGACCAATACACTCGGTATCGAGTACGGCAAGATCATTCAGAACTCTTTTACGGTGGCTAAGCTGGGCGCTCTCGGGGCGTTGATTCTGCTGGGTCTGACGGTGGGTTGGAATGCCTCGGCGGTACATGCCAACCTGGCCATCTTTTGGCAGCGGCCGGCCGCGCCTCATCCAATGTCGTCGATGGGAGCCTCCTTAGCCTGCTGATGGTCTTTTGCGTTTCCCAATCGGGGTCGCTCTTCGCCGCCGATGCGTGGCACGACATCACTTTTGCGTCGGAAGAAGTAAAGGAACCGAGGACGACTCTGCCCCGGGCACTGGCCATCGGCGTGGTGATCGTCATGCTGATCTACCTGGCTGCGAACATCGCCTACCTGGCTGTGCTGGACTTCTCCGCCATCCAACATGCCGACCATGACCGCGTCGCCACCGCCATGCTGCAGCACATTTTTCCCGCGTGGGGAGGCAAGGGACTGGCTGTGCTGATCATGGTCTCGACCTTTGGTTGCATCAACAGCCTGGTGCTGGCAGGGCCGCGCGCGTACTATGCCATGGCGCGGGATAGGCTATTTATTCCCGCAGCTGGGCGCTTGAATGGGGCAAGAGTGCCTGGTTGGTCTCTGCTTATGCAGGGAGTCTGGGCGGGGCTGCTGGTGCTGCTGACCACCTATTCTCCGCTTACGGGCTATGGCAATCTTTATAGCGATCTGCTGGACTACATCATCTCCGCGGCGCTTCTGTTTTACATCCTTACCATTGCCGCGGTGGTGGTTCTGCGATACAAGCGGCCCGATGCGGAACGGTTGTACCGCACTCCGGGGTATCCGGTGGTTCCGGCGATTTATGTGCTGGGCGCCGGCGCGGTCGTACTCTGCTTGTTCATTCAGCGGCCGGCGACGACCTGGCCTGGCTTGGCGCTGGTCATCTCCGGGCTGCCTGTGTATTGGCTGATCCGGCGCAAGGGCACTCACTAGCTCGGCTGCGGCGGAGGAAAATTTCAGGTCTCGGCTTCCTGCCAATGACAAAAAAGGCCTGTCGAGTGCTGTGGTATCCCACTCAAGCCAAAACCGGGCTTGAATGGGGCACCCAGCCTTGGTTGCCGGTAGAACAAGACCCGCGCTGCGAGTCTTCGGATAAGGCGTTTGCTAGCGGTACTCCGCGGCGAATGCGTCTGCGTCGCGGTTCATCTCTCCGGGCAGAGGAGCGCGCGGGAGGATGAGAATCCGGTACGTGAAGGTTACGTTTTGGTTCTTCTCCACCGTGTAGTCCAATTCTGGCGCCTTGGGATCGAAGATGTGCTGGCCCAGGGGATTCGCCGCAAACAAACCGTAGCCTCGCGCATGCCAATAGGTCGGGTAATTGGGATTTCCTGGATGGTCGAAGATCGCGATGGTGACCTCGTGCCCATCCGTATGCCCGGTTAAGGCGCACCAGCGGCCACGGGTGCCCCAGGCTTGGTCTCCTTGCTTGCCCTCACTGGTCAAATACACACCGGTGGCGCCGGGTGTGTTAGAGGCCGGCACTTCCGTCGGCCGGCCATTGGCGTCGGTGAAGGTACCACCCTTCTCATTGGGTGATTCCAGCCAACGCGCCACGCGGATACCCAGCAAGCCCTCCTTGTCATCATGAAAGACGACGCGATCGAGCGCGTGCAGCGTGGTGACCGTGTCGATCATCCGCTGGTTGCCCTTTTGTGAAAACACGTAGCGTGTTCTCTGCTGCAGGATGTTCTGGCCGGCGCCTGTGGTCCACACGGAATCGACAACCAGTTCCCCGCTGTCACGGCCGCTTTTGGCGGAGACGATCTTTTGCTGGTGAATGGTGCCCATCTTGGCGCGGTCTTCCGGCTTGATGGCGTCGGAGTTATTCCAGAAGTCGAATCCGTTTACGTTACCGTAATTGAACCAAATTCCCGCATGATGAGGATGATCGACCCGCTCACCCGGGCGAGGCGCGAGAGGAAAGCCACGGACCACGTCGATGCCATCGGCGGTGATGAGCGGAAACAGCACCGGCTTCTTCAAGACAGTGGGCCAGACGTAGGAAGTGAAGGGCTTGCCGTCGATGGTGATATCGACCCGCTGATGGGCCTCGTCCGGAACTACCTGCACGCCCTTCTCAGCCAACACTTGCAGAGTACAGACTGCCAGCAGGCAGCCGAGGAACCACCTACTCATAGACCTTGTCTCCGGCCATCACCCGCTGTGTCTTGTCATCAAAGGTGACACGCTGGCCGGTCTGAATGGCGGCAATATTCATGCACAACGCGATCGAATGACTGTACCCGGCTTCGATGCTGGCGTTGGGCTGCTTGCGGGAGCGGACACACTCCATCCAATTGCGCATATTAGCGGAAGTCATGGGGTCATTGCCGGTGTTGGCTGAGGTCTCGGCCTTCATCACCGTATCGGTAAGCGAATAGTCGCCCAGCAGGTTCGGCTTCATGCCCATCTCCGCGGCTGCCTTCGCAGTCATGCCACCTTCAGAAGTGACGCACTGCTTATCCATATCGAGCATTCCGCCGTTGGAGTAGTAGATCTCTTTCACTCCTCCGGCGGAGTTGGTCATGCGCGACGAATAGATGACCTGGAAGCCCTTGCTGGGATCATCGAGCGGGCCGTAGTCGAAGACCGCGGTCATGGTGTCCCAGTTCTTGCGGCCGTCCTTCCACAGATAGACGCCGCCATTGGCCACCACGCTGCGCGGATGAGGATAGCCGGTGAACCAATGCACCGTGTCGATCTGGTGCACCAGCCATTGATCGGGGATTCCTGAGGAATAAGGCCAGAAGAGACGGAACTCCAGATACTTGCGAGCGTCGAAGGCTTCATAAGGCCGGTTGAGCAGGTAGCGCTTCCAATCCGTATCCTGCTCCTTCAATAGAGGGACAACGTTGGGACGGCGCCAACGGCCTGGCTGGTTCACATTCCAGGTCATCTCTACGGCCACGATGTCGCCAAACTTGCCCGACTGAATGTACTCGTAGGCCTTCTGATAGCTGGGCGTGCTGCGGCGCTGGGTACCGACCTGGACGATTTTTCCTGTTTGCTTCACGGCGGCGCGGAAGGCGCGGGCGTCCTCCATGGTGTGCGCGGTTGGCTTCTCCACGTAGGCATCGCGTCCCGCCTGCACGGCCTCGACTCCGTGCAGTGCGTGTTGAAAATCGGCCGTGGCGATGATGACCGCATCGACGTCTTTGCGGGCATAGAGCTCGTCGTTGTTACGCACGCTGGCGATGGGGCTGCCGCACTGTTTCTGGATAAATGCTGCCCCTTCGTCGCGGCGGCGATTCCAGATGTCGGAGACGGCGACAAACTCGAAGTTGAGTTCCTTGGCATGATCCTGGAAGGCGGGCACCAGGGCACCCTTGGCCCGATCACCGGCGCCTATCAATGCAACCCGGACGCGATCGTTGGCGCCCACGATGGCTGCGTAGCTGTTCGCTGTCCAGGGAACGACCGTCCCAGCGAGCGCCGCGCCACCTATCTTCAGGAAGTCCCTGCGGTTCTTGTCCTCGATCATCATGGCCAATCCCCCCTCTCACCGTCGCAGAGAGTTTACAGGGGCGGGTCAGGAGTCGTCATCCGGACGGACCGGATAGCGGGACGCGGGGCTAGGCGGAGGGCTTGCGCGTCCTTTCGCCGTCGACCAGGCGCATGATTCCCAGGGGGTTAGTGCTCTTTAGCTCATCGGGCAGAGCGGCGTCGGGAAAGGATTGGAAGCAGACCAACCGGGTGAAGCGGAAGATGGCCTGGGTGCCCACTGAGGTGGAGCGGCCATCGCTGGTGGCCGGAAAGGGACCCCCATGCACCATGGCGTGGCAGACCTCCACTCCCGTGGGGTAGGCATTGAGGATCAAACGGCCCACCTTGCGGGTGAGTATCTCGATCAGATCGGCATAGTCTGCCAGTTCACTCTCTTCTCCCAGCAGGGTTGCGGTGAGGTGGCCTTCCAGTTGCTCGGCAACCGCCAACAACTGCTTCCGATCCTGATAACCGACGACGACGGTCGTGGGGCCGAAGATCTCCTGCGCTAACTCCTCATGTTCGATCAGGTCTTTGTAGTCCGCGACAAAGAGTGAAGCCTGGACGGTCGCTGCGGCGGTGCTGCTGCCGGCCGCTTTCGCCCCTTCGGCAAGAACATTAGCATCGGACATCCGACCCTTAACCGCCGAGGTGTAACGGTCAGCAATGGCTTTGGTCAGGAGAGTTTGCGTCGGGGTAGCGCTGACCTTGTCACCCAGTTCCTTCATGAAAGCAGGCGTGCCGTCTTGCTGCGGAACCAGCACCAGGCCTGGCTTGGTGCAGAATTGGCCGGCGCCCAGGGTAAAGGAGGCCTGCAGCCCAGTGGCGACGTCAGTACCCCGTAGCTTTAGGGCCCCGGGCAGAACGAATACCGGGTTTACGCTTCCCATCTCGGAGTAGCACGGGATTGGCTCCGGGCGGGCGGCTGCCAGTTTCATGAGTGCGGTGCCGCCGGCAAAGGATCCGGTAAAGGCTACTGCTTTGATAGCCGGATGCTTCACCAACTGAACGCCGACATCTACACCGGCATCGAAGAGCATGGAAAACACGCCTTCCGGAAGGCCGCACGCCTTGACGCTCTCGCGAATTGCCTGGCCCACCAGCGCGCTGGTCCCCGGATGCGCCGGATGAGCCTTGACGATGACCGGATTGCCTGCGGCGAAAGCCGAAGCGGTGTCTCCCCCGGCAACGGAAAAAGCCAGCGGGAAATTGCTGGCGCCAAAGACTGCGACCGGGCCCAAAGGCCTGTGCATGGAGCGGATGGAGGGCTTGGGCAGCGGCTTTCGGTTGGGGTCGGCATTGTCGATGCGCGCATCTACCCAGGAACCTTCTTCCACCACTTCGGCGAAGAGCCGCAGCTGGCCGCAGGTGCGGTCCACCTCGCCGCTGAGGCGTGGCTCGGGTAATGCTGTTTCCAGATTGGCTCGCTTGATGATGGCCGGCGCTGCCGCCTCAATGGCGGCTGCGATGTGGCGCAGAAAGGCGCCCTTTTTCTTGCCCGAAAGGTTGCTGAAAACGGGAAATGCGCTCTGCGCCAGCGCTGCCGCCCGCTCCAGATCTTCTGCGCTTGCGGCGAAAAATTTTGGTTCCAGCGGTGAGCCGGTTGCCGGGTTCATCGCGGTAAATGCCGCTGCTTCCGCGCCATCCCCAAAGCCGATCAGGGATACGGGTTTCAGTTCCAATGCAAGTTCCATTTTTCTCCTGTCAGTATCAGTTTAAGCCATGGCGCGTGAGGGCAAGTAGGGCTCAATTGGGATGGCCGGGGTTCTGCCCGCGATCAGGTCAGCCAACAGCTGCGCGGTTGCAAGCGAGGTGGTGATGCCGAGGCCCTCGTGCCCGGTGGCTAGAAAAACTGTCTTGTCTTCTGCAACGGGACCGATCAAGGGCAGCTTGTCAGGCGTGGCGGAGCGAAAGCCCGTCCATGTGCGCTGGATGGTCAGCGAGGGCAACGCGGGGAGGTACTCCGCGGCGCGCTCGAAGATGCGGGCCAGCATCTTGTCCTCCACTTCCCTGCCCTCCACACCATACTGGCGAGAAGAACCGATAAGAAGCTGGCCGTTGCGTCTGGGTTGCACGTTGCAGGCTACGGAATCAGTGGTTGTGACGTGAGCGCTCTTCAGATAGCCGAGTTCGACGACCTGGTAGCGCAAAAATCCGGGATACGGATCCGTGATCGCCAGATGGCCCTTTCGCCTGGCCACGGGGAGTCCGGGCGTTAGGTCGGAGGCCCACTCCCCGGCCGCGTTGATCGAGGATCGGCGCCTGCAACTTGTCTCCGTTGGTTAGTAACGCTCTGCCCGAGCCCAGGGCGAAGACTTGCTCTCGAATCAGCGTGGCCCCGGCGACAAGCGCCTGACTAAGAAGGAACTTGGCGGCTAGCTGAGGAGAGACGACCGCGTCCTCGGGCATCAGCAGTCCTCCGGCGAGCCCGGGACGCAGGGCAGGCTCGGTGTGGGCCAGCGCCTGCGCATCGAGCAGCCCGGAGGAGATGCCATGCTCCTTATAGGCACTGTGTTTGCGACAGATCTCTTGCATTTCCTCATCGTCTGCAGCCACCCAGAGGGTGCCGCGCTGGGTGTATTCCACATCGCAGGGCAGTTCGCCCGCCAACTGACGCCACAGCATTTGCGAGTAGCGGGTCAATGCCAGCTGGGCCGGCGAATCGTCGAGGACGACGATGTGGCCCATCGCTGCGGCGGTTGCTCCGGCCCCAATCTCCGCTCGTTCCACCAGGGCGACGCGCATGCCTGCTCGTGAAAAAGCCAGGGCACATGCAGTGCCGACAATGCCACCACCAACAATGACTGCGTCGAATGTCATAGAGCGTTGATGCCCCAACAGAAGGCGTCGCGAGGATCAAGGATCAGGGTCGACTCCGCGGTGATGAAAGCCGAACCCGTGATGCTGGGCATTAGCTTTTCCGTCGCGCAACGCGAAGCGGCCTTCGAAAACGCTACCGATCACACTTTCCTGGCGCCAGACCTGGCCGGGAGCAAGAAGCCCTTCCGCATACAGGCAGGCCAGCTTGGCGCTGGTACCGGTGCCGCAGGGCGAGCGGTCGTACTCCTTGCCCGGGCAGAGCACAAAGTTCCGGCTGTCTATGCCCGGGGATGACGAGGGGCTATGGAGCTCGATGTGATCAATTTCCGCGCCCTCCGCGCCTCGAATCTTGTTGGCGGTAAGCGCCTGGCGGATGGCCCAGGTGAAGCCGATGAGTTGCTCCAGATTTTTCCGCTCGATGGCATAGGGATGATGCTTGACCAGAAAGAACCAGTTGCCACCATAGGCGACGTCTCCCGTCACTTTGCCGTATCCGGGTACTTCCACATCCACCGCTGCGGCCCATCGGTAGCTGGGTACGTTCTCGATGGTCACGGTGCCGTCTTCGTTCAGCGTGGCTCCCACGATGCCCACCGGGGTCTCGATGCGATAGTGTCCGGGGTTGATCCTGCCCAGGTAAGCGAGCGTCGCTACCACGCCGATGGTGCCGTGTCCGCACATGCCCAGGCATCCGCTGTTGTTAAAGAAAATGACGCCGGTGATGCAATCGGCTTCGCTGGGCTCACAGAGCAATGCCCCCACCATCGCATCGGAGCTGCGCGGCTCGGTGACCAGCGCGCGGCGGAATGCTTCGTGGTCCCGTTGGAAGAGATGCCGCCGGCTTGCAGGCCGCCATGGCCCAGGTCGGGCCCGCCCTCAATGACAGTCCGGGTTGGCTCGCCCCCGGTGTGTGAATCGATAACCTGGACTCGCTTCAGACGACGCCCCCTTTGCCCTCTGAGCAAATTGTAAGGGGCGAAGGCCCCGAACCGGCATTCGTGTGACAACTGGATTGTTCCAAATCTCACGAGGGATAGGTATCCTTGTCGCTGTATCAGGCCTTCCCATGGCTTGTTCAACCTCTCGATGCATAGGATAAGGAGATCCGATGAAGAGTCGCATGATGTATCTTCCTTTGTTTTGCCTGCTCGCGGCCTGCTTTTTGTTCTCAACACCCGCTCCGGCACAGAACGGCGGCGGTTGGCAGGTGCAGAAGGCCGACTGGGGCGCGGGCAACCGATGGATGAACGTCACGAACCAGGTCCGCAGGCTACTGAACGGCAACGGTCGAGTCTTGGTGAACAACGCCAACATGGGCGGCGATCCGGCTTATGGCCAATACAAAATTCTGCGCATTCAAGCGACGAATTCTCGCGGCCAATCACAGCAATTCACCTACAAGGAGAATTCTACGATTGATGCCAGCCAGTTCTACAACAATGGCGGGCCAGGGGGTCCTGGATACCCAGGGGGTCCCGGGTATCGACCACCACCGGGTGCTGGGTATCCGGGCGGCGGTAACAACTCCCTGCAAATCACTCGCGCGTACTATGGCCTAAACAACCGGACGATGGACGTAACCCAACTCCTTCGAGGCATGGTGCGGAACGGAACGCTCTACGTGCAGGTGAACAACAACAACATGGGCGGCGATCCTGCCAAGGGCGCTGACAAAGTGCTTACGGTGATCTATCGCTTCCAGGGACGGGAGCAAACCTCCACCGTTAAAGAGGGGAATGCGCTCAGAATTCCGTGAGGAGTTGGAGCAGGGCTGAAGCGCCGTGGGGCAAGGAATGTTTGCGTAGGACCCGGGAGAGACCGCAGATCCCTCCGGGTCCCACCGGCCAACCTTGTGAGCAGAGGATTGGAATGCTTACCGTCTTTGTTAAATTTGGCGATGGCCACACGTTGCGCACCAGCGATGCGGCCGATCTCTCAACTGCGTTTTATGACCCGACGGCTCAATTCTGGGCGGACTTATCCGGCCCGACAGAAGCCGAGTACGCGCTACTCAAAGACCTCTTCGCCTTCCATCCGCTCGCCGTGGAGGATGCCATCCAGGAGGTACAAAGGCCGAAGCTTGAAAGCTATGCGATGGTGGGAGACAAGCTCAAGACCGACTACTTTTTCCTGGTCATTCACGGTCCGGACCTTGCTCCGGATCCCGACCACTTGTTCCAGACCACTGAACTAGACATCTTCTTTTCGCAGAGATATCTAGTCACTGTCCACGACAAGCCGATGGCTTCTGTCCTCGAAATGTTTGCCCGTGTCCAAACCTATTGTGAAGGCAAACAGACGTTGGAAGTCGATATATTGCTCTATGAATTGCTCGACCGCCTGGTGGATAAGTATGTCCCTATCCTGGATGATTTCCAGGAACTGCTGGATAAGCTGGAGGAGCGTGCGATTGAGGATCCGCCGCCTGAATTCCTGGTGACGATTTCTGACCGCAAGACGGAGTTGCTCAACCTGCGCCGTATTATGACGCAACAACGAGATATCTTAGGCCAACTGACTCGCGGGGAGGTGCCGTTTATGGGCCAGTTGTCGCGTATTTATTTCCGGGACGTTCTCGATCATTTGAACCGTGAGGTAGAAACCATCGATATCTATCGGGATTTGTTGATGGGCTGTCGCGACATTTACATGTCGAGTATCAACAATCGACTGAACCGGATCATGAAGACACTGGCCATCATCAGCATCGTAACCTTGCCCCTGACGGTGATTACAAGCTTCTTCGGAATGAATTTTGCGGACACGATTCCTGGATTCACCAAGCCGCTCACGTTCGCCGCCGCAATGCTGCTCATGATCTGTCTTCCGTTCGTTTTTCTGTATCTTTTCCGCAAGATGGGTTGGCTCTAAGAGAGTTTTTGGTCACACTCCGCAACGCCTGCCTGCACGTTGCACTTGGCATACAATTGGCGCGCCTCCTGCCAGAGCGGTTGAGAGGCATCCGGTTTGCCTGATGACTCGGCCAGCAGGGCCAGACCTCGCAACGTGTTTGCCAGGTCTAACGCGGCCCCGTCGCCTTGCTTCCGGTAAATACTCGCAGCTTCCAGATAGAGTGGTTCAGCTTCCGGGAGCCGGGACTCTTCCCGAAGTATGTCCGCCTCGTGCCCGATTGCGTGTGCCAGTTTCGACGGCGGCCCGATCTCTCGATACAGCGTCGCAGCGCCTGCGTAGTGGAGACGCGCGGCCTGAAGGTTTCCGATATCACGTTCAGCCTGACCTAGCCCACAAAGCGCCTCGGCCAGGGACGGCCGGTCTCCCTCTTCCGCAGCGCTGCGAACGGCCTGAATGAAGATCGCTCGCGAATCCGCGATTCGGTTTTCTCGCCGCGCCTGGTAACCGCGCGCAAATAGCTCCGGGAACGTCTCGTCCATCGTGCCTGTAGCTTAGCATTCACTCAATCTCCGGCAGCAGAGGAGACGAGGGGTGCGTCGGAGGGACGGCGTTTGAAACGATTGCTGAGGCGATCGAAGTAGAGATAGATGATCGGCGTGGTGTAGAGCGTAAGCACCTGGCTGAAGAGCAGACCGCCCGCAATGGCGACGCCGAGCGGCCGGCGCAGTTCGGAACCCATGCCAGTGCCGAAGGCCAAGGGCAGTGCGCCAAACAGGGCCGCCATGGTGGTCATGAGAATGGGACGGAAGCGCAGCATGCAAGCCTCGAAGATGGCGTCGCGGGTGTCCTTACCGTGTTCCCGCTCTGCGATCAGAGCGAAATCGATCATCATGATGGCGTTCTTTTTTACGATGCCGATGAGCAGAAAAATACCGATGATAGAGATCACATCGAGTTCGCTATGGAACACGATGAGGGCGATGATGGCGCCAACGCTGGCCGATGGCAACGTAGTCAGGATGGTAATGGGGTGCACCAGGCTCTCGTAGAGCATGCCGAGCACGATATAGATGGCGAGCAGCGCAGTGAGTATGAGCACTGGCTCGGTGGAGAGAGACTTCTGAAAGGCCTCAGCAGTGCCGGCGAAGGTACCGCGGACCGAGGCAGGAACGCCGATGCGCCGCTGCATCTGGTCGATCAATAATGTTGCCTGTCCCAGCGAAACACCAGGCGCGAGGTTGAAGGAAACGGTCACCGAGGGAAAGAACGACGAGTGATTGATGGCCAGGGGCGAAGTGGAAGCCGTGGAGTGGGTGAAAGCGTTGAGCGGAACCACGCCGCCCGTATTGGAGTGTACGTAGGTGGACTTGAGAGTCTGCGGGTTGAGGAGAAATTGCGGAGCAGCCTGCAGAACCACGTAGTACTGGTTGAGCGAAGTGTAAATGGTAGAAACCTGCGACTCGCCAAAACCGAAGTACAGTGAATTATCGATGAGCTGGGGCGTGATGCCGTAACGCGCGGCGGTTTGCCGATCGTAGGCAAGCAGCATCTGCAAGCCGCGGTTCTGCTGATCGGTAGTCACGTCCTTGAGCTGCGGTATCTTGAGCATTTCGTTGTACAGGCGCGGACCCCAGAGGCTGAGGTCTTCCACCGTGTCGGCGGAGAGCTGGTACTGGTAGGCGGCGTTGCTCTGGCGGCCGCCCACGCCAAGATCTTGCGACGCCTGGAGGAAGGTCGAAGCTCCGGTGAGCTTCTCCAGTTTGGGCCGCAGGCGATCGACCACGGCGGCGGCGCTGATGCCCCGCTGGTCCAGCGGCTTGAGGTGGACAAAGGTGAAGCCGGTGTTGCTGGCGCCCCCGCCCGGTCCGCCCTGGCCACCGGTAAAAGCGATCACGTTATCCACGGCTGGATCGGCCTGAATGACCCTTTCGACATCCAGGACGGAGTCACGCATGGACTGAAAGGAAGCATCCTGCGCGCCCTGAAGCCCACCCTGGATGCCCCCCGTGTCCTGCAAGGGGAAAAAGCCCTTGGGCACGCGGCCGATCAGGACGACGTTCAGAGCTAATGTCGCAAACAAGGTTGCGATTACCAGGACCGGATGGTTGAGCGACAAGGTCAGGGTACGGCGATAGCCGGCGAGCAGCAGGTCAAAGCCGTGCTCAAAAGCGCGGTATATGCGGTTGTGCTTTTCGGCCGCCTGCGGCTTGAGCAGCCGGGAGCACATCATCGGGGTCACGGTGAGCGAGACCAGCATGGAGACAGCGATCGAGGTGGTCAGAACAAAGGCAAACTCATGGAAGATGCGGCCGACGATGCCCCCCATGAAAAGGATGGGGACGAAAACGGCGATGAGCGAAAGGCTCATGGAGAGGACGGTAAAGCCTACCTCCTGCGCGCCCTGCAGCGATGCTTCCATGGGGGGCACGCCTAATTCAATGAGGCGGGTGATGTTTTCCATCACCACGATCGCGTCGTCGACCACGAAACCGGTAGAGATGGTGAGCGCCATCAGCGACAGGTTGTCGAGGCTGTAGCCCACCAGGTACATGACGCCGAAGGTGCCGATCAGCGAGACAGCAACGGCCACGCCGGGAATCAACGTCCCGCGCGGGCTGCGGAGGAAGGCAAAGACGACCGCGATGACCAGGATGATGGAGATGACGAGGGTGCGCTCGACGTCGTTGACCGAGGCCCGAATGGTGGTGGTGAGGTCAACCAGAACGTCGAGGTTGTCACCGGCTGGAATGGAGGCCCGCACCGAAGGCAGAGCGGCCTTTATGCGGTCGACGGTGGCGATTACGTTGGCGTTGGGAAGGCGGAAGATGAGCAGAATGATGGCAGGCTTTTGGTTGACGAAACCTGCGGAGCGAAGAGTCTGTACGGAGTCGTAGACGTTGGCGACATCGCGCAAGCGAACGACGCCGCCTTTACCGTTGGAGCCGATGATGAGCGGGGCGTAATCCGCTGCCTTGGAGATCTGATCGTTGGCGGTGATGTCGGCGGTGGTGGCGTCGTCGGCGATCTGGCCTTTGGGGCGATTGGAGTTCTGCTCGCTGATGACGCGGGCTACGTCTTGCAGGCCCAGGCCATAGCTGTTGAGCTGCTGCGGATTGGCGTCCACCCGCACCGCGGGCAGAGAGCTGCCGGCAACCTGAACCTGGCCCACGCCTTCGACCTGCGATAGCTTCTGGGCAATGACGGAGGAGGCGGTGTCGTAAAGCTCGCCCTTGCCACGGATAGGCGAGGTGAGGTCGAGCACCATGACGGGGGCGAGGGCGGAGTTGATTTTTCTGTAGACCGGGTTCGCGGGCAGGTTTGCAGGCAGATAAGTGCGTGCGGCATTGATGGCGGCTTCCACATCGCGGGCGGCGCCGTCGACATCGCGGCTGAGGTCGAATTGCAGGGTGACCGAGCAGATGCCGAGGGTGCTGGAAGAGGTCATCTGGCTAACGCCGGCGATATGGCCGAATTGGCGCTCCAGCGGAGTGGCTACGGAAGAGGCCATGACCTCAGGGCTGGCGCCGGGGAGTGTGGTGGCCACCGTGATGGTAGCGAAATCGATTTGGGGCAGCGAAGACACAGGCAGGTTGAAAAAAGCGAGCAGGCCTGCGAGCGTGACAGCGATGGTGAGCAGCGTGGTGGCGACCGGTCGCCGGATGAAGGGGGCGGAGATGTTCATGCGCCCGTAACTCCGTGGCCCGAATCCGGATTCAGGCCGGTGGTGTGCTGCCGGCGTGAGAAGCGGGTGGCAATACGGTCAAAGAAGATGTAGATGATGGGCGTGGTGTAGAGGGTGAGGACCTGGCTGACGAGCAGGCCGCCGACCATCGCGATGCCCAGTGGGCGGCGCAGTTCAGAGCCGATGCCGGTGCCGAAGGCCAGCGGGATGCCGGCGAAGAGCGCGGCCAGGGTGGTCATGAGGATGGGGCGGAAACGGAGGAGCGAGGCTTCATAGATAGCTTCGACCGAGTTCTTGCCGTGCATCCGTTCGGCTTCGAGGGCGAAGTCGACAATCATGATGCCGTTTTTCTTCACGATCCCGATGAGCAGGATGATGCCAATGACCGCGATGATGTCCAGCGACTGGCCAAAGAGACGCAGGGCGAGCAGTGCGCCTACGCCGGCGGAAGGCAGGGTGGAGAGGATGGTGAGGGGGTGGATGAAGCTCTCGTAAAGCACGCCCAGCACGATGTAGACCGCGAGCAGCGCGGCGATGATGAGCAGCGCTTCATTGCCGCCGATAGCCGTGTAAGCGGCGGCGGTTCCCTGAAAGCCGACGATCACGCTGGCCGGCATATGAAGGCGCGCCTGCGTGCGGTTGACCGCATCGACCGCCTGGCCAAGCGAGGAGCCTTCTGCAACATTGAAGGATACGGTTACCACGGGAAACTGGCCCTGGTGCGCGATGGTGAGCGGGGAGGGCTTCATTTCGAAGTGAGTGAAGGCGGAGAGCGGCACCGGAGTGGGCAGGGTGCTGGTGGAGGCGGCGCCTCCACCAGAGACCTGACCCGAGGTTTGGTTCGATGGCGAGACGAGGTGGAGCTGCTTGAGGTGGACGACAGGCTATTGGTGGGGATGCCGGTCGACAGATTGGAACCGGTGGGCGAGGCGGTGCTCGACGCGTTGTTGACGGTGTTGTTCTGAGAGGTTAAGGACGAAGACGAGCTACCGCCGGAGGTGGAGGAAAGTTGGGTGCCCTGGGTAGTTGAAGAGTTCGCGGTCGGAGGAAGCGGTCAGGGTAGCCACCGAACTGGCGGCGGTGGTACTTCGGCCGGAAGTAGAGGCAGCTGCGCTTGCAACCGTGGTGGTTGCAGCCCCCTGGACATAGAGACTATTGAGCTTCCTGGGGTCTTTCTGGAAATCGGGGAGAGCCTCGAGGATGACGTGGTACTGGTTTGACTGGGTATAAAGCGTGCTGATCTGGCGCTGGCCGAAAGCATCGTAGAGGGTGGAGTCGATGGTATCGGCGGTGATGTTCATGCGCGAGGCGGTGGCGCGATCGATGTCGAGCTGCGCGGTGACGCCGTTGGGCTGGTCATCGGTGGCCACGTCGCGGAGTTGGGGAAGCCGGCGCATGGCGTCGACCAGCTTACCCGTCCAGAGGCCAAGTTCGGCTGGGTCGGGATCTTCCAGGGTGTACTGGTATTCGGTGCGGCTGGCGCGATCGTCGACGGTAAGGTCCTGCACCGGCTGCATGTAGAGCTGAATGCCGGGAACACTCCTGAGATTGCGGTCGAGACGCCGGATAACTTCGCTAGCGGTGAGACCGCGAATGGAGGGGTCTTTGAGGTTGATCTGGATGCGGCCGCTATTGAGCGTGGTATTGACGCCGTCCGCTCCTATAAAGGAAGACAGGCTTTGCACGGCCGGGTCTTTCAGGATTTCATGGGCCAGTTGTTGCTGCTTGCGCGCCATGGCGGTGAAGGAAATGGATTCCGGAGCCTGCGAAATTCCCTGGATGATGCCCGTGTCCTGGGTAGGAAAGAATCCTTTGGGTATCTCAATGTAGAGGACGACCGTGAGCACGAGCATGGCGAACGCGATGATCAGCATGGGTACTTCAAAGCGGAAGACCCAGCGTAGGCTGCGTCCGTAGGCTGCGATGATGCGCTTGAAGAGGCCCTCGGTGTAGTGGTAGAAACGGGTTTGCTCGGCTTCCGGGGTGTGCTTCAGGATGCGCGCGGCCATCATTGGCGTGAGGGTGAGGGACACAAAGGCGGAGATCAGGATGGTGACGCTGAGGGTGACGGCAAACTCGCGAAAGAGGCGGCCCACAATGTCGCCCATAAAGAGCAGCGGGATGAGCACGGCGATCAGCGAGATGGTGAGAGAGATGATGGTGAAGCCGATCTGCTGTGCGCCCTGCAGCGCGGCCTCCATGGGCGACAGGCCTTCTTCGAGAAAGCGCGAGATGTTCTCCAGCATCACGATGGCGTCGTCGACGACGAAGCCGGTGGAGATGGTGAAGGCCATGAGCGTGAGGTTGTTGAGACTGTAGCCCAGGGCTTGCATGACGGCGAAGGTACCGATGAGCGAGAGCGGTACGGCGACGCTGGGAATGATGGTTGCGGAAAGATTGCGCAGGAAGAGAAAGATCACCATCACGACGAGGGCGATGGTGAGCATGAGCTCGAACTCGACATCGCGGACAGAAGCGCGAATGGTGTTGGTGCGGTCGGTGAGGACGGTGAGTTTTATCGCGACCGGGAGCGTGGCCTGGAGCTTGGGCAGCAGCTCTTCGATGCTGCTGACCACTTGAATGGTGTTGGCGCCGGGCTGGCGCTGGATATTGACAATCACCGCCGGGGTCTCGTTCATCCAGGCGGCCAGCTTGGTATTTTCGATACCGTCGCTGACCCTGGCTACGTCGGTGAGCATGACCGGGGCGCCGTTTTTATAGGCAACCACGAGGTCGCGGTAGCCTGCGCTGGAGAGCAGCTGGTCATCGGCATTGATTTGAAAATTCTGCGCCGGGCCGTCGAAGCTACCCTTGGCGGAGTTCACGCTTTCGGCGGTGAGCGCATTGCGCACATCTTCAAGATTGACGCCGTAGGAAGCGAGAGCCATGGGATTGACCTGGACGCGGACGGCCGGCTTCTGTCCGCCGCTGATGGTGACCAGGCCTACCCCGCTGAGCTGCGAAATCTTGGGAGCGAGGCGGGTGTCGACCAGGTCTTCGACGCGCGAAAGCGGCATGGCGGTGGAGGTGAGGGCGAGGGTAAGGACGGGCGCGTCCGCAGGATTGGATTTGCTGTAGACAGGCGGTACGGGAAGGTCGGTGGGCAGGTAACCCTGCGCGGCGTTGATGGCGGCCTGCACTTCCTGCTCAGCAACGTCGATGTTGAGGTTCAGATTAAACTGCAGCACGATGACGGAGCTGCCATCCGAGCTGGTGGAGGTCATTTGCGTGAGCCCGGCTACCTGGCCGAACTGGCGCTCGAGCGGCGCGGTGACAGCAGACGACATGACCTGTGGGCTGGCGCCCGGATAGAAGGTCTGCACCTGGATGGTGGGATAATCGGCCTCGGGCAGCGCGGAGACGGGGAGGGTGGTGTAGGACGCGAGTCCAATAACCATGATCGCCACCATCAGGAGTGCGGTTGCGACAGGCCGAAGTACGAAGTTGCGCGACGGATTCAACGGGTTTGCCCGGCGCCGCCCTTTCCGGCTAACGTGCCCGCGGCTTCGCCATTGCCGGTGACCGGTTCTTGCGGAGATTCCTGGATCTCAACCTTGGTGCCATCCTGCAATTTGTCAAAGCCGGTGAGCGAGACAGTGTCGCCTGGTTTGAGCCCTTGGACGGCAGAGATGTTGCCATCGGTGGTCTGCTCCACAATGTTCTGAATGGACGCAGTGTTGTTGCTTACCTTGTAGACAAAGGCTTGCACGCCATTACGCTGGACGGCCGCACTGGGGATCAGCAAGGTGTTATGCAGCGTGCTTACCAGCAGGCGGGCATTCACGAACTGGTTGGGATAGAGGGCGAGATCCTGGTTGTCGAACTGGGCACGAAAGCGGATAGTGCCGGTGGTGGTGTCGACCTGGTTGTCGATGGTGAGCAGACGTCCGGTGGCGATCTTGTTCATTTGCGAACGGTCAAAGGCGTCGACCGGCAGGCCGGTGCGGTGCAGAATTTGCGACCGGAGCTGGGGAAGGTTGTCTTCCGCGACGTTGAAGACCACCGTAATCGGCTGCAATTGTGTAACCACGACGAGCGCATTCGAGTTGCCGGAAAAGATGGTGTTGCCGGGATCGACCAGCCGTAAGCCCACACGGCCGGAGGCGGGTGCGGTGATATGGCAATAGCTGAGTTGGACCCGCTGGTAGTCGACCTGGCCTTCATCGTTCTTGACTGTGCCCTTGTATTGCTCGACGGCCTGCTCCTGGTCTTCCAGAGTCTGTTTGGCGATGGCGTTCAGCGCCGAGGCTTTCTGATAGCGAGCCAGATCGATCTCTGCTTGCTTGAGCAGGCCCTGGTCGTGTTCTAGAGTGCCTTCCGCCTGCTTAAGCTGGGCTTCGTAGGGCCGAGGATCGATCTCGATCAACGACTGGCCCTTGCGCACCATCTGACCTTCGCGGTAGTTGACGGCGATGACCTTTCCGGTGACCTGACTGTAGATGCTGACAGTGGAGAGGGGAGTGACGGTGCCGATGGCGTCCACGTGTATGCCGATGTCGCCCTCGCGGACGGTGGCGGCCTTGATGGTGACGACGGCGGGCTGATTGAGTGCGTTCTGGTCGGGTTGGGGCTTGGGTTTGTGAGTGACCAGCAGCACGACGCAGAGTATAAGCAAGACGATGAAAAGAAGGCCCAGCCAGGGACGACGTTTTTTCCTATCGGCGACTGAGGCATCCGCATAAGGATCGGGATGCAGCCGCTCTTCTGGACTCACCATGGGTACTGGACTCCGGCGGATGAAATGATTTGTGAGGTAGCCTTACCAGTACTCTAACAGTCCGATGGTTAAAGGATGGCGTGCTTGAGGATGTTCTTGTTCCACGCGGACTTGCTGCGCTCGCGCTGTTCGGTTCCGGACAGTGATTCCTAAATACGGACAAGATGCTCCGCCCAGGGTCTTCGTTTCTGCAGACATTTGCCTGCAAATGAAATCTTTACTCCCGGGCTTGATTGGGAACAACACGTGCAATCCAACCACCCATAATCTTTGCGCAGAGAGGCTTTCGATGCGGACGTTGTTCCAGGATCTTCGCTTCGCCTTTCGTCAACTCAGGAAGGCTCCGAGTTTTACCGCTACCGCCGTAGTGACGCTGGCCCTCGGCGTTGGCGCAAACACGGCCATCTTCAGCTTGGTGAATTCACTTCTGCTCAAGCCACTCCCGGTGCCAAATGCCGACCAGCTTACGACCCTGGCTCCCCGAGAAAACAACGGCCCAATTGGGCGGGCACTCTCCTGGAACGAATTCAAGCAAGTTCGTGCCCAGAGCGGGCGTTCCTTCAGCGACCTCTTCGCCTACACTCTCAGCCTCGACGGCTTGGCCGTAAAGGGGCAGCAGCCGGATCGCATCCTGACTACGTTCGTCAGCGGTAACTTTTTCGAGGGGGTGGGACTGCAGCCCGCTGCCGGGCGGCTGTTCCTGCGCAATGAAGGAGAGGTCCTGGGGCAGGACCCGGTGATTGTTCTTAGCTACGACTACTGGCAGCAAAGATTCAACGGCGAGAACGTGGTGGGGAGCCCGGTCACCCTCGATGGACACCCCGTGACCATTATCGGAGTGGCGCCCAAAGGCTTTGGGGGTATGCAAAGCTTCCTGAACGCGGCCGCGTATTTACCCCTGTCGCAGCTGCCCATCACCGGCACTCCGGTCGACGCCATCGATAATTGGCAGAACCGGATGTTCTTCGTTCAAGGGCGTCTCCGTTCCGGAGCGAGCATGAAGCAGGCAAACGCAGCCCTGAACCTGGTTGCCCATGACATCACCCGCCTGCACCCGGATGTAGAGAAGAAGCTCAGCATTGAGGCCTTTCCCGAACCGCAACTGCGTCTCGGTGCCGGCGAGCCCAACCTCATGTTCCTCATTTCGGCGCTTTTTCTTTCTCTTGCCCTCATGGTGCTGCTGCTGGCGTGCGTCAATGTCGCCAACCTGGTCATGGTACGTGCTACGGCGCGTGAGCGCGAGATGGCCATCCGTACAGCACTGGGCGCTCGGCGCTCCCGGCTTATCGGTCAGATGATCACCGAGAGCGTGATGCTGGCGTTGATCGGTGGCGGCATGGGCATCCTGCTCGGCAGGTTCGCCAGCGGCGCGCTCAGTCATCTCGACATCCACGCCGATCTTCCGGTCAAGTTTGTGTCCGACTTCGATTGGCGCATTTTCTTTTATTCTTTTGCCATGGCTTTGCTGGCGGGGTTGGTGGTGGGCATCGTGCCCGCGCTGCGCATTGCCAAGGCGAATGTGAACACTGTTTTGCACGAGGGCGCCCGCGGCGTTACCAGCGGGCGGCATTGGCTGCGCGATGGTCTGGTTACCCTGCAAATCGCCGGCTCGCTCGTACTGCTGGTGGTCGCTGCCTTGTTCGTGCGCAGCCTTGCCGCCATGCAGACCATGGATTTGGGGTTTAAGCCGGATCACGTGATGAATTTCGCCATCGATTCTCATCAGATAGGGATGAACGATGGCGAAGCCCGCGATCTGGCGGCCAACATTACGGCCCGTCTGCATCAGCTCGCCGGAGTCGACTATGTGAGCCATGCAAGCTACACTCCGCTAGGCTACTTCAGCAATGGTGGCGATCGGATGGTGATCGATGGAGCCGCGGTTCCGGAAAATCCTAACGATTTGGACGCAGGCTACAACGTTGTTTCACCGGAATATTTCAGCGTGATGGGCATCGACGTTGTTCGCGGCCGCGCTTTTACGGAAGCCGATAAAGAGCATGGCACCGATGTGGCCGTAATCAGCGAGACCACAGCCAGAAAGTTCTGGCCCAATCAAGACCCCGTGGGCCGCACCTTTCGCATGGCCAGCGAAAAAGAACGCAAGCTGAAGATCGTTGGCATCGCTCGTGATGTCGAATTTCAGATCTACGCCGGAGGCAAGTCGCGGCCCTACTTTTACGTTCCCTATGCACAGCACATTAAAGGGAACACCATGATGGTGTTCCAGCTAAGGTCAAACAGGAATTTACTTGCTCTCGCTCCCGCGGCAGAGAAGACGATTCACGGACTGGCCCCGCAACTTCCCATCTTTCAAGTGCAGACCATGCGCCAGGCGCTCTACACGGTGAATGGGCTCCTGCTTTTTCAGATTGGTGCTTCGCTGGCCGCTATTATGGGCGGGCTGGGATTGACGCTGGCTGTCATTGGCCTGTACGGCGTGGTCTCCTATGCGGTGGGCCGGCGAATTCACGAGATAGGATTGCGCATGGCACTTGGCGCCAGCCGGGGCTCCGTCTTCCGCATGATTTACCGGCAATCGGTGGTCATTATCGCCATTGGCCTGGGGTTCGGCCTGGCCCTCGCCTTGTTGGTTGCTCGAGCGGTTGCCGGTTTTGTAACCGTAAGTGTGTGGGACCCGCTGACCTACCTGATGGTGGGGACTGTTCTGGCGATGGCAGCCCTCGCCTCCTGCTATTTTCCTGCCCGCCATGCGATGGCAGTGGAACCGATGGTGGCCCTACGCGAGGACTGAGCTGAGAGCCCAGGGGCTTCAGAGCGTGTGTGAGAGGAACCGAGACCTTTGTGTGGGGGCCGGGGCGCACCGCAGATCCCTCGGCTGCCCCAGATTTCCTGTCAAAAACCGTAGCTTCGGTGGATTTCTTGCGGCTCTCTTTACGGAGAGCCACATACGTTGTCGCTGGGAGAGCAGCGAGGTAGGAAATCCGGGTACGCTCCCACGGCACGCCGGGGCAGGCGGGATGACAAGTGGAGGGTGGTGCATCCATGGGGAATTGGCTAGCGGCTGAAAGAATCATTAGATGAGTGCCGTGGTATCCCACTCAAGCCAAAACCGGGCTTGAATGGGGCACCCAGCGGTTGTGGACGATGAAGCATCAAAAGTCACAGGTGCTCCTAATGACAAACAGGTCGAGGAGGCATCCTAGCCCACTCAAGCCAAAGTACGGCTTGAATGGGGCACCCAATGCTTTTGCTGCCGGTGTCATTTCTCGCTTGACTTGCCATAGGCAAGTTCGCGGCTCAGGATGACAAAGGGGAGAGCAGCCGGATCTGATCTCTACTTCACGACATAAGTGATACCGGTCGTGAACTGGAAGCTATTGCGGCGAAAGCCCTGGGGCGGGTCGCCGAGGTAATTATCTGTGGATGAGACGGTGAAATTGAGTCTCTTGTAGACGGGAAAAACGAAGCTTGCATTTCCTACAGCGGAGTAAGCTTTTTCGACATTGAAGGTCGGCGTGACGGTGACGTATTCTTTGAACTTGATGTTGTGGGCGAAGGTGCGGTTCCAGCTCTCATTCAGCGCGGCGCCGATCAGGTTGACCGAGGGCGTTCCGAGCCCGCTGATAAGGCCATTGTAAAACTGCTGTTGCTGATACTGTAACGCTATTTTGATGTCGAAGCTGTTCTTCGGTCGATTGATCGGGCTCCACCCAAGGCCCGCTCCGTAAGCCTGCTGCAGCTGCAGGCCGTTGCCGAAGTTGTGGTCTGCGCTGGCGTTCACCAACCCAAAGATGTCCGGTGACAGGTATCGATCATACTCAGTATCGCCGTGCAGGATGTTGGTTTTGCTGGTGGAAGCGGTCTGATAAATCTCTGCCTCGGTGACGATCTCAGGATTTTCCGCCAGGCCATAGGTGCCGCTCAAGTTGAGCGTGGTCTTGCTCAGGGGGAGCAGCCCTGCGATGGTGGGAATGGAACGGGAAAGGGCCACGGAGCCGGTGTAGGTCTGAGCGCTGTTGGTGGCCTCGACCAGGCTAACGCCGAGGGTGACGGATCCGTTCCACCCATAGAGGAAGTCCGACTCGCCGTTAAGCTCCCGGTGGAAGGTGGTAGCGTCGATCACCGAGCCGATCTGGTCTGCGGGAACCGATTTCCCCAGGCCCTTAGGTGGGCTTATGCGGAACGAACGATTCTCCAGTGAGATGCTCCCTACGGGGATTTTTCCCACAGCGGATTCCCTGCTGAGGCGCTTGTTTTTCTCCACCACCGCGAAGGGTTGGACCGTGTTGAGCGTTTTGACCTTGGCTAGCGGCACGGTCACATTGCCGAGGATTTCACTGTGAAAGGTGACTGTGCCGCCTAGGATGCTGACCAGCTTGCCGGCGAGCTGCTCGCCATCGATGAAGGTGATGGTGTCGACAGGCTCCGCGCAAGCTTGCGCGGCCCGGAAGAAGAGCAGGATGCATAACAAGAGACTGCTGAGGCATCGGCCAAGGCTGCCTTTGCCGCTTGTGGGCTCAATGATAGACAAGGAAATAGGGCGCATCGGGGTAGGGAGGGTGTTCCTGTCGGGCATGATTTCTAAGATGACAACTCGATGGGAGGTAAAGGGAGTCCAAAACGAACTCAGGGTTTACAAAGGCGCCAATGACAGCAGGAGATGGAGTTCTCCGCAGTTTATCAGCGGCGGCGTCCTGCCGCCATGCTGTCGCCCCGAGTGGCACCTCGGTTCAATTCCAGGGGAACCGTGGCGGCCATATACCATGCTCACACGGGCCCATTCCCCTTGCGAAGGGAGCATTTTTTGATGAATTGGGAGCGATTGTCTCGCCGGGTCTCGAATGTGATTCCGGCAGCTGCGAGTTTTGCGTGGGTAGCCATCAGCTTCTCCTTGCAGGCACAAACCGGCCGTACCTACACTTCCGATGATTACAACCGGGCCGCCAATCTGCTGAGTGCGGGCACCTTTTCGCTCGTCAATCACGCGGTAACAGGCGCGACTTTCATCGGCAACGATCGCTTCTGGTACCTCGACAGTGAGAATGGGTTGCCGACCCTCATGGTCGCCGACGCGGTGCGGCGAACCAGGTCCGCCGCCTACGATCCGCTCCGCATGGCCGCGGCGCTGCACGCGGCTGGTCTGCAAGAGACGGATGCGAAGCGAATCCGGCCGCAGGAGTTTGATCTGCTCGACCAGGGCCGGAGCGCAAGGATCACGGTCAGTGGCATTCGATACAAGTGTGCGCTGGACGCTGCGTATCGCTGTTCAGTGGAACTGGCGGGGCCGGCCGGTACGCCTAAACCGAGCTTGAACGACGCCTCGCTTGCTGATTTTTCTCCAGATGGAAGACGGGCGGTTTTCCTGCGCGATTGGAACCTGTGGGTGCGCGAGATCGCTACCGGAGCTGAAAAGCAACTCACCACGGATGGGGTGAAGGATTACGGCTATGCAACTGACAATGCAGGTTGGACCCATAGCGACCACGCAATCGTAGTGTGGTCGCCGGATTCGAAGAGGCTCGCCACTTTTCAGCAGGATCAGCGCAAGACCGGCGAGATGTACACGGTCAGCTCGCGCATCGGACATCCTCACCTGGAAACGTGGAAGTACCCACTGGTTGGCGACAAGGACGTGACCATGATCGAGCGCGTAATCATCGACGTGGACACAGCCAAAGTGACGCGGCTGAAGATGCCTCCCGACCAGCATCGCTCGACGTTGTGCGACCACCTGGTTTGCCAGGCCGGCTGGGAGGATGTGCAGTGGGCCGCCGATGGGAAGACGCTGGCGTTTGTTTCTACCTCGCGCGATCACAAAATGGAAAACGTGCGCATAGCGGAAGCGGCCACCGGCGCGGTTCGCGATGTGTTCTTAGAGACGGTGCCCACGTTTTTTGAAAGCGGCTACGATCATGTGAACTGGCGCTATCTCGCCAGGCGAAATGAAATTCTCTGGTTCTCGCAACGCGAGAACTGGGGAAACCTGTATCTGTACGACGCAGGTACGGGCAAGCTGAAGCATGCGGTTACACAGGGCGACTGGAACGTCGATGAAGTGCTCCATGTAGATCAGGGGACAGGCGAGATGATCCTGACCGGTACTGGCCGGGAGCCATCGGAAGATCCCTACTACCGGCGCGTCTATAGTGCCAATTTAGACGGTAAGCACCTGAAGCTGCTTACGGCGGAGGATGCTGACCACGTGGCCGCCGTATCCGGCGATGGAAAATTCATTGTCGATATCTACTCCACGCCGCAGAAGCCGCAGATCATGTTGTTGCGCGATGGCTCCGGCGCGATGATCGAAGAGTTGGCACACGGCGATATCACACGCTTGCAAGCCGCGGGATGGATCGCACCCGAAACGTTTCACGTGAAGGGACATGACGGCAAGACCGATGTCTACGGGCTGCTCTTCCGTCCCGCCAATCTGAACCCCTCGCAGAAGTATCCGATCATCGATTTTATCTATCCCGGGCCGCAGGGTGGTTCCTTCGGAACACACGGATTTCAAGCCTCCCGGCTGGACAGCAACTCGCTGGCGCAGCTTGGCTTCGCCGTGGTGCAGATTGAAGGCATGGGGAATCCGAAGCGGTCCAAGGCCTTTCATGACGAGTACCTCAACGACATTGGCATCAATGCCATTCCCGATCAGATCAGCGGTATAGGCGAGCTTGCCCAGCGTTATGCGTGGATAGACCTGGACCGTGTTGGTATGTGGGGGCACTCGGGCGGCGGCAACGCTACGGTGGCTACGATGCTCCGCTACCCGGACTTCGTCCAGGTCGGGATCGCAGAAAGTGGCAACCACGAAAACCGGAACTACGAAGATGATTGGGATGAGAAGTGGGTCGGCCTGCTGCAAACCAAGGCCGACGGAACCACAAATTACGATTCGCAGGCGAACGCGCGCTACGCCGCGAATCTGAAGGGAAAGCTGATGCTGGCCCACGGCATGTTAGACGACAATGTGCCGGTATCGACCACGATGCTGCTGATCGATGCTCTGGAGAAGGCGAACAAGGATTTCTCCCTGGTGATCTTCCCCGACGCGCACCATGCGTACGGGCCCACCGCGGGTGCTTACATGATGCGACGGCGATGGGACTACTTCATCACGGAGCTCATGCAGGCCACGCCTCCCTATGAGTTCGCGATGCCGGCTTTGCTTCCGGCGGTGCATTAGCTCTGGCCTAACAGAACCCAATAGGAACTGGACGGGTGCCCCAGGTTGCCCGGAGCGCAACTGGGCCGAAAATGATATGTTTCGATCGCTTTTGCTATCCTTGCCCTGGAATTGCAAAGAGCAAACTTTGGAGGGCTTTGCCCATCTTTTCGCCCAGTTCCCGGTGGGTTCTGTTAGGGCAGAGACACGGCCGAGAATTAATTAGACCTACATGATCAATCGTCGAAATTTCCTCCAGGGTTCCGGAGCAGTTGCCAGCTTGAGCGCGATGGGTTTGTCGGGGTGCGCGCGGCATGTGATCGCCCCCGCCGCACCGACGGCGACGTCTGCGCCGGCATTGCCTTTCTATGACGCTGTTGGACCGATCATCCCCATCCGGGCAGACACAGACCGCATCTTCCGCATTACGGTTTGCACCAGGCCGTTTCGACCGGCGGGCCCGCGGCAGGATGTGGAGCGGGTCGGGGATAAGGTTGTCGTGCACAACTACGGCCACGGTGGAAGCGGTTGGTCGCTTTCCTGGGGATCGGCGGATGTGGTGGTGCGGAAGGTGCTTGCGGACGGAAGCGCGCAGCGCGAAGTGGCGGTGATTGGTGCCGGTGCGCTGGGACTGACGGCAGCGCTGACGGCGCAGCGGGCGGGATTGAAGGTGACGATCTACGCCCGGGAGAGAGCGCCCTACGTGCGGTCAGTGCGCGCGACGGGCTCGTGGACACCGGATTCGCGGATTGCGCTTGCCTCAGCGGCAGCTTCAGATTTTCCCGCGCAGTGGGAAGCCATGGCGCGGACCTCGTTTGCGATGTATATGAGTTATATCGGCATCGCCGGTACGCCGGTTGAATGGACGGATCGGTACTCGCTTTCTGATGGGGGCCACCATGTTTATCCAGGGGAAGGACGCGACTATGTGGAGTACATGGACCGCATCGCGGACCTTACTCCCGGATCCCATGAACTGCCTCCGGGGACGACTCCGTTTCCGACCAAAATTGTTCGGCGTACGACTTCTTTGACGTTCAACGTGGCGGACTATGCGCGGCAGTTGATGACTGATTTTCTCATTGCTGGAGGAACGATCGAGACGCGGGAGTTTCATACCCCCCAGGAGCTTACGGCTCTGCCGCAGCGCGCCATCATCGACTGCACCGGGTATGCGGCGCGGCAGCTTTGGTCAGACGAGAGCATAGTTCCGGTGCGCGGGCAGATCTCCTGGCTCATTCCGCAGGACGGCGTCACGTATGGTTTGAACTACAAGGGTTTGAGTGTGCTGGCCAGGCGTGACGGTATTGTTCTGCAGATGAACAAGGCCGGAGAGGATGACGGCTGGAATGACAGCACCGAGGTGCCGGATCACGCGACCGCGGAGGAAGCCGTGGGTGTCTTGCAGGAGCTTTATGGCCGGATGGCGAAGATGCAGCAGCCGAGACCAGCATAACTTATTACCGGCCAGGTAAGCTGGAGCGAAAACGACATGCCGACATCTAATAACCAATTATGACTTCACCCGATGCTCCCGCGGTCGCATCGACCGCCAGCGGCCCCACCGTCCGTTTCGGTTTTGAAAACACCTATGCCCGTTTACCGGAGCACTTCTACGCGCGGCTGGACCCGACGCCGGTAGCAGCCCCGCGCCTGGTGAAGTTGAATGTGGACCTGCGCAAAGAACCTGGGCCTGGATCCGGATGCGCTGGCCAGCCCGCGAGGGGTGGAGATTCTGGCCGGCAACCGGGTGGCCGAGGGGGCCGAGCCACTGGCGCTGGCCTATGCCGGGCACCAGTTCGGACATTTCGTGCCGCAGCTCGGCGACGGACGCACCAACCTGCTGGGCGAGGTGGTGGGGCGTGACGGCGTGCGCTACGACATCCAGCTCAAGGGCTCCGGGCCGACCCCGTTCTCTCGCGGCGGCGACGGCAGAGCCGCGCTCGGTCCGGTGTTGCGCGAGTACATCTTGAGCGAGGCCATGGCGGCGCTGGGCGTGCCCACTACCCGGGCCCTGGCCGCGGTGACCACGGGGGAACGGGTGCTGCGCGAAACAGCTTTGCCTGGAGCCGTGCTGACTCGTGTAGCGGCAAGCCATCTGCGCGTGGGCACCTTTCAATATTTCGCAGCCCAGGGCGACACAGAAGGCACGCGGAGGCTGGCAGACTATGCCATCTCCCGGCACTACCCTACGGCCGCACAGGCGAAACGGCCATACCGGGCGCTGCTGGATGGCGTGATCGCCCGGCAGGCGCAACTGGTCGCACAATGGCTGCTTCTCGGGTTCATCCACGGCGTGATGAACACCGATAACACGTCCATCTCCGGCGAGACCATCGATTACGGCCCCTGCGCCTTTATGGAGGCCTACGACCCGGCCAAGGTGTACAGCTCCATCGACCATAACGGACGCTATGCCTATGGCAACCAACCCAATGCCATGCTTTGGAACCTGACGCGTCTGGCGGAGGCGTTGCTGCCCGTTCTGGAGCAGGAGGAAGGAAACGCAGAGGCCGCACTGGCCTCGGCCAAAGAGTCGCTCACCGCCTTTGCGCCGCAATTCGAGGCGGCTTACGACGCCGGCCTGCGGCGCAAGCTTGGCCTCTTCACGGAGCGCGAGGGCGATGCGACTCTAATTCAGGACCTGCTCACGACAATGGCCGCTAACCAAGCCGACTTCACCCTGACCTTCCGCCGGCTATGTGATGCCGCGGCCGGACCCGAGGGAGATGAGAGCGTACGCACGTTATTCGCCGACCCCGGGGCTTATGACTCTTGGGCTGCTGGGTGGCGCCGGCGACTGGAGGAAGAACCTGCGCCGGGAGCAGGCTCGCGCTGCGGCGATGCGGACGGTAAGCCCGGCGTTCATCCCGCGCAACCATGTGGTGGAGGCGGCGCTCGCTGCCGCCATTGAGCGGCAGGACTTCCAGCCGTTTGAGGAATTGCTGGACGTGGTGTCACGCCCGTACGAGGACAGATCTGGCCTGGAACGGTACGCTACACCAGCCCGCCCCGAGGAGTGCGTCCTGCAGACGTTCTGCGGCACATAGCAGCTACAGCGCTGCATACTCTTTCTTCGCCTGGGCGATTACCGGCAAGCCGGGATCGGCGTTCTTCCACTCCTCAAAAAACTTCTCGTACGCCGCCTTCGCTTGCGTTTTGTCTCCGCCCATCGCATAGGCGCGCCCCAGGCCCAGCAGCCCTAGCGCATAGTGATTCATGGGAAACGGAACGCCCGTCATGTTCACATAGCTGGCGCCCTTGTATTTCGTCGCCATCTTGAAGGCGGCAGCGGCATTCGCCGCATCGCGCAATTGTAAGTAGGCGAGCCCGCGTAGATAGGGTCCGGGCGACACTATGTCGAAGGCCTGGCTCTTCGCCAGCAGATCCAGCGCCTTCTGCGCGTCTCCCGCCTGAAGCGCCAGATACGCCCGCCCCTGGGGCACGAATACCTGCTGCACCAGGGTGTCTTCGGGATACTTCTTCTCCAGCACATCCAGCGCCGCAAGGGCCGGCTTTCCCTCTCCGCAGAAGGCCTGCGTCCCGGCCACGGCAATCTGCGTCTGCTTGCTCTTGTCCACCGCCAGCGCCTGCTTCACGGCGGCCTCCGGGTTCTGGCACGACTCCACCGCCCAGCCAATAAAGGCCGCGCCCAACGTCATCCCGGCCTGCGCGTCCGGCGCCTTCGACTCCCCGGCTTGCCCGGCGGCACGTTGCAACGTTGCCGCAGCCGCTCGGAACTGTCCCCACTCCGCCTGGATGTTTCCCCACTGTCCTGTCAACAGGAACTGATCCGGGCGTCCAGCTCCCTCGGCTAAGATTTTTTGTATGCCCGCGGTATCGCCGGTCACTCCATCCAGCGATAACTCGTAAGACAACATGTCCGTCCCGTTCAAGCCCAGCTGGTTTGCCCTTGCCATATACTTGCGCGCTTCATCGTACTGGTCCATTACGGTATAGCCCGCAATCACATCGGACAGCCCCGCCGATTCATCCGGCTGCAGGTCCATTCCCTTCAGCAGAACTCCCTGCGCCTGCTGTGGCTTTCCCTCCATCTCGTACGTAGCTCCCAGGTTGACGTAATTGTCTATCTGCAGCGGATACTCCTGCAGCGCGACCTGCAGCGTCTCAATGGCCTTGTCCAGGTCTCCTGTCACCTCGGCATAATAGTGGCCCTCGATGTAGAGCCGCTCCCGCTCGCTCACGTCCCCGCTCAACTCATGCGCCCGGGTGAAATGCTCCATGGCTTTGCCCGCTTGCCCGCTGTTCAGATAAATCACGCCCAGCCGCGCCCACGCCATCGCCAGCTTGGGGTCCAGCACCAGGGCCCGCTTGTAGTGGTCCTCGGCCTCGGGGATGTCGTTGCCCTTGGAATGCGCTTCATCCCCCAGCGCGTAGGCGCGAAACGCCTCCAGCGACGGGGTAGTGGCCTGGCCAAATGGGGTGTTCAATTTTTGGATGCTGGCCAGGCTCTCCCCCAGTTTGGCTCGCATCTGGGCCGCAGCGTCGTTCAGCGCGTCCAGCACCTTCTCCTTGCTCGCCGCCTGGGTCTGCACGCTGGCAATCTGGTCTCCGGTGGCTGTGTTCTGCGCCGACAAGGTGATGATGTAATCGCTCCCCAAGTTGGCAATCGTCCCGGTCAGGATGGCCTTGATGCCCTCGCGCTCCCCAATCTCCCGGGCAATCGCCGGCGTGATGGCAACATCCGGCTTTTTGCCCAGATACTGCAGGCTTTGCCGCAGGTGTTGTTGACTCACGATATCCAGCACCGGAGATTGCCCCAGCTGTACTCCCAGCGCCTGGTTCAGCGTGGTTTCAAAGACCGGGTCGCCGGTGTTGTTCACAAAGTCGGCCACGATGACAGCGTTCTTGGTCGTCACCGCCGGCTGTCCAGTCGCGCTGGTCGCCGCTCCGGGTACCCCTCGATCACGGTACTTCCACCACGCGAATGCTCCGGCGAGCAGGAGCACGATTACCGCCGCGGCCATTAGCAACGGCATTCGCCGCCCCCGCGCGCTTTCCGCATGGGGCAAATTCTGCGCAGCAGGATGCGCCTCTGCCGGCGCCGCATTGTGCGTTCCACTCGCAGCCGTCACCGTCCCGCTGGAGCCGTGAGAGCCCTGAGCATCGACCGCCTCCAGGTCCTGCAACACCTCCTCGGCGGTTTGATACCTCTGCTCCTTCTCCTTGGCTAGGAGCTTGGCGACAATCCCATCCAGTTCCACCGGCATCGTTGGATTCGCCGCGCTTACCGGCGCCGGATCTTTGGTCAGTAGCGCGACAAACAGCTCCGCTGTGCTATGTCCCACAAACGGTTTGCTCCCAGTCGCCATTTCATAGATCACAACCCCCAGAGAAAACAGGTCCGTGCGCGCATCGAGCAGCTCGCCCTTTGCCTGCTCCGGAGACATATACGCTACGGTGCCCAGCGTCGATCCTGGAGAAGTGAGGTCGGGATTTGCCCTTCCGCCGTCGGTTCCCGCCGACGTTACCAGCCCGCCAAACGTCGCCGTCGCCTCGCCGGAGTCCTGCAGATCGCCCACGCCCTGCTGCTTGGCCAGGCCGAAGTCGAGGATCTTGATCTGCTTCATTCCCCTAGGCGGCTGGCTTACAAAAATGTTCGCCGGCTTGATGTCACGGTGAACGACTCCCTGGGCATGGGCCGCGGCCAGTGCTGCCGCAGCTTGCCGCGAAAATGTAATCACTTCGGTTACAGAGAGCGGGCCCCGCCGAAGTGCCTCCTTCAGCGTCTCCCCGCGGAGCAGCTCCATGACCAGATAGGGCCGCCCATCCTGTTCTCCAATGTCGTGGATGGTGCAGATGTTGGCGTGGTTGAGCACGCTGGCTGCTTGCGCCTCACGCAGAAACCGGCGGTTCGAGAGTGTTCCCGGGGTCGCGGGGGTACCGCTTCCCGGCGGCGGGCTTCCGCTGCCAAACGCCTCAGCCAGGTAGCGGTTAGAGACCAGCTTGACTGCGACTTCCCGCCCCAACCGCGTGTCCAGCGCCCGATAAACGTCGCCCATGCCTCCAGAACCGATCTGTTCCAGGATCCGGTACGGCCCGAACTGTGTGCTTTGCGATATCGTCATGCGCTCTGGGCAAACGAAGACAATAGGATGTTCCAGCGGCTGACGGCAGTCTACCAGCGTCTGCCCCCTCCCGCCATGCTGCGGTTTGGAACGGATTTACGTCAGGATGCGGGGAGAATTTATCCGCAGGGAGAAGGTCGCAGGGAGAAGGTCGCAGGGAAAGGACCGCGGTATCCCACATCTGGCGCAAAAAGCGCGCTCAGATATCGGGCACCCAAGATTCGTGGCCGGGGCAGAATTGCACGTCGAGTGCTGCGTATCCCACTCAAGCCAAAGTACGGCTTGAATGGGGCACCCAGCCTTGCCTGTGAAGCAGGCTGATCATCCCTCTCACAACTCGCCGCCGCGAGTCGGCTACAGGCTTGCTTCACCGGCAACAAAGGGTGGGTGGCCCCATTCAAGCAGTACTTTTGCTTGAGTGGGATCCACAGCACTCGACGTGCAATTCTGTCATTAGGAACGCAGCCGAGCGCAACACTACGGACTCGATTACTCGTTGCGCAGCGCCACCATTGGCTCTACGCCTGCCGCACGCCGCGCTGGAATCACCGATGCCAGCAGGGCCGCCACTGCCAGCAACACTGTTGCTGCGCCCAGCATCACCGGATCCCAGGGCTTAACGCCGAACAGCTGACCGGTCATCAGCTTGCCGGCCCCGATCGCCGCCGGAATGCCCAGCGCCAGCCCGATGCCTACCTGCGAGAAAGCACTGCGCAGCACCATCTTTACTACGCTCCCGCGATCCGCACCCAGCGCCATGCGCACGCCAATCTCACTCGTCCGCTGCTCCACCATGTAGGCCATCACGCCATACAAGCCGACCGCCGCCAGCAACAGCCCGAGCACACCGAAAAGCGTGGTCAGGGTGGCAATCATGTTTTGCTGCTGGAAATCCCCGCTCACGACCTTGGAGTACGGGTCAACCTCGTAGAGCACCAGATTTGGATCGATGCTGGCCAGCGCCTTGCGCACCCGCTCTTCCATGCCCGGCGGGTTGCCCGGCGCCCAGATCACGATGTTGTACAAGTAGTGCGACCAGATCTCGCCGCCCTGATAGGCCGGATCGTCCCACTGCACAGTCTGTGCCTCCGGCAGCCAAAACATGGGACCGCACCGGATCCTTGTAGTCGTAGGTCATATAGCGCATGTCTCTCACGACGCCAACGATTTCGTAGGTTGAGGAATACTTGATTTTGCCCGGCCCGAAATGCTGTCCGATCGGGTTCTGGCCTTTGAAGAACTTCCTGGCAAAGGCCTCGTTGATCACGGCCACCTTGCGTGTTGCCGCGGTGTCCTCCTCCGTAATGGGCCGGCCCAGGACGATTTTTGCGCCCAAGGTCTCGAAGAATCCTGGCATCACTCGCGCCCATCCCGCGCCCGTGTCTTCCTTGGCCCCAGGCTCCGGTCTGCCCTGGATGCGAATGCCGTCGTTCCAGCTATCTCCCGTCATGGGCGCATAGAGTGCAGGCGCCACCATCCGCACGCCGGGAATCCGAAGCAGGCGATCGTCAATTTGCCGGAACAAGGGCTCCAGTTGCTCCGGCTTGTAGTTGCCGAGCATGGGATTAATCGAGGCGATGTACCGGCCTTCGGTCTCGAATCCGAAATCCTGGTGCTCCAGATTGCGCAGGCTCTGGCCGAGCAGCGCCGCCGCGGAGAGCAGTACCAAGGACATTGCGGCCTGCCCGATGACCAGCGACTTCTGCGCCCAGGAGCGCCCTCCGCTCACCGAACGATTGGCCCCACGCAGCGCCTCGACCGGGTCGGCATGCGAGGTCATCCACGCCGGTGCGATGCCAAAAATTATCCCGGTCAATGCCGAGATTCCCAGGGTGAAAAGCAGCACCGGCCAGGATGGCGTTGCATCGATGGGTACGTAATTATTCGGACCGCCGTTTTGAAAGGCGAGATGCAGAATCAGCCTTGTGCCGGCATAGGCCACGGCGATACCAAGGGCTCCCTCCAATGAAGGAAAGCAGCACTGACTCCACCAGCGCTTTGCGCACCAGGCGGTGCCGCGAAGCGCCCAGCGCCATACGAATCGAGGTCTGCGCGCGATCTTTCAAGCCGCGCGCGAGCATCAGATTTGCCAGGTTCCCGCAGGCCACCAGCAGGACACATCCTGCCGCCACCAGCAGCAGCCGCAGTCCATCCTGGTATTGATCTCTCATGGCTGCTACCCCAGCGCCGCCGGGAGTGAGATGCATGGTCTGCTGCTGCCAGAGCTGCTTCTCTCCAGGCTCCATATCGGGCACGTGGCTAGCCAGCCAGTTGTGGAATTCCACCCTTAGTTCGGCCTCGAGCGACTTGGGATTCGCGCCCGGACGCACTCTTCCGATCAGGTCCAGGAAGTTGCGATTTGGTCTCTTTCAGCCGGGCGGTCTCTCCGTTGATCAATAGCTCCGCGGTCAGCGGAATCCAGAAATCCGGCATGCCTCCGCCGGCCAGCTTGGCTCCATAGAATCCTGGCGGAGCAACGCCGATGACGGTAAAGGGATGCCCATTGATCTGATAACTGGCGCCGACTACCGAGGGGTCAGAGCCATACTTCTCCTTCCAGATGCGGTAGCTCATGACTGCCACCGGCGGCGCGCCCTCCTGGTCGTCGGCGTCGGTCATCAGCCGGCCGATCCACGGCTGCACGCCGAGGGTCCTGAAGAAATTGCCGGAAACGTACTCTCCATTGCGCGTGTCCGCGGGCGCTTGTGAGCCCGCTCTCCGGACGCCTAGCGCCGCATTGCCGGCCTCCAGCGCCGCCAGGTCGGTGAACTCCGGCGTGCGCGCGCGAAAGTTCTTGTATGCCTCCCATGAGAACAGGGAAAAATCTCCGTCACTGCCTTGGGTATACCCGCCCCAGTTGCAGCAGCGGATCTTATCTCCGATCCTCCACAGCTCTTCCGGCTTGGTCGACAGGAAGCGACTTCAGCATCACCTGATGAATGAGAGTAAAGATCGCCGTAGTCGCGCCGATCCCCAGTGCCAGCGTGATCACCGCCGTGGTGGTAAACCCCGGGGCCTTCCGCAGTTGTCGTAACGCATCGCGCAAATCCGCCAGCATCCGTCCCTCCAAGTCGCACTTATCTGGCAATACGAGAACGGAGGGCCGGTGGTTCCCATTGGGTTCTGTTAGAAGACAGACTCCAGCGAACCTAGCTGGCGGCTCCAAGGTTCGTCAAGCGGAGCATAGGGTTCTCCGTGGGGGCGGGAGCGGGAATGAAAACCGAGAAACAGGTGACGTTTCTGCCGGGCAGGCTCGTACTGCGGAAATCGATGGTGCCTTCGTACTTCTCTACGATGCCTTTACAGATCCAAAGGCCCAGTCCAGTTCCTTTGGTGGACTTCGTCGTGAAGAAGGGTTCAAACAAACGCTTGGCATCGTCGGGCTTGATACCTGAGCCGGTATCCAGGATGGAAACTCGAACTCCTGCAGTTTGGGTAGCCGATCGATAGGACTGCTGTATGTGAATACGCAAGCAGCCGCCCCCTGGCATTGCCTGAATTGCGTTGGCAATGAGATTGAGGAATACCTGTTTCAGCTCCACCGGAAAGCCCTGCACTATCTCACCGCTGCCATAACGACGCTCAACCACGATTCCGTTGGCCTGCAGTTGACGTTCCTGGAGTTCAAGGATGTCATCCAGAAGCACAGAAATCGAGACTGCGACGGGCTGTGACGATTCACGATAAAAGCTCAGTGTCTGCCTGGTTATATGCGAAATACGAAGCAGTTCCTGTTCCGCCGTCATAGCGTAGCGTCGTGCCTCCTGATCCAAAGAGGGATGACGTTTTAACAGGTAGAACAGGTTAACGATCGCCTCCAGTGGATTGTTAATTTCATGCGCGACAATTCCCGCCATTCTCCCCATCGCGGCCAGTCTCTCTGATCTGCGCAGTGCCTCCTCGGCCTGCAATCTCGCAGTGATATCCCGGCAAATCTCCAGGACAACGCGCGGTTTGCTTCCATCGCGTTGAAGAATCTTGCGGCAGGCAACGACGATCTCGCGCCCATCCTTTGCATATTGAACCAGGTTGCCTTCCCATTGCTTCCCCTCAGAGATCATTGACTCTATCTCCTGATCAGGCATGGGAAATTGCGTTTTCAGCAGTTGGTGAAGGTTCTTTCCGAGAGCTTCTTCGGCGCTCCAACCATACAGTGCAGCAGCGCCCGAATTCCAGAACTCAACCGTCCCCTTCAGGTCACGCACCATAATGGCCTCGGAGGCAAGCTCCAGCAGGTCTGCGCGCTGCCTCAATGCCTGCTCCATCCTCTTTCGCTCGGTGATATCGATGAGCGCTCCGACCGCGCCACGAACGTTCCCGGAGTCATAGAAAAGTGGATTCGCGCTCATCAGGGTTTGAATCACGTTCCCGGTCGAGGAGCGGATTTCGAGCTCCACTCTCCCTACCGGCTTACCCGTCGCGGCGGCCCGTTGGAGGGGAAGCTCGTCAAACGAAAGCTGCACGCCATTCTGGTAAACCTCATAGGTTTCCTCGTCATTTTCGTAACTGTGTGGAGATAAGTTCTCCCGGTGCCCAAGCTCAAGCAACTCCTTCAGTTCGGCGTTTCCCGTCACGAAACGGCAATGGGGATCATGGGCGATAGAAACGCCGACCGGCAAAACCTTCATGATGCTTTCCAGTTCCGCGACGCGCTGCTGCAGTTGATCGTTGAGCCTGCGCACTTGCTCTTCGCTTTCCCGCAATTGTTCGGTGCGCGCCAACACCCGATTTTCCAGGTCCCGATTGAGGAGTTCCAACTCCCGTGTCTTGCGGTACAAGTCGGCAAATACGCTTACTTTGGCCCGCAAGAGCTCAGGAACAACAGGTACGGAGATGTAATCCATCGCTCCGCGCTGATATCCCTTCATGCGATCGAGATCCGTCAGATGCACCGCGGAGATAAAGATAATCGCCGTTTTTTGAAAGCGTGGGTGTTGGCGGATAAGATCCGCTAACTCGAAGCCATCGAGTTCCGGCATGCTCACATCCATCAGAATGATGGCGACATCCCGGCTTAGAAGGAGTTCCAGAGCCTGCTTTCCCGAAGTTGCGCAAAGCAGATTTTCGCCCAGGTCTTCTAAGATGGCTTGGTAGCTGAGCAGCTTGCCAGGCTGATCATCGACCATCAGAATATTGACGCTTTCAGTTACGCTCATCTTTCAAGCCCTTTACTATCGATGAAGCCACATGCGAAGCGTGGACAGCAATTGCTCAGTGTTTACCGGCTTTGCCAGATACTCGGACGCGCCTGCCTCGAGGCATTTTTCGCGGTCCCCTTTCATTGCCTTGGCAGTGAGGGCAATGATCGGCAAACGGCGGAAAGAAGCATTCTGGCGGATTACCTGCATGGTCTCGTAGCCATCCATCTCGGGCATCATAATATCCATGAGCACGATGGACACGTCTGGTACGAATTCCAGCGTTTCGATTGCTGCTTTCCCCGTACCTGCGGTGAGCACACTCATGCCCCGGCGCTCAAGAACACTGCTAAGGGCGAATATATTGCGCACGTCGTCATCCACAACCAGTACTTTCTTTCCCACCAGAGCATCGTCGGAGCGATGGAGCCGGTCTAGCATATTTTGCTTCTGTTGGGGGAGATCCGCTATCACCCGGTGGAGGAATAGTGCTGTCTCATCCAATAGCCGCTCCGGGGATTCGACCCCTTTCACTACTACGCTGCGGGCCAACTCATGCAGGCGGGCGTCCTCTTCCGAAGAGAGTTCCTTACCGGTGAAGACGACGATCGGCATATCGCTCAGCTCGGGGATATCGCGCAGCTGCTCCAGTACCTCGAAGCCGGACATATCGGGAAGACGCAGATCGAGAACGACGCAGTCGTAGGGCTCTACCTGTAACGCCGCCAGCGCTTCGTGGCCGGTGGTTGCGACAGCGACATCGATGTCCGCGTGGCCCAGCAGCTCGCGAATACTCAACTGTTCTGCAGGATTATCCTCCACCACGAGGAGACGTTTGCGGCGCGGAGCAGCGTATTCCTTAATGCGTGTGATCGCGGCATCAAGGCCCTCGGTGGTGATTGGCTTGGTGATGAAGGCGAAGGCTCCCCGCGCCAAACCATGGGCCTTGTCTTCATCGAGGGTCAACATCTGTACCGGAATGTGACGAGTAGCCGGGTCCTGTTTCAAGTGATTGAGAACCGTCCAGCCCAGCATGTCGGGGAGAAATACATCCAGGGACACGGCGGCGGGGTGAAATTCGCGGGCCAGGGCGAGAGCTTCCGCGCCCCGGGTAGCGAGCAGGACCTTGAAGCCCTTCTCCCGGGAGAGGTCGCGCAGAATTCTAGCGTAATGCGGATCGTCTTCAACGATCAGCAGCGCAGCATCTTCTGCCTCGAGGTCCTCCCGGTCGTCCGGAATCTTTTCCACCGGTAACTCAGCCAGCGCGGTCTTCAGGAGTTCCACGGGTGTATTAGCTAAACCGGAACCCTCGGAATACTTCACGGGTACGGCAGATGGACCGCTGTAGACCTGGGGAAGGTAGAGAGTAAATGTGCTCCCCGCATTGGGTGCGCTGCGCAATTGGATCTCTCCGCCGAGCAGACCGGCAAGCTCGCGGCTGATAGCCAAGCCCAACCCTGTGCCACCGTACTTGCGGCTGGTCCCTGCATCGGCCTGCTGGAAAGCCTCGAAAATAATGCGTTGTTTCTCTTGCGGAATACCAATGCCGGTATCCGCGACTTCAAACGCGATGACGGCGGTCGCCCGGCTCAAAATTGGATGATCGCCGCTCCATCCCTTATCAGCTACGGAAACGGAGAGGCGCACGCCGCCCTTCTCGGTAAATTTGAAGGCGTTCGACAGCAGGTTCTTGAGTACCTGCTGCAGGCGTTTGGAATCGGTGATGAGACTCTTGTTGAGCCGCGGATCGGTGAGCAGCTCAAAGTCGAGAGTGCGATTTTCCGCCTCATGGCGGAACGGACGGCCGATCATGTCGAGAAGGCTGGCGAAGAAGACCTCCTCGGCTTCGACGGAAACGGTTCCCGATTCGATCTTGGAAAGGTCCAGGATGTCACTGATCAGATTTAACAGGTCCGTCCCTGCTCCGTGAATGGTACGCGCAAACTCTACTTGCTTGCCGGTAAGATTTCCATCCGGGTTGTCTCCCAGTTGCTGGCCCAGCACCAGAATGCTGTTGAGAGGCGTCCGCAGCTCATGCGACATATTGGCCAGGAACTCGGATTTGTACTTGGAGGTAAGCGCCAGTTCCTTGGCCTTGCCTTCGAGCTCACGTCTGGCCTGCTCAATCTCCTGGTTCTTTCGCTCCACTTCTGCGTTCTGCTCAGCAAGCTGTTGGGCTTTCTGCGCCAGCTGCTCGTTTTTCTGTTGCAACTCTTTTTGCTGCGTTTGCAGTTCGGTCGCCAGTTGCTGCGACTGCTTCAAGAGTCCTTCGGTTTGCATCGTGGCCTCGATACTGTTGAGCACGATGCCAATGCTGGCGGTTAGTTGTTCGAGAAATGCCAGATGCGAGGCGGTGAAGATTCCCAAAGAAGCGAGTTCGATCACTGCCTTCACGCGATCTTCGAATAACACCGGCAAAACGATCACGTTGCGCGGTACAGCCTCAAACAGTCCGGAGCGAATGGTTACTTTGCTGTCGACCAGATCTCTTATGAGGATGCGTCGTTTTTCAATCGCGCATTGACCAACCAGACCCTCACCAAGATCCACACGCCGCAGATGACCGTCCGCCGTGTCTCCCGCGTAGGCGGAAAGCAGTACCAATTTTGCCTCGTCCTCGGTTTCCATCTGGTAGATAACCGCCTGATGAGCATTGACCAGCGGAGCCAGCTCGGAGAGTAGAGTTTTGCCCACGGTTGTCAGGTCGCGCTGGCCCTGCAGCATGCCGGTAAATCGAGCCAGGTTTGTCTTGAGCCAATCTTCTTCTGTGTTGCGCTCCGTCGTCAGACGGAGGTTGTTGATCATGGTGTTGATGTTGTCTTTCAGTTCCGCGACTTCGCCCCTGGCTTCTACCTGGATGGACCGGGTGAGATCGCCCTGGGTCACGGCGGTGGCCACTTCAGCGATGGCGCGCACCTGGTTGGTAAGGTTGTCAGCCAGAAGGTTCACGTTGCCGGTCAGATCTTTCCAGGTGCCTGCGGCTCCCGGCACATTAGCCTGGCCTCCCAAGCGGCCTTCGACTCCCACTTCACGCGCGACCGTCGTTACCTGATCGGCGAAGGTGGCTAGCGTATCCGTCATGTTATTGATGGTTTCCGCCAGCGCGGCGACCTCGCCTTTGGCGTTCACGGTCAGCTTTTGGGTCAGGGCGCCATTCGCAACCGCGGTGACTACTTTAACGATGCCGCGCACTTGCTCGGTGAGATTTGCAGCCATGACGTTGACGTTGTCGGTAAGATCCTTCCAGGTACCGGCCACACCGGGCACCTGCGCCTGGCCGCCGAGTTTGCCATCTGTTCCCACCTCGCGGGCAACACGCGTTACCTCAGCGGCAAAAGCATTGAGTTGATCCACCATGGTATTGATCGTGTTCTTCAACTCGAGAATCTCGCCCTTCACGTCCACGGTGATCTTGCGTGACAGATCGCCACGAGCAACGGCAGTGGTCACCTCGGCGATATTGCGCACTTGAGCGGTGAGATTGCCGGCCATGGAATTGACCGAGTCGGTGAGATCCTTCCAGGTGCCGGCCACGCCAGGGACGTTGGCCTGGCCGCCTAACCGGCCCTCGGACCCGACTTCGCGGGCAACGCGCGTCACCTCGCCGGCAAAGGCATTGAGTTGGTCCACCATGGTGTTAATGGTGTCTTTCAGCAGAAGAATCTCGCCGCTTACGTTTACCGTGATTTTCTTGGAGAGATCGCCACTGGCGATGGCAGTGGCCACTTCCGCGATGTTGCGCACCTGGCCGGTGAGATTGCTGGCCATGGAGTTGACGGAGTCGGTAAGGTCCTTCCACGTGCCGCCGACCCCCGGTACCTGCGCCTGACCGCCGAGCTTTCCGTCGGTGCCGACTTCTCTGGCGACTCGCGTAACCTCTGAGGCGAAGGACCGTAGCTGTTCCACCATGGTGTTGATGGTGTCTTTCAGCTCCAGAATTTCACCCTTCACGTCGACCGTGATCTTGCGTGATAAATCGCCGCGTGCGACGGCCGTCGCGACTTCGGCGATGTTGCGCACCTGGCCAGTCAAATTGCTGGCCATAAAGTTGACGTTGTCGGTAAGGTCCTTCCAGGTACCGGCGACACCGGGCACTTGCGCCTGCCCTCCAAGTTTGCCTTCGGTTCCGACCTCACGCGCCACGCGCGTGACCTCGCCGGCAAAGCCATTGAGCTGATCCACCATGGTGTTGATGGTGTCTTTCAACTCCAAAATCTCGCCCTTCACATCGACCGTGATCTTGCGCGAGAGATCACCGCGCGCCACGGCAGTGGTCACCTCGGCGATATTGCGGACCTGGGCCGTCAAGTTGCCGGCCATCGAATTGACAGAGTCAGTAAGATCTTTCCAGGTGCCGGCCACGCCGGGCACATTGGCCTGCCCACCAAGCCGCCCTTCGGATCCCACTTCGCGCGCTACACGGGTGACCTCGCCTGCGAAACGGTTGAGCTGATCCACCATGGTGTTGAGAGTTTCTTTGAGCTGCAGGATCTCTCCGCGGACGTCCACCGTGATCTTGCGGGAAAGATCGCCGCTGGCAATTGCGGTCGCGACTTCTGCAATATTGCGGACCTGGCCAGTCAGGTTGCTGGCCATAAAGTTGACGTTGTCGGTAAGGTCTTTCCAGGTACCGCCTACACCAGGAACCTGCGCCTGGCCGCCCAGTTTGCCCTCGGTACCTACTTCACGCGCGACACGCGTCACTTCGCCAGCGAAGGCGTTGAGTTGATCCACCATAGTGTTGATGGTGTTCTTCAACTCCAGGATCTCGCCCTTAACGTCCACGGTAATCTTGCGCGACAAATCGCCGCGAGCGACGGCTGTGGTGACCTCCGCAATGTTGCGGACCTGTGCAGTCAGGTTTCCGGCCATGGCGTTCACTGAGTCGGTGAGATCTTTCCAGGTGCCGGCCACTCCGAGCACCACCGCCTGGCCACCTAGTTTGCCGTCCGTGCCTACCTCGCGGGCTACACGCGTAACTTCGGAGGCGAAGGATCTGAGCTGGTCAACCATGGTGTTAATGGCTTCTTTGAGCTGGAGAATTTCGCCGCGCACGTCGACCGTGATCTTGCGCGACAGATCGCCGCTGGCCACAGCGGTGGCGACTTCGGCGATATTGCGTACCTGGCTGGTCAGGTTGCTGGCCATGGAGTTGACGGAGTCGGTGAGATCCTTCCAGGTTCCGGCTACACCCGGAACTTGCGCCTGACCGCCGAGCTTGCCGTCTGTGCCTACTTCTCGCGCCACGCGGGTGACTTCCGACGTAAACACTCCAAGCTGCTGGATCATGGTGTTCACGATTTTGGCGGAGCGGAGAAAGTCGCCTTCGAGCGGACGTCCATCTACGTCCATTCTGACCGTCTGGGTCAGGTTTCCATCGGCTACGGCCGCGATCGCGCGCGTGACTTCGGTAGTGGGCCGCAGGAGATCCTCGACCAGGGTGTTAACCGAATCCTCGATCTCCCCCCAGGCGCCGCGGGATTCGTCGAACCTGGCGCGCTCCCGAGTCCTGCCTTTTTTGCCCACAACCTGGCCGACACGCCGGAGTTCCTTGGCGATACGCTGATTCGCCATGGCGATTTCATTGAAGGTGTCAGCCATTTTTCCGCTAATCCCGGTCCACGAACCAGGAAGGCGCACGGAGAAATCTCCATCGCGCATGGCCTGCATGCGCTCCAGAATGAGAACCAATTCCGCGGGGTCGTACTCAGCAACCGCGGTATTATGCCCATTGGTCTTTGGCTTTCGAATCGGGAGTTCTGCCTGACCGGACAGTACGGGGGTTCCGTTTCTCTTCATGTCCATCTCCTGCGTCATGCGCAGAGCGTCAAGCGACGGGCGAACCCGTGAATGAGTTCTGCGTTGGGTCTTTCACAATAAAGGCACTGTGGGTCGAAGTCTGGAGGCAGATCATCTGGAGCTCGCGAGGCCTTTTCATTGTCTATAAACTGCCCCTTAGATGCCGGCGTTCGGGTCGCGAGTTGGTTGCCCCAGGTTTATGTGGGAGCCTTTTTTCTCACCTGGTGGACACGTTCTGAAGCAGAGTTCGCCATTTGAGAATGGCCAACTTGCCCAACCTTCCTTCTATCGAATCTAGGTTGATATGGGGGAACTTTTTTGCTCTGAGTCTCTAAAGAGCCACTAGTGCCCTGGCGGCTTGGGCAGCCTTGCATATTCGGCGTAAGATGCTGTTTTTATTAATTTTACGGAAAATAACTCTCAGTTAGCCTTGCCCGGATTGAGAACCAGGGCGATGCCTTCGAACATGCGTTCGAAGCTGGATCTCTCCTGTTCCAGATGGCGCAGACCGGCGGGGGTGATTTGATAGGTGCGGACCCGGCGGTTAGTGGCGGAGACACCCCACTCTGCCTTCACGAGCTTCGCTTTGAGCAGGCGCTGTAGCGCCGGATAGAGCGATCCCTCTTCCACCTGGAGCAGGTTGTTCGATCGCTGCTGGATGTGCTGGACGAGCGCGTACCCATGGGCGGGCTGGCGTCGAAGCGACTCGAGGACCATCATTTCGAGTGCGCCGGGAAAGAGATCGCGAGGCGGGGATGTTTTCATAGGCTATACGCCAACAGGCATAGACTAAACAGGTATGAGTCTTTTGGCAAGGGAAGGGCCGTGACCAGCCTGGATGGCCCGTCACACGCGCTCCGGACTCCAGTCCGGGTGAGCGGGTCTTCCTGCGAGAATCTTGCCGAGGATTGGAAGAGAAACCATTGCGGACTTTTCGCGATCTAAGCCGTGGGCGATGAAGGACTCTCGGCGGGAGGAGACAGCTAAGTGAGAACGAGTTCGGTCTTGCTTTTGCTGCTATCAGGTCTATCGGCCGGCGGTCAGACCGGCAGCGCTGCCCCTGATCCTCAGTTGAGTAACCCTGGTCAAATCACGCCAGCGGCCGGGCTGAAGCAGACGGACGAACTCACACAGCAACTCGATGTGGACTCAGCTGTACTGTCGAAGATACCGGCCGATCCGCTGATTAAGCGGGATCCATTAGCCCCGATCCTTCAGCCGGTCGACAATCTTAACGAAAGGCTTGTGCAATCCGAGCGGTTGAAGTTCGGTGCAACATACACCTTTCTGAATCAATACGCGACCACTGTGCCGGATAGTCCAAGACACAACCAGTTCAGCGGACGCCTCGATTTCACCGGAGCGTGGAGCGCGTACACTCACGGAACTACGGCGGGATCGATCAGCCTGCTGGTTCGTTCCGGAACCAACATTGGTATCAGCCAGCAGTTCAACCTCAGCGACAGAATCGGTTCCGGACTGTATCTCAACTGCCTGCAGGGCGGCGGTCCGCAAGAACCCATCACGCTGAACATCCTCTACTGGCGCCAGGATTTCCTGGATACGAGGCTTTCCTTTTACGTGGGCAAGATCCATCCCAACGAGTATGTAACCCTCAGCATGTTCAACAACGACGAACGCACGCAATTTTTAAATGGGGCCAACGATGGCAACCTTGCGGTCGCCTCGGATGGGACCTACGCGGGCGGCGGGGCGGTTGAATACCAAGCTACTCGTCATTTCTACCTCCATGCCGTCGCCGTGGACACGGAGGGCGCGCAGCAGAGAAATATTGAGACGCTGGTCGATCGAAAATACATGGAGGGCGCTGAATTCGGCTGGGCCTCGGGTACGCTCGGTGAACAGTACCGGCATTACCGCATCGGTCTATGGCGAGACGACACGAAGAACAACGGCAGCGGGTTCGGCGGGGGATTTGGATTCGAGCATGAATTTTCCAACGGCTGGACGCCGTTTGGAAGATTTGCCACGGGCACCCTCAAAGGGTCAGCCATCAAGCAAGTCGAAGGCATCGGTCTGGCTCGGGTGCGTCCCTTCGGACGCCGGGGGGACTTGTTCGGGCTGGCATTCAACTCGAGCGAACCGAGCCGCGGGGGTAAGCATCATGAAAGCGTATTTGAGTCCTTCTACCGCCTTCGTCTCACTCAGAGAATGAAAATTGGACCGGATATAGAAGTCTCCATTCATCCTACCTATGCAGTTAAGCCGTACACCACGACTCTTCTGGGCGCAAGAATGGAAATGATCTTTTAAGCGTTCCTTCTTGGTCGGTCACAGGCCGCAGCATGGAATGTGATCTTCGAATGCTGCGGCCTGATCGCTTTCTCAAAAATGCTTTTACTGGGGACTGGCACGCAGCGCTGGTGCAGGGGAAACCGCCTGGTTCCGAACCAGCGCCTTGAGCTCGTGCCGGAAGGCCGCGCGTAGTTCGTGCTCGGAGAGAGGCACCTCGGTCGTAAAAGCGATGGTGCCAAGCTGTAGTTCTCTGTCGAGGTAGACTTTCCAGTCATACCCATACGTGCCGGTTGAGTACTGGTCAACGGTGATCCGGGGGAACTTGCCGGCCTCTTCGCAGAGAATGCGGGTCAGCCGTTGAATCTTCTCTGAAATTTCCGTTTCCATCTTCAGTGCTCCTCACACACCAGTGTTCTCCGATGAGAAGGACTCGTCCAGCGAAAGTCCGGCGAAAGTGAAGGAAAAATTCCCGATCCGACCCTCTACCTGAGGAGAAACAGAGCTGTTAACCGCTCATTGCACAACTGCAGCGGCACGGCCAATGACACGACTTAGAGCAGTGAACTGGAAAGAGGGTTGGTTGATGGGTGGATAATAATGGTGCCGCTTTTGGTTCGGCAACGTTAGGAGAAGACGCTATGCCGCGTGCCGTGAGATTCGATGAGTATGGGGGGCTTGACGTCCTACAAGTGGTGGAGGTCGAGCGGCCGATCGCAGGGCGGGGGAAAGTCCTTGTCCGAGTCAAAGCTGCGGGCATTAATCCGGGTGAAGCCTCGATCCGGAAAGGATTGTTCGCCGAGCGCTGGCCCTCGACGTTTCCTTCGGGACAGGGCAGTGATCTCGCCGGGATCGTGGAGGAGCTCGGCCCAGGGGTGACGAATGTCGCCGTGGGCGATGAGGTCATTGGATTCACCAACAACAGATCCAGCCAGGCAGAGCTCGTGGTGGTGGAGGCTGGCGACCTTGTGCCGCGTCCAGCAAACGTCCCGTGGGCGCAGGCGGGCGCCTTATTCGTGGCCGGCACCACCGCATTCGCCGCGGTACGGAGCGTTGCCCTGGACGCGGGTGATACCGTGGTCGTTTCCGGTGCTGCGGGCGGGGTTGGCTCGATCGCCGTCCAGCTGGCCAAGAATGCCGACGCCAGAGTAATTGGCCTGGCAGGGTCTGCGAATCACCAGTGGCTCTCCGACCACGGCGTCATTCCTATTACCTATGGCGACGGGGTTGAGGAACGGATCCGCGCTGCAGCGGAAGGAAAAGTCGATGCCTTCATTGATACCTTCGGCGGCGGATATGTCGAACTGGCGCTCAAGTTGGGTGTTGCCAAGAGTCGAATCGACACCATCATCGACTTCGCCGCCGCGGCCAAGTATGGCGTAAAGACGGAAGGTAACTACGAAGCAGCGAATGCTGAGGTGCTCGCGCAACTCGCTGGGCTACTTGCCGCCGGTCGCCTTGAGATTCCGATCGCCAAGGTATATCCCCTGGACGAAGTTCGCGAAGCCTATCGTGAACTCGAGCAGCGTCACACGCGCGGCAAGATTGTGCTTGAACCGTAGACGACGCGTCCGCTAGCGAGCATCCATATTTGTACCCAATTGCCTGGATAAGAATTGGACGGTGGCCTGATCCGCTTGCATCCAGCTCATCCGGCGCAGGAAGCCGTGTATGTCATTGGGGATGATGAGTTCTTCGAACGGAGTATGTTGCTGCGCAAGACGGTGCGCCAGTTCGACCGTCTGATCAAAGGGCACATTGCGATCGTCGTCCGCATGAATTAATAGCACGGGCGATTTCCACTTGGCGATATCCGCTTCGGGCGAGGCGGCAAAGGCGGTCTCGATCGCCTTCTTCCACTCCGCACTTTCCTCATACCAATGCTCGGGAAGCTCCTGGGCCTTGGCCAGGAATGGGACCCAATTCGCAATACCGTGGAAGTCCACGCCTGCTTTAAAGACATCGGAGTTGCGAGCGAGCGCGAGGCCGGTGAGATAGCCACCGTAGGAGCCGCCCCAGATGGCGATGCGCTTCGCGTCGACGCCCCCAAGCTGCTGGAGATAGCGAGCCCCGGCGAGCGCATCCTGATACTCCGCTGCCCCCGCCGGCCCCGCGTGCTCAGGGTGCTGAAAGGCTCTGCCATAGCCAATCCCTAGCCGGTAGTTCACCGAGAGCACGGTGAAACCATGAGCGGCCAAGTACTGGTTCACTGCGTAGGCGTTGCTGTAATAGTCCATGTAATGCCAGCCCAGGAGCATCTGTCGCGTTGGCCCGCCATGGACAAAGATCACACCAGGCTGTTGCGCGCCAGCGCCGGCCTGGCGAAATAACTGGCCTTGAATGGTAAGGCCGTCAGGAGACTTAAAGCTGACTAACTTGGGGATGACGAGTGCGCTGGACGGATACTCCTTTGTGCTCCCGGTATCGAGCGTATGGCTTTCGCCTAGCCGCGTGAGAACGTCCACGACTGCCGGGCGCTGTGCCCCAGCCGCGATGTACGCGACCCTGCCTTCGGTCAGCGCAGCCGGAGACCACTGGAGCGAATCCCCGCTGGTCAGCGGCTGCGGCGCGCGGCCGTCCGTCCCCACGCGAAAGAGGTGACGCCGATCCTCATCGTCCGTGGTTTCTCCGGTGTTCGCGCTGTAGACCAGGCTGCGGTGATCCGGGCTCAACACCACGTTCTCCACCATGAAGTGACCTGGCGTCAGAAGCCGCACATCGCCGCCTGCAGTGTCTACTGCGTATAGGTGGGGCCAGTTATCAGTCTCGGCCAGGAAGACCAGCTTGCTGTCCGCCATCCAAAAGAGCGGCTCATTCTCATCGAGGTTGGGCAGCGAGCCGGCAAGTGTGTCGGGCGAGCTCCAAACCTTGCGGCTTGTTCCCGTGGCCGCATCGGCGATCCAGAACGCAAACGGATGCGGCGTTTGCACCAGGAAGTTTTCTGGTCCATCACCATGGCTTGGCTGGCGCATGAAGGCGATTGAGCTGCCGTCGGGTGACCAGACCGGGTCCCCGTCAAAGCTGGTGGATGGGCTGAGGTAAAGCAGCGGCTGAGCCGACGTGTATACGCCCACGAAGCTGTGATCGCCCCGGTCAGACACGAAGGCGAGCCGCGTTCCGTCCGGGGACCAGAGCGGCGTGTTATCTTTTCCGCGGTCAAAGAAAAGCCGCTGCGGCTTGCCTGCGACATTGCTAGCACCGGGAAGCGGGGCGGTCCAGATCTGCCCTTCCTTCACGTAGGCCAGTTGTCCCTTCGAGGACAAGGCCGGACTGTCTCCCTCGGCTACCTGCACCGGCGTGCTCGAAGAGTCTGCGAGCGAGACCGACCAGATCGTGACTTTGGCCTCGGACGGACTGCTATCCGGATTCGGCGCCAAATTGCCCTGGGCTGGCCAGTTAGCGTCGTGATCGCCGCCCCGCACGTAGAGCAACTGCGATCCGTCGGCTGGAAAAGGTGAGCTGGGTGAGCTCCTGTCCATCGTCCGCGGTGTAGTGCGTGAGCTGGCGCGGCTGGCTGTCTGCCGCGCCCGCAGACCAGATGTTGCGAACGCCGCGCAGGTTCTCCACCCAGGCAAACCTGTCGCCCTTCTCTGAGGCGACGAGTCCGCTGTCATAGGTGTAACTGAGTACCTGATCCAATGTGGGCGCGGAAGCAGCGAAGACCGGCGGAACGAAAAGCAGGAGGATGCAGAAGAACGAGCGCATTTTTGTACGATACAACGGTGCTGTGCACTTATGGGTGCGCGCCCATGCGGCATGCGATGAGAAATGCCTGCACAGTCGCTTCAACATTCGCCTTGTTCTGACCGGCGATGTCGAAGGCTGTGCCATGCGCTGGGGTGGTGATTGGGATGGGCAATCCGCCGTGGATGGTCACTCCCTTGTCGAAGCCTAAGAGCTTGAGCGCAATCTGCCCCTGGTCGTGATACAGGGTGACAATGCCGTCGTATTGACCGTCTCGGGCTTTGAGAAAGATGGTGTCGGCGGGGAACGGCCCGGCGACGGGATATCCTTCCGCATTCGCCTCGCTCACGGCGGGCGCGATGATGTCGATCTCCTCGCGCCCGAAGGAACCACCGTCTCCGGCGTGGGGATTCAGGGCGGCGACGGCCACCCGTGGATGCTCGAACCCGGCTGAATGCAGGGCCGCGTAGAGCAACTTGACGGACTCGATGATTCGTTCCCTGGTCAGATAAAGAACCACGTCTTTAAGCGGCACGTGAGAGGAAACTCGGGAAGTCCACAGGCTACCCAAGGTGTTGAACTCGCAGACATAGGAGGTGACCTTTAGATGGTTGGCAAAGAAGTGAAGCTCGTCGGTGAACTTCATGCCGGACAGTCCCATGGAGCGTTTGTTCAGCGGGGCAAAGCAGATGGCATCGATGAGGCCCGCGGACGCGGCGTCCAGGCACATTCCCAAGACCTTGAGTACAGAGTCACCCGCAGCTCCGGACACAGTGGAGCGTGGAACTTCGCCGGGACGGATGGTTTCTACTGGCAGGAACAGCGGAGCGCCGTCGGGGAACGAGCGGGCTTCGTCGAAACTACTGACGGGATGAGTGGCGACACTCACTCCGGCGATGGCCTGACCTTCTTCCCACAGCCAGGCGTCCCCGACTAGTACCACGTTGGCTTGCCCGATGACTTCGGGGCGCGTTAGCAGCTTGGCTATAAGCTCGGGACCGATCCCGGATGGATCACCAAGGGTCAGCGCCACGGTTGGCTTGGGCGAATTGTTCAAGGGGTCCTCTTTCCCTTACACACTGCACGAAGGCGAGCCTGTCTGTCGAGGCTAGAGCACGTCACTCTCGCCTGCAACCGCTCTCAGAACCCTCCATCCGAATAACCAACGCCAAGGTTCGCCAACCCTAGGAATCGTAGGGGGGATGACAAAGTTAAAGGGTTGGCGACTTTGGCGTTGGTTATTCGGATGGAAGGTTTTGAGAGTGGTTGCAGGAACGCAAAAAGGCCGGGGCATTCGCCCCGGCCTTTTTGCATTGCTTACGTTAGTTGCTGAAGAGCAGGATGCCAGTGGACTTGTCTTCTCCCACTTCGCTTACCGGCCGGTAGAAGAGCTGATTGTTGTCGAGATATACCTCGAGGAATGCAGGACGCTCGGAAATACCGCCGGCGATCAATGCTTCCGACAATGGATCTTCGACATAGCGCTGCAGCGCGCGGCGCAACGGACGCGCCCCGTACGTGCGATCGACTAATGTCTTTTCCAGAATCCACTTCTTGGCATCTTCGGTCACCGACAAGGTGATTGCCTTCTGAATCAGATTGGCGTTCAGCTGCTGTACCAACAGCTCCAGAATCTGGATCAGATCCGCATCCGAAAGCGACAGGAAGATGATGACCTCGTCCAGTCGATTCAGGAATTCCGGATTGAAGGTCCGCTTCACCTCGTTCTTGACCAGCTCCTCCATCTTGTCCATCAGCAGGTCTTCCCTGTCTGATTGGAAGCCCAGCCCCTGCTTTCTCTGCAGGTGCCGCGCGCCGATGTTCGAGGTCATGATGATGATCGAGTTCTTGAAGTCCACGGTGTTGCCGAGGCCATCCGTCAGCTGACCATCTTCAAAAACCTGCAAGAGGATGTTGAAGACATCCGGGTGCGCCTTCTCGATTTCATCCAGCAGCACCACAGAGTAAGGCGACCGCTTCACCCGTTCGGTGAGCTGACCACCTTCCTCGTAACCCACATAGCCCGGAGGCGAACCGATGAGCTTGGAGACCGAGTGCTTCTCCATGAACTCCGACATATCGAAGCGGATCAGAGCCTTCTCGCTGCCGAAGAGGAATTGGGCCAGAGTGCGCGCCATCTCCGTCTTGCCCACGCCAGTCGGTCCCAGGAACAGGAACGAACCGATGGGACGATTGGGCGACTTGAGACCCGCACGGGAGCGGCGGATCGCACGGGACAAGGCCGAAATCGCCTTATCCTGCGAGATGACACGCTTGTGCAGCTCTTCTTCCACGCGCAGCAGCTTTTGGGTTTCCTCTTCCTTAATTGAGGTGATGGGAACCCCGGTCCAGCGGCTGACCACATCCTCGATATCCTCGCGGCCTACAATCCCGGCGGTCGAGTCGTCGAGGTGATATTTGTCGCGCAGGGCGCGCAGGTTCTCGCGCTCTTTGCGTTCCTCATCGGAGTAGAAGCGCGCCTTCTCAAATTCATGGTTGGCGATCGCATTTTCCATGCGATGGACGATGAACTTGATGCGCTTCTGCACCTCGGTGATCTCTTCCGGCAACGAGGTCTGGCGCAGCTTGACGCGCGCACCGGCCTCGTCGATCAGGTCGATTGCCTTATCCGGAAGGAAGCGATCCGGGATATAGCGGTTGGAATGCGAGACCGCGAAGTGGATGGAATCATCGGTGTAGCTGACCGCATGGAACTTCTCGTAGCGGTCCTTGATACCCATAATGATCTTGATCGCATCTTCTTCGTTCGGTGGGGGCACCTTGACGGCCTGGAAGCGGCGCTCCAGGGAGCGGTCTTTCTCAATTGATTTGCGATATTCCGCCGGCGTGGTTGCGCCGATGCACTGAATCTCGCCTCGCGAAAGAGCCGGCTTGAGGATATTGGCCGCATCGAGCGAACCCTCGGCCGAACCCGCGCCCACCAGGGTGTGCAGCTCATCGATGAAGATGATGGAATTCTGGTTCTCCATCAGCTCTTTCATGATGGTTTTGAGCCGCTCCTCGAACTGCCCGCGATACTTGGTTCCCGCGACGATGAGGGACAAGTCCAGGGCTAAGACGCGCTTGTCGGCCAGGAAGCTGGGCACTTCGCCATCAGAGATGCGCTGCGCCAGTCCTTCCACGATGGCTGTCTTGCCCACACCAGGCTCTCCGATGAGCACTGGATTGTTCTTGGTGCGGCGGCACAGGATCTGAACCACACGCTCCAACTCCTGGTCGCGGCCCACCAGCGGATCGAGCTGGTTGTCCATTGCCGCCTGGGTCAAATCACGGGAAAACTCCACCAACAAGCTTGACTCACGATTGCGCTGAGAAGGGGGCGCCTTCTCCTGCGTAGCCCGGGCCAATTCCTCACGAATCGCGAGCAGACGGAGGCCGCGTTCGTGCAATATCTCGGCTGCGAAACACTTCTCTTCGCGCAGCAGGCCCAGCAGTAGATGTTCCGTCCCAATATGCTTGTGCGAAAGGCGCTCAGCCTCCTCAGCAGCATAGGCGAGCACACGCTTACATTCATTCGACAAAGGCAGATCAACAGAAGTAGAAACCTTCTCCCGAATCGTAGTGTGGCCTTCAATCTGTTTCCGGATGGATTCAACTGAAGCATGGGAGCGGAGAAAGCGATTGGTCAGCGCTTTGTCCTCACGCAGAAGACCGAGCAGCAAGTGCTCCGTCTCGATGTATGGGGAACCAAACTGGCTGGCCTCATACCTTGCAAAGAAGATGACGCGCCGCGCCTTTTCTGTATACCGTTCGAACATGTTCCCCCTTGAAAAGCTGCCCCTGATCCACTCTTTCTACCCTTGCGGATTTTCAGAGGGCCAACGGCAATTTTCTTTCGTCCTGTTCCATCTTCCCGGAGCCATTGACCCCGGAAAAACAACTCGGCTGGGAGCAATATAAGCTTTGATCAATCTTATATCGGTCCCGCCCTTCCAACGACTCACCCGTTTGGGTTAAAGCGTTGGCACCGCAACATTTCTCTGGAAAACGTGGTAGTTACGCCTCAACTCAGACTTCGAGTGGAGACAATTCTTCGACTTGCCCATGGGCCAACCGCAACACCCGTTCACAACGCCTCGCTAGAGGCAGATTGTGAGTCACCAGAATCGAGGTAAGACCATAGCTTGCGTGCAGGCGCTCAATCAGGGCAAACAGGGCATCCGCAGTCTGGTTATCCAGATCTCCTGTAGGCTCATCCGCCAGCAAAAGCTTCGGCTGGGTGACCAGAGCGCGCGCTATCGAGACACGCTGCTGCTCCCCGCCGGAAAGTTCTCCCGCGCGATGAGTCGACCGGTTCGCCAGTCCCACCTCGCTGAGCCAGTGTGTGGCCTCTTGCATTGCCTCTTTTTTAGACTTACCGCGCGCTAGAAGGGGGAGCGCGACGTTTTCAGCGGCCGTAAACTCGGGCAGCAGGTAATGAAACTGCCACACATAGCCGATCTCGCGATTGCGAAAGTCCGCTGCCTCACCGGGGGACAAGGATCGCAAGAGTGTTGCCCCAAAGTATACCTCACCGGCAGACGATGTATCAAGCGCCCCAAGGATGTGCAGCAGCGTGCTCTTGCCGGCGCCCGACTGGCCCACAACCGCCAGCATCTGCTGTCTTTTCACCTGAAAGTTGATGCCCTCGAAGAGCACCAGCCGCCCGCGTCCGGTGGCATATTCTTTGCGCAGATTGCGGACATCGACCAGCACGTCATCCGGGCTGCCGCGCGGCATCAGGCGGCCTGCGGTGGCTTCGTCTGCTGCGGCGGCCAATTCCATCTTCTGCCTCTGCGGTCAGTAATCAATCGTGACCTATCTTCATTTATCACTAATGCACCCCTCAACGGAAGGGGGTTTATGAACGGGTTGCTTCATGAAGCATCAGTTCCCTATGTCCGTTTTGGCTCCGCGGCCGGTTTGCTGCGGATGGGGGAATTACTTGAAATGCTCTACGGTCGTAATCCCAGGGCCGGTACACTAATTTCCTTTTGGATGCAACAGACGCCGGTTTTGATTCTGACCAGCCATCGATCATTCGTAGCGGAGGGCTTCAGCGGGCAGAATCCTGGCAGCGGAACGGGAAGGATAAAGCGTGGCCAGCAGCGACACGGCCAGCGCCACTCCTGCCACAATAAGCCCGTACGTCCAGCGCGCAGCGAAGGGGAGATAGTCGATGGAATATACCGCGGCGGAGAGAGGAAAACGATAGTGGCCGCCTAGCCAGGAGAGGCCATAGCCGCCGATCAGGCCCAGGACAGTGCCGGTGACTCCGATCAACAGCCCCTGCAGCAGAAAGATCAACCGCACCTGCCGCGGCTGGACTCCAAACGACATCATGACCGCGATATCCCGCGTCTTTTCCATCACCATCATGGTCAGGGCGGTGAGTATGTTCAGCGCGGCCACGCAGACAATCAGGCCAATGACAATGAAGGTCACGATCTGTTCCAGCCGGAGCGCGCGAAAGAGCTCGCGGTTGGATTCCATCCAATTGGTGGTCAGGAAGCCCGGGTCCGGCAGCCTGCTCGATTTCGCGTCCGATCCGGTCGGCATGATCGAGGTCATCCACTTTGAACGAGATCACCGACACCACGTCCGGCTCGCCAAAGAGGCGCTGCGCATCCGCCAGGCTGGTAAACGCCATGCTCGAATCGTATTGATAAAAGCCGGAATGGAAGATGCCAACCACCTGGAATCGTTGAAATTTGGGTATCAGCCCTAGCGGAGTGAGCTCCCCTTGCGGGCTGGTAACCAGGACCGTGCTGCCCACCCTGGCGTCGATGGTCTCTGCCAGGTCGCGGCCGATCACTATCGGCGCCGGCGCGTGATCCTCTGTGGGGACCGCACCCTCAGGCTTGGGATCCAGGGCGGCGACGCTGCCCAAGGTGACGCTGGAGAGCAGGTCGCTGACCCGCCGCTCCTGAGCGGGAATGATGCCCTCAATGAGGGCCCCTCCGGAACGAGCGCCATTCGAAATGAGCACTTGTTCGTAGAGCCCAGGAGAGGCGGCCTTCACGTGAGGCAGTTGCTCCAGGCGTGCGGTCAGCTGGCGCCAACTACGGATTCCATCGCTGGCCACGCGCATCAACTGCACATGAGCGGTCGAGCCCAGCAGCCTGTCCTGCAGATCCCGGCGCATGCCGTTGGTGATGGCCAGGGCAACGATCAGCGATGCTACACCTGCGGCCACACCGGCTATGGAAATAACGGTAATAATGCCCACCACCGCCTGGCGGCGCTTGGCCCGCAGATAACGCACGGCGACAAAAAGCTCGAAGCGCATAAGGCTTAGCGAACTACTGTCTTGGCTGCGCTCACGTTTTCGTACCGGTCATACACACGCACGGTAAGAATGTGTTCCTGCGGGTCGGTGAGCGGCGGCCGGGCACCCGCCGGCTCGTCTTCGGGCGGAGTTCGTGCCGCAATGGCCGAAAGGGGAACAGTGAGGTCGTAGTGTTCGGTCAACGAATCGGAGATTTTGCCCACCGGTTCCAGAAACTGCCATCGCCCGGCATCGAGAGAGTACTCCGCATGCGCGATGGGTGAGATAGCATCTGTGGCCACGAAGCTGGCGTGAAGCGCTCCACCCTGCAGAGTGCCCTGGAGTGAGGTGACCACGGGCGGAGTGGTATCGATGATGAAATGGTCGCTCTCACGCTCTCCCGTCAGGGCGTCACCGAGGGTATGCGCTGGGGCGTCGCTGGCGACCACCCGGATGCGATAGCCGCCATCGGGAATCCGGATGGAATCGAAAGAATAGAAGCGCTCGGTTACGCGCGCCTTGAGCAGACGCCAGTTCTTCTCGTCATCCCCGCGGACATATACGTCAAAGATCAGGTCGTCGCCGTTGTCATCATGCGCCGACCAGCGCACCGTCACTGCGGACCGGTCCCGGACCGCGGAGAGGGGGGCTGTAGACGGATCCTGGGTGTAGCTCAGATTATTCTGAGCCGAGGGCAGGTTGATGGTGACCTGCTGCGGCTGTCCCGGCTGCTGCGCAGCCTGGGTCGCCCGCGCGCCCGGTTCGACCGCAATCTCATCCACCACCGGCGCGATGTTCACCGGCAGATAGTTCACGCCTACGGAGCCGATCCTGGCCCCGGGGTCCAGCACCGCCTTCCACTGAATGAAGCGCGCAGCAGGTACGCCGGCCGTGCCCGCATTGGGCGTCACCTTTTGCCAAGGGCTCCAGTTCCGTTCGGGGTTTTCAACGTTCCCGGAGCGGGCGAAGATCTCGAAATTCCCGGTTGAGCCATTGTCGTTGGCATTGATTTCTATGCGGCCGAATTGGGAATACACTCCGGAATCAAACACGTCGCTCAGGTAGGTGGCGTGGGTAGACGGCTGGCTGCTGAGCTTATAGAGCCTGCCGGTATTGCTCGTGGCCACGTAAAGACCATCCGGCGCGTTGGCAAAGGCCGTGGCCTGGCCGGTGGCGGCGCGAGCCAGGTCGACGTACGATCCGTCCTCCCGAATGCGATAGATCCTGCCCCGATTGCCGGTGGCGGCCAAAAGGCCCTGAGGTGTGGACCGTAGGGCGTACACAACATCATCGCGCGACGCCCAAAGCTTGCGCGGAGCGCCCTGGGGGCTCAGCTCGTCTACTTCGGTGCCGTCGGGCACCAGGCCATTGCTGCTGGAGGCCTGGACGGATCCGGGGGTGACGATGGTAATGGTTGCGGTGGCGACCGCAACCCCCTGCACCGGCAGCGGCGGCAATGAGCTCTTGGTCTTTTCGCCCACCGCTGCGACGTACAGCCGTCCATCCGCGGACTCGGCCAGGGCCGTCACTTCCCGTTTGGGCGCGTCGTAAATGACGAAGCCTTTGCGATCTTTGCCGATGCGGTAGACCAATCCCCCGCCATCGGTGCCCGCGATCAGATTGCCGTTGGGCTCAAAGAGGAGGCAGCGAATATGCTGCTCGTCACTTTCGAAATAGACCTCCGGGTGGGGGTTATCTGACTTCACGTCGACGCGGTAGATCGCGGCTGGTCCTCCGGCCGCGATGTATAAAGCACCCTGAGCATCGAAGGCCAGATCCCAGATGTATCGAGCCTGGTCGGCCGGCTTGGCCGTGGAGGTTGTGTGGGCCGCAGTTGCGGCGTCGAAGACGACGGTAGCGGTGCTTTCGTCAAGACCGGATTGGCCGGGCTTGATGCGGTAAACCTTGCCTGCCGGGACTGTGGCCGCGTACACCGAGCCATCCGGGCCGACCTTGACTGTTTGCACAGTGAGATCTTTGCTGGTGAAGAGCTTGGTGGAAACGCCTTCGGGGGAGACCTTGAGCACCGTGGCCGGCGAACCGGTGGCTACATAGGCGTTTCCCTGGGGGTCGGAGGCCACATCCCAGATATAAGTCGATGGTGTTAACAACACTGACCGCAGCGTGGGCCCGGCCTCCAGGTAACCTGGGCTGGCGATAGAGGCGCTTTCGGGCTGGCCTTTTTCAAAATCCTCGTAGCGGGTTTGAACCCACAGGCGGGTTCCCTGGGCCAATAAAAGGTGAGGATAAACAACCAGGGCCAATAGACTTGCGGTTACGACGCGAGGCATCATGCTGAACCGAGTCTACTAGCCTAGATTTGTCACCACAAATGAGGGGCACGCCAAACGGAGTGCTCGGGGAGCTAGATGTCTTGAAAGGCGTATCTCAGCGGCCGTAAAAAGCCGAATTCATTGGCGAGCATTTGCGTACGGGCTAAAGAGGTTGCGTGAGAGAGCTACTGTCTCCAAATCGAGTCCCGCAGGGACGGCTGAGAATGCCCAGGATGCAATCCTGGGGTGTTTCTATCTCCTAACAAGGACTGGTCGCGATTCGGTGTAGCGAGGTCCCAGGACTTACGTCCTGGGACATTCTCAGCCGTCCCTGCGGGACTGGTCGTTCTCGATCGACCTACCCAGGACTGGCGTCCTGGGCTACTCTCAGCCGTCCCTACGGGACTCAATTTGGAGACAGTAGTTTTCTCACGCAGCCGTGAAACCCTCTCCGATCGCATACGCCGAAGGGCATAGCTGAAGCTGTGCCCTTCGTGCGTAAACCTCCGGCGGCGAAAGCGGACAGCTAGTTTGCCAGCACGGCGCGGTAACGCACGCGGTTCTTCTTTACCTTTGTCACCGCGTCATTGGCTTTGGACATCGCGAAGCGCTCGGTGATGGCCTGTATCTTGTGACGGTCAGCCACGCGCAGCATTTCACGCATCATGCGCGGACTTCCGTTCGGACTGCCGGTAACTATCTTGTTGCCGGAGACCAGCGGATAGACCGCTACCCCCAGCACGCCGGGCGGCGCGCCGACAAAACAAAGCGTGCCGTGGGGTCGCAGGGCCGCGATATATGCACTCCAGTCCTGGTCTGCTTCAACCGTCGACAGGATCAAGTCAAAATGACCGGCCAGTTTCTTGAGGGTTTTGGTCTCGCGAGTGTTCACGAATTGGTCCGCCCCTAGCGACCGCGCATCCGCTTCCTTGGCTGGCGAGGTGGAGAACGCCGTAACCTCGGCGCCAAAAGCATGGGCAAACTGCACCGCCATGTGCCCCAGGCCGCCGATGCCGACAATCCCCACCCGCGATGCCGGATTGACGCCATGACTGCGAATCGGGTTGTAGACGGTGATCCCGCCGCAAAGTAGAGGGGCAGCCCTCTCGCTCTCCAGGCCGTCGGGAATAAGAAAGACGAAGCGGGCGTTGATGCGCACCCGGTCGGCATAGCCGCCGTTGCGGTGCACGCAGGTGCCCTGCAGATCCGGGCAGAGATTTTCCTCGCCCTGTAAGCACCACTCACAGTGCCCGCAGCAGTTGGCCTGCCAGCCAACGCCCACACGATCACCGACGTTCAGTCCCAGTACGGCGCTCCCAGTTCCCGTGATTTTGCCGATAATCTCGTGGCCCGGGATCAGCGGATATTGGCTGATACCCCAGTCATTGTCGACCATGTGGAGATCGCTACGGCATATTCCGCAATGCGAAATGGCTATTTCCACCTCGTTCGGCTTGATGTCTCCGGGGTCGTACTTGTAGGGCAAGAGTTCCGCGCCAGCGGCATGCGTGGCGAATCCTTGGATCAGCGACATAGGAGAGTTGCCCTTGGCAGTGGGATTAAGTACAAGGGCCCGCGTAAGAGCGGTTTCACAGTAGAGGATGATCGAAGCAATAAACATCTATGCGGTTTTCCGGCAAAGAAAACCACAGCTCGTGATCTTTACGACGCCACATGAAAACTGTGAAACCGCTCCAGTCTAATTCATTCTTTCTATTCACTCATTCGATTTCTATGGAGACTACCTGCATTCCGCTGAGCATGGCGTCCACCGGAATCGAGGTTACAGGAACAACCGATTCGCCGTTGAGAGAAATGCCGCGATTGGTGCGCAACGGCTCCAGGACATTTGCCATGGAGATGGGAATCGACGACAGGGTTCGCCCATCGACGACCGCCTGCGCATTGGGCAGCAGTAGGGTGACGTAGAGCTTATCGTCCTCGTGCGCCGAGTTCATCTGGTGGATGATGCTGCTCAATTCGATAGGCCCCTCAGTGGCCGAGGTGGTGCTGGTCAGCCGGTCAAGGGTCGGTCCGTCGCTCAGCAGAATCCTCAGGGGACCGGGGTTCAAGGTCAAGGGGAGGGGGATGGGAATACGCAGGTTCCTGGTGTCTCCGCGGAAGGGCCGCAGCGTCGCTTCGACCATCACCGTATCGCCCGCGTGGGCCGCGGGTTGCGTCGCCTGCGCGCGCTCCAACTGGATGCTGCGCCGCCCGGGTAGCGAGTCGACATCCAGGTCAATGCGCTGGATATTGCGCACCCGGGCGGAATTGCCGTAGACCGCCTGGAAGCGCTGCCCCACGGTAAGCGCTGCGCGCATGGCGGAGGGCAACTGATCGGTTGGCGCTATCAAAGAGTCCACATGCAAGGGCGGATAGCCTTCGATCGAAACCGTACCCCGCAAGCTGTAGGTAAGTTCCTCGCTGTAGCTGTTGGTCTCGAGCAGTGACTCGTACAGGGACACCATCAGCGCCCCGGGAGTGATATCAGGGTTGTCGATCACCTCGACATGAAGGGTACGGTCGCGCGGGCCGCCGTGGGTGTGGATGGCCACCGGGATCATACGGGCCGATTCGCCCGGTACGCCACGAATCGCCGATGAGCGATCCTCGGTAAAGGCGCCGATGGTCTGGGTGGTGTTCACGATCTTGAAGGAATTCAGCGGCGAGGCCAGGGTAGCCACGACATCCGCCTTGGTCATAGGAATGGAAACGTTGCCATAGCGGGTGATGGGGTGCCCGCAGGCCAACACCTGGTGCGGGTCAACGTACGTCACGGTACAGGTGGCCGCGATCTCCAGATCGCCCCGAACCAGCAGGGCGCTCACCGCAGACCCGGGGACCAAGGGAGGCCCAGGATCCCCGGCTGCGCCGTCATGGGCGCTTTCGGGGGCGCTGCCACCCAGGCCGGCAACCGGCATCCCCCCCATGATCGAGACGTGATCCTGGAAAAACTTGACTGCATCCGGGCTAAAGCCGGAGAGAACGAGCGGGGTTTCGATGGGATGGATGTCGGTCGCATCCGCCGTGGCGGTGGCTGACGAATGAGCATCGCCCGCATTCAACTGGCTGGTGGTATGCATCCAGGTGGCAGGCTCGGTGGTGCCATTGACTGCCAGCATTTCGGCGATGGGGGTGATGCCGGCGATGGGTTCCTTACTGAACTGCCCAATCCGGTAGGACAACGCGCCCAACAGCTTGCCGTCTATGTAGACGGGGCTGCCGCTCATGCCTGCGACCACTCCGGTGTACTCTGGTTTGGACCCCTTGAGACGCGCCAGGATCATATCCTGACCGGGGCCGAGGACATTTTTGAGCACACCAAGTATTTCCACGTCCATGGCTTCGGGCTGGGTGCCTTCGAAGACGGTATATGCCACGCCATGCAGGCCGCGGTGCACCTCCGAGAGAGGAAAGACCCCCGCCGTGGCAGACGAAGGCGGAGTAGCCGGGCCAACCTGGGCGACCAGGCTGCCCGCAAGCACAAAAACTGCGGTCAATATTGAAAAGCGGGTTGATATACGACTAATAGACACGTCTACAGATTAGACGTTACTGGCCCTTGAGCATATAGCGCCAACCCTCTTATTTTTGCAGCTAACGAGGTATTTCGATGAAGTTGGATTGTTCCGCCACCGTACCCGGTTACCGTCGCAAATTTGGTCATAAACTGTTCCCTGCCCTGCTGGCGCATCCTGCTTGTTCCAGGCTTTCATCCAGCACGAGGCCAACAGGCGCCGAGCACGCCGCCTGCGAACCCTCCGCAGCAGCCGGACCAGTCGGCCCCCGATTCGGGAGGCCCGGCGGGCGACAATGGCGCGATTGCCATTCCCAAGAAGGCAGAGAAGCCGGATGTGCCCCCACCGCCGCCGGAGCCAAAGGTGAAAAATCCCGCCGGCCTGCAGAACTTCTCGCTCCGCGTGGATGTGCCCGAGGTGACCCTCGATGTAGGTGTCATCCTGCAGAAAACGCATGAGTTCGTACCCAACCTGCAGCCAGCGAACTTCCGCGTTTATGAAGATGGCGTGCCGCAAAAGGTTGTCGGCTTTCAGCGCATCCAAGGCGCCCATCACAGCGGTGCTGCTGTGCGAGTTTGCCTCCACGAACTGGTATTTCGTTCACGACATGCGGGAAGCCGCATATGCCTTTGCCCAGCAATTGCAGCCGGATGACTACATCGCGGTGGTGACCTATGACCTCAAAACCCAGATCCTGACCGACTTTACCCAGGACAAGCGCCAGGTCTACGAGTCCTTGAATTCGTTGACCATTCCGGGCTTTAGCGAGACGGACATGTTCGACGCAGTCTATTCGACCCTGGACCGACTGAGCCGCATTGAAGGCCGCAAGTATGTGGTGCTGATTGCTTCGGGCTACGACAGCTTCAGCAAGATCAACCTGGATAAGGTGTTGGCCAAGATCAAGGCGACGCCCAACGTCACCATCTTCAGCATCGGAACCGGGCAGTTCGCCAGGATCACCGGCAATGCCCGGACCGGCATGTTCGGTCCTAAAGGGATTGACTACCTGCAGGCCGATAACCAGATGTCCACCTTCGCGCGCATGACCGGTGGCATGTCATTTTTTCCCCGCTTCCAGGGAGAGATGCCGGACATCTTCCACTCGATCAACGACTCCATTCGCAACCAGTACGTGCTGACCTATACGCCGACCAATTCCAAACAGGACGGGACCTATCGGAAGATCCGGGTAGAACTGGTGGACAATGAAGGGCAGCCGCTTAAGATGCAGGACGAAAAGCACCATCCCGATGAAATACGACATCATTGCCCGGGATGGGTACAAAGCCAAGCAGCAGGTGGATTGAGCGGGAGAAACAGCAGGTTCCTCGGCTCCGCTCCTAACGACCAGCAAAGACGTTGAGTGCTCTGGGATACCATTCAAGCCCGGTTTTGGCTGGAGTGGGATACCACAGCACTCGACGCCTCTCCGGCATTGCAAGCTTTACATGGCTCCGACCTGATGACTCCTTAGTGGGATGGGAAGTACCACTGCTTACCAAAGCTTCGTACAATCGAGGAACACACTCCCCAGTTCCCTGGATAAGCGTTGGTCACAGCTACACTAGCTCCGCAGCCAAAGCCCGTCGTGCGCCGGGTGCACCACTCTTCCGTGGAGGGGTGGCATCCCAAACACAATCCGTGGTTGATCGCGCTTACGGTAACACTGGCGACTTTCATGGAAGTGCTGGATACTTCCATCGCCAACGTGGCCTTGCCCCACATGGCAGGGACGCTGGGCGCCAGCCAGGAAGAAGCCACCTGGGTGCTGACCAGCTACCTGGTGTCAAGCGCCATCGTCCTGCCCATCTCCGGCTGGCTCTCCACCCGCTTCGGACGCAAGCGCTTCTACATGACCTGCGTGGCGCTGTTTACCGTCTGCTCCTTGCTTTGCGGCCTTGCCCCCACCCTACCGTTCCTGATCCTGGCCCGGATTCTGCAAGGCCTGGGCGGCGGAGGACTGGCTCCCAGCGAACAAGCCATCCTGGCGGACACCTTTCCGGTGGAACAAAGAGGACAGGCATTCGCCCTTTACGGCATGGCGGTCGTGGCCGCGCCCGCCATTGGACCGACGTTGGGTGGATGGATCACCGACAACTTCAACTGGCACTGGATCTTCTTTATCAACCTGCCGATCGGCATCCTCTCCCTCCTGCTCAGCAACCGGATGGTGGAAGATCCGCCTTACCTGGTTGAGCACCGGGCTAAAGCGAATCCCATCGACAAAATGGGCCTCGGGCTGGTGGCGGTCGGGGTTGGCTGCCTGGAGTTCGTGCTCGATAAGGGTCAGGAAAAGGACTGGTTTGGCGACCGTAATATCACCTTCACCTTCCTGCTGGCCATCGTCACGCTGGCTGTCTTTGTGTGGTGGGAATGGAGACATCCCGATCCGATCGTCGACCTGAAGCTGTTGAAGAATCGCAATTTCGGCACGGCGGTGGGCTTTCAATTCATCCTTGGCATGGTGCTGTTCAGCACCACGGTGCTGATTCCGCAGTTTCTGCAGGGCTTGATGGGCTACACGGCGGAGCGCGCCGGCATGGCGCTTTCAGCAGGCGCCCTGGTGTTGATGGTGATGATGCCGGTGGCAGGAAAGCTGGTGTCGATCATGGACGCCCGGCTGATGGTATCGATCGGGTTCCTGGCGACCTCACTGGGACTCTACAACATGACCCGGCTGGACCTGAACGTGAGCTTCGGGCACATCGTGATGTGGCGCGTCTTTCAGGTCCTGGGCCTGTCGTTCATCTTTATCCCCATCAGCACCCTGAATTATGTGGGCGTGCCTATGGGCAAGAACAACCAGATCTCGAGCTTCTCCAACTTCGCCCGCAACTTCGGCGGCAGCATGGGCACTGCGCTGTTGACCACATTTCTTGTGCGCACCCAGCAGACTCACCAGTCGTCGCTGGCGGCAAATTTCATTCCCGGCAGCGTCGGCTACGAGAACTTTCTTGCCCAGACCAGAAACGCCTTAATCGCTGCGGGACAGACTGCAGCCCAGGCCAAGGCCGCAGCCACCGGCTATGCCTACCAGCAGTTGCTGCGCCAGGCGTCCATGCTGAGCTACCAGAATGCCTTTTGGGTGCTTAGTATCGTGGCCGCAGTGCTGGTTCCCTGGCCATTCATCATGCGCCGCCCCCCTAAACACAGGAAGCCGCCGGCCGATGCCGCAGGACATTAGACCTTGCCCGATCCGATGTAAGGTCCCTGGCGATGGAAGCGCGGATCGGTTAACTGCTGCAGCATAAAGTCGGCCACGTCGGCTCGGGAGATGCTCAGCGCACCGGGCGGAAGCGCATCGGGCAGCACGCGGTAGGTGCCGGTGAAGGGTCCATCAAGGAGCCGGGGGGCGCGCACAATGGTGTAGTCGACGTCACTCGCGGCCAGCAGACGCTCCTGGGCGGCCTGGTCGACGAAGGGGTGTTTGAGCAGCGTCTTTTTTGCCACCCAGATGGCCGATGTTGGTGAGCGCGTTCTGATACTTGCCATGATCGCGTTGAACACCCGAGGCGCCCAGCACGATGAGCCGGGTGACGTACTCCTGGCGCATCGCCTCAAGGATGCCGGGGATGGCATGGGCGAGTATATCCGCCTTTTTCCGGGTGCGTGCGCCGAGCGCAGACAGCACCGCGCGATGGCCGCGGACAGCGTCTACCACTGTAGCGAAATCGAACACGTCCCCCTGAATTACGCGAAGATGCGGATCTGGCGTCAGCCCTTCAGGATTGCGGACGAAAGCCGTGACCGAGTGCCCTTTCGCCAGCGCCTGCGAAACAATGAGCTTACCCGTACCCCCGGTGGCGCCGAAGACGATGATCTTCATTTGAGCCCTGCGGTTCCTTTCCCACTAGAACTGCGACCACCACACTATACAAGGTCGGGCTTCTGTTACCCTCCATCACGGCACAACCCTTCGCGATCGCAGACATCTGAAGGAACAGAGGGCAAAAGTACATGACAGAAAATCTGGAAAAGACGGAAAAGAATCTGCGTGACCTGATCGAGACCCTACGCGATGGGCACCAGGGGTTTATCGAACTCGAAAAGAACCTGAAAGACCCGGAAGCGCGCAAGCTGTTCCGCGAAGAAACGCTGGTACGGGCAGAGTTCGCAGCCGAACTCGAGAACGAACTGCATCACTTCGGGGTCAAGGACGTGAAGGCGTCGAGTTCCACGGCCGCCAAAGTACATCGCGCGTGGGGCGAACTGAAGGCCCGGCTGGGCGGTGGGGATCACGCTCTGCTGGCCGCTGCCGAGCAAGGCGAGGATGAGACCAAGCATGCCTACGAGGATGCGCTGGCCAGTGAAGATTTTCCCTTGCCGCTGCGGGAGATCCTGCTGCGCCAGCAAAGGCACATCCTGAGGCGCATGATCGAGTAAAGGCGCTGCGGGACCGGCTGGCAGGAGACGCTTGAGGACGTGCCATTGCCTTTCACTGCGAGAACACCGTCGGCAACGAATTTGCAAATCAGGAAGCCCGCGACCCCGCCAAAGAAGACCAGCGCCATGCGGATTCCGGGCTCCCGGTTGACTTCCGGCACCAGGTCTGTTGCAGAGACGTAGATGGCCACGCCTGCCGCCACAGGCAGGCCGGCGCGCACCCAGCCGGGAAAAAAATTGATTACCAACACTCCGGCGAGGGTGGCTGAGGCAACGATCACAGCCGAGTTAAGCGCGGCAACACGGCTGTGACCGCTGGCCAACATGACCGAAGCGACGGTGAAGCCCTCCGGCAATTTATGCAGCAGGATGGCTACGAAGATGATCCAGCCCAACCAGGAAGAGAGCACGAAGCCGGAGGCAATGGCCACGCCGTCGAAGAGAGAGTGGGCCGCAAGCCCGGCCACTACGGAATTGCTGGTGTAGGTGGAGAGCAACGCGTTGTCATGGGTGTGCCCTCCGAAATGAAAGTGCGGCGTGATGGTGTGTTCCAGCAGATGGATGAGGCAGTAGCCCGCTAAGACCAGCAAGGGAGTCCAGCGGAAAGAAAGACGAAAGCTCTCCGGAATCATTTCCACCAGGACGGCCGCCAGCATGAAGCCCGCGCCCAGCGCCACGAAGTAGCGAAGGTAGCGTTTTTCCCAGCGGGTACGTACCAGGATCAAAGCACCTAAGACATCAGCCAGAGCTGCCACCAGACCCAGCACCAGCGAGAGTGAAAAGTTGGACATCGATTGGGTGCCGCTCAGTACGGTTTCACAGTTACGAGCACTTGGTAAAAGAACGCGAGGTGTGGTTTTCTCTGATAGAAAATCGCGAACCTATCTTCTGCTTCCGGCTAGGACCACTGTGAAACCTCTAGCCACTGTGCCGGATATGCATGACATCCCCATCCTCGACCCGATAATCCTTGCCTTCCAGGCGCAACGTGCCCTGCGATCGTGCCGCGGCTTCAGAGCCCGCCGCCAGCAATGTGTCCCAGTGAATGGTCTCGGCGCGGATGAAGTGCTTTTCGAGATCGGAATGGATAGCCCCGGCGGCCTCCTGGGCGCGTGAGTGGACGGGGATGGTCCAGGCACGGCACTCGTCTTCACCTACAGTAAAGAAGGAGACCAGGCCGAGCAGCTCATAGCTCTTGCGGATGAGACGCCGTAGTCCGCTCTCTACCAAGCCATAGGACGAAAGAAATTCCGCCGCTTCCTCGTCGCTCATCTCTGCCAACTCGGCCTCGACTTTACCGCAAATTGCGGTGGCCCCGGCATTGGGCCGCGACGCCACCTCTTCCAGCTTGTATCGCGCAACGGCGGCTTCCAGGTCGGCGCCCAAGGTCGTGCTCTCCGCGATATTCAGCACAAAGAGCATCGGTTTCTGGGAGAGGAACATGAAGCCGCGAATCAGCTTCTTCTCCTCCGGCGACATCTCCATCTCGCGCAGCGGCTTCTCCTGCTCCAGTTGCTGCTTGCAACGCAGGAGCAGAGCATTCTCCTTTTCCAGGTCAGGCGTACGCATCTTCTTGAGATCTTTTTCCAGCCGCTCCAGGCGCTTTTCCACCTGGGTGAGATCGGAGAAGACGAGGTCGAAGTCGACATTCTTGATATCACGCAGAGGATCAATGCCGCCGACGCGGGGAATGGAGTCGTCTTCAAAGGCGCACAACACATGGATCAGCGCATCGTTGTCACGCAGATGAGTAAGGAAGGCGCTCTCTTTGAGCGCTTCCTGGCCCACGGCAGCAACATCGGCGTACTCCACGGTGGCGTAGACGATTTTCTTGGGTTTGTAGAGGGCGGCAAGCTTGTCCAGGCGGTCATCAGGAACCTTGGCCACACCCAGATGCGCCTCGCGCGGATTGGAGTAGGCCGGGGTTTCCACCTTCGACCGGGTCAGGATTTTGAACAGGGATGTCTTGCCCACTTGAGGCAGACCGATAATGCCAGTTTTCATGGAACTCGCCGTCCAGGCAAACGGCGCTTACGCGCCAGGGATTTTTGTTGTGTGAGGCCTTGCGGCGCAAAACTCAAGTATATCGCCTGGAGAGAAAACGTAGAGCGCTCTAGATTTCCCGGCGCGACCAATGGGCGGTGGCCACCAACGCGCCCAGCCCACACAATAGGATGAGGGCTTCCACATGGACGGATCGCTGGTGGAGACGATCGAAGATCTGGCGGCCGGGATTATTGGCCGCAACCGCATCCACGTTACCACCCACGGAGTCGCGAGCCGTATCCATGCGCGGGATGATGGAAAACTGCGAATACGCGGTGAGCACCATCATCACCAACACCAGAAGTGCCTGCGGAATAATGGTGCGGTAGTGAGCCCTGGCCACCACCGAGACCACGAGAAAGATCAATCCGCAGAACAGTCCTATCCAATGAAGACGTACCAGAGAACCGCCGACGACCATACCGGCGGCGTGAATGCCCGCCGCCGGAGTAGCAAACAAGGGCGGCAGTTGGCTGAAGGCAATGGGAGCGAGTACGGCGCCAAAGAAAACCAGCGCGCCCAGCCAAAGGCCAAGCACGAGGTACACCAGGGAATGGAAGAGTGTGCGCATAGGCTTACATGGGAGCCCGGCCGGTGAGCCGCTCGATACGGCGGGCCATCGGCGGATGGGTAGAAAAGAGATTGGCGAAGCTCGCTCCACTGATGAAGGGCGCGACGATAAACAAGTGCGCAGTCGAAGCCGAAGCCTGCATCGGCAGGCGTTTGGAGTAGGCATCGAGCTTTTGTAAAGCGCTGGCCAGGGCGTAAGGATTCCCGGTCACATGCGCCCCGGTGGCATCCGCCTCGTACTCCCTGGACCGGGAGACGGCCAGCTGAATGAGTGTCGCCGCAATGGGGGCAAGAATGAGCATGAACAGGCCGCCGCCGTCCATACCGCGCCGGCCATCGCGGGTGCCTCCGCCGAAAAGGCTGGCGAAACGGGCGGTTTGTGCGAGCAGGGTGATCGCGCCGGCGAGCGTGGCTGCGATGGAACTGGTAAGGATGTCACGATTCCTTACATGCCCCAACTCGTGGGCGAGCACGCCTTCCAGTTCCTCGTCATTCAGCAGGTTGAGAATACCCTGGGTGACCGCAACGGCTGCATGTTGGGGGTTGCGCCCGGTAGCGAACGCGTTAGGCGAATCGCTGGGGATGACATAGATTTTGGGCATGGGGAGCGCCATGCGCGGCAAGATGCGCTCTACGATCTGGTAGACCCGCGGCAGCTGCTCGCGCGTGACCGGTTGAGCGCGATACATCGATAGCGCCAGCTTGTCGGAATAGAAATAGCTGAAGAAATTCATCCCGGCAGCGATGAAGAAAGCCAGGATCATTCCATTGCGGCCGCCAAAATATGCGCCAATGAAGATGAGAAAGAGGGTCAGAGCTGTCAGCAGAAAGGCAGTTTTCAAGGTATTCATAGCGCGGCACCTCCCGCACTTAAAACCACTATGTATCTATTGTGTCACGTTGCCTGATAAGGGGCGAGCGATTGACAAAGGGCGGCGCCCGAATTTCAAATCCTCGTGAGGCAGGAGAAGTCCTTGACCCGAGCCGGTGTCTTGAGAAAAGCTTTTCTGGCAGCCGCACTCACCGTTCTCGGGCTTGAGTTGCTCGCGCACACCGGCGTGCTCGCCAGACTCTTCTCACCTCAGTACTTGCCGCACCGCTATTGCTACCTGCAGCAGCCCTGGCTGGTCTGGACGAATGTGACCATGGATGGCTTGATCGCCATCTCCTACGGCTCGATTTTCTTGAGCCTGTTCTGGGTTGCCGGCCAACTGCGCGCCATTCAGGATCTGCGCACCTATCTTTGGATATTGATCGCGTTCGGCACCTTTATCGTCGCCTGTGGAGCCACGCACCTGATGGAGCTGATCACCGTGTGGTGGCCGGTGTATCCGCTCGCGGCCGTAGTGAAGGTCGTTTGTGCTGCCGCGTCGGTTCCCACCGCTATCCTATTTGCTCGCGCAGCGCCGGAGCTGGCCACCAACATCCGCCACTTTCTGCAGACGCTCAGCACCACCCAGCACGAGAAGGACCAGGCGGTGGGCGCTCTCCTGGCCACGGAGAAGCTGGCGGTCGCCGGGCGGATTTCCGCCTCGATCAGCCACGAAATCAAAAACCCTCTAGAAACGGCGGGTAACTTGCTCTATCTCCTTTCGGCGGATCCAAGAATGCCCAGCGACCTTGTGGCGTTAGTCAGGACTGCCTCATCTGAGCTCAAGCGGGCCGATGAAATCGCGCAGAGCAATCTCTCCCTGTTGAGGAAATCGAGTGCCCCGATTCAAGTCTCTCTCGCCGAACTGGTGGATAGCGTGCTGGACCTGCAGACGGCTCAATTGATCGGCCAAGGTATCTCACTGCAGCGCAGGCTACGCACCCCGTTACCGTTAAAGGCGTATTCCAGTGAATTGCGACAGATAATCATCAACCTTATCCAGAATGCGGTGGCTGCCATTGGCTCCCGGGGCCGCATTATCGTTCGGGTCCAGTTGCGGCATTCACTGGTGGCGAATTACGGTCAACGGGAATCGATTGGACAGCCCGGGTATTCGATCACGATCGCCGATACCGGGCCGGGCATAAACCCTGCACACCGCCCTCAGCTTTTCACCATGTTCTTTACCACCAAAGGGGATGAAGGCACGGGTATGGGGCTTTGGCTGGTGCGTTCGATGGTGGAGAAGCAGGGTGGGCGGATCCGCTTTCGTTCCCGCACCGCCGCGGAATGCGACAAGCCCGGGACCATCTTCAATATCTGGATACCGTTGGAACCTGCGCCAATTGCAACCGCAGCAGCTACGGAAAGCCTTGCGCCAGTCGCGGCGACTTAGGCTGCCAATCCCGGCGCAGTCAGTCTCCTAACAGATCCATTAGAAACTGCGAGGAGACTGACTCCTGCCGGGTTGAGTTCCGATTCACGTCGGTTGTATCCATCCCTGCTTGACGCCTGGATTGCCCGCAGCGTCGAGGCGGCTCATCTGATCGCTGCTGAGCGTGATATCGAGCGCCGCTATGTTCTCCTGTAATTGCTCAACTTTGCTGCCGGCGATGATGGGGAGTATCACCGGGTCGCTCTGCCGCATCCAGGCGATGATGGCCTGCGAAGGACTGCACCCTGCCTCCTTGGCCACCGCTCTCAACGCGCTTAACCGCTCATCGGAGTCGGGACCGGCGAACTGCGCCGGCACCTCGCGGTCAGAGCGCGTGTACGCCCCTTGCAGCAGAATCGAATAGCCGATCAGCGCAATACCATGAGCCCGCGCATAATCCTTTAAATCTTCACTGATGAAGATCTGCGGTCCAAAATCAGCACCGTGGCGAGGACGCAGATAGGTATATCTCTGTTCCACGACGGAATATTCACTCCACTGATGGGATCTGCTGACCGTGTTAGCTTCCGCGATGCGCCACACGGCAAGGTTACTGGCGCCGGCGGCGCGAATCTTGCCCGCCTTGATTAAACGATCGAATGCCTCCATGGTTTCTTCGAGCGGCGTATCGCGATCGTCCCGGTGCGCGTAGTAGATGTCGATCCGATCGGTTTGCAACCTTTTCAGGCTTTTCTCGCATTCGCGTTCGATCTCTGCCGCGCTTAATCCACCCGCGCATCCGGGAAAGTCGAAACCCAGCTTGGAAGAAATCACCATCTGCTCCCGGTTGCCGCGCTCCTTCATCCACAGTCCGATGGTGGTCTCACTTTCGCCGCCTTTGCATCCGGGCAGCCAGCAGGCATACATGTTCGCGGTATCGATCAGCGAGCCGCCATTTTCGCTAAAAAAATCGAATAGACGGAACGAGGTTGGGCGATCGATTCTGCTGCCGATCAGGTCACTGCCCATGGCCAGCGCGCTGACTTCAATATTCGTCTTTCCCAGCTTTACTTTGTTCACGAACCAAGCTCCCTTGTCGCGCCAAGCCTATTGCAGGCTGCGGAAAATTCATTTCACGAAAGGCACGGCTGCGGTTGTGCCATCCAAAACTATACGTAAGAGAGCGTTCGCGCCTGTGAGAACCGGAAGAGAAACGCAGATCCCTCCACTGCGCTACGCTGCGGTCGGGAAGACAACTCTTTGGGACCATTCACAGCCGTTCGTCTGACGACAGAATTGTCATCCCGACCGGAGCGTACCCGGATTTCCTGATACGCTGCCCTCGCCAACGCCCGCATATGTGGCTTTCCGTGAAGAAAGCCGCATGAAGTTCGCCAATTCGGCCAACCTCCACAGGAAATCCGGGGTAGCGCAGTGGAGGGATCTCTCGGGTCTCACAAACCCTCTCCACCCTGCTAGGCATTCGCGGCAACGTGGGTGGCCAGGGCCACACCGCCAATCATGATTGCGGCACCAACCAGGTTAGGAATGGTGATCCTTTGCACCGGCGAACCGAACCAGCCAAAATGGGAAAGAATCATGCCCCCGAGAACCTGCCCAGCGATCAGAGTGATGAACATAGCCCGCGCGCCGACCTGAGGCAATAGCCAGGCGATGGCGAAGACCAGGCAAGCACCCAATGCGCCCGCAGTCAGCAACAATGGATGAACATTTTTAAAGCCGTCCAACACACCCGCACGCCAGCCCGTGAGGCCGATGAGAACGGCGGTCGTGGCGCCAATGCACCAGAACACCGCGTTGCCTACGCGAGGGTTGCCCAATGCGCTGCCCACCTTGCCATTCATCGCCAGGTGAACGGCAAGTATGATTCCGAGGAATATGGTAAAGAGATAAAATTGGATCTTCATTGCATTCTCCAAGATTCCGATCAGCCATGGTTGCAGGCGCACTTCGCTGCTCATGGCGAATAACGTTCCATATGCTTTGGGCTAAGTTGGTTCCCTTATGAACTTTTTGATTGCAACAACCTGCCAGCGCCATGACACTACACCGATTCTCGGCCGCCTGTCAAAATTCCAATAGCAATGAGGATGGCTCTGATGCGCTTACACTTCGCAGTGTTTTGCGGCGAGTACGAAGACGCAAATCGCAAAGCCTGAACAGGGTTTAAAATTCTTGACAGCCTACGAACGGCCGGTATAGTGTCGCACACAACTTACGTGTGGAATTAGTTCATAAGGGAACTTCGGTGAACCTCGTATTGTCTTACTTCCCGCCTGCAATCTATCTCCAGGGAGAACGCTATCTCGGTAGTGGACTGCTCTACTGTAACTTCCACCGCAAAGCGAAGTTATACCGAGGTTAGTCCATGAAGAAGCAATCGGAGCTCATTATCCCCGGTAAGCTACTCTTTGCATTGTTCGCACTATGTATGAGTGTGGCCTTCTTCAGGTCAGCAGACGCACAAGCTCCCGCGCCCCCTGCCGCGCCGGCTATCGATAAAGCAGCCGCGGAACGAGGGAAGGGCGACTTCTCTTCCAGTTGTTCGTTCTGTCATGGTTCCATGGCTACGGGAACGGAACAGGCGCCCAACCTGCTGCGCAGTCCGCTCGTCTTTCAGGACCATAATGGAGATACTCTCGGTCCCTTCCTGAAGCAGGGCCGGCCGACCCTCGGCATGCCCGCGTTCCCCACACTGTCGCCGGAGCAGGTTTCGGATATCGCAGCGTTTCTGCACTCGCGGATCCAGGAAGTCCGCGGCACCCGGCTCCCGGAAACTGCGTTACTGGTGGGTGATGCGAAAGCTGGACAAGCCTACTTCAATGGCGCGGGCAAGTGCAGCACCTGCCACTCCCCCACTGGCGACCTGGCGCATATCGGGTCGAAAGATCAACCTCTCGCGCTGACCACAGCCTTTCTGACTCCTCCAGCGAAGCCGCTGCATGTGAACGTGGTGCTTCCGTCGGGCCAGACGGTCTCAGGAAAATTAGAATATCTGGACGAGTTTACGGTCTCGCTCGCAGATGACTCTGGCGCTTATCACACCTGGCCCAGGGATCACACCAAATCCGTCGAGGTAATCGACCCGCTCGCCGCACACAAAGCCATGCTGCCCGTCTATACGGATAAGAACATTCACGACCTACTGGCGTACCTGGTGACACTCAAATGAAGTACAGGCCGATCCTTTTGGCTTCCCTGCTGTTGCTGCCCGTCTGTCTTTCTGCACAGACATTGGACCCGGAGGCCTTCCACCGGCCGCCAACGGATACATGGCCTACCTATAACGGGGATTACTCCGGCCAGCGATACAGCACCCTTTCCCAGATCAATGCTTCCAATGTCAAATCGCTCACGCTGGCCTGGACACATCATGTGGACTTTGGGACCGAGTCCTATGCCCAGCAGGCAAGCGAAGGGCGCAGAATCAAATCGACTCCGCTGCTCGTAGATGGAGTGCTTTACTTCACCATCACCGACAACGTGTGGGCCATGGATGCACTGACCGGGCGAGAGCTCTGGCATTATGCGTGGCCCAATAACCGGGCAATCCATGTCGCCAACCGCGGCGTGGGCATGTACGGCAGTTGGCTCTACTTCATGTCGCCGGACAATTACCTGGTCTCCCTGAACGCGAAGGACGGCACGGAGCGCTGGCGGGTGCAGGTGGCAGACGTAAAGCTTGACTTCTTTTCCGCCACCTCGCCACTGGTCATCGGCAAGCACGTCATTGTCGGTCCGGGCAATAACGACAATATCCGCGCCTGGCTGGAGTCTCGCGATCCTGAGACGGGAGCACTGCAGTGGAAGTGGTGGGTAGATCCGGCGCCGGGCGAGCCAGGCTCAGAAACATGGGTGGACAACGCCACCATGGCCAAAGGCGGCGGCTTTCCCTGGCTAACGGGCACCTATGACCCGGAGTTGAACCTCTACTATCTCGGAACCGGCAATGGGGTTCCGATGGACAGAGCCCCGCATCCTACGCCTGAGGGCGATAGCCTTTACACCGCTTCCATCGTGGCCTTGAACCCGGATACCGGAAAGCTCGTCTGGGCCTACCAGGTGACGCCCCATGACACGCACGACTACGATGCCGGCCAGACGCCAATTATTTTCGATGGGGAGTTCCAGGGAAAGCAACGCAAGTTACTGGCGCAAGCTTCCCGCAATGGCTACTTCTTTCTCCTTGACCGGGTAACCGGGGAGCACTTACTAACTACCAAGTTTATGCCCGAGACTAACTGGGCCAAGGGCATTGACAAGGAAGGGCGCCCTATTCCGGATTATGCCAAGGACGCCAACCCGCCGGGAACCCTGGTCTCTCCGTATCCCATCGGCGCCACCAATTGGTGGTCACCGTCTTACGATCCCAAGCTCGGCTTGATTTTTGTCAATGCAGCCCGCACCTGGGCGTATTTTACGACCTCGGGTTATGGCCGTTTTCGCTCTCCTCCGGACTATGAACTGAACGCCATCGATTACAAGACGGGTAAGGTTGTCTGGACCCACGAGTTGGGCGATAAGAGCGGAGTACTTATCTCCGGCTTGCTGACGACGGCAGGAAATCTTTTGTTCGGGGGCGATTCCTTCGGAAATTTTCTGGGCATGGATCCGGCTACGGGCAAGACGCTGTGGCACGTAAACCTGGGACAGTTCGTGACCAATGCTCCCATGACGTATGAGCTCTATGGACGTCAGTATTTGTTGGTCGCTGCCAACGACACGTGGTTTGCGTTCGCGCTGCCCGAGGCTGAGGACAGGGGCAGCGATCGCGATCAAGTAAAGGGTCATTAGCAATAACTGCTGCGGCAGGGAAACCGACGCCTCAGCGGCTAAAGCAGAATTTGCTTCAAATAGATTACGTACGGCCTAATGCTCGCTGCGGCGAGGAAGGCCGTACCCTTCGGGAAAAAGGAGCAGGGCAAATGGAGCGCCGTGATTTCCTAAAAGGAATGGCAATCGCCTCTGCGTTTTCTGCAGAGACACTGTACGGCGCGCAGGCTAACCGGCCCGCGCCTCAGCTCCTGGCGCAGGATAACTCGCCTTCCAGGCCCCCGGACGATCCGTGGCCGGGCAAGAAGAGAATTCTTGCCATCGCCGATCCGGAGGAATGGTATGCCTCGCCCGGCTACCATCACGACTCGGCTTCGCATACGCTGGCCACCGTGGAGCGGCTGGGACGCGAGTCCGGCGCCTGGATCACGGTCGTGCGCACCGATATGCGCCTGCTGACCAAGCAGCCGATCGCCGGCTATAACGTACGGAACCTGAACAATTTCGATGCCGTCTTCTATATGGGAGAAGGGCCGTGGAATATCACCGATCAGCAGAAGGCGGACCTGCTCTCTTTCGTCCATGATGACGGCAAGGGCTTCATCGCCGGCCATGCCGGCAACGGCGGGCACCTTCTTCTCTGGCCGGAATATGCGGAGATGATCGGCGGAAACCTGGTGGGTGAATTTCCCTCGGCCGACATGCACATCGTGGTAGAAGACCCGAGCTTTCCCGGAGTCCAGGGATTTCCTCGCGAATTTACATTCAAGGATCAGTACACCATCGTAGGGCCAAATTATTCCCGCGATGTAGACCACGTCATCATGCGGATGGATCCCAGCAAGTTCCCCGAGGTATTCGCAACGCTGAAGCCGGAGCACGGTAATGGGGAACAACTTCAAGCCAATCTCAAACGGTTGGCGGCCCTGCGAAGCGATGGAGACTACCCTATCGTGTGGGCGAAAAAATACGGCAAGGGCCGGGTATGGTACTCGACCTTCGGCCATCTCGAGGCCACGCTGGATGACGCGCGCATTCAGCAAATGTACATCGGAGCGATCAAGTGGGCTCTGGGCTTGACCGATGCCGACATTACCCCTCGTCCGTTCCCCGCGGCGAATCATTGAACTTCAAGAGGTGTGGATGCATATGAAAACGATAGTCACCGTGTGCTGCTTAGCTCTCTGCACCATGGCTCCCCTGCCATCTTCCGCCCAGGCGCCGGCGCATAAAATTCGCGTTCTGGTGCTTACCGGCAACTCGGATTGGTCTCATCCCTGGCAAGGTACAGCGCCCTTTATGCAAGGTATACTCACGAATACCGGCCGCTTCGACGTGAAGCTGGAGGAGGAAGTGGTTGGCATCACGGCGGCGACGCTGGCCAACTACGATGTTTTGGTAGATTACTATTACGGGCCTCGTTGGCCGGAGGTAACGGAAAAAGCGGTGGAGGATTTTGTTCACTCCGGCAAAGGCATGATCGGCATCCACGGAATCACCTATGGTCCCTTCTTCGGTCAGGCCGGCGGAAGTGCGACCGAGCCTCGCCGGTTGGAAGGGGAACCGTGGGCTGCGTTTGCTGACATGATTGGAATGACCTGGAAGCTGGACAATATCGGCCACGCCACGCGCCATGTGTTCGCGGTGGACTGGGTCGACAAGGACCACCCGATCAGCCGCGGCCTACCTCCGACATTTGTAGCTAACGACGAGCTGTACCACAAGATTGACCTCAAGCCGAACGCACATGTGCTGGCCACGGCCTTCGACGATCCCAATATAAAAGGTGGAACAGGAAAGGTAGAGCCGGTGATCTGGACGGTTCCTTACGGGCAAGGGAGAGTGGTCATGATGGTGCTGGGCCACGATCTTCTGGCCATGAGCCAGCCGGGATTCATGGATGTATTCGCCCGCGCCACCGAATGGGCCGCAACCGGCGATGTAGCGCCTGGCGCTCCAACCTTATCTCCCGCAACCAGCATGCCTACGCCCACACCCAGCCACTGAAATACTTATGAGAGCCTTTCCCTATATCGTAATGACGTTACTAACTGCTTTCCCCGCATTGATAGAGGCCTCCCCTGTTCCCCCGCAAGCGGAAATCTCGAATGCTTCGCTCAAGGTGAAGCTGTATCTGCCCGATGCTCAGCATGGCTTCTATCGTGGGACCAGGTTCGATTGGTCCGGGGTGGTGGCAGACCTGCAATACAAAGGGCATAGCTACTACGGTCCGTGGTTCACCGCCACCGATCCCAAAATTCCCGACTTTATCTATAAGGGCTCTGATATCGTGGCCGGCCCGTGCAGCGCGATCACTGGTCCGGTGGAGGAATTCACGCCGGCGGTCGGCTTCGACGAAGCCAAGCCCGGCGGAACCTTCCTCAAAGTCGGCGTTGGCATCTTGCGCAAGCCGGACGACGCAGCTTATAGCGCCTATCGGATGTATGAAATTGTCGATGGAGGTAAGTGGAGCGTCAAGAAGAGCGCGGACGCTGTGGAGTTCACCCAGGAACTGCACAATGCCTCTTCCGGGTATGGTTATGTTTATCAGAAGAAACTAAGGCTTATCGGCGGTAAACCCGTAATGGTCATTGAGCACAGTCTTAAGAACACCGGGACGCGTGCCATAGACACCAGCGTTTACGATCATAACTTCCTGGTACTGGACAAACAGCCCACCGGCGCGGGCTTCACCATCACCTTTCCTTTCCAAGTTACAGTCGATCATCAGCCAGATAAGGAATTGGCTGAGGTGGAGAAGAATCAGATTTTGTACCGCAAGACGCTGACGGGAGAGGATCGCGTTTACTTTGGCATCGAAGGTTTTGGTAAAAGTTCCGATGACTACAAGGTTCGCATTGAGAATAAGAACGTGCATGCCGGGATGACGATCACCGGTGACCGGCCTCTGGCCAAGGTAGCGCTCTGGTCGATTCGCTCGGTAATCGCGGTAGAACCGTTTATCGATATATCGCTCGAGCCCGGCAGCCATTCGACCTGGAAATACGACTATGAGTACTACACACTTCCCCAGTGAACCAAGGGAGCTTGCTGATCCCCACAGCGACAACCTAATAGGAAACCTTGGTTTTGAGGCCGAGTCTTGCTATTCGACTGGACCGGCCTTATAGTGCAAAAGATAGCCATGAACAAAGAGTTCAGCTAGGAACTCAGGGTCAAAGAAGTGGCGTGCTTCCCTGAAACTACTTCGCTATCCTAACCGTCTTCCTAAGCTGTTTGACGCCATTGGTAAGAGTAGAAAGGTCGATGGCAGCGGTAAGTTGTACTTGTGAAGTAGTGTAAGGACCCGCCAACATGAAAGCTCTTGTCAAATACGCGAGTGGCGAAGGAAATGTCGAAATACGAGAGGTTGAGGAGCCACGATGTGGAGACAATCAAGTCAAGCTTGAAATTGCCTATTGTGGAATCTGCGGAACCGATCTTCATGTGCTTCACGACACCTTTCGCAACTATCCACCGGTAATTCTTGGCCACGAGTTTTCGGGCACAGTGGTGGAAGTGGGCCGCAATGTCAATCACAACGCCAGGCTGGGCGAGAGAGTAACGGGCTTGGGCGCCACTGCCGTTACCTGTGGCCAGTGTGAGTATTGCCGCTCAGGATACTTCATCTTTTGCTCCAATCGCAGAGGGATGGGCCATGGTGTGAACGGTGCGTTCACACGCTACGTGGTGATGCGTCCTGACCAGCTTTACCGCATACCTGAGAATTTCTCCCTGGACGAAGCGGCCATGAGTGAGCCATTCGCGGCCGTGGTGCAGGCGGTCACGGAAATCACCAACGTGCGCATTGGGGACACGGCGCTGGTCTCGGGACCGGGACCGATGGGATTGCTTTGCCTGAAGTTGCTGGTGGCCGAAGGGGTCCGGGCGATTGTAGCCGGCGCGCCGGGAGACCAGGAACGGCTGAATGCCGCACTGCGCATTGGCGCCGCCGCTGTAGTCAACATCGGGGAGCAGAACCTTAGTGAAGCCATTCTGGAGCACACCAGCGGAGTCGGTGTGGATGTGGCCTTCGAGTGCGCGGGGCATCCAAGCTCGGTGCGCGGATGCCTGGAATCGCTGCGTCCCATGGGACGCTATACGCAGGTAGCCATCTGCGGCCAGGACATTCAGTTTCCCATTGATCAGATTTTCTATAAGCAGCTGACCATGTCCGGCTCCGTTTGCTATACGGCTCGAACCTGGGAGCGCATGATGAGGATCTATGCTGAGGGTCGAGTGAGGCTGAATGACTTGATCTCCAACAAGCTTCCCATATCGGATTGGCATACAGCCTTCCGCTTATGCGACGAGAAAAAAGCTATTAAAGTATTGATGTACCCGGAGTAGCAAACGATTGCGCAGCAGATCCTGCTGTTCTCTGCTGCCCGGTACAGGAAAGCGGAGAAACGCCATGAGCGAGACACTTGAGAGAACGGTTGCGTACAAGAGCCCTTTATATGAAATGACGCAAACCACGCCCACTTGCCTGTGGAACGACTCGGCAACTCTCTCCGAGTTGACCTACTCGATCGAGCACGGCGCGGTGGGCGCGACCTGCAATCCGGTGATCGTTCTGGATGCGCTCAAGAAAGAGGCGCATCTGTGGAACGATCGCATCCGGGCCCTGGCGGTCCAGTTCCCGGTTGCAACTGAAGAAGAAATCGGCTGGAAACTGGTGGAGGAGATATCCGCCAAGCGAGCTGAATTACTGCGTCCGGCCTTTGAAAAGTACCAGGGCAGGAATGGCAGGCTCTCGATCCAGACTGACCCGCATTACTATCGCAATCCGGCGGCCCTGTTGGAGCAGGCATTGCGCTTCGACGCCCTGGCGCCCAACATGATCGTGAAGATACCGGCCACGCGCGCGGGTATCGCCGCTATCGAAGAAACCATCTATCGCGGGATCAGCGTCAATGCGACCGTCTCTTTCACCTTGCCGCAATGCATTGCCGTGGCCGAAGCGGTCGAGCGCGGCTTGAAACGGCGCGAACGGGAGGGCCTGGATATATCCCACATGGGCCCGGTTTGCACTGTCATGGGTGGCAGACTCGACGACTGGCTAAAGGTCGTCGCCGAAAAGCAGGATATTACCCTCGATCCCGGCTATCTGGAATGGGCGGGAGTCGCCGTGTTCAAGAAGGCTTACAAGATTTATCGCGAGCGCGGCTACCGGGTCCGTCTGCTCTCCGCCGCATTCCGCAATCACATGCAATGGAGCGAGTTGGTAGGCGGCGATGTCGTGATTTCTCCGCCCTACAAGTGGCAGGTTCGCTTCAATGCGAGCGATGTAAGCGTCGCTCCCCGAATCGAGAAGCCGGTCAATCCTGAAATCGTTGAAGAGCTGCTGCAAAAGTTTCCCGATTTTCGCCGCGCCTACAACGAGGATGGCCTGTCGTCGACCGAGTTCGATACCTATGGGCCGACCGTCCGCACGCTGCGCCAATTCCTGGAGGCGACGCATGAATTGGCGGTTCGCGTCAGGGATTTGCTGCTGCCCAATCCGGACCTAACCGCCTCATAGGCGTCGCGGCTCCGCGGCGCCCCAGAACAGGCAAATGTAGCCTTAATGGGGCACCCAGCCTTTGCTGCCGGTAAAACAAGGTCGTTCCTGTAGTTGTTCTTGTGTCAGGGCACGACTAAGCACCCGGGAAAGAAACCGCAGATCCCTCCAGTACGCTACCCCGGATTTCCTGTTGAGGTTGGTGGCGCTGGCAAACTTCATGCGGCTTTCCTTACTGAAAGCCGCTCACGCGGGCGTCGGTGAGGGCGGCATAACAGGAAATCGGGTACGCTCCGGTCGGGATGACAATTCCGTTTGTGCCCGCAAAAGCTTTAGCGAGAAATACTCGACCTTGCAGCAGAATTGTCATCCCGACCGGAGCGCAGCGTAGTGGAGGGATCTGCGTTTCTTTCCCGGGTGTCTAGTCGTGCCCTGACACAAAGCATCACAGCCGTGACTACCGGAACTCCCGCCTCGCTAAGGGCAGGGAGAAGAGCAAAGTTTTTGCATCTTCCCTCTTCGAACGTGCGAATCTCCCTTTTCGGCGCTCCATAGGCCTATGGAGTATCCCACAGATAACTGCCCTTACAGAAAGCTTTCACTAAGGCCTTAGCAGGTTTCCGCCACAGCTTTAGTTACAAGAGTTCATTACGGAACTTGTTCATCTAAATACTTCTTGACACATGTTCAGCGCCAACTATATGACATTATCGCGCATGAAACTGACTAGCTAGCGTCGACTAATAGTTCTATATGGAACTAGTTAGTCCTCGCCTGTTCCCAACATAGAGAAGGCCGTCGTCACGCCTTTCATGCCCAAGGCTTCATCGGCCATCGTTGACCAGACAGAGCAGTAACTTTAGGAGAGTCACCTGTGATGAAAGCACACAGCTTAAATAACCACGGAAGCATGCGTTACCTATTGCCAGTGTTCGCGCTGTTTCTCGCCATGTCGACAACAGCCATGTGGGCGCAAGCCGGCGGCGGATCCATGGTGGGAACGGTTCATGATCCGGCAGGCGCAGTCGTTCCGAACGCCACCGTCACGATCACTAACACGGATACCAACAGCACCTACCCTGTGACCACCAACGGTGACGGCCGCTTCCTATATCCCCAGTTGCCGGTCGGCACCTACAAAGTCACCGTGGCGGCACCGGGCTTCAAAGAAGCTGTTCAGGAAGGCATTACGGTCTCGATTGGGACGACTTCCACCCTCGACTTGACCCTGCAGGTAGGGCAGACGTCGCAATCAGTCACGGTCACCGCAAACGCGCAACAGATCCAGACGGAGAGCAGCGACGTAGGGACTACGGTCCCCGGGGCCCTGATCGCGCAACTGCCGCTGAATTTCAGCGGGGTAATTCGCAGCCCCCTTGAATTCATGACGCTGACCCCGGGCTTTCAAGGAGATTCAACCGGAAACGCCCAATCGCAAGCTAGTTTTAAACTCAACGGCGCGGGAACCGGGCAAGCTGACGTGATCCTGGATGGTGCGTCGATTCAACTGGCTTCCCCGAACTACCAGTGGAACTTCGGCATCAGCGTCGATGCAGTTTCTGAGTTCAAAGTACAGACCAGCACCTTCGCGGCGGAATTCGGGCGTACTGGCGGCGGCTTCGTCAACGTGGCCTCCAAGTCGGGAACCAATGAGTTCCATGGCGCCGTGTATGACCTGCTGAAGAATGCGGCGTTTGACGCCAACAGCTGGCAAAACAACCACACCGGCGTCGGCAGGCAGAACGATACGCAAAACGACTTTGGCGGATTTGGAGGCGGCCCCATATTTATCCCCAAAATCTATGACGGCCGGGGCAAGAGCTTCTGGTTCTTCAGCTATGAAGGCTTTCGCTTCAAGTCCGGCGGCCCCGCCCTTACGTCGACGGCAACGCCGGCTATGTGGGCCGGAGATTTTTCCCAGGTCCTGAACGGCGAGACCATCAATGGCGTCACTTACCCGGCACAGAAAATCTATGATTACACTACCTGTTCCGGAGCCAACCTGGGCAAACCTTGCCAAGCCTTTCCCAACAACCAGATTCCAGCGGACAGGCTCGACCCGTATGCGAAGGCCTTCATTCCGTATCTCCCGGTAGCCACCAATCCCAACCAGCCTTTTCAGAACCTCGCGTATACCCTCACGGCGCCGATCAACAATGATCTCTATTCGACCCGGATCGACCAGAATATCGGGCAAAAGCACAAGATCTTCGGCAGCTACGCGCAAGCCGACCTGCCGATTATCAACGTCTATTCCTATGGACCCCCGGGGCTTTACGACCAGAGCTTTGGCAGTACAACCACGCACTATGTTCGTATCGGTGAAGACTATGCCATCACGCCCACACTTTTAAACCATTTCAATGGCGGCTATACGCGCCGCTTCCGTATCGAGCAGGGCGAAGGCGGCGTTGGCCAATGGGCAGATAAGATCGATTTTCACGGTTACTATCAGGACATCCTCATCCCCGGTAACAACATCCAGTATCATCCCGCCACCAACAACACCATGCCCACGCCTCCAGGAGACAACAGCACCTTCATAGACAATAGCTACCAATGGGACGACTCGGTCTCGTGGGTTAAAGGCAGGCACAATTGGAAGTTCGGGATGGTGTACCGGCGCCAGGGCTTCAATTCGAACTACTTCAGCAACGCCTCTCCCCAGTTCGGCTTCACCAATGCTTTGACTTCCGCTGGAAATCTGGCAAACGGCAACCCCGTCGATCCGAACTCCGGGTCGGGCGCGGCATCCTTCTTTCTCGGGGCAGCGTCGAGCGGGACGGTTGGTGGCCCCCAAACCGCTGCGATGCGCGTACACGGTTGGGGCTTCTATGCCATGGACGACTGGAAGGTTAGCCCCAAGCTCACCCTGAACCTGGGCCTGCGCTATGAGATCCCACAGCCAGTATTCGAAGAAAAGTGCAGGACATCTCAAGTCAATCCAACCCTGGCCAATCCCGGCGCCGACGGCCTGCCTGGTGCGTACGAGTTTCAGGGAACTGGCCCAGGCAGAGACGGCAGATGCTCCCCGATGAACCAGTACTGGGGATCGTGGGGGCCTCGCGTAGGCTTGGCATACCAAATCGACCCCCGGACGGTAGTACGTGCCGCGTACGGCCTCTACCAAACCCCGCTGAAAATATCCAACTTCGCGAACACCGACAGTCTGGGCTTCTTCGCTGCCGGATATAAATGGCCAACCCCGATCAACCAACAAACACCTTCCGTTATCCCAAGCACAGTGGAAAGCTATCCCGGATCCATCCCGCCAACCATCAATCCATCAGCCCTGAACGGTAACGGTGGCGGTGGGGGCGCGGCGAGCGGTGGTCCGGTTTTCCTACCCAGCAGGCTTGCCAGGCCTGGCGACGTGAATAACTGGACGCTCGACATACAGCGTGAGTTCCCCGGTCAATGGCTCGTCGATATGGCATACGTCGGCAACCATGGAAGTCACTTGCAGGCGTTGCTTAAGGATCCCAACGTGGCTCCAGAATCAGCCCTGGTGTACGGCAACTGCCTGGCGGTTCCACTAGCGGGAAGCGCGGGTAACCCGGCTTGCGCGGGACTACCCGCTGTTGCCACCCCGTACACGAACTTCCAAAACGACTTTGGCTCTGGGGCTACGGTTGCTCAGGCTCTGCGACCTTTCCCGCAGTACTCGACCGAAGACCTGGACACGTCGTTCAGCGCCAATCCATGGGGCAATTACAGTTACGAAGCACTGCAGATACAAGTAACCAAGCGCTACGGGTCTGGACTGACTATATTGAGCAACTACACCTGGTCGAAGAATCTTACGGACGCCGATTCGGACTATGCCCCGCAGGAAGCATGGAATGGCGGCGTAGGCGGAATGTTTGATCCTTATGATCCCCGGAAAGAAAAAACTTACAGCGAATTCGATCAACCGCAGCAATTCAAAATTGCTTACACCTATGAGCTTCCTTTCGGAAAAGGAAAGAAGTGGGGAGGCAATGTCAATAAATTGACTGACGCGGCGATCGGCGGCTGGACGTTAGGCGGTGTGGATACCTACGCGACCGGCTTCCCTCTGTTCGTGCAGGAAAACAATTGGACCGCTGGTACCTTTGCGGGCCAGGCAACGGGAGGCAACGCACGGCCCAACGTAGTTCCGGGGGTAAATCCCAGCGCCTTCTTTGGCCATCTCGGGTCGTACAAGTTTGGGACGACTGCCAAGATCAACGCTGCCGCTTTCACCCAGGCGCCGAACTATACGTTTGGAAACGCTCCTAAAACGCTGGGGAATGTACGCAACTTCACCCACAAGGAAGAGGACCTGCAAGCTTCCAAGCGTATCCCGCTATTTACGGAACGGGTCAATTTCCTCTTCCGATTTGACGCGTTTAACATATTCAACCGGCACAGCTTTGGTTGTATGGATTACCACGTGGGCGATCCAGCGTTCGGCCAATTCCAATGCGGTACCGGTCCCAACGCGGAAACCAACAACAATGAGTCGGGCATCGTCTCGTCAGCTCGAACGTTACAGGCGAACTTCCGAATAACGTTTTGACGTAAATGGGGTTGGGAGGCTTCCGTGACACCCTCCCAATCCCGTGGTGAAGTGTGGTATACAGATGGCAGTAGAAGAGGGGAAGCGCGAGTTCCCCTCTTCTTTTCTGCCGTCGTCGGGCAACTTCATGCGTCGTAGCAGCCATCGGTTTTTAATCATCGGGTGTTCCGCTCTCTGCGTCTTCTCTTCCCCGCTTTGTCAAACGCCCGCCGGGGCACAGGATGCTGACACTGCGGCGGCGCAACACTTCGCCGCAGCTCACCAGGCTCAGGATGCCGGAAACCTCGACCTCGCGGCACAGGAGTATCTGGCGGTCATTCGTCTTCGTCCCGATGTGGCAGAAGCTTACGCAAGCCTGGGGCTGGTCTACAACGCACAGGGAAAATATGTGGAGTCGGCGCGGGCGCTGGGTAAAGCCGAGAAACTGAAGCCCGCTTTGCCAGGTGTCAGCCTGTATCTGGGCATCGACTACGAAAAGCAGCGCCAGGCAAATCTGGCAGTCCCGCAGCTGGTTGAGGCAGTGCGCCGGGAACCGTCCAACAAGGATGCACATACCTGGCTCGCAAGAGCATTGTGGGATGATGGCCGAACTGAGGCTGCATTCGAACAGCTACGCCAGACCGCGCTACTTTTTCCTTCCGATCCGGCCCTGCTGCTGGATTTGGGAGAGGCCTATCGCAAGGCGGCCGATCTCGGCATCGAGCGCGTCCTTAACCGTTCCAGTGGTACACCTCTGCTGCATCAGGTCTATGGAGATATCTATAAGGATGAGCATGCATGGAAGAATTCACTTGCTCATTACTACCGGGCTCTCGATCAGGATCCCCACTGGCAGGGCGCGCATTTCGGCCTCGGCGAAGTCGCATTTCATCGCGAGCAATGGAATGCCGCGACCCAGGAGTATCACCGCGAGCTTGAGATGAATCCGAACTCTGCTGCTTCCCTGGCAAGGCTTGGCGAAATCGCGATGATTCAGAGCAAGCCGGCGGAAGCACTCACTTTGCTCAGTGCTGCGATTCGCATCTCGGGTTATCAGGCCGCGAATGCTCTGGGCTTACCTCGCCCCTACCCGGCCGCAAGCGAAGATCTAAGCGAACCGGCGCAGGGCGAGTTACGCTCCTGTTTATCCGCATTGGAAGCGGCCCCGGCGAGCCCATCCCGCAGTTTGGCCCTCGCGGTTACGTATGCCCGCCTGGGCAACAATGATGCATCCCTCTCCGCCTGGCAGGATTTCACCAGGAGTGCGCCGGCTTCGCATCCATCCAATGCGTACGCGCACGGCCAGGACAACTTCGATCGCCAGGATTTTAAGACGGCTGCAGCCGATCTGAACGCGTGGCTTAAGTTGCATCCGAACGATCTAAAGGCCGATTACCTCCTGGCGCAAACTTACAGAAACCTATCCCTCGCCACGCTCGAGCAGTTACTCTCTGTGGCTCCGGATTCTTACCCGGCACATCAACTCCTGGCCGAGACTTACCAAAATGCGGAACAGAACCCCAAGGCACTGGCTGAATATAAATTGGTGGAGAACATCGCCCCCAATTTGCCGGGAGTGCATTTCTCCATCGGTCACCTGCTGCTGAAGATGGGCCAGCAAGATCAGGCGGAGGAGGAATTTGCAGCCGAGCTGCGCACGAATCCAGACCACGGGGGTGCGAATGCGGAGCTAGGAACCATCCTTCTCAATCAGCAGGAGCCAGCCAAGGCTATTCCACATCTGGAGAAAGCCCTGCAAGCGGACCCGGATCAGTGGTCCACCTATCGCGATCTGGGCAAGGCGTATTACATGGAAAAAGACTTTCCTAAGGCGGAAGCCGCTTTGCAACAAGCGGTCCGTCACGATCCCGAAGGCCAAGCCCACTACCAGCTCGCGCTGGTGTACCGTTCGCTGGGAAAGAAAGAGGCGGCGAATGAGCAGTTCGAGATCGCCCGCAAGCTCAAGCTCGAAGGCCTGGCTCACGCTGAAACTCAAATGGACACACTGGAATCGATACACCAATGATCTGCCGCCGCGCCACCCTCCTGGCGCCGCTTGCTCTCTCGTTGATGGCGCTCGGACAAGCCGGCTCATTGCAGCGCGGCCTTGAATTATTTCGCCAGGAGAAGTACGAGGCGGCACTGCAGCAATTTGAAGAGGCGAGGCGCCTGCAACCAGCCAATGCCTCGATCGATAACTTTATCGGGATCACGGAGACAAAACTTGGCCGCATGGATGAGGCCAATAAAGATTACGAGACCGCTATTCGTATCGACCCAAAGCTTGCCGGCCCGCATACCAATCTCGGGTTTAACTATCTCAGCAAAAAGCAATACGAACTGGCAGAGAAGCAATTGCAGACAGCTTTGGCACTCGATAGCGCGGACCCTTTTACCCACTATTACCTGGCAGTCCTCTACCTGACCACGGCGCGCGACAAGGATGCCCTTCCGCATATTGAACCGGCTACCACACTGCTCGAAAATGATCCCCCCGCCGCCGTGCTGGCCATCAAGGCATGCCTCGCCTCCGATGCACCCGCGGAGGCATTGAAACTGATTAATCTATTGGAGCAGCATTCGAGGTTTTCCGCAGAGCAGGAGTACGAGCTAGCCAAGTCGCTTGATGAGCGGCAAATGTACGTTGAATCTGCAGCACGCCTTCAACGCGTCGCAGAGATGCAGCCCTCGGTGCAGAGCCAATACAACCTTGCGCTGGCTCTGGTAAAGGCCAGGCAGACAAAGCAGGCGCTTCCTTTGCTGGCCTCCTTAACCGCGGAGCACGCAAGCGATGCAAACCTGTTGAGCGATATCGCGTCTGCCTACGAGTCCGCGGGGGAGAACTCGCTCGCCCTCGATGCCTGGCAGAAGGCCATTGCTGCCGATCCGGCCAACCCCGACCGCTATCTTGATTGCACACGGTTGCTGATTGATCTGGACCGCTATAAAGAGGCAACCGAGATCGTGCAGCGTGGCATCCCGCTGGTTCCCGATGATTATCCATTGACCATTCGTCTAGGCGCCATCGAGATGATGACCGGGAACCACGCCCAGGCTCGGGAGAGCTACCGCAAAGCAATTGCAGAGCATCCAGCGCTTGCCCTGGGCTATGTGGCGGTAGCACAGAGCTACATGAAGGAAGGAAACGACGAGGAAGCCTTGAAGGTATTGACCGATGCGCGAGCCGTAGTCCCGCGCGACTTTGCGCTTGAATATGTGTTCGGCCTGGTTTCTTTTCAGCTGGGCCAGCAAAAACAGGCGATGGAGGCATTGAAAAGCGCGGAGGAACTGCAGCCGGCGGTGGTGGAACCGCACTACCAATTGGGTCTGCTTTACATGAAGCTGGAACAGTGGAAAGAAGCGCAGGTGGAATTCGAGCAGGTTCTTAAACTTGACCCGGGCAACGCGCCTACCTATTACCAGCTTAGCCGGACGTACCAACGCCTTGGAGAAAGTGACAAAGCCCAACAGATGGCTAAGCAGGCAAGTCTGCTCACGAAGACGCAACGGGAAGATGCTATCAAGACGCAACAACTGCGCTTCGGTGTCCCTCATCAAAACTGACAGTTCATTACGGAACTGTTGTACAAAAAAGTGCTTGACACCCTTGTAAGCGCGCGGATATGAACTTACTGCACGTGTTGCTCCATCTCCGTTAGTTCATTACGGGACTCAATGACAGAAGCACCCATCATCATCAACGCACACATTCAGGCGGCTCCGGGTCACGAAAAGGAACTGGGAAGCGAATTACACGCGCTGGTTGCTCCCAGCCGGAAAGAGCCGGGAGTTCTTGTGTACGAACTCCATCTTGATCCTGAGCATCCAGGCAGCTTTATGTTTTACGAGAAGTTTGCGAGCCAGGCCGTACTGGATCTTCATCTCGCATCGCCGCATTTTGAGAAGTTCCAGAGTTACCTTAAGGCGCAGGGCAATCCAATCGCTGCGCAGACGGTGACCAGGTGGCAGAGCTTCGATTGAAGTGCATCCGCTACGGCACGTTCTGTCGAAAAACACTTCCAGGAGCGGTCGCGGGTGGAGAAAGCGAACCGCAGATCCCTCGGCTTCGCTGCGCACGCTGGATGAACCAAGTTTCGAAAGGATGACCCGTGAGCCCCGAAAACGAATACACACCTCCTGATGAAATGCCGCCGTCTCCCATACATCGGGTGCTAGTGGGACAAAAGGCATTGGTGACGGGAGCCAGCAAGGGGCTCGGACAGGCAATGGCGATCGGGTTTGCCCAGGCCGGCGCGGATGTCCTGGTGAACTACAGCACGGACGAGCAGGGAGCGAAGGAAACCGCCGCAATCATCGAGAAACACGGGGGCAAAGCGGTCCTCTTCAAAGCCAACGTTTCCCGCGAAAATGAAGTAAAGGCCATGTTCGATTGCATGTTTCAAAGCTTTGGCAAACTCGATATTTGCGTGCCCAACGCCGCCATTCAATTGAATGCCAACGTGGACGAGATGACACTGGAGCAGTGGCAGACTGTGATCGATGTAAACCTTACCGGAATGTTTCTCTGCGCCCGGGAAGCGATTCGGGCATTCAAGCGGCAAGGGATCGATCGTTCCATCTCCTATGCCTGCGGCAAGCTTATATTCATGAGCTCGGTGCATGACGTCATACCCTGGGCAGGCCATGCCAACTACGCCGCTGCCAAGGGCGGTCTCATGCTGTTTATGAAGAGTCTCGCCCAGGAGGTCTCGCACCTGCGCATCCGGGTAAACGCCATCTCGCCGGGGGCCATTCGGACCCCGATGAATGTTGAAAAGTTGACCACACCGGAGATCTTCGAATCCACCTTGCTCAAGCTCATACCGGCCAAACGCATCGGCGAACCGGGAGACATCGGGCGGGTCGCGGTTTGGCTCGCCTCGGACGAATCGGACTACGTGTACGGAACCACAATCTACATTGACGGTGGCATGACCCTCTATCCCGGCTTCATCGGAGCCGGTTAAATGAAGTTTGCCGCGATTCTCCTACTAACGGCATTGCCGCCGGCGGCAATGCCTGCAACCATTGTGGTGACGATTACCGGCACTACCGGCGAGATCAAGGTTGGCGAGGGACCCATCTTCGGACACAGCTCCTACCAGAAGATCCCTCCAGGCGACCCCTTTGTGTTGACTTATACCTTTGACGACGAAAAGGGCAAGCAGTCTATCTCCGGCATAACCGGCGATACGATTACCCAATCGCAGATAGAAAATACCGCTCTGTCTTCCCCGGGAACCAACGCGGTTCTGCAGATCGGAAGCGCGGTATGGGAGTTTGGAGCCTCCACGCGCTCCCAAGTCATACTCAAAACGTCCGCCACCGAAAGGAGCGAGCAGTTCGTCTACGCTACCCAGGCAGGCAGCAACCGGGTCGCCTCTCAGATCGTTCCGGCAAAGGGCGGCTATTGGCCGAAGAACGGCGATTGGCGCTCGAGTTTCACCTCCACGTCGCTTGAGGGCAGCACGGCTTCCTTCTCCGCCGATAACGACCGCGTGTCCGCCAGCGGAGGCCTGATTCCCTCCGTCATCACGGTCACGGGAGTCGATCTTGATGGACAGTGGCTGCGCGATGCAGCGACTGCCGGAGGGTCCGGTCTTCCGAATGGGCAGAGAAAGTGGCAGCTGGCCCATGCTTCGCCCAAGGGCGGCTACATCGTTGAGGAGGTAACCAGAACCATCCTGGGAACAAAACCCGATGGATCGCCGATCACTCCTTCGTCCATCAAGTACTGGCAGGCGTGGCAGGTTCCGGCCGGGTCGAATGTCCCGGGCGATGCATTGGACAGCTTCGCCAACCCGGCGCCGCCGGGCAGCACTGGACAGGACACCGTATCCGCAGTCGCGCGATTTTATGAGGGTCTAACTTTGCCGTCCGACTTCGCTGTGGGCAAGAGCTCCTACGCGGGTGAGCGTCTGTCGTCCACAACCGATCCGATGCTGTCGACCAGCAGCGCGACGCTGCCTGTCACCGCCAGCGCAACACTCCACTTCTGAAAAGTTCCCCATAGAACTCTTTTCAGAATATTCTCAACAAGTGCTACGATACGTCCCGAAAGAAATCAGGTCCGAAACATGAAGAACAAACCTGACACCAATCGTGAAGAAGTCTCCCGAAAAATAGACAAGTATTGGGTCCCGATCATCGCCAAGACGATCGAACTCCTAGACTGCTTCGGTTCCGCCGCTGAATCGCTGACCCTGGAAGAGGTGGTCAAGCGAACCGGGATACCGCACACGACTGCCTATCGCATTCTGCATACCCTGGTCTTGCGGGATTACCTCACCCAGTCCGGCCGCCAGTATCGGCTTAACCGGTTGCGCCGGAGACTGCGCTTTGGCTTCGCCAACCTTTCCAAACACATTTGTATTGCGGTCGAGATCCAACGCAGCCTGGAAAAAGCTACCGCTGCGGCCGGGATCGATCTGGTCGTTTGGGATAACGATCGCAACGCCGACACCGCCATTCGCAATGCTGAGGCCATGGCCGAAAGCAAGGTCGACCTGGCCATCGAATTTCAGCTCTTCGAGCACGTCGCGCCGGTGATCTCGGATATCCTTTCCCGTTCGGAAATTCCTTTAATTTCGCTGGTCAACCCGCATCATGGAACGGTCTATTTTGGGGTCAACAACTATCGCGCGGGCTTTTCCGCGGGGGTCGCGCTGGCCGACTACGCCATCAGACACTGGAATTCCGAGGTGGATACGCTCCTGCTTCTGGAGTCGCCCCGCGCCGGCAGAACGATCCAGAGCAGATTGGTAGGTGCTTTGCAAGGAGTTCAAGAGCGGCTTGGACCATTGCCGGAGAAAAGCATCGTTCACCTCGACGGGGGCGGAGACAAAGCGACCTCTCAAGCGGCTGTGGCCGGTGCTTTCAAGTCGCGATCGAGAAAGAGAGTTCTGGTCGTCGGCATCAATGATGAAAGTGCGATTGGTGCCGTGGACGCGGCCAAGCAAGCCCACAACGGCACCGACATCGCGATTGTCGGCCATGGGGGGAGCATGGAGATCATGGATATAGTCGCCAACCCCGACAGTCCCATGCATCGGCACTGTTTTTTTCCACGCCGAGCGTTATGGAACGGATCTGCTGAGCTTTGCCTTGCCGATCGTACGCGGAAGATCGGCGCCCGTTGTACACTACGTGCCCCATGAGTTCATGGGAAAAGATGCTTTGATGCGAGAACGCCGCGCCCTCATCGTAGACCCTGTCGCCCCGAGGCGCTGGTGAAGATTGGAATCTGATTTGGAAAAGCCAAAAGTTGCAATTTTTGGGATCGGCTTCATGGGCCGTGTCCATACCGAGGCATTGCGCCGGCTGGGCAACGTAGAAGTCATTGGTGTTGCCGGACGCACCGCCGAGGCGGCGCGGAAATTCGCAGACAGCCTTGGCATTGAGCGAGCCACTGGCAATTACCAGGATCTGCTCGCCGATGCTGACGTGAGCGTGGTCCACATCTGTGCGCCTAACGATCTGCACTACGCCATGGCCAACGCAGCCATGCAAGCGGGCAAGCATGTCTTGTGCGAGAAGCCACTGGCCTCGACGGTCGCAGACGCCAGTTCCATGGTCGCGCTGGCGAAGCAAAAGGGACTGGCGAATTGCACCCTGTACAACGTGCGCGCGTACCCCCAGGTGCAAAATATGCGCCGCATGTGCGAGGCGGGTGAGTTTGGCGATATCTACGTCGTCCAGGGCACGTATTCGCAGGACTGGCTGCTCTACGACACGGATTGGAACTGGCGCATCGAACAAGGACCGTCGCGCACCTTTGCCGACATCGGAACCCATTGGTGCGATTTAGCGGAGCACATCACCGGCCAGCGCATCACTTCCCTGTGCGCCGATCTGCACACCTTTCACAAAACGCGCAAGAAGCCGAAACACTCAGTCGAGACTTTTGCCGGCAAGACACTGCAACCGAATGAATACGACGAAGTGGCGATCAAGTCGGAAGATTTCGGCGCCATGATGTTTGCCATGGGCGACAACACGAGAGGATCGCTGACCGTGAGCCAGGTTTCCGGGGGACGCAAAAATCGCCTGTTCATCGAGATCTTTGGCTCCAAGGCATCCGCGGCGTGGACTGGCGAAGCTCCCGAAGACCTTTGGATTGGGCATCGCAATGGGCCCAACGAGATCCATATCAAAGATCCTGTGCTCATGCGGCCGGAGGCGCGGAGCTATACCGACCTGCCAGGCGGCCATAGTGAAGGCTATCCTGACACCTTCAAGCAGATCTTCCGCCGCTTCTACAGACGAGTGATGGATGCGAACGCGCCGGTCGATTATCCCACCTTCGAGGACGGGATCCGCCAGATGCGCGTGCTCGACGCAGTGCTCCAGAGTTCGCAGAAAAAGGCCTGGGTGACGGTGCAGGGCTGAGCATCATCGCTGGCTCAGAGGGGAGTACTTTCGCATGGTGCCGGTAAGCGTAACCTTACTCCTGGCACTTCTCGCATTCTTCCCCGCTCAGCGTGACAGATACGCGGGAGACGCGGCTTGCCTCTCCTGTCACCGGGAGCAGAGCGATCCGTACCAGCACACCGCCCATCATCTGACTTCACAACCCGCCAACAAGGACTCGATCCTGGGCTCATTCAATGCTGGGTCGAACGTGCTGATGATCGCCGATCCAGCAACCGCAAGTGAAAACCCGGGCCTGTACTTCAAGATGGAGGCCAGAAATAACGGGTACTATCAGACCGCGGTCGCCGGTTGGCCTGGCCACTTGCAGCAGCGAAGCGAGCGCATGGACAGTGGTAATCGGGTCGGGCGTGCGCGGGCAGAGCTACCTCTACTGGCATGGAGAGCAATTATTTGAACTGCCGGTAAGCTATTGGTCGGACCTGGCCGGTGGGTCAACAGTCCGGGCTACAAAGACGGCACGATGAACTTCACCCGCGCGGTCCCACCGCGTTGCCTGGAGTGCCATGCAACCTCGATTGAACCGCTCTCGCTCGATCCTCTCACCAATCGCTATGACCCGAAGAGCCTGGTGTTGGGGATCTCCTGTGAGCGCTGCCATGGTCCGGGCGCGGACCACATTGCGCTGGAGCGAACCAAAGCATCTGCCGCCGGCGAAGCAATTTTGAATCCGGCGAAATTCTCCCGCGACCGGCAGGTGGATCTGTGTGCGCTGTGCCACAACGGTATTCGCAGAGAAGAGTTCGCCCCAGCATTCTCGTTTGTGCCGGGGAAAGCATTGGACAACTACATGCAGCCAAATGGAGGCGAGATTGCGGCTCATCCTGATGTGCATGGAAACCAGGTGGGACTGTTGCAGAAGAGCCGCTGCTATCTCTCTTCGCCGCAGATGAGCTGCTCGACGTGCCACGACGTACATCAACCGGAGCGCCCCGCGGCTGCCTATTCCGATCGCTGCCTTAGCTGCCACCAGGTGGAAAGCTGTGGCATGTCGAAAACCATGGGGCGCAAAATAGCTGACAACTGCATCGACTGCCATATGCCCGTGGAACCGACAAATGCGATCGCTTCAGAAACGGCAGGCGCGGTTATCCGGCCGAAGATGCGGAATCACTGGATCAAGGTTTATCGCTAAGCATTGGAGTCATGGGCGATGCGGTGCGCGACTCTGTGCTCATGATGCAGGGCTCGATGCAAGGCGCTATCGGCGGCGAGCAGCAGGATTTCCGGCATCCTCGTGGTTCCCCCGGCACGCGCCAGCACGGTAGAGATGCCGATATGCACCGTGACCCAGCCGTGGCCTTCCAGCTTCACCTTAAGAGCAGAACGGAGAGGCTCGATGGCCGAGCGCAACTTTGCGGCGACCCTGGCTGCACCCCGCGGCCCAGTTGAGGGAAGAATGATGGCGATGGCCTCGACGCCGTAGCGTGCAGCGAAATCCGTTACCCGCAAAACGCCCAGAACGGCGGCGGCAGCTTTGGCCAGACAGCGATCTCCTTCCAGATGCTCCCGCCAGTCATGGAATTGCCGGAAGTGATCAAAGTCAAGCAGCAGTAGAGAGATGAACGAGCCTTCTCGCAGGGTGCGATTCCACTCCCGCTCCAGGGCCTCATCAAAAGCGCGCGCGGTGAATAGACCGGTCCGCGAGTCTGTCAACTCAGATATGGAAAGTCTTTCTTCCAGGATCTTGCGCTCGGTGATGTCGCGGATGACCATGATATTTTCTCGGGGGACGCCGGTGACGGAATCGCACACCAGGCGGTGTTTGATTTCTACCCAGGCCATCATTCCGTCTTTCATGCGCATGCGAACGATTGCGAGGGAGTTTTCGACCAGCGCAGAAGCATCTTCAGGAAGAAAGAATGCATCGGGTCTCTTGCCTGTCATCTCCTCCGGCATCCAGCCCAGAACATGGAAGCACGATGGAGAAACGTAGTGCAACACCATGTCCAGACCGGCACGGCAAATGATGTCGATGCTGTTCTCGGCCAGGAAATGGAAGCTGGCCTCGTTTTCTCCGGACATACGCTCCTCCCCGGTCCCGAATGTCAAGAGGAGCCAATCGTGACACCGTTCTGGCCGCCTCTCACAGCCGGTACGGTGGCGGCGTGGGGCGTTTCCGCGGTATAGCTTTCAATCGCCTGACTCAGTTGAAAATCAATCTCATCGGCAATGGTCATGACTCCGACTAACAACACGCTGTAGTCGATGTTCACCAGGTTCTTCTGCAAGGTGTTGAAGATGCTGACCTGCAACATCCGCGACTCCTCGACCAACATGGCCGCGGAATACCCCTGTCTGAAGCGGTTAATGCCGTGCTTGGCGGCGCTAGCAGATCTCGGGTCTTTAGTCCCTATAGGCTGTTGCGAGCGCAGACGGTGAACCAGATCAATGAAGACCATAGGCAGATGGCCGCAGCGCAGCTCGAAGCTCAACGGAACCGACATCAGCTTGTCTTCCGTTTGCACGCGCTCGAACCACTCTTGAATGATGGCGCGTGTGGTGCGTTCGAGAATCGTGGCCACGGTCACGATCTCACGCGTGCGCTGAGGACCACTGGCCACCCTCTGATGGATGACCTGGATGAGGGAAGTCACCTCCATCGGCTTGACCAGGATCTCATCGGCCTGATGCAGGATGGCCTGGGTCGCGGCATCCATCTCAGGAAACGCACTTAATAGTAAGGTCACGGCCATGGGATTGGCATGCCGCATGGCGCTGACCACCGTGAGCCCATCTCCCGCTCCCGGCATATGCAGATCGCTCAACAGCACGTCAAAGCTCTCTGAGCTGATGTACTTCAGCGCCTCTGGAACATTGGCAGCGCTGGTTACCGCGAAGCCAGATTGTTCGAGCACGTAACTCAAACTCACACGCACAACTTCATCGTCATCGACCAGAAGCACCCTGGTATCGGCCATTTGTGTCTCTCATTAGGACTATCGACGTATTCCAGGGACTGTTTAGCCAGAGCTGTTGTAACAGCAGGCACCAGAGAGAGTTCAGGGGCACACAGCAAGGGGTGGTGTGGAGGCGCGGGATGGAATTGAACCACCAAACAAAGGCTTTGCAGGCCTTTCCCTAAACATTTGGGTTCCGCGCCGTCAACGCACTTACGCGCCCAATATATATCGCCTGGAACGCGCAAAGCGAACCTTTTTGCAGGTCTACCGCGGTCGGCCGTAACCGGCGGCAAGCACAAATAGTAATGGATGTGCGACCCAGACGGATGAGCAGTTTACTTCACCGCCAACGAAGGTTGGGCGCCCCACTGCCCCGACTTCCTGCGGACGCTTGTCGCGTTGATATACTCTATGCGCCTTTCCTGAGTGAAGGGCGCACAACGCGGCCCGTCTTGCACAGCGTGGCAGGAAATGCATAGCAAGAGTGACGGCTAACTCCCCCAAAGAGGATCGGGGCGCCCCCTGGTTGGAGGGCGCCCCATTGGTTGAGAGCATTGAGCATGAAAGCAGCCTCAACGCTCTACGGCATGGTTGTGCTCCAAAACAAGTACTTCACTTTGTATCCCTTTTCCATGGTTGGCGGATGTGTTTTCCCCCAAGCCTCGTGATTCCAGGTGACCGCCTGCATTTTATTGTGCACAACCTGGAAAACCATCGGAGGCGCCGCGGGCGCACCCTCGTCTGCATTGAAGGTGACTTTGATCTGACTTCCCTCGTTGGCCCAGTGTCCAAACGACGTGATCGATCCGGTACCGGGGTCTTCAGTAACTGTGGCAGTTCCATCCACTCCCAGGCTCACACTCATGGACGGCGCTTTCTTATCGACGCGCGCCACGTAGATCCCGGCAAATCCGGGATGAATGTTTGTATCGCCGGCAAGAGCAGCTAACGGCGAAATCAACAGCATCGCGCTCGCTGTAAGAACGCGCAGAGCTATCTTCTCAAGTACTCTCCTCAAATCCCAAGGCATAATGAACACTCCATAACTGCAATTTGTTAGTAGCAATGTAACCCGCCTACATACTTTGTCGATCATGCTTAATAGAAAGTTGTAGCCGGGGGTAATACGAGTTCGATGACTATGGGATGGGGCCGCGCTGCCGCTGAAGGAGTAACTGACGCGATTTGCTGGAGTTAGCGGCTCCCGGCAGCAGCAGCGCCAAGCTGCTTTCTGCGCCTGAGCCAACGCGATACCGGCCTGCTGCGCACCATCGGGACGAAGGTTTGTCAGCGAACACCATGACTGGCGTGATCGATGCCGGCATCTTCGCAGTTGCAGGTTGCCACTGGTCGGCCATCAGCTGCCGTCCTCGGCGAAGCAGATGGCAGCCAACCGATGGCTACGCCGCAGACCAGAAATGCTGGCGGGAGTTGGGGCCGATGCAGGCAGCCGGCCCTGGTCGGCGCGACCGTTTAGCCGGTCCAGTCCCTAACCGCGGCGGAGCAGCCATCAGCAGAGCCGCGAGGTTCCACCGAGCGTCAGCCCTTAGCCGCCACGGTGAGCGGTGGGCTTTCTGCCGCAAGCAACGAGCGCTCCCGTCCAACCGCGAGCTTCACCGTCGCCGGCCGCGTTCCAGGCCCCGGTCCCCTGATCGTGAACGCGGCTATTTGGCAAACAGCTTAAAGCTTTCCAGGTAACCCTGCTCACGCCACTTGGCGCAGGTGTAAACCCGGCCTTCGTCGATCAGGACGTCCATCGAATGGAACCAGGCAATCTCACTCCGGATCTTGTCGTGATGAGACCGTATGAGTTCATTCAGTTCGTTAACGGTGAGACCTTCAGGATGCGAACGCATCAAGCTCAGAACCGTTTCAATGGCACGGTCCTGCTCAGGAAATTTACGACTATACGACACAATTCCACCTCACGGACTTCCATTGCTCTACCTGGAAGGGGGGACCCTTGGGTGTGGGAGCCTATATTCTCGGAAAAAATCATCGATTCAAGACAGACAGCCGGTCAGACAACAGCGAAAGCAACCCGGAAAGGCAGACACAAATAACAAATGTATCAATCACAATTCCTCGGAAGCAGCATAGCACTAGAATCCTTCTCGATGACGGCAAAAATTTTGGCGCCCCGGACCCTGCAGCCCGTCGCGGGACGGCGGAGGCCAGATCGGAAAATGCATGCCCATTTCCAGCTTCGATTCTCCGATCTTGTTTCTGGTCATTATAAAATTATGCGCTACGCAGGCGCCGCTCTTTATCCACGGTTCATCAAAACACGAACCCCGCACTTGGGCCAGAGTGATGAAAGTGACTGATTTGCCTGGTAGCGTCCTTGGGACACCCGGAAGCACCCTTTAGAATCAACAGATTCGGTTCGGGCTGAGGAGCTACCGCCGGCGATGATATGGGGCCGGGAGCCACGGTGAGAGCAGCCGGTTCCGACACTCAACGGTGACGATTAAGAAGTTTTAACGGGAACCGATTCAGGCCGCCCAGGCTGCCGGGCTCACCAACCTGGAACTTCAGCGGAACAGAACTCGCAGTCGGGCTAGAGACCAAGGCGTCCCTCTGCGGAATCTCTCGAATACGAACGCCAGACCACCCACAATGCCGTATCGGGTCCTTCGCCAAAACGTCAGACCCATTTTGGTTGCGAACCGCTTTCGGACGTTGATGTTACCCCCCCAAAATGTCGATCAGTTACTTGTATCGCTGGTTCCATGGAGCGGTTGCCTAAATATATGCCGAGAGACGTACAAATCATTCGAGCGCCCCATCAGCAGTTGCCGGGGGAGTTGGAGGGACGTGAAATCGTCACCCGCCAACATCCACCATTGCGCCTCATGGTGGTCATGCCGCTCCGGGACGACTGGACCTCGGCAGCCGAACTGATCCGGCGGCTCGACGGTGCCATTTCTTGCGATGCCTGCACCTTGGAAATACTCCTGGTCGATGACGCGTCGGTGGAAAGGTACGACCAGAATGACTTTCAAGCAAGCTTCTCTTCGGTCCGATGCATACGCAGGTTGCGTCTGCGGCGCAATCTTGGCCACCAGCGGGCAATCGCCATTGGGCTGGTATATGTTCACCAAACAACCAGCTGCGATGCCGTGATCGTAATGGATGCTGATGGCGAGGATACACCAGACGGCGTGGCACAACTCCTTCGCGCCTATTCCGACAGACATGGCGAAAAAGTAATTTTCGCGGAACGCAGCAGGCGTTCGGAATCTCTCCAGTTTCGTTTTTTTTATGTTCTTTACAAGTTCGTCCATCGATGCTTGACGGGAATGAATGTACGAGTAGGAAACTTCAGCATTCTGCCCTCTGCCTACCTGAATACGTTCGCGGTGATGAACGAACTCTGGAATCATTATGCCGCCGCCATATTTCGCAGCAAACTTCCTTTCACCATGATCCCGATTCCGAGAGGAACTCGAATCGCCGGAACCTCCAGGATGAATTTTGTTGCTCTGGTATCCCACGGTCTGAGCGCCATCTCAGTCTTCGGAGACGTCGTTGGAGTGCGCCTTCTCATTGCGTCTCTGGGCGCTTCCCTCCTGGCTGCCTTGGGGATCGTTCTCGTCGTCATGATCAGATTTCTTACTACTTGGGCCATACCAGGGTGGGCTACCTACGCAACTGGAACCCTGGTCATCATCATGATTCAGCTCATCACAATTGCGACCAGCTTTACATTTTTCGTTCTCTCCAACCGGACGAATTTGGGCTTTGTTCCTCTGCGGGATTACTCATTATTTGTTGAGGAGGCAGTCGAGCTTTATTCAGCCGCCGAAATTTATTCACATCCCTGATAGGGACCATGCGGCTACGCTCTCCGATTCATCCGCGTTCACAGAATTGGGCCTGTATGCCCAACCGGCTTAAGGCCGGAAAGGCTTAGGTGGGGATGAGACAAATTCCTATTTCGCGACAACTCGTTTCCGTCCTTGGATATCAACCAGAAGGTCAATCGTTGGACTGTGGCGCCGCGGAGTATGAATCGTGGACTGCTGGGCGCATTATTAAAACCGCGTGGCCCAAAGTGCTCTTGGCTGGATCGGTGATTGCCCTCTTGCTGGCTTGTGCCTTCTGTATCGCAGTTGGCACCGCTCTTGGGCTGGCGAACTTTAGAGATGTGTCTTATCCGGACAGCGCCACTCTGCTTAGAATCGGGGAATTTATCCGTTCGGGGCACATCTATCCTGATATTAATCGCCCTCCATATCTAGTTACCCTTTACGGACCATTGACTTATGTCCTCCTTGCCATTCCCTACAGGCTGGCGCAAGCCGCTGGCATTCCGCCTCAGGTGCTGGTGCGGCTCGTTATAGTAGGAGCGCTGTGCCTGTGCGTGTTACTCACCTTCATGATCAGCCGGCGGCTGTACAGCTCGCGCCCGATGGCGTGGCTTTGCGCCCTATTCGCCGTGTCTGCCCTTCCCATGGCTACCTGGACAACTCAGATTCGAGGCGATTTCCTGGCACTCGCATTATCGCTTTTGAGTTTTTACTGGTTTCTCCTCGCCAATGGTCGCCGGCGGGGAATTGGTGCAGCAATCTGCGCCGGGGTCGCACTTCTCGTTAAGCAGACGTTCGTCGCTGTACCGATCGCTATCGTTAGCTGGCTTATCTACCGCCGGCGATACAAGGAGGCTTTCCTCTGGTCTACGAGCCTTGCGCTAACCGTTCTCGGTGGATATGCAATTGCATGCTGGCGTGAGCCTCTGATGCTGAAACACATCGCGGCTCTTCGGCACCCGATCCTTCATTACGGACAAGGGCTAAAGATATTAGGGACTGCTGCGTCTCAACCAGTCGTGCCTCTCGTTGTGATAGGTGGTTTCCTGGCTCTATGGAAAGGCACTCCTGAAAGGCTGCTTCTTTTCATTTACTGTATGGTCGCGTGGCTCGTGGCTAGTCTCACCATTCCGCAAGTGGGAGGCGCCATAAACTATTTCTGGGAACCATTACTGGCCTCGGCAGTCCTGGCTGGGCCGGGGCTGCGCGAGCTTCAGCGCAAGGCAAATCGCACGCCCATACTGGTCACAGCAATGCTCTTTGTACTGCTCCTGCGAGCGTTTGTACCTATGCTTTGGGAGCAAGTTCCTTATCTAAGGAAAAGTTATGCGAATGTGGCCGACTATCAAGCTCGTAAGACACATTGGGATTCGTTCGTGTCCACGGTCTCCGGGCGAAGGTTGCTATCGACCTATCCAGACGTGACAGCTCTCAGCATGACCCCGGAGATCCCAGACCCGTTTTTCAATTCCACTCTTGAACTCCGGGGCCAATGGAACTCCGGGCCTGTGGTAGCTGAAATAAACGCGAGTGTGTACGACCTCATCGTCATCGCGAAAGGTGAGGCCGAAGCCCCCAGGAGTAACGGCTACCGCGGCATTGGATTCTGGGACGACGGGATGTGGTTGGCTCTGAAGAAAACATACTCGCCCGCATGTGTATTCCAGGATATGGAGATTTGGTTGCCCAATCGCGGCTATGGCGAAATCCTTCCCAGGCTTTCTGGTATCGGCTGTCTAGCCGTGGCCAAAGAAGCCGACAGCGGCTCTGGTCACCTTTAGCCCATCGCAAATGGGTGCCTTGGCCTGTCCCGGTTTGCGACATTAAGGTAACGCACGCTGCAGCCGATCAACTCATTGACTACCCGGCCTTCTGCCGGAGCAGGCAGACGTCCCCCATTTCGAAAAAAACAGGAGTGTCTACTCTTGAAACGAGCTCTGATTACTGGAATCACCGGTCAGGATGGCGCATATCTCGCGGAGTTCCTGCTCGACAAGGGATATGAAGTGCACGGCATCAAGCGCCGCAGTTCGCTACTGAATACCAATCGCATCGACCATCTCTATGAGGATCCTCATGAGGAAAGGCGCCGGCTGGTGCTCCACTATGGGGATATGACAGACTCCTCCAGCCTGATCCACATCGTGCAGAAGGCGCAGCCCGACGAAATCTACAACTTGGCGGCACAAAGCCATGTCAAGGTCTCGTTTGAGGAGCCTGAATACACCGCCAACTGCGATGCTTTGGGCCCGCTGAGGCTACTGGAAGCAATCCGCATCCTGGGGCTGGCTGGCAAAACCCGTTTCTACCAGGCTTCCACGTCGGAGATGTACGGGCTGGTGCAGCAGATTCCGCAGTCAGAAACAACTCCCTTCTATCCCCGTTCGCCCTACGGTGTGGCCAAGTTGTACGCCTACTGGATTACAGTCAACTACCGCGAAGCCTATGGCATGTACGCTTGCAATGGCATCCTGTTTAACCATGAGTCGCCGACCCGAGGGGAAACGTTTGTCACCCGGAAAGTCACCCGGGCCCTGGCGCGCATCAAGCTCGGTCTGCAGCAGAAGCTCTACCTCGGTAACCTCGACTCCCTGCGCGACTGGGGCCATGCACGCGACTACATCGAGATGCAGTGGCTGATGCTGCAGCAGGAGCGCGCCGAGGACTATGTAATTGCCACCGGGCTGCAATTCAGCGTTCGCGACTTTGTCACCATGGCCGCAGCGTGCCTGGATATTCACCTGCAGTGGAAGGGTGCCGGCCTGGAGGAGCAGGCCTACGACCAGTACGGCGAATCCGTGGTGGCCGTGGACCCGCGCTACCTCCGGCCTGCGGAAGTGGACACCCTGCTGGGCGACCCAACCAAGGCCCGCAAGCAACTTGGCTGGTCACCCCGGATCGATTTTCGTTCCCTGGTCGAAGAAATGGCTTTGCAAGATTTAAAGGCTGCAGAACGCGATGCCCTGGTCACCCGGCACGGGTATCAGGTCTGTACCGTGCACGAGTCTTAACCGGCCGCACGCGATCAACGTTCGACCAACAACAGATCCACCCAGCCCACCGGCTCTTTTCTGCTTACGCAACCATAACCATTTCTTTTTGGCTACAGGTCGCTCACCTTTTCAACACTTTTGGGGGTCGAATTAAGTGGTTGATTTCGAAGGCTTGGTAGCGTCATCGGGGATCGAACCCGAACTCTCCGCCTTGAGAGGGCGGCGTGTTAACCAATTACACCATGACGCCACGATGGGTTGAGGCAGGGGGGTTGATCTGCACCGCAGTCAACAAACCCTAGTATAGCAAAGCAGGGGCAGCAGACCGGCGCGTCTACAAGCCCAATTTCCTTACCTCGTCGTTGTAATACTTGCGGTAAAGAATGTCCCACTCCTGGCTTCCCTCGACAATAATCTTGCGTTGCGAGGCGATCTTCTGGCGCGCTGCCTGGTCGATCTTCATCTCCTCGGTCAACACCTTCTCCAGCGCCTTGCGGGCCTCCTGACGGATGGTATTCCGGTCGTCCAGGAACTCACATTCGTCCGTCTCCGCCAGCGTATCGGCCACCACGTGCGCCAGCTTGTTAAGTTTGTCCCGGGAGAGTCTCACAATACCGCCTTGTATTTGCGCGCCAGCTCCTGCTTCACCTTCTTGAACATCTCGGCGTAGCTGGCGCCGGTGCGGCGCATGTCTTCCTGGTAGGCGTCAAGAATAACCCGCACTTCTTCGTTGATCCGGTCTTCGAGCGACAGCTCTTCCAGAATGGCAGCATTCACTCGCTCAGCGACAACTGCAACTTTCCCTGCCCGGATCATCTTGGCTTCGATCAGCTGATTGACCGTTTGGCGCGCCAGATAATTCACGTACTCCCGCGAAAAAATCATGTGATCTGAAAGGGACTATAGCATATATGAACCATAAAGCCGGGACCTGCCGAGGGCGGCGACTGCACGAAATCTGGTGCCATACGGCGTTTGTTTACGCTCCCCATTGGGCCCCTTATCGAGCCCGATGCCCATCCGTCCGCCCCCGTGGGCGAAAACTCACCTGGCCCCCTTACATCTGCGACAATAGAGGCGCGAATATGCACCCCGACGACTTGATATCTCTGAAAGACGACATGGTGGCTTTTATTGAGGGGCATGCAATGCGCCGCCTGCCTGGGTTTATCACCGAAGATCTGCCAACCGTCTTGTGGGAAGACGATAACAATCCCGATAGCTGGAAAGACTTCGTGGAGATGGCTAAAACCGCCTCCGCGCCCTTCGTCACCATGAGCGAGGTCAAGCTGGAAAAAGACGACATCGCCATGCTGCTGGAGCAGATCCGTGACGATAATTTCCCCGATGAGGCCGCGGCCGAAGTCCACGAAGCGCAGTACCTGGTCAACTACGTGGGCAAGATCGGGTACATCCAGCTCGGATTTGCCCATCAGGGCATTGTCTTCGTGCACGAGAACGCGACCCCGTGGTACGAGCGCTACCAGCAGCTGCTGGAATTTGTAGAAGACTTCGGAGACGTAGTTTTCGGAGATGACGAGGACGAAGAAGAAGGGTGAATGCGGCCAGCTCCACTGCAGTAAGTCCTCAGGCCATCTTGTCTGACCCGGCCGTTCCCCGCACCCCATGGGTCCTACCCCAGACCAACCCTGCCGCCACGACGTTGGCCCAGGCCGCCGGACTTCCTCTTCTCGTGGCCGAGCTGCTGGCAGAACGCGGCGTGCGCACTGCGGCCGAGGCTGATTTCTTCCTCCACCCCCGCATCGAACACCTGCTCGATCCTTACGCCATGCAAGGCATGGCGGCGGCCGTGGCCCGGGTGCAGACGGCCATCATTAAACAGGAGAACATCCTCATCTACGGCGATTACGACGTGGATGGCACCACGGCCATCGTGCTGCTCAAGACGGCCATCGAGATGCTCGGCGGCAAGGTGGATTTCCACGTGCCCCACCGGCTGCGCGAAGGCTACGGCATGCAGGCAGCGGTGCTCGGCGCTGCCGCGGGGCAAGGCGTAAGCCTGGTTATCAGCGTCGACACCGGCATACGCGATTTCGTCGCCGCCGAAGCTGCCGCCCGCCTGGGACTTGACCTGATCGTTACCGATCATCATCTGCCGCAAGACTTGCCTCATCTTCCCGGTCTACCCACGGCCCTCGCCATCCTCAACCCCAACCAGCCGGGCTGCGGCTACGGTTGCAAGCACCTCTGCGGCGCCGGGGTAGCCTTTAAGCTCTCCCAGGCGTTGCTCGAGGCGTGGGACGTGGAGCGGACGCGGAACAAGATCCTCCCCTCCTTCCTGAAAATGCTGGCGATCGCCACCGTGGCCGATGCGGTTCCATTGCTGGGCGAGAATCGTGTCATCGCGGCCGTTGGGATAGAGCAGTTGCGGCGTCCGGCCAGCGCCGGCCTGCGGTCCTTGATGCAGGTAGCGAAGCTCGACCCGGCACAGCGGACCCTCACCGCGACCGACCTGGCCTTCCGCATTGCGCCCCGCATCAACGCCGCCGGGCGCATGGATGTTGCCTCTGACGTGGTCGAGCTCTTCACCACCCGCGATGCCGTGCGAGCAGGCGAGCTAGCTGCCAAGCTCGACCGCCTGAACAGCGAGCGCCAACAGGCCGAGGCCGACATGCTTGACCAAATCGATCGCCGGCTGCGCGAGGAACCAGGCTTCCAGGCGAGCCGCTGCATAGTAGTTGAAGGAGAAGGGTGGCATCGCGGGATAATCGGTATCCTTGCCTCGCGAGTCGTCGATCGCATGCAGCGCCCGGCCATGGTGATCGCCCTCGAAGGTGGAGAGGCCTACGGGTCCGGCCGCTCGGTCCCCGGTTTTCATCTGCTCAACGCAATCGAAAGTTGCAAGCAGCTCTTCACCCGTTTCGGCGGCCACTCCCATGCCGTCGGCTTTAGCCTCCCTGCGGAGCGCGTGCCGGAGCTGCGGACTCACCTCGAAGCCTGGGCCGCACTGCACGTCGAGCAGACGGCACCCAGCCTGCGCTGCCATGCGGTCCTGCCCCTCGATCAAATTACCCAGGCTCTCTTTACCTGGCTGCGCCGCCTTGAGCCTCTGGGCAATGGCAACGAAGAACCGATCTTCGTTGCGTACAACGTCCGCCTGGCAGCCCCCATCCGCCCCATCAAGGACCGCCACATCTGCCTGCAGTTGGCCCAGGGCGCGCGCGGAGCCAGTTGGTCAGCCCTGGGATGGGACTGGGCAGCCCGCGTCCAGGCGCTTGGCCTCCAGCAAGGCTCGGTCGTTCACCTTGCCTACAAGCTCAGGGAAAACCTTCATCCGGAATACGGCGGCCTGGAACTCGAGATCGCGGACCTGGTCCGCGTGTAAACTCCGGGCATGCCACGAGGCTTCTTCATTACCTTCGAGGGCCTGGATGGATCGGGCAAGAGCACCCAGCTGCGCCGCCTGAAAGAGTGGCTGCAGAGCAATGGATTAAGGGTGACGGCGACCCGCCAGCCGGGGGGAACGCGGGTCGGCGATCGCATTCGCGGCCTGCTGCTTGACTCGCGTACCGACAATCTCTCTTCCTTTGCGGAGTTGGGGCTGATGTTCTCCGATCGCGCACAATCGATCGCCGAGGTCATCGAGCCTGCACTGGAAGCGGGCCAGATCGTGCTCTGCGACCGATTCACCGATTCCAGCGAAGCCTACCAGGGCGGCGGCCGCCAACTGGGCAGCCAAATCGTGCGCGACCTGCACGCCAGCTTGTGCAAAGGCCTCCAGCCCGACCTCACGCTGCTGCTGTTGCCTGATTTTGACCGTTCGCTGGCGCGGGCGCGGCTACGCAACCAGCGTGCCGTTGCGGCCACGGGAAGCGACGAAAACCGCTTTGAGAAGGAGAGCTCTGCCTTCTACCGCCGCGTATTTGACCAATACCTGCAGATTGCCGCCCGCGAACCTTTGCGTGTGGTCGCAATCGACAGCGATGGCTCCATTGATGAAGTCCATCAGAGCGTCGTACAAGTGGTATACGGGCGTTTGTCGGCGGCAGCCATATTGCGCTGAGCTACGGCGATTCTATGGGTACAACTTTTTCACCGGCATCACGCGACGAGCGCCATTGGACCGTGCTGGAGCGCGATGGCTATCGCTATCCCCCGGGTTTGCAGCTGAATCTGCCGTTTTATCTCCTGCGCCGCTTCTTCAAACCGGCCAATCCGATCGCGCTCTTCGAGCACCTGACAAAGACCTACGGGCGTATGGCTCATTACCGCCTGGGCCTCTCCCACATCGTTTTTATCAACGAGCCCGAGTTTATCCACGAGATCCTCATCAACCAGCCACAACACTTCATCAAGGAGCGGACCCAGCGGCGCATGAAAATTTTGCTGGGCGAGGGGCTCATCACCAGCGATGGTGAGGTGCACCGCCGCCAACGGCGCATTGCGGCTCCCGCCTTCCACCGCCAGCGCATCCAGGCCTACGGAGCGCTCATGGTGGATCGTGCTGCGCATATGCGCGCGCAGTGGCAACCAGGCCAGTCCATCGACATTGCATCGCAAATGATGCAACTAGCGCTGCAGGTTGTGGCCCGAACGCTCTTCAACACCGACGTTACCGGCGATGTGCTGCAGATCAACGATGAGGTCAACGTGATCATGCAGCTCTACAACTTCCTGATCGCGCTGCCCCGCGCCGAAGCGTATCTGCACTGGCCCATTCCGGGGCTGGTCCGTTTCCGTCGCGCCCGCAACCGGCTAGACAAGGTGGTGCAGCGCATGATCGCAGACCACCGTGCGGATGGAGTGGACCGGGGCGACCTGCTTTCCATGTTGCTGGCTTCGCGCGATGAGGAATCCGACCACTCCGGTATGACCGACGAACAACTGCGCGATGAAGTGCTTACTATTTTTCTGGCCGGATACGAGACCGTGGCCAATGCGCTCACCTGGACGTGGTACTTGCTTTCGCAAAATCCTCAGGCCGAGGCTTGCCTGCATGCGGAGCTCGACGCTGTGTTGGGCTCTGGCCGACTGCCCACGCTCGAGGACCTGCCTCGGCTTCGTTATACAGAGATGGTGTTTGCTGAATCCATGCGTCTCTACCCACCGGCCTGGGCCATGGGCCGGCAGTCAACCGCCGATGTGGAGTTGGGTCCGTATCGTTTTCCTGCGGGCACTTATTTTTTCTTCAGCCAATACATCATTCAACGCAGTGCGGAATATTTCCCTGACCCCCTGCGCTTCGATCCTGAGCGCTTTCTCCCGGAACAAAAGGCCAGGCGCCCGCGTTTTGCCTATTTTCCCTTCGGCGCCGGCAGCCGGCAGTGTATCGGGGAAGCTTTTGCCTGGATGGAGGGGGTTCTGATGGTGGCCACCATCGCCCAGCAATGGCGGCTGCGGTTCGTTCCCGGACAAACCGTCGAAGTGCAACCCAAGATAACGCTGCGGCCCAAGTACCCGATGATGTTTGTTCCCGAGCCGCGTTAGAGTGCCGGAGCGCACCGCTGTGGTATCCCACTCAAGCCAAAGTACGGCTTGAATGGGCACCCAGCCTTCGTTGCCGATGAAGCAAGCTGGTCATCGGCCAACGCGAGTCCCGTAGGGACGGCTGAGAATAGCCCAGGACGCAGTCCTGGGTTAGCATGTGCCATCGAGCAGTCCCGTAGGGACGGCTGAATGTACCCAGGACATCGTCCTGGGTTGGCTGCCCCGAATCTCGAATGGTCCATTTCAGAGTTGGAGGTACCCCAGAATTTCATCCTGGGGCATTTTCAGCCGTCCCTGCGGGACTGGGTCGTTTCTCGAACCTCTACCCAGGACTACCCCGGATTTCCTGCACGCTGCTCTGGACAGCTTTGCGTATGCGGCTTTCTTCACGGAAAGCCGCACGAATCTCATTGACCCCACCAAGCCCGACAGGAAATCCGGGTCCGTCCTGGGCTACTCTCAGCCTACGGGACTCGATTTGGCGAGGGCAGTTCTCACACACTCTCTGAAGGGCTGGGATATCAATCCCGATCGGGATTCCGAGCGCCATAGGCGCGGCACTGTCCCTTTTCCCTAGTCACGATCCTTCTGGACGTGCTCGACAGCTGTTCGCTCGCGGTCTCGTTTTTGCTACTCTCATGAGGTGGGCTTCGATCAATTTGCGGGGAATGGGGCCACGGTCCGTCATCTGCGCGAGGCGATCGCGGCGGAACGCATGCCCTCCGCGCTCATCCTTGCCGGTCCACGCGGCGCGGGCAAATATACCCTGGCCATCATGCTGGCGCAGACCATGGCCTGCCTGCAGCACCCGGTCAGCGACGGCCTGCCCGATTTTTGCGGAGTGTGCAGCAACTGCACCCGCATCGCACTCTCGCTGCCACTCGCCGACCGCGTTAGCGAAGCCATCGCCGCGCGGGAGGAGCTGCGTGAGGTCGATAAGAAAGAAACCCGCATCCTCGTCCAGACTCATCCCGATGTGGTGGTCGTTCCTCCTGACCCGCCCCAGTTGCTGATCAAGCTGGGCCAGGTGCGCACTGTGCTGCAGCGCATCTATCGCCTTCCCGCCGATGCGCCGCGCGCGGTGTATATCTTCACCAGCACAGCTTTCATGAAGGAAGCTGCTAATTCCCTGCTCAAAATTCTCGAGGAGCCGCCGGCCTACGCTCACATTTTTTTGCTGGCGGAAAATCCCGGCGAACTTCTGCCCACCATTCGTTCCCGCTCCAGCATCTTTCGCCTGGGCGCACTGCCCCCGGAACAAATCGAAGCGGTGCTTGCCGAGCACCGCAAAGACTGGAAGCCGAAGCAACGCGCACTGGTCGCACGCCTGGCGGAAGGCGCCGTCGGTCAGGCTCTCGGCTTCGATCTGGAAAGCTATCTGGCCAGCCGCCAGGACGCGTTAGTGATGCTGTACAACGCCGCAGGGAGCACAGGTGAGACCGACTTTGGAGCTATCTTTCGGGTAACCGAAACCTACCGCACGGGCGCCGAGGGCCAGCAAAAAACCAGCGCTCTGCTGCACGCATTCGCCAGCCTGTTGGAAGACCTCTTGCTGCTACATGCGGGGGCCGGCCATTTGATTCGCAACATCGACCTGATGGCCGAGCTGACACGCGTATCGCAAACCATCACTGTGGCCTGGATTGAGGGGCTGTGCGCGGCATGGATCAAGTGGAACAAGGCATGCGGAGAAATCTGCTGCGCTCTTTATCTCTCGATGCCTTCGCCGTCGGCCTATCTGCGCCTTAAACTATTCGTAATACGCCATTTTCTGCCGGTTTTTGACATTTAAACCCGATTGGCAACATCCTGCATCTTACCCATTAGATTCACATTGAGACCATGCCTGATTCTTCGCCATTCCGGTTCGCCGTGTTTATGATGCGCGCCCAGTCAAGGCGAAGACCAAAGTCGATGGACCCGATCCATCCGCCTTGGCTTCTGTCAGCCCAGTCGGGCCGCGCAAGCTCATTCGTCCCCATCTCCCGGCGCGTGCGTCGGCAAGCCGCTATACCCTGCTGCCCTACTTTCTGCGATCACTCCCGTGCAACCGGCTCACCATCGGAACTCCGGTTCGGAAAGTTCTCACGCCGAAGCGTTCTACTTTCAAAAGCAAATCCAGAGCCAGACGTTGATGATGTTTGTGCTCGAGGATGGGGAGCAGATCGAGGGCATGATCGAATGGTACGACCGCAATGCGATCAAGGTGCGGCGAGGCAAAGTCCGTACGCTCATCTATAAGGCCGGCATCAAATACCTCTACAAGGCTGAAGATAATAACCGGACGTAGCCATCAACGGGCAGCTTTGAGCAGGCGGTCGCGAATGGCGACGCCAAGCCCCTCGTCCTCCGGCAACGGACAAACAATGACGGTAGCCCCGGCTGCATCCAATTCCCGCAGGCCGGCAAAGAGGCGGCGGGCAAGCTCCTCCTGATCCGTTCTGATCTCCCCAGCGATAAATCAGGTACGGGTGCCCAATGTTCATATCGCTGGGCAGCATGATGCCCACCACTTCGCCCGCGGCTTGCAGCTGTTCGGCAAGGCTCAATAGCTTGGCCGTGGCCCACTCTAACAGAATGAGCCGTGCGCGGGGCGAGTAGTGCTTGAGGCCTACGCCCGGGGAAGGCAGTGCGGTAGAACGCGCATCCTGAAACTCACGATAGGCAACCAGCGATGGGCACAGGGCCTGCACTTGCGCGAAGGTCACCATGCCTGGACGGTAGAGAATGGGCGGGTCTTCGCAGACGTCGACCACGGTCGATTCAAGCCCCAGCGCCGTCTCCCCTGAATCGATTACCGCGTCGATGCGTCCGTCCAGGTCCTGCAGAACAAATTCCGCGCGCGTGGGGCTGGTTCGGCCGAAGGAATTCGCGCTGGGCGCCGCCACCGGCAATTGTGCAAGCTCGATCAACCTGCGGGCAACCGGGTGACGCGGCATCCTCACTCCGACCCGTGGCCGCCCCGCGGTCACGATGGCAGGGACGCGAGGGCCTTTCGGCAGCAACAAGGTCAAAGGGCCGGGCCAGAAGGCTTCCATCAACAAGCGGCCGTTGCGCGGAATCTCGCCGGCCACCATGCTTAGCTGCTCCTCGCTGACTACGTGGACGATTAACGGATCCCACGACGGCCTCTGCTTAGCCTCGAAGATGCCTTGAACCGCAGCCTCGTCGAGCGCATTCGCGCCCAATCCATAAACGGTCTCGGTCGGAAATGCGACCGTGCCTCCGCTGCGCAGCAGCTCGGCGCCCTGCGACAACGACGCCATGGATGTTGCCGAATCGATGGCATCGGCATCAACTGCCAGCCGCAGTGTTTTTTTTCCGCTCACCAGTTGTCATTTTCCCACGGCAGCCCCGCGCCTGGTATAGACTCCGGCCTATGCAGGCCATGGAAACAGAAGTAAAGATACGGGTGCTGGACCGCGAGGCTTTGGAGCGCAAGCTACCGGCACTTGGCTTCACGCGGGTCACCGCCCGCACCCTGGAGCGGAACACACTTTACGACACGCCCGACCGCCGTCTGCGCAACTCCCGGCAGATCCTGCGCATTCGCCAATATGGCAGCAAATGGGTGCTCACCCACAAGAGCGTCCCCATCGGGCAAACCGAAGAAGGCCCGCACAAGAATCGCGTGGAAACCGAGACCGTGGTCGAAGATGGTCCGGTGCTGGGCAAAGTCTTCGAGGCCCTTGGCTTCAGCCCGGTCTTCGTCTATGAAAAATGGCGCACGGAGTGGGCCGATCAGCAGGGCCATTGCGTTCTCGACGAAACCCCCTTAGGGCTCTATGCCGAGTTGGAAGGCCCGAGTGACTGGATCGATGCGACGGCGCAGAAGCTCGACATCCGCGAGAGCGAATTCATTACGCTCAGTTACGGTCGCATTTTCGAGTGCTGGCGCGATGAGACGGGTTCACCAGTCCAGAACTTCACCTTCGACGAGATCCCGGAAAGCTTTCGCTCGTAGACGTTCAAACCGCAGATCCCTCCACTACGCTTCGCTCCGGTCGGGATGACAATTCTAGGGGGTTTACCGAGAGGGGTTTCCAACTACAGAATTGTCATCCCGACCTAGGCGTCAGCCCCGTGGCACTTTTTGTATTTCTTGCCTGAGCCACAGGGACAAAGATCGTTGCGTCCGACTTTCTCTCCGCTTCGACGCTGCGCGGGCGCATCGGAACTTCCGTTAGCGCCGGCCATCCTGGCTTGTTCGAGCTCGCGCTTCTTCTTGCGTTGAAACTCCTGCTCCAAGGCATCGATGGTTGTCGAGGGCGCGCGTACCGGCACCGGAACCGGCACGGACGGCGGCCGCGCCGGCGCTGCAGCGGGAATGGCTCGAGTACCGTTGCCTTCCACCGTGACTGGAGGGCCAACCGGAGAAAGCACCGGCGGAACGAATTCCCGCGAGATCTCGGGTGCCTGCCTGCGCGGTACCTGGGTAATCGGCTGGCCATCGGGTCCGAAGATCTGCATCAGGAAGAGGAAACGGACTGTGTCCTCCTGAAAGCGTCCCATCATGGCTTCAAACATGTCGAAGGACTCTTTCTTATAGGCCACCAGCGGATCCTGCTGGCCGTATCCGCGAAGACCAATCCCCTCCTTCAGGTGGTCCATGCTCAACAGATGGTCTTTCCACAATCCGTCGAGCACGCTGAGCATCACCATGCGCTCGTGATAGCGCATTTGGTCCTTGCCCAGGATCGCTTCCTTCATCTCGTACTTCTCTTTCAAACGCTCGAACAGCGTCTCTCCCAACTCGTGGCGATTCAGGGTATTGAGATCGATGCCTTCCTTTTCCAGATCGATGCCGAACTGCGAAGCCAGCTGGTCCTTGAGGCCGTTGATATCCCACTGATCGGGGTGCATCGCTTCCGGCGCATGCTCTTCCATCACCGCGCTCAGCAGGTTGGCGACATAGTCCTCGAGGATCAGCTCCTTTTGATCGAGTCCTTCGAGCAACTGCTGGCGTGTTCCATACACCGCCGTACGCTGCTTGTTCATCACGTCGTCATATTCAAGCAGGTGCTTGCGGGCTTCGAAGTTCTGCCCTTCCACGGCCTTCTGCGCGGCTTCGATGCGGCTGCTGATCATGCGCGACTCGATGGGCACGCCTTCTTCCATGCCCAGCCGCTGCAGCAGGTTCGAAACCCACTCCTTGGCGAAGATGCGCATCAGGTCGTCTTCGAGGGAGAGATAAAAGCGCGATGCGCCGGGATCGCCCTGGCGGCCGGCGCGTCCGCGTAGCTGGTTGTCAATGCGCCGCGACTCGTGCCGTTCCGTGCCCACGATATGCAGCCCACCGGCGGCGATCACCTCATCGTGCTCGCGCTCAGCGGCTGCTGCATATTGCGCATAAGCCTTATCCCAGATCTCCTGGCTGGTCTCGAATTCCTGCCCCTGGTAGTAGAAGCGCATCATGCCCGGGCCGGCCATGGGATTGATGGCGCCCTGGGCCGCGTTCACCGCCTGGGCCGCGCCGCGCTTCAGCAGCTCCTGCTTGGCGGCGAATTCCGCGTTGCCCCCGAGCACGATGTCAGTACCGCGCCCGGCCATGTTGGTGGCAATGGTCACCATGCCAAGCCGCCCGGCCTGGGCCACGATCTCCGCTTCACGCTCGTGATACTTGGCGTTGAGCACTACATGCTTCACGCCCTTGCGCTGCAGTATCGACGAAAGCAGCTCCGACTTCTCGATCGAAGTCGTGCCCACCAACACCGGCTGTTTCGCCTCGTGGAGCCGGGAAATCTCGTCGGCCACGGCAAAATACTTTTCTTTGGCGGTGCGAAACACCACGTCAGGATTTTCCAGGCGGCGCATCGGCTTGTTGGTGGGAATGACCACGATGTCGAGCTTGTAGATATTCTCGAATTCCGTGGCTTCTGTTTCCGCCGTGCCGGTCATGCCGGAGAGCTTCTTGTACAGGCGAAAGTAATTCTGGAAGGTGATGGTGGCCAGCGTCTGGTCTTCGCGGCGAATGTTCACCTGCTCTTTGGCCTCGATCGCCTGGTGCAGTCCATCGCTCCAGCGGCGGCCAGGCATCAGGCGTCCGGTAAACTCGTCGACGATGATGACTTCGCCATCTTTCACCACATAGGCCACATCGCGCCGGTACAGCGAGTGCGCCTTGATCGCAACCTCGACGTGATGCTTTAAATCCCAGTTCTCCGGGTCGGCGATGTTGCCGATGCCCAGCAGTTGCTCGATCTTCTCCCACCCTTCATCGGTCACACTGATGGTCTTGTGCTTTTCATCCACCACGTAGTCGCCGGTCAGGATCTTCTCTTCGCCGCGCTCAATCTCTTCCCCTTGTTCGAGCGAGGGCAGGATGCGATTCACGCGGGCATACTTGTCCGTGGTTTGATCCGTGGGGCCGCTGATGATCAAGGGCGTACGGGCTTCATCGATCAGAATCGAGTCAACCTCATCGACGATGGCGAAGTAATGTCCACGCTGCACGCAATCCGCGTGATCAAACTTCATATTGTCGCGCAGGTAATCAAAACCGAATTCGTTGTTGGTGCCGTAGGTGATGTCGGAGCCATACGCGGCGCGGCGCTGGGAGTCATCGAGATCGTGCACAATCACGCCGACGGTCAGCCCCAGGAACTCGTAAATCTTGCCCATCCACTCGGCATCGCGTTTGGCCAGATAATCATTGACCGTCACCACGTGCACGCCATGCCCGGCCAGCGCGTTCAGATAGCAGGGCAGGGTCGCTACCAGGGTCTTGCCTTCGCCGGTCTTCATCTCGGCGATCTTGCCCTGGTGCAGCACCATGCCGCCGATTAACTGCACGTCAAAGTGACGCATCTGCAGCACCCGGCGGCCAGCCTCGCGCACCACCGCGAAGGCCTCGGGCAGAATCTCGTTCAGCACTACTTTTTCTTCCGCTACGCGCTCTTCAGCGTCGTCAATGCCGTCCAGCCGAGCGGCGATGCGGGCGCGGAACTCCAGCGTCTTCGCGCGCAGCTCGTCATCAGACAAAGCCTGGATGGCAGGCTCGAGAGACCCGGTCTGTTCGACCATGGGCATCATCCGCTTGATCACGCGTTCGTTACTGGTTCCGAAAATCTTGGTTAAAGTGCTTGCGATCAATGGATAATTCCTTTTACTGTTCCGAGGGCTACTTCTACTACTCTAGTTTAGTTCACCCCGGGTATTTGGTGCAGAATACCCTGCTGGCAGAGGGCCAGATTCCGTCTTTCCTACTACGCGGCGCTACTAGCGCCACGTGTGCAACCTTCCCATGAGGAAAGGCTCAGGAGTGGTCGGAACCGGCTGCACCTGCCAGGAAAGACGGAAAAAAGATACCCATGCCTAAACGACTTTTCCTGTTGCTTTTGATTTTGCTGCAAGCCGGATGGGCTAATGGGCAGATGAATATGGCCATGGGCGATAGCGGAGATCCGATCCCTCCGGAGCAGCTACCCGCGCCGCAACGCATTGAAGGCGTTGGCAATGTGCGCTTTCCCATCTCCGCCAATGCCGAGGCCCAGATGTGGTTCGAGCAGGGATACAACCTGCTTTACGATTTTTGGGATTACGAGGCGGATCGGGCCTTTGAACAATCCATCCGCGCCGATGCCAATTGCGCCATGTGCTATTGGGGGCTTTACCAGGCGGAGAGCTTTAACCACAGCGTAACCAAAGCCTACGCGCAGGCATCGCTCGAAAAAGCGGTTGCACTGCAAGGGCATGCAACGGCGCGGGAGAAGCTCTACATTCAGGCTGCCGAGGCCCACGAGGCAGCCGTTCGCGAGGCATCTGGGTCCGGGGACAAAGCAAAATTCGATCACGAGATCGAAATTCTACGCGCCCTGGTGAAAGAGAACCCCAGCGATACCAATGCTCGCATCGCTCTCTCCGAAGCCGTCGACGATGGCTATGACGACAATGGAGAAGCGCGCAAGGGCAAGAAGGAGGCGCTTGGGCTCCTCCAGGGTGTACTGAAGCAGGAACCGCAAAACTCCGCCGCAAACCATCTCTGGATACACGCGGTCGAAGCCAGCCCGCATCCGGAACAGGCGTTACACAGCGCGGAGATCCTGGGCTCGCTTGCACCAGCATCAGGGCACATGGTGCACATGCCGGGTCACATCTTTTACCGCACTGGGGATTACGCCCGGGCCCAGACCGCATTCGACGCTTCTGCCCAGGTCGATGAAAGCTACATGCGCCGGCAGCATATCGCGCCGGACAATGACTGGAACTATATCCACAATCTTATGTACTCCGTCGCCAATCTCCTGGAGGCCGGGCAGTTGCAGGAAGCGGCGCTAGTTTCGGCCAAACTGGGAAAAGCGCGCGGCCATCTGGAAGACACTCTCTATCCCTGGTCGCCCCGCGATGCGATTGCCCGTCTCAGCCCCGCGCTGCCGGTTGCTTTGCGGACCGCCGACTGGCCGCGGGTAGTGGAACTGGTCAATGCCGCAAATCTCTCCCAGGACATGCCGCACATGGAATTCCTGGCCGGCGGCCTTTCGCAATTTGCCCTGGGAATGCAGTCTGTGGAGGCCCATGAACCGGATGTCGCCGAACGCCACTCGGTGTTGCTTGATTCGAGCCTGTGGCGCATGTGCGAGCAGATAAAAGACCAGGAAGCGAAGGAAAAGAAGGCCGCCCCGCCTACCGGAAATCAAAGCATGTCGCCTGATCCCTTGCCCCAGCCTCTACTCAAAATGCTCTCCATCATGTCGCTTGAACTGCGCGCTTCCATGATGGCCACACAGAACAACGTTCCCGAAGCCGAAAAGCTCTTCGCCGCCGCGCTCCGCGAAGAGAAGGAGCTCGGCTACCGCGAGCCTCCCTTCTATATCCGTCCGGTGGCGGAAAGTGAAGCCGCGGCACTCATGACCGCAGGTAAGTGGCCAGAGGCGGAAGCCGCATTTCAGAAGGCTCTGGTAGAGCGTCCCAACTCCGGTTTCGCGCTCTATGGGATTGCCCAGGTGAAGGAAAAGACGCGAGATGCCAGCGCAACCGCCGTGGCTTACAAGCAGTTCCTCAGCGCGTGGAAGACGGCGGACCCGGGATTGCCCGAGATGCAACACGCGCAGCAATGGATGAGCCAGCACACTGGATCTGGCAACTCCGGGTCGTATTGAGTTGTTCAGGCCGAAAGCGAAACCGCAGATCCCTCCACTACGCTGCGCTCCGGTCGGGATGACAATTCTGTTTGGGTGGTGGGACCTCGTACCCAAACAGAATTGTCATCCCGACCGGAGCGCAGCGTAGTGGAGGGATCTGCGGTTTCGCTTTCGGCCCGGGTAAGATGAGGGGGCACCTTTCAGGAGGTACCTTGGACGACGAATTAGTGCAGCCAGAGGCTTCTCCGCTGGCAATTCCGCAACCGCCGAAGCGCAACATACACTGGGTCTTCTTCGGCGCCGAGGGTCTGCGGGCGGGATGGGGTGTGCTGCTATTCGTCCTGCTGTTTATCGGATTTAGTTTTCTCGCCGTCCAGGTAGTGAAGCATTTTCTTCATCCCGGTCACCTTAGGGCAGTTCTCCCTCTAAAGCTGGCGTTCATTTCGGAAGGCACGCAACTGGTGCCCTTACTGCTGGCCACAGCCATCATGGCTCTGATCGAGCGCCGGCCTCTTCTGGCATACGGATATCAAGGCCCCGCGAGGGCGGTGCGCTTCATCTCCGGTTTGATTTGGGGATTTGTTGCCCTGTCCGTATTGGTGTTTATTTTGTGGAAGGCAGGGCTGCTGGCCTTTGACGGCGTACAGCTACACGGCCCTGCCATCTGGAAGTACGCGGTGGGATGGGGAGTCCTCTTCCTGGTGGTTGGAGTGTTCGAAGAATCCACCCTGCGGGGCTACCTGCAATTCACGCTCACCCGGGGCATTGGTTTCTGGTGGGGGGCGTTGCTGCTTTCAGGCCTATTTGGGTTTTCCCACGGCACCAATCCCGGCGAGACGCCGGTAGGGCTATTTGCTGCAGCGGCGGTCGGCCTGGTCTTCTGCCTTAGCCTCTGGTACACAGGATCGCTCTGGTGGGCGGTTGGTTGTCACGCCAGCTGGGACTGGGCAGAATCGTATTTCTATGGGACCTCCGACAGCGGCCTCGTATCGCAAGGCCACCTGCTGGGTGAACATCCAACCGGAGCGCGCTTATGGAGTGGCGGCACAACCGGCCCCGAAGGCAGCCTTCTTGTTTTAGCGCTACTCGCCGTAATGGCCCTGCTCATGTGGCTGTGGTGGGGACGCCGTGTGCAGTCCCCCTTCAGCGGCAGCGGCTGGAGACCGGCTTGGAGCAGAAAGCCAGCGGCAAACCCGCCCACCTTGTAGTTACAGGTAGGCCGGATCGGCTGTTTCCGTCTCCAACCCCAGTTCTGCAAAGGCTTCCTGGGCCCGCCCCTGGTCGAAGTTTCCCTCGCGCGCCAAGCGGGACAGCGTCGCCGCGACGATCGACTCCGCATTGACCTCGAAGTGGCGCCGTAGATATTCGCGATTGTCGCTGCGGCCAAAGCCATCGGTGCCCAGAGACACCAGCCGGGTCGAAAGCCAAGGCGAAAGCTGATCGGGCACGACCTTCATATAATCGCTGGCCGCGATAATGGGCCCCTCTGTGCCCTTGAGGGTTTCAAGAATGTAAGGAACCTTTTCCGGCTGCGTTGGGTGCAGGCGATTCCAGCGCTCCACGCCCAAAGCTTCCCGCCTTAGCTCGTTGTAGCTGGTCACGCTCCAAACGTCGGTCTGCACCCCATATTTCTCCGCCAGAATGCCTTGCGCCCGGACGGCCTCGTTCAGGATGGGCCCACTGCCGAAGAGCTGCGCCGTGGCTTTGCCTCCGGGAGCAGCCCGAAAGCGATAAATGCCGCGGACGATGCCGTCACGAACCCCTTCGGGCATGGCCGGCATGGCGTAGTCCTCGTTGTACATGGTGATGTAGTAAAAGATGGGCTCACCTTCCTGGTACATGCGGCGGATGCCATCCTGCACGATCACGGCCAGCTCATAGACGTAGGCCGGGTCGTAGCTTAGACAGGTGGGGACGGTGCTGGCCAGGACGTGACTATGCCCGTCCTGGTGCTGCAGCCCTTCTCCCAGCATCGTCGTACGGCCCGCGGTCCCTCCCATGAGGAAGCCCTTGCCGCGCGAATCCGCAAACGCCCAGATCATATCCCCGACGCGCTGAAAACCGAACATCGAGTAATACATGTAGAACGGAATCGTGGGCAGGCGGTAATTGGAGTAAGCCGTGCCCGCGGCGGTGAAGGAAGCCATGGAGCCCGCTTCCGTGATGCCCTCCTCCAGAATCTGGCCATCCTGCTCTTCGCGATAGTAGAGCAGCATGTCGTTGTCATGCGGGGTGTACTTCTGCCCTTCACTGGCATAGATGGCCACTTGCCGAATGGCCGACTCCAAGCCAAAGGTACGGGCTTCGTCGGGCACAATCGGAACGATCAACTTGCCAATGACCGGATCCTTCAGCAGGTGGCGCAGGATACTGACAAATCCCATGGTGGTGGAAACTTCCCGCCCCTTGGAGCCGCCGGTCCATTCAGTGAATTCCTTCAATTTGGGAGCCTTGAAGTCCAGCTTGGGCACATCGCGGTGGGGAAGGTAGCCACCCAGGGCCCGGCGGCGCTCCTGCAGGTAGAGGATCTCGGGGCTATCCGGCGCCGGCCGATAAGGCTTACCAAGTTTCGCTTCCTGCTCCGGAACCGGGATCTTGAAGCGCTTCACAAACTGGGCCAGCCCGCTGTCGGTGAGTTTCTTTTCCTGGTGGGAAGCGTTGCGTGACTGGTTCGCGCCCATGCCGTAGCCTTTGACCGTCTTGGCCAGGATGACGGTGGGTGAGCCGTGATGATTAATCGCTTTGCGGTAAGCGTTGTAAACCTTGCATCGATCGTGGCCGCCACGATGCAGATTCTCCAGCTGCTCATCCGTCTTGTCGCTCACCAGTTCGAGCAACTCAGGGTACTTGCCGAAAAAATGCTGCCTCAGATAAGCTCCGCCTTTGGCCTTGAAGGCCTGGTAGTCGCCATCGACACACTCTTCCATCCTCTTGAGCAGCAGGCCGGAAGAATCGCGCTCGAAGAGTTCATCCCAATCGCTGCCCCAGACGACCTTAATGACATGCCAGCCCGCGCCGCGGAAAATACCTTCCAGTTCATCGATGATGCGCTTGTTGCCCCGCACCGGACCGTCCAGGCGCTGCAGATTGCAGTTGACCACAAAGATCAGGTTGTCGAGCTTTTCCCGGGAGGCGACGGTGAGTGCGCCCAGCGTATCTACCTCGTCGGTTTCGCCATCCCCAACAAACGCCCATATCTTGCGATCAGTTTTCTGAATCAGGCTGCGGTTCTCGAGATAGCGCATGAAGCGCGCCTGGTAAACCGCGTTAAGCGGCCCGATGCCCATGGAAACCGTGGGGAAGCGCCAAAAATCCGGCATCAGCCACGGATGAGGATAAGAAGAGAGCCCCGGCTTGCCCCGCAATTCGTGGCGGAAGTGCAGCAGGCGATCGTCGTCAAACCGTCCTTCCAAGTAGGCCCGCGCATAGACACCCGGAGAGGCGTGGCCCTGAAAGTAGATGAAGTCGCCCGGCTGGTCCCCGTAGGTGGCATGGAAGAAATGCTCGTAGCCCACTTCCAGCAGCGTGGCCAGCGAGGAATAAGTAGAAAGGTGGCCGCCGATTCCGGGATCCTTCTTATTCTGGCCATGCACCATGGCCATGGCGTTCCAGCGGATCAGGGCTTCCAGCCGCTCCTCGAGCTTTCGATCCCCTGGGTAAGGTACTTCCTCATGCTTGGGAATGGTATTCAGGTAGGGGGTGGTCAACGCCCCGGGGGTAGAGATGCCGGCCTCGCGCGCTCGCTGCCGTAAGGCCGCGATCAGCTCCGCACCTTGTACCGGACCCTCGCCGACCACCAGGTCGTCGAAAGCCTCAATCCACTCTGCTACCTCTTCGGAAAACTTCGATTGGACGGGAAGAGCGAGTTTGGTTTCCATAATTTGGCCTTTCCCAGTATATCTTCCCCAAAGAGATCTCCGCGGGCCCCATCCAGCCCTGTGGAATCATGGAACTTGCGAATCGTGGCACCGGGCTCCCAACGCTGTGCTAGATTGATGCCATTCCGCGATGTCCACCCCTTCTTTCTCCACCAGCCACGCCGATGTGATTGACCTGCAACAGCAGGTGGCCCGATTGCAGGCGCTGCTCGAGGTTTCCCGCCAGGTGCATGCGGCGGTTCGCCCCGAAGAAGTGCTGCAATCGGTGCTGCGCATCGTGGTGCGAGAGCTGGAAATGGCCGGGGCCCACGTAACCGAGCCTGCTCTTAGCGTAGGCGATATGCCCCCGCCACCCTGGAATGGCTGCCCTCGCTTCGCCCTGCTCAGCAAAGACGGAGCCCAGTTGACCGAACTGGTGGTCAACCCCGGACCTGGCAAGACGCTGACGCTCTACGAGCAGGACTTTCTGGAAGGGCTGGTGCTACAGGCAGGGGTTGCGGTCGAGAATGCCCATTATCATGACCGGGCTGTCGAATGGGCTCGGGTGCAGCAGGATCTGGATGCCGCCCGCGCCATTCAGCGTAGCCTGCTGCCGCAGCAAATGTCGGAGATCACCGGTTATTCCGTTGCCGTGCGATCGAGCGCCTGCTACGAGGTAGGCGGCGACTATGTGGATATTGTCAGCCTTCCCGATGGTGGAGAGATCATGGTGGTGGCGGATGTCGCCGGCAAGGGCCTGGCTTCCGCTATTGTCGCTACTTCCTTTCGCTCGGCGTTTCGCGCCATGGCGCTCGCCGGGCTGCCGCTGGCCGAACTGGCCGCCAACATGAACCAGCATCACTACGGCGAGGGGCAGGAGGCCCGGCGCCGCTACGTGACCGCGATCTTTCTCAGGCTGGACCCGCAGACGCATTCGATCGAAGTCGTCAATGCTGGCCATAATCCTGGCTTTTTAATCTCCGGCGACACGACGGTGCATGAGATTGAGGCCAGCGGCACCCCGATCGGGCTGGTTCCAAGGATGGAATACACCTCGGAAACCCTCGCCTTCCCCCCTGGAGCGCGCCTTCTTTTCTATACCGATGGGCTCACAGAGGTCTTTCACGGCGAGGATGAATACGGTCCAGAACGTTTACTTGCGACATTTCGGGAGTGCAAGTCGCAGGACTGTACTGCTATCCTCAAGGTCCTGTGGCAACAATTGGCTGAATTTTCACGGGGAGAGCCGCAGCAGGACGATATGACGGCGTTGGCATTAGTGCGCATGCAGGCCTAGTGAGGAAAGCAAAATGGTTGAAACCAGGGGCACGGCGGTGGAGGTTAAACTCCCATCGCGGCTGGGCTTCGAAAAAGTAGCCATGGGCACGGCTGCGAGCGTGGCCAAGCTCATGGGCTTTCCCGACGATCGTATTGAAGACCTTAAGACTGCCCTCGCTGAGGCGTGCATCAACGCCATTGAACACGGAAATCTCTTGAACGATAACCTCTGCGTGGGCGTGATTCTTTCTGCCAGCGATGAAGCTCTGGAAGTGAAAGTGATGGATACCGGCTCAGGCATCACAAAAGCGCCATCCAAGCCGGACATCGACCGCAAGATGCATGGGGAAGAGGATCCCCGCGGCATGGGCATGTTCTTGATCCAGTCGCTGGTAGATGAGGCCGAGTGGGTCAAGGGAAGCGCCGGCAAAGGGAGTTACGTCCGATTGGTGATCAGGCTGGCCAAGGAGAGTGAGTGAAGTGCAGACGGAGACGAAAGCAAAGGTTGATGAGGTTCTCGCCGCCGATGGACGGCCGGTCACCGTTCTTCGCTTCACCGGCGATATCTCCAGCAGTTCGCGGGACACGGTGCTTGGAACGTACGAGGGCGTAGTCAAGAGCCGCCCGGTACTGATCGACTTCTCCAAAGTGGAATACATCAATTCCAGTGGAATTGCTCTCGTCATCCAGATGTTGATGGAAGCCAACAAAGCTGATCAGACGATCGCCGCCTTCGGGCTTACCCCACACTTCCAAAAGGTTTTCACTATGGTAGGGATTACCAAATACGCCGCCCTGCACCGCGATGAAGCAACAGCCATCGCATCGTTGTAGGGTTGTTTGGCGATTAGAGAACCGCAGATCCCTCCGCTACGCTTTGCTGCGGTTTCTTTTATTTCGCCCGGGGATGTGTCCGGTCGTAGACCTGCGTAACCTGTCCGACCGTGAGCTGGGTATAGCGCTGGGTAGTGGATAGCCGCTCGTGTCCCAGCAGCTCCTGAATAGCCCGCAGGTCAGCTCCCTCCTCCAGCATGTGCGTGCCGAAAGCATGACGCAGGGTGTGGGGGTGAATCTCCGCCGGCAATCCTTTGGCCAGCGAGATTCGCTTGACGATCCGTCCCACACTCCTGGTCGTCAGGCGCCCGCTTCCCTTCATCTGCAGGTTCAACAGCAACGCATCAGTCGACTTCGTCCCGAGCTTAGCTGCGCGTGACGGTAAATAACCGCGGATAGCGTCTGCCGCCGCATCCCCCAGGGGAACATAGCGCTGCTTCCGCCCTTTGCCCCGGACCAGGATCACTTCCCGCGCCCAATGCACGTCGGCCACGTTGAGCCCTACCAGCTCGGCGTTGCGGATGCCGCATCCATAAAGTAATTCGAAGATCACACGGTCGCGCTCCGGCCACGCCGCAACCGTCTCCGCCGAGGCGGTCTCCACCAGGTGGTTCATCTGCTCAATCGATGGCACTCGCGGTAGATGCTTCGGCAGCTTGGGTGTAGCAACCAAGGCAGCGGGATTGCTGCTGACATGTCCTGCTCTGGCCATCCATTGAAACCACGAGCGCACCGCCGCCAGCGACCTGGCTACGGACGCCTTCGCCAAACCCCGGCCGTAAAGTTCACCCAGGTAGCCGCGTATCTGCAGATGATCTACGGTTTGCATTTCCACGCCCTGCCCGCTCTGCTCGATCAGGTAGGCGGCAAAATTGTCGATCTCCCGCTGGTAAGCGCGCAAGGTATGCGGGGAAGCAGCCCGCTCATGCGTCAGCATGGCCAGGAACTCCTCCGCCAACCGCGTAGGTTGTGGCTTCACTTTGCAGCCCTTCTGGTGGCCCGGGGATGATGAGCCCGATGCACCGCTTTCAGCCTGCCCAGCGCCAGGTGCGTATAGACCTGCGTGGTCGAGATATCCGCATGCCCCAGCAGCGTCTGCACAGTCCTCAAATCGGCTCCGTTCTCCACCATGTGAGTGGCGCAGCTATGACGCAGCACATGCGGGCTGGCGCGGGCATCCAGCTGCTTCACCAGGCGCCACACCCATTGCCGGGTAAGCCCGGCCCCGCGTGTGGAGAGAAACAGACGGCTCTCCCGGGGCCGAACCGCCAGCGACGGACGGCCCCGGGTCAAATAAGCGTCCAAAGCCTCAACCGCCGCCCACCCCAGGGGCACAATGCGCTCCTTGTCACCTTTGCCGCGCACCAGCATGCGGCCCTCGCCCAGGGAGAGATCTTCCACCCCCAGCCCGGTCAGCTCGGAGACACGCACCCCACCCGCGTACAGCATCTCCACGATGGCGCGGTCGCGCAGGGCCACCGCATCGGCCTGCGGATGTTCTGCCGACATCCCGGCCTGCTCCATCATCTGTTCCACCTCCGACTGGGCCAGCGCCTTGGGCAAAACCTTCCACGACGCAGGGGACTCGAGGTTCACCGTCGGGTCGTGCCCGATCCGCTTATCCAGCAGCAGCCATTTGTAGAAGCCGCGCAGGCAGGAGAGCTTGCGCGCAATAGAGCGCGACTGCACTCCATGCTTCTGCAGGTGCTCAAGGAACCCGGCCACCTGCCCTTGCCCGGCGGTCATGGGCAGGGCATGCGCGCCTTCGAGGTATTCCGCGAAGAGGCACAGGTCCCGCTCATAGGCCTCGCAGGTCAGCGGCCGCAGCCCTTTTTCCACCCGCAGATAGGCCAGGTACTGGCGCAGGATGCCGGCATGGTTGGGGGTGGGCACAATCCCGATTATCTGCTTCCGGCGCGCTCGACCGGCGCTGGGCAGCCATCGCAGGAACCAAGAGAGACAGCCATGCCACGTTCACCTGCTCTTTACACCAGAAGTGCAAAATTGCGTCAGATCGCCGACAATAGAAGAGGGCATATGCCTCGCCAGGAGCGACCTTCCGCTTTGACCAGTAGCAAGTCCAGCAGCAATATTTCTCTTTCTCCCCAGGAATTTGTCGACGCGGTTCTCTCCCCAGAGCCAGCCGTTGCTGTTTTCGACTGCGACGGAACGCTGTGGAGCGGAGACTCCGGCTACGACTTCATGGTGTGGTCGATCGAAGAGGGCATCGTCTCCCGCAACGCGAGTGACTGGATCGACTCCCGCTACCGCCTTTATCTGGCAGGCAAGGTGTCGGAGCTCGCCATGTGCGGCGAAATGGTGCAAATCTACGATGGCGTGAGCGAAGTGGAAATCCGCCGGGCAGCCGCCGCCTTTTTCCGGTCGCGCTTCCTGGATAAGATCTTCCCCGAATTGCAGGCCCTGGTTTCCTCGTTGAACGATCGCGGGACCGAGATCTGGGTAGTCAGTTCGACCAACAATTGGGTCATCGAAGAAGGCGTTCGCGGCTTTAACATCCCACCCTCCCGGGTCATTTCTGCGCGTGCCCAGGTGGCCGACGGCGTCATTACCAGCAAGCTGCTCGATGTTCCTACCGGCGAAGGCAAGGCCGCATCGCTGGTAAAGGCCGGCGTGGCTTCCCCCGACGTGGTATTCGGCAACTCCATTCACGACGCGGCCATGCTCGAGATCGCACGTAAGGCCTTTCCCGTGAACCCCACGCCGGCGCTGCTGCAAATCGCGGCACGGCATGCGTGGCCCGTCTTCTATCCGAATGGCACTCTGCCTCCGCCGGCATGATGCACCAGCCCAGCCTGCGTGTCGCTGCATTGCAGCCCAGCGTGAGCGTTACGCTGGATCGATTAGGCTGTCTCGACTCGCTCGTTGCCTGCACCCGTTACTGCCTCGAGGCCGTGCCTGCCCTGCGCGAGCGTAATCTGAAAGTGATTGCGGACTCGTGGTCTTCGAACACCGAGGAGATCCTCTCCGCTGCGCCCAACCTGGTCCTGGCTTCCGTTCCCTACCGGCTCGAATCTCTGGCCGGGATCCTGAAATCCGGAGTGCCAGTGCTTACCCTGGCCCCTCATTCGCTGGCAGACATCTACCACGACATCCGGCTTCTGGGCTCTATTCTCCACGTTCCCGATCGAGCCGAAGGGGTGATCGACGAAATGCTCTCCGCGCTTGCGGCCACCGAGCGCGCTGTCCACTCCACTGTGGCGCCGACGGTTTACTGTGAAGAGTGGGGTAAGCCGCTTATCCACTCGCAATCCTGGGTGGCGGAGCTGGTTGCCGCCGCCGGTGGCCGTTTTCTGGGGACACCCGGTTCGGTGACCGATGCTGGGGCGGTGGCCGCCCTTGATCCTGACGTGCTCGTCTTTGCCTGGTGCGGCGCCGGCGATCGGGTTCCGCTCGCTCGTGTGATCGAAAGGCGGCAATGGCAATCTTTGCGGGCGGCGCAGACCGGCCGCGTCTTCTGCATCCCGGATGAGTTGCTGAATACTCCTGCCCCCAACCTGCTGCAGGGGCTCCAGGCGCTGGCCGGCGCCATTCACCCGCAGGTTTTTCCCACCCCGAAAAGCGTTCGTTCGTTGCAACCCACACAGTCTGGCTTGGACAACGTCTAAAATCATATGACCGTGCAGAAAGACTCCAGCCGACCGAGAACGGACGCTAAGGTAGTTCGGTTGGTTGTGGCAGCGCTTATCCTCCGGGAGCAAAAGGTCCTGATCTGTCAGCGGCGGCCGGACCAGCCCATGGCCTTGAAATGGGAGTTTCCCGGGGGCAAGGTGGAGGACGGCGAAAGCGCGGAGCAAGCCCTGCGGCGCGAGCTGGATGAGGAGTTAGGCATCAACGCCGAAATAGGCAACCGCGTGGCCCACACCCGTCATACCTACCGCAGCGGCAGTGCAATTGACCTGCAGTTTTTTGCCGTCCACCAATTTACCGGCGAAATGACCAACCGTATCTTCCACGACCTGCGCTGGTGCCCGCTGCGCGAATTAACCCGCTATGACTTTCTCGCCGCCGATCGTATCCTCATCCGCGAGCTGGCTGCGGGTAAGTTGCTCTGAAGGAGCCGCCCGTTTCCCATCGCAGTCGCCGTTCCCCCGCCTTAGGGAATGGAGTAAGCTCCTGGGATTTTTACATCCAGAGTCGCAAGAACCGCTGAGTTCGCTCGGGCAAGCTGAAGCAGGTGACCATCCGTCGTCTGTTTTGGAGTTTTGACCCATGCAGGAAGATGCGAAATGTCATGGCCGTCGGGAAGAAACGTGAAGGTCACGATCCTCGACTTCTTCAACCTGAGCAATAGGCTGCGCGCTTGCACCACAGTAAATCCATAAACTGGTGCCTGCGCTAGGACCCGCACAAACCCTAATTCTGTAATAGAGCAGGTCGCCAGTTGCGGAAATCGTTCTACTTGCAGCCAGGCAGCCATTCGTTCGTGAAATTCGTGATGACTCAATCCAAGAGCAACGAGAGCATTCACGTCCAGCAGATATTTCACGGAAAGTTCGCCAGAATCTCTGCAACCTCTTTGCTGCGCAACACGGGAGCGTCCATCCCTGCGCTCAGAACGGGAAGCCCGGTAATGGGATCGGTGACTATCCTGACGTGTTGCGGACGCTTCTTGCGGGGTGTTAAGACAATTCGTCCGGCTTCTATGTTGGCATCGAGCGGATCACCGGCGAGAATGCCCAGCCGGCGACGAATAGGACCCGGAAGCACGACCTGTCCCTTGCTGGACACCCTGGTTTCCATAGTAAGACAATCTTACCTCCCGGGTTAGCCTTCCGCAAATGACCGTCGGCATCCGAAGGTGCGAGGGCGAAGTCCTCTCAAAACTGGAAGTAGATGAAGTCGCGATGGCCAAAAAAGCCGAAGAACACGATCGCGTATACGCATGCGTTGTACGCCAGGGCGCGAAATGCCGGCCGGGCCCAGAGCCGAGGGACGCGTTCAGGATGGGCTATCCACCACTCGATGACAAACATAGCGACGATCGATAAGACAAGATACGGCGCCGTGCCACGGGTGAAGCCGCCCACCTTCAGCAAGAGAGGGTCGATCCGCCCCGGAGGAAAAAGATGGGTCGCGATGAACCAGGCATCTCCCAGGGTGTTGGCGCGAAAAAATATCCAGGCAAAGGTCACCAGGCTGAAGGTGAAAACAGTCTTGACCACGCCCAGGCGGCCAAATCGCGCGGTAAACGGGGCCGTGGCTTGGGACACGATCAGGTAGACGCCGTGCAGAAATCCCCAGGCGACAAAGGTCCAGTTGGCGCCGTGCCAAAGCCCGCTGATCACAAAAGTGATCATCAGGTTGGCATAATGCCGCGGTAGCTTCACCCGGTTCCCGCCCAACGGAATATAGACGTAATCGCGAAACCAGGTGGAGAGCGAGATGTGCCATCGCCTCCAGAACTCACCCACCGAACGGCTGAAGTAGGGCTGCATGAAATTAATGCGCAGCTCGTAGCCCATCATCCGCGCCAAGCCCAATGCAATGTCGGTGTAGCCGGAAAAATCGCAGTAAATCTGGATAGAAAACAGCAGCGTGGCCAATATCAGCGCTGCCCCGTTGTAGTGCCGCGGCGTGTCGTAAATGAGTTTTACGAAATCAGCGACATTGTCCGCCAGCACCATCTTCTTGAACAGGCCCCAGAGTGCCTGCACCAGGCCGGCCCGTACGCCGGCGAAGCTAACCTCCGGCTCGTGATGAAACTGGGGCAGCAGTTCGTATGGCCGCTCGATGGGCCCGGCCACCATTTGCGGAAAGAAGGCCACGTAGAGCGCGTACTCCAGCAGATTCCTTTCCGCCGGCACCCTCCGCCGGTAGACCTCGATGGTGTAACTCATCGCCTGAAAGGTGTGGAAGGAAAGCCCGACAGGCAAGATGATGGCCAGCAGCGGCGGATCAAACCGCAGCCCAAAGAGGTGCGACGCGCTACGCAAAGAGCCGGTCAGAAAATTGAAATATTTGAATACCGCCAGAAGTCCCAGGTTGCAAAACAGGCTGACTCCCAGATACAAACGACGCCGCGCGGGCTGCTCCGCTTTTTCGATCTGCAGGCCGGCCACGTAGTCGATCACCGTGATGGCCCAGATCACAAAGATGTAGCGCGTGCTCCAGCACATGTAGAAGTAGTAGCTGGCGATCAGCAGAATGATTTTGCGGGCCGTGCCGCGCGTGACCAGGAAAAGCAGCCACACGACGATAAAAAATAGCAGGAACTGAAAGCTATTGAAGAGCATGGGGGCTAAGAATCCATGTGATACGAGCTGCTTTGACGTCCAGAATAGTCCTGAACTCTCATCGTATTACATGCATTCACTTCTGCTGTGTACTAGTGAGGGCAGAAAAAATGCAGCACTCTAGCTCGCGCCGCCGGTGAACATCATCACCAGGGAGAGCACGATGACTACCGCCGCGGTAACCCAGGCCACGGCATTGAACCAGCCGGAGTTTACAAAATCGCCCATCAGGTCCTTGCGATTGATGAGTAGCAGCATGAAGACGATCACCAGGGGCAGCAGCACGCCGTTCAACACCTGCGACAGGATGACCATGCTGATCAGTTTGGCGTTGGGAACGAACAATACGGCCAACGCCCCGCCCGCCACCAGGAGGGTATACAGCCAGTAAAAGACGGGCGCGTCTTTGAAGCCGCCATCCAGACCCGACCGCAGGCCAAGTCCCTCGCATACGGTGTAAGCAGTAGAAAGGGGCAGAATCGAGGCCGCAAAGAGCGAAGCATTGAACAGCCCCACAGCGAACAACAGAAAAGCATAGCGTCCGGCCAGCGGCTTCATCGCCTGGGCCGCGTCCGCTGCCTCCCCGATGGCCCCCATGCCATGGGCAAACAAGGTGGCAGCGCATGCCACCACGATGAACCAGGCCACGATGTTGGTAAAGAATGACCCGATGATGACGTCCAGGCGCGAAGCCGGGTAACTCTTTGCCGTGACCCCCTTCTCCACGATGGAAGACTGCAGGTAGAACTGCATCCAGGGCGAAATGGTCGTGCCGATCACGCCCACGATCATGTAAATGTAACTTTTAGAGTGCCATATATTCCCTCTGGGCAGCTCCACCGTGGCCACCATCGCTTCATGCCAGCTGGGCTGCGAAAGAACGCCGGTGACAATGTAAGTGATATAGAACACTGAAGCCGCCAGAAAGACTTTCTCGACCCGCTTGTAATCTCCCTTGACCACCAGGAACCAGATCAAGAACGCGCTGGCGGGTACGGAGACGTATTTGCTGATGTGGAAGAGCTGCATGCTGCCGGCAATACCAGCGAACTCTGCCATGACGTTGCCGAAGTTGACTACAACCAGCAGCAGCATCAGGAGAAACGTCATGCGCAGCCCGAACTCTTCGCGGATCAGGTCGCTCAGGCCCTTGCCGGTAACCGCGCCCATGCGCGCACACATCTCCTGCACCACCAGCAAGGCCACCGTAATGGGGATCATGGTCCAGAGCAGGGTGTAGCCGAACTGGGCTCCGGCGTTGGAGTAGGTGAGAATGCCGCCTGAATCGTTATCGATATTGGCCGTGATAAACCCCGGCCCCAGCACGGCGAGGAAGAGCAGTATGCGGATTCGCCAGCGCTTGAGCATGCGGTCGAAGTAAAAATTTCAATTTGAATTTCAGGCTACTGCTTCATTGCTTTGCGCGCAGAAACGCGATCACATGATCCGCCTGCACCACACCCACCAGACGGTTCGCGCCATCCACCACCGGCAGTGCATGCAGATTGTACTTGTCGAAAAGTTCTGCAACTTCATCCTGGTGGGCCTCGGCTTGACAGGAGATAATCCGCGGTTCGGACAGAACCGCTACCCGCGTCTCGGGCAGGGCCAGTATCAGGCGTGCCAGGGGGACGACTCCCTCCAGCACATCATTAGCGCCGGTGAGATAAATCTCGCTTATTCCTTCCGGGTCGCCATCGAATTCCCGCAGGGCACGCACTGCGTCTGCTACCGATGCTCCGGAGCCCACCTGCACATAGTTGGTGGTCATTCTTCCCGCAGCGGAATCTTCCCGGAATTCGAGTAACTCCTCCACTTCATGCCGTTCTTCCGGCTCCATCTCCTCCAAAATCTCCTCGGAACGTTCGTCGGAGAGTTCGGCCAGCAGATCGGCCGCCGCGCCAGGGTCCATCTCTTCCACGATGTCAGCTACGCGGCCGGAATCGAGCGATTCGAGCAGGGACTTCTGCAGACGAGGATCGACTTCCTCCAGCGCTTCCGCTGCTACTTCTTCGTCGAGGGAGCCGAAGACCGCCTCCCGCTCCGGAGGTGGCAGGTCTTCCAGGATGTCGGCAAGATCGGAGGGGTGCATATGAGCAAGCCGCTCATGTTCGATCTTCAGCTTCACCCGCCGCGCCGGATCCACTTCGATCAGGTCCACGAACTCCCAGGGAATAATGCTGGCGTGAAAATGCCTGGCGAAGTTTTCCAGCGTGCGCCTGGGCATCGTACCTTTGAACAGTCTGCGTACCGCCCCTCGCAGGCCGATGGCCACTTCGGCGACGCGCAGCCCCTCACGGCCATTTTCAGGAAACCACTGCAGGTCGACGTCGTTGACCCGCACCACCTTCCTGCCGTGCACATCGATGATCTGCCGGTCCAGCACATCCTGCTGGAGAAGAAGCAGGTTTTCATCTCCACGAAGGGGTTGAAGCTGGGCGTCCTCGCGCAATTCGAGGGTCCCGGCCGGTGTCTGCAATACATCTTTCACCGCTACCAGCCTGGAGCCCTCGCGCGTTTTGAGAAGCAGTCCCGCCACATTCCCCGCGGCCGGGCCGGTCGCCACGGCGACGTCCTTCAAGCGCCCCTGTACGCGGCCCTGCCGGTCGGTGATCAGAGTACCGAGCAAGAGCGTAAGGCTGGCGTGCGTGGTCTGTTTTTCGTGCATCGAAGGCCGGTTGCAGTCTAACAGCCGTTAGGGAAAAGGGTGGAGCAGCTTAGTAAGAGAGTCGCAGCAGGGTCAATGTAGTTACCCTGAGAGGTGGGCCTGAACACGCTGGATTGAAAGTCGCTGCGGGGTAGGTCCGGACTTTAGTCCGGACAGTCAACCGAGCAAGGCCTTTGGCTTCAGCCCCTGCGTTGTGTATTTCCGTGGCTTTCGCAGCTTGTTTGCCGGGCAAAAGCCCGGACCTACCTGATCGTGAATCTTCGCAGCGCATGAAGGCAAGCGCGCCAAGGATCAGCTGAAGGTTTGCTTCGGTCTTACGAAACTGTCTTAGTTCGGTCTTTCCGGCCGGCTCTTGGGATGAAAGCGCTCATCGAGTGGCTGTCTGCCCTGGAAGCCGGCTTCTACGGTGTGCCAGTAGTCAATTTTTGCTTCGCCCAACTGCCAGCAGAGCAGAACGATCTGGTCGCCGATCTGGCATGGAAAATCCAGCAACCCTTTGTCGAGGTCCTTTACCTGCACACCAATCGAATCAATTTCCTGGATCGCATCCTGGGCCTGTTGGACAGAGGCCCGCTGGGCCATGCGCTTACGCGCCACCGCTGCGACGTCCACCAGCATCCCTCCGGAGAGAAAGATATTCTGGCTCAGCATCTGCAATTCCGCTTCGACCAGACCCGCGCTCGCCTTGCCTTCAATCGCCCTCCGCAAAAGGGATTCGAGAATCGGCAAGAGCGACTGCGCCTCATCCAACGAGAATGTCTTCATAAATACGACCTTCGTCCAAACCTCATGATAAACCACCTTGATTTGTGGCCCCTCGGCGAGGCAGGTATCATGACATAGCGATGAGTTTGCCCGATACCATCTTCATCTTCGGACTTGCGCTGGTAATCTTTGGGCCCAAAAAGCTGCCCGAGATCGGCCGGCAGCTAGGCAAGCTCGTGCTCGAATTCCGGCGCGCCAGCAACGAATTCAAGATGCAGATTGAGGAAGAGTTACGGGCGGCCGAAGTGGCCGACCGCCAGAAGCAGATTGCTGCCCCGGTTGCCGCTCCATCGCCGGCCCCGGAACCCACCTCGGAGGCCCTGACCATACGGCCGCCAAGCAACGGAACCACAGTAAGCACAGAGAGCCCGACGTCCAGGGTGATCCCGGTGCACGAGGAGGCCGCGGAACTGGAAGCAGTTGCAGGGGACCACCCGGAACTGGCCGCCAACGGCCTCAGGCACGAGCCGGAGCAGGCAACCACGCATCATGAAGACTGACATCGTCGATCGGGCCCGGACCGCAGTGACGGAAAGAGCAGAATTGCCGGGCATGAGCCTCCTCGAACACCTGGAGGAGCTGCGTAAGCGCATCATTCATTCCGGCCTCTACCTGGTCGCCGCCTTCTTCATCGCTTACTACTTCCGCCAGAAGCTTTTTTCGTTCATGGAGAGGCCCATTGTTTCGGCCCTCCAGGCGCACCATCTGGACCCTCACCTGGTCTACCTGAACCCCGTAGACCCCTTTAACTTCTTCATCAAAATCAGCCTGGTTGGAGGAGCCATCCTGGCTTCGCCCTTCATCCTGTTCCAGGTGTGGCTATTCATCGCTCCTGGGCTCTACCGGCAGGAGAAGCGATACATACTGCCCTTCATGACCGCCACGGTCGGACTGTTTCTTACCGGCGCCTTTTTCGGCTACCACTACGTTTACCCGGGCGCGCTCAATTTCCTTATCGGCTACGGCGATCAGTTCCGGCCGATGGTCACGGTAGGCGAATACACTGAGCTCTTCATGACCGTGATCCTGGGGCTGGGGATCACCTTCGAGCTGCCGATCCTGGTGTTCTTTCTGGCCCTCTTCGGCATCGTGAACGCGGGTTTCCTGTGGAAGAATATCCGCTACGCCATCCTGGTCATTTTCATCATCGCCGCGATCATCACCCCAACCCCCGATGTATTGACGATGTGCGTCTTTGCCGCTCCGATGCTAGGCCTTTACCTGGTAAGCATTGGCGTCGCTTACATGGTTCATCCCAGCCGCAGGGATCGGAAAAAACAGGCGTCATGAAGCGCTTCCCGATTCTTTCCCAGCCGCTCGGCGGCGCGCTGGTCTGTTGCCTTTTCGGTGGAATGGCCGTCGCGCAGGTGGCAGCCCCGCTTCCCCGCTTTGACGGCGAGCGCGCCCTGACCTACACCAGGGAGTTCGTGGCTACGGGCCCACGTTGGGTGGGCAGCCCGGGGCACGCCAAGGCCCAGGCCTTCCTCGAACACCAGTTCGCCAAAGACGACCTGGTCAAGGACACCTTCACAGCATCAACACCCATCGGGCCTCTGGCCATGACGAATTACATCGTCAAGTTTCCTGGCAACAAAGACGGCATCATTGTGCTGGCCAGCCATTACGACACCAACTACCCGCTGAAAGACACCGGCTACGTAGGGGCAAATGATGGCGGCTCAAGCACCGGCCTTTTACTACAGTTGGCCAACAGCTTCCGGGGGAAGAAGTTGGATGGATACGGCGTGTGGCTGGTTTTCTTTGATGGAGAAGAGGCAATCAAGGGCTGGACAGACGCCGATTCGACGTATGGCAGCCGGCACCTCGCGGCCAAGTGGCAGGCCGATGGCACCCTCAAGCACATCAAGGGCTTTCTCCTGGCCGACATGATCGGCGACCGCGATCTCGATGTGGACCGGGACTTGAGCTCAACCCAGTGGCTGCTCGACCTGGTGGGACAGGCGGCGGCGAAGTTCGGCGACCAGTCGTACTTTTTCGAGAGGCAAAATACGGTGGGCGACGATCACACTCCATTTATGCAACGCGGCGTGCCCTGCGCCGACATCATCGATTTTAATTACGGATACCAAAACGCATTTTGGCACACCCCTCAGGACACCATGGATAAGCTGAGCGCCAAGAGCCTCACCATCGTGGGCGACGTCTTTCTGGAGACGATTCAGCTGCTGAATCAGCGATAAAGCTCTTCCCAAAATCAAATGCGGGCAAGGTTGAGGAGCGCCGCAGATCCCGACCGAAGCGCAGCGCAGTGGAGGGATCTGCGGTTCCTTCACCAACTACCGTAGGCTAGGATTGCATGATGCTGGATGGCGCCCCGATCACATACTGGATAGGTTTCCACCTCGTGATCCTGTTCCTGATCGTGGCTGACCTGGCCGTTCTCAGTCTGGGCAAGGCCTCCGCCCGGACCCGCGATAGCATCATTTTTGTCCTCTTTGTCTTTGCCCTCGCTGCCTGTTTCGGCCTATGGATCGGGCACGTTGAGGAGCATCAGACAGCCCTCGAATTCGCCTCCGGGTACCTGATCGAGCTCTCCCTGAGTATCGATAATCTCTTCGTCTTCCTACTCCTCTTCCGCGCATTCGGCCTGAGCGCAGAGGCGCAAAGAAAGGCGCTCCTGCTGGGAGTCCTGGGCGCCATCGTTATGCGCGGACTATTCATTTTCGCCGGAATCGAACTGCTGCTGCGTTTCGCTTGGATCCAGTACGTTTTCGGCTTCCTGCTGCTGGTGGCCGCGCTACGGCTGTTGCGGGGGAAGAAAGCCGGCTCCACTCCTGCTCCGGCAAAGTGGGTTGCGCAGTGGACGAAACGCTGGGGCAGCGGCGCCAAATCTACCTTTGTGCTGGCAGTGATCGCTATCGAACTGGTCGACATCGTCTTTGCCATTGATTCCGTGCCGGCGGTACTCGCCATCTCCCACCACCCATTCGTGGTGTACACCTCAAACATCTTCGCCATTCTCGGATTGCGGTCGCTCTACTTTCTGCTGTCCGGCTTGCTCGACCGGCTGCGCTATCTTCATGTTGGCCTGGCTGCGATTCTGGGCTTCGTGGGCGCCAAGATGATTTCGGCAGAATGGATCCACGTACCTGTCGGCATCTCTCTCGGCTTCATCGTCCTGGTGGTGCTCACGGCCGCCGCTGCTTCCCTGCTTTCCACCGAGACCCACAGCGCGAGCAAGGGCTGAGGGTTGCGATACGATGGACGAAGCGTGCGTAAGATCCCGGTCACCACAAACTCAGGCCATTACACCGTTTCCGTAGGAAGCGGCATCCTGGATTCCTTAGCCAAGCGCATGCCGGCACTCACCGGCAAGAAGCGCAAACTCATCTTTCTCTTAACCTCGCCGGAGATCTGGTCCCTCTGGGGCGGCCGCCTCCAGGCTTCGCTTCCCCAGGAACCGGTAGTGCTCCTTCTGCCTCCTGGCGAGCGCCACAAACGCATGGCCCAGGTGGAACGGCTGGCCACCGAGATGGCCAAAGCCGGGGGCGACCGCTCCTCCCTGCTGGTGGCCTTCGGTGGCGGCGTCATTGGCGACGTGGGCGGCTTTCTCGCCGCCATCTACATGCGCGGAATCGATTACATCCAGATCCCGACCACCCTGTTGTCGCAGGTTGATTCCTCAGTAGGCGGCAAGACCGGGGTCAATCTGCAAACCGGCAAGAACCTGGTGGGCTGTTTCTACCCGCCGCAGGAAGTGGTAGCGGACATCAGCCTGCTGCACACCCTTCCTCATCGGGAACTGCGCGCCGGCATCTACGAAAGTATCAAGGCCGGGCTCATCCGGGACGCGGCGCTCTTCCGCTTCATCGAGAGCCATCGCGAAGCTCTCGACCAGGGCGATCCTGCATCCCTGGAAAAGATGGTCGCGGCCTCCATCCGCATCAAGGCTGAGGTGGTCACTCTGGATGAGCGTGAGTTCGGAGTGCGCATGTTTCTCAATTTCGGGCATACCATCGGCCATGCGATAGAGGCGGCCAGCGGCTATCGGGTCTTGCTGCACGGCGAAGCGGTCGCCTGGGGGATGCTCGCGGCACTGCACATCAGCCACCAGCGAAAGCTGGTAACGGCAGAAACGGCGCGCCGCATCAAGGACCTGATCCGCTACTTTGAGCCCCCCGCATTGCCCGCTTTGAGCACCAAGCGCCTGTTGCAGGCGGCCTCCGGGGACAAGAAGAATCGGGCTGGGGTGCGCCGCTTCGTCCTGCTGCAAGGCCTCGGCGATGCGGTTGTGGCCGAGGACGTAACCGACGCCGAGGTGGTGGCCGCCATCGAATCGATCCGCCATCTTTCCGCGGGCAGCAAATAGCCGTGGCCGCGCCGGGCGCTCAACCAGAAGGAACCGGAGACGAACTCAGCGCGGCGGCAGCCGTCCGCTCCATGTTCGACCAGATCGCCCCCCGCTATGACCTGCTGAACCACGTCCTGTCCTGCAACATCGACCGCATCTGGTGGCGTCGGGCGGCACGCAGTTTTCGCCAGGTGCTGGCCCAGCCGGACGCACAGATTCTGGACCTTTGCTGTGGAACCGGGGACATGACGCTGGCCTTGTTGCGACGCCGGCCGAAGTATGCCAAGCCAGTGCTGGCCGCCGACTTCGCCCACCAGATGCTGCTGCGCGGTGCGGCAAAGTTCGCTCCCCAGGGAGCGATCGCCATTGAGGCCGACGCCCTCCATCTTCCTCTTCCCACCGGCTCGCTCGATCTGCTCACCACCGCCTTCGGTTTTCGCAACCTGGCCAACTACCGCGCTGGCCTGGAAGAGTTCTACCGCACGCTGAAGCCCGGTGGGCAGCTGGGTATCCTCGACTTCAGCGAGCCGGGCGGCGTGATGGGAAAGCTTTATGCCTTTTACTTCCGGCAGGTTCTTCCTGCGGTGGGGTCACTTATTTCCGGGGTCTCCGGGCCCTATCGCTATCTCCCCCGCTCCGTGCATCAGTTTCCTACCCCTCCACAACTGCTGCAAACCATGGAATCGATAGGCTTTAAGGATGTTTCCTGGACCCCCTACAGCTTTGGCATTGCGGGCCTGTATCGCGCCGTCAAGCCGCCATCTCCCTAGAACCAGGGCGGGTTAACCAGGAGAGGTCTGCCCCACAATCGTCCAATGCCCGAGTGGCGGCCAACTGGATAAACTTAGAGAATGCGCGCCATCGCCACGTGGAAACAAGACCAGCAGTACGACGCCGAGTCTCATAGCGGCCACCACGTTACCCTGGACGCGGACGCCGCACACGCTGGTGGCCCCAGCCCGATGGAATTGGTGTTGATGGCCCTGTGCAGTTGCACCGCGGTCGATGTGGTCTCAATTTTGCAAAAGAAGCGGGAGCCGTTCACCTCGCTAACCGTTTCTGCGGTTGCCGAACAGGCGCCGGCGCCTCCCCGCGTCTTCACCCACATCCATCTGACCTATCACCTAGGCGGAAAGGTCTCGCCAAAGGCTGCCCAAGATGCGGTTGCGCTGTCTAAGAACAAGTACTGCTCAGTGTCCAAGATGCTCGAAAAAGCGGCAGCTATCGATTACGAGATCACCTACGAGGGAGCATGATCAATTTCTTTCGCCTGGTGCTCGCCGGGCTCGCGCTAGCCATGGCGGGACTGGTCTCGGCAGTGACGACGATGCATTTTGCGATCCATGGAGCCGAGGTAAAGGTTCCGGATTTGCAGGGGCTCACTGTGGCTGAGGCCGTGCACCGGACCGCCAACATGGGATTGAATCTGGACATCGACAACAAGTACTACAGTGTCGATGTGCCGGCAGGCCGGGTACTAGCGCAAACTCCTCTGCCCGGCGCGATCGTTCGCCGCGAGTGGCGGATGCGGGTGACCGAGAGCCTGGGTCCGCAGCGGGTGGCCATTCCCAAGGTTGTGGGCCAGCAGGAGCGTGTGGCGGCTATCGAAGTGCGCCGGCTGGGCCTGGATCTCGAAGAGACGGCTCAGATGCCCTACAGCGGCGTTCAGCCTGGAACGGTGATTGCGCAAAATCCGCAACAGGGGGCAGCCGGCGTAGAGCGCCCCAGTGTAAGCCTGCTCGTGAGCAGCCCGGTGGTTACCCCTCCTCCAGCCATGGTGATGCCGCAGTTGGTTGGTTTGCCGATGGCGACGGCGACAGCTCTGGTGGTGCATGCGGGGCTGAAGGTGGGACCGGTAGAGAATAGCTATTCCAGCGCACCTGCCCCCACCGACACGGACGCGAGCGCATCGCAAATGGCCCCTGCGGACACAGTGGATCCCGCCGGCACGGTGTTAAGCCAGAGCCCCCTGGCAGGCCATCGCGTCGAACCCGGCATGACCATCACATTGCGCGTGGCTCAGTAGAAGGTGAAACCGCGGGTCCCTCCGCTACGCTGCGCTCCGGCCGGGATGACAATTCTGTTTCAGGGAAAGCTTCGACTCCGATCAACGGAACCAGCAGTTAGTTTTCTAACAGAATTGTCATCCCGCCTGTCCCGGCCCGCCGTGGAACCGGAGCGCAGCGCAGTGGAGGGATCTGCGGTTTCTTTCTGTTATTCACGCGTTATGCAGGCGGCGAAGAAGCCGTCGCCCTGGTAAGCGCCGGGAAGCAACCGAACGAAGTCATCCGGCAGGCCGCTCGGGAAGAGACGCTCTGCTGTGCCAGGCAACAGCACTCCGTCCCCCTCCAGCAATTGGACCTGCGGGCGCCAGGGCAGCAGCCGGAAACCGCTCTCCCGCTCCAGGGCCCCAGCCACCACACTTTCGTTCTCTTCGCCCTCGAGCGAGCAGGTGGAGTAGACAAGCCTCCCACCCTCGCGCAAGCAACGCATCGCCGAACAGAGAAGACCTACCTGCCGTTCCTGCTGACGGGCGAAATCATCCACGGTGACCCGGTACCGTATTTCGGGATTGCGGGCCATGGTTCCAGTCCCGCTGCATGGAGCATCGCATAGCACCAGGTCGAACTCGGCTTCGAAGGGCAACTCCATGGCATCGAGAACCCGGAAGCTAATGTTTCCGGGGTGCCCAGCAAGCAGCGCCTGCATGGCTTTAAGACGACGAGGGCTGATGTCACAGGCAGTAATTGCGGCCGTGGGATTGCGCTCGGCCAGGATGGCCGTCTTCCCTCCCGGAGCCGCGCAGCAATCCAAAATGGCTGTACCCCGGCCCGCCAGCTCTGCAATCAGTTGCGATCCCTCATCCTGCATGCGCAAGCCCCGCATGCCGGTTACTTCGCCCGCGACCAGCCGCCAGGCCCGGGACACAAAGCTTCCCCGCTCCAGTTGCAAACCCGGGGCCGCCTCCGGCGAGCTAAGGCGAATGGTGCTGGGGGGAGGAAGCTGATCGTAACGGCAGATCGCAGCGGCCGCTGCGCCCCCGTACGCCGCCACCCACCGTTCCACCATCCACGAAGGATGCGCGGCACAGGCGTCCGCCTCCTGCAGCCGGGGCGACTGCGCCAGTTTCCGCAGGACCGCATTGGCCAGCCCCACGGCGTAGCGATTTCCCGATTGCCGGACCAGCTCCACACTCTCAAAAACAGCGGCGTGCGCCGGGATGCGCTCCAGCAACAGAAGCTGCAACGCGCCCAACTCCAGGGAAACCTGCACCGGGTCGGCGAGGTGACCTTTGCTCCGGGTGAGCACCTCCCGAATGCGTTGCTGCAGGACAAGTTGCCAGCGCACCACTCCCATCACCAGGGTAGTCGCCAGGTTCCTGTCGAGAGGAGACAGCGCTTCCACGCGTTTGGAGCGGAGTAGTACATCGCTATGCGACTCCGGCTTCCGTTTGAGTTCCAGCAGCAGCTCGAAGGCGGCTCTTCGGGCAGGCGCGATCATGGCATGCCGAGGCTCTCATGGGGATGAGGAGCGGCGCCGCGCAGAAACTCCGCTACCAGCAATCTCTTCTTGCCTTCCACCTGGACCTCCAGCAGCTCCAGCCGCGTGCCCGCCCCCGCGGCCACGAACAGGCGGCTTCCATCGACCATCAGCTCGCCGGAAGGGACCTGAGCAGCCCCAGCAGGCAGCAAGCGATGCAGGGTGAGCTTTTTCCCTCGGAAGTAAGTGTAGGCTCCGGGCCAGGGCTGAAAGCCACGCCAGCGGTTGTAAATCTCACCCGCGGACCGGGTGAAGTCGACCAGAGCGTCTTCGCGCTCCAGGATCGGCGCCAGGGAGGCCGCGGCATTATCCTGCGCAACAGGATGGACCGTGCCCGCCTCCAGGCCCTGGAGAGTCTCCAGCATGAGCCCCGCTCCGCTCTGAGCAAGCAAGGGGAAGAGCTGCTCCGCTGTCTGGTCCGGGTCAATCGCCAAGGGACGCTGGAGCAGAATGTCACCGGTATCCAGCCCCTGGTCGATGTGCATGGTGGTGGCGCCGGTCACGGTTTCCCCATTGGCCACCGCCCACTGGATGGGAGCAGCGCCGCGGTATTTCGGCAGCAGCGAGGCATGAAGGTTGAGGTTGCCCCATCGCGGCAACTGCAACATCCACTCCGGAATGATGCGGCCGTAGGCCACCACGATAATGGCATCCGGCTGGATCGCCTCCAGGCGAGACCTCAGCTCTGGATTGTTCTTGATCTTTTCCGGTTGCACCACCGGCAAACCCGCTGCCTCTGCCAGCAGCTTGACCGGGGGTGGTGAAGGAGCCTGATCGCGGCCCCGCACCCGATCGGGTTGGGTAACTACTAGCTCGATGGAATGGCCGGCTGCAATGAGGTGCTCAAGCGTAGGAATGGCGAACTGCGGGGTGCCACAAAAGACAAGCTTCACCTACCATTCCCCGGCTCGCTGCAACTTGCGTATCTTGCGCAACACAAAATCGCGCTTGAGTGCACTGATGCGGAAGATGAAGAGGATCCCATCCAGGTGGTCGATTTCGTGCTGAAAAGCGCGGGCCAGTAGTTCGTCGGCTTCCCGTTCGAACCAATTACCCTCGACATCCTGGGCGCGTATTTTGACCTTCGCAGCGCGCGCGACTTTCTCTCGAATATCGGGAAGGCTGAGACAACCCTCCTCCTCAAAAATTTTTCCTTCTTTGGTGATCACCTCGGGATTGATCAAAGCGATCTTGTCTTCGGGAGTCTTCTGGAAGCTCAGATCGATCACCGTCAAACGCTTGGGAATCCCAATCTGCGGGGCTGCGAGACCGATGCCATGGGCAATGTACATGGACTCGAACATATCGTCGACCAGCTTTTTCAAATCCTCGTCAAACACGGTGACGGGCTCAGCCGGCCGCTGCAGGATGGGATCTGGAAACTTAACAATGGGATAGACCATGCGACGGGATATCTTTCTTAAAATCTGCGAATCTGCTCCAGGTATCCCTGGTAGTTCCTGCTCAGTTCTCCGGCCGAGTCGCCGCCGAACTTTTCCAACGCCAGCTTCGCCATAACGAACGCCACCATCGCTTCCGCGGCCACCCCGGCGGCTGGCACAACGCATACATCCGACCGCTCGTAAGCCGCCTTGGTCGCCTCTCGCGTAGCATACGAAACCGAACCGAGCGGCCTGCGCAGCGTAGAAATCGGTTTCAAATAGCCGCGCACAACAATGTCTTCCCCGTTGGAGACCCCACCCTCGATGCCACCGGCATTGTTGTGCTCGCGAGTGAACCTGGTCGGCGCCGTGCCATTCTCTTCCGGGCTATAGCCGATAGCGTCGTGGACCGCGGAACCAAAGGACTCGGCAGCCGTGACCCCCTGGCCAATTTCCACTGCCTTCACCGCCTGCAACGACATGACCGCCCAGGAGAGTAGACCGTCCAGCCGCTCATCCCAGTTGGCATACGTGCCGATGCCCGGAGGCACGCCATGCACCACCACCTCAAAAACTCCGCCGATCGAATCGCCGGTGCGCAACACGTGATCGACTTCCGCCTTCATCTGCTCTTCGGCGGCAGGATCGACGCAATTCAAGAGGATCGGTCTCGCTTTGATTGAGCGCCTTGATCTCTTCCCAGGAAGCGATGCGCGGCAACTCCGCGCGGCCAACGCGCACGACATGGCTGCCGACCTCGATGCTCAGGGACTTTAACAGCAGCTTGGCCATGGCGCCAGCCGCGACCCGGGCGGTGGATTCGCGCGCCGACGCCCGCTCCAGCACATAGCGAGCATCGGGAAAATCGTACTTCAGCGAACCCGCAAGGTCAGCATGGCCTGGCCGGGGAGAAGCCACGGCTTTGTGCTTTTGCGGATCGCCCGCGCCCACGGGTAGAACCTCGGTCCAGTTCTTCCAGTCACGATTTTCGATTTGTATGGCAACCGGCGAGCCAATGGTCTTGCCATGGCGCACCCCGGAGAGGATGTGCGCACGATCCTGCTCAATGTGCATACGGCCACCACGGCCGAAGCCCTGTTGTCGCCGCCACAACTCCCGGTCGATAAATTCAAGATCGACGTCGAGGCCCGCAGGCAGTCCGGAAATGAGGGCGATGAGACACTCGCCGTGTGATTCACCAGCCGTAGAGAAACGTAGCATTTTATGAGGCGAGCAGACCTAACGTTTGATTGTAGACGATTCCTGACCCATCCCGAGAGTCCGTGACTTCATTGATTCGGGCAGAGTCCTCGAGCTAAAACGAAATTGTCATCCCGCCTGCCCGGCTCGCCGTGGGACCGGAGCGAAGCGTAGTGAAGGGACCCTGCTGTTTCTCTGTCCATCCGAGCTAACGGCTCCTAACAAGAGCCACCGCCCTCCCCTTTGTCATCCTGAGCGAAGCCGAGGGATCTGCGGTGCGCCCCTCCCTACCACAACTACTCATACAAAAAGCCGCCCTTAATTATGCACGATCCAGTCGTACTGCGCCTCGTCCAGGGGCGCGACAGAAAGCCGTGACTGGCGAACCAGGGGAGAAGCTTCAAAGAGTTTCTGCTGCTTGATTTCCGCCAGGGTTTTTGGCCGCTTGATGGCCGGACCGGCCGCGATGCGAACCAACGGAACCTTGGGATCGGATAAATCGACAGCCGTGACGTGGGCCAGCCCCACCGCCGCCTTTTCGTCGCCGGTGTGATAGATGACGAGTTTATCGCCCTTCTTCATGGCGCGGAGATTCTTAACGGCCTGCGGGTTGGTCACTCCTGTCCAGTCGGTTTCCTTTTCCCGCACCAGATCGGCAAACGAGTAGGCGGTGGGCTCGCTCTTCAGCAGATAGATCATGATCTACTCCTCCGGCGGGGACTTGGGCTTGAGAAAGGTAGCCGTATTAAGCAGCGGCCTGTCCATCGAGCGCACCCAGTCGGTCATCTCACCCGCTTCGCCGCCTTGCGCTTCGTGGCGCTCAAATTCGCTGCGCATAGTGTGCATCTTGGCGTCGATATCGTCGAGGTAGTTGAGCAGCACCGCTTCCGGAATCATGGGCAGCTTAGGCGAACCGAACTCCAGTTTCCCATGATGGCTCAGTACCATGTGCTCGACCAGCATGCGGAGCTCCGGAGGAAAGCCGGGAAGCGTCGCCAGCTTCTTTTCGATCATGGCGATCCCCATGGTGATGTGCCCGACGAGTTGCCCCTGCAGAGTGTAATCGAAGCTGGTGCCCCAGCGCAGCTCCTCCAGTTTGCCGATGTCATGCAGAATGGCGCCCGTCAGGAGCAAGTCCCGGTTAATTTCCGGGTAATGCTGCGCCGCCAGGTCACAGATGCCCACCAGCGAGACCACATGTTCCAGCAGACCGCCCAGCCAGGCGTGGTGAAGGCGAGTCGCGGCTGGCGCCTCACGGAAAGCTGCAGCGAAAACAGGATCGTCGAGAAAAGAGCGCACCAACGCCTGCAGGGAAAGATCAGAGAAGCTGTCGACGGTTCTGACCAGCGCCGACCACAGTTCCTCCACATCTTTGCGGGTATGGGGAACATAGTCGGCCAGCTCGAACTCGTCCGCCGTAGCGATGCGGAGCTTTTCCAGGTTCAGCTGCAACCGGCCGTTGTAGCGGCAGACCTCAGCGCGAACCTTAACCACGTCGCCCTGCTCGAACTCGCCGGCGGCATCGGCGAAATTGTCCCACATGCGGGATTCGATCTGGCCGGTGCGGTCACCCAGGGTCAGCGCCATGTACTGGCCGCCATCCTTTCGGCTGCGCAATTGCCTGGAACTGACGGCGAAGAAAGAAACCACTGCCTGGTTCTCGAACTTGCCTAGATCCGCAACGTAAATCTCTTTCATTGCGCCTAGGGTTGGTGCGCGCCCGGAGGAATTGGATCCGGTGGGCCGGTGGCCGGTGCGGGCGGATTAGTGGCAGGTGGAGGGTGCATAGCGTCAGAAGCAGGCCCCTGACTGTTTGTGTCTGCCGGTTTGCCCAGATAAGGCGCGGGCGTTTGGTCCGGCTCCTTCGGCTTGTCCGCGTATCGGGTCTTCTCACCCTTCGCCTTGGCCTTTTTCTGGTCTGCCTGGTCAGCCAGCCCCAGCGGCGCGTTCTGTACCTTCTGCGACGCCTGTTCCTCGGTAGTTGCCTGCGGAGGGGCATCCGGATCGGTCTTGTCTTTCTTTACCTTTTTCACCGGCGGACGGTTGCTCAGGCGAGTCTTCTTTTCGTTCACCGGAGCGGTCTCGCCGCTTATCGTGCCGTCCGGGTTTACAACGCGCGTTTCCGGAGTAGTGACCGCCGGATTCGTGTCCGGACCGGCGGGAACGCTGTTTGTAGCAACCTGCGAGGAAGGAAGAGACTCACGCGGGGCCTGCCCGAAGCGGATCTTCTCTTTCTTGCCCGGCTTCTGCACGTTTTGGTCGGTGTTGCTGGCCTGTTGCGTGGTCGCTGTCTTGGCCCCACTTGCCACAGTGGCGGCCCCGGTCGACGTTGCCCCAGTCGCCGTCCCGGCGGTTTGCGCGGCGGCTGTCTGGGTGCGGAGCCGGCGTCCTGCCGCGGAAACGGGCGCGAGCAAACTTCTTCTTCTTTTTGGGCGCGGGCGGCGTGTACGCGCTATAGGTCAGGCGCATTTCGTTGCCGCTGGCCCCGGTATCGACCACACCCGGCTTGAGTTCTACATAGGCCTCTTCCCGTAGCTTGGTCAGGTACTCCCGTAGTTTGGGCTGCATCTGCTCCATGAAGAGCGCTTCTTCCACTTGCGGTTCCACTTGCTTGAAGCTGGCATCCCCACCAAGCTGATGCTGGGTGACCTGCAGAATGATGAAGCCCTGCTTGGTGCGAATAGGTTGTGTGTGTTGTCCGGCACTCAGGGCAAAGGCTTTATCTTCTATTTCCTTAGCCAACATGCCACGGCGATACTCCCCCAGGTTAACGCTTTTGGGCGCAGTAGGGTCGGTGGGCGCCGGCTTGGCCAAGTCTTCGAATTTTGCCCCCGCAGCCAGTTTTGCTTCGATCGTCTCGGCTTGCGCCTGCGCCGCCGCGACCTGGGCCGCATCCGCTCCCTCTGCCGCCGCCGGCGGAGTAGGGATCAAGATCTCATTGAGGGTCACGGACTCCGGCTGGGCAAACTCACTTTCGTGCGCTTTGAAGTAGCTCTGCACTTCCGCCGGCGACATGCTTATGCGCCGACCTACCTCGTCCCTCACCACCTGCTGGGTGATGATGCTGTTGCGCTGGGTCGCCTTGAAGTCTTCATAAGAAACGCCCTGTTGCTGCGCAGCCTTCTCCAGGTCCTCAAGGGAATCCAGATGATTCTGCTTTCTGATCTCGTCCAGCCTCTTGATCAGCTCGGTTTCACCGGTGATCCCCAGTTCCTTGCCTTTGGACAGCAGCAACTGCTGATCAATCAGGTCGCGCAGCAGATCGGCTTGTTTCTGCTGTAGTTCGCGCGGAGGAATGGCCTGCTGCTTGGCCTCTTGCTCGAGTTGTTCCGCGGCTCGATCGTAGTCCGACTGGGTGATGATCTGGTCATTCACCCGGGCGACAATGTCTTCCACCACCTTGCCATTGACAGGCGCCAGCGCCGCCGGGTTGGGCGGGGTTTGCGCATTGGCGGTTTGGGTATTGGCCTGGGCCAGGGAGGGGACAGCGCTTACACTCGCGCTCAGGATGAAAATCGCCGCGGATTGCTGGAATTTTAAGAACGTCATGGGTCTGGACATCTCGTATAGCTGCTAAGTGTTAGGTTCCGAGCATTTCACTTCTACGCTGCACTGGAAGAGCGGCCGAGTGCGGCCTTCTTGAGGTAGATCGCGGTAGGATCCGTCACCCTCTATACACCGGAAGTAAAAGGCTCTAGCCCTTACGTGGTAGTTTGCCTGGTTTCGCACCAGCACCGTTGTGCAGCTAGTGAAACAGACCGGATTTCCTAAGGTTTTGCTTCCTCGAGTACCTATCAGATTAGCTTACGTCCAATGATATACTTCGAGTCAAGAACACTCCGGGCCGCGCAGCAGGGCTGCCTTCCTTCGCGCCCTCCGGACCCAGAGGAAACCCGCAATTATGGCCTCCCGCACACGACGGTTTTTGTTCTCCATCCTTCTCTTCTTTGTGACTTGTGCCTTCCTGGGGACGGTTGTCAGCCAGAGGTTGGGCGCCCAGTCCAGCACCGATGAGTCCGCGCTGCGCGATGATTTGCGCTCGTTCACAAGTGTTTACGACCTTGTGGAACAAAACTACGCCGAGCCGCTGACCGGCGACAAAGCGGAAAAGGCGGTCTACGATGGGGCGATCCCCGGCATGCTGCGCGTGCTCGACCCCCATTCCAGCTTTTACGATCCAAAAGCCTACGCCAAGATGCGCGAAGACCAGCACGGCAAATACTATGGCGTGGGCATGCTGATTCAGCCCCAGAACAACAAGATTGTCGTGGTTAGCCCGTTTGAGGGCACGCCTTCCTTCAAGGCCGGGATACGGCCCGGAGACGTGATTGTCGCGGTAGACGGCAAGTCCACGGACAACATGAATTCAGAAGACGTGGCCAATGTGCTCAAGGGACCCAAAGGTACCCACGTGCAGATTACGATTGCGCGTGAGGGCGCTGCCAAGCCGCTGGTATTCGACCTGATCCGGGATGAGATCCCGCACAACAGCATTGACCTCTCTTACATGATCCGGCCCACGGTTGGTTATGTGCATATCACCAACTTCCAGGAGACCACCGGCCGCGAGCTTTCGGATGCGCTCGATCATTTCGGCAATATCGATGGACTGATCCTCGATCTGCGGGGAAATCCCGGCGGCTTATTGAGTGAAGCGGTCGCGGTATGCGACAAATTCCTGGAGAAGGGCCAGGTGATTGTTTCCCAGCGTGGCCGTGCCTTCCCCGAACAGACCTATCGTGCGACCCACGGCAACGGCGGCCGCGAATATCCCATCGTAGTGCTGGTCAACCACGGCACCGCCTCGGCTGCGGAAATTGTTTCCGGTGCGTTGCAGGATCACGATCGCGCCATCATCGCCGGCGAGACCACCTTCGGCAAAGGCTTGGTGCAAACCGTTTATCCGTTGTCTGAGAACACTGGCCTGGCGCTGACGACGTATCACTACTACACGCCCAGCGGCCGGCTCATTCAACGCAATTACAACGGGGTTTCGCTCTACGACTACTACTACAACCACGACCAGCCGCAGGACACCAAGAGTCGTGAGGTCAAGGCCACCGATTCCGGGCGAACCGTCTTCGGCGGAGGCGGGATCACGCCCGACGACAAGATTGACACCCCCAAGTCTGTCCCCATTCAAGATGAATTGCTGGAGCATTACGCTTTCTTCAATTTCGCCAAGCACTACATGTCGAACCGGACCGTTGGCAAAGACTTCCAGGTGGACGACGCGGTGATGGACTCCTTCAAGCAATTCCTCACCAGCCAGCAGATTCCCTACACCGATGCGGATCTGGCGCCGGTCATGGACTGGGTCAAAGCCAACATCAAGGCTGAGATCTTCACCACCCAATTTGGCCAGGAAGAGGGTTTGAAGGTACGGGCGAACTGGGATCCCATGATCAACAAGGCGATCGACTACCTGCCCCAGGCAAAGGCCCTGGAGGGTGCCGCCAAGCACGCAGAAACACAACGCGCCAGCGTGCGGGGAAATCAGTAGCAACCGCTCTCGGACTTCCAACGTCATCTGTATCGGGGCCCGGCTTCAGTCGGGCCCAACCCAGGACCACATCCAATAAGCACTAACCTGGTTAGGATGTTTTTCTTCACCCCCACAGAATCGTCATCCTGAGCGAAGCGCTTCACAGCTTTTCGCGTGATAGAGCGCTTATGGCGCGGAGTCGAAGGACCTCGGCGGTGTTGATTTACCCATGCTGCTCGGAGCTTTTCAACCACCGGGGCCCGCCACGATCAGGGAGAAATAACTCAAGGTTGGCGGCACGCAGAGAAGCTCAACCTCGTTCGCACGATCCATCCCGAGTTCGAACCATCCAGTTCGTATCGCGGCAGATCCTGTTGCCGGACTTCTGTGGTTTAAAAGCTCCGAGCAGCATGGGTAAATCAGCACCGCCGAGGTCCTTCGACTCCGCGCCATAAGCGCTCTATCACGCGAAAAGCTGTGAGGCGCTTCGCTCAGGATGACGAGTCTGTGGGACAACTAACGGAACGGAGACCTTTGTGCGGGAGCCGTGGCGCACTGCAGATCCCTCGGCTGCGCTCAGGATGACAAGTAGAGAGTGGTGACTTTGATAAGGCGCCGTCAGGTCGGATGGACAGGAAGAAACAGCAGGTCCCTCCGCTACGCTTCGCTCCGGTCCCACGGCAGGCCGGATGACAAGTCCGTGGGAGTTTGACGAAAAACTTTGACGAAGCGCATCCAGCACTGTGACTACGACTGTGACGTACTAGGCGTGGATGGAATACAGTCGTTCTGCGACGAAACCGCCGCCAGCTCCACCATCCCCGGCGAATTGCTCTTGAGTGCTTCCGGAAGACTGCTGCCGTAACGAACCATGAGTGAAAACAGCTTGCGCGCATCCCAGTAGCGTGGCATATAACGCCGGGGGTCTGAGAGACAGCGAAAGAGCCATCCCAGATACATGCGGTCTGCCCATCTCGGAATCTGCACCTGGTCGCCGCTCAGGAAGGCGATGGCCGCCCCAATGCAGTGGATAGAAGGCTTGCACTCCAGCTCGCTTCTTAAATAAAGCCCAAGGCGCTCCTGCGTACCGCCCCCGAGGGTCACGACAATATGGCGCGGACGCCGCTCATCGATCCGCTTCAAGAGCACCGGATCAATAATTGTCCTGCCATAAAGCGGGGCGATATACCGATCAGCAGCAGCCAGCTCAATTCCCTGCCGGCGCAGCCACGCGCAATTTCTACGCGCGCTTTCCTCGCTGCACATGATCCAGAAACTCCCGCCAGGCTGGTAAAAGTCAGGCTGCTTCAATAGCGAAGATAAATATTTGAGGCCGGAAACACGGCGAATGGAATCGCGCTTGAGACGATTCCAGATCATAACCATGAATGCACTGTCAGTGATTACCAGGTCCGCGCCCTGGAGAGCTTCACGATAATCCGAATCGTGGGCGAGATTTTTCAGAGCTGGGGCCGCGGGAACCACCAGCAGACCGCCCGCGCTGATGCGGGCAATCGCTTCATCTGCATCTCCCACGAAAAATCGGATTCCCAGAATCTGCCGGAACTGCGCACCTGCCGTCGCCACTGTTGTCACTCTCACAGTTATCCGTAGACTCAGTCTAGATCACTATCAGAGTTGCTTATTCAATGGGAATGACCAATTCGCAGTAATCTTGGTTACGCTTTAGATACCGCCATCATCTCGCTCTCGATCCATGCGTAGGTTTTTGCCAGGCCTTCTTTCAGGCGGATTGAAGGTTCCCACCCCAGATACTCTTTAATCTTGGTGTTATCGCTGTTGCGTCCGTTGACTCCCTTGGGCGCATCCAGCTTGTACTTGCGCTCCAGCTTCACCCCGGCGATTGCTTCGGCCATGTCTACCAACTGATTAATGGTCACCAGTTCGCTGCTGCCCAGATTGATGGGCTCATGGATTTCGCTTTCCAGGATCGCCTGCGTGCCCCGGGTGCAATCGTCGATATACATGAAGCTGCGGGTTTGTTTGCCGTCGCCCCATATTTCTATCTGATGTTTCCCCGATGACTTGGCCTCGATCACTTTGCGGCAGATGGCGGCCGGGGCTTTCTCACGTCCGCCGGTCCAGGTACCCAATGGGCCGTAGACATTGTGGTAGCGGGCCACTCGGCATTGCAGACCAAAGTCCTCTTCAAAGTGGCGGCACATCCGTTCGCTGAACAGCTTCTCCCATCCGTACCCGTCCTCAGGCAGCGCCGGATAGGCATCTTCTTCCTTCAGTGCAACCACGTCCGGAGTCTTTTGCTTGTCGCCGTTGTACACGCACGCGGAGGAGGCGTAAAAAAAACGCTCCACTCCCTTTTCCCGCGCCGCCATGAGCATGTGTGTATTTGTCAGCACGCTCAACATGCAGAGGGCCTTATTGTTCTCGATGAAGCCCATACCGCCCATGTCCGCGGCCAATTGGAAGATCACCTCGGCGCCTTGCGCCGCCTTCATGCAACTATCCTTGTCTTTGAGGTCCAGAGATAGACTGGACACGCCGGGCGACGTTTGATACCACTCGTCCAACGGCTTTACATCCACCGCGCGAATGACGTTCGCGCCATTATCCAGCAGACTCTTAACCAGATGTCCGCCGATGAACCCCCCGGCGCCACATACCACTACTTTGGCGTTCTTCAGTTTCATGTAAGGCTCCCAAACCGGCCTTATGAAAAGACCTGGTCACAATGCCGCAGCAACGGCTAGTTTCTCACAATCCACGGACAACGATGCCACCGTGGAACATCATAGGTAACCGCAACGGACGACTTCAATACAACGCTCCGTGTGCTTCCTGGTCCATCCCCTGAAGGAAGGCCTCCAGGAGAGCAACCTTTGGCCGCGCCAGCGTCTTCGCGGCATCCAGGTGAAGTTTGCCCGGCAATTCCGCCAGAGCCTTGCGCAGCGTGGTTGCGGCGTCGGTAAATGTTGGATAACGCGTGTCGCGCCCTATCTTTGCCGCTACGCGCAAAATGCCGATCGCCCCTAGCTGCTCCAGAATGTCCGCATCGCGCAGGATAGTTCCCTCGATGGTGGACGGATTCATATGCGGTTGGTGGGTGCGGATCGCCTCTACTACTTGTGCAACTTTGGTTGTAGGAAAGCCGGCATGGAGAAGCGCCGCCGGCGCTTGTTTCATGGCGTAGGAAACATTGTCCCAACGCGAGAGTTCCGCCGGGTCTTCGGGCCGATGACCGATGAACACGCCCAAATCATGCAGCCATGCCGCCGCGTACACCACTTCATCGTCGTAGACCAGGCCCTGGCCGACCAATCGGGTCAAGGCATACAGTCTCGGCTGATGTCCCAGCTTATCCACCGGCAACGCCTGGGCACGTACATACTCGGCTAACCTGGAACGAAAGGAGCAGGCGGCATCCGTACCGCTATTTGTGTCGCGTAAAGTCGTGTTCATCTGCGCTTTACCTTGGAGATGTGCTTGGCCCTCAGTTCTCTGAGGAGTCGGCCCGCGAATGGGTTGCTTGCCGGTGCAGCGCCTCCGGTGCCACTCTTCAAGTATATTGTTTCGCGGAAGGCACCGCCGGTCGCAAAGCGCGCCTCGGTGGTAGATGAGTTTGACCATTTCGTGTCACACTTTCATTACCCATGACCAAACTGGATGCTCATGAAAGACTCCGGCGCGCAGCCTCGCTGCTGGCGCATGAAGGGACGAACACTGGTGATCGGACACTCCTTCTTCAGGCGTGGGAAGTTCTGCGTGGACTGCGCAGCGATGACTTCCCGGTGGACATGCGCCCGGCGTTCAACTTCTTACAACACGAAATCGCCCGCGCGGAATCGGAAGATGTCAGCGCCCGTGACGTAGCTTTCCTGATCAACAAACTTCGTCAACTGGAATTGATGTGGATCGAGAACACAGGAAGCGCCCAAACAGACGACGGCCAAGACAAAAACGCATAATCCCTCGGCATAAGGCGCCCAAGGGAGGGGGATCCGCAGATACCCTCCCGCCACCATGGAGATTCGCTGTAAAGGAGTCGCTCAGACGTGATCTGCGCTCTTCAGTGGCCTGCCTCCGCCATCCCCACGGCGATTTCCGCTGACGAGGTCCATCTTTGGGCGTGGGCGCTCGACCCGGTTGTGGAGGATTTATCCGCTCACATCGAGATCCTCGACCCCGCAGAACTGCAACGGTTGTACCGCTTTCATTTCGCTCCAGATCGTGAACGCTACGCTCTCACCCATGCAAACCTGCACAGGATTCTCGGCGGCTATCTCCACCAGCCTGCTAAAAAAATCAGCTTCCGTACCAATCGATTCGGCAAACCGGAATTGGCCGGTGAGACTTCTTCACTGAACTTCAGCTTGAGTCATAGCCAAAGCATTGCCGTTCTGGCAGTGGCCCACGGACTACCGGTGGGCGTGGACGTGGAAGACGTAAGGCCCATCGAACCGGAAGTGGCGGCCACCCATTTCTCCGCCAGCGAGCTTTCCGACCTGAGCACATTGCAAGGCGATGCCTGGCTCAGCGGCTTTTATCGTTGTTGGACACGCAAGGAAGCAATCCTCAAGGCCGAAGGAGTGGGCCTTCATCGTGCACTCGATAGCTTTGATGTTAGTCTGTTGCCCGATGCGCCGGCGCAGCTGCTCCGGACGCGCGTGAACTTTCTCTACCCGTGGAAGCTTCACGACGTGTCGCCGGTTTCAGGCACAATCGGAGCCCTCGCGACCGCGCATGGCGAGGCCAGGATCGCCAGTTTCAGCTTTCGTCATTAACTCGGGGATGACGGACTCAGGCCACTACGCTTCTCGCGCCCTGCTTCTCATTGTTTGGCATTCTCAGTTTGATCTCGTGGGCCAGTGAAATCACCTGCGGCCGGCTCAAGATGGTGCGATGGGTTCCGGGAATCAGCCGGGTCTCGCATCCACCCAGAACCTTTCCCTTCCATGCGCTCGCGGGTTCACCCTTGGGCCCCGGCTCGTCCTGAGCAACGAACAGGGTGATATTGCCGGAATACGGTCTCAATTCGTAATCGCGCAAAGCCAGTGCCAGAAACCCTTCCGCTTCGACCTGCCCAAGGGCCCTTCCCGCGCGCCGCGATCGGTCCGCGCGCCAGATCTTCATCTTGATCCGCTGATAATCAATTCTGCTCGCCAGCACCTCGCGCACTCCTTGTTCGCGCAGCTGGAACGATGTGCACGCTCGCGAAAACGAAGCCTTCAGCGACTTCCAATCACGAAAAGGTTGATGCACCGTCTTGCCTGTATCAGGGTCGCAATCGAGAAGCGCTAATAGGCCCACACTTTCACCCTGTTCACTCAGCTGGCAGGCCATCTCGAAGACCACCAGGCCTCCGGAAGAATGCCCGGCAAAATGGTAAGGCCCGGATGGCTGTATGACTCGCACCTGGCCCAGATAATTGGTCGCCACTGTCCTCAGGTCCGCTTGATGCTCATCGATCAATGAGGGCAGCTGGAGACCGTACACCGGTTGCTGCGGCCCCAGCTGGGCCGCCAGCTCAATAAAACTCAGTAGGCTTCCACCTATGCCGTGGGCTATAAACAGCGGCGGCAGATTTGCTCCGGCCTGGATCGTTACCAGTGCCGGCCATCTCCCAGCTGTGGTCTGACGCAGGTAAGTTGCCAACCCGTGGATAGTCGGATGTTCCACCAGCACAGAGTGGGGCAGCTTGTAGCCGAACCAGCCCTCGATCTGGGCCAACATGCGTGCTGCCAGCAGGGAGTGGCCCCCAAGCGAAAAGAAATCGTCATGGATACCGATGTCCTCGACCTTAAGCAGCCTTTCCCAAAATGCCTTGAGGCGCGCTTCGAGTACATCGCCCGTAGTTGTCTCCGGTGTGGGGCGTAAAGGTATCGTGTGAAGACGCATCCTGTCCAAGGCCTGACCATCCACCTTGCCGCCGGGAGTAGTGGGGAAGGAAGGCACCGATACAAACTCCGTCGGGATCATGTAAGAAGGCAGTTGCCTGCTCAACAACTCCTTCCATTGCCTCGCCCGGGGAGCCCCTTCACCCACCACAAAGGCAACCAGGCGCGGGTCGCCGGGCTCCAGTTCGATCGCCCGCACCATCGCGGCCTTCACCCCCTCGCATTCTCTGAGCACCGATTCAATCTCTCCCAACTCGATGCGAAAGCCTCGAATCTTGACCTGGTCGTCAACCCGCCCCCAAAATTCAAAGCCGCCGTCCGCAAGCTGTACCGCAAGATCTCCGCTCTTATAGATCCACCTGTGCGCGCCCTCTGCAAACGGATCGGGCAGGAAGCATGCGCGGTTAAGCTCGGGCTGACCGAGATAACCAAGACCGACGCCAGCCCCGCCGATATACATCTCGCCCACCACACCCTGCGGCACCGGCTTGAGTTGCGCATCGAGAAGGTGAATGCTGACATTCGGCAACGGATAACCGATGGTGATCTTTTCGGCATCGCTTTCGATCCTTGTCCGGGTCGCGCAAATGGCCGTTTCGCTGGGCCCATATTGGTTCCACAGCACGCGGCACCTGCTGGCCAGGCTTCGGGCAAGGGGCAGAGGAAGAACCTCACCGCCGACCACAAGCTGCATGTTTGCATCGCCCTGCCATCCCTCGTCGAGCAGGAGCCGATACATGGTGGGAGTGGCAAAGAGAACGGTCGCCGCGGACGCACGAAAATGCTCCATGCACAAACCACCGCCACCCAAGACCAGGTCCTCCTCTACCAGGTACAAACTAGCGCCGAATGCCAGAGGCAGAAAAATTTCCAGGCCTGAGACGTCGAAGGCGATGGTGCACCAGGCGAGCACGACGTCATCCGCCCCCAGCGCCAAGTCCTGTCCAACACCGCGAATTGTATTCTCGAGTGCTCCGTGGCTGATGCACACACCCTTTGGCTTACCCGTCGAACCAGAGGTGTAGATCACATAAGCGACACTGTCTGCCGAAACCATGCTCGCAGCAGGGACTTCAGCGGGCGCGAACGCCGGCTTACGCGCAGCCCAGAAATCTTCAAAATAGATCACTTCGACCGCGGTAGTAGGGAGCCGGCCACGCAGTTCATCGAGAGTCAGCACAAATGGAGGGGCGGAATCTTCCAGGATGTGGGCGATCCGCTGGTTTGGTGTTGCCGGATCGAGTGGTATGTAGGCGCAACCGGCCTTCCATACACCGAGCAGCGCGGCCACCATTTCCGGGGAGCGGTCAAGAAAAACTCCCACCAGGGTGCCGCTTTTCACGCCCGCCTCTTTCAGGCCGTGCGCGATCCGGTCTACAGTCGCATTCAATTCACGATAGGTGACTTGCCAACCTTCACACACTACAGCCAAAGCGTCCGGAAAAGCGGACACTTGCCGTTCGAACAACTGCAGCACGCACATCTGCCGTCTCCGTTCGCTCCAACGCCGTTGGAGTGACCTTTACGCGAGGTTGCGGTTTTTCGGGGGAGATCCAAGGGAGTCGCCATGTTCTGGCCAGTTTCGGTGCACCGGAATTGCTTGAGCCCGTCGTTGTGACCCGTTTTGTACCAGATTCTATAACTTAGATGGTTTTCTTGGGGTTTCGTTTGCGCATTTTCTGTGACATTTAGCGACAATGCGAACGAGAGCAGCCCAGTTTTCGATCCTCCGTTGCTGGCTTAAACCAACGAATCTAAACATTTTCGGCTGCACTCGCTCCGCATACGCCAGGAGGGAAAAGTGCTGTTAACGGCGAGAATAGATCGGCGCATCGCCGGATTTGTCACGGCAATGTCCGCAGATTGTCACTTCCTTACTATTCGATCAGGAGACTACGAGGACCGCGCTCCCTCACGGGCATCATTTGCCCTCGTCTCGCAGGGCGAGGCTGATGAGCGTCTTTTGTTCGAGGTCGTGCGCCTTGGCAGAGCCGGTTGCTGGACTGGCCGCCGCTGAACGCTTGATGCTGAGCACCTTGCGTTCCGGAAAGAGCCTGCGCAGGCGCGGCACTACAAAGGAGAGCGCCCCCATATTGTCCGGCTCTTCCTGCACCCAAACTATTTCGCGCGCTTCGGGATGGCGGGCGACTTCGGCCGCCAACTCCGCCTCCGGCCAGGGATACAGCTGTTCCACGAAGACGATGCCGGTGGTGCTGTCCTTGTGCTTCGCCCGTTCGATGCGCAACTCGTGACCGATCTTGCCCGTGCACAGCAGCAGACGCTTGACTGCCTGCACCTCTGTTTCCGGCAGAACAGTCTGGAAGCGCGGCAACTCGAAGCTGGCCAGGGGCGAACTTGCAGCGGGATTCCGCAGCATGCTCTTGGGCGTGAATACAATCAGCGGCTTGCGCCATCCCCGCATGGCCTGCCGGCGCAACAGGTGGAAGTACTGCGCGGCCGTAGACGGCTGGCAGATTTGGATATTGTCGTGCGCCGCCAACTGCAGGTAGCGTTCCAACCGGGCACTGGAATGTTCCGGCCCCTGCCCCTCATAGCCGTGCGGCAGCAGCATAACCACTCCGCCCAACAGTCCCCACTTGTCTTCACCCGAGGCGATGAATTGATCGATGATGATCTGCGCGCCGTTGGCAAAATCACCGAACTGCGCCTCCCACAAGACCAGCGCCTCAGGATAGTCGCGACTGTAGCCGTACTCAAAGCCCAGAACGCCTGCTTCCGACAGCATCGAGTTATAGACCTCGAAGCGGGCCTGATCCGGGGCCAGATTGGCGAGGGGAAAATAGAGCTGTTCGTTCTCGATATCCACCAGCACGCTATGCCGCTGATTGAACGTGCCACGCTGGCTATCCTGGCCGCTGAGACGCACCGGCGTACCTGCAAGCAGCAGCGAGCCAAAGGCCAGCGCTTCGGCCATGCCATAGTCGAAAAGCCGCTCGCCGCGCCCCATCTCCCGCCGTTGTTCCAGCAGCTTCTTGATTTTGGGATGGATATGAAACTGTCGCGGATAGGTAGTAAGGCTGTTGCTGATTTCCTCGACCTTAGCCGCACTCAGCCCGGTGTCAACCTCGTATTCAGACTTGTACGGTCCGCCAGTGTAATTTGACCAATAGGCGGGAAGCGTTGCCAGCACCACACGTTTGCCCATTCGGGCCGCTTGCTTCTGCGCTTCGGCAAGCGCCGTCTGAATTTCCTTTACGCGCGGCGAGGGGTCCACGCCGATTTGTTTGCCATAGATCTCGTAGAGAGGCGGATGATTCCTGATCTTTTCGTAGCGCAGTGGCTGGGTAATGGTAGGGTCATCTACCTCACTGTGGCCGTGGCGCCGGTAGCCAACCAGGTCGATGATCACATCGGTGTGGAACGTGTAGCGGTATTCAATGGCCAGGGCGGCAACACGAATCGCGGCCTCGGTATCCTCTCCGTTTACGTGAAAGATGGGAATGGGCAGCCGTTTGCCGATATCGGAGGAGAAGCGCGACGAATAGCACTCCTCGGGGTCCGCGGTAAAGCCGATCAGATTGTTTACGATGATCTGGATAGTGCCGCCGACGGTAAAGCCGCACATGGCCCCGAGACTCAGCGTTTCTGCCCAGATGCCTTGGCCGGCAAAGGCCGCATCTCCATGGATGAGCACCGGCAGCACCTGGTCTTGACCGTTTTCACCCAGCCGCACCTGCTGCGCCCGCGCGCGGCCCATAGCCACCGGATCCACCGCTTCCAGGTGACTCGGGTTCGATACCAGGTGCAGGCCGATTTTCCCCCCGCCCGTAGCGAGGAACTCCCCCGTCGCGCCTACGTGATATTTCACGTCGCCACCGCCCAGGATGCTTCGCGGATTGGCATCTTCGAATTTTGAAAAAATGTCGGTGGCGGACTTACCAAAGGTGTTCGCCATCACGTTCAAGCGTCCGCGGTGGCTCATCCCCAACACAGACTTGATCGCGCCATGATCCGCGGCGCGGTTAAGAATCTCGTCCAGGAAGGGGATTAACACGGTCACGCCTTCCAGCGAGAAACGCTTTGTGCCCAAATAGCGCGACTGGATCACCTGCTCGAACAGGTCGGCCTGAATCAACCGTTCGAGGACTTGGCGCTGGTCCGGAGCCGGCGAACTCTGTTCCATCCGTTCCTGGATCCACTCCCGCCGGGCCGCGTCGGGAAGGTGCATGAACTCGACCCCAATGCTTCCGCAGTAAAAGCCCTTGGCTTCCTCGGCAGCCTCTCCTTCGAAGTTCAGCTCCGGGACCGGCCCCGGCAGCAGGTACTGCCCCAGCGGGTCAAGGTTTGCCTGCATATAACCCCAACGGCGAAAAGCGTCGAAGACCTGATCTCGTTGCGAAATCAATAAGTTGCCGGGGTGACTTTCCAGGGGAAGGTTTTTCGTGACCATAGTCGTATGTCTACGACTTCATTATAGCTTCGAGGGGGAGTCGTATTGAGGGCGGAGAAACGCAGTCGGGATGACAAGTTGGAGGGCAGCGCTCGCCCTTAGCCGCTGTTACCGAGTGATCGACGGAACGGCCGCCGGTTATTGGGTGAGCCCAAGGCTCATGACTACCCCTACCTACGGCTGGGTGCCCCATTCAAGCCCGGTTTTGGCTTGAGTGGGATACCACAGCACTCGACACGCCTTTTCTTGTCATGTCCCCACCTACTCCTGCAGAACGGCCTTGGTCAGGTTGCGTGGATTGTCCACATCAATCCCGTTCTGGATCGCCAACTGGTAGGCAAGCAACTGCAACGGAACTACCTCCAGCATGGTCGCTAACAGATCCTCGGTCCTCGGAACCTCGATGCAGTGGTTGGCCAGCCTTTCAGCCTCCTCATCTCCCTCCGTAGCGATCGCCAGGATGGTCGCCCCCTGCGCCCGCATGTCCTTCATCAACTGCAGCACCTTGCGATAGCGCAGCATGGCGTCCGGATCCGTTGGGTCACTGGTAGCAATCACCACCAACGGTGCATCCGGGCTCACCAACGCATTGGGACCATGCTTCAACTCGCCCGCCGGATAGCCCTCCGCTTGCAGGTAGGCCGATTCCTTCAGTTTCAGTGCTCCTTCACGGGCAATCGCATAGTGGACGCCGCGACCCAGGTACAGAAATGCACGCGACCCCTTCAGTGACGGCGCCAGAGCAGAGATCTGTTGCTGCCAGCGAACCAGGGCAGGCTCCAGCAGCGCGGGTAGCCGGCGTAGATCCTCGGTGTGGCTCTCTACCGTCGGTGTGGTCATTCTTCCCCGAATGCGCGCCAGGTAGAGTGCCAGCGAATACAGCACGGCCAACTGCGTAGTGAAGCTCTTGGTCGCCGGTATGGCCTTCTCCGGTCCGGCGCAGGTGGGCAAAGAGGCGTCCGCCTCCTGCGCCATGCTGGATCGAGGATTATTGGTAATGGCCAGAGTAGGCAAGCCGCGCGACTTGGCTTCGCGCAATCCAGCCAGCGTATCGGCTGTCTCGCCGGATTGCGAGATGACCAGAACCCCCGGATCCTGAATGGTGTGCGTGGAACGGTAGACGTACTCGCTGGCATATTCGACATCCACGATCAGGCCGGCCAGGTCCTCCAGCATGATCTCTGCGGCCAGACCCGCGTGGCGACTGGAGCCACTGGCGGCAATCACCAGTCGCGCCCGTCCGCGCAGTGCATCCGCAACCGGCTGAAAGACGTCGGTGGCAAGCTTGCCGTTGGGGGCATAATGCTCGATGGTGTCGGCGAGCGCCCGAGGCTGCTCATAAATCTCACGCAGCATCGCGTGCTCAAAAACGTCGCCGGCTTGCATCATGGAGAATCCATCCTTTGGCTTATCTATACCACCCTTAACGATACAGATAGAATCGTTGAGCGCGGTTTACGGTTTTCGCTTGAGGTCGCCCTTGCTCCGGATTGTTTTCCCCATGACTCTGTTGTTCAGCTCTCTTATCGCCGCCGGCCAGACCCAACCTTCGGCTCCCCCGCCTCTTCCCTTGATGCCGCTTCCCGCGCAAGTGAAGCCGGGCGCAGGCGAGTTCCTCATCAACAATGGCTTCGGCGTCGCTCTCGAAGGCTACCAGGAACCGCGCCTGGAACGCGCCAAACAACGCTTTCTGAACGTCCTCTCACGGGAAACCGGGATTCCCCTGTGGCGCGAGGCTGTGCTCAATAAGCCGCTGTTCTTCATCAAGACCACGGGGCCCAGCGCGCCGGTACAACAGGTCGATGAAGATGAGTCCTATCATCTGCAGATTACGGCCAATGAGGTGCACCTCGAAGCCGCCAATCCGCTAGGCGTGCTGCACGGCCTGCAGACCTTTCTCCAACTCGTCCGCATCACCCCACGAGGCTTCATCGTTCCGGCCATGACCATCGACGATCAGCCGCGCTTTCCCTGGCGCGGATTGATGTTGGACGTGGGCCGTCATTTCATGCCCCTCGATGTGGTGTATCGCACCCTCGACGGCATGGAAGCGGTCAAGCTCAACGTCTTTCATTGGCACCTCTCGGAAGATCAGGGCTTCCGGGTGGAAAGCAAAAAGTTTCCCTTGCTGCAGGAGAAGGGCTCCGATGGCCTCTTCTACACCCAGGAAGAGATTCGCGGCGTCATCGAGTACGCCCGCGACCGGGGCATCCGCGTGGTGCCTGAGTTTGATATGCCCGGCCACGCTACCGCCTGGTTTGTAGGCTATCCCGACTTGGCGAGTGGCTCCGGCCCGTATCAAATCGAGCGCAAATGGGGCATATTCAACCCCGCCATGGACCCTACCCGCGACAGCACCTACAAATTTCTCGACACCTTCATCGGCGAAATGACCAGCCTCTTCCCCGACGCCTACTTCCACGTGGGAGGAGATGAGTGCAACGGCAAAGAATGGGACGCGAACCCGCGCATCCAGCAGTTCATGAAGGCCCATGCCATCAAAGACAACGCCGCCCTGCAGGCCTATTTCAGCGCCAAGGTGCAAAAGATTGTCGCGGAACACAAGAAGATCATGGTGGGGTGGGATGAGGTTCTGCAGCCCGGCACTCCGAAGGATGTGGTCATCCAATCATGGCGCGGTCCGCAATTTGTTGGGGAGGCCGTCCGCGGGGGCAATCGCGCCCTGTTGTCAGCCGGCTACTACATCGATTTGAACCAGGCCGCCTCTGAGCACTACGCAGCCGACCCCGAGGGAGACGGACCAAGCACTTTGAGCAGCGAAGAGCGCAAGCGCATTCTGGGCGGTGAGGCGACCATGTGGTCGGAATTTGTCACCCCGGAAAATGTCGATAGCCGCATCTGGCCCCGCACCGCTGCCATTGCCGAACGCTTTTGGTCGCCCCGCGATACCCGTGATGTCGCATCCATGTACGCCCGGCTTGCGATCATCTCCCAGCAGTTGAACAACTACGGGCTCGAACATAACTCCAGCTATCCCGCCATGCTGAGCCGCATGGCCGGCGAGCCTGATCCCTTGCCGCTGCGCGTCTTCGGCGACGTCATGCAGCCTCCTCGTCTCTACGCCCGCGAGGAGCAGCGCAGTTACGATGCCTTCACTCCGCTGAACCACCTGGTCGATGCCATTCCTCCGGAGAGCGACACCGCTCGCAAGTTTCTCGATATGGTCAACCGCATCGTGGCTGGAACAGCCACTTCCGAGGACTGGGAACAGGCGCAGGAATGGCTTGTGCTGTGGCGCGACAACGATAACCAACTGCAGCCACTCCTAGCGAGGTCCGAACTTACTCAAGAACTGGCGCCGGTCTCTACCAACTTGAACCGCGTCTCCCAGACCGGCCTGGACGCGATTGGATACCTGCGCGACCACAAGAGCGCGCCGGCCGATTGGAGGACCCGTCAGCTTGCCTTTCTCAAAACAGCGGAGAAGCCGCAGGCCGTGCTGGTGGACATGATTGCCCCAGCGGTTACCAAGCTCGTGGAGGCCACCACAGGCTCCTCTTTAGCTTCCCGTTAGAGCAACTTCCGAAACCAAGGATTGAAATATGAACGTAACAACATTTGTCGGGACTCCAAGCTATGAGTGATGGTCGTTGGGTACTGTTGATTGCCAGTGAACTGGGTGGGACTAACTCTGTATCCGATCGCGCCATGGAGCGGCTGTGCAATGCGATTGCAGAAGAAGGCTACGAAGTGGTCAGGACATCGACACCGGAGGACGGCCTTTCGCTGGTGAAATCGGATCCATCGCACAGCGCCATCCTGCTCGATTGGGACCTCGAAGAAGAACATCAGTTCGACGAGCGCGCGGCGCTGAAGATTATCCGCAACGTCCGGCGCAGAAATAAGAAAGTCCCCATCTTCCTCATCGCCGACCGGACGCTGGTCAGCGAGCTGCCGCTGGAAGTGGTGAAGCAGGTGCATGAATACATCCACCTCTTCGGAGATACACCGGCCTTCATCGCCAACCGCGTGGACTTCGCCGTTGCGCGTTATAACGAGCAGTTGCTGCCTCCCTATTTTCGCGAGCTCAAGAAATATACCGATCAGGGCGCCTACTCGTGGGACGCCCCGGGCCATATGGGCGGCGTGGCCTTCCTGAAGCATCCGGTGGGCATGCAGTTTCACCGCTTCTTCGGCGAGAACCTGCTGCGCGCCGACCTGGGCATCTCCACTTCATCGCTTGGCTCCTGGCTTGACCACATCGGGCCTCCGGCAGAATCAGAGCGCAATGCCGCCCGCATCTTCGGTGCGGATTGGACCTTTTACGTTCTGAGTGGTTCTTCGACTTCGAACCAGATCGTGGGCCACGGCGTCATCGGCAACAACGATATCGTCCTGGTCGACGCGAACTGCCACAAGTCGATCTGCCACTCGCTCACCGTGACCGGCGCTCGGCCGGTGTACTTCAAACCCACCCGGAACGGTTACGGAATGATCGGGCTGGTGCCCATGCGGCGCTTTTCCCCTGAGCATATTCGGGAGTTGATCAAGGAAAGCCCGTTCAGCGCCGATGCGCCTTCGCAGGAACCCACCTATGCGGTGGTCACCAATTCCACCTACGACGGCTTTTGTTATGACGTACAGCGAGTAACCGCCGAGCTGGCGCGTAGCGTGCCCCGCGTCCACTTCGACGAGGCGTGGTACGCCTACGCCAAATTCCATTCCATTTATCGCGGACGCTTCGCCATGGATGTGCCCGAGGATATGCCGAACCGCCCCGTGATCTTCGCCGTGCAATCCACGCACAAGATGCTGGCTGCCTTTTCCATGGCATCGATGATCCACGTCAAGTTGAGCGACCGCGCGCCGCTGGACTTCGATCTGTTCAATGAAGCCTTCATGATGCATGGCACGACTTCACCCTTCTATCCCATGATCGCGTCGCTCGATGTGGCCACCTCGATGATGGACGAACCGGCTGGTCCGACGCTGATGTACGAGACCATTCAGGATGCGATCAGCTTCCGCAAGGCCATGTCCTCGATCGCTCATCGGCTGCGCTCGGCTAATGGGGAAGAATGGTTCTTCCGCATCTATCAGCCGGATACGGTGACCGATCCGATGACCGGGCAGACCTCTCTTTTCGAAGAGACCCCCGACTCGCTGCTCATCCAGTCCTCAGAATGCTGGACACTCAAGACGGAGGAAGACTGGCATGGCTTCAGGGATGAAGACATCGCGGAAGACCATTGCATGCTCGACCCCACCAAGGTCACGATTCTCATGCCTGGCATCAATTCTCGTGGAGAACTCGCGGAATGGGGCATCCCGGCGGCGATCCTCACCGAGTTTCTCGATGCCCGGCTGGTGGAGATTGCCCGCACCGGCGACTACACCGCGTTGATCCTCTTCTCGGTGGGAACGAGCAAAGGAAAGTGGGGCAGCCTGCTGGAGACCCTTTTCGAGTTCAAGCGCCTTTACGATAACGAGGGAACGTTATACGAGGCATTGCCGGACCTGGTCGCCGAGCATCCGCACCGCTACAAGGACATGACGTTGAAGGAACTGAGCGACGAAATGCACGCGGCCATGGGGGAGCTGAATCTGACCAATCTGCTTCACCAGGCATGCGATGTGGACCCGGAACCGGTGTTGACGCCCGCTCAGACGTATCAGAAGCTGATACGGAATGGCACTGAAAAAGTCCGCATCTCGCAAATGGCGCGCCGGTTGGCGGGCGTGATGCTGGTTCCCTATCCTCCCGGCATCCCGGTGCACATGCCCGGAGAGCGCCTGGGGGACGTCGATAGTCCCGTCATTCGCCTGTTGCTGGCATTGGAAAAATTCGGCAAGCAATTTCCCGGCTTTGAGCGCGAGGTTCACGGGATCGAGGTGGATGCCGAAGGCGATTACTGGATGCGCAGTGTCATCGAGTCCGCGCCGCGAGGAAAAAACGGCGCCACTCCAGGACGCAACACCAAACGCAAGCCGAAAAAGCCGGCTGCGGGTAGCTGAGCCTTGGGCATCTCTCTACGCATAACGAATGATGGGTGCCCCATTCAAGCCGTACTTTGGCTTGAGTGGGATTCCACGGACCTCGACCGCTGACTGTACAGGGTGTAGATGATCATGGGCCTGGGATCTGCTGCAGTAGAGAAAGCCGCCGGTCCAGCGCGGTGGAGTCCCACTGAATCCAAAGTACGGCTTGAGTGGGGCACCCACCATTTGCTACCCGTAGAAAGAGGCAAGTCTGTGAGAAATCCGGTTTAGTCTAGGCAGTGCGTTTGAACCTATGCCCAAAATCCCCAGGCGCCGCTGGCGCATCGCCTTTCTGTTGGCCGTTGGAGTGCTGGTCAACTACTTCGACCGCGTCAACCTCTCGGTCGCCCATGCTGCCCTCATCACCACCTTCGCCATCTCCAATATCACCTTCGGCTATCTCTCCGCCGCCTATAACTGGACCTATGCCCTGTGCCAGCTTCCGGTGGGCGTGGTGCTGGACAAATTCGGCGTACGCCGCGTAGGACGCATCAGCAGTTTCGTGTGGAGTGTCGCCTCCTTCGCCGCCGCCATTACTCCCAACCTTGGCGGCTTCTTCGCCGCACGTCTGCTGCTGGGCATAGGCGAAGCGCCCACCTTTCCCCGGCAACGCAAAAGCCATCGGCTATTGGTTTCCCGCGAAGGAGCGGAGTTCGGCGACATCGATCTTCGACGGCTCGGCCAAATTCGCGTCGGCGATCGGCGTGCCCCTCATTGGAATGCTGCTATTGAAGGTCGGCTGGCGCTGGAGTTTTGCCGCCACCGGCCTCATCAGCTTCCTCTACTTCCTGCTCTTTTGCCGCGTCTATCGCGACCCCGTGGATGATCCAGGGCTCACTGACCGCGAACGGGACTACATCCTGGAGCGCGCTGCGGAGGCACCGATTCTGCCTGCGGAAACCGCATCCTTCGGCTATCTGATACGACAGCCAAAAGTAATTGGCATAACCCTCGGCTTCGGCGCCTACAACTACGTTTTCTACCTGCTGCTGACCTGGCTGCCCAGCTATCTCTCCCAGGCCCTGCACATTGACCTGCTGCACTCGTTTCTCTACACCGGCGTGCCCTGGTTATTTGGTACGGTTTGCGAACTGGTGGTTGGAGGATGGCTAGTCGACCACTTGCTCGAGCGGGGATGGAATGCCAGCACCGTGCAGCGCGCAGTGCTGATCGGCGGCACCAGCATGGGGCTGGGCATCATTGGCGCAGCTTATGCCCAGACGGCAATCACCGCACTGATCTGGATCAGCATCTCGTTGGGAGGGCTATCGGCGGCAGCAGCCGTCGGCTGGTCAGTGCCCTCCTTGATCGGCCCCCGGGGCAGTGTGGGCACCCTGGCCGGCATCATGAATTTTTCCAGCCAGGTATCCGGCATTTTGGCGCCCATCGTGACCGGCTACCTGGTCAGCGCCCGGCATTCCTTCGGATGGGCCTTTGGCGTCTCCGCTATTTACCTGTGCATCGGTATTTCGGCCTACATCTTCATGCTTGGCCGTATCGAAAGGATCCCCAGCCAGCCTCAGCGTGCTGCATAGTCCTTGCTGGCCCCGGTGCGCGAATTGAGCACAGAGAAACTGCCCTTGGGACTGACCGTCAGTTTCAGGTAATTGGCGCCATCATTCGGTCCCATGGGGTTGGCGATGTACTCCTCTGCCATGTTGTGCATGCCGGCCTCGTTGGAGAAATGCAGCTGCCATAGCGCCTCCAGCCCGGGAGTTTTCGCCAGGGTTTCAAAGGTTGCCGTGGACCCGCCCTTCTTAGCCCCGTTGTCCATGATCGCTACCCGCGGCGCAATCGCAAACAGCAAGGCCGGGCTCGAGCTCTGAAACAATCCGTGGTGCGAAACCACCAGGATATCCACCTTGCCGATGCGGTTATCCGGGCACATCAACTTCATTTCCTTATCCCAGGTGAGGTCGCCCAGGTCAAGGATTCTGGTCTTCCCCAGGGTCAGCAGAGTACCCAGGGAGCGCGCGTTGTCGGTCTGGTCTTCCGGCCTGGTTTCCGAGTCCTTGCAGTAGGGATTCGGTTCCCCAGCTCCCGGTAGCGGATGGCTGAGCACCTCGCCATTGGAGCTAATCACCACCACCTTGATCCCGGGAATCGGCAAGGTGTCTCCGGGCTTGGGAACGATATGGCCGTAATGGCCGCTGGCTAAAACCTGCTGATAGGCCGCATAGCCTTTGCTGGTGGATGGATCTGTGGGACTGGGAGGACCATGATCGATGAACGTGCCCACGGGAATCTTCGCCACCAGTTCGGGGAGTCCGCCAACGTGGTCTGCATGGTAGTGGGTCAGCAACAGGTAATCGATCTTGCTCACGCCCGCATCTTTGGCCGCGGCCAGGATGCGGTCAGCATCCAGGCCGTTGTTTCCTGCCCAGCCGGTATCAATCAGGAGCGACTTCCCTGCCGGAGTGACAAACAGCGTCGATTGACCGCCGTCCACATCGATGAAGTAAACCTGGAGCGAACGGCCCTTTGCCGCTTGCGCTCCGGCCAGCATCGACCACGCCAACACCGCAGCCAACAGGCACCACGCCTGCAGTCGCCTGCGAGCGATCGACGAAAACTCTTTCTCTTCCGGCATGTCTAGTCCTTCATTGGTTAGGGGGGTGGCAATGAGGCGCCAGACTTATGCGCCAGGATCGAGTACGACTTTCATCAGATTTGGCTCGCCCGCGTGCAGCCGGGCGAACCAGCGCGGCCCATCGCTCAGAGGAGCGACCGCAGTAATCAATGGTTTCACCTTGATTTTCCCGTTAGCCAACAATTCCATCGCTTCTGGGTATTCGCCCGACGAGGCGCACGATCCCTGTAGGCGAATCTGCCTGGAGACCACCACCTGCAGCGGGATTTTGACCTGGGGAGAAATATTGCCGATCAGTGTAACCGTTCCGCCTTTGCGCACGCTAGCGATGGAAGCGGATATGGTTTCATCTCGCCCCACTGCTTCGAGAACCAGGTCTACACCCCTGCCGCCTGTGCGGCGAAGGATCTCCTCTACCAACTCAGTTCCTGAAAGCAGTAGCGTCGAGTCGGCGCCGAGCTTCTCGGCCCGTTCCAGGCGGGAGCGGTCAATATCCGCGATCAGCACCTGGGAAGCCCCTGCGGCCTTTGCCGCCTGCAGGGTGAGTAAACCGATCATCCCCGCGCCGATCACCAGGGCCGTCTCGCCCCCCTTCATCTCCGAAACCCGCACGGCGTGCAATGCCACCGAAACGGCTTCCAGCATGGCCGCCTCCTGGAACTCGAGCTCCTCAGGAAGGTGGTAGGTGATGCGCTGCGGCACCACGACATACTCGGCGAAGGCGCCGGCGCGGCGAAAGTCTCCGCAGGAGACTCCAATCACCTGCCGGTTATTGCATAAATTGATATCGCCCTGGAGACAGAACTCGCACTGACCGCAATAGACGGTGGAGTCGAACGTAACCCGGTCGCCGGGCTTGAATTTGGTCACACCGCTGCCGGCCGCCTCAACCACCCCAGCCGCTTCATGGCCCATAACGATGGGCGGAATCCGCCTGCCGGAAGTACCGTCGTAACCGTGCACATCACTGCCACAGATACCGCAGGCGGCAACCCGCACCAGGATCTCGTCCGCGCCAGGAACGGGCGCGGGAACATCCGCGATGTCGAGCTGATTGTACTCAGAGAGAAGCAGAGCTTTCATAGTGGCCTTAAGGGTACATCGTTACCGCTTGCATCCTCAAGCATGTACGATGAACCAAGCTGCTCGGCTTCTCGCTTTCCCCCATGAGCACACGCAGTCTTCAACGCAGGCTGATCGCAGGGTTCGGCGCCAACACCTTCAGCCGCCTCTCTACCACCCTCACGCAGATTTTTTCCGTTCCTGTCTTCCTCAGCCATTGGGGAGTGCACCTATACGGCGAATGGATCCTGCTCAATACCATTCCCAGCTACCTCGGGCTCAGCGATGTGGGCTTTGGCAGTGTCGCCGGAAACGAGATGACCATGCTGGCGGCCGCCCAGAACTTCGAGCAGGCGCTGGTCGTCTTTCAGAGTGTCTGGGTGCTCACCACGGTTATCACCACCCTGATCGGCCTGCTGCTGATCGCAGCCGTCTGGTTCCTGCCCTTAGGCGCCTGGCTGCACATGCACTCGATTAGCCCGGGAGACACCAAGCTCATCGTCTTGCTGCTCGGACTGGCGGTTCTCTTGGGTATGCAGGAGACCCTGTTCCAGGCGGCATTTCGGTGCGTAGGCAAATACCCGCTCGGGACCATGGCCAAGAGCCTGGTGGTCCTGGCAGCCTTTTTGAGCACCATGATTGGCGTTGGGTTGCATCTGTCTCCTGTCCCCGTCACCGTGCTGTATGTCGCTGTCAATATGGTGGGCGTCTTTGCCTTGTGGATTTTGCTCAAGCGCGAGGTGCCCTGGATCCGTTTCGGCATTCGCCATGCGCAATGGGCGGTCATTCGCCGCCTCAGTGGCCCTGCGCTTTCCTTTATGAGTTTCCCGCTGGTCAATGCTCTCAACCTGCAGGGCATCCTGGTGGTGATCGGCTATGTGATGGGTCCGGTCGCGGTGGTGACTTTCAATACCGCGCGAACCATCTCCCGCAGTGCTGCCCAGGGAATGAACCTGATCAACAATTCGATCTGGCCGGAGATGTCGGCCGCCTTCGGCATCGGAGCCATGAATGTCGCCCGCATGCTCCACCGGCGTGCCTGCCAGATCTCACTGCTGTTATGCCTGGGCATCACTCTTGGAGTCGCGTTTCTCGGTGATTGGATCTGGCGAGTATGGACGGTTGGCAAGGTGCCGACTGATCCCGTGCTGCTCAACATCATGTTGCTGCAGATGGTAGTTTCCGCGTTTTGGTTCACCAGTTCGGTAGTGCCGATGGCCACCAACCAGCACCAGAGGATGGCGCGGGCTATGCTGACCGCCACCTGCGTCGCCTTGCTCCTGGCCTGGTTATTGATGCACGTTCCCGCGCTCGGCCTGCGCGGCGCGGCCATCGCACTGGTGGCCGGCGACGTCTTTACCGCCTTCTACGTAGTGCGCGAGAGTCTGGGGCTATTGGGAGATACCCTGAGCGATTTTGCCCGCAGCATGCTGGATCTGTCACCACTGCAGCGGCTATGGAGAAGGCCGAAACTGCCCCTTACCAACGAGGAGTAATTCGACCGTTTTCCACCCGGTCGAGGTCACCCGCACGGCTGCTCGCCTGCGCCGTTCATCGGAAACAAAGGCTAGGTGCCCCGTTCAAGCCCGGTTTTGGCTTGAGTCGGATACACAGCACTCGACGCGCCCTTTTTCTCCTAAGGTGCGAAGCCGAGTAACCCAACTCTCGTTCCCTTGTCGTCAATAGATGCGCGTGCAAAACCGTAGGGCCCACCTTTGGCCTGAATTGCATGACCAAATGTGGGCCCCTGCGGAAAAGGTGATTTGCTTAGACTTTTTCGGCAGACTCGGGGACAACCGCTGCCGCGGCCTGGAAACCGATCTTGGAATGGGTTCCGTCGCAGAACGGCTTGTTGGTCGATGCTCCGCACCGGCACAGAGAGACGGCCGGTTTACCCGCAAGATCTATCAACGTACCGTCCGTGTTCACCAGCTTGATCGGGCCCTCGACACGAAACGGACCGTTCGGTCGAACCGTAATAGTGACTTCCCCTTCAGCCATGCAAGACTCCAGTTCAGAGATGTAAGTTCCAGTTGAGTCTAGCAGCCACAGTGATTAGTCGCTGTCGAGGTTCTGCGTAGCTTTGGGTTCGTCCTGTGGAGGTTTAGGCTGGGGATTCTGGATATTTCCAGGGGTGCCGGTGGTGGAACTGGGAACCGGCCCGGCAACGTTCGAGCTCTTGCCGACTTTTTGCCCTTTCCATCCAGTACTACTGACGTTTTGTGCAGTGCTACCGGTATCGCAACCCATAGCCATCGCACAAGAAACAAGCAGCAAGAGAACAGACGCTCGAAACATAAATGCTCCTTGAGAGCGATCTTAGGCTATTCGAATGTGGAAGGGAAAGACGCAGAAGTCCGTGAAAGAGCAGGCCGTTGTCTTACAGGGCCAACATTCACCGGGAAGCTGAAGGAAGAGACGGCGTTTCACCATCTCTTCCTTCACAAATCTGACTACAGACTACAGAACCTGGACGTTCTCTGCCTGCCAACCCTTGGGGCCTTTGGTCACGTTGAACTGAACCGCCTGGCCTTCTTGAAGGGTGCGGAATCCGTTTGCTTGAATCGCTGTGTGGTGCACGAAAACATCCTCACCATTTGCACGGCTCAAAAAGCCGAACCCCTTGGCATCGTTGAACCATTTCACTGTACCTTGTTCCATTGTGCTTCTTCCTTAGTAACGAGATGACGCTGAATTCAATCGGGGTATCTGCAGGTAGTGCGGACTCCTAGAGCAGAACGAGCTGAGAACCAAAATCGTATTCGACGCTCTTTGAGGATATACCGCAGACGCAAGAAGCGCAATGAAAAAAATGCCCCAAACTTCGAAAAAATGCGCCCAGTCCCCTACTCGTACTTCAATGATTCTACAGGATCCATCCGCGCCGCCCGCACGGCCGGAACCGTCCCAAACGCAATCCCCACCCCACACGAGACCAGGATGGCGATCACCGCCGAGGTCCACGAAACCTGGACCCGATAATTCGTGAATAGCTCAATCCCGAGCGGCAAGGCCATGGCCAGAATCGTCCCCCCCACTCCCCCGCTGAGCGAAATCAACACCGCCTCGGCCAGAAACTGCAGCTGAATCTCCCGAAAGGTCGCCCCCAACGCCTTGCGGATCCCGATCTCCCGGATCCTCGAACGCACCGTAGCCAGCATGATATTCATGATGCCCACACCGCTGACCATCAGGGTCACCAGGGAAAACAGCAGCAGGACAATGCTGAACGCAGTGGCCGTCTTCCCCGCCATCGAAAGCACGGCCGAAAGATCACCCACGTCATACACAGATTCGGAGCGATGACGGCTCTTGAGGACCTTCAAAATAGCCTGTGTGGCCCATGGCACACTGCCCGGGTCCGTCATGGAGAAGTAGATCTGGTTGACCGCGTCGGTGCCGGTAAAATAACGCGCCACGGTGTACGGGATAAGAATCGTTTCATCGGCAATCTCCGACTGGCCGAAGGTCGATACGCGTTCGCGAAATACGCCGATGATCACAAAAGGCACGTTGGAGATGGCCACCGTCTTGCCTACTGCTTCCTGGGCGCTGCCGAACTGGGTCCACGCAAATCGCTCCGTGACCACCGCCGCATGGCTGTGGGTGACCGAATCCTGCTCATCAAAAAAGCGGCCCGCGAGCAGGTAAAGCCGTCGTATGTCGGGATACTCCGGATTCACGCCCAGGATTAGGACATCGCGCTCCCTGCCCCCTCCGCTGGTGAAGTACTGGTGCAGATTGAGCACCGGCGACGCTGTTTGAATACCCGGCACCTGCTGTTCCACGGCGCGCATATCGTCCACCGTCAGGTAATCGCGCACCGATTCGCCGCTGGCATCCGATAGCCCGGCGTACTCGGCCCAAATAAGATTGGTGCCGATGTTCTGAATGGAGGTCAGGACATATTTCCTGCCGGAAAGGCCGATGGTCACTACCAGGATCAAGGAAGCAGTCCCGAACACCATTCCCAGGGCAGTAAGGGCAAAACGAATCTGGTTGAGACGAAAGGAGTCGACGGCCAGCAACACAATCTCGCGGAACGCTATGCTTTTGGTGCTGCGAACTGACGTCGAGACGCTCATCTAGTCAAACCACTTCATCGATGCCCCAGGAACACCAGGGTGACCCCCAGCGAGACCAGAAACACGCCCACCCAGCGCCGCCGGCTGACGTGCTCACGCAGAAAGAATACCGCTCCCAGCGCGCCAGTCACGTAGCTCAGGGCAGTCACCGGCACGACAAAACTTACGTTCAGGATGGAGAGCGCCCCCAGCAAAGAGAAAAACGCCAGGGCCATCAAACCCACTCCCGCCCACATCCACCCTACCCGCAGGGCGCGCCCAATCACTCGAGCAACAGCCGCCGGACGAAAATCCCTTACCTCTCCGACCGCTTTCATCGCCCGAGAGACGCACAGTTCGCCGCCTGTACCGGCCACGATGATGAACGCAAACAGGATGACCTCAACCAACTAGCTCTGCTCCATACGCGTCGGGCTGTGCTCAACGCTGCGCGGGTTGGTCTGTCCAACGACCAGCACTCCCAGGCAGATAATTGCAATGCCTAGCCAGCGCAAAGGCGAAACCGGCTCGCTTAACATGAAATATCCAAGCAGTGCGGAAACACCGTAGCCCATCGACGACGCCGGCTGCACATAGCTGTAGTCTGCCCAGGACAGAACCAGCACATTGGCCAGGAAAAAGGCCAGCAGAGAGCCTATTCCAAGCCAAATAGAGCCCGTGGCGAATACGCGTAAGACGGTATGCAGCGCTTCTGTGGGGGGCCAAATGGCGTGACTGCCGGCCTGCTTCATGCCCTTGCCCAACAAAACATTCCCCAGAGGTCCCGCGATGACCATCACCAGGATGAGCAAAAACGTTTTCAGGTGGACCGGTTTCCGAGACACGCTTGATTGTACTAACTGCCGCCTGAGTATGAGAAATTGTGGGTTAGCCATGCGGCAAAAGAGCCTACTGCTCGTCTCCTGCATCTATTGGATACGCTGAACTCCCAACCTGAGCCTGGGTAAAGTTGTTATAACTATAGTTTTAGCGACAGCAGCAAATGAGGTGCTTCCACTTTGTGCGGCATTGCCGGCTTTACCCAGAAAGGCTGGACGTCCGATCCCGACCGGATTCGTGCGGCGACCGCGACCCTGATCCATCGCGGACCTGATCAACAGGGCGTTTTCTCCTCCCGGTTGTGCTCCCTGGGCGCCACCCGCTTGAAGATTCTTGACCTGGCTGCGGGCGCTCAGCCGATGACCTCAAGCGATGGCGACACTGTCATCGTATTCAATGGCGAAATTTATAACCATCTGGAGTTGAGGCCTGAGCTCGAAGCGCTCGGCTATCAGTTCCACACCCATTGCGATACCGAAACCGTTCTTTACGCCTTCCTTGCCTGGGACACCGCTTGTTTTGCCCGCATGCGCGGCATGTTCGCCGTCGCTCTCTGGCGCAAGTCCACCCGGCGGCTCATTCTGGCTCGAGACCGCATGGGTATTAAGCCTCTCTACCTTGCCAAGTATGGAGAGGATCTGCTCTTTGGCTCCGAACTCAAGGCCATCCTGATCCATCCTGAAGTGGAGCGCCGCTTAAGCATGGAGGGGCTGGACTGCTATCTCTCGCTCAATTACGTTCCCTGCCCCTGGACCCTGGTGAACGGAGTGGAGAAGCTGCCCCCGGGCTGTTGGTACGAGTGGCATGACGGCCAGGTGCGCACCGAGTCCTACTGGGCACTGCCCGCTCCCGCACCCCGCGTACGCGACCTCGAGAGCGCCAAGCAAGAACTGGACTTTCTCCTCCAGCAGTCGGTTCAGGAGCACCTGCTCTCCGACGTTCCCTTGGGAGTCTGGCTAAGCGGCGGCATCGATTCTTCCACCATCCTGCACTACGCGGCCAGCACCAACCATGCCCGCTTGAAGACTTTCTCTATCTCCTTCCGCGGTCGCAGCTTTGATGAGACCGAGCATATTCAGCAGGTGGTGTCGCATTATGGGACAGATCACGAACAGCTCGACCTGAACCCCCAGGAGGATCTGCAAGGCGCGATTGAACAATTCGCGTACTACTCGGACGAACCCAGCGCCGATGCAGGAGCGCTGCCGGTCTGGTTTCTCTCCCGCATGTGCAAGACCCATGCCACCGTGGCATTAAGTGGCGAAGGGGCTGACGAGATCTTTGCCGGGTATCTTACCTATCGCGCCAACCAGCTTGCCCGGACCGTCCGAAGCCTGCCTGCGCCGGCGATCAAGGCGGCGCTCAAGAGTTTGAGCCTTTGGCCCGTCTCCGACGAGAAGATCAGCCTGGAATACAAACTCAAACGCTTTCTTGAAGGCTGCCTGCTATCCCCGGAACGGGCCCATATCCACTGGAATGGAACTTTCTCCGAGGCGGCCAAGGCGACCTTATTGCGCCGCCCGTTGCCGCCCGCCATGGGCAACATCCTGGGCCGGCTGACCAATTCCCTCGCCGCCCGCGACGGGCTATACCCCTATCTCGCGTTCGATCAAAATTACTATCTGGCCGATGACATCCTGGTGAAGTCGGATCGCATGAGCATGGCCCATTCCGTCGAGGTGCGGCCTCCATTCCTCGACCATCGCATCGTCGAGTTTGCCGCCACCTTGCCCGATACACTGAAGATGCGTGGCTCGCGCCAGAAACTGCTGCTGAAGGAATTGATGAAGGACAAGCTTCCACCATCGATTCTCAATCGCAAGAAAGTCGGCTTCGATATTCCCGCGCACGAGTGGCTCCGCGGATCTCTTCGCCCACTTCTGCTTGACACTTTGAAAGAAGGCCTTTCTGAACACGCTGACCTCTTCCGCGCCGACACCATCGAAACCTATGTGCGGCTTCACCTGGAAAGGCGAGCCAACCTGGGATACCACCTATGGGGTTTAATGATCCTGTTTCTCTGGATGAAACGATGGCGCATTCAGTCGACACCAGCGTCGACACAAAAACTACCAGTCCTGGTAGCCGAAGGGGCTGGCACTTCTACGTAGCCATCTTGCTTTTGATTGCCGCTGCAGTCTACCTGGGTTGCATCGTCTCTCCGCCCTCGCTGATGGATGACGTCGACGCCGTGCAGGGGCAGATTGCGCGCAATATGCTCACCTCCGGCGACTGGGTGACGCCTCGCATCGACGGTGTGCCTTACCTGGAAAAGGCCCCCCTCCTCTACTGGGCGATCGCAATCTCCATGAAGGTTTTTGGCCCGCATGACTGGGCTACGCGTATTCCAATTGCTCTCGGGGCCATCGCTCTTTGCTGGGTCACCGCAGGCTTCGGAGCGTGGGCATTCGGCAGGCGGCCTGGATTCCTGGCCGGCCTTTGCATGTCCACTTGCGTCGGGCTCTGGCTCTTCACCCGCATCCTCTTGCCCGATGCGATGCTCACCCTCACCATCGCCCTGGCTTTGTGGGCGTTTCTTCGGGTGCTGGATGAAGACGAACGCCATCCCCAGGCATGGGCAGCCGTCCTCGCCGTCTCTCTAGGCCTCGGCTTGCTCCTGAAAAGCCTCATTGGTGTGGTCTTCCCTATCGGAGCCATCGCCGTGTACCTGCTGCTCACGCGCCAGTTCTTCTCCTTGGCCGTGTGGCGGCGGCTTCGGCCTCTCAGCGGAGTGGCGATTATGCTCCTCGTCGCCGCTCCCTGGCATATTCTTGCCACCCTGCGTAACCCGCCTTATTTCAGCCTTTCCATGAGGAGCGTTCCCGGGGAGTATCACGGTTTCCTGTGGTTTTACGTAATTAACGAGCAGCTATTGCGGTTCCTCAACCTGCGCTACCCGCGGGATTACGACACTGTACCCCCGGTCTACTTCTGGCTCTTCAACCTGGCATGGCTTTTCCCCTGGAGTGTTTATCTGCCCGCTGCCTTCAGGCTCTCTTACCGGCCCCTCGACCGCGCTGGAAAGACACGGCTACTGGCCTTGTGCTGGATCGGCTTTGTCATGGTGTTTTTCACCTTCTCCACCACCCAGGAGTATTACTCCATGCCCATCTACCCGGCGATGGCGCTGCTGATTGGCTCGGCGATGGCGACTAAGGGAAAACTGGTCAGGGGAGGAACCCGGCTACTGACCGTGATCTTCACCGTGGCCGCGATGGCGGCGATTGCCATCCTCATAGCGGATCGCCACATCCCCACCCCGGGAGACATCTCTCAGGCGTTGACGTCCAATCCCGGCGCCTACAAGCTGTCCCTCGGCCACATGGAAGACCTTACCCTCAAGTCGTTTGCCTACCTTAGGCTGCCCCTGGGCCTGGCCGCGGTTGCCTTTGTCATTGCAGCTATAGGCACCCTCCTGCGGGCCGGCAAGAGGGTCTATTTGGCGGTTGCCCTTGCCATGGTGGTCTTCTTTCACGCCGCCCGCCTGGCGATGGTCAGCTTCGACCCGTACCTGTCATCCAAGCCCTTGATCAACGCCCTGGAAAGATCGCCGCAAGGCGAGTTGATCATCGACCACCACTATTACTGGTTTTCTTCCGTCTTCTTCTATACCAACAGGACTGCGCTGTTGCTGAACGGAAGATTCTTCAATATGGTCTACGGCTCGTACGCTCCCGGCTCAGCGAACGTATTTATTGACGACAGCCAGTTCGAGGAGCTCTGGCGGCGGCCCGAGCGATATTACATCTTCGCCCGGGACAACCAGGTGGATCATCTGAAGTCGCTGGTAACCCAGGACCAACTCAATACCGTCCTTAGGAGTGGCGGCAAAGTGCTGCTCACCAATCATCCAATTGCAGAAACCCATACAATGTAAATACTTGATAAACGATCTGGAGAAACTATGAAAATTGCCGTACTTGGAGGCGATGGCTACTGCGGTTGGGCTACCGCGCTCTATCTATCGAAGCAGGGCCACTCAGTCGCTATTATCGACAACTTCGTGCGTCGTCTTTGGGACCACGAACTTGGAGTGCAGTCCCTCACTCCCATTCGCCCGCTGGCCGACCGCTTGCGCGTGTGGCACGAGCTCACCGGCAAGTCCATCGAGCTCTTCGTTGGTGATGTAACGGACTATGAGTTTCTGGCTTCGACCATCAAGGCTTTTGAGCCCGAAGCTGTGATTCACTTCGCTGAGCAGCGCTCCGCACCCTATTCGATGATCGATCGCAACCACGCTGTCGGCACCCAGGTGAACAATGTCGTAGGCACGCTGAATCTGCTCTTCGCTTTGCGCGAATTCCAGCCTGACTGCCACCTGGTCAAGCTCGGCACCATGGGTGAATACGGCACGCCCAATATCGATATCGAAGAGGGATACATCACCATCGAGCACAACGGCCGCAAAGACGTGCTCCCGTATCCCAAGCAGCCGGGGTCGTTTTATCACCTCTCCAAGGTCCACGACAGCCACAACATGATGTTTGCCTGCAAGATCTGGGGAACCCGCGCCACCGATCTGAACCAGGGTGTGGTGTATGGAACCATGACCGATGAAGTCGCCCTGGATGAAGCGTTGATCAACCGCTTTGACTACGACGAGGTCTTCGGCACGGTGCTGAATCGCTTCTGCGCCCAGGCGGCCCTTGGCCACCCGCTCACGGTCTACGGCAAAGGCGGCCAGACACGCGGCTTCCTGGACATTCGCGACACTGTGCGTTGCGTGGAACTGGCCTGTCTAAATCCCGCGGCCAAGGGAGAATTCCGGGTATTTAACCAATTCACCGAGCAGTTTTCTGTGCTCGATCTAGCCCACCTGGTGCAGAATGCCGGCAAGCAAATGGGGCTGAAAGTCGAGATCGAATACCTGTCCGATCCCCGCGTAGAAGCGGAGCAGCATTACTACAATGCGAAGCACTCCAAGCTGATTGATCTTGGCCTTGCGCCGCACTTTCTCTCTGATTCCCTGCTGGATTCACTCATCGACATAGCGGTTCGCTACCGCGACCGCATCGACACGGCACTGTTTCTGCCGCGGGTGAACTGGCGCCACACCAGAAACGATCGCCGCGTGGAAAAGCCCGTCCTGGCCAAGACAGCACTGTAGAGAGTGTCAGTTAGAAACTGCAGATCCCCTTTTGATCCCGAGCGAAGCCGAGGGATCTGCAGTTCTGCTTCCCTATCCCAGGATTGGGTGCCCCATTCAAGCCCCGTTTTTGGGCTTGAGTGGGATACACAGCACTTAACACCCCTGTCTACTTGTTGTCAGTGGGAACACCATCCCAGTTAGATCCGCTCTGGGGCCTTCTCCGCCGCTCGGATAGCGGCAGCAGGGTCGACCGGAACCAACTCGCCGTTGCGAATGTAGTAATAGCCGTCTCTCCAGCGAATGCTGTTGCGGGTAAAGCTGGTTAGCCATATACACGCGGCGAGCAGATCCCACACCGGAAGCAGCCAAAGCTTCTTGTAAATACCCGGCTGCTTCAAACCCCACCTGCCAATCACTTCCATCATGGCGATACGGAAGGCGAAATATGCGCTCAGATAAGCGAACGCTACCTCAGGCGTGGGCTGTACAAAGATCGCTGCCAGGGCCCAGGGTAAGCCAAGGGTAAATATCAGGCCGAGATGTCCCCACGGACGCATGATGCGCATCACTACGGTCCAGCGCAGGCGCTTCAGGAAAAGGTCGCGCAGCGACTGGAAATCTGACACCGTGTGAATGGCATAGTTCAGAAGTTCTACTTCGTAGCCTTGCTCGGCAATCAAGCGTCCCACCAGCAGATCGTCCGCCGGACGGTTTTCAATCGCCGCATAGCCGCCAAAGCCGGCGAGATGCTTGCGCGTGGTAGCAATGGTTGGACCCAGGGCAAACTTCACTCCATCCAACTGTTTGGCAACCAGAATCCCGGCATAAAAGTCAGAGAGCATGCCCACGGATTGAACGCGCTGCACAAATGTTTTTTCTTCGCTGGGAACGGGCACATAAAAGCACGTGACTGCACCGACCTTGGGATCCGCCAGTGGGGCAACAATGGTGCGCAGGTAATCCGGTTGCACGCGCACATCGCTGTCACTCATCACGACTGTTTCATATTTTGCTTCCGCAGTCATTCGCGCCAGCTTGGCGACTTTATCGTTGGTAGCTATCCGGCCGGAGCCGATCAGTACGCGGATCTGACACTTGGGGAAGTCGCGGATGAGCCTCTGAATCGTCGGCAATGCAGGGTCTGATGCATCCCCTACGCAAAAGACAATTTCGTATTCCGGATAGTCCTGACGGCAGAAGCTGGCGAGATTTTCATAGGTATCGGGATCGAGTCCCGCGAATGGGCTTGAGATTACTCACCGGAGGGGTATAGCTGGTCGAACCGGGTTTCCGCGAACATCGAAAAAACTGCCATGCGCTAAACAGCGCAAGCGAGTAATAGATAAAAGGGATTGCAGCCATCCCCAGTATCGCGAAATGAAAAAAGCTCAGGATCATTCAGCCTCTAATTCCCTGTATTTGATTATCTCCCAAGCCCGCGATGCTGCATTTCGATGCGCCAGTGTGCCATGACGTTCTAAAACAGTCGTACATGAGACGCAAATAATAACAGTGCTGTTTCATCGCCCTCGCCCAACCGCCGAGCGATTTCTAGTAGCAAATTGCGGAAAAACTCTGTTTTGTATCAGTGCACGACTTTAGTCGGGGCGTAAAACTAGCGAAACTGCTGGGCTTCAGCACCTGAGGTATCGCTTTCTGCCCGATTCAGACTTTTGTTGACACCCAGAAACCCATGCAACCGTAATTATAAACTCCTTGCTTTCAATCGCTTAATGAGCGGGAACCCGACTTTTCCCACAACCACCGGTTGACACTGCAGGCCAGCAGCAGGCGAAAATAAGGCGAAGACCAAGCCATGCCATCCGCCAGCCATCTACGCGCACAAATTGAAGCTACCCTGGCGGAAAGAATTCCTTCGGCGCTCACGCCGATGGCCCGCGTTCCCTACCCGGTTGCGCCAACAGGGATTTCCGAAATCGACCTCCTGCTGCATGGCGGATTCCCTGTCGGCGCCCTTAGCGAGGTGGTTGGACCGGAATGCTCCGGACGAACCTCGCTCGCGCTCGCATTCATTGCCAGCATGACCCAGGCAGGCAAGGTGTGCGCCTGGGTAGATGTTTCCGACACCCTGCATCCTGAATCGGCAGCAGCCATGGGAGTGGACCTCTCACGGCTGCTCTGGGTACGGTGCGGTTCGTCTCCTGTGCCCTCGCCACCAGCCGTAGTGCGCGGATGGAAGGGCAAAAGCCAGAACGGTGCCGCCAGCAGGTGGTGGCCATCCCAGAATGGAGGCGAATGGCCTTTCCGCTGCAGTCAGCGATTTGCTCAGCCCGGCTCAAATCGCTCCCCGCTGCGCCGAACCGCTCCACAAACCTCGCCCGCAAGGTAAGCAACAGAATCCTGGTCCTCTGCCCACAAAGCTTCCGCCTGCTGCTATCAAAACCGCCCCCAGGAGCAAGTCCTGGGCCCGGCTGGAACAGGCATTACGGGTTACGGATCTACTGCTGCAGGCTGGTGGATTCAGCTGCATCGTGCTGGATATGGGCAGTCTGAAGCGCGGAGTACGCCTTGCGTGTGCCGCTGGCGACATGGTTTCGCTTCCGGGCCGCAGCCGAGCGGCTGCAATCGAATGTGTTGCTGCTGACCCAGCATGCCTGCTCCAGAAATAGCGCCGGCCTGGTGCTTCGTCTGGAGCCGGGCAGCGTGCTGGCTCCGGACTCGACCATCTTCACCGGCCTCGAACATCGGGCAGAGCTGAGCCGCCAGCGTTTTCCCCAGTCTCCTGGGAATGTATTTCCCACTGCGCGAAGCAGCCCACAAAGCGTAACAACAGCGCAGTGGCAGGGCAGAACCCTTTGGGCAGGCCGCTCATGACGGAACGATATGCCTGCGTCGACGTAAAGGAATTTCCCCTGCAGGCACTCCTGCGCCTACGGCCGGAGTTGCAGAGCAAGCCCGTAGCAGTGCTCGATGGCGAACCGCCATTCGAGCAGGTGTGCTCGCTCAACATGCGCAGCACGCACACTAGGGATAGCCCTGGGCATGACACGGTTGGAAATGGAGATGTTTCCTACCGCCCTGGTATTGCCGCGCTCGCACGCCGAGGAGGCAGCAGCCCGAGCAGCTTTGCTGGAGTGTGCCGGCAGCTTCTCCCCCCGGGTGGAAGATCAGAGCAGTGACAGTTACTTTACCTGCGTCATCGACATCGCCGGCACGGAGACGCTCTTTGGTTCCCCCGATGCACTGGGCGAGAACCTGCTCAAAAAGATACAAGCACTATGCATACGAGCCTCCATTGCTATCAGCAGCAATTTTCATGCCGCCAGGTGCCTGGCGCGAGGGCACTCTTCCGGCAAAGGACAGGCATACGGGTGGTGCCTCGAGGCATGGAATGCTCTGCGCTCGCGCCTTTACCACTCACGGTTCTCGATCTTTCCCCGGAACATGCGGAAACATTCGCCATGTGGGGCATCACGACACTCGGAGCACTGGCGAATCTCAAGGAAACCGAATTGATTACCCGGCTTGGACAACCGGGCAAAGAAATGCGCCTGCTGGCACGGGGAGAATCGCCCCATTTATTTCGCGCGATTCGAAGCCAGCCTGGCTCTTGAAGAGCGAATGGAACTGGACTCTCCAGTGGAACTGCTCGATTCGCTGCTTTTTATCATGGGAGTGATGCTCGATCAGCTGATTGTGCGCGCCCAATCACGCATACTGGCGCTGGCCTCGATCACACTTCACCTGGATCTTGAAGGCAACAAGACGCATACCCGCACGGTGCGGCCAGCACTGCCCAATAATGATCGAAAACTATGGTTGAAGCTTATCCACCTGGATCTGCAAGCGCATCCTCCGCAGGCAGCTATCGTCGGGCTTACCTTGAGCGCACAGCCGGGCAGCACCAGCAAGGTGCAGCTTGGACTTTTTTCACCACAAGTACCGGAGCCTATGCGGCTGGATGTGACCCTGGCGCGTATTCGCAGCATCGTTGGCGAGGGTTGCGCAGGCCATGTGGTGCTCAAAGACACGCATCGCCCGGAAGCCTTTCGCGTCGAACCTTTTGCCGTGCCCTCTTCGGCTATGCTCGATCAGAAACCGGGAACGCATCGCGTAGCCATGCGGCAATTAAGGCCGCCGGAACTCGTGACCGTAACTGTACGTCACCGGCAACCGGACTCCTTTATTTTTCGCGAGAAGCGATACAACGTCGAACGTGCTTACGGGCCCTGGTCCTCCGGCGGAGACTGGTGGAGGCCTACCCTCTGGTCGCTCGAGCAATGGGACCTGGTCGCCAGGGCTCAGCTGACGATCATGCAACCTGGCTCTGTTGCTGCCTGACCCATGATCTTACGCAGGAACGATGGCAGGTAGAGGCGCTGTATGACTGAGCGCTATGTCGAACTGCATGCAGCCAGCGCATTCAGCTTTCTTGAAGGCGCATCGCTGCCCGAAGACCTGATCCAGCGCGCTGCTGAACTCAATATGCCGGCCATGGCTTTACTGGATCGCAATGGGGTTTATGGCGCGGCGCGATTTCATACCCTTGCGCGTAAGCACGGGGTACGGGCACATGTGGGCGCGGAGATTGCGGTATCCAGCCTGGGCAATCGGCTCATGCCTCCGGCCATGGTTACCGCATCGCCATGTTCCCGAAGCCGCGCGCCTGCCCCTGCTCTGCAATTCGCGCGCCGGATATCAAAATCTCTGCCAACTGATTACCCGGTTCAAGATGCGCGAGACGACCAAGTGCGAGGGCGCAGCTACGCTCGAGGACCTGGAAGAGTATTCTTCCGGGCTGATCTGCCTGACCGGCGGCGATGAAGGACCAGTGGCTGCGGCACTGATGCATGGCGGAGAATCTGCAGCAGTAAAAGTTACGGAACAGCTGGTTCGAGTCTTCGGACAGGCAGAATGTTTATGTCGAAGTTCAGCGTCATGGTGAGCGCGAGGAAGAATGGCGCAACCAGGCTGCCATCCGCATTGCCCAACACCTGCGCTTGCCGCTGTTGGCTACCAACGGTGTTCGTTACGCCACGGCCTATGACCGGGAAATTCTCGATGTATTTACCGCGATACGCCACCATACTGACCTGGAACAGGCTGGCCGCCTACTCACCGTCAATAACCAACGCCATCTGCGCGATGCGCGGGAGATGACGGACCGATTCAGCGATCTTCCCCAGGCCATTGCGCATACCGTGGCGTTGTCCGAGCGGCTGGAATTTGAACTCCATGATCTGGGCTATGAATTTCCCCGCTACCCGGTTCCGCATGGCGAAACCATGGACAGCTTTCTGCGCCAGCGGGTGGCTGAGGGTGTATTAAAACGCTACGGGGCCAAGCGCGATCGCAAGTTACTGGAAAAAGTTGCAAAGCAGGTTGAGCATGAGCTGGCCTTGATTCAGAAAGCTTGGATTTGCCGGCTATTTTCTGATCGTGTGGGACCTGGTGGATTTCTGCAAGCGGAACGACATCCTGGTGCAGGGCCGGGGGAGTGCGGCCAATTCCGCCGTCTGCTATGCGCTTGAAATAACCGCGGTCGATCCGGTGGGCATGGATTTGCTGTTTGAACGCTTCCTGAGCGAGAGCCGCGGGGAATGGCCTGATATCGATCTCGATCTGCCCTCCGGCGATAAGCGTGAGCAAGCGATCCAGTACATCTACCAGCGTTATGGGGAGCTTGGCGCCGCCATCACCGCTAATGTGATTACCTATCGCGGCAAGTCAGCTGCACGAGAAGTGGGAAAGGCCATGGGCTTCGATCCTGAAACCCTGGGGCGACTTTCGAGGCTGGTTTCGCAGTGGGAGTGGAAAGGGCAAAACGACACCCTGGAAAACTCCTTTCTCCATGCGGGCTTCGACGTAAAACACACGCACATCCACAAATTTCTCGAGCTTTGCATGCGGATTCAGGACCTGCCGCGGCATCTCGGCCAACATTCAGGAGGCATGGTGATATGCCAGGGCCAACTGGACCATGTGGTGCCTCTGGAACGAACCTCCATGCCTGGCCGAACCGTGGTCCAGTGGGATAAGGAAGACTGCGCCGATCTGGGTCTCATCAAAGTGGATTTGCTGGGTCTGGGCATGATGGCCGTCATCCAGGAGTCCCTTACCTTGATCGCAGAGCATTATGACGAACCCGTCGACCTGGCACAGTTGCCCCAAGATCCGTTGGTCTACGAAACCCTGCAGCGCGCTGATACGGTAGGCATGTTTCAGGTGGAAAGCCGGGCGCAAATGGCCTCGTTGCCACGCAATCACCCGGACAAATTCTATGACCTGGTAGTGCAGGTGGCTATCATCCGTCCTGGGCCTATCGTGGGCAAGATGATGCACCCCTACATGCGCCGGCGGCAGAAAAAAGAAGCTGTTACTTATCCCCATCCATCGCTGATACCAGTGCTCAAGCGGACATTAGGCGTTCCTTTATTTCAGGAGCAGCTCTTGCGTATGGCCATGACGGTCGCTGATTTTTCCGGCGCGGAAGCAGAAGAATTGCGCCGTGCCGTCGGCATGCGCCGTTCCTGGCAGCGCATGGAGCAACTGGAAGTGAAGCTGCGCAGTGGCATGACGAAAAACGGCCTCGATGCAGCCACCCAGACGACCATTATTCAAAACATTACCTCCTTCGCGCTCTATGGCTTCCCTGAATCCCACGCCGCCAGCTTTGCGTTGATTGCCTACGCATCCGCTTATTTCAAGGTGCGTTACCTGGCTGCGTTCACCTGCGCGATTCTCAACAATCAACCTATGGGTTTTTACATGCCTGCCGTGCTGGTAAAGGATGCGCAGCGTCATGGTCTGCGTATACGCCCGATCGATGTGCAGATATCGGAGTGGAAGTGCGCCATTGAGCATGAAAACAATGGCGAGCTTTCGCTGCGCATGGGCCTGATGTATGCCAAAGGATTACGGCAGGACGTTGCGGAAGCTATCGTCGAATCCCGCAGACAATCCGGCTCTTTTAGTTCCGCCGAAGATCTGACGCTGCGTGTACCGCTGCTGCATCGCAAAGAGCTCACGCTGCTGGCCCGCATTGGCGCTTTGAATGCGACTCGGTGGAATCGATCATCGGCGTGATGCGGTTTGGCAGGTAGAAGAAGCAGTCCGGCCAGTTGGACCTTTGCTGAAGTCTGCGCATCATGCTTCCAGCTCTTCTCCACTGCGGCAAATGAACGTACGAGGAGAGGCTGAGTGCAGACTACTCCGGCACCGGCTTGACCGTTGGGAAGCATCCACTGCACTACCGCCGGCAGGAGCTGCGAGCGAGGAAAGTGCTGTCCGCCTGCGAATTGCGAAATTATCAAGACGGTGCTTATGTACGCGCGGCTGGTTGTGTCATTGCGCGGCAGCGCCCAGGCACCGCCAAGGGATTCATCTTTCTCTCCCTGGAAGACGAAACCGGCATCGCCAATGTCATCATCACTCCCGATCTATATGAACGGGAGCGGGTAGTGGTCTCACGCAGCAAATTTGTTCTAGTCGAGGGTGCATTGCAGAATCAGGATGGTGTGATCCATGTCAAGGCCAAACGCATACAGCCGTTGGCCTTCACAGACCTCGAGGTACACTCACACGACTTCCATTAGTGCGGATAAAAGGATAGAGTACGTCGTATGAATCAACCCACTACCAAAGAGGATGAACCTCGGGATCTTTCACTCGACGAATATCATCGCGCGCTGATCGAAGAAGGTATTCGACAATCTGATGCCGGTGAAGTGATCGACCATCAAACGCTCATGAGTAAGGCAGCCGAGTGGGCACAGAAGCCAAGAGCACGCTAAAACTTGCGGACACTGTGGTCCAGTCAAGTTTCCGCCCAGTTAATGCTACGCCCACACGACTTCGATTAATCCGAATCTACGCGTGTCACGAAGACCGGGTGCCCCATATCTCGCTCGATAAGCCTTACTGCTGAAACATCTGCTTAATGCCCCGCAGCGCCTGCCTGGTTCGTTCTTCATTCTCAATCAGCGAAAAGCGCACGTGCTCATCCCCATGCTCACCGAAGCCAACACCCGGGCTGACCGCGACCTTAGCATCGGTCAACATCTTCTTGGAAAATTCGAGCGAGCCCATCGCCTTGTATCGCTCAGGAATCGAGGCCCAGACAAACATCGTGGCCTTCGGCAGCGGCACCTGCCAATTCAATTGATTGAGCCCTTTGACCAACACATCGCGCCGCTTGCGGTAGGTATCACATATCTCCTGCACACACTCCTGCGGGCCTTCCAAGGCCAAAATCGAAGCAACCTGGATAGGCGTGAAGGTGCCGTAATCGAAATAACTCTTGAGCCGCCCCAAGGCCGCCACCAACTCAGGATTGCCCACCATGAAGCCCACACGCCAACCAGGCATGTTGTAGCTCTTGGACAAAGTGAAAAACTCAACCGCGATATCCTTCGCACCCGGTACCTGCAGGATCGAAGGAGCTCGATATCCATCGAAGACCAAATCGGCATAAGCCAGATCGTGCACCAGGTAGATTTGGAATTCTTTGCATAGAGCAACGACGCGCTCGAAAAATGCCAGATCCACGCACTGCGTCGTGGGATTCGCCGGGAAATTCAAAATCAACATCTTGGGCCGCGGATACATCAGCGGCACGGTCTGTTCCAGTTCCGCCAGAAAATCGTCTGTGCTATGCACCGGGATACCGCGAACATTGGCCCCCGCAATCACCGGCCCATAAATGTGGATCGGGTAACTGGGACTCGGCACCGCTACCACGTCACCCCGGTCAAGCGTGGCCAGGCAGAGATGCGCAATTCCCTCCTTGGACCCAATGGTCACAATCGCTTCTGTCAGTGGATCCAGCTCCACGTCATAGCGTCTGAGATACCAGTTGCAAATCGCCTTACGCAGCCGCGGAATTCCCTTAGACAAGGAGTAGCGATGCGTGGCCGTCTTCCCCGCCGCTTCAATCATCTTGTCCACGATGTGCTTGGGCGTGGCGCCGTCAGGGTTGCCCATGCCGAAATCGATAATGTCTTCTCCCCGCGCCCGGGCGGCAGCCTTCAGCTCGCCGGTGATGTTGAAGACATACGGCGGCAGGCGTTTCAACCTTAAAAACTCTTGCATCGGCCTTGTTCCAATCGTTTTACTGAATGCGCTCATAGCGATAGCCTTCGGTTTCCAGAGCTTTAGCAATAGCCGTGATATGCGCGGCGCCCCGGGTTTCGAGCGTGATGTCAATCACCGTGTCGCCCAAACTGACGCCATAGTAAGCACGGCTGTGTAACGTTTCGACAATGTTTGCCCGCTGATCGGCGAGGATCTTGGTCAGATGATGGAGCGCCCCCGGGCGATCGGCGAGGTGGACGCGAATGCGCACCCGCCGGCCGTCTTTGGCCAGGCCGCGTTCAATAATCCTGGCCAGCAGGCTTACATCGATGTTGCCTCCGCACACCAGGACTGCGGTTCGTTGCCCCTTAAGCGAGGTCTTCTTCTGCAAGAGCGCCGCCAGGGCCACGGCTCCGGCCCCTTCGGCCAGCGTTTTCTCCCTTTCCAGCAGGACCATAATTGCGTTGGCGATCTCCTCTTCATCGACGGTGACGATCTCGTCGACAAAGCGCTGCACCTGGGGCAGCGTCAAATCTCCGGCGCGCCGTACCGCGATTCCGTCCGCAATCGTCGCTTCTGCCGGCAGGGTGACCGGGCCTCCCTGCTCGATCGCGCGCAACATGGAGGGCAGACGCTCGGTCTGCACCCCAACCACCCGAATAGCTGGATTGCTCTCTTTCAAGGCGCAGGCCACGCCGCTGATCAATCCCCCGCCGCCGATCGGTACGACTACCGCCTCCAACCCCTGGACCTGCTGCAGCAGTTCGAGACCGATGGTCCCTTGGCCGTTGATCACAGCGTTGTCATCGAAAGGATGCAGAAAGGTCATGCCTTCCAGCTTGCAGAGCCGGAGCGCCTCGTCACACGCCTCATCGTAGTTAGCACCGTGCAAGATCACATCGGCGCCAAACCCACGGGTGGCTGAAATCTTCACCAGGGGGGTCATGAGCGGCATGACAATCCGTGCCAACACACCACGCTGGGTGGCGTGGTAGGCCACGGCCTGCGCGTGATTGCCCGCGCTGGCAGCGATCACCCCGCGCCGCTTCTCCTCATCGCTCAGCAGCAGAATCCGGTTGAGCGCGCCGCGCTCTTTGAAGGCTCCGGTTCGCTGCAGATTATCCAGCTTGAGAAAGACCTGTTGACCGGTCACCTCGGAGAGAGCGGCCGAGAGCTGGCAGGGGGAAAAATAGATGAAATCGCGGATTCTTTGTTCTGCTTGTTTTATTTCAACTAGGGAAACGTCCACATATCGATTAAAACATTTCTGCTAGTGGCATAAAAGTGGAACGGCAGATGCCCCCTTCGGGCTCACGGCAAGAAACTGCATCATGAAGGGTTCTTCATAAAGCACACCCGCTGCTAACAGGGGCCCGCGAATCAGGAAGCATGATCGCGGTAGACTGAGAATTACCATGCAGGCAAGTGAATCCGGTACCGTCGCCGTTCTGGCGGAAAAGCCTTCGGTTGCGCGTGATATTGCCCGGGTACTCGGAGCCGAGAAACGGGGCAAAGGCTACCTGCAGGGAAATGGCTACGTGGTCACCTGGGCCATTGGACACCTGGTTTCCCTCGCCGAGCCGCACCAAATCAATCCCCAGTGGAAGCAGTGGCGGTTAGAGGCGCTGCCCATCCTGCCCGAGCATTGGCCCCTGGTCGTCTACGAGCGAAGCAAAGAGCAATTCGAAGTAGTGCAACAGATTCTCCAGTCTCCACGCGTGTCGCGCATTGTCTGCGCCACAGACGCGGGGCGGGAAGGAGAACTGATCTTCCGCTACATCTACGAGGCGGCCAAAAGCGAAAAGCCCTTTAGCCGACTATGGATCTCCTCGCTCACGCCCGACGCCATCCGCAAAGGATTCGCCAGCCTTCGTCCCGGCAGCGATTACGACCGCCTGGCCGATGCCGCCTCTGGCCGCAGCCGGGCCGACTGGCTGGTGGGCATGAATCTCTCCCGCGCCTACTCCATCGTCTACAACGAAGAGCTCTCTGTGGGCCGCGTCCAAACCCCGACACTGGCCATGATCGTCGATCGCGAACTGACCCTGCGGCGCTTCGTGCCCGAGGATTACCTCCAGGTGGTCGCCACTTTCGAGGCCAATCAGGCGAGCTATGACGGTACATGGTTCCGTCCCCAATCCAAGTCCGAAGAGAAAGATGCATCGGCGAACAATAGATTGCCTGCCGATGGCCAGGAAGCAAACCAGATCATAGCCCGCGCACGCACGGGCCAGGCCGCTATCGAGAGCTTGACGTCCGAAACCGTGCGTATGCTCCCGCCGCTGCTCTATGACCTCACAGAACTGCAGCGCCATGCCAACCGTCTCTACGGCTTCAGCGCGCAAAAAACACTTGACCTGGCCCAGACACTGTACGAGCAGCACAAACTCATCAGCTATCCCCGGACGGACAGCCGCTATCTCTCCACCGATGTTGCGGAGACGGTGCCCAAAATCGTCTCCGCCATTTCCGGACCCTACCGGCAGCAACTGGCTCCAGGAACCGGCGAACGCCCCCTGGGAAAGCGTTATGTCGACGACAGCAAGGTCAGCGATCATCACGCCATCATTCCCACCGCGATTGCAATGCAGCCCGGCAGACTCTCCGATGAGGAAAGCAAACTCTACGACCTGGTTTGCCGCCGCCTGCTCATGCTGTGGCATGACGACCACTTGCAGGACGTAACCACGGTGATTACGGCCATCCGGAACGAATCAATCGTGGACACCTATCGCACCACCGGGACCGTGGTGCGGCAAACCGGCTGGAAGATTCTCGACGTGGGCGGAGAAGTACGGCGGGACCCGAAGAAAGACCTCGATCCGGTGCTGCCGGCGACCCTGGCGCAAGGTCAAGTGCAAACCGTAACCAACGTGGAAGCCTTAAAGAAGAAGACCCGGCCGCCGCAACGATTTACCGATGCCACGATCCTGACTGCGATGCAAACGGCGGGCAGAACCCTGGACGAGAAAGAACTATCCGACGCCATGAAGGAAACCGGCCTGGGCACCCCGGCGACGCGGGCCGCCATCATCGAAGTGCTTTTAAAACGCGGCTACATCACCAGGACGGGCAAGAGCCTGGAGGCCACCGACAAAGGGATACACCTGATCGAAGTGGTGCACCCTGAAGTGAAGAGTCCAGCGATGACGGGCCAATGGGAGGCCTTTCTCAACCGCATCCAGCAGGGTGATGCACAGCTCGCTCCCTTTCTCGAACGCATCAGCGATTACATTCGCTCGGTGGTGGGGCGGGTGAGCCAAACCACGCCTGTAGCTAGAACAGCGCCGCCACCAGCGCAGGCTCAGGCTCAACCCAAAACAACGGTTGCCAGAGAAGCCCCAGCCAGAAAGACCATCGCCGGCGACGCCACCCTCAGCCAGCTGCTGCAAAGCGTCTTCGGCTTTTCCACCTTTCGCCCCAACCAGGAGGCGGTGTGCCAGGCGGTGACCGCCGGAGAAGATGCGCTTCTGGTGATGCCGACCGGCTCGGGCAAGTCGCTCTGCTACCAATTACCAGGATTGGCGCGGGGTGGAACCACGCTGGTGATTAGCCCACTCATCGCTTTGATGGATGACCAGGTACGCAAGCTGAAGGAACTTGGTTTATCCGCGGAGTGTATCCACTCCGGCCGTGATCGTGAGAGCTCGCGGCAAGCTTGCGTTGACTACATGAAGGGCAACCTGCAATTCCTCTTTATTGCTCCCGAGCGGCTGCGCGTGCCCGGCTTTCCTGAGATGCTGGCCAAACGCAAACCCTCACTCATCGCCATCGATGAAGCACACTGCATCTCGCAATGGGGTCACGACTTTCGCCCGGACTACCGCATGCTGGGCCAGTATCTGCCCACTCTCCGTCCTGCGCCGGCGCTGGCGCTCACCGCAACGGCGACGCCGCAGGTACAAAAAGATATCGCCGCGCAGCTTGGGCTGAGCACGGTCAAGCACTTTATCCATGGTTTTCGACGGGAGAATATCGGCATCGAGATTGTGGAAGCGCTGCCCTCCCAACGTCCTATCCTGGCGCGGGCAATTCTGCTCCAAACCGAAAACCGCCCGGCGATTGTATACACGCCCACGCGCAAGCAGGCCGAGGCTCTATCCGCATCCTGGGGCAGAGAGTTTCGTGTGGCCGGTTATCATGCCGGGCTCGATGCCCAACGGCGCCGGCGGGTGCAGGAAGAATTCATGAGCGGCAAACTGGATGTCATGGTCGCCACCACGGCCTTCGGCATGGGGATCGATAAGGCGGATGTCCGGACCGTGATCCACACGGCGTTTCCCGGCAGCCTCGAAGGCTACTACCAGGAAATAGGGCGCGCAGGGAGGGATGGAAAACCGAGCCGCGCCGTGCTCATGTATTCCTACGCGGACCGCCACACGCACGATTTCTTTTTTGGGCGCGATTACCCGCCCGTCGACTTACTGGATCGTATTTTTGCCAAGCTAGGCGCCGAGCCGCAAAGCAAAGAGAGTGTGCGCAAACTGGTCAAGATGGAAGAGGACATCTTCGACAAGGCTCTGGAAAAACTTTGGATTCACAAAGGAGCCATCTTGGATTACGCGGAGAATGTAACCCGTGGGGCGGAGAGTTGGCGAGGTTCCTACACTATGCAGGCGGAGCAGAAGCAGGACCAGATCGAGGAGATCCTCCGCTTCGCGGAGAGCCATCGTTGCCGGATGACCTCACTGGTCCGCCACTTCGGAGACACCTCGGATAGCGGTTCTGGCTGTGGAATCTGTGATTTCTGCGCGCCGGCCGATTGCGTTGCGCAAAGATTCCGAGGCGCCACGCATGCGGAGCGAATCGCCTGCGATCGGGTTCTCAAAAAGCTGCGATCCTTGCCCGCAAGGTCTACGGGAAAGCTGCATACGGACCTCTTCCCCGAAAACGAAATGAGCCGCGATGACTTCGAAGAAGTGTTGGGGGCGATGGCAAGGGCAGAACTACTGGCCTTTGCCGATGCTGTTTTCGAGACGCAAGGTAAGCGGATACCCTACCGGACCGTCAGTATTCTCCCCGCCGGGCAGAATTTCAATGAGAGCCAGACGGCGCCTTTTATCATGAGGGACGCGGTGGCAGCTATAGCTTCTCCCAAACGCGGCAAGAGGGGTGCGACCGTTGCGACGCTGCGCCAAGGCAAGCTATCCAAGCCCGATTCCGTTGAGGCTCCGCCGCCGGAAAAGCAGGCTCGTCTGGAACAGGCGCTGCGGGCCTGGCGCTTGACCGAGGCAAAACGCCGAAACATGCCGGCATTTCGCATCTTTGGCGACCGGACGTTACGCAACATCGCCAGCACCTGTCCCAAGACCGATTCTGCCCTCCTTGCCGTGCCAGGCATCGGTATGGGCACCGTAGAAAAATACGGCGCCCAGATCTACCACCTGGTCACCACCGCTGAATCCGCGCCCTAGGAACGGGACGGGCGGGGACCCCCTCGGCTTCACTCCTAATGATTAAAGGGCTGGTCGAGTGCTGTGGTATCCCACTCAAGCCAAAACCGGGCTTGAATGGGGCACCCAACCTTTGTTGGGGCAGTGGAGTGACCTGCTTGTTTTTTTTCGTCCATCCGATGTGACGGCTCCTTACAAAAGTCACCACCCTCCCCTTTGTCATCCCGGGCGAAGCCGAGGGACCTGCAGTTTTCTCTCAACCCCCAACAAATGTTGGGTGCCCCATTCAAGCCCGCTTTTGGCTTGAGTGGGATACCACGGCACTCGACCAACCGGACCCAGTCTCCCTGACACCAAGCCGAACAATCTCCGGCGACAGGAGGGCTGGATAAAGTTTAAAGTGGAGTCAACTCCATGGACGACGTAGCTACCCCCCTAGAAGATCCCGAGGTGCGGGCAGGGATGATGGGCCTTATCCGCGAGCTGCTGCGGCCTTACCGTGGCAGTCTGGCCATCATTCTTGCCGCGATGGTCGCTCAGAGCGCGATGACGCTGGCTGCACCTTGGCCGCTCAAGATCATTCTCGACAACGTAGTCGTCGGCCGCAGGCTCGATCCATGGATGGCGAATCTGCTCAGGCCCTTGTTGATCCATGGCCACCGCGAACATCTTGCCATGTTGGCCGCGCTTGCCGTGGTCCTCATCGCCATTCTCAACGCCACCGCGTCGTACCTCGCCAACTACTTCACCGAGAGCGTGGGCCAGTGGGTGGCCAACGATCTGCGCATGCGGACCTACCATCATCTGCAATATCTTTCCCTGCGTTACTACGACACCCACCAGGCCGGGGTCCTGTTGAGCACCATTACCGCGGACGTACTCACCATCCAGAACTTCGCTTCCTCGGCCACTCTGGGCATTGTGATCGATATGATCACCATCCTGGGCATGCTCGTGATCATGTTCTTCATGAACTGGGACTTTACCTTGATCGCGGTCGCAGTGACGCCGTTGATGTTATTGCTTGCCTCCCGGTTCAAGAAGGCGGTCAAAAAGTCGACCCGCGAAGTACGTAAGCAGCAGAGCAACATCGTGGCGGTGGTGCAGCAGGATCTCGAATCCATCCGCGTGGTCAAGGCCTTTGGACGGCAGGAACTGGAACAGGAGGAACTGCAGGCCGTAAGCCATGCAACCGTAGCTGCGGCGCTCAAAGCGCGTCAGGTGAAAGCCCTGCTCTCGCCCATCGTTTCCATCCTCGTCGCCTTCTGTATTGGGTTTGTACTCTGGCGCGGCTCCCTGCTCATTCTTGCCGGATGGATGACCGCTGGAGAATTAACCGTCTTCCTCTCCTATCTGGGTTCGTTTTTCAAGCCAGTGAAAGACCTGGCCAGCATGAACAACTCCATTGCCCAGACGGCGGTGGCCGTGGAACGCGTGCGGACGATTCTCGACGCGGACGCCATACTCCCGGAAAAGCCAAATGCCATCGAGCAGCCGATTCGCGGGGAAATCGTCTTCGAGAATGTGGCCTTTGCCTATGACGAAAGCTGCCCCGTGCTGCGCGATGTAAGCTTCACCGTCAAGCCCGGACAGATGATCGGCGTTGTCGGGCCCACGGGTGGCGGCAAATCGACGATCATGAGCCTGATTCCCCGCTTTTACGACCCCAGCGCAGGCAAAGTTCTGGTCGATGGCATCGATGTGCGCGAGTATCGATTGCAGTCCTTGCGCAACCAGATCGGCTATGTGCTGCAGGAGACCGTGCTCTTCCGCGGAACCGTGCGCGATAACATCGCCTACGGCCGGGTGGGCGCCACCGACGAGGAGATTATCGAGGCCGCGAAGTTGGCCAACGCCGACGAGTTCATCTCCCGCATGCCCAATGGCTATCAATCATTGGTCGGCGACCGCGGAGACACACTCTCCGGCGGCCAGCGCCAGCGCATCGGCATCGCGCGCGCGATCATACGCAATAACCCCGTCCTGATTCTCGACGAACCGACGGCAGCCCTGGACACCGAATCGGAAAGACTGGTCATCGAGGCCCTGGAACGCTTGATGAAGGGACGAACGGTGCTCACCATTGCGCACCGGCTGAGCACTATCCGCGATGCGGATAAAATCATCGTTTTGAAAGGCGGCGTGGTCGCAGAGCAAGGCTCGCACGACCAGTTGTTGGCGCTGGGTGGAACCTACGCCGAGTTGTATAGTGTACAGTTCGATACTACAGCGGCCAAGGCCGCTCCCTAGAGGCCAGGGAAACCCCATATATGTCCCGTAGCTTGATCGTTCTTCCTGATGATTCTGTCCAGCCGATTCTCGACGCGATCGATGGCGCGAAAAAATCACTGCGCATCAAAATGTTTATCTTTACCGATGCATCGCTGCTGGATGCGGTGATTGCCGCCCATCGCCGGGGGGTCAACGTGCGCATCATGCTGAACCCCAGGCGCCGCAATGGGGTTTCGGAGAACGATGAAAGCCGCAGCAAGCTGGAGGCAGCCGGCATCGAGGTGCGCGACAGCAATCCGGCCTTTGACCTTACCCATGAAAAGTCAATGGTCGTCGACGATAAGACTGCTTTCGTCAAATCGCTGAATTGGCAGACCAAAAATTTAACCGGTACTCGTGACTATGCCGTCATCACCAGGCACAAGCACGAGGTGGAAGAAATTATCAACGGCTTCGAAGCGGATTGGAGCCGCCAGGACTTCGCCTCTGAGCATCTGATCTGGTGCCGCGGCAACGGCCGGGAGCGGATTACCCAATTCATCAACCAGGCCAAGCACTCGTTGTGGTTACAAAATGAGCGCTACCAGGATCAGATGATGATCGAGTGCGTGGTGCGGGCAAAAGAGCGTGGAGTAAAGGTTCACGTCATGGCGCGGCCTCCACACACCCTCAAGCCGGATAAACTGATCGAGGGCGTGGGTGGCCTGCGCATTTTGAGCGACATAGGCGTCCAGGTGCGCAAGCTGAAGGCGCTAAAGCTTCATGCAAAAATGCTCCTCGCCGATGGAGAGCGGGCCATTATCGGGTCAATCAACCTGGCCCCCGGCAGCTTCGACAGTAGGCGCGAATTGGCCATCGAGGTGGACGACAAACACATCGTGGATCGTCTGCACGAGATCGTGAAGCGCGACTGGAAGCACGCTCGTCCGCTTGACCTAACGGATGAAGGCCTGATGGCAGACCTCAAAAAGCACGGAGGCAAAGGCCTGGCAGAGCTCGGGCTCGAGGATGAATCCGACGACACGCCCGCCCCACTCCCGTAAGGACGGCTGAAAACAAACAGGACGCAGTCCTATGAGCGCTAAGTTGTTCAAAGGGTTTTTCTTCAAAACTCCCAAAGAATCGTCATCCTGAAAGGTTGTGACTTTTTTGGATTGCTTCATCGTCAACAACCGCTGGGTGCCCCATTCAAGCCGCTTTTTGGCTTGAGTGGGATACCACAGCACTCGACTCACCGTTTCTGTCATCCTGAAGCGAAGCGCCTGACAGATTTATCGCGTGACACAGCGCCTGTGGCGCGGAGTCGAAGGACCTCGGCGGTGCTTATTTTACCCAGGCTGCTCGGAGCTTTTCACCCACCGAAGCCCGACAAAAGGATCTGCTGCGATCCGCACTCCTCAGGTCGATGCAAGGTCTACTCGCGGGTTTTGCCTGCCGGCGCCTGAGCCTGGGCGTCCTTCGATGTCAAACCCACAGCCGCCGCAGCTAGAGACGACGTCAGGAAATGGCGTCTTTGCAAAGCTCCTCCAATAGAAGGAGCATCTTAAACCATTTCATCTGTTACTGTGGCGTGGCTGGAACTACGCGTGGAGAAAGGAAGTCCTGCATGCACAGGCGTGAACTTCTCAAGTTTGGAGCTGCCATGGCCGGCGTATGGGCAACAAGCCACGCCGCCGAAGCTCTCCCCCCGGCCATACCCATCATCGACACCCACATCCACCTATTTGATCCAGGGCGTCCAGGTGGAGTGCCCTGGCCTGCCAAGACTGACACCGCGCTCTATAAAGCAGCGCTGCCCGAGCGATACCAAAGCATTGCAGGCCCGTTTGGAATAGTAGGCGCGATCGTCATCGAAGCCAGCAATCTGGTGACAGATAACGATTGGGTACTCAACGTAGCGGCCAACCATCCCATCATCGTGGGTATGGTCGGGGACCTCATTCCCGGCACCCCTTCCTATGAAAAGGACCTTGATCGGCTGCACGCGAACCCTCTCTTCCTGGGCATCCGGTACGGCAATCTATGGGACCGCGACCTGGCCATCGACGTCAACAAGCCTGGCTTCCTACCGGGGCTGAAGATGTTGGCCGCGCGCGGCCTGGTGATGGATAGCGCAAATCCAGATCTCAGTCTCATCCGGGCGATCGCCGGCGTGGCCGACCATATTCCCGAGTTACGGATCGTGATCGACCATCTGCCCAGTGCACGCGTGCCCTCCGGGGCCGCTCACGATGAGTATTGGTCGCTGCTGCATCACCTGGCGCAAAACAAAAATGTCTTCGTCAAGCTTTCTGAAGTAACCATCGCCCGAATCGAACTGGCGGGCGGTCCTACCTTTAACCAGGAGACGCTTGGCGCTCTCTGGGACCTCTTTGGTGAAGATCACGTTCTCTATGCCAGCGACTGGCCGAATAGCGATCATCATGCAACCTACGCGGAGACCTTCACTATTCTGCAGGACTTCGCTAAGTCCAAGAGCCGCCAAGCCCAAGAGAAATTTTTCTGGAAGAACTCGGTTGCTGCCTACCGTTGGCATCGGCGGCAGGCAGACCAGCCCGTGTTGCACGAAAAGGCCTAAGGCTTCGCAGATTGCACCCTTTCTTCAAGGGTTCCTGGAAAAGTGGTATAACCCGCCTGTATGCCTTTTCCTTCGCCTCCTCGCGACCTGAGCCGCCGCCGGTTTTTGCGGCAAAGCTTTGCATTCAGTGCGCTGGCCAGCCTCGGATCTTTCTCCGGCCTGGCTAGTCCTGTGCCCTCCGACCCGGCGGCCGCTCAACTGTTCGTGGTGGGCGATTGGGGATATGACAACCCTACGGCACAAGCCGAGGTGGCCGCTGGTCTGAGCGGCTATGCTCAACAGCATTCGCTTCGCCCGCAGGCCCTCTTTATGCTCGGGGATAACTGGTATGGAGAATTGGCCGGGGGCGCCGCCTCTGTCCGGTGGCAAACCGCCTTCGAAGAGATGTACCCCACCAGCGACTTCCCTTGCCCGGCGTATGCCGTCCTGGGAAACCACGACTATCAGCGCTGGCCGGAAAGCAAAGTGGAGGCCGAATTGGAGTACGCGCGTAGCGGACGCAACGGCGGCGCCCCTACACGCTGGACCATGCCCGCGCGCTGGTATCGCTTTACCTTTCCCGCCAAAGACCCACTGATTACTTTCCTGGCGCTCGACAGCAACATGCCGCACGCGGGAGCTAAGGAAAGCAACGGCCGCGATTTCACCCTCACGCCGGAGCAACAGGCAGAACAGCTGGCATGGTTCGAAGTCCAGCTAAAGCGTCCCCGCACCACTCCTTTTTTGGGTGTCATCGCGCATCATCCTGTCTACTCGAATGGCCCCCACGGAGACCATCCTGTGCTCATCCGCGATTGGGACCCTTTATTCCGCAAATATCGTGTGGACCTTTACATGGCGGGCCACGACCATGACTTGCAGCACCTGGAGTTTGAGGGGCATCCCACCAGCCATTTCCTTTCCGGTGGTGGCGGTGCTGATTTGTACTCGTTCAAGATTGATCCTGCACAGCGCGGGCCCTATGGACAGAAGATCTACGGCTTCAGCCATATCTCGGTAACCAGGCAGCTAATGACCCTGCGCCACCTGGATCAGAACGGCAACACCGTCCACGCTTTCACCAGGACGCCGGAAGGTAAGATCGCAATCGTAGGTTAGCGATGGCTAGGCGCCCGCGCCCAGAAACCCAAGTTAGACGGCCCTGCTCTATGTTTGCTACTCCCCTCTATCTGGGATATATTTCCGCACACACAGACAGCGGGTATACCTCGATGAACCCTGAACCATCGCCCAAGATCAGCGCGTCCCCCGTAAAGATGATCTTGTGGATCGTGGTCGGCGCAGCGGTCGTTATCTGGTTCATCCTGCAGCGGAACACCTCCCCGGCTCACACCGCAGGCCCCCCGGCCCGATCCAACAGTTCCCTGGCAAATGACATGTCGGCGGGCACCACCGCGTACCCCAACTCAGGTTCTTCCCAGGTTTCGCAGCAGCAGAACGAGCGGGTCGAGAGATACCCCATGCTGGATGCTCCGGATGAGGTCGCCCTGGAGCAGGAATTCCTCATCCAGGTTTCGTTGACCGAGCAGCAGCTCACGCCCGACGTGCAAATCCTCAACGGGGAAGCAAACGGCAAAGTCGCTTTCTCGCTCCCCCGCACGCCAGATAACTCTTGGCCGATCGAGGTTGTTCTCATGGCGCCCGGCCTGGAATTTACGCGCGGAACAACGCCCGTGAGCAGCATTGTTTTACCGCTGCATGGGAACGCCACCTCTGCCACCTTCTGGGCCAAAGCCGAGCCAAAGGCAGCCAAACTCGGCGTGGTCCATCTCTTGGCCACGTTTAACTATCGTCACGATTTTCTGGCTCGCATACAACGGGATATCCAGATTAAGGGCGACACGCCCGCACCTGCCTCGGAGGCTCCGCCGCCTACCAGGCGTACCGTGAAATCCTCCGGAGCGGTTCTGGATACAGCCGCCGAATTCAATGCTCCTGCCGTGCCGCCGGACCTTACGCTCATCATCAAGGGCGACGGAATCGAGGTTTTTTCCCCTTATTTCAACCGCCCTGTCACCGGGACCATGCCAAACCTGAAAGGCTTTCCCGAGTGGCTGGCGCAGCACGCCCCGGTCAATGCCGGGCGCGGCACAGAACTCATTCAGGACCCCAAGGAGAGCCGCGAAAACGCCGATGGGTTTGGACAAGAGCTCTATGATAACTATGCTCCCGACCTCTTCAAGAAAGCTTTCTGGATGCTGCGCGATGCCCACGGCGAAAACTTCCGCACCATCCAGATCTATACCGATAATCCGGATATCCCGTGGGAATACATGAAGCCGGTTCGCGAAAATGGCAGAGACCGCCAACCCTTTCTTGGCCTTGATTACTCCGTGGCCCGTTGGCATATGACTGACGGACTTAGGGAACATCCTCCCTTTACGCAGAGAATTCAAAAGACGTTTGTGATTGCGCCCCACTACACTGGCGCGCGCACACTGGACGCCGAAGCAACAGAGACGCAGGCGCTTGCCCAGCTCGATGGCTACACCCCGGTAAGTGGAAATATGAATGCGATGGAAGCGTTCTTCCACACCTCGCCGCAGGGGATCGTCCACTTCGCAGGCCATGGGGAGTTGAGTTCATCCCGCGGTGACTACGAAATCCTGCTGGAAGATGGTGCATTGGGTACGCAAAGGTGGCGCAGCATGGCCAGGGATGATCCAGCGAGCCAGACCTTCTTCTTCTTCAACGCGTGCGATGTAGGGCAAGCCAGGATTGCCGGCAATTTTGTCGACGGCTGGGGTCCAGCCGTGCTGGGCAAAGGCGCAAGCGGATATATCGGAGCGTTGTTTCCAGTCGATGACCAGGTCGCCGCCAGTTTCTCGATTTATTTTTATAAATTACTGCACCAGCAGATGCAGAATGGTCCGGCCGATGTAAGTGCCATCCTCGAGCAAACACGGCGCGAGGTTTACAAAAACACCAACAACAATCCTACGGCGCTGGCCTATGTGCTTTACGGCGATACAAACCTGAAGTTTATAAAGTAAGCAGGAGACCCGCATTATGCGGGGGAAAGAGCGCTTTAGCCCTCTGTAAAAGAGTCTCGACTCTGAATATGCACTTCAGCGCTGGTGGCAGCGCGTATTTTCGGGCTGCAGCAGACGTTCTTTAGAGTATGCTGCTACCTGTTTCCCTTCTGCATCGGCCCCATTGCATTTGTTTAGGAGCTCACCATGTCAATCTCCCGCCGGACTTTCTCGGGTAATGCGCTGGCTCTTGCTTTTGCCTCGGCTCTTTTCGATCTAAACGCCGCTGCTCGGGCTGACGTTTCCAGTGCAGAAGCACCGCACGACGCCTACGAATTCTGGAATGGATTCTTCGACAGCGTCAACACCCTCAGCCCCGACTACCAAAAGGGTGCGCGGGCTGGAAGTGCAGGTCTGGCCGATCCAGCGGCGGAGACACAGTATTTGCACTATAAGGCCGACTCCAAACAGCTTCGCTATGCCACCGATATTACCCAGAGCGAGCTGCTTGACCATGACGGCGATGTCACCGTAGGTATTCAGCTCTCCAAGTTTCGTTCCGGATCAGGCACCGACAAGTCAAAGAATCAGCAGTTGCGCATCGACGCCACCCAGACCCACGCTTACATGAACCTGCTCGCGCCTCTGGCGTGGACGGCTATCGCGTCTCTTAAGCCCAACGTCGCCGGCAAAATATCTCTCGATGACCTGGGCTTCAAGTCCGACCAGGCAACCAGTGCCACCAGTAATATCCTGCTCACTAAAGGCACCGGAAAGCTTGCCGTGAATGTGAGCCAGCCGCCCAATGATACGCAGTTCGTAAAGATATTAAAGGTAATGATCACCGGGGCGAAACTGGTTGCCCCGATGGTTGTGTTGCCCGCCGTGAGTGTACCCGCGCTCAGCGCCTTCAGTGAAGCCTTCGGCTACTGGGAAGACCGCACCCGTTTTGTGATGAATGGCAATTTGACCACCGCGGTGGCCACCCAGCAAGCACTCGCTGATCCAACCCGCGAAGACTCCTACATCGGCCTATTGAACGGCGACTACGTCATGGTCGCGAAGAGAGACACGACCCAGCTTGCCAAAGAGCTCCCCGATCTCGACTTAGTTCAGGGCTATCTCGTCCACAAGGACCCAACTGGAAAGGATGCGAGCTACCCCCTGGAAACTCGAGCAGATGCGGCCCTGCAGGGTGTTCCCTATACCACCATGAAACTCGCTGTTAAGCCGATCGATGCCTCCTGCTCCAACAGCAAAACTGCGGCAGCTTCAGACAACACAGCGTCCGACGCCAGCAAAAAGCCAAAGAAGAAACCCTGAAACTCAAAAGGGGAGGACTGCACGCTCCACTTCGGTGAGATTCAGTGGTTCCCTGCGGAGACTGAACCACGATCCGGAAGTGGATACCCCACCAGGCGCAACCGTTCATGCTCCCGCTCCATCGACCGTGTACGGCCGCGAAGCAGATCACTCAGCGAAATCGTTCCGCAAACCTCCTGGCTCTTGCGGTCGACCACAGCCAACGTCGCCAGGCCCTCTGTCGCCATCATTTCCGCTGCGCCGCGCGCCGTCGCGTCGGAGTATGTGTAGAACACAGGCAACGCTCCCTTGGTCCCCTGAACCGGAGTCATCAGTTCGCGTACCATCACCAGTTCCAGTGGATCTACACCATATTCCCGGGTAAGGTGGTACCCTCGGCGGCTTAGCTTTTCGGTGAGAATGGAACGGGGCATCAGCAACGATGTCACCAGGTAGGACGCGATACAAGCCATCGTCAAAGGTAGCAACGCCGGGAGAAAATGCGTCACCTCCAGGCTAAACAGGATCGCCGTCAACGGAACCCCGAGCGAGCCTGCAAGCATCGATCCCATTCCTATCAGGGCCCAGAAGGCCTGCGCCTCGACAGAGGCATGCGCCAGATGCCCAGCCAGCGCGCCCACCGCGCCGCCGATCATCAATAGCGGGGCCAGCACTCCGCCTGACGTCCCTGAACCCAATGAGGACGCCCACATCAGCGACTTTGCTATGAGCAATCCGGCAATCAGGCCGATGGTGGCTTGGCCGCGCAGCAGCTGCGCGATATTGTCGTAACCCACACCGAGTCCCCGGGGAAAAAACAATCCTCCCACCCCGATGCCGATTCCTCCCAGAGCCGGCCACCACATCCAGTGAAGGTGAAGATGTTCGAACATGTCTTCAAAGGCATACATCATCCGGCTCATCGCAGCCGAGGCCACACCCATCACCGCGCCCAGCAGCAACGCGCCGGCAACGACGCTGACGTTCGGAGTCACAGCAACCGCCGGCATAGGAAACAACGGACCGGCTCCCAGCCAATACACGCGCAGGACTGCCGCGGTTACACTCGCGATCGCCACTGGAACCAGGCTCCGCGGCCTCCATTCAAAGAGCAGCAGCTCGACCGCTAGAAGAATTGCCGCCACCGGCGTGGCAAACGTGGCCGACATACCCGCCGCCGCTCCAGCTACCAGCAGCGTGGTTCGTTCCGCGTCGGTGACGCGCATCCATTGGGCAATCAAAGATCCGACCGCTCCCCCGGTCATGATGATCGGGCCTTCAGCCCCGAAAGGTCCGCCCGATCCGATCGCGATGGCCGCGGAGATAGGCTTTAAGAGAGCGATCTTCGGGTCCACCTTTGCACGATGAAGCAGAATGGCTTCAATGGCCTCAGGAATTCCATGCCCGCGAATCTTGTCTGAACCAAAGCGTGCCATCAATCCCACCAGCACACCGCCTAATACGGGCACCACTACCATCCAATAACCCAGCGGACTGCCCGCCGGTGAAACCCCCACCGTGCTCAGCCGGTGATAGTAAAACAGATTGGTGAACAGCGCGATGCAGCGTAACAGTAAGACCGCCAGCACCGTCGCGCACGCGCCAATTCCAATAGCAACCCCGGAAAGTAGCCACACCCTCCGGTCGACTGTGAAATCTCTCAGAACGGAAGGTTCAGACCTCATCTGTCACCTCTTTTGTCCCATGGAAATCACGAATCTGAGTCAGGGCCGTGATCAGCCTCGGCGCCAGCTCATACAACTCGTGCGCATGGTCTTCGGAAAGAGAACGCAGTAGCTGCCGTCCGTGCGCAGTGACTTGCAATTCCACGTATCGCCGGTCTTGCGTATTTTGAGTCCGCCGAATCAAGCCCTGCTCTTCACAGCGCTTGCTCAACTCGACCACAGTGTGGTGCCGCAACCCCAGCCTTTCTGCCGCATACGAGATAGTCGGCGCCACGCCTTCGGGAATACCGGCGATCTGGAGTAGGAGTTGGTGCTGTTGCGGGTGCAGCCCCGCCTCTGATGCTGCTAGCTCACTGAAGTGCAGGAACTGGCGAAGTGCATAGCGAAATTCCGCCAATGCTTGCAGCCTTTCCCGCGCTGTCTTTTTTGAAATATCGCTCACATCCATATTATATCGCCTCGCGATATATTGTTTCCATAAAAGTGCAAAACTAATGGGGAGGGTCTCTCTCATGCGGCTAATGATCTCTCTGCTGTGGGCAGCGGTGGTGGCCACCTTCACCAGCGCCGCCGTTGCCCAGGAACCTTTCGTGCATGGACTCTGGGTATGGAAGACTGCTTCGGTACTCGCCGCGCCCAACAGCGGTGAGGCCTTACGCGATTTCTGCCGCACCCAAACAGTCAACGAGGTATATCTTTCCTACTCCCCGGACAAGGCCGACGCGACAGAAAAAGAGCAGGTCGCCGCTGTCGTCGCCTTGCTCCATCGAGCCGGGATTCGGGTGGAGGCGTTGCTGTCCAGCGTGAACGCCGACGAGCCGGGCGCACACCGCGAAAAACTGCTCGGCCATGTCCAGGCGGTGCTTGAATTTAATCGTAAGCATCCGCGCAGTGCATTCGATGGCGTCCACCTCGATGTGGAGCCGCAACAGCGCCCGGAGAACAAGGGTCCCGGGAACCTGGTGTTTCTGCCCGGGCTTCTCGAAACCTATCGTGAAGTGCGCGCGTTGGCCGAGCAGAACCGGATCACCGTCAACGCGGACATTCCCAACAAATTCCTCAAGGGCGACGTGGCCCAGCGCCAGGCACTGATGTCTTCCCTGCCGCGGCTGACACTGATGCTTTACGAGTTGAGCAATCCTTCCGACGGATCGAGCACGACTGCCCAGGCGGATAAGCTTCGCCAAGCCAGCGAAAACTACTTCAGCATGGCGTACCAGGGACTGAGTGAGTCCCACCTGGCCAGAATGACCATTGGTCTGCGTACTCCCGACTACCAGAGCCAACTCCCCAACATGCTCAAAGCCGTACAGCGGGATTTGAGCAGCAACCCACACTACCTGGGCTGGGCGTGGCACTCCTACAATGACGCCAACTAATACCGCCAAGGTTACATTACGGTCTACTCACCCGCATGGGCCGCCGTGGGCAGAGCCCAGGCGAAGACAACACCGCCGCTGCTGTTCAGTAAATATTGGCGTCCGTGCAACAGGTAGCTGATAGGGGATGTAGAAATTGCCCCGCCCGAGCCGGCATGCCAGAGGGTCTTGCCCGTGCTGGTGTCGAGAGCCAGAAAATTGCCCTGGATATCGCCCGTGAAGGTGAGCCCGCTGGCCGTAGTCATGACTCCCGCGCCTGGCGATCCCCGTCCCAATTCATGCGTCCACCGAATCTTGCCTGTCTGGTAATCGATGGCTTCGACCACGCCCTTGCCCCACAGACCATAATCCGCACCGGCCCAGCCGTAGGTACCGTCGGCGGGCTTGGCGAAATAAATCGAGTAACTGGGGTGGGCGGAGACGATGAACAATCCCGTTTTTGGGTCGAAACTAGGAGATCGATAGTTGGCCATTCCACCCTCGTCCGGCGCTATCAAACGCCCATCGGGCGCAGGTTCCTTGGCCGGATTGGGAATGGGACGCCCTTGCTTATCGACCCCCAGGGTCCAGTTAACTGGCCCAAAGGGAACGGTGAGCAGGCTCTTACCGTCCGTCCGATCGAGCACGAAAAAATAGCCGTTGCGGGAACCCTGTAACAGCATCTTGCGCGGTCTGCCATCGAACATTCCGTTCACCAGCACCGGCGTTTCCGCAGCATCCCAGTCATGGGTATCGTGTGGCGAGGCCTGAAAGGCCCACGCCATTTTTCCTGTATCCGGATTGAGAGCCACGATGCTGCAGGTATACAAATTCTCTCCCGGCCGGGTGGAGGCGGTGAGCACAGGCGTGGGGTTCCCGGTTCCCCAATAAACCAGGTTGAGCTCGGGATCGTAGGTGCCCGTCATCCAGGTATTGCCGCCAGTGGTTGCTCCCTTTGTGCCCAGAGGCGGCGTGGCATCCCATTGCCACTGCGTCGTGCCCGTTTCTGGATCGACAGACCGGACATATCCCACCAGGTTATCGAAATCTCCCGAGGTACCCACCAGCACGTGATTGCCCACCACCAGCGGAGCCATGCTGGTCCAATATCCCTTGGTGGAGTCGGCCACGGCCACGATCCAGCGCACGCTGCCGTCTTTGGCGTCGAGCGATACCAGGTGCCCGTCCGGGACCAGGAAATACAGCCAATTCTTGTACATCGCGACGCCGCGGTTGCCAATATGCAGCCCGTGATTGGGTGGGTAGATGTAGTGCCAGATCTGGTGACCGGAAAGTGCGTCGACTGCCCACAGGTTGTCGGGGACACTAAAGTACAGCACACCATCGACCATTAACGGGGTCGCTTTAATTTCCGCACTCTGGTGGGTCTGAAAAGCCCAGGCGAGACCGAGGCTGGATACATTTTGCGGCGTAATTTGTTCCAGCTTGCTATGGCGCTGCCCGTCGTACGAGCCATGGTACAGGGGCCAGCTATCCGCCGGTGGATTGAGGAGCATCGAGTTGTCTACGCCTTGCGCCCAAAGCGGGCCGGAGAGAGCAAGTAAAAGAACACTTATCAGCAACTTCATTCGTCTTTGAGCCTTTCAGGCCAAGTGACAGGTTAGCTGGCAGCACGCGCACCTTCAAACCTTCTCGTTATATCTACGCAAGGCATGATTATCAACCATGACGGACCTTCACCCACGGTGGGTTGAGCCCCCCAAAAGTGCGGTAGACTGATTTTTTCATTCCATCCGGTACTTTTGGTCGCTCCTCGCCCGGGGAGCGTGATCGCTCTCAGTCCATCGAGACTTTCTTTGAACTGATCGACGCTGCGGCCCGTGCAACGGTACCCCGGATTCTTTTCCGGAAAGGGAAATAAATACCATGACAGTGAGCAGGCGGGAATTCTTGAATCGCGTAGGGCGGGCAGGAGGATACAGCGCCGCCTTCCTCATGATGCAGGGCATGGGACTGATGCCCGCGGCCGCCGAGCGAGCCGAGCCGGCTGCGGCAGGGTCGGGCAAGGGAGTGAAAGTAGTGATTCTGGGCGGAGGGATCGCAGGGCTGGTGGCAGCCTACGAGCTCCGCGCCCTGGAATATGAATGTACGGTTCTCGAAAGCCGGCGGAGACCCGGGGGACGAAACTGGACGGTTCGCGGTGGAGACAAAGTAACCTTCCTGGACGGAACGACGCAGACTTGCTCGTGGGACGAGGGACACTATCAGAATTTTGGGCCAGCACGGCTGCCCTCCGTCCATCAAACCATGCTGGGCTACTGTCAAAAGCTGGGTGTCCCGCTCGAGGTGGAGGTGAATATGTCACGCTCCGCTTTCCTGCAAAACGATAATGCGAACGATGGCAAGCCGATGGTCTTGCGCCAGGTGGAAAACGATACCCGGGGACATGTAAGCGAGCTCTTGGCAAAGACGATCAACCAGGGAGCCCTCGATCAGGAGCTATCCAAAGAAGACCGGGACCGAATGCTGAGTTTTTTGAGAACATACGGTCCTCTGGACGACGCGGGCAAGTATGGCGGAAGTGATCGCGCCGGATACGCCGAGATGGCAGGCGCCGGTGACCAGGCGGGCGTGCTGAGCAAGCCCATCGACATGCAAACGCTCTTGGATGAGGACTTCTGGCAGAGCATGCTCTTCGATGAGCAGTTCGATATGCAGGCGACCATGTTCCAGCCCGTCGGTGGGATGGATCGCATTCCCTATGCGTTCGCCAGTGCCCTGGGTAACGTGGTGAAGTACGACGCGCCGGTCACAGAAATTCGCAAGACGGCGAAGGGAGTCAAGATCGGTTATACGAGCGATGGCTCGGCGCGAGTGATCGAGGCGGACTACTGCATCTGTGCCATGCCGCTCACCATTCTGAAGAAGACGCCTAACGACTTCAGCGCGCCGTACAAGAAAGTGATCGACGAGTGTACGTATGCGAGCGCCTACAAGATCGCATGGGAGAGCCGCAGATTCTGGGAGCAGGATTACAACATCTACGGTGGCCTTGAATTCGTCAACGTAGGATGCAGCCCCATCTGGTTTCCTTCAGCAGGGATCTTTACCCCACGGGGCGTGCTGGTGAGCGGATACACCGAGGAGTCGCGCGCCTCATGGCTAGGACTCACCCTGGAGCAGAAGTTTGCCGAGAGCCGCAAGTCCATCGAGCGGCTGCATCCCGGCCACGGCAAGGAGCTGGAAAAGCCAATGTACGTGAGCTGGGGCCAGATACCGCACAACGAAGGCTCGTGGATCAGGGCGTATGGGCCGGGGCAGGAGAGGTGGCGACCCTCTGGCCTAACCCGGCAGACGGGCGAGGCGCAACATCCAGCCGCAGCGCGCACGCAGATCAATCCGGGTTACGAGACGCTCATCGAACCCGATGGGCCAATCATCTTCGCCGGCGATCACGTGAGCCACATCGTCGCCTGGCAAGAGGGAGCGGCGCTGAGCGCATTGCGAGCAGTGGGACAAGTGAAGGAGAAGGTGAAAGCTGCGAGGCTGGCCGGTGGGTTTTCTTAGCACCGCTGAAGAATCAAAACAATAGGACGAGTATCCCTCGTTCCCTCACAAGTGACTGGTGGGATTCCAATGCTCTCTCCCTCTGAATCTCGATTCATCCGCACCCAGCAATGGGTACCCCATTGCCTCGATTCCCTGTGGAGGCTTCCGGCGTTGATACACCCCATGCACCTTTCCTTAATGAAAGGAGACGCTTCGCCCATCTTATTCAACCCGTGTACGCGAATGTCCGCGAAGACGGTGCACCCGTCCAGGGCGAGGCCCGGAGGACCGGCTGCCAAATCTACGAACTCAAAAATGCGGAAGCCCCGTCCGTCCCGCTCCAGCGATAATGCCACTGCGCCTGTGCGCTCGCCTGCCAACGCTCAGGCGTGCTGCTCTCCAGCCAATCCACCGGCCGCGCGCTACTACCACCGGCAGCCGCGACCGCGAAAGCCTGGCGCAACGCCGCGCGTTGTTCTGCTCCCCGCGCCGGAGGCCCAGCAGAAACGATCGTGGCCGTTCCGCTGCGCGCCAGCACCTCCAGCCACTGCCGGTTGAGCTCCCACGGAACCGCCTCCGTAATCCCCACCAGATCCGCATCCAGAGTGTAGAAGGTTCCATGCTGGGGCAGCCGAAAGGCCAGCGTGTTCACCCCCATGCGCCGGGTGCGCTCCCACTGGCGGCCGCTGGTGTCGTCACCAGTGCGCTGCAGATCGAAGATCCCCTGGCCCAGGTGGCCGACCGTGTTACAACCATCCAGCAGTACCCGCTCTCCGGCCGTCTCCCGCAGCAGCGCATAGAGCTCCGCCATCACCTCCGCGTTAGTCCGGCTGCGATCGTGGAGTGACCATCCGGGCAGCGTGGGTTGCGGCCCCATCTCGAAGCCCCACTGGCCCAACAGGTCGTACGTACTGAAGTCATGTTTCACCATCTCGTATCCCCAGCCCGTCGCCTCGCGCATCTTGGCACGGATCTTCTCTTGCGCCTCGGGATGTGTCGGATCGTAGGCCAGCTCACGCGCCCGGCCCTGCTTCTCTCCAAACCGCGCGTCTGGCAGCAGCAGACCACGTGCCGCCTCCGTGCGGCGCCTCGAGCGGCCGGATCCAGATCCCTGGCCGCGCCGTACGTCGCTTGATTTCGTGGGCCAGCTTACCCATGTCCGGCCACGCAGCCGTACCATTGCTCCACCCGCCGTCGACCACCGAGAAGGGACGCGTGCCCCCGCCGGGCGAGAGCTCGGCGATGAACTCCGTATCGCGCAGGATTGTCTCCGCCGTGCTTTGCCCGTAGCTGTAGCACCAATCGTTCGCGCCGTAGATGGGCACGATCGGCCGCGAAGCGCGGGCGCACATGGACCGGCAAAGCCCAGCGACCGCGTCCTGCGCATTCTCGCCCTGGACGCCGCGACGGCGTGACCACCGTCGCCATGGTCAACCTTCGTTGGCCGAGTTCGACCCCGTCTCCGCCGTTGGTTACATTCAGCCACAGCGACACGCCCTGCGGATCAAGCTGCCAGAAGCACAGCGCAGCCGCATCCGTCTTTACCCCATAACCATGGCACGTCACGCCATCGTGGGTGGCGAAGTACCATGGCATCACGCGCTCCGGAATCAAGTTGCGCCAGCCCAGGTCTCCATAGCTGCGCTCCCACGCATCGCCCAACGCACGCAGATCGGGCTTCACTTGCGCCTGCCACCGCACATGCACCACGGCGATTTTGGTCGACGGCGCAGCCAGCGTCAGCACCAGCGCATGCTCTTGCACCGTGCTTTCCACCGCAACCCCGCCCCCGCCCCACTGTGCCCCGGTGGCTTGCAGCGGGATTCCACCTGTGGGCAATGTTCGTTCGAAACCCGCGTACACCGTCACCCCATCCGGCACGCGCAGCAAATCAAGAAACGAGGGCCCGCTCTGCGCGAGGCTCGTTTCGCCGGCCGCGACTACGGTCAAACCGCCAACCGCGGCCGCGCCCTCGCGCAGAAATGACCGGCGGGCTTAGTAGGTCCTTTTTCATGATTGCAACGCAAACGTGACGATGAGCGCTTTCGCGGGCTTATCTTCATGACATCGGTACTGGCGGCTGGTGCTGCCATCGATCCAGGCACTATCCTCGCTGTGCAGCACTTCCGTCTTACCCTCTGTCGAGAGCATAAGCGAACCGTCAATCACATAAACCAATTCGAGTCCCGCAAAAATTTGCGGATGGAAAGCGGCGCCTTCGATACCCGGCAAAAAATCTGCAATGCAGGGAACGATATGGCGATCCGGAACCAACACACTCATGCTGTCCGATAGCAGGAATTCCCCAACCACGAGACGGATCCGGTCTTTTCCCCGGGAAACACGAAAGACTTTGTCATTCTCGTCTCTGAAGAAGTAGGAGAGTTCCTTCTTGAACACCAGTGCTATACGCGACAGGTTTCTCAGCGTTGGGATCACCCTCCCGTTCTCCAATTGGGAGAGAAAGCTCGCAGAGAGCCCAACCTCTTTTCCCAGCTCGGCCAGCCCCATCGAACGCTTTAACCGGAGGCGCCGTATTTTCTGTCCTATGCCTTTAGCTTCGATCAGGGCGTCTACGATCGCCTCGTTGACCGTATCGAGGGAGAGGCTTGACTTGACACGCTTGGCCATGGCCTACCCCTCACCATTCGACTGGACGCTCCGGAAGCAGAATTCCTGGTACCAGCTTCTCTGTCCAGCCAATCTATACAGTCTAGCCTCTGGTCTGGTCTCGACTCAGGAGATACGATGGAATGCGCAAACGTGGGTAATCTGCGACGGCGAGATCATAGCAAAAGGCGAGAAAGGATCGAATGACGATTGATAACCCGAACATGACGAAGGTGCTCATCACCGGCGGAGGGGGCTTTCTGGGAGCCAGGCTAGCGCGCACGATCCTGCAGCGTGGGCATCTTGCAGGCCGCCCAATCCGCGAACTGGTGCTGGCCGATCTGGTTCCCCCCCGCCCGACGTGGCGGCGCGACGAACGTGTCCGTGCCTCCACCGGCCCATTGATAGACCAGGCTAAGACCCTGGGGCAGGAGAACTTCGACCTGGTCTTTCACCTCGCCGCCGCGGTTTCAGCAGAGTGTGAGGCGAACCTCGATCTCGGTCTCCGCTCAAACGTGGATACCACCCGCGCTTTGCTCGATGCGTTGCGCGACGAGGGCGGCGGGCCGCGTTTTGTCTTCTCCAGTTCGGTGGCTGTCTTCGGCGGCGATGTCGACCTGCCCATGCCGCGTGTCATCCACGACGACACCTTGCCAGTGCCGCAGTCGTCGTATGGAGTGCAGAAATTTATCTGCGAACAACTGGTGGCGGACTATACCCGTCGCGGCTTGATCGACGGCCGCAGTGTTCGATTGATGACAGTAACTGTGCGCCCCGGGCGTCCCAATGCCGCCGCGTCCGGCTTTCTATCCTCCATCGTGCGTGAGCCCCTGAACGGACAGCAGGCAGTGTGCCCGGTGGCGCCGGAGACAGCGGTAGCCGTCGCTTCGCCGCAACGCGCAATCGAAGGTCTGCTCAAGGCCGCCGAGGCTACTCCGGATGCGTGGGGCGGCGCGACAGCCGTGAACCTGCCGGGGCTGACGCTTCGCGTCAGCGAGATGCTGGATGCCCTGGAAGTCGTGGCAGGCCGCGCGGCGCGCGAAAGGGTGCGCTTCGAAAAAAACCAAACCATAGCCACCATGGTGGGCGGATGGGCTTCCGCCTTCGAGAGCGCCCGGGCACGGCACCTGGGCCTGGCGGCTGATCCTGACTTCATCTCCATCATTCGCCAGTTTCAGAGAGAGCAAGGACTTTGAAGGTGAGTGCGTCAGAGAAGCCGCCGTGCAAACCTGTTCTCGGATGTATCGCGGACGACTTCACCGGCGCCACGGATCTAGCCAACAACCTGGTGCGCGCCGGGATGCGGGTCGTCTTAACCGTCGATGTCCCCCCAGACGATGAGCGAGTCGATGCGGACGCTGTGGTGGTCGCCCTGAAGTCACGGACCGTGCGCCGCCTCGGTAGCGGTTGAGCAATCTCTGCATGCCTGCCGCTGGCTCCGCCAACAGGGTGCAGGCCAGATCTACTTCAAAATCTGCTCGACCTTTGACTCCACGCCGGCGGGCAACATTGGGCCTGTCATCGAAGCGCTGATGGATGAACTGGACTGTGGCTTCAGCATTGCAACGCCGGCATTTCCTGAGAACGGGCGAACGGTCGTCCATGGACATCTGTTTGTCGGAGACACGCTGCTCTCCGACAGCGGCATGCGCCATCATCCCCTCACCCCGATGACCGATGCCAACCTGGTGCGCGTGCTGCAGGCGCAACTGAATCCCGGCAAAGGACGCAAGGTTGGACTGGTGGACTACCGGACAGTAGCGCAATCGGCGGAGCGGATCCGCAAACGCATGGATCAACTGCAAGCGGAAGGCATCGCTATCGCCATCGTCGATGCTTTGAGCCAGGAGGATCTGGACAGGCTTGGCGAGGCTCTGCGCGACTCATTGTTTCTCACTGCCGGCTCCGGACTCGGCGAAAGCCTCCCGCGGAATTGGGGTTTTACCCCATCCACCCGCGCGAGCCTGCCCCCGGCGCGGGGACGAAAAGCGATCCTCGCGGGCAGTTGCTCAGTCGCCACCAATGCGCAGGTGCAGCGCTTCATTCGCGAAGGAGGCGAGGCCTACGCATTGGACCCGCTCCGGCTTGCGGCAGATATCGAGTGCGAAATCGCCCGCGTCCTGGCGTGGGCCGATGCCTGCTGGCGCAGTGAAGCGGCGCTGCCGTTGCTGGTCTACTCGACTGCGGAGCCCGCCGCGGTTGCGGTGGCGCATGCCCAACTGGGAGTCGCCCGGTCGGGTGCAATTATCGAGCAAGCCATGTCTACCCTGGCGCGCGCCTTTGTCGAACGCGGCGTAGGAAGCCTGGTGGTCGCGGGGGGAGAAACGGCGGGAATTTGCGTGCAAGCTCTCAAGATCCGGCAAATGCAGATTGGCCCCCAGATCGATCCCGGGGTGCCCTGGTGCTACGCCGGCGGACTCCACATCGCTTTAAAATCGGGTAACTTTGGCTCGCCTGACTTTTTTAACAAGGCGTTTGCCTTGGTGTCGTGACCTATGAACGAAATGGAACTGAGGCAAGAGATCTGTCGTGTAGGCCGCTCTCTCTTTGAGCGCGGCTACGTTCATTCCACGGCAGGAAACATCAGCGTTCGCCTGGCGGAAGGTTTTCTCATCACCCCCTCGGAGGCATGCCTGGGTTTCCTGAACCCGGAGGCTCTTGCCAAGGTGGGAGCCGACGGCGTGCAGCTGAGCGGTGAACGCGCCAGCAAGACGCTGATGCTGCATCGGCGCATCTATGCCGCGGATGCGGATGCCGCCTGCGTGATTCACACCCACTCCACTCATCTGGTAGCGCTTACCTTGACGGGGGTTTGGAAGCAGGAGGATATCCTGCCGCCCATCACTCCGTATTACGTCATGAAGGTGGGTCACGTACCGCTGATCGAGTATTATCGTCCCGGAGACGCGACGGTGGGAGACCTGGTAGCCCAGGCCATCGAGCGGATGCGGGCGCAGGGCACGCCCATCCGTGCCGTCATGTTGGATCGGCTCGGTCCCAACGTGTGGCACAACACGCCCGCGGCTGCGATGGCCGCGTTGGAAGAGCTGGAAGAAACCGCGCGTCTCTGGCTGCTTGCCGGCCAGAAACCGGAGCCGCTTACACCGCAACAGATCGATCAACTGCGCCGGCAATTTGGCGCTTCGTGGTAGCTTCTCCTTTTAGGACTTAATCTGATGCCGCGTTTCGCTGCAAACCTGACCATGATGTATGGGGAGTATCCCTTCCCTGATCGCTTCGCTGCCGCCGCCAAGGATGGGTTCAAGGCCGTGGAGTTTCTGTTTCCTTACGAATATCCGGCGAAGGACCTGGCCACATGGCTGCGTGAGCAGGGCCTGATCCAGGTATTGCTCAATGCTCCGCCCGGAAACTGGGCGGCGGGCGAGCGAGGCTTGGCCTCCCTGCCAGGCAAAGAAGCCGAGTTTCGCTCTGGAATACAGACTGCTCTTGAATATGCGCAGACGTTGGCCTGTCCGCGGGTGCATGTGATGGCCGGGGTGGCGCCGACAGGGGTAGAACGCGCTGCGTTGCGCGGCACATTCAAAGCCAACCTGGCATGGGCCGCCGAGCTCGCGGCGTCTGCGGGCGTCGGTTTGGTGATTGAACCGATCAACACCCGCGACATGCCCGGATATTTTCTAAACCGCCAGGATGAGGCGCATGCGCTCGTCGACGAGATCGGCAACCCCGCGCTCAAGGTACAGATGGATCTCTATCACTGCCAGATTGTCGAAGGTGATGTGAGCATGAAGCTGCGCAAGTATCTAACCGGTTCAGCGCAAAAGAAAGTCGAGCATATCCAAATCGCGAGTGTGCCCGACCGCCATGAGCCCGACCGCGGCGAACTCAACTACGATTACCTACTCGACCTGATCGACGAACTTGCTTATGACGGCTGGATCGGCTGCGAGTACCGGCCCAGGGCCGGGACTTCCGAAGGCTTAGCCTGGCTACGCAACCGACGTCGCGAACCCTAAACTCCAGGCACCGGCGGACAACCAGGAAATTCGGCCAGAAAACCATTTCCGATATACCCCAAATACTGAATACCGATCTTGCTGGTAAAGAAACCATCCGCAGTCAAGTTCCGCAAAAATGAAAAAAACGCGACTCCCTGGCTCACGCTAGGATCCTGTGCAATGCTCTTGCGATACGCGATCAGATCGAGCATCTCCGTCTTCTGCGGACCCGTGCAATCGAGGTACGAGCTGCCGTAGCGATCCACACATGTGGAGTCAAGCCACATCAGACCGCCCCCGAGGGTCAGCTGATACTGCGGATTCTCGCTCGTCAGCAGATCAATAAACTCCGGAGCCCCGGCCTCCACTGCTCCACCGCAGTCGCTGTCTGCCGGGAAAATCGACTCGCACAGCGCTTGCAATGTCTTGTACTGCTGCGCCGGAAAATATTTGGGCGTGTATACACCCGTTTTGCTCGTGGCCTTTTCCGTGTCGATCATATGGTGGGCATACTCCGCCGCTTGCAGCGGAATGACTCGCAATACCGAGGTAGCCGCCGCTCCCATGCTGAGCGACTTCAACACATCACGCCGGGATACAGACATGCTATATCTCCCCTTTTTTCGCCTGATCGAGCAGGTACTCTGAAGTTCTCCAAGAGAGTGCCGTAATGGTGAGCGTCGGGTTCTTGTCAGGACCCGTAACGAACGGTGCGCCGTCCGCCACGAATAGATTCTTGACATCATGCGCCTGGCAATTCTTATTCAGGACAGAGGTCTTTGGATCGTCACCCATGCGCACGGTTCCAAGCTCATGAATGATCTCTCCACCCTCGGAGATTCCGTAGTTGCCTCGTGGGTCCGGCTTGGTTGGGCTAACGACAGTACCTCCGCCGGCTTCAATGATGGCCCGGAAGGTCTCCTGCATATCCTTCGACATCTTGATCTCGTGATCGCTCCAGGCAAAGTGGAAGCGCAGCACCGGGATACCCCATTTGTCGACCACCTTGGGATCGATCTCGCAGTAGGTGTCGGGATTAGGAATCATCTCCCCGCGACCCGAAAAAGAAATGGTGTTTCCATATTTGCCGCGGACGCCCTGTTTCAACGATGGTCCGTAGCCCTCAAGCTCCTGGCATACACCATCGAAGCTGCCCACACTGGGCATGTGGCGTCCCCCGCCAAACTCAATGTGGTAGCCACGCGGAAAATCGTTCTTGCGATCAGCCCTCCACCACGGCATGTACATGTGCATACCGCCGACTCCGTCGTGATTGTGCGGCGCTACCCCGGCCAATTGGGGAAAATATCCGGTCACGCTCGTGCCTACGCTATCAGTGAGATACCGGCCGACAACCCCGGATGAATTCGCCAGGCCATCGGGAAAGAGCGTCGATTTCGAATTGAGCAACAAGCGGGCAGATTCGCAGGAGCTCGCAGCCAACACGAAGGCTTTGGCGTAGACGCGCATTTCCTGGCGAGTCGTCTTATCAATATAGGCGACGGCCTGCGCTTTGCCCTCTTTGCTGACCACGACCTCCCGGGCCATGGCGTTGGGAATCAGCGTGAACCGGCCCGTCGCCTGGGCTGGCGGAATCATCACCTGGCTGGAACTGAAGTTGGAAGCGCTGATACAGCCTCGTCCGCACTGCGCGCAGTAGTGGCATGGGGGCCGCCCATTCACCGGCTTGGTAATGATCGCCATGCGCGAGGGAATGCACGTAATATTCAGCTGATCGCAGGCCTTCTTGACCAGGGTCTCGGTGCAGCGAGGCTTGGGGGGAGGCAGAAAGACACCGTCGGGCGCGTAGGCAAGATTCTCTTTGGTTCCAAAAACGCCGATGAACGCTTCCACCTTGTCGTAATAGGGAGCGAGGTCATCGTAAGAGATCGGCCAGTCGTCTCCCAGGCCATCCCGGGAGCGGGCCTTCAAATCCGCCGGAGAAACACGGAGTGAAATGCGTCCGTAATGATTGGTGCGGCCCCCTTCGATACGCGAGCGGAACCAGCGAAAGGTCGTGCCTGGGGCAGTCGTGTAGGGCTCGCCATCGATCTCCCAAAATCCATTGGGAGCCAGGAACTCACCGTTTAGCTCGTGCCGCGCCCGGCCGCCGATGTCGGCTCCGCGGTGGGGCAGCGCATAGGGCCACACATGCTCCTTGTAATCTTTTCGGGGGTTCAGCAGGGGCCCCGCCTCGAGCATCACAACATTCAAACCGCCCTCGGTAAGCACCTTGGCGGCGGTGCCGCCCCCGGCGCCCGAACCGATGATGCATACGTCGTAAACCTTTGGCGAGCGAGCCACTTGCGGCATTCAGATCCCCCGTGAAACTTGTGCGTTGCGGAACGAATTTACGTCCCCCGCAAATATAGTCTAAACGGTTCGCGGATGCACCCGGGACACCTGCCGGCCCCTCGGATTGGTGGGTCCCGAACCTGCCCTGAAGTTGCCCAAGCCGGGATAGTCTCCGATGCGTCCATTATGTGTGCCCGAGCAGTCGGCCGCCCCCCCTGCGTCAGGCAAACCTCGCTGCAGCGGAACATTACGTAGCATTCACAGATACATATTGCCTATCAAAAGATAGGCAACTCCACCTTATGGATCCCGTCTATAGGGTTGGAAGGAGCACGTGCAACTGAGCCAATTCAAACCATGGGAGAAGTGTTATGAGCAGCCTGGCAGGCCATCTACAAAAGTAGGGAGGATCGAGTCTGCGTGAAAACTGGAAGAGGCACAAACGGCGAGCGTTGCGGGAGCAGTCAATCACCGTCGCCGGGCAACGGCAGACAGGCACTATTATACAAGAATTCCCTACAACAGTAACGGTTACATTTTGGTTACATTCTAGTTACATTTGTTTGCAACTACATCAACCCTGAGTCATCTAAAAATGCAGGAAGGAGTACCGCGTCAATTCAAAATCTTTATGAATAATTTAGCTAAATTACTCTCCAAAATCGGACTGATATCTCTGCTTTCCGTTCTGCCGCTCGCCGCACAAGTAGGCAACGGCGTTAAATTCACAACACCCTTTCCGTTTTACGTCGGCGATACGAAGATGCCGAGCGGTTCCTATTCCCTTACTCAACCCGATGACCTTAATTTCCAGATCGCTATCATCAGGAGCGAGGACGGTAAACACAACGCTGCTTTTGGCGTGAATCCTACGGATTATCCTCAGACTCCGAATCAATCGAAAGTCGTCTTCCAGAAATACGGAGACAATCTGTACCTGAATAGAGTGATCGTCCAAGGCTATGAGACTGGAATGGTCGCGCTGAAAACCAAAGCTGAAAAGAAAGCGGCTCTCATGGCCAACGCCGTTGAAGAGCGCTCCGTCGTCGCCTACGGCAGATAACGACAGCAGTCATCGCAAAATATATTCTGAGGCCTTTGCAGCCCAGCGGTTAACGAGTGTTGGTGCGTTCGTTCTGCACCAACATTCGTTGCCGGGCATTCACAATCTTCCCTTACCCTGCAATCAATTACTGGCCGGCCGCTACATTCTGCTTCAAAAACTTCACACCTTCGAAGGCGATCGATTCCGGCGTGCGCTCAATGTCCCGCCAAATGGACGCCGCCGCGCTTAGATCCTTGAGCGCGAATCCAAAGCCCTCGATGGTTAGCCACCCGTCATACTTCAGCTCGCGCAGTGCCTGGAATACCTCCCGCCATTCCACATGTCCTGATCCGGGTATGCCGCGATCGTTTTCGCAGGTATGAACGTGCTTGAGATAGGGACCGACGGTGCGGTAGCCCGCAGCAATACTCTTTTCTTCGATATTGGCGTGGAAGGTATCGAACAGAATGCCGATATTCGGATGGCCAATCTCCCGGGCAAGCGCCGCAGCATCGGCAGCAGTGTTCAGAAAATAGGTTTCGAACCGGTTCAGCGGTTCGATGGCGAAGGTCACTCCATTGGCCGCCAGTGCATCCCCCACGGATTGAAAGCCCTCCACGGCCCACTTCCACTCATCGCTGGTACGGCGCCGGCCAGGCAGGTAGCCGACCGGGCTGTAGAGTGGTCCGGCGACAATCCCGATGCCGGCGTCCGCAGCGACTTTTGCTACGTCTTCCAGGTGCAGGCGGGTGCGGCGCCGTATGTCCGCGCTCTCGCTAATCAGGCTGAGACCGTCCACCAGCACCGTGCAGGCATTACATTCCAGGCCGTGAGCCTCGGTGGCCTGGCGAATACTGGACGCAGCAAACGCCTCCGGCCGCAAAAGCGGGACCTCGACTCCGTCGAAACCACCCTCTTTGATGAGCGGGAGAAGACCAAAATTGGATGAATCAAAGGTTCCTGACCAGATGAATGTGTTTACCCCAAATTTCATTTCTACCTCAGTCTCTTTCGCTGTCGATATGCAGCTAGAGATTATGCTTTGAAAGCGTGGCTTTCCGCAATTAGGTAATCCATCACGGAAAGCCATGACAAGGAGCTATCCATGAATCGGCGTGAATTTATTGGAGTATCGGGAGCCTCACTGGTCGTCGCTTCCGCCGGAAGACTCGGAGCTCTGGCTCCTGAAGCCGGCAAGCCCTGGTATGAGACGATGCAGCGCTGCGGCCAGGTCAACTTCAATGAGCAGGATCCCACCTCTATGAACGCCGACGAGTGGATGGACTACTTCGCCTCCCTGAAGGTGAATGTTGTGTTGCTCAATGGGGGCGGAATCATGGCCTTCTATCCTACTCAGGTTCCCTATCAGCACCGCAGCGAGTTTCTGGGCTCCAGGGATCTCTTCGGCGAGATGCTGGCCGCCGGACGCAAGAGAAACATGCGTGTCGTTGCTCGCATGGATTGTAACTACGCCTACGAAGAAGCCTTTCAGGCCCATCCGGAGTGGTTTCAGTTCGGCGCCGATGGCTCTCCGACCCGTCATCCGGAGTGTCACTGGCTTTACAAGACTTGCATGTTTGGAACCTACTTCACCCAGCAGATGCCGGCCATTTACCGCGAGATTAATCAGCGCTACGCGCCCGATGGCTTCTACACGAATGGATGGCCAGGCACAGAAGCGCTTGAGGTTTGCCACTGCCCCAACTGCCAGAGAATCTACCGCGAGCAGACGGGAGGCGTTCCGCCGCAAACCACCGACGTACAGAGCCAGGTGTATCGCAAATATTACGAAGTCTATATGGATCGCATTGCGCTGATATGGAAGCTGTGGCAGGACACCGTAAGAGAGAAGAGTGCGGACTCGGTGTATGTCGGCAACCTCGGCGGGGGCATCCGGACCGTGAAGGACTTGAACCGGCTGAGCAGTGTTGCCGCGTGGTTCAATGCCGATAACCAGGGCCGGGCCGGTAATACCCCGCTCTGGATGTGTGCGCAACAGGGGCGTGTGGCTCGCTCCGTCATGCACGGCCGCACGGTGACCAACGTGATCGGCGCCTATAGCAATGGAACGATCAACTGGAGACACTCCAGCAAGACGCCAGCCGAAACAACCCTGTGGATGGCGCAGGCTACAGCCAGTGGCATGGTGCCCTGGTTTCACTGGCTCGGCGGCCACCCGGAGGATACCCGCTGGCGGCAGACAGGACAGGTCTTTTTCGATTGGCTGGCCGCCAACCAGCAACATTTCCGGAATCAACGCTCGCTCGCCGACCTGGCGGTGCTCTACCCCCAGAGCACGATCGCCTTCTACGGCTCCAACGGAACCAGCACCAGGACGCTGAATGGCGCGACCATCGACTCTGCCGAGTACCTCGAAGGGATGTACGCCGCTTTGCTCGAGGGCCGCTTCCTATTCGATTTTGTTCATCAGGAGAATCTGACCGCGGAGGCGTTGAAGCCCTATCGGGCATTGCTTATTCCTAACGCTGCGTTTCTGCGCGACACGGAGTGTGAAGCAATCCGCAATTATGTTCAGGCAGGCGGTTCGGTGCTCGCCACCTTTGAAACCTCCAGGTACAACGAGTGGGGCGTGGCACGCGAGGATTTTGGCCTGCAGGAGTTGTTTGGGGTGAGTGTCACGGGCGACCCAATCGGGCCCTTCAACAACAGCTACATGCGCATGGAAAAGCCTCACCCGATATGCGAAGGATTCATCGGAACCAGCATTTTGCCCGGCCCGGAGTTTCGCGTCCCTGTGAGCCACGTGCCATCGGACGCGCTTTACCTCAGCGTCGTGCCTCACTATCCTCCCTTCCCGCCCGAGATGGTTTATCCACGCATTCGGCAAACAGAGGAGCCCGCCGCGATCTTCCGCCAGCAGGGTACTTCCCGCATTGTCTATTTTCCCGGAGATGTTGACCGGTCCTATTGGCGTTCCGGCAATCCAGATCTAAGCAAGCTGCTCATCAACGCCGTGCGGTGGATCATGAAGGAACCAGCCGCGCCTGCTTCGGTGCAAGGCAATGGCCTGCTCGAGACGTTCGCATGGGAGACAGAGCCCGGCTTCGCGCTGCACGTCCTGAATTATTCCAATCCGAATGCCCTGCGGCCCTTTGTTTCGCAGCTATATGCGGTGGGTCCGCTGCAGGCAGAAGTTCAGGTGCCGCGTGATCGAAAGATCACCTCCGTGCGCGCCCTCCGCGCAGGAACGAATCTGCCCTTTCGCAATGTGGAGGGAACCGTGAAATTTGAAGTCCCTTCCGTTGTGGATTACGAGGTCGTTGCGCTTACATAGCGAAGTGCTTGGGCGTTGTCTGTCATTTCGTCCACCGCTTTTCCGGCTCGCTACCAAGCCTTGCGAGAAGCGAGAGCTTGGCTCCGCTTGCGTCGCCGAGGCCATCGAATCCCTGCGGTACACTACCCTCGACCTGCATAAGGACAATACCGTGATCAACCGGCGCACTTTCGTGAAGGCAGGAGCAGCAGCTGCCTATCTTGCAACCCAAAGTAATTTTGTCTACGCAAATACTCCCCAAACCACAACAGACATTCCATGGCAGCGGAAGCTGCGCCGCATTGCCCAGGTAAACATGACGGAACATGACCCGGCTGTCATGAACGTCGAGGAGTGGGCCGACTACATGGCGCGGCTGCGGGTGGGCGCCACGTTCATAAGCGTAACCGGCATCATTGCTTTTTACCAGACCAAGGTCCCCTTCCACAGGAAAGGCAAATACCTGGGTAACCGAGACTTCTTCGGCGAACTGAACGCCGCCGCCAAAAAACGCGGCATCCGCACCATCGCCCGCATGAGTCCTGATCTCAACTGGGGAAACGCGCTCGCGGCTCATCCCGAATGGTTTCAGCGCGACGCGCAAGGCAACCCTCGGACCGCCGCGGATGATCCGGACCTGTACGAAACCTGCATGTTCACCAGCTACATGACCGACTATATGCCGGCCATCATGCGCGAGATCAATACCCTCTATGACGTGGACGCGCATTTTATGAATGGCTGGCCGCCGCTCGGCAGCCTGCCTTCCTGCTACTGCATGCAATGCACCCAACTCCCCGCTGCGGGAACGCCCGCCTATTGGGACAAGTTCAATGAACGCGTTCTCTACCTGTGGAAGCTTTACGACGGTCTCGCGAAGGAGAAGAAGGCCAGCAGCTTTTACTTCGCCAACCTCGGCGGAGGCATCCATGGTGGCCCCAACCTGGCCACCCTCGGCGAAATATGCCAGTGGTTCCAGGCAGACAACCAGGGTCGCGGAGGCCAGGACGAACCCATCTGGGGCTGCACCCTTCAAGGCCGTGTGTGCAATGCGGTGCTCGATGGAAAGATGGCCGCCAATGTGGTGGGACTATGGTCGACCGGACCGATCAGGTGGCGAGAGAGCACCAAGTCTCCGGCCGAGGCACAGATTTGGCTGGATGAGACCTCAGCCAGCGGCATGACGCCTTATGTGCATTCCATCGGCGGCGAGAACGGACTCGGCGAAGACCTCCGCTTCCAGAAAATCGGTTACGAGTATTTTGATTGGACGGCGAAGCACGATCCTCATTTCACGAATAAGCATTCCATCGCCAACATCGGCGTCTTGATCGGTCAGCGCACTCAGCTCTTCTACAAGCCGCCGCATGACGTGTCGATGTCTCAATACATGAACGGCATGTACTACGCGCTGCTCGAGGGTCGCTTCCTGTTTGACTTCGTTCACGAAGACCGATTGCAGCCCGAGCGTCTGAAGAAGTATTCCGCGCTGATTTTGCCCAATACCGCGTTATTGAGCGACGAACAGTGCCAGCAGCTACGTGATTACGTGCACCAGGGCGGCTCGCTTCTGGCCACCTTTGAGACCAGCATGTACACGGATCAGTACGTGCGGCGAGCGGACTTCGGCCTTGCCGACGTATTCGCCATTCACGCAGCCGGACCGGCGATCGGTAGGCGCGGTAATAGCAATCCGTACTATGCGCGCATCGAGAAGCAGCATCCATGCCTGCAGGGCTTTACCGGCACCAGCATTCTGCCGGGCGCAGAGTACCGGATACCTTTAGCGCCCATTGAAAGCCCGGTGCTCACCGTCATCCCAGGCTTTCCAGCCTACCCTCCAGAACTCTCCTACCCTCCGCAACCGCATACAAATGAGCCGGCGGTGGTGCTGCGGCAAACCGAAAAGGGACGGCTCGCCTACTTCTCCGGAGACATCGAGTGCACCATGTGGCTTTCTGGAAACACTGACCTGAGCCGCCTGCTACAGAACTCGATCCGCTGGGTAGCCGGCTCCGGCGCCCCTGTATCCGTAGAAGGTCGAGGCTTGATCGAAGTTTTTGCCTGGGAGACCGAGGCGGGCTTTGCCGTGCATGTCCTGAACTACACCAACCCCAACGTACACCGTGGCTGGGTGCGGGAGTTCTACCCCATCGGCGAGCAAAAGGTTTCGATGCAGCTCCCAGCAGGCCGGCATATCACGCGCGTGGAGTTGCTGCGCGCCGGAAGGGACATTCCCTTTCACACCGCAAGCGGAGTGGTTGAGTTCACCATCCCTTCCGTCGACGACTACGAAGTGGCGGCCCTCTATTCATGACCCGATTCGTTTACATTTCACTTTTCCTCTGGGCTGTATGTGCGACAGCACAAGCGGTTCACCCTAAGAATCCGCTGGGCACCGGACCCGGCGTGGTGGCCGCCGGCCATGCGCTTTACAACCGAACCTGCACTGCATGCCATGGCATCGACGGAGGAGAAGGAGAACGGGCTCCGGCCCTGGTAGGTGACCGCCGTTTCTTCCGGCTCAGCGAAAACTCCATTTTCGATACCATCCGCGGCGGTATTCCCGGTACGGCGATGCCTCCTTTCAGCCTTCGGGATGACGACATCTGGCGCATTGTGGTCTTCATCCGCGCCATGCGCGGTTCAGCCTCAGAGACCGATGTTCCCGGAAACACGCAACAGGGCATGGCAGTCTTTACCGGCAAGGGTGGATGCCTGAAGTGCCACATGCTGAATGGAAAGGGCGGAACCATCGGCCCGGATCTGTCCAATATCGGCGCCCAGGTTACGCTGAAACATCTGCGCGAATCCTTGACCCAAGAAAGACCTATCCCGCCGGGCTATCGCCCCATCAAGGTCGTCACGCGAGACGGAAAGACGGTTGAAGGGATCGCCAAGAACGAGGATGCCTTCTCAATCCAGATTCTCGATTACCAGGACAAGCTCCATCTTTACGACACCAATGAATTACGCGAGATCATTCCCGGAAAGACTTCGCTGATGCCCCACGACTACGACAAAGTTCTTAGCCCCCAGGAATATCAGGATCTGGTGGCCATGCTCGCCCGGCAAGTGCAGACCACGCTCCACGTACACCAGGACGGCGAGGGTGAGGCGGGACGATGAGAAGGATCGCGTTGGTTCTTGTTCTGGGCATCGCGTCCTCTCTCACGGCTCAGGTTACCGGCAAGGATTTGGGAAAGCCCCCGGGAAGCGACTGGCTTAGCTACCACGGCAGCTACAATAGCCAGCGCCATAGCGTGCTGGACCAGATCACGGATTCCAATGTGGGTTCCCTGGTAAGCAAATGGGTATACCACGTGCCCGGAGCCGGCGGCCTACAGTGTGTCCCCGTTGTCGTCGACGGGGTCATGTACGTGACACAGCCCAATGAGATTTATGCCCTTGACGGACGAAGCGGCCGCTTGATCTGGCATTACCAGCATATTCTGGCCAAGGCGCCGGATCGCGAAGGCCCTAACCGGGGCGCCGCGGTTTTCGAAAACAAGGTCTACTTCACCACCACGGATGCTTTCCTGGTTGCGCTGAACGCGTCCAACGGGAACGTCCTGTGGCAAAGCAAAATCGCCGAATCAACTGACGGATATCATTCCTCCGCGGCGCCGCTGGTAGCCAAGGGAAAGGTAATGGTTGGCGTTATCTACGGTGACCGCGGGCTCAACGGTTTTCTGACCGCATTCGACGCAGAAACCGGCGAGCATCTGTGGACGTTTAACTCCATACCAAAGCCGGGGGAACCGGGTGGAGACACATGGGCTGACGACTCCTGGCAGCATGGCGGTGGGGCTACCTGGCTTACGGGTAGCTACGATCCTGAATTGAACCTGCTCTATTGGGGCATTGGCAACCCCTCGCCCGATTTCAATGGCGACGTGCGTAAGGGCGATAACCTTTATACCGACTCCATGGTGGCGATCGACCTGGATAGCGGAAAGCTGAAATGGTATTTCCAGTTCACGCCCCACGACGTAATGGATTGGGATGGGGCCGAGATTCCGGTACTGGTCGATGCGCGCTTCGACGGCAAAATGCGTAAGCTGCTGGTACAGGCAGATCGCAACGGTTTCTATTACATTTTGGATCGCGCAACCGGTGAGTTTCTGCATGGCAACCGCTTCGCCACCCAGCTCAACTGGGCCAGCGGCCTCACGCCGCAGGGCCGCCCTATTCTCGTGCCCGGGATAGAACCGACCTTAACCGGCACCAAGGTGTGCCCATCTTCGATCGGGGCGACCAACTGGATGTCCCCGACTTACAGCCCGCAGACCGGGCTGTTCTATTTCGTAGCTCTTGAGGGTTGCGGACTGGCCACGAAAAATACGGAGAAGTTCCGCCCCGGCGGCTTTCAGTATCGCGCCGGCGGCGACGTGCTGCTGCGCGATGAGAACTGGAAAATCTACGTGCGGGCGCTTGACCTGACCACCGGTAAGCAGGTCTGGCAGCAGGAACGGGTTGGATCGATGAGCCTTGGCGGCGGATTGCTTTCCACCGCCGGCGGGGTCATTTTTTCCGGCGAGCTCATCGGAGAATTCGTCGCTCTGGACGCAAAGACGGGCAAGGTCCTGTGGCACTTTAATACCGGCCAACCGATCAATGCGCAACCGATCACATATATGTTCCACGGGAAGCAGTACGTGGCCATCGCATCGGGCTCCGACATATTCGGCTTTGCGCTGTTCGAACCGGAGAAGCTTGAGTAACTCCCTCAATACTGAAGAAAGCCCTTGTCGGGGATGCGCACACGGTAGACCGAGGTCCGTGCCGTAACGTAGAGCGTCTTCAGATCGCGGTCGCCGAAAGTGCAGTTGGCCGGTGTTTCAGGGAACTCAATCATTCGTATGAATTTTCCAGCAGGCGTATAAATGGCAATTCCCCGGCACGCGATGTACACGTTGCCGTTGGCTGCCACGCGCAATCCGTCTGGACCGCCATCGATGCCGGAGATGAAGACCCGCTCCCGCGACGCATTTCCCTCGGCATCCAGATCGTAGGCCATGATCTTGCGCTCTGTTGTATCGGCGACGTAGAGCGTACGGCCATCCGGCGTCAGGGCCACTCCATTAGGCCGCGTCATCTTCGTAATCAGTGAAATCGTGCCCTGCGGGGTCACGTGGTAGACACCGGAGTAGCCGAGTTCAAAGTGCTGCAGCGAATCCTTCGGAGCAGGGTCGGTAAAGTAGACCTGTCCGTCCCGGCGGACGACGACATCATTCGGATCGTTGAGCCGCTTTCCTTCGAACTCCGATGCGATGGTGGTCAGGCGGCCGTCCTTCTCCATCCGCACCACCCGGCGTCCATCACGTTCGCAGCTGTATAGCCGCCCCTCTCCATCCATGGAGTTGCCATTGGCCCCGTTGGTGTAGTCGCGGTAGATTTCAGCATGATCCGCCCTGGTCATTTTCATGATGCGGGAGTCGAACATATCGCTGAAGATGAGAAATCCTTGTCGCGACCAGACCGGCCCTTCCACGTATCCAAAGTCGCTGCCGAACCGCTCTACTCCGGCTGCTTGCGCCGGCAAACTGGGCGCAGGACCACTGGCCTTCAATTGAACGCGCCATGTCCAGGAATTGCCTGCCGGCAAACTAACCAGGGGCTTGCCGAGATTCAGTGAGTTTGTCATGCCGAACCACGGTTCGGGAGACAGATACCCTACCTGCGGTCCTCCATAAATGTTGAAGCGCACAATGGGTTCGGGCAGATCCGAAGTGGATTGCTGAGAGATGCGCACAGAGAGCCCCTGCGGATCTCTCAGCAAAGCGTAGGGCTGGCTGCGATAACCGGCCAGCGGAATGGCCACATGGGCATCGAAATCGCCCAGGCGCTGCGGAGATTCGAAGGAGCGCGGCTTCTCTTCCCCGTTCACGAAACCCTGGGGGTTGCGCAACATTTGTATGGTGCTGGGCGTCTCAAGCGTCATGTTGGCGGGGTCGGTGCCGGGCACGAATGGAATCTTGAAAGCGATATGGTTGCCAATCGAAAAGATCATTGCTCTGGTATTGCCGGCGTCCGCCTTTACCGCGTAGTCGATGGTAAGTTGCCCACTGGCGAGGGTGTAGGTAGCGTCCAGGTGAAAGCCGAAGGGATAGTACTGCCGCGTGCGGTCGGAATCACGTAGCTCCACAGTGACCCGCGCTCCTTGATTGTCCGCGGATCGGTTTACTTCCTGCCAGGGGAGACTCTTTGCGAAGCCGTGACAAGGCATGGGATAGGTCTTACCGTCCAGCGAGTAGGAACCATCTCCGCAAGTTGACTTAGGAAAGTTCCCCAGAGGAAACTGCACCCCGACCGCCGGCCAAAGTAATGGCCCTTTCCCCTGGAATCCCTTAGTCGATGAGTAATCACGCGCATGATAGAGCAGCTCGATCCACTGGTCTTTGAATTTGACCCGAAAGCTGCTGAGTTCTCCGCCCTCAGAAGGAGCGATCGCCGCCTCCGCTCCAGCAACCGCGTCGCGCAAGACAACCACACGAGGAGAGCCGGGAGCAGCCGCATCCTCGTCGGAAATGGTGTAGCGCTGCTGGCCGAAACCCAAGTTGGCGGCCAGGCACAATGCGAAAACAACGAGGCGCCTCATCGGTAGACAACCGCGAACACGATCCAGAATCTTCAAGTAGGCTCCAGCAGAGGCGAATGTGCCCATTTTTAACATCTTCATGTTCATGCGAACTAAGCGAAAGAAGCGAAAGAAGCGAACCAAGTCCCCCGGAACGATTCATCGCCTGGCCATGCCTGGCCCCCACAGCTTCATTTTCCCTTGCATTTGCCTTGGAAGGACAGCTAAGATACGTCGTATACGATGCGTCGTATGCGACGTATCTTAGGAGGTGCCCTTATGCACTTCAACTACTACAAAATCGCCTGCGACCTCTTCCTGGTGCTGGCTGCGGTATGGCTTTTCAGTATGCTCACCACCAAGCCAGACGTCCGATTCCAGTCGACCGGCTCCCGGCTACTCGGGTTGAGCCTCAACTTTCTCGCCTTTTGCCTGGTCTTCACCCGTTACTTCCAGTCCGGCTGGCGCGCCCAGTCTTTCGTTCCGAATACTGACCTTATCGGTGTAATCGGACTGTTCCTGGTCACAGTAGGCATTGCTTTTTCTATTTGGGCTCGACTTTACCTGGGCGGTAACTGGAGTGCGTCGGTGACCGTAAAGGAGGGTCACACCCTCATTCGCCGGGGACCCTACACCATCGTTCGCCATCCCATCTACGCCGGTTTGCTGATCTCTGTGTTCGGGGTAGCACTCATTGTCGGCGAAATTCGCGGACTTCTCGGGGTGGGGGTCCTGTTCCTGTCCTTCTGGCTCAAGTCGAGGGTCGAGGAGCAATTTATGCTGGAACAGTTCGGCGCGGACTATCGCTCCTATCAGCAGCGAGTCAAGGCCTTGATCCCGTATGTCTTCTAGATCAACGCCTAAACAGGAAGCCGTGCACAAGTTGGCCCAGGAGGTCGATCAGCATCTGAGCGTGATCCGGCAAAGATTGCGCGAGCCCCTGGAGACGGAGTTTGCGCGCGGCGGCCTTACCGGTCCGCAGCGCATGGTCATGCAGGCATTGGTCCGGTCGGAGGGGCTGAGCTTGAAACAGCTCAGCGCTCAGGTCAGCCTGGCGCACAGCACCGTCTCCGGCATCGTCGACCGCTTGCAAGCCCGCGGAATGGTTGTCCGCAGCAGGGATGAAGCAGATGGCCGTGCAACCGTCATCGCTCCATCCGGCCCGGTCCGCGATTTCCTGGCCAATCGCATGCCCGAACTCGCGATCAGTCCCCTCACCGAGGCACTGCGCCGCGCCAGCAACAGCGAACAAGCCACTGTGCTTCGCGGGCTGAGAAAGCTGCGCGCTCTGATCGAACAAAGTCGCACCCGGCCTTAGAGCGGAATTTTTAGCACGTTCTGTATATAGTTCGCCGTTATCCTGGCGCTCTCCTGGGGTGGACGCCAGGGCGATGTATCCAGCTCGACGTTCAAAAAGCCTCTCCACTGAATGCTATCCAGATAGGCCTTGAGCCCAGGAAAATCCACCCCGCCTTCGCCCATGGGGAAGAAATAGGGTGTCTTCATCTGGTCGACTTGCGGGCCGGGTACGTTCCTGGTCCCGCCGCGGTCTTCCGCCTTGGTGTCCTTAAGGTGGTATTCCAGGACGCGCTTTCCGTACTTCTTGCCCATGGCTATGGGATCCATCCCCGCCATGGTGAAGTGTCCTGTGTCGAGAACCAGGCCGACATACTTCGGATCCGTGTTGGACATGATGAAGTCCAGCTCGTGCTGGGTCTGGAGCTGGCTGTTCAGGTGAGGATGAACCCCAAGCTGCATGTCCAACTCTTCGCTGACCCGTTTGCCCAACGCATTGATCGTGCCCGCCATCACCTTGAGATCGTCGTCCGTCGTCCCGGTGGGGCGCCGGCGTCCGGTGTTCGTTTTCTGCACCTGGCAGCCGAACCGCCGGCTGAAGCGGGCCATGGCGAAATGGTTCTCGATCACGGCCTCACGCGAGTCAAGATCCTCAAAGCGCGTGTTGCCCGTAGCTGAGCCACCGGTGATGCTCACGAAGTTCACGCCGATTTCGAAGATCCGGCGCATCAACCCCTCCGCATTATCCGGGTAGTACAGCGTGTCGGGACGGCAAAACGAGGCGCCGAAGATCTCCATGTAGCGGAAGCCCACCTCCCTGCCTTCCTTCATGCCCTTGAAGGGATCGCCCTCCCAGCCGCCCCGGGTATTGGTGGTATATCCGATGCGGTACTGCTGCTGCTGCTTGTACAGCGGCTCGTGCCGCAGAGCCTGTTCAGCGCACGCCGGAGCCTGGCCGAAGGCGGGAAGGGTGCCCGACGCCAGCAGCCCCGCGGAACTGGTTAGAAACTGCCTGCGATCCATAGACATTTCCTTTCAAAGGTTTACGTCTTCCAAAGGCGGTAAATGATAACCCCCGCGAGCTACCAGGAACAAACCACCGGGTGTTAATATTACGATAGATCATCGTGTGATCCGGCTTATCAGGGAGGAAAGTCAGGGAGGAAAGATGAAGATCAATCCTGAAAAGTGTGTGGCGTGCGGGAACTGCACCTACGTTTGCCCCATGGGGGCCATCTACATCGACCCTGTACTGAAGCGGGCGACCATCAATCGCGACGAATGCGTAGAGTGCTACGCCTGCTACAACGGCCTGAGCCAGGAGCACCTGAACCCTACGCTGGTGCGCACTGTGCGTCGCGTCTTCGCGGCGTTGCGCATACGCTTTGAGCCCGAACCCGATGTTTGCCCCACCGCCGCGTTCGAACCCGACGAGCTCACCTGGCCGCGCGTCGTGCGCCGCGCATTCTCAGACCCCAGCGTGCCCCACGAGTCCACCGGCGTCGAAGGCCGCGGCACCGAAGAGGTGAAGACCAACGACGTAACCGGAAGAGTGAAGGTGGGCGATGTAGGCTTCACCATTGAATTTGGCAGACCCGGGGTGGGGGTTCGTTTCCGCGAGATCCAGGAAATGTGCTGGGCCCTGGCGAAGGCTAATGTCAGCTTCGAGAAAAAGAACCCGGTTACTTCGCTGATGTCTGATGTAGCGACCGGGACCCTGCGCCCGGACATCCTGAATGAAAAGGTCATGTCGGCGATTGTTGAGATCAAGGTTCCGGTCGCACGCACGGAAGAGATCATTCGCCTGGTCTGGGAAGTTGAAAAGCGGCTGGATACGGTAGTGTCCCTGGGAGTCGCGACGCGTTGTGGGGAGCACGGAGAAGAAGTGATCGTCGCGCCCATCCTTCAGCGCTTGGGATATAAGCTGGAACGCGCCAAGACGAATATCGGTTTGGGCCAGATTGTGCAACCCACGGGCGAGCCCGCCAGGGAGACTGCAAGCGTATGACCAATACACTCCATCGCTTCGGCACTGCCGAGAGTTTCTACGACGACTACATCGTCTTTGCTATTCCCAGCAAGAGCAACAAAGATCCGAATGCGCTCCCCAAACTTCACCGCTTCCTGGAAATTGCCATGGAGTATAAGCCGGTGAACCTGGGAGAAACACGGCACGGAGGCGCGTTAAGGCCTGCAAAGAACCTGGGTCCCTTGGCGCACTGGAAGCGCAATATGAAGCCGGATTTCGAGGCCGTACTCAAAGGCCTCACCGTTCCCACCACCTGCGCCGCGGTCTTTGACAACCCGAGCGCAGCGGAGCAGTTCGTCAAGCGTGTCAAAGAAGAGAATTTTGGCATGAGCGTCAACATCTCCACCTCCATTGAGGGTGCGGAGCGGTGCTGCAACTATGCCTGTCTCGACAGGCACAGCATCGGCTACTCCCTGGGCTTTGAAGGGAAAACGGAAAAGATCCCGAATTCGCAGGTCACCACGCTCTCCACCATGTGCGGACATGGGATGATCAGCCACTCGCTGGCCAAGAAAATGATCGACTTCGTAAAAGAGAATCGCCGCAGCCCAGAGCAGGCAGCCACCTACCTGTCGCGCTTCTGTTCCTGTGGTATCTTCAATCCGGCGCGAGCCAAGAGGATTCTCGAAGATGCCAGGACGAATTCGAAATAGTCTGCTCACTTGCCTGCTGCTGTTGTTTGCAACTTCCCTGGTTGCAGAAGTCAAGGTCCTCAAGAACTTCACCCTGATCGATGGCACCGGCCACGCCCCCGTGGCCCATGCAGCCATGATCCTCGACAATGGCCGCATCCAATGGGTGGGCCCGGTGGCGCGGTTGAAGGCCCCCCCATCGGCCCAGGTTATTGATCTGCAGGGCAAGTACGTGATGCCCGGCATCATCAATCTGCATGTTCACCTCGGCGCCACCATCGGCCTGGATCAAAACGCAAAGTTCTTCACCCCGGAAAATGTCGAGAAAGATCTGAAGACCTATGCCTCCTACGGCGTCACCACCGTTCTGAGCATGGGCACCGATAAAGACTCCATCTTCAAGATTCGTGATGCACAGCGAGCCGGGCGTCCTGAGGAAACTCGCGTTTACACCGCAGGACAAGGATTTGTCTTCAAGGGCGGGTACGGTGGTCTGGAGGGTGTGAACCAGGGGATCGCCACGGTCGCCGAGGTAGAGCCTGCCGTCGCCGCTCAAGCCGCGAAGCACGTCGACTTTATCAAGCTATGGATGGACGACCACCTGGGCACCAAGAAGAAGATGCCGTACGACATGGCCCAGGCCATCATCGAGAGCGCGCACCGCCATCATCTGCGCGTGGTGGCGCACATCTTCTACCTGCAGGATGCCCGCCAGCTGGTCGATTACGGTGTGGATGGTCTGGCCCACAGCGTCCGTGACAAGCCTATCGACCAGGCATTCATTGACGATATGAAGCGCCACGGCACCTGGCAGATGGCGGCCACGCTCTCCCGTGAAGGCTCCATGTTCGTCTACGGGCAAACGCCTCCGTTTGCCAACGATCCCTTCTTCACCCGCAGCGTCTCGGCCGACGTCGTCGCCAAATTGAACAGCCCTGCCTATCAGCAGACCATTCGATCGGACCCTGATTTCAGCCAGTACCCCGCCTTTTTGCGCACCGCGGAACACAACCTCAAGCTGCTTGCGGATGCGGGCGTGCCCTATGGATTTGGCACCGACAGCGGCCCTCCGGGGCGTTTTCCCGGCTACTTCGCTCACTGGGAAATGGAGCTCATGGTGCAATCGGGTTTAACTCCGATGCAAGTGATTACCGCGGCCACCGGAAGTGCCGCCACGTTTCTGCACGCCAAGGACCTGGGCACTCTCGAGCCAAGTAAATGGGCTGATCTGGTTGTGCTGAACAGCAATCCGCTCGACGACATCAAGAACACCCGCACCATCGACGCTGTCTATATCGCAGGAAACCGCGTCGCCGGCCCAGCCCCGCGATGATCAAAATTGAGTCCCATAGGGACGGCTGAATGTTACCCAGGACATGGTCCTGGTTGGCTCCGAATCCCGAATAGAAGTACCCCAAGATTGCATCCTGGGGCATTTTCAGCCGTCCCTGCGGGACTGCTCGTCTCTCCGAATCATTACCCAGGACTGCGTCCTGGGCTACTCTCAGCCGTCCCTACGGGACTCAATTTGGAGAGGGCGCAGCCCACCCGCACTTCCCCACCCTCAAGCCGTCAAGAGCCGCTGACTGGCGTTGATGCGCAAATACAGCACCATGGCAACCACCGAAAGCCCGGCCATCACCAGGAATGGCGCGCTCCATCCGTACAACACGACAAGATACGCTGACAATGCGGAGCCGATAGCTCCTCCCAAATTGCCACAGGTATTCATTACCGAAGAAACCGAGCCTGCGGAATCGCCACCGATATCTAGCGTGATGGCCCACGAGACACCCACTGTCGACTCCAGCGCAAAAATCGCCACGCACGAAAGCCACACACAAGTCATCGGGTTCGTCGTCAGACAAGCCGGCACCATACTCAAAGCTGACACCAGGAAACCGATCGCACCCACGGTGCGCCGAGCGGTTTTGAGATCGTTAGACCGTTTGGCCCAGAAATCGGAGATGCAACCTCCAAACATGTCTCCTACCGTGCCCGCCAACAAAAGCAAACTCGAGTAGAAACCCATCCGTTGAAGATTGAATCCGCGATGGTCATTCAAATACTTGGGAAACCAAACCAGGTAAACAGAAAGGTTGTAGGCATAGCAAAAATACATCGCGGAAAGTATCCACATCTGGGGGCTGCGCACAATGCGCTTCCAGGGAACACTCTGCGTGCCCTTACACCCGCGGGCCAGTTCGAGAGAAGAGCGTATCAACTCCCGCTCCTGGTCATTGACTGACGGGTGCTCATCCGGAGTGTCGCGGTAGTACCAAAACCAAACGGTAGCCCAGATCAATCCCAGAGCACCGCAACAAATGAAAGCGGCTCGCCATCCATAGTGCACGATGATCAGCACCACCAGCACTGGCGTAATTGCTCCCCCCAACCGCGAGCCGGCGTGCGTGGCGCCCTGGGCCAAGCCGCGCTCCGTGGGCAACATCCAACGCGAAAGCGACCGCGTGGCTATGGGAAAAGCACCCGCCTCGCCCATGCCAAAAAGAAAGCGAATCATCGCCATCGATACCGCGCTCCACGCCAGCACCGTGGCGCAGGTAAAAAGCGACCACCAGCTCACGATGAGCGTCAGCGCGCGCCGCGGACCAATACGATCGCCCAACCACCCGCCAGGTATTTGAAAGAGAGCGTAAGCCCACTGGAACGAGCTCAGAATCCATCCCATGGTCACGATGGAGAAACCAAACTCCTTCTGGATGGATGGAACTGCGGAAGAGATAACGACCCGGTCGATATAAGTGATCATGTAGGCGCCAATCGTCAGCCCCAACACGATGTAACGAACATGGGTTGGACGTGGCCGTTCCGGGCGAGAAGCCCCTGGCAGCACGGCCGTCACTGGATCGCTACTTGACGCCATTTTGGCCCTTGATTCGACCCTTTGATAATTGATCTATCATCCTACCCGGCAACGGAAGGAGAAGTCTAATACAAACCAGCCGGCGGATTGAAAGTCGGACAAGGATAACCCAAATGCACTCGGTTGCGGGCACCCGGGCGGTGCTGCGATGATAAATGAACGAGCAGCCGTCCACTGAATCCACGAACGAGCAGGTTTGAGGGTATATGCCCACCTTTGCCGAAATTGAGCCCCTTTCCCTGAGCGATCGCGTTATCAACGCACTGAAAGACGCCTTCTTTGCCGGCGAGCTCAAGCCGGGCGACGCCATCGTAGAGCGGGAACTTGCCCGGCAGATGAAAGTCGGAACTCCAGTGGTTCGCGAGGCGCTGATTTCCCTGCAGGGCCAGGGGTTTGTTCGCCGGGTAACCAATACCGGCACCTTTGTTACCCAATTTACGACCGCCGAAGTACGTCAGCTCTATACCCTTCGGGTGGAACTGGAGTTGTTGGCATTGCAGTGGGCCAAGCCGCGGGTTACCGAGAACGACCTCAAGGAGCTCAGCCGCCAGATCGCAAAGGTGGTGGAAGCCGGCGAGCGCGGCGATCGGCGTCAATTCCTGGAGCTCGATTACGCATTTCACCGCCAATGCTGGGCCCTGTCAGGCAACGCTTATCTTGCCGAGACCCTCGACCGGCTGATGGCGCCGCTCTTCATCTTCGTCGTCCTGGCCAGCGGTGCTCCCTTAACCGGGTCCATGGGCAGAGAACACTATGAACTGGTCAACGCGCTCCAGAATACGGAAGAGCCCGAATTCTCCGTGGTTGTCCGCAAGCGGCTCTCCGGCATTGCCTCCCGCTGGCTAACTGCTTTCAGCAAATCCGACGAGCCAGCCAAACAGCCTGGCTGATATCTATTGCAGGTTCGCAGCAGGAACATCTGTAACCTGGACGGTGACATGAACAACGTCGCTGGATAGGGCACGTCCCATAACAGGTGAAGGTCCGCCTATGCTGTGCCAAAGCAGGGCCGGCCAGGCCTGTGATACCTACTTTAGTCGGATTCGCGGGGGCCTCATGAGCGAGTAGGCTCATTGCGCCGTTAGCGATGTAGTATCAAATCCAACTGATTCGACTAGCGGGATTAGGAGGGCTCACGTGTCCATCGCCAGGCGCTGGCTCGTATTTCTGTTCCTTTGTTCTTACTTCAGCTTCGCGTGCGCACAGCCGGAGGCTATCAAGTTGTGGCCGAAAGGCGCTCCGGGAGCGGAAGGAAGCATCACCCCTGAGACCGTTCGGCTTAATCCCGACGGCGAACACATCGTCTCCAACATTCAGGAGCCATCGATCATTCCATACCTCCCCTCCAAGGAACAGGCCACGGGGGCCGCGGTCATCGTCGCACCCGGTGGGGGCCACAGCGAATTATGGATGGATCACGAAGGTTACGCCGTAGCCGAATGGCTCAGTGGCCATGGCGTTGCGGCTTTCGTCTTGAAATACCGGCTGGCCAAGCAGAAGGACTCGACCTACACCGTGGAGGAAACCGAGCTGGGCGATATGCAGCGCGCCATCCGCACGGTGCGCAGTCGCAGCACGGAGTGGGGAATAGACCCGGCACGCATCGGAGTGATGGGGTTCTCTGCCGGGGGTGAATTGGCCGCCCTTGCCAGTACGCGCTATGACGAGGGCACGCCCTCCTCAGATGATCCGGTAGAGCGTGCCAGTTCCAAACCAGACTTCCAGGCGCTTCTGTATCCAGCGATTCCCCATGACCGCCGGCTCACGGCCGACACACCACGAGCTTTCCTGGCCTGCGGGGGCAACGACCGGCCGGACATTTCGCAAGGCTTGCCGGAACTCTATCTCGCTCTGACCCGTCTGCACGTATCGGCCGAACTCCACATCTACGCCGGCGTCGGCCATGGCTTTGGCGTCCGCAAGACGAATCCAGCCCCGGTCTCAGGCTGGACCACCCTTTTTCTCGAGTGGATGAATGCCCAGGGCCTTCTGAAACACTCGCAGCAGTCGAAGAGTTGACCATGCGCGGTCTTTCCTTTTGGAAACCAGCCGGAAGTAAACTAGAAGGGAATTCCACACCAGATGACCCATCGACTAAGGGATAGGTTGCAACTGATCAGCTTTTGGGTTGCGGCAGTAGGCTTGAGTGCCGGAGTAATGATCGCCCAGCGCGCGGATACTCCCGATACAGTAAAGAATCCCTTTGCCGGGGATCCCGCCGCAATTGCGGCCGGCAGGGATTTATATGCCCAAACCTGCCAAGCCTGTCACGGAGGGGAGGCGCGAGGAGATCGTGGTCCCTCATTGGCGACGGGAAACTTCCGCCATGGGGGCGAAGACAACGACCTCTTCCAGACCATACGGACCGGTGTTCCGGGCACGCAAATGCCTGCCTTCGCAGCGCTACCAACCGACACCATTTGGCGAATCATTGCGTATCTACGCAGCCTCAACACCAATGGAGCCGCCGCCACTGAAGTCGTAGCCGGCGATGCAGTCGCGGGTGAACAGACATTCTGGGGCAAAGGCGGATGCGCTTCGTGCCACGAGGTGAACGGCCGAGGTTCCGATGTCGGGCCAGATCTCTCGGCTGCCGGAACAAACTCCGCGTCGTACTTGCGCAGCGTGATCCTCAACCCCAACACCCCACAGTTCAGGAGAAGGCGCTTCTTTGGGCCGAGCGTCGTCAGTGTCAAGACCAAAAGCGGGCAGCAGATCCGAGGCATCGCACGAGCCGAGGACAGTTATAACCTGATCCTCGCCGCTACCGATGGAAAACTCTATCGATTGGATAAACGAGATCTGGTTGAGGAACAGACCGAACACGAGTCGCTGATGCCGGCTAATTACGGTCAGCTTCTCTCCGAAACCGAAATTCAGAACCTGGTCGCTTACCTGAAGAGCTTGAAAGCTCGCGATTTTAGCAAGACCATACAGGTGAAACTGCCCCCGGGCTTGAGCTTTGAACGGTTGCGCAATGCTCAAGCCGAGCCGCAGAACTGGCTGACCTATTGGGGCAACTACCAGGGACAACACTTCACAGCCCTGCACCAGATCACCCCCGCAAACATCAGCCAACTGCAGGCGCGATGGGCGGTGCAGATGCCGGGCAGCTCTGTACTGGAGTCGACCCCTCTGGTGGTGGACGGCATTATGTATACCTCCGGACCGCCGGGACAAATGTTTGCCATCGACGCCCGGACCGGACTTCAGATATGGAAATTTGAGCGACGGCAGAAGGTTGTCAGTCCGTACCAGATAAACCCGTTCAATCGTGGGGCCGCGGTGTTGGGCAGCCGCGTGTTCTTCGGCACGCTCGACGCTGCGCTGGTAGCGCTGGATGCCCGCACCGGACGTATGCTTTGGGAAACCCAGATAGCCGACACTCTCCAGGGATATTCGATTACCGGAGCACCCCTGGCGCTCAAAGACAAGATCATCGTTGGGATCGCCGGAGGAGAATTTGGTATTCGTGGTTTCCTCGATGCGTACGACCCGGCAACTGGTAAGCGGCTATGGCGCTTCAACACCATTCCAGGACCGGGCGAGTTTGGTAACCAGACCTGGAGCGGCGACAGTTGGAAGCACGGCAGCGGCGGTGCATGGTTGACCGGCAGCTATGATCCCGATCTGGACACACTCTACTGGGCGGTAGGCAACCCTGGTCCCAGCTTGAATGGAGCCGTTCGCGAAGGCGATAACTTATTTACCTGTTCCGTGGTCGCTCTCGATCCAAGCACAGGAACGCGAAAGTGGCACTACCAGTTCACGCCGGCCGACACGCATGACTGGGACGCCAACGAAGATCTGGTATTGGCGAATGAAAGTATTGCCGGCAAGAAACGCGATGTCCTTATGCAGGCCGATCGTAACGGGATGTTCTACGTTCTCGATCGAACGAACGGGAAGTTCATTCTTGCCAAGCCGTACGTCAAGGAGACCTGGAATGCCGGTTACGACAAGGATGGGCATCCTATTCTGGCGCCCAAATGGAAATCATCGCCGGAGGGCAATGTCGTTTTTCCGACCTTGGGCGGTGGTTCCAATTGGCAAAGCCCGTCGTACGATCCTGTTCGATCGCTACTCTACGTGGCCGCGCGCGACGGCGGACATGGTTACCGCAGTGGAGAGGTGAAATACGAAGCGGGACGCGAATATATAGGTGGCGTACCTTACATGGCCAATGTCGAGCAAGGCCAGAATGGGGTAATGGCCATCGACACGAAGACCGGGATGGTGAAGTGGAAGTTCCCGATTTCCAACATGTCGGCGGCAGCAGGAGTGCTGGCCACCGCCGGCGGCCTGGTCTTTGTGAGCACTGCGGAAGGAAATCTGATTGCCTTGGACAGCGACTCAGGAAAGTCTCTCTGGCATTTCCAGACGGGGGCTGGCATCGCCTCATCGGCAATGAGCTATGCAATCGACGGAAAACAATTCATCGCAGTCGCCGCAGGAAACGTGCTCTATAGCTTTGCTCTTCCAGATTGACGTGTTTCATCTCTCAGAGCCGCTTCAGAACTCCGGTTCTCTAACCAAGGATGGGTGCCCCTTCGTTAGAGAACGAGGGCGAGAGGGTTCAGGATGGCGGCAAATGCGCCAAGTTCGCCCTTGCCTGCGCATGATCGGGAGCAAGCTGTAAGGCGTGACGAAAGTCCTCACGCGCCTCGGCGATCCTGCCGGCCCTGACTTCCAGAACACCCAGGTTGTTCCAATCATCGGGGTCATTTGCCCGCAGATGCAGCGCCGCTTTTCGCTCCGCAATCGCCTGCTGTAATTGCCCGGTGCCGGCCAACGCCTGCGACAGCAGCGAGTGCAGCTCAGGATTCTCTGGCGATAATGCGATGGCTTCGCGCAACTGGACCACCGCGTCGCCGACGCGCCCCGAGAGCGCATAAGCATCCGCCAATTGTTCGCGCGCGTCCGCATCCTTGGGGCGCTCTTTAACGGCCGCCTCAAGAAGCTCCGCAGCGTGCTGAGGTTGACCGCCTTGAAGCGCCAGGTCCCCCAGATTATAAAGTGCCGTGAAATCGTGCGCGTCGATTGCCAGCGCAGCGCCCAGTTCAGTCTGCGCCGCGTCCGCGTGGCCTTCACTCTTCAGTGCGACCCCCAGGCCGCTATGCACGCCCGCATCGGGGGGACACTGCGCCAGCATGGTACGGAACTGCTGCTCGGCAGCGCTTGCCTGATCATGCTTCAACTCCAGGCCGGCCAGGTTGAATCGCGCATTGCAGGTCTTGGGATGCGCACCGATGTCCTGCATAAAAGTTCTCCGAGCCTGCTGCCAGTCACCGGAGTTCTCCAGCGCCGCGCCCAATTCATTCAGCGTCCGCTCATCGTCAGGATGCAGCACCAGCGCATGCCGGTACGCGGCGATCGCCTCCTGATACTTCCCCTGGCCGGCCAGCGCCGAGGCGAGGTTATAGAGCGGGATGATGTCACCTGGATCCTTTGTCAGCCAGTTGCGCATCCAGGCCTCTTCCAGCAGGAGCCTCGGATCGGGGCCATTACTGGGCGTGTTTACCGGCAACACCTGCAGCCACAAGTGCGCCATCTCATCTTCGGATCGGTTCCCCGCTTTCACCCGCACCGGAGGGTTATGAGGATTGTGCGCATTGCTGGAAGAGTTGTCGTAGGTATAGCGCATGTGCAGGACTGAACCCTTAGGCAGAAACACCGGCTTGCGGTAGCGATATACCGATTGCCGGTCAATATCCCAGCTCGGAATCAGGATCAGCCATCTCTTCTGTTGATCGGGCAGCGTAGCCCACGCCTCCAGGCGCTTGCCCAGATAATGCGCGTGGGGATAAATGCCAAGCACTTCGACATCCACCGGAAGCCGCAGTCCGTCCTCGACCACGAAGTTACGCTCGCCGGCCGGTATATCCAGGGCGCTATCGTGTTCGAGCTGCAGCAACATTGGCTGTTTCGATGGAGGCTGATCGGTAAAGTAGAGACCGACCTGAGCCGAAGCTATTTCCGGCTTGCCCGAAGGCATGAGATGCATATTGAGGATCAGGTCATTACCCGGATCGAGCCTCCAGGGCATACCCTCCGGTTCGACAAGCACCGGCGTATCGGGTTTCCAGAACAGAAAGTTACTATCGGGATCAAAGTCATTTCCCGTATCCACCTCCAACTCCATTCCCGGAACTCCATCCTTCCATTCCTCAGGATGTGCACGGCGAAACGATGCTGTTCGATCAATGAGAATGTTTGCGTGGTGAACGATCCGGGGGACAACCGGGCGGATTTCCATGGCCCGGATGTAGTGCGTCTGCTTGAGGGGATAAGGGAGCACAAAGTTGCGAAAGACATCCGTTCCCGAAGCAGCCAAAACAAACGGGCGCTCCACCGAAAGAATCAGATCCGGCGTACCATACTGCCAGGTTTCGCTGTACACCGGCGGCCGTGGCGCCGCGGATTCATCTCCTTCCGGCATGCCGCCGGCAACCCATTTTGCGATCACGGCGATCTGCTCGTTGCTGAGCCTGCGCTCATCTGCAAAGTCTCCATAACCAGGCTCCGGCAACCACGGCGGCATGTAGCGCGACGATGTCACCGCCGCCATCCGCGACCCCCACCGCCGCGCGTCCTGGTAGGTCAACAGGCTGAACGGACCCGCACCGCCGGGATGATGACAGGTGGTGCAGTTGCCATACACCAGGGGCGCAATCTGGCCCGACCAGGTAACTGATCCCTGCGCGGAAACAACGCGTTCTGTCGTGATCGCGACAGCCATGGCCAACGCCACTGTCACGATTACGATAATCGCCACCCAACGCGTGTTCTTCATGGATCCAAAGCTTCCACCCCCTACAATCCCGGGCTGCTCTGCATCATACCGCCATCCGTGATGATGGTGGTGGCCGTGATATAGCTGGCCCCATCGCCGGCCAGGAAGGCCACCACGCTGGCGATCTCTTCAGGCTTCGCCATCCGGCCCAGTGGAATCGCACCGTTCAACTTCTGCATGAGCGCGGGATCCGTCATAGTGGAAAGATTGATCGGCGTCGCGACCGCGCCGGGAGCTACCCCTACGACCAGGATGTTATGCGGAGCCAGTTCCACGCCCGCCGTGCGCGTCAACATGCGCATACCCCCTTTGGAAAGGCAATACGCTGTGTTGCCGGGCATTGGCCAGTCTTCATGGATAGACGTGATGTTGATGATACGGCCACCGCCGCCCTGCTTGATCATCTGTTTGGCCGCCAGTTGGGTGCCAAAAAATGCGCTCTTGAGGTTGATTTCCAACACCTTCTCGTACTGTGCTTCGGTGGTGTCAAGGATAGAAGTACGGGTTTCTACCCCGGCGTTGTTCACCATGACATCGACACGCCCCCATTTATCGACCGCAGCCGACACCAGGCGCTGCAGATCATCCAGTTTGCTGACGTCCGCCTGCAGGCCTATAACACATTCTCCGAAAGCGGCGATCTGCGCTTCGAGAGCGTCGGTCGCCTCGGGATGAGAGACGTAATCGATAACAACGCATGCGCCCTGCCTGGCGAGTTCGAGCACGATCGCTTTGCCGATGCCGCTATTGCCGCCAGTGACGATGGCAACCTTCTTCGCGAGTGACATGGAAATTCCTTTCAAAGCTGTTTCTTACCTGCCTGAATAACCTGCTCGAGGCTCTAACAGCTTGGCGATAATCCCTGTCCAGCCGGTCTGGTGGGAAGCGCCCGCCCCTCTCGCGGTGTCTCCATCAAAGTATTCGTAAAAGGGAACGTAATCACGGAAATTTTCGTCTTGCTGGAAACGCGGGTACAGTGCATTTACCTGGCGAACGCCTTCACTGTTCTTGAGGAAAATTTTCGTCAGGCGATGGGTGAGTTCCGCGGCCACCTCGTTGATGGTGATAAATGTTCCTGAACCCGTCGGACACTCGATCTTGAAGTCGTCGCCGTAGTAGTAGTAGAACTTCTGCAGCGATTCGATGATAAGGAAATTCATCGGGAACCATATGGGACCACGCCAATTCGAATTGCCCCCAAAAAGCCGCGATCGAGACTCGGACGGTTCATAGTCGACACTCAGCGCACGGCCGTCAATCGTCCAGAATGTATATGGGTGTTCAAGGTGATAACGGGAGACAGAACGGACGCCGTAATCGGAAAGAAACTCATTGGAGTCAAGCATCCTGCGTAAGAGGGCCTTCATGCGATGGCCCCGCAGCAACGAGAGCAGCTTGCGCTCGCCCTTCCCGGGAACGAACCAGCGCGATACCAGCATGGCAAGGTCTGGTCTGTAGGTAAGAAACCACTCCATCCGCCGATTGAACCCGGGAACTTTCTCCAGCAGTTCGGGATCCAGGGTCTCCACGGCAAAGAGAGGAATCAAGCCCACCATCGAGCGGATGCGCATGGGCACGCTCTGCCCGTCAGGCATATTGAGCACGTCGTAATAAAAGCTGTCTTCCTCGTTCCAAAGCCCCACGCCGCGGCCGCCCATATCCGTCATGGCCCCGGCAATGTAGAGGAAGTGCTCGAAGAACTTGGTCGCCATGTCGTCGTAGTCGGTGTTGTGTTGTGCCAGTTCGAGGGCGATCCTCATCAAGGCCAGCGTGTACATCGCCATCCAACTGGTTCCATCCGATTGGCTGAGATAGCGGCCGTCGGGCAGAGCCTGATCGCGGTTGAAAACGCCTATGTTGTCCAGGCCGAGGAAGCCGCCTTGAAAGAGATCGCGTCCATGCATGTCTTTTTGGTTGACCCACCAGGTGAAGTTGAGCAGCAGCTTTTGGAAGACGCGCTCCAGGAAGGAAAGGTCTCCAGGGTCATCCGGGTTTTGTTCGCGGCGAAATTTCCTATCAATCTCGAAGACCCGCCAGGTGGCCCATCCGTGAACCGGGGGATTGGCATCGCTGAAGTTCCACTCATATGCCGGAAGCTGTCCGTTGGGATGCAGAAACCAGACATGCAAGAGTTTCAACAGCTGGTTCTTGGCAAACTCCGGATCAATCAATGAGAAGGTGACCGCATGAAACGCCAGGTCCCATGACGCGAACCAGGGGTATTCCCACTTGTCCGGCATGGAAAGGACGGTGCCGCTATTGAGATGTGGCCAATCATAGTTGCGGCCGGACTCACGCTCAGCGGAGGGAGGCGGAGCGTCGGAATCACCCGCCAGCCAGCGGCGCACGTCGTATTCGTAATATTGTTTGTTCCATATCATCCCGGCAAAAGCCTGCCGTTGCACCAGGCGGGCGTCTTCGTGCTCCATGCCGGTTTGAATCCCGAAGTAGAAATCGTCGCAGTCACCCTTTCGGGAACTGGCGACCTGCTCGAAATCGGCAAAGGGTGCCGGATTCTCAGCGTGCGAGAGGCGCAGGCGGAACCTTGTCGAGGCGCCGGCTCCTACCCGCGCAGTGAGGTGCACGCAGGCCTTCGAACCGCGCAAAAGCGGGTTCACCGCCGACCGGTTCCCGTCCACCAGGTACTCGTGAAAAGCATCTTTGTAATAGCCCTGGGACGCGGTTCCATACAGGCGCACACAGTTGGTTTCATTCTCGCAAAACAACAGCTCGGCGCCGTCTTCCGTGTAGAGATAGTAGGTTCCTAATTGGGGGTGGCTTGCGGCGAGAGCCGAACCCTGGGCGCTGATCTCCGGCTTGGCTATACCCTGGCTCCACGACCAGGTATTGCGGAACCACAAATGGGGAAGCACATGCAATGCGGCGGATTCGGGCCCGCGATTGTAAATCGTTATCTGCGCCAGGATATCTTCAGGACCAGCCTTGAAATACTCGACGAAAACGTCCCAGTAGCGATTTTCATCGAATATGCCGGTATCGATCAGTTCAAATTCGTTGTCCTGCAGGCCGCGATTGCGATTTTCTTCTAACAGCCGGCTGTATGGGAAGGCCGCCTGCGGATACTTATAGAGCATCTTCAGGTACGAATGGTTGGGCGCAGCGTCAAGATAGTAGTAGTACTCCTTGACATCCTCACCGTGATTGCCCTCACCGTTGGTCAGGCCAAAGAGCCGCTCTTTCAGGATCGGATCTTGTCCGTTCCATAACGCTAACGCGAAACATAACCTCTGTTCCTCGTCGCTGATGCCCGCCAAACCGTCCTCTCCCCAGCGATACGCACGGCTGCGGGCATGGTCATGGGGAAAGTAACCCCATGCGTCGCCATTCTTGGAGTAATCCTCTCGCACCGTGCCCCATTGGCGTTCGCTAAGGTAGGGTCCCCAGAGGGAATCGTTCATGCTGGACAGCGGAGATTTGGTCGTTCCGGACATGGGCCTTCCGAGCAAGACAAACAGGATCGCCCGCGAAGGCAGGCTTTTGAATGACACGCCGATTGTACCGGAGAAGAGTCAATGAAAAACTAAAGATGCGCCAGGCCGCGCTGCAAGGCGACAACCACCGCCTGGGTGCGATCGGCCACGTCCAGGCGCATCAGTATCACGCTCACATGGGACTTGACCGTCGCCTCTTTGATGGACAATTCGTCGGCGATCTCGCGGTTGCTCTTGCCCCGAACCAGCAGCGAAAGCACTTCCCGCTCCCGTGTGCTGAGCTCGCCGTCGGGCATGCGGGAGGCCAGCGCGCGGGTGACCGGCGGCGGCAAAAAGTTGCGCCCCGCATGCACCTTGCGCAATGCTTCCATGAGCGCTTCATGCGGCATGCCCTTGATCAGGTATCCCATCGCGCCGGCCTCCAGCGCCTGGTGGATATCCTCGTCGCCCTCATACGTGGTGAGCACGATGAAACGCGCCTGGGGCGCCGCTCGCCGAACTTCACGAATGACCTCCACCCCGCTCCTGTCAGGAAGCCTGAGATCCATCAGGGTGATGTCGGGGCGATGTTCCCAGAACAGACGGAGCGCCTCCGCGGCGGTCCCCGCCTGGGCGGCTACCATCATGTTCGGTTGGGATTGAATAATGGCGGCTATGCCAAAGCGCATGATGGGGTGATCGTCGCAGATAAGAATCCTGATTTTCTGTTCATCGCTCATAGCTGCATGCTGTCCTGGGCAGCCGGGGCTTGCAGGTGAGAACGGCGAACGCTAAACGAGACGGTGGTTCCCCGCGCGGGAACACTGCTGATGCCGATGCGGCCACCCATGCGCTCCACACGCTCCCGCATGCCCTCGATTCCATAGTGTTGGCCACCCTCCGCTCTTCGCGCAGCGGGGTCAAAGCCGCAGCCATCGTCGCTGACGCTGCTGCTGAGTTCATCGCGAGTGTAGACCAGCTTGATCTGAATGCGTTGCGGACGCCCGTGCAGTGCACCGTTGTAGACAGCCTCTCGTATCACCATCAGAAGCTCACGCGCCAACGAGCCCCGCACACGAAAGGGCCGGCCCTCTTCCGTGCAGGCCACCGGGATGCCGAATTCCTTACTGGTGCGCTCCGCGATGGCAGCGGCAGAGCTTCCCAGGTCGGCGACGGAATCCTCCTTGTGGCGCAGGTTCCACACCGCCTGCCGTGCCTCATCAATGGTGGAACGGACCTGCATGCGGGCATGGTCGAGAAGGTTTTCCTGCAGCTCCAGGTTTTCCCGCCGCAGGCTGGAGATCGCCTCCAGCAGGGCAGAGATGCTGGTGCATCCCTGGATCACGGTGTCGTGCATCTCTCGCGCCAGGCGGCTGCGCTCCTCCAGAACTGCTTTGAAACGCAGGCGCAGGGAGCGGATGCGTGAGTGGTAGATGGCCAGAATCAGCAGCGCCGCCACCACCAGGCAACCCGTCAGGAACCACCAGGTGCCGTAAAAATACGGCCTCTTCTGCAGCCCGACGGAGACTTCGGAGATCGCGGATGGATTGCTTACTTCAAACGCAGCCACGCGGAATCGATACTTCCCCGGGGGAAGGTTGGTGTAGCTGGCGATCCGGCTGCTTCCGGCATCGATCCAGTCGTGGTCAAAGTCCTCCAGCCGGTAGCGGAAGCGGACGTCCTCCTGAGAGCGCAGCAGCAAGGGCGCGAAGGCGATTTCCAGGCGTGACAACGCGGCCGGAAAAACCAGTGCGGACGAAACCCGCAACTCGCGTCCATCGGCCGTGATCCCGATAATCAGTGCTCGCGGCGGATCCACTCGCGAGGGGGTCACGGGTAACACGCGCACCGCACCTTTGCTGCTGGCAAACCAGATGTCGCCGTCCGGGGCCAGGGAGCCGGAGGGCTGCTGGCCGCCGCACATTTGCACCGGGCCCGCATCGTACGGCAATTCGTAAACATTCACCTTCAGGTGCATGTCTGATGGATCCGCCTCTTGCAGCGGCAGAGGGAAAGACGAGATCGTAGTCGGTCCGCTCACCCAGAGCGAGCCGCGCCGGTCCGCAAGCAGCTGGTAGATATTGTTATTCGCCAACCCCTGGGCGGTCGTATACGCTACGATCCTGCCTTTAACGTAGCGAAACAACCCGTGGCTGCGGGTGCCAAACCACAAAGCTCCATCACGGTCCTCGAGGATCGACCACACCTTTTCCTCGGCCAGCGCAGCGGTGGCCGCATCGTGGACAAAAACACCGTGATGCAGGTGGCTCAGGCCATGATCGGTGCCGATCCAAATGTCGCCGTTACTGTCTTCCACCAGGGAGCGCGTGCTGAAATAGGCGAGGCCGTCCCGTTCCCGGTAGTTCTGCGTCTCATTGCCCGCAATGCGGCTTACCCCTTCGTCGGTGGCGATCCACATGGCGCCATCTTTGCTCTGCAAGAATCCGCGCACAAAGTTATTTACCAGCCTGTCCGGCGCCGTATAGTGGACCACGCCCGTGTGGGTCAAGCGGTAGATCCCGCTGCCGTCGGAGCCGAGCCAGAGATCACCGGAACGGTCCCGAAATAGAGTGCGCAGTGTTACATCCGGCAACTTAGGGAACTTATACGGCCGGGCCACGCCGTCGCGGATGGCAAATACCCCAGACGACACCACCCACACGGTTCCGTCGGGGTCAGCGAAAATCGTACCCGAACCGTTATCGGAATCGCCCGGCAGCGATATGACGCTTACCGGGGTCTTGCTTAAGCGAACCATACCCGCCTGGGTTCCAATCCAGACTTGCTGCTGAGCATCTGCGAAAAGACTCAAAACGGTGCTGCTGGGCAATAGGTCGGCGCTTGTCCAGCGGGAGAAGCGGCCATGGGCATAACGATAGAGGCCGTGTCCGATGCTGCCGATCCACAGCGTTCCATCGCTGGTTTGGCGGAGGGTGCGAACGGTCCCCCTGATCTGTTCTACCGGCTGAAACCTTCCCTTGACCAGCCGATTGAGTCCGCCAACCGTGCCCACCCATATCGTGCCGTCCCGGGTTTCGAGAATGGATTTTACGCGATTCTCGCTGTCTCTCCCCGGCAGGCGCTTCGTACTTACACCGTCTGGATCAAAGACCAGAAGCGCCGACCCACCCACCCATACACGATGCTCGTGGTCTTCGATGATCGAGTGCACCGCCAAAGCGGATACATAGGCAGAAGTATCCACTTGCCGCAGCTCGTCATGGACCAACTGGAAAAGGCCGTTGTCGGTGCCGATCCAGATGCGCCCCTGGTCATCCTCAAGCAAGCTGCGCACGAAGCCGTTGCTCAAGCCCGCGGCCTGAGTGTAAGCGTGGAAGACTCCATCCTTCAGGTGCACCAAGCCGCCACCCTCGGTGCCGATCCACAGGCTGCCATCGCGTGCCGCGAGGATGCAAAAGACGCTGTTGTCCGCCAGAGCGGGCACATTGGCGTGGTTATAGAGATGGAAATGGGATCCGTCGAAGCTTAATAGGCCGCCCGTTGTTCCGATCCAGAGATACCCATCCTGAGATTGCTGAATCGCCTGCACCGTATCTTCGGGAAGACCGTCCTGGATGCGCCAAATGCGGCGCGTATATTGCATCGCTGGGTCGGCATTCGTAGCCTTGGCGCCGGCGGTCGCGCTCCTGGCGAGGGCCAGCGCGGTTTGCTCCGCGGTCAAACCGGGCAGAAAAGCAAACAGGAGTGTCCACTGGATCCACCCGCCGTGCGGCCGGAAAAGACAGAATTTCCCGCGACTGTCTCGTAAAAAAGACATCAGATCGCCCTGAGCCAGACAACCAGCCACTACTGAGGCAGGAGTGTACCACGCTGGCAATCCGGCAATCCCGTTGCTTTTGTTGGTCTTCTTTCAGTTTTTTCTACGCAGTCATACTTTAGGCGGATTCGCACATTCCATTTGATGCCTACAGTTCTTCCCGACCACAACTGGCATCTGTGGACGCTGTGTATTTCCCCCACTGTAAGTGCCGGTAACTATAGGGAGAAGGCCGCCGGTCCCCCTCTCCACGATGGACAGCATGCCTGAGATGCTGCCGACTTCTTTCGGAGGATGGTAGGTTATGACGCAGATTCACATTTCGTGGATATTCAGCCGGTACGGCAAGACCGTCGCGCTTTTGATCCTGTGCATCGCTATGGCTTTGTCCCTCCCTCGCGTGCTGGCACAGGCCATCTTCGGTTCCGTCAACGGTGTAGTTACAGATCCCACCGGGGCGGCTATTCCCAATGCTTCTATCACCATCACTGACACCGATAAGGGCACGACCAGGGTGGTAACCACCTCTGACTCCGGCGCCTACCTAGTCCACGATCTAATTCCGGACCACTATCAATTCAAGATCGAGGCTCCGGGATTTGCCTCTGTGCAATCGGAGGTAATTTCCGTTTCCGCTGACAGCTCTGCGCAGGTGAACTTCGAATTGAAGCCCGGAACCGCCTCCCAGACGGTGGAAGTAACCGCTGAGGCCGCGGAGCTAAAGACCGATCGCGCGGACGTATCCACAACCCTCAATACGCTTACGGTCGAGGAGACGCCCAATCTCATACGAAACACCACCGCCCTTGTGTTGCTGGCTCCGGCTACCACGGCGTCCACCTTTTCCAACGCCAATGCTGAAGATCCGCAACGCTCGATCCCTATTTCTTCCAATGGTCAGTCACCCTTTTCGGCGGGCTTTATCCTCGACGGGGCGAATGATAAAGATGGCTTCATTGGCGAGATCGTAGTCAACCCGCCGCTCGATTCAATCCAGGAATTGAAGTTCATCAACCAGAATTACGACGCGGAGTTCGGCGCAGCGGTTGCAGGCGTGACCGTGATGCAAACCAAATCGGGCACCAACAGCTTTCACGGATCTGTTTACGATTACCGCCATAGCGATGCCCAGCAAGCGCGCGACCCGTTCACGCAGTATCCAGGGAATAACCCGGTGGGTCCGGATATCCCGAGCACTCTGTCCAATGTTTTCGGCGGCACGATTGGCGGTTCTGTGATCAAGGACAAACTCTTCTTCTTTGCCGACTATCAAGGGACCCGGCAGAAAGTAGGCAACTCCTTCAAACTTACGGTTCCCACGGCCGAAGTGCACACCACCTGCACCGGAGGGACTGGCAACTGCGATCTGAGCGAATATCTACAGGGCGGCCAGGGCCAGGCTTACGATCCGGACACGGGAGTCGTAAATGCGGCCGGCGCAAACACCGGCGTAGGGCGGGTGCCGTTCGTCAACAATCAGATTCCGAACTCGAGGTTGTCACCTGCTTCCATCAATCTGCTCAAGATCATCCCGGCTCCCAGTTTACCGGGAGTCCAAAACAACTACGTGGCCAGCGGCTTTGGAGTGTACAACTTCAACCAGGCCGATACGCGCATTGATTATCAATGGAAGCCCACCGTGCACATCTTTGGCCGCTACGGTTACCTGGGTTCGAATCAGAATTCGCCCGCTTCGTTGGGCGCGGTAGGCGGCAATGGTTTTGGCGTGGGCGGTTGGGCAGGCAATGAAACCGGAGGGAATGACAGCCTGGCGGTTGGCACCGATCTGGTTGTGTCACCCAAGCTGGTTACCGACATTCGCTTTTCCTACTTTCGTTATGCATTCGTAGAAGCCAAATACGATGGCACAACTCCGCTCATGACCAATCTCGGTTGGACGGGATTAAACACAGGCGCCCCGGGATCTGGCGGTGCTTCACAGATTGAGACTGGCGACGATGCCGGTAAAGTCGGTGAAATTGCCTATCTGGGCTCCGGCAACAACGGCGCCAACCACTGCAACTGCCCACTCAACATGACCGAGCAGGAGTATGCCTTTGTGAACGACTGGACGCGCGACATCGGCCGTCACTCGGTCAAATTCGGGGCAGAGATTCGCCATCTTCAGGAGCTCCGTATTCCCAGCGATGTGAATCGAACCGGCCAGCTGCAGTTTGCCACCGAGCGGACTGCGACTGCCTCGGGTTCGACACCGGGCGGCCTGGGCATAGCCTCGCTCCTGTTTGGAGACGTCTCCGACATGTCGCGATATTTCAGCACGTCGACGACTGCCACTGAGCATCAGTACCGTACCTTCTTCTATGTTCAGGACAATTGGAAGGTTTCTCCCAAACTCACTCTCAACCTCGGGCTACGCTGGGAGATCTACTTTCCTGAAGCAGTCAATGGCAAGGGGATGGGCGGCTTCTACGACCTGAATACGAACACCGTTCGCGTCGCGGGATATGGAAACATCGGGATGAACCTGAACATCCAAAACAACTACACCTTCCTTGCACCGCGGGTTGGCTTTGCTTACCAGGCTACGCCTCGGACTGTGCTCCGCGGCGGGTATGGCCGCGCGTTTGACCCCGGGTTCTTCGGAGACATCTTTGGTCAACTGGTGACGCAGACGATTCCGGTTCTGCAAAACCAACAATTGAGTCAGCTTGACGGCGAACTCTATGACGCCGCCCGCAATCTCGATGGAACCGTCTATAACATCGCCACTGGCCCCTCGGCTCCGGTGAACCAATACAACATTCCCCCCAATGGGCAGATCCCGCTCCCTCCAGGAATCTCACCAACCTCCCGGCCGGACCAGATGAGAATTCCATATGTAGACGGATGGAACCTCACGCTACAGCAGCAGCTCGACTCCACCACGACTTTTAGCGTGGCTTACGTTGGAAATAAATCAACGCACTCCATCCCGAACTCCACCTGGGGCGGAGTGAATTGGAACGATTACACGGTAGTCGGCTTTGCCCAGGGACTTACCCAGTGCCAACGTTCTATTTTCTTCGCCAAGTGGGGTTACTGCGGCCCCGGATACATCGGTTACTACGTCAATGAGGCGAATGCACACTACAACTCGCTGCAGGCAACAATCGAGAAGCGCTACTCACGCGGCCTGCAGTTGGGTTCCAGTTATGTGTGGTCGAACACTTTGGGCACCGGCACGGGCACCTACTTCATGATCAATCCGCACGCCGAATGGGGCCACTTTGACTATAACCGCAGAAACAACTTCAAGCTCTATGGCAATTACACTCTGCCTTTCGGGCGCGGCCAACAGTTTGGCTCCAGTGTTCCTGGCTGGGTGAATGGCGTTATCGGCGGCTTAGCGCTGAATGGAAACCTCAACTGGGGAAGCGGCTATCCTTACAGTCCGTCCTACGGGGAGTGCGGCTCGGATGAAGACAACGGGCCCTGCAGGCCGAATCTGGTACACAGCATCTCGCAAAGCGCGAGTAGCTTGAATCCCGTGACTCACTCCGCCACTTACTTTGTTCCCGTTGCTCCCTTGGCCACCAATGGGCAAATCAACGGTCCTTACCAGCGTCCCCAGGTCGAACAATTCGGCGATATTCCTTATAACGGCTTCTGGGGACCTGGATACTTCACCACGGACCTCGCGCTCAGCAAAGTCTTTAACCTTTATGAGAGGTTATCGATGAAGCTCGAAGTACAGGCACAGAATGCGTTCAATCATGCCAATCTGGCAAACCCCACCAACACCTGCATCGATTGCGCGGGCAACGGCCAGGTAACCGATATCCTCGGCGGCACCTTCGCCGGCATGCGTCAACTGCAATTTGTAGCAAGATTCTCTTTCTAACACGAAGGCAGGGTGCCCCATTCAAGCCCGCGTTTGGGCTTGAGTGGGATACCACAGCACTCGACACGCCTTTGTTTGTCATCCCGAGGAGCCCAAACATTGAAAAGAAATTAGGCTGCACAACTGATGCGAGGCCCGGAGGGCCGGTCGCCAAAACTGTCAGCCCGGGCCGGAAAGTCTGTGCGAGAACCAACAAAACCAGACCTTTGTTTGGGAGCCGGGGCGCACCGCAGATCCCTCGGCTTCGCTCCTAATGACAAACAGGTCGAGGAGGCATCCTAGCCCACTCAAGCCAAAGTACGGCTTGAATGGGGCACCCAATGCTTTTGCTGCCGGTGTCATTTCTCTCTTGACTTGCCGCAGGCAAGTCGGCTGCTCGGGATCTGCGGTGCGCCCCGGCTCCCAAACAAAGGTCTGGTTTTGTTGGTTCTCACACAGATTCGGAAGGGCTGGGTATCCATCCCGAAGATGATCTAAGCGCCGTAGGCGCGGCACTAAACCCGGGCCCGCTCCCACGTGTCTCATGGCAGCGCAGCGGAAGGCCCTTCCGCCTACTCCACGTCGTCTTCGGCTCCCTTGACCGGGTGGCGAAGTATTTGTTCCAGGCTCATGGGAGGCAGACTGTAAGTCTGGCCGAAGTGTTTGTCGATCTGATCCCGGTAATTCATCCGTGGTCCGGGAAAGCCAATTAACTTCCAGCCAACCATCCCCATGTTCCCGCCATGCAGTGGATCGCAAAACATCCCTTCCAGCGTATGCAGGCGCAATAGTTGAAAGAAGTGAGTCTCCTCGATCTTTTCCAGACGCAGATCCTGCTGCTCAGCAGAGACTCCGGCAAAGTCGGCTCCTAACAGCGGGATACCGGCGCGATAAGTCTGCTGCGGCGTGTCTTTGCCCTGGTAGCCATGTTCCGGAACCGACTCCACCCACGGACCCTTGGTATAGCGGCGAGCGTCGCGACCGTAAGGACTGGCAAGTTGGCGATCGATGTAAACGACCACTCCCGCTTCGGTCGCCCCGGGGCCGCTTTCGTCGCTAGGGAAAATGCGCGCGCAAGCTGCCTGAACAACCTGCGCTTCCCCCGCGGTAAAGAAGCGCAACGGTACCTTCACACCATCTTCCGCAGGAGCGGGTATCAGCTCTCCGACCAGCGAGTACAGCACCAGGCCCCCCAAGGCCTTCGCCGGAATCAATATAAACTCACGCCGTTTCATGATCCCTCCTCTATGCCAACGGACCGGGCTTCTTCAGGTAGTGGTCAATCAAGCCATCCGCCGCCCGATGACTCACCGCAACGATCGTAAGCGTCGGATTGGCAGACGAGTTCTGCGGGAAGGACGACGAGCCCACCACAAAAAGATTGGGCATCTTCCAATGTTGTAGCCAGGGGTTGACCACGCTTTGCTCTGGAGAGCTTCCCATGATCGCCCCTCCCTGTATGTGCGTGGTGATGTACTGGCCGGCGTTATAGTGATGAAACCCGCTATTGCTTGTCTCGGTCTTTATCAGCGTGGCCCCCGAGGTCCGCGCAATCACCTCCAGAAGTTGATTGCCCAGCCGCCTTCCAAAAGCCATTTGGCGCATCTCATAATCCGTCCAATCTAATGTCATCCGCAGCAAAGGATCGCCCCACTTGTCGGTATAGGTAGGGTCCAAGTCCATGAAGTTTTGCTTGTAAGCGAAATGATCGCCTCTCATTTCAGCCCCGGGACCGATCCTGTCCCAGTGGCTGATGGAAGCTTTTTTCCACGCTGAGCCCCAGTTGCGTGGAGCTTCTCCGTGCGGAATACGGCCGAACGAAGCCACTGGCCCTTGGCTGGCAGCCGCACCACGCAAAAATAATCCGCCGCGCAACACTTTTTCCGGAGGCTCTTCTTTCAGATCTCCATCGAAGTCCGCGATGCCATATCCCACCGCGCCCGATCCCATAAAGAGATTCAGATGCTCTTTGAATACCAGCATCCCGGCTCCCCCACTAGTGACCTGGTGGGTTAGATTCTTGCCCAGCGTTCCTTTGGAGGTGACCGGATTGTAGGGCTCGCCAATCTCCGATAACAGCAGCAGGCGAATGCTGTTGGGGGTCCATGCCGAGAGCACGACCAGCTCCGCGGGCTGCATGGTTTCCTCCCCGTTCTCATCCATGTAGACAACACCTTCGGCGCGTCCGTTGCGGTGAACGATCTTGCGTACCCAGCAGTTGTTGCGCAACAAGAAGTTATTCCGGCTGGCAAGCACCGGCATGATGGTGTTCGTCGGTTGCGCCTTGGCCCCGATCATGCAGCCATAGTTCGGGCAGTAGCCGCAATAAACGCAGCCGGGCCGTGATACCTTGTCGGGATTGGTATATCCCTGACTGAGGTTAGCTGCGGGCAGCGGATACGGGTGATAGCCCATCTCGAGCGCTGCCTTATGGAAGAAACCCATGGTGTAGGTCGGCGTTAAAGGCGGCGTTGGATACTCATGCTGGCGCGGGCCCTCAAAGATATTGCCCCCCTCGATCAGTTGACCGCGTAGGTTACCGGCTTTGCCGCTGATCCCCATCAGCTGTTCCGCGCGCCAGTAGTAATTCTCAAATTCGTCGTAGGTGATGCCCCAGTCCTGGATGGCCCAATCCGGGGACATGCGGGCAGCGCCAAATTTTTCCCGCAGATGTGTGGCCAACACAAAGTGGTCGGGAAGATAGCGGTCGGAAATGCCGCCCCAGTGTTCGGAGGTGCCCCCGGTTCCGGTCCCGGGGGTAAACGAGCCATACTGGCGAATCGGAACAGCCCTGTCTTTTACGGAATGCCGATGCGTGATGGTCTGCTCTGCTGGATTTTGCACCAGGCCCACGCGCCGCATGTTGATTTCGTCCATGCCGCTGGCGTATTGGGAGATGTTGCGTGCCGGGCCACGCTCCAGGACAGTTACTTGTAGAGCGGTTCGAGTAGTTATCTCCTTGGCCATGACCAGGCCGCACCATCCGCTGCCAATGATGACTACATCCGTGGACTTAAGGCGCTTCAACGCGATGTCATCCTCTCCGCGGCGCTATGAGCCGCCTATCTCCAGCGAAAGATGCGCAGCGAGATAGCAAAGGCCACAACCAGCCAAGCGAGCAGTATACCTATCTGAGCCGTCTGCTGGCCCAGGTTTGTACCCTGCAGCATATTTCCCCGCAGCGCGTCGATGGCTGCCGTCAGCGGAAGGGCTCGCACCACGGGTTGGATCACGGCTGGAAAACGTGTCGCCGAAAAAAAGACTCCGGACAAGATCCACATGGGGAGCATGACCAGGTTCATCAGTCCTGAGGCCGCCTCCATCGTTTTTGCCCGCGAGGCTACCAGAAGCCCCAGCGCGGAGAACGCGAGCGAGGTAAGCACGCAGAGTAATCCCAACTGCCACATCGACCCACGAAACGGTACACCAAAAACCAGCCGCGCAAAACCCAGAAAGCCTACTACCTCGATCACCAACATTGACAGCCGCGACAGCAGGTACGAGGCCAGGTATTGCCAGCGTGGCATGGGCGAGGCGACCAGGCGCTTGAGCAGCTTCTTCTGCCGGGACTCCACAATCGAAAAACCCATGCCCCAGATCGCGGAACCCATCAAGTTCATGCCCAGAAGGCCTGGCACCACAAAATCGATGTAACGCGAACCTGTCTCGTGCACCAGCTGATTCTCGACGTGAACGGCCTCTCGCCGCCCCGCCGCTGTTTGGATTGCACGATCGGCCACCATGCGGGCGGTCCGCGCATCGGGATTCGTTTCGTCGTATTCGTAGGAAACGCCATCCGGCGCCTTGGTAACCAGCAGCAAAATGCTTCCCGTCGCCAGTGCCCGCGCGCCGTCGGCTTCGCTCATGGTGGCCGCCCTTAGACCCTTGTCGGCGGCCAGTGCCTGCGTAAGTTGCGCTGTCGTGGCGCCCACCTGGAAGACATCCGCCGGTCGATTACGGAACGCTATCCCCAATCCCACCGCCAGCAGAATGGGAAAAACGAAGATCCAGAAAATGGCCTCCGGCTCGCGCAGAAACAGGCGAAAGCGGATCATCGTCAACTGGTAGAGGCTGCTCTGCTCCAGCTTACTCATCGCGCAAATTCCTTCCCGTCAGCCCGACAAAAACGTCTTCGAGTGTCGCCGAGTGGGTGCGAAACTCGCTTAGATGGAGGCCCTGGCCAGTCAAGGTGGCAAAGATGAGGGGCACCGCGGTATGCAGCTCACGAACCGAGAGCTGGTGTACTCCAGCATCGACGCGGTGCGACTCTACTCCCGTGATCGCGGTTAACAGTTCCGGGTCGACCAGCCCATCTCCAGTCTCATGGCCGATCAGTGCGAACTCGACGATGTGCTCTCCTCCGACCGAGGCGATCAGCTGCTGCGGAGTACCGAGGGCAATGATTCGCCCATGATCCATAATCGCCACCCGGTCGCACAGCCGCTCCGCCTCATCCATGTAGTGCGTGGTGAGAATGATGGTGCGTCCAGCCTGCTTCAGCCCGTCCACAAGGTCCCACAGGTGGCGCCGCGCCTGCGGGTCGAGTCCGGTTGTCGGCTCATCCAGAAACAACAACTCCGGATCACCCACCAGCGCGCAGGCCATGGCAAGGCGCTGCTTTTGGCCACCCGAGAGCGTGCCCACACGGGCGTAGCGCTTCTCCTCCAACTGCGCCCTGCGGATGGATTCCTCTACCGGAATGCCGCGGCGGAAAAAGCTGCGGAAGAGGCGCAGTGTTTCGTCCACCGTCAGCTTTTCGGGAAATTGGGTCTCCTGCAGTTGAATGCCGATCCGCTGCCGCAGCTCGCTCGCGCCCTTGGCCCAATTCAACCCCAACAGCTCGACCGTTCCGCTATCGGCTGCGGTCAGCCCCTCGCAGATCTCAATGGTTGTCGTCTTTCCCGCGCCATTGGGCCCCAGCAACCCAAAGCATTCTCCCCTCATGACGTCAAGGTCAAGGCCATCCACCGCCACAACGTCAGCGAAGGACTTGCGCAGGCCGCGCAGCAGTAGAGTAGGGCTGTTTCCCTGGCTAGGTAGTCCATTAGGCGGCACGGCTGCAGCTCCTGGTATCCGTTCCGATATTGTAGAAGTCGTCTGCAACATCCTGATATGGTTTCGACATAGCTCTGACCGCATCATTTGAGGAGTATCGACGGTGACAACCTGGCACAGGTGCCTGGCGGCTTTGTTGATGCTGACTCCGGCGCTCTACTCCCTTAACGCCGCACAAGCGACCCTTTCTGTCGATGCCTCCCAGGTGACGGGCAAGATCAAACGGGTAAACGACGTGGACAACGGTCCGCTGTGCACACGCGGCATTGTGGACCTCAGCCCCTACTATAAGGAGCTGGGCATTCGTAATGTGCGTTTGCACGACGTTCCCTGGACCTATGACAACGTCCTGGATATCAATTACGTTTTTCCGGATTGGAACGCCGATCCTGATCGCCCGGAGAGCTACGACTTTACTCAAAGCGACTACTATCTCAAGACCATTACCGACCTGGGGATCAACATCATCTTCCGCTTGGGCTATAGCGCGGAATACAAGACTGCCGTGCGCCACAACCAGCCGCCTCCATCATTTGAGAAATGGGCGGACATCGCGGCGCATATCGTGCGCCACTACAACCAGGGGTGGGCCCAGGGGCCAAAGGCGAATATCAAGTATTGGGAGATATGGAATGAGCCGGATGGGCATCCCCTGGTCTTCTGGGCCGGCACCCCGGAATCGTTTTACCAGTTGTATGAGATTACGACCAGGAAGCTCAAGGCGCTCGATCCCTCGCTCAAGGTAGGCGGTCCCGCAATCGCCGGCAGTATCCCTTTTCTCGAGGGCTTTCTGAAGTACCAACACGAACACCATGTGCCGGTTGATTTTGTTTCCTGGCACATCTACACCCGGCATCCCCATGAGGTGGCGCAGCGTGGGCGTGATGTTCACCAGCTCATGGCGAAATACGATTTCCTGGGCGCGGAGAACATTGTGGACGAATGGAATTATGGGCCGGCGGACTGGAACAAGTTATTTAAAGATCCTGCGGCCAGCCGTACGTATTTCGACTCCTTGCAGAACTCCTTCGGTGCAGCATTCGATGCCACGGTCATGACTGATTTGCAGGATGCGCCGGTCGATATCGCCACCTACTTTTCCGGTACCAACTTCATGTGGGGAATCTTCACTTCGTCCGGAGCACCACAGAAGGCGTATTACTCGTTTCTAGCGTTCCAGCGTATGCTCGAGACGCCCCAGCGTATTGCCATCGGGCCGTCTGGAGAGGAGAATCTCTCGGCGCTGTCAGGAATGTCCGAAGATAAGAAGACGATTCGGGTGCTGATCACCAACCTTGGCAGCGAAAAGAAAACGATTCGGCTGGAATTGAAAGGGCTTCCCTGGAGCGGCAAAGCAGTTTACGAACAGAGGATCATCAACGAGAGTCACGACCTTGACACGGTGAAGGATGGATCGCTGGCCGGGACGGATTCTTCGATAGCAGCCGAAATCGACGGTCCGTCGGTTTCCCTTTTCACCATCAAGGCGGTTCAGTAACTGACAGGAGTTACGCCTGTGGACGAACTAAGAGATGCTGAAGCGGTACGCGCTCACTACGGCGAGCCGAGCCACATGTCGAAGGCCAAGCAGCTTGATCATCTGGATGCGCATTGCAAAGCATTCATCAAGCTTTCGCCATTCGTTGTGATGGCAACGACGGATGCGGCAGGCAGAGCCGACGCATCTCCCCGCGGCGATAGACCTGGCCAGGTGGCGATGGTGATCGATGACAAGACTTTGATCATTCCTGATCGCGTTGGCAACCGGCGGACCGACACCATCCACAACATTACCGAGAACCCCCATGTCGGTCTGCTTTTCATGGTGCCGGGCATCAATGAAACCTTACGCGTGAACGGGACTGTGCGCGTAGTCATCAGTCCATCTTCGCTAGAGCCGCTTGCCTTCGAAGGAAAGATGCCCATGTCCGGATTTGTGGTAACCGCGGAAGAGGTCTTTTTTCATTGCGGCAAACCCCTGATCCGGTCGGAACTCTGGAACCCCGAACGCCGCCTTTCACGGGAGCGCTTCCCCAGCCTGGGCAAGATCCTGGCAGACCAGATTGCCGGAGACAAGACAGCCGAAGAGTTCGAACAGGGTATCGATGAACAATACCGGACGCGGCTCTATTGAAAGAGAGCGCAATGGCGATTGCAGTTGCATCGATTGTCCAGGAAAGCAACGACTTCTCTCCACTAAAGACCCGGTACGAGGATTTCGGACTCGTCTTTGAAGAAGATCTGATTCGAAGGCACGAAGGCGCGTTTACCGAGATGGGAGGCTTTCTCAGCGTTCTCTCCCAGGCGCGCCGCAAGGTCGAGCCGCTATGCGCCGGCTGGGCAGTCACTGCCGGACGAATGCTCCGTGCCGACTACCAACGTCTCGCGCGTGCATACCTGGAGAAGCTGGCCGGTGTTCGTCCGCAGGGGTTGCTGTTGGCGTTGCATGGAGCGCAGACAGCCCAGTCCACCGATGACGTAGCAGGGCACTTACTAAGCGCATCGAGAAAGATTCTTGGGCCTCATGTACCGATTGTCGCCACCCTGGATCTACATGCCAACGTAACCAGGCTCATGGTGGAGAGCGCGACCATCCTGGTGGGCTACAAGACCTATCCGCATATCGACCTGTTTGAAACAGGACAGCGAGCAGCGGAGCTCATGCTGCAGATTCTAGCGGGTAGCTTGTCTCCGGCGATGCGCTACCGCAAGCTCCCGCTCATCGTTCCGGCAGAAAACATGCAGACCACGTCGGGCCCCTTTGGGGACCTGATGTTACGAGCGGGAGAGCTGGAACAGTCCGGATCCGCCTGTTGTGTTTCGATTTTTGGTGTTCAACCGTGGCTGGACGTTCCCGAGATGGGATGCAGCACCGTCTCGGTTACCAATAACGATCCGGTCGCCGCCCAACGGCAAGCCGATGCGCTGGCGACGGCTTTCTGGGCGGCGCGGCGGCAGTTCGATGTCAAGCTAACGCCAGTGCGCAAAGCATTGCGCGAGGCGATGCAAAGCGAAGGTCCGGTCGTCCTTTCTGAACCTTCAGACAGTACCGGCTCAGGCTCACCGGGAGATAGCACCGGTGTGTTGGGGCCGCTGGTAGAGCTATGCTCCGGCTACCCCGCCGCCATTTTTCTCGTCGACGCACCGGCGGTCCGCCGTGCGATTGCCGCGGGGGTCGATGCCACGGTTCGCCTGACCGTCGGCGGAACGATCGATCGTAAGCATTCGAGGCCGGTTCGCATCGTCGCCCGCGTGCGTCTTATCTCCGATGGACGGTGGGCTGGCCGTGCACGCGGCTACAACACTGGAGTCGAGACGTGCATGGGGCGTGCCGTCGTTCTTGATGTAGGCAAAATTCGCCTGCTGGTCGCCGAGAGATCCGCCATGACAGTGGATCCGGAACTCTTTCGCAGCCACGGCATCGAGCCAGAAAGGATGCGCATTGTTGTGGTGAAAAGCCCCAATGGCTTCCGGGCGGCATACCAACAGATCGCGAAAAAGATGATACTGGTCGACACACCTGGGGTCAGCACACCAAGATTGAGAACGCTTCCCTATCGACGTATTCCCAGGCCTATTTACCCGTTGGATGCGCGAGTTTCATTCAATCCCCAGGAGCACCGATGATCCGCCGCTGCGATGACCGTGACCTTGAAATGATTTGGGCCATCATCAATGATGGCGCGCAGGCTTACCGTGGCGCCATCCCAGAAGATCGGTGGACAGAACCGTATATGTCGCGGGAAAAGCTTCAGCATGAGATCGATGACGGTGTTGTGTTCTGGGGCTATGAGGATGCGGGCAATCTTCTAGGGGTGATGGGACTTCAACAAGTCAGGGACGTGACTCTGATTCGGCATGCCTATGTTCGCACCGCCAACCAGAAGCAGGGGGTAGGAGCCCATTTGCTGTCTCATTTGCGCCTGCTGGCGAAAGACCCGGTGCTAATCGGAACCTGGGCCGATGCCGTCTGGGCAATCCGCTTTTACGAACGGCATGGTTTTCAAATCGTTTCTCCCCAGGAAAAAGACCGGCTTCTCAAACAATATTGGAAGATCCCCGAACGCCAAATTGAAACCTCAGTTGTTCTCGCGGATGCAAAGTGGCGGGAGCTAAGCGCCCACAAGTGATGCGGCCTGGAGCATAGGAAGATAATAGGCCGCCTCAGGAACGCACAGGCCAGGCACTTTAGCCTCGTCGTCCCAACGGCGTAGCGCGATGGCGGCCTGTGCGAACGGATTGCTCAAAAACTCCGCTGCCTGCTCATCGTTCATCGGCCCACCTTGCAAAGCAAGACTTTTCAGCGAAGCGGGAGAGAGCTGCTGCAGGTACGTATGGTCTTGCCAGCAAAGGAACCGCTTGGCTGGGACATGAAGAAGGATCGGCACCGTAACCTCGTCGCCAAACCAGCGGGAGAGATATTTGGCCGCGACCTCTTCGTGCATGCCATCGAGGCCGCGCTGGGCGATTTCCTCGTCGAGCCCATGCAGCATATGGCCGACGTCGTGGAGTAACGCGGCGGAAATCGAGGCCGGCCCGGCGCCGGCCAGTTCGGCGGAGTGGGCCGCCTGCAAGCTGTGCTCAAGAATGGAGACGGGTTCTCCGAAGTATGCGCTTCCTCCCTTGGCATTGAGCAGATCGATCAGGCTCTCAATCCTTGCGGTTGTCATGGTGCAAACTCCTTGTTCGTGACAGTACAGCGAGCGAGCTATAGAGTCCATCCGCATCCAGATAGCAGCCCTGCAAGTGGCTGCATCCCTCACTACGCCCATGAAGGATGCGAGTGTTATCGAAAAGAACCAGCTCACCCGTCTGCAGTTGGTAACGTACCAGGCGCGCTGGATCGCAGAGCAGGCCGGCCAGCTGACGATAGGCGGCATAATACTTTTTGAGCAAAGGGCCCTTGAGTTGCAACGGGGCGATCGAGCGATCGTCGTAATGGATGGCGCGGAATTGCTCGCGCGTGTCCACCTCGAGCATGGTTCGCTCTACAGCGAGGTCCACGTTGGCATCTTGAAAGCGATACAAGGCCGGCGTCTGACAGAGCGTGGAAAAAGCCTCGGCATCATGGGCGCGCACCCGCTCCGCCGCAGCCATTCCATCTACAAAATAACCTTCCTCGCCCTGACCGGCGGCTGAGAGACAATGCAGCATCTTAAAGCCGGGTACCGGATCACGGAAAGGACTGTCCGTGTGGACTGCTACGTCCGCACCACCGCGATCGTCGAAGATGCGGCCGAGGTTCGTCTCGCGAACGATGCCGATGTGCGCGGCCACCTGCAGCACAGCGGCCTCTTCAACAGGAACATCGCTGAGGAAAGCCAATCCATCGCGTCCCACATAATATAGCCAATCCTCGCGGATGGATGGATTCGCCACCCAGTCCGGGTAAGCACACCGGGCAAAGTGCGCGGCCGGCTGGCCCATCCACGGCAGGCGCGTGGGCCGTACATTCATGCGTAAAGAGCGATCAAAGGTCCGCAGCCACTGGAGAGGAAAAACAGCGGTTGCGCCGTCATCCCAGCTCAGGGTAATGTGCTCCGGCGGCCAGCGCTCAGCGGTAAGCAGCCGCGGTTCGAGCGGGAGATCGACCAGGCTTATCAGCCGCTGACCGGTACTGGCATCGCGGTTGCCCGGAGCATTGTCTCGCAGCCACAGCGAGGTGTACACACTGTAGGAGGAATCCTGCCACGTGACAGTCAGCCCAGCCGGCGTGCATTTCAACTCGGCGACATCGATATCTTCGACTTTCGCAGTCATTGTCCCTCCGCAGGTCGCAGCAAACCAACCGCGATGGCGCGCCGGTGCTGTTGCCAGAGAGCGAGCCCGCCGACAACGCTGGTAAGTCCCGCGACGCCGGCCAGCACAAGAAACATGGTCTGCCACCCATACGTGACCGCTAAATGCGCCATGGCGTTGCCGGAAAGAATGCCCGCGAGATAGCCGAAACCGTCGATCATTCCAGAGGCCGTTGCACTCCCTTCCCTTCCCCCAAAATCGAGAGCCATCGCACCCGCCAGGTACGAGTAGGGCCCAAGCAGGCAGAACGCGACCGCTGCGACCAGCGCCAGCGGTACGAATCGCGGAGCGTGTATGGTTACCTCCGCCAGACCCAGTAACGCCAGAACAGAAAAGCAGAGCCCGCCAAAGAGAATGCGGCTCCGGCCTTCGGGGCCAAGGTAATCGCTCAGGAAGCCGGCAAACAATACCGAGAGGCCGCCGAAGAAGGGAAAGAGAGCGCTGCCACTGGCCGCCTGTGCGCCCGTCATGCCCGCCATCTGGGTGAAGTAAGTGGGTATCCAGAGATTGAAGGTTTCACGCAGGAGTGTAGTCCCAAGAGAGAGGCCGCAAACCAGCCAGAAAGCGTAGGAACTCAACAGCGTCCGAAAGATCGCAGCCATCCCGGGCCGGGGTGCCGCTTCACTTACACCGGAAAAGAGGTTCAGCGGATTCTCCTCGGGAACAGGCAAGTGGTAGGACTGAGGAGAATCGCGCAGAAACATCAGATTGCATAAGAAAAGCACGCTGAGCAGAACTGCGCCGGCGCCGAAGACTCCCCTCCAACCGAAACCGTGCGCCAGCAGCAGCGACATAAAAGCCCTGGAAATCGCATCTCCGAAAAGGTAACTGAGACTGAGCACTGCCATGACGCTGCCATAGGTGGTGTAGGAAAACCAGCGTGAGGTCACCTTCACCAGCCCGGCCCATCCCAGCGACTGCACCAGACGGTTCCCCAGCCAGGCGAGGGTGAACATGGGAAAGCCACCGCCGACCATAAAGAGCACCGTGAACAGAACGGATCCGAACATGCCGCCGAGGAAGTTGCGCCGGCCTCCGAAGCGATCCGCCAGGCCGCCGCTGGGAAACTTGCCCATGGCATAAGCCAGCACTCCGAGCGAAGCGATCGTCCCAAGCCGTACCTGGGCCACGCTTGCCGGTGTGCCTTTGCGCACTTCTTCGGCGATGATGAGGGGCAACGCAACGGAATAATCGGAACGGCAGAAGTAATAACCGCCATAACCGAGGAAGAGCAAAGACACGGTGAGCACATGCCAGCGCGTCAGGTGCAGCGCCCGTAAACGGGCCGCCGTCATTTCGGGCGCTCCCCGTTGGCGATTTTGCGCTCGATCTCGTCCAGCATTGGCAGCGCGTGAGCAACAGTTTCCGCGGTGTAGTGTGCACCCGCCGCAAGCAGCTCCTGCTCAGCGCAGGCGAGACGCCTTCCCTGTTCGCCGGGATCAAGCTGTGACCAATCCGCCTCCGACAATCCCACCGTGTTCCCGCTGCGGGTCACGCCGATGGTCCACATGCCGGCATTCAGACCTTCCTCAATATCCGCCTCGGTATCGCCGATCTTCACACAGGCAGACAGTGGATAGATGCGGAGATCCATCGCCAGCCGGTAACACATCCAGGGAAAGGGCCGGCCTCCCCCGGCATCTTCAGGAGCCAGGGAGCGATCGGTGCGATAGCCCTGCCTGGGCTGCAAGCGCTTCCAACCGGTCAAGCATCGCACGGGTGTAGCCGGTCGTACCTGCGATCCTGGTGCCCCGTGCGCGCATAATCGCCACGGCGTCTACCACCCCCGAAATGACGGTTGCGTAGCCCTCCAGCACCTCCATCATCTGCGGCTCGAAGTTGGCGTAGATGGCGTCGACGTCGCGCTCTTGCGGCACAGCATTGCGCAGCGCCCGCCATTGTTGTTTCACCTCCGGCTCTTCGAGCAACTTGCGGACGTGGTCTTTCTTCGCCAAACCCATATATCGACGAATCAGCGGCCGCGGGACCGCGATGCCAAATTGATCGAAGATATTCTCCAGCGCGTGGACCGGCGCAATGCTTCCGTGATCGACCGCGGTTCCCGCCCAGTCGAGAAAGAGCGCGCGGATTTTTTGGCTAGGCATGGATAAATCCTAAGTCGCGCATCGATTGCTCGGCCACCCCAAAGGACAACGTCATGCCGGAACCTCCCGGCGATGCCACAATTCTGACCCCCTCCTCCGGCTGCATTACGACCAGCGGTTTCTCAGGATGCCTGGCATAGACGCCGTACCAGCGCTCGGCAATGGTCACCTCCGGGGCCCGCAGAAACCCCCGTGTGTAGCGAAGAATAATCTCGTCGATCTCCTCCTTGTTGAAAACGTCGACGGCCAGCGAGTACTCATGAGAGTCGCCAAGCGTAAGCGCTCCGTCGGCAGTTTGCGAAACCAGCGCGTGGATTCCCCAGCGATCGTACTCCGGCGTCTCTTCGGCGATGCGCCGGCGGAGCGCAGGGAGCGCGCCGCAAACCTGAAAAGCGGGATAGAACCGCAGCGTGAGCCCGGCCGCCAGCGAAGGACCGAGCTGCCATCCGTCAGGCTGCGGAAAGGTGCGCATCATCTGCAGTTTGCAGCGAGTCAGACCGCTGGTCGCATAGTGCTGCGGATAGAGCGTCTCGAAATCGTCCCCGCTGCAAACAATCACGGTTTCCGTTTGCCATGGACCTCTACCCGTATGCAGGACAGGAAGCTCGATGGCGGTCACCGCGGTCCCGAAGACGAACTGCACGTTGTATTGCTCCGCGAGAAAGCCAGGCAAAGACTGGATCACCTGGCGCGGGTCGACGGTAAGTTCGGTGCTGCTCCATAGCCCACCTGCGAGCCCATCCGGCTGGACGGCATGCGAGCGCCCGAGAACTTCGCAAGGCTTCAACCAACAACATTCGTAGCCCAGCTTAGGACCGAGCTCGGCAAACTCCTGGGCCACCGCAGCCTCATCCGCACGGTAGGCTACATGAAGCGATCCCGTTTCTCGACGTGGAAGTTTGGCGAGGCCGAGAATTTCCAGCCATAATTCGCGGCTGCGTAAGGAGAGCGAAAGCATCGTCCCGGCCGGCTGGCCGATAGGCCAAATCATGCCGAAATTGCGCACCGAAGCCCCGGCTGCCCGCGGGCTACGCTCAAAGACGACCACGGATTTACCAGCTTTCGCTGCTATGTAGGCGTGGGCCAGCCCCAGGATTCCCGCGCCTACGATCGCAACATCCGCTCTGGGATGCGACATCGAGAATCAAACTCCTGCGCTTTGAGGAATACCGGGATAGAGAATAGCAGGTTACGGATGTTACACAGCCTGCTGCACTTACCTAAAACCGAAGCGTTCCGTTTCCTGCATCCTAATCTGCACTTGTTAAGCGGAAGTCAATTACTGCCCGCTTCAGCCTGGCGCTAACGAAACCCCACGCGCCGCAAGCGGCCCTGGCGGGCCGGCCTGGACGCGCTTTTGCCTGCTTGCCGTAAAATGGTAGTAGAGCGGTTGGTGTAAGGAGAGTGGAACGTGGCGCAATTGATGAGAACGTCGAATCCGGTTTTGAACCAGAAGCGTTTTGAGAGCGTTGCCGAACTGGGCGGCGGGATGACGCTCGAGGGCACGGTCAACAAAACCGGCGTGCTTCTGCTTTGCGCAATGGCCACCGCAGCATGGACCTGGCATCTGTTTAACCAGACACATTCGCCTGCCGCTGTACTCCCCTGGCTGTGGATCGGGACCATTGGCGGATTCGTCTGCGCGATGGTGACGGTCTTCAAAAAGGAATGGTCTCCGGTAACCGCGCCCGCTTATGCGCTGCTGGAAGGGCTGGCATTGGGCAGCATCTCGGCCATTCTCGAGCTGCGCTTCCCTGGAATTGCTATCCAGTCGGTCAGCTTGACCTTTGGCACCCTGCTGGTTCTGTTGCTCGCCTACCGCTCCGGGCTGATCCCGGTGACACAGAACTTCCGCCTGGGCATCGTGGCTGCGACAGGCGCCATCATGCTGTTTTACCTTTTGCAATTTGTGCTGGGCTTCTTCGGCGTTCACTTCACCTCCATTAACGGCTCGGGTCCCATCGGGATCGGATTCAGCCTGATTGTGGTCGGCATAGCTGCCCTCAACCTGGTGCTCGACTTCGACTTCATTCAGAGTGGCGCACGGATGGGCGCTCCAAAGTATATGGAGTGGTACGGCGCGTTCGGGCTTATGGTCACGCTGGTCTGGCTGTACCTCGAGATCCTGAGGCTGCTCACCAAGCTACGCGGCCGCGACTAGGCCCGGTCGAGGTTGCGATAGACATCGGCTATATTCCCGTTTACATCGCTTTGCAGCGGCGGTAGTTTGCTGAACGGGGAGTTGCTGAGCGCACGCATGCGCGCCAGGTAATCCTCATACCCGTTCGAGTGGAGAGATTTGAGTGAGGCCACGGTGATGCGCTGTTGCATCTCGCCCAGGGACTGGCCGGCCTTCCTGCTTTCCTCGACTCTGCCGGTCAATTCCTCAATATAGTTGCGCAGGTTGACCATCTGCGTACGGCCGGTTTGCAGCGCGGCATGGCCGGGCAGAATGGTGTTGAAGTCGTCACCGCCGATGGAATCAATCGCCCCCGGCCAGAGCCGCGGGAAGCCGTCGGCGATGTTGGGCAGAAAACCGTGAATCACGTCTCCAGTCGCAACCGCGCGCGCTTGCGGGCAATAGACCACTACATCTCCGGAGGTGTGGGCATGACCATGAAACTCGATGTGCAGGTCATAGGCCGCATCTCGCAATAAGTACGACTTGTCGAAGGTGATGGTGGGCAACTCCGGCGTGTAATCCTTAAGCTCAGCCTGGTAGGCCTGCAGCTGCCGGATCTGGTCGGCGCAGAAGGCCTTTTCCGCAGCGGACGTTGCCCGCGCGGCCTGGTCACGCAGGGCATCGATTTGTTGCGGCACAGTTGCCACCGAAGCCTTCATCCGGATGACTGCCTGGCTCGCCATCAGCTGCTTGGTCGCTGCACTCGCGATAAAGTCGACCTTCTCGCCGGTCAGACGATAGGCAGGATCGCCTTGCGTGTGGTCGGAGTGAAAGTGGGTATTGATCACGTAGCGCACCGGCTTGGTGGTCACTTCCCGTTTCATCTGGCCTATCAGAGAGGCGGCCGCCGATGGCTTGGCGTGCGCATCGACGACCACGACGTCCTTGGAACGGACGAATATGGCGGCGTTGCAATTCAACATAGCCTGAGGATGGGCACGCGCAAAGTAAACCCCGTTAGCGACCTTCTCAATGTCGAAGAGGTTGGGCTCGGAGCTGGGAGCCGCCGCGCTGGCCCAGGCAGCTCGGTGCCAGGCCAGCTCCAAAATCGAAGCCCCGGCCAGCGCGCCCCCCATCAGAACCCGAAGGAAGTCGCGGCGTGACGTGGGTCCGTCCACAACATGGTTGTGCGGGTGGGGATGGTGGTGGCTGTGATGGGTCGAGTGCTTCTCCATGCTTCGATATCCTTTTGAGCGCCTGAGATAGCTCATCTTATAGCCTGCGCAACCGCAACCCATACCCCGGGCCGCTGTCATTTCGTCCAGCGCTTTCCCGACTTCCCACCAAGCCTCGTCCCCTGGACGAGGCTTGTGAGCAAGCGAGAACACTTCAGCCCGTGCCCTTCGGAAGAACCGCGCGAAGTCCAATATTGACAATGCTCGAAGCATTATGAAAGTATCCCGGACGTCCCACAGTCGCGTGCTTGAGCGACCCCGAAAATCGGCCACAAGGAGACTGTTTCCATGAAAAAACTAGCGATCAGTGCAGGCTGTCTGTTGGCATCGCTGAGCATTTTTGCCCAAGGCCCGCAGACTTACAAGGGCGAGATCATTGACAGCCAGTGCGCCGCATTGGGTGGCCACCAGATTATGGAGCAGAAAGGCGAAAGCCCGAAGGACTGCACCAATCGCTGCGTAAACATGGGCGGGAAGTACACTCTCTTCGATCCCGCAACCAAGACCGCATATCAACTCGACGATCAGAAGAAAAGCGCCGCATTCGCCGGGGCGAAGGTAGCAGTGACCGGAACGCTGAACCCTGCGACCAAGACCATCCACGTGGCCAGCATCAAGGCCGGTTCCTAGCGGGTTAGGCACCTCAAGCTTGCTTCACCTGCGAAGCGCCCGCCTGGAGCAGACGCTTCTCCAGTTCCGCGTGCGAAGTTTCCGGCGCGTCCACTACCCCCACCAGTATCTTCCCGTTCCAAATCTCAGGATCTGTAATCACGCCTCTGAAATTAGGTAGTCCTGCGCCGATGAGCAGAACTACAAGCGTGGTGAGGATTGCGCCCAGCATGGTCATCTCGTAGACAATGATGCCGTTGGTCCACGCGGGCGTAAGCGACATGCCGCCAGTAAAAATCGGATAGGATTTCTGCGAAAGCGTGGTGAGCAGAAAGCCACAAGTGCCGCCGACCGCCGCGCCAAGAACCGCCCATCGATAGGGCATACCGGTGGCGTGCTCATCGGTAAATTCATACCCCTCGTAGGGCTCACCGGAAATCACGACAATCTGCCGCGGGTCTAACTTGAGCTCGGAGCCGGCCGCGCCCGCGCGCAAGGAGTCGAGGGCGCGCTGCGCGGCCTCCGGCTCAGAGTAGAGCGCATAGAGCGCCTTCATTCCGCCACGTCCGTGGGCAGTGGCCCAGGCATTACCAAACCATGATGCTTAGGGGCTGTGCGCACCCTGAAGTGTGGTTGCAGCCCGACTTTCAACTCCCAAATAGAAATCATGGGCACGATCTTTGAGAACAGCAGGTACAGCAGCAGCATGAAGCCAAAGCTCGAAGCCATCAACGTATCTTCCACCCATGTGGGCCGGTAAGTACCCCACGAGTAAGGCAGGAACTTGTGCTCGAGCGAGGGCACGACAATGAGAAAGCGTTCCAGCCACATACCCACGACCACCGTGCACGAGGCGATCGCGGTCCCGGTAATGGTGCGCAGCCGCTTGATGGCCAGAATAGGCACGGGGATGATGAAGTTGCAAAACACCATGATCCAGAACAGCGGTGCGAACTGCTTGCGAATGCTCTCCCAGAAGACAGCCATCTCCGGAGGGGAGTTACCATACCAGGCAGTAAGCCGCTCCGCGAAGGTGAAGTAGAACCACAGCAGGCTCATCGTCAGCAGCAGCTTGCCCAGGTTCTCAAAGTGGATGGGCTCCAGGTAGTCCTCCAGGTGCAGCAGCTTCCGCAGCAACGCCATGGCCAGGATCAAGGCGGCGATACCGCTGAAGATCGCACCCGCGACAAAGTACGGGCCGAAGATCGAGGAGTGCCACATGGGTACCGGCGTCATGGCGAAATCCCAGGAGACGATGGTGTGCACCGAGACGGCGACCGGGATAATGACGATGGCCATGATATGCATGGCGATTTCAAGCCGCTGCCATTGGCGCTGCGTGCCTTGCCATCCCAGCGCCAACACACGGTAGATCCGCTTGCGAAAACCGGTAGAAGCGTCGCGGACTGCGGCGAAATCCGGGATGGTTGGCAGATAAAGGAAGGTCGTGCTGCCGGTGAGATAGGTGGAGATGGCAAAGAAGTCCCAGGCCAGCGGCGAACGAAAATTGGGCCATATATGGCGCTCGCTGGGGTACGGGATCATCCAGAAAGCAAGCCAGGGGCGCCCGATGTGGCACAGCGGAATAATGGCGCCGATCATCACCGAGAAAACGGTGATGGCTTCCGCGCAGCGAGTCACAGGGCGACGCCAGGTGGCATTGGTGAGACGCAGTATGGCGGAGATCAGCGTGCCCGCGTGGCTGATGCCGATCCAGAAGACGAAATTCGTGATGTCGAAGGCCCAGAAAACCGGTGAGTTGATACCCCAAACGCCGATGCCGGAATAGAGCTGATAAAAAAATGCAGCCACACCGGCAAGCAGCAGGCTGGTGGCGAGCGCCACGGCGACCCAATACTTGCCGCTACTGTGGAAGAGCGGCCACAGCAAGTCGTGCTCGATTTGTTCAGCCGTTTTTTGCATCTTGCCAGGTGCCTCGTTCGAGATAGGTCACGTTGGGCTGGGTGCCCAGCTCGCCCAGAAGCTTGGTGCCGCGATTGGAGCTCGACAGCCGCGCGGCTTCGCTATTGGGATCGTTCAGGTCGCCGAATACCAACGCTTTTGAGGCGCAAGACTGCGCGCAAGCAGTAGTGAATTCGCCGTCCTTCAATGCGCGCTTTTCCGCTTCTGCCTGAATCTCGGCCGCCTTGATACGCTGCACGCAGAAGGTGCACTTCTCCATGATGCCCACGGTGCGCACGGAAACATCGGGATTGAGTTGCAGTTGCAGCGGCATATCCCACTGCGGATTATAGAAATTGAAGAAGCGCACGTTATACGGGCATGCATTGGCACAGAAGCGGGTGCCAATACAGCGGTTGTAGACCTGGGAGTTGAGCCCTTCGGGCGTGTGATAGCTGGCGTAGGTGGGGCAGACGGGTTCGCAGGGCGCCTCATCGCATTGCTGGCAGAGCACGGGCTGGAAGCGGATCTTCGGATTGGGGAAATCGCCTTCCCAATAACGCTCCACGCGAATCCAGTGCTTGGCGCGCCCGCGCGCAGCCTGATCCTCACCCGCGGTAGGGATATTGTTTTCCGCATGGCAGGCGACCACGCACGCTTCGCATCCGGTACAGCGGTCAAGATCGACGACCAATCCCCACTTGTGTGACATCCGTTTTTCCTGCCCTTCTCACCTCACCACGATTTACCTAAGTGGCTGACGGTCCGCGGAAGAACTCATCTTCCGAAGGGTACGGCCTTCAGGCCGTACGCAAATACTGCAATGAATTCGGCTTTAGCCGCTGAGGGATGCCTTCCGCCTCCCAACAGCTACTATTCCCGCAGCCTGTTCAGCCCCTGCGTTTCTGTCTCCGGCAGTTGCCTCAGCGGCTAAAGCCGTTCTTGCTTTTGATCCCTTACGTACGGGCTGAAGCCCGTACCCTTCAAAAGAATGAGTTTGTCCGCAGCCTGTCTACCCCGTTCCCTTAAAGGACATCAGCGCCGTTCCTCTTCATGCGGAAACCCGCTCATTCCGCCTGCGAACAACACCAGCTTGGCCTGCTCGGGTCCGCCTGCGCGCGTTAGTTTCACGCGAGTCGCGGCCCAGGCCAGCGATCCGGTTTCAGTTTCCGTGAGCGGCGCAAGAATGGAGAGCGGGTTCACCCCACGTCCGCTGGCAAAACGTGTGAAATTCTCGTGCCCCTGGCCCACCGGCATGGCAACCATGTCGGGTGCGATGCCGGGGGAAAGAACCGCGGCCGCACGCACGCTTCCCTGCGGCGACGCAATTTCCACCAGATCGCCATGACCAATGCCCAAACGCTCGCCGGTCTTGGGATTCATCTCCACCCAGCTCGACCACATGGCCGACGTGAGCACATCGGGCATCTCCTGGAGCCAGGGCAGATGGGCCAGCGAACCATCGCCAAACTGCTGCGAGGCGTAGGGCAGAAAATAAAACGGAAAGTCGCCCGCGGCGCCAGCAAATTCCGGGGCGGCCATTGCCATAGGCGCGTGGTTGGGCGCGGCCAAAGGTGACGATGGCGCGGCCGCGGGTGAGCCGCTCCACCACCCGCCCTGGGTCTGCGCAGCATCCCAAAAATCGTCGTCTGTCTTGGCGTCGATGGAACCGCCGCGAGTGCGCAGAGGAACGAAGGCAGCGCGCAGCATGGCGTCGTAAGTCGCAAACGGAAGAGCCTTGGCGACGTCGCCGCCGAGCTGATGCGCCAGACCAAGCAGCACATCGGGCATGGGGCGCGTGTCGTGCAGGGGCAGAACAGCGGGCGGCGCGAGGCTGGCCACCGCCTGCAACGAGCCAGACTCGGCTATGCTGTCGAGCCAGGACTCCAATGGCGCATGGTCAGGCAGAATCAGATCAGCCTGTGCGCTGGTCTCGTCGATGAAACTGCCGAAGCTGACGATGTAGGGAATTTTGCCCAGGGCCTCGCGTATCCCTAGGGCCGGCGGCGCAGAGAAAATCGGATTGGCCTCATAGAGCAGCAGCATCTGCGGCGCGTGCGGGCCAGCGAGCCCGCTGTTTAAGACTCGGCCACGCTGGCCTGCATCAGCGGCGCGGACTGCGCTACATCAGGCGTAAAGCCCAATATCGGCCCACGGTCCACCAGGGATTCCAGGGCATTGACCGCCACCCCGTTGAACAAGCCATTGCTGTGGGCGAGCGGCGAACCGCCAACCATGGCAGCCGCCGATCCGCTCTGCGTGATCTCATGCGCCAGCCGCTTGATTACACCCGCAGGCACGCCGGTCTGCTTCTCTACTGCTTCGGGTGAGTAGTCCGGCAGGCCCGCGGACCAGCCCGCGATAAGCGAACCCGCGCGTGACCCGGCACCCTGCGGAGCAAGCTTCTCGCTCAGGATGACATGCGCAATGCCCAGCGCCAGCGCTCCTTCCATTCCCGGCCGGCAAGCAATCCACTCATCGCAGTTAGCGCCGGTCTGCGACATACGCGATTCCACCTGCACGAATTTTGCCCGGCGGCCGGGGCGGCCCTGGCGCATCTCGCCGTAACCGATCGATTGCGCCACGGTAGAGTTCCAGGCGCCGAGAAAATCCGCGCCGAAGGAGATGACATAATCCGCACGGCCAAGGTCGAACGTAGGCAACGCCGCGTGGCCGAAGCTGAGCAGATTCGCCTGGCGCAGCACGCTTTCATCGAAAGGCTGATACCACACCGCCGGCGGCGCGCCGTAAGCTTTCAGGAAGCGCTCGACAAGTTCGTGCCGCTGGCCGGGCAAGGGCCGCGCCAAGAAGGCAAGCGCGTTAGTGGACTTCGATGCTTGCAACGCAGCCAGGTGCGCCGACAATTCCTTCACCGCATCGTCCCAGGTGATTGCCTGAAACTCGCCCGAACCGCGCGCGCCGGTGCGCTTAATCGGGTGCGTGATGCGATCGGGATGGTACAGCACCTGCAAGCCTGCCTGGCCGCGGGCGCACAGCTTTCCCTGGTTGATGGGGTTCTGCGGATTGCCTTCGAGTTTTTTCGCCAGGCCCATCTTAATCAGCCCCTGCTGACCATGACGCACGACCTCTGCCTCGCCTTGCATAACCCGCACTTGCAGCCCGCAACCCGCGGAGCAAAGAGTGCACACGCTCGGCTTCAAGGTGGCAATGCCGGGGATCAGCTCTTCCTCGGGAACGAAACGGATCAGCTGCTTGTCTGGCGCACGGCAGGCTTCGAGCGTTGCCATCACGCCGGAGAGAGCCGATATCTTGATGAAGTCTCGCCGTTCCATAAGTCTCAGTAGTGACAGGTCTCGCAATCGATCGATACTTTTTTCTGCGTATGGCAGTTGAGACAGAAGCCCATATTCAAATCGATCTTGCGTTCGGCTGTGGTCTGTTTGGTCAGGTCGCCGTGGCAGGAAGCGCAGCCCACGCCGGCGCGGATATGGGGCGCGTGATTAAAGCGCACGTGCGCCGATTCGCTGTAGTTGTACACGCGCACCCAGGGAATCTCTTCGCCGCGCGCCTTATAGGCGGCAATCTTCTTGATCTCCGGCCGGTCGGTAGCGATCGACGAGTGGCAGCTCATGCACACATTCACGCCGGGGATGCGTGCTTCGGGTCCCTGATCCACCCCCACGTGACAAAAAGTGCAGGGCAGCCCCTTGGCCAGGTGAACAGTATGAGTGTAGGCGATCGGCTGCACCGGATGTTCCGGATGGATATCCAGAAAATCTCTAACGGCGGCGGATGCGGTAGGATGCGCGGGGGTGAATACACCGCTGCTCACGTATTGCGATGGCCCTGATGCGCGCGTCGCTCGCGAGGGAAGTACGACTTCCCGCAGCGCCCAGGCGGAGACGCCGGCCACCATCATCACCAAGCAAATTCGCCAACCCATCGGGATCCGCATAGAGAGCAAGTCTTAGAGCATTTTCACTTCAACTCTGCACAGCCAAGTGGGGCGAGGGTAAGCCGCGCCGGCATTCATTCTTCCTGGAACTAAAAGTGAAAACGCTTTAGAACTGTGGATCGGCCTTAAAAATGCCGATCCTACACGACCGCCGAACACTTGTAAATAATGAAGAGTAGAATGGCCGCCATCGCAGCTAAACCGGAAGGAGTTAATATGAGCGACGCCCCTAAGAACCCTGGCCTGGACGGTCGCGGCCGCGAAAAAAGCGGACAGATCGACCACAAGCATCCAACCACCAAGATCAAGCACCTGCGCGAGCATTACGGCCATCACTTTGCCCCTGATTGGGACGGCGAGCGCACTCTCGGCGAGCTACTCAAGGAGACCAAGTTCGAGTCCCTCAGCCAATACGTCAAACACCACGGCCATCAACCAGTGAGCGAGACCTAACCAATCAACACACGGCGGGTGCTTTGTATAAGCCAGCCAAACGGCAATTGGCCCTTTAGAGTCTGCGTGACAGGCCGAGAGCCAGCGCTGTAAAGATTCATGGGAAGATACCGCTTCTCCGCGTGTATTTTGTTCACAAGATTAAGACGAATGTGGGCGTACGAAATCAGGTTGCTCGAGGATTTCCGTTCTACCAATTCATCAGCGAGAACGTGGATGGATAGAGCCATCGCAAAAACTAATTTGGACAAGACTGGCCGAGTGTAGCCCAGGACAGAGGCCTGGCTCTTTCTGAGGTAGTGGGAACCCAGCGGAGTCTGTGTCATAGCAAGAACGGGACAAATAGGACGGGTGCCGCAGGTTTGCCCCGGCGTATTTACCCCGCACAGCACGGAGCGGTGACCAATATCATGAACAACTACGTTCCGCGCGCACTTCTAACCACTCGCTACTTGCTCATGCTCTTGATCCTGGGTTGCAACAACCCTGTGCAACCGCCTGTCGCTCCACATCGCAACGCGGAAGCGCGCCCCAGCACCCCTGAATACCAACCACGAGACCGCTCAGACTACGCCAGGAACGATCAGCCGCGGCGCCGGTCCCGCCGTGGACGTCCGGAGGAGCAGGCCGCCCCGGGACAATTCGATTTCTATCTGCTGAACCTTTCCTGGTCCCCGGAGTTCTGCGCAACCCACAGTGACAGTCCGGAGTGCGGGCGCAACCTCGGGTTTGTCGTACACGGATTATGGCCGCAGGACACCAGCGGCGACTATCCACAGCATTGCAGTGATGCACCCGGCCCCTCCAATCCCCAGGCCGACACAGATATCATGCCCACCGCGAGCCTGGTAGAGCACGAGTGGCAGACACACGGCACCTGCTCAGGACTGGCAGCGGACAATTATTTCGCCGCCATTCATAAGGCCTACGCAGAGGTAAAGATTCCAGCCAATATTGGCCGGGGCGGGGATGCCGGCGGCATCACTCCAGACGAGCTGATAGGGCGTTTTGCGGAGGCGAATCCAGGCTACCCGGCAGGAAGCTTCGCCCTGAGCTGCGGCAACAACAGGCTGACCGCAGTGGAGATCTGCCTAAGCAAAGACCTCCATCCCGAGGCCTGCCAGGGGGTGCGGTCGTGCCGGGCTAACCTGGTGAAGGTAACGCCACGATAGAGGCGAACTCACGGTTGAGAGGAGGGGGCAGCCGGGGCCGCGGTGGAGGAGCAGGCTGAGCGGTGGTCTTCGCGCCCTGCTGCCGAGCTAGCTTCTCGGCTTGTTTTCGTCTGTGATGGCGCACGATGTCCGGCCAGAATTCGATGACTTCCGAGCCGATAATTGCCTGGGCGGTCACTGAGACTCCACGTTCAAGTGTGCCCCCAACCGTTCGATCCGGTGCCGGATAGTACACGTTGGAAATAGCGGCGCCAATCATATTGCCCGTGACATTGGCATAATTCGGTCCCCAGCTACCGTTATCCCGCTTGCACCAAACAGTGCCGCTTGCTGCCCAAAGAAACCGGCCCAGGTAGCTGCCTGTGCCCTTCTGGAAATAGCGCGGATCTTCGTGAAACGCGCTCGCCAGCACAGCGTTGCCGAAAAAATTGCCCACGAAGTAGTCGGTGTAAGAGGCGCCAAATCGCTTGCCGTACCCCTTCAACCCTTGTCCGTATTCAGGGAAGCTATTATCGGCCTGATCGGTGCCGGCCAGGAAAGCTGCGAGCAGGAAAGGCCAAGGGTCGGTGGCGCTCTTGAAAAAGAGCTGATACTTCTGCCCGGCACTGAGAGGAACGGCGTCCTTATTGCCGGTGGTATTGAAGGTTGCCATCACACCCATCACTCGTTGCTTCTCCTGCTGCTGCAGCTGCTCCTGCGCCTTCTGCCGCTGTTCTTCAGGGGTAAGCTGCGGCGCCGGGGCTGGAGAGACGGAGCCTGAGAGTCGGACTGAGCGGCCGCTGCTGGAGTGGAATTGCCTGCGGATGTCTGAGGTACGTTTGGCATCGGACTGTCCGGCAGGCTCAGCTCGCGGGCGACAGGCTGCGACCTCGCCATCGGGCCCATCAAAATCAAGACCAAGGCTACGACTGCAGCCGGAAACCATCGATTTAAAGCCAATCGGCTACCTCAATCCTGCGCGTAGACCAATCGCCCAAACCGGCCAACATGGGCTGTCGCTTATTGCGAAGATGCAATACGTAATTGCCGGGCCCATCCGGAGAAGAATCTCAGCTGATGAAACAGACGAGATAAAACACGAAAAAGCCTACATTTCCCGCCAGGGGGCGGGAAATGTCCGAGTCGCCCTGAACGTGCTCTGGAATTCGAATCGTGTAATCGTAAATCCGCGCCGGCGCGATGGAGAAGTGGCCTCCACAACGGTCTTGGCGCGTTTATATGATTGCCGAGAACAGTCCTGCAACCATTCTATGGCAAATCGCTCATCATAAATCGGGAATCAAGGGATGCTTCTGCCGCCCACAAACGATTTAAGCCGCCCGTGAATAACTAGTTGATTTAAGCTTCTCCTTCTGGTAGGTCCGGCCTTTGCCAGACGCCGCGGGCAGCTCAGGGCTTCAGCGCCTCGCCCCGGCACCCGGGATGGTCGCATTGGCACGAAAGCTCGGTCAGATTCTTTGCGTCCTGGCACGTTTGGCTGCAGTACTTCTGATGGTCAGAAGCAACACAACCACAGGCGGGGTGGGCACACTTCTTAGGTTCGGTCATTCGATTTCTCCTCGGGTTGCCTGCTCAGGCTGTTTTCTTAGTCGCCCTTTTTGCCGGTTGCCGGCTGCGCGCTTGTACCGGGACCCTCTTCGTCGATCGCCTCCACCACACCGTCGTCGGTCCCGGGCCGGCCGTCTCGGACGCTCTGCGCTCCCAGCGAGTTTTCGCTGCCTGCAGGCGCCGTGCGATCAATCCCGGTCAAGCGAGTCTCCTCGCTGCTGTTCCTGCTTGTTTCCTGGGTTGTGCTCATGTTCAACCCCTCCTTAGTTATGCCTGAAAGGTAGGATGCAGGATCACCTTGCATTACAGCAGTTTTATTGTTGATGAAATTTAAGGTGAACATTGACTTTACGTTCCCCGGTCTCCACGCATCTGATGGCACAGGGGGATGGGACCATGGACATACCGGAAGACCTGAACAAGCTGATGGCCGAACTCAAGCGAGTGGCTACCAAGGCAACCGAGATGGGGCCACACGACTACCGGCCTAGCGAAAGCGATACAGCTCAGTTCCTGTCGCAGTATGGCTTCGCTGAGGACGTTATCATCGAGGCGATCGAGATCACCGAGCACGGCGTGTTTCAATTTTATCTGTTTGCTGCCTGGCGACCGGAGACCGAGGAACTCTCGTTGTTCCAAATGTCCGGGGGAAGCTGATCGATTGCAAAAGAATTGTCATCCCGGGCCGTCACGTGAAGCCGGATGCCCAATCGCACCGATTTCCTGCGGAGGCTTGGGACGTTGATGTACTCCATGCGCCTTTCCTTAATAAGAGGCATATGCGGGTCCTTCCAGCATAGCGTGCAGTGAACCGGGGTTCGCTCCCTCCTCCAGTTCCTCCAGCTGCCGTAAATCTATAACGATGGTGGTTACATGGTCTGGCCGGACCTGGGCATCTTGGGTACGCCCGGCCGAAGAGTAACCCCCGCTTTGGCCTACTCAGGCGGCAGAACAGCCGGCCGGCGCATCTACTTCAAACGTGCTCCCACTTTTATGGTGAGCTGAATATGAACCGGGTTTGGCCCCAAACGATTAATGGCAGAGCACCTGAGAATCAGCGATATTTTCGAGCATGCCGCCACCGGATTGGCCATTACCGATGTGATGGGTAACGTGGTGAATGTAAATAAAGCATTCGCCAGGATCGTCGATCGCAGCCCGGCGGAGTTTCATGAAGCAAACCTCTTCCGCTGGACACACCCGGAAGACCAGTCGCGGCACAGCGAGTTGCTGAAACAATTGCTGGCAGGAGAAATTCCCGGTTTTGTCATTGAAAAGCGCTACATGCGCAGAGACGGTAGCGTGGTATGGGTGCGCAACTCGGTCTCGCGCATGGGCACTGAGCAAACGTCCCAGGGGTACCTAATGTCTATTTGTGAAGATATCAACGATCGCAAGCGGGCCGAGGGAGTGCTCGAACGGCAAGAGCAGATGGCGGCCATCGGCAGACTTACTTCCTCGATTCTTCACGAAATCAACAATCCGCTGGAAGCCGTAGGCAATTTGATTTTCCTGGCTCGCCAGGCGCAAAACCCTGCTGATGCGGCCGGCTACCTGGAGCAGGCCGAACAGGAACTGAGTCACGCCTCCCAGATTACCTCTCAAGGCCTCCAGTTCCATCGCCAGTCTTCCACTGTGACCTCTACGAACATGGCAGATCTATTGCGTTCCGTCCTGGCTTTGTTCAAAGGCCGGGTGAAAGAGACCCGGGTTCAGGTCTCTCTAGCGACCGGCGACGCGCCGGAGCTTATGTGTTTTCCCGGCGAGATTCGCCAGATCTTTGTCAATTTGATAAGCAATGCTATGGACTCGATGAACACTGGCGGCCACCTCAAAATTCGAGTGAGACCAGGCACGGACTGGCGGACGGGCGAGGATGGCGTTCGGGTAACCATAGCCGACACGGGCCATGGCATGAGCCTCGAAACCAGAAAGCATATCTACCAGGCGTTCTTCACCACCAAAGGAGCACACGGGTCGGGGCTTGGTTTGTGGGTCACTTCCAATATCGTAAAGAAGCATCGAGGCCTCATTCACGTTCGCAGCAAGTGCGCTTCCCCCAGGAGCGGCACTGTATTTAGTCTCATTTTTCCTTACCGCGGCGCTCAGGGCAAAGCCGCCGGCTACCGGTTGCCTGCCGCGTAACTTCTTTTTTTGATCAGCTACCTGCCATAACCTGCGGCCACTCTGTCCATCCCTCGATAACCGCTGCTGGAGCGAGAGCGGTCTATCGTCGCGGTCCGCTTAATTCGCCGCTGAGGCAACGTTTCTTGACCTCTGGGCACCTAACTTTTCGGAGTACGGGCCTGCCGGCGGTGATACAGAGTCTCCCCAACCGCAGGAACCAACCCGATGAGGTCACGTCCCCGTTGGCCTGCAGGTAGTCGATCGGATCTCAGACCCGAATGCATCAGACATCGATCGCTAGAAAGGGGCGAACTATGTTTCTAATTCTTGGTTTCGTTTTGCTGCTGCTGTGGCTGGGGGGCTTTTTCGTCTTCCATGTCACCGCATTCTTTATTCACATTTTGCTGATATTGGCAGTAATTTCCATCATCTTCCACTTCATGCGAGGCGCCGCGTCTGCAATTTGACGTAGTTCCCGCATGATCCAGCGCATTTACCCAGGGCAAGAGCGCGCCTGCATTTATGCGGTGGCGACCGCGAATTATGTTGGGGTGGAGCGCCTTACCGCTCGGTGATAGTGTCTCCACCCTCATAACGCGCTTGAACGCGGGTGGAGATCCAACTACTGCGAGGCCCTTATTGTTGTGGGCCTTCTCCATAAGGTAAAAGAACGGTGAAAATGGCGCCCCTGGCGCCATTTTCGTTTCCATTCCCATTTTCGTTTCCATTCTTGGACCGCACCTGCACGCTCCCTCCATGCCGTTCGGCGATCTCTTTGCACACCCATAGGCCGAGCCCCGTTCCAACGTCCTTCTTGGTGGTGAAGAAGGGATCAAAGATTCGTTTCAGGTTTTCCGGCGCAATCCCCGGGCCGTCGTCTTCTATATTGAGCCGGATCAATTCACTATCCTCCAGCTTTACCGGGGACGCGTCAATTTTCAAGGTTCCTTTGACCGGTGCAGCATCGATGGCATTGGAAACAATGTTGGATACAAGTTGCTGTAGCTCCCCGGCGAGACCCGTGATCGTGGGGCAATCTTCCAGGGCAAGTTGAATCTGAATTTGCTTGATTTGCAGCTTATTCGAATACAGCGTGAGCACCGATTCTATAAGGGTCGGAAGATGTATGGATGTAGGGGAAGCGGACTCCCGGTAAAACCCGAGCGTTTGCCGGGTGATGTGTGATACGCGAGCCAATTCTCGTTCTGCAAGTTTTAGTTGCTCAGTAACCTTGTGGGGCGAGTCCGGATTATTTTTTGCCAGAAATATCAGGTTGCCGATCGCTTCCAGCGGATTGTTGATTTCGTGGGAGACGGTCGCTGCCAGGCGAGCGGCCGTCGCAAGTTTCTCGGTGCGGCGGAGCACTTCCTGCAGGCTCCTTTCACGAGAAGCATCATGGAAGACCAGGACAACTCCGATCAGCTGGCCGGCCCCGTTTCTTATGGGTGCGGCGCTATCTTCGATAGGCAGCAAATGGCCTTCACGATGTCGTAATACGGTATGGTTTGCCAATCCGACAACGCAACCCAACGCCAGGACTTTTTCCACGGGATTTTCCGCCGGCTTATTTGTGGCTTCATTGAAGATGGGAAATACGTCAACAATCTTCTCTCCCTTGGCTTGTGCCACGCTTGTGCCCGTAAGCCGTTCCGCGACAGGATTCAGAAATGAAACCAGTCCCTGGTGATCGGTCACGATGACACCGTCTCCGATGGATGAGAGCGTCACCCGGAACCACTCTTCACTTTGCCGCAGCGCAGCTGCGTCTCGCTCTCGCCTCTCGCTCTCGCGCATGATAAACAGCGCCAACAGGATGATTCCCAAAGCCGCAATGGCGCTTGCCGCGTAAATGCAAGCAAATGTGATGCGAATGCTTTCCCGGTAGGTAGTTCTACGGAGCTCGCCCACCCTTGTTTCTTCTTGTTCCATCTGGCCGACCAGGGACCGAACGCTTTCCATCATGTTGAAACCCTTGTCGGACATCACCAGCGCCTTGGCGCCCGCAGCGTCTCCTGCTTGATAGAGGGAGATCGTCTGTGCCAACTCGGCCAGTTTCTGGTGTATCAGGACCCTGAGATTGGCGGCCTGCGTTTGTTCGCTGGGATTGTTGCCGATTTCCGCGGTAAGGCTGTCCAGGTGCGAATCGATCTGACCGATCGCGACGTTGTATGGTTGAAGGTAGTCGGGCTTCCCGGTGTAGAGGTAGCCGCGTTGCCCTGTCTCGCCATCCTTGAGCAGCAACTCGATGGTCCTGAGCTCCTGGACCACTCGCCGGCTGTGGCTGAACCACTCCTGATTCGCGACCTGAACGGCGAGTTGATGCCTCAGGACGGCCGTGTTGATTGCCAGCAGAGCGAGAATTAACAGGAAACCGGCAATCCCACCAAGACGTTTGTAGCTTGAGCGCATGGGCGTCCGAAGTAATCCCCTACGGTAGGTAATATTCGCATCCCGGGCTTGTCAAGAAAAGATGCTCGGTCCCAATCTTCGGGGCGCCAAATAACGCCACCCGAAGGGAGTCCTGGCATGGGGGCACATCCACCGCCTCAAGCAGCCGATTTCACAAGATGTAAGTTGTTGATTTGATTGGCTCCTCAGGTAGGACTCGAACCTACAACCCTTCGGTTAACAGCCGAATGCTCTGCCATTGAGCTACTGAGGAGTGACCAGGCGGGCTACTGTGCGACTGAAGTTGATTTTACCGCAAACTCAATGCCTCGCGTCAAAGCGAGGTCATCGCTCTGCTAAATCCCGGGCAAATTCTCTGGCAGATCTTTAATCACCGCGTCCGCGGCACGCCTTCCGGAGGCCAACGCCCCCTGGATCGAGGCCGTTTCACGGTAGTCCCCACACATATAGACGCCTCCCGTGCCGGCCACCCGCACCGGAGATTGCTCCCACTCGGCGTGACGCTGCTGGGGCAGGGCGCGCGCCAGCGTGTAAGCCCCAAGCATCTTCCAGGAATCCACCACCGGGCCAAACCACTTCCCCATATGCTGCCGGACTGCCTGGTCCAGGCGCAGGAGCGCCGCATCCGTCTGCCGGCGTTTCACCCACCACGCTGGCGACCACCAGGTGCGCTCCGGGGGGAGCATACTGAGGCGAGACTGCACTCATCACAGCGACATGATTCACCGGCCCTGCCGCACGCCCCTCCCCATTGAGCAAGAGGATGGGCTCATCGACCGGCGCCTCTTGTGCGGCATAACAAAAGGCGGTGGTCTTGTTCCAGCCCCGTACTTCGGGGATGCTCCAGCCCCCCACTCCCCCCAGTAGCTGATTGCCGTCGTTGCCCGCAACCGCAAGCACCACCGCGCGTGCCTCCTGCTTTTCCCTGCCCTCAATTTCCACTTGAAACGATTGCGTGCCGCGCGTCACCTTGCTCACCCGGGCCCCGGTCAGCAGCGTACCTGGGCGCAACTTCGCCGCCAACTGCAACGGTATCTGTTGCATACCCGCCGCTGGGACGGCCGTGTCCCCGGCCGAGAACATACGAAACAGAAACTCGAAGAAACGGCTGGAGGTCACCAGCTCGCGCTCCAGAAAGACGCCGGCAAAGAAGGGTTCAAAGAAGCGCTCGATGATTGTGGGGGTGAATGGAACTGCCTGCAGATAGTCACGCGTGGTTCTCTCCGTACGGGCAAAGATCTCCTCCAACGTGCCCCGCTGCACACGCGCCCGCAACTTCGCCACTTGCAGTTTGTCTGCCAGGGGCACGATGGAGTCAAACAGCAGCCTCGCCGCCCCCATGGGGTTGCGGAATGGATCAGCGAAGCGATGGAACTTGCCACCGTGCCACACCAGTGCGCCCGGTTCGAACTTTTTTAACTGGAGAGCCTCGAAGTCCAGCAAGCGCTTCGCTTCCGGGTAGGCGGTCAGCATTACCTGGAATCCGCGATCGAGTCGAAAGCCTTCCACCATGTCGGTGCGTACCCGGCCGCCCGGAGCGTCACTTGCCTCGAGCAGGCTGACAGAAAGCCCTGCGGCCTCGAGAGACAGGGCACAACTGAGACCGGCTAAGCCCGCACCGATGATCACTACCTGGGTCATAGCTCCCCTGCCCTCGAGCTGGCAATGCTAAAACTTCATGAGTCCCTGCGTGGAACCGGAAGAGAGAGTGCCGCGTAGCAGGAAATCCCGGGGGAGCGCAGTGGAGGGACCTGCGGTTTCTCTTCCGGTTCTAACGCAACTGCTGGGTGCCCCATTCAAGCCCGCATTTGGGCTTGAGTGGGATACCCACCACTCGACGCGCCCTTGATCGCTAGTACAGCATCACCGCAATCTTATACGTGGTAAATCCCTGCCCTGCGTTGCCCGAACTGCAAGCACCGACCGCAGCCTTGTGATACTTCCCGGTGGAAATCTTCTGCTCCAGCACATCCGGCAAACGGCCCAGGTCCGTTCCTTCCCAACGCATGATGAACCACGGCTTCGTCCCTCCGGCCGAGCCGCTATCCATCTGGCAGGTCTGACGAGCTTCTTGCGTCAGCCCCGCCGGTTGCAGCCCTCGCTGCAGCAGCAATTGGCCGATCTTCTGCTCCACCTGCTCGGGTCCAAGGTTGGCGACCGTCGAGGCAAAGTCATCCACCGCATAGTAGTTCCCGTCCCGCTTCACCAGGCCCACGCCAATGCTGTCCATACGCGGATCGAGGATGTTGGCCCGATGGAGAGGCGAGTGCATCCACTCCTGCTCCAGCGCCTGTGGACTCGCCCCCAAGGCGACGTTCTCTGCAATCGCGCGAAAATGCGCCCCCGCTGCGCCCGCACGCGCTTCAAGGTCCGGCTCACCGGGATATTGGTGGGAAAGCTGGGGCTGCTGCGCCATGAGCTTCGCGTGTTGAGTTGCGGCCTGGTACAGCGCGGGGTCCCATTTTAGAGGAGGCAATCCTTGCTGCGCCCGATCCGCATTGGCCAGATCCATCAGCTGCTGCTCAGCTGGTTGCTGCGCCCTGGTTTGCCGCTCGACGGCAGGTAACGCAACCATTGCTCCCGCCATCACCATCGTCAAAAGCCAGTGTCTTTTTACGCATCGTGTTCCCCCATGGTATCAACCTGCCCCAGCGGGTGATTGCACCATGTCCCGCCGGCCCGATATGCGATCATGACCATCGATGGCCTTTGCTCGCACTCTCCGCCACCAGCCACTTGGAGTTATCGGCATCTTCCTGCTGATACTTTTCGTCGCCATTGCAGTGCTGGCTCCTGTCATCACGCCCTACGATCCCGCCGCCATCGACCTGTATCACCGCTTGACCCCGCCTTCGCATGCCCACTGGTTTGGCACCGACGAGCTGGGCCGCGACATCTTCTCACGCATTCTCTCTGGTGCGCGCCTGTCGCTGATGGTTGCCGTCAGCGTAGTCGGCCTCTCCCTTTCTCTGGGCCTGGTTCTGGGAGGCCTCGCCGGCTTTTACGGTGGCCGCGTCGATACGCTGCTCAACGTCTTTGTCATGAATGCCTTTCTTTCCTTCCCCGGCATTCTGCTGGCCATCGCTTTCGTCGCTTTTCTCGGGCCCGGGCTGCTTAACCTGGTCCTCGCCCTGGCCATTGGCGGATGGGTAGGCTACGCGCGCCTGGTGCGAGCCCAGGTCCTGGCAGTGAAAGAGCGGGAGTTTGTCGAGGCCGCGCGTGCTCTCGGCGCCTCCGACCTGCGCATCTTTACCCGCCACATCCTGCCCAACATCCTTCAACCCATCATCGTGCAGGCGGCCATCGGCATGGCGGGAGCGGTTCTGGCCGAGGCCACCCTCAGTTTTCTGGGTTTGGGCCTGCCCCCACCGGCGGCCAGCTGGGGCGGCATGCTGAACGACGCGCGCTCCCATCTGTTTGATTCGCCGCACATGGTCATCTTCCCGGCGATCGCGGTCATGCTGTGCGTGCTGTCCTTCAACTTCATCGGCGATGCCCTGCGCGATTACCTTGACCCGCGTACACGGCTTTTGATCGGGCTTTAGCATTTTGAAAAAATGCGTATGATCGGGGTCATTTCAGACACTCACGGCCTGCTGCGACCGGAGGCCATCACGGCTCTCCACGGCGTCGAGCACATCCTGCACGCCGGAGACGTGGGCGACCCACGGATCCTGGAAGCTCTGCGCGAAGTTGCCCCGGTCACCGCCATCAGCGGCAACATCGATGTACACGGGCCTTGCTCCTACCTGCCGGCAACGGAGGTGGTCACACTGCATGGCCACACCTTTTATATGCTGCACGACCGCAACGCGCTCGATCTCGATCCCGCTGCAGCGGGCTTCTCCGCGGTCATCAGCGGGCACTCGCACCGGCCGCTGATCGAGTGGCGCAAGGGGGTTCTCTACCTGAACCCCGGCAGCGCCGGACCGCGCCGCTTCTCCCTGCCTATTTCGCTGGCGCTGGTGACCATGGATGCAGATTCGCTGCAGCCACAACTGGTGAATCTTCTCTAGCTGCGGCATCCAGCAGGGGGAGGATGAGCTGCAGGAGCTGGGGAACAAAGGTCTCGGCCGGGGGACGATCGGGCTGAGACAGCCACTGTTTCACCCCGCCGGCGATGGCCCAACTCGCTGTCGATGCGACTATCTCCGGTGATACAGCCGGCGGCTCTGGCGCTCGTTCCAGGCCCTCCATCAGCAGGCGCCGGATGGCAGCCACAATAGCCGCATCCATCAGCGGTTGAAAGGCTGACTGGCGCTCGCAATCTCCCCCGGAGTGAGCCTGGGTGAGGAAATCGCAAGTGGCTTGAATAATGGCGCTCAACGCGCCGGGACAACCGGTCTCGTAGCGCAGCTGCCGCTCATGGAGCAGTTCATGAAAGCCACCCGCCACCATTGCATCCAGCAGCGCGTACTTGTCGGTGTAGTGGTCGTAGAAGGTGGCCCGGTTGACGGTAGCTGCTTCCGTAATGTCCTGCACCGAAATCTCGTCGAAGCTCTTGGTTTTCATAAGAGTTCCCAGGGCCCCCTGGAGGAGCTTCCGGGTGCGGCGGATCCGGGGATCGCGAACTTGACAGTCGGAAATCGGCATAGTCACCCCCTATTAGAGCCCATCGACCATTAAAAAGAATCGGAAAAACGACGATCGTCGTCTTATCCTTAACGACAGACGACGCATAGACAACGTATGTCGTTAAGGAGATTTCGTTATGGCGACATTGTTACATCTGAATACCAGCCCACTGGCAAGCTCTGTCAGCCGCGAATTGACGCGGGAATTCGTCAGCAACTGGAAGGCCAGCCACCCCTCCGGCAAGGTGATCGATCGCGATCTGGCCGCCAACCCGCCAAAGCCTTTGGATCAAGCCTGGATCTATGCAACATTCACTCCTGAAGAGGCACTGCAACCTGAGCAAAAGGACCTGATCGCCTACTCAGATGAGGCTATCGCCGAGCTGGAGCAGGCAGACGAGTATGTGATGGGCGTGGCCATGCACAACTTCAGCATTCCCGCGGTGCTCAAGCTGTGGATTGACCAGGTGGTACGCAGGGGGCGCACTTTTAGCTATGGGGCGGAAGGACCGAAGGGACTGCTTTCAGGCAAGAAAGCCACCGTTCTGGTAGCGACAGGTGGCGTCTATGATGCGGGGACTCCCTACGCGGCATTCAACTTTATCGAACCTTACCTCCGCACCGTCCTCGGCTTTGTCGGCATTACGGACGTAAAATTTGTAACTGCCGGCGGCACAGCGCAGCTGATGTCTGGAACCGTTGACCGCGGCCAGTTTCTCCAACCCCACCTGGATCAAGTAAGAAGCATCGCCGTTTAGCAGAAGAGAATTGCCCTATCCTGAGGAGCTACCGCGCTGGGCCTTTTCCCTCAAGGAAAAGGCCACTTCTCGGAATCCAATGAGGCCACGGGTGTTTCTGTTCAAAAGCAGTTTCGCAGTTGCCCTTTCAAGGAGAGAGTCATGAAAATCGCTGTTCTCGTCGCGCGTATTCTGTTGGGCCTGATTTTCCTGTTCTTTGGACTGAACGGGTTTTTCAACTTCCTGCACGCCCCCAACCCCCCTGGCCCTGTCGGCCAGTTCATGGCCTTGCTCGGCCCCACCATCTACTTGCACTTCGTCTTCCTGGTGCAGATTGTCGGAGGATTGCTGCTGCTTTCCGGCCAGTTCATCCCGCTGGCGCTGATCCTGCTCGGGCCGGTCATCGTCAACATCCTCCTCTTCCACCTCGCCCTGGAGCCTGCCGGATTGCCGCCTGGACTGCTCACCGTCGTCTTATGGTTCATCATCTTTTACGGGGTGCGACAGGCGTTCGCCGGTGTTTTCGTGCGAAAAGTGGAGATCTAGCTCCGGATTCTGGGGTTGGCGACGGTGTACAGCAAATCAGTCAGAAGATTAACCAGCACGTAAGTCAGCCCCACCGCCAGGATGCACCCCTGCACCAGGGCGTAATCGCGGTTGGAAATCGCGGACACGGTGAGCCGGCCAATCCCAGGCCAGGAAAAAATTGTTTCGGTAACGATGGCCCCTGCCAGCAGCGCGCCAAATTGCAAGCCGACCAGCGTCATCACGGGAATGATGGCGTTCCGCAGCGCGTGCCGGTAGACCACCACGTGTTCCGGCAAGCCTTTGGCGCGCGCGGTGCGAATGTAGTCCTGGCTTAGCTCCTCCAGCATCGCGGTGCGCACCATACGGGTAAGAATAGCGGCCAGGCTGCCACCCATGGTGATGGCCGGCAGCACCAGGTGGGCGAACGAACCTGCGCCGGAAACCGGAAGCCATCCCAGCTTGATTGAGAACAGCAAGATCAGGATCGGGCCCAGCGCAAAGCTGGGAAAGGAAAGCCCCAGCAGGCTCACCACTCCGACGGCGCTGTCTTGCCAGCGGGCGCGGCGCAGCGCGGCCAGCACACCAGCGGGAATGGCCAGCGCCAGGGCCAGCACCAGCGCGGCTACGGTCAACTCCAGGGTGTACGGGTACCGGGTTAACACCAGGTGGGAGACCGAATCGTTGAGACGCAGCGACCGGCCCAGGTCGCCATGGAGCACCCCGCGCCAGTAGTGAAGATATTGCAGCCCCAGGGGCGCGTCTAAACCATACTGATGGCGCAGCGCGGAAAGATCGGACGCGGTCGCACCCTCGCCCAGCATCTGCTGCACCGGGTCGCCCGGCACCAGGTGGATGAGCAAGAAGACCATCGACACTACCAGCCAGATGACCGGCAGGATATAGAGCAGTCGCTTAAGCAGCGCTACCAATTCAACCTGCCTGGCATGTTCACTTTCGGCATGTACAAGGTAAATCTAACCCTCTTTCCTGCCGGCCTGGCTCTGGGCTCGCGCTACTACGTCCGCCTGGATGACGCCCGGGTTTCCGATGCTGCCGCGTTTTGCCTCTTCCGCCTGGCTCTCCAGCGGTTCGACGCGCACCCGGCTGATGCGATGATCGCTCATTTCCAATACGGTAAACCGTCGTCCTTCAAAATCCACAGTCTCTTCCCCGGTCGGGATCTTTCCCAGCCGGGTAAGCAGAAAGCCGGCCAATGTTTCCACTCCGCCGCTGCGCGGCAGATGCCAGTTCATTTGCGTGTCCAGGTCGCGCAGGTTTACGCCACCGTCAAGCACCACGGCGCCGGAGGTGGTTTGCAGCGCGGCCCGGGGACCAATATCAAATTCGTCCTCTACCTCTCCGATGATCTGCTCGATGGCATCTTCTACGGTCACCAGGCCCACCGTCGACCCATACTCATCGACCACGATGGCAATATGCCGCCGGCGCTGCTGAAATTCGCTCAGCAGATCGAGCACCGGCTTGGTTTCCGGCACCACCAGCACATCATGCATCACCTGACCCAGGCGCAATTCGGAGAAGGGCGCGCGGGCAAAGCGGGTTTGCGCGCTCATGCGGAAGTGCATTAAACGAGACAGGTCTTTGGAGTACACCACGCCGACAATCTGCTCCGGGCCGTGCGCCGGGTCGTACACCGGCACGCGGGAGTGCTGCTCTTCCACCACACGCGCGTTCGCGTCCTCAATGAGCATGTCCTTGGGCAACGAAAAGATGCGTTGCCGGGGAGTCATGATTTCCCGCGTGGGCACACTGTTGAGCTCGACCGCGCGATGAATCAGCGACTCCTGAAAAGCGGGAAGCATGCCCATTCTGCGCGCCGCGGTGGCGATCAGCTTCAGCTCCTCCGGGGAGTGCACTTCCCCGCCCTGCATCATTTCCATGCCGAACAGGCGCATGACCACCCGCGCCGACCACTTCATCAGCCGCACCGCAGGCCGCGTAACGCGGATAAAGACGTCCATGGGCCCGGCCACCGCAACCGCCAGAATCTCCGCCTTGCGCAAGGCCAGGGATTTGGGCACCAGTTCTCCGAGCAGCACGTGGAGGTAGGTAATCAACGCAAAAGCGATGGGCACGGCCAACAGGTGGGCGTAAACCCTGGCATGTGGCATGCCGCTGAACCAGTGCTCGAAGAGAGTAGCGACGGCGGGCTCGCCGATCCAGCCCAGCGCCAGGCTGCACAGGGTCACACCCAGCTGGACCGCGGGCAGGAAGTCTTCCATATTTTCCTGCAGGCGGCGTACGGCCCGCGCTCCAGGCCGCCCCAGGGCAATCAATCGCTCGATGCGCGTCTCGCGCACGCTCACCAGGGCAAACTCCGCCGCCACGAAGAAGCCGTTCGCCAGGATGAGCAGGGCGACGGAAACCGTCCGAAAGAGCATCAGTTCAACCATTGCTCGCAGGAACAGCGAGCCAGCCGCGATGAGAGGAAGGACTCGGAGCTCATTACGTCATGATACCGGTGAGGGCGCCCGGGTACGTCGGCGGGAAACCCGGGATTGCCGGTCAGGATAGAGTTTGGGCAGGGGAACCATTTCCGGATCCCCTGCGTATCAAAGATGAACGACCCCAAGGAGGGCGAAATGCAAACCCGATGGAACCCATCCCGCAAAGCGGCAGCCGGCATTCTGGTTGCCATGTCCATGTGTTTACCGGCGGTTGCGGCTGGCCGCGGAAAGGTCCTTTGACCGAACGCTGAGCGTAAACGGTCCGGTGACGCTCCACGTTTCTACCGGGTCCGGCTACATCCACGTCTCGCCCGGCTCGGACAACCAAGTGCACATCGTTGGCCACGTGAAAAGCAGCAACAGCTGGTGGGGCGGGCTCGTCTGACGATGCGGTGTCGAAGGTCGCCAGCAATCCTCCCATTAACCAGGCGGGCAATATCATTCGCGTGGGCGATAGCAGCGATGACTCCCTGCGCCATGTCGCCATCGACTACGAGATCACGACCCCGGCGAATACCATGCTTACGGCCGAAAGCGGCTCCGGCGACCTGCAACTCTCCAATCTGAATGGAACGGTGCGGGCGCACACCGGCTCGGGCTCTATCCGCGCAGACAAGCTGGGCGCCGGCTCCAGGCTCGAAACCGGCTCCGGCAGCATCGAAGCGACCAACCTGATGGGTTCCACCACGCTGCAGACCGGCTCGGGCGAAGTGCGTGCCCAGTTGGGATCAGCCGGCGACGTGGTCGCAGGCACTGGCTCCGGCTCGATCACGCTGACCAATGTGCAGGGAGCGATCAAGGCGGAAACCGGCTCCGGCACCCTTGAGATCAGCGGCCAGCCTACCTCCCCATGGAAGCTAGAGACCGGTTCAGGCGACATCTCCTTGCAGGTAGGCGCCAACGCTCATTTCACGCTCGATGCGCAAACCGGCTCCGGCTCCGTTAAAACGGATCTTCCGCTCACCATGCGAGGCTCCCTGGACAAGCATCACGTCACCGGAACCGTCAACGGAGGCGGCCCAACGATCAAGGCAGAAACCGGTTCAGGCGACATTCGGATTCAGTAGCCAAGCCAGGAGACAAGCGGCGCCACCAAAGCTTTAAAGTCGAGGTATGAATCGGGAAAAACCGCTTAACGTACAAGGCTGGCACAGCTTAAGTTGCGCGATTACCCGCCCAAGCCGTAGTAGCTGCGCATGGTGTACTCGACAACGCTGTAGGGCAACAACCGCTTCAACCACACGGCCGCGCGCTGCGGAGCGGGGCCAACGGTGTACCGCAGCCGAGGATGCTGCTGGTTCACGATGCGATACAGCAGGCGAGCAATCTGCTCCGGCCCGGGACCGCTTTGCTCATCGTGGGCCGTCTTCAGCAGCGCTGCCTCAAAAGACGGACTATAGGCCTCGGCAGCACCCGAAATCTCGGTGAACTGGCGATTTTCCGTGAGGGCCGTCTTGTGGTCCCCGGGCTCGATAATCACCACCCGAATGCCAAATGGCCTTACCTCCATGCGCAGGGCTTCGCTCAGCCCTTCCAGGGCAAACTTGGAAGCGCTGTACATCGACTGGTACGGGATGGCGAGGAGCCCGCCGATGGAACCGATGTTGACGATGTAGCCGCTGCGCTGCCTGCGCATGGCCGGCAATACCGCGCGGCAGACCCGCAGAGCACCGAAAAAATTAACCTCGAATTGCCCCTTGGCCTGCTCGATGGAAGTGTTTTCCACCGGTCCGGCAATCCCCATCCCGGCATTGTTCACCACGAATATCCAGCCGCCCCTCGCGGCCGAGCACTGTGGCCACTGCCTGCTCCACCGACAGATCGTCGGTAACGTCGGCAGTCAGCATGGTTACGTTGCCCAGGTGCGCGCTCGCAGAGGCCGCGCGCCGCGAAGTACCGTAGACCCGAAAGCCAAGTCCGGCCAAATGGATCGCGCAAGCCAGCCCTATGCCGGAAGAGGCGCCCGTGACCAGAACAACCCGCCGATTTTCTTTTTCCATCTCGCCCTTCACCCTATCATTAAGCATCCAAGAGGGTTGCGCTTTTCCTTTATCACTGCGAGGGCACCACATGGCAAGACAAAGATGGATTTACCGGGCCGGAACCGCGCTTGCGCTGGGGCTGGTACTGGCAGGATGCAACGGATTCAAGGCGGCCAATGCGAAGAACTTTACCCGGGCGCTGAATGCCTACTATGGAAACAATGACGATTGCCTTTTCCCGAGTGCTATTCGTTTTCCTTACGAAGCCAGCACCGCCAACGGTGACAAGGATCCCAGGAAAACGGGCCTCGATGCGCTGGCAGATGCAGGCTTGCTCAAATCCCTCGAAGACAGAGATATCCATGTCAAGCGCTACGAACTCACCACCTATGGCAAACGTGTACCGCCGCGCTTCTGCTACGGGCATCGGGTCGTCACCAGCATCGATGGTTTCACCCCGCCGGCGCCAGTCAACGGGCAGCAAACGACCAAGGTGGATTACCACTACAAGATGATGGACGTTCCCGGCTGGGCGACTCCGCTGCGATACGGAAGGCCTTTCCCGCCTTTGCCCAGGCGACCTCGGGAAACCCCCAGGACCAGACCACGCTGGTGCTGACCATGAACGGCTGGCGGGTTCCGGAGTAGGTAGGCGGCTGCATCGACTAAAGTAGAAAGATGTTCAGGACCTTTCGCCCCATCCCGGCCGCATCTCTCCGGCTGCTGGTATTTGACCTTGATGGCACACTGATCGACTCCGGAGCCGACCTTTGTGCCTCGGTCAACGCGATGCTGCATCACTTCGACCGCCCGCCGCTACCCGAAGCAGTGATCTCCACCTACATCGGCGATGGCGCGGCGCGGCTGGTGAGCCGTTCCCTGGGCGAGCCGGCGGATGCCGCCTTTCTTGATTCTGCTCTCGCCTACTTCCTCGATTATTATCGCGAGCACAAGCTGGATCAGACCTACGTTTACCCGGGTGTGTTTGCATCGCTCGACAGCCTGCGCTTCGAGCCGGGGGGCGCAGCCAGGTCCATGGCGGTGCTGACCAACAAGCCGATCGGACCGTCGCAGGCCATCTGCGACGCTCTTGGCCTCAGCCCTTATTTTTTTCGCGTTTACGGCGGCAACAGCTTCGCCACCAAGAAACCCGATCCGGAAGGGCTGCTGGCCCTGATTAAGGAGGCGGGTGTCAGCGCGCAAGAGACGCTGATGGTCGGAGATTCCGAGCGTGGACATCCGAACCGCGCGCAACGCCGGGGTGTGGAGCATGGGCTGCTCCTATGGGCTGGCGCCGCATACCCTGGTCACCGAGCCTCCGGACTGCGTGGTCGACTCACCCGCCGACTGGCCCCTGGCCCTGGCCGGCGAGGGTGAGGAACTGGCCTGCCAGGGCTGAGCGGCCGCGCACTACTAAAAGATTAGTTGACAAACCCCGGCTCCCTCGTATTAATCTACTAAAAGTTTAGTACGAGAGTGCATTCTTCATGCCCGCAAAGATAAATCAGACCTTGACCCCGTTGGAACTGGAAATCATGCAGGTCCTTTGGGACGCGGGCCCCTGCACGGTAGCTGAAGTGCAGCCCAGGCTCAAAGCGGATCTCGCCTACACCACGGTACAAACCATGCTCAACGTCCTGCTGCGCAAGAACAAGGTGAAGCGGGTGCAGGAGGGGCGCGCTTACCGCTATCGGCCGGCAGTGAGCCGTGAGCGCGCAAGTGGAAGCGCCTTGAGTGACCTGGTGAAGCGGATGTTTGGCGGATCCAGCGAGGCATTGCTTATGGCGATGGTAGACGCACGGCAGATCACCGCGGAGGAGTTGACCCGGGTGGCGCAGAAGTTGGCCGAAGCCGAAGCTCCGCCGGCCAAGGAGGAGCCATGATGGAGCGAGCGCTCATCGAGTATGCGATCAACGCCCTGTGGCAAGTTCCGCTGCTTGCGGGAAGCGCATGGCTGCTGTTGCGGATCGTCAGGCCGGCGCCACTGACCCAGCATCGCATCTGGCTAGCCGTTCTCGGGCTGGCCCTGCTGCTGCCGCTCCATGGAATGGGGCGCGGCATGAGTAGAGTCGCAGCCACCCGGCACACGGGGACGGTGATTGAAGCCAACCGCGATGAGGCCTTTGCCCCGCCGCCGCAGAGCGGCCTGCCGCCGGCGCCAGGACAACGGTTTGCGTTCGCCCCCCTCTTCTCCGCGCGGACGAGTAGCTTCCGCTTGACCACGAGGACTGTCCATTGGCTGTTGAGTCTGTATGTGGCGACGATCGTCATCGGGTTATTCCGCATTACGCGGGCATGGCTCGCCGCGCGAAACCTGGTGCAAGATTCGCAAGAGATCTGCCTGAGCGATCGAGACAGGACGATCCTTAGACGATTACAGCCGTCGCCTCGGTATAAAGCCGCCACAACTACGCGAGAGCGGAGAAGTTTCGAGCCCCATGGTCGTGGGCGGACGGGCGCCGGTCTTGCTGTTGCCCGAGGGATTTGCCCAACATACGGAGAATGAGATCCGGGCTGCACTGTGCCACGAGCTGGCGCACATCCGGCGGCATGACTACCTGGTGAATGCGGTCTGCCAGGTGGCAGCGTTGCCGCTGGTCTGGCATCCAGTGGTGGATTGGGTACAGCAGCGGATACAGATGACGCGGGAGATGGTTTGCGACGCCATGGCGGCGCAGGAAATGAAATCCCACCTGGGATACGCGAAGTGCCTGCTGGCTCTGGCCCACAGCATGCTTGGCGCACGCGATTTGGCTGCGCAGGCGCAGTTTATGGGCTTATTTGGTAAACACACACTGGAGGAGCGAGTGATGCGACTGATGGACACAACCACCCTGAGTCTGCGGGCGAAGACCGCCCGCGTGGTAAGCGGCGCGGCGATGATGCTCGCCACGGGCGTGATCGCCGTGGCGTTTCATCTCACGCCGGCCATAGCGCAGGCAGATGTTTTGCCGCAAGCAACCCAGAATCCTCCGGAAGTTGCCCAGGCGCCTGTGCCCCAACCTAAGCCTTCCCCTCCGGCCCCAGCCACACCCGCAAAGCCTGCGACGCCCAAAAAACGCACCGACGTTCACCGCCCGGAACCTACCCTGACCCAGCAACCGTACGTCGACAAGGATGTCCAGCAGCGGTTAAACGATCTCACGAGGCAAATGGCGGAGCAAACGGCAAAGCTGAACGGTCCCGAATTCAAGCAGCGGATGGAAGACGCGCAGCGGCAATTGGCAGAGGCAACGGCGAAGTTTAACAGCCCTGAATTCAAACAGCGGATGGACGATCTCAGCGAGACAAATGGCAGAGGAAACAGCAAAGTTTAACGGTCCAGAGTTCAAGCAGCGAATGGACGATCTAGCGAAACAAATGGCAGACGCAACCGCAAACGTAAACAGTCCTGAGTTCAAACAGCGGATGGACGATCTGCAAAAGCAAATGCAGCAGCATATGCAGGAGTTCAGCCGGAAATATCAGCGCTCGCCCAATCCCTAGAAATCAGCCGGCCTAGGAGAACTCCCCGAGGTGCCCGAAGTCCTGGCGCAGTTTGCTTTTTAATAGCTTCCCGGTCGAGGTGTGGGCAAGCTCGTTCACGAACACAAAACCATCGGGCACGTGCCAGCGTGGAAAGCGTCGCTCCAGGAATGTGCGCAGTTCGCAAGCGTCGACCACGAAACCATCTTTCAGGATGACCAGCGCCAACGGACGCTCTTGCCATTTGCTATGGGGCACGGCGATGACTGCGGCTTCCTTCACCGCCTCGTGTGCCACCAGGGCATTTTCCAGATCGACGGAGCTGATCCACTCCCCGCCGGACTTGATCAAATCCTTCAGGCGATCGGTGATTTTCAAGTAGCCCTCGGAGTCGATCGTGCCCACGTCTCCGGTACGGAACCAGCCATCGTCCGTCCACTTGTCAGCCTGATCGAGGTTGTAATAACTGCCCGCTATCCATGGCCCGCGGACTTGCAGCTCGCCCGCGGATATGCCGTCTCTGGCAGCCTCGCCCTGATCGTCCACCGTGCGCGTCTCGATGAAGGGCAGAGGCAATCCCTGCTTGGCGCGCTGGGCGTACCTATCGTCTTCTGTCCAACTGTGCATGTGAGGCTTGAGAGTGGCGGCCGTACCAACAGGAGTAGTTTCGGTCATGCCCCATGCTTGCACGAGATGTACGCCGAACTTGTCGAAGCGGCGGAACAGAGACTCGGGCGCTGCGGAACCGCCCACAGCGAGCCGTAATCCAGGAGCCAGCTTCCAGCGGCCGGGATTGCTTTCCAGGGTATCCAACACGCCCATCCAAATCGTAGGAACACCACCCGCGAGCGTCACCTCTTCGTTCTGCAACAGGTCGAGCAGCGCCGCCGGCTTGAGGTTGCATCCAGGTAAAACCTGCTTGCTTCCGTTCATCGCTGCGGCATACGGAAAGCCCCACGAATTTACGTGGAACATGGGCACGATGGGGAGAATAGTGTCGTTGCGGCTAAAGTTCAGCTGGTCGGGAAGAGAAATAGCCAGAGAATGCAGCGCGATCGCGCGGTGCGAATAGAGGACTCCTTTGGGACAGCCGGTAGTCCCCGAGGTGTAGCAAAGAGCCGCTGCATCCTCTTCGTCGAGGTCGATCTCGTTCGGCTCTCCGGTCGCCTCCACCAGAAAATCCTCATACGGTTCACCGCCCTCCGGGAGCCGGCCGCTGCCGTGATCGACGACAAAGACGCGTTCGAAGTGGACTCGATGCCGTATCTGCTCGAAAAGGTCGAGCAGCAGATCGTCCACAATCAGAAAGCGGTCCTGGGCGTGATGGACGATGTAAGCGAGCTCATCCGGATGCAGCCGCAAGTTAAGGGTGTGCAGCACGGCTCCAGTGATGGGAACACCGAAGTAGGCTTCCAGATGGGCATGGCCATTCCACATCAGCGTAGCGACGCGGTCTCCTCTCGCCACACCCGCACCTTCAAGAGCAGCCGCTAATTGTCTCGAGCGCCGGCGCAGATCTCGATAGGTATAGCTGTGCCGCCCACCATCAGGCTCCATGGAGACGATCGCGACCTCAGGGAATAGCGTTCCCGCCCGCTCCAGTATGCTGTTGACGAGAAGCGGCGATGACATCATGGTGGACTTCATGAAACCTCACATAGTTCGAGGAAGGGCCTGCGGAAGCTGTCGATCATCAAACCACAGTCATGGGGATAAAGCCAGCTGGTAGGCCCAGCTCGGCGACACTCAGGGGATCGCCGGCTTTGATAAGCTGCTGCCGTGCGGCCGCCGCCATCTTAAGGATGGACCCGGTTATCACTTCGGGCTCGTCGATGAGAACCATGTGCGTGCTATTCCAGGCAATGACGTGTTCACTTCGACGAGATAGCGCCATTAAGTCTGTTTGCAGTTTCAAGTAACCGGGTGTCTCGTTACCCGTACTAATCACTGTCAGCAGGCATGTCACCGAGCGGAAACGGAGATCTGCCTGTAACCGCCGCAAGATCCGCAAAGCAGTCCTTGGCCATTTCGTAATCCGGCTGAATAGGATTCTCAGAGAGGGCCCAGGTGTGTAGTTCCTGATCATGCTTCGGCAACTTGCCGAAATTCACATCGTCCTCGAAGTCAAGCACGATTGGCGCTTGAGAAACGAGCGTGGGCGGACTGTAGCCCTGCGGCAAACTATGCGCGTGTGCACCTTTCCGCGCGGGGACCTGACCAGGAATAAACGCATGGTCGACGATCACCATGCCAACTATATTCCCGGGATAACTGGCCGCGTAGAGCCGTGCCCACTGGCTCCCACCGAGTATCCGACGAGAACGTAAGGACCCTCGACGGGTGCTTTCATGATCAGTCGATGGATCTCATCGACTCGTTGGTCGCAAGTCGGTACCGCTCCCGTCTTGAAACGATCGCTCCAGGCGGTTCCGGATGGATCGAAGGTGCAGACCCGGGTAAATTTCGCCACCTCCGGTTGCACCAGCGCCCAGTCGAAAGAGAAAGCCGCGCCCACGATCATGACCGTTGGGCTTCCCTGGCCAAGGCAGTAAAGGTGCACGCGATAACCGCCCACGTCCACGAGAGTGCCCATGGGCAGCGGCCTTGATTTGATGGGAGTCTGACTCTTACCAGTCAAGCAAGACGACAAAATCAACGCGAAGCATAAGGCGGCACGATAGAAATTGAGATCCATTGCTAGCGATTGGAGCCCTGCTGGACAGTGCCCCGGTCGGACAGATTGCTAAGCAGCATGCGCTCCGCACCTTGGCTCGACAAAACGCCATTCCAGCGTACGGTTCCGTCGCGGACTCCAATACCGGCAGGAAACGAATCGACATGGAACACCCTCAGCTCTGCATTGGGCACGATGACCATATGAACGTTCGCCGGCAAATTCCGCTGCCACTCGCGCAAAGCCGTCGAAATTTCATTGGATGGGACATCGTCGCGGCCGGTGTTGGCACTCCAACTGGTAATTGCGTAAATGGTCTCTTGCGATGCCATTCTGGCCAGACGTCCTGCCTCTTCTGAGGCGTTCGGGGACCAAAGAACAAAGGGAAGCAAGACTACTGTGCCTCGCCTCAGCGAGATCAGGCGCGGCGCCATTTTCCCATTCGTGAGCGTAAACCCGTGCAATGAAATCACGGGGACTTGGGTCCCGACCATTTGCTGCCTCTGCAACGACGCCTGCATGGGTAGAATAATCTGCTGTGCCCTGCCAGCTCGGCATCTGTGCAATCGCTGCCAACTGATGCATCACTTCCTGCCCGGAGGCTTCATCCCGTCCTTTTGCCAGGGAAACGCAGCGCACGGCATCGTTGAACAAAACGCTCGCAGATGCGGTTTCTTCTTTACCCTCAAGCGCCTTCCCACTGGTAAGCAGCGGCAGAGTGGCAGCATTCTGCGTCGCGCAGAGGTTAAGAGCCATTCGATTGAGCCCCTCACTTAATCCCTCGGATGCATCGATCACCTGATCGATGGCGAAGTGGATTTCCGCATCGTAGGGAAAATCATGGAGCAGTGAACGCACTACCAACTCTGCAGAGCCCGGGTCGTTCAGGCCGAGGAGAGCCCGCACCAGCAAGACCATTGCCCGCTTTCTCTCCGGCGGCTGAGGAAGGGCAAGGTATTTTGTGAGGGCGGCACGGGCAGGCCCGTACTCCTGACCGAATAGGCACAAATCGCCTAGAGCGATCAGTTCCTTCTCATCCGCATCCAGTGACGACGTATCCGATGAGAGCGCCCGGCAGTCACGGGAGGCGCGAGCAATGCCAATTTGCAGGGCAAACCGGTCGGCATCTGTCAGATCGTCGGGCTGCGTCCTCGACGCCTGGAAGGGCGCAAGCGCCGCCTTATAAGCTTCCGAGGGAGAAAGAGGCTTTGCATTCTCCTGCGCCAGTCCTGGGCCGCATACGAGCACCAGCAAAAAGCAATAGCCAAGGGCTGAGCGATCGCGCATCCTGGTTCCCAGCACCCTCACCGGTCTCTTGACGATAACAAACACGTGTAGTAAACAATAGTACACCTGTAGGAGCAACGGTGGCAGAACCCAAACTATCCAAACTCGAGTTTCAGATCATGGAGGCGCTCTGGACCCAGGGCGAGGCATCCATCCGCGAGATCCAAGAGACATTTCCCGCCAGGCGCAGACCCGCGTATACGACCATTCAAACCACTGTATACCGCATGGAAGCCAAGAATATCGTTCGCCGGGTGAAGAAGGTTGGCAACTTCCACATCTTCGCCGCCGCGGTTTCACGCAGCGCCGCACAACGGAGGTTGATCGACGACCTGCTGGCATTGTTCGGCGGCCGCACACAGCCAGTCATGGCCCACCTGATTGAATCCGGCAAGCTGACACTCGAGGACGTAAAGGAAGCAGAAAAGGCGCTCCGCCAGATGGAAAGGAAGGATAAGCCATGATCGCGAAATACTTCTCCGAAGCCCCGGCGGCGATCGCGCCGGCGATGGCTAACCACCTCTGGCAGTCGACGCTCTTCGCAGCGTTGGCCGCGATTCTGGCTTTGGCGTTCAAAAAGAATCAGGCGCGGATTCGCCATACCCTGTGGCTGGCAGCGTCGCTGAAGTTTCTCGTCCCTTTCTCAATATTGATGAGCCTTGGCCGTCGTCTGGCCAGTCCGCGGTTTTCACTAAGCGGGCGGAGCGGGCTGTTCTCGGCAGTGGAAGGCCTTAGCCAGCCCTTCACCTTTGTCGTGGTCACACCGGTTAACCACGGGGCCACTGCTGCTTACCTGCTGACCCTGCTACCGAGGTTGATAGCGGCCATGTGGCTGTTCGGTTTTGTCACGGTGCTCATCCTCTGGTCGGTGCGCTGGCGTCGCGTTGCCGCGGCGGTAAACCGCTCCACACCGTTGGATCAAGGCCGCGAAGTCGATGCCCTACGGCAGCTGGAGAAGATAGGAGGAGTGCGCAGGCCGATGACGCTCTTGCTGTCGCGGGAGTCTGCTATGGAGCCCGGGATTTTCGGCATTTTTCGGCCGGTCTTGTTGTGGCCGGCGGCCATCTCCGAACATCTTCAGGACTCGCACTTAACGGCGATCCTGGCGCACGAAGTGTCGCACGTGCGCCGCCGTGACAACCTGGCCGCCGCGATGCATATGGCAGTCGAGGCCATCTTCTGGTTTCACCCCATGGTGTGGTGGCTGGGAGCGCGCCTGGTGGAGGAACGCGAACTCGCCTGCGATGAAGCGGTGTTGCACCTCGGCCATTCGCCATCGATCTATGCGGAGAGCATTTTAAAGACCTGCGAATTCTGCGTGGGCGCGCCGCTGGCCTGCGTCTCCGGCGTTACGGGCGCCGAACTGAAGAAACGCATTGTGCGCATCATGACTCCCAACCTGGCGGAGAAGCTTAGTACCAGCAGAAGGCTTCTGTTGGCTTCAGTCGGAGTTGCGGTCATCGTTGGACCTGTCCTCTTCGGTCTAGGCACCACTCCGCGGGTCCGTGCGCAATCTCCGCAGGCGGGTGAGAGACAAGCGGGGACGATCGATTCTGCGTCGCACCCCGCGGACGCCCCGATCCTAAGCTCCTCCAAGAACACCGCCACGCCGCAAATCTACCACGTAGGAGCTGATGTCTCTGCACCCAAGCTGATTTTCGCCCCAGACCCGGAGTTCTCTGAGGAGGCCAAGCGGGAGAAGTATCAAGGTATCTGCGCTGATTACCACGATTGTGGACGCAGAAGGGAATCCCCAGCGTGTGCAGGTAATACGTCACCTGGGAAAGGGTTTGGACCAGAAAGCAGTCGAGGCCGTAGAGCAATACAAATTCGAGCCGGCGATGCGCCACGGCGAACCGGTTGCGGTGGAAGTGAACATCGAGGTGAACTTCAGACTGTTTTGAACTCTTTCCTTCCCAACTGACTCGTGGTCAAGGAAGTCATCCCACAATGAAAAACCTTCAAAAAGGTTTTGACAAATCAAATGGAGGCGAACTACAGTCGTTTATCGATATACCGATCATCGATCAAACATGCCAAAACGAAAACTTGATCCTTTACCTGCGGCCGCGTTCCAAATCATGCTTTCTCTCGCCGAAGGCGACCTTCACGGATACGCCATCATGCGGCAGGTGGAAGAGCAGACCAATGGACGCCTGCGGCTTGGGCCTGGAACCTTGTACAGTTCGATCCAGGCGCTCCTTGAGGGAAAGCTGATCGAAGAGGTTTACCGGTCCGAGGAAACCGCAGACCGGCAGGAACGTCGCCGCTACTACAAGTTGACCGCTGCCGGACGCAAACTGGCGCGATCTGAGGCGGAGAAGATGGCCGACGTTTTGCGTGTTGCTCGAGCCCGCAAAATCTTGAGGGGGGATTATGTCTGAAAAGATATTCACTCGCCTGCTTCGCCTATACCCTTCGAGTTTCCGCAAGAAATACGAGGGCGAGGCCCTGCAACTCATCCGCGACCGCCTCCGCGACGAGAGAGGCCTCTTCAAAAGAGCACGCCTCTGGTGGGACCTGTTGACTGATGTTTTGTCTGCCCTCCCCTCCGCCTACCGGAATTCCTACGCCGTTACAGAAGCAGCGCCGCTCTCGCTCAACCCGGCGGGCATTCCCTCCTTCAAAATCCTGGAGGAGGAGCCCCTGGGGCTCGGTTCAGTTCTGGTCGGCAGCACGCTATCGCTGACCGGGCTCGCTGCCTTTGCATGGTTGCTAACCCAGTCGATCGCACACCATCCACTCGCGAATTTGAGTGGACCGATGTCTCCTATTCAATCCGTCATGCAGCGTCTGAATTCAGCCCCGGCGGCTGATTCGACCGCCAGCAATCCTCAGGACGCCGCCGCCCCCGCATCCACGCCAATGAGCGGACCGCAACCCCAGCCATCCACGCCAGGCGCCTCCACTCCGAAGGCTGCGCCGCAGTCCGCGAATGCCGGCCCAAAATTTGAAGTTGTCACCATCACGCCGGGCAAACCGGGCACACCGGCCAAAATGTCTTTCGATGTTGCTTCTATCAGGCAGAGCAAGCCAGGAACATCCGCGCCCATGCCTAACTTCGCCCTGGATAATGGTGACTCATTCACACCTTTTGGGGATCCCGGCGGTCGCTTCGCCGCTGATTTTCCGCTCCCGGTCTACATCCAGTTCGCCTACAAGCTCACGCCCGAGCAGACCGAATCCACGCTGGCGCATTTGCCCAAGTGGGTCGCTACAGATTACTTCGAGATTCATGCGCAGGTAAAAGGCCATCCAAGCAAAGACCAGATGCGCTTGATGATGCAATCTCTTCTGGCCGATCGCTTCAAGTTGGCAGTTCATTTCGAGACGCAGCAAGTCCCGGTGTACGCTCTCGTTCTGCAACGGCCCGGAACCACAGGTCCCAAGCTCCGTCCGCATGCCGACGGCCCCCCTTGCGATGTCCCTATGCCTATGCCGGCCCGCGGCAACCCGGCGAACAGTGACGGCGTGTTTCCGCGTATCTGCGATGCATTCATAAAAATTCCCGCACCAAATCACGAAATATTGCTGGGTTCAAGAAATACAACCATGAAATTGATTGCCGATTCCTTTTCTTCGCTCGGCGGTCTGGGTCGCCCTGTGGTGGATCAAACAGGACTGAGCGGGAGATTTGATTTCACCCTGCAATGGACGCCGGAGTCCAACGGCCCCGCGCAATCGGGAGCTGATACTCCGCTTGACTTTCCGGGTACCACCTTCCTGGAGGCATTAAAGGATCAACTGGGGATGAAACTGAAACCATCGAAGGCCCCCATGGATGTTCTCGTTGTCGATCACGTCGAGAGGCCTTCAGGGAACTAAACGGGGTTCGCTTTCGTATCAAATGTTGCAGTTTCTGACTCGCCGTGAGAATCCCGCGGTGCAACAAAAATAATCGCTTCGGTCGAGCACATTGGGCGCGCTCAAACGTCTATTATCCAGCTTCGCAAACATCGTTGTTGGCTTGTGTCTGAAATACCGGGTCCGATCTCAAGAAAAGGGTTCCCGAACCATGACCGACCGCGCCGTACGCAAACTCCATTTCATTCTTGGGCTCCTGCTGTGCATAGGCATCATGGCCACGGTGCACACCCCCCGCCTGCGAGCCCAGGCTAAGACCGAAAACCCAACACAAAATATTGCCGACACCTGGCAAGGTACTCTCCATGCCGGCCGTGACCTGCGCACCGTAGTCAAAATCTCCAAGGCGGATGACGGCGGATACAAGGCGGTGTTCTACAGCATCGACCAGGGCGGCGACGGCCTTCCTGTAACCAAGATCACGCTCGATGGCTCCACGGTAAAGATGACGCTGACGATGATCGGCGGAACCTATGAGGGCAAGCTGAGCTCCGACGGCAAGACCATCACCGGCACCTGGAGCCAGGGACCCAATCCTCTCCCCCTCAACCTGACGCGCGCTACACCGGAGACGGAGTGGACCATTCCCCCTCCCGCACCCAAGATCCCGCCGATGGACGCAAATGCCAATCCCAGCTTCGAAGTCGCCACCATCAAGCCCAGTGCCCCCAACAAGCCCGGCAAAGGATTTGGTTTCAGAGGAGATCGCTTCGTAACCATGAATACCAACCTGAATGACCTCATCGCGTTTGCCTATGGGCTGCACACCAAGCAGATCATCGATGCACCCCCGTGGTTCGGCACCGATCTCTACGACATCGAGGGCAAGCCCGACACGGAAGGACGGCCTAATCACAAGCAGATGGGGATTATGGTGCAAAAGCTGCTGGCAGACCGCTTCAAGCTGACCTTTCACCACGAGCAGCGAGAGCTTTCGGTTTATGTGATCACCGTCGCCAGCGGCGGACCGAAGATGACCAAGAGCACTGCGGCGCCGACTGACCCTTCCGGCTTCGGCTTCAGGGGCCTTGGCGATCTGATGGTGAGAAACCTGAACATGACAGATTTTGCCACCTGGATGCAATCTGGCGTGATGGACAAGCCAGTGGTGGATGAAACGGAGCTCAAAGACAGATACGATTTCCAGTTGAAATGGACCCCGGACGATTCCCAATTCGCGCAATTCAGGGGGACCGGCATCAAAATACCACCGCCCAGTGATGACCCCAATGCTCCTCCCAGCCTTTACACCGCGCTGCAGGAGCAGCTGGGGCTGAAAATGGGGCCGGCCAAGGCTCCCGATGATGTGATCGTCATCGATCATGTCGAGAAGCCTTCCGAGAACTAACGCCGCACAGACATCGGGATATGTCGACAGCGATGGCAGGGCGGCGAATGCGGAGACTCCTATACCTGGTTTGCATTCTTGCGGCGCTGGCCTTCCCCAGCCTGGCCGCAGCTTCCGCATACCACGGACAGGTCACTTTCGGTGGCTTGCCGGTCCCCGGTGCAACCGTCACGGTGACACAAGGAACAAAGAAGCTCACCACCGTAACCGACCAGGGAGGCCTCTACAACTTCGCCGGCCTGGCCGACGGAGTATGGCAGATCGAGATCGACATGCAGTGCTTCTCGCCTGTTCACAACGAAGTCACTGTCTCCACCAACACCGCAGCGGCAAAGTGGGAGCTGACGCTGCTGCCGCCCGACGAGATCACGAAGCTGGCAAATCTTCCCCCAGCTCCGCTGCCTACGCTGCCGGCGCCTGCACTGGCTAAGAAGCCTGCGACGCCCGGCTCCCCCGGCGAGAACGCGGCCGAAATACCCAAGCCGGCCGAAGATGCAAGCCAGCAGTCGTCGGACGGCCTCCTGGTGAACGGCAGCGTCAACAACGCCGCGACCTCGCGCTTCTCCCTCGACCAGGCCTTCGGCAACCGAAGGTACAACAGCAGGAGCCTCTACAACGGCGGCCTCGCACTCATCTACGATAACTCGGCCACGGATGCTCGGCCCTACTCGCTCAGCGGGCTGAACCTGCCCAAGGCTTCTTACAATCGCATCACCGGTGTGCTCACCCTTGGCGGGCCCCTCAATATTCCGCACTTGTTGCCCCGCGGGCCGACGTTCTTCGTCGGCTACGAGTGGACGCGTAACCATGATGCCGAGGCTGAGGCTGGTCTTGTTCCCACCGAGGCCGAGCGCACCGGCGACCTCTCCGGTCTGCTCAACCCACTCGGCCAACCGGTCATCGTCTTCGACCCCGCAACCGGCCTGCCCTTCCCCGGCAACGTTGTCCCGGTCAGCGCCCAGGCGCAGGCGCTGTTGGCTCTGTATCCCTCGCAAAACATTTACGGAGATCCTCTCTACAACTATCAAGTGCCGATTCTCAACAGCACCCACCAGGACGCGCTGCACTCGCGCCTGGACAAGACCATCGGGCGCAAGGACGAGGTCTACGGCAGCTTCAATTTTCAGAGCACACGGTCCAGCACCAGCAATCTCTTCGCCTTCACTGATAAGACTGACATTCTCGGCATCAACTTCAACGTCAATTGGTCACACCGCTTCAGCCAGCGGATCTTTGTCAATACCGGCTACCATTTCAGCCGGCTTAGAACCAACATTGTTCCCTACTTTGAAAACCGCCAGAACATCTCCGGGGAAGCGGGCATCGCCGGCAACAATCAGGATCCGTCCAACTGGGGCCCGCCCACGCTGACATTTTCCAGCGGCATTACCATGCTCACTGACGAGAACAGCTCCTTCAATCGCAACCGTACCGATTCCTTTTCCGGATCCGTCGCGCGTCTATCGCGGCCGCCACAACATCACGATTGGCGGCGATCTGCGCAAACAGGAATACAACGATTTCTTCCAGGCAAACCCCCGCGGAATCTTCACCTTTACCGGCGCCGCTACCCAGGGCCCCGCTGATAACGTAACTACCAGCGGCTCAGACCTGGCCGATTTCCTCATCGGCGTGCCCGACACCAGCTCCGTGGCCTACGGCAACGCGGATAAATATCTGCGCCAGCCCGCCTACGATCTCTACGCTGCGGATGATTGGCGCATCCTGCCCAACCTCACCATCAACGCCGGGCTGCGTTGGGAATACGGTGCGCCCATCACCGAGCTATACGGGCGACTGGTGAATCTTGACGTTGCTTCCGGATTTAGCGCGGTGCAGCCGGTTGTCGCCAGCGATCCAGTCGGGCCGCTGACCGGCATCCACTATCCCAGCTCGCTCATCTGGCCAGACCGGCGCGGCTTCGAGCCGCGCGTCGGTCTTTCCTGGCGGCCCATTCCAGCTTCGACCGTCGTCGTCCGCGGCGGCTACGGCATCTATGACGACACTTCCGTCTACCAGACCTCCGCGCTACAAATGGCGCAGCAGTCCCCGCTTTCAACCAGCCTGAGCGTGCAGAACGGCCCCAACTGCCAGCTCACGCTGGCAAACGGCTTTGTCCCCTGCTCGTCGATTACCACCAACACCTTCGCGGTCGATCCTAACTTCAGGGTCGGCTATGCCCAAACCTGGCAGTTATCCGTGCAACGCGATCTACCGGGAGCGCTGCAGCTCACCGCAACTTATCTGGGAGTCAAAGGCACGCGCGGGGTACAGCAGTTCCTGCCCAACACCTACCCCATTGGCGCTAGCCACTCCGTGCACTGACTGTCCCTCGGGTTTCGTCTATCAAACTTCGGGTGGCGACTCCACGCGGCAATCGGGGCAAATCCAACTGCGCCGCAGGCTGCGCAGCGGCTTCACCGCCTCACTGCTCTATACCTATTCGAAGTCGATTGACGATGACGCGTACCTCGGCGGCCAGGGTCATGTCATCGCCAGCAGCCAGACTGCGGCGCCCGCGGCAGGGCAAGGCCAAAGCTCCGGACAAGCCTCGTCCGGAACCTCGGCCACCACCACGCAAAGCGCATCGGCCACATCGGCCATCGCGCAGAACTGGCTCAACCTCCATGCCGAGCGTTCCCTTTCCAGCTTCGATCAACGTCACCTGCTTCAACCTGCAGGCTCAATACACCACTGGCGAAGGCCTCGGTGGCGGAACCCTGATGGGCGGCTGGTCCGGCAGGCTGTTTAAGGAATGGACCATCGTTGGCACCTCCGTATTCGGCACCGGTCTGCCACAAACGCCGGTCTACCTTGCAGCCGTTCCCGGAACGGGCTACACCGGCACCATTCGTCCCGACCTAACAGGCATGCCCATTTCCATCTCCAGCGGACGTCAGCATCTCAACCCCGCCGCCTACAACGCGCCTCTGGCCGGCCAATGGGGAACCGCAGGCAGAAACTCGATCACCGGTCCCAGCCAATTCAGTCTCGATAGCTCAGTCGCCCGCACCTTCCGCCCCAGCGGACGCTTTTACCTGGATTTGAAGGTGTCCGCAACCAACATGTTGAATCATCCGGTATTCACCGGCTGGAACACGACCGTGAACAGCACGCAATTCGGTCTCCCGATCAACACCAACGCGATGCGCAGCCTGGAGACTCAGCTGCGCCTGAGGTTCTGAGATGAAGCGCCTCATAGCATTTCTCCTGGCCACCGCAGTACTCGCGACAGCACAGCAGATCGGCCAGAATAAGACCTCCAGCGATTCGCAACCCTACACCGTCTCAGTGAAATCGCAACTGGTAGTTGAAACCGTCGTCGTCAAAGACAAGCAGGGAAAGTTCATCCCTGGCCTCACGGCCAAAGACTTCGCTCTCACCGAAGATGGCGTAGCCCAGACCATCCGCTTCTGCGAGCACCAGGCGCTGACAGAAAACGCCTCGCCCGTACCCGCCGCAGCCCCCGGCAGCGAAGATATCAAGATCTACAAGCAGCTAACGCGAACCCAGGTTAAGCCGGAAACCATGGAGAACGATCGCTATAAGAATCGCCGGCTGCTTGCGCTCTACTTCGACATGACTGCGATGCGACCGGCCGACCAGCTGCGCGCGCTCTCCGCTGCGGAGCAATTCATTCGCACGCAATTGACCTCGGTCGACCTGGTATCCATTCTGCGCTACCAGGGTGGCTCGGTCGACATCCTGCAGGACTTCACCGCCGATCGCAACAAACTGCTCAGCATTCTTGAAACCCTTATCGTTGGCGAAGGCCAGGGATCCGCCGAGACCATCGACGACGCCAGCAGCGCCGACACCGGCGCCGCATTTGGCCAGGACGACAGCGAGTTCAACGTCTTCAACACCGACCGCCAGCTCTCCGCCCTGCAGACCGCGGCCAAGATGCTGAGCCAGTTGAACGAGAAAAAATCTCTCATCTACTTCGCCAGCGGCCTGCGCCTCAATGGCATCGACAACCAGGCGCAGCTGCACGCCACCGTCGACGCAGCCATTCGAGCCGGTGTCTCTTTCTGGCCCATCGATGCGCGAGGCCTGGTCGCAGAGGCACCGCTGGGCGATGCGACCCAGGGCTCGCAGGGCAATGCCGGCATGTACTCCGGCACTGCCGCCCAAACCACAACCACCAACTTCCAACAATCGCAGGACACTCTTTTCGCCCTCGCCGGCGACACCGGAGGCAAAGCCCTCTTCGACTCCAACGATCTGACCCGCGGTATTGTTCAAGCCCAGGAGGCCATCTCCGATTACTACGTCGTTGGCTACTACACCACCAACACGGCCAGGAATGGACATTTCCGCCGGGTGAAAATCTCGCTCACGCAAGACGTTGGCGCGAACCTCAATTACCGCCAGGGCTACTACGCTGATAAGGAGTTCAGCCACTTCAACTCCGTCGACAAAGAGCGTCAGCTGGAAGACGCGCTCATGCTCGAGGATCCCATCACCGAGCTCTCCATCGCGATGGAGATCGATCACTTCCAGCTCAACCGGGCGGAATATTTCGTACCCATCATTGTCAAGATTCCCGGCCGCGAGCTGGCCCTGGCCAAGCGTGGCGGCGCCGAGCACACCCTGATCGACTTCGTAGGCGAAATTAAAGACCTGGTCGGCGGCACAACAGTCACCAATGTCCGCGACAACGTCAACATCAAGCTCTCTGACGCTACCGCCGCGGAGCTGGCGCGGCAGACCCATTGAATACGACACCGGCTTCACTCTTCTGCCCGGCAAGTACCAGATCAAGTTTCTCGCGCGCGACGATGAGACGGGCAGAATCGGCACGTATCAAACCACCTTCGTCATCCCGAATCTGAACAAGGAGGTCGCGCATATCCCTATCAGTTCCGTAGTGCTGAGCAGCCAGCGGGTAGACCTCAAAGATGCCCTCTACAACGCGGAAAAAGACAAAGATCGAGGCAAAGAGGAAGCGGTGAACCCGCTGGTTCAGAATGGACAAAAACTGATTCCCAGCGTTACCCGGGTATTCCGCCAGAGCCAGGACATGTATGTCTACTTGCAGGCCTATGAGCAGGGAGTGACCGGGGTGCAGCCGCTAGTCGCATTTGTAAGTTTCTACAGCGGAGAAACGAAGGCTTTTGAAACCCGGCCCATGCAGATGACGCAGGCGCTAAGTAACCGCCTGCAAACCATGCCCTTCACCTTCAGCATTCCCCTCCGTCAGCTCCCACCGGGAGAGTATGAGTGTCAGATATCCGTGCTCAATCCAACCGGAAAGAAGGCCTCGTTCTGGCAAGCCCAGGTGATGGTCGTGCCCTGACATCATAATATGCAAGCATGCGCATCTCGCGGCAGATATGGCTCGTGGTGGTGCTGGTTGCAGGAACGCTGCTGTGGCTGGGGATCCATTCGTTGCGGCGTCCAAAGACGCCCACACCGAAAACTGATGTAGGAGCAACGATGCCCTTGAACCAGCCGGGCGGCGGCGTTGTTCCCACGGAGGCGTACGCAGTCTACTCCGCGCTCTACCAGGCTCCGATGCCGGAGCCGCTCGTCTTCTCAGAGGATACGTTTATCGATATACCGCAAGTGAACGGCAGCTGTCTGAGGCCGTCGGCGCCGCAAGAGCAGGAGATGACCGACGCCTTTATCGCGGCCAACCAGCAGACTCATCGCTGGGAAAAGAAGTTTTCCATCCCGCAGGGGTATCAATTACTGCCACCCACCGAGCTCGCCCAGGCTCAGACCTGCGCAGCGACACACGGGCGTGATGTCGCCTCCTGCAAGAGCTACAAGCAACTCCGATATGTACGCTTGCTGGGAGTACCAGGATTTGATCATGCACACACCCGGGCACTGGTCTCGGTAATCAAGAGCTGCGGTCAATTCTGCGGAAGCGGCGGAATCTTCGCAGTAGAGAAAAAAGCCGGCGCCTGGCAGCGCTCCGCGACCACCGACTTCACTAGAGACTGTAGCTGGATGTACTAGGCATTCAACCCGGCAGGAGCTCAATATCCCAACAGAACCCGCTAGGAACTGGACGGGTACCCCAGGTTCGCCACAGTGTACCTGGGCCGAATAGGACACTGACTCCGCAAGGTGAATCCGGGGGTGCGGGGCCACCCGTCCCTTTGTGAGAGAACCAGGGCATTACTCCGAAAGAATTGGTTCCCGAACCTCCTCCGTCTTAGGTCCCAACTTTTTGTGACGATCAAGATAACGAACGCAAGCGTTCCACCGCAGAATTGCGTCATCGTTGCCAACCGGCCGCAAACGCTCCGCCTCCTCGAATAGGTTGAGCGCCCTTACCAGCCAATCGTAAACATACCCACTAGACCCTGGTTTCCCGGCGTCATGATATGCCTTTGCGCGCCGCTCCCACGCGATCCCGGAATAGTAAGCGCGATCGTACGCCGCTTCGAGACCGGCGATCGCCTCCATCGCGCTCGCAAACGCCCCTTGATCATGGGCCATCTCATCGGTCAACGCCAGGATCATGCTGATGTGCGCCTCCCGGTTCGACGGGTCAACCTCGAGTATGTCGCGGCAAATGCTCACCGCTTCATTGGGTTCGTTCAGCAACCGGTAACGTTCGGCCTTGGCCAGTGCGCCGCCGACGCTGTCACGAGAAATAGGTTTGAGTGTGAACATGTTACCCCCTTCACTTAGAGGATGTGGAACAACTGCTTTAACGGATCGAAGAACCGATCCACCACCCGCTCCTTGAGCGGGATAATCGCGTTCTCAGTAATCGTGATCGACTCAGGACATACCTTCCGGCAGCAGGTAGTGATGTTACAGTAACCGATACTGTGCTTTTTCTTCAGGTCGCCCACGCGATCCTCGCTATCCAGCGGATGCATCTCGAGCGCCGCAGCGTAGACGAACAACCGGGGACCGATAAACTCCTCCTCTTTATGATGTTCGCGCAGCACGTGACACACATCCTGACAGAGAAAACACTCGATGCACTTGCGAAATTCCTGCACCCGTTCGACGTCAGCCTGCTGCATGCGCCATGTTCCATCCGGCAAGTCCGGGGAACGGGGCCGGAATGGCTTGACCGTCATCTTGGCGCGAAAGTTCCAGGAGACGTCGGTGACCAGGTCGCGAATCAGCGGAAAAGTGTGCATCGGCTCCAAAATCACCGGCAACTCCAGGTTGAGATTGCTAAGCCGGGTCATGCACATGAGCTTCGGCATCCCATTGATCTCAGCCGAACAGGAACCGCACTTGCCGGCCTTGCAATTCCATCGCAGTGCAAGATCGGGCGCCTGCTGAGCCTGGATGCGGTGCACGGCGTCCAATACCACCATGCCCTCCTCCACCGGAGTAAGGTAATCCTCGAACCGGCCGCCTGCCGAATCACCGCGCCAGATGCGAAACACTGCCTGCTTGGCCATTGATTTCGTCTCCCTATTTCATCTCCTGAATCACGGCTTTCAACTCCTCGGGCATGGGGGGCAAAGGACGCTTCTCCACCACCATTTCGCCATCGCCGCCGCGCTTGACGACAATGTTGTGCTTACCCCACTCGGCGTCTTTGTTGGGAAAGTCTTCACGAAACTGCGCGCCCCGGCTCTCTTTTCGCAGCAGCGCCGCACGCGTAATCGCCTCCGAAACAACCAATAGGCTCGAAAGGTCAAGCGCGGTGTGCCATCCGTTGTTGTACTGCCGATGGCCTGCGACACCTGCACGCTCTGCCCGCAACTGGAATTGCGCTATTTTCTCCAGTGCCTGTTGCATTTCATTCTCTGTGCGCACAATGCCGACCAGGTCCTGCATCGCTTCTTGCAGGTCGTATTGAATCTGATAGGGATTCTCGCCGGAAGCCCCGCGCTCAAAGGGCTTGAGCGCTTCGACTGCCGTTGCCTGAAGCTGCTCGTCATCAACGGTGCCAACTCCATTGCTTTTGGCAAATTCCGCCGCGTAATGGCCGGCGCGGCGTCCGAATACCACCAGATCCGAAAGTGAATTGCCGCCCAACCGATTGGCGCCGTGCAATCCAGCCGCTGCTTCTCCCGCGGCAAACAACCCCGGCACGTTCGACATCTGCGAATCGCCATCCACGCGGATGCCGCCCATCATGTAATGCGTCGTAGGGCCGACTTCCATCGGCTCTTTGGTGATATCCAAATCCGCCAGCTGCTTGAACTGGTGATACATGCTGGGCAGCTTGCGCTTGATGTGCTCCTCCGCTTTGGGAAGGTGCTGCTTGATCCAGGCAATATCCAGAAAGACGCCCCCGTGCGGCGTACCACGTCCCGCTTTGACCTCGCGATTGATGCATCGCGCAACGTGATCGCGGGTAAGCAGTTCGGGCGGCCGCCGTGCATTCCTGTCGCCTTGGGTGTAGCGCCATCCTTCGTCTTCTGTCTCTGCCGTCTGGGCCTTATACAGCTCAGGAATTTCGTCGAACATGAACCTGCGCCCTTCGCTGTTGCGCAGAACGCCGCCTTCCCCGCGCACCCCTTCGGTCACCAGGATCCCGCGCACGCTGATGGGCCAGACCATGCCCGTGGGATGAAATTGAACGAACTCCATTTCCTGCAGTTCCGCGCCCACGTTATACGCCAGGGCAAGGCCATCGCCGGTATATTCCCAACTGTTGCTGGTGACCTTGAAGGCGCGCCCGATTCCGCCCGTAGCCAGCACCACCGCCTTGGCCTGCCACACCTGGAAGAGGCCCTTCTCGCGGTCGTATCCACAGGCTCCGGCCACGCGGCCCGAGTCCATCAGCAGGCTGAGCACAGTGCACTCCATGTGCACCTGCATGCCGCAATGAATCCCGTGATCCTGCAAGGTGCGGATCATCTCCAGGCCGGTGCGATCACCGACGTGGGCCAGGCGTGGATACTGATGGCCGCCGAAATTCCGCTGCAGAATCCGCCCGTCTTTAGTGCGATCGAAAAGCGCCCCCCAGGCCTCCAGTTCGCGCACGCACTCCGGCGCTTCCTTGGCGTGCAACTCCGCCATGCGCCAGTTGTTCAGGTACTGTCCACCGCGCATGGTATCGGCGAAATGAACCCGCCAGTTGTCGCGATCGTCGACGTTGGCCAGCGCAGCGGCAATGCCGCCCTCGGCCATAACGGTATGCGCCTTGCCCAGCAGCGATTTGCACACCACGCCCACTTTGGCCCCGCTGGCCGCGGCTTCAATGGCGGCGCGCAGTCCTGCCCCGCCTGCACCGATGACCAGAACATCGTAGGAGAACCGCTGGAACTCCGGCATCTACAGGATTCTCCAGTCGTGCCAGATGCCCATCGAGCAGAGGCGGACATAGATGTCGGAGAATCCCACCCAGAACAAACTGGCCCACGCCCACTTCTGGTGTCCCCGGTTCAGACAGCTCACGCAATCGTAGAGCTTGTGCCGCACCGGGTATTCCGAGATGCGGTCGAACGTCCCTCCGATCAGGTGCCGGAACGCATGACAGCCGAATACATACCCGCCGAGAAGAACAACGTTCATTACCAACACGAGGCTTCCAACCCCAATCCCGAAGCCGTCAGAAAAGCGGAAGGACACAATTGCGTCGTAAACCAGAAACGCCCACACCAGGTAGGAGAGGCGCAGAAAATAGCGATGAAAATTCTGCATGATCAGGGGAAAGCTTCGTTCGCCGAGATAGCTTTTGCGCGGCTCGCTCACCGCGCACGCTGGAGGGTCAGCCCAGAACGACTTATAGTAGGCGCCGCGGTAGTAATAACAGGTCAGGCGAAAGAGGCCCGGTATCCACAAGATAAGAAGCGCCGGAGAGAAGTGCACAAAATTCGGATACCAGCTCGGCTTGGGGCCGAACAGGGCATGCGGCGAGGAGCCGAAGAGTTCCGGAGAATAAAAAGGTGAAATGTAGGGGCCAAAGGTGTAGTGGCTGTTCTGCCATGCCGCCCACGTGGAGTAAACCAGGAACGCGCTCAACCCCAGAAAAATCGCTGTGGGCGAAAGCCACCAGGGATCCCGCCGAGACGTCTGGCCGAACCTGCCGTCCTTCCAGACGACATCGGGAGCTGCCATCTTCCCCTCCCCGGCAGAGGATCCGTTGGAGCCCGTTCCCGCCGATGGCAGGGGATTATATAGAGCAAAGAACTAACTCGCCAAGTCTGGGCGCGGGAAGGTGGCCGCTAAGCCACCCCTTCGCGGGCATCCCTCCAAAGGTCAATCTCTCCTTCTTGCGCGTGGCGATCAATTTCCTTCAACTCATCAGCGCTGAAGTGAAGCTTCTTGACTGCGTCGAGCGAGTCGTCGAGTTGCTCCACATTACGCGCTCCGATCAGTGCCGAGGTAACCCGCGGGTCACGAATCACCCAGGCAATCGCCATCTGTGCCAACGTCTGCCCGCGCCCCCGCGCAATTTCGTTCAACGCCCGCACCCGCTTGAGGTTCTCTTCGCTAAGAAAATGTTTTAGAAACGAACCTTCCCCCTTGGCGCGAGAGCTCTCCGGTACGCCCTTCAGGTACTTATTCGTCAGCAGTCCCTGGGCCAGGGGCGAGAAGCCGATGCAGCCCACGCCCAGTTCCTCCAGTGTGGCGAGCAACTCCGTCTCCACCCACCGGTTGAGCATGGAGTATGAGGGCTGATGAATCAGCAGCGGTACTCCTTCGCTCTGCAAAATCTTTGCCGCCTGCCGCGTGCGCTCCGGACTGTAGGAGGAGATGCCCACATACAGAGCCTTGCCTTGGCGCACTGCCTGCACCAGGGCTCCCATGGTTTCTTCCAGGGGCACGTCCATAGTGGGCCGGTGGGAGTAGAAGATATCGACATACTCCAGGCCCAGGCGCTGCAAGCTTTGGTCGAGGGAGGCCAGCATATATTTGCGCGAGCCGCCCAGGCCATAGGGGCCGGGCCACATATCCCATCCGGCCTTGGAGGAGATCAGCAGTTCGTTACGGTGATCGCGGAAATCCTTGCGCAAAATTTCGCCAAAATTCTCCTCGGCTGAGCCGTAGGGTGGGCCGTAGTTATTAGCCAGGTCAAAGTGGGTCACGCCCCGATCGAAGGCCCGCCGAACGACTGCACGGCCGGTCTCAAAAACATCGGTTCCGCCGAAATTCTGCCACAGACCAAGAGAGACCGGCGGCAATACGATCCCCGATCGCCCGCACCGCCGAAACTGCGCTCCGTCATACCGCTTCTCATTGGCTACGTAACTCATCCGTTATCGATCTCCTATCAATTAGATGCCCCATGGAACTGACAAGCGTCAACGGGGCCCCGGGCAAAGTATTTCACAGGGTTTGTCTTCGGGATCGGATCACCGGCAACGAAGGCTGGGTGCCCCATTCAAGCCGTACTTTGGCTTGAGTGGGAAACCACAGCACTCGATCTGCAGTTCTCTTTCCTGTTACCGTGGTACATTGGTACACATGACAGCCCCTATAGAGGTAGAACGCATTCAGACCGGCGTCCGCATAGAAAAGCGGCTGCTGAAGGTATTGAAGGCGGTCGCCGAGTTAAAGGACATGAGCCTGGGTGACCTGCTCGAAGGGATTGTGCTCCATGCCTTTGAAGGCAAATCGGCATTCTCTGCCCAGACGTTAAAGGAGATCGAGCAGTTCAGAAGCATCTACGGCCTGACTCTACATGCATCAGATAGTCATCGGTTGAAGGAGCGCAAATGAAAGGCGGCGTATGGCTGTTTCTTTCAGTGATCATCTTTATGACGAACCAACAAAACGCGCAATCGGCGGCCGTCCCGGCCCACGTCAGCAACAGCTTCCACTTTGTTATCCGGGCGCCTTTAAGCCGCGCTGCCCCTCTCTTCGGCCCCGAGGGAGAGCGCTGCTGGGCCGGCCAGCACTGGAACCCCGTATTTCTGTACCCCCAACCGGGGACGGACGTTGAAGGAGCGGTCTTCACTGTGCGTCGAGGCCCGGAGACGAGTGTGTGGGTCAACACGCTCTTCGATCCGGAGGGAGGCCGTATGCAGTATGTATCTTTCGTCCCCGGCATCCACGTATTCACCGTAGACGTTCGACTGACCCCACTCGATTCGTCAAGCACAAGTGTGGAAGTGACCTATGTGCGCACAGCTTTGAACGTGGCAGCAAACAACGAAGTGCAAGCCATGGGGAATGGAGACCGCGAGAGCGGACCCCATTGGCAGCAAGCAATTGAGAACTGTCTCGCCGCGCAACGCTAGCTAGCGGTGAGGAACAACTTTAATCTCAAAGACCTTAGGCCACTGCTTTCCGGTGACGAAGAGGCGGTCACGCTTGGCGTCGTATGCGATGCCATTTAGTACCGATTCGTCATTGATCTTCTGATCGGCCGGCAGCAAGCCGGTGAGATCGATCCAGGAAATCACGTGTCCATCGTGCGGATTGATGCGTGCGATCAGGTCTGAGTGCCAGACATTTGCGTAGATCTCGCCCTTGATAAACTCCAGCTCGTTCAGCTCTTCGATGGCCTTGCTCCCATCTTTCACCAGGATGTGGTGGGTTTCTTTGAAGGTGTTCGGGGTCGCGGAAGCGAAGCGTCGCCGTGCCATCGCTGGTGATGATCTCCTTCGTCGTTCGCGTCATGCCCCAGCCTTCACCGGTGTAACTGAGCTGTTTAATCATCCGAAGGCTGAAGCGGTCATACACAAAGCAGACATGCGACTGCCACGTCCACTGGTAGATGTTCGGTCCCCAATTGACGATTCCCTCACCAAAATACTGCGGCGCCAGCGCTAGTTTCTGCAACGGTTTGCCCGTTTCCGGCTCGATGGCAAGCAGAGCCGAGCGCCCGGCAATCCCTGTTCCCTCGTAGAACAGGCCGTCGAGATACAGAAACCCCTCGGTATAACTATCGGTGGAGTGGGGGTATTCCGCCACCACCTTATAGCTCAAGATCGGGGCTGCAGCGCCCGCGCACTGGGCACTGAGCAAACATGCAGCCAGCGCAAGGCTGGCACCCAAACGCCTTGCGAAGAGGATGACGGAGAACATCGTATTTTCAAGTTAACGCATCTGAGAACTCCGCCGGCGAAGGTGCAGTGAGCTTTTGAAGGGTACGGACTTCAGCCCGTACGTAAGTCATCAAAGCAGGAACGGCTTTAGCCGCTGAGGGAACGGTTTTCCCTTCTCCGGCCTCTTCCCAGCCCCTTTACCCATGGAAACTCCCTTGTCACTTCTCATACACGAACCTTTAATGATCGAATAACCTCAGATCCCCGAGGAACCCGCACGCATGCTTCCAAGGTGCTTTGTCATTTGCACTCTGCTCCTGGCGCCATCGTTGGCGGGTATTGCGCAGTTACCGAACTTACTCCACATCGGCCGGAACATCCTCCTCGCCCCGGACAAAGAGTTCCACAATGCCAGCTGCATTCTCTGTTCCGCGGACATCGAGGGCCGCGCTACCGGTAGCGTGCGCGTTTTCGCCGGAAATGTTTTCCTCAACGGTTCGGTGGGCGGCAACGTTCTGGTCTTCGGCGGCAACGTTACCCTCACCAGCAGCGCCAAAGTCGACGGCCGCGTGGTTGTCTTCGGCGGACACCTGCATCAGGACCCGGCCGCGGTCAGCCGCACCCGCACCGTGCTTCCTCCGATCATCTTCCTGCCCATGATTCTCCTCATCTGCGCCATCATTGGCGCCCTGATTGTGCTCACCCGCCGCATGGTACGCGGCCCAGTGGCCTTCCCTCCCCTGCCCCGCCTTTAGAAAGCTGCGGTTTATAATAAGCAGAACCCCGCGCTTCATGGGACCCTGCGCCGCTCACGGCCGGTCCCCGCGCCGCACCCTCAGATCAACACAGGTATTCATGGATTTCCAGCTAGTTAGCGATTACCGTCCCCGTGGCGACCAGGGCCGCGCCATCCAGGAGCTGGTCTCCGGACTAGCCGCCGGCGAGCAGCATCAGACCCTGCTGGGCGTCACCGGCTCCGGCAAAACCTTCACCATGGCCAAGATCATCGAGCAATCCAACCGCCCGGCGCTGATCCTGGCCCACAACAAGACACTGGCGGCCCAGCTCTTTCACGAGTTCAAGCAGTTTTTCCCCGGCAACGCGGTCGAGTACTTCGTCTCCTACTACGACTACTACCAGCCCGAGGCCTACATCCCTTCCGGTGACCTTTATATCGAGAAGGAAGCCACCATCAACGAGGAACTGGACAAGCTCCGCCTCTCCGCCACCCGTTCCCTGTTCGAGCGGCGCGACGCCATTATCGTCTCCTCGGTAAGCTGCATCTACGGCCTGGGTTCGCCGGAAGCGTATTACGGCATGCTGCTGCTGCTCGAAAAGGGGCAAAAGATCCGCCGCGAAGACATTACCCGGCGCCTGGTGGAGATTCTCTACGAGCGCAACGACAGCGATTTCCGCCGTGGAACCTTCCGCGTGCGCGGAGACGTGATCGAGGTCTACCCCACCTACGATGAAATGGCCTATCGCATCGAGCTCTTCGGCAACGAGATCGAAGAACTCTCGCAGATCGATCCGCTCTTCGGAACCGTGCGCCAGAAATATGCGCGCCTGCCGATCTATCCCAAGTCGCACTACGTAGTCCAGCCGGAGCGCAAGAAGACCGCCGTCGCTTCCATTCTTGAAGAGCTGGCCGTGTGGGAGAAGCAGCTGGAGTCGGAGGGGCGGCTGGTCGAGTCGCAGCGTATCCACCAGCGCACTCGCTTCGATCTGGAGATGATCAAGTCCATGGGCTACTGCCATGGCATTGAAAACTACTCCCGCCATTTCTCCGGCCGTCTGCCGGGCGAACCGCCGCCCACGCTGCTGGACTATTTTCCCGCGCGACTACCTGGTCTTTATTGACGAGTCGCACGTGACCGTCCCCCAGCTCCATGGCATGTGGCATGGCGACCGCTCGCGCAAGCAGAACCTGGTCGACTACGGCTTCCGCCTGCCTTCCGCCATGGACAATCGCCCGCTCAGGTTCGAGGAGTTCGAGACCCGGACCCACCAGACGATTTATGTCTCCGCGACGCCGGGTCCCTATGAGCTCACCAAGTCCGCGGGCGTGGTGGTGGAGCAGATCATCCGGCCCACCGGGCTAGTGGATCCGGAGGTGGAGATCCGGCCGATCCGCGGCCAGATCGATGATTTGTTGGCGGAGATCCGCGCTCGTGTAGAGAAAAACGAGCGCGTTCTGGTCACCGTGTTGACCAAGAGAATGGCGGAAGACTTGTCTGGCTACTACTCCGAGGTCGGGGTGAAATGCCGCTACATGCACTCCGAGATCGAAACCCTGGAGCGGGTGCGCCTGCTGCGCGATCTGCGCCGCGGCGAATACGACGTGCTGATCGGCATCAACCTGTTGCGCGAAGGGCTTGATCTGCCGGAGGTTTCGCTGGTCGCGATCCTCGATGCCGACAAGGAGGGATTCCTGCGCTCCTCCGGCTCGCTCATCCAGACCATTGGACGCGCCGCCCGCCACCTGAGTGGCCGCGCCATTCTATACGCCGATGTGATGACCGATTCCATCCGTCGCGCCCTGGACGAAACCGAGCGCCGGCGCACGGTGCAGCGGGCCCACAACGAAGAGCACGGCATCACGCCGACGTCGATCAGTCGCTCGCTGGACATGTCCCTGGTTCACATTCTCAAGGCCGAGTACGCCGATCTAACCAGCCAGGATGATTCCTTGCCGGAGTTCGAAACTCAGCAGGAGCTGGACGCCTACATCGGCAAGCTGGAGTCGGACATGCGCGAAGCGGCCAAGAAGTTCGAGTTTGAAAAAGCCGCCAAGCTGCGCGACACCATCAAGGACCTGCGGACCAAGGAATTCCTCTTTTCCTAAGCCGCCGTAGATGTCCCACGGGTGAGGTCCCATGCCGTTCGGAGCTTTTCAACCACCCGCCCAACCCCCGCACTTTGTGCTGTAATACGCCATGCACTTGTCAGGCGAGTGGATACTACTGATCTTCATTGTTCTGGTAACAGCAGCCATGCTGTTGCTGCTCCACCTCACCAAGCTGGGCCTGATCCTCCACGACAACCTCCCTGACCGGCCGCACCGGAGAATGTTCCTGGCGTCGATCAGCTTCTTTATCACCTTCCTGGCGGTCCGCTTGCTGGTGGCTTCCATTCAGCATCACATCGGGCCCTTCCAATACGTCACCATGGGTGGCCGCCACATCCATCACCTGGTGTGGGGCATTCTGATCCTGCTCGCCGTCGGCTTGGGCTACATGAATGAACTCGGCTCGCAGGGCACACCCACTTCCATCTTCGCCAGCCGCCTTATGGCCATTCTGTACGGCGTCGGCGCCGCGCTCACCCTCGATGAGTTCGCGCTATGGCTCAACCTGGCGAATGTCTATTGGTCGGCGGAGGGACGGGAGAGCATCGACGCAGTATTGCTTTTCGGAAGCCTGCTCGCGATCGGAACCTGGGGCGCTCCGCTGTTCTCCTCCATCATGCGGAAGAAATAGCCTCTCCCCATGTAGCGATATCGATCGCGCCGGCTGCTGGGCAGCCAACTCGGTTACCTCTGCGGTTCGACGTGCTCAAATACGCTTGCATCCATCCTCGTGCTTCTAGTATGCAAAATGTAGTGTATTGTCTGGCCCTTCAATGAGACCGTCCTGCACTTGAATTCAAAGAATCAAACCAAAGGAAGTGCTAATGGCATCCCACAACCCAGTCCCGCGCGCCAGAAAAATATTTTGTGGCATTCGTAATCCAGGGCGAAGACGTTTTTAAAATCACCTGCGACAGCATTGTGCACACTTGCGGAAACTCCGGCGAGGCCGCTTTCCAGGGAGTGGCCAAGTTACGCGCCGCCGCCGCCCTCGAGCAGCTCACCGCAATCCACAACGAACGACCTGACGAATTGCGTAAAATGGCTCGGGAAATGGCCCGCGAGGGCATGGCTATGCTGGCGCGAACCAGCAGCCCCACAAAGACCAATATTGAAAGAATCGCGTAAGCTGGTTAGATGAACTCGCGGTCGCCTTTCTGATCCTCTCCCGGCTTTCCTGTGAAGTTTATTGGCGTTGATGTATTTCATGCGGCTTTCCTTGATGAAAGCCGCACACTTGGCCGTATATTAGGCCTGCGTGCAGGAAATCCGGGTTCGGCCGCGGAGGGAACCGGCGGTGCCCTTTGGCCATCGGCGGTAACGCGCGAATCGAGCAGCCCGGGGCTGGTCCCGGGCTGCAATTATTCATGCGCAGTAGGACAATATATTCACAATTCGGGGCGCTTCGGCTCTGGCCTGCAGACGTTACAACACCCCTTGCATTAAGGTTGGTGAGTAGCAGAATGGTCAGTGGCAGTCCGTCCGGACGCGATCGGTGCTCCATGATCCTCCGGGCCCAACACGCGAGTTTGCTCCATTACCCTCACTTTTCGGGGAACAAGGACACTATGCAGTTCTGGAATGAATTGGAAGGACAAACACTCGATCGGCTTTATCCCTTGCGCCGTCTGGTGCGATCCGAAGGGCGAAGCGCCTGGTTCGAGACCGCCACCGGTGAGGACGCTGAGCACCCCCGCCACCATCAGCCTGACTGAGGCTCTGACCGATGCCGACGAGGTGACCGCGCGCCTCAAAGCGGCGCAAAGCCTGAAGCATCCGAACCTGGTGACCATCACCAAGGTCGGCCAGGCTCAAAGTCGACAACACCTTGATTGTCTATGCCGTCATGGAGCACATTGAGCAAAGTCTCTCCGACGTGCTGCAGAGTCAGACCCTCACCCCGGAGGAAGGCCGCGAAGTCGCCGAAGCCCTGGTCGGGAGCGCTCACGGCCATTCATCAGAAGGGCATGTCCCATGGTCACGTGGAGGCGGCCAGCGTGCTGGCAACCGAGGACACGGTCAAGCTGCGCAGTGATTGCCTGCAGACCACATCGGCCGGGCAGGTTGAGGACGTGGCCAGCATTGGCACCACCCTCTTCCACGCCTTCACGCAGCGAAAAGCGCTCACCGCCACCGACGCGCAAATCAATCGCATCCCGGCGCCGTTCGCAGAGATTATCCGCAACTCCTTTGCCCGGCGCTGGACGCTGGCCCAAATCGCTAACGCCTTGAAGCCCGGCCAGGCCGCCGCTCAGGCGATTCCGCCGGTTCCCCCTCCGGTTCGCGAACCGGCCCCCGCTCCGGCTCCGCGTCCGGTTCGTGAGCCGGCCCCAGCCCCAGCGCAGGCTCTGCCGCCGCTTCCGCCTTCGATCAAGCCCGAACACGACCCCGTCGTGGTCAAAGTAGTGGACAAGACGGCGCCCGTTACATACCGCCCCACTACACCGCCCCCTGCAGCGGAGAAACCCCGCCCGTTGCCCCTTGAAGAGGAGGACGATGAGCCGGCGGATACCCCCAAAAGGCCTTTTTTGCTGTACGGAGCATTAGCCGTCGTAGTGCTGGCGATCCTCGGATGGCTATTCTGGCCCAAGGCTGCGCCGGCTCCTGAGAACGGAACCGTTTCCCAAACCGCTCCCCAGCCGGCCACGCCGCCCGCGCCGGTCACGCCAGCCCCTGCCCCACCGGCTGCTATTCCTGCGAAACCCTCTGCCAAGGCAAAGCCTGCCCCGGCGGACCGGCACCCGGCTGCCGCCGCTGCTGCGCCAAACGAGCGCACCGTCTGGCGTGTCGTCGTCTATACCTACAGGAGTCAAAAAATGGCTGCCGACAAAGCCAGCCAGATCAGTAGCAAATATCCCGACCTCAACGCCGCGGTCTTCAGCCCTCCCGGCCACAGTGACACCTTACCTGGTCGTCCTCGGAGGGGCTATGGACCGTCAGCAGTCGTTTGAGATGCGCGCCAAAGCCCTCCGTGACGGCATGCCGGCGGATACCTTTGCCCGGAATTTCTCCCAATAGAGGGATAGTGCGAGGAGCGCTGACAACGCTGGGTGCCCCATTCAAGCCCGCTGTTTGGGCTTGAGTGGGATACCACCGATCCTGACCGTAGGACCCTCAACCTCGTAGCAAACTTAGAAGGACGGGTGCCCCAGGTTCGCGCACCCGCCCCGCCTGATCCCGCCTGCCGTGGGAGCGTACCTGGGCCGAAAACGTTGGGGACATAACCCCCACGACCCCATTTGCTGAACCCCGCCGATCGGGTTTCGGATAGCCAAAGGGCGCCAATCGCGAAACTCGCCTACCGGCCCGACGCCTGCAACAGATACTTGAGACTGGCCGCAACGCTTTCCACCGGAGGCACCAGGGTAGCGCCAAACGTCACGTCCTGTTCCACCACCATCCATCCTGAATAGTTGATCTTCTCCAGCACCCGAAAAAACGCGGGAAAATCAACCGATCCCTGGCCAATGATGGTGAAGGCATTGGCGGCGATGGCCTGGGCAAAGTTCATCTCACTGCTGCGAACCTTCGCCATCACCTTGTCATCAACGTCCTTGATATGAACAAACCTGAGAACCTTGCGGAATTTCTCTGCTTCGGCCACGGGATCTCCGCCGGCGTAGGCACAATGCCCGGTGTCCAGGCAGAGCCCAATCTTCGAGCCGAAGTGGCGTCGAAGAACTGCTCCGTCTCCTGCGGCGTTTCCACGTAGGTTGAAGTGTGGGGATGGAACACCAGGTCCAGGCCAAACTCGTCCGCCACCTGGGCTGCCTCCGCGACCACCTTCGCCACCTGCTTCCATTGCTCGGCCTTCAGGCCTTTGCTGCCATCGGCGGGAACCCGTCCCGCGATCCTGTCGCGCTCTGGCGACTGCTGGTCGGCAAGAACCAGGAAAGGAGCCCCAACGGCTGCAAGCAGGCCGCCCACTTTGCGGATCCGCTCGACCACGATGGTGGTGGAGGCCGGGTCGGTCAGATCTACCGGGACAAACGAACCCAAAAGCTTCAAGTTTCGCTGAGAAAGTTCGCGTTCGAGCACCGCCGCGTCGGTGGGAAAGAAGCCGTAAGGCCCCAGCTCAGTACCGGTGTAGCCTGCAAAAACCATCTCATCCAACATCGTCTGGTAGCTCTGCTCCCACGACGGACTTGGATAGTCCAGAACCCCCCAGCTATTGGGCGCGGAGGCAAACTTGAAGCGCGAAGGCGATGCAGTCATCTGTGAAACCCCCGGCAAACACTTGAACGCCCTTAGCTAAGCGCTTATATTGCCTATGATGCAGGGGGCGATGGGTCTCGTCAAGCCGGCAAACCGCGTAAAGAAAGACTTTTCACCTGAGGGCATAAGGGGATGCGTAAGTTGGGTATCGGGGTGCTGGGAGTTGGGGATATGGGCAAGCGCCACGCGGAGAATCTGCGTCGCCGGGTTCCCCACGCGCGCCTGGTGGCGGTCGCCGATGTGGATGGAGCCCGCGCCGCCAAAGTGGCCGCAGAGCTCGAGATCGACCACGCCTATACCAGCCTGGAGGCCATGCTCGAACACAAAGATATCCAGGCCGTTCTGATCGCGTCCCCGGACAAGTTCCATGCCGAGGCGGTGCAGGCAGCCGCCCGCGCAGGCAAGGACATTCTTTGCGAGAAGCCGCTCGGCCTTAGCCGCGAGAGCGCCCAGGAGGCCTTGCGCGCGGTAGCCGAGGCCGGGGTCAGGCTGCAAGTGGGCTTCATGCGCCGCTATGACCCCGCTTACCTTGCCGCCAGCAAGCGCATCGAGGCGGGAGAGATAGGTGAGCCAGTGGTCTTCAAATCCCTCGGACGCGACAAAGACATGCCTCCGCTCAGGGCTTACCAGTCACGGATCAACGGCATGCTTTTTTACAACAGCACCATTCACGACTTCGATCTGGCCCGCTGGCTAACTCACGACGAGGTTGCCGAGGTGCACGCCTTTGCCACGGTCGCGATCCGGCCCGAGATTGCGGAATTCGGCGACATAGTTGCCGGCTCGGTGAACCTGCGCTTCGGCCGGGGGGCTATTGGAAATATCGAGTCGTATGTGCAGTGCCTGTACGGCTACGACATCCGCACAGAAGTAGTAGGTTCCAAGGGGTCCATCCTGATCGGGGGCCTGCGGCAAAACTCTGCGACCTTCTTAAAGCCGAATAATGGCAGCTACGAGTTGGAGGATCATTTCCTGTCGCGTTTCCGGGAGGCTTACGTGGCCGAGGTGATCGACTTCGTTGACACCATCCTGAGCGACCGCGCTCCTCGGGTCACCGGGGAAGACGGCCTGCGTGCAGTTGAGATCGCCGTGGCCGCTGAGAAATCGCTCCGTGTAGCAAACCCTTGCATAGTCTGAGCCAAATAAAGTTCTCCAGAGTTAACCTTTTCCTAGTCAAACCGTATCTATATCAACAGCGAAACCAAATTACAGACTCAAACCCCATTTGAAAAATGGCGCAACAGGCTTTTGGCGCTCATTTTTCCGGAAAACGGGCCGGGTGAAGCCAGATTCGGGTGGGCTTATCTCGCTTTTCTCTCTTTTTTCACTCTTTTTGGGGAATGACGGATGCAGAGAGCGGTCCAATACTCCTACACCCCACCCTGGGCGGAAATCTCCGTCGACAGCCTTCTTACCGGATGGTAAAGTGGGCAAACTAAGGCCCCCGCTTTGCCCCTTTCCCCTGTTTATTTTTCTGTCGATGGTGAACTATGGAAACCTCCGGGCCGGCTTCGATCGAACTGCGGTTGCACTGCGCCTGTTGGCTCTTCCTACGCATAAATTCTCCCCTGAAAACCTCCCCCGGGAAGTGGGCCTGTTGAACACTGCACCCTTGCGGTGAGGAGAAGGATTTATGGCAAAGCGACCTGGTGGGGCGATGGTGCAAGGCACAGAGGCCACGCGCTCCCAGCTTATCCCGGTGATAACCAAATGGAATGAGCTGGGAAAGACAGCTCAGCTCGGACCCGTGATCTTCTGCATCGTGGTCTTTTTCAGCATGGCCACCTTCGGTTCCCTGACCACCATCGAATATGCCATCGCCTCCCCGGATGGGAAGTACTGGTTGGACCCACGGGGCTGGATTTACACCTCCAACTTCCTCATCATGCTGGCTGTCTTCCTGACCATGGTGAGCCTGTACTTCATCTACCGGATGATCGGCAAGAATAAGTCCTGGTACATCCTCTTAGGAGCCGCCGGATTTACCGCGTATTACTTATGGCTGTTCCATGTAGATCACTACTTTGTCTGGATGTACGAATTCTTCCACCTTCATTTGGCCGGCGGAGAGCCGGACAACAATGCGCCATTCATTCAGTTATTCATCCAGCACTTTCTGGGCACCGGATTTTTCGAGGAAATCGTCAAGGCGCTACCCATCTTTGCCCTGGTGATCGCGGGCAGCTATATGACCCCGGAGATGAAATCAAAGATCGGGGTGGAGGAGCCACTGGACGGCATCCTGATCGGCGCAGCTTCAGGCGGCGGATTCGCCGTCATGGAGACCCTGCTACAGTACGTGCCTCAGGACCTGGTGAACCGGTGGACCACCATCGCATTGGCATTCCGGGGAATCACCGGAAGACAAGCTACGGAAGCCGCCCTGGCAGCGATGAATTTCGATCAGCTAAGGGCCCTCATCCAACTCGGCAGCAATGTTTTAGGAACGGCTCCGGGAATCAAGTCGCTCATCATCCGCTCCATCGATGAGTCCTTTGGCCACATGGCCTACGCGGGCTACTTCGGATACTTTATCGGTCTCTCGGTGATCAAGCCGGAGCAGCGCTGGAAGATCCTCGCAATTGGGCTGGTATCGGCCTCCATCCCGCACGCGCTGTGGGACACCGTGCTCAGCATGGATACGGTGCCCCTGGAAGCAGCGATCGCGCTGCTGTCGTATGCCGTGCTGGCTGCGGCTGTGCTCAAAGCGCGTGAGATCTCGCCCAATCGCAGCATTTTGCAACCGTCCGTGATCTTTGGTGGAAGCAGGGCACTTGCTCCTGCACCGGTGAGTGCTCCCGCGCCGGCTTACGCTCCGGCAGCAGCGACTGCGCCCCCGGTGGCTTACCGCCCCACGCCAGTGAGCGCTCCTGCACCCCCCCGGGTTGGCCTTTCAGCGGATGCCACGCCCCCTCCTCCAGCCGCTGGCGCCGTGGGGAACAACGGCAATCGGTTGCGGGTAGGGGCGAAGTTCCTGGTGATTGTGCCTGGGCTGCGCCTGCTCGAGCACCAGGTACCGGGCCTGTTGGCCCAGTCGCCTGGAGGCCCAGTCGCCGAAGTAACTCGTAACCCCAACGATCCGTCGATCCTGGGGCTTACCAACCTGTCGAGTTCCGCCTGGGAAGCAATTTCCAACGGCACGCGGCGGCAGATCGGGCCCGGCCAAACGGTCAAACTGGCTCCCGGCGCCAAGATAGACTTCGGCTCGACCGATGGTGAAGTGGGCTGACTTAGGCAGCAAGGACGGAACAACCGGACAATTGTTAGAGGGGAGTAGGCAAAATGGAAACCGCAGTGCCTCGCGAAAAGCTGAAAGAACTCGTGGAGAAGAATGGAGACGGTCTGCTTCAGGATCGTGACCGCTGCGAGGGCTTGTTGAAGGATTACTGCGGGGGGCATCGCCGGGAGATCTCTGCCATTGTGGGTGCGTTGGAAGAGAGAGTTCCTCTGGAACTGAAGTCCTCGTGGCAAACAGCAATGACGCCGGAGGCCATGCGCGCGCGGCTGGTGCAGCGGCTGGAGGATAACCGGGGGCTGGCGCCCGAGATTGCCAATTACGCCGTGGACACCTGGTCGTATGCCCTCGGAGTCGGCCTGGGACGCAGCTCCGATCGTGTACAGGATGTGGTTCCTATTCCCACTCAGAACGGCTTTGTAGCGCCTCCATCGGCTGAGGAAAGAGCGGCCGCCGATCGCCCGGCGGGCTCCTCCATCCCAAGCGCAGCGGCGCCTCCAGTCGTTGCCAAGACCGGCTCCATCGGCGGCCTGAGCAAGCAAAATAAAGCGGTCGTGGGAGGGGTGGGGCTGTTGGCTGCGGCAGCGGTCGTATTCGCGCTCCTGCACCATCCCCAACCAACCGCACCTCCGAATGTAAATCCGCCCTCGCATACCGGGCAGAACCCGCCGCCACCCGCGCCTGGACCAAATGGGCAGGCGGGCCAGAACCCGGCACAGCCGGCGCCGGATGGACAGAATAAGGGTGCCGCACAGAACGGACTCTCAGGCAATGACGCCGGCCTGAACCATGGGAACGGCGTCACCCCGCAGCAAGCGAACTCCTCTTCTCTAATGGCCGCCGGCACCCCGGTGGTGGTGCGTCTGGATAGCGACTTCAATTCAGATAACGCAACCGTGGGGGAAATGCTGCCGGCTACGGTGGTCTCTCCGGTGACCAGCGAAGGCAATGTGGTTGTCCAGCGGGGAGCAAGCGCGCAGGTAAAGGTGGTGCAAATCGATAAGAGTGGCAAGATGTCGGGCAAGTCGCGGGTGCAGTTTGCCCTGGTGGGGCTCACGGCCCATGGCAAACTGCTGCACGTCTCCGGCTCCTCAAAAGAAATGGACGGACCGTCGCAAGGAGCAAGAACCGCGGAGAGAACAGGCATCGGTGCCGCCGCCGGCGCTGCCGTTGGCGCCATCGCCGGTCATCTCTTTCATCATGCCGGCGCTGGGGCGGCGGCCGGAGCGGGCGCCGGTGGAGCGACCGGCGCCTTCACCTCTCACCCTGCGCCAGTAAAGGTCAGCGCCGAGACCGTCCTGCAGTTCCGCTTAACCAAGGGCATTCCAACGGGCTCATAGCGTAAAAACTCTCAGTCGAGAGCTGCGGCCTTTCGGCTGCAGAAATTCTGCTGATAGAAGGGTACGGCTTACACGCTGCGAAACACTCACCTTTTGTGTCAGGGCGCGACTTTAGTCGCTACGGAAAGGCTCATGCTTTGGTCAAGCACAACTTTACAAGGCGCCGAAAACTCATCCCTTTTGTCAGGGCACGACTTTACAGGATGCCGAAAAGCTCATCCCTATGGCAGGGCACGACTTTGTAGGATGCGGAAAAACTCATGCTTTGTGCCAGTTCGCACAAAGCCACAGCCATGAGGGCTTTAGCCCCTGAGGTATTGCTTTCCCGCGCCGTGCATACTTTTCCTGCGGCCTGTTAAACCTGTACCCTTCACTGATACAGTTTTGCAAAGCCCTTTGAGCCGCTTAGGTACATTAGTCACGAAGTATGTTTGAAGCAGACGCATCTTAGGGAACTAAGACCATCTGCGCCCAGGCTCGAGTTTCTCTTCAGAGCGGGCTGAATACCGGCAAGGGAGAAAAAACGACATGGCGGTGCGACCCGGTGGAGAATACGCAGGCAGACCGCTGCACGTTATCTGGCTGCTGGACTGTTCCGGATCGATGGCGATCAGCGGCAAAATCGAGGCGCTGAACAATGCGATCCGCGAAGTAGTCCCCGCCATGCGCAAGGCGGCCGAGGGCAATCCCGAGGTTCAGTTTTATGTGCGCGTGATTCGCTTTGCTACCGGAGCAACCTGGCACATCGTCCAACCCACGCTGCTGACTGACTTCAAGTGGGTCGACCTGCACGCGGAAGGAGAGACCGACCTGGGTCAGGCCTTCGCCCTGCTGGCAGAGGAAATGAACAACATCCCGGCGGATGCCCGCATGCTGCCGCCGCAAATCGTCCTCATCTCCGATGGCAAGCCAACAGATGACTGGAAGGGAGCACTACAGGCTTTGCTCAACGTTCCCTGGGGGCGGCGCGCAGTCCGCCAGGCGATTGCCATCGGGCAGGATGCCGACCAGGAGACACTGCGCAAGTTTGTCGACAACCCGGAGAGACCGGTGCTGCGCGTGGACAATGCAGAACAACTGGTGCGCTATTTTCGCTATGTCTCCACCGCGGTAACCGCGACCGCTCCGGGCAAAGAGCCGGCGGCAGCTCCCAAGGTCACGCTACCGGCCGACGATGACGCGATGTGGTAAGGAATCTTGCCAAGTGAGGGCTTGCCGTGAGAACAAAGAGGGGTTTTCGTAGCTGAGGTGAAACCATGAGCTGGAAAGTAGCGCATGCCTGCGTAAGGGGCAGTTCCCATCAGCGTTCGGGACTTCCCAACCAGGATGCAGCGCAGTGCACGGTCACTCCAGGCGCACAAGGAACAGTGGCGGTGGCAGTCGTCTCCGATGGGCATGGAAGCCCCCGCCACTTCCGCAGCCAGATCGGTTCTTCTCTCGCCGTCAGCACCGTAGCCGGCACGCTGCAGGGATTCCTGCGCGAATCCGTGGCCAGCAACGGCCACGTCCCCTTCGTTCCCGAGCAGGTCCACGAGCTGGAACGCAAGATTGTGAGTGGATGGCTGGCGGCTGTGCACTCCGACCTGGAACACAACCCGTTTACCGAAACCGAGTTGGCCACCCTGGAAAAAGAAGATGGGGCGGAAGGCCGTACGGCGGTGGAGAGTTCCCCGGAACTGGCCTACGGCGCCACGCTGCTTGCAGCCGGGGCCACGGACAAAGTACTGCTCTATCTGCAGCTCGGAGACGGAGAGATCCTGAGCGTTAGCGCAACGGGAACCACTACCCGGCCGCTGCCGCCCGATGACCGGTTGATTGCCAACCAGACAACCTCCTTGTGCCAGCCAGAGGCGTGGAAAGACTTTCGCTCCACCTGGGTGACGGGCGCCGCGCTGCCGTCGCTGGTTTTGCTCTCGACGGATGGTTACGCCAACTCCTTCCGCTCCGATGAGGATTTTCTCAAGATCGGCCAGGACTACCTGGAGATTATCCGCCAGCAGGGTATCTCATCGCTGGCCGAGGAACTGCCGGCCATTCTGACGGAAGCTACACAGCAGGGCAGCGGCGACGACATCACCCTGGCAATTCTGCAGGAAGATCCGGGAACGGCCGCAGGGGCAAAGGTTCCCAGGCCCCTGATGACCCCAGCCTCAAAATCAGCGTTGATCGAACAACTCAAGGCGCGGCACAGCAGCCAGCAGCAGAAGCTTCAGGAACTTGCCATACGGGTCGAGCAAACGCGCAAGGATAACCGGCGATTGCGCAGTCTTCTACTGCTGGTGGCCGTAGCCATTGCCATCCCGGTGGCGATTTTTCACGACAGAATCTTTCCCCACACGCCGGCCCCCACCCCGGTTGCTCCCACCATGGGTACCGCGCCCCCGAGCAAGAAGCCGGGATCCGCTCCTGCTCGCGAATCCGCGCGTAAACCGGGCGGGCAACAATGGAGGTTGCAGTTAATTGGCGGCCAACCGCTCTCGCTGTATAAGGGAGCGACCATCCCTCCTCACTTCATTCACAAGAAAGTAGACCCCGAGGATTATCCCAACGAGGATTACGCGCGGGTGGCGAGTAAAGAGGAGAACGGCCCGCTGTTCCTGTTCAACGATTCAAAGTCGGATACCTGGGTCGTGAGCACCGGCCAGAGGATTGGCTACGGACACGATTTGAAGCTGGGTGCGGAACCGGTGAACATTACCTTTGCGCCGAAAATTACGGGGACTCTGGCCCCCGTTGCCGATACAACGCCAGAGCAGTGAAAATGCCCGCATGAGGCGCCAGCCATGATGGAGAGGATGCTCAAGCGGGGCCAGGTGCTAATCGCCCGCAATATGCAATCCGCGGCGGTGATCGAAGATACGCTGGGCGATGGTGGCCAGGCCGAAGTGTATCGCGCGCGCATCGGCGACGCGCACTATGCCCTGAAATGGTACCGGCCGGAGTATCTGGCCGCAGATCCAAGACTATGGGAGCGTCTCAAAGTCGCCATCAGCAGCGGAACCCCCACCGAGCAGTTCCTGTGGCCCTTCGACCTGGTTTCGCATCCCCACAGCAACGCCTACGGCGGGTACCTGATGCCCATCAAGACACCCGACTTCGTCAGCATGGCCGACCTGCTGCGTCGCCAGGCCGAACCTTCTTTCCGGGCGCTGAGCATCGTGGGCTTTAGCCTGGCAAATAGCTTTCTAAAACTGCACGCCGCCGGGCTCTGCTATCGCGACATCAACTTTGGCAATGTCTTCTTCAACCCCGACACGGGAGATATTCGTATCGCGGATACAGACAACGTAGACGTGAACCTGAAGCCGGGCGGCATCAAGGGCACACCCAGTTTTATGGCGCCGGAAGTCGCCAAAGATCTGGTTGAGCCCAACGCCGCCAGTGACCGCTTTTCTCTCGCCGTCCTGCTCTTTTTCATCTTCGTGATCGGCCATCCCTTGAAAGGCAAGCGCGAACTGACCTTGCCCTATGATGCAGGGGATCCGGATCACTCGCATCGGCTGTGCGCACTCGACCCCATCTTCATTTTCGATCCCGACAACGATAGCAATCGCCCGCAGCCCGGGGTACACGACAATCCACTGAGCTTCTGGCCTATCTACCCGGGTTCCCTGCGCAAGCTCTTCATCCGCGCCTTTACCGCGGGACTGCATGACCCGGATGCCAGGGTGATGGAAAATGAGTGGCGCAAGGAGATGTGTGCGCTGCGCGACGCGATCTTCCATTGCCCTCACTGCGGGGCTGAGAACTTCTTCGATCTGGAGCTGCTACGGCAAAAAAAGGCGCTCGATCCTTGCTGGGGTTGCCGTTCGGCTCTGAGGAATCCTCCACGTATGCGAGTGGGTGGGGGTTATGGCTCGCACCTGGTCATGCTGAGCCAAGGCGCACAGCTCTTCGCCCATCACCTGGAGGGGGATGCCTATAACTTTGCCAGGCCGCTGGCGGAGGTAGTTCCGCTGGGGCTGAGGAATCTCACCGGCCGGACCTGGACCAGCCGGAACCTGAACGGCGCGGTCACCGAGGTGAAGGCCAACGAGGTGCTACCTCTTACGGCAGATTGCCGCATCCACTTCGGGAAAATTGAGGCCGAGGTGCGTGTCAGCTAGGAACCTCATGCGTCATATTGCGCCACAATTCATGTAACAGGCCTATAATTAGCGTTAGTCTTGGCACGTTGCCAAACGTGATCTCTTCTGCTCCTTTCTAGAAGCTCTAGCGACCCCTTGTCATCGTAGACTCCGTGTTTTGTGCGAGATACCTTTTATCCGCGCTGACATGACCGGTGTGTTTTCGTCTTGGAAAGGACGTCTCTATGGCTGTTTTTCTCATCAATCCCAGCGACCACTCTTTTGGCACCGCAGTGATCACCCCCCGTTGGCTCTATGTCCTGGCTGCCGCAACCCCCCGCTCCTTTGGCGATCCGGTCATCGTGGACGAAACGCTGGAAGCGCTGGTTCCCGAAGTTATTGAGCCGGGAGACTTTGTGGGCATCGGGATCCACACCGGGAATGCCTTAAGAGGCTATGAAGTTGGCCGCCTGGCGAGAGAGCGCGGCGCCTGGGTGATCTATGGCGGCATTCACGCCACGCTTTACCCCGAGGAGGCCCTGGAGCGTGGGCATGCGCACTGCGTAGTCAAGGGTGATGGCGACGTCATCTGGTCCAAGGTGCTCGAGGCCTGTGTGCAAGGCAGGCCAAAACAGATCTACGAGGGAGGCAGGATCGACGCGGACCAGTTTGTTGCCGCGCGCTGGGACCTGCTGCCGCCGGATAAATATATGTGGGCTTCGGTACAGACGGTGCGTGGCTGCCCTAAGCACTGCTCTTTTTGCTCTGTCTGGCGCACCGATGGGCAAAAACCGAGGCAGCGGAGTTTTGAGAGCGTCATTGAAGAAATTGTCCAGTTGCGGCGCAAGGGCTTTCGCTATATCGCCCTGGCGGACGATAATTTCTATCCCGTCACCTTGACCGATTTGCGCCTGGCCAGGGAGCAGAAAAACTACGCCAAACTGGCAGAGCTGGAGCAGATCCGACGCGATAAATTCGCCCTTATGGCGGAGATGGCGAAGCTGCCGAAAAACATGGTCTTTTTTACCCAGATCACCATGGAATCGGCTGAGGACCCGGAATATCTCGACGCCATGCGCAACGCGAATATCAAGGGAGCGCTGGTGGGCGTGGAGGCCGTGACCCCTGAAGGTTTGAAGTCGGTCTTCAAAGAGTTCAATTTCTCCGGAGAAGGCCTGGTAAAGCAACTGCAGACCTTCCGGAAGCATGGGCTGCACATGCTGGGCTCGTTCATCTTCGGCCTGCCGTCAGATAAGCCGGACACCTTCAAAGCCACCGCCGATCTTGCCGCCAGGGCGGGGCTTGCCTTCGCCCAGTTCGTCATGCTGACCCCCTTTCCAGGTACGGTCGACTTTCTTCGTTGGGAGAAAGAGCAGGAGAAGGCGCCAGTGTTCGTCGAAGGCATCCCACTCACCCGATTTTGGCTGATTCCGGCGGCAATCCGGCCCAAGATGTTTATGCCCCACACGCTCATGAGCTCGCAGGAGATCAGCGACCGGACTCAAGGAGTATGGGATCGCTTCTACAGCTTTTCTTCTATCTGGAAACGTTCTGATTGCGCGCCGACGCTGCGCGCCCGGGTGGCCTTCGTCTTCCTCTCGAAGCTTTACCGCAAGATGTACGCCGGCACCGGCATCAGCACGGACAGCGCGCGGCGCAAGAAAGCCAACTCCGGAGCGCGCTGGCTCTCCCGGTACACGCGCAAGTTCTTCATCTCTAAACCTATGCCGGAACTTGCCATGCCGGTATGGGCAGCGGCCGCTCCCGTTCATTCCCAGACAACGAGACTCAGTCCGTTTTCACTGTTGGAGTAGATCCGGCTTCGGTAGGCCTGCAAAGGACTAGAATTAAGGCATGCGGCGTCGGACTTTCGGTTTTCTTCAGGTCGCGCTCGGTCTCCTGACAACGAGCCTGGTTCTACCCACAGGCTTGCTCGCCCAACATGGCGGATTTGGTGCCCCGATGTCGTCGGGCCACATGGGGAGCGGTGTTCACTCCTCGCCATCCTTTTCGGGATCTGCCCGCAGCTTTGCTCCACCTGCGGCACCACTCTTTCACGGGCCATCACACCATCCAGGCTATCCCGGACAACAAGGACATTGGCCGTCCTGGAACCAGGGGCGCCGCCCATACACCACCCGGAATGGCGTGGGATATCGGGGACCCTATCTTTATGGGGCCTACCCGGGCTGGCTCCCCTTCGGCTACGGTCTCCAGCTCGGTCTCCCTTTCGGGGATGATGAGGACGAGGGCAGCGGGGCACAAGTAGCACCGCCGGAGCCTGACTATAGTAACCAGCCCCCGGGCGAGTATGGTCCGGATTACGGTCCAGAGATTGCCGCGAATACTCCGTCACCCTTCCGGCCCACTTACCAGGGGCAAATCGAAGCCGCGCCGGTGCATGGGCAGCCTGCCACTACTTTGATCTTCAAAGATGGACGTCCTCCAGTGCAGGTGCATAACTACGCGCTGACCGCCAACACCCTATACGCCCTGGACGGCGATTCACGCCAGGAAATACCACTCGCCCTGCTCGATGTCCCGGCGACCGTGGAAGCCAACCGCAAAGCCGGCGTGGACTTCGCTCTGCCCGTGAGCCACTGATCCGTTCTGTATCTATAACTGTTTTATGGTTGCCATTGCGCAACTGCCTCTGTGTCTTTCTACAACTTTCGTAAGTTGCGACCCGGACGGCAAGATGCTCAACTGCAACCTTTGTGCGATCAAATATCGCCGGATGCCATGCTAGTCTTGCCCTGCCATGAAGTACCAAATCCGCATTCTCGCATGCTCGTTGCTCCTCCTCAGCCCGGCCGTAAGCCTGGCTGGCAAGAAGCCTGCTCCTCCCCCGGAGAACAGTTCGACTAAGATCACGCCGGATGCTGCGGCTTTTCTTGACAACGCGATCGACATCATGCGGCAACATGCCTTGCATGGCCAGGGCGTTGATTGGGAAGCACTGCGCGCGGAGGCCTTCAAACGCGCGGGCGGCGCCTTCAATCCCATCGACACCTATCCGGCGATCTACTGGTCCCTGGTACAGCTGGGCGACCCTGGAAGCCATCTTCGCCTGCCCCCCGGCCTTTATCCCGACCAAATCGCCCTGCTGCAACAGGCGGAGAAAGAGGCTGCGATCACCGCCCCGGCCGGCGCCCGGACGCCAACGACCGTGCCTACGGCCTTCACCAGCCGGCGTCTGCCTGAAGGTCATATTGTGACCTCGCAAGGCAAGAATTTCGGCTACGTCGTGCTTCCCCGCTGCTCCGCCAAGGATAACGACGGTCTGCTCCTTTATGCAGCCGACGTACGCCGCATTCTGACCGACCTCTCGGCGCAAAACCCCAAGGGCTGGATCGTTGACCTGCGAGGCAACACCGGCGGCAACATGTGGCCGATGTTGACAGGTATTGGCCCCATATTGGGTGACGGCGTCGTAGGCTCCTTCGTGGCCGCCGACGGAAACATTCCCTGGTTCTACCAGGATGGTAAGACGGGAACCCGCAATCCAGCAGGACTGGAGACGGTCTCGTTGACGCTGGAAGATGCGCCTGTGCTGATGACTCCGTCCGCTCCCGTCGCTGTCCTGGTCGACAGCAGCACGGCCAGCTCCGCGGAAGCCATCACCATCGCTTTCCACGGGCGCCCCGACACCCGCTTTTTCGGGAGCCGCACGGCTGGAAAATCCACCGCCGTACAGCCCTTCAAGCTGGATGACGGCGCCGAACTCTACCTCACCACCGCCATCGACGCCGACCGTACCGGCAAGCAGTTTCCCGATGGCTTCACGCCGGACCAAATCTTCCCTTCCACCACGGTCATGCCGGCCGAGGGCAGCGACCCGGTCGTACTAGCTGCGCAAACCTGGCTAGTGGCAAGCACCACGCCTGCGGCAGCAGCGGCGCCACCCCCACCCGTCAAGCCCAAAGCCAGACGCAAGAAGGTTGTGGTGGTGCACCAGGGCAGCTAACGGCAGCAGCTAAATTCAACGAACAAGATCGACGTTCTCCCCGTTTGGGGAAAGGTGCTGGAAAGTGCACCTAAAACGGTAGGCGCATCCGTCTGGGATGCGCCTCCTTATTTTGGTAATAGAGCAGAGCCCGCAATCCTGTCTCCGGCGAAAGGATCGTCAGACTGGATCTTTCCTCAATAGAAATCCAACCTCGCCAATGTCGGACCGGATATTCCCATTCGGGTTCTGCTCTAGAATGCCTGCATTGCCGTGAAGAACACATTCCTCTGGCTGTTCAGCTCCCGGCAGGGCGCTGCGGACCGGTTGCTACCGCGATGGATTGTATTGCGCGCGCTGGGGTTGATTTACTGCTCCGCCTTTATCTCCCTGCTCTTTCAAATTCGCGGGCTCATCGGGCCTGCCGGCATTCTTCCCGCGGGCCGATACCTGGGAGCCGTCGCGGAGTCGTTTGGACCCTGGACACGCTACTGGTTCGCACCCACCCTGCTCTGGGTGGCCAGCGGCTCGCATGCACTCATGGCGATGTGCTGGATCGCGTTGGCCGCTTCGCTGCTGCTCACCGTCAACGTTTGGCCTCGAGCCATGCTCCTGATCTGTTTCGTCTGCTTTCTTTCCTTCGTAGGGGCGGCCCAGGATTTTTCCGGCTACCAGTCCGACGGCATGCTTCTGGAAGCGGGGTTCGTGGCGCTCTTCTTCGCCCCGCCCGGCTGGCGGCCGGGGATGGGCTACAAACATCCACCTTCACGGGCCAGCCTGTTTCTGCTGCAGTGGGAGTGGTTCCGCATTTACTTCGAATCGGGCCTGGTGAAGCTGCTAAGCGGTGACCAGGAATGGCGCCATCTGACCGCCATGGACGAGTACTACCAGAATGGTCCCCTACCCACCTGGATCGGTTGGTACATTCAGCACCTGCCGCACTGGTTCCACGTGGCGACCGCATTCTCCACCCTGGCGCTGGAGCTGGTTATTGTCTGGATGCTCTTTCTTCCCCGGCGCTGGCGCATTGTTTGCTTTCTGATCGTCACCCCGTGGGAGGTTGGGGTGATTTTCACCGCTAATTACACCTTTCTTAATTATCTCGTTCTGACCCTTGGTTTCCTGTTGTTGGACGACCGCTTCTTTCAGGGGTGGGTAAGGCGAGAAGCTGAGCCACAGCATGATCTGGAGGCGAGTGCAGAGGGAAAGCAAACCGCCAGACGCCTGGTGGGTGATTTCGGTCTCGCGGTCAGTGCTGTGTTGCTGTCGCTGGTTGGCTACGTAACGACGGTGGAGCTCATCTCCATGGTCTTCGGGCGATTGCCCCTGCCCATGCAGCCTGTAACCATGCTGGAGCCCTTTCGCATCGCCAACCAATATGGCCTTTTCGCCGTGATGACCCGGGGCCGCTACGAGATCGAGTTTCAGGGTTCTGACGACGGACAGACCTGGGTCCCATATCCCTTCCGCTTCAAGCCACAGGCACTGGACCGGGCGCCTGGAATCTATGCACCCTATCAGCCCCGCTTTGAGTGGAATCTCTGGTTTGCCTCGCTTGGATCGTGGCAGCAAAATCCCCTGGTTCCGCGAACCGAAGAGCGGCTGCTTACGAACGATCCGGACGTGTTGGCACTCTTTGCCGGCAATCCCTTCGCTGCCGCGCCTCCGCGGCAGGTCCGCGCCGTTCTGTGGCAGTACTGGTTTACTTCGATCCCTCAAAAGCGCGCGACCGGCGACTGGTGGACCCGCCGCTGCTGGGTGTCTATGCCCCGGTCCTGGAGCGCGACGCCCAGGGCCAGGTCGGTATCGTCGCCATGCCGGACCCGCTGCCTCCCCACGATTGATCGACGGCCAGGCAGCTTCTGAAATCAGGGAGGTCCGCATCTCGTTGTCCGGGCTAAAGGTTTGCGTGAGTAATCTCCTATTCAAAATCAATCTCGGGGGAGACTGTGGAGGGATTCAGGCCGATAGCTGCAGGGGTACGGCCTCGCCGACTAATGGTTGGTTATCAAGATTCATGGTTTCCCACTGGCTGACCGTCCCCATTAAAATGGTGGAGCTAAGCGCATGTTTTCTCCGCTCCCAAACCGGCGCAGTCTCACGGGCTCAACCTGGCTATCCATCGCCGCGCACGGTGTCGCCGGGGCGGTATTTCTCTTCTCCATGCGGCTGCATCCAGTGCATGTTTTCAGTCTGCCCGGCACCGACCTGGGCACGCGTGTGGAGATCGCTTACCTGCCGGGCCGGGCGCCCGCTCCGGCGCTCCATGCGCAGAAAAAGGTTAAACCTCGGGAGCGAGCCGCGCCGGAAATTAGGCCCACTCCCACACCTCTGGCGGCCACACCGCAGATCGCAACAGTCCATCCTCCGCCGCTTCCGCACCTTACCGTCACCGAGGCTGCACCTTCCCCCAATGCCTCCGCACCCGCGGCCGCAGTGCCGGACGCAACTACCGGCTCCGACTCGTGGGGCTCCGGCTCGATCCAGATAGCTCTCACCACCTACTCCCCCAGCCCGGCGCCCGATCTCTCGGTCCTGCCCCGTGGAGTGCAGGGGGACGTGGTGGTGGATGTGACCATCGACCCTAGCGGCAAGGTCGCCGATCTAGCAGTTCTGCATACCCTTGGTTATGGGATTGAATCCAGTGTGATCGGAACCCTCAGGACGTGGACCTTCCGCCCGGCGACCAAGGACGGAACGCCGATCGCCAGCGTGCAGGAGCTTCACTTTCACTTTGGGCCGGTTTAGCCGGTCCGGCGAGGTAAAGAAAAAGTTTCAAGATTTTGCACCCGGGCAACCGTTTTCATCCGGTCTTCATCCATGAACGAGAGGTTGATTGGGCTCCTTGGGAATGACTTCGCGCATACTGCTGGTGGATGACAACCACTTACAATCGGCCACCCGCAGGGCAATCCTGGAGGTGTCTGGCCGAGAAGTCTGCATTGCCCTGGAAGGGCGGCAGGCACTCGAAATCCTCAACGAGGCGGAACCCTCTCAGCCCATTGGTTTAATTGTCACCGATCATCTGATGCCGGTTATGAGCGGACCGGAATTCGTTGCCGAGGTCAGGCGGCGCGGCTTCACCCTTCCGATCATCGTGCTTAGTGGCTTACCCGACGCCGAATCCGCATACGAAGGGCTGAAGGTCGTCTTCCGGCTCAAGCCTTTCGATCCCGATAGCCTGATTCGACTGGTTCAGGAATTGCTCGGCGAATGCATGCGGCGGTCTGCATAACCCCTTAGTGTTTCTCCTTCCCTTTCGGCCATTTGATAATGGCTTAATGGATTAACAGGCCCAATTCAAGCGATTCCCTTGACGGCATTGCCGTTCCTTGTCCGTCTCTGCGACAATCTGGAAGGGCTTGTGACCTTCTCATGCCGGAATTTGGAAGTTTTTCTCTCCTCCTCGCTCTTGTACTGAGCGGCTACACACTGTTGGCCGGTGGAGTAGCGTTGCGGCAACTGGCCACCGGATCCCGCGGCAGGATGGCCCCGGACAGATTGGCGGAAACCGCCCGGCGGGCTGGCATCGGCAGCTTCTTCGCCGTCACCTGCGCGGCCTTCGCCCTGGTCTACACCGCCTTTGCCAACGACTTCTCTGTCTCCTACATCCTCCATCATTCGAACCGCGCCCTGCCTGGTCCCTACAAGTTTGCCGCGCTGTGGTCAGGCCAGGAAGGATCGCTGCTGCTTTGGGCCTGGTTGCTGACGGCCTACGGCTTCGTGCTCCGGCTGCGGCATAAGGTAGACGTCACCCTTACCGCTTACGCCTCCACCATCCTGGCCGGCATCCAAATCTTTTTCCTGCTGCTGCTGAATTTTGCCGCACCGCCGTTTGCCCTGGTGCAGGGCCAGCAGCCGGCCGATGGGTTCGGGCTGAATCCGCTGTTGCAATACCCGGAAATGGTGATCCATCCGCCCATGCTCTACCTGGGCTACGTAGGCTTCAGCGTGCCCTTCGCGTTTGCCCTGGGAGCACTGATGATGCGCTACCCGGGTGAAAAGTGGATTCACATCACGCGCCGCTGGACCATGGTGACCTGGCTGTTCCTGACTTGCGGCATCTTCCTGGGCGCACACTGGGCTTACTCGGTACTGGGTTGGGGCGGCTACTGGGGATGGGACCCGGTGGAGAATGCCTCGCTCATGCCCTGGCTCACCGGGACCGCGTTCCTGCACTCGGTCATGATGCAGGAAAAGCGCGGGATGATGAAGAACTGGAACGTGTGGCTGATATTCAGCACCTTCATGCTTTGCATCCTGGGCACCGACCTGACGCGTTCCGGGCTGGTCAGCTCGGTTCACGCCTTTGCCCAATCATCCATCGGCAGTTGGTTTACCGGCTTTCTCATCCTTGTCTTCTGCGTCTGCCTTTTGACCTTCCTGCGTCAGAGGGACCATCTCAAATCAGAGCACAAGCTGGAATCGCTGGTTTCGCGGGAGTCGAGCTTCCTCTTCAATAATCTGGTTCTGCTCGCGGCCTGCTTCACCATCTTGTGGGGCACCTTGTTCCCCATCATTTCGGAGGCCGTGCAGGGCAATAAGGTGACAGTGGGCGCGCCCTTCTTTAATCGTGTGGCGCTCCCCATCGGCCTGTTTCTACTCTTCCTGACCGGCATTGGCCCACTGCTGGCTTGGCGCAGCGCATCGTTCAAGAGCATCCGGCGCAACTTTATTTTGCCCAGCGCGGCGATTGTGACCACGGCGATTGTGCTGATGGCCGTAGGCATTCGCCCCTGGAACGATCAGGCCGCCTTCTACTCGTTGGTCGCCTTTTCTCTGGGCGCGGGCGTGGTGACCGCTATTTCTTCTGAATTTCTGCGCGGCGCCAACGTGATCCACAAACACACCGGGCAAAACATATTCGCCTCCATGGTCCAGCTCACACGCCGCAATACACGCCGTTATGGCGGGTACCTGGTGCATTTTGGCGTGGTCATTATCTTTATTGGCATTGCCGGAGGCGCGTTCAATCAAAGCCACGAGCAGGAGCTGAACAACGGCCAGAGCATGACCATTGGGCCGTATCGAATCGTATGCGAGAGTTTCACGCAAGATTCGAACTTGAATTACGACACCGAGTTCGCACTGCTGGACGTTTATCGCGGCAACAAGAAGATCACGCAACTGGCGCCGGAGAAGCGTTTCTATGCCGCTTCGCAACAACCGGAAACCAGGGTCGCGAACCACTCCACACTGGCCTGGGATCTGTATGTGATTTATGCCGGGAAGAATCCCGACAGCGGATTGCCAATCATCAAAGTTTTTCTTAACCCGCTGATGGCCTGGATCTGGATCGGAGTTGTGGTGGTAGCGCTGGGCACGCTGGTAGCACTGGCGCCCAACCTTAGCGCGGCACTGGCTTCGAGCCGCACCCGCAGCCTCAGCGAGGGCGTGAAGCCATCTACACCGCGACTGGTGGATGAACCTGAAGTGGCGATCGCCGGCCGAGGTCACGATTGAAATCGCGTAGTGTTCTCGTCCGGGCCTCGCAGCTTGCCTTGCTGTGCATCCTGATTGCGGTTACTGCCGGCGCGACCGACTCCTCTGCCCGGTACTACAGAGACAGCCATGAATTGATGTGTGGCTGCGGCTGTGCTCAGTTGCTGGGCGAATGCAATCATGTAGGCTGTCCGTCTGCGCCCGGCATGCTTGCAGAACTATCAGCGTCTATTGCCAGGGGCGATAGCGATGACGCTATCCTGCATCAGTTCCAGGCTGAATACGGACCGGTGATCATCGCCTCGCCCCGGTTCACGCGGTTTAACCATCTCGCCTGGATCATGCCGCCGCTGGTGCTCTTTCTAGGCATTGCCGCCGTTTTGGTGATCGTGCGCAATTGGAAGCTGCACACCGTGCCTACTCCTCCAGAGCCGAGTACACCCGGCTTTGCCGCTACTCGCGACCGTATACGCCGGGAGACACAGATATGAGCACGATTGCCTGTGGGGTGCTGCTGCTGGCGATTTTTGCCTTCGTCTTCTATCCCCAGCGGGATACTGCGCAGCAGATTCCAAAAACACGCCTCGATTTCCTGCGCGAACAGAAAGACGTGCTGTACGACAATCTTCGCGACCTGAATTTCGAGTACAGTGCGGGGAAATATACGGCTGAAGATTACACGGCGCAGCGCGCTGCATTGGAGAACGAAACCGCCGCGGTGCTGGCAGAAATCGACCAGTTGGAACTGAAGGTCGCGCTACATTCCTGAAGTGATTTTCTGCGCTGCTAAAGAAAGATGAGTATGAGACCGAACGCTATGCCGCGCAGAACTCTTGCGCTCTGCGCTGTTATGTTATTCGCCGCCGGAGCCTCTGCTTCCGCGGCCACCATTACGGGCACCGTCACCAACGGCACGACGAAAACGCCGGCAGCCGGGGACGTGGTGGTACTGATCGCGCTCGATCAAAGCATGCGCGAGATCTCGCATACGAAGACCGACGCCCAGGGCCATTTTTCCATCGATGCGCCGGATCCGGGGATGCATCTCATTCGCGTCGATCATGAGGGCGCGGCGTATTTTCAGCCGGCCCCGCCCAATACGCCCAATGTGAATGTGCAGGTTTATGATGTGGCAGCCGTGGTGCCCGGCGTGAGCACGGTAGCCAATGTGATGCGCGTGGAGACCGATGCCCAGGGGCTTCGCGTGACGCAGAGCTTTTTCATCAAGAACGACTCCAACCCCCCGCGCACACAGTTCAGCAGCCACTCCTACGATTTCTATCTGCCACCCGATGCGCAGATCGAAGGCTCGGCCGCCATGGCTCCAGGCGGGATGCCGGTGCAGACGTCCCCTGTACCCGTGGGAGATAAGGGCCACTATGCCTTTCCGTTTCCTTTGCGCCCGGGTGTGACCCAGTTCCAGCTGGGCTATCACCTGCCCTACTCCGGCAGCCTCGCCTTCGACCAGCGTTTCGCCGCGCCTACGGATAGCTTCGTCGTAATGATGCCCAAGAGCATGACCTTTAAGGCGGGGGCGGGAGTATCCTTCCAGCCGCTGAACGAAACCCCTGGCGCAACCACCATGCTGGCGCGCGGTGGTTCCCCGGCGAAGCCATTCGCCTTTACAGTTTCCGGGTCGGGTGCTATGCCACGGGATACGCAGGCGGAGAGCCAGCCTAATGATGGTGGAGGGGCGCCTGAGGGCGGAGGTAGCGCGGCGGCCAATGATACCCGTCCCGGGGGCGGCCTGGGCGTGCCCATCGATACGCCTGACCCCCTGGACAAGTACAAGTGGTGGATCCTGGGAGCGATCACTTTGGTATTCGCGGTGGGTGCGGGATTTCTGCTACGCCGGCCTGCAAGTACCCCTGCCACAGAGCCCGTCGGTACCGCTCCGGTCTCTGCGGTTCCGGCGCCGGGCGGACTTCTGGGTACGCTGAAAGAGGAGCTCTTTACGCTGGAGACAGACCGTCTTGAGGGCAGATTATCCGACTCAGAGTACGAACAGCAGAAGCAGGCACTTGAGCTTGTTCTGCGACGGGCGTTGGGCCGCAAGCCTGCGTAGCGGAGGAACTGCTTGGCGATCCAAGCGAGGTCAGCGTCGTAGGTTGGTAGTGCGACAAACCCTTCGCTTGCTCACAAGCCTCCAGCAGGAAATCGGGGCAATGGGGCACCCAGCCTTGGTTGCCGGTGAAGCAGGCTCAGCCGGACTCGAGAATGAGGTTGGCGTAGATTACGCTGTCGCCAGTGCGGATGAGCCCGATGGCGTTTGGCACGCGCTTCTTGAAGACCACATGCGGCTCGTAAAGAGTAGGCACACCTTTCAGCTCCGCCGCAAATGCCTCCACAATCCCTGGCCGGTTTGCGGTTAAGAATTCTTCAGCCATGAAGGCCTGGCCAATAACGAAGTTCTTCCTGATGGCTTGCAGTACGTCGAGGACCTGCGGGATATCGTCGGTTAATGAAATGTCGACGGTTTCGATTTGTGGCCAAAATGGAAATCCTCGATCGGCGATGACCAGCGTATTGGTGTGGCGGATACGGCTGAGAAGGGAGTTTATGGCGGGATTGAGGATGCCGGTTTTTAGCATGCAACGCCTTCTCTCTGCAGCGGAGATTCCCAACTATATCCTGTGCCGGATTGCCTAAAGAGAGACGCCGCGCTTCCAGGGAATAAAGTCATTCTGATCGAGTTGCTCGGCCTTGGTTCGTACCTTTCCGCTGGCCACGTCGATGATCAGATCCAGTATTGACTCGCCCACTCGCTCGATCGTAGTCTCTCCGCGGATCACGGCTCCAGTGTCGATATCGATGATATCTGCCATGCGTTCCGCGAGGCTGGAGTTGGTGGAGATCTTGATCACCGGCGAGATGGGATTACCGGTGGGCGTGCCCAGGCCGGTGGTGAAGACCACTACGTTGGCGCCCGCACCCACTTGTGCGGTGACACACTCCACGTCATTGCCTGGAGTGCAAAGCAGGGCCAGGCCAGGCGTGTTGTCGTATTCCGGATAGTCCAGGACTTCGCAGACGGGAGAAGTGCCGCCCTTCCTGGCCGCGCCGGCGGACTTCATCGCGTCGGTGATGAGCCCGTCCTTGATGTTGCCGGGAGAAGGATTCATCTCGAAGCCGGAGTGAACCGCCTTGGCCCGGGCAGCATAGTCGCGCATCAGTTGAATAAAGCGGTCGGCGCGGCTCGCATCCACGCAACGATTGATCAGGCTCTGTTCCATTCCACAGAGCTCGGGAAACTCCGACAGGATCGATTTTGCCCCCAGGGCAGCCAGGAGGTCGGAGACATAGCCGATGGCAGGATTGGCCGAGATACCGGAAAATCCATCGGAGCCGCCGCACTTCAAGCCCAGGGTGAGGTTGCTCAGAGGAGCGGGTTTTCGGGTGAGCCGATTGGCTTCCACCAGGCCTTCGAAGGTGGCGCGAATGGCTTCGGAAAGCATGGCCGATTCCAGCCCGGATTTCTGTTGCTCAAACATGAGAACGGGCTTGCGCAAGGCCGGGTCGCGCTCGCGAAGCGCGTCCATCAGAATGGACGGCTGGGCGTTCTGGCAACCCAGACTCAGCACCGTAGCGCCGGCAACGTTGGGATGATGGATGTAACCGGCGAGCAGGCCACAGAGTGCTTTGGAATCCTGGCGGGTTCCACCACAGCCGCCCTCATGCACCAGGAACCTGACTCCGTCGACATTGGGAAAGATCTGCTCCTGCCGACCCAAAGTGAGATCGTCGCGCTCCGCCGTGTGCGAGCCCTGCTGGAACTGCTCGATCAATTGCCGCACCTGCTGGCGATAGAGTTTCGGACGCCCGTAACCAAGCTCTTCCTCGAAGGCGTCGCGCAAGGCTTCTACATTGCGGTTTTCGCAAAAGACCAGTGGGATGACGAGCCAGTAATTGCGCGTGCCGACCTGGCCGTCGGCACGATGGTAACCATCGAAGGTGCGGGCGGACCAAGCCGATACGTTGGGCGGAGACCAGACATAATCGCCCACCTTGGGTCCAAAGCCGGAGGCGTCATGCTGCACGTTACGCGTGCTAAGCAGGCCTCCACGGGGGATGGCGTGGCGGACCAGCCCGACGACCCCGCCATACATGATGACCTCATCCCCGGGGGCAAGATCGCGCGTGGCAAATTTTTGCTTGGCCGGTATTTCAGACGGCGGAACATATTGCTCCCCGGCGAAGGTAATGGCTTCCCCTGCGGGGAGTTGCGTTAAAGCCACGAGGACGTTGTCTTTGGGGTCGATCCTGAGTATTTTTTCGGCTGCCATTTCTTCTCGCCGGGCCTTTCCCGGATGTCCTGTAGAGCTTGTTGGCCTTGGCGCACTTCTTGCGGCTTTCCTTACAGAAAGCGGAACACGATTTCGTATCCAAGGCAGCTTACAGGAAATCCGGGCCGCCGCGTCTCCAGCTTGGAGAAACTTTGATATAAACTCAACTGTAGCGTTAACTGTATCGACGGTCAAACAAGCTCGGCTGAAAGAAACCGCCCTTCCATGACTGCTTCCATCTTTGATTTGCAGGGCAAGACCGCCGTGGTTGTGGGTGGCACTACGGGTATTGGCCATGCCCTTTCCCTGGGATTGGCGGATGCCGGCGCAAATGTGGTGGCCTCGTCCCGGCGCGCGGAACAAGTGGAGCAAACAGCCACCCAGATCGAGGCCAAGGGCCGGAAAACTCTGCGCCGGACCTCAGACGTGCACGATCGCGCTACGCTGGAAGCGCTGCGCGACGAGGTAGTGAATGCGTTCGGCCAGGTGGACATTCTGGTCAACTGCGCCGGCATCACCAAGCGCGCGCCCACGGTCGACTTTCCCGAAGAGGATTGGGAAAGAATCATGGACACCAATCTAACCGGCACGCTGCGCGGTTGCCAGGTCTTCGGGAAACACATGCTCAGCCGCGGCTACGGCCGCATCATCAATATTGCATCGCTCTCCACCTACGTTGGACTGTTCGAGGTGGCGGCATACGCCGCCAGCAAAGCAGCGGTGGGCGCGCTGACGAAAGTGCTGGCGGTGGAATGGTCGCGGCATGGAGTGCTGGTAAACGCCATTGCACCCGGGGTCTTCCGCACCGATCTGAACGCTAATTTGCTGGACAGCACGGAGCGTGGACGGGAATTCAAGATGCGCACCCCGATTGGCCGCTTCGGCAAGACGGAAGAGTTGGTGGGCGCCGCCGTGTACCTGGCTTCGGATGCCGCCTCTTACGTATCCGGCGAGATCCTGGTGGTTGACGGCGGTTTTCTAGCGAGCGGAGTCAACCAGTAGGGGCGGAATTGTGGCCGATGCGATGGAATATAGAAAACTGGGGAAGACAGACCTTAGCCTCTCGCTGATTGGCTTTGGGGGCGCTGCGCTGGGCGACGTTTATGGGAACATCGATCCCGGCGAAGGAGTGAGGGCCGTCCACCTGGCGGTGGATAACGGCATCAACTTCTTTGATACCTCACCCTATTACGGGATTACGCTGGCAGAGACGAGACTTGGCGCGGCCCTGGCGGGCAGACGTGAACGCGTCGTGCTGGCCACCAAGTGTGGGCGCTACGGAATGGCCGATTTCGATTTTTCCGCGAAGCGTGTGATCGCCAGCGTGGATGAGTCACTGCGACGGTTGCAGACAGACTATGTCGACCTGTTCCAGGTGCACGATCTCGAGTTTGGCGACGCGCGGCAGATTATCGATGAGACCCTCCCCGCCTTGCGGCAATTGCAGCAACAAGGCAAGGCGCGCTACATCGGCATCACCGGATATCCTCCGAAGCTCTTACGGCGCATTGCCGAGGCTGCGCCCGTCGACAGTATCCTTACCTATTGCCACTACAACCTCATGAACACGGATATGGATGAGGTTCTGACCGCCTTCGCGCGGGAGCGTGGCATCGGGCTCATCAATGCGTCTGCTTTGCACATGGGGATACTGACCGAGCAAGGGCCGGCGGATTGGCACCCAGCGCCGCAGGCAGTGCGCGATGCGGGAAAGAAGGCTGCGGAATTTTGCCGCAGCCATGGGGCCGATATATCTGAGGTCGCGCTCCGCTTCAGCCTGGGTCACCCGTACGTCTCGAGCACGCTGGTCGGCATGGCGAACACTCACGATGTGAATGCCAGCCTGAAGTTGTTGCGCGGTTCCACCGATCCAGGGCTTTTGCGCCAGGTTCAGGCCATTATGGCGCCGGTCTTCAATTATGTGTGGCCATCAGGGCGGCCTGAAAATCAAGATTGAACTGCGCTACGTTTGGTCAAAACAATGGTGTCAGGGACTAAAGAGAGTGCGTGAACCGGAAAAGGAACCGCAGGTCCCTCCACTACGCTTCGCTCCGGCCGGGATGACAATTCTGCTGCATGGAATAGCCCCAGAAGTGGTCGGACGATTGGCTGTTGATACTCCCACAGAATTGTCATCCCGACCGGAGCGAAGCGCAGTGGAGGGATCTGCAGTTTCGCTTCCAGTTCTCACACAGGCTGTTAAGCCCTGTCGGTTGAGCAGAGAGATCTGCAGGTTACCCGCGATTTGCGAAGCCTATCAGCCCCTCTGGTCCTAGGGCAGACCTTTTGATGACGGCATGGTTGTATTTGGTAAATAGGTCTACACAGGTAGGGTACAAGCTATGAAAGCATTCGTAATGAAAGAGCCCGGCGAGGTTGGAATTGAAACAGTTGCGGATGCGGTCGCAACCAATGATGATGTGTTGCTCAAGGTACGCATGATTGGCCTTTGCGGAACCGACCTCAATTCTTACCGGGGCAAGAATCCTATGGTGAGTTTTCCGCGTATCCCAGGCCACGAGGTGGCAGCTACCATTGCCGAACCGAGCAAAGCGCATCCCGAACTCGCCGCGGGAATGGACGTGACCCTTTCCCCCTACTTTGGTTGCGGCCGATGCCCTGCTTGCCTGCGGAACCGTCCGAATGCGTGCCAGTTCAATGAAACACTGGGCGTGCAACGCAACGGCGCGATGACGGAATACATCGCCGTGCCTGCCGAGAAGCTCTACCCTGCACGCCTCACCATCAAGGAACTCTGCCTGGTCGAGCCTTTGACCGTAGGCCTGCATGCAGTAGGCCGGGGACGCGTCACTGCACAGGATACGGTCGCGATCTACGGTTGTGGCGGAGTGGGGCTCGGAGCTGTGGCTGCGTCTGGCTTCCGCGGAGCAAAGACGATCGCAGTCGATCTCAGTGATGCAAAGCTGGCCCTGGCTCTGCGCGCCGGCGCCAGCCACGCCATCAACACCTCGAAGGAGCCCCTGCACGAACGGCTGCTTGAACTTACCGGTGGACGAGGCCCGGATGTGATTATTGAAGCGATTGGACTGCCGCAGACCTTTCGCAGCGCCATCGACGAGGTGGCATTTACCGGGCGCGTGGTTTACATCGGTTACGCCAAAGAGCCGGTGGCCTACGAAACCAAGTGGTTCGTCCAAAAGGAGATCGATATTCTGGGCTCACGCAATGCCCTGCCTGAGGACTTTCGGGAAGTGATACGGATGCTGGAAGAGCATCGTTTTCCAGTCGACGAGGCGGTAAGCGCCATTGTGCCGCTGGAACAGGCGCCGGCGATGATCAAGGCGTGGAGCGATGATCCAAGCGGGTTTTCCAAGATCATGGTGCGCCTGGACTGATCGAGTTCAGAGCAGATCTTGGCCGGGTAGCACCTATTTAACAACCAGTTCCATACTGCTTCACAGTGTGTGTGAAGCCAGAAACCCAGAGGCTTCAGCGTCCTGTTCACCCGAAACGCCGGAGATAGGCGGAGCAGAGGCCCACTGTCTGATCCGTGTAGGCGACGCCCAGGGAACGGGCAAGATCGGCTTCCACATGGGAACCGACCCAGGCCACCAGCAGCAGGCGCCGCAGCATGACGAAGGTTGGAATCTCTTCCTCTTCAGCCTTGGTTACGGGCCTCACGGTCTTATACCCTTCCAGCCAGTGTTCAATCAGGCCGGGCGCGCTGGGCAGATGCTCATAAAACGACATGAGCGTCGCGGCATCGTACATGTACCAACTGAAGCCGCAATCATCGAAGTCGATCACTTTGACAGCGCCTTCATGCAGGAGCAGATTGGCCAGCCGCAGATCGCAGTGGGCCAGGCCGAAGCGATCAGGACCGCTGCCGTAGCGCGCGAGGCGATGCCGGATCAGGTCCACTGTGCGGCCAAACAGATCGAGCCGGGTGGCGTTCATGCCCAGCGCATCGCGCCAACGGCCCCATCGCGGTGACTCCCCCAGGGCGGCCTCAAAGTCCCAGGTAAACCGTTCAAAGCCTTCGGGCCGCTGCCATGCGGCACTGTGCGCATGCATCTTCGCGGTGATCGCGCCCAGACTCTTGAAACATTGCCGCAGATCCATGCTGACAGTGGGCTGGTGGCCCTCTTCCCAGGCAAAAAGGACCACGCTACGCGCTTCAGGGGCGCCGCCGAAATGCAGGCGTTGGACCCACTCCCCATCGAGCCCGGCGATGGGAACCGGCGTCGCGACCACCCCGTCGTTGCGCAGTGCGACCAGCCAGGCGATCTCCGAAGCGAGCGCATTCTTCGACTGATATCCCTGGCGCTGGACGCGCAAAGCCCACCGCCGCCCGGGGAGCCTCTATTTTGTAAATCTCATTTTCGGAACGGCTGATCAGGCGGACGGTAGCGTTCGGAGGTAGATCGTAGAGGCTAAGCGCCTGCTCGAACCCGGATTTCCCGTGAAGCTTGTTGGGTTCAACGAGCCTCATGCGGCTTTCCGTGAAGAAAGCCGCATATGCAGATCTTTCCAGAGCAATGTACAGAAAATCCGGGGGCCAGCTGCACTGCCATATGCCCACTCTACACCGTTGATAAAATCCTTTGACTTCCCCTCCGGCTTGCCAGCACACTTACTTCAGGCCCCCCCGTCCCCGTCGACGTCGCTCGTAAACCCAGTCATTGTTGAACCAGTTTTCTGGAGGAGCATACGCCGCCTGAGACCACAGCTGTCCTTGCATCCGGGTCCGAGACTGAATATGGCCTGCGCCGTAACATTCTGACGCCCTGGGAAACACTGGCTCAATCCGTGGGTGTCATCGCGCCCGTCCTTTCACCGGTCCTGACCATTCCGCTGGTCTTTGCCTTGGCCGGCAATGGAACCTGGGCCGCATATGCTATCGCGACCGTGCAGATCACGCTGATGGCCCTGCTCATCGGCGCGCTCGGACGACGGTCAGCCTCACCCGGTTCGCTGTACAGCTATGCAACCGATTCCCTTCCGCCCATGGTCGCCTCCATCGCAGCATGGGCCCTCGTGCTTGGATATGTAGCCACGGGTTCGTCGATCGTTGGGGGCTTCGTTCAGTACTCGAATATCCTGCTGAAAACCTTCACCAGCCATACAATCGCACCCGATCTGCTGGTGCTGATATCGGTCGCCGGCGCCGCTACCATGGCCTACCGCGACGTGAAGCTCTCCACACGAGCGATGTTGTGGCTACAAGGCGCATCGACGGCTTGCATCGTAGTGGTGATGGTGCTGGTTCTGTGGAAGAACGGTTTACACCTCGATTGGCCACAGATACGGCTACAGGGCAGTTCGATTGCCGGCATCCGCCTGGGCCTGGTCCTGGCGATTTTCAGTTTTGTTGGTTTTGAGAGTGCGACCACGCTCGGTCACGAGGCCAAAGAACCGCTGCGCACCATACCCCGCGCAGTTCTGCAGTGCGCGCTGGGCGCCGGGGTTTTCTTCGTGCTGGCTGCGTATGCTGAAGTGCTTGGTTTTCGCAATGCGGGCCTCTCCGTGGACAAAACCGATGCACCAATGCACGCACTGGCGAACCAGGTGGCATTGCCTGTGCTTGGCCTCATCATTGACGCGGGTGCGATGATCAGTATGTTTGCCTGCCTGCTGGCCTGCATCACAGCCGCCGCCCGTATCCTGCTGCTCATGGCCCATAACCGGCTGGTTCCGATGCGGCTGTGCAGGACCCACCACCGCAATGAAACTCCGCACGTGGCCGTACTGATAGCCGCCTTCGTGGTGGGCATCCCAGTGCTGATTCTTGTCACTCTCGGTTGCTCAGGCACGGATATCTACGGATGGCTTGGGTCGTTCGCGGTTTACGGCTTCATCACTATCTATGGACTTACCTGCATTGCCCTGCCACTCAAGCTGAAGAGACAAGGCGCACTTTCGATGACGCTTCTGGTGGTCGCTGTGCTGGGAGGCATCTCGATGGTTATGGCCCTGGCGGGAACTCTCTATCCGGTTCCTGCTCCGCCCTACTCCTGGCTGCCTTATCTCTACTTTGTCTACATACTCATTACCCTGGTCTTCTTTTTCCGTACCCGGCACAAGGGCAACGCCGTAGCAAGCGTGCTTAAGACATCACCTGACGGCGACGTAACATCATTTGGTACGGATATGTAACCCGAAAGTTACTCAGGCCGGGCTGCGCAACGAGCCTTTGTTGCTATGATGTGGACATGAAAAAGGCTCTTCTTTTTGCTATGGTCCTGATGGTTTCGAGTTCAGCATTTGCACAAACGCACCACCGCCATCATCACCGCCACCATCATCATCACGCCGCTAGACGCTAAGTGGATTAAGACGGTTAGCGAGCGGTTGCCGGCGAAACCGTCGCAAGCCACCTGAGAACCGCGGTGGCAAGAGCGCCGCGCTGATCCGAGTAGACGTGATCGGTATGCAGGTGGAGCGTCGCCACCCGGCTATTTCCCGCGCGGCGCAATGCCACCGCGAATGCTTCGTCGCCCCGGGCATAGGCATCGTCTGAGGTGACGATGAGGGCCGGCCGGCTCTTGAGTGAGCCGACCTTGGCCATGAAGCTCCATCGCGCTGCATTGGCAAGCGTGTCATGGGCAAGTTCTTCCGGCGTAACCGCCACTGATAGGGTCCATCCCCTCACGATCGTAGGCCGCGCTCAGTGCCGCACTCAGTGCCTTGACCGCCGCATGTTGGCGCTCCTTCGGCAAGGGCCGCGGGATACGTCCGCCAAGATCGGCAGCAGAGATAAGACCGACTCCCAGGATGCGATGGTCAGCGGCCGCATCTTGCACCGCCATGAATCCCCCCATGCTATGTCCGATGAGAACAATGCGCGACGGATCAAGCCGCAAGATCTTCGCCATCATGGGCGAGCGCAGATAATCGACCGCTGCAGCCGTATCTTCAATGCCATGGGAGAAGGAGAAGTCTCCTGCCGATCCCCAGGAACCCCTGTAGTCGAAGTAGAGAACATCCCATCCGGCCCGGCGAATATCCTGGGCCAGGTCTAGATTGCGCTCGTTACCGGGAAACCCATGCAACAGCACCACTAATGGATGCGGGCCGGCGCCTGCAGCAACGTAGACAAACGCGTTGAGGAGCGCTCCGTGGCTGGGAATTTGAAAACTCTGCATGGAAGCGGGAGGCGATTGCCTGGCTCGCTGCTGTGCATTGATAGGCGACCATGTAAACAGAACAACCAGTGCGGCGACAAGGAACAGACGGACGCGCAGAGCTCCCCCCAACGATCCTGGCTATTTTGTAACCGTAGTGTTCCTATAGTAGCGGAAGTGCCGTGCTCTACTGAGGCCAAAAAGGGCAAGCGCAGTTACGTATGCGCTAAAACACCGCGGAAGATACCGCCCATCGCTCTTTGTACCGTGCGGGCGGGACGTAAGGCCGGCGGATGGGAGGAAGACCGTTTTGACCTTCCGCGTGCCTTGAGGGCAGTTTCAAGCGAGATTCCGGCCCGCCTGGCCCCATACTCCACCCCTGGCTGCAGCGCAAACACTTTCGTGTGATTGAAGAATCGTCGGCCCGCTCTTACCTTGGGTATCAGTCCGTAGTGATTTTGGTAATGGGAGTGTTGCAGTCGAACCTTGCGCTTTGATCGCCCAGGTTTACCTCATTTCAGCCCGGCAAGATAGGGCCCAGATCGATGAAGAGGGAGACCAAATCGCCAGAATCCGAGAAAAGCGTGGCTTGGGTCGACGGCTTACACCTGGACCATTCCGCATCACAATCGGCGAAGCGACGCGCCCTGGCGCAAGTGGATGATCATGCCCAGACTCCGCAACTCGACCGCACTCTCAGCAGCCCTCGATAGTTTCATCGCGCTGGGGCTGGCTGTGGGGGCCGTGGTGTGGGCCAACGAGCGGTACATTGCGCAGGGTGGCCTTACAGAGTTCCTGTTGATTCGCATCACCCTGCTGAATGTGTCCTTCTCCATCGTGTTTGCCATCGTCTGGAAGCAATGCCTGACGACCCTGGGCCTTTACCGCCGCGACCTCGATGGATTGCGCAGCCTGGTTTTGCGCAGTGCGACCGCCTGCGCGATCATGACCGCGCTCCTGGACTTGTATCTGCAAGCGCGCCATGCGCGAGGGCCGGTAGAGCCCATCCTGGGAAGTTTCCTGCTGGTTGCGTTCCTCTATGAAACCTGCCGGGTGCTGGTGTTCAGCCACCACCGGCGTTGGCATGTGGTTGAGCCGGAGCGGGTCATCATCGTAGGGAGCGGCCGCCGTGCAAGCAAGGCGTGGCGTGAGTTGCGCATCCAGCATCACCGCTCAAAGCGTCTTCTGGGCTTCGTGGATGACCGCCATCCTGATTCGATGCCGCCGGACATTGCCAGCCGCCTGATTGGCAGTGTCGACGATCTGCACGGTTACCTCCTGCGAAACATCGTCGACGAAGTCATTATTGCTACGCCCATGCGCTCCTGCTACGAACTGGCCCAGAACGCGGTATCGATTGCCGAGGCTGCCGGGGTGCGTGTGGTTTGTTTGAACGATGTATTTACGCTGGCGCAGGACAAAGATCTCCATCGGCGGTCGACCATGTTCGTGGAGCTTGTGCCCAAGAGCCGCAGCCGTGAGACGGCGGAAGTCGCCAAGCGCGTTCTCGATGTTCTGGGCGCTTCCGCGGGAATTCTACTACTAGCGCCGCTCTTCCTGTTGATCGGGCTCGCGGTCAAGCTCACCAGCCCGGGTTCGATCTTTGTTGCGCAGGAACGCCACGGCTACGGACGCCGCCGATTCCTTATGTTCAAGTTTCGCAGCATCGTGCAACATGCCTCTGTTCAGGCTCCTGGCTTCACGCGCATGACTCCGCTGGGCCGATTTCTACGGCGCACGTTGCTCGACGAGTTACCCGTGCTGTGGAATGTGCTGTTAGGGGACATGTCGCTGGTAGGTCCGCGCCCGCTGGGCGGACACGATTTATCGCGCTTCGGCGAGGCACAGCTGATGCGACGCTTCAGCGTCCGCCCGGGGATGACTGGGAATTGGCAGGTGGCCGAAGATACAGGGTTGAGCTTTGAGCAGCAGGCAGCACTCGACGTTTCATACATCGACCAATGGTCACTGGCACTGGATTTCAAGATTCTTGCCCGCACGGTTCCAGCCATGCTCAGGCGGTCCGGCGCTGTTTCGTAACAGTTTGAGGGATCGATGCAGATTGCGGTAGTGCATGATTACTTTACGCAGATGGGCGGGGCGGAAAGAGTGGCCGAGGAGCTCGCGCGCATGCTGCCCAGCGCATCCCTCTACAGCACGGTCGCGATGCCTCATCTCATGCCTCCCGGACTGGCCGGCAGGCAGGTCGAGACCTCGTGGATGCAGCATCTGCCCAGCATGCGGCGGCACTATCGCCTCTACTTCCTTTTGTACCCCCTGGCTGTGCGTTCCCTTGACTTATCGCGCTTCGACCTGGTGATTTCGAGCTCTTCTGGTTATGCCAAGCGCGTGCGCACGAACCGGAACGCAATTCACGTTTGTTACTGCCACACTCCGATGCGCTGGGCCTGGAGCTTTGCCAGCTACTCCTCGCAGGAGACCCAGGGCGCGGCACGACGGCTGCTTCTGCCGCCGATGATGCGCGCCCTTCGCAAATGGGACGAGCGGGCCTCGCACTACCCTGATCACTTTGTCGCCAATTCGAAGACAGTGGCGGCGCGGATCCAGCGTGCCTATGGCCGCACAGCCGAAGTGATCCACCCACCTATCGATGTCAACCGGTTCACTCCTTCCACAGAGCAGGAAGATTACTACCTGGTGCTCGCTCGATTGATCTCCTACAAGCGCATCGACATTGCCATCGAAGCCTGCTCGCGGCTGGGACGGCGTCTGCTGGTTATCGGGGATGGCCCGGACCGTGACCGGCTGAAGGCAAGGGCTGGACCGACGGTTCAGTTCCTGAGCCGTCTTTCGGATGCCGAGGTAGAGCACTACGCGGCCCGCTGCCGCGCTCTCCTCTTTCCTGGAGAAGAGGACTTTGGGATGGCGCCGCTCGAACTAGCTGCCGCCGGCCGGCCCACCATCGCCTACCGTGCCGGAGGGGCAGCGGAGACGATCATCGACGGCGTGACCGGCATCTTCTTCGACCGCCAGGAAGCAAGTGACCTGGCTGACGCGATGGTGCGCTTCGAACGCCAGGAATGGTCAGCCAGGGTCCTACGCAGCCACGCCGAGGGCTTCGGCATCGATATCTTCCAGGCACGCTTCCGGCAGTTCTTAGCCCATGTGGGCGCCCCTATCGACCAGGACATCGCTCAGCCTTTCTCTGCTGCCGCGCCCATCCAGACCTTCGAGCCGAAGCTCGCTGGGGTGCCGAATAGAGTACCTGCATAGGCATGCCGTTGACTAATCACCCCATTTGACCCTGGCAAAGGCTTCTTGGAGCCTTGTATCTTCCTCCTGCCGGCGTGGATCGCAGCGCTCAATTGACTTACGGTTATTTTTCCAGTTTGTGCTGATGCGGCTAAAGTGACGGTAAGAGGCTTCGTCACACTTCATTTGGCGAGTACGCATGCCGACGATTTCGTGAACGCTCCAATGGGCATTCACCGGGCAGCGGTTAGGCACGACCGCCCACTTCGCCGGACATAACTTGGTATCCCTGGGGCGAAGGCCCTGCCAACGCCACTGCGGGAGCATCTGCTGAGTGCTCTCCTGGTGACGCGGAAGCATTTCTCCTTCCTCGCCATTCCCTGGGGTGACCCACCTGCCGGAGAACTTCACGTAACCAGCCGTCGATGCAGCGGCCTGGTCAAATATGTTGCCCTGGGCAGAGAGCGCTAACTCGTCTATATCGCAGTTAAGCACGGCATAGGCGTCGGCAAGGTAGCGCCAACGAGCATCTTCCATCGCGCCATCCTGGCTGAACGCGGAGTCCCACGTGCCCCGGCCTACTCCCTGCGGCCCGTACTTGTAGGGCCAGCTAACAACGCATATGGACGAGTAACCGGAGACCTGGCTCATCTCCTCGAGAAGCGCTTCCGCGGTGTAGATTGTGGATCCGTTGTCGTAGAGAAGAACCGCGTCGGCTGCATGCAGATCGCGATGGAAACGCATCCAGTCGCAGATCCATGTCGGGTGATTATTTTTACTCAGGGTAAACAGCACCCGCCGGCCACGGAAGACGTGTCGCGCACCGGGCCTCATATCGAGGACCATCGAGCCGGCGAGCGTTTGTAACTGTAAACAAGTGTCGCCCTCAGAGACCTCGACCAGTATCCGGCACAGATTATCCGTGCGTCGATTGGCGAAGGCGGTCGTGAACTTGTGATGTACCTCGTAGCGGCATTCATTTCCCATGGGCAGCGCGTGGATCTTGAGCGAATCAAGAATGCCTTCAAACCTGGTCAGTGGGGGACCGATCAGCATCGCTTGTGTGCCTTGCACGCGAAAGCAGTCGTAAAAGACCGTGTGCCAATCAAATTGCGCATCGAAGTTGGCCTGGCGACGTTCGACGGGACGTGCGGGCTCGCGGCGATATCCCGAAGTGTCCGGGAGTATCCATGAGCTTACAGTCTCGATCATCATATTCACACTTTTACCATGAAGTGCGGCTTCGATCGATTCGATGAGGCGGCTTTGTCTCGGGTAGAGTAAACACTTTCATTGGTGATTAGTCGACCCCTATTACTTTCGTGTGATTGCTCCCTGCCGAACGCTCTCTTAGCGTGAGTTAGTGCTTCGTAATATCGCCACAAGCCAATCTGCATGAAACAAGAACGGATTCTATTCATCGATCTCGGTTCTCACTATGGTGGCGTTGAGACCTATCTAAGAGGGCTTGGCGCCATGCTGAGCCCTTATGTCACGGGCTATGCTGTCATTTCCCTGCCCAAGCTTGCGGCGGAGCTACGGGCCCAGGGAATGACAGTCGCTTGCCTCCCCTTACTGGGATCAAAGTGGTTGAAGGGGCTACGTCTCCTGCTGGCCTGTTTTGTCGTGCCCTATATGCTGCTGCGCTTCCGCATCCGCACCGTGCAGGTCAATGGCTTCTTCGAATCGCTGCTGCTGGGACCGCTGCGGCTGGCCGGCTGCAGAACGATCTTCACCATGCACATCCCGTTTGAAACCGACCTCTATTCCTGGTTCTGGAACCCTGCTCGCTTCTTTCCCAGGTTTCTTTCCAAGCACTCGCTGCGATTTGCATCGCAGGTGGTCTGCGTATCGGAAACGATTGGAGAAATCGCACGCAGTGTTCTGCCCCAGGATAAAGTGAAAGTCATCGCGAATTGGGTCGAGGCTCCTGCAGCGTTGAGCTGTACATTCTCCAGTCAAAAGCGTCCGCAGCTTCTTTTCGTTGGCCGGCTGGAGGAATACAAGGGAGTGCAACTTATTCTCGAAGCCATGCGGCAAATCCCGGATGTATCTCTGCTGGTGGTTGGCGACGGCTCCTATCGGCGGCAGTTGGAGGGTTTGGCAGACCAATTGGATGTTCACTTCGCCGGCTTTCAGTCCGACCCATCGCGCTACTACAAGGATTCCACCATATTTATCAATCCGTCGCTGGGCCCGGAAGGACTGCCCCTGGTGTCGTTGGAAGCCATGGCCCACGGTCTTCCCTGCCTCTTTAGCGATCTGCCGGTGCATCGTGAAATCACTGCGGGTGGTAACGCAGCGGCACTCTTCAGTTGCGGGGATAGTGAAACGCTTGCCCGGCAACTGCGGCAGCTGCTCGGGAGCGCCGATATACGTCGGCATTACAGCGTTGCGGCCAGGCAGTTGGTCGAACGCAAGTACAGTGTCACGGGCGCGTCGCGACAGTACATCGAAACCTTCGGCCTGGCATAGGCGGGCTTTTAATTGCCGGCAAGAATTTCGTCGTAGATGTCTTCGAGCTTCCAGGTCTGAGTTGCCATCTCGAAGCTTGTGGCTATCCGTTCTGAAGCCCGCAAACTATATTCCGATCGCAAGTCCTGGCTGTGCAAGAGCAAAAGAAGGTTTTTCGCCAGTTCGCTGACGTCACCTTCAGGACCCAGCAATCCGGTTTCCCCGTGGATCACGGCTTCTGGAATGCCGGCATGGAAAGTGCTCACTACCGGAACACACATGGATTGCGCCTCAAGAAGAAAAATGGGGAGTCCCTCGCAGTCGCCATTGCTCGCGGTACGGCTGGGTATGCAGACGATCGTCGCCTGTTGCAGCAAACCCTTGATCTGGTCTGATGATTGCGTCCCAAGGAAGTCGCAGCGAACACCCAAAGTACGGGCGAGTTCTACCAGGGATGGGCGCATAGGTCCGTCGCCAACTACAGTGAGTGTGACTTGCGGCAGTTGCTGCTGCACCGTTGCCATCGCGTGGATGAGCAGGTCGCAGCCCTTTTTCTCAACCAGTCTACCGGCGAACAAGATACTTTCAGGAAGCGATGGCTCAGCCGTGCGACGGAATTCGCCGCGATCGACCCCGATATAGTGGGTTCGCAGCTTGTCTGGGGGAAAGCCTGCTCTTATTGCGCTCGCCTTGATGAAGTCTGAGACACAGAGGAACGCGACCGCCTGTTCCCACATGCTCTCGCGGCGACGGAGATACAGCCGGCCGGCCCAGGATTGTGCCAACTCGTTATCAGAGATCGTGACGTCGCGACCGTGTAGTGTCACGACCAGCGGAATATCAAGCTTCCTGGCGAGGGGCAATGCCAGAACGCCATCCGTTGCGAAATGGGCATGAATAAGATGAGCATCCACTTCACGAACTTTACGATGAAAGTCTGCAGCGACGCCAAACTGCTTATAAAGACGGCGGCGGCATTTATGCGCCAGGCCATCGCCCTGGGAAGCGACAATGGCGTTGTCAGGAACTTGCAGGCTGGGGCTCATCCTGCGTAACCCCACGAAGCGAGGTTTGAACCTGGTTAACGCCTTCGCCTGGGCGAGAACGAAGGTTTCGCTGATGGCTAATAGCTCAGTGCGAAAGATCAGCACACGCTTGTACGGTTGGTTTGGCATAGATGCAGGCGGCCGGCGGTTAGACAGGCCTCCTTACAAGGCTTCTCATCTGGTAAAGCATAGTGGCTCGCTTGCGTGGAGACAGAACTTTGCCCACCGCAGGATAGACAGCCACGTAGAGGAAGCATAGCCCGAGAAGCTTGGGCGTAGCTTTGCTGTAGCGCCCGATGGCTTTAAACATGAGCCGCAGACCAGACCACGGGGCCTGTTGCTGAGCGGCGGGATTGATGCAATAGATGGCGATAAAAAATCCCAGGGCTTTGGGCGTAAAGAGATGTCGATTCTTCATGGCCCAACGGAAGGAGTATCGCCAATCGATTTTCTTTGTGACCCGCTGCCGGCCCTGATCGTTATGGAAGATGGTGAGGGGTTCCTGAAGAAAGAGGACACGCATCTCAGGATGATGATAGGCGCGCAACAGCCAGTCGAGGTCCTGCAAAAGCTTCTGCCCTTTGGTGAAAGGAACCTGGAGCAGAAAGTCGCGCCGCAGAAGCCAGGTGGATGTTTGCGGAAAGCCAGTGATTCCGCCGAGGGGCGATACCTCGCACCACAGGAATTCGCTAATGGATTGCCCCCGCAACGGAAAGCGATAGGGGCGCACCAGGTCATGACCTGCTCCCCTATCGAGGAAGCGGCTCACCACCATGGTCACGGGCTCCGCGGCCTCTGCGAGCGCCGCGATCTGCCTCTCCAGACGGAGCGGCAGCCATTCATCATCGTCATCCAGGAGAGCCACCCATTCGGCGCGCGCCGCTCGGGCACCGAGGTTACGCGCTTCGCAGGCCCCCACGCTTTCGCCCAGAGCAATCACCCTGAGGCGAGGGTCGCGCACTTCGCCCAATGACTCCACGGTAGAAAGATCCGGCCCATCAATGACCACGATGCATTCTATTTCGCGCAGGGATTGTGACAGCACGCTGTGTACAGCCCTGCAGACCAGGGAGGAACGATTGCGCGTCGGGATCACTGCGGTAACAAGCGGATTTCGCTCGCTCATAGCTTCACCTCGTGCTGTTTCTGGTTTCTATGCATCGCCGGCACCGATTGCGCCTGGTTAACTACTATTGGATAACCACTATTGGCTATATCTCGTAGATAGCTGAACAAGCCCCGGGCGAAACGAAAATATCCTGGCAACGTGCAAGTGGCCGCGATGAAACGGCCAGGTAGACGTTCTTGCTTCAGGGCGGCGCGTGTCTCGAAGAATCTGAGACGCTTGTGCACCACCCGGCTGATGATTGGATCTACCGGTAAAGTAGCCAGCCTGTCTGCGAGCACTGTCCAACGCCTTACCAGCAAGGCGTCCGAAACCGGGGCCCTGGGCCTGACTCCGATCTGCTGAGCAGAATGGATGCGGTAGCTAATCAGCTTCTCCGGCAGGAGTTGAACGCGTGATTGCGTCGCTACTAATAGAGCGATCCAGGCATCGTGGACCCACTCCGGTGGAATCGGGGTGACCTGTTTCACGAACTCCGAGCGAAAGACGAACGTCGCGCCGGTGGCAGCGTTGTACTGCAGCAACTGCAGCGCACTGTTCCGTTGGAAGGCGGCTTGCATACGCGGGGTGAAGTTGCGACGCTCCCATAGCGAGTCCTGAAAGCGCTCCGAGGTTTCGTCCATCAGGAAGGCATTCGAACAAACGCCACCCACTTGGGGCTCACGGTCCAGAACACTTGCCAGCCGTTCCAGCTTGTTGGGTAGCCATAGGTCGTCCTGATCGCATAGGGCGATCGCCTGACCCGTACAGAGCTTGATCGCTTTCTCGAAGTTCCTGGTCGAGCCCCAGTTCGCCTGGTTGTGGAAGAGGCGTACCGGGAAGGGTGCGTCCAGGGCAAAAGCATGCACAATCCTCGGGGTGGCATCGGCGGAGCCATCGTCGCAAATAATCAACTCGTGCGGTAGCTTGGTCTGTTCGCGGATACTGCGGAGCTGCTCGTCCAGAAACCTGCTACCGTTGTAGGTACACATGGCGATGGAGATGTCCATGCTCACTCCCCTGCCTTTCCTGCGATAACGGTTGCAATGAGATTGTCGGGATGAGATTGCGGGCTTGCATTCATAAAGAAGCCCAGCTTTTGGCTCGCTATGCGAGCGACAAGCCGGCGCTCATCCTGACTCATGGCCACGAACCAGGCCAGGAACAGTGTGGCAGCAATACATATTCCACAAGCGCCGAGCGCGGCGGCCGACATGGATGTGGGTGCGCCGTGCCATAGAAGCAGGAGAGAGGGGACCGCTATGACCGCCGGACGCAGCATCCCGGTGAGAAACAATTTTGTACGCGAGATGGCTATGCTTGATTGGGTGAAGCGCATGCTCACGGCAAAGTGGACAGCCACGCCGACGATTGCGCCACACAGGGTGCCGAGCGCCACGCCCAATGCACCCAGATGCTGTACCAGCCATATGCTGCTGACCACGTTGACGATGCCTTCCGTTACGGGAGAGGCTGTTGCCACTCTCTGCCTTGCAGTCGCGATGACCATGGTGGAGTAAGGCGCGCAGGAGCTGCGGATGATGTTCGCCAGTATCAGGATGCGGAGAAATGGGGTGCTATGGAGCGCATAGACAGGCCCCACCCACGCCCGCAATATTAGAAATCCGACGACAAGGAAGGGCAGGCCGGTGAGCAAAAGGACAATGCTCGAGTAGCGGCTGGCTTGCAGCAGGAAAGTTCCCATTTGGGTGGGGCTGCGGCGAACGCTTTGAGCCGATGCGGCGGGCAACAACGGCCCCATCAGCGCCGCGACGATGGTAATGAGGAAGGCGGTCGGCGCATTCGCAATCGCATAGTAGGCCGTTTCAGCAAAGGAATAATGACCGACGATAGTCAGGTCGAGCCCGCTGATGAACATGGCGCAGATTGACCACACGGTGAGAACACCACAGTATTGCAACATTTGCTTGAGCAGCCGTGTGTCGACGAGGCGTAACGAAACGCGAATGTGACTGGCGCTCTTGCGCCATACCCCTACCTGCAGTACACCATTCAAGATGTTGACGCCCGCAGCCGCCCCCCCCATAACCGCCAGGCTGCTATGCGCTGCAGCTGCCGCACAGACCACCAGGCCGAAGGCGACCCGGCTGACGATGGTCGTGACCATAGGCACGCGATAACGCTGCAGCCCGAGGAATATAGCGACAAACACCGACGTGGCCAGGGTGACGGAAAGAGAGACTCCGACAAAAAGCACACTCAGGCGTACATCGTGGTAGTAGGAGGCAGGCATGGTGCGAAAGATGACGGGTACCCGCCACACCAGGATGAAGGTCAGCAGGGCGCCAAGAACACTGGCCACAAGCATGATGGCCAGGCCGCCGCTGGCGCAGGCTGCGGAGCCGGCGGCATCACGTCTGGCCTGGTGCTCGGCAATATATTTTGAAACTGCGGTTTGAACACCGAAGTCGAGGTAACCCACATAGGCGCTCAATTGGAGGATAAGAACCCATGCGCCGTAAGTCTTAACAGGCAAATGATGGGTTAGATATGCGGGTAAGAAGATCGAGACCAGCGAGGTGACCGCTAAGCGGGTCACATTGGCGAAGGTGTTACCCGCAACCGTTTTGGCAAGAGTGCGTTGGCCGGGATGGGGAGTTTCGGTCGCAGCAGTGGCCATCACTCACGCCAGCCTCAAGTATTGTTCGTTCAGAGCAAGGTCGGCCGCCGCGGGTATCACCTCGTCTTCTTTTCTTAGGGACACGGCAAACAGCAACAACAGGATTATTTGGGAGGGCAGATCATTGATGCAGCAGAAGAAAGGAAGGGCGGCAAAAATGCCCGCGATGCCTTTGACTAAATGATCTCTGCCTTCGATCGTCCGCTTATGGAGAAATATCCATAACTTCCAGTAGGTGATACCAAGCAAAAGGGAGCCACAGACACCGCAACTGAGCAGGGCGAGCAAATAGGCATTATCTACGGGAATCGGCGCTGAGTTCTCCAGGCGGTTGGGAGCGGTGTAAGGGGTATAAGGTCCCTGACCTATGCCGAACAGAATGTCGGTCCGGCTCCCGGCCATGAACTTACCTGCGTAGATGCCCCAGGCCACGATTCGCGTGTCGAGAGACGACGCACTGACCAGGTCGGTTCTCGCGGCGCCGCCTTCCGTGCGGAGACCTTGAAAGATGATAAGCACCGCACACAGCAGGGAGAAGAGAGGCAGCAACAGGCTCAGCCTGGAGAGGCCTCTTTTAGACAAGACAAAGACCGCAATAAAAGTAACGATGAATCCGACTATGGCAAGGCGGGTATAGGTTACGTAGCAGCCAAAGGCACAGAGCGGCAACAGAATGAATCCGATTCTCCTCGATCCCCGCCGCATACAATAACTGGTGGCGATTCCGCCCATGAAGGAATAGAAGAGGCCGGCCTCAAGTGCATTGGAAAATAGACTAAAACCACGCGTCTGATCGACGAACTGGTAGGACTGAACATGAAAATAGGAGTCACTGCTCTCGGTTCGCACGACCGGCGTATTGGTGATGAATTGGGCCGCGGAGATGATCAGGCAGGCAAAGGTAATGGCACTAAGAAAGGCGAGAATATGCCGTGATCGGATCTGCAGCGGTACAGCCGAGGCCGCTCCGACAAGGGCGAGAAAGATAAAACATTCCAGGGAAGTTCGGATCGCGGGGTAGCTGATGTCTTTAACGAAATGCAGGAAGAGAGATTCGAGCAGGAAATAGCATGCGAGCACCAAGGTAAGAGGAAGCAGCGAGGAGTGTTGAAAGCGCCCCTTCAGTAGGAGCATGGACCCCAAAGCTAGAATCAGCAAGGTGAGCTGCCTGGGCAGGAACAGGAGTGAACCACCCGTTAGCGCCATCTCCACTTGAGGGAGCGCGCCGTTCACGATCAGCGTAAGCACCGCGAATATAACCAGAAGCTTGGGCAGGAAGGTAATGAAAGACGTCTCTCCGGCGCTCGAACTATCGAAGGGGCGTGTTGGAGAGGTGGAGAACATGTCATTCGATCCTGTTACCCGATCGGAGAGGCCAACTAGAAGTGGTAGATGGCGGCCGAAGATGTAGCGCCCACGAGACTACCCGCACCCACCGCCACGTTCCGCATGTAGCTGAAGGGAACGTAAACGATGTCATCCGCTTGCAACTGGATATCCGGCTGCTTTCCCTTCTCCATGGCGCTCAGCTGCAGTGGAATCTCGACGTGGCTTCCATCCGCCTGCTTGCGAATCAGCCGGGCGTGGGAGGGAACGGCATTGGGCGGTGTTCCTCCGGCAAGAGAGATCGCCTGCACAGCAGACAGCTTTTGATCATTGGTGACCATCGCGAAGCCCCCTGGCCGGTTCACGTCGCCCAGGATGTACACGACCGACGCCTTGGAAACAACCACTGTATCTCCGGGAAACACCGAGACGCTTGCATCCAGCGCGGCGTCGGCAGAGTTGGAGACGACAAATGTAATCCGCTCCTTACTGGCGTGGCGCTGTATGGTCACCTTTCTATCGGCGACCTCAGTTAAGCCACCGGCCAAGGCGAGGACATCAAGAACGGGGCGGGGCGTGCCGATAGGGTAGCTTCCCGGCGATCGCACCTGGCCCATGATGGTTACGTTCTGTGTAGCTGTCTGCTCCATGGTTACGCTGACATGCGGTGTCAGCAAATAGTGGCCCTCTACCAGAACCCGCTCGATGGCGACCGCCGCCTCGGGCGGCGTGAGCCCGGCAACATACACATTTCCGCCAAGAATCAGAGCGAAAGCACCTGCGTCCGTGACTCGGGCGCTTTGCTCGAGATCGGCCGCTTCCAGAACCTTTACATGGAGCAAGTCACCCGGGCCGATGGTGAGGCTTTCCGTCTGCGCACCGCAGCTCGCCACGCAACAGAACAGAAATAACAACGATTTAGCTGTTCGTATCATGCCCTCATCCCTGCTGGTACTCATATTTTTTGCCGCCGTAGTAGCCGTAATAGCCGTAATATGCGGAGGAACGGCGGGCGACAAAGTTAAGCAGGACCCCAATCGCCGGCCTGGCCTGATCCTTGCGATGCGTAAGCAGGAGCTTGTATGCGCGCTCCAGTGCCGCCCTGGTGGTGAAGCCAACGCGAGCCAGCAAAACAGTAGCGTCTGCCATCTCCTCCAGCAGCTGCGCATCCGTCACGGGCAGAACCGGCGGAGAGTCGACCACGATGAAATCGAATTCTGCTCGCCACTCGTCCATAAGGGTATGCATCCGGGGCGAGCCCAGCAGTTCGGCCGGGTAGGGGGGCGTTGGTCCCGCAGGCAAAAGGTAGAGATTGGGATTGTTGGCCGCGGGCAGAATGGCAGTGGCCGCTTCCCGGTCAGACAACAACACACTCAAACCATCCGTTCGCTGCAGGCCCAAGCGCCTGCACAGCACGGGACGCCGCATATCCGCTTCCACCAGGAGTACTTTTTTTTCATACTGGGAGAGGGAGATAGCCAGGCTCAGCGAGAGCGTCGATTTTCCCTCTCCGGGACTGGCGCTGGACACCAGGAGGACCTGTGGAGGGGTGCCGCTGCGCGAGATAAGCAGCCCGGAGCGTAGCCTGCGCACCGATTCTCCGAACGCCGAGTCGGCGTGGCGTGAGTCAAGCATGAGGGCATGTGAGCTGGTTTTATTGGCTTCTATCTGAGGAGAGATACCCAGGAGTGGAATCTGCAGCGCCTCGACTTCCTCCGCACCCTGTATTTTGTTGTCGACCGCCTCGACGAGCAGAGCCACACAGCAGCCAAGAAATAATCCCAACCCTGCTCCCAGGGCCAGGTACAGAGGTACCTGCGGCTTGCTTGGCCGGGCAGGCGCACTCGCTTGATCCACCACAGTTACATTTGAGGAGTGGAGGCCCTCGAGGATACCGGCTTCCTTTAGCCGTTTGAGCAGGTCCTGATACAGTTCCTGGCTCTGATCGGCTTCCTTGGAGAGGATGGCATACTCAATGCTCTTGTCGTTCAGCTTCTCCGCTTCCACGCGGTCGTTATCGTAGGCTGCCCGCGCGCCTTGCTCGGCCTTGGACGCGACCTTAAAGTCGTTCTCGGAGCGCTCCGCGGTGCGTTTGATCTCCTCCTGCAGGGATTGCTGCACTCCCTTCAGGGAGGCTCGCTCCTGGATCAGCTTCGGGTATGCAGAGCCGAACTGGGACGCATCCTGGTCGATCTGGGCCTGGAGGGTTGCTTCCTGGAGGCGCAAGTTCTGGATGAGAGCCAGAGAGTTCATGACTCCCTGGCCGCTGCCGCTGGCGATCGAAGTACCGCTTAGCTGCGAGATCAACTCCGCGTTTCCGGTCTTCACGACCTCTGCCACCGACGCTTTGAGCACGCGGTTCATCTGCGCCTGGGAGAGCTGGGCCGTGGATTGCTGTAGGCGATCGAGAATCGGACTATAGATGACGGGTTTGCCTTGCGGGTCAGTTCCGCCTACGCCGAAGATCCCACTACCCTGCTGCAAAGCGACCACGCGTGATTGAAGCAGTTCGCTCTGCTTGCGCAGATCTCCCAGTTGACCTTCAAGCCATTGAGAGACCTGGTTGGTTGCTGTGAACTTGGTCTGGAAGGTGTAGTCGATAAGCGCCTGCACCAGATGATTGACCACGGCAGCCGCCACTTTTGGATCGCGGTTGGTGAAATCCACTTCCAGCAGACGCGTACCGGCAGTGACCTTTACCTTCAGATTTTTAGCGAACGCTTTGGCAACCCTCGCCCGCCGGGCGGGCGAATCCTGCAGGCTGGCATGCGGTGGATCGGCTGGGCCTCCCGGACTCACCAGCCCCATCACCCAGCCGATAAGGTTGAAGTGGGGCTTGAAATCCTCGTTCTGTTCCAGGTTGAGGTCCTTCACTACCTTGAGCGCAAGGGCTTCTGACTGCAGGATATTTGCCTGCGTCTGCAAATCGATATTCACAGAAAGAGCATCGGATGCCCCGCCCGATGCTGCGCCCATCAGGCTATCCAGGCCGAGACTGTCAGAGGAGGACTTCTCCAATTGAATCACACTGCTCGCCGTGTACCTCCTGGTCATGAACACGCAGGCAGACACGGATAGCAGGAACACAACCGAAGCAGTTACAAACACCGAACGCTTTCTTCGGTGGAAGATCCTCAAGAGATCGCGTAACGTCGGATCTTTTTCGGGTAATGTACTCAATTCGATACCACTCCCAACTTTTAAGTGCGTGTTTCTTGGCCCGGACAACACATCGCCTGTTCAAGAACCGTTTTAGAGGCTCCTTCACTACTTCGAGACGCCTCTTTGACAGCTCCTCCGCCAGCTCGCGCGGAGAGCAGCAGTGTACTTCCATGTGCAGTGGGAGCAACCCGGCCCTCTTCCCGGCAAGACCCAAAGTAACAGTACCGTTGCTTTGTGGAGATACAACTTCGGTGTCGTATCTATCACAGAACGCGATAGATGGGATCGACGGTGCCCATGCGATGGCTCGTCAATGAGGCGTGCCTTCTACGAAGGGCGCGGCTCCAGCTGTGGCGTAAAAGCCATATGCGAGACCCGGCTTTAGCCGCTAGGAAAAGCTCTTCAACACGCCTGGGGGGAACTCAGCCCGCTTCAACAGCGGAAACAACTGTAGATACAGTCACATTAGCCCTGATTCATTGGAAAGCCGCACCTCAGGGGCTAGAGCCCTCATCGCTGTGGCTTTTAAGGCACGGCTAAAAGCCGTGCGCTGATACAAAACACAATTTCGGCAACATGTAGAGCCCTTACCCTTCAAAAAGACCAGACTTTTTCTGCGAGCTGCTAGTTGATCCTATAAACAATGCCTGCAGTGAAGTTGAGGGGTGTCAGGTTCCAGTTCTTCAGGTCAAGCTTCGAGTAGGATATCTCTCCCAGGCGAATCCCAAGATGGTGAGTCGGATGAAAGTCAAGGCCGCCTGCGATTGTCCATTGGCCGCCGAGGCCTTCGACTGGTTGCGGGTTGCGTGCTCCCGAAACAGGCGGATTCAAGTATCGCCACCCATTCCCGGCGCCACCGAGAACGGATACGTAGGGAGAGAACGGCCCATAATGCATCGCTATCCGAGGTCCGGCAAGGGCCGACTCCTGGTGCTGGTGATTAAACCGCCTCTGGATGGTGCCTCTGACCTCGACGCCAATCAGGTGGCGGGTTTGAAAGAAGCCTCCCAATTGATATCCAAAGAGCACAGGGGCGTAGTAGCCGAAATCCGGCGTCACATTGACGGGGAGGGTTCCAAATATCGAAAGATCCGATCTCCCAACGAGCCCTGGAATCACCTGAGCTGAGGCAGCGGATGCCGCGGCCGATAACAGGAGCACTAGGGCCACCCGCCGGAGAGATTGCCGGCACCGAGAGAGGGCGGTCATCACGCCTCGATCCGCCTGAAGTCGTCCGGCAGCAAAAACGGGCCAGGAAAGGCCGCATCCAGGGCGAGGCAGCGTGGTTGTTCGGTCAACCGAAATCCTACGCGATACGAGATCGTTGCTGGTGGCATGGGGGATGGCAATGGCGTGTCTTGTATTGCTTGTAGTGGATTACCTTTGTCATGTGATAGTCCACTTCAGTTGTATGAACGAGATGGGTTCCGGCCGCCTGCGTGGGGAAGCAATAGGTCATGACCAGATGTGCAAGGGGTAGTACGACTTGCCACGACGCCGATGGGGGAAGAAAGGGTGGCTATAAGCTAGATGTTCCGGAATGATCAAGAGGCCGGCGCATTTTCAGACGTCTGCCCGGCCGCCTGGGTCTTAATGGGGAAAGTCTCAGTCCCATAAGTATCAGTAACTGCATCCCACAGAAGACAAAGCCTTGTCCAGCGCTCCGGTTTCGAAGGTGCGCTGATCGAGAGCTTCACCTGCCTTGCCATTTAATTGGAAACCCATCTTCTTTGTACGGCGATGCGCTCGGCCCAACGCCGTGTGAGGCCTGCCTTCAATGACTTCCGAATAAGGAGAAAGCGTGTGCCCATTCGGCTGGCATTCAAAGCTGAAGGCAACGCGGGTGGTGGGAACCACGCCAGTTAACGACAATCCGCTTTACTAGAATGGCCGCACCCGGATCCAGGGCGTTCCTGCAAATCACATCCAGTTCCGCCTGGGCCAGTTGGCCTTGCACGTTGGACCTAGATTGCAACAAAACTACATGATGATCGGTTGCAGGGTAGATGGACCAGGCGCCGAGATGTTTTGGGGGCTCACGCCTCTTCATTTGAATGATGACCTGGAGTTTAAATTTCAGGTTGCCTGGGCGACGACCTGATTGCGGCCGCCGCTTTTTGCGCGGTACAAGGCGGTGTCGGCAGCGACGATTGCATCTTTCTCAGTATTCAGCCGAGGGACAAGAACGGCCGTGCCCGCACTCACGGTGATAGCAATCCGTGAGCCATGGGCGAGCACTGGCTGCCCTGCCATGGCCGATCGAATTCTTTCTGCGCAGGTTTGAATCTGCTCTCCATCGCAGTCGGGCGAGACCACCAGGAATTCCTCTCCACCGTAGCGTCCGATCAGATCGTAGGACCGGACCGCCTCTTTCATGCGTCGCGCCGCCTCAACCAGGACATGATCCCCGGCCAGATGCCCATAGGTGTCGTTTACCTGCTTAAAGTGATCGAGGTCGAGCATGATCAAGCCGATGGTCGTGCCGGAGCGCGCGGCGAGTTCATACTCGCGATGCAGTAGGTCCAGAATCGCCGTCCTATTCCAGGTTGCTGTAAGACCATCCTGGGTTGCCTGCAGGCGGAGTTCTTCCCTAGCCTTTAATTGTTCGTCCTGAAGGGTCAGGATTCGTCTACCGGTGCGCAGCCGGGCGCGCAATTCGTGTTTGTCGAAAGGCTTGGAGAGGTAGTCGTCCGCGCCGGCCTCCAGGCCCCGGACCATGTCCTGTTTGTCATCCTTGGCGGTTACCAGCAGGATGTACTGGTAGGGGGAGCCGTCCCGTTCACGCACCATGCGACACAGGTCGATGCCGTTCAGGTTGGGCATGATCCAGTCGAGGATCAGTAGATGGGGCGGACGTATCTCCTGCAAAATTTGCCATGCTTGTGCGCCGTCTTCCGCGACGGTGACTTGATAGCCCCAACTTTCCAGCCAACTCTGCAGGATCTTGCGAAACATGGCGTCGTCTTCGGCGATGAGAACCCGATCGCATGCAGGTCCAGGCCTCTCCAAGCCAAGGGATGAGAATTCCGCGGTGTTGATCATGGGCTTACACCAGGAGATGCAGGGCCGGGTGGCCTTCGGAGCTGTTTTTGGGGGTAACGCTTATCGAATTGAGTAATCGGGCCAGACGCTTCCAATGGTGCACGCGCCACATGCGAGACTCGCCCAAGTCTCTCGAGCGTCTGGTCCGGGTTCCAAGCCACCACGCCGGGCAAAAGGATTTCCGGTTGGCCGGGTTCTAAAGCAGGGTTAAACATTTGCCCTCAAAGAGGCCGCACAAAGGTCAGGGTGAAGACAATAAGCATTGGCGCCTGGATACCGGCGCTTTGTACGGTCAAAAAGCATCCTGGAGAGCATTGACAAGGAATTCTTCGGCTCACGCCGGCATAAACTTTAGCAAAGGCGTCACCGGAAACTCGGGCGGACGGGGTAGACCGGCTGCGGGGAAGTCCGCACCGGGCAAGGAAGGAATTCCTGATGGGCTTTTAGGTCTGAGTGAGACCGCCTGCTAAGAATTCCTCCCCACGGCTGGGATCTGCAGCTTCCCGCCTGCAGTAGTCTTGCCCCCCTTGGGAGAGGATGACGAATTGGAATTGGCGCCTCAAGTGCCGGGATCTCATTCAAGCCAACAGAAGGCTTGAATGAGGCACCCGGCATCTGTTGCCGGCAGGCAGGCACATGCGACCAGGGTATCCGCGAGGAAAGCCATCAAATGCTTTATTTTGAATGATTTATGGTGGGCGCTGCAGGATTCGAACCTGCGACTTCCACCGTGTGAAGGTGGCACTCTACCGCTGAGTTAAGCGCCCTCCGGGGCATAGCGTAGTTTACACGAACCATTGCAACCGGCCCAAGGCGCAAATCCCACCAGACTGGGCGAGACCACGGCTCCCGGCAACGGATACAATCCACTCACCCCATGGCTTTTACTCCACCAGAGCAGCCAGATTCTCCCACCCCGGGGGCGCCCTCTTCAGGTCCAGCCGGAGAGGAAGAAACCCCACAAAACTCTCCTGGTTCCGCGCAACCTAGTCAGGACCGTGGGGTTACAAAGGGTATGGGTACCGTAGCCATTACGCAGAACGGGTTCCAGGGCGCGCAGCAAAGTGTACCGCTGCATAGCGCTGGAGTGGACTGGACCCAGCTCTCCGACGCCGAAATCATGCTACGCGTTCGCGAAGGAGATGACTCGGGGTTCAGCATCCTGATCGAGAAATACCGAAAGCAGATCGTTCATTTTATGTTTCGGATGTCTCGCAACCAGGCAGTCGCCGAAGAGTTGGCCCAGGAAGTCTTTCTCCGCGTATATCGTTCGCGGCAGACGTATCGGGCAGAAGCGAAGTTCAGCACCTGGCTGTATCGGATCGCAACCAACCTGGGAGTGAACCACGCGCGCGATACCAAGTACGAGCGGACAGCCCAGAACGTTTACCTTGACCAGCCGGACGCGGAGACAGGCACCACTCCCGATGTCGCGGATTCCACCCTCAGCGTGGAACAGGAACTGGTCCGGTCAGAACGCATGAACGCGATTCGCAAGCACGTGATGGCGCTGCCCGAACGGCAACGCAGTGCAGTGTTAATGCATAAGTACCAGGAGATGGATTACAAGGAGATTGGTGAGGTTCTCAAGCTGAGCGAATCGGCTACCAAATCTCTGCTGTTCCGTGCTTACCAGACTTTGCGCGAAAACCTGAAGGATTTTGCTTAGCAGAAATTGAGGAAGATAATGACTTGCCCTGAGATGAAAAAGCATTTGGCGGACCGGGTCTTCGAGTCCCGGCCGCTGCCGGACGAGGCCCGCAAGCATATAGCGGAGTGTGCCGGGTGCGCAGACGAACTGGCGGGCATGGAATCTACCTGGAAGCTGCTTGACGAATGGCAGGCTCCGGAGCCCAGCGCTTTTTTTGACGCCAAGCTCTATGCCCGGTTGCGGGTGGAGCAGACCATTCCCCCTGCCAGTTTTTTTGAACGCGCCAAGGCGTGGCTGCTTTACAGTAGCAACCTGCACCTGCGTCCTCTGGCAGCGGGGGCCTTGGCTACGATACTGGTGATTGGCGGCGGCACTTTTGCCTTGCTCGACTACCAGTCAACGCCGCCGCCCGCGACCTCGGCCACGGTGCGCGATTTGCAGTCGTTTGACGGCAACGCCCAGCTGTTTCAGCAATTGAATGCCCTGGATGGGGACGAGGATAGCGCCACCGGCGCCTCCAATTAGTCGAGGAAGGATTGTCAGGCAGATACAGACGTTAGGCGGACACAAAAATCTTGGAAAGCGAGGGGCCCGAGAAGGATTGTCACCGCTTCAGAGGGCAGCATCATGGCAAGGCACAACGAGCTCGAAACGACCTCCCTCCGCGGGAAAGTGGCTCGCCGTGTCTTCGCAGCTCTGCTGCTGGCTGGTTTGTCGTTGGCAGCGGCACCCAGCTTCGCCCGCCCTCCGCAGCAGGGTGCGCATCCGCGGTTTGAAAATAATCAGCAGCCGCACCTCGGCACGTGGTTGCAACGCCATCAAAGCTTGTCTCCACAACAGCAGGAACGGGCCCTGCAGAGCGAACCAGGCTTTAGACAGCTACCCCCAGAAACTCAGCAAAGGCTGCTAGGCCGCCTGCAGCAGCTGAACAGAATGCCTCCGGAACAGCGCCAACGCACGCTGGATCATATCGAGGCCATGGAGCGCCTCACGCCGCAGATGCGGCAACAGGTGCGCGCCTCTTTCCAGGAGTTTCGAGGCCTCCCGCCCGACCGCCAGCGGATGGTAAGGAAGGCTTTTCGCGATCTGCGCGAATACCCGCCTGAACAGCGCACGGCAATGATGAACTCGCCCAAGTTCGCGGCGCAGTTCTCACCCCAGGAGCGTAGTATTCTGGGCAACATTCTTGCCGTTGAGCCCTACCATGCGGTACACGGCCCAAGGCCGGACGACGGGCTGGAGTACGGGCGATAGCCTGAATTTCTGACAGATTTCGCCCCTCTCTCCCCGCAACAAACGCTACTCCTATACCTCTCACAAATGAGGGGGGTGCCCATTTGTGGAAGGGATAGGAAATGCGAATCAATGTGCTGCTTCAGGCGATCACTTGATAAATAAGAGGCTGCGGGGCCGGCGGCTCGGCGCTCAGCGTATAGCACTGGCTCAATGTTGCCGCGACGGATTCCAGACGCGCTTCCTGCTCGACATACACCGTGAATAAGGTCTCGCCGGCGGCCACCGGATCGCCAACCTTCTTGTGCGTTTCAACGCCGGCGTGTGCAGACACGGCTTCCCCAGGCACGGTTCTGCCCGCTCCGGAGCGTTGTACAGCCCACCCTACCTGGTCGCAATCAACAACCGAGAGAAAGCCTGCCGACGGGGACTTTACCTGGTATTGATATGCCGGTTGATGCAGCCATTGGGGGCTCTCAAACCACGCCAGGTCGCCACCCTGGGCGGCAATCATGCAGCCGAACTTGGCCAGCGGGAGGCCGCTCTGCAGCAGCTCCTCCGCCAGCTGCACGCCGTCCTCCGGGGCCGGCACTTTCTCTCCCAGATAGAGCATCCATCCTGCGAGTTGCAGGGAAAGTTGCCGCAGATCCTCGGTAAGCGGGTGGCGGTGGTTGCGCAGCACTTCCACTGCTTCGACAATCTCTACTGCGTTGCCGGCCATGCGCCCGAGCGGTTGACTCATGTTCGTGATAAGGGCGGCGGTTCGCGTTCCGGCGCTGTTTCCCGTTTCGACCATCAGCTCGGCCAGGTGGATGGCCTCCGCCTGCTGCTTGAGGAAGGCGCCCGAGCCGGTTTTTACATCCAGCACCAACGCGTCCAGGCCGGCGGCGAGCTTCTTGCTCATAATGGATGCGCAAATGAGAAACGGGCTCTCGACCGTTGCGGTGCGGTCACGCAGCGAATAGAGGCTGCGATCTGCCGGCACCAGCCATTCTGTCTGGCCAACGATCGAGAGACCGCAAGCGCTCAGCACGGCACGGATCTCGTCCTCTTGCAGGTGGGTTCGGTAGCCGGGGATGCTCTCCAGCTTGTCGAGCGTGCCGCCCGTGTGGCCCAGGGCGCGGCCGGAGATCATAGGCACGCAGAGCCCGGCTGCGGCGGCGATGGGGGCCACCAGAAACGAGGTTTTGTCGCCCACCCCACCGGTGGAGTGCTTGTCGACTTTGGCCCCAGGCAGCCCGCTAAAGCTGAGCACCTTGCCTGAATCGCGCATATGGGTGGTAAGGCTGTGCAGTTCCCCGGGGTTGAGTCCCCGCCAGCAGACGGCCATGAGCCAGGCGGCAAGCTGATACTCCGGTATGGAATTTGTCGCTGCCCCGGCAACCAGGCCGGCTATTTCCGCATCGGTCAGCACTCCGCCGTCGCGCTTCTTGCGAATCAGATCTACTACGTGCATGCAGCAGCCTCTCCTCTTGCCATTAGAAACCATGGCGCTTTCATTTGAAAGGAGATGCGGGCGGCTACTGGCGGCATTACTACATGCAGTTACTACAATTCGGCATTCTATTACTCAAGAACTGTGGCGGTTTCCGGTAAAGGAAGTATGCTCTTTTCAAGCGGCGATTCTCTAAGAACTCTTTCATCGATTCTTTCGGGGGAGGGACTCGATGAAAGGGAACCAGGAGAGTCGCCGTTAAGTTTTCCATCTGAAACGGCTTTCAGCCAATCCAAAGGTACAATCACCGTTTCGATTCATTGTCCTGTCACACAAGTGGCACGGTCATCTACCCTACGTCAATAAGTAGCCATGGTCAATACACTAACCTTCGAATTTCCACTCGAAGGTTTTGCTATTTAGATCGGCAAATCTCTCCGATATTCAAGTGCTATTTCGAGCCGATAAGCTTGAACTGGTCAAAGCGTCGGTAATTGGAGCATTTGAGCAGATCCTGATGCCTCCGCCCGCCAGCTAAGACTCAATACGCTGACAGCAGGTTGCTAAGTCAGATAGGCGAAGCCCTGCCTGAACGCTCCTTCACGCTCTAGGTGGCATTGGATAAGACAATGGCAACCATGACCAACGTAACCTCTACGCAGTTGCCCCACGAGGAGCAAGATGCTCGCAGGTGGTTCGCGGTAGTGACCACGCCGCAGCATGAAAAAGCCGCCCTCCGGCACCTGGACTTTGGCGGCATCGAGACCTTTTTGCCGACATATGAATCTTCGCGTGTGTGGAAAAACAGACAAAAGGTCAAGGTGGAACTGCCACTGTTTCCCACCTATCTTTTCGTGCGCATCGATCAAGGGGACCGCGGTCACGTGCTGCGCACTCCCGGGGTTCGAAAGCTGGTCGGCAACAGCCGCGAGCCGCTTAGCGTAGCAGATCGCGAGATAGAGTTTCTGCGCAACAATCTTCTGGAGAAAAATGCGGAGCCTCATGCAGGCCTCATCGTGGGTGAGCGAGCCCGAGTGAAGAGCGGCCCCATGCAGGGCGTGGAAGGTTGGCTGGTTAGAAAGAGCGGTGGCTGGCGCTTCATTCTTACCGTGCAGCTCATCCATCAGCAGGTAGCCGTGGAAGTGGATGCATCCACGCTGGAGCCAGTCATCGCTGGATGATGTTCGTGGCGGCCTGGTCACAGACTCTGAATACTTTTATCTCCCCCTCGGGCCTTGCTGCGTCGCGAAAGTGATGCGGACGTACAACGCGCCCAAAGTATTGAAAACCCGCACTCGGAGTGAGAGAGCAGAAAATGAACGTTAAGGCACAGTGGTTCGCGGCATCCGTTTCCTCGCGAAACTCACTCCGCGAACCAAGCGCAGCTCGAATTGGGGTCGGTCGAGCGTTGATTGACAACTGCTCGTCAGAGCAGGTCTGCGCCTCGATCATCGCCCATGCGCAGGACCGGGGTACGCCGGCGTACGTCATTACTCCCAATGCCCAGCACATCGTTTTACTGGAGAAGGATCGACGGCTGCAGGAGGTTTACGCGCACGCTGACCTGGTAATCCCAGATGGAATCTCGCTGCTAATCGCCGCGCGTCTCTATGGACGTTCGTTGCAGCAGCGCATCGCCGGCGTCGATCTCTTCAAAGCCTTGTGCGGTCATGCGGCGGAGGCCGATCTGCATGTCTTCCTGCTGGGTGGCCGGCCGGGCTCCGCGGAGCTCGCGGCCATGGCCTTGAAGGACGACTACCCAACTTTGACGTGCACTACCTACTGTCCTCCCCTCGGCTTCGAGCAAAGCGCCGACGAGCTGAAACAGACCGCGGATGCGATCACCAGCGCACAGCCTGACATACTGTTTGTCGCCTTCGGCGCCCCCAAACAGGAGTATTGGATTTACGAGCATGGTCTGCAGCTCTCGGTGCCGGTGTGTATCGGCGTGGGCGGCTCGTTCGAGATCGTGGGCGGAGTGGTCCCGCGTGCTCCGATGTGGACCCAGAATATTGGTTGCGAGTGGCTCTATCGGCTATGCCGTGAGCCGCGCAGAATGTGGCGCCGCTATCTCTTCGGAAACCTGGAGTTTGCGGCCATCGTTCTTCGCCAGCGCATTCGCCGCGCATTTCTCGACACCTTTATGCATTACGTCAACGAAGACCGCTTTGCTGCGGAGCTCAGTGAACTGACTCTGCTAGCGCAGGAATCACTGGACGGCGGATCCAGCAGCACTGTTCGTGACGTGAAGAGTCTTACGACGCCCAACATATGAGTGAAAAGACCCGTTATAGAGGTTTTTGCAAACCGTTCCTAGCTTGGAACTGCAGCTCCGAGGTGAACTGATGCCAGCTAAAAGTGATTTTGCAATGGTTCCTGCCGTGATCACCCCTACCCCTGCGCCGATGCTCCCGCGCAAGGAAATGACCTTCCAGGATCTTTGGGGAATCCTGTCCCGCCGCCGGAGTATCGTTCTTTGGGTGCTGCTGCTCACCATGGGAGCCACTGCCCTCGTTTTCGCGACTTTCTACCCGGCTCTATAAAGGCTCCGCCCAGATCCAGGTACAAAAGGAAGCTGCTGATGCGTTGAGCATGGACACGATGATGGGTCCCGGGGCGCAATCGGATGCCACCGACTTGAATATCACCCTGCAGACCCAGGCGCAGATCCTGCAGTCGGATTCACTCGCGCTGCAGGTGATCAAGGAACTGAACCTGGAGAAGAGCCCGGACTTCCAGGCTCACTTTAGCCCCATCGGGTGGGTTATGGGATTATTTGCGCCTGCCGGTACCCCGGATCCAGTCAATGTACCACTGGAAGAAGCGCCAGGCCGTCGCACGCGGTTGGTCAAGATCTTTGCATCCCGGCTCAAGGTAAAGCCCGTCCCCAGTACTCGACTGATTGAGATTGAATATCTCAGTCAAGATCCGCGGACGGCCGCCGCGGTGGTGAATCGCCTGGTGGAGGACCTGGTTGACTACAACTTCCAGACTCGCCACAACGCGACCCGCGAGGCCAGTGAATGGTTGGAAAACCAACTCAATGATTTGCGCAAGCAGAGCGACGATCTGCAGGCCAAGGCGGACGATCTGCAGCACGACTCCGGTGTGTTTTCGTTTGGTCAAACCGATACCCAGGGTCACGACCAGGTCTTCACTCCCGCGTTGGACCGGCTGCAGCAGGCAACCACCCAGTTGGAGCAGGCGCAATCAGCACGCATCATGAAGGGTGCGCTGTACCAGGTGGTGAAGAACGGTGACCCGGAACTCATTTCCGGCCTGGCCGGTAACGGCATGCTGAGTGGAGCGTCCTCAAGCGTAACCGGCTCGCTTACGTTACTGCAGAACCTGCGCAGCGAGGAAGCGCAAACACAGGCTAAATTGAATGAGCTCTCGGCGAAGTTCGGCCCCGGCTATCCGAAGGTGGCCGAGCTGCAATCCAGCCTCGATAGCACGCAGAAATCCATACGCGATGAGGCCGCCCGCATTGCCTCGCGGGTGCAGAACGATTACACCGTCGCACAACAGATCGAAGACAAGGATCGCTCCGTCTTCCTCGACGAAAAGACCGAAGCCGTAGGCCAGAACGACAAGGCTCTTCAGTATCAGATCGCGCGGCAGGAGGCGACCCAGAGCCGCAACCTTTATGAAAACATGGTAAGCCGTATCAAAGAGGCCGATCTGGTTGCTGGACTGCGCTCCAGCAATATCACCCTGGTGGATTCGGCTCGCGTGCCCTCGAGGCCGGCAAAGCCGAACCTGCTCCTGTATGCAGCCGCCTGCATCGCCGGAGGAATCCTCTTCGGAATTTGCGGGGCGCTTCTTCCGTGATGCCACAGACGACCGCATTTTGGAACTTGGCGAAATGGAGATGCTGTTTTCTGAAGCTTCCATCGGCTTGCTTCCCTACCATGATGCGAAAGCAGAACGGAAGCGCATAGCCGACCCCAAAACGCCGTTGTGGGTGTCCGCCGGTACCGTGCATTCCTCCGCATCCACCCTGATGGCCTCTAACGCGGCGGTTGCGGCCACTGAGCCGCGGGCCGCCTATACAGAAGCGCTGCGCGTGCTCTGCACCACGCTCATGCAGGGTAACAATGGAGGACCGTGCGGCCAGGTATTGCTGGTAACCAGCCCGGTCTCTGGAGAAGGCAAGAGCATGCTTAGCACCAACCTTGCCATCGTCTACGCGCAACGCGGTAAGACGGTGTTGTTGGTCGACGGCGATCTGCGGACACCGGTGCTGCACCGGAGTTTAAATCTGGAATCGGGCCAAGGGCTAAGTTCGCTCTTGTTCGAAGGCAATGTGGACGACGCGGCGTCGGCGACGCAAATTCCCTTCCCTGGTATTCCTGGTCTCTACGTTCTGCCGGCTGGCCCTGTACCGGCCTACCCTGCCGAACTGCTGGCCTCCGATGATATGGCGGAGCTGGTTCGCATCTGGCGCCGAGCGTATGACTACATCATCATTGACGGCGCGCCGATTCTCCCGGTAACCGACTCCGCACTGCTAAGCCGGTATGCGGACTTCACGCTGGTGGTGGCCCGTCACAATGTGACCAATCGCAAGTCGCTGGAGCGAACCTGCCAGATCCTGCGCTCGCAAGGGGTTCGCCATATAGGCATGGTGCTCAACGGGGTGAAAGCCTCGCGAGCGGACCAGTACCGCTACTACGGCTACCAACAGCTTTCCGGGGGTAACCTTCATGCGTAAACATAAGTACATTGCCGCCTTCCTGGTGTTTAGTGCGCTTGCAATGCCCTGCTGGGCGCAGCAGGCGAGCGCCCGGGCGCAGCAGGAAAGCCTATTGATCGGCCCCGGGGATCTTCTCCAGGTCGATGTAATGGATACCCCCGAGATGGAGCAACAGGTGCGTGTGACCGACGATGGCTCCGTGCCGCTGGCCTACATTGGAAGCATCCACGTGGCCGGGCAGACTCCCGCTGCGGCCGCCGGCCTTATCCAGGCCGCACTGGTGGAGAAACACGTCATGCATCGCCCGCAGGTTACGGTCAGGATGATGGAGTTAGCAACTCAGGACGTGTCGGTTCTGGGCCAGGTGCACACGCCCGGTACTTACTCCATCACGACTCCGCAGACCATTCTGAAGGTTCTGTCTCTGGCAGGTGGCCTGAGCGAAGAGGCTGATCGCAACGTGACCGTGAAACGAAACAAATCAGAGGAGCAGCTCAAGTATTACGTCTCTAACAATGCAGATGAGGCTTTGGCGAACGTGGTAATGGTCTACCCCGGCGATACGGTGCTGGTGTCGAGGGCGCCGCTCGTCTATGTCATGGGCGATGTGAACCGCCCGGGTGGCTACGCAATTACCACCAACGACCAACGCTTGAGCGTGCTGCAAGTAATCGCCATGGCGGGGTCGGCTAATAAGACCTCGAAGCAATCGCATGTTCGCCTCATCCGGACCACGGATCACGGCCAGGTGGAGATGCCCGTTCGTCTCGATCAAATGGAAAATGGCAAGCAACCTCCTCTTATGCTGCAGGCGAACGATATCGTCTATGTGCCTTTCAGCTGGATGAAGAACGTCGCTATGAGCACGGCCAACATCGCCGCTTCGACAGCCGGAGCTGCGATCTACGTGGTGCACTAATGCCAGGACTCCGCAGCTTGGCGACGGCCATCATCGCGTCCTCCCTGCTGGCGCAGCAGGTGAACGCGATGCGGCTGGCGGCCATCCATTCCGCCGGCACTCCCTATTTGCAGGAGAGCGGCGCCGGGGCGCCGCTGGGAAAACTCAATGTGCCTGGGCAAGTGATGGAGGGCCACTGCACCACCATGGTGAGCCCGGCCTACCCGCAAGGCGACGAGGTTTCTCGCAGGCCGTCCACGGTCGTGGTGCGGGTTGTCATCTGGAAATCCGGAAGTGTCTATCCCATGCGCGTCGTTTCAGGAGACACATCGCTGGAAGCTCAAGCAATGGATGCGGTACGGCTCTGGCATTTCAAACCGTTTCTCCGCGACGGCGAGCCAATGGACGTGAGTACAGACATTCGCGTTGACTTCGACCCCCAAAAGCCCGGAGGCGTAGTCACCCATCCCCATCATTGATTATCAGCAAGCGCCGCCCGCTGCTGGATGACCTACGTTACGAGGGAAAGCAGATAGCCTTATGCCCAAAGTCAGCGCAGTTATACCATCACGGAATCGCCCCCAGATCGTACGTCGAGCTGTGCAGAGCGCGCTTTCCCAGACCTTTACTGACCTGGAGGTGGTGGTCGTCGTCGACGGCCCAGATGCCACCACGGTCAAGGTGCTGGAGCAAATGAACGATCCGCGCGTGCGCGTGATCGAGCTGAAAGAGAGTGTTGGGGCTTCTGAGGCGAGGAATATCGGCGCCGCGCAGGCGCACGGTAAGTGGATCGCGCTGCTGGACGATGACGATGAGTGGCAGCCAACCAAAATCGAGAAGCAGTTCACGGCAGCGGAAGCTGCGACATCGAAGTTTGCCCTGGTCGTATGCAGCTTCGTGCTCAAGACGGAAACCACGGAGGCGGTAGCGCCACGGCGCCTGCCCCGGCCCGGTGAACCGATCAGCGAATATCTCTTTGGTTCGCCCCGGAATGGCTTCCAGACGTCCGGCTTCTTATGCTCCCGGGACCTCATGCTGCAGAAGCCGTGGAAACGACTGAAAGGGCTACAGGACATCGACTGGTTTTTACGGGTAACCGGCGATCCCGATGTTCAGTTGGCAATTGTCCCCGATCCGCTCTGCGTGTACTGGACCGAAAGCGAAAACACCATTACCAGCAAACTAGGCTGGCAGACCTGCCTCGAGTGGGGGCAAGCAAACCGGTCACTCATGACAAAGCGCGCCTATTCGAGCTTCATTGCCAAGGTCTGCGCCCCCAGGGCCGCCAGCCAACAGGCCGGGGCGCAGGTCACGTTCCGCTTGCTGCGCGAGCTCCTGCTGAAAGGGTCCCCAACGTTGTCGTCTTTGCTGATGTTCGCCGCCTATAGCGTGTTGCCGTATAAGACGAGGCGCCGTTTAGCAAATATGGCAACAGCGCTCAAGGAACAGATGGATCTGCTCAACCCACGGACTTACCACAAAACCCTGAAGCCGCAGGAGTCCGAGTGCGAGTAGCGCCAGCCACTTTCGAAGCTCCCCCTTTGCAACACCGGCTCATCACCTGGCTGGTGCAGGTGCCGCTGCTCTTTTATGCCGCTCATGGCTCTTTCTCTCTTTTTTCTTTGAATGGGGCCGATGCCGTGGGGGGTAGCATGGCAATCGACACATACACTGACGGCGGACCAACCCGCATTATTGTTTATGGATCCACTCTACTTGCCATCTTGCTGATGTTGCCTCTAGCGAACAGCGCGTTCTTGCTGTTCGCGCGAAACCGGTACGTAGCAGCCGTTGTAGTGTTTGCCACGGTATCGGTATTGTGGTCGCAGCAACCGACGGATACGATCCAAAAGGACGTGTACCTGATCGTAACTACATGTTTCGGGCTGTTTCTCGTCGAACGATTTCCGCCCCGTCAGCTCATGCAGGTTTTCATGATTACGGGCGCCCTTACGATCGTTATCAGCCTCGTTCTGGCAGTGGCCCTTCCCCGCTATGGCATTTACACCGGGCGGGAAGACTCCACATCAGGATGGCAAGGCATTTATTCGCACAAAAACATGCTCGGCATCATGACCGTGTACTTTCTCGCTCCGGCCCTCTTCCTGCCAGTGGATAAACTGAAGGGCAAACTTTGGCGCTGCTCCTATATAGGAGCAGCGGTGTTCCTGATAGCCATGAGCCGTTCTCGTGGAGCATGGATCATGTGCGCATGCCTTATGGCTTTTGCGGTTGCGATTACCGTCGGAAAGCAGATGAAGCCTCGAGAAAGGGTGGCCGCGGGCTGGGCACTGGGAGTGGCATTCGTACTTGGCGGATTCGGTATCTGGGCTACTTTGCCAACTTTGCTCCGGCTCCTGGGTAAGGACATGACCCTTACCGGACGGACGGCCATCTGGTCTGCGCTGTTGACCTCATTCGCCAAGCGGCCATGGCTAGGGTATGGCTATTCTGCATTCTGGGAAGGTACACGCGGGGAGTCCGCAAACGCTATCTATGCCATCAAATGGGCCCGGCTTAGCTACGCGGAAAACGGGGTACTCGAGTTAGCACTTGAATTAGGAGCCGTGGGCGTCATTCTGTATGTTCTGGCCTACCTGCACAGCTTTCGGCGTCTGGGGCGGTTGTTTTCCTCTACCACCGACAGGCCAGAGCTGTTCTGGTTTGCGAGCACCCTGTTTCTGGCGGTCATCACCAACATCGAGGCAGGCTCCATCGCCTCCCCCAATAGTTTGGAGTGGCTCGTCTTTGTGATCATGGCGGGCGGTATTCAGAAGGCGTACCTGGAAGTGCGCCAGCCGGAACAAGCACAAGGTCGATTCAGTGTGAATGCCAGGTTGATTCGATCCGGGACGGTCTAAGGAATACGGGAGGTCCAGTGAGGTCATGGTTCGATAGGGCAAAGGTACAGTTTGGTGGCAAGCTCGCGCAAAATGCCGGCTGGTCGTTTCTTGGCCAAATGATGTCTACCATTCTGCAGGCTGGTTACTTTGTCATCATTGCACGTCTTTTGGGAAGCACAAACTATGGCATCTACACCGCCGCCTTTGCGTTGGTCGCGATCGTCAGCCAATATAGCTCACTGGGATCGGGGTATGTATTTCTGCGGCGCGTTAGCGCAGATCGCGATTCCTTTTCCGAGTACTGGGGAAATATCCTCTTAACCACGATCACTTTTGGCAGCCTGCTGGTAGGAGTGGTCGTCGTCATTGGGCACTTCGCTCTGGATAGTGCACACGCTTCTCTCGTACTCTTCATTGCCATTGGCGACACCATCTGCCAACAACTAACCAGTACCATCGGCCAGGTTTTTCAAACCTATGAAAAGCTCCGGGTCATGGCTACACTGACAGTGAGTGTAAACATTCTCCGTTTCTCCCTGGCGCTGGGATTATTCATTGCTATCGGGCATGCGAACGCTTATCTGTGGGCCTTCGCGTCTATGTTGGTCTCGATCATTGCCGCAGTGGCTTCCATCATCGCGGTTTCGATCGCCTTCGGGCGGCCGACCTTCAGCTTTCGCAGCGTCTTTGCGAACGTCACTGAAGGCTTCGTCTTCTCACTTTCGGGATCCACAACCTACATCTACAACGATGTCGACAAGGTCATGTTGGGTCACTACGGCATGAACGCGGCCAATGGCATTTACACTACGGCTTATCGGATTCTGAACATCTGCACCACACCCATTGGTTCTATACACAACGCTGCCTATCCGCGCTTCTTTCAACTAGGCGTTCGCGGGGCAAGGGCGACAGAGCCATTTGCAAGGAAGGTGTTGCGGAAAACCACCATCTTCGGAGTCGCGGGCGCGCTGGGCATGTTTCTTACTGCTCCGCTCATCCCTCATCTTCTGGGTAAGAGCTTCGCCGACTCTGTATCCGCCCTGCGCTGGCTTTGCCTGATTCCGTTGTTTCGCTGTTTTCATCTCAGCGCGGGAGACGCCATGGCTGGGGCGGGTTACCAGAACTACAGACTGGCAACCCGCATCTGCGCGGCACTGTTGAATTTTGGCCTGAATTTAATTCTGATACCGAGGTTCTCCTGGCTGGGCGCCGCCTGGGCCAGCCTGGCGACGGATGGCGGTCTCGGGGCTTTAGATTGGATTGTCATCCGCTGGCTTATTTCAAGAGAGAAGAATAAATCTGCTCCAGTTCTTGAGTTTGCTTAACCAGATCAAACTGGTCTTCCATCCAAAGCGCCGCTCGCGTGCTGCAGTCCTGCCAAAAGGCCTCATCCTGGAGAAATCGCAGGATGTGTACTGCGAGGGCATGAGCATCGCGCTCCGGGGCCAGTAACCCGGTCTTCCCATCAAGGACGACCTCAGGGATGCCGCCGTGATAGCAGCTCACTACCGGAAGTCCTGTCGCCTGGGCCTCTGCGAAGACCATGCCTAATGCTTCAGCATCTCCGTCGGCAGCGGTGATGCTCGCACCAACAAACATTCTTGCTCGTGCCAGCCATTCCCGCTTCTCCGCATCGCTCACTCGGCCAAGAAACTGAGCGCCAACGTTAAGATCCCGGGACAGCTGTTCGAGTTCAGTTTTCTGCGACCCTGTACCGATGAGGACGAGATGAGCGTCGGGAACCTGCGCTTTCACCTCGGCCATGGCCCGAATCAAGTAATCGCAGCCTTTCCTTTCCTCCAAGCGGCCAACAAAGACGATCAATCGCGGATCGCGGCGCTGCTCCGACGGTTTAAAGAGGCTGCGGTCGACGCCGATGTAATGCACACGAAGCTTCGCGGCCGGGTACCCGAGTTGAAGGGCACGCTGCCGGATGAACTCGGAGACACAGATAAACAAATTTGCTCGCTGCCACAGCGTTGCGAGCCGGAGAGAATACACCATATTGTCTAAGGAAGTTCGGGGCAGTGCCCTACCAAAGCTGGTGGGCGCATGTGCATGGAGGGTCACGACGAAAGGGATCCGCAGCCGTGATGCAATCGGCAGGGCGTGTACGCCGTCCAGGACAAAGTGAGCGTGTAACAGCTCCGGCCGTTCGCGCGCAACACTATCCAAAAACTCCGGCGCGAAACCGACCGCCTTGAATGCCACCTTGCCAAGCCTGGAGCGCAGCGACCTGTCTTTCATGAGGATGATGGGGTCCGATTCCAACTGATGTCCGTTGGCCACGCGCTCAAGTCCTACATAGCACGGCTCAAAGCCCTGCAACTCATTCACCTGGTCGGGAATAAATGTCTGGGTTGGCGGCAGCATACCGGTCTTGTAAATCGCTATTTTTGTCATTTTGGTGACTATGCTCCTGATTGACTAACCTCTGTGTAGGTTTCTTCGAGCGACATGGTCTGCCGCCGAAGATCAAAACGATCCGAGACCCACGCCTGACCTTTTCTACTGCAGTCTTTCCAGAAGGTCTCATCCGCGAAAAACCGGATGATATGCTCCGCCAGCCGGCTATGGTCCCGCTCCGGTGCTAACAGACCGGTCGAACCATCGCACACCACCTCGGGTATACCACCGTGCAAAGAACTGACCACCGGAACGCCCATGGCCTGGGCCTCCGCAAAGACGATTCCGAAGCCTTCACTGTCCCCATTGCTCGCGGTCACACTCGGCACACAGAACACACGCGCAGCATTCATTTCGTCACGGACCACGGAACTGGGTTGTGCCCCGCGGAAATCGCAATGGATTCCCAGGTTACGCGCTTGAGCCTCAAGGTTTGTCCTCTCCACGCCATCGCCGATCACGACCAGGCGGGCAAGCGGAAAGCGGCATTGGACCTTTTGCATCGCTTGAATCAAATACGTGCATCCTTTTTTTTCAACTAAGCGGCCGACAAATAGCACGTTCTGGCGTGGCCGATCATTTGCCGGCGTACAAAAGAACTTGAGATTAACGCCGATGTAATGAGTCTTCAGCTTATCTTCCGGAAAGCCCACTTCAAGAGCCTTCCTGCGAAGAAATTGTGAGGAGCAGAGAAAGAGTTTAGCGGTCTTCCACATCTGTTGGCGCCGCAAAAGATACAGTTGCCCCCTGATCGCTATTCGATGTAGCCGTTCTGACGCCGTCACGTCATTTCCATGAAGAGTAACGATCAGGGGTACATTTACGGCTCGCGCCAAAGCCAGGGCATTCGCTCCGTCCATCGCAAAATGCGCATTCACCAGGGTTGCCCCAACGCGTCTTGCCCGGGCATGAAAGTCAGGCGCACATCCAGTGGCTCGATATATTAACCCTCTTGATCTCGAGTATCGGGAGTTATCTTGACAAAGAAAGATAGAGCTGTCAGGTAAGGGTAATCCTGCCTTGCACGGTGTTAGCCCAATAAAGGTCGGACAGAATTGAGTAAGCGCATGAGCTTGTTCATGAATGAAGGTTTCACTCCTCGGCAGTAGCTCATTACGATAGATTAGTACTGCTTTCATCGAGTTATAGTGTACCATCACGATACACATCCCTATCCCACATAAGGCACACGACAGACACATGAATCATTGTGACCGTCAGCGAACGGCGTACCTGGTCCTCGTTCACACAGATCCTGAGCACGTCCGCAGGCTATGTGCCACGCTGCTGCTTGATGAGCAGGCGGACATCTACATACATGTCGATCTTAAGTCGAACCATGACTTCTCTGCGTGTCAGGCACTAAGTACAGACCGGATCCGATTCATTCCCGAGCGTCACCGGGTCTATTGGTCGGGATTTAACATGGTATTAGCTACGCTGGCGCTCATGAGGGCAGCTGTAGATGCGGAGCCCACCTACCATCACCTGGTCTTGCTGTCGGGCCAGGACTATCCTCTCAAGCATCCAGAAGCAATCAAGGAATATCTACTCAATAGTCCATTCCGTCAGCACATCAACCGTATCAACGCACTTGAGTCGCAGGACTACTATATCCACCAGGTGACGCGCTTCCATTTCAGAGATGGGTGGCTTCCCTTCCCCCTGGTCGACAAGGTCATACGGAAGATCGCAACCGTTGCGGCGAAGCCGATAAGACGATCGCTGCCGCCTGGCTTGATCCCTTGCGAGGGATCACAATGGTGGGCCCTCACAGAGAACTGTGCACGGTGCTTGTTGGCAATGGTTCGGGAGCGGCCGGAGCTCTCACATCTCTATCGCTACGCGATGGCTCCAGACGAACACTTTTTTCACACCCTGGTACAAAATTCGCCCTTTGCCGATGAAGCCGCTCCACTCCTGCCCTACACGGGAAAAGGAATGTGGAAGAAGGCTAATTTCCACATAATTCACCCGTCGCTCAAGAAGATCTACACCTTAGCGGACATTGACGAACTACGAAACTCCGATAAGCTGTTCGTGCGCAAGGTAAATACGTCACAATCAACGCCACTGATTGACGTTCTGGAACAAAGGCTCCTGTCGCATGAAGATGTTTCATATGACGCTAGGGAGAGGCACTTTCAGTCTGTAACCTAAGGCCGGGCCACAACATGGGATCAAACAACGGAGATAGCAACATTCGCACTGCGATCGTTCACCCCTGGCTTATCGGGAACGGGGGTGGCGAGCGCGTCATTGAGGCCATTGCCGGGATCTGCCCGACGGCCGACATCTTTACACTCATTCTCGATCGCGATACGCTTTCCCCGGCGTTGCGCGAGCGAACGATACATGCATCCTTCTTGAGCGGAGTTCCGCAGGCTGGACGTTTCTACCAGCACCTGATGCCGCTCTATCATATGGCAACCACCACGTTTGATCTCAGCGGCTACGATCTGGTGATAAGCTCAGGTGGACCAGCCACGAAAGGCGTTCTCGTCGACCAGGGGGCGCGCCACCTTCATTACTGCCACAGTCCGGTACGTTTTCTATGGGATCAGTTTCCTACGTGGCAGAAGAGATTGCCCCCGGCACTGCGGCCGGTCTTTACGTTAGCCGCCCACCACGGCCGCGAGTGGGATTTCAACTCCGCGCAACGCGTGGATGAATTCATTGCCAACTCGAACTATGTTGCAGAACGCATTCACACCTATTACCGGCGGCCGAGCAGGGTCATTTATCCGCCTGTAGACACCACCCAGGGGTTCATCGCAAGAGAGCGCGGAGATTACTTCATTTGCGTGGCCCGCCTTGTACCTAATAAGCGCCTCGACCTGCTTATAAGAGCCTGCAACAAGCTACATGTGGAACTGGTGATCGTCGGCGCCGGGCCGGAACGTAAAGCACTCGAGGCGATGGCGGGCGATACAATCCGTTTTCCCGGGCGCGTCGATGACGCCGCATTATCTGATCTTTACGCGCAGGCGCGGGCGTTTCTATTTGCAGCCGAGGAGGACTTCGGAATTGCCCTGGTCGAAGCCCAGGCGTATGGCCTACCGGTGATCGCTTATGGAAGAGGGGGCGCCCTGGAGACAGTCGTCGACTCCGGCATTCACCCCCGTGCGACGCCTACCGGAGTGCTCTATCACGACCAGACAGAGGAAAGCATCTGCAACGCGCTCTGCCGCTTTACTACCATCGAGAAGTATTTTGACCGGCGAGCTATTCAACAACATGCAAAGAAATTTGACACCAATGTCTTTGTCAGAAAGATGCGCGCCGCCATCGATGATGTCATGCAGGATGCAAGCCTGACACCTGTTCCGGATGACGGTTTCGAAATCGCTGCTTTGCCTTTGCGAAGGTAATCTTAATCTAGCGAGGTACGGGCATATCGCTACCAAGCTCACCATACCGCCACGCCCATCGCATAAGGTTGAGGAGAACCGGGTAAACCGCATACATCTATCGCGGAACCATCGCTTCCATTTGCTGGATGGTCTTCGAGGCTTTGCGGCCCTCCTGGTCGTGCTTTACCACATGCCGCCCTATGTGCAGCGATGGTTTTATTTCCCCAATTCGTTCCTGGCAGTTGATTTCTTCTTTTGCTTAAGCGGATTCATAATCGCCTACAGTTATGAACGGCGCATCCTAAACGGCATGGGCCTCGCGGATTTTAGCTTGGCCCGGCTCATTCGCCTGTACCCACTTTACTTCCTGGGGTCCGCGCTTGGGTTGCTTTCAGCCCTCGCTTTGACGCACGCGTATAGTCGAAATCATTTAACGCCCGGCGAGCTGCTCAATACGGTTGCGCTCTCATTTTTGTTGTTACCGAACCTGGGAGAGGTTTGGGCAAATCACAACGTTTTCCCGCTGAATGGTCCGGCATGGTCGCTGTTTTTTGAGCTTTTTGCAAACCTGGGCCTTTGGTTCATGATCCGACGGCGGCTTGCCAACAAGGTATGGCTGCTGGGAACCGCGGGGACATGCCTTGTGATGCTTTCACTTTACAAAGGCCCTTTCGCAGAGGCGGGCGCGTTTTCCCATACATTTAGTCAGGGGTTTGCTCGTGTCGGATTCTCATTCTGCATGGGTATTGTTGTGTTCAGGTTTCGTGAGAACGGCCATGCCTTAGGGTCAAGGAGACTGGCTCCCATCGTCGCATTGGCAGTCGTCTTCTTACTCAGCGGAATGCTCCTAACCCGAGGAAAGATCGCCGAGCAACATGCGACCCAGCTGTTTTTTGTAGCGGTTGTCTCTCCACTAGTCGTTTATTTGGGATCGCTGGTGAAACTACCCACAGCAGCAGAACCCTTCTGCAGTTTTTTGGGCGACTTCTCCTACCCCCTCTACATTTTGCATCAGCCGTTTTTATTGATATGGGGTGGGCATACTGCTCATCGGTTGTCTGCTGCCCATCCAGTGGCCACGCAACTCAGCGTTCCGGTCTTCTGCTTTGCTGTAGCTGGAATTACCTGGTGCGTGGGGGCTTTCTACGATACCCCTATCCGAGCTCGTCTTATCAGCCTGCGGTTTCGCCAAGCTGTCCGAGTTAGCGAATAAATCGGGTTGATGACGCTCGTTGGTTTGACTTCGTCTATCCGCCGCCACCACTGCCAAGGTGGGCCGCCGCCCTTCACCTTGTCATCCCGACCGAAGTGGAGGGATCTGCGGTTTAAGTTGATGGAGGAACGAAACCCCGAGGCCGTTAGAGCGCGCCACTTTCGCTGTGTCCGAAGGTGACACCGCAGATCCCTCCGCTCCGGTCGGGATGACAAGGTAAAGGGCGGCGGCCCACCTTGGCAGTGGTGGCGGCGGATAGACAAAGCCAACCAACAGCAACCAATCCGGTTTCGTTTACCAGCACTCTCTTTAACGCTTCAACATGTTGCGCCGTCCAGAAGGTCCAACATCGTCGTTTTGACAAGGTGTCCATGCTTGTTCAAGCTGCTGTAGAAGAATCGACGGAAGTCCGCACCACGCCGGGCCCCATCAGCCGGCAAGGCTACTATCCGTGGTTCGACTGGCTGCGTCTTCTACTTGCCTGCGTCGTGCTCCTCGGACACGAGGGCATCATAGGGTGGCGCAATGCCGGGAACTTTGCCGTCCAGGTCTTTTTTGCGTTAAGCGGATGGCTCATTGGCGGCCAGTTGGCCGTTCTGCCGCGGAGAGAGCTGCCGCGATTTTATTTCAATCGTGCTTTGCGGATATGGGGGCCCTACTTCCTGGCGCTCTCCATTTTGATCGCCACCAGTGTGGCACATGATCACATTACGAAGAAGTGGGTGGAGATCGTCTTCTACGACTTCACCTCCGTCTTCAATCTGTTTGGCCAAGTGCAGACACCGCTATACCACCAGGCCATGCCTCTCGACGGCACAGGGGGGCACTTCTGGAGCGTCAATGCTGAGGAGCAATTCTATCTCCTGGCTCCCCTGATCCTGGTGCTCTTACCGGCCCGCTATGGCCGCCGGGTGATTACCTGGGTGTGCATCGCCATAGCAGCATGGATGAGTAAGTGCTATGCAAGCATTGCCTTCGGCGTGCTTGCCGCTGTGCTAGCAAATCGCTACGGAGAGTTCTACAGTCACCGCATCAGCCGGGTCGCAAGTGGGCTCATTGTAGCCATATCGATCGTCGCTTTAATCAAGCACGCAGACTACGACTTGATAGCCCCGGCCTGTGCGATCTCGCTGGTATTGCTGCTCGCCATACGCGGCAAGCGACATCCCGGCGGGGAGCTGGCTGGAGGAGCCTCTTACCCTCTTTACCTGAATGCATGGATCGCCGTTTTCGCGGTGAATGCGGTCTTTAAGTATTTCGGTTTCAGGAACGTGGCCGTACATGAGACGCTGGTGCTAATACTGAGCATTGCATTGGGGGCTTCGCTGTATTGGTTCTTCGACCGCCAGTTGCTCGCACGTAGAAACCAGCTCTATTCCCCGAGGGTTGCCCGAGTAACAATGGTTGTGGCATACGGGGCCGTAGCTCTCGGAATCGTTGGCGGTTTGTTCCTGCTGAGCCAGGCGCTGAAAGCCGATGCTTACCTAATTTATTATCCGGACAGGGGCGGCTCACTCGGCCGCTCGTTACCTTCCTGGCTGAGGTCACATGATTTCTAAGCTCCATATTGCCGGTTCCACGCTGCTCTTTACGTTGATGTGCCTGGGATCGGCTCGCGTTTGTAAGGCGGATGGAGCACTCGACACGTTGAAGACCAAGCACCCTCGTCTCTTGTTCACTGACAACGACCTCCCGGCGATCAGGCGGGCTATCAAGTCGGACCCATTTGCAAAGCAGCAGTACCAGGAACTTCTGGCCAGGGGAGAAGCTCTGCTGGAGGCACCGCCCGACAAATACCTGATTGGCGGACCCGAGCACACACTGCTCACCGTCGCCCGCGACCTCGAGGACCGCATCATCACGTTGGCCGCCCTCTATCGAGTGAGCGGTGACCGGCGCTTCGCTACCCGCGCCACCCAGGAGATGCTTGCGGCGGCCTCCTACCCAAACTGGTTTCCCTCGCATTTTCTCGACACCGCTGAGGCCACGACAGCAGTCGGAATCGGTTACGACTGGCTTTACGACACGCTGTCTCCGCAGGATCGTAAGACGATCCATGACGCTCTGGTCACAAAAGGCATCGACCCGTGGCTAGCCCTCATTGCGGCTGGTAAGGCTCATTACGCCAATAACTGGTCGCAGGTATGCAATGGAGGGGAGACGATCGGCGCCCTGGCAATTGCAGATGAGGAGCCTGCACGGGCAGAGCAAGTGATTGCACACGCCCGGCCGGCGATTGCCGAGATCATGCAGCTCTTCGCACCGGATGGGGGATTCGAAGAAGGACCCGCCTACTGGACCTACGCCACCATCTATAACGTTCTCTACATAAATTCCCTGGACACCGCACTCGGGACAGATTTCGGAGCCGCTCAAAGTCCAGGCTTCTCGTTGACCCCGGAATATCGTATCCAGGCGATCGGACCTACCAACCTGTATGCCAACTTCGGCGACGCAAATGCCGCAGTCTCCCCCGCCCCACAGATGTTCTGGTTTGCGCAGCACTTCCATCATCCCGCCTACGCCGTGATAGAACGCGAACTTGCAACCGCGCTCGATGGGCACATGGACTCATATACCTTGAAGGATAGTGAGCGCTTTGCTGCTCTCGGCCTGTTCTGGTCGGCCCTGGTCACAGAGTCCGGTAAAACCTCTGAGCCTCCACTTGTGCAGAGCTTCTCCCGCGTCAATCAAGCCTACATGCGCAGCGCCTGGCACGATCACCTCGCCTGGTATATCGGCTTCAAAGGTGGAGATACGCGGGCCTCGCATGCTCATCTCGACCTCGGTACTTTTCTGTTTGACGCTCTGGGCCAGCGTTGGGGTGTCGACCTTGGCCCCGATAACTACGGGCTGCCGGGCTATTTCGGCAATCAACGGTGGGGCTACTATCGACTGGGCACAGAAGGCCACAACACGATCACGATCAACGGACAAAATGAAGGGCTCGACGCGAAAGCTCCTCTGGCCACCGTCGGTGCTGACTTTGCGGTCGTCAACCTTGATCAGGCATACAAGGGCAAGCTTCAATCATGGACGCGCGGCATCAGGCTCATCGATAGCCAACGGATTCTGGTGGAGGACGAACTAATGCCCGCCACCCCAGTCGACATAGTCTGGAACTTTCACACGGCGGCCAACGTGCAGATTGCGCCGGATGGCCGCTCCGCAAGCCTTACCCAGAATGGTGCGACCATCAGCGCCCGCATCCTTTCTCCACCCAACGGCCGGTTCGCTATCGCAAGTACCGAGATGCCGCCGCCCCAGGCCCCCAACAAGGGCATCACCAATCTTGTGGTCCGTTTACCCCAGCAGACCGTCTCCCAGACGATCGCTGTTCTTTTCGCTCGCCCTGAGGACCGCACGACCCCTCCTCTCAAGCCACTCCATACGTGGCGCTAGCCACGATCTCCGCACTTCAATCCAATCCATCGTTGCCCCGCTGATCTCAATGCCGGTGCTACTTGCAGCACTGCGTTCTGCCGGTAGGGGGAAAGTCGAGTGTTAATGCTCCCTCAGGTTCCTGTTGATCCCGATTTGACCCGAGTTTCACAAAATCCTCCACCACACATAGACGAGGTAAGCGGCGGCTACCGTGCCGACATCGATGGCCTGCGAGCCATCGCCGTTCTTTCGGTGCTCTTCTTCCATGCCGGATTTACCGGATTTTCAGGCGGATTCACCGGAGTCGATATTTTCTTTGCCATCTCCGGATTTCTAATTGGCGGCCATATCTATGCAGAAGAACAAGTTGGACGGTTTACCTTTGCCGGCTTCTATCGCAGGCGAGCCAAGCGCATTCTTCCCGCCCTCTACGTAGTCATTTGCGCCACCCTGGTCCTGGGCTCAGCATTGCTTTCCCCCACCGAACTACGGCGGGCCGCCACGGAGTCCGTTGCTACGCTGCTGTCGGGATCAAACTTCTTCTTCTGGAAGCTCACCGATTACTTCGCCGTCGCCTCAGAACAACGCACTCTGCTCATGACCTGGTCTCTCGGTGTCGAAGAGCAGTTCTACCTTGTGGTGCCCGTGCTGATGGTTTGGCTGCTACGAACCAGAGTTCGGCTGGTACCTGTGCTCGCGGTGTTAAGTGGGCTGTCGTTCTGCATCGCCTGCTACCAGGTAGCTCACACACCAGTGTCGGCCTTCTTTCTGCTTCCGGCACGCGCCTGGGAACTGTTTGGTGGTGTTCTTCTCGCAGTGTTGATCGCCGGGAAGAAACCGGGAACGCCGATTTCTGAACGCACGGAGCACGTGTTGGGCGGCCTGGGCTTGCTACTGTTGCTGTTGCCTATCTTCTTTCTCACACAAGCTATACCGTTTCCCGGACCTGGCGCACTGCCCTCCATAGTGGGGGCAGCGCTGGTGCTGTGTTCCCCGCGCGCTTTCACTAACCGAACCGTCCTATCCGCCGGCGCAATGCGCTTTGTAGGCCGCATCTCCTACTCTCTGTATCTGTGGCATTGGCCATTACTCACGTTCACCAGGATCGTCCTCGGGGCAAACCCATCGCGGCCTCAAGCTACGGTAGTGCTCGCAGTTTCGTTTCTGCTTGCCACGGCTACCTACTACTGGGTCGAGCAGCGATTCCGTAGCTCACAGACCCCGGCGCTTCCCCTGCTCTTGCGATACGCTTCGGCCACTGCCTTTTTGATACTTGTCGGTCTAGGAATGAGAATCACTTACGGCCTCTCGTTCAGGGCTCCTGCGCTTGCGGCGGTAGAGAAGAAGCTGGAGGCGGCGCCTGAGGATCCCTGTCTCGTCCGTGACTCGGTGGCCGGCCCCAACACCAGCGTGGCATGCATTGAAAATACGGGCCGGCCCGCAATGGCCGTGTGGGGCGACAGTCATGCCGGATCCATTGCTCCGGCACTTCGTGTAAGAGCCCATACTGCCGGATACGACTTCATTGAGACGTCAAAGAGCGCCTGCCCCCCATTGGCGAACACCGGCCGCTACTTCAATGAAATTCCAGGACGTGCCCAGGAGTGTATCGCTTTCAACAACTTTGTCCTGCATCGCCTGCAGGCCGATCCATACATCCAGGTAGTGATTCTTACTGCCCGCTGGAAGGATTCGCTGCTTGAGCCGTATGAAGACCATACCGGGTGGCTGGTCGACGGAGGCGCATCCCACGCTCCCATGCCGAGCCTTCAGGCTTCCGAGCAGAAGCTCGTAGCCAGCCTAACCCGCACCATCTCCGCCTTGCAAAGGGCCGGGAAGCGGGTGCTTGTGTTGCAGGACGTCGCTGAATTTTCTGAAGAGCCTCTCTGGCATGTCCGAACGGTCAATCTTAGATCCAGAAGGTGGCTCATCACCCGGCTTCGCCCCGGCCAGCCGATCGATCCCGGAACGGACGTGGAGAACAACCAGGCGGCGGACGGGATGGCGCGGGCGATCGTTTCCAGCGCCAGCCGCTCCACCGGCGCGGGATTAATCGATCTTGAGCACGCGCTGTGCACGTCGGCCGTCGCCTGCCGTTATCGCGACGCCACTCACATTTTTTACCGGGATAACCAACACCTCACACCGGCGGGAGCGCAGGCGGCGCTGGACGCATTAAGGTTTACGGTAAAGCCCCACGATGGCGGGTAGCCAACTCACAGCGTGGCTCGACACCGGGCAAAAATGGATGCGCGACGGCTAGGCTTTTCTCGTGGTCAGCCGGTCCCAACGCTTGGAAATTGCGGCTCGGAGTGGACTGCGAGTTTGCTTGAGTAACTGCTTCAGCCCGATCTGCTTGCGCATAAATCCGGGATGAACCACAGCCAGCGGCAGCGTTCTTGGCCGGGTTGACTCGATCATGAGTTTGGGATGTTTGGGGATAAGGTCGTTGGCGACAAACAGAAACATATTCTGCCGGTACCACCAGGCGATGCGATCGTCTTCCCAAAAAATATCTCGTAAGCAATCTACACATCGATAGCCGCGAGCGCTGAATAATTCGTTCCAGTACTCAGGCCATTGCTCGTTTACATGATATGTGCCGCCCTGTCCTGGAACCGCCGCCGAGAACAGTACGATACCGCTGTGCCTGGTGAGTGTGTCTATGAATACAGAGGCTTTTTCTCGGGGAAGATGCTCCGCAACCTCCATCGAAATCGCGAGGTCAAATTTTCTGTTAAGGTCTACAGGTTGTCCGATGTCTGCGCGGACGAAACGCTCGCTTGGAATGACCAGCAAGTCATCGCGCACGTAATTGCCGTCAATGCCCGTCACATCACTCACACCAATGTCGAGCAAGGCTCGCACCCACGTACCGACACCACATCCGAAGTCGGCAACGCTTTTAGCGTTACAAAGCGACAGCACGCGAGGAATCACGATGCTTGCGGAGATGAACGAGGTATCTTTCTGACTGTCAAAGAATGCGCCGCCATACGTTAGCTCTGCTCTCATTTATTCATCCTGGCAATGAAGCGCGCTCCCAAAGCGAGCGGAGGGTCTATCGTAATGGATTAAGACGCCTTGAGGCGTGAGATGCCGTTCTGTTGAGCAAACAGCAGAAGTTCGGTACGGTCAGCGAGACCCAACTTGCGGTAGATGGACGTAAGATGATGCGCGACCGTGGCGTCGCTAATGTACAACTTGCTGGCAATTTCCTTGTTCCGCATGCCTTCGCATATGCGGCTGATGATCTGATTCTCCCGCCCGGTAAGTGATGAAATCCTGGCTTTTTCGGGTGGAGTTTCGGCCGGTTTGCGTTGCACGAAGGTACTGAGCACACGATCGGTCAGGGCGCGGTCAAAGCACAGGTCACCGCGGGAAACTTTTCTCACTGTCTTGGCGATCAGCTCCGGCGCGCACTGCTTCAACAAGACACCTTTTGCCCCGTTGCGCAGCGCTGCCTCGTGAAAATTTGAGCTGAGATTACCAGTAAAAACGATCACCTTGCCATCCGGGTGCAGCTCGGCGATGCTATGCAACTGCTGAGCCAGATTCTCAAGATGGGTCTCACAGCCCAGAAGAATAATGTCTGGCTTCTTCAAGGCCACCTGCTCGAGCAGATCGGAGACCCGCGTGCACTCGGCGAGCACAACTATGTCCTCACAGGGAGTGAGAAATTGCCGCATCCCTGCCAAGAGGACGGGATAGTCGTCTGCGATGGCGAGACTGATGCTGGTTTCTGTCGAATTCGCGTCCTGGTTCCTGGAATCGGTGGTGGTTGAGTGCATGCGTTGGCTCCCTAGGGGCAAGTCATCGTATACGGCCACGTTGGTCCTTCCGTCCATACCGAGCTTGGGTCACGCTCAGGTAGAGAGGTAAAAAGTAAGGATTTGTTCTGATAAGCAATAGAGCCTGGAAGAACTTTTTAGACTCCGCTTACTATTTCGTTATAGCCTGAAGGGTCAACCGCTGCCCCATAGCATCGCCACTTGGTGGCGCGCTGGCTAGGATTTTCTCTAGCAACCATCATGATTGTGGAGGCGAAAACCCAATCGAACAGGTCCGCAGTTCTGAGCTGACTACCATCACTGAGCTTACGGAACAAACACTTCGCCATCGAAAAACAATGACTGTGTCGACTGAGCTCAGCTTAGCTCAGAGCGGATCTGGAGGAAAACGAAAATAACCACATCGGGCACACCTTGGTAATGTGTGCCCGTGCTTCTTTTAGCAAGCAGATAAAGCTTCAGATCAGGAGAGGAGAATTCTCCTCGATTTCAGAGAGAAACTCAGTAGCGGCAGTAGCAACGTCCACCAGTTCCCATGTTTGTGGCAGTAAATCGGGAAAGTAGCTATCCTCCGTGTTGTACCACTGCTTCGGTGCAATGACCATCTTGTCCGTTCTTGGATTCAGCCACGCTCCCCACCAGGAGAACGTACTATTGGCGATGATCTGATGGTGACAAGACGACATGAGCCGCAGGTCCTCATGGGCACTGTAATCATCATTGTGATCGACGAACACCATGGGGACATTTCGCGGCAGGTATTCTTTGACGAACGCGATGTCGTCGGAGAACACAAAAAAAGTAGGATCGCCGAGCCGCTGCTTGAAGGTGGAAACGGCATTCAAATAATATTCAAGCGGTAGATCGACCCGGTTTGTCGCAGCGACTGTGCAGTCTCCCCGGCGCACGTGAAGCGAAACGGAGTTCCTGCTTTGCTTAATCTGCTTGAGTATCTCCAGATTTTTTCCCTGTGCGGGCTCTTTGAAGGCTAATTCGGAGCGCAGCTCGTCGGCAACTTCCTCGACTACTCCAGCGTTGTGCCAATAGCCCGCAAGATACAATCTCCTGACGTGCCGCTCCAGCGGCAGGTCTCTCAAGAAGTAGTGACAATCTGAAAAGTCCTCGTTGAGGACCTGTGTCCGAAGTGCTTTTGCCGCTGGTGCCAGAGCCCGCTTCAACCACCCTTTGCCGGTAAAAAGCAGACGGTCCCCGAGGGAGCGTTCGCGCATAGGCACCGTAATCGAGAAGTGGGAGAGGAGGAAAGGCCGCGGATAACCGTAGGACTGAGCGTACCGTGCCGGCTCAACCGATATCCGCATTTTTTTTACGCCGTATCGCCTCGCATAATATCGAAGCGCCGCGTAACGAAACAACTGGTTCCCTAAACCGCCGCACTCAGCGAGAATGATTTCCACACGATACCTCGGCAGCAATACTTCAAGTTTGACAACTTGCGTATCCAACAACGGGAAACGCGTGAAAAGTCTAATAAAGTATGGCGTTTGGCGCCGCAGGGTTGCCAGATCACTAACGTGCTATCACGGTGGCGGAAGTCGCAGAGGTGCTTGCCGAAGGCGTCATCTCAATAGGACACAGTGACGCATCTCTATGCCCGGGTCAGGCAATCAGCTTCAGGTAGTCCGGCTGGTCTGCGATGGTGCGATAGCGGTAGGCACGCGTAATGGCCCGCTTTTGCAGATAAAAAATACCGGGCATCTGATCCGCGTCTTCCTTAATCATCCCAATCCCGTGCTTTTGTACCGCGCCCAGCAGCCAGGCCTTCCAAACCGCAGGAATGAGGAATTGGGTAAAGACATTTTTTCGCGGCAACTGAAACACCGGGGAGGCATAGAGAGAACCCTCTGGATCGCTGACCCGCTCAACATCTGAAAGATGGTAGTAGTCAAAATAGGGTTTCGCCCGCTCCGGCGATCCGAGATGGACGAAAGCCGGCCGGATGCCCCGTGCCTCAATCTGCTCGCGAATCCTGGACACATCGTCCAAAGTCTGGCGGCAAAAGGAGCATCCAAAATGACGAAGGAAAATCAGCAACACCGGCGCCTCATCCACAAGCTCGAGCAGGGTTCGGCCGGTTTCGGTCCGGTACTGGCGAAGCACGGCCGCCATTTCCGTCTCTTGTGTGTCTGAATCGGTCACCGGCAGCGGCATGCACACCTCGAAGCGCTGGGCCTGGGTAACTATTTAGATACCACCTTCGGGTTACCTGCCCCGAAGCGCCCAGCCAGCCATCCTTAAACAATATGCTACAAAGCGACGCGGTGGTTTCCTGCCAGCGGTTTCATCGATTTCTTCGGGGGAGGGATTCGATGAGGCCGGGACGCAAGAGAACCACCGCGTCGTCTTTTCTTATGGAAGCGCGGTTATTCGCCCCCGGTCTCTTCGATCATCAGCTGGTGAAACTCCGGGGTAGCACGCAACGACGCAAACTCCTTGTCCTTCATCAACTGCTTACGGTCATGGAAGCCGGCTTCGAGCGCCTTGCGCAGGTAACCGATCGCCTCCTCCATCTTTCCTTCTGTGGCGTAAGTTTTCGCCAGGTAGTAGTTGACGGCGACGAGGTGCTGGCGCGTGCTGGTTTCTTCCACGATCTGGGCCTGGCCCGCGTCGAAGATGTGAGGGTTCAGCGCCAGGGCCTTGTGGTACGCCTGCATCCCCGGCTTGTATTTCTCCTGAGCGAAGTAGGCGGTACCCAGGTTGCAGTATGTGATGGCGGACGACGGCGCGTACTTGAGCGCCACCTTGTAGGTACGTTCCGCCTGCTTATATTCGTGTTCGCCGTGGTAGACAGCAGCCAGATTATTGAGCGCATCCGGATAATTTGGCTTCATGGCCAACGCCATCTGGTAGTACTTGCGGGCCTGCTCCAGGGCGAACATGTGATGGTAAGCGACACCGATCTTGTTCCACAGCACAGCAGATTTCTCGGGATCGCGCTGATAGGCATCAAGCGCTTCTGCGTAGCGGCGATGAACCATGAGCAGATCGCCTTCAGTCTGGGGCGAGAGGGGTGTGGTGGTTGAGGCGGTGGGCACTTCCGGGGTAGAAGGAGATGAGTTGGGAGTTGCGGCGAAGGTGGTGTGACCGCACACCACAGTGAGAAGAACGAACAACAGAGCGAGGCCGGAGGACCTGCGACAAGGAAGGTCACTCATATTTGCCTCCTTTCCTGACGACAGGGTCAGATGGACGCGGAACCAATACTACTCCCCAAAATTTCCGATGACAGATCACACTTTCGCGGCAGAACCCCTGAAGCTATCTCTTCCTGTCAAACCATCAGTTTTATTGATGGGCTGAAATCGTGATCGGCTGAAATCGCCGGCCACGCGAGGGCGTTTTCCCCTTGGCGGAATATGGCGTTCACCCGGGTTGGGACCAGGGGGATTTGCACAGGAAAGGGATCCACGAGGCTCGTTTGGACCTGCTCTTGCCAGCGGATGAGGGTTGGCCTAATACTGTGGACTATGGGTTTTCAGCGCCACCCACTGCCCGCCCGATCACGCTGTTGCTGTATGCGCATCGACTGCGGGCGTTTGGGGAGTCTGGCCTGGGAGCTGAAAGCTTACAAGACCCTGATTCTCATAGGCCTGCAGTCCGCCCCAGACTGCAGGCCTTTCGCTTGCCACAGGCGTAGTCAAGGATCTCATTCTCAAGTTCAGAGGAGTCGACAGTGTCAGAAAGCAAGAAGCAACATCTCGGAACACTTTCCGTGCATGGCGGGCAAGAACCCGACCCCACGACCGGATCCCGCGCCGTCCCCATTTACCAGACCACGTCTTATGTCTTTAAGGACGCCGATCACGCCGCCCGCCTCTTTGGCTTGCAGGAATTCGGCAACATCTATACCCGCATCATGAACCCGACCACCGACGTCTTCGAGAAGCGCGTCGCCGCGCTCGAAGGGGGAGCAGCCGCACTGGCCACCGCCTCCGGCCAAGCCGCTGAAACCCTGGCCATTACGACGTTGGCCGGCGCCGGAGACGAGATCGTCTCTACCACTTCCCTCTATGGCGGCACCTACAACCTCTTCCACTACACGCTGCCCCGTCTGGGCATTCACGTACGCTTTGTCGATGCCGACGACTTTGACGGCTTGCGCGCAGCCATTAACGAGAAGACGAGGGCTGTGTACACCGAGACCCTGGGGAATCCCAAGCTCGACATCGCCGACATTGAAAAATTGGCCGGCATCGCCCATCAACAGGGCGTGCCGCTGATGATCGACAATACCGCCGCTACCCCGATTCTTTGCCGTCCCATTGAGTGGGGAGCCGACATTGTGGTCGAGTCGGCAACGAAATTTATCGGTGGCCATGGAACATCGATCGGCGGCGTCATCGTCGACGGGGGCAAGTTCGACTGGAAGGCCTCAGGACGCTTCCGCGACTTTGTCGAGCCTGACCCTTCTTATCACGGCCTGTCGTATGTGGAAGCCTTCGGTCCGCTGGCCTTTATTCTCAAAGCCAGGGTGCAGGGCTTGCGCGACATCGGCGGCGCTCTGTCGCCCTTCAATGCCTTCCTGTTTTTGCAGGGGCTGGAGACGCTGCACCTGCGCATGGAAAGGCACTCGCAGAACGCGCTCGCCGTGGCTAAGCATTTGGCCAATCACCCGGGAATCGAGTGGGTCAATTATCCCGGGCTGGCTTCCAGCAAGTACGCAGCGCGGGCGAAGAAATACCTGCCGGAGGGGCAAAGCTCTCTGGTCACATTCGGCATCAAGGGCGGCTTCGAGGCGGGCAAAAAGCTGATCAATTCGCTGAAGCTGTTCTCCTTGCTGGCGAACATCGGCGACGCCAAATCGCTGGTCATCCACCCCGCCTCCACCACCCATTCGCAGCTCACCGTCGAGGAGCAGAACGACACTGGGGTCACCCCTGAACTGGTGCGGCTGTCGGTCGGTATCGAAGACGTGCGCGACATACTCGCCGATCTCAACGATGCGATCGAGTTGGCCAACGGACATGCGGCCCGGCCGGTGGAAGCACTCAGCGCACGATGAGCTCCAGCCCCAGCGCGGCTCTGGTGGCGCCCAGTTTCGAGGGAGACTTTTCTCCAGACGAGCCCTTCTCCCTCGAAGCCGGCGGGGTGCTGCAGGCGCCGACGCTGCGCTATGCGATCTATGGCGAACCCAACGCGGCCGCGGATAACGTCATTTTCGTTGCCCACGCGCTCTCCGGCTCGGCCCGGGTGGCGGATTGGTGGCCGCGGCTGTTCTCCGATGGAGGCTTGCTGCAGTCCGGCGACCTCTGCGTGATCGGTATGAATATGCTCGGCTCCTGCTACGGATCGACCGGGCCGGGCTCGATCGATCCATTGACCGGCCGGCCCTATGGGCCGAACTTCCCCCTGGTCAGCATCCGCGATGTCGTTACGTTGCAGGCGCGCCTGCTGGATAAGCTGAAGATCCATCGCCTCAAGCTGGTGATAGGCGCTTCGATCGGCGGCATGCAAGCGCTGGAGATGGCAATCCAGTTTCCGGAACGGGTGAAGCGCGTGATTTCGATCGGAGCCGCGCCCCTGCGGGCGATGGGCCTGGGATTGAACCACCTGCAGCGGCGGATGATCGAGCTCGACCCGGCATGGAAGGGCGGGCACTATTCGCCCGATGAGCCGCCGCGGGAGGGGCTGGCCCTGGCCCGCGCGCTGGCGGTTTGCACCTACAAGTCGCCCGAGTTATTCGAGCACCGGTTTGCCCGCAAGCCGGATCGGGGCGGCGAAGATCCCTGGGCCTCCGGGCACGAGCAGGGCCGGGGTTTGAGCGGACAGCGGTTCGATGTGGCCGGATACCTCGACTACCAGGGAGAACGGTTCGTCGAACGCTTCGATGCTAACGCCTACCTGGCGATCACGCGGATGATGGATACCTGGGATCCTGCCCGCGGTTACCCATCCGCCGAAGCCGCGTTCCGGCGCATCCAGGCAGAGGTGATGCTGGTAGGGATCTCTTCGGACTGGCTGTTTCCAGCGGATGAAATAGCTGCCCTTGGGCTACAGCTGGAGAAGGTCCGGGGTCCGTTGCGAACATCGGGAGCTGGTCTCCTCGCACGGCCATGATGCCTTTCTGGCGGAACCGGATGAACTAGCGCGGCTGCTCCACCCATACCTCTAGAAGCCTGAGAGACTGGCCAGTCCGTCCCCCAAAAGAAGCCAGAGGACTAGATGGGTCGAGTTCTCACGCAAAACAGAGTTTTCGCAGCCTGCTGGTAGCTGTTAGGGTTAGGCGACAAGGATGACAGTCATGAGTGAGATCACAGGCAAGCTCAGTGCGGAAAAACAGGAATTTTATGCAGAGAATGGCTATCTGTATCCGATTCGGGTCTTCAGCGACGCCGAGACGGCGGAGTTCCGGCGACAGTTTGACGATTACACCGCTCAGAATAAAGATCTGCTCAGCAAGATGATTCCACGTGAGCGGCGGGCGGTCTACGCTCTCACGCATCTTATGCTGCCCTGGGTCTATCAGATCGCCGCTCATCCCAGGGTGCTGGATGCGGTCGAGGGCGCCATTGGCCCCAACATCCTGGTTTGGGGGTCGGATTGGTTTGTGAAGTTTGCCCGGGATCCCGCGTTTATCTCCTGGCACCAGGACGGAGCCTATTGGGGATTGAATCCTCCCAAAGTGACGACCGCCTGGATTGCCCTTTCCCCCAGCACGCTGGAGAACGGATGCATGCAGGTCATGCCGGGGACGCAGAAGATGCAGCTTCCACAAAGGGAGACCTACGCGCTGGACAATGCCTTGTCTCGGGGGCAGGAGATCGCGCTTGAGGTGGATGAGTCGAAGGCAGTCGCCATGATGCTGAATGCCGGGGAGATGTCGTTGCATCACATCGGGATCGCGCATGGCTCCAAAGCGAATAGCTCAGATAAGCCACGCATCGGCATCGCGGTTCGTTACATTGCTCCTGAGGTGGTACAGAAGGGAGTAGAGCGCCAGATTGTTCAATTGGTGCGCGGCCAAGACGAGTATGGCCACTTCGATATTGTCGGCCCACCGGCGGATGCAATCAGTGCAGCGGAGGTCCGGAAGGAAGCTGATCGAAGGACCACAAAAAATGTGATGCCGGATACTAAGGGGAGCTAGGGCCAGTGCCCGGAAATCGCGTATGTCGCGAACTCCAGCTGACACCTTCGAGAACCTAAGGAGGGTCGTGTGAAAGTACGGGGAAACAGGAGGTCCCTCCACTACGCCTCGCTCCGGTCGGGATGACAATCTTATTGCAGTCAAGTATCTCTCGCCGAAGCCTTTGCGGGTGAAACAGAATTGTCATCCCGACCGGAGCGAAGCGTAGTGGAGGGACCTCCTGTCACTTCCTCAGCCCATCAAGCCCAGGTAGGGATTGCTGCCGAAGTTGGCGAAGTTGGGAAAGACCTCGCGGACCTGGCTGTCGGAAAGCCCCATCCAGCGGCCTAGCGTTCCGCCATACTGCTCGACAGCGGTGGTTGGGATCAACCGTCCTGCTCCAACGTCATTGGCCTCGTTGACACCGATGATGGGGTATTCGCCGTAGATATTCTGCCCCGCTACAGCTCCCCCGGCCACGATGTGGTGACTGCCCCAGCCGTGGTCCGTACCATCGCTGTTGGCGGTGAGTGTGCGGCCAAAATCAGAGACCGTAAAGAGCGTTACCTGGCTGCTGAGCCCGGCGGTGACCATAAGCTGATCGAAGTACTCGAACCCAGCGCTCAGTTGGCTCAACAAGGTGGAAAGGCGCTTCGCCTGCGTGTCGTGGGTATCGAATCCGCCCAACTCCACAAAGAAGACCTGGCGGCTTACACCCAGAGCTGTGGCCCCCGCAATGACGCGGGCAACCGTCTGTAACGATATAGCGAGTTGGTTATCGGTGAGTTTTCCGGTGGCGGGATCGAGAAATTGCGTCGGGTTGGGCACGCCGGTTGGACCTGCGGGCGCCATGGCGCTGGCCAACGCTGCCTGCGCTGCCAGCGAGCGGCGAACGACGACGGCATACTCCTTGGCGAAGAGGTTGGTATTATCGGCGCCGATGATCTGCTGCAACGCAGCGGTGCTTTGCGCGGAGCCGAAGAGCGGATTGGTGAGCCCGTTGGCGGCCAGTGCTCCAGCATTGGTAACGCGAAGCTGGAAGGCCGTCTCTCCGGAAAGGAAGAGTGTGGTGCCGCTGGTGCTGATGCAGGTAAACGATGCGTTGCTGTTCATGCTCTCAAACAGGTCGGCCATGCGGCCGCCCCAGCCGACGTTAGCGCCGTCGGCGGCAATCGCTTCCCATGCGTTGCTTTGATCGAAATGCGAGAACAACTGCCTGGGCAGAGGGGCGGTTCCCTGGTTCCACTGGTCCTTGGTGATGGGCTCAATCAGGGTTCCCGTGTTCGCAACCAGTGCGCAGCGGCCGGCATTGAAGAGATTCTGTACCCCGGTCAGGTAAGGATTCAGGGCAAAGGTGCGGCCAGACTGTGGAGTGGTGGGGGTAATGGGCAGCAGCGAATTCAAGGGATAGGCAAGGCCTGTCGCTCCACTGCGAGCCTGGGTAAAAGCGGCGAAGGAATCAGTGTCCGTGGCGATTAACGTGCCGTGGCCGTCATTGCCACCCTGAAGATAGACGCAGACCAGGGCGCGGTAATCGGTGGGCGCGGACGCAGTATGCGAGGTCATCGCGGCCAGGGCGCGCATGCTGTGCAGGGTCGGGCTTGCGCTGACACCGGCCATCGCCGCATAGGAAGCCGTCTTCATGAACTGGCGCCGTGAATGGTCGATCTTGCACATGGTCGATAAACTCCTGGTGGTGCTGCGTCTTCAATGCTGGGCAGTGTATTCAGGCGAAGCAACCGTTAGAAAAATAGCGGTTTGGGCGCGCGTCAGAAGCGCGTTGTTCATCGCCACAGGATCGCCACTTGTAGGGAGCGGGATGGCGTTGACTGCACCCTCCACCTCGCTGCGCAGTGTGGATGACATCTGGCCGCCCAGCAGAAGCAGGTTCATGCGGTCCATCAGCGCATCCGGATTGGCGGCAAGAGCAGTCTCCGTAGTCAGCGGCAAATAAAGGTCGTTGTTGTTGCCGAAGCCTGAAGACACTGCCGCCTGCATGCTGTTCAAATAGCCGATCACGGTGGTTACATCCGTGATCTCCATCTCGGGCGCGACCAGCCCGGCCGTAGCGATGCTTGTGGAACCAGGCACGAAACCGGGAGCGAACCAATTGAAAACGGTGGGCGAGCGGGAAGCCATCTCGCCAAAGCCATAAGCCGGATCTTCGGTGCTGCCGACATCGAAGGCGCCGCTGAGCGATTCCGCGGTAAAGGCGCGCGCCATATGGGTAAAGCGAAGCATCGGCTCCTGCACCCGGCCGTAATTGGGGCCGTTGTTTGAGGTTAGATTGCGCGCCTCTTCATCCATCAAAATGGCCGTGATCACCGCTTGCATATCCCCGCGCACGCCCTGCCCGTCATCCTGGAATACAGCCGCCACCCTCTGAACGTAGGCTGGGCTGGGGTTGCTGGTGACCAGCCGCTGGATCAGCTGCTTCGAAACGAACGGCGGCAGGTTGGGGTGGTTGAAGAGCGCATCGAGCGCAATCTTCAGATCGGCAGAGGGGTCCGACGAACCAGCCGGGATGGTGGTTCCGATGAAGTCCTTTTCGTCGGTGGAGTGGTGATTGGGATAGGCCGCCATAGGCAGCAGGTCCTGCCCATACCCGGGCCCCGCATAGACAGCGCCGTAGCCGGACCATGCCTGGTCGCTGGTGTTGCCGTTCATATTCCAGCTGAACCCGGTGAAGACTTTGGCGATGCCCATCACGTCGGTATTGGAGTAGGTAGGGATGGCATTGCCGCTGCCATCCAGTTGCTGCGTGCCATCCGGGTTGAGCTTCCAGAGGCCGATGGTGAAGAGCTGCATCACCTCGCGAGCGTAGTTCTCGTCGGGATCCACCGTGGCGGTGCCCTTGTCGTTGGCCAAGGTCGATAGGTAGATGCCCATCATGGGGCTCAGCGTGACATCATTCAATAACTGGCGGAAGTTGCCGAAGGCATCGTTGCCCAGCATGTCGTAATAGTTGGCGACCCCGCGCGGCATCTGTCCGACGACCGCGTCCTGGCTGGAGATCACGAATAATTCACTCAGCGCGAACTGTACGCGCTTGCGTAGCTCGTCCTTGCCGGTGAGCGCGGTGGCCCAGAAAGGCTGCTCGAAATATTGGTCTCCGCCCGTTCCCAGGAACAGTGTTTGGTTGCAGGTGGTGTCCGTGGCCGCGCAAGGGGGATTGTTGTTGAGGATGATCTCGCGCTCAGCGTAAGGCTCGTGCAGCGTATTTGGGATAGCGAATTGCTGGGCAAACCAGGCGCTATAGCCAATGGTCGAGAGGTTGTTGATGTCCGCTTCGGAGCCGCCAAACGTGGCCTGCATCAGGAAGCGGGAAGCGTCCGCCGGGTCGACCAACGGCGTGGGCGGCGTTCCCGCTACCTGCTCAATCACGTCGGCGGAAACGGCGCCGCCTGGGTTGGGGTTGAGAACCTGCAGATCGAAGGGACCGGCAATGGTGGGATCAACAGTCGCTGTGAGCTGACCGGAGGAATTGAATTGTGTCGGTATCGGGGCGCCATTGGCCAGCGCCGTGGCCCCGTTGATAAAGTTTGCGCCGCTAAGGACTACGGTGCTGGAACCGATGTTCAGGGAATTGGGCGTGGCGCTGAGTAGCGTTGGTACTGGGTTTAGCACCTGCACGTTCACGATCATGGTGGAGTTGGGATTGTCGACGCTGGTCGCTTGCACGACCACGAGGTTGTTCGGGGTGGGCACAACTGCGGGCGCGGTGTAAACGCCCTGGGGGGTAATGGTGCCGATCTGCGCGTTGCCGCCGGTGATGCCGTTAACCGTCCAGGTAAGTGCCGTGTCTTGCGAGCCGGTCACGGTCGGCGTGATAGTGATACTGTTGTTGACCCGAACGCTGGTCTCCGAGGGTTGTAACTGGATGAGTACCTGGCCTGGCTGAACCAGTGCGTTCACCTTTTGGGAAGAGGCCGAACCAGGATCTGGATTGACCACCGTAACCGGGTAAGTGCCTGGCGTGTATTCGGTCACCATGGCCACGAGTTGTGTGCCCGATAGATAGGTGGTCGGAACCGGCACGCCATTCCAGAGAATTTGCGCGCCATAGACGAAAGCCGATCCGTTCACTACGATCTGCGCCACGCCCTCGGAAAAAGCGCCCGGCGTAATCGTGGTGACGATGGGTATTGGATTCAGAACGGCAACGCCGTAATTCCCTTTAGATGATGGGTAGATTTCCGCTGAGCTTCCAATGGTTACTTGATTGTTGGGCAGTGGGACGATGGCCGGCGCGGTATAAAGGCCGGTGCTGGAAATGGTGCCGATGTCGGCGTTGCCCCCCGGAATTCCGTTGACCGACCAGATGACCGGCGCCTCGGTCTTGAACTGCATGGTTTGGGTTACGCGCAGATTGTTGCCAGTCGCCTGGATGGCTGACATTTTTTCAATCGCTGCCTGGTTGAGACTAAAGCCGCAACCAGTAGGGATGCCGCTGATGACCGCCAGGCAGAGCGCAGCTGCACTGCTCTGCCACTTTGCTGATAAATCGGCTGTCGACATACTGCGCTCCGCACCTGACCGTTCTAAGCTGGGAAGGCTGACCGCCGGAAAGCGCGATACTTGCCGTAGTGACAGCTTGAAAGTACCCAAGCCCGGCACTCAGGGGAAGGGTACTTTCGAGGTACTTAATGGGTACGTACCAATACGGCCCAAGCAGCCATCCAGACTGGTTTTGCGGGTTCGCGGCGAGCTGGCCGCTAGTTTGTTGACGGGAAAACAGGCTATCTCCACTGAATTGAATGGATCCGCGGAGCGTGGTAACCCCCACTGCGCCAGTTACCAGGAGATACCTTATTAGCTTATAAGTTATCGTTGCGAGTTACCGTGCAGGTGGGGTAGCAGGATCGCAGTGTAAAGCTTACGCGCAGGCACAGCCGGCGGCCAATGAGGACGGTCTTCGCTCGCCGGCGAGCGAAAGGAATGGGACTAGGAAGCGAACAACTGGGTCAGGTTGGTGAGGCGAAGCAGTTCTTTTACCCGCGGAGACAAATTGAGCAGTTCCAATGTGCAGTACCCCTCTTTGAGGGCTGAGACCTTGAGCCCCACCAGGGTTCCCAGGCCGGAGCTATCCACGTAGCTCACATCGGTGAGGTCGAGCACGATTTTTCCACCGAGCGGTATGAGTGGTTTGACCACTTCCTTGATCTGCCCCGCAGTTTCGCTCACGACCCTGCCATGGCACAAGATCGTGGTGATGGGACCGGTGGTCTCATCTCCCGACTTTTCGACTTCGTAATGGAAAACAGTCTCTGGCGTCGCCGGCATGCGCACTCCTTGTGGCCGAAGCTTCGGTCATCTTAGTCTTTGGGGGTTAGGCTTCTTCATTAAAATCTGGTTACCGGAGGATTTTCGGTGCCGTTACCCGGGAAATCCGGCGCATCAAAACAGGTTAGGGGCAAACGAAACGTTTCGGCCAACCGCACGTTCAATCTACCCCTCTTACACACACAGGCAACGAGTGTCGAAAACGCAGAATTTTGTCTTCGTTGGCTGCTCCAGATCCCTTGCAGTTGTGAGTTTCTCTTGCCAGAAGACGACATTACACCCGAGCAGTTGCGCGAGCGCCTCCAGAAAGCCGAGGAGTCCTTGCGCAAGAGCGAACGGCTGGCTATTGCCGGCCGGTTCGCAGGCGCCGTTGTCCATGAGGTCAACAATCCGTTGGAGGCTCTGGCCAACCTGGTCTACCTCACCATGCAAGAAGCACACCGTCCGGAGAACGTACGGAAAAACATGGCGGTGGCAGAGACGCAACTGAATCGGCTGGCAGAGATCACGCGGAAGACTCTCTCGTTCTATCGGGAGCAGAACGAGGCAAAAGAATTTGACCTGGTAGAGATCGCCGAATCTGCCCTCCGCATCCACGCTCATCGGTTTGCGGCAGGGTCTATCGAGTTGCGTAAAGAGTTACCCGGCCAGCTAATGGTGAAAGCGCTGGGAGGTGAGCTCTTGCAGGTTTTTTCGAACTTCATTTTGAATGCTCTGGATGCTTCGCCGGACAAGGATGCCGTGGTTTGCCTGCGTATGCGCGCCGATAAGGAGCGCGCCTACATCACGATTTCTGACAACGGACATGGAATCCATCCCTCCATCCGGCCCCGCCTATTCGAGCCTTATGTCACCAACAAGACCTCGGGAAACGGGGTCGGGCTTTGGCTTTCGAAACGAATTCTCGAGAAGCACCAGGGAACCATCCGCTTCCGCAGCTCTCATGAGCCGGGAAAAAGCGGTACTACCTTTCGTGTCTCGTTGCCCATTGGCATCGAGATTAAGACCCGTGGGTGAAAACCGCTCCAGGCGATGGCTAGGCCTCGATTGCAGCAGACCCGGGGAGAAACAACGAGAAGACAGTTCCTGAACGGCGCCCGCTAACGCTGGAACGGACGGTGAGATTGCCACCACATTTCTCCATCAGCTCGCGAGAGACCCACAGGCCCAACCCGGTCCCTGTGTCCTTTTTAGTGGTGAAAAAAGGTTCAAAGATGCGTTCCATGTTTTCGGGCGCAATGCCACAACCGGTGTCTGCTACGGCGATGCGCACTCCGCGCAGAGCGGGATCGCGCGGACTAACGGCAGCGCGAACGCGAACGCAAATGGCGTCTCCGTCCTTACAGGCGTCCAAACTGTTGGCCAGCAAGTTGGAGAGCACCTGGCGGAATTCCCCCTGGTTTCCGAAGGCGGATTGCTCGGTTTTTATATTCACATGCAAACTAACGCGCGCGGTCGAGGCGCGTGAAGAGTAGAAGTCGAAAACCTCACGGGTCACGATATCCGGGCGAAAGCGACCAGCCACCGAGGTCTCGCGATAAAACCCCAGGGATTGCCGGGTGATGTGCGCGATTCTGTGCAGCTCCCGATCCGCTTCCGTGAGATGCCGGCGAATCTTCTGCGTATCCTCCTCACCACGCGCCAGGTAGATGAGGTTCACCAGGCCTTCGAGGGGATTGTTGACCTCATGGGCGATGGCCGCGGCCAACCGCCCAGCGGATGCCAGCTTCTCGGCGCGCATGAGCGCAAGCTCGGAGGCATGCCGTTCGCTGATGTCCCGGAAGACGAGCACGATGCCGATCATGTGCGCGTTCACATTAAGGATGGGAGCGGCGCTATCGTCGATATGGAACTCGGTGCCATCTTTACTGATAAGAATGGTGTGGTTGGCGAGCCCCACGATCTTGCCCGACCGCCGGACCGCGTCCACGGGGTTTTCGACAGTAGCGCGTGTGCGCTGGTTAACAATGACGAAGATTTTCGAGAGCGGAAGGCCGTCGGCCTCCTTTTCTTTCCAACCCGTGAGCTGCTCCGCAACACGGTTCATGAACACCACTTTGCCCTCGGGATCTGCAGCGATCACCGCGTCACCGATGCTGCGCAGAGTGGTATTCAGCCATTGCTCGCGAGCATAGGATTCGTCTCCCCAGCGCCTGACCTCCCGTATCTGCAGGGTGTAGGTACCGGCAAGTTTCTGGAAGAGCCGGCGAATCTCCCAGGCCAGCAACCCAGCAAGAATCACGGCCAGACCAAGGAGCCCATAAAGGCTGACCTTATCGATTCTGATGGCCGTGAACGATCGGCTGGCCCTTATGCCTGTCTCAACGTTCAGAAAATCGTTAGCCATGGCACGCAGGAGGTCCATCTTGCGTTTATGTTCGAGCATGTGCAACTTCAAGTCGAACCCAGGCTTGGGCGGAGCGATGTCTTCGGCGGCATCCTGTTGCCAGGATTGAAACTGAGTTTCCAGTCGCTGCAGCCGAGCGGTTTGTTCAGGGTCGTTTTTTATCAGTCCGAAGAGAGTTGTGAACTCAGGTTCCAGCTGCTGAATGGCTTCCCGATAGGGTTGAAGAAAGATCGGATCGCGGGTGATCAGAAATCCGCGAAGTCCAGTCTCTTCGTCGACCATCAGCTTGACCAGTTCGTTGGCTTGGGCGATGACGCGATCCGAACGGTCTACCCGGAGGGCGCTAGATTGCATCTGCTGGATTCCATAAGCAAGGGTGAATGCCAGCAGGCCCAGTGCAACAATTGGGAGGGTCAGCAGACGGAGAAGTAAGCGTCGATATGCTGCGGCTTCCAAATGGTCTCCCCGGGGCGGCCGTATACGGTGTCAAGCCAAAACAAGAGCGCGCATGAGCGGTTACTTGCAATTTTGCCTGATCGCCGCGTAGCAGGCAACGGGGAGAGTCATGGGACAGTTTAATCAAGACACAGTGTATTCTCTGGGAGCCAGCGCCAATCGCTCCGGCAGGTCTGAGGAGTTTCCAGGAAAGGTCAACATGAAAGATGGCCCAGTACGAGTAGGCATCATCGGCTCGCAATTCCAGGCGGATTGCCACGCAGCCGCGATGAGCATGATCGAGGACGATATGACTGTTTTGGCCGTGGCTTCTCCCACGGCTGCGCACGCGCAGGGTCTTGCCGATCGCTACAAGATTCCACACGTATACGCCGACTACAAAAAGCTGGCGACTGATCCCGACGTGGAAGCGGTCACCATCACCGCTCCTAACGCGCTGCACTGCGAAATGGCAATCGCCATGGCGCGGGCCGGCAAGCATGTTATCTGCGAGAAACCGCTCTGTGTCACGCCCGCCGAGGCCGACGCGATGATCGAGGCCTGCCGCGCCAACGGCGTGTTGCTGCTCTATGCCGAAGAGCTTTTTTTCACCCCAAAGTATCGCAAGGCGAAAGAGATGGCAGACTCCGGCGCTTTTGGCAAAGTGCACCTCATTAAACAAAGCGAGAAGCACTTCGGTCCGCATGCGGAGTGGTTCTGGGATGTGAAACGAGCCGGGGGCGGCGCGCTGCTCGACCTCGGCTCCCATGGAATCGGGTTCGCCTGGTGGTTCCTGGGGCGCCCCAGAATTCTGAGCGCCTACGCGCACCTGGGCACCTACGTCCATGGTGACAAGACACAACTCGATGACGAGGCGGTGACGATCATTGAGTTTGAGGGCGGCGCCTTCAGCATCATCGAGAACAGCTGGGCTCGCCGCGGCGGCATGGATGATCGCATCGAGGTCTACGGCGAGGGCGGCCTCACCATTGCCAACCTGCATATGGGCAATGCGTTGCAGACCTACAGTGAACATGGCTTCGCCTACGCCGTCGAAAAGGCGCCCACCACCACTGGTTGGACCTATCCCGTCTTCGAAGAGCTGTGGAATTACGGCTTCCCCCAGGAGATGCGCCACTTCGCCCGCGCCATCCGCGGATTGGAGGCCCCGCAAGCGACCGGGGAAGACGGCAAGGTCGTGCTGGAGACGATCTTCGCCGCTTACGCGTCCGCAGGCCTGGGGCGGAAGGTCAGCTTGCCCTACCAACCGACTGCGCAGCGCCCGGTCGAGGAGTGGCTGAACAGGAGAAAAGCATGAGCCGGATTCCCATGCTGGATAACATCCTGGCCCAGCCCGCATCTCATCGCGGAGTGCTGACGCTTCACCAGGGCAACGCAACTCTGCGCGCCTGCGCGGAAAAAATCCGCAAGGCCAAGGGGCGGATTGTCTTTACCGGCATGGGGGGCTCGTTGTTCGCCACCTTGCCCGCGGTAAGCCGGCTGGCGCAGCAGGGATATACAGTGCAAGCGATAGAGAGCGCCGAACTGCTGCACTATGGCAGCGCTACTTTGCGCGCGGGAGATGTAGGCGTAGTGGTTTCGCGCTCGGGCGGATCGATCGAGCCGGTTCTGGTTGCCGAGAAAATGCGCCAGGTGGGCATGACCATCGTTGGGGTCACCAATGTGCCCGGCTCCAACCTCGAACAAATCGCCGATATCACTCTGCCCATCGGCTCCCAGGCGGACAAGCTCATTGCGGTGCAGACTTACACCGGCACTGTGCTCGCGCTGCTGCTGCTGGCGGAAGAAGTGCTGGCCGCAGAAAGCGCCAAGCTGGGCGACGAGTGCGGTGCTGCGCTGCCGGCTCTTTCGGCGCACATCGACGAATGCCTGCGGGAAAGCGAGGGTTGGCGGGATTGGCTCATCGGCGGACCTCTTTACCTGCTGGGCCGGGGCCCTTCGCTAGCCTCCGTCCACGAAGGTGCGCTGCTGCTGCACGAAACGGCTAAGACGGCGGCGGTAGGCATGTCTTCAGGGCAGTTCCGGCACGGACCTGCTGAGATTCTGTCAGCCGATTTCCGCGCCGTAGTCTTCGGTACACCACCGATCACGCAGTCGCTCGACCGATCGCTGGCTGACGATCTATTCTCGGCCGGCGCGCAGGCCCGCTGGATCGGACCCGCCCCCGGCGACAGGCACGATCACGCACCGTCGCTGGTTCCGTGGCCGGAAATTGCACCCGTGCTTGCACCGCTCTTTGAAATCGTTCCCCTGCAAGTGGCGGCATACCGGCTGGCACTGTGGCGCGGTATCACTCCCGGCGACTTTCGTTTCGTCACTGAGGTCACGGCCTCGGAGTCGGGTTTTCTAAAATAAATGCCGATCAAACAAGCAGGTCAGAGATGAAATCATTCACACGCCGTAGTGTGGTTAAGGGAGCACTCTTGTATTCCGCGAGTGCTGCCTTTGCGATAGTGCCTCCGCGGGCGACCTTTCCGGTTGACCCGCGCAAGCGTATCGCGGTTGCGACGTATCCTTTCCGGGAATCGATCATCGCGCCCGGAAACCAGGACCGGAACCCCAAGAAACCGGGCATGGATCTAGCCTCATTTGCGCGCTTTGTGCGGACGGAGTTTGGGGTGTACGGGATTGAGCCGTTGGACGGGCACTTTGCCTCGACTGAAGACAGCGAGGTACGCAAGCTGCGCGCCGCGTTCGATGCTGCCGGCGTGCACACGGTGAACATCCCGGTCGATGAAAAAGTTGAGCTATGCAGCGACGATGAAGCCCAGCGCGATGCAGGCAACGCCCGCTACCGGCATTGGATCGATGTCGCCGTGCTGCTTGGGTCCCCCAGCATTCGCGTCTGGATCCCCAAGTGCTCCGACACCTCTGATCTTCCCCGGGCTGTGCGGGCCCTCAAGCCGACGCTTGCTTACGCAGCCACACGCAACATCGTTGTCAATCTTGAGAATGACAATCCGGTTTCCGCTTCTGCTGCGCGCACCATCGCGGCAATCAAGCTGGCTGCCACTCCTTATTTGCGGGCGCTTCCTGATTTTGGCAATGGGCTCATGGGGGGCGATGAACGCTTCAATGCGCAGAACGTAAAAGATATGTTTGCGCATGCATGGAATATCGCTCACGTCAAAGACGCCGAGTCCGTTCACGGCCAACGGAAGACGGCATCCCTGGTGGAGCTTTTCGGCATCGCCAAAGCTTCAGGGTATCGAGGCTATTATTCGATGGAGTCCGACTCGGACGTCGACCCAACGGTCGACACCAAGCATTTGATTGAGGAGAGTCTTCGGCTCATCTGATGGGGCTGTCGGAACTGGCATTTCTATGTCGGGCGAAAAAAAAGCGGCGTGGCTGGCTCCCGTTTCCTACTCACCCAGCCTGAAGGCTAATAATTCTCCGGGATATCCCTGACCCCCGATGGCCAGCACTATGTATTGCTTGCCGTTGAGCATGTACGTCATGGGCGAACCTGTTTGTCCGGCCGGCATGTAGACGGCGCCCGCGTCCTTGCCGGTGGCCTTGTCGTACGCACGCAAGAGTGCTCCCTGCCGGCCCGCCGCATCGGTAAAGACACCACCTTCGCCTGCAATCACCAGCGTCTTGGTAGTCAATACACCAATGACGCCTGGCCTTCCGGTGCGCGGGATATTCAGCCCTTTGAGCGCCGGGCTGTTACGAATCTCATCGGGAGTTTCGCCGTGGGCCACTTGCCATACAATCTCTCCCGTGTCGAGATTGATTGCGCTGATCCTGCCATAGGGCGGTTTCACCAGCGGCAGCCCTTGCACGGTCAGACGATGGAAGGCATGCCCACTCTCATGGACTGTTCCGACGAAGTACTTCACGTCGGACTCACCGGCTCCCGGTGGAACCAGTCCCAAACTGCCCGCGACCCGCTGCGAGAAAACATAATAGATGTGGGTTTGCGGATCGAACGATCCACCCGCCCAATTCGTTCCCCCATTCGGATAGCCGACGATCAGAGTACCCAGCGGCCCCCCAGGTTTGCTTACTACAGGCGGGGTAAAGACGGGCCCCATCTTATATTTCGAAACTAACTGGATCGCCTGCTCTCTCAACTCCGGAGTGAAGTCAATCAGATCATCAATCGTGGAGCCGTTGCGGTCATAGAACGGTGGCTTGGTGGGAATCGGTTGCGTAGGTGAATACCATTCGCCGGGTACGTCGCCCTGCGGTACCGGCCGCTCCACGAAGGGCCAGACCGGTTCGCCGGTCACGCGATTGAGCACGTAAAGAATGGATTGTTTGGTTGCCTGCGCCAGGGCTTTGACCGGTTTGCCATCCACCGTGATATTCACCAGAACCGGAGCGCATGGAATATCAAAATCCCAAATGCCATGGTGAACCAACTGGTAATGCCACTTGCGTTGGCCCGTCTTGAGATCGACTGCGACCAGGCTTTCCGCAAACAGCGCACTTCCCGGGCGATCGCCTCCATAAGAATCCTGGGTCGGCGACTCCACCGGAAGGTAAGCCATGCCGAGCTCTTCATCCACGCTGATCTGGGCCCACACCCCGGTGTTTCCCGTGTACTCAGCAGAACCCTTCTCCCAGGTGTCGTAACCGAATTCCCCTTGGCGCGGTATGGTGTGGAATATCCAAAGGCGTTTGCCGGTCTTCACATCGAAGCCGCGCACATAGCCTTTCACGTTGGTCTTGCTCCTGGGCTCCTCGCCGGAACGATGAGCGGCGCCCACGATGATCGTATTGCCGGCCACGATCGGTGTGGAATGCAGCCCGATGTCGGCAGTGACCAGATCCATCTCCTGGTCGTCATCCAGCCGTAGATCGACCACACCTCCCTTGCCGAAGGTGGGTATCGGGATACCCGTCTTCGCATCCAGCGCGATCAGCCGGTAGCCGGGCGTGACGTAAAGAATTCGTTCTTCCCGGCCGTCGCGTCCAGTAGGCCACACCATGGCCGGAAAGCCGCCGCGGAGCAGCCATCGCCGCGTGCGCCTTCGTGCTCCGCATGGCTCCACAGGATCTCGCCCGGTTCGCAGCATCCAGCGCAACCACGGCTCGCCGCGATCCGGCGGTGGTATAGAGGACACCCTTAGCCATCAGCGGGGTCCCTTCAAACTTGTATTCCGGCTCGGGTCCGAAGTTGTCGGTTTTGAGGCTCCAGGCAATTTGCAGTTTGTTGAAATTGGAGGCGTTGATCTGATCAAGAGCGGAGTAGCGCGTGTTGCCGAGGTCGCCACCGTAGGTTCGCCACTCCCCACCCGGCGCTCCGGTCTGCGCAGATAAAGGAAGCGCTGCCAGCAGACACATGCTCAAAATCGCCCTATCGCAATGCATGTCTCTCCCTGACCAGAAATAGATAGCAAGCGATGCCCACCAGGAGCCAAAAGCCAATCGCGATCAGCGGCGCGTTGAAACTTCCTGTCCTTTGCACCAGGATCCCAGTGATCCAGGGGGCGGCGATGCCTGCCATGTTGGCTGCGGTGTTCTGTATCCCCGCCACGCGGGCGGAGGCGGAGGCCGGCGTCAACGTCTGGGTGAGCGCCCAATAATTGGCCGTGGCCAGGCCGAGCCCGCTGAGCGAAAACACGGCCAGGAAAAGAGTGGTCGTAGTGGAATGTGAGAAGGCTCCGAAGACCTCACTGAACGCGAGCACGAAACCCACGATGGTAAACCCTTTTCGTACGGTGACAGGGTTGCGTCCGCGAGCAATGAGCCGATCGGCAGCCCAGCCTGCCAGTATCGCGACAGTTGCCATTCCCCCAAACGACATGAAGGTGAACCAACCCGACGCCGTCAATGACAAGCCGAAACGGTCTTTGAAATAGGTGGGCATCCACGTCATGCAGAAATAGACAAAGTACATATAGCAGAATGTGGCGACGCAGGTGCCCCACATGAGCGGGGAGCCAAAAAGAGCGCCCCAGGAGACCGAAGCACTCCCTTGCCTGCACGGGAGAGCTCTTGCGATCATCCCTGACAAACAGAAGCCACGGAACCAGCCAGAGAATGCAGAGCGCTCCGTTCAGGACGAACATCCATCTCCATCCGTAACCCAGGACAAGATAGGTAGCAATCGGCGCCCCAATCGCCGGGCCGTACTTGGTTCCGGAGAAATAAATGCCGATGGGCAGACCCCGCTCGTGCTCGGCGAAGTTCTCGCGGATATAACGCATGCTGGCCGGGGTGACGATGGACTCGCCAATACCAAGCACGACCCTCATGGCGATGAGGCCGTTGAGAGAGCTCACCAGAGCCGTTGCCGCAGAAACCGCGCTCCATAACGAAAAGCCCCGCGGCATAAGGCCACTTGAGACCGAAACGATCGACCAGCCATCCGGCCGGCGTTTGCAGCAAAGTATAGGCCCAGAAAAAGGCCGAGAGCAGAATTCCCGACGCCTCCGCCGAGATGCGGGAAACTCATCCGAATCTGGGGGAGTGCGGCGGACAGATTGATACGGTCGGTGTAGGCAATCACGACGCCCACGGTGAGGAGAGCCACTACAAGCCAGCGGGCGTTGCGTCCCGTGGGGGACGCAACCGCGACGCTCGATGTTGTCATAATCCCCTTAGTAGACCTCGTATAGCAGGCGGCTGTAATTCTTGTCGGTTAAGCTGCTCTTCAATGATCGGCCAAAGCTGCTTGTGGAGGTCGGTCGCGACCCATTTCTGCCGCAACGCCTCGCTGGCAAAGGTCAGGACGAACTGGTAGTTGGCTCCGGGCGGAGCGACGCCACGCAACGTCGGACTTCAACTTCAGCATTCTGAGATCGATATATCCAGGCTGTTGGGCAGCAGCGGGACGGAATTTTTGCTCAAAAAACTCCAGCATCTCCTGTTCTTTCGCCGGATCCACTGCCAGGTCTGCGTGCAGTTGGATGGGCCGTTCTTCACTTGCTGGGATCCGCGAGCGCGACGGCGGGAAGGACAGCACCTCCGGCCACGGCCAACATCGCTTTCAAACAGCTTCTGCGTTTCATTGGTACCACACCTTCTCGCAACCTGAGCCGGTAAACCATTATCTTCCCGGTCGATGCGGCGCACCCAGCTCCGTGTCCAGCGCGTCCTTCACAGCAGAGATACCGATGATCATAAGCTCAAGATCGGACGATCCGTTGTTGGTAAACGAGTGCGGCTCACGGAAGAAGATCGGCACGGCATCCCCTTTTTTGATTGGCTCGGTCTCGTCATTCACTCGAACCTGGCCACCACCATCCATCACGTAATAGATCTCTTCGACGCCCGTGTGGTAATGCAGCCCCTCCGACGCTCCGGGCGGAATCAGGAGATGATCCACGTAGGCCCAGTTGGTCTCGAATGTATCCGAGTCGAGCGCGCGCCGATATTTCACAGTTCCCTGCCCACCGCGATAGTTCGGCATCGGCTGCAGCAAGCGTCTTGTCCAGCCTCATCAGCATGAACTGCGGGATTTCGTCTTTCGCCGTCACCTTGTCGCGCGAGTCACCCAGGTTGAACGCATCATAATGACCCTTGACCATGGATACGTTGATATTCAGGTAATCGACCAGCTCGTTGGTCGGGTTGTAAATCGCGTGCGAGTGGCCTCTACGCTGGGGCGCTCCCGCAGGCCCCTTCACCAGCGAAGTGTGACTGTCGACGGTGAACTCCGCCTCCCCATCCAGGATGGTGAACATCTCTTCGACCGTGTTGTGAAAGTGTTCCGCCACGCCGCCGCCGGGCTGCATCTGGCAACGAAATAGAAAGTTCAGGTTCACATCCATCACACCACCGGCCACCAGCGTCTGGCACTTGCGCAAGCCGACGCTCCCGTGGGAATGAGCAGGCTCGACTTTGCTCAGATCGGTGTGCCCGATCCTTTGCGCAAGTGGGGGACGAGGAGCAGCCATTTGGGAATACCCGGCCAAGGGTAAGAGCAGCAAACCCAGGTTGATCGCTCTTCTTATTTTCATAGCTCCTCGCTTCCCTACCAGTTGGTGATGGAACCGTCCGGCCGGAAGTAGGTTTGGGCCCGCGCAGTGACGGGTTCGGTAATTTCGGCGATCTGGGTAAGCTGCTTGTAGTCCAACTCCACACCCAAGCCTGGCCGGTCATTGGGATACAGCTTGCCGTCTTTGAAATCCAGGCACACGGGCAAGTGGGGCAGAGTGCGGCCCTGGAAGTTGTATTCCATGAGAAGCGGCCCGGAGAAGGTGCCCAGGCAGTTGACCAGGGCAGCCGTGGCAATGGGTCCAGTGAAATGAGGAACGATGCCGACGAAGTGGGTTTCGCAGATCGCCGCAATCTTCATCATTTCTGTAATGCCCCCCACGTTGGGCAGAGTGGCGCGCACAAAATCGATGGAGTGTTCTTCGACCAGGCGGTTGAAGTCCCAGCGGTTTCCCCACTCTTCGCCGGCGGCCAGAGGAACGTTCACTTTGCTGCGCAGGATGGGAAGGTCTTGCTGAAACGCCTCGGTGCGAACCGGATCTTCCACGAAGAATGGAGCCAGATCTTCAATCGAGTTGCAGCCGCGAATGGCGTCGGGCAGATCGAAGCGCTGGTGGAAATCGATGCACCAGTCGCCATCCTTGCCTACGCCTTCTCGCACCTGGGCGCATTCCTCGCGCATGATGGTAATGCGCTCCCGGGTGTTATAGGTGCCGTTTGCCGGCGCCTCCGAGGCGCCGAACCGAAAAGCGCGATAGCCGGCTTCGATAGTCAGCCGGGCGCGATCCTTGAGACTGGTTTCATGGGTAACACCCGGAATGACGCCGGCCGTGTTATAGCACTCGACATAGTTACGAACCATGCCCTCCAGTAACTGATGGACGGGCTGACCCTGCACCTTGCCCTTGATGTCCCATAAAGCCAGGTCGAGGGCGCCGATGGCGTCAGTCCTCTCCCGGCCTGCGGGATAGAAGAAGGCGCGATTCATGTCCTGCCACAGACGCTCGATATACTGCGGGTCCCGGCCAATCAGTCTCCCGGCGGACTGGGATATCGTATCCTTCACGCCACCTTCGCCTATGCCGGTGATTCCCGCGTCGGTCTCGATGGTGACCACCACGTCGCTCTGGTTGAACAGCGGATTGGGATGCGGAGGCAAATAGGCTCGCACCCGCGTGATCTTCATCTTGGGGAGAGGAACGGCATAGGCGGGCAGAGCGCGCACGCCGCTCGCAATTGCGGTGGCCGCCAGGGAACGGAGGAAAGCTCTTCTTTTCATTGACATCTCCTTCAAATTTCGAAAAACTCCGGGCTTCAATGTCTGCGTGAGAACCGGAAGAGAACCGCAGGTCCCTCCACTGCGCTGCGCTCCGGTCGGGATGACAATTCTATGGGACCATTAACAGCCATTCCTGTGACCGTTTTGGGGCCCTTTCGTGCAACAGAATTGTCATCCCGACCGGAGCGTACCCGGATTTCCTGCTACGCTGCTCTCACCAACGCCCGCGTATGCGGCTTTCCGTAGAGAAAGCCGCATGAAGTTCGCCAACGCCGCTAACCTCCACAGGAAATCGGGGGTAGCGCAGTGGAGGGACCTGCTGTTTCTTTTCCAGTTACGCCGCACCTACGCACTGCACCGCTGCCACCAAAGCCTGCGCCTTGCCTTCAACAACCCGGGCATCGTCTCCAGGCTTGTAAATCGACGAACCGACGCCCAGACCAAGGGCTCCCGCGGCCATCCATGGTGCGACCTGATGCACATCCACTCCGCCCACGGGTATCACGATGGCCGACTTGGGAAGCACGGCACGCAGCGCCTTGAGCATGGGCGGACCCAGAACCTCCGCGGGAAAAAGCTTGATCGCGTCGGCGCCGGCTTGCAGCAAGGCGAAGGCCTCGGTCGGATTGAAAAAACCAGGAACAGCAAACAGACCAGCCTGCTTGGCCGCACGCACAATCGCAGTGTCGGCATGCGGAGTGACAATCAGCCGGCCGCCGGCCGCCGCCACTTCCCCAACCTGCGATGGCTCGGTCAGGGTGCCGGCCCCAATCAGCATCCGGCTGCCGAAACTTCGCGACAAGATGGAGATGCTCTCGAACGGGCTGGGTGAATTGAGAGGCACCTCCACGATGCAGATGCCCGCCCTCTCCAATGCCGAGCAGATCGATTCTGCCTCGGCCGGCTGAACGCCGCGCAAGATGGCGACCAGGGGGCAGCGTTCGAGCCATGTCCCTTACGTCCAATGCAGCCTCCTGCCGATAGCCGCCAGCCCAAGCGCCGCCGCATCTTCGTCTTCCACGGTTGCTTTACCTCCGCAAGCCTCGATGGCCTGCGCATAGAGACCACAAAGATGCGCCGCGCCCACCAGGTGAACATCGCTCCCCGGCGGCATGGTCGCGCGCACCTCGTGCCCGATCAACAAACCCGAGAGATACGAGGCGGACACTTCTTCCCTGAGCTGACCCATCAATGGCAAGCGTGCGCACGCCAAAAAGATGGTGAAGCAATCCGCCTGGATCCGCGGAGCGAGTCACCCCATCGTGAAAGGCGGCTTTGTCGACGGCGGCGATTGCTGGTCATGGTGCGTTCCAGGATGGTGCATTTACGCAGGGCACCGTAGATCTCGCCCGTCATGCAGGTGGTAAAACTCACAATCTTTCGATCGCTCAGTTGAATCCACTTGGAATGCGTTCCGGGAAAACAAACCAGGCCTGCCCCCAACGCAAGCGTCCAGCATGCCCATCGCCGCAGTCTCTTCGCCGCGCATCAGCTCCGGCACGCCCGCCGCGTCCGGTCCTATGACCCCGGGAACCAACCGCACTTTAGCCCCGGAAAATGGTATCGGCACCACAGCGTCCGCCAGCTCCGCTATGCCCACCGGACAAGGAAGATATTCCGCTTCGACCCAGCCCTGCCGGCTGCCGATCATGCCGCACAGCAGGATGTGCTTCTCACCTGCTGCCAGCCAAACACCAACCTCGGCACGTAAGGCTTCTTCGAAATTTCCCTCGCCCACACGCAAAATCCCCTGCGGCGAAGAGCACCTGCCAAAACTGCTCCCTCTGCACTGACCCTAAACGCACGGAAATTGCTGGTACCCCAATCCACTGCAATCAAGGCTTATGCTCCTGGGAGTTCTCTCCTGACCCAATGTAACAAGGCGTCAGGTCAGATGCCGCGCTGGGCGTAGAGCCGATCCCGGAAGAAGCCTACTTGGCCGCATAATCCTTCGTCTGCTTGGTCCCCGAGTTGTAGACGGTGAAGCTGCCTTTGGGACTCGCCGTCAGCACAAAATAGTTTCCCGGGTCGGTACCCTGCGGATTGGCTATGTATTCCGCGGCCGTGTTGTGCTCCGCGCCTGCTTTCTCCGCGAAATGTAGCTGCCATAGCGTTTCCAGCCCGGGGGCTTTCAGCACCTCATCAATTACCTGCGGCGCTCCTCCCTTGGTGGCTGCGTTGTTCATGATCGCCACCCGGGGATGAATGGCATCGATCAACGCGTGACTGGAGCTCGCATTCAGTCCATGATGCGAAACCACCAGGATGTCGATGGTTCCCAGCCGATTCACCGGGCACATGAACAACATCTCCTTGTCCCAGGTGAGATCGCCGAGATCGAGGATTTTGAGTTTGCCGAAGTTGATGAGCACACCCAGCGAATGGGAATTTTCGCTGCGGTCCGTCGGCTTGGTTTCGGGCGTACTGCAGTATTGATTCGTCTCTCCACCTCCCGGCAGAGAATGATCGATCACGTTGCCATCGCTGCTGATGACCGTAACCTTCATGCCGGTTATGGGCAGCACGTCTCCAGGATGCGCGACCATGTGTTTGTATTTTCCTGTTGCGAGTACCTGCTGGTAGGCAGCGTAGACTGCCAGCGTTTTATTCCCAGGCTTAGTGTCGATGTTGGCTCCGTGATCGATGAAAGTCCCGACAGGGATCTTTTCGACCAGCTGCGGGATGCCTCCACTATGGTCATCGTGATAATGGGTCAACAATACGTAGTCGATCTTGCTGATGCCCGCGTTCTTGGTTGCAGCGAGAATCCGGTCGGCGTCGCGCCCCTCGTTGTCCGGCCAGCCTGTGTCAATGAGCAGAGACTGCCCGGTTGGAGTCACGAATAGTGTGGACTGGCCGCCTTCAACATCGATGAAGTAAACCCGAAGATCCCGCTTGGCCGCCCATGCGGGCAGGCATGCCAGGAGTCCCGCAAAAAGAGCGAGCAAGCCAGCGGGTACTCTATTTCGTCGTAGGAGATGAGTCATTTTAAGTTCCTAGCTTCCTCAAAATTGCGTTGTTGCAGGGGTACCGGTGTCCCATCCTCGCCACGCTTTCCTGGCCAGGATGGAACACCGCTTTTCGCCGCGTTCTCAGGCTAGAACTGGAACCGCAGCGAGGCCTGCAAGTTACGAGCATTGCCGACAATCGACGTAATCTGACCCACCTGCGAATTTCCGACGGTCTGATTCGGATATCCAAACTGCGGATGGTTGAAGACGTTAAACGCTTCGAAACGGAACTGGAGCGTCATCTGTTCATGAATGGTGAAATTCTTGAAGATCGACTCGTCAAGATTTGTGCGGCCCGGACCGACCAGGGAGTTACGACTGGCATTGCCATACGTGTACGGTGCAGGAGTGCTAAACGCCGAGGGCAGGAACCAGTTATTGAGAGTCTTCGGATAGACGACCTTGGCTCCCGGAATGAGGTTGGGACGGCTCGACGTTCCGGTGTTAGTGGTGGATGTCTGCAAGACCGGTGAAAACCAAAGGCCGCTCTGCGTGATCAAGATCCCATTATTCTGCCAGCCGCCGAGAATCCAATCGGCTACACCGCCGTTGTTCATCCACTTTTGACCCTTCCCGAAGGGGAACGCCCATAGATAGCTCAGCGTCAAACGTTGGCGCTGGTCGATGATTGAGTTGCTGACCTCATGCGGGAAGCGGGGATCCTGGGGGTTTGGCCCGGCATCGCCGCCACCGAATTCCAGCGGCACATCGTCGATGGCATGAGAGAAGGCATAGCCAAGCAGCGCAGTGACCCCCTGGCTTAAGCGTTTGTCGGCGGTGAACTGAAAGGCAAAGTACTCCGCAAAGCCATCCGATATGTAGTAGTCGACGTCGCTCTGCGCTGGGTCTATGGCATATAGCGGGCGCCGTGACACGGTTGAGGTCGACCCAGGAATCGGCTGGTTGGCGTTCCAGGTGTCTTGCAGGTGACGTCCCAGGTTGCCCACGCCGACGAACTTCAACACCATGTCCCACGGAACAATCTCTTGTTCCACGCCCGCATTGAACTGCTCTGCATAGGAAGGACGGAAGTTCGGGGCTACCCCGTACCCTACTCCATTTGGAGTAGGCGGGATGATGATTGGCTGCAAAGGCGGAAAGCCTTCGCTTACGGTCGGACCCACTGTGACGTCTCCGGGCGTGATTTGCAATGTCAGGCCAAAAGGAAGATTACGCGCCAGGCGCATGTTGCCCGCCTCACTGCCGGAGGCGTTGTAGAAGAGGCCAACGCCTCCGCGGAACACGGTGTGCGGCAGCATCTGGTAGGCAAATCCGAGGCGCGGGCCAAAGTTCGGCCAGTACTTCAGCACGCCGGCATTCACGCCCACTCCGTTAACACCAGCGACAAGATATTGGCCCGTAGCAACATCGAAATTGGACCAACGGTTAAACGCCTCGTCGGGCGGGCTGAAATAATCCCAGCGCAACCCATAGTTCAGGGTGAGGTTTTTGGTGGCTCGCCAGTCATCGGCAAAGTACATGCCGAATTCGTTCATCCTTATCCCAGGAAATTGATAGTTGTAATCATGCGCGTCCAGGGTGGGGAAACCAAGAATGAAGCTTGCCGCAGCATCGCCGCCCTTACCGGCCGGCTCCCGCGAATCTGTAAACGCGGGTGAAAAATTGAAGCGGCCATTTCCTTCGTTGGTCTGGTAAATCGTAAGCTGCCGCCGCCTGAAGTCAGCGCCAATCTTGAACGTGTGTGTGCCCTTGGTCCAGGTCAGGTTGTCAAGTTCTTGAAATGTATTTTCCCGGCGATACAACGGCAGAGAGCGGGTCTGGCCGACACCTAGATAACTGGAAGGTGAAAAGATGGGCAGGTTTTGCTCACGCGGGGTGACATTCGAATTCGGTACTCCCAATTCGTTGCCAAGTCCGCCACCGGCAGTGAAATTGATGGGCACGTAGTCCAGTACGTAGCGGTTGAAGCCAACCCGAAAGTCGTTAATGAGCGTTGGGGTGAAGACGCGCACATAACTTGTGGCCACATGCTGCGTGGGCTGGAATGAGGTGCCGGCAAAGGAGGCCTCATCACTCAGGCTTACCGGCGTGGAGATCCCGGGGATCGTGGATTGCACATAGGTGCTGGGCGAAATGGTGGTCGTGTCCTGAATCGACCAGCGCGCGAAGATGGAATCCTTGGTCGTGATCTGTTCATCGATCCTGACATCTCCCTGGTCGTAGTTCTGCGGCTGGATCCGAGGCATCGCGTAGTTATTAAGCCGCGCAGTGCTGGTTGGAATGGGGTAGGCGTTGATCATCTTGTACGCAATGGGATCAAAACGATCAGCGGGTATCACGTTGTTTGGGAATGGCGTACGAGAGAATCCGCTCGGCGAAGCAGGATTCGCCACGGTGGTCAGCGGATCGTAGATGAGGGTGCTCGGCAGGAGTTCGCCGAAGTCTCCCTGCCGCATGCGCATGGTCGGGATGTTGCCCCGCTCGAATATCTGTGTACTGTTGCGGAAACCCTCGTAGTCGACGAAGAAGAACGTCTTATCTCTGCCGTTGTAGAGCTTTGGGATGATTACGGGCCCACCCAAAGAGCCGCCAAACTGATTTAAACGGAACGTGGGGAAAGGAGTGCCCGCCGTATTGAAGTACGTACGTGCATCTACATCCGAGTTGCGCAGGAACTCGAACAGGCTGCCATGCAACTGATTTGTCCCTGATTTGGAGATGACGTCGATCACCGCGCCCGAGTTACGGCCCACGTCGGCGCTGTAGAGGTTGGTCTGGATCTTGAACTCGCGCACTGCATCGATCGCGGGCCGAAGCGTGATGGAAAGCGTGAGGCGCTCATTGTTGTCGATGCCGTCGTAAAGAAAGTTGTTGTCGCCTTCGCGGTTACCATTGGAAAAGATCTCGTTGCCGGCCCGGCGGTCGTCCGGGCGCGTGCCGCCCATAATGGTTCCAGAGGCGGATTCGCCCACGCCGTTCACTCCGGGGCTGAGCGTCGCCAGCTGCACGAAGTTGCGGCCATTCAGCGGCAGCTCGTTCACCAATTGCCGGTTGATTACCGTTCCAACCGAAGAAGACTCGGAATCCAGGAGCGGCGGATGACCTGTCACGCTGACCGTTTCGGCCGTCTGCCCTACCTGGAGCGTGAGGTCGACCCGAGCCTGCTGATTGACCTGGAGACTTACGCCGGTTTGCTACAAGCTTGCGAAAACCCGCCGCTTCGACGGTCAGTGTGTAGTCCCCAGGAGGAAGATCGGTGATCACATAGTCTCCTCCCTTCCCGCTAACGGTATTGTGAGAGATGGTGGTCGCGACGTTGGTGGCCGTTACTGTTGCGTTAGGAAGCGCCGCTCCCGAAGCGTCGAGGACGTTCCCACTCAATTCGGCGCTCGATATCTGCGCCGGGCACCGCGAGCACACCAGCAACATGGCCGCCATCAAACAAAGCGTCTTTGCCAACCAAACCACATTTTGCATTCTCTGTTTTTTGACCACGGCTCTTGCCTCCTGAATTCGTGCGCAGAAACCTATATCACCGTGAATGAACGATGCGCAAACATATTTTGAATCAAGTTTCAAAATATTGAGGAAGAGTCGACAAGTTGGTACTGATTCCGCTATTATCTGCCCACTTCGGGATGGCAGCTTCCGTTATCATGAATTTGGTAGAGCTTTATGTTGAAAACCAAGACCGCTCGCCCGGCAAAGGCTGGGACTTCCAACCTGGTAAAGGCCGAAACGGCTAAAGAGGCGCGCGGCGGAGACCAATACTTCTCCCGCGCTGTGGGCAAGGCGCTGGAGGTTCTGGAATTCCTCCAGGCCGAGCTTAAGCCTTTGCCTATGAACGAGATCACCCAGCGGATTCAACTCTCAAAAACTTCGGCATTCCGGATTCTGCGCACACTTGAAACGCTGGGCTGCGTAACCGTCGATGGGCGCGGCCAATACTTGCTGGCCCCGGGAATTCACGCCGTTACGCCTACGCAGTGGTTGGGCAAGCTGCATCGTGTCGGCGTGCCCTACCTGGATGCGCTCAGCCGCGAACTCTCCGAGACCTCTACCCTGGCCGCCTTGTTCGAAAATCGGGTCGAGGTGATCGCTGTGGTCGAGAGCCCCCACGTGATCCGGATGAGCAATGTTGTTGGGCACATCCTGCCCCCCAACGCCAGCTCTCTGGGCAAGGCGATCACCGCCTTTCAACCTCAGGAGCAGCGCGAAAGATTGTTGCGCAGTTTCGGGACCTATCGCTTCACCAAGCACACCATCACCGACCGCAAGGACTTAAGCCAGGAGTATGAGGGAATCCGGCAGCAGAAATATGCCATCGACCGTGAGGAGTGTGCCTACGATGGCATTTGCTTCTGCGTGCCTATTTTTGGGCCGAATGGCCAGGTTTCCGCAGCAATTAGCTCGTCCATGCCCAAGACCAGGCTCCGCGACAAGGAGCATGAAGAATCAATCATCGCCGCGGTGCGTGCGACCGCAGAACAAGTAGCGTTGGACCTACGCAAAGCCTGAAGTCCCTAATAACCACGGCGCATCGAGTGGGAGACCACAGCACTCGATCCACCTTCCTTGCCATTAGGAAGAAGCCGAGGGGTTTGCTTTTTGAAACCAGCTGCCCGTAAATCGAACCATAATTCCGCATTTCAGCTTGACGCTCCTTTCCTCCATATATATTCTTGGGCGGCTTAGGATGTGCCCCGCCGGACATCCATGCGAGGGAAACATATGATGCGACGCGTGTACCCGCTCCCGATGCTTTGCTGCCGTTGCCCTTCTTAGCGCGTTCTCGTTGTGGGCGCAAACTCCGTTGGCGGCTAGAATCGGCCACACCGACCCCAGCAAGTACACCCGCAGCCGCTCCCACAATAGTGCCGGCGATATGGCCTGTGAGCTCCTGGTTCCTCCTTCCGCTATGGACGTGAACCTCAATTTCATGCACCGCTGCGAAATCATGCCCGGCGGAGGCGTAGGGGCTCACTTCCACAACACCACCGAAGAGATGTTCATCGTTTTCGATGGCCAGGCGGAGTTCACCATCGACGGCCGAACCTCCGTGCTGCAGGGAACCGTGGGGGCGCCCTGCCGGATGGGCCACTCCCACGCCATCTACAACCCATCGGATAAGCCGGTGGAATTTATGAACATCAACGTAGCCCAGATCAAGGGCCACTACGATGCCTTCAATCTTGACGACGCCCGCGTCGGCGCCCCCAAAGATCCCATCCCCACCTTCATGACCATGCACCTGGATAAGAAACTTCTGAAGCCCATCGCAAACTACCGCGGCGGCCAGGGCACGGTGCAATACCGGCGCGCGCTTGGATTCTGATGTCTTCCTGACCAACTGGGCGTACGTGGATCATCTGCTGATTCCTCCAGGAGCATCCGAGGGACAGCACTACCACAAAGGCGTGGAAGAGATTTATTACGTGCTCAACGGCGATGGCCAGGTGAAGGTGAATGGCGAGACCGCTGACATCCATAAAGGGGATGGCATTCCCATTCGCTTCAATGAAGCGCATTCCTTAATAAACAACGGATCAGCCGACCTGGAACTGATGATCGTTGGGATCTCCGCACAGAAGAACGTCCTCGATACCGAGCTGGGCGCGATGCCCCGAGCCCATTGATGTAAACGATTATTGGAACGTCTATAATGGCCGCTTTGCCGGCAAACACCTGCATCCACGAGAGGATTCATGACCAAGAGGATTGATACCCATGCCCACCTGGGCGAATGTTGCGTCTTCGGCCTGCTGAGCACAGAAGAGGATATGCTGCGGCGGATGGAGGAATGCAAGGTCGATGCCACTATCGTACAGCCCTATCCAGGGGCTACGGTAGCTTCCAAGACCCACGACCGCATTGCAGACCTGTGCGCCAAGCATCCAGGACGCTTCTTCGGCATAGCCAGCGCGACTCCGCACGGGAATCGCGATGCTTATGAACGCGAAATGGAACGCTGCATCAAGGATCTGAAGTTTGTCGGGATCAAGCTGCACACCATCGGGCACGGGGTGAACCCCTTATCAGAGGATGGCGACCGGGTTTTTGCAACCGCTCACTCCCTCGGCGTGCCTACGATGGTCCACACCGGTCCCGGAGTTCCCTTCGCATTGCCCGCGCTCTGCATTCCTGCAGCCCGCAAATATCCTGATCTGAAAATCATTCTGGCCCATGCCGGGTTCGCCGTCTTCACCGCCGAGGCACAAGTCGCTGCTACTGTATGCGGCAATCTTTATCTCGAAACCTCCTGGTGTATCGGAGAAGATATCCGCTGGATGATCGATACTATCGGAGCGGATCGGGTGATGTTGGGAGCAGATTTGCCCAGCAACGTTCCCGTGGAGTTCGCAAAATACAAGGCTCTCGATCTCACACCCGACGTCTACGACAAAGTCCTGGGTGGCACGGCTATCGATGTATTCAAGCTGAAATGGTGAGGTGACGATGTTCGTCCTGTTTGTTGAAATGCGGCTCAAACCAGGCGCGCAGGCAGCCCTGGAGAAGACCTACACGGAGATCTTTCGTCCTGCCATCTCCCGCCAGGAAGGATTTCGCGGTGTAGAGCTGCTGCGCCCCAACCACGAAGGCGACGACTGGCGGCTGCGCATCGCCTTCGAGTCACATGCTCTTGCAGAAGAAGTGGGTAGCGCTCGATCTTCACCAGGAAGTGTGGCCTCAGATGGAAAACCATTTTGCGGATTATTCCGTGAACGACTACACCGCGGTTTAAGGAGCCCCATGGAGCGCAACATTCCCGAATATGTAAGCGCGTCGGTTCCCGTACCGCTCTCCGCCAGGGCTCCCTGGTACAAAAGCACCTTCCCCAGCTACTTCGGCATTTTCCTTTTTGTTGGCTACTACCTCAAGCTGTCCGCACCGACGATTGGGTATACAAGTGTCAGCGTCACCCTGTGGGGCCTGCTGGTGGCGGGGCTGCTTTGTTTTGGGCTCTATTACTATGTGCCCGCAATGCTGGGCATGCAAACCGGCCGCAATCTCTACGTGGTCGGCACTTCGACCTTTGGCACCACGGGTGGATTCCTGATCCCGGGCATCCTGATGGGCCTGTTGCAGGTGGGCTGGGTAGGGGTGGACGGCACCCTGGCCGCCCACTTCATCATGCAAGGACTCAACCAGACATCGAGAACCCTCTACAGCGTCATCGTGATCATCTGGCTGTACAGCCTTGGATGGGTTGCGATCAAAGGGATCAATTACGTCAGCCAGTTTGCCAAGTTCATGAACTGGGTTCCGTTCGCCATGATGCTGATCGTCCTCTGGTACAACCGCAGCGGCATCCCCCAGTACCAGCCTCCGCAGCATGATTCGATGACCGGATTCCTGAATGCACTGCTGATCACCATTGGCTTCTTCGCTACCGCCGGAGCAGCGGGTACGGATTTCGGAATGAATAACGGCAGCAGGAAAGACGTTGTGCTGGGAGGACTGACTGGTGTTGCTGCCGGTGCTTTAATTGCCGGCGGCATTTCTGTTCTTTCCGTCGCAGGCTACCTGGGCCGCACCAGCGGACCGCGAAACTACGACTACACCGCTGCCATTGCCAGCGTGGGAGCTTTGGCGCCCGTCATGTTCTTCCTATTCGCCGCTGCCTGCCTGGTGCCCACATGCTTTTCCTCCTTTATCGCAGCCAACAGCTTCAGCACCATGCTGCCTAAAATCTCCCGCCCCGTATCCACCATGGCCGGGGTCACGTTAAGCGCCATCCTCGCCATCAGCGGCTTGGCCGATAACCTGGTGGGCTTCTTCAGCATCATCGCTGCGTCCTTTGGCCCTATATGCGGCGCCATGGCGGCCGATTACCTGCTCGCCGGCAAGCGCTGGTCGGGGCCACGGCTGGGCATCAATTGGGCGGGGTACATTGCCTGGATTATCGGTTTCATGGTCGGGATGCCGGAACATATTCCTGGTCTTCCGGCGGCTGTCGTGAAAGCTGACAATCCAGCTGCGCTGTATGCATTCGCGACCGGCTTTGTGATCTATATCATTCTTGCCCGCCTGGGATTGCGGCCGCCGGTGGTCGAGTTGAAAACAGGAAAACGTCCATGATTAAGACACTCGCTGTTCTGTCGGTGCTGGCGTCTGGCTTATCGCTTGCTCAAACCACCAAGCCGCTCCCGCTGGAGCAGCGAATCGCCCGTGCCGACTCGTCGAAGTATCGCAACATGAAGGCGGTGCATGATGGTCCGGGTGCGTTGGACTATCGGCCGCTCTTCGATGCGGAGACGCTCGAGACCAATCTATTTTTCATGCATCGCGGTGTAATTGAGCCCAAGAGCGGCATCGGCGCCCACTTCCACAACCAGTGCGAAGAGATGTTCATCATCCTCGACGGCGAAGCCCAGTTCACCATCGATGAGCGCACGTCCGTGCTCAAGGGGCCGGCGGGGGCGCCGACCCGCCTGGGCCACTCGCACGCCATCTACAACGCCTCCGATAAGCCGGTAGAGTGGATCAATTTCAACGTGGGCACGATGAAGGGCGTCTACGATGCCTTCAATCTCGAAGATGGGCGTGTGGGCGCCCCGCTCGACCCCATCCCCACCTTTATCACCATGCGCCTGGATCGGTCGCTGTTGAAGCCGGTCGATCACATGGATGGCGGTACCGGTACGGTGCAATACCGCCGGGCGCTCGATCCGACCGTCTTTTACACCACTTGGTCCTATGTCGACCACCTGCTTATGCCCCCGGGAACCACCATCGGTCCCGTGGCCAAGCCCAACATGACAGAGATCTACTATGTAATGGCAGGCGACGGCAGCGTGACCATCGGCTCCGAGACGGCCCAGATCCACAGCGGAGACGCCGTCCCGGTACGCCTGAACGAGAAGCAATCCTTTGCTAACTCGGGTAGCGGACCGCTGGAGTTGATGATCTTCGGCATCGCCAGCGACATGGCCGCAAAACAAGCACTCATGGAAAGCAAACGCAGACTGCCGTAGAGGCATCCTGGCCCACTCAAGCCAAAGTACGGGCTTGAATGGGGCACCCAAAGCTTTTGTTGCTGGACCATCATGCTTCACCGTAGAAAACCGATTCCTCTCTTAACGCTTCACCGGCAACGAAAGCTGGGTGCCCCATTAAAGCCGTACTTTGGCTTGAGTGGGATACCACAGCACTCGACCCGCCATTAGATATCCGTTTTCTAGCGATCGCGAACGCCGTCACGGGTTACTCTACATGTTTGGAGTTCAATCCATACCGCGCGGTCGTCCCGAATGCCAAGCACTGCCGAACTGAGTCACACGAACACCTATAACCGCCTGCTTCTTCTGGTTGCTGGCCTGGGCGGCTTGCTTTACGGGGTGGATGTCGGCATCATCGGCGGCGCACTACCTTACCTTGAGGCAACCTCCGGACTAAACGCCAGCCAGCTCTCAGTCATTGTTGCCGCGGTGTTGCTGGGCAGCGTTATCTCTACCCTCTTCGCCGGCCTGCTCGCCGACTGGCTGGGACGCAAGCCCCTCATGGTGATCAGCGGAGCGATCTTTGTTCTAAGCATTCCAGTCATCGCGCTCTCTCACGGCTTCGCCCCGCTCTTCTTTGGCCGCCTGCTGCAAGGCGTCAGCGGAGGACTGGTGGGCATCGTGGTTCCGCTCTACCTGGCGGAGTGCCTGTCCGCGCAAGATCGCGGAAAAGGCACAGGAGCTTTCCAATGGCTCTTGACCCTGGGCGTCTTTTCTGCAGCAGTCATTGGCATCTATTACAGCTATCGTGTCGCGGCGATTACCGCGTCCATATCCCCGGCAGCGCTACTGACCGTGAAAGACCAGGCATGGCGGCGCATCTTCTGGATGTCGATGCCGCCGGGCATTCTGTTTGTAGTGGGTAGTTTGTTCGTTGCGGAATCGCCCCGGTGGCTCTTCAGGCGCGGGCGGAAACAGCTCGCCCTGACCGCACTGCTTCGATCACGCAGTTCGGAGCAGGCCACGCTCGAACTCGAGGAGATGGAGCAGACTTCCCTCTCCGCTGAAAACAAATCTTTCGCTAAGAGCGGGATCAAGGATCCTCTGCTGCGCCGAAAATATGTCCTTCCCTTCCTGCTTGCCTGCGTCATTCTTTTCTGCAACACGGCGACGGGAATCAACTCCATTATCGGCTACAACACCGACATATTGCTGCAGAGCGGTTTGTCGGACTTGTACGCGCACTGGGGATACGTGCTGTTCACCTTCCTGAACTTCCTGATGACCATCGTCGGCATGACGCTGGTCGACCGGAAGGGGCGAAAGTTTCTACTTGTTCTGGGAACCTCTGGCATCATCGTGTGCCTGATCTTTGTGGGCACCCTGTTTCTGCGCACGGAAAAGAACCGGGTCGACGTCCGCGCCGCCATCCAGTCGATGGTGGGGCCGGACCAAAATCTGCTGCTGCACTTTGATCAAGCCGATGCGCAGCGCCTTCTCCCCGCGAGCGCTCTCTCTGGCGGCTTCCGGGTGGACCGGCTGTCCATGACGGTGATCTACACGTATGGAGGATTTACCGCGGCCACCAGGACCCTGCGTTCCGGCGATGCGGGCGAAGCGCCGGTTGCCATCGATCGCCAAAGCAGCCTTCCTTCGAGCAAGGTGGAAGCATTTTTCCGCAACCCGCTGGTCGACCTCAATGCAGCACGCACGGCTCCGCTGACCATTGAGCATGCCTATATCGGCCCCGTGCCCGACGCGGTGCACGGCTGGCTGGTGGCGCTTGGGCTATACGGTTTTGTCGCGTTCTATGCCCTGGGCCCGGGCGTATGCGTATGGCTCGCGCTGTCGGAACTGATGCCCACACGCATTCGCTCAAATGGCATGAGCGTTGCCCTGGTGATCAACCAGATGGTCTCGACCACACTCGCCGCCATCTTTTTACCCGTGGTCGGCAAGTATGGATATTCCATGATGTTCTTCTTGTTCTGCGGTTTCACCGTCATCTACCTGGTGACTGCGGCGTTCTTTCTGCCGGAGACGAAGGGCAAAACTCTGGAAGAGATCGAGGCCTACTTTGAAGCCGCGTAGATTTTGGAACCCGGAGTGCACCACGCAATGAGTTTCTTTCTCGCACTGGACGCCGGGGGAACCAAGACAGACTACGTGCTCGCCGATGAGACCCGCGAACTGGCCAGAGTGCGCACAGGGTCGATCAAGCGTATGCGGGTGGATGCCGCGACCGCCGGCCAGAATCTCGATTCGGCTCTGCTTCAACTGACCGCACAGACGGGCGTCTCCATGGCATCGATTACCCGCACCTGCATAGGGACCGCGGGAGAGAGCGTTCCGCTGGTGAGAGATTGGTTGCAAGCGGCGTTCAGCGCGCGAGTCGGCGGCGGACTGCTTATCCTGGGTGACGTCGAGATCGCCCTCGAAGCGGCCTTTCCCGGCCATGCCGGGGTACTCGCCATGGCGGGCACAGGATCAAATGTGGTTGGCCGCACCAAGGGAGGATTACTCCTCACTGCGGGAGGTTGGGGTCCGGCACTGGCGGACCAGGGTTCCGGGCATAGGATCGGCCTCGAGAGCCTGCGGGCTATCTTCCTGGCCAAGGATCAGGAACGACAGACGCTGCTCTTGTCCGCGGTGATGGAGTTCTGGGAGTTGCCCTCGCTGGATAGCCTGATCGAATATGCGAATAGCCAGCCCGCCCCCGATTTTTCCAAGCTGACCGGGGTTGTGGTGCGTTGCGCCGAGCTCGGAGACGAAATAGCGTTAGCGGTCCTGCGGCAGCAAGGCGAAGAGCTTGCGTACTTGATACAGCTGGTGATTCGCCGGCTGAGACTGCACTCGAACGAGCCCGAGTGGACCCCGCCCATAGCATTTACCGGCAGCATACTGGAAAACGTAGTCCTGGTTCGTGATGCTCTGATCGCGGCAGTGCAGCGCGAATTTCCCGCCGTGCAAGCACCGGATAAAGTGGTCGATCCCGTCGAAGGCGCCCTGTGGAGAGCACGTACGGGCACCTTCGAGTAAAGATCGGGATTTTTGCTCCCACGTCCGGGTGCGTAACAAAGGCCGGGTGCCCCATATCTGCCCGGTTTTGGCAGATGTGGGATTCCACAGCACTGGACCGGCATCTTTCCAGGTCCACGATCATCTACAGTGAGCGGTCGAGGTCCGTGGAATCCCACATCTCGCGAAAAACGAGCGAGATGTGGGGCACCCATCCTTCGTTGCGGATACAGAAAGTCACTAGTAGATCACCTTCAGGCCGAACTGGATGACGCGTGGCGTGAAGGTACTGGTGATCTGACCGGTGTTTGCGTTCAGAGCTCCACCGTTGATGTTGTCAAGGGGAACGCTGCCGCCGACCCCATACACGCCGGCAGTCGTGCCCTGGGTTCCACTGATGACCCCGCCGACGTTGCCGGTTCCGTTCCCCGGCAGGTACAGGTTGGTGTGATTGAAGGCATTGTAGAACTCAGTGCGGAACTGAACCTTCAGGCCCTCGATGGGAGTATTGAAGTTCTTATTGAGCGCAATGTCAGTCTGGTACAAGGCTGGGGTGCGGCCCGGATTGCGGCTGGCGTTGCCGAACGGGCTAAGCACATTGCCCGCGGCATCCTTTATGGGAGGAAGAACGAAGGCCGGCAGGTTGACGTAGTTCACATAGCCCGTGTTGGCTGCGCGGTGCGAACGGCCCTGGGTTACCGGCTGGCCGGGGACCTTATTGGGGCGATACTCGTTGGCGCCGCGGTAGGTTGAGCCTACCGGGATCTGCGGCGAGAGCGCCTGGCTGGAGTTTGGGTTGTAGGTGAGATTAAAAGGTGTGCCCGCCTGCATGGTGTTGATTGCGCTTACCTGCCAGCCTCCAATAATTGTGTTGATGATGGAATTGGTGTTGGAAAGAAAGGACCGGCCCTGACCGAATGGCAGATCGTAGACCAGGCTGGTGATGTTGGCTAGGGGCAGGTTGTAATCCGACTGACCGTAATCGCCTCTGATGTTGTTGGCATCCTGCGGGGAGGGTGTGTTGCCTTCGAGCGAGGCACTGGCGTTATCCATCGCGTGCTCCCAGGCAAAGCTGTTTAGCAATGTGAGGCCGCCGACAAACTGCTGCTCGTACTTGACCTGGAGCGAGTTGAAGTTCGACCAGAACTGATTCAGGGCTGTGGTGATGTCTGACGGCCAGTTGCCGTAAGGACGGGCGAAACCAAGAGAGGGATTCCTCTGGTTGGCGTTGAGGAAGCCCTGCAGCTTGACCCCATGGTTGCCCACGTAGGCGATGTCGATCAGAGTGTTCTTGGCAAAGTGCGCTGGATGCTGAGGAAGTAGCTCTCGACGTAGCTGTCTCTTGTGTTTTTGGGGATGTAGGTGATGTTGTCGGTCGCCTTGTTGAAGCTGGTGACCAGGCCGCTCGGGAAGCCCTGGTCGGCGGTAGCGAAGCACGAGGGTGTGGTGGTGCCGAACGCGATGATCTGGGCAGGAAGCGGTGTGGAGCAGTGGTTGGCGGCGCTCGGGGTGATCTGGGTGACGGAGGCGAATTGCGCCTGCGGCGCGTTGATGCCCAAAATATCGCCCGAGCCGGCGCGCGTGTAGTGCGCGTAGCTTATGCCGAATCCGCCGCGAGCCACAGTCTTGGAATCGATCGAGTAAGCGAAGCCAACCCGCGGGCCAAAGTCGTGGTAGTCCGGATTGACCAGGGTCTTACCGTAGGTCCCACCGTACGAAACCGGAGTGATGCCGTTGCCGGCAACGGCTCCCGGCGTGATGGTAAGCACAGTCTGCGACACCGGGTCGAAGTTCGAGACGCGGTTATAGAGGTCGGCGTAGGGCGAACCGTACTCCCAGCGCAGCCCCAGGTTGAGGGTAAGGGTGGGTAGAACCTGCCAATCGTCCTGCGCATAGATGTTGTGAATGTTCTGCGTGAGGTGCGCCTCGTAAAAGTTCGCCAGCGAGTAGGCATTGGTGGCGCCGAAAAGGAAGTCAGCCCAATAGGTGTCGGTGACCGTTGATCCGCCGGCGTTCGAGATAGCCGCCGCCAAAGGTAAAGGAGCCGTAGAGCGGATTGTTGTCGTTCACGGCCATCCAGACGTGCTCATACTCGTAGCCGAACTTCATGGAGTGCTTGCCCTTCACCCAGGTGAAGTTCACCTTCGGATCAATCAGGGCCGGATCCTGCCATTGCGGATTTGTGCTCTGACGGCCGAAGCCGCTGAATCCCGTGATCCCGATAGAGGGCAGGCCGCCGGCAACGACGGCGTTCGTGGTCGGCAGGCCGGGGATGTTGTTGAAGTCAGTGTTTCCGATGGAGAGGTTATATTTGCCGGCCTTGGTGCGATCGAGGCCGAGGCGAGCATCGAGGACCTTGTTGGCGCCGAATAGTCCGCGTGTAGCCAACCGCGATCTGCTGATCGAGAATGCGGATGTTGCCGTTGGTCTGGCCGTCGAGCGGGATGGGAATGGTCGGATGAGTTGACGCCGGTTTCTTTCCGATCGCTGATGCGCAGGAAGGCGGAGTTGGCGGGATTGATCTGCCAGTCGAGACGAAGATCGCCCTTGTCGGAGTCATCCGTAAAAGGCGCCTGAACGGCGTAGTCGTTGGATGCCAGGCCGGTGCTCGACACGCCCGCGACCGGGAGCGAACAGCTGGCGCTTGTGCTACCGGGCAGGAGCTTGGGGCAGAGCAGAGTCTCGAATTGCGCCACGATCTGCTGCGAGAGTGGATTGAACTGGCGAGAACGGAATCGAAGTGAGGTGCGTCTGCGGGTTGACCGCGTAAACCGTCCCCGTGGTCGGATTCTTCACCGGCGTGACGAGGTTGCCGGTCAGTTCGTTCTGGGTGGGCAGGGTGAGCACACTGAGAGGCTTGAGCACCTGGCGGAAGCCTTCGTAGTCGACAAAGAAAAACAGCTTGTCCTTCAGAATGGGCCCGCCGAAATTTGCGCCGAATTGGTTGCGGTTGAAAACCGGCTTCCGGAAGGGGACCGTGGTTCCGGTATTGCTGACGATGAGGGGCTTGAAGAAGCCCGCGGCGTTCAGGTCGGTGTTACGGATGAACTCATACAGGGTCGCGTGTAAATGGTTGGTTCCGCTCTGCGATGCCACGTTGATTGTCGCTCCCGAAGAGCGGCCAAACTCGGCGCTCTCGTTATCGGTAACCACCTGGAACTGGGCGACGGAGTCGGGTGGGACGGCGATAATCTGGTTGTCGAAGCCCTGGTTGCTCTCGCCGTAAGCGTTGTTATCGAGACCGTCCAGCAGGAAGTTGTTGAACATGCTGCGCTCGCCGTTCACGTTATAGGAGCCGGCGCGGACCAGCGAGCCGATAGAGCTGGTGGTCGCAGCCGTAGGCGCCTGGCGTGAACCGGGGACCAGGGCCAGCAGGTCTGAATAGTTGCGCGAAACCAGTGGGAGCGCCTCGCTCTGGTAATTGGTGATGACCTGGCCGCGTTCACTGGTCTCAGTCTCAAGTTGCAGCGCGACGTCGGAGACCTGGACCGTGGTCTGCGTTGCGCCCGTCTTCAGAGACAGGTCAATGCGTTCGCGGCCGCCGACCGAGACGGTTATGTTATTGGCGACGACTTCGGCAAAGCCGGGCGCAGAAGCTGAGATGGTGTAGGCGCCGACGTGCAGGGACGGGGCTTCATAGTCCCCTTCACCATTTGCTGTGATCTTGGTGGTGACTCCGGTGGCGTTGTTGGTCACAGTGACCACTGCGCCGGGAACGGCCGCGCCGCTCGCGTCGCGAATGGTTCCAACCACACTTCCATTTTCGTACTGGGCATGAAGACAACTGGTAACGGAGAGAAAAAACAGGATGGCCGCCAGAAGCCGAGATGCGGAAGGTAATTTGATGTCCATGACCTGAACCTAACGTGAAGTTGATTGCCACACGGTGAACAGGAGATTAAGCTGACGTTACAATGGGGCCGCCCTTAAATATTCCCTGATCGAAGCCGTTTTATCAAATTCCGCCGGGAAGTCAGCATAGTAACCGGTCTGATCCATCTGCCTGAGCGACCCAACTTCAACCTGATTGAACTCAGCAAATATGTTTGATCTGGGCCACGAACCGACTTAAAAGAGGTTACGCAGGTTACTTCAGTTTTCCCTGCGGTTACCAACGGCCAGCCCGGTCAGGAACGTAGCGACATCTTGCATTCCAGAAGCTCGCAAAGCGCTTTTTCTTGGTAAGCTACTTGCGAATTCAACTCATTGCTTTTCGGCAGCCCCCGGGCCAGTAAGATTCCCGACCATGAGCCGCTTCGCTGCCCTCCGATCTACCGCATCAAATATCCCCCAAAATCTCCGCACGAGTGCGGTCCCATTTGACCTGTGTCTTAACGGAGATAGGTTGGCAGCTGTAACGGTCGACTGCCCTGCAACACAGTATGAGCAGACTTCTTGGCGAGGAATGATTGCATTAGGAGGCACAAAATGAAGATTCGCAAGATAGCAGCCCTCGGAATCATCCTGTTGGGGAACAGGTTTATGTATGCCGATGCAAGCTATCAAGAAACGACCCAAGTCACGGGCGGGTCCATGGTGGACTCTCTCAAATCGGTTAGCTTCCTCAGCAAATCGATGAGCAACGCCTTTGCACCCATGACCACGACCACCATGGTGCACGGCAACCAGAAAGCGGTGGTGGCGAAAGACTATACGGAGATCACCGACCTAGATCGCGAGACTATCACCCACATCGATACCCTTCACAAGACCTATAGCGTAGTGACCTTCGACCAGATGCGGCAGGCGATTCGCGAATATGCCGAAGCAGATGGAGCAGGCCCAGCAACAGGTGAAGGAGGCGCAGGCTCAGCAGCCGGCACAACAGCCGAAGAGCGACTTGAAAACCAGCTTTGACGTCTCCGCAAAGAATACTGGCGTGACCAAAGAAGTCAATGGGCTCACGGCACAAGAGCAGGTGGTCACGATGCAGATGCATATTACCGACCCCAATGCGCCACCCACCGAAGCCGTAAATAGCGTGACGTATGTGATCACCACCGACGCATGGATCGCGCCTGACCCGCCGGAGGTAAAGGAGGTCCAGGATTTCGACCTGCGGATGGGGCAAAAGCTGATGGCCGGAGTAGATATGTCGGCCTGGAAGGCGCAAATGAGCCAGAATGCGGGTATGGCGCAACTCTTCGGCGGCAAGCCAGGATCCGCAGAAGCCATGGCGCAGATGGCGAAAGAACTGTCGAAGCTGAAAGGCACTCGCGTCATGGAGGTAACACGCATGGGCGCAAGCGGCACGGGGCCAACAACAGCGCAGAATACAGCACAAACGGCTCCCGCCGCAGCGCCTGCCAGTGGCTCGGGTTCCGTTGCAGGCCAGGTCGCAACCGACACGGCCGCCCAGACTGCAGCGGGAGAAGCAGGCAGGCTGGGAATCGTGGGGAGTGCGCTGGGGAGCTCGGCGCTAGGGGCCTTCCACAGAAAGAAGGCGGCCGCGCCGCCGCCTGCTGCAGCTCCGGCAGCTACAACCACGAGTACAACAGCCGATGGAACGCAGACCACCACCAGCGCCATCCTGATGGAGACGACGACGCAGAAGTCAAACTTCTCGCAGTCAGCAGTTCCTTCCACGGCCTTCCTGGTGCCAACAGGATTTAAGAAAGTAGAGTCACCCGCCTACGGTGTTGCCGGTAAATAGCACGGCGTCGCAGGTGGGAACTGCCGTTGCCTGGGGGTGGCCCAAATCTTACCCCCCAATAACTTGCCGGGTTTGGGCCACAACCCACTGCAGTGTACCCAGCGGTATCAACGCACGACTTAGCCGCTTGCGAAAAAAACTCCCTGCACGAAGGACACGGCTGTAGCAGGCCGCGCAAAAGCTCTCTGCACGAAGGACACGGCTGTAGCAGGCCGCGCACAACTCTCTGGAAGAAGGACACAGCTGTGCAGGCCGCGCAAAAGCTCATGCTTTGTGTCAGGGCACGACTTTAGTCGGGCCGTAAATTGCGCGCCTTATGAGAAGCCCCTGAGGTATTCCTTTCTCGCCCGCCTGGCCCGGCCCGCCGAGGAGCCCACAGTTTCTTCCCCAACCTGTTTGGTCGGGCCGCAAACGATTGAGAATGGGCTTTAGAGCCTGCGTGAGAACCCAGGATCTAAAAGCCCCTGAGGTGTTGCTTTCCTGCTCGATGCAGGCTTTTCTGCGGCCTGCCAGGACAACGCCTCCATCCCCCGTCAGTAACTGGATCAAGTAACTACGTTAACGGTACCCTGCCCAAGTCAGTAAGACTGCGAGGCCGGGTATGGGACTCGATCGACGATACGCAAAGGCTTTGCTCCTGGTGATGTCAGTGACCGCTGGTGGTCGCGCGGCAATGGCCCAAACCGGGGGAGCTCCCACACTTACCGTGGATGCGGCTGCATCCCACCATCCGATAAGCCCGAACATCTATGGCATAGCCAACTACGGGCTCGACGCAACCTTCGCCCAGGAGATCCAGGTACCCAATATCCGCTGGGGAGGCGACGGCACAACTCGCTACAACTGGCTTGTCGATTCAAGCAATTCGGGGTTCGACTGGTACTTCATGGGTGGTAACGGGGAAACCACGCCAGTGCCGGGCGCCGGCCCCGACCTCATGGTCAACACCTACAAACCGGCAAAAGCCAATGCCCTGATCACCATCCCAATCATTCCCTACGTCAACAAAACGTCGGCATGGAACTGCAGCTTTCCCGTTTCCGTCTATGGCGCGCAGCAGTCCACCAATCCCTATGTGCACCCCAACGGAGATAATTGCGGCAACAGTATCGCAACCAATGGAACGCAGTTGATCGACAACGATATCTATGCCAACCACATCGACAACACCACCAGCCTGCAAGAGCAGTGGGTACAGCATCTGGTCAGCACCTTTGGCACCGCCGCCAACGGAGGAGTGAAGTTTTACCAACTTGACAACGAGCCCTATGGATGGTCGAACACCCATCGCGATGTGATGCCGAACGGCGCCACTTATCCAACCATCACACAACTGGGCCAGCAGTATGCGGCCGCAGTCAAACAGGCCGACAGCACGGCCCTGGTCCTGGGACCCTCCGATTTCACGCTGGGCGGTTGGATCGGCAATACGACCCAGCAGGGCGGCCTCTTCGCCGGCCAATACTACCTGCAACAGATGGCCGCCTATGACAAGGCACATGGTCAGCGCATCCTGGACTACTTTGATGAACACTACTACTTCAACGTCTCCACCCCGGCGGCGCAACTGGCCTCCACGCGCACGCTATGGGATCCGACCTACAACGGCGGCACCTGGGTAGAGCAATAGGACTTCAACGGCCCCATGCAGCTAATCCCCCGCTTCCGCAGCTGGATCAGCACGTACTATCCCGGAACTTTGTTGTCGCTCTCTGAATACAGCATCGACAGCGGTCAGAAGTCCATCGTCGATGCCATTGCTGAAATGGATGTACTGGGTATTTTCGGCCAGCAGCCAATCGACTTCGCGAATATGTGGAGTGCACCGGCGCCTACGGATCCCATCGCCTACGCCTTTCGCATGTTCAGGAACTATGACGGTAACGGCAGTCAGTTCGGCGACACCTCTATCAGCGCCGTCAGCACGAATCCAGGCGATCTCTCCATCTACGCCGCCCAGAGATCGAGCGACAACGCTGTGACCATTCTGGCCATTAACAAGACGACCGGCGCACTCAGCAGCGCAATCGCCGTCGCCAATCTGAACCTCCCGTCAACCGCCCAGGTTTACACCTACTCCCAGGCGAGCTCTTACGTCGATCGTCCACGCCTTCGGATGCGCGCGATCACTAACGGCTCTATCAGCTACACCTTTCCCGGCTACTCGGCGGTCCTGTTTGTGATCCAACCCACCACCGCCACGGTCACAGCCACAACAAGCAATCTCTCTGCGTCCGCAGCACAAATCACAGTCGGCCAGACTGTCACCTTCAGTGTCACCGTTACTCCTGCAACGGGATCTGCGGCCGCGGGAAATGTGACGCTGCTGGATGGCTCTACGCCGCTCGGGACGTCGGCCCTGGCAAGTGGAGCGGCGACCTTTACCATCACGTCACTCGCCGCCGGGACTCATAGCATCACTGCGTCCTACGCCGGGAACAGTACGCGATGGTGCGTCCACCTCGAATGCCGTGTCTGTTCAGGTCAATGCAGCCACAGCCCCACTCCAGACGACCGTGGTTACCCTTACCGCGAATCCGGCAACAGCCGTCTCTGGCCAGACGATTACTCTCAGCGCGAATGTCGCGCCTACTTCTGGAACCTCTAAACCTACCGGCACAGTTACATTTCAGGATGGCAGTACGGCGATCGGATCCTCACCCCTGGCTGCGGGCGCCGGAACGCTTGCGATCAGCACGTTGAGTATTGGAACCCACTCGTTGACCGCGGCCTACGGTGGAGATGCGAGCGATTCGCCGTCTGCTTCGAAGCCGATTTCGGTAACCATCACCGCGGCGACGACGCCTCCTCCAACTCCTGTTGCCGATTATGGGCTAACCCTTTCGAGCAGCGCTCTGAGCATGACTCAAGCCACGTCCGGGTCCTTGACGGTTTCCGTAGCCCCGGAAAACGGATTCAATGCGTCGTTGTCCTTCGCCTGCTCCGGGCTACCAAGCGGGTGGGGCTGCAGCTTTGCGCCTTCCACGCTCTCCGGGAGCGCGCCTGAGAGCACCCAATTGACCGTCAGCGCTACCAACAGCAGCCGGTTGATGGCCTCCCCCACGGGGCTCCTCCTGGCGCTGGTCTCGCCGATTCCGCTGTTTCTGTTCGGTCTTTCCAAGGGACGGTTACGCAGGGCGGAATGGATCCTGCTTTTCATCTTCCTGCTTGCTGCCCTGGCAGGCTGCGGAACTTCGTTCAAAGACCCGCAACCGGCGCAGTCGAGTACCTACAACGTAACCGTAACTGCGTCTGGTACATCCGCACCCACTCATACGCAAACGTTTGTGCTTACCATGACGTCACCGCAGTAGCAATGGTGTGGGTACACACCTCACGGTTCGAGCGCAAAGATCTCGTTCGGCGCCAGAAAAAAGGGCGGCACGATGGCCGGAATATTAGACAGCGGCAAGACCTCTTCAGGCACTTCGATGCCCAACACATCGCTCATAAACTTCCGCCTCTTCTGGCAGCGAGCGTAGCAATCAGGAAAAGCCTCCTTCAGCTGCTTCCGCAGGTCCTTGTCCGCCAGAACCACCCCATCCTCCATGCGCGTCGAGGCATATACCGGCGAACTGGGGATGACATCTACCTGGATCGCCATACCCGAATGAAGCGGCATATCCGAGTTGGGATAAACCGGAGAGCTGAGCCACTCATCGAGGTGGATCAAATGACCAGGATTAAGGAAAATACCAAAGCGCTCAAAGGGAAGGCGTTCGTGAATCAGACGCCATAATTGTCCCCCGGGCGTGCCGGGCTTGAGCAGCGCAAACCACTCGTTCATGACTTCGAAATAGAGACCGGCAAACTCCTGAACGTAATCGGCAGCGGCCAGCGGCAGGTCATGAGCCGAAGAGGCAATCCATCCTGAGCGGCAACTGTTGCTACCCCAGTAGGAGAGATTCATGGAGAGAGAATTTCCCCGCTTAATCTTTTCCCCCCGAGGTCCGGAAAGACCAAAGGTCGCCGTGCGGCCAGTCCCAAATGTAGTGTGGCATCCCAGGGGCTCTCCGCAAGTCCCACCCAACGCAACGACTTCATGATCAGTCATGCCCTCACGCATGCCAAAGATCATCCGTTTGATACTCTCAGACGCCTGAATGCTGGTGTATTCAAAATAGGCGATGTCGGAAGGAGAGCAAAAAGTGCGCAGGCCGTACCCCGGATGCATCAGCAAGTCCGTGGAGTTCACAACATTGTTCCTTCCCGCAAGTTCCCGCAAAGTATCTACCAGGTAGGAAGGGAGCTCGATCGCGTGCTGGAGCATCCGGAAGTTCGTGGTCAGAGAAATACTTCCATCCCGCGCATCCCACCATCGACGATGCGTCGATTCCCTCTCCTGCGAATATCTCCTTGATTTTCCGGCTCTGGTCGCGCGGCTGATTCAGCAAGGAGAAGGGCTGAAAGCGTTCCCTTCTCAACTTGCCCTCGTTAAATAAAGGGCTCACGCCGACATAGGCTTCGCATTCGTTGCCCACGACCAGCAAAGGGATGCCGGTGAGCCCAATGATGAACAGGGCTTCCTCGAATCGGGGATCGAAGCCGGTGAGATAAGCCAGGTTGGCGAAATGCTCGCGATCGCCATAGACCACCAGATGGGTAAGCTTGCGCTCATTCCATCCCGGCGCGGAATCTCTCGACTCGTTGCTCGAACTCAGTGCTGGAGGCTTGTGGAGGATAGGCTGCCTGGCCGAATTCGGGCCAGCCGATTTGGATGATGCGATGGGTCCTTGTTTTTACCGCCATTCCTGAGCAAACTCCCTTTAGAGCACCGTCGCTAGAATACTAGACGCAGAGCGCCCTGGCCGATGCGCCCAGCATTTGCTCCAGTCACCTGGCCGAAGTTGCTGGCAGCGAAATTGCCCACCGGAGCCTGGAATTGGGCGTGGTTGAAAGTGTTGAAGAACTCGGCGCGGAATTCCAGAGAAATTCTTTCGGTGATAGGTGTGGCCTTGTGCAGGGCCGTGTCGAAGTTATTGATGCCGGGGCCGGTGAAGAACAGGCGCCTGGAATTCCCTGGAACCCCCAGCTCTTCCTGGGAGAAGACCGAAGCGTCGAAGTACTGGTGCCCGGCAGAATTGCGAGGATTATACTTTGCGATTTTCTGGCCATTGTAATTAGGCAGGTCGATCGAATGGATCCCCTGACCATCACAATCACAGAGAGAGCGGTCGTCGATTTCCTGCATCAGGACGGGAAAACCAGTGGTGAAACGCGTAATACCGACCAGCTGCCAACCGTTGAGCAACTTACCGGAAAGGCCGCCGGGGCTGGAAAGCCAGTGACCGAAGGGCAAGTCGAGGTTGTAACTCACGACGAAGTTATTTTTAATATCGAAGGTAGAAAGCCCGCGGCTCAGACCGGCATCGAACGGATTCACCGACATGGTGTAGGAAGAGGCGTCATCCAGCGATTTGCCGAATGTGTAGGCCCCCAGGAAGCGCGCAAATCCAACTCTCTTATCAACCGTTATCTGCACGCTGTTAAAGATCGAATCGCCGTTCGTTATGCTGTACGGGTTATCCGCAAAATCAAGCTCGCCGATATCGAGATGGCGCCCCGACGTGACCGAGTAGGGCCGGGTTCCGTTCCAGGTTTGTCCATTGAGGGAGTAGATGGTATCCGCCCCGTAGGGACCGCATCCACCGCTGGCCTGTCCTGCGGCAGCGAATGCCTGCGCGATCGCCAGGCACCTCTGCGCGTTGCCCGAGTTGAACTCCTGAATCTGAAACAAGTGGTGATCGACGGCGCCGACGTAGCCCAGAGTCACAATCGTAGAAGGGCCCACTTGGCGCTGGATAGTGAGGTTATATTCGATTGCGTACGGGGTCTTATTGCCGATGAAATAACCGGGGGAAAGACCGATGGGGAGAAACGCGGCGAAGCTGCCGTTCTGCGGGGGAAGGGCAAACGGGAACCGCTGTCCTGGATCAAGCCCACTGGAGCGGCCCTTAAACGGTGTTTCCAGGTAGATGAGCGAAGGGCTTGCATAGTAAAGCCCGAAGGGAGCGTCACCCGTTTCGAAATCGCCCGAAGTGGTGTCGAGCGTCGTAAAGAACTCACCCACCGCGGCATGGATGGTGCTCTTGCCGGCAGGCAACAGCTTTTGCAAAAACCCGCTTTCGGGCGATGGAGAATATGCCAGACCGAGCCGAGGCGCGAAGTTATTCCAACGCGTGGGCCCAAGGGTCTTGGGAATTCCCTTATCGCCGGGGAAGAGCCAGCCTGTAGGTGAGTCAGTGAAGACAGTCGATTGTTGACCAGGAACGAAGGTCTGAATTCTGTTGCGAGCGTCGGACCACGGCTGGGCGACCTCCCAGCGCAGGCCATAGTTGATGGTCAGATTAGGGCTGGGGCGGAAGTTGTCCTGGATGTAGAGACCGCCGGCGTTGGAAAGTCCGTCGAGGTATTGCCTGCTGCTTTGAATAAATTGATCGGGCGCACCAATGAGAAAGTCGGAGAAATCGATTCCGGTTTCGCCTCCGCTGAAGACGAACTGGCCATTGGGCACTGGCCCGCCTCGCCGATACCACTGCTTGTGCGACACTTCTCCACCAAACTTAACCGTGTGCTTGCCGAGGATCCAGGAAAATCCGTCCTGCAGTTGAAACACGTTCTGGAAATTGCCGTCCGTGATGGCGGCTCCCATGGTCACGCCCAGGCCGTTAAGGATCACATCCGGAACGCCCTCTGCGGATGGATTCGCGGGAATCAGGCCCAGGCCGCCTTCAGTGAAGCCGAAGGAACTTACCTTTCCCAGACCCTTGAACGGGCGTGGGACCCGGATACACAATCCGGTAATAAGTGAAATGGCCCTCGTTTACCTTGCTGGAGCTGAACACCTTGGTGTTGCTGATGGCGGCTACCTGGGCGCGCGAAGGCAGTATGTAGCCGAAGCCCGGCACATTGGTAAACGTGCCATAGGTATTGGGGGCGTTCAAGGGCTGGTTCACGACTGCACGATCAAAGTGGTAATAGAGCGTCCAGGTGTCGTTGCCGTTGTGGGTAGGAAAGTCGCCGCGCGCACCAAACTTATCGTCGGTAACATGCTGGTCAGCCGCAGCGCTCGAATACGTTGGATACACTCCGCTGCCGGCGCCGTTGGGGGCAGGAAAGAACTTGAGCAGCCCCGCCGCGGCCGGCGAAAAGGCAGCCTGAGGAATGATCCCGTTTGGAAAGACGCAGACTGTCGTGTTCGTACAGCCAGGAGCGAAATAGGGCTCTCCCGCGGTCACGGCGTAACCCAGCCGCGAGCTGAGGGTGGAGGCAAAGTGTCCGGCCTCGTTATCTCCACGCACGGAGGGAAGCGGGTTTCCGCTTTGTTGCAAGCTGGCGAGCAGGGCTGCGACCGGCGCTGAGAGATCGCCGCCCTGCTGCGCTGCCGAGGGCACGTTCAGAACCCCGGTAGAAAGTCCGGCGGTCTGGCGCGTTCCCTGGTAGTCGCCAAAAAAGAACACACGGTTCTTGATCACCGGACCGCCGGCGGAGCCTCCGAACTGGTTCCTTATCAAAGTTCCGCGAGTGCTATTGAAGTAAGTTTTCGCGTCTAAATCGGTGTTGCGCAGGAATTCAAAAACAGAACCATGGAACTGATTGGTGCCGGACTTGGTGATTACGTTGATGACCGCGCCCGAAAAGTTGCCGTACTCGGGGTCAAAGGTGCTGGTTTGCAACCGGAATTCCTGGATGGAATCGAGCACTGGTATCGCTCCGGCGCCATTGGAGCCGTTGTCCTCGACGATCGATCCATTCACCATGAAAGCGTTCGCGTTTTCACGTTGACCATTGACGGAAAGCAAGCCGGTCGTGAGATCGCCGGATGCGGGGATGGTGGGCTGGAATGGACTGGGGTTGCTCACCGGCGCAACGCCGGGCTGCAATCCCAGAAGGTCGAGATAACTGCGACCATTTAAAGGGAGAGAAATGATCTTCCGGTCCTCAATCACATCACCCACGGTTGTGCTGCTGGACTCCACTTCCACCGCCGAGCCGGTCACGGCCACAGTTTGGACGACCGCCCCAACCTGCAGTTTGAAATCGACACGATAGCGTTGGTTTACCTCCAGCCTGAAAGCAGTTTCCACCGAAGTCGCGAAACCGGTTGCACTCACCGTGAGGTTGTAGTTGCTGCCCACGGGCACGGCAAGGAATTCATAATTGCCGTTGGCATCCGTGGCGGTTTCCCGATCGAGCCCGGTGCCGGTATTTTGTAGCACCACCTTGGCGTGAGGAACTGCGGAGCTACCCTGGTCTGTAATCACTCCGTAGAACTGTCCGTCCTGCGCCCACAGAGGATGGGAAAGTAGACACATCAGGAGGCACATCATTATCCGCTGGTGCGCGGCCCAATATCGCGCCGGTTTTCCAGTCAACTCCTGTTGCGGGACCGACGCTCGGTTGTGAGACACGTTCGCACCTCCGTCTTGCGGATTGATTTGGAAGATTGACTTTCCCTGGGGTGGACCCTGCTGAAACGGATAAGCGACTGGATATAAGCGCTTTTATACGCCATTATTTTTGATTGTCAAGCATCAATTCAACGTTCGCTGATAGGCATGAGAGGCATCTATAATCTTCCAACGATGAAGTCGGTCACCATCCGCGATGTAGCAAAAGCCGCAGGTGTCTCGGTCGCAACTGTTTCTTACGTGCTGAACAACAGTGGCCGGGTGGGCCGGCCGACCCGCAGAGCCGTCCTCTCCGCGGTTCGGAGCCTCGACTATGTCGCCAATTTGAATGCGCGCAATCTGGCGAAAGATGCAAGCCAGACTCTGGGAATGATTGTCTCTGACATTGAGAATCCCTTCTTCCCCGAGGTGATCAAGGGCTTCGAGCAAAGGGCGCGCGAACAAACCTACGACGTGATCCTGAGCGACACCAACTACGACTCCGCGGTGCTGGCTGAATCTGCCACCAGGATGCTGCGGCAGCGCGTGCGCGGGATTTCTTTTATTACTTCAGAAGTTGCCATGGCCACCATCCGCCAGATCAAAGCAAGACAAACTCCCGCGGTGTTTCTCGATGTAGGGCCTGTTCAGCAATACATAAGCAACGTGAAGATAGACTACGCTCACGGGATAAGAGCCCTGATCGATCATCTCGTCTCGTTAGGTCATCGCCGGATTTCATTTGTCGGCGCGCGCAATGATTTGCAATCGAATGCGGCGCGCCGGGACGCATATCTGCATTACATGCGCGAACTAGGCTTGAAGGTGGGAACAGTCTTGGAGGGAAACAGCCATTTCGACGGAGGCTTGGCCGCCGGGGCTGCGATCTGTCAACTTGTTCCCCGGCCAACGGCAGTGATGGCCAATAATGATTTGACTGCCATCGGAATCATCAAGGCGTTGCAGTCAAGCGGGCTAAATGTTCCCAAACATATCTCAGTCACTGGCTTTGACTGCACGCAGTTAGCCGCGTACACCACTCCTTCACTAACTACAGTAGACCTGAAGCGAGACCTGATAGGACGAATGGCCGCTGAGGCACTTCAGTCTCTTTTCTCCTCCCCAACTCACGCGGGACAGGAGTATCCCATAATCCCCTCCCTGATAGTGGGAGAGTCCACGGGAAAAGCCGGCCGATAGCGATTTAGCACACATTTCCCCAACGCGGTCATCGCGTCGAGCTCGAATTTAAAAACACATTGCTCCCTCTAAAGTTGCACTTATTTCCGAAACTTTGAGTTAGGGATGCGTGTTTCTCTAACACAGTGACAGCAATCGCACAGTTACTTCGTGGCAAGCCCGGCTCTGAATCAGCCCCCCGGCTTACACCAACGTGCCGTTGCTACAGGTGCTGCACAGCACAAACTTAGACAATCGAGAAAGAAGGGCCTATATGAAGTGTATCCACGGGCTTCGCGTGTTCTTGATGATTAGTGTTGCCGCGTGTGTTGCGGGTTGCAGTTCAGGAAGCGGCAGCGCGCCAGGCAGTTCAACCTCAACCCCCGCACAGAGCGGCTCCGTATATGTGCTTGGAACCGATGCGCCACTTCCCAGCGTGGTGTCCTTCGCCGTCAACGTACAAAGCATTACGCTTTCCAACGGTTCCGCAACCCCAGTCTCTATACTGAACGGCGCGCAGACGGTCGATTTTGCGCGGTTTAATGGACTCTCAACCCTGCTTGATTTCAACTCCATTCCTGCTGGCACCTACACTACCGCGACCATTACCCTTGGTTCCGCGACTCTCGGTTACCTGAATACACAATCCGGAACACCGCCTGCCATTGCCTCCATGCCGGCAACACTTACCCAGTCTGCCGTCACCATTAATCTGGCCAGCCCTTTTGTGGTGAATGCCGGGGATATGGATGCGCTCCGGTTTGATTTCAACTTGCAAAAATCGATCCAGGTGGACGCCAATGGACAGATTACCGGCCACGTAACGCCTACACTCAATCTAAAGGCGCTTAGCGCAAGCGATCCTGAAAACTATATCGATGAATTCGACGCGGGTGTTGTCAGCATCGACGCTGCCTCTGATTCGTTCGTCATTCAAGGCCCACATGGCCGCCAATACACGGTACAACTCTCATCCAATACAGAGTTCGAAAACGGCGAATCCATCACCAACCTGACCACCAGCTCGATCGTCCAGGTCGCCGGCTCCTTTGCGCCTAACAGCCAAACCATCAGCGCGGATTGCGTAGGTATTCTGTCGCAAGATGGGTATTGGGCAGCGGGGCTCATTACCAATGTGACACCGGCGCAAACTGCGGCGAATTCGTTCAACATGTACGTCCGTGCCGAGTTGCCGGCGGATACCGGCCTGACGCTGGGCCAGATTGCGAACATCAATCTGAACGGCAGTGAGATGTATTTCATCTACAAGATGCACACTCCTCTTACCCAGTTCTTCTTTAACTCAAGCCTGCTCGTTCCTGGACAGCACATCAGCATTGGTGGTCCGTTGAGCGACGCCAGCAACCCGCAGGCAGTAACCGTTCATCGCATCGTCCTTCGTCACGAAGGTCATGCGGGTGAATGGGTAGCGGGAAGCACGAATACCGGCAATGGCACCTTCCAGTTCAATTCCAATGGGTTGGCTGGAGTTCTCTTCAACGGTCCTATCACGGTCTACACCACGCCAGTCACCAACTGGTTAGGCGGCCTGACGGGCCTAAGTGACCTCAGCGGAAATTCGGCCATTTCTCTCCGGGTAGTTGGTCTTGTGCTGAAGAATCCGAATACTGGAAACCCGGTATTCGTTGCCCGCAGCGTGGAGGAACTGCAGTAGCCCTCGGCACTCAAATGCATAACTGAGAATGGCCGCTCTCTCAACTCGGGAGCGGCCATTTATGCCTCATGTGGAGATCCCACCCCTAGGGGACTTAGAATCTGCGTAGAGTCTCTCTCGCAGACGGCCATTTGTACATCATGGCTTGGTTGCCAGGATCAGCGGTGATGGGCCCGGCGCATCCAGCTTGCGCTCATCGGTGAATCCAGCAGCCTTTAACCAGCTGCTGATTTCTTCAAACGAATATGTGTCTCCCCGCTCGGTGTTCACCAGCATGTTGACAGCAAAGAAGAGCGCATTCAGTGGGCCGGTGCGATCCGCATTCACCAGGAATTCTGCAATCGAAATAGTGCCCCCGGGAGCAAGTGCCTGGAATGTTTTCTTAAGCAGGGCCTGGCTGCGTTCCATGCCCTCGCTGTGGAGAATATGTCCAAGCGTGGCCACGTTGTGACCACTGCCGAAGTCAACTTGCAGAAGATCGCCTTCGATGAACGAAAAGCGGTCGACGAGGCCAAAGCGGGCTACCGTCTTACGGGTCACTGGAATCACTTCCGGCCAATCCACCGCGGTCACGCTGACCTTTTCAGATACCTGGGCCATCGCGATACCCCAAACTCCTGAGCCCGCAGCGAGGTCAAGTACGCGAGCCGCGGGCGCCGCTCCATTCGCGTTGTAATGACGGCTAAGCACCTGCGCCGCGGGATAGCTCAAGGGGAAGATATCGTTGACGAAGTGTTGGAAGAAGTCGCCACCCAGCTCCTCCTTGTTGACCGCCGCAGCGGGTTCGCCGGTCATGACAATCTTGTTCAGTTGAAGCCATTTGGGAATCAATTGCTCGCTGCCGTGACGGATCATTCCGCCCATGAAGCCGGGCTTGGTGCTGACCAGAAATGCGGAGCTCTCGGGTGTAAGTGAGAAATAGCCGTGCTTATCTTTTGCCAGAAAGTCGAGGCCCACCAGCGCATTCATGACCGCAGTCAGCCCTCGTTCTGAGGCGCCTGTCTCTTTCTTGATTTCTAATACAGTTTTCGGGCCACCATCCAGCAGATCAAAGATGCGGTGGCGGATGGCTGCTTCCAGAATAAGTGGGGGAACATATCCCCAGGCGAATTGCTGGATGCGTTCGGGTGTTACCGGAGCAGTCACAGGTGTCGTCATAGTTTCCTCGATGGTCAAATGGGAAAATTATACGCAGCTTCAGAGAAGGTTAGTTCTTGTTGTCTGACGCGGCCAGCGATGAGATGAGCTTGTCCGCCTCCTGGCTGGAGGCGTCGATGCTTTGGACCAGATCAGCAACATCGTTTTGCAAGCCGGCAGAGGTGCTTTTGAGTGAGCCGATCGCGCGCGAATTTAAATTGTGCTTCAAGAAGAGGACCTGGTCGTGGAAGGCCTTCAAGACTGGTGTGATCTGATCTTCAGTGCCCCGCATGACGCGCATGTAAGCAGCCTGGCGGGTCTTGGCGTTGCGCAGCATGACCGTGTCCTGCGACTTCAGTTTGCCATTATCCATCGCATTGATTTCACCCTGCCACTCCTTGAACAGGTCGGTGCTCACCTGATCGATCGACTGAATCTTGTCATGAAGCTTGCCGGCCTGCGAGTTGGCTCTTTCGTAATCGGAGTTGAGACGTTTGTATGACTTTTCCAGTGAACCGCCCTGAAAGCCGGTCAAGGCCTGAAAGGACTCCAGCGTGGTTTGCAATTGCTGCCTGGTTTGATCCTGGTCTTTCTTGGCATCCTTGATACGCTGCACCAGGATGTCGCGCTTCTCCTTGCCCAGGGTGCGCATCGTCTTGTAGTAAGTTGATTTACAGCCAGCCAACAGCAGGATAAAAGCGATGAGAGGAATGAAGACGGCTCGACGCAAGACTTCTCCCTTTTGATCTTAGAGCGCGGCGTATTCCTTTTTGGCTGCCACCAGCATGGGCAGGTCCGCATCCGCGTCTTTCCAGGTCACGAAAAACGCCTCGTACGCCTTTTTGGCATTGGCCTTATCGCCACCCATGGCATAGGCTCGCGCTAAGCCCAATTGCGCTTGCGCATAGAACGGCGCCTCCACCAGACTGCCTCCTGGGTTCCCCGTGGCTGCCTGAAAGGCGCTGAGTGCATGACCAGCATCGCGAAGCTGGAGATAGGCCAGACCCTGAACATAGGATGCCGGATAGACCGCGTCCCAGGACTTGGCTGGCTCGGCAGCATCCACCGCTTCTTGCGCCTGCCCGGCGGCCAGGGCCACAAACGCTTTGCCCAGCGGTTGGAATAAACCGCGGATGAGTGTGTCTTCGGGATACTTCTTGCTCAACTCCTGCGCCAACGGCAACGCCAACTTGCCGTTGCCGCAGATGGCCCACGCCAGGACCGCGATTGCCTCGGTCTGTTTGCTCTTGTCCAGGGCCAGAGCCTGTTTTACCGTCGCCTCGTTCCCTTCGCATAAGCCCGCCATTCCCCGAGCCGCCGCGCTGGCCAGAAGAAAACCAGCCTGGGCATCCGGCGCCTGGGCCAGTCCGGCCTGCTCAAATGCCCGCTGGGTGGTCGCTGACGCCGCGTGATATCGGCCGGCGTATTGCTGGGTAGCCGCTAAAACGCCCTCTAGCTGGAATCCATCTGGACGACCGGAGACTCGGGCCATGATTTTCTGCACTTCCTGCGGCTCGCCCGACAGGAAATACACCAAAACGTTCGGTATCAGGTTACCCGTACTATCGTCCAACCCCAACTTGCGCGCCCGCTCCGCCTCCGCCTTAGCCTCGGCTAGCCGGTTTAAGGCGCCATAATCGTTGACCAGGTTTTCTGAAGCGATCGCGTCCGTAGGCTGGATTTCCACGCCTTTCAGCGCATACGGAAGACCTTTTGCAAACTGCCCCAGAGTCATATAAGCCACGTTGATGTTGACGTAGTTGTCCACCAGCCCCGGGTAGGTCTGAATAGCTTCCTGCAGAGTTTCAATGACCTTGGGCATGTCCCCGGTCACATTTTGGTAGTAATGGCCGGCAATGTAGAGCCGCTCCCGCTCGCTCACATTTTTTGAGAGTTCATAGGCTCGGGCAAAATATGTGTGGGCCTTTGCCACCTGGCCTGAATTGCTATACACCACTCCCAGGCGTGCATAGGCCATGGCAAAGTTGGGATCCAGTTCGATGGCGCGCAGGTAGTGGCCCTCCGCATCCGGAATGTCCATTCCCCGGTCGTGCGCCTTGTCACCGAGAGCATAGGCTCGAAAGGCCTCCAGCGAGGGCGTCGTTGCCTGGCCAAACGGAGTGTCCAGTTTCTTGATGCTTTCCAGATCCTCGCCCAGCTTACCCCTCATCGCTTTAGCTGCGGTACCCAGCGCATCGAGCACATGCTCCTTGTCCGCGGCACGCGCCTGCTCGCTGACAATTTCGTCCCCCGTAGCCGTGTTTTGGGCGGTGAGCGAGATCACGTACTCCTTGCCCAGGTTGGCTATGGTCCCGGTCAGGATCGCTTTCATCCCCTCGCGCTCGCCAATCTCGCGCGCAATCTCCGGCGTCACCGGGGTGCCCTCGGGCTTGCCCAAAAACTTGACGCTCTGCTCCAGGTGTTGCTCGCTCACAATATTGATCACCGGCGACTGCTCCAGCTCAATCTTCAGCGCCTGGTTCAGCGTGGTGTCAAAGACCGGATCGCCGGTGTGGTTAACAAAATCAGCCAGGATGATCGAGTCCTTGGTTACCTTGGGCGCAGTCCCGGCGGGGCCTTCCCCATTGGCGCTCTCCGCCACGCCACCTGCGGCCGGCGATGCGACGGGCCGGTACTTCCACCAGGCCAAGCCACCGGCAACCAGCAGGAGCAACACCACTGCGGCCGCCGCCCATTGCCACTTCCGTCCGGCTGCATTTGCCGGCACGCGGGTGGCGGGAGCATCGAGACTGTCCAGATCTTCGCGCAGCTGCCCCGCGCTCGCATAGCGCTGCGCCGGGTCCTTGCGCAGCAGCTTCTCCACGATGGCATCCAGCTTTCTGGGCATAGCTGGATTGAGCGTGCTCACCGCCGGTGGATTCTTGGTAAGCAGGGCGGCAAAGACTTCCGCCGTCGATTCGCCGCCGAAGGGCGTCTTGCCCGTCGCCATCTCGTAGATGACCGTTCCCAGACTGAATAGATCCGTCCGTGCATCCAGAGGCACACCCTTTGCCTGTTCCGGAGACATGTATGCTACGGTGCCCACCGCGGAACCCGGGCTGGTCAGGTCGATGGTCGCCGTTCCCGAACCCGCCGCGGTCAAGTCGCCGTCATACACCCGCGAGTCGGCTACGGCCACGCCATCCTGCTTCTTGGCCAACCCAAAATCGAGGATCTTGATCTGACGCTTGCCCCGGTCAGCCTCTACCACAAACAGGTTCGCCGGTTTGATGTCCCGATGAATGATTCCCTTGGCGTGGGCTGCGGCCAACGCCGCCGCGGCCTGCTGGCTAAACGAGATCACCTCGTCCGCCGGCAAACCGTGTCCTCCAGCGTCTGCGAGATACTTCTTAAGCGTGACACCGCGCAGCAGCTCCATCACCAGGTAGGGCCGCCCATCCTGCTCTCCGGTGTCATAAATCGCGCATACATTGGGATGGTTGAGTGTGGCCGCCGACCGCGCTTCGCGCAGAAAGCGTTCATGCGATAGATGGTTTCCCGAGTGAGGTGTTCCTTGCCCTGGGGTGTCGTGCGGACGCGGAGGACCCGGCGACAGGGGTGAGCCGCTGCCCACATCCGACGACAGATAGCTGGCAGAAACCAGCTTCAGCGCGACCTCGCGCTCCAGCCGCGTGTCCAACACGCGATACACTTCGCCCATGCCGCCGGCGCCGATCTTCTCGATCAGGCGGTATGGACCGAACTGTGTTCCCTCTGCGATCGTCATCGGGCCTGGCCGCGCGGAAAAATTGTAAGCCTGGATGGAAGAAGTCTACCAGCGGATACTTGTAGCTAGGGTCTAAAGGGCAGCGTATTCCTTCTTTGCCGCCACCAGCATGGGCAGGTCGGCATCCGCGTCTTTCCAGGTGGTAAAAAACGCCTCATATGCCTTTTTCGCAGCCGCCTTGTCGCCACCCATCGCATAGGCTCGAGCCAATCCCAGTTGCGCTTGCGCAAAGAATGGCGCAGTGGTTTGCAGATTGCCGCCCGGAGACTGGATCGCGCCTTGAAAGGCAGTCACTGCCTGGCTTGCATCATGCAGCTGCAGATACGCCAGGCCCTCCACGTAAGCTACGGGATAAATCAGGTTGAACGATTTGGCCGGCTGCGCATCGTCGATCGCCTCTCGCGGCTGTCCTGCTGAAAGGGCGACAAAGGCCTTCGCCAGAGGTATAAATACACGCTGGATCAGCGTGTCGTCCGGGAATTTCCTGCTTAGGTCCTGAGCCATCGAGCCGACTAGCCTGGCGTCACCGCAGGTCCCGGCAGTGAACACTGCAAAGGACTGCGTTTGCCTGCTCCTATCCAGGGCCAGAGCCTTTTGTACTGCTTGCTCGTTGCCCTCACACAAGCCCGCGAAACCCCGGCTGGCCGCATTAATGAGAAGGGCGTTCGCCTGCACGTCCGGAGCCTTCGCCAGGGCCGCCTGCTCGAAGGCCTGCTGTGTGGTCACGGACGCCTTACGATACTCACCGGAGAAAAGTTGTATACCAGCCAGGGCCTGGGTGGCCAGAAATTCGTCCGGCTGCCCCGCCACCAGCGTCATGATCCTCTGCACTTCATTGGGCTCGCCCAACAAGAAATAAGTCTGCATGTGAACTGTACGATCAAGTGTGCTGGTGTCCAGGCCCAGTTTGCTGGCCCGCTCCATTTCCGCCCGGGCATCGCTCATCCGGTTCAAACCGACGTAGACGCTCAACAGGTTTTCAGCCGCGATGGAGTCTTCCGGCTGCATCTGTACCGACTTCACCGCGAAGGGAAGAGCTTTCGCAAAGTCGCCCAGGGCGGAATACGCCGCGGTGATGTTGATATAGTTGTCAATCTGGTTGGGATAGGTCTGGATCGCCTCCTGCAGCGCTTCAATCACCTTCGGCATGTCGCCGGTCACGTTCTGGTAATAGTGGCCGGTAATGTAGAGCCGCTCGCGCTCACTTACATTTTTCGAAAGCGCATAAGCCTTGGCGAAGTACTTGTCGGCCTTCGCTACCTGGCTGGTGTTGATGTACACCACGCCCAGCCGCGCATAGGCCATGGCAAAGTTGGGATCAAGCTCAATCGCGCGCAAATAGTGGCCCTCGGCCTCAGGAATATCATGCGCACTCACGTGTGCATGATCTCCCAGCGCATAAGCGCGAAACGCCTCCAGCGAGCTCGTCGTCGCCTGGCCGAAGGGAGTGTCCAGCTTCTTGATGCTCTCCAGATCCTCGCCCAGCTTGCCGCGGATAGCCGCGGCTGCCTTGCCCAGCGCGTCCAGCACATGCTCCTTGTCAGGCGCTTGTGCCTGCTCGCTGACGATCTCGTCCCCAGTGGCGGTGTTCTGGGCCGTCAGCGTGATCACATACTCCTTGCCCAGGTTGGCGATGGTCCCGGTGAGGATGGCTTTGACTCCCTCCCGTACGCCGATCTCCCGCGCGATCTCTGGCGTGACGGCCGTGCCGTCGGGTTTGCCCAGATACTTAACACTTTGCGCCAGGTGTTGCGAGCTCACGATGTTGATCACCGGCGACTGCTCCAGATCGATCTGCAACGCCTGGTTGAGCGTGGTGTCAAAGACCGGGTCGCCGGTGCGGTTGATGAAGTCGGCCAGGATGATCGAGTCCTTGGTTCCACTGGCCGCGGTGCCGGCGGCGCTTCCCCCCGCCGGATGCGCCGCCGCGGTGCGGAATTTCCACCACGCCAGACCGCCTGCGATGAGCGCCAGCAGCAAGACCAGGACAATCGCCCAGGGCTTCTTCGTGCCGGCATCCGTGGCCACCATCGTCTTGCCGGAATGCGGGTCCAGCGCATCGAGCGCTTCCTGCAACTGCTCGGCGGTCGCGTAGCGTTGCGCGGGATCCTTGGCCAGCAATTTGGCGACGGTGGGGTCCAGCTTCTTCGGCATCGCCGGGTTCACCGTGCTGACCGGAGGCGGATTTTCGCGCAGCAACGCAGCAAAGACTTCCGCTGTGGAACCGCCCGCGAAGGGTGTCTTCCCGGTCGCCATTTCGTAAATAACGGTTCCCAGGCTGAACAAGTCCGTGCGCGCATCCAGCGGCTCACCCTTGGCCTGTTCCGGCGACATGTACGCCACCGTCCCCACCGCCGAGCCGGGACTGGTCAACTCCATGGTCGCGGTGCCCCCGCCAACCGTCTCGTCTCCGCTGCCGGGCAGACCATAGGTACGCGACTCTGCTACCGCCGCCCCGGGCTGCTTCTTGGCCAGGCCGAAGTCAAGAATCTTGATCAGGCGCTTGCCCCGGCCGGCATCCACAACAAACAGGTTTGCCGGCTTGATGTCGCGGTGGATGATCCCCTTGGCATGCGCGGCAGCCAAAGCAGACGCCGCCTGTTGGCTGAACTGAATTACCTCATCCGCCGGCAGTCCCTTCCCGCCTGTCTTCGCCAGGTAATGCTTCAGCGTCTCGCCCCGCAGCAGCTCCATTACCAGGTATGGGCGGCCGTCGTGTTCCCCGGTGTCATGGATGGAGCACACGTTGGGATGGTTCAGGGTAGCGGACGAACGGGCCTCACGCAGGAAGCGCTCATGGGAAACATGGCTGGAATTAGGTGTCGCGTGTACGGGCGTGATCGGGGAGGGCGAGCCACTGCCAACTCCCGTGTTGAGATAGGTGTCGGAAACCAGCTTGAGCGCGACTTCACGCTCCAGGCGCGTATCCAGGGCGCGATACACCTCTCCCATTCCGCCCGAACCGATCTTCTCGATCAGGCGGTACGGACCAAACTGTGTTCCTTCTGCGATCGTCATCGTCCCTGGCTTACACGGCAGATTAACGCGGAGTGAATACTGTGCCTGCAGTCTACCAGCGCTGACAAGAACTATCTCCCTTTGCACCATCGGGGATCACCCGGTACAACCCCAAGTACTTGGTACGACAAGAAAATAGGGCCCGTCCCGCTTGTGGGCGGAAGATGCCTCTGTTTCTATGGCTTGTCCGCTTGTCGAGAGGAGCGTCCAGCATATGGCAAAGGAAACAGCGCCTTACGGTCGAGTCACGCAGAAGAAACCTGCCGTGGCCGAAGTGCACATCGTGTGGATTACCGCCGGTCTGGGCTGCGATGGAGACTCGGTATCGATCACGGCTGCGACCCAGCCCAGCGTGGAAGATGTTCTGTTGGGCGCCATTCCTGGCTTACCGGCGGTGCATCTGCACAATCCTGTCCTCGCCTACGAGAACGGCGACGATTTTCTCAAGTACTGGTACTTGGCCGAACAAGGAAAATTGGATCCCTTCGTCCTGGTCGTAGAGGGGTCCATTCCCAACGAGAAAATCAAGAAAGAGGGTTACTGGGCGGGCTTGGGAACCAATCCCAACACCGGTCAACCGATTACCACCAACGAATGGATTGATCGTCTCACCCCCAAGGCGCTGGCGGTTATCGCCTGCGGCACTTGTGCCACCTACGGCGGCATTCACGCCATGGAAGGCAACCCCACAGGCTGCATGGGCCTGGCCGATTATCTGGGTTGGGACTGGAAATCCAAGGCTGGACTCCCCATCGTCAACGTTCCTGGTTGCCCGGTGCAGCCCGACAACTTCATGGAGACCGTTCTATACCTTCTGTACCAGGTCGCCGGCCTCGCTCCCATGATCCCGCTGGATGATCAACTGCGGCCCAAATGGCTGTTCGAGAGGACCGTCCACGACGGTTGCGACCGGGCCGGCTACTACGAGCAGGGTGATTTCGCCACTGCTTACGGGTCTCCTAAATGCATCGTGAAGCTCGGCTGTTGGGGACCGGTGGTGAATTGCAACGTGCCCAAGCGCGGCTGGATGGCGGGGATCGGCGGCTGCCCCAATGTGGGCGGCATCTGCATCGGCTGCACCATGCCGGGCTTCCCGGATAAATTTATGCCCTTCATGGACGAGCCCCCCGGTGCGAAGGTCTCGACCGCAGCCATCGGCATTTACGGCCAGGCGATTCGTGCCCTGCGATCGATGACCAATGAAACCGTGAATCAAGAGCCTAAGTGGCGGCACCCGCGTGCCGAACTGACAACCGGCTATCACCCCAGTTCCTACTAACCGAGACAGATAAAGGAGCCACTCAGATGGGCACCATTACCGCAGAGCGTCAGCAGGAAACCGCGCAAAAAAGCCAGTTAGTCGAGATGAACTGGGATCCGATTACACGGATCGTCGGCAGCCTTGGCATCTTTACCAAGATCGACTTCGGCAAACGAAAGGTTGCCGAATGTCACAGCACCTCCTCGATCTTTCGCGGTTACAGCATTTTCATGAAGGGGAAGGATCCCCGGGACGCCCACTTCATCACCAGCCGTATCTGCGGTATCTGCGGCGACAACCATGCCACCTGCGCCACCTATGCGCAGAACATGGCCTTTGGAGTGAAGCCACCGCCGATGGCGGAATGGATCGTCAACCTCGGGGAAGCAGCCGAATACATGTTCGACCACAACATCTTCCAGGACAACCTGGTGGGCGTGGACTTCTGTGAGCAGATGGTGAAGGAGACCAATCCCGGCGTATGGGAAAAGGCGGAAAAGACCGCTGCCCCACACGCCGAACTACACGGTTTTCGCACCATCGGCGACATCATGAAAGCGCTCAACCCATTCAAGGGAGAGTTCTATCTGGAAGCGTTGCAGATGAGCCGCATGACGCGGGAGATGTTCTGCCTGATGGAAGGACGGCACGTGCATCCGTCGACCCTCTATCCCGGTGGCGTGGGCACCGTGCCCACGGTGCAACTGTTCACCGATTACATCGTGCGGCTGATGAAATATGTGGAATTCATGAAGAAGGTTGTTCCCCTGCATGACGACCTCTTCGATTTCTTCTATGAAGCTCTGCCTGGTTATGAAGAGGTGGGCAAACGGCGCATTCTTCTCGGTTGCTGGGGATCATTCAACAATCCCGATGTTTGCGACTATACCTACGCGAAAATGACCGATTGGGGCCGCGGCATGTTCGTCACTCCCGGCGTCGTGGTCGATGGCCAGTTGGTTACGACAGACCTGGTCGACATTAATTTGAATATCCGCATTCTGCTGGGCAGCTCGTACTACGACGATTGGCAGAATTCAGAACCCTTCGTAAAGCAGGACCCGCTGGGCAATCCCGTGGATCAACGGCACCCCTGGAACCAGAGTACGTTCCCCAGACCGCAGAAGCGCGACTTTGGGGGCAAGTACACCTGGGTGATGTCTCCCCGTTGGTACGACAAGCGCACCGGAGACTACCTGGCGCTCGATACTGGTGGCGGTCCCATTGCGCGTTTCTGGGCAACCGCACTGGCCGGCATCGTGGACATTGGCTACATCAAGGCCACTGGCCACAGCGTAAAGATTTACCTGCCCAAGACGATGTCAAAGCCCGAGGTCGAGTTCGAGTGGAAGATTCCCAAGTGGAGCAATGCGATTGAACGGGATCGTGCTCGCACCTACTTCCAGGCCTATTCGGCTGCTGCCGCGCTTCACTTCGCGGAACAGGCGTTGGCCGAGTTGCATGCCGGAAGAACCAGGACCTGGAATGACTTCAAGGTTCCCGAAGAAGCGATAGGATGCGGCTTCCACGAGGCCGTTCGCGGAGTTCTGTCGCACCACGTGGTGATCAGGAATCACAAGATCGCCAACTACCACCCCTATCCGCCAACTCCCTGGAACGCAAATCCGCGCGACAGCTTTGGCACCCCCGGCCCGTACGAAGATGCGGTGCAGAACACACCCATCTTCGAAGAAAACGGTCCGGAAAACTTCAAGGGCATCGACATCATGCGGGCAGTCAGAAGCTTCGATCCCTGCTTGCCCTGCGGTGTGCACATGTACCTGGGAAACGGCAAGGTGCTGCAGACGCATCATTCTCCCATGTTCGGCCAGCAACTCCCTTGAGTGCCTGCAATGCTCGTTGTGTGAGAACCAGAAAAGGAGTGGCGTGTATAGCGAAAAGGAATTTCAGGAAAAGATGCGGCGGCTCGGCGCCCTGGTCGGCGAACTCGACCAGATGCCGGGTGGTGGTTCCAGGGTTGCGGCCCGGGATCTGGTTCAGCTTCTGATGGAAGTGCATCGCTCGGGGCTGGAACGAATCATGAAGCTTGTCTCTGAATCAGAAGCGGGAGCGCCGGGAGCGGTCATTATCGATAGACTCGGCCAGGATCCGATTGTCCGCAATCTGCTTCTTCTTTATTCCCTGCACCCCGATGACCTGGAGACCCGCGTTGTGCGAGGGCTCGACGCTGCAAGAGCGCGTCTGCGCAAGTTCGACTGGAGAGTGGAGCTGGTCAGCCTTCATGAGGGAGCACTTGAACTCCGTCTTCATACTTCAGGTCACCCACGTGGCTCTACGATTAAGGACCTGCGAGCCATCGTGGAAGGTGCCGTCTACGATCTGGCGCCTGATCTGGTGTCGTTGACCATCCTCGCACCAGAAGAGGAGTCCTCTTCCGGGTTTGTTCCCTTGCAGAGTTTGCTCAAGCAGTCACTGGTGGCTCACGGTGCGGAAGTGGATGAGAGAGGATAAGAATGTCTGCCCCTGGAACCCCTTCATTCGATCAAGCCTTCGCCACGCTTCGCCAGTTCGCCCGGTCGCGGCCGCCTGCCGAGCGTTGTGAACTGTGCAGCACCGGCCTGGCTCATGACCATCCGCACCTGGTGGAAATTTCACTGCGACAAATTATTTGTGCCTGTGAAGCCTGTGCAACTCTCTTTGACGGCATGGCGAACGGCAAATACCGGCGCGTCTCCGGGCGCGCCCAATTTCTGGTCGACTTCAAGATGACAGACGCCCAGTGGGACAACTTATACGTGCCCATCAACATGGCATTCATCTTCCAGTCGAGCGTCGAACGCAGAGTCGTTGCCCTCTACCCCAGCCCCGCCGGAGCCGTGGAATCGCTCCTTCCGCTCAATGCCTGGAACGAGATCGTGCAGGAGAACGCAATCCTTAGCCTGTTAGCACCCGATATAGAAGCACTGCTCGTCAACCGGGTCGGTCACGCGCACGAATTGTCGCGCGCCGAGTACTATATCGCTCCCATCGATGAGTGCTACAAACTTGTTGGTCTGATTCGGGCTAACTGGAAAGGTCTATCGGGAGGCACTGAGGTTTGGTTGGAGATAGGACGTTTCTTCTCCGAGCTGCGTTCGCTGGCAGACATAGTCCATGGCGAACCTGACACCAATTTGACGAACTGAGCTTCGCAAGCGAAAGGAGATGTACCGTGGCTTTTGAACTCTTAGAACCTACCGCGAATGGAAGCGACAAAGATACCCTTTACATGCTGGGGGGCATTTCCATGATCGTCTTTGGTGCGGGATTGATACTTTCCAATCCGTTCGTCCGCCGCTACATGTCGCAACTCGGAGTGGGCAATCTAGCCGGCGCAGCCATGCCCGACATCCAGCGATATTTCAAACTGGGGGCGATGTCGGAGCCGAAGCGGAGATAGCTGCATGGCCGAACCTTCTACTGCCGCTTCGGAAGCGGCGGATACCTCAGCGGATCGCTACGTCGTTGATGGCCGGTCCAGCCGATTCACGGTAAAAGCCTTTGCCACTGGAATGCTGGCCCGGATGGGGCACAATCCGACCATTGGCATTCGCGACTTCAGCGGTGAGATGAAGTTCAATCCCGGCAAGCTGGAGGCCGGCTCATTCCGCCTGGTCATCCAGTCGGCTTCCTTGAGCGTGCAGGATGACATAAGCGACAAGGATCTCCGGGAGATAGAACGCCTGATGAAGCAGGAAGTTCTGGAGACGGCAAAGTTTCCCGAGATCGTTTACGACGCGCCCAGCATCCCGGTTACAAAAATGGCCGAGTCGCTTTATTCAGCCGCGCTCAACGGGAAGCTGACCCTGCATGGAGTAACCCGCAATCAACCAATGAGTGTGCGCGTTGCGCTATTTGGGACAATGCTGCGGGCCTCCGGCGATTTCACCCTGGACCAGACGGACTACAACATCAAACTGGTTTCCGTCGCCGGGGGTGCACTCAAGTTGAAAGACGAACTAAAGTTTTCCTTCGAGATCGTAGCTCGAAAACAAGAATGAGAGGAAATCCGGCGTTCGCACCTCAAACGAGGCTAAGGTATGCGCCGCCTGCCCTTTGTCATCCCAAGGAGCCGACTTGCCTGCGGCAAGTTAAGAGAGAAATGACACCGGCAGCAAAAGCATTGGGTGCCCCATTCAAGCCGTACTTTGGCTTGAGTGGGCTAGGATGCCTCCCCGACCTGTTTGTCATTAGGAGCGAACTCCGGATTTCCTATTACGCGCTGCTCACCAAAGGCCACTATGCGGCTTTCTTTAAGGAGAGCCGCACGAGGTTTAACGACCCCACCAAGCCTGACGGGAAATCCGGAGGAAGGCGAGGGAGCAGTTTCACCTTCGGGCTAAGCGAAACTACACCCTGGCGACAGCTCTCAACGGTGCTTGATGAAACTCCCGTTTTGTAGCTCCCCCATCGCCTGGCGCAGTTGCTCCTGGGTATTCATCACGATCGGTCCATACCACGCGACTGGTTCCTCGATCGGCTTTCCCGATACCAACAGGAATCGTATTCCCTCGTCGCCCGCCAGCACCGCGATCTCATCCCCGCGGTCAAAAAGCACCAGCGAGTGGTTCCCTGCATCGTAGACGGGGGGCGCCTCTGGTTTCGCAGCCTGCTCGGTGAGAACCGCTCGCGGACGCGAAGAGTCCCGGAATGTGCCCGAGCCCGCGAACACGTAAGCGAACGCATTGCGTGTCGTCTCGACTTTCAGCCGCTTCCGGCGCCCCGGCGCAACAGAAATATCCAGGTAATTCGGATCCGCGGCTACACCTTCCACCGGTCCCCTTTTCCCCCAGAACTCGCCGCAGATGATGCGCACCCGCGTCCCGTCATCGTCGGTGACCTCGGGGATCGCGCTCGAGGAAATGTCCTGGTAGCGTGGGTCGGTCATCTTCAATGACGAAGGCAGGTTGGCCCACAACTGGAAGCCGTGCATGCGCCCTTGCGGATCGCCCTTGGGCATCTCCTGGTGCAGGATGCCGCTGCCGGCAGTCATCCACTGCACGTCGCCGGCGGTCATCTTTCCCCGGTTGCCCAGGCTGTCGCCGTGCTCCACCGAACCGGCAAGCACGTAGGTGATGGTCTCGATCCCGCGGTGAGGATGCCAGGGGAATCCCGCCGCGTAGTCCTCCGGATTCTCATTGCGGAAGTCGTCCAAAAGCAAAAAGGGATCGAAGTCTTTCGTTTTGCCAAAACCGAAGGCGCGCTGCAACTTTACGCCCGCGCCCTCGATCGTAGGCTTGGTTTCAATCATCTGTCTCACTGCGCGGAGTGACATGGTTCCCCTTTCAAGCTTTTACAAACTGCACTTCGAGTGTGATGGTGACCTCGTCGCCGACCAAAACGCCGCCGCTCTCAAGCGCTGCGTTCCAGGTCAGGCCGAAGTCTTTGCGGCTGATCTTTGTGGTCGCGGATACGCCGACGCGGGTGTTACCCCAGGGATCCTTGGCCGGCGGAGTTGGGCCCTCTGCCGAGAAGACGACCTTACGGGTGACGTCCCGGATGGTTAGATCTCCTTCGATGGACAGCTCTCCGTCCCGGACAAGGCTGATGCGGGAGGATTTGAAGGAGATCGTAGGATACTTCTCCACGTCGAACCATTCGGCGGACTTGAGGTGCGCGTCGCGCTGGGCATCGCGTGTTTCCAGGGAGGCTACTTCGATCAGGGCCTCGGCCCGGGAATTGGCCAGGTTCGATTCGTCCAGGGTCAACGTCCCCGTGACTTTGGCGAAATGCCCCTTTACGTGAGAGATCATCATGTGCTTGACTTTGAACTCGGCGGAGGAATGAGCCGGGTCGATGTTCCAGGTGGTGGTTGCGGAGGTAGCGGTGGTGTTCATGAGTGATACTCCTTTCCTTTGCTTCGATGTGTCAACACGATAATCGTTGCAACAATTATTTTTGTTAAAAAATCAGCTCACGATTAGCTTGGGCGGCGTGCAGCAGGGCGGTGAGTGCCCGCAGCCGTTCCCGCCCCAGGTGGCCTAGTTGTTTGCGATGGGCTTCCTGCACCGGTTCATCGAGGCGGCCCAGGAGTTTAAGTCCCTGCGGCGTGATCCGGGCCATCACCATGCGCCGGTCCCTGGTTTCCCGGGTGCGTGAGATCAGGCCGCGCTTTTCCAGGCGGTCGAGAAGGCGGGTAATGTCCGGATCCCGTGTAATCATGCGGTTGGCAACCTCACCGCAGGCAAGCCCTTCTGGCGCCCCGCGCAGGATGCGGAGCACGTTGTACTGGGTCATCGAAAGATCCTCTTTCTTGAGGACCCCGATCATGCCGCGGGTCAGCATGTCCGTCGTACGCAGCAGGTCCAGAAAAGCACTCTCCTCGGGATTGGCTAATCGCCGCCGCTGGTCAAACTGGATTGCTTCCGGCATATACAATGACATTATCCGTTATAACGAGTATTGTCAAGACGGGGGCCGGCAACATGATATTCTCCTTCCGCCGAAAGGAGTCCAGCGATGGAACCCACCAAACCCAAACTACCAAGCGAAGCCGTACAGCTGTACAACCTCTTTATTCACGGTGAGCTGAGCCGCCGTGCCTTTATGGAGGGGGTGCAGCGTTTGGCGGTGGGTGGTCTGGCGACAACGGCGATTATCGAGGCGTTGATGCCAAATTACGCCCTGGGCCAGCAGGTGTCCCGGACCGATGACCGAATCAAGGCAACGTATGAGACCGTCCCGTCGCCTCAGGGCAACGGAAGCATCAAAGGATATCTCGTGCGCCCCGTAAGCGCCGACACACGATCTGCGACGGTTACGAAATTGCCCGGCATTGTCGTCGTTCACGAGAATCGGGGTCTGAACCCTCATATCGAGGACATCGCGCGCCGGCTCGCCCTGGCCAACTTCATGGCCTTTGCGCCGGACGGACTGACCTCGCTGGGCGGCTTTCCAGGCGACGACTACAAGGGCGGCCTGCTGTTCGCGAAGATCGACGGTAAGAAGATGGGCGAAGACATGGTGGCTGCGGCCCTGTGGCTGAAATCGCGCCCCGATTGCACGGGAAAAATCGGCGCCACCGGTTTCTGTTACGGAGGCGGCGTTGCTAATATGCTGGCCGTCCGGCTGGGAGCCGATTTAGGGGCCGCGGTGCCGTTTTATGGCTCTGTTCCTGCCCCAGCGGATATCCCCAAGATAAAGGCGGCGGTGCTGGTTCACCACGGGGCACTCGACACGCGGTTGGCGTCGACGTGGCCGGCCTACGACCAGGCGCTGACGGCGGCGAACGTTCCTCACGAAGGCTATATTTACCCTGGCGCCGTTCATGGTTTCAATTGCGATGCTACGCCGGAACGCTACAACAAAGCCGCCGCCGATCTGGCCTGGCAGCGCACGATTGACTGGTTCAACAAATACGCGCGTAGCTGACGCTCAGCCCTCGTCGGCCGACGGACCGTACATACCTGGGATCTGAGCGCCAAGTGTCCGCAGGTCGCGGCCCAACTGCGCGCGGTGATGAACAAGGTGATTCAGCACCCAGGTGCGGTAAACGGCATAGCGCGAATCGTCGATCCAGACCTGGTCGCCTGCGGTCATCTTCCAGTTATCGTCCCATTTGGCCGGATCGAGACGCAAAAAAATCTGCTTTACGTGCGACGTGTCGGTGTCGAACTTTTCCAGGATTTCGGCTTTGCTTGCCGGCTGCCAAGGCTTGTAGGTGGCCATATCGAAGTTCAGGCCGTCTTTGGATAGCGTGTCGATGCCCCATGCTCCCGCTGTTTCTGCGACATGAGCGGCCAGACGACCCAGCGTCATGGATTTAGGGTTGGCCTTCCATGTCAGATCGGCATCGGCCGGAATTGCATCCAGCATCTTTCGCGTTGAGACAAGCTCACGGCCGTACTCAGCGATCAATTCCTTTTGTATGTCCATCGGCAATCTCCTGAATTTCTGTGCCCGACAAGCATACGAGAAGTTTCCAGAAAAGTGAGAGGGAAAATGCCCGCGCGCTTAGCCCGCAGATTCGTTGTGCGCGAGGGTTAAGACTGCAGATCCCTCGGGTTCCTCGTAATGACAAAAAAGGGCGCGTCGAGTGCTGTGGTATCCCACTCAAGCCTAAAGCTAAAGCGGGCTTGAATGGGGCACCCAACCTTCGTTGCCGGGCACGCGGTTAGGTTGGATGGACAGGAACTGCGTTTATCGGCTCACGGCATCGAAGTGGAGAAACATGGTGAAGACGGTTCTGCTACGACCCTCCTTCTGAGGGAGAGAATGGCACACGGTAAAATGCATGCCATGAGACGGCTTTGCCTACTTGCACTTTGCTTCATGGCTTTCGCGATTTGCACTCCGGCACACGCTTCCCGATGTTCCATCCCGCCGGGCGCGAGCGAATCGACGATCCAGGCAACACTGAACTCGTGCGGCAGTGGCAACACAGCGACGTTTGCGGCTGGTAGCTATTCCCTGTCATCCACACTTAAGGTGCCTTGCGGGGTTTCGTTGGCCGGTCCCACCGTCACGTGGTCAAACCCACCGAGGTACACCGCTACGCTCAATTCAAGCGTCCACGGCGGTCCAGCCGTCGAGTTTATCGTCTGCTCTACCCCGGCCTCTGTCCATTATCTGAACTGCAATGGTGGCCAACCTTCGCCCCATGGAGGGATGTGCTTCTATTTTCCCGCCGGGACCAGCAACCTTACCTTCACGTACAACCATGTTTATGGGAACCAGGCGAGCGCGAGCAACCCAAATTTCTACGACGCTCTGGTCTACTTCGATGGCAACGCCGGCTCGCCAGTCTCAAACAACGACACTGTCTCGTGGAATATCTTTGGCAACCCCACTCTCGGCGACTGCTCCAACGTCATGAGCAACTACACCTACCCCGGTCTGGGCGGAAATGGAGGGTTATGTGTCGGTCTCGGTATCCATAACGGGATGTTGAATCTGCTGGCCGAGCACAATATCTTCCAATTTGAAGAACAAGGGATGAAGGTCTTCGAGGGCCAGGGTCAGTGCGTAAACTGCACTATCGCCTACAACGACTTCAATAACATTCACCGCATTCCCTTCGAAAGCCAGGCCAACATCGGCGGCAACCAGCCAACCTCGATGTACATCCTCTACAACTCCGTGCACGACCAGTTCGCCACCAACTACGGGGCCTGGGGCATTTCCGCAGCGAACGGATGCAATTCCGGGTGCGTCACCCAAACCAATTACAACGTGCTCGTCAATAACATCAACGCCACCAGCGAAGGCAAGTACACCCCGGGCGCGATCGAGGTGTGGGGCTCTGCCGGAACCGGCGCCAGCTATAACCTTATCCAGGGTTATTGGGCCAACGGCATCATGACCTCCTCCACAGGCCAGTTCGTTTACAAGAACAACGTCTTCTGTATGGGATACGGCGGAAGCACGACGGCAAACGGCAAGGGAGGCTATTTCAACGCCGAAACTTCGAATGCCCTTCCCTACACTGCCTCAGCCATAGGGAGTAGTTTCACTCCCAGCAACACCTGCGCACAGAAGAGCGTAGCGCCGGCCATATCGCCCGCGAGCAGCAGCTTTTCCGGAACGCTGAAAGTGACCTTCACCAACCCTGGTAGTAACCGGGACTATAACACCGGCATCTGGTACACCACCGATGGCAGTGCTCCGGTACCCGGCTCGGGTACGGCGAAGTACATCGCCAGCGGGGGGTCCATTGCGGTCTCAGCGACAACCACTGTCAAGGCAGTCGGCATGTGGGGAGCACAGAATCAGCCTGCCTCCTATGCTCCCGGCTACGGTTACGTGCCCAGCGCGGTCCAATCGGCCACTTACACCGCGAAACAAGGCAGCCCGCGTCCGGCGGGTACCTCGAAAAAATCTTCTAACATGCCTTGAAGAGTCTGCGTGAGAACCGGAAGAGAACCGCAGACCAGGGGTTCCTCCCCCTTACGGTTTATTTATGCGCTCTGAGCTAACTTTGTTCCATGTTGGCCCTACTCTTATAGCCGGCCGAAAGAGGACCTATGTCGTTCTTCGACGTTGTCGTCGGCAAGCCGCTCGCAACCACGGAAGAGCGTGCTGAGCATATCGGTCCCATCGCCGGAATTCCCGTCTTCGGCCTGGATGCCCTCAGCTCCGCTGCTTATGGTCCTGAGGCCGCTCTCACCCTTCTCATTCCCCTTGGCCTCGCCGGCATTCACTACATCGTACCCATCAGCCTGGCCATCATTTGCCTGCTGGCGATCGTCTTCGCCTCCTACCTGCAGACCATCGAGGCCTATCCCCATGGTGGCGGCAGCTACACGGTCGCCTCGGAGAATCTGGGCGCGAATGCAGGCCTGCTGGCCGCCGCAGCGCTGATGATCGACTACATCCTCAACTCGGCGGTCGGCATCTCCGCGGGTGTGGGAGCACTGGTCTCAGCCTTCCCCCGGCTCCAACCCCACACGCTCGCGCTCTGCCTCGCCATCCTGCTGATCCTCACCCTGATCAACGCGCGTGGAGTCAAGGACACGGGCTCCGCCTTCCTTATCCCGACCTACCTCTTCGTGGGCACGCTGCTGGCCGTAATCATCGTCGGAGCGGTGCGCGCCTTCGCGGCTGGAGGCCATCCGGTACCGGTGGTCGAGCCTCCACATCTGCCGGTCAGCGCTTCGATGCTCACTCTCTGGGTTCTGGCCAAAGTTTTCGCCAGCGGATGCACTGCCATGACCGGCGTCGAGGCTGTCTCGAACGGCGTGAACGCCTTCCGCGAACCCACGCAGAAGAACGCCAAGCGGACGCTTTCCATCATCATCGTTCTGCTCACGGTCTTCCTCGCCGGCATTGCCTTGCTCTGCCGCGCATACTCGATTGGCGCCACCGATCCGGGCGCCGCCGGCTACCAGAGCATCCTCTCCCAGCTCACCGCCGCCGTCATGGGCCGCGGCTGGTTCTACTACCTCACCATCGGTTCCATCCTCGCGGTGCTGGCGCTCTCAGCGAACACGTCGTACGCTGATTTCCCGCGTCTCACGCGCGCCATCGCCATGCAGGACTACCTTCCACACGTCTTCAAGATCCGCGGACGCCGCCTGCTTTACTCCCACGGGATCGTCGCCCTGGTGGGCTTCACCGGGCTGCTCTTGATCGTCTTTGGCGGCGTAACGGACCGCCTGATCCCACTCTTTGCCATCGGGGCTTTTCTTGCCTTCACGCTTTCCCAGGCCGGCATGGTGGTGCACTGGAAACGGCAGGGCGGCAAAGGCGCGTTGCGGCGCATGATCATCAACGGTGTAGGCGCGATCGCCACCGGCATCACGCTGGTCGTCGTGCTGGTGGCCAAGTTTACCGACGGCGCGTGGATCACGGCGATTCTCGTTCCCGCCCTGATCCTTATCATGAGCGCTGTCAAGCGCCACTATGATCGTGTCGCACGGGAGATCGCCGTCGACTGCCCCATGCGGGTGGCAAACCTGGTTGAGCCTCTGGTCATCGTCCCGCTCGATCGCTGGTCCCGCATCACCGAAAAGGGCCTACGCTTCGCCTTGAAGATCAGCGACGAGGTTCAAGCTGTGCATGTCGACGCTGAGGATTGCTGCGGCGAAGTGAAACAGATGTGGCAACAAAATGTCGTGACGCCCTTGCGCGCGTCGGGGAAGGTCGTTCCCGAGCTTATTGTTGTTACCTCACCCTACCGCTTCGTGGTAGCGCCGTTGGTCGAGTACATCCTGAAAGTGGAGTGTGACCATCCCGATCGTCAGATCGCTGTCCTGGTTCCCGAACTTGTGGTCAAACACTGGTGGCAGACGCCGCTCCACAACCAGCGGGCTCAATTGCTGAAGCTGCTTTTGCTGGTAAGCGGAAATCCGCGCGTCATGGTGATCAATATTCCCTGGTATCTGTAACTGCTACCGTCTATAGAGCAGTTTGCGTTTAGTTCTCTGACGGCTTCTCTACGTGATCGATGACGTAGTACTCCACCGGTCCCTTCTCCGGCTGTAATTTAAGACCAAGCTGCTCCCGCAAAGCATCGGGCAGAGACGGACGATCCAGCAGGCCAGGTGGCAGATTCTCCTTGGGAAAATCAGGCGGGAGATCGGGCGTGAATGAGAGGGTGAAATCGTAGTTTTTGTCCAGGCCGGTTTTGTTGATCACCGGCCATGCCTCCGGGAGGCGCTGCTGCCCGAGAAAATAGCAGAAGTACGGCATGGGAACCCTGGTCCCGACGAAGACGTTATCGGGTCCGGGGAGAATGGGGATCTTGAAATCCTGCGGGCTGTCATTGACCTTCATCTTCGGCCCTGATTTATCCAGGACCAGTGCATACACCGGACCTTCCCGGACTTCCTTGTGAAATTTCAGATTGAATCGGTCGGCAAGCAGGTTCTGAAACATCACATGGAGGTCATCAATGTTGTAAGCATGATCGGCCTTGGCCTCAATATCGTAGCCCTGGCTATTGAGCCAATCCGGGCCGCCCGTGATTTGGCGGCCGGGCACCCTATACATCAGGCTGATCATGGCCTTCACCGGAAAGTTCTGCACCACATACCCGTTGCCTCCGGGCAGAGGTTTGATACCACCGCCGCGGCCCCCCGGCGTCGAGGGCCGAATCACGGCCACATCGAAGGTAAGACGATCCGGTTTTTCCTGACCATAAGCAAGCGACAGAAATATCAAACCAACGGCCGCGGCCAGGACGGACATGAAAAAAGCTGCCACACGAAGCTTCATCATTCCCTCGATTCTTCTCTCACGGGGCTTTCCTATTTAGCTATCGGGCTTGGTCAAAATCGAGTGCAGCTTTTTTCTCATCTTGCGCGCGAGATCAAGAAATGAGCGATGCACCGGACCCTCGTGCTCTGGAGACCACGCGATTACCATTTCGACGAACGCGGCGCGATCGGCGAGGGGAATGAAGATCAGCTCCTCAGTACTCAGTCTCCGTGAGCCTCCAGGCAGAATGGCCAGCCCCTCTCCCGCCTCGACCAGCGCTAGTACGCCGGATGAGACGGTCCCGGTAGCGCCGATTCGCGGCGAAAATTCGGCTTCTGTGCAGAGCGTGATCACCTTGTCAAACACCGGAGGGGAATAGTTGCGGTCGTTCAGGACAAAGCGTTCGCCGGCCAGCTCTCGCATAAAGATCTTGTGTCTCTTAGCCAGCGGATGATTTCGGGGCAGCACCACGTAAAGCCGATCAGTCAGAAAAGGCTCGGAGCGGAGGGTCGCTGCTTGTGCCGGCTGCAGTCCGCGGGTGAACCCGATGTCGATGGAGCCGGCTTGCAATGCCTGGTGCTGCATGGCCGGCGCCATCTCCACCACTGCAACCTCGACATCGGGAAAGCGAAGCCTGAATTCCTTGATGAGGGTGGGAAAGAATTTTCCGGTACCCCCGACAAAGAACCCGATGGTCAGCTTTCCAATCTCTCCGTGGAGGGATTTCTGTACATTCGCAGCCGCCTTGCCGGCCAAGGCGAGAACCGCCCGCGCGTCCACCAGGAACAGTTCGCCTTCGCGAGTAAGGCGGATGTTTCGGTTATTTCGATCAAACAGCGCAGCACCCAGTTCCGACTCAAGATCGCGAATCTGCTCGCTGATCGCCGACTGGGCCACATGAAGCAGCTGTGCGGCTCGGCCAAACCCACCGTTTTCCGCGACCGTGGTGAAGTAGCGCAGATGTCTTAGTTCCACGCATTGCATTCTACCCGAGTGGGTCATCGTTTTTTCCGATGCTTCCCTTCGGAACAAAGTACGAATCCGGAAAACGCCCTTTTGAGTCTATAGATCCAGCCACTTATAGCGATCGTCGTTGCCATTGCACTGAAGGAGCAGGTCGTATGTTGGAGTTGGGTAACGGGAGGAGCTTTCTTTTCCAATGTGGATCGTCAAGCTAGCGCTGGATCGCCCTTACACTTTCATCATCCTGGCGTTGTTGATCCTCATCATGAGTCCGGTGATCATCCTCCGTACGCCCACGGACATCTTCCCCAACATCAACATTCCCGTCATCGCGGTCGCCTGGCAGTACACCGGGCTGAACCCGGAGGAGATGGAAGGGCGTCTCACCACTCCCTTTGAAAAGACCGCCACTACGCTGGTCGACAACATCGAGCACATGGAGTCGACCACCTACAACGGCGTATCGGTGGTAAAGCTCTTTCTGCAGCCGGGTGCGAGCCTCGATACCGCGAACGCCCAGGTGACCGCGGTATCGCAATTCGAGCTGCGCCAGCTCCCGCCGGGCACACTGCCGCCGGAGATCATCGACTTCAGCGCCTCCAGCGTACCCATTCTTCAATTGGGTGTCTCCGGAAAAGGTCTGGACGAGCAGCAATTGGCCGACCTTGCGCAGAACGCCGTTCGACCCCAATTGGTCACCGTGCCTGGAGCCGTGCTGCCCCAACCCTATGGAGGCAAGTTTCCCCAGATCACCGTCAACATGGACCAGAACCTCATGCAGTCCAAGGGCGTTTCGCCCGGCGACCTGCTAGCGGCCCTCAATGCGCAGAACGTGGTCCTGCCGTCTGGAACAGCCAAGGTTGGACCGGTAGAATACGACGTCCGCACCAATTCCGCTCCGCACACCATCGAAGAGCTTGGCATGCTGCCGATCAAGCAGGTCAATGGCGCGATAGTTTATGTCCGCGACGTGGCTACGGTCAGCAGTGGGTCTGCATTCCAGACCAACGTGGTGCGGCAGAATGGCCACCGGGGTGTGTTGATCACCGTCATCAAGGCCGGCAATGCATCGACCTTGAGCGTCGTGAAGGGCATTCGCGCTTTGCTTCCCCGCGTACTGCAGACAGTGCCGCCCAACCTAAGGATTACGGCCTTAAGTGACCAAAGCGAATTTGTGCGTGCGGCTGTCTCCGGTGTCATTCGCGAAGCCGTGATCGCTGCCGCGCTGACTGCCCTCATGATCCTGCTGTTTCTCGGCAGTTGGCGATCTACGATCATCATCGCCATTTCCATTCCGCTCTCCATTCTGACCTCGGTGATCGTCCTGAGTCTGATCGGGGAGACGATCAACACCATGACCCTCGGCGGACTCGCCCTGGCAGTCGGCATCCTGGTCGACGACGCTACCGTGACCATCGAAAACATCGAGCGGTTTCTCGAAAACGGTTACGAGCTGCGCGAAGCGATCCTGGATGGCGCTGCGCAAATTGCCGTGCCCGCCCTGGTCTCTACTCTTTGCATCTGCATCGTCTTCCTGCCCATGTTCTTCCTCCAGGGCGTGTCGCGCTATCTCTTCGCGCCCCTGGCCGAGGCAGTCATGTTTGCCATGATCGCCTCCTATATTCTGTCGCGCACGCTGGTGCCAACCATCGCCATGTACTTGCTTCGCCCCAAGGAGCACGGCGCAACCCGCAATCCCCTCGTAGTGTTCCAGCGTGGCTTCGAAGCCGGTTTCGAGCGTGTGCGCGGTGCGTACCAGATCCTGCTCACGCGGCTTGTATTCGCGCGCAAGCTTTTTGTGCCGGCATTTCTCGGAGTCTGCCTGTGCGGATTCCTATTGTTGCCGTTTCTCGGACAAGACTTCTTTCCCAGTACAGACTCCGGCGAATTCATTCTTCACATGCGCGCCAAGACAGGCACCCGTATCGAGGAGACGGCGCGTTTGGCCGACCAGATCGAAACCTCGATCCGGCGGAAGATTCCGGGCAAAGAAGTTAGCAATATCCTCGACAACCTTGGCCTGCCTTACAGCCCCTATAACACCATGCACCTCACCTCCGGCATCGTCGGGGCCGAGGATGGAGACATCCTGGTCAGCTTGAACGAGGACCATCACCCCACTGCGAATTACGTGCGCCAATTGCGCAAAGAGCTGCCACGCGAGTTCCCCGGGACAGAGTTCTACTTTCTGCCCGCCGATATCACCACCCAGATTCTCAACTTCGGCCTGCCGGCGCCCATCGACATTCAGTTTCAAAGCAACGACGTTGCGGCCGGCACGCAGCAAGCGACGGCCATGCTCGAAGAGTTGCGGCAAGTTCCCGGTCTGACCGATCTCCGCATTCAACAGCCAATGGACTATCCGACACTCAACGTGAATCTCGATCGAACCAAGGCGGAACAGGGCGGATACACCGCGCGCGATGTGGCGGAGAGCATGTTGAACAGTCTAAGCAGCAGCTTTCAGATCACACCCATGTTCTTTCTCAATTACAAAAACGGAGTGGCCTACAATCTCGCCGCGCAGACTCCGCAATACCACATGGATACGCTGCAGGATATCCAGAACATCCCCATCAGCTCGTCGCTGGCAGCGCCGCGTGCCACACCCGAAGTGCTGGGTGATTTGACGTCGATCCAGCGCGGCCACGAGATGGCGGTGGTGTCTCACTACAACATTCGCCGTACCATCGACATCTACGGCGCAGTGCAGGACCGCGACCTGGGTGCGGTTGCGAAGGATGTAGAGGCGATTGTTCATCGCCATGAGAAAGCACTCCCCCGCGGCATGTTTGTCTCGGTGCGCGGCCAGGTTCAGACCATGCGGAGTTCCTACGTTTCACTGTTGGGCGGTCTGGCTTTCGCGATCGTGCTGGTTTACATGCTCATCGTTGTGAACTTTCAGTCGTGGTTGGATCCATTCATCATCATCACCGGCCTGCCGGCTGCGCTGGCCGGCATCGTCCTCTTTCTGTTTCTCACCCACACCACACTCAGCGTGCCGGCCCTGATGGGCGCCATCATGTGCATGGGTGTCGCGACCGCGAACAGCATTCTTGTTGTGTCGTTCGCCAAGTCGCGCTTGGCAGAGCACGGCGATGCCATCCTCGCCGCCATCGAAGCGGGCGCAACCCGCTTTCGCCCCGTCTGCATGACGGCGCTGGCGATGATCATCGGCATGGTTCCGATGGCGCTCGGACTGGGCGACGGCGGCGAACAAAATGCCCCGCTGGGACGAGCCGTGATTGGCGGCTTGCTTTGCGCCACCGTGGCCACCCTCGTCTTTGTCCCCGCGGTCTTCTCCATGCTGCATGGCGGCAAAGGAGAAGACACCGCTGCGCAGCGGGAGCACGAACACCAGCCACAGCACGCATAGGACGCGGAAGAGAGAGTGATGCGAAACGAAATACACAACGGAGCCACAGTGACCATGGAAAGCGAAGCGACTGAAGCCGGCAGCCAGCCCATCGTTCTCGATCCGCAGCGAAAGCTGGGGCGAGGCCCAATGGCCGGCGGAATCCTTGCCGTGCTGGTGCTCGGTATCTTGATCGCCACAGGCATTCGCACGCGCATGCATGCCGAGGAAGCACTGGCCTCTACAGTCCGGGAAGATGCTGTGCTCTCGGTGGCCGTGACCACTCCGGTCCAGGGAGCAGCCGCCCAGGAGATCACGTTGCCGGCCAACACACAGGCGTTCATCGATACGCCCATTTATGCCCGCACCAGCGGCTACCTGCGCAAGTGGTATGCCGACATCGGCACCCGTGTCCATACCGGAGAATTGCTGGCCGAGATCGAAACCCCGGAGCTTGACCAGCAAGTACGGCAGGCACAGTCGGACCTGGCAACCGCGCAGGCCAACCAGCAGATTGCCCAGATCACCGCCGAACGCTGGACGAAACTGCTGGCCAAGAACGCGGTGTCCAAGCAGGAAACCGATCAGGCCATGAGTGATTTCAGGGCCCGCCAGTCTGCCCTCTCGGCAGCTGAAGCCAACGTTTCGCGGTTGCAGCAACTGCAGGGGTTCGAAAAGATATATGCGCCTTTCGATGGCGTGATCACCGCCCGCAATGTTGATATCGGAGCGCTGATTCAGGCGGGAGACAGCAACTCCCCAAGGGCGGAGCTGTTCCATATGGCATCCACGGACAAGCTGCGTCTATTTGTGCCTGTACCTGAGGTTTATGCCAACGAGGTACGTACCGGCAGCCACATCACCGTCACCTCTGACGCCATTCCAGATGCCAGGTTTACTGGAACCATCGTGCGCAATTCCGATGCGATCGACATCTCCAGCCGGACCTTGAACGTAGAAGTGGATGTCGTGAATACAGAACACAAGCTGTTGCCCGGCCAGTATGCCTTCATCCATCTGCCCATTCCACCTTCGGCTTCATCCATGACCCTGCCTTCCGGTGCCCTGTTGTTCCGCGGAGAAGGACTACGTGTCGGCGTGGTGCGTGACGGCCATGTGCAGTTGGTTCCAGTGCAGATCGGGCATGACTACGGAGCCAAGGTGGAAATTACTTCGGGACTCGCTCCTCAGGATCAGGTCATCCTCAACCCGCCGGACTCGCTTGCCGATGGAGAGCGCGTGAACGTCGAGAAGGGCGATGCGGAATGAAAAACGCACTCCCCATCACGATTGTGGCGGCGGCGCTCCTGCTTCTCTCCGGCTGCATGGTCGGGCCCAACTATAAGACGCCGGCCGCCATCCTGGCGCCGTCTTTCAAGGAGGCGACGCCAACGTCTTTTTCTGACCAGGATGGATGGAAGCCCGGCCAGCCCAGCGACACAAAGCTCAAAGGTGATTGGTGGGCCCTGTTTCAGGACCCTCGATTGAATGAGCTCGAGGCCCAGGTCGATACTGCGAACCAGTCCCTCAAGTCAGCGGAAGCCAACTTTCGCGCGGCGCGTGCCCAGATCGGTTACGCACGGTCCAACGAAGCGCCTACCATCGGCGTTGAGCCATCCATCGCCGCGGTGCGGGATTCGGCACATCAGCCGTACTTTCCCAGCACGCTCGCGAACAATGGCGAGGGCAACTTCGTCCTGCCAGTCGATCTGAACTACGAGATTGATCTGTGGGGCCGGATTCGGCGTGGTGTGACCTCGGCCCGGGAGCAGGCTCAGGCCAGCGATGCCGATCTGGAAAGCGCCCGGCTCAGCCTGCACGCTGAGCTCGCCCTGGACTACTTTGGATTGCGCTCGGCGGACGCGCAGGAGAAGTTGCTCGACGATACGGTAACCGCCTACGAGAGCGCGGTCCAACTCACCAGCGACCGCTTCGAGGGCGGCGCGGCGCCTCAATCGGACCTGGCACAGGCCAGAACACAGCTCGATCAGGCGCGCGTTCAGCGCACCGACATCGAGGTGCAGCGTACGCAATACGAGCACGCGATTGCTGTCCTAATAGGCAAGCCTCCGGCGGAGCTTACGCTGCCGCCCATCCCTATTGACCAGGCTTCTCAGGTCATGCCGGATATTCCCGGGGTGATGCCGGCGACCCTGCTGGAACGCCGCCCTGATATTGCCGCGGACGAACGTAGAATGGCTTCTGCGAACGAACAGATTGGTATTGCCCAGGCTGCGTTCTATCCGACACTATCGCTGAGCGCTATCGCCGGTTTTCAGGGGACGTCGGCGCTCAACTGGTTTAACTGGCCAAGCCGTTTTTGGGCGGTTGGGCCGGGAATGTCTGAGACCCTCTTCGATGCCGGGCGCAGGCGCGCTGCAAAGAACATCACGGTCGCGAACTATGACGCGACCGTTGCGGACTATCGTCAGACAGCCCTCACTGCATTCCAGCAGGTAGAGGACAATCTCGCGGCATTGCGCGTACTCGAAAATGAAGCGCGACAGCAGCATGAAGCTACCGCATCGGCGGAGCAGTCCCTGGATCTCTTTCAGACCCGGTACGAAGGCGGAGTGGACACCTACCTGCAGGTGGTCACGTGGCAAACGGCAGCGCTCAATAATCAGCGGAACGACCTGGATATTCTTCAGCGGCGGCTGGACGCAAGCGTGCTGTTGGTTAAGGCGCTCGGCGGCGGGTGGGACACCACACAAATTCCCAGGATGTGATGACTCTACTTTGGCCGGCGTGCGGTCGAGAGTTACCCAGGACCGTCGAGTCTGTGTGAGAACTAACAACCCAGACCTTTGTGCGGGAGCCGGGGCGCACCGCAGGTCCCTCGCCTCCCCCGGATTTCCTGTCGAGAACCGTAGCTTCGGTGGATTCCGTGCGGCTCTCTTTACGGAGAGCCGCATACGTTGCCGCCGGTAGAGCCGTGAAGTAGGAAATCCGGGTACGCTCGGGATGACAAGTGGAGGGTGGTGCATCCATGGGGAATTGGCTAGTGGCTGAAAGAATCGTTAGGTGAGTGCCGTGGTATCCCACTCAAGCCAAAACCGGGCTTGAATGGGGCACCCAGCGGTTATTGACGATGAAGCATCAAAAAGTCACAGCCTCTCCTAATGACAAACAGGTCGGGGAGGCATCCTAGCCCACTCAAGCCAAAGTACGGCTTGAATGGGGCACCCAATGCTTTTGCTGCCGGTGTCATTTCTCGCTTAACGTGCCGCAGGCAAGTCGGCTCCTCGGGATGACAAAGGAGAGGGCAGCACCTCCATAGATGATGGTTGCTAAATAGGCGCTGACGAAAAGCCCCCTCTTCTCTGCCCTGCGTCTGTTTATGGAAGCGCTGCCCTCCCCCTTGTCATCCCGAGCGTAGCCAAGGGTTAGTTCTCACACAGACTCGACAGTCCTGGGTAATTCTCAGTCGTCCCTGCGGGACTAGCGCTAATCCGACAGCTGCGCGCTCTAGGACAGATTGCGAAATTGAAAATCAAAATCCCTTCCAGGTGCTGGTTCATCCAATGAAAAGCGAGCAATGATCGAGCTCGCAGGGAAGAACCGCGATGAAGAGATGGTTGATTCTGGTGTATGTCTTATTGCTGGCGGGCGCTGCAATTGCAGCCCAGACCCGGCAGGCGGCAACTCCGGCCCAGCCGCCGGCGGATACAAGCGCTCAAAGCGGCGACGAGCCTGATGATCCCGTAGCGCAGGCGAACAAGGACAACGCCGATCCGGAGACTGCAGCTTGGGACATGCTGAAGAACGCTCTCTCCGATTCCAGTGCGAAGGCGCGCCCTACCAGGCTCGATGCGGCGAACGCGCTGGGCACATTAGGCGATTTTGAACAGGCGCAAAAGTTACTGCGCGACTCGGTAAAGGATACGGATCGCTATCTGCGGCTTGCGGCCGTGGCGGCGATGGGCGCCAGCAAAGCGGAGACTTTCCTTCCTGATCTGAGAGCCGAGCTCAACGACAGCGCACCGGAGGTAAGCTTTGCCGCGGCGGTAAGCCTGTGGAAGATGCATGACCACACGGGTGAGAACATTTTGTACGCAGTCCTTGCAGGAGACAGAACGGTCAAGCAGGGAGCGGTTGGCTCTGGATTACATGAGGCCGATCAGGACCTGCATACTCCATCGAAGCTGGCAGAGATTGGCGGCGAACAGGCTGCATATGCTTTGTTGGGGCCCGTCGGTTTTGGGGTGGACGCATACAGGTGGACGAGGAAAGGGGGCAACGCAAACTCTGCCCGGGTGCTGACGGCCACGTTGCTGGCGGAGGACACCTCATCCACGATCACCATGCAGCAATTTCTGGATGCGCTCCAGGATCGTGACTACCGTGTACGTGCGGCGGCGGCGCGAGCGCTGGGCGACTATCGAGGGAAGCAAGTGACCGACGCGCTTCAGAACGTCTTTACAGACCCCAAGCCTTCGGTGCGTCTGATGGCTGCGGCCTCCTACATTCGGGCGAGCCGCCCCGCGCCGGAGAAACAAAAGACGCATAGCCGGCGCGGAACCACATCAACGGCCTCAGCCCGGGAGCGCTAGAGCATTAGCGGTAGCGGCCCGATGGTAGACCAAGCGGGAAGAATGTACACTCCGGACTTGCGGTCACTCGCTTCCGGAGCTCGGCATTGCTGAAGATCTTTCAAGGTATACGGCCTTTCAAGCCTGCAACCGCTCTGCGTGATGCTTTTGCCGGGTTCACGCTGGCCGCCATGAATATCCCGCAAGCCTTGGGCTACACCAAGATTGCCGGCATGCCAGTAGTGACCGGTCTCTACACCTTGTTGCTGCCCCTGTTGGGCTTCGCGGCCTTTGGCTCTTCCCGCTACCTGGTGGTTTCGGCTGACTCCGCCACTGCGGCCATCTTTGCCAGTGGCGTTTCCGGCATGGCGCCCGCAGCCAGTGCGCGCTATGTAGCGCTGGCGGGTGCGGTGGCGCTGATTACCGCCGCGTTCCTGTTACTGGCGCGATTACTGCAGCTCGGCTTCATCGCCGACTTTCTCTCCCAGACGGTGCTCGTCGGCTTCCTCACCGGGGTTGGCTTCCAGGTCGGCATCGCAGTGCTTGGGCAGATGTTGGGACTGGAGATCTCCGGCAGCCGAACACTCCTGCAATTGGCGCAAATCTTCAGAAAACTTCCCCAGGTGCATTTGCCGACCCTGGCCGTTTCCGCCTTTGTGGTCGGGGTTCTTATTCTCTTTCGCCGCTTTGCGCCCAGAGTGCCGGGCCCGTTGATCGTCGTCGGTGGAGCGATCGCGGCCAGCGCCTTTTGGAATTTCAGCGGACGAGGCATTGCCATCATCGGCCCGGTAGCAGGCGGTCTTCCCCATTTCGAAGTGCCGGCTGTAAGTTGGAGCGACCTACCTTCCCTGGCGCGCATCGCTGCGTCGTGCTGCATCATGATCATCACCCAGAGTGCCGCGACGGCCCGGGTCTACGCGGAGCGCCACCGGCAGGTGTTGGATGCGAATGCGGACCTGGCCGGCCTCTCTGCGGCCAACGCCATGGCCGGTTTGACCGGTGCCTTCGTCGTCAATGGAAGTCCCACGCAAACGGCGATGGTGGAGGGCGCAGGCGCCCAGAGCCAGGTGGCGCAGCTTGGCACTGCAGCGGTGGTGGCCCTGGTTCTGCTTTTTCTCACCCGGCCCCTTGAATACCTTCCGCACTGCGTGCTCGGCGCGCTGGTCTTCATGATCGCCATCCGCCTGATCAAGTTAACCACCCTGCTGGCCATTCGCCGCGAGAGTCCGGGCGAGTTTGCCTTGGCTCTTACCACTGCGGGGGTTGTCGTTGCTGCGGGAGTCGAGCAGGGGATCCTGTTGGCAATGATCCTCTCGCTGCTCCGCATCGTCCGGCATAGTTATCACCCCCACACGGGTGTCATGGTTCTGAACCAGCTCGGAACCTGGGATCTGAATCCCGTGGCGCCAGGCATGGTGACGGAACCCGGGTTTGTGCTGTACCACTTTGGAGCAGCTCTTTTCTATGCCAATGCCAACCGGTTTGCCGAAGAGGTAACTTGCCTCGTAGGGCAAACACCCTCGGAAGTCCGCTGGCTGATTGTCGATGCGGAGGCCATCACAAATTTGGATTACTCCGCCGCCCGCGTTGTCCTGGAACTGCAGAAGAACCTGACCAGCTGCGGAACTCAACTAGGCTTTGCCAGGATACGCTGGGACTTACGAGCGGACTTTACTCGCCATCACCTCGCCGAATCGATCGATCCTTCGCTGATCTTCAACCGGCTTCATGACGCACGGAAGGCTTTCGAGAAACTCAAGGGCGCTTGAAATTGCTTATGCAGGGTAACCAGCGTCCATCCACTTTTTGAAGAGTGAAACATGATCTTTCGACCAAGGCTCACCGGGAGGCATGGCGCCCGTGGATACCTGATCGTAGACGCTTTGCGCGTTCGCGGGGACGCACATCCAGGCGGGATCATCGAGGTGAACGCCTGCCCCATCCATACAAGTAATGTCCTCATCGCGGAAGAGAGGGCGGATATCGGTGGCAAAACTCAGAGCCATTTAGCCTCCTCGAAATAGTCGACTGCCGGAGTCTACACCTGGGCCGTAAGCATTTTCTACCGCGCTGCAAGTTTCTATTTTTGTTCTGCGGCGGGGAGAGTAATATCCCGGCAACCGCGAATACAGTTCGCGTGGCTTCACGGAGGTTCTCATGTCCGATACGGTGGCCAACGCCGAAGCATCCACCTCGCTGAGCCAGGTGGAGCGAGTGATCGATACTTTTATTGCCCCCTCCAAGACCTTCCACGACATTCTGCGCGATGCAAGCTGGTGGCTGCCCTGGCTGTTGGGCGTGCTGGTTACGCTGGGCTTTAGCGCCGCAATCCAACAGCAGATCGGCTGGGAGAAGACCTACTCTAATATCCTGCAACACAGTTCAGAGTCGCAGCAGGAAAGGTTGGCGCAGCTTCCTGCGGATCAGCAGGCGAGACAGAAAGCGATCGCGACGTCGTTTACCAAGTACATCGTTTGGGCTTCGCCGGTTGTGGGGCTGCTCATTGCGGCCATCGCGGCAGGCGTGCTGTTGATGACGCTGAATTTTGGGTTGGGCGGCCGCGCCACATTCGGCCAGATATTCGCGGTGTGGATGTACTCGACTCTGCCCTGGCTGGTTCAGGGAATTCTCGGCATCATCGTGCTCTTTGCCGGGCTGGATGCCGATGCGTTCAATCTCAAGAACCCGGTAGGCACGAACCTAGGATACTATCTGCCCGCGGATGGGCCCCAGTGGCTCATCGCATTCGGCACCTCGATGGACGTTTTGAGCATCTGGGTCCTGGTTCTGCTGACCATTGGGTGCGCCATCGTGGCGAGAACAAAGCTGGCCGCAACCGCGACAGCGGTGGTGGGGTGGTGGGTTCTGATCACCCTGGCAAAGGTGGGTGTCGCGGCCATTTCGTAAAGGACACCGCCTCAAAATCGTCATCCTGAGAGGCGCGGCGGTGGGATCTGCAGTTGTGCTGGTCGAGAAACGGAACTTGAGGCGCCGATGAGCCCAAGGTTGTAACTGCAGACCCCTCCGGTCGGCGTGGTAAAAACAGCGTCTCGGGCTCCGGTGGTCGAAAGCTCCGAGCAGCATGGGTCAAATAAGCGCCGCCGAGGTCCTTCGACTCCGCGCCACAAGCGCAGTGTCACGTGATCAATATCTGAGGCGCTTCGCTCAGCGACTGTCTTGAAAGTCAAGTTCGGAATATAGTCTGGTCGTGGAAAAGACGTGGACGTGGTCCACTTGGGAAATGCCAGGGCATTTCCCACTTTCCCACAACGCTGGGGCGGCTGTTTTTTAACCAAGACAGACAAGAGCCTCTTGCGCATGCAGATTACGCACCTCTCGAGCCTTTGCGTTGAGACGGACCAAGAGTTTGTGAGCTACCGCGATGCGGACGACTTTAGGCGGTTTGCCGGCTGCGCGCAGCCGCTGCTGGAAGACAATGAAGTCCGGTTCATAACGAGCGACCACACTGCCCACGATGAACAGGATGTCGCGCACTGCAGAGCGGCCTCCACGCACGGCTCGTCTGCCCTGGTGCTTGCCTGAGTCATTGGCCAACGGAGCCAGTCCTGCAAGTTTAGAGATGGTCTTGTTGGAGAGTGTGCCGATCTCCGGCATCTCGGCCATGAGGCGAGCCACGGTGCGGTCGGCCACGCCCTTGATGGTGCGAAAAGCCTGATCGAGTTCACGCCACAGCGGATCAGACTGGATAAGCCCAGCCACCGCCAGCTCCAGTTCCTCGATCTGTTGGGCGAGGAACTGGAGCATCTTGCGGAACCCTTTCTGTATAGCCGGATCGATGACCAGCCGCTGCTGATTGAGCTGCGCGGTGCGCATCTCGGTCAGCTGCCGCAGCCGGGTCACGCGAGCGCGCAACTCGAGCTGGGTTTTAGGCGCCAGGCACAGAGGCTGAGACTTCTTTGTTTCCGCATACCAGGCGATCATGCCGCTATCGATGGCATCGGTCTTCTCCAGAGCTCCCATGCTCTGGGCGAATTGGCGTACGGCGCGCGGGTTGACCACGGCCACAGGCAGGCCATGTTCGGACAACTGCGCAAAGGCTCGCTGCTCGTAGCCGCCCGTGGCTTCCATGGCGACCAACTCCACGCCGTGGCTCTCACAGAACGCGGCCAACTGAGCGATGCCGGGCTGGGTGTTGGCGAACGTTGAGGCGCTGCCGTCGCGTCCGATACGCGCCGCCAGAGATGAGCTTGCGATATCCACTCCACAAATAATCCGGGTCACGGTAACCTGCCTTGTATGTGCGATCGAAGTCCTGCGACTGTTCGGTCGTGCGTGACTTGGGCAGCGGTCCCGGAGCTGAGCGTCGGTCATTAAGACCACAGGATGAACGGGAGCCGCCCGCCCGCGGGGGAGCCGATCCTCGGCTCCCCCCACAGCGCCAGTCTCACCGAAACTGGCGCTGATCTAGAAGATACAAGGATGACGATTCTGTGGGAAACTAACGAAACCCAGACCTTTGTGCGGGAGCCGGGGCATTAGGGGCCGTTCGATCGGATGGACAGAAAAGAAACAGCGCAGGGCCGGGCCCATGCTGGAGAAGTATTGGCGCAGCTCAAAGATCAGATGAAAGAACTGGGAGCGCCGCTGGGGGAAATGATGCAGGAGACGTGTCCAAGAGCCTAATCGCACGCGCCTACCGGCCGCGAAGGGAGGTCAACGCGGCGGCTAACAGCTGCCTGGCGATCGTGTTGCGAATCGAATCTTTTTGGCTATTGAGAACCCGGCCAGCGTGCGTGGGGCAGATCACCGGTGTGACCTCACCGTCGCCGTGGACCAGATACCTGGTTCGGCACATTTCCCCTGGCATGGCATAACAGGTAGGGCAGAAGACCTTCAGTTCATCGCTCATATGGCATCTCTCGATCCGGAGGGATACGCATGCGAGGATTAAAGAGTCCGGGCATTTTTGGCATTCTGCAGAGTAACCTGGACTGCCATCAGGACAGCCCTGTCGGCCTCCGTAAGCGGCTTCTTCGCTTGCCGTTCGTAGGAGTCACGCAACCGCTCCAAAGCAGTCATCAAATCGTAGTTGCTCTGGATAACGCCGCGAAACCACTTTTCGAGCTTACCTTCGACGACAGCCTCTGGCGCGACGAACGGAAGAACCTTGCAGGGTGGATTATTTGATTTGATCATTTTTTCACTCTGATTATTTACTGTTGGACCTGAAACACGGCAGATGTAAAAAACGGCGATTCCCCTTGTTCCACTATCGAGTCCCTCCCCCGAAAGAATCGATCACAGAGCCCTTGGTGAATCGCCGCTTGTTGATGAGCATAGCGCTTTCACCAGAATTTGCTACGGTTCTTGCGTAATCCGAGGGGGGTTTGTAGTAATAGCTGATGGTAATGGCGATTCCTTCTTTTGCCCAGGGCTGCCCGGAGTCCACTCCATCCGGCGCAGCTTGTTGCCTTCATGAAGATACCGGAAAAAGGGCGGTATATCATGGTGTGCAACCTGTCGTTCGAGCTTTTCGCCTCGTCAAAGGGCGCGGCGTCACGGAGATAGGAACGACCGGGAGCGTCGCCCTCTTCGACTCCTGAACGATTGGCAGCAACGATGAGCACCAGTAGCGTCCTTAACCCTCCCTCGACCCTCGACTACAGCCTCACTGGGGTCAACTCCACCCTGGCCGTGGAAAAAGGGCTCGCCGAAGCGGAGTGGTATCAGTCTCCAGTCCCGCGCGAAACCATGCGGGGTCTGCTTCAGCGCCGCGATGGCCCCGCCATCCGCGACACGATTCTGTGGTTCGCCCTGATCCTCGGCACCGGCTTCCTGACCTATGCCCTCTGGGGCTCATGGTGGGCCATCCTGCCCTACATGGTCTACAGCGTCCTCTACGCCTCGACCTCCGATTCCCGCTGGCACGAGACCGGCCACGGTACCGCGTTCAAGACCGATTGGATGAATAACGCTCTCTATGAAATTGCGTCGTTCATGGTCATGCGCGAGTCCATCGTCTGGCGCTGGAGCCACACCCGCCACCACAGCGACACCATTATCGTCGGCCGCGACCCGGAGATCGCTGTCCCTCGCCCGCCTGACTTGAAGGGCATGGTCATGTCGTTCTTCAATCTCAAGGTGTATCCGAAGTATTTCTCGCAGATCGCCCTGCATTCCCTGGGGCGCATGTTTGCCGAGGAGAAAACGTACATTCCCGAGGTGGAGTTTCCCAAGGTCTATCGCAGGGCACGCGTGTATGTCGCCATCTACCTCATCGTCATTGGGCTGTCCATCTGGAGCCGCAGCATCCTTCCCCTGCTGCTGGTGGGGCTGACGAATCTTTTCGGCACCTGGCTGCTGGTCACTTACGGATACACGCAGCACGCGGGTCTGGCTGAGAATGTGCTCGATCACCGTCTCAACTGCCGCACGGTGTACATGTGCCGGATCCACCGTTATCTGTACTGGAACATGAACTACCACGTTGAGCACCATATGTTCCCGCTGGTGCCTTATCACGCGCTGCCCAGGCTGCATGCCGCCGTGAAGGACGACTGTCCCACGCCCTATCCGAGCCTCTTCTCCGCCTGGCGTGAAATCGTGCCCTACTGTTCTCAAGCAGGTCAAGGATCCCGGCTATCACGTCAAGCGCCGGCTCCCTGCACCGAGACTACGTGCGCGCGAAGCCGGTCACTCCTCCCAGGGCAATGCCGGACGCGGAAGGCTGGATCGAAGCTTGTGCCGCTGCCGATCTGGGCCGCGCGGACGTCGTCCGCTTCGACCACGGCAAGAAGACCTACGCGCTCTATCGCACCGAGGATGGCGAGCTCTACGCCACCGACGGATTGTGCACCCACGGCAATGTTCATCTTTCCCTCGGCCTGGTCAAGGGAAAGCTCATCGAGTGCTCCAAGCATAATGGGCGCTTCAACCTTATCGATGGGTCACCCGCGCGCGTGCCGGTCTGCCGCGGTCTGGTCACGTATCCGATTGCGGAGCGCAACGGCCGAATCTTTATTAACGTGAGCCGGGCCGGCGGCGCCGGCGCCCGTGCTCAAAAGACCTACCAGTTTCGCGTCGTCAGCAACCGCAACGTTGCCACATTTATCAAAGAGCTGGTTCTCGAACCCCTGGACGCCACAGAAAAGATCTCCTTCACCCCGGGCGATTACCTGCAACTCGATATTCCCGCTTACGATGCGATTCGCTTTCGCGATTTCGACATTCCCGAGCCGTTCGCAACCGTGTGGGAGCATCAGCACGTCTTCGATCTGGTGGCGCGCAATCCTGAGGCCGGCCGGCGCAACAACTACTCGCTCGCCAGCAACCAGCAGACAGGATCGCGTGCTGCGCTTCAACGTGCGCATTGCGACGCCGCCTCCAGGGCCAGGATTGTGCTCCCGGGGTCGGCTCCAGTTACGTATTCAGCCTCAAGCCGGGAGACATTGTTTCTGCCATCGGCCCCTTCGGCGATTTCCATATCAAGCCCACGCAGCGGGAGATGGTCTACATTGGCGGGGGCGCCGGCATGGCTCCGCTACGCGCCCACCTCTCCCACCTGCTCGAAACCGAGCAGAGCGCCCGCAAGGTCAGCTTCTGGTATGGCGCGCGATCGAAGCAGGAGATCTACTACGAGGACTACTTTCAGGATCTAGCGAAGGCGCACCATAACTTTGCTTTCCACCTTGCGCTCTCGGCGCCGCTGCCCGAGGATAACTGGACTGGCCATCTGGGTTTCATCCACCAGGTGGTGCTGGAAAAACATCTCAGCGAGCACAGCAACCCCAAAGCCGCGGAATATTATCTCTGCGGTCCGCCCATGATGATCAAGGCTTGTACAAAGATGCTGGCGGATCTCGGCGTGCCGGCGAGCCAAATTTCCTACGACGAGTTCTGATCTCCGCGTTTGGCTTCAGCGAAAGCCAAGACACTGCCGCCCAACAACAATGTGTCCGCCAGATAATTCAGGCCGTTTGCTATGTCGGATGGAATCCCAATGACGATGGGAAGATAGACGGCTAACACCAGCAGAAGGATCAGAAGGCCCAGCCAAGCCGCCGCGGAACCTGCTTTTTTATTGGTAATCAAGCACAGGCCGGCGACAACATAGACCGCTCCAATCGGGTACCCCCACAGTGCGTGTCCTGGAATCCAGGGGGGCGTCAACTTGGGGAGAGGGACTCCGGGCGCCAGTTCCGGGATGGAGAAATTGCTCCACGCCAAGAAACGTGATGGGCACGCCAAGGAAGAGCCGTGCGAGCAGAGTAAGCCTTTGTCTGACCGGCGGGGTCCACGGTTTCTTTTGCGTAGCGGCAACAGAAAGAGCTCCCCCGCTAAAGGCCAAGTCTCTCAGAGCGACAACCCAAAGTAATCGAGACGTGGGGGCACTGGCTATTCCAGGGATGTGAATGAGAAGCACGAATAGAAAGATCGTGAGCCCGAGAAGCGCGGCCGCAATTCCGGTGTATTTCCTGACAGCTATACTCAAGGCCGCGCTGATGAGGCAAGCGCCAACGAAGAGGGCCCAGAACAGGTGTCCGGGAATCCAATGGGGCACCATGCCGGCCAGGATTTTTGTAGCAGTGAAATGTTCCGTGGCAAATACGGCGATAGGGGCAGCGAGGAACAGTGGACCAAGGGCGACGAGCTTATCCAGACCTTGCCGTGATGCAAACTCTTTTCTGACGGTGTAGAGACCGATCATCAAAATAAGGGTTCCCGTGAGGTAGGGCAGAAGCACTCCCCAGGGAATCAGGGTGGGCGCCAGAAGCAGAAGCTGGAGAAGTGTGCCGGGAAGGTTTGTCGGGATCAGGGTGGGCTCCTGGGCTTCGGCAATAAGCCCAATGTCCATCACATTCGACGGGAAAATCCCTGGTGAGGCAATAGCCACTTAATTCGATTTCGTGGTGACCACCTAATGGTGTGGTTGGCGTCTCTGGCGGTACGTCGGGGTGGAGTCCAGAAGGAGTCCGTGAAATCCGGGGCAGCCCCTCCTTTTCTTTCCTGTAAGTAGGCGTAGGCCGGTGAGGAAAAAAAAAGCGTATTCAACCCATGTACGCGAAAGTCCGCGAACATGGGGCACCCGTCCAGGGGGCAAGTGGTTGGTCGCAAGCCGGGAAAGCGGAGAAACAAATGACAGCTGAACTCGTTCCTTCCTCTTTTAGCTTCACACAGGCAAGTCGGCTCCTCCTAATGACAAACCGGTCGGGGAGGCATCCTAGCCCACTCAAGCCAAAGTACGGCTTGAATTGGGCACCCAATGCTTTTGCTGCCGGTGTCATTTCTCGCTTAACGTGGAGCGTCATGGGACTTTTATTAGGGCCGTGAGCTCGGATGGACAGAAAAGAAACAGTTGGTCCGGTCGAGGTTACTGGTGGAGGCTTGGCTGCGGATATTTGTAAAATTCGATATTTTTTGGTCCTTTTCAGGATTCGCAGATCAGCGGGGGTGGACGAAGGGATTCAATGAGTTCTTTTTTATAGAGAAAGGAACTCTCAGGTCAGGGACAGAAGCGAACAGGGGGACATACGGTGGCGTCTTGGGTTCAGGGACGCCTGGCTGCGGGCCGGGACGGGCAGGCGAATCTTTTTGCTCTTGCTGGATAGGGGCGGGGCCTGGCTGCGGGCCGATGGTTGTGGCGTGCTGGGGGGCGCGACGGTCGGGGATTAAGTTTTGCATAGCGATGATCATGGAGAGGGCCTTGACCTGGCCGGTGATGCTGCCTCGCGTGATTTCCGGGCTGAGGTTGGCGATTTCCCAGAGGCGGTCCAGTACTTTTTCGCGTTCCAGATTGACGCGGTGCAGTTCTTCCACGGCACGCCGGGACAGGTCGGCTTCTTGCTGGACGAGCTGTTGCTCGACGGCGGCGCGGTGCTCGAGCATGTAGGCGCGGACATGGGGCTTGGATTTGGTGTAGGCGGCGGAATCGGGGTTGAGGCCGACGGCTTCGGCGGCTTGACGGTCGGTCATGCCGCCAGAGAGGACTTGGCGGGCAAAGGCCATTTCCTGATCGGTGATGGGGTCGCTGACTTTATTTTTGGGCATAGCTGGCTCCTGGAGTTTGTGAGGTTATGGGCAGACGTAAAAAATCCCGCCTTGGCGGGATGGTTGGGTGGCCTTATTTATGGACAGGGATTGGGTATGACACCGGACAGCGGTGAAGCTGTCCTTCGCTCGCGTGCAGGCCAAAACTGCGGCAACTGCCGGCCAGCGAGCGGGACGCGAGAGCCCACCGGCTGCCGAAATCGTCTGCTAACAGGATACAGTGCTGCGGAGCCGGATTTGGCCGCCGAGACTCTTTTCTTAAGTCGCCGGTTATCGTTTCGGAGGTTACTTTGGGTTTTCGAAGTTCCCTACTTGGATTGAGTTTGCCTACTTCGAACGTTCTCCGAGAGTGTTTAGCTCTGCAGAGGGGCGGCAGAAGCGGCTATCCGCGACTCCATATCCTTCGTGTCGAGGAAGGCTGACTTGTAGTCATACGCAAACGCCCTAAATGGACGAGGCGACCATCCCGTAACCTCTTTCACGGCCCAAGAGAGGTTCGACGCTTCGCCTCGGCGGTAGTGAGCATAATCCTCGACCAGGCCGTCTGCCTGCCAGCCGGGCATGTGGAAACCCCGAAGAGCTTCTCGAAATTCCCGCTCCGGCAGATCTACGAACACAACTGGCCGGTGGAGCGCCTCGGACAGCTGCGCCGCCATCTCGGCATGCGTGAGTGCTTCCGGTCCGGTGATGTCGTAGGTTTTTCCTTCGTGCCCGGTCTTGGTCAGCGCCGCTACTGCTACGGCGGCTATGTCGCGGACGTCGACGACACTCACCCGCGCGTCGCCCGCAGGAGCAAAGAACCGTCCCTCCGACGCGATCGTTCGACCGATCATGAGCAACCCTTGCATATAGAGGTTGGGACGAAGGTTGGTATAGCTCATTCCCGATGTGCGCAAGGCCTCTTCCACCGCGGCATGATAACGCAGAAAGCGCAATGGCGAATCGGAAGAGGCGTGCAGTTGCGAGAGATAGACGATATGTTTCACTCCCGCCTCCCGCGCTAAAGCAACGAAGCGCAACTGACGTTCCTCAACGTGCTCAGATGAATTCGTAACCAGGAAAGCACGCTGAACACCGCTTAGGACTTTCCGGAGACTGGCCGGATCGTCAAAGTCCGCTTGGACGTATTGCAATTCCACGTTGGGCGTGCCGCTCAGAATGTCGTTTTGCCGATGAACCATGGCGCGAACCCGCTCTTTTCTGCCCGACAAGCGCCGGATGATCTCAACGCCGTTTTTTCCTGTGGCTCCAGTCACAAGTATCATTTGCGATCTCCCAACTCTTTGAGATAGGCGCCACAACGCAGTAGTTGCCCAGCCATCGTATTTGCTGGTTGCCCATGCACCTGCAGCGGAGCCTGAGAATCGGGCCGCCGTCAGACCTTCGGGGTCTATCGTGCCCGTCATCCAATACATGCGGTTTGGCCAGGTCGGCCCCATCAGCAAGTGTCGAGATGAAGGGGAAGCACGTAAAACGGCCACGCCGTGCCCTTGTTCGATAAGAAGCTGGGCCGCGATCTGGCCGAGACCGCCGGCAGAACCTGTAACAAAAACGCGTGCAATAATCGTTTACTCTCCGTATCAGAGATGCACGCCAGACTAGCGAAGGAGCGCTGAAGGAAGCATGAAAAAGACGAGCCTGTTCAAGCAGTACTTGCTGGCCGAGGAGATTCTGATGATCCCCGTCGCCCATGATCCGCTTTGTGCCACCATCATCCAGCGAGCGGGGTTTAAGGTGGTGGGTTGCGGCGGATATGCCAACTCTGCGGCTCTGCTCGGTGCGCCCGATATAGAACTGCTAACGCTCACGGAGATGGTAGACGCGGTGTGGCGGGTTGCCGATGCAGTGGATCTGCCGTTGTTTGCCGACGGTGACAATGGCCACGGAAATACCACAAACGTCCAGAGGACCGTCAAGCAGTTTGAAAAAGCAGGGGCTGCTTCGGTAATGCTGGAGGACCAGGTCTCGCCCAAGCGGTGCGGCCACATGTCGAGCAAGCATGTGGTGCCGGCGGATGAGTTTGTAGCCAAGATCCGGGCCGCGGTCGATGCCCGTACAGATCAGGACCTCACCATCCTGGCGCGCACCGACGCTATCGGGGTCAAGGGATTATCGGAAGCGGTCGATCGCGCCCACCAGTGCGTGGAGGCGGGCGCGGACTGGGTTTTCTTAGAGGCGCCCGAAACTCTCGAACAGTTGACCCAGATTCCTCGCCTGGTATCGGTGCCTACACTGGCTAACATGATCCCCGGTGGGAAAACACCCATTCTGCCGGCCTCGGATTTGCAGTCGATGGGCTTTGCCGCAGTGGTCTTTCCCAATGTGTTTACGTATGCATACGCGAAGCTGGCTACGGATATCGCTACGGAGCTAGTCCGCACCGGCACACCGGCGCCTTTCCACAACCAGATGATCGAATTCGAAGAGTTCAATCAATTGGTTGGACTGCCCAGGATACGGGAAGCAGAGCAGCGCTATTACGCCCACCTTGAAGACGCGCACTTGAGAGGCGCGTAAGCCTCAATCCCTTTCATCTGGAGCTTTATAGCAGTGACCGTTATTCAGTATGCGTTTAAGGCATGAACATGAGTGAAATCGCATGGGCGACGGAGCATTCTGTTGAGACAACGGCAACACCTGCGTTTACCTGGACGTATATGACTGATGTGAAAAACTGGGACGACCCTCCTGCGGAATTTAGACTGAATGGATCGTTCACGAGTGGATCACTCGGTACCACTAAGATACCAGGGCAAGCGCCGCGGCAGTGGCGGGTGCGAGAAGTCAAGCCGCATGACTCGTATACGATAGAGATCGCTCTGGAAGGAGCAGTCATTTTATGCAAGTGGGTGTTCAAGGAGCTTCCTAACAGTCAAACTCGATTGACGCAACACATTACCCTGGAAGGTGAAAACGCCTCGTCATACAAGGGCGACGTTCAGCGAACGTTCGATTTTACTCTTGCGCCGGGAATGAGCAGACTTGCAATCGCCATCGACCGAGCTTATGCGCGCGATCCGCGTCATTACAAGCAAAACTGAGGTTGGCCGGTCAACCGGGCAGATAGGTGGCTGGTCTTTCGGTTCGGTTTATGCCAAATCGCCATAAACGCTCACTTAGAGCTCTCGATAGGCAAAACCCACTACCGCGGATTGCGGGAGAATCACGGGCAATCCTGAAGTGATCCTGCGAATCGGTAATTTCCCGTGTTTTTTTCGGCAGGGGTGCACTTTTCCCGGCTGCCATCCCCCTACCCTCTATTCATTTGACCTCTTCATGTTGCGGACATACACTTCAGCTCAAGAACAAAGCACTTGTAATGCATGTGGAACGTCGCCGGTGGTGGTCCGGACGGACTAAGTACGTGGCGCGACTCCATACCTCGTTGGGTCCAATTAGAGAAGGTGGAGATATGATTCCGTCATGAGTAGAAGACCGCAGTTTGCCATCACCGTTTATCTGACCGCTATTTTGCTGGCTCTTCTGGGTGGTGCGAGCGCCTCCGCGCAAACGCAAACCTGGTACCTTGACCCGCCCCATTCCTCGGCGCAGTTTGCAGTTCGTCATATGGGAATCTCAACGATCAGAGGTACCTTTAACAAGGTCAATGGCGTCGTCGTCGATTCCCCAGATCTTGGCAAAGCTTCTGTGAATGTGACCATTGACGCGAGTTCCGTGGATACACGCGTGGAAATGCGGGACAAGGACTTGCGCAGCGACCACTTCTTCGATGTGGCCAAGTATCCGACGATCACCTTCCAATCGAAAAAAGTAGAGTCAGCCGGCGCAGGCAAGTTGAAGGTTACCGGCGATCTGACCATCCATGGGGTCACCAAGGAAACCGTCCTGGATGTCGATGGCCCTACTCCTCCAGTGAAAGATCCCAAAGGTAACTCTCATCGTGGCGTCTCTGCTACCACCACGATCAACCGGGGGGACTTTGGAATGACGTTTGATTCACCCATGGTCGGGGATCAGATCGCAATCCAATTGGATGTGGAACTGGTAGACAAAGCGCCGGGTCCACCGCGGCCAGCGCCAGGAGGGCCACCGGCACCACCCGCCATGTAGGCTAGCTGGTCTCAAGGCTTTCCGGCTTCAGGTACTTGATGAGCACGACCTCGTTGCCGGTTTCACCGTAGATCAACTCGTCGATAATGTGTTTGGTCAACAGAATCCCGAAGCCGCCGGGCCTGCGCCCCTCTTGTTCGCGGATCGCGGTGTGACGGATGGGATCGGACGGCGGGTTCATGATCGCCGCGTGGCGAACCTCCTGCAAGGAGAAGCCCGCCCCTGGATCTTTTACGCGGCACAAGACCATGTGCCTGGCTCGAAGGTAAGAAATAGACACGTGCTGCGTGGCATTGAAGTTGGCTCCGTGCTCGATGGCGTTCATGAGCATCTCGCGGAAGGCCAGGGCGACGGCGTCTTTCTCTTTTATGGGTAGATCCGCGATCTCGTGAATGAACTGAATCAGTCGATCGGCCGTTTTACGGTCACAGCGCGCAACCAGGTGCATAAGCTCCGGAGTGGCGGAAACAATTTCGATCCCTTCATCCCAGACCGGACCGGTCGTAGCCAAGAGGAGCATCTGTTCAAAGGTAGACATGGAATACGGTTCGGAGAAATAGCTGAACGCGCGCTCGCGCATGGCGGCAATTACGTCCGCGGGCGTGCTTTTCCTGGTGATGATGATGAGCCGCACATGGGGCCGGACGGTACGGATCCTGCGCAAAAGATCCACATCCTGCGTGGCCGAAGTTTCCGCTCCGGTAAGGACCAGATCATAGGGCCCAGCCTTGAGCATTTCCAGCGCGGAAATGTTATCGGCCGCGCGCGCAATTTTCCACCCTGGCAGCACTTTGCGTACCGCCGGGGCGACCTTGGTGTCTGCACCGACGACCAGCGCAGTTTTTCGGGGGCCGGCCGGCCGCTCTGGGGATGCCTGGTTGATGGATCACCGCCTGCGGTCCATGATAAGGCCAACTCTTTCAGCGGGTCGTCCATTCCATTGCAGCACGAGGATTATGCGACGTCAGTTCGTGGGCATTTCAACGCCCGAAAGATGTCTGCAAGCGTCCAGCAAAGCGTCCTGCAGCCTGGCGTCGTGGGCGGCGGGGTTCGGTGGGCGCTGAAGCTTGTGATAAAAGTACTTGCCGGTGACCGTTGCGCCGGGGTCCTCGCTCACCGCAAGCCATACCTGGGTGCGGTGCCCAGCATCCAGATTGTCGGGCGCATCGGGACCGCCCATCTTGGTGCGTACCCAACCGGGTTCAAGCGCGTTGGAGAGAACGCCCGGCCAGCGGCATGCGATCGCGAACGCGAGCAGCACATCATGCAGTTTCGTATCTGCGTAAGCCTGCTGCCCTCGCCAGGGCCGGCGCTCCCAGACCAGATCCTGCAGGCTTGTATCACCGCTCTGGTGGAGTCCTGAACTCAGGTAGACGAGGCGCTTCGGCTTTTCAATCAGTGCCGTCAGGATGTAAGGGGCAAGCGTGTTGACCGCGAATACCTGCGGGAGGCCGTCTTCGGTGGCAATGCGCCGCGGCTCGCGATAGCCAACGCCGGCGTTGTGAATGACCGCATCGAATGAGCCCAGGCGGTTGACCTGCTCGGCCACCTTGCGGGTCTGCGCAATGCTGCTCAGATCGCCAATAACGACGCTCTCCGCTCCAGGCACCGCGGCGAGCGCCTCTTTGCCTCGCTGGTCGCTACGCGCATGCAAGACAACAACGTGCCCTTGCTCGATCAGGAGCTGGGCTGCCATTTGGCCGAGCCCGTCGGCAGAACCGGTAACAAACACACGCGCCATAATCGTTACTCTCCGTATCGCTAGAGATGCATGCCAGACCGGTGAAGGAGCGCTGAAAGGAAGCATGAAAAGAGGAGTCTGCCGGCGAAGGCGATCGCATACGCGAGGCTGGCCACGGACATCGCGGGGAGCGTGCATATTTTCAATCATTTGCGGCCCGAATCAAGGGGCTGCGGAAAAATTCGGTTGGCGAGGGTAAGGTTTTGCCTCAGCGGCAAAGCCGTTTCTGCTTTTAAGCAGTCACGAGTGTGTGAGAACTAGCCGCTCCAAATTGAGTCTCGGAGGAACGGCTGAGAGTAGCCCAGGAAGTTAGTCAGGGTGCCCAGTCCCAATGAGATCAGTCGCGATCTGCCTGGAGAGTTGATTTGTTTTCAGCGAGTCGCTAGAAATCGGGCGCATGAAAAAAGCTAATTTGGACAAGATGGGCTGAAAATGCGCCAGGATGCAATCCTGGGGTACTGCTACCTTCAAAATAGACCATTGGCGGTTCTGCGGAGCCAGCCCAGGACCATGTCCTGGGACATTCTCAGCCGTCCCTGCGGGACTGATCGCGGTGGGAATGTGTACCCAGGACTGACGTCCTGGGCTACTCTCAGCCGTCCCTCCGGGACTCAATTTGGAGCGGCTAGTTCTCACACACTCGTAACTGCTCAAAAGCAGAACCGGCTTTGCCGCTGAGGCAAAACCTTACCCTCGCCAACCGACTTTTCCGCAGTCTGTGAAGCCAGTGGAGATTAGTCCTGGGCGAGCCGCTCGGATTGAAGGAGATCTCGCCCAGCGGCTAAGCTTTGACGGCAGTGAAGGTCGCGGCGCCATACTCGCCGAGCTTTACGCTTCCGGAGAGCGTCCCGCCCGCGAGCACACCGGTGAAGATGTAGGGTACCCTCTGTTGTCCGGGCACGGACATCGCACTCGACAGCATTACGTGGTCGGCTTCGACCTTGCCTTTGAGCTCTGCCTTGTAGATCTCGCCCAGTTGCTCGCCGGTAAGAGAGGTGTCGTTCTGCTGCAGCACAAACTGCTGCTTGCCTACGCCACGAATGTACTGGATGGTCACGTTCCAGGTTCCGGCCAACTGCGCCGTCGGCCCGGTGTAGACCGGAGGATTGTCGAAATGGCCCGGATTACGCATGTGCCTGGAGAGCGCATCGGCAACAATCTTGTAGTCGCCCGGCTGCATCATGTACGGCATGATACCGATCGATGAGGCCATCATGTCCGGACGGCGGCCTTGTCCGGCAATGGTCAGGATCCGCGGCGTACCCTGGTCGAGCTTCTCGCTAAGCTCTGTACCGGTGATACCCACCTTCGACGCATCCCAGTGAATGGCCAGCGTCGGCGCCCGATTCGATAGGTCAGCATCGGGCATGTTCACGTGCGTGGTCACCGAAGGAATGTCCTTGACGGCGTTTGCTATGTAATTGTCCCACTCCAGCCAGGTCCTCTGCTCCGCTTCGTGATCGCGCTTGTACCACTGGCGCACGGCAGCCAGCATGCCCATGGCCTCTTCCTTGCCTACCTTGAGGGCGCGTCCCCAGTTGTGGTGTGGCGCTGCGTTCCAGAATGCCGCCTGGCACAGATCTTTCGGCCCCAGAAGAACACCCGCGGCCTGCGGTCCTCGCATGCACTTGCCGCCGGAGTAGCCCACAAAGGTCGCACCCGCTGCCAGGTGGATGTTGGGCACTATCGGCTCTTCGGCCGCTGCGTCAACAAATACCGGAACACCCCGCTCCCTGGCGATCGCGCACACCGTCTTGATGGAAAGCGGCTCTTCAAAGGCGCGCGGCCCGGACATGATATAGATCATGGCGGTCTGATCGCTTAGCTTGGCACGCAGCTCATCGTCGGTCTCAACGTCGATGATCTCGGCTCCCGACATACGCACGCCAAAGTCATATACGTTGCGGGCATACTTGGGAATAATCACCTGACTGTGCTCTTTCAGGTAGGGCATCGTTTGTGACTTTTCCGGATCCATGCCGACCCGGCAGGCGACCGTGGCCAGCGCGATCGCGGCTTCGCAGCCACAGGTCACAATAGCGCCGGGCGCGCCCATGTGGGTCGCGATCTCTGCCCCCACCGCGGCCATCATCTCGTCCATTTGCACGTAATGCTTCGACGCCTCGTACATCGCCTGCTTCACCTCGGGCAAAGACTGCGAGCCCGAAATGATGGTGAATGTTCCACGCGCGTTTATGATCGGCCTCACGCCGATCTGGGTAAAGATGTTGTCTGTATCTGTCCCTGAGTCCACCGGCAGCCCGCAGCCCGGCGCGGCGGTCGATGGCAGGGCGGCTGCGCCGGCGGAGATAGGAGCCACCACCGCCGCGGCGGAGAGAATGCCGGACTGCTTCAGAAGATCTCGCCTGGACCAGCGCGCGGTGCGAAAGAGGTTCATGGTTGTTCCCCTGTTCAAGTTTTGTATCAGTGTAAACCCGCAAAGCGCACGCTTTCAGGTCCTGTTCTGCGTCACCTGGCGGAAAACGCGGAGCAGATTGCCACCCCAGAACTTGTCAATGCGCTGCTCAGAATAACCGCGCTGCAGCATGGCTTGGGTGATCATGGGCAGATCGCGGACATCGCGCATCCCGCGCGCCAGCGTCGGTCCGCCGTCAAAGTCGGTGCCGATGGCCACGTGATCTTCTCCCACGAGCTGGATGGCTCTGTCCACGACGGCTACCCAGTCGGCTACCGTCATCATGACCGAGTCCGGCACCTGCGCGCCCGGCATGGGGAACTGCGGCGCCACCAACTGGTCCACCTCGTAGATGGTCTTGCCCTTGACTCGATCCGGGATGCTGGTGGTGTCCCAAAATGTTTTTTTCGCGTGCTCAGTGACGTAAGCGAACTCCTTGGGGTAACTGAACTCACTCCCAATCTGGAACCCGATCACTCCACCCTTGGCCGCCAGCTTCTTAAGCAGCCAGTCGGGCATATTCCTGGGAATGTTGTTGACGCTGCGCAGGCCGTGGTGCGTGGCGATGACCGGACCGTCGCTCACGTCGATCGCCTGGGAGATGGTGTCGTCTGAAGAATGAGATACGTTGATCACCATGCCCAGGCGGTTCATCTCGCGGATGACGTCGCGGCCATGCGGGGTGAGACCGTTCCATTTGGGCGGCGAGCAGCAGGAGTCGGCGTAGTTCTGGTCCCAGTTATGCGCCGAAAGCTGGGCCGAACGCAGGCCCAGCCGATAGAGATCGCGCAAAACTCCCAGATCGCCATCCAGATCGTAGCTGCCCTCGATATCGAGCACAGCGGCCATCTTTCCCTGGGCGTGGATGCGTTCCACATCGTCCGCGTTCAATGCCAATGCTACCTGGTCGCGGTTCAACTCCAACTGGCGGAGCGCGTGATCGACCCGCCGGAATGCCTGTTTGGTCTCGAATCGGCCGGGGTAGTACTCTTCGGGAATGAACACGGAGAGGAAGAACGCGCTTTCTCCACCTTCGCGGGCACGCGGCAGATCCCATTGTCCGTCGGGGTGGCGCGTGCCCATGCTGCCGCCGTGGTAGAACTCGCGATCCAACGCGTGGACGTGGGCGTCGAAGATCAGCGCGCGCTTGTGCACGGCCCAGGCGCGCGCAGAGATCTGCGGGGCCGGCTGATCGCTGGCGGCCCAAAGGCTGGAGTTCAGCGCAGTGGGCGCGAGCGCGGCGTAGCGGAGAAATCGGCGGCGGGTCAGCATGCGCTGCTCCAGCGGGTTGATACAGGCATTTTTGCTACACTCGTTCGCAACCAGACCATCCCAGAGTAGGTGTATGCCTCAGAATACGACGTCTGCCAATCGCCCCCGGCTCGCTGCCGTGATTACCGCTTATAAGAGATTACTGCACGGCCAACATGTGGTGGACCGGTTCCTCGATGGTTATGGATGGGAAGGAACTTTTCACCACCCGGCGATGGATGTGGTATCGCTGTACGTCGATCAGCGGGGCGAGGGCGATTTGACACAGGAACGGTTGGACCGGCATCCCACGATGAAGCTTTACCCCACCATCGCGGAGACCTTGACCCTCGGCACCAGCAAGCTGGCGGTCGATGGAGTGGTGGTGGTGGGCGAGCATGGCACCTATCCCCTTACGGAGACGGGGATCATGAAGCATCCGCACTTCGAATTCTTCGAGCAGGTCACGAAGGTCTATCACGACAGTGGCCGGTCAGTTCCCTACTTCAACGACAAAGAGCTTTCGTATCGGTGGGATTGGTCGAAACAGATGGTGGACACCTCTCATCAGATGGGCTTTCCGCTCCAGGGAGGATCGAGCCTGGCGGTGACCTGGAGAGTTCCATCGGTGGAGTTTCCGTTGGGCGCTACAGCGCACGAAGCTGTCTCCATCGGCTACGGGGGCATGGGCAGCTACGATTTTCACGGCCTGGAGACCATCCAGTGCATGGTGGAGCGGCGCAAGGGCGGGGAGACCGGTGTGGAGTGGCTGCAGACGTATCGCGGCGACGGCTTCTGGACGGCCTACCAGCAAGGAGTGTGGTCGCAGGCCCTGGTGAAGGCGGCGTTGTGCCGCAGTTCCACCCTGGCGCCTGCGAGTTCGAGCTTTAGCGATATGTTTCCTACGATCGAGCAGATGCGGGCCCTGGTGTCTGATCCAGTTGCCTACCACTATCAACATCGCGATGGACTGCGCTGCACCATGCTGCTGATGAACGGGCTGGTGCGCGACTTTACCTTCGCGGCGGCAATCGAGGGGCAGGCGAAACCCTTCTCGACGCAGATGTATTTGCCTATGCCGGATGGCCGCACCACGCTGGCAAGTTTTTTCAGCCCGCTGGTGAATAACGCCGAGCAGATGTTCCTGACCGGCAAGGCGCAGTATCCGATCGAGCGAACGCTGTTGACCAGCGGGCTGTTGATTGCCGGCGTCGATAGCGCCCACCAAAATATGCAGCGCTTGCAGACCCCAAACCTGGCGGCCGTGCACTACGAGCCCAACCCTGAATCGACCTTCTGGAGGAGCTAATGCTGACCCGCCGGCGTTTTGTAGAGTATTCCGCGTTGTCCTCGGCTATGTTGGCGACTCGCCCGCTACTGCGCAGTGGCTGGGCGCAGACGCCCGCGCACCCGCTGCGCCTGGCGATCCTGGGCAGCGTTTACCGCTCCCAGTCGGAAATGCAAACCCTCGCCGACCGGTTTCTGGTCGGTTATCCGTACGAGGGCGAATGGCACATGCCCAATGTGCAGGTGGTCTCCGTCTATGTGGATCAGTTGGAGCGCCAGGCCGATGCTGCGCCCTCGCCCTACCAACTGGCGATGACGGGAGCCAAAGTTGCGCCGTCCAGTGCGGCCAAAGGAATAGCGGGCGGCCTGGGCAGGGACCGCACCGTGAAGACGCAGCCTGCGCCGGAGAAGCCCGAGCCGATGAGCGACTTGAGCAAAGCCCGCGCGCAACAGTTCGGCTTTCGCCTGTGCAGCAACATTCCGGAGGCGTTGCGTTGCGGCGGCGACCGAATCGCCGTCGACGCCGTGCTCGCGATTGTGGAGCAGGATGACTACCCGAGCAACGACCAGGGGCAGATCCTGCTGCCCAGCTACGATTTCTTTCAGCAGTGTGTCCAGGTGTTTGAGGACGAGGGACACGCCGTGCCTTACTTCAACTACAAGCAGCTCTCGTTCAGCTTTGAGCAGGCGCAAACGATGGTGAAGACCGCGAGTCGCTTGCGGTTCCCGCTGCTGGCTGGGTCCTCGCTGCCCGTGACCTGGCGCTTGCCCGATGTCGATATACCGCTGGGCGCGGAGGTGCAAGAGGCGGTGATGGTGGGTGTGGGCAGATACGACGGCATGGATTTCGACGCTCTCGAAGCCATGCAGTGCATGCTGGAACGGCGCAGGGGCGGCGAGACGGGGGTGAAGGCGGTGCAACTGCTTGAGGGCGACGATGTGTGGGCGGCTGGGAAGGCGGGCCGCTGGTCCAGCGATCTGCTGAGCTCCGCGCTGTCACGCAGCGACACGCCGTTGGGCCTGACCGTGCTGGATGGCCGCACGCAGGACCTGGTTGCGTCTGGGGTTTTACCGCAATTGGTCAAGGATCCGGCCGCGTATTGCATTGAGTACAACGATGGAACACGCGCCACGCTGCTCATGCTCAATGGGGCGATTATGGATTTCAACATCTCGGCGCGGGTGGCGGGTCACGGGTTGGTATCGACGCAGTTCTTCCTTCCGCCGGCTCCGAACAACACTTACTCGGCGTGTTTGGCGGCGAAGATCGAGCAGACGTTCCAGAGCCGAAGCGCGACCTATCCGGTGGAACGTACCTTGCTGACTAGCGGTCTGTTGGAGGCGTGCCTGCATTCCAGGCACAGGCTGAACCAGCGATTGGAGACGCCGCAGTTGGCGGTAAACTACCAGCCGCCGGCTGAGTCGCAATATGCTCGCAGTTGAATCTCCATTGTCCTCGACCCAGAGGAAGGAAATGATACCGTACGGGCAACCACATGGAGGGATCCGCGGATGCAGAAGAACAATTTGAGAAGTGGGAAGCAGATCGTCCGCTTGGTTGTCTTGATGGTCGAAGTGGAACAACCGGAAGGTATCTCCTCGCGCAAATTAATTCTGGAAACAGCTCGTCACAACGTCCTGACGGCTTATAGCGGAGAGGGTGCTGCCAACCTGCTCCAGCGCTTCCCCAATGTCGACCTGGCTATCATCCATACAGAACTGCAGGGCAAGGAGTTTGAATCAACCGTTCGCCGACTGAAAGAGATGCGTCCCAGCCTCTACATTCTTGCGATTTCTCCGGTGGAGTCCGGCAAGCTGGAAGGAGTGGATGCGATTCTACCCAGCCACGATCCGCAGGAACTTTTGGAATTTCTTGCGAAGCACTTCGAAGCGGCTACCTCTGACGAGAAGGGCTGAGCGATTGGTTTGATGTTGAACCTATCGCGCCTACGGCCCTCACACCAGCTCGGGAATTGATCCCCGGCCCTTCCGAGTCTGTGTGAAAACTAAACAGGCCCTTGTTTGGGAGCCGGGGCGCACTACAGGTCCCTCCACTTCGTTTCGCTTCGGTTCCACGGCACGCCGGGACAGGCGGGATGACAAGGTGGAGGGCGGTGCATCCATGGGGAATTGGCTAGTGGCGGAAAGGGTCGTTAGGTGAGTGCCGTGGTATCCCACTCAAGCCCCACGGCGTGCCGGGGCAGGCAAAACCGGGCTTGAATGGGGCACCCAGCGGTTGTTGACGATGAAGCAATCAAAAAAGTCACAGCTCCTCCTGATGAACAAAAAATGCCACCAACCTCCACAGGAAATCCGGGCTCCTTCCTAGGTTAGCTTGATCACCAGAGCGTCTTGTGAAGGACGGGATTCGGGTATGTGGAGGACCAGACCATCGGGAGTCCATTCCCAGCGGAGCGGCGCCGTCGATCCTAGCAGCTCGGCGTGGCGCAGAGTACCGAAGGGCAATGGGGTGTCGCGCTTTAGAGAAGTGACGCGCACCTGGGTGCCGGGCGCTCCGAGTATGTGGACGTAAAATGCGCGAGGACGGGTGGTGAAACGGATGTCCTGCGCGGTGAAATCCTGGTTGTGGTCGGCAACGTAAGAACCCTTCTTGACCTGGGTGGGGCCTTCGCCAAAGTGCTCGGCGGGGCGAGTCTCATAGATGGCTTCACCGTTGATCTTCAACCATGACCCAATCTGGTGCAGACGGCTCTCTATTTCGGCAGGGATGGTTCCGTCAGGACGCGGACCTACGTCGAGGAGCAGGTTCCCATTCTTGGAGACGACGTCGATCAACTGATGGATGATACGGCCCGCTGACTTGTAGTTGGGATGCTTGAGATAGCACCAGGAGTCCCAGTCCATTACGTCATCGGTTTGCCAGACGAAGCTGGCCTTCTCGGTCAATTGCCCGGCTTCGATGTCGACAATGCCGGAGCCGGTGGCGAAGTCGTTGTCCTTGTAGGTCATGACGACTTCGCGCCCGGCACGGCTGCTGGAGTTGTAGAAGTGGGCGAGCATCTGCAACCGGTAGGTTTCGGGAATGATGACGAGGCGGTTATCGAAATAAATCAAGTCTGGCTGGTAGCGGTCAACCACCTCGAAGACCTTATCGCGCCAAATTTCGCAAAAGCGGGACGACGGCGGCGGGTCGGGGTGAGCGAAGTTAAATGCTCCCGGATTGCCGGGTGTGTAAGGCTGCGCAACCGGAGCGCCGGGAGTGTACTTCTGCGCCCAGTAAAAATCGCTGAACTGCGGCTGGTAAATATCGGCATCGAGTACCGGGCTGGTGTACCAGCCCCATAACCACTGGTGATGGAAGGTGGTCAGGAATTTCAAACCCTGCTTGCGAACAGCTCGCTCCATTTCCGCCACCACATCGCGGTGAGGACCCAGGCGTTTGGCGTTCCAGCGATTGACGCGGCTGTCCCACATGGCGAAGCCGTCGGCATGTTCGGCGACCGGCCCGATATAGCGGGCGCCTGCCTCTTTGAAGAGCGCAACCCAGGCGTCAGGACTGAAGTGCTCGGCGGTGAAGGCGGCGGCAAAATCCTTGTAACCGAAGCGATTGAGCGGGCCGTAGGTGGCGATGTGGTGCTGGTACTCTGGCCGGCCAGGCAGGTACATCCAGTGCGGGTACCACTCACTGCCAAAGGCGGGAACAGAATAGAGACCCCAATGAAAATAAATGCCGAACTTGGCGTCGCGGTACCAGTCAGGACAAGGATGGTGCTGCAAGGAGTCCCACTGCGGTTGGTAGGGCTGTTGGCCTGCAAGCGGAGAAAGCCCGGCGGTGAGGAAAGGTGGCACCAGGGATGCAGCGGACCCTGCGGCAAGCCACTGCAGGGCGTTTCGACGGGTGATGGGCATGCACTCTCCTTACGCGATCCAGGTACAACTTTACGGCTATAAACTGCGCCTCGAGGATGCCGAAATACCGTTTAGGAACCTTCCAAGCTCTCGCAGGAGTTTCCTGGTACAAGGTAGGTGACAAAGTGACTCAAGCGGGCATTCTGGTCGTCGATGACGATCCCGAGATACGGCAAGCGCTCCAATTACGTCTCTGCGCGAACGGTTATGACGTTCATTGTGCAGAGGACGGAACAGGGGCCATTTCTGAGGCACGCAAACATAGGCCAGACTTGATCGTACTGGATCTTGGCTTACCGTCCGGGGATGGGTTCGTTGTCCTGGATACATTGAAAGCAAACCGCAAGCTCTCGTCCATCCCGGTCATCGTCTTATCGGGGCGTGACCGGAGAGCAAACGAAGAACGTGTCCTCAATGCCGGCGCCAGAGTTTTTTTGCCAAAACCGGTTCAGACGAATGAATTCCTGGCCGTAATTCGGCAAACGCTCGATGAGAAGCGTGAGAAATCCGGGGGGGTGCATGACTTGGACCATCCCGGTACCCTTGGCGTTTAGTCGCTCGCCAAATGCGAGACGCTGACCCGGCCGGTCCTCTCTTTCTCATCAGATCGAGCAGCCACTGCGCTTGGTCCACAATCCGCGCGTGAAGTCGGGAAACTTCACCGGCGCGCTCCCTTGAGCCACAGAGACTTTGCTTAGAGGCGCCGGAGCCGACCAGGCGGCGCCGTCGTAGACGTCCATATCGGGCGGCAAGCCTTCGCGGAAACACTGCAGCAGGCGATAAATCATGATGAAGTCCATCCCGCCGTGGCCACCGGACATGCGCGCCATCTCGCCCTGCTCGGCCCACAAGGGACTCTCATAGTCTTTCTTATATTGATCGAGGGTTCCCCACGCTTCCCCACCCGCTTGACCATCCAGGTAGATGCGCGGCGGATAGTCGACAAAGATCCCCTTGGTGCCGCTGATCATGTTGATACGGTCGTAGGGCCGAGGATTGGAAGTATCGAATTTGAGCGTAATGGTCAGGCCGGATGCGGTCTTGATCAGGGAGACGTTCATATCTCCGTTGACGTACTTCTCTTTCCACTTGGGATCACCCTGCGGTGTGTGCGCCTCACGATAGGCAGCCAGGCCGCGGGGCGGAGTGCTCATCGAGACCATGTAGTCGAAACGGTCGCCGCGGTTGATGTTCATGTAGTTGGCTACCGGGCCCAATCCATGCGTGGGGTATAGATTGCCATCGCTCTGGGTATGAAACTGTCGCCGCCATAGGCCTTCGCCTTTGTTAGAGAACATCTCCTCACGCAGATCGTGGAGGTAGGCTGCCTCGCCATTGAGTAGAGTGCCCAACATTCCACGGCGCACCATGTTGAGCACCAAGGTCTCGGTCTGGCCGTAGCAACACTCTTCGAGCATGATGCAGTGGCGGCGTTTCTTCTCCGAAGTGTCGACCAGCTTCCATAGATCTTCGAGGGTGTAGGCAAGGGGCACCTCAACGGCAGCGTGCTTGCCATTTTCCATGGCGGAAAGGGCCATGGGTGTATGCCAATCCCACGGGGTGGCGATGACGACGAGATCAAGATCGTTTCTCGCCGTGAGCTGTTCGTAGTCGTGGGGACCCTTGGTATAAAGCTGGGGCGCCTTTTGCCCGGCCTTCTCGGTCAGTTGGCCGGCGTGCTCTGCCTTCTCGGGCACAACATCGCAGATGGCGACGACTTGCGCATTCTGAGCCAGGAACCAACCGAGCAGACTTGTGCCTCGGCCTCCAACGCCGATGAAGCCGATGCGCGGATTCTTGGTGACGTCGAACGGGACGCCAACCATGGATTGGCCGGGAGACGCATGCGGCGTATCGGCAAAGGCATGGTGGTCAAGCTTGAGGGCCGCGGTGACCATGGCGCCAAGCTGCAGAAATTGCCGCCGGTTGGGCGGGAGCAAGGGGTCGAATGAGTCGTCGTTCACGAGAGTTCCTTTGTTAGTAAATGCTCATATGCGGAGGAAGATCTTGCGCCGGTACATCCAGAAAAGAAAGAGCCAGTAGATGAACAGAATACTGGCTCCCAGCAACAAGGGCTGCAGCCCTGGGCCGAATAGAAGGAACGGCTTGGGGCCCAGGTTGATAAGGAGATTGCTCTTGATGAACTCCTCCCACATGTGGGCGATGAGGTAGGCGGCAATGGAGTTTGTGCCTACTACGATGAGGGGGAAGGCCCATCCGCGCCGCTGCTTCACATCCATGATCCAACTGAACGCGGAGAGAACGAGGAAACAAATGCCTCCGCTGAAGAGGGTCCAGCTTGGAGTCCAGATGCGCTTGACGATGGGGCAAATGCCCGTGAAGTGAAGAAAGACGCCAATGGCTAGCAGAATGACGCCGGTGGTGAGGAACCTGCGAATGGGCTGCTTGGGCGCGGAAGCAACAAACCATTGTCCGGCGAACAGGCCAAGGATCATGGTGCCCAGAGTGGGGATGAAACTCAGCGTAAGATAGCCGCCCTCATTGAAGAGGAACGGATGTTCGCGCGGGAAGAGGTTGAGGAACCATAGATCGAAGGCCTGACCGAGATTGCTGTTCTTGTTCCAATGGGCGCGGAAGCCGGTGTATAGATGATGCCAATCCGCGGGAACGCCGACCGTGGAGTAGTTGAAGTTCGGACCAGGAACGGGATACAGCGCCCAAGCCAGCCAGTAGCCGAAGAGGATGGCGCCCAATGCGATCCACTGGTCGCGTGTGGGGCGGAAGGCGAGCAGGAAAAGAAAGGTATAGCCCAGGCCAATTTGGGTGAGGGTGTCTTCAAAGGTGAAGTAGGTCTGGCTGCTGTTCATGGAGCGGAGAAAGATACCGAGCGCGATCAGCAGCAGAGAGCGCCAGACGGTGTGGGCCAGCATCTTGGGGAATGCAGCGCCTTTCCGTTGCCGGCTCCTGATGGAATAGGGGAGGGCCACGCCTACCAGGAAGGAGAAGGAGGGTTGAATCATGTCATGCACGGAACAGCCGGACCACTCAGTATGGGTCTGGTTGAAGGCAAGAATCTTCCAGAAGAGACTGTGATTGAAGTATGCGTGGACTTTGGAAAACTGCAGCACTTCTCCCATCATCAGCACCATGACCAAGCCGCGGTAGGCATCGACGGCGAGATTACGCACCGCAGTGATATTGTCGAGCGGACGGAGTTTGGTGGTAACAACGGTCTCTGGAATTGCTACCGTGGTCTCTTGAGGGTGCAATACCTGATGCATCGTGGCTCCGCGTACCATGCCTGACCCATGTTCTTACGCCATACGCCGATGCAGGCAGGCGGCGGGATGGCGGCGCAGGCGCCGGAGAGGACGAGATTCGAGCGGGGGCGCATCGCATGCGCCGTCGATGAGCTACGATGCTATCGTTTAATTACGATTTGTCAACTTTTCTTTCACTTCGCGTGGCTTTATCCTGCGTTTGAGGTGGGCGGCGGTAGGCTGCTTAGAACGTGGATTTTGGACCTGCAGTTGGGTTTTGGTTGTTGACGATTGAGATAGACTGTCTGTGAATCGCAAGATAGCGAAAGGCACGTGAAAATCAAGCATGGCGAAGGGCCGGTTAGTATCGAATGCGCTTGAAGAAACCCTTCCCCACGGCTTGGCCACGGAAGACGCTACGCCACGCCCCCAGGATGGGATGATGGCCGAGGAGCGGCGCACGCAGATCCTGCAGATTGTGCGCACCGAGGGCCGGGCCCGGGTAAATGAACTGGCGAACAGGTTCAGCAGTTCGGCAGTCACCATCCGCAACGACCTGAACGAACTGCACCAGCGCGGGCTGGTTTTGCGTTCCCACGGCGGCGCAGTTCTTCCGGATACCATTCTGCGCGAATCGCCGGTCCACGAGCGACTGAAGACGCACGCGGAAGAGAAGCGGCGCATCGGCGCGATTGCGGCCAGCCTGATCAACGATGGCGAAACCATCATTCTGGACTCGGGCACGACCACCCTGGAGATTGCCCGGCAGATCAAGAATAAGCAAGGCCTGCAGGTGATTACGAACGGTGTGAATATTGCCGCGGAGTTGCTGGATGCGCGTGAAGTGCAGACATTTATCGTGGGCGGCACACTGCGCGGGGACTCGGCTTCGGTCGTTGGGCGTTCGACGGAGGAGATGTTCGAGCAGTTCGCAGCCGACAAGCTCTTCCTCAGCGGAGCGGGGTGCGATCCGGACTTTGGAGTGAGCGGGGCGAATCTGGAGGAGACCATGGTGAACCGCGCCATGGTGCGCATCGCGCGGGAAATTATTTTGGTGGCTGACGCCAGCAAGTTCTCCAAGCGCGGCATGGTGCGTATCGCGCCGTTTTCCGAAATTGACACGGTAATCAGCGACACCGGTCTGCGTGAAGAAATACAAGAGAAGGTGCGCGGGCTGGGGTGCAACTTGATTTTGGGTTAGTGTGGGAGCGGGTTGGTTCCGGGCTAGAACGGTCTGCGGAAAAGTGCTGCTTCCCCCGCCACAAGCGGAAGACATCCCTCAGCGGCTAAAGCCGAATTCATTGCAAAGCATTTACGTACGGCCTGAAGGCCGTACCCTTCCGGGGAAAGTATGCACTCGGCAGGGAAACAATACCTCAGGGGCTAAACAGGCTGCGGAAAAAAGGACCCATGCTTGGTACTTTTCGTTGAGAGTTGAGGTTGGTAATAAGTTGGCATGCGTGGAGACGACAAGAAACAGCGTGGTTTGTACAGCTATGTGACATTAGAGCAGCGGGTACCAGCGGAGCACCCGTTGCGCAAGATCCGACCGATGTTTGATCGAGCGCTGGAGCGTTTGGACGGGGAATTTGAGTTGATGTACTCGCGCAAGGGTCGTCCGTCGATCGCGCCGGAGCGTCTGCTGCGGAGCCTTTTACTGCAGATCCTGTACTCGGTCCGGTCGGAGCGCCAGCTGATGGAGCAGTTGGATTACAACCTGTTGTTCCGCTGGTTTGTGGGTTTGGAGATGGACGATCGGGTATGGGACGTGACGGTGTTCACCAAGAACCGGGAGCGGCTGATTGATGGTGAGGTAAGCCAGCGTCTGTTGGGAGCGGTACTGGAGCAAGCCCGGGAGCACAATTTGCTCAGCGAAGAGCACTTTACGGTGGATGGAACGTTGATTCAAGCCTGGGCTGCGGCACGCAGTTTTAAACCCAAGGACGATGTACCAAAGCCTGGGCAGGGTACAGGATCTGGAGGGGAAGTGTTGCTGCGCGATAAGGTGAAGTCGGAGACGGACCCAGACTCCCGACTGTACAAGAAAGCGACCGCTGATAAGAGCGTTCCCAGCTATCTTGGCCACGCTTTGATGGAGAACCGCAACGGGTTGGTGGTAGCAGCGGAGGCGAGCCAATCAGCCACCAGCGCGGAGCGTGAAGTAGCGCTGAAGATGATTGATGAGCAGTTGCGCCACGACCGGCTGAACGATGCGGAGCGCGAGTATACGTTGGGAGCCGACAAACAGTATCAAGATTCGCATTTCGTTGTCGGCCTACGCCAGCGCCACGTGGCTCCGCATGTCGCCGAGTATGAGGGCGGCATCAACCAGCGCAAAAATAGTCTAACGGAGGCGGAAAGAGCTGACGAGCGCCGCTCGATTAGCCAACGGAAGCGGAAGCTGATCGAGCGTGTGTTTGGTTGGGCTAAGCTCGACCGGCCGCTCCGTCAGGTCAAGCTTCGGGGACTGAGGCGTGTAGATTGGTTCTACCGCTTGACCATCACCGCTTATAACTTGGTACGCATGAGGAGGCTCATGCCAATCGCGGCGTAACGCCGGGGCAGAGGTGTCTCTGCAGTCGGGAATTCTCCCGCTGCAGCGTCAGAAAACGGCCAAAAAACGGCTTTGGTGGTAAAACAATGACCGGCGAATCGACTGCTAGCAAACCCCAGACGCAAGTCACTGGTTTTTTCCGCAGCCTGTAAAGCCCCTCATAGGTGTGGCTTTGTGCGAACTGGCATGTCGGTAACAAAAGGTACCGGGCATGTAGGTAACACTTTTCGTTGAAGTTGAAGTTAAACGAGCTTGGAGAAGAAGGAAATCCCAAGTCGTCGCCGAGGCTGTGGGAATGTGGGAAGCTCGCGGTTTTTGCGAGCTTTCCAAGGCAGTGTGGGAAGAGAGGGAAAGGGCTTCTGCTTTTCCTCTCTTTCCATACTGCCGTCATTTCCATAGCCATTCACTGCTCCTCGTTCGGCATCGGGTGCATGACGAGCTTATGACTATCGAAGCGCGCCAGGGGGAAGGTGGCAAAATGAACGTCCCAGTAACGATCGTCGGTCTGCTCCATGCCTATAAATTCTCCCCCCAAACACTTGCTGATAAAGATCTGTGTGCCTTTCCAGAAGAAGGTTCCATCCGGATAAACTCTCTTGGGCTTCATGTTGGTGTCGTATTCCGGTTCAGGAAGTCGATCCGGATAGGGGCGCGGCGAACAGTGGTAGCAGGAGGCCGGCGTCTTCTGCTCCAGCGCCTCATGCGGGCGTTCCTCGTTGAACTGTTGGCGGAACCGATCAAAAGCTTTTTGCTGCGCTCTCCGGTTGGCTGCTGGGGGTTTCGCCGTCTCTGCCTTCAACGTTCGATGCATGCGCTCATGACGCCCATTTTGCTCCGGATGACCTGGCTTGATCCGCTCCGGCCTGATGCCCAGCTTCATCCAGTAGAGCGATAAGCGTGAAATGCCAGCGATGGCTCTGGAGGCAAACGGTGCGCCGTTATCGGTTCGGATCGTCTGCGGCATGCCATATTCGCGAAAGGCTGCTGCAAAGATGGCTTGCACTTGCTCCGTATTCGTCTTCTCCACGCTCTGACAACGCAGCAAGTAACGGCTGTGTGCATCGGTCATCGTCAACGGATCAACCCGCTCCCCTTGTCCAGTCAGGAACCAGCCCTTGAAGTCCCCACACCATGTCTGGTTAGCCTCTTCTACCTTCTCAAACGGCTTGCCGTACACAGGCGTCTTCAGACGCTTGTGATGCGGTGCGCTCAACCCTTCCCGCCGCAAGATCTCTCCAAAAGTGCTCACCACAGGCCAATGGACACCCTTTTTCGTCGCCAAAAGACGGGCTCGCAGCTTCTTGGCTCCCCAACTCGGATGCGCCTGTTTCAGTTGCACAATCTGCTCCTCAATCCCACTCTTGGTCTGGTTGGGATGGTGGCCCGCTCCATAGACACGGTCCTGCAATCCTGCTAGTCCCTCCACCTCATACCGATCTGTCCACACATAGCCGGTCTTGCGAGCGATGCCATAGATCCGACACAGTTCGGCCATCGTGAAGCTTCCGCTCTCATACTCCAGAACAAACCGCGTCCTCTCGTCCAACACATCCGTCACTTTCCAGGGCATGCTCTCTTCTACCTGCCCTGCGCTGTGAACGAAAAGTGTTACCCACTTGCCCGGTACCTTTTGTTACCTACTTGCCCGGTCCGTACCGCTTTTTACGGCCCGACTAAAGTCGTGCCCTGACACAAAGCATGACTTTTTGTGGAGACTGTCAGTCTGCCCTGATACAAAGATGAGTTTTTGTGGAGACTGTCAGTCGGCCCTGACACAAAACATGACTTTTGTGGAGAATGTCAGTCTGCCCTGATACAAAACATGACGTTGTGGAGACTGTCAGTCTGCCATGACACAAAGATGAGTTTTTCTGCAGAACTGTAAGTCTGCCCTGACACAAAAGATGAGTTTTTGTGCAGACCGTAAAGTCTGCTAAGACAAAAGGTGAGTTTTGTCCGTGGCCTGCCCGAGCAGGGTGCAATTTCCTACTCTTTTAGCCCTGCGTGAATCGTGACCCCTTGAACCACACGGCTTATTACGCCGTTTGGACTCGGGTTGTCGGGGTTCAGACCCAGGCTTCGGCTCAAGTGATAGCCGAGGAGCTGCGGTATCACGATTTCAAAGGGGGTGCGCAGATCGTCTGGCGCTTCCGGCAGGACGGCAGGGATAACGTCGTCAAATAATGCGCCGTGCTCGACCGCGGCGGCGATGCCCACGGAGTATCCGAGCCTCTTCGAGCGAAGCTCCTGGATGAGGTCTGTCTCGTAGAGCCGGCGCACAGGATCGCTCGAAAGCAGGCAAAGGACAAGCGTGTCGGGCCGGAGAAAAGACATGGGACCGTGGCGAAGGCCGAGATATGTCTCCATCATCACGGGGAAATGTCCCGCCGTCATTTCCAATACCTTGAGCCCGGCCTCACGCGCCCAGCCGAGCAGGGGAGACGAAGATAGCACTACGATGCGATCGCGGACCCGTGCGGCTATGCGATGGCACTCCTTATCGATGACTGGCAACAGCGACGTGGCCCGTTCACTGGCTAAATCGGCCGCGCGCGCCGCGGCGTGGGGCTGCGCTAACGAGAGTCCGGCGAGGACAAGATTGGAAAATGCGCCGGTCATCACCAGGCTGCGGTCGTTGGTGCGCGGATCGAGGACGATGAGTCCGTCCAGCCCGGATTGAACCAGTAAACTTTCTTCGTTACAGGTGATCGCGAACTGAAGAATTTTTGGACGAAGAGCGCGCACTCGCTCTACGACTGCGGCACTCTCCGGGCTGTTGCCGGAGCGGGCGAGGGAGATAATGACATCCACATCGACGAGGTATCGCTCGGGATCGAGGAGCAGGTCAGTGGTGGGAACGGCAACGGCACGGGGCCACGCCGAAGCCACGCCTGTCGCAGCGTAAGCCGAACTGCCGGCGCCGGTTAACAATACACGAGCCTTCTCGAGTGTTTGCTTCAGCGGCCCGTAAGCGGCGCGAATGCAGGCCACGGTCGTGGGCCACAAGATTGGCTGTTGAAAAATTTCCTGCAATGTATATACGGGCTCGTTGTGGCGACCATCTGCTGCGGCCACTGGTTGAGATTCTGGCATTCCTAGGGAGCTCCCTTACTTCTCTGCTAGAAAGTCTTCGGACTGAGGAATTGGGATTAACTTCTAGCCTGCTTCCCGTCATCGATCAAACCCGAGTGATGCGGAAGTATATCGTAAGCATCCGTAAACGCCAAACAATTGATTGACAACTATCGAAGACGGCCGGCGGGCGATCCGAGACCCGCAGCAACCCCCAAAACGCAATTGACCCACCGGGGGTCTCATACTCGAGGGACTCACAATTCTATGAAGATGCGTTCAGTCAGACCACGCATGTCAGGCTTCGATTGATTTCATATGCTTGCCCTTGCAAAACGTATTGACTTCAAATTAATAAGCGATAAATACTTCAACACCACGAAACGACGGGTTTCGTAACCCGTTAGGTATGCTAGCTTTTGCCGGCCAGGGCGCGGTGTGGGATATTCTCAAATCTTGCATCCCTCCGGCTTGCGATCCGGACGGCAAATTTACCTATGAAAACTTTGGATATCTCCATTGCGGGTGAAATCAATCTTGACCTCATCATGTATGGGTTGCCCGAGGTCATGCCTATGGAAAGGGAGCTGCTAGGGACTGATTTTCAACTCACCCTGGGCAGTTCTTCGGCTATATTTGCGCACAATCTAGCCGTATTGGGTCCCCAGGTTGGATTCATTTCTCTGCTGGGGCGGGATGCGCTGGGCAAGGTAGCCCTGGAACGGCTGGGCGCTAGCGGCGTCGACCTCAGCCGGGTTCGGGTGAGCGAAGACAGCACCGCTACCGGCGTCACCCTGATCCTTCCTCATGGACGGGAACGCCACATTCTTACCTATCCGGGAACGATGGCGGAGTTACGCCGCCGGGACCTGGACATCGAATATCTGAAGTCGGCGAAACACTTTCACCTCGCGTCGCTTTTCCTGCAGCGTTCTCTTGAGCCCGACTTGCCTGCGCTCTTTAAGGAATTGAAGGCTGCCGGCCTGACCATCTCGCTCGACACCAACGATGATCCCAGCGGGCAATGGGGTGGAGTGCTCGACGAATTGCTCGAGTATGTCGACGTTCTGCTGCCGAATGAGATGGAAGCCTGCCGCATGGCAAAGAAGGCGACCGTGGACGAGGCAATCGAGGAGCTTGGGCGGCGAGTGCCTTGCGTGGCGGTGAAATGTGGATCGCGCGGCTCGGTCGTTGGGGTTGGCGGAAAGACGTTCTCCGCCCCGGCAGTGTCTGTAACACCTGTGGATACCATTGGCGCGGGCGATAGCTTTAATGCCGGATTTCTGTTCGGCTGGCTCAAAGGCTGGCCCCCGGATCGATGTGCTTATGCGGGCAATATTACCGGGGCGCTTTCAACGCTGGGGGTTGGGGGGACGGAAGCATTTCGGGATCCGGGCCTGGTACAACGATTCCTGACGCAACATTCTTTTCCGGAACGAGAAACGAATCAAAAGGAGTAGGCAGTGAGCCAGGCCGGCAAGAGCATCAACGACAACTTTATGGACATGGTCACGGCAAAAGCCCAGGTGACGCTGCCGCTGGGCGAATTTCAACCTAAATCGACCCTGGTGACGGCCGAGCATCATCTGGAACGAGCGCGGTTTCCGGTGATTGACTACCATAACCATCTTGACGCTCTCGACCCGGTCGAGGTTCTGCGCATCATGGACGCCTGTGGTATCGAACGCGTCGTCAACATCACGATGAAGACGGGCGATGAGGCGATCGCAATCATGCGTAAATTCAAGTCTGCCGATGCTGAGCGCTTTGCCACCATCGGCTGGATGGATTGGTCTGGTGTGGAGCACGATGACTTTGTGAAGGTCACGTTAGATCGTTTGGAGAGACTGGTGGAGCATGGCGCCAGGGGGATCAAGTTCTGGAAGGACCTAGGATTGAGCGTGCGCGATAGAGAGGGAAATCTGCTGCGCGTGGATGACGAGCGGCTCGCGCCTGTCTTTGATAAAGCAGCGGAGTTGGGCATCCCTGTCATGTTCCATATCGCGGACCCGGATGCCTTCTTCTTACCGATTGACGGGAACAACGAGCGCTATGAGGAACTGGCGGCACATCCGGACTGGGGTTTTTATGGGGCTCAGTTTTCCAAGCGAGAGCTGCTTGATCAACGCGATCGAGTCATTGCGCGTCATCCGAAGACTGCATTTGTCGCAGCCCATGTAGCCGAATGCGGAGAAAATTTGGGGCGTGCCCGGCAACTGCTGGAGAAGTATCCGAATGTCGTGCTTGACATTAGCGCACGGGTCTCGGAGCTGGGCCGGCAACCGTATTCCTCGCGTGCTCTTTTTCTTGATTTTCCTGACCGCATTCTGTTTGGTTCCGACCTGGTGCCGGAAGAGTCTATGTATCGCCTCTACTTCCGGTTTCTTGAAACGGCGGACGAGTATTTTGATTATCCTTCCCATGCTTCCCGTCAAGGGCGGTGGCAGATCCATGGGATCCATCTGCCGGAGGATATTTTGCGGAAGGTGTATCGGGAGAATGCACTGCGGCTGCTGAATTAGACTGACAGTGGTCAAGTCATGGAAGCTGCCGACTGCACAGTGCGATGGGGCAACAGGACGCAGGTTTGCGTGCTGTTTTGGCTTCTGTTTGCCGCTTTGGCGGCACAGGCAGAGTTGAAGCCGGAAACGACTGCGGCGTACCAAAAATACATTGCGGCGCTCGATGCGCAGATGGCGGCGCAAGATCGTGCGCAGAGCGGCTTCCTGTGGATCGACGGCGATGCGAGCCGCCAACAAGCGGTACGACGGGGGGAGATCGTCACCGAGAAGGTGAAATCATTGTCCGTGCCTGACGGTATGATTCAGCACTGGATTGGTGGCGTATTTCTTCCTGGCGCGACACTGGCGCACGTGGTGCGGGTGGATCAGGATTACGCGGACTACGGGAAGATATATGGGCCTGACGTAAGCCGCGTGAAAGTGCTATCTCATGATGGAAACCATTTTGTTGTTGCCTACCGAATTACCAAGACCAAGGTCCTGACGGCCGTAATGGATACCGTGCATGCGATCGACTACATGCCGTTGGGGTCGAGCAGGATGGCGATCCAATCCCGAAGCCAATCGGTACGGCAGGTAGAGAATGCGGGGAAGCCTTCAGAACGCGACCTCGCCGAGGGAGAGGGTAGCGGGTTTTTGTGGGCTATGAATTCTTATTGGCGCATGGAGGAACGCGATGGCGGAGTGTATGTGGAGTGTGAGGCAGTCACGCTCAGCCGCGATGTGCCGTTTGGGTTGGGAGCGCTGGTTGATCCGATGCTGCAGTCTTTTGCGGAAGAGTCGTTGAAGAAGACTATAGAAGCGAAAAGACAGGCCGTTGGGTCGAGCAGGTGAACTGCCGGTGTGCGTCGAATTGATGGTTAGACAGAAAAATATTTCCAGGAGGGGTCGGGGGTGGCGAAAGAGAACCGGAGATCCGTCGGCTTCGCTCCCACGGCAGGCCGGGGCAGGTGGGATGACACAGGTGCGAGAGGGCCCGGGTTTAGTGCCGCGCGCCTGTGGCGATCACATGATCTTGGGAATTGATCCCCAGCCCTTCCGAGTCTGTGTGAGAACTAACAAACGCAAACCTTTGAGCGGGAGCCGGGGCGCACCGCAGATCCCTCGGCTGCGCTCGGGATGACAAAGGGGAGGGCAGCGCTCAGCTCAGCCGCCCTTCACGAGGATGGACAGCGCCGCGGCGTTGAGTGCTACCATCCCGCCTGCTTTCAGGTGCTTACCTAAGAGAAGGCCTCTCGACCAGCGGGGCCATTTATAATCGGCCACTATGAAGGCGCATGTTTACGTCACGCTGAAGCGCACCGTCCTCGACCCGCAAGGGCAAACCATCCATGGCGCGCTCAAACGCATGCAATACACCGCGGTCGAGGACGTGCGGCAAGGCAAGTACTTCCAACTGACCCTGCGCGCGATGGCGACCGCCGATGCTCAGGCCGAAGTGGAACGTATCGCCCGCGATGTGCTGACAAACCCAGTAATCGAAGAGTTTACCTATCGCCTCGAAGAATAAGCCGCCCGGGTCCCCGACCGTACAATAAGAGTCTATGTGCGGAATCGTTGGATATGTGGGTCCCAAAGACGTAGTCTCGGTCATTCTGGAAGGCTTGAGGCGGCTGGAGTACCGCGGGTATGACTCAGCCGGTATCGCTGTAGGGAGTGCGGGACATGGTCTGGAATTGCGGCGGGCCCCGGGTAAGCTGCGCAACCTGGAAGAAGTGATCCGGCAGCATCCGCTCAAGGGTAGCTATGGCATTGGCCACACGCGTTGGGCGACCCACGGCAGACCAACCGAAGAGAATGCCCATCCGCATCGCGACTGCACCGGACGCATCGTGGTGGTGCATAACGGCATCGTCGAAAACTACCTGGAGTTGAAACGCGAGCTGGCTGGGGAAGGCCATACCTTCGTCACGGAAACCGATACCGAGGTGATCGCTCACCTCATCGAACAGGAAATGCGCTCGGCCGAGAGCTCGGGCAAGACGATGCTGCTGGACGATGCCGTCCGCCGGGCGGCGCGCAGGTTGACCGGCGCTTACGCCATCAGCGTGATCTCCGCCGATGCGCCGGACACGATTGTGACCGCACGCAATGGCCCACCGGCCGTGATTGGCGTGGGTGAAGGGGAATCGTTCGTGGCCTCGGATGTGCCGGGGATCCTGCACCACACCCGCATGATGTACTTTCTGGCCGATGGCGATGTGGCGATCCTGACCCCGCACGGAGTGAAGTTCACCAATCTCGAAGGCGCCCCCGTCGAGCGCAAGGTGGAGAAGATTCTGTGGGATCCGATCCAGGCGGAAAAGGGCGGCTACAAGCACTTCATGCTGAAGGAGATTTGGGAGCAGCCGCGGGCTGTTCGCGACACTACGCTGGGAAGAATCTCGCTGGAGACGGGCGAGGTTTTTCTGGGCGAGATGAAGATCAGCGACGATGACTTCCGTGCAGCGACCCAGGTGAACATCGCGGCCTGTGGCACCAGTTGGCATTCGGCTCTCGCGGGCAAATACATGATCGAACGGCTGGCGCGGATTCCGGTGGAGGTGGATTATGCCAGCGAATACCGCTATCGCGATCCCATTGCCGATCCGCACGCTGTGGGTTTGCTGATTACACAGTCGGGCGAGACCGCGGATACGCTGGCGGCGCAGCGGGAGATGATCGCCAAGGGATCGATGACCGTGGCCATCTGTAACGTGGTGGGCTCCATGGTGGCGCGCGAAGCGCATGGCACGATCTATACCCATGCCGGACCCGAGATCGGAGTAGCTTCGACCAAAGCATTCACTGCCCAGTTGACGGCGCTGTTTCTGTTTGCGCTGCACCTGGCCCAGAAGCGAGGGACGATTGCGGGCGCCGAAAGCGCGGCACTGGTGGATGAGCTGAGCCGGATTCCGGGAAAGATCGAAGAGGTGCTGCGGCAGCGCGATGGGGAATGCCGGCAACTGGCTAAAGCCTTTGCCTCGGCGACGAATTTTCTTTACCTGGGCCGCGGTATTCACTTCCCGATCGCGCTGGAGGGGGCGTTGAAGCTGAAAGAGATCTCCTACATTCACGCCGAAGGCTATCCGGCAGGGGAGATGAAGCACGGACCGAATGCACTGATCGATGAGGCGTTGCCGGTGGTGGTGCTGGCTACCAGCGATGCGTCCAGCGCGGAGTCGGTGCTGCGGTATGAGAAGACGCTTTCGAATATCCAGGAAGTGACGGCGCGGTCGGGCCGCGTGATTGCGGTAGCTACCGAGGGTAACAAGCAGATTCGCGACCTGGTGGAACATGTGATCTTCGTGCCCCACGCGCCGGAGTTGCTGGCGCCGCTGATCGAGGTGGTCCCGTTGCAGTTACTGGCGTACCACATCGCGGTGCGGCGCGGCTGCGACGTGGATCAACCGCGCAACCTGGCCAAGTCCGTGACCGTCGAATAAGGCAGAGTTGTATTTCATCCGAGGTGAGGGATATTGGGACGACCACTCTATACTGCGCGGCTAACGCGCAGACTTCTGCTTTCAGAACGCGCAGGTTGTTTCCATCTTGAATTCACCATAGAAGAGATGGATAGCTTCGATTTCCAGCCGGGCCAGTTCGTCTCGGCTGTGGCTGTGGACTCTGCGGGAAAGCAGCAGACCAGGGCCTACTCCATCGCATCGGCACCCCGCGGCAACCAGTTTGACGTGTGCGTCAATCGAGTGGAGGGCGGGTTTTTCTCTAACCTACTGTGCGATCTCAAGGTGGGCGAGACTGTCCAGGTGCACGGACCGCATGGGTTGTTTCTGCTGCGCGCACCGCTGACTGACAGTATCTTCATCGCCACCGGGACGGGCATCGCGCCTATGCGGGGGTTTGTGGAACATCTCTTCCCGGAGAATGGCGAGGATCGTAGCCAGGGGCGCAGGATCTGGCTGGTGTACGGGACCCGCTATGAATCCGAACTCTATTACGAGGAGTACTTCGAGCGGGTCGCTGCGACCCGGCCGAATTTCTTCTATTTCAAGACGCTCAGCCGCGCTCAGGATGGGTGGACAGGCGAGCGTGGGTATGTGCAGGAACTGGTGCAGCGGATTGCCGAGGAGCACGCGCGCGAAAGCGCGGTGGACCCGCGGCCTGTGGGTGAGTCGTTTTATAACATTCACGCATACATTTGCGGATTGAACGAAATGGTTGCGGGAAATCGGGATTGCCTGAAGGGCCTGGGGTGGGAGAGAAAGCAGATTATCTTTGAACGGTACGACTGAGGGTTGCGAAACCGAGGGACCTGCTGCGCGCCTTGACGTCAAACAAGGCCATCTTTGCTTGGCCACTGCACCCCGGGTAAGTTGTTAGGGACGAACAAACCGCTCGGTTAAGACTTGCGAGCTCACTATGGGGGCCTTTGTTTGACATCAAGGCGCACAGCAGGTCCCTCGGCTTCGCTCCTAATGAACAATCTCCGGTTGAGGTAGGGGGACGAGCTGGAAGCCTAGGGCAAGAGCTTGTTTGTGCAAGCGATGTTGGTTGCGAAGAGCTAATTTTTCTTCTTCGATGGCGAAGATGCTCTCGTTGTAAGCGGTGCGGGTGGTGATCAGGTGATATACGATGCGAGCCAGTTTATGGGCCGCAGCGGTGATGGCTTGCGGCGCGCCCAGGCGCGCCCGCATGCGGCGATAATATGCGCCCAGGTAGGAGTGGCTCTTATGGAGCGTCTGCGCGGCCAGTCGCAGGGCAGCGGCTAGACGGCTGTTGGATTTGCGGGTCTTTGAAGAGAGAACCTTGCCCCCACTCTTCTTGCTCCCGGGACACAGCGTCAGCCAACTGGTGAACGCCGCCACATTGGGAAAACGACCGAAATCGGTTCCGATCTCCGTCACCAGTGTATGCACCGTCAGCGCGCTCAACCCGGGAACGACCGTTAAGTCGGTGCCCAGCACGCGATACAGTTCCTTGCCCATGTCGAAATGGAACTGGTTCTTACGCCGTTTGCCCCGCTTATGGCCCTGCAACGGTTGGCCTCCGTTGGGTTGGTTGGGCAATTGGCCCATGCGCTGCTCGATCTCCCGATCACAGTCCAGCAGCATCTTCTGATAATGCCGGTAGGCTTCCAGCGACTGACGCAGCGTGAACAAATGCTCGGAACGGTAGTTACCCACCAGCGACTTGATGACTGTTTCCCTTTCCGCACGAATGCGCCCGTCGGCCAACCTGGCCAACTGTTCGGGATCTCGTTTGCCTGCCAGAATAGCGTCTACGATCGCCAGACCGCTCTTACCCGTGATGTCGCTGAGCACATGATGTATCTGCAGATTCATCTGCGTCAGCGCTTTTTGCATGTGCTGCACGTGCACCGCAGCCGCTTCCACCAGGTTGGACCGATGGCGGCTCAGCGCACGCAGAGCGCAGATCGCTGCCTCAGGACGGAAGGAGCTACGCAGCAGACCCACCGAATGCAGATACTGCAACCACTGACAGTCGCTTACGTCAGACTTGCGTCCCGGTACATGTTTGACGTGCCGTGAGTTGACTAGACACACCCGCAGCCCGGCCTCTTCCAGCACCTCGTAGAGCGGTATCCAGTACACCCCAGTCGATTCCATCGCTACGCTGGCCACGCCGCACTGCTTTAACCACGCCGCGATGGCTCGCAGTTCCTCCGTAAAGGTGGAAAAACAACGTACCGGCTCAGGGTCTCGATCCCGCGACACAGCCACGTAAATCTCTCTCGCCCCTACATCAATCCCAGCCGCGTTGGGCTCAATACACTCCAAACTCAACTCCCGGACCGCCTTCTTCTCTCTTCTCATCCCCTCTCCCAGACTGGGCCGAAGGCCAGGCGGCCAATATTAGTAATCTCCTAAACGGGATCGCTACCTAAAAAGGCAACCTCACCAATCTCTCTACCACGCAGCCTGGGACCATCCTCGGGATCGGGCTACTACGCTCCAATCGAACGCCGGCCTACTTCCTCCAGACTCAGTCCTCTCAAGCTTAACCGCACTCACCCTACCACCGGTTCATTGCTCCCTTAACTTGCCGCAGGCAAGTCGGCTCCTCCTAATGAACAATCTCCGGTTGAGGTAGGGGGACGAGCTGGAAGCCTAGGGCAAGAGCTTGTTTGTGCAAGCGATGTTGGTTGCGAAGAGCTAATTTTTCTTCTTCGATGGCGAAGATGCTCTCGTTGTAAGCGGTGCGGGTGGTGATCAGGTGATATACGATGCGAGCCAGTTTATGGGCCGCAGCGGTGATGGCTTGCGGCGCGCCCAGGCGCGCCCGCATGCGGCGATAATATGCGCCCAGGTAGGAGTGGCTCTTATGGAGCGTCTGCGCGGCCAGTCGCAGGGCAGCGGCTAGACGGCTGTTGGATTTGCGGGTCTTTGAAGAGAGAACCTTGCCCCCACTCTTCTTGCTCCCGGGACACAGCGTCAGCCAACTGGTGAACGCCGCCACATTGGGAAAACGACCGAAATCGGTTCCGATCTCCGTCACCAGTGTATGCACCGTCAGCGCGCTCAACCCGGGAACGACCGTTAAGTCGGTGCCCAGCACGCGATACAGTTCCTTGCCCATGTCGAAATGGAACTGGTTCTTACGCCGTTTGCCCCGCTTATGGCCCTGCAACGGTTGGCCTCCGTTGGGTTGGTTGGGCAATTGGCCCATGCGCTGCTCGATCTCCCGATCACAGTCCAGCAGCATCTTCTGATAATGCCGGTAGGCTTCCAGCGACTGACGCAGCGTGAACAAATGCTCGGAACGGTAGTTACCCACCAGCGACTTGATGACTGTTTCCCTTTCCGCACGAATGCGCCCGTCGGCCAACCTGGCCAACTGTTCGGGATCTCGTTTGCCTGCCAGAATAGCGTCTACGATCGCCAGACCGCTCTTACCCGTGATGTCGCTGAGCACATGATGTATCTGCAGATTCATCTGCGTCAGCGCTTTTTGCATGTGCTGCACGTGCACCGCAGCCGCTTCCACCAGGTTGGACCGATGGCGGCTCAGCGCACGCAGAGCGCAGATCGCTGCCTCAGGACGGAAGGAGCTACGCAGCAGACCCACCGAATGCAGATACTGCAACCACTGACAGTCGCTTACGTCAGACTTGCGTCCCGGTACATGTTTGACGTGCCGTGAGTTGACTAGACACACCCGCAGCCCGGCCTCTTCCAGCACCTCGTAGAGCGGTATCCAGTACACCCCAGTCGATTCCATCGCTACGCTGGCCACGCCGCACTGCTTTAACCACGCCGCGATGGCTCGCAGTTCCTCCGTAAAGGTGGAAAAACAACGTACCGGCTCAGGGTCTCGATCCCGCGACACAGCCACGTAAATCTCTCTCGCCCCTACATCAATCCCAGCCGCGTTGGGCTCAATACACTCCAAACTCAACTCCCGGACCGCCTTCTTCTCTCTTCTCATCCCCTCTCCCAGACTGGGCCGAAGGCCAGGCGGCCGATATTAGTAATCTCCTAAACGGGATCGCTACCTAAAAAGGCAACCTCACCAATCTCTCTACCACGCAGCCTGGGACCATCCTCGGGATCGGGCTACTACGCTCCAATCGAACGCCGGCCTACTTCCTCCAGACTCAGTCCTCTCAAGCTTAACCGCACTCACCCTACCACCGGTTCATTGCTCCCTTAACTTGCCGCAGGCAAGTCAGCTCCTCGGGATGACAAAGTGGAGGGTGGTGCATCCATGGGGAAATGGCTAGTGGCTGAAAGAATCGTTAGGTGAGTGCCGTGGTATCCCACTCAAGCCAAAACCGGGCTTGAATGGGGCACCCAGCGGTTGTTGACGATGAAGCATCAAAAAAGTCACAGGCTCCTCGGGATGACAAAGTGGAGGTCAGCGCTCACCTCAGCACCGGTTAGGCGGGGATGGAGAGAGCTGCACCCTCGGCTTCGCTCCTAATAACAAAAAAAAGGTGCAACGAGTGCTGTCGTATCCCACTCAGCCCAAAACCAAAACCGGCTTGAATGGGGCACCCAGCTTGGCGATGTCGCAAAAAGCTGTCGTAGGCCCAGGTACGCTCCGACGGCAAGCCGGGGCAGGTTGGCGAACCTGGGGCACCCGTACTGGTCCTATTGGTTCTGCTTAGGGCAGGGCGAAGGCTATGTAGACGCCTCCGGAGGGCTTTCTGCTTGATTGGCCGCCTCCGGCGGCAATCACCACATATTGTTTTCCGTCCACCATGTAGGTAGAAGGCGTGGCCAGACCGGAGAAGGGTAGTTGCGTCTCCCAGAGCAATTTTCCGGTGGTCTTGTCGTAGGCGTGGAACTTCTGATCGAAGACGGTCGCACCAATAAAGATGAGTCCGCCGGCGGTGACTACCGGGCCGCCGTAGTTGTCTGATCCGGTGTTCGGCATGCCTTTGGCTACTAATTCGGGATACTCTCCGAATGGTATCTTCCATAGATACTTGCCGGTGTTCAGGTCGATTGCGCTCAAAGTACCCCAGGGCGGAGCGGTTGCAGGATAACCATCGGGATCGGTGAAGCGACGAAAGCCGATGGTCTTGTATGGCATGTCGTCGGTCGCCTGGCCGCCGGCCGCACCTTCGGCAGCCACCTTGTCAGTGGGAGGGGCCGCTGCTTTGGCACTCGGCTTCGCGGGGCGCTGCTGTTGCTGCGGGGCCTTGGTCAGGTAGCGCACCACGGCTTGCACCTGTTCGTCACTGAGACTGTTGAAGGGCGGCATGCGGCCTCTTCCCTGCCGGATGATGCCCGCGATCTCCGGTTCGGTGAGGATCCCCTCGATACCCCACAAGGCGGGAATTGCCGGCGGGGAGCCCGCACGATTGATGCCGTGGCAACCGCTGCACTGGTTCTGGTAAACACGCTCGCCCAAACTTCCGGGCGGCGGCGGAACCGTCAGGCCGACCAGCCACGCAGTGTCGTTGGCGTTGACGTATAGCACTCCCGTAGAGGGATCGACCGCAGTGCCACCCCACTCCCCTCCCCCGGCAAATCCCGGCATATCGATGGTGAGCTTGTCCACGCTGGGGGGAATGAATTGGCCGCCGCCGATCATGCTGTTGAACTGCTTCACGGCCCAGGCATGCGCCTCGGGCGTGCGGTTGGTTAACGTATCTATGGTTGTGCTCTGCTGCGTGTAGGGCGCGGGCGCACTGGGATACGGCTGCGTCGGCGAGGTGACTTCGCCAGGGACAGTGCTGCGAGGGAACGGCAATTCCTGGATGGGGAACAGGGATTTTCCGGTCGAGCGGTCGAACACGTAGAGCAGGCCGGACTTGGTTGTCTGGGCTATGGCATCGATTTTCTTGCCGTCCCGGGTGATTGTTACCATCGCCGGCGGCGCGGGAAAATCGCGATCCCAAAGATCGTGGTGGACACCCTGGAAATGCCAGATGCGCTTGCCCGTCGAGGCATCCAACGCAATGAGCGAATCGGCAAACAGATCGTTGCCGATACGATCTCCACCGTAAAAGTCGAAGACGGCCGAACCGGTGGGCACATACACGATGCCGCGCTTCCCATCGACCGTCATCCCGGCCCAGTTGTTGGCGGCTCCAGCATTTTTCCAGGCATCTTTGGGCCAGGTGTCGTAGCCAAACTCCCCGGGCCGCGGAATGGTGTGGAAGGTCCAGCGCAAGGCTCCGGTGCGTACATCAAAGGCGCGAATATCGCCCGGGGGCGCGGGATGGGTTTCAGGGTTTGCCCCGCCGACGATAATGAGGTCCTTATATATGCTGCCCGGCGTGGTCAGCTCGACCGACTGTTGCTGGTAGGGCTCGCGCAGTCCCTTGCGCAGGTCGATTCTGCCGTTTTCGCCGAAGCTGGGAATCACCTTGCCCGTGGCCGCATCGAGCGCATAGAGATAGTTGCGGGCGCCGGCAAAGATGCGGCTTTGATGGCCATCGCTCCAATAGGAGACACCCCGGGTCAGCACCTGGCCCGGAAGGTCAAACTCGTAGCGCCAAATCAGTTTGCCCGTCGCCGCATCGAGCGCGATGACGCTGCGGCGCGGAGTGGTGGCGTAGAGAACGTTGCCAACGATAATGGGGTTGGCCTCGATTCCGCCCTTCTCCCCGGTATCGTACTTCCAGGCGACTGCCAGTTTGCTTACGTTGTCACGATTGATCTGCGAGAGGGGGGAGTAGTGCGTGCCGTCGTGGCCGCCGTAAGCCGGCCAGTCCTGCTGTTCCGCAGGCGCTGGTGATGCGCCATATGCCATGAATGAAGTGGTAAAAAGGCCCAACCCCAAAGCTACTGCTGCCGCTCTGAACTTCCCCATCTGCTCGTCAACCTCGACCCCGAAATATCGTACCCAGCCACGGACGCCTGGCCATGCTGGCATTTTTGGCCGCGAGTTGAGGCCTTCGCATGGGATCGCCTGATTTTACAGGATGATTGGGGAAAACTAAGTGCGGCTCTTCCCGAGGAAGAGCCGCGATGGGATTGGTTACTCCTGCTCTAGAACTCCTTCCACTCGGTGCCCCGCTCCAGCATGATCGACGCCTGGAACATGGCTCGCGCGTAGGCTATGTCATACACCATGCCGGTGTATCCGCCGCCGCCCGGGTATTGGTTGCGGATGCCGACCTTTCTGTCGTAATCCAATGCCCGTTCATGCTCGGGATAGATCAGGCGGGTGTACTTCACCTTGATCAGTTCCCGCATTACGGCCAGCATATTGTTTTCACCCATGTCGATGAAGGTCTCGGTGTAGTCGTTATGAGGGACCCTGACCACCGGATTCCGGTAATGAACATGATTGATACGGTCCCGAGTACCAAAGTACTTGCAGACCTCGACTGGATCGACTTCCATTTCGCGGGACACGCCGCATTCGTAGGTAATTCCGTTCGCCGGGCTGTTGACCACCGTGATCAACTTCTTCCAGCCTTCGAGAGACGCCATGATCTGTCCCGATCCCCGGGTGACGGCAATGGGCGGATCGTTGGGATGCAGCGCCAAACGCACGTTTGACTGCTCGCAGGTGGGAATGACCGCCTGTAGAAAATAGGTGATGTTCTTCCAGAGTTCTTCGTCGGAATGGACGCCCTCGTCGGGCACTGTGGGCAGGTTTGCAACCCTATTGATGTTGAACGCAGTGTATCCTGCTCCGCCGCGTCCTTCTTCCAGGTAGTAACCCTCGATGGCGCGATGTGCGTACCAGTTGTACTCGATGACCGGCAGACCTACTTTGCCTGCGGCGCGCACGGAACTCTTGAAGTCTTCGATCTCCTTATCGCGAGCTGCTCCGGCGCGCCCATAGATGCAGTTGGGAAAGCCGGCGATCATCATATTGCCCACGGTCAGGCCGCCGGTTTTGAGCTTGTCGACGGTGGCCTGCAGGTCGGCCTCCTGCCAGGGCATCTTGGGGCCCCCCATGAGCACATTGTTTACGCCGATTTGCTTGACCATCCGCATCGATTCATCGGTGATCTCGCGGCCGCCAATGGGAGCGCAGATTTTCGGCGTGTTGGGCCCTTCCTGGGGCATCCCGGGACCGTGCGGGCCCTTGTACTCGGTTCCGTCAGCGGCGGCAGCAGGCAATACCGCGGCGGCCGGTAACGCCGCCGACAGCGCGGCAGTCGAACAGATGCCCTTCATCAGGGCTCTTCTCGAAAAGTCAGAACTCATAAAACGATTCTCCTCTTTGATCGGCTATTGCATCGGCCATTTGTTCTGCCCTGGCCGCCCCTGTTTGAAGAACAACCAGGAGGGCAATAGGACGACGAATCCACTTTACATGCTTACGCACCATATTGAGCCTCGCGGCCAAGATGGAGAGATTGTGGGAAGACCTTCAAAAGACGATCTTCCCAGCGACGTTGATGAGACGGTTGCCACCACTTGTTGCCGTGACTAAGCCAAAGGACGCACTCCCATACTGGGTGTTGGGGTTAGAAAACTGCGGGGTATTGGTCGCGTGCAGCCACTCGCTGCGCAGCTCCAAATTGAATCGCTCCGTCAGGCGCACTCTACGGAAGATCGAAGCATCGAGGTTGAAGAATTTAGGTCCTGAGGATATGTAATTGCCGACGTTTCCCTGGGTTCCCGCCGGTGGATCGGAGAAGACACTGGTGTTGAACCAGGGTGTTGTTTTAATGCCATGCAGCTTTTGCACCGGGCCGCTGGAGTTAGGAAAGGCCTGATTTCCGGGAGTATTGAAAGAGGCAGTGCAGGAGCAGGAGAAATTCAAGGGAAAGCCGCTGGTTGCCTCCCACATTCCGCTGAGCTGCCAGTTCCCTAGTATCTGGCCGGCCACGCCGGAGTTGGCGAGGTGCGATCCCTCTCCGAACGGGAGGTGCCAGATAAAGCTGTCGTTGAAGATGTGGGTTTGGTTGAAGTCAGTCGCGGCGTAATTGCGCCTTTGATTGACATAGTCCAGTAAGCCGTTTGGATAATCGCTGGCTTCGCTGGCAAACCCTAGGGCCTTTCCATAGGTATACGAGTTGGTCAGAGCGAAGCCGCGAGCGAACTTGTGATCGAGCTTGACCTGGAGAGCATTGTAGTTGGAGTTGTACCCGGCGAAGAATTCGGTTGTGGAAGCGGTACGGCCAACATTTGCATTGGGACTGCCGCAGGCGGCGCAGGGCCCATATTCCGGCTGACCCGCAGCACCCAGTCCATACTGCGTCGCGGCATTCTGGTTGTATTCGATGGGAGTATGGATGCCGTGATTGCCCACGTACGCAATATCCAGAACCCAGTTTCCAGGGAGAGTTCGCTCGTAAGCGAGATTCCACGATTCGAGATACGGATTTTTCCAGTTGAGGTTGATTGCATAATAGCTCTGGTTGAGCAGAGCGGGGGTGTTGGCGGGGAGGATCCCATTCGGCGGCGGGACATAGGGCGGTAGGGCGGGGATTCCCTGCTCGAAGGTAGCGCCGGTGTTGTTGGAAAGGATTGCGGGGCCGAAACTGCTGAGGCTACTGTACGACTGCGTCGGCTCGATGGGATAGTTGTAGGCCCAAAGGTCAATGTTCCAGGGTAGTGTGCTCATGCCAAAACCAGCGCGAACGACGCTATTGTTGTTGATGCGATAGTCCACTCCGAAACGCGGTCCCCAGTTTTTGTAATCGGGCTGTAGTCCCATATTTCTGGGAACCACGCCGATGCCTGCTAACTCGAGAGAATTGGTGCTTGGGATGTAGTTGGAGAAGCCACCGGCAAAGTGCGGCGTTGGCGGCCCGTAGTACTCCCAGCGTAAACCTACATTGATGGTGAGTTTGGGGCCAGCCTGCCATTTATCACCAAAGTAAACGAAGAGCTGGTTCTGGCGGAGGGCGGGAAATACGTTGGCGTATCCGCGCGCGACGGAGCTGACATCCCCCAGGAGGAAACTTGCGAACTGGTTGGCGAAGCTGCTCGGCGGAGCGTTTTTTGCGTTCAGCGCAGTGGTACCTGCGGCGAAGGTAAAGGCACCCGGCGGATCGCCGACCAGAAGCAAGTCGTCGCGCCAACGGCGATAGTCACCGCCCCACTCAAGCGTGTGATTGCCGGTAACCTTGGTCATATTCTCCACGGCCTGGATGAGCGTGCCGGCGCGGGTCCAGGGGCAATTGTTGCAGCCTCCGATCATGGGGTCGGAGAAACCCTCGCCGGAGATGATGCTGATACCGCTGGTGAATGTACTGATGTTCGCGCCGGGGATCCCGGCGTCCTGGGCAAGGGTCTTGCCGTAGCCGGTGGGATAGGCGAGGTTATCGTACCGGCTCAAACCGAGGCGTGCTTCCGAGAGCAGCTTCGATGCAAAGGGATGGATCCAGTTCACGCCCGTCGAATAGGTGCTTTCGTGACCATAACCCTCCTCGCCGGCAATGCCGCCGCCGGAGAGCGGACCGCCGTAATCGCCGAAGAGGCCGTCCTGGTTGAGAGTTGGCCTTTCAAAACTAAAGCGCACGAAAATGTGATCGTCGGTATGAAAGAAACGATCAACCGTGGCGTCAACATCGGGCGTGTCCTGGGTGAAGCCGCTGCCGGTCAACAAGTTATTTTGGTACTTGAGCAAGCCGGCAGCATTTACATTGTTGTTGGGCAGCGTAACGTGAGACAGCAGCGTTTGCGCGACTGGATCGAGGCGGCTCGGGGGGATCACATTGAGGACCCCGTTGTAACTGAACTGGGTGCGGCCGGTTCCGCATAGTTTGGCATTACCACCGGGTAGGCAGTCGACAGTATCTCCGGAAAGAGGATCGTAGATCGGTGTCAGGACGGAGTCGCTGAAATTGCCGGTCCGGATCGACGCCGGGGGCACAGCTATCCCTGATTCGAACTCTCCCAGATGCTGCTGGTATTCCAGGAAGCTTACGAAGAAAAACATCTTATCTTTTTGAATTGGACCGCCGATGTTACCACCGTAGTAGTTATATACGGCATGGGTGTTGGGCGTTGTCTGGAAGTATTGCCTGGCCGAGAGGGCGTTGCCCTGGTAGAAGTAGTAACCTTCGCCGTGAAACTGGTTTCCACCGGATTTGAGAATGACATTCGTAACCGCTCCGAGGGCAGTTCCCTGTTGAGGGTCGTAGTTGCTGGTGGTGATCTGCACCTCCTGAATAGCTTCTATCGGAGGGATGTAGATCTGCAGTAGCTGGCTGCGCTGGTTGTCGCTAACGCCCTCAATATTGAAGGTGTTGTACATGCTGGATTGGCCGTTCACGGCAGTCGCCATGCTCAGCTGCTGATTGTAGAAAGTGGAGTGGTCCTTCACGGTGACGCCCGCGCCAGGAACGGTATTGAGCAGGTTTTGAAAATTGCGACCTGTGGAAAGCGGGAGTTCGGCGGCGGCGGTGCTGTCGATATCGCGTCCTGTGTCCGCGGTGTCGGTCTGGAGCTCGGGTGTGACTGCGCTGTTTACACTTACTGTCTGGGTGACGGAACCCGGGCTAAGGGTCATATCCGAGCGCGCCGTGCGATCTGCGAATAGGCTGATTCCACTGTTTACGGCCGTGCTGAATCCGTCTTTTTGCACCGTGACCTTATAAGTTCCGGGAGGAAGGTCGGGAACCGAATAGTATCCGCTGGCGTCAGTCTGAGCCGTGCGGTTGACATTGGTATTCTGATCTGTGATGGTGACGGTTGCGGCTGGGATTGCGGCGTTGGTGGAGTCGGAAACGGTTCCTACGATTGAACCGTTGACATTCTGACCGTATGCGCTGAGTGCTGACAAGAGCAATGCGCATACGATGAAATGAAACCGGTTACTTAGTCTGCTTTGCGTCTCGGCTGTTAGTGGCATGTCTTTCCCCTCCAGGAAATGACTTGCTTTTCACTTTCAAGCAGGTCCGTTTTTTGTTGTGTTTTTGGTTAGTGGGATACCACCTCTTTTAAAAATGAGTGAACTGTATTCCCGCGTGAGATGTATGTCAAGAAAGTCTCACTATCTGGGATGAGTTGTTGTAAGTCGTTAATTGGATTCGACCGCGGAGAGAGAATTGCACTTAGAGCGATGCGGATAGAAGAGGGGGCGGTATGCATGGGCTGGGAGTCCCTCAGCGGCTAAAGTCGAATTATGCGACGCATTTACGTACGGGCTGAAGCCCGTACCCTTCAGGGTTTTAGAGGTGTTTGACCGCAAGAGAAACAGCAGGTCCCTCCACTACGCTACCCCGGATTTCCTGTTGAGGTTGGTGGCGTTGGCGGACTTCATGCGGCTTTCCTTACTGAAAGCCGCACACGTGGCTGTTGGTGAGTGTCGCGTAGCAGGAAATCCGGGTGCGCTCCGGTTCCACGGCACGCCGGGACAGGCGGGATGACAAAGTGGAGGGTGGTGCATCCATGGGGAATTGGCTAGCGGCTGAAAGAATCGTTAGGTGAGTGCCGTGGTATCCCACTCAAGCCAACACCGGGCTTGAATGGGGCACCCAGCGGTTGTGGACGATCAAGCAATCAAAAAAGTCACAGCCCCTTGGGATGACAATTCTGTTTTAGGGAAACGGCCTGAAAGCGGTCAGACGAATGGCTGTTGATGGACCACAGAATTGTCATCCCGACCGGAGCGCACCGGGATTTCCTGCCACGCGGCACTCGCCAGCATCCACGTGTGCGGCTTTCTGGAAGGAAAGCCGCAAGAAGTTCGCCAACGCAACTAACCTCAACAGGAAATCCGGGGTAGCGCAGTGGAGGGACCTGCTGTATCTCTTCCGGTTCTCCACCAGATTTTTCAGGCCGCAACCTGCTAGGGTTCGGGTGTGCCTGCCGGCGGCCGGGGTTGACGTGGCTTTAGCGCGTCCGCCAAGAGCTGATCGAATTCTGAACGCGGCATCTTGAGCATCTCAGGATGGGCATCGATCCACTTGGCTAGACCTTGAAACTTGGCTGGGGTCCAACCGCCTTCGAACTCGGCTCCGTTCTTGCCCTCTTTGTTCAGTTCGAAGTTGTAGGCGTCCATGAGGTTGGTGAATTCAGCGTGACTCACTGCACCTTCGGCCATGATCGCCGGGATAAAGATAACGCCGTCGGTCTTGGCCAGGACTAAGTCACCCGGCAACACGATGGCGCGCCCAATACGGACTGGAGCATTAATGGCGGTCAACGTCATTTGCAGCAGGAAGGAGGGATCATAGCCCTTGTAAAAACCGTTGAAATTTGGGATTTCCCGGTTTTCCTCCTGGTCTCTAATGCCGCCGTAGAAAACAAAGCCGGTGTGGGTGTGGGCGGCAATGCCGTTGCCCAGGTTGGAGCCGATCAAGGTTCCGTCAATGATCTTTCCCATGCCGTCTGCAACATACACGTCCCCAATTTGCAGTTCGTTGATGGGCCAGCTGTTGTTAAAGCTAACGCGTCCTTCAGCCTTGCCTTCAGCAGCAATGGCCTTTGCCATGTCCGCCCGGAGTGGCATGTATTGCGCGGTGAGCGCTCGCCCGGCAAAAGGCTTTTCAATATGCAGAGCTTCCCAGTCTCCCTCGAATTGATTGCGGTAGCCGTGCTCGCGCAGATAGTCCCACACGTCCTCGATGGAGACATCCAAAGCGCGCTTGAGGAGATCGTCGGGCACCTTTGGACGTCCATCCGGAAAGCGGTCGCCTTTCCAGTCGGAGGTGTAGAACATCATTTGTTCCTTCGTCATCTTTACCTGGGAGAAGGCAGCTGATGCCCCCAACACAGTCCAGACCATCATCACAGCCACGATTATTTTTTTCATAGGAGTTTCCTGCCTCGAACAACATATCATTCGGGGTATTTGCCTGCCACGCTAACGAGGAAGTTACTGCTTAAGAGGGAGTAGCTTGACGTTCCTGAACTCGATCTTGTTTCCTGGCTGGCACTGGAGTCCGATCACCCCTTCGGTGTGTTTGGAGTCGTGATCGTCCAGGATCGTCTTGCCGTTGAGAACGACGACGTAGTGATCGCCGACCGCCTTAATGTTGTAGTCGTTCCACTGGCCTTCAAGGATTTTGATGGGGGCTGCCTTGAGGGAGTCGACCAAACTTCCTGTGTTGTAGCCAGCGGGTTGGTAGTCCCAGATCTGTACTTCGTAACCGGTCTTGTTCGGTGCGCCCTCTTTTGTGGAGCGGATAAAGACGCCGCTATTGGTTTTCTCGGTGGCGCGAAACTGCAGTTTGAGGTCGAAATTGGTATAGGAGTCGTTGCCGGCAAGCCATCCAGGGCTAGTGCCAGGACAGAGAATCGCGCCGTCGGCCACGACCCAGTCCCCGGTTGCCGGTGGCTTCGAGGTGCTGTAGGGCTGCCAGCCGTCCAGATCCTTGCCATCGAAGAGTAGTTTCCAACCCTGAGCCCGCTTCTTTGGAAGTAAGCGTATTGGGTGAGGCCTGAGCGGCCGCAACTCCGCCGGCCAAGAGGACCAATCCCATTCCTAGGACTAAAGAGCAACCGGTGATGATTCGCATGTTTCCTCTCGTAGTGCGCCAGGGTGCGGAAAGCTATGCAATGGGCAGGAAAGCAATACCTCAGGGGCTAAAGCCCTCACTGCTGATTTCCGGTACGGCACGGCTAAAGGCCGTGCCCTGATACAAAGCATTAGTTTTTTTCGCAACCTTTAAAGCCGTGCCAAAGCGCGTGTTCTCCGCAACCTTTAAAGCCTTGGCAAAGCATGTGTTCTCCGCAACCCTTGAAGCCTTGCCAAAGCATCAGTGGTTCCGCAACCTTTAGAGCCGTGCCCTGATACAAAACAGGGTTTTCCGCAGCTTGCTAGGGTGCTGGCGGGGTACGGGGCGGCCGGGGCTTGAGCCTTTCGGCCATGAGCGCATCGAATTCAGAACGCGGCATCTTCAGCTTCTCAGGATGAGCGTCGATCCACTTGGCGAGGCCTTGATATTTTTCCGGCGTCCAACCGCCTTCGAATTCGGCACCGTTCTTGCCCTCTTTGTTCAATTCGAAATTGTAATCGTCTTCGAGGCTGGTAAATTCGGCGTGGCTGATCGCGTCTTCAGCCAAAATCGCGGGGATGAAGATGACCCCGTCCGTCTTGGCCAGAACAAGATCTCCCGGCAACACAATGGCACGCCCGATACGAACGGGCGCGTTGATCGCAGTCAACTCCATTTGCGCCCAGGCAGAGGGATCGTAGCCTTTGTAAAAGCCGTTGAAGTTTGGGATTTCCCGGTTCTCTTCCTGGTCCCTGATGCCGCCGTAAAAAACAAATCCGGTGTGGGTGTGGGCGGCCACGCCGTTGCCCAGATTGGAGCCGATCAACGTGCCTTCAATGATCTTTCCCATGCCGTCTGCAACATAAACGTCCCCAAGCTGCAGTTCATTGATAGGCCAACTGTTGTTTCCACTGACGCGGCCCTCGGCCTTGCCTTCCGCGGCAATCGCCTTGGCCATGTCGGCCCGAGTGGGCATGTATTGAGCCGTGAGCGCACGGCCGGCAAAAGGCTTATCGATGTGGAGAGCTTGCCAGTCGCCCTCAAACTGATTAGCGTAGCCCTTCTGGCGCAGAAAGCCCCAGATGTCCTCGATGGTACAGTCCACGGCACGCTTGAGTAGATCGTCCGGCACCTTCGGGCGCCCATCAGGAAAGCGGTCGCCCTTCCAGTCAGAGGTGTAGAACATCATTTGGTCCCTCGTCATCTTCACCTGAGCGAAGGCGGACGAAGCGCCCAACAGGGTGCAGACGATGACCGCTGCCGTGAGCATTTTCTTCATAAGAATCTCCAGACGTGCACAGCAAAACTCTATACGCCTGTGGAACGTTTCAGGCGTATAGAGGCGATTATTTTTCCAGCGAACGTATCCTGACGTTGCTCGACTCAATTTTGTTTCGTCCAATTGCCGCTTTCGCCTATCTGAGTCATCAAACAGGCATCTTCCGCTTACTGTACTCGCGGCCGACAATCGCCGCAGACTCGGGCGCTTCGAGCACCATGGCACCGTCCTGGATCTGTTTGACGACATAATCCGGGCTGTTCTGATTTGCAGTGCCGGCATTGAGGAACATGACCTTGTTTTTCTTGCAAGCGTCGAGAACGGCTTGCCGTACCTTGACCATTTCCGGCCTAGTGCCTACATCCACCTGGGAACCATCTTCAGGAAAAATATCAAGGCCGTAGAGCCAAAAGCTATGGTCGCCCGGCCCCCACTCGGCCATGGAGATGCCAGGCAAGGCGATCGTCTTGTCGACATCAACGTCGGCAAAGGTGTCTTCGATCTTGACCCCGAAGATCATCTCACCTTTGGGATTAAGCGGCCACAAATCGGCCACGTGGAGGTACTTATTGTGGTTGACACCCCAGACTTCGGCGGCAAAGTTCGCACTGGAGCCGCGAAGGCCCCGCATCTCCAGCTTGGGAACGCCCGGACGGTCAAACGGATAACGCATCGCCATCTGGGTCGCGACCTTGACCGCCCCGGCATCGCGCGCGTGGCACATGTGAATGCCATGGACACCACAGTCCAGCAGCTGTTCCAGGACCCAGGTGTTGGCCCGCATATAGGCAGGGTCGAGACCGATGATGCCCGTCTCCACGAAAACCGCCGGCGTGCGATGGCCGCTTCGCGTTGGGCCGCCATCCACCAGACCGCGCATGAACTCGCGCAACCCTGCGAAGTCGAGGGCCCCGTGCTCCATCTCACAGTTGATCGCATCCATGTAGGTCCGGGCCATCTTGACGCCCTGAGCGTAGCTGTCCACGCCCGGCCCCATGCCGGAGTTGCCGTAATAGATCGGTTGACCGTCTTCCCACAGCTCAATCGCTTTGTTGATGCGGCGCGGCTTGTAGTTCAGGTCGACCGATGAAGGCTGAGTATTGCTATTGACCGATGCACTACCCCGCCGGGCGCCGTGAGCACCACCGGCCGGTGGACCGTCCTGCGCCATTACACCGGAAGCTGCCATCCCCACACCGATGGAGACACCTGCCGTGAGCAGATCTCTTCTCTTGATTTTCATGATCCTGCCTTCCTCAAATGCTGGATGACTCACCACACTAAAGCATTTCCCCTGGACTAGTCACTTTTGAAGTGTCAACAACCTTATGTCCCTGAACTCAATTTTGTTTCCTTTCTGACATTGAAATCCGATCACCCCTGCGGTGTGTTTGGAATCGTGATCGTCGAGGATGGTCTTACCGTTGAGAACGATCACGAAATGGTCGCCATCGGCGGTGATATCGTAGTCGTTCCATTGCTCGTCCAAAATGGTTGCGGGCATGGCCTTGAGGGAGCCAACCAGACTGCCTGTGTTGTAGCCGGCTGGTTGGTAGTCCCAAATTTGCAATTCGTAACCGGTTTTGTGCGGGGCGCCCTCTTTTTCCGAGCGAAGAAAGACGCCGCTATTTGTCTTCTCACTGCCGCGAAATTGTAACTTTAGCTCGAAGTTGGTGAAGGTGTCGTTGCCGGCAAGCCAACCGGAGCTGGTGCCGGGACAAACAATCGCACCGCCGACCACAACCCAATCGCCGGTCGCCGGCGGGGTAAAGGTTACGTAGGGATGCCAGCCTTCCAGGCTCTTGCCGTCGAAGAGCAGCTTCCAGCCGTGAGCGGTTTCGTTTGCGGTAAGCGCATTATCCCGAGCCTGGGCTCCGAGAACAGCGGCCGTTACAGTTACCAACACCACGCCAAGGATGAAACGATAGCTCGCGATTAATTTCATAGTCCCTCAAAGAAAACGAACGCGGGGTTAGTAAGGAGGGGGTCTATTGGTGTACTTACGGCCGATGGCTGCGGTCTCAGGACTGGCAGGCCCGACCATCACGCCTTCCTTGATCATGGAGATCACGTCTTTAGAGCTCAGTGAGTTAAGGAAGAAGATATGGTTAGCTTTGCAGGCGGCCAGGACTTTGGCGCGCGCCGCAACCATCTTCGGATCCTGGATCGCGGCCGCGCCTTGGGCGCGGACACCCAGCGACATCGCCATATCCCCGGGGCCCCATTCCGCCATGCCAATGCCAGGAACCTTCAGATTCTCGTCGACATTGGCGAGCGCGTACTTGTCTTCCTCTTTCACGCCGAGGAGCAGTTCGCCATTGGGATTGAGCGGCCAGGGATCCGCTTTTTCCTCATACTCCTCCTGGGAAACACCCCAGATCTGGGATGCGTTGGCGACCCCGTGAACGCCGCGTCGGCCTTCAGGAAGCCCATCGACGCCTACGCCCTCGTGGTGGATGGGAAAGCGTACGGCCTCAACGAAGGCGCGAATCGCGCCGGGGTCATCCGCATGGGTGAGCATGACGCCATGTACACCGGTAGCCAGCACCTGGTTGAACATCCAGGCGTTGGCGTGTACCGCTTCGGCATCCATCCCATTCACCGGGACGTTCACGATCACGGCCGGGGTACGATGACCGCTTCTGCTGGGACCACCGGCCACCAGGCCGCGCATGTACTCCTGCAATCCCTTTACATCGAAGGGAGCGTGCTCCATGTCGTAGCTGATGTAGTCCGCATAGGTCTGCGCGTCCTTCACTCCTTGTTCATAGGTGCCGGTGGTTCCGGAGTGAGAGCCGGTGTAATAGATCGGCTGGCCTTCCGCCAGGAGCTCGATCGCCTGGTTGATGCGCTTCGGCTTGGCTGGCTGCGCGGTCTGGGCCATGATGGTGGCCGTGATTGCCGCCAGCAGAGCCGTAGCCGAGGCAAAGAGTACTTGCTTCCGGGTCCGTTTCAAGAACACCCCCAGTTGACGTTGATCTATCATTGACCAGTTATGGCAGGCGGATAGTATTCCAACGAAGTACCGGTATGCAAAGGAAAATTTTAAAAATGGCTAGTTCCTGTGGCCAGGACTTCGGCTTTGGAGCAGACGTTGATCTATCACCACGCCGCGATGCCTTTGCATTGGAATGGTTTGCACCCCGGTGGTAGGCTCCTCCGTGAGCACGATTTGAGGGTTCCCGGCATGGGTACCGCTGAGCAAAGGTAAGAGAGAAAAATTACTACTCTAAGGAGCAAGAGCGTGACTCAACTGTCCGACGAGGTGTATACCCGTCTCAAATCGGTCAGCACATCCACACTAACGACGCAGTTATTCAAGCGCGGTTTTCGTAATGTGTTTATGCAGGGCGTCGCCGCTTTGGGGAAACTCGAAAGCGGTAACCTTGTCGGACCCGCGTTCACCCTGCGGAATATTCCGTCGCGCGAAGATGTCGACGTGCTGGACATTTTTCTCGATCCTGAAAACCCACAGCGAAAAGGGATTGAAACGGCACCCCCGGGATCGGTGCTGGTTCAGGATTGCCGCGGGGATAAGACGGCCGCCTCCTGTGGCTCGATTTTGACAACCCGATTGAAGGTACGGGGAGTTGCCGGTATGGTTTCCGATGGACCAGTGCGCGATAGCGGCGTGATCGCCGGGCTCGGGTTTCCGGTTTTCTGTGCGGGCGCGAGCGCGCCAACCAATCTCATCAAACACCATCCCATCGATTTGAATATTCCGATTGGGTGCGGCGGAGTCGCAGTCTACCCTGGCGACGTCATCGTTGGCGATGTGGATGGAGTGGTCGTTATTCCGCGCCACCTGGCAGAAGAGGTGGCGGCGGATTCCGCCGAACAGGAGGAGATGGAGGATTTTATTATTCAGAAAATCGCCGGTGGGGCTCCGCTGCGCGGCACTTATCCTCCGAACGCGGAAACAAAAGAGGCATACATGGCCTGGAAACGACGCGAGGTTTGAAACCAAAGGCGATTCGCCCACGGCGCATTCGCTTGTGCCGAAGGTAAAACTGCAGGTCCCTTACGCTACCGCGGATTTCCTGTCGAGCTTGGTGGCGTGGGTGAGTGCAGCGAAACAGGAAATCCGGGTTCGCTTCGGTTCCACGGCACGCCGGGACAGGCGGGATGACAAATTTGAAGGCCCTGGCCCACCTTGGCATGGGTGGAGGTGGATGGACAGAGTCAAGCAACACTCATCGCTTAGAAATTGCGCCAACTTTTCCTTGCGCTTCATGTTTGATGGCGTGTTTAACCAGGGCCATGGTTTCTGAAAGATGCGTGCGCATGGCACGCCGCGCCATTGCGGGCTTGCGCTGCAGAATCGCCCGGTAGACGGTGTGGTGATGTTTCAAGGCGATCGCGGATACGCCGGGCAAAGCCAAATTGAAATAAATCCACTGGCGCAATAGATTGCGCAGCAGTTGCGCCGCGTTGTGTAATACATCGTTTTGCGCGGCCGAGGAGATGGCCAGGTGAAAGGCTACGTCAGCTTCCAGGATGGAATCGCCTCTTGCGATGCTATCTCGCATCATCTGTACAGCTTTACCGATCTCCGCGATGGCTTCGCGGGAACCGCGCTCAGCCGCCAGGCCGGCAAGGTTTTCCTCGATGATGGTGCGCGCCTCCATGATGTCCTGGAGTTCATTATGATCGGATCCCGTAAAGGCCCAGAGCAACGGCCGGGAGAGGAATTCTGACCGCGGACAAACAAATGTTCCGTCGCCGACGCGACTGTCGAGCAGGCCGATCAGCTCCATCGCCTTGAGTGCCTCGCGAAGAGAGGTGCGAGCGATTCCCAATTGCTGGCAGAGGTCGCGTTCGGGAGGAATACGATCGCCAGGCTTCCAATTTCCCTTCACCACGCGTGAGATAAGCTGCTCAAAGGCTGCAGCTGTGAGCGTGGTGCGCGGTATGGGAGTTACTGCCTTTGCACTTCGCATCCTAGGATTACCGGGAAAATAGCATTGATGTTTTATGGAAGAGGAGCTTTCAGTTGCTGATCATTCGATACCAAAGCATCTGAAAACATCGTAAATTGCCCCTTCAAACAAAGACAACGCAGGAAGGCTTGTTCACTGGATATTTGTTTCCCGTCGGAACGAGAAGCCCGGTGCTCCGATCCCGCGTGAAGACGCTGACCTGGTTAGTGAACTGCTCGGCCACGACAAGGAAGTTACCGCCCGGAGCCAGGGCAAAATGGCGGGCCTCTTTACCGCCGAGCGGGGTGCGCCCCGCAAGCTTCAGGCGGCCGGTGGGTTCGATGGCATACACCAGTAACTCCTCATTGGGGCCGCGGTTGCAAGCGTAGAGAAAGCGCCCGGCCTTGTCGATGATGACCTCGCCAGCACGATTTTTGGCGACGTCAGCGCCGGGTAGCAGGGTGGAGATGTTATCTACGGTGGTGAGCACGCCGGTTTTTGCGTTCCAGCTTAAGAAGGTGATGGTGGAGTTGAGTTCATTAATGCTGTAGGCCCACTTGCCATTGGGATGGAAGGCAAGGTGGCGTGGGCCGGAGCCTGGAGCAGCGGCGTAGAACGGAGGGTCGTTCGGAGTGAGTTCCGCAGTAGCGGCGTTGAGCCTGTAGACCATGATACGGTCGGTGCCGAGGTCGTTTACGAGCGCGAAACGATTGTCGGGGGGGATCACGGCGCCATGCGCGTGGGCAGTGGTCTGCCGCCGCGCATTGGGACCATGGCCGGAGAGCTGGAAATGGGAGACCGGATCGGAGAGCTGGCCATCCGGGGAAACCTTGAAGGAGAAGACTTTGCCGCTGCGATAACTTGCGGAGACAAGGCACCGCTGAGTGTGGTCGAGCACGATTTGGATCATGCTCTCTTCAAGATCCGCCACAGTGACGGTGTTGATGACTTTGAGATCGCCGGATGCTTCGACGCGGAAGGAACTGAGGGCGGCAAGCGTGGGTTGCGGCTGATGGCCGGAGAAGAGGAACCGCATCCCGTGGCTTTCGCCGGCGACCTGGAAACTTGGCGAGTTGGCCGGAAAGGCGAGGCGGAGATCGGAGAGTGTTCCCGAGGCCGCGTTCCACTTACCTACGTGGATACCTTCGCCATCCCCCTGAGCCGACGATCCGATGTATACATACTCGCTCGCGCTGGGCGCTGCCGCACCTAGCCTGGTCGCGGCGAGAGTTGCAGTGGCCGCGGAAACAAACCCGCGTCGAGTCCAAGACTTCATGACGGTCACCATGCATTCACAGGGTTTTGAACTATCTTCTTCGCTCGTTTCATCGTGTGCCGCGCGGCGCATTCATGAGCGCGTCTTTGGCCGCAAAATCGCGGGCGACGCCGACGATCAGGAATTCCAGCGGTCCGCTACCATTGTTGGTGAACGCCTTAGTTTGGTTGAGCCGGATAGGGATGGCGTCTCCGCTATGAATTGGAGCCGTCTCCGCATCGACGGTCGCTGTGCCATCGCCGGTGACCACATAGTAGACCTCGCTCATGTCTGACTTCGTGTCCGGGCCGACGGAACTGCCGGCGGGAATCAAAAGATGGTCGATGTAGGACCAAGTGGTAAAAAACACGCTGGGCTGAAGCACACGGCGATACTCCACAGTGCCCGTCCCGCCATGCATGTGATCGACCGACTTGAGTAAGGATCGATCGAGGCGCATGCTCACGAATTGTGGGATGGGGTCAAGAGGAACACCTACACGCGGATCACCGAGATTGAAGGTGTCGTAGGTTTTGCTCAAACCGACATTGATATTGAGCCACTGCACGGGCTTGTCGGTAGCGTTATAGATGCCGTGGGCGTGGCCAATGCGATCCGGCGCACCTGCCGGCCCCTTAAGCACGGAGGTGCGCCCGTCAATCGTAAACTGGGCTTCGCCGTCGAGAATGACGAACATCTCTTCGCACTTGTTATGGAAGTGCTGGCCGATACCGCCCTTGGGCAAGAGGACGCCGCGATGAAAGAAGATCAGGTTCGTATCGAGCGCATCGGCGCCCAGCAGCACCTCGAAGTCCATCGACCCCGCTCCGTCGTGCACCGCGCTGAGATGTTGATATTTTGTTGGGTCCGTATGGGCAATGCGCTGTACGAGCGTACCGGCTGGATTGGCCGCCGGCGCGTTCAGCTGAGCCTGCGACGCAGGCGACACGATCAGCGGAAGGGCCAGCGCAAGGGCCGGCAATCCACTAGATATATATCCAAAGGCCATATCTATCTCTCCTTACTGGCTCTGTACCTCCGCGCGAACGTGGCAGCCACAGCTTCCAGACGCACGCAAGGGATCGCGGTATATACGACCGAGCCACTGTCATACCAGCGCTGGGTCATTGTCAAGTAGTCTCTCGTCGATAAGTCCGCGCTAAAGAGTTTGTGTTAGAACCGGAAGAAAAAGCCGGTCGAGTATCGTGGTATCCCACTCAAGCCCCACGGCGTGCCGGGGCAGGAAAAACCGGGCTTGAATGGGGCACCCAAACTTTCGTTGCCGTGCGGGAAGCCGGATGAGACCGTTAGCAGTTGCTGTGCGGATAACGCAGATTCCTCGTGCCGTCGGTGCGCTTCCTAAGGTCATTGATGACTCACATCTCCCCAAATACCGAATAGCAGTATGCAGCTATCCCGTAAGACAAAAGTGCCCGCAAACATAGGAAGCGAGGGTTGTTGACATAGTGGTATGGCCGCTGTACCATTCACCCGCTTGCGAAAATGGCACGCGGGATTGGGCGGAAATTACGTCCACATGGTGCACGCGGCATGCGGATCGCCCTCGCCTGCAAGCAGCTAGACGGAAGAGCCTGGTTATCGTCAGCTAAAGAGGAGATCATCATGACGTGTTGTTATGAGGCTGGATCATCCACGTCGACACGAAAGCTCATCCGCCGGGCAGGTTGCGTGGCGGTGCTTCTTCTGACATCGGCGCTTAGCCTAACGGGTTTCGCGCAGGTCGAGCGCGCCACCATCACGGGCACATTGACAGACAAGAACGGGGCGATCGTCCCTGACGCCACGGTGCGGGTCACCGACGAAAGTACAAACGAGACCAAGACCCTGCAGACGGATAGCGCCGGTGAATACGTCGCCGGCAATCTGACGCCAGGCAGCTATACCATCGAGGCGGAAAAAACAGGATTTACCAAGCACATCAATAAGGGCTACGTGGTGCAGGTGGGCCAGACTGCGCGTCTTGACATTGTTATGGAGGTTGGTTCTGTCACCCAGTCGGTGGAGGTCACCGGGACGCTTCCTGTACTACAAAGCGAGAACGCTGCCGTGGGACAGGTGATAGCGACGACGGCGGTTCAGCAACTGCCGCTAAACGGAAGAAACATGACCCAGCTCGCAATTATCACTCCGGGCGTTACAGGATTGAACTATGCCCCCACCGGGACAATCGGTTCCGGAGTGCGGCCGGACGAATTGCGCCCCGGCGGCACGACCATCGAAGCCAATGGCGCCCGGGATAGCGCAAATAAGTTGCTCCTGGATGGTGTCGATAATACGGAGATGATCGCACAGACACAGATTGTGCGGCCCAGCGTTGAATCTCTGCAGGAGTTCAATATCATCACCAGCAATGCCGGGCCCGAATACAACCGCGGGGCGGGCGCAATCCTGGTAACCAGCACGCGCTCCGGATCAAACAACCTCCATGGTTCTGTCTATGAATACATTCGCAACTCAGACCTGGATGCGAAGAACTTTTTTGTCAGGCCGAATACACCGATTCCGCTCTATCGGCTCAATGATTTCGGTGGAAGATTAGGCGGCCCGATTAAACGCAGCAAAGCATTCTTCTTCTTGAACTATGAAGGCTACTACGAGCAGGCGGCAGGGACGCAGGTCAATACCGTTCCTACCATGCTTGAGAGACAGGGGAACTTTCAGGGAGTAGCCAATATTTACGACCCTTTGACCACGACCGCCTCAGGATCGACGTATAAGCGGACGCAATTTCCGAATAATATTATTCCGGCGGATCGGTTCGATCCAATTGCATATCAACTGGTGAATGCCTACCCGCTGCCACAAACCAGCGCAATCGTGAATAACATTGTTACGTATCCGCTCAAGAAAAGCGATGATAACCGCGGGGATGCCCGGGTTGACTACCAGATCACGCCCTCCCAGACATTTTTTGCACGCTATTCGATCGACGATACCCAGATACAAATGCCGAACACATTCAACGATGTTATCGGCGGGAGTGAGGGAGCCTTTTCGGGGCCGGAGGCGGACCGTGGGCAACAAGGAGTGTTGTCTTACAACAAGATCATCACTCCGCACGTTGTGGGCGAGTACAGATTCGGATTCAACAGGTTCACCAGCTTTCTGTTGCCTTCTCCGTTGACATCTCCGATCTTTGCAGAGATTCCTGGAAGGACACCCATGCCCGGGTACCAACCGCCGGGAGCCCCCATAGAGGGCCCTGTGGCGCCGATCATCAGTCCATCCGGTTACGGGGGCCTGGGCAATTCGCGATCGGAGCCCGAGATCCGGCGTGAGCACCTATGGGAGAACATAGGGAATGTGTCCTGGGAGCGCGGCAGGCATAACTTCAAGTTTGGCGTTGACACGCTTCATCACTTGATCAGCGAGACCGACTCGCCTCCGGGCCAGAGCCCATTTGGGCGCTTCAACTTTGATAGCAACTTTTCGAACAACCCGGCTTCCACGACGGGCACCGGAAACGCGATGGCTTCGTTCCTGCTTGGGTATCCGGCCTCGACGGTACGCGACCTTTTCCTGCCTGGAACGGCGCATGTCTTCGGGAACGAATACAACTTTTATGGCGGAGATAATTGGCGCATCACGCAGAAATTAACGCTAAATATCGGCCTCCATTACGAGATCAATACGCCATATGCCGATGCCCATGACTATTGGGTCAATTTCAATCCCGCGACTGCAGCGGTTGAGATTGCCGGCCAGAATGGCGTGTCGAAGACGGCAAACTGGAATACAGACTACGGGTCAATCGGCCCGCGTGTGGGATTCGCGTACCAACTGGACGAGATGACTGTCTTGCGGGGCGGCTATGGCGCTTTCTATGATCCCCAGGCAAATGAGGGAACAACGATACGGCAAGAGCGGCAGTGGCCATTCGATCTGATTTATACGCTCTCGCCGGGGACGCTGTTTCCCTCGAACACCGTTTCCCAGGGATTTCTGACTCCCGCACAGATTCCAGCTTCGGTGTTTTCTACTCCGTTCGGCACGCTTAAAGGAATCGACCAGAACTTCAAGAACGCTTCCGGCCAGCAGTTCAACTTAAGCATGCAGAGGCAGTTGACTCCGCGTTCCTCCTTTACCATCGGTTATGTAGCCTCGATCACCCACCATTTATCCTGGGCGAATCCCATCGATCAGCCAGCTCCCGGCCCGGGGAGTATTCAACCGAGACGAGAGTTTTACGCGGAGTACCCGAACGTGACGGCGATCACCCTCTACGAGTCGGTGGGCGTCGGTTCGTACAATTCGCTTCAGACCAGCTTTCAACAGCGCCTATCACGCGGGTTCTTTTTAACTGCCAACTACGTTTGGGCACACGCGCTCGACAACGCACCGTTCGATGGAGGAGTGGATGGCCCGATTCCCCAGAACCCCTACGACCGGAACGCCGACTATGCCAATTCCGACAACGACATCCGAAACCGTGTCAATGTCTACGGGAGCTATGAGCTGCCATTCGGTCCGGGAAGAGCGTTGCTGAATAGCAATTCCTTCCTCGATAAGTGGGTATTGGGAGGCTGGCAGACGAATGGTATTTTTGTCGGACAGTCGGGGCTGCCTTTCACGGTGACGATAAGCGGCACCGCAACCAATACTGGGGCCTCGGCGAGCCGCGCTAACGTTATTCCCGGGGTAGCACAATATCCGTCGACCAAAACGATCTCGGAGTGGTTCAATCCGGCGGCCTTCACTTCGCCTACTTCTTACAATTGGGGTGATGTTGGCAGGAATACTCTGCGGGGCCCCCGAGAGGTCGATCTTGATGGCTCCCTGGAAAAGCATTTTCCCATCAAGGAGAGCGCAGCCCTACTATTTCGGGTGGAATTCTTCAATATATTCAATCATCCTCAGTTCGTGGTTCCGGCAGCCGTGATCAATTCTGGAGGGGCCGGTACGATTACTTCTACCTCGAATACAGCACGCCAGATTCAGGGTGCGCTTAGATTAACGTTTTAAAGAAGCGGGGACTTTTCTATATAGTTCTTCGTCTAATGCTATTCAGTGGAAGGTGTTCAACATCGGTTGGGAGGACGGCTTGCCAGAACGCTCATGGGAACTTGCAGCGTGGGGTGTAACCTTCTCCGTGGATAGGAACGGAGATTACTAATGATCCATAAGGTCGAGAGAAGAAGAGCTCTGCTTGGTGTGGGGCAGGGCGAGACTGCGGCCACTGGAGAGAGCGGCGCGCATGCTATTTCGGATGTGCGCGCCTTTCGCGTGGCGCAACCTAGTCCTGGAAGTTCCTATGTGGTCCTGCAGGTACGAACCCAGTCGGGGCTGGTTGGTTATGGTGAGTGTAAGGAGTTATCCAGTCCCGAGTTAAAAGCTACCCGTGAGCTGGCGCTGGGCCGCCCAGCATCGGCATATGAGACCTTACGTGAGCTGGTTCCGCAAAATGCGCAAGCGCCCATAGATATGGCTTTGCTCGATATTCTGGGCAAGGCTACGAAGGCTCCCGTTTATCGTGTTTTGGGTGGTCCCACGCGGACCAAGGCGCGCGCCATCGTACGATTGGCTGGAACGTCCGACGCTGAGCTCGAAAAGGATCTTCAGAAACAACTGGCGTCAGGTTTCGCCGCATTCCTCGTACCCATCCCCACACCCGCCGCACGCAATCAAGGGAGCGCTTATATTCAAGCCGGTGTAGCGCGCTTTAAAGCCATGCGTGCAGCCGCTCCGGATGCGGACTTTGCATTCGAAGGCAGCGACCAACTCACTCCTTCGGATACGGCAACTCTGGCCGCTGCCGTCGAGTCCATGCATCCGCTCTGGTTCGATGCACCCTGTCCGGTGACTAATCTGTCGACTCTGCACAAGATTGCCGACGAGACCGTGGTTCCTCTCGGCCTTGGACGCGATATCTCCAGTTCTGGAACCTACCAGGATCTGCTGCGGGCAGGCCTGATTGACTTGCTGCGGCCCGATTTGCTGGTGCACGGCATTTCGGGGACCCGCCGGTTGGCTGCGATGGCAGAGACGTACTATGTGGCTGTCGCACCCTGGCATGCGGCCGGTCCGATTGCTACTGCCGCAGCTCTGCACTTGGCGGCGAGCATCCCGAATTTCTTCATCGCGCAACTACCCAACGCAGGCGCCGGGTCGGCGACAGCGCAAGCCGGATTCTTCGCGTTGCCCAAGGGACCGGGTCTAGGTGTCGAGGTAGATGTACAGGCACTGGAGAGGAACCAGATCGTATGAATCGACGGAGCTTTCTCGGAGGGGCAGCGGCGGTTGCTGCTGCTGCGCCTGCATCTCGCATTGCCGCGGCGGTCTCAACTTCTCGTACGACCGACCTCTGCGGATGTGAACCATTCATCGCTCAGTCGACTGGGGAACAGGCTGCGCGGGCCGAAGCATTTCGGGATCTCAGCTCCGGTTTAAAAGTCACCAATCTGAAAGTATTCGGAGTTTCGTTGACACCCAATTCAGATCGCCCCTATGTCTTCGTGAAACTTGAGACAAATCAGGGACTGGTGGGGTGGGGAGAGGGCACGCTTGAGGGCAAGGCAAAGGCCGCGATGTCTTGCATTGAGGATTTTCGGGACTTTGTTATCGGCAAAGATCCCATGCAGGTCGAGCATCATTGGCAGTCGATGTATGTGCACAGCTTCTATCGCGCGGGACCGGTGATCGGATCGGCAATTTCCGGCATTGATCAAGCGCTCTGGGATCTTCGTGGGAAGGCGTTGGGGGTCCCGGTGTATCAGCTTCTTGGCGGCCCTCACGATCAGGCGGGCGTCCGGGGCTATTACCACGCAGAGAACGCACGGACCGACGAGCAGTTGGCAAAATTACGCGAAACCGCTCTCCAGGAAGGCGTCTCATGCTTCAAGATCGGACTACCCGACCAGGAATACGAATGGATCGAGACCCATGCCAAGATTGATCGGGCGGTGAAGCACATGCAGCGCATTCGCGAAAAGCTCGGCGACTCCATCGACATCGCGGTCGATTTCCATGCAAAGACGAGTCCCAGCGTGGCGTCCATCATTGTTAAAGAAGTTGAGCCGCTGCATTTGCTGTTTGTCGAAGAACCGTGCCCGCCTGAGAACGTCCAGGCCATGGGCCGCGTGGCCAGCCGTTCGACCACTCCGATCGCAACCGGCGAGCGATTGGTCGCGGCCTACGGCTGTCGCGAGTTGATAGAAATGGGCATCGTTGACATTTTGCAGACGGACATCAATCATGTCGGCGGTGTCACCGGGCTCTGGAAGGTCGCGGCCATGGCCAACATCTCCAACGTCTCCATGGCGCCACATGCGTGCGAAGGACCTATCGGGGGGATGGCTACGCTGCATGTGGACTCTTCGATGCCCAACTTTCTTATTCAGGAGATCTGCAGCTTCGTAGAGCCGGGTGACAAAGAGAAGATCTGGGCCGAGTGGTTCGGCTTTCCTACTATGCGCATGGTGAATGGACGATTCCCTCTGCCTTCGAAACCGGGGTTGGGGTTTGAACTGAGCGAAGCCTCTTTGAGCAAATATCCCTTCGGTGGTTCAAGACCCATGGCGCGCGTTTTCCACGAGGATGGCTCTGTTGGAGAATGGTGAAGCGTGACGCAAAATCCTATTTCACAGCCAATCGAACCCAGCTGGTCGCGGCGTAAGTTTCTCGGTGTTGCAGGTGGTACGGCCCTGCTTAGCGGCATGGGGTGGGTCAGCGGATTTTTGCCGCTCGTAGCCGCGGAGAAGGTCCGTACAAAGATCACCGATGTCCAGACGATGACGTTGGCCGGCCAACGTACCTATGTTTACGTAAAGGTGGTTGCCGACAATGGGCAGTTCGGGATTGCCGAGGCCTATGGAACCCCTGCCATTGGTGTAAAAGAGCAGATCCAGGCGCTCAAACCGCTGCTGGTGGGGAAAAACCCTTTGGAGATCGATACCATTTACACCTACATGGGTATCGGGGGTCCTGAGCTTTCGGGCACGCGGACCGATGGCTCCGCGCATTCACTCATGCGCGCGGCCAGCGGCATTGAAATGGCTCTTTGGGATTTGGCGGGTAAGACCCTTGGCGTTCCCACTTCGACGCTGCTGGGAGGAAAGTTTCGCGACCGTGTCCGGGTTTACGACCATGCGGCTCCGCGAAATATGTTGGACAAGGCCTCGTGCCGCGAGTGGGCGGATAAGATCAAGGCAGACCCGAGCGGCTTTACCGCACACAAGATCGGGTTTCGCCATACTGACATGGCGAGCGACAGCGCCCGGGATCTTGGCAATCGCCTGCTTACGACCAAAGAACTGATGGACATCGCGCAGGGGTATGAGAATTGCCGCGAGGCCATCGGCTGGGATCACGACCTCATGGTCCACTGCCACTGGGAGTACGACTTGCGCACCTCCATTCAATTGGCAGAGGCGGTGGCCCCCATCAAACCGCTGTGGCTGGAAGATCCGCTTCCCGTGGACTACTCCGAATCCTGGAGAAGGTTGTGCACCAGTTCGCGTGTGCCCATCTGTACAGGTGAGAATCTGGAACGGCGGGCGGGGTTTAAGGATTTCATTATTTACCAGGGATGTGACATCTTGAATCCTGACCTACGCAACAGCGGCGGATTTCTGGAAACGAAGCGCATCGCCGATATGGCTGATACATTTGGATTGCCGATGGCAACGCATAACACCGGCAGCCAATTGCACACCTGGGCTAACTGCCAGTGGGCTGCGTCCATCCGTGACTATGTCGCTTGTGAAACGATAACGGGCCAGGGGGGCTGGATGGACAAAGTCCTGCTGCTCGACGGTCCCTATATCAAGGGTGGGCACGTCAGCGTAAGCGACAAGCCAGGGCTTGGTGTCGAACTGAACCCTGATGTGGTAAAGGCTCACCTGGCGGAAGGCGAACAGTGGTGGGGATAAACGATCATGAGAGGGCTCTCTAAATGTCGATGAAACGTCGTGAGTTGTTGAAGTCTATGGGGAGCGCAGCGTTGCTGAGCCTCGCCCCGCCTGTGCTGCGCGCGCAAGAGCAGGTGGCACGGGCGACGCGCGGGATGGCAACGCCGCGTATCAAGGATATTAGCGTGATTGAATGCGAGCCCGCGGGTGTGCGGCTTACGGTGGTCAAGATCACGACGGATCAGGATGGACTCTATGGCTATGGGTGCGCCACATTCACGCAGCGCGCCGACCTGGTTAAGCCCGCGGTAGAAAAATATCTGAAGCCGTTTTTGCTGGGTAAGACTACGGACCGGATCGAAGATATCTGGCAATCGTGCTACGACAGTTCTTATTGGAAGAATGGCCCGGTGCTGAATAACGCCATCAGCGGTATCGATCAGGCACTGTGGGACATCAAAGGGCGCCAGGCAGGCATGCCGGTTTATCAACTTGCGGGCGGAAAATGCCGGGAAGCCGTCGATGCCTACGGACATGCCGACGGACCTGATTATGCGGCGGTGGTGGAAAGCGCGAAGGGCTTTATCGCCAAGGGTTTTCGCAATGTGCGGGTGCAGGTTGGAATTCCCGGGATGTCTGGTTACGGCTCGAGAACAAGCACAGACAACACGTTCAAGGCGCTGACCGACAAGCCACTCTACGAGCCGGCATACGATTTCCGCCGGTCCTTGAAGCTGCTGGAGGTTTGCCGCCAGGAATTGGGCGAGGAGATTGAATTGCTGCACGATATGCACGAACGGCTGACGCCCAACCTGGCGGTGCAGTTCTGCAAGGAAGCAGAGAAGTTTCACATGTTCTTTTTGGAAGATCCGCTTTCACCGGAAGACATAGCCTATTTCCAGCAGATCCGGCAGAACTGTGCGACGCCGCTTGCCATGGGAGAGCTCTTCAATAATCCTCACGAGTGGCAGCCGCTGATTGAGGGACGACTGATCGACTACATTCGCGTGCATGTTTCCCAGGTAGGCGGGTTCACTCCGGCGCGCAAAATCGCGATCCTGGCCGAACCGTACGCTGTGAGGACCGCTTGGCATGGTCCAGGGGATGTCTCGCCGGTAGGCCACATGGCCAACGTGACTCTTGATCTTGTGAGCTATAACTTTGGCATTCAGGAGTACTCGCCTTTCAACGAACGGACGCAGGAGATTTTTCATGGCTGCCCGACGATGAAGGATGGATACCTCTGGGTGAATGAGAATCCTGGCTGGGGCATCGAGATCGATGAGCAGGCAGCCGCCAAGGCTCCGTTTACGCCGGGAAGAAATAACCTGAATGGTGGCTGGGGAGAGATACGTAAGCGCGATGGTACAGTCATCAAGCAATAGCAGCGGGTCAGGAAAACTTCCCAGGCCAGCACGGCTTGATCGCCGTGAGCTGCTCAAGGTGCCGGTGATGGCGGCTGCTTATGGTCTGCTTCCGCGCTCCGCGACGGCGCTCCCTGCTCCATCGGGAGCGCCGTTCGATGAGGCCGATCCACAGGGCACAAAGATTGCTATCAAGCTACCCGTCCAACAGGCTACGGACGAGGAGCTGCTCTTCCTCAAGCAGATTGGGCTGCGCTGGCTGCACGCTGACTTCGGTGAGGCGGCATCCTACGATTTGATCAAGTCCACACGCGATCGCTTTGCCCAATACGGGATCACTATCGACTGCGCGCTGATGGAGGCCTATCGCTCAAAGAGGATTCAGCTGGGGCTTCCGGGCAGAGACGAGGACATCGAGAAGTTTAATACCTTCCTTACGGATTGCGGGCGTTTGGGCATCCGCACTTCGCATATCGATTTCCACCCTGGAAATACATACACCACGAAGATGATAACGACCCATCGCGGCTATACAGCGCGCGAATTCAGCGTGGCCGACTTTCGGGAAAAAGTGGAAAAGCAAATGTTCGACCGCGACTACTCCGCGCAGGATATCTGGGCCAACTATGGTTACTTTCTCGACGCGGTTCTGCCGGTCGCAGAAAAGGCGGGCATCCAGTTGGCTCACCACCCCGACGATCCGCCGATCTCTCCCATGAATGGTGTGGCCAAGGTTTTTATCAACTATGCGGGTTATAAACACGCCGAAGATGTGGTCTCGAAGGGTAGTAAGAATTGGGGGCTTTGTTTGTGCCTGGGCACATGGTTGGAAGGCGGGGACACCATGGGTAAGGATGCCTCCAGCATGATCCGGGAGTTCGGTGGCCGAGGAAAGATATTCACTATCCACTTTCGCAATGTCAGTTCCCCGCTGCCGCGATTTCATGAGACGTTCCAGGATGACGGGTATCAGGATATGTATCTCCTCATGAAAGCCCTGCGGGAGGTACGCAGCAATGCTTCGCTGATTCCTGATCATTATCCAGGTGTGGTGAGTGATGCTAATTTGCGCATCGACAATGCTTATATGGTTTCTGCCATGCGGCAGATGCTGCGGCGCGCTTATGAGGAAGTGGGATGAAGCTCATGGGTAGAATAAGCACCGCCGGGGTTCCCTCGGCTACGCTCGGGACAGGCTCTTCGGACCCCGGGGCTTCGCTCGAATGAGAAAAAGGCCGGTCGAGTGCTGTGGTATCCCACTCAAGCCAAAACCAGGCTTGAATGGGGCACCCAGCTTTTGTTGCTCATGGAAAGAACCTCAGGTCCCTCGGCTTTGCAGTGCCTTAGAGCTTGAATAGTTCGCGCAGGCGGCGGGTTTGCGCGCGGCTCACTGGGATTTCCGTCTGCTTGCGATCATCCATGCGCAGCTGATAGCTGCTCTTGAACCAGGGCACGACTTCCTTGATGTGGTTGATGTTCACTACGTAGGAGCGGTGGGCTCTCCAGAAAATGGATGGATCCAGCAGCTCGAGCAGCTCTTCGATCGTCCGGCATTTGGAATGACCTTCAAGGGTGGGCGTCACCACGGAGATGATGCCCTCCTCGATGGCGGCGAAGCAGATATCCTTCTGATCGGCCAGCAAGAGCCGGTTGTTGGCCTGCAGAATAATCTTCCCACTGCGAGGACGTACCCCAGAGTGCTGCTGTTCCATGAGGCGGAGGAGCGCGTCAAGACGCGCATCCGATGGCTTGAGGTCGGCGCCGTTGTCCGCAGGGGGCTCTGAGTCGAGCTGGTGCATCTCCTGCAAGCGCTGACGGGCGCGCTCCAGGGCCTGCAAGACACGGGCACGATCGAACGGCTTCAGCAAGTAATCGATGGCGTTGACGTCGAACGCGCGCACCGCATATTGGTCGAAGGCGGTGGCGAAGATGATCTGGGGCATGCGATCGGCGTCAACTCGCTCCAGCAACTTCTTGAGCACGGCGAAGCCGTCCAGGCCAGGCATCTGCACATCCAGAAACACTACATCGGGATGATGCGTGTGAATCAGATGGACCGCCTCGATGCCATTCTCGCCCTGGGCGATGACCTCGACTCCTCCCGCAGAGTCCAGAAGGTATTTGAGCTCTTCGCGCGCAAGCCGTTCATCGTCGACGATCAGAGCAGTCATTGCCATAAGAGCGTATCTCAGCTTGTCGCGGGACGAGCGGAGATCTCCAGTACGATTCTGAGTATATAGGGCGCGGGGAAAGCTCAGTAACGGCAGGCGCCTGGGTCACCATTTCTACGTGTCGATCGAGGTTCCTGGGCAAGCTTGCAGGCAAGCTCAGGATTGAAAGGCGCGCAGGCGGGAGGGCATGTTATCCGTGGCCAAGCTATGTCCGCAGTAAACGCAGTAGACATCGGTAATGCGCACGCCACGGTAGCAATTGCCGCAGGCCGCGGAGACCTGGTAAGCGCACTGGGGACAGAAATGGAACTCAGTATGAATACTGGTGCCACAGGAGGGGCAGCGCGCAACTACCGGCTGGCGGAGGAGAAAGTACAGCACCAATCCGATACCGCCCTGCATAGCCAGGCAGATCACCACCCACAAGCGGGTGCTCATGCTGCGGCGCGGTGCATCCCGGCTCACATAGCCAACCATGAGCACGTACAACGCGGCCAGCGTGCTCCAGGACAGAGCGAAGTAAAAGCGGACGCCGAACGGAGCGGCAATGGGATGCATCTTGTGGGCGACCCGATAAGCCGGCAGGATTACCCAGTAGAGATACTGCATGAAGACGAAGACCAGGGTAGCCGCAGCGATCGACCAGCGCGGGATGAGCTTGACCTCTTCCGTAAGGGAGGAGGCTGCTTCAGCGTTGTTTACCTTGTTCGTCATTTTTCAATGTGGAGGAAAGGTTTCAAAGCCGCCGCCGATCATGGTACACGTGGCGTTGTCCTTTCCAGACGGCGATGAGAGCCGCCAGCATAGCAAGAAGCAGCATAGCAATGAGGAAGGCAAGCTGCGTGGGCATATCGAAGAGATGTTCCTCTTCCAGCAAGATCCTCCATACCATTCCAGATGGCCGGCCCGAGCAAGACCAGCATGAATACAAAGCCAAGAATGGCAAAGCCAAGATTTCGGCGCTGCAGTGTGCGCTTCTCCTGGGTGGAGATCACGGCATCGCGCACTGCACGGCGGGTCTTTTGTGTGAGCACCCGGGTGGCGTCGCAATCCAGCCAGGCAATGGAGCGCACCACATCTGCCAGGGCCCCGTCCGGGCCCCCTTTTTGTGTTCCGCTTCATCGCGCCTCTCCCTCCCGCTGCTGCAGATGCGAGGCTTGAGGGCTGAGAGTCCGCGGTAGAGTCGCGACTTCACCGTGGAAAGCGGGGAACGCGTAACCTGAGCGATCTCTTCCAGAGAAAGCTCTTCATGGAAGCGGAGGACCAGCACTTCACGATGCAGCGGCTCGAGCGTCAGCAAAGCCTCGGCGACACGCTGCCCGTTCTCGTTGGTCTGGTAAGTTTCAAAGGGCGAGGGCCCGTCGGCGGCCACATCGAAGGACCGGCCGTCTTCTCCTGCTTCGCGCATCGCTTCCAGGCTGCTCATGGTTCGCTTGCGCCGCACATCGATGACCAGGTTGCGGGCGATGGTGAAGAGCCAGGTATCAAAGCGGGACTTGCCATTGAACTGGTCGCCGCGCTTCAGCACGCGCATCCAGGTCTCCTGAAAGATATCTTCCGCAGTCTCGCGGTTGCCGGTGAGGTAGAGCAGGTAGCGCAACAAGCGATGCTGGTATTGGACGATCAACTGATCGAGTAACTCCGGATCGTGGCGCTTTAGCCCCTGGGCGACGAGGGTGTTCTCGTTGCTGGATGAATCGGCGAGGGTAAGCGAAGCTGCGCGCATGTCTCCCTCTGAGACGTGGGCTGGTTCCCCAAAGACGCCCTGGGCGACCACTTTTTTGAGCTTAGCGGTAAGGACCATGGCACTGCTCCGTCGCCCCGCAGCGATGCCAGGACGACCTAACCCGTACAAGGATATAGGAATTGGCCGCCTGAGGCCACCCGGAAGGAGCGGGAACCCTTTTTATCATTAACGTCTAAACTTGAGACTATGGAGATTTTGTTCGGCCTGCATCCTGTCGAGGAGGCTTTGCGCTTCGGGAACGCGGAAATTCGACCACATTTGCATCGCCCGGGAGCGGCAGGATGCGCGGCTGGAAAAGCTGATCCAGGCCTGCCGGGACGCGGGCGTGAAGCTGCGCATGGACACCCGCGACCAGCTCACCAAGCTGGCCAGGACCGAGGCGCACCAGGGCGTGGTGGCGATCGTTCGGGCGACGGCAATTCCTTGACCTGGACGACCTGCTGCAAGACCGCTCCGGAGCGGCAAGCGAAACCGCTTGCTGCTGGCGCTGGACGGGGTGGAAGACCCACAGAACCTGGGGGCGCTGCTGCGTACGGCCGAGGGAGCGGGGGTTGACGGGGTGGTGGTTACGGAGCGGCGGTCGGCGCCGCTCAGCCCGGTGGCCGTCAAAGCTTCAGCCGGCGCGGCCGAGCACGTGAAGATCGCCCGGGTGGTGAACCTGGTGCGCGCATTGGAAGAGTTGAAGCAACGCGACCTGTGGTGCATCGGGCTGGACGAGCGCGGCACCATGGACTATGACGAGTTTGATTTCTCCGTGGGCTGCGTGCTGGTGCTGGGCCGTGAAGGAGCGGGCCTGCATGACCTGGTGCGGCGCACTTGCGATCACCTGTTGCGCATCCCAATGGCCGGCCGGGTGCATTCCCTGAATGTGAGCGCCGCCGGGGCCGTGGTGCTCTACGAGGCGGCGCGGCAGCGGCGCAGGGCCGCGCAGGGAGACGGTTTCGCTGCCGGTAGCCGGCGCGGACGAAGAAGCAGAAGGGTTTGGGTTCATGAGGTTTTTGCGGTTGGCAGTGGTTGTTGTTGGTATCGGGCTCGCCTGGGCCTCTTGCGCCGGGGCGCAGGAAGCGTCTTCTCCCTCAGCGGAGGCCCCCCAGGTTCCTGCGGAGCATCCCGGCACGGTGATTCTGTCCCGGTCCGATGACGACAGCAGCAGTGCTCCGGTGGCGGCGGCAGCTCCGGCGGCCAAGCCGGCAGAGGCAGCGAGCGACGCGGAACGGCAGGCGATCACCTTCCTCTCCTACGATCTCGACGTTCACTTGCGGCCCGGGGAGCACGCGATGGCGGTGCGCGCGCGCTGTCCTGGTGCGTAACGATTCGGACAATCCGCTGCACCGTCTCCCCTTGCAGATTTCCTCTACGCTTGCAATGGACAAGCGTGCGGATCGCCGATGCGCCGGCTACTTTCTCCCAGCAACTGGTGAATAGCGATATTGACCATACCGGGGCTCTCGTGAGGCGGTGATCCTCCTGGCACAGCCTCTTGCCCCGCAGCAGACGCATTGCGGTCGATCTTACCTACGAAGGGACCGTCGCTCTTTCCTCGACCCGGTTGGAGCAGATCGGTACCCCGGCAGAGATGGCGGAAGCCTCCGATTGGGACCGGGTTGCGGACGAATTTGTGGGCTTGCGGGGCTTTGGCAACGTGGCCTGGTACCCGGTCGCATCCGTTCCGGTTGCGTTGGGCGACGGGGCCAAGTTTTTTTCCGAAGCAGCGGAGGAACGGCAACGTCAAAGCCAGGCCACGGTGACCATGAAGGTGACCGAGGAGTTTTTTGGCGAAGCACCGAACCTGGCCGTACTGGATGGCGAGACGTCGACCGTAACCCCCACGACGCAACCTGCGGCCTCTGTACCAGGAATCGTCACCTGTACGCTGCCGCCAACGCGATTGGGCTTTTCTTCACCCAGCCTCTTTCTGCTCACTCGCACCCGGCAGGACGGTAATGGGGTGGCCGTATTCGCGCGGACCGAGGATGTGGCGAATGCTCAGGCCTACATGACAGGGAGCTGCGATGGTGATCCCGCTGATCCATCGCTGGCTGGGCACAGAACCGCACGGGCGCTCTTAATATCGTCGATCTTCCGGAGCCTACCGACGCCCCATTCGAAGATGGGCCGTGCTTTTTACCGGACGTGCGCAGCGCCGACCCGTATAAGCTGGGCGACACGCTTATCCATTCGCTGACCCATCTTTACTTCAACTCGCCTTACCCGTGGTTGCAGGAGGGCGTGGCCTCGTTTATGGGGTCTCTGTGGGTGGAACAAAACCAGGGAAAGGCTGCTGCCATTCAGCAGTTGGATAATTCCCGCGGCGCGCTCTCGCTGGCCGAGCCGGGCGACGCTGCTTCAGCGTCTGAGGCTTTGGTGACGGCGAGAGATCCGGTGTATTACCGCACCAAGGCGACTTATGTTTTCTGGATGCTGCGCGACCTTGCCGGGGAAAATGCCCTGGCACGGGCGCTGCGTGCGTATCAACCGGGATCGGATACGACGGGAACCGGGTTTGAACAGGTGCTCGAACGGGCCAGTGGGAAAGACTTGAAGTGGTTCTTCGAGGATTGGGTCTACCACGACCGTGGTCTTCCTGACCTTTCGATTGCCGGGGTGTATCCCAACAAGGCCAGCGTGCCGGATTCTTATATCGTCGCAGTGGATGTGACTAATAGCGGGAGGGCCGAGGCGGAGGTTCCAGTCTCTGTTTCTTCCGGCACAACCACGGTGACGGAGAGGCTCCGGGTTCCCGCGAAGTCGAGGATCAGCCATCGCTTCCTGTTGCAGGGCGAGCCGGCGGAAGTGGCGGTGAACGACGGCACGGTTCCGGAAGTGGAGGCCAGTGTTCACCGGCAGACGCTGGCGGTTCCGCCGGCGTCGGAGTAGTGGCGACACAATCGAGATTATGGGACAGGGCCCTGGTTTGGCTGCATCGAAACGCGCATAGTTCATTTCGGAGTTGGAGGTACCCCAGGATTGCATCCTGGGGCATTCTCAGCCGTCCCTGCGGGACTGATCTCGGTGGGAATGTGTACCCAGGACTGACGTCCTGAGCTACTCTCAGCCGTCCCTTCGGGACTGATCGCGATATACCCTGGTAGCTCGCTTGTTTTTTCCGCAGGCGCGGTCCAAATCGGGCCGATCGAGAAGAGCTAATTTGGGAGGTTTGACTCTCAGCCGTCCCTTCGGGACTCAATTTTGAGTTCGCGGCGGGCCCCACGGACGAGTTGGTACGGCTCCGGGACGCTAGTTCTCTACTGGCTCTTCGATGGCTTTTACTTCGGGGTGTTGTAAGGTTCCGGTGACGGCGAAGGGGTGCGCGGTCGAGCCGCCCTTCATGTCTATTTCGCGATCGAAGGAGATGGTGCCCGACAAGGGAATCGCTTCCTGACCGCGCGCGAGCAGGCTGTGGGTTATCTTGATGGTGCCCTCGGCAATGGCCGCATCGGCGCTCCATTGGTCGAAGTGGATGAAAGGCTGGGCGGCGACAGGCAACGGCTCCTCCGCAGCTAATCCGCCTTTGGTCCAGTCCCAGCGCAGGCTACCGGTGGCCGAGCGGATCAGATCCTGGGCGTCGAAGCCGGACATGCTGATCTGAGCGGAAAAATTCGCCAGGCCACTTCCCCAATGCTCATCGAAGATGTTGCCCAGCGCGCTGGGCGCAGCGTTGGTCACCTGCACATCAAGTTGATATTCCGGCTGATCGCCGGAGGCGTCGACCAAGCCGGCAAGATGCATGGTCCCGTTGGCCAGATGGCCGTTCAGCGACCGGATCTTGATCGAATTGCCGCTGATGTCGAGCGCGCCGATGGCGTCGTGCACCACCAGCTTGCCGGTCGTGAGGGCGCCAATGCGCACAGCTCCGGAGAGATCGGGCCACTTGACGGAGTGGCGGTCGATCCGATCAAGAATTTCGCGCAGTAGCTGCACCGCCTTCGCTGGTACCCAGCAAGGTGGATTGAAGTGCGGCCAGATCCAGGGTGGGAAAGACGAGCGAGAAGTGCCCTGCACAGGGCGTGGTTTCCACCCCAGCAGCGAGCCCGACCCGGGGAGGTGCATAGCGTCGGGTACTCCAGGGTTCCCTGTGCCTCCAGCTTCCCGTAACTGATGGATGCATTCGTCCATTCAATTTGAGTGGGGCTGAGGATTCCCTGGGCAGAAGCAATCTTCAGGGGCTGGGACAAATAGGACGTGGTGAGTTCAGCATTCCTGATGGCAATGCTGCCTTCCGCGGTCGAGCCGACCACCGGATGCTCGGTGTCGGGCACGGGCAATAACCACTTACCGCGCACGTCAAGGTCGAGAGTGGCAGTGCCCACGCCGCCAAGCAATCCAAACGTCTTACCGAAGGCCTTGAGCCGGGCAAGCGTGGTGACGCCCCCCAAGTGCAGATCGAATCCAGCGAGCGTAAAGCGGCCATCCACGGTCACCGGAACCGGCGCACCCATGGCCAGGCGCACCGGCTGCAAGCAGCAGCGCGGGAGAACCCGCGTCGTTGCCCGCTTGAGGGCTCTCGCAACGGAGCCGCACCGGGCCAGCCAGGAAGGGTTTGCGGGAATCGGGCGGGGTCAGGCTCAGCGAATCAAGCGCCACTTCGCCGGAAATCGAGGGCGGACGTCCGTTTTGGGTGGCGTACTGGAAATGGCCATTGAGGGCTCCGGCGGCCTGGAATCCAGCGCCCAGGCCGCTCCGCACTTCCTGCAGTGCGGTCAGCACCGCGGCAGCGGGAACACGATCGATGGCAAGCGTGAGTTGCGCCTGCGGCTGCGTTTGCACTTCCTGAATCGAGCCGGCGAGCCGAAGCGCTCCGTCCCCGATAGGAGAATTACAGGCAATGTCTTCCAGCGATCTCGACTCTCTACGAAAGGAAGCGCGGCAAGAGCTCTCCACATCGATCGGATGAGTGGGCGTAAATTCGGAGCGATGCAACCCCGCTACCTTCAGGCTGGTGCTGATGTGGGCCAGGTCGGCGGTACCCCCCACCGCAGCCTCAACATCCAGGCCGCCACGCCAGCCAATATCGCTGCCCAGGGTGAGCCTGCTCAACTGGCCCAGGGGCACTCCGTTCCATTCCACCTTGAGTTGCAATGGCATCTCGGCCAGTAAGGGCGCGCGATGCAAGGTGCCGTCGATGCGCAACATGCCGGTGTCGGATAGGTCGAGAACGAGATCGGTGCGCACCGGTTGGGCGCGAAAGTGCAGTTCCCACGCATCTTCTGGAGCCAGTGAGATGGAGAGGTCGGAATTCAGGAACGAGAGCGGCTTCTTCTCGTTTCCTTCTTTGAAATTGATGCGCGTGTTTTCCGCCTCAATATAGGGAAAGCGCGGAGTACTGCCGGCATGGCGCTGGCCCGTGGGGGCATTTGGGATATGCGCTGCCTGCACCAGAATCGATGCAAAATTCCAGCCCCCATTGGGTTCCCGCACCAGGTTCAAACTGGCGTCGTCGAAATGGATTCGGGAGACTTCAAGCTTGCCCCGCCACAAGGACAAGAGCCGCAGGTCTGCCACCACGCTGTCGGAGTGAAGGATAGGCTCGGAGCCGAACTGTGGATCTTCTTCTACGGAAAAGTCGGAGAACTCAAAGCCGGGCAGGGGCAGCAATCGCAGCTTGACGGAAGAGATGTGTACCTGCCGGCCGATGCTACGGCTGATGCTGTCGGCAATTCGGTGCTGATACCGGCTGATGTTGACCAGCGGCGGCAACACAAAGGCAACTACAGACAGCACCGCGGCTGCCAACAGAATCCAGCGCCTGGGCGAAGGACGCTTCTCTTCGCCACCCATGCTAACGGACCAAATGGAAGGTTCGGCGCCAGCGGGTCTGGTCGAAGAAGTGAAGAATGACGTGGGTATAGAACTGGAGCTTGTCTCCCACTCCTTCTTTTTCATACTGATTGTCGGGTTCGATGAACGACCAGTAGACAAAGAGTGGACGGCCTACGATGTTGGCTCGCGGCACAAAGCCCCAGTAGCGGCCGTCGAGGCTGACGGTGCGGTTATCGCCCATGGCGAAGTAACGGCCCGGGGGAACCACCAGGTCCTGCCCCTGAATGTAGTTGGGAAGCTCGAGGGCCCAGGTCGGGGTTACATCCCCGCTTTGCGAGGGGGAGACGGCGGGAAAATCATCCCGATAGGGAAAATAGTTGCCGTAGTCCGGCATGGCCGCCTGCGGTTCATGCTGTGGCTGTCCATTGAGGAAGACCACGCCGTTGCGCAGATGGATGCGATCGCCAGGAACGCCGATGACCCGCTTCACCAGGTACAGATCGGGCTCGCCCGGCTTGAAAAAGACGATGATGTCGCCGCGGCGCACATCACGGTAGTAGACGAAAGGAGCCCACGCGGTGCGCGGCGCCAGGGTGATGCGGTCCACCAGCACATGGTCGCCGACCAGGAGAGTCTTTTCCATGGAAGACGAGGGAATCTCGAAGTTCTGAAAGATGAAGGTGAGTGCAAAGAGCCCGATGACCAGCACCGTACAGATGGAAGCGAATGCTTCCAGCGGCGTCTCTTCTGTTGCCTGCTGGCTTTTAATCTCAGTTTCTGTGGCTTCCATGGTATTGGGACTAACCTCTAAGCATTGTCGCTTTTACCCTGCACAGGCAGGTGTGGCGAAGTGCGTCAAAAACTTCTAGTGAATGACGCGAAAGGTGCGGCTCCACCGGGCAAATTCCATGACGGTGTCAAGCGGGCTCTTCTCGTGTCCGAGTCTATCATCCGGCAGCGGGCTGTCATCGGTAGCCGAAGGCTGGTGCAGCGAGAAGTAAATGATGAAGGGCAAACCCACCACATTGGCGCGGGGGACAAAACCCCAGTAGCGGCTATCGCGGCTGTGATTGCGGTTGTCGCCGAGCACGAAATACAAGCCAGGGGGCACCACCAATTCGCCGTTCTGGACATCGTGGCGCATCTGGATCCACCAGTGCGTATCCACTCCCGGGTCGGTGTAGAGCTTGGCGGGAAACTGGTCGCGGAAATTGTCCTGATAAGAGCCTTCAAAGATCGCGAAAGGCTCACTCTGTTTTTGCCCGTTCACGCAGACCACGCCATTTTGCAGACGGATGCGGTCCCCGGGAATGCCCACCACGCGCTTGACGACGTGATCCGATGGGTCGAGGGGAAAATGGAAGACGATCACATCGCCGCGGCTCACCTGCCTGTAGGGCAGAAGCCAATGCCAGGCGCCGGGGGGCCCGTAAACCAACTTGTTGACCAGCAGGAAGTCGCCTACCAGCAAAGTCCGCTCCATGGATTCGGAGGGAATGCGAAAGGGCTGCACCACAAAGGTAAGCACAAAGAGGGCGATGACGATCATGGACAGCAGGGAGCGGAAGGTGTCGAGCAGGTTGGGAAAGACGAGGTGGCCAGTGACTGTGGTGGACGGCGCGCGGCGCGATCGGGGGCGCCACAGAGACTGTGGTAACGCTGGCTTCTTCCGTGGTGACGCGGAAGAACTCCGCTGGTGGTTGGTGCGTCAAGAACCGTTACCTTTTGCCGATGACTCGCGGACAGGGCTTTGCTTGCGGAGCTTGTCGAAAGCCCGGCGAGCGGCCTCCTGCTCAGCCCGTTTCTTGGTAGTGCCTACGCCGCGCGCAAGCGGCTTGGGCCCGCTTCCTTCGGCCACCCTTACTTCCACCAGGAAGCGTTTGCGGTGATCGGGCCCGCTCTCGGCTTTGAGCACATAATCCGGCGGCCCGGTCTTCTGCGCCTGCAGCAGCTCTTGCAATGCGGTCTTGTGGTCACCCAGCGAGACTCCGCGATCCAGCGCCTGGCGTAAGTCGTTCACGTAGGGCGCGACCACGTGCTCGTTGACAAAGGCCTCCACCGGAACCAGGCCACCGTCGAGATAGAGCGCGGCGATAACCGCCTCCACGCAATTCGCCAGCAGGGTAGATTTCTTTCGCCCTCCGCCTCGTTCCTCTCCCCGACCCAGCCGCAGATAGCTTCCCAGGTCGAGCGCCGAGGCCACCTGGGCCAGATGGCGCCGGCTGACCAGGCTGGCTCGCAGGCGTGTCCACTCGCCCTCATGGAGATCGGGAAAACGACGGAAGAGAATCTCGGCCACGACCAGGCCCAGAACTGCGTCTCCGAGAAATTCCAGTTGCTCATTATCCTCTTCGCGTGCGCAGGTGATTCCCTCGGCCTGCCGGCCCTCGATGGTTTGCTCGTACGCCAGCGAGCTATGGGTCAGCGCCTTCACCAGCAGTGCCTGCTCGCGGAAGGTGTGACCCAAGGCTGCTTGCAGCGTATTGGGAGCCGGCTGTGCCATCAATCTGATTGCCCTTTCTCCTACTCTATTGCATAGAGAGAGAAATCAGGTGGTTACTGAGGAGTGCCGGGCGGCTGGGCCCGCCTGAGGTGGCGTGTCTGGCGCGGAATCATCCTCCCCTGCGGGCTCGGTATGCTCCTGCTTTGGAACCGCATAGGGCTGCTTCAGGCCTTTTTCCGCCGCCAGCCTGGTATCCGCCTCGCCATCGCGCACGGTGAGTGCCGCCCGGTACTCGTTGACCGCCTGGTCACGCTGGTCCTGAATGTCGTAAATCCGTCCCAGGTAGATGTGCGACCAGGCCAGCATGCGGGGATCCTTGGAGAGCCGGATGGTTTCTTCGAAGTCATGCTGGGCAGCGGGCACATCGCGCTGCATAATGGCCACCCGGGCAAGAATGAAGTTGGCCCGCGCGGCATCGCCAGATTTATCGGCCACCGACTGTTGCGCCAAGGCGCCCGCGCCATCAGTATCGCCCTTCATCAGTTTCATTTCCGCCAGATCGAGGCCACGCAGCTCGCGCGGCGATCGTTGCACTACCTCGGAGGAAGGTTGCTGGTTGAAGGTTGTGTGCTTCGCCCGGTTCAATTCCACGGTTACATCCATGCCGTAGACCATTTCGCCGATGCTTTCCTTGAAGCTCTGAGGAGCTCGCTCAAAGGAGGCGAAGGCGTTATAGAAGTACTCCGTCAGGACGTAGCCGTCGGCCATATCCTCCTGGACAGCATGGCGGCGGACGGCTTCGGCCGCCTCCACGGAGGCATTGTGCTGGTGGGTTGCCGCTTCGAGATCGCTGCGCCGTACATCGGCGGGGATTTTGTAAATGGTCACCCCAGTATCCATGGTTCGGGCTTCGACGGCGCGAATCATGCACTCGATGGTGAGGGCCACCACATCGCTTTGATAGGTGTAATCAAGAGGCGCGTCGCGAACGGTCTTCAGAGAACGGCAGCAGCCGGTCCAGGGCGGTGGCGCGAGCGTACAGCAGAGGCTCAATTTCGTAATGCAGGTAAGCGTGGCGAACCTCCCGCATGTGGATGGTTCCATTGACGGGCGAGACGACCACTACATAGTCGGCACCGTAGACCCGGGCATTGGTCTGCGCGGGATCAAGCAATGGCTCGACCACCACCAGAAAGCGCCGGCCGTTGTTGACCCCGCCAGGTGTCTTGAGGTAGATGCCGGTGTCGTCGACCATCTTGGTCAACGGTTCGTGGAGCTGGACCAGCTGCTTTTCGTATTGCGGGCGAACCTGGAGCCAGATCACGTGCAGATCGACCAGCTGGGCAAAGCGGCGCAGCAAGGGCAGAATGTTTTCTACCCCACTGGCGTCCGGAGGCATATCGGCGCCCTGGGCGCTGGGCGCGAGATCCGGGGGCGGCGTGATGAAAAGGGCGAGCGAAATGTACTGCGCCAGATCGGATCCGGTATTGGAAAGCCGATGCTGATCGATGAAAGTACAGATGTGCTCGTGCGCATCCCGCGCATCGCTGGAAGCCTGGAGCGCCTGATTGACCTGCTCGCGGACTTGCTGCCGCAGCGGGTCGGAAGCGGCGAGCCCCTCGATCATAGCCGCATGCGTTCAGCGCTGCGGCGATGTCGAAGAGCGGCCTCGCTGTTCTGCAGGCTGATGTCGGGACCCGCGGCATTGACCAATGCTGGGGCAGCAGATCCGCCGGCTGAGGCTTGCGAGTCGGATGAGTTTTGCGCGTAGGCGACGCGGGCGGTCAACCCGATAAGCACCGCGAGCGAGGCGACCGCAAGACGGCGGGAAGAACTCTGGTTGGGATGACGGAATGCTTGCGGTGAGACTGCATAGAGTGCGGCGATTGGCCCTCTCCAAGTCTATGCATTGGTAGGAGGGAGGGTCAAACTGGGGCGGGAGTGTGGCTTTGCTTATTGATATAACAAGAACTTTGGTGGGCTTCGCCCGTCTTGTTCGAGCCGGATACGCCTTGGCTAACCTGGGGCACCCGTCCAGTTTCTAACAGGTTTTTGTTGGGAGATTGACTCCAGTAAAGCCCAGTCTCTCTTAGACCCTCTCGGCCCGGAGCGTGTATTCAAGGAAAAAGCTGCACACAGAGAGTCGCTGCAACCCACTCAAGCCAACAGAAGGCTTGAATGGGGCACCCAGCGCTGGTTGCCGGGAGGTACTAGCCGGGTACGGAAACTCCGGAGAAGGAGAGGAGTACGGTACCGCGCACGGGCTGCCCAAAGACTTGCGCCGGGGCAAAAACGCTGAAGAGCAAGCTGTCTTCCACCTGGGAGCGGGTCTTGCTGTCCGCGTTTCCAGAGACGATCTTGTAGTCGTACACCCGGCCTTCTCCGTTGACGAAAGCCTGAACAACCACCGGGTTGCTACCGTCCGCAACGCCTCCGGCAGGCTCGAGTGAGGTGTAAAGGAATCGGGGGCTGGAAGCCATGCCGCAAGGGGTTCGTCCCGCGCCAGTGCGGGCTCCGGGAAGGCAAACATCGCCAACCAGCACGGCCACCCCGCCCAGCAGCGCAACGGTGCTGGCGAAACCAGCTGTAACCTGCCAAAACAAGGGAGCGGAAGGTATTCTGCCAGCGAACTCGGCCGCGAGCGAATTTCTCCTGGGCGGTGTTGGCGGATTCCTGCGACAAGGCAACACGAAGGCGGAGACCCAGGTCGGCAGGAGCTTTGGCCGGCCCGATGGAGCTGATCAGGGATTGCGCAATGCGCCACTGCGCGAATTCAGCCGCACAGGCGGAGCAGACTTCAAGGTGCGCGGCAATCTCCTGCATGGCCGCGCCAGTCACCGCGCCGTCAAGGTAGTGCGGAGAACTGCTCGCGTAAGTCAGCGCACTTGTTCACTTGGCCCCCCTGGCACTCATCGAAAGCGCTTCCATCGGCTGAAAAGTGGAGCTTGGCCGTTTCGCCGCCGCCTCCGCAAAACCCGCCAGCCGCTCCTTCAGATGCGCGCGCCCACGCATAAGACGCGACTTTACGGTGCCGAGATTCACCCCGAGAATCTCCGCCACCTCCTCGTAGGAAAAGCCTTCGATATCGCGCAGGACCACGACGGCGTGAAAGGGCTCGGGGATGTGACGCAACTCCTCCTCTACCCGGGCACGCACCTCTTCCTGGGCGGCGCGGTCAAAGGGCGATTCGTGACCATCGATCAGGGTGTCTTTGAGGCAGAGGGGCTGGCCGTCGTTGGACTGGCCGAACTCGGTTTCGATGGTGACTTCCTGGCGTTTGTGGCGCCCCCACCAGCGGCGCTGGTTGCTGGCCTCGCGCAGGGCGATGCGATAGATCCAGGTGCGCAGACTGGAATCTCCGTTGAAGCTGCCGATGCCGCGGTAGATCTTGATGAAGACGTCCTGGGTCAGGTCAGCGGCGTCCGCGGGGTCGGGAATGGTGCGCGCAACCAGGCTGTAAATGGGCTGATGATACTTGGCGATCAACCAGGCAAACGCCTCCTCAGAACCCGCTTTCAGTTCAGAGACAATTCCGGCTTCTTCTGACGGTACACCGAGGACGCTGGCGATATTTCCCAAAGCAATGCCTGCCTGCATGCGAAAGTACTCCATAACATAACAGGAAGCGTCCACTTGCGTCTCCCAATAGCGCGCTCGAGCGAAGAGGCGGGGAGGCCAGATACCCGTCCCTGCGCCATTCTTGAGCCTCTCTCTTTACTTTAGACACCGCCGGAGGGATAAGCGGTTCCGGGAAAAGACGTTACTGAGGTGCTGAGGTCGGGGGCGGTTTTTTCTTGTGCGGTTTGGTGGTGTCAGGGCCGTCGTTGACCACAATCTTGGTTGGGTGGCGGCGGAGGTGGACGGGCTGTGTGGACGGCGGCTGGGGCCTGCAGCCGGGCAATCTGGGCGTCCTGGGCGCCTATGGCCTGCAGCAGCCAAGCGCCGAGTTTGGCCCTGCCATCTTCCAGCCCGGCTCGGGCATCTTCCAGGCTGCTCGCATCGGAGGCGGAGCCAGCCAGTCCGGCCGTTTCTGTGACCCGAAGCATCACGTCATAGAGGGCATCGAGATTGCGGAAGACGGCGAATGCCGGGGAAAGCGCGGGCGGACCACTGGCGGCAGCTGCGGCGTCTGCCTGCGCCATGAGCCCGGGCAGCGTGGTGTTGAGGTCTCGCTGCATGGAGTTGATATCCTGCTGGGTGGTGGCGCGGATATCGTTGGGCGCCTTCCAGTGGGCAACGTTGAGGTTGGTAATAGCGTTCTGGACATTGGCCAGGGCCGGGCGCAAGTTGGTCATGGCAAAGCCGGTTGGCGCGGGCGCTGCGGCTGCGGGGGCACCGGCGGGAGGTGGGGTTGCTTGCGCACGGGCGGCACCGGAGCCGCTGAGAAACAACAGGGTCAAAAGATTAGTTGAGCCGAGCGAGGGGGATAGAACATTCTTTCTCCCATAGAGAAGACGGTGAAGGAGCAGTGGTCACATGCGGAGCGTTTGACGGATTTGGCATGCTCCAGCAGAATAAAGGATGTTCCTCCCTTTTGTGGGCCTGTGGCGCAGCTGGGAGCGCGCTTCCATGGCATGGAAGAGGTCATCGGTTCGATCCCGATCAGGTCCACCAAATAACTCTTTTGTTAACAGGTACTTGACGGCACCGGCGAGTTCCCTTCTGCGTGTCCTAGGGTGCGGAAGGGTGCGGAAATTTTTGCAGATGAACCTGGCTCATATGTCTTTGGCCTTTCTTCTCAGACTCTTCGCGGCAATCAATTCCATCAGCTCGCCCAAATATTTGCCTGTTGTGCAATGAGACCAAAGTCCCATTGGTTATTCTGACTAAGAGACGTCGCGCAAAATGGATATAGTAACGATAGTTTGTGCCGGGAGCCGATAACACGAAGGGCTCGTCCAGTTCCACCACTGTACTCAATCTGGCCGGACGGGGTGCGCTAGCGAATCACGCAACGGAAACCAATATGGCTCATTCCGGTGTCGATCATCTGTGGCTGGCGCGCAGCCGGGCGGTAGCGCAAACAATAGTTCGGCGCGCACAGAAATGAGCCGCCTTTTACCACCTTGCGCGGGATTTTAAACTCCGGTTGTGCTGGATCGTAGCTACTATCCGGCGACAGAATGCGCGGGTTGACGACGGGCCCGCAACAAGCCTTGACCACGCCCTCGCCATGGCGTGGGACGAACCAGTCGGCTGTCCATTCCCACACGTTGCCGGCCATGTCGTATAAATCGTAGCCGTTTGGCGGGAAAGAACACACCGGTGCCGTTCCCTCGTACCCATCGAGTTTCAAGTTCTGCCAGGGAAATTCGCCCTGCCATGAGTTGGCCATTGCTTTGCCGTTTGGGAAGTGCTCGTCTCCCCAGGTGAACTCGGCACCATCGATCCCGCCTCGCGCTGCAAACTCCCACTCTGCCTCGGTGGGAAGTTCTTTGCCTGCCCATCGCGCGTAGGCTTGCGCATCTTCGTCTGCGACGTGCACAACTGGATGATTTTCGATGCCGTCGATCGAACTCTGAGGACCAAGAGGATGACTCCAGTTGGCACCAGGTACCCACGACCACCAATTCGTGTAGTCGCGGGGGTCCACCTGACCGCGCGTCTTATGAAATACCGAGGCACCGGGCACAAGCGTTTCTGGAGGGGCTCCCGGGTAGTCCTTAGCATCCGGGATCCGCTCAGCCAAAGTTACATAGCCGGTGGAAGCCACAAAACGCGCAAACTGGTCGTTCGTAACGGTATGGCGATCCATCCAGAAACCATCCACGCACACCTCTTGAATGGGTCGCTCTTCGGGGTAAAAGTGTTCCGAGCCCATTTTGAAAATCCCGCCGGGGATCCAAACCATGTCTTTGTCCAGCGGGGGGAACACCGCGTCTGTTTCGTTGACGAGTTCTTTGTCTGGTTTATGCATATCTGTGAACCAACATTGTCCTTGGCGAAAGTTCTTGTGTGACAATTCCAGCGAGATTCCCGGCGTGTTAATTCACGGATCCGCCAACAGGCTAGACCAGGATCGGACCGCCGCGCACCTGCAAGTCGCCGAACCCGATTTTTTCTGACGGAAACAAACTGCGAGCTGTCTGAGTGGAGGCCTCTCCAGCACTTACAGGGGACAGCACAGCCAACCGGGAAGGCTGGCGGCACTGTCCCAATTAATGCTATCTGCGGATCCCAAGAGGTTTCCAAGGGAAAGCTCGGCGCGTCGCGCCCAGCCTTCGTTCAGTTGCCAGTAGGCAGCGCGATACTGACGCCTTGTTTCCCGAGAGCTTCCCGAACATGCTCGAACCTCTCGTATTGCGAGATCGTAACAGGGCCCGAATAGGCTTCGCTCTGCAGCTTACGCGGGGGATGAGTTAGATAAGTCTCCATTAGTTCCTTGATGGCAGCACTAATGGAAACCAGAGTCCAGGTGCGTTCGGTGTAACTGTTCATGAATATGTCGTATCGCTCCTGGGGATCCTGCCACAGATCGAAGATCTGAGGCACAGTTGCGACATAACTTTCCGGACCCTTCCAACCAAGGTTGGTATCAACGGCGAGTCCACCGGTCGTCGCTCCGTTGTCGCCTCGCAGGTTAAAGACCGCTTTATAGTTCCCTACCCGCGCTGCCCCGGGGGTTAACTCGTTCTCCGTGAAGTAGAACCACGAGTTACGCTTTGACTTTCCCTTCCCGAAGAGAGCGGGCGACATGTCTTCGCTGTCAAAGATCATGGGCTGGCCTTCACGATCCTTTTCTGGGAGTTTTACGCCGGCCAACGCAGCAAAGGTAGCCATCAGGTCGAGACTTCCGAGGATGTCGTGGTTCTTGCTTCCAGGTTTGATCTTTCCCGGTGCCCACGCGATTGCCGGGACCCGAGCTCCGCCCTCGCGGACCGTACCTTTGGTCCCACGGAACGGCGTATATCCTGCGTCCGGGTACACGTCCTGCCAGGCTCCGTTGTCGGTCGTCCAGAAAACAAAGGTGTTTTCGCTTATCCCCAATTCACGCACCTTGTCCATGATGCGTCCAATACGGGCGTCCATTTCGACGACGGAGTCAGCGAACTTGCTCTTGGACATCGATTTTCCGATGTAATCGGGGTGTGGCATGTTCGGCTGGTGCGTCTTCATCAAGTTGACGCTCATGAAGAAAGGCTTGTCGGATTTGCCCACACGGTCAAGATAGTCGGTGGCGGCCTTCTCGACGTACCCATCGAAGAACGGTATTCCGACAACGCCCTTTTCCGGCGTGTCAACATACTGTCCGTTGATCTTGAATTCCTCGTGCGCCTTCTCGCCCGCATTCCCCGACATAGCTCCCTGAGTGACCTTTGCAAACATGGCTCGCAACTCTTCGCTCATGTCGGGAAACCACGTTGGGTCTGCATACGTGTAAGCGTTAAGATGGTACAGACCGCAGTACTTCATCTCGTCGAATCCTTGGGCGTTGGGCAGAGCGTAGTCCGACTCACCGAGATGCCATTTCCCCGTAAAGAAGGTTTGATAGCCCCCAGTCTTCAATACGGACGCGAGGGTCCATTCAGCTGCCGGTAGCCCTCCGCCTTGTCCTTGAAAGGATACCGTCGTCATACCGCTGCGGTTCGGTATACGTCCTGTCATGATTGCCGCGCGCCCAGGCGTGCAGCTAGGCTGGCCATAGAAGGAGAAGAAGGTCATGCCTTCGGCGGCTAGCCGGTCGAAATTAGGTGTTGGCATCCCTCGTCCTTCGCCTCCACCATAGGCCCCTAGGTCTCCCCATCCGGTGTCGTCGGTAACTAGCAAGATGATGTTTGGTTTCTTAGCATCGGGCATGATTTCTCTCCATGAAAACAAGTTGAGCTCGAGGATCCAGAGCTCTTGCTGAAAAGAACTCTAGGTTGAGCGGACTTGAACAGCAATTGGACCTTGGTCTTATGTCTGCTTCTCTTTGTGCTACCTTCGCCGATACACATGGACGCCACTGATATTGGGTGAAATTGACTGGTACGGCGGCTTCTTGTTAATCCACTGTAAATTGTTGCGAAGAGCATATAGGGCTAAGGTCCAATTGTCATCGTTAGCCTAATCGCGAACAGTAGGAGGGAATTGGTGACTTTCGCATACTGCTAACTTCTTCGAAGCGGGCGGCCCTTAAATGACGCGAAGCACTTAGGCATAGGGGGAACCGCCATTGAGCTCGATCATGTCGTTGCATGTGAAACCTCTCAGTCCAATATCTTTGCAGGGCGACCCCCTATTGCCCCAAACCGGGGCTCAGAAAGCGACCTTGGCGATGCTTGCCGCAACCCAGAGTTCAGAGATCACCAGCACGCCCGAGCAGGAGCTAACTCGTGACCAGAACAAAACAAGGCCGCGTTCGAGGTTGGAGGGGGGAACCAACAGGTTACTCTCAAGTATGGTGGTGTTCCTGCAGGATATAGTTTTTCTATATAGGCTGCTGCGCCATCCAAAAACTCCCTGGTATGCCAGAGGCCTGCTCTGTCTTCCCGTGATGTACCTTTGTTCGCCCATTCAATTGATGCCAAACTTCATCCCCGTGTTGGGACAGATGGACGACGTGTGCGTCATCTGGATGGCAAAGAAATTCGCACAAAAGTTGGTGGACGTGAATACTCGCCAAGAATGCCGTGACGCGGCGGTCGCAATCGGTCTTCACCCCCTGGTGAAGCGACTGGCAGAGAACCACAAAAGTAAAGGCGGACAGAACGAGAGGCTATAGCTGACAGGAGGCGGACGGGACTGGACCTTGGTCCTATTCGACTGTGTCATGAACACACCCGAGGCGTAGTTGACCCCGTTATTCCGAGTTCTGACGGTTTTTTTGCCGTCGTAGATGCTAAGAGGAACAAGCTTGTAGTTCTTTTGCAGCGCGAGAACCAGCTGATGACTCCGGAAGCGGGTTCGCACGGCAGATGGGCGAGTCCCAAGCCCGGTTCTCGCCGGTTGACGCGAAATCACCGCTTGGCCATAAGCCGATTTATCGGACACGTGAAATTGCCGCACAACGTCTTCTCGCGCCACAGAAAGCATTTGTGCTTGCAACGAGGTACCGAGTGCTCGTTGTTTGTGGAGACCAGATAGAACCAAGGTCTTATTTACGTTGGTTGGCATAGCGAGCAAGATCAGATCAGCTCTTTGGCCGGACTCGCGTCCCGAGCATATTCAAGATTCTTCAATAACGCCCAAATCAGTGGATGCGTTCGCGAGGATTCAAGAGGAATCGGCTCCGACGGAGAATCAAACACCGGGGGAGGAGGTCATGTGCCTGATACTTTGCTGACTTCGATAGGTTCTACCGTTGAGCCGTTCACCCTGGAAATAGCCAGAGCCCTGGGTGAATCAGAACAAGCCATCTCTCGAGGAGTGGAGTTGGCTACGGCCGCAGTGCTCGGCGCGCTAAGCCTCAGGACTGTGGATCCCGACGCATTACGGCAGGTAGTTGCCTTGGCTCGGGCAATGCCTGCCGACGCCGTCTTAACGGCACTCAACTCCGGTCAGCTTAACAACCTGAATTCGCCTCTGCACAGTGGAGGTGCACGATTCCTGTTATCCCTTTTAGGAACTGTACAGCCTGCAATCTTCAAGTGGGTGAGTAAGGAATCCGGTTTGCGAATCGGCGCCACTGCTGCTGTATTCGCTCTGGCGGCGCAATCGGTGCTGAGCTTTCTCGGAACGCTCGTTCGCGATGAAGGCATGACAGAGATGAGCGTCCTGGGTTTTCTACACAGCGCGGCTGCAAGTCTCCACGGCTCCTTGCCTGCGGGATTTTACCGTGCCTTCTCGACCACCTCACCGGGTACGCATAACCATTGTCCCGTGATCCCCCTGGAGATCGAAACAAACACTATGGTTGCCCAGACAGCAAGAAGAGAGCGACCGCTTGCACCGAAGATTGTTGGTGTTCTGGTCATCTTGATCAGTGTCCTTTGGTTTTTCCTGCGGTGACGCGAGTAGTCTGTTGCCAACGCCGACCCCGGTTTGGAACGGAGTGATCGTGCGTTCTCCGGTATCCTTTTACCTCTTTTCCTCCGGTTGAAACAGGATCCCCCCTCGAATTTCCCGGCTCGGCCCAAGCGCAAAGAATGTAAAGGAGAGAGAGGGCAAAACTCGATAGGCAAGGCGTACTCCTCCCTTCCATTCCCTTCCCTCGCGAAACTGCATGTGCTCCCAGGTACCGCCGGCTGTTAAGCGCTTCCAGCGAGCACTCACGTGGTCTCCATCGGCAATCGACGGCACCACCGACTTACTCTCCGCGTCGCCGGCTTCGGGTTCTGTACCTTCGGGAAAGAAGTCTGTGTGCAGCAACCCCTGGACAAACAAACCCTCGGAGACGAACCAGCTGCGCTCGTAACCCCAGCGAATACTCAACGCAGGCATTGTCCGAAACCCGTTATCGCCGAAGGAAACGCCGAAACCCGGGGCGAGCTTCCAATGCTCCCCTCGGAAGGTCCAACTGCCCGCGGAGTATCCGACATTGTTTTCGTCCCCACCGAAGTAGTGGCCCTCGACAGCGAGATCGCTCCAGAGACTCTGGACGATAGAAGCAGAACGAAACGAGGTGCCACCCACAAATTCGGCCTCGGGCAACCGAGTTTTTTCGCCAGCTGGCTCACCTGCAGGTGAGAGCGTTGCCTTTTCGGTTCCCGCAGTCTCTTGCGCGGCTGCGCAGGAGACAAGAGTTGCCGTCGCCAGCACTACGATCAACACTACTTTTCCGGCAGCGTTCATGATCATCGGCAATTCGGCCTCTTTTCAGTAACAACGATAGATCGAGCCGAAGAAAGGAGGCAATTGGGCTTTGGTCTCATATGCCACCTGAGATCAGGTCGCTCTGAGACCTCGTGTGGGCGACTCACGAGACGGCTGGAACTCGCATGCCGGGGACCGAACGAGTAACAGATGGGGCGCAGCATGCCAGAGAGCGGCGGGGCTACGAGGCTGGGCGCAACATGACCTGGAAGGTCGCTCCACGCCCCGGACGGTTTTGCAGTTCAATGGATCCACCGAGGGTTTGTAGAATGGTTTGGCAGATCGCCAGGCCCATGCCGAGGCCTTCACTCTTGGTCGTGAAGAAAGGCTGGAAAAGCTCGGCTTTGATGTCATCCGGAACGCCTGGCCCTTGATCCTCCACGACCAGCATTCGAGACCCGTCTTGAGTCCGAACTGCCGTTCTCAAGGTGATCGTTCGCCGCTCTGCTTCAAGTTGAGTTACCGCATCCATAGCGTTGTTGATCAAATTGAGAAGTACTTGTTGCAGCGGCACCTCATCCCCCATCACCAGCAATACATCTTCCGAGAGCACGAGCCAGATCTGGACCCCACGCAGTTGGGCACTGCTCTTGACCATCAGAGTTACATTCTTAACGATTTCATTGAGGTTGACTCTGTGGGGCGTTATGGAGTGCTTCCTGAGCAGGGCGCGTACGTTGTTCAAGACCGCACTGGCTCTTTGATCATCTTCGATGATGTCAGACAGCGCCGTCCGAATCTCCGCGAGGTCAGGGTTGGGTCCCAGGGAGAATCGGGATGCCGCTTGTGCATTGCTCAGAACCGCAGCTAAAGGCTGAGCCAACTCATGCGCCAGGGAGGCCACCAACTGACCCATCTCAGTCGCGCGATTCAATTGAGATGTCTCTTCCTGCATTCTCTTTCGCTCCAGTTGCGCGAGCTTCTCCTGGGTCATGTCGAGGTGAATGATCAGGGCCCCGCCGCTGGCTCTGGGCAGCCGCATCGCGGTCATGCGGAACCAACGTGATTCAGTCGGAGAAGGACATGGATACTCCATGTCAAAAGAGTCGCGCGCGCCGCTTAATACGGATCCAATCCCATCCAGCGCCTCCATCGCTCCTTCCGCTCCTTCACCACCGATGGCGGCCCGGCACACTTCGAGGTAGTTCACTCCAATTCCGACCCGGTTGGGTGACAAAGCACCATCTCTTGATGAGGAGTCGATCCAATGTTGGTTTACTTCGAGAACCACGCCGTCCCGGTCAACCACCGCGACGTTGCTTTGCATGTAATCAAGAATGACGCCCTTCAGTACTTCGCTCTCGCGCAATGCGGCGGCCGTATATTGACGAGCTAATGCCCCTCCCAGAATGTCCCCAATCGTGCTTAGGCGCAGCGTGATATCTACCGGCCAGGATGCCGGGTCGGTGAAGTTCACCAATGATAACGCTCCCAGAACATGGTTCTCGCTCTGGATGGGAACCGCAACCAGCGATTTAATATCTGCTTTGAGAAACGAGTGGGCGTCCTCCTGCGGGTTCAGTTTTCCTTCGACATAGAAAAGCACACTTTCGCCCAGCGACAACCGGTGTACGGTATTCGGGAAGACCTCCCCGGAAATATCCAAGCGACCGTTTTGAGTGTTCTTCGGCCACTGATGTGTCCACACGAACGTGCTGCCTGCATCGTGCAACTTCCAGATGGAGGCGGTGCTCGATCGAAAGAACTCCTGCACGCTTTGCAGGCTGTTGCGGATAGCCTCATCTATACGACCGCTATCCAGGTTCGCAAATTCAGACGAAACCCCCGCCAACATGGTCTCGAACCGCAAGCGTTCTGCGAGTTTTTCCTGCGTCAGCCGCCTTCGCCTTCGCTCCGCCAGGAGATAGAAAATGAGAAGCGCCTGCAGAATAACCAACCCTATAGCGCCCAGGATGTATTTCTTATACTTCCCCCAGGGGCCAGGCTGACGATTCACAATCGTAGCTCCGGGCGGCAGGTTCGCTTCCGAAAGATGCCACCGCTCCAATTGATCCCAGTCGACAATATACTTCGAGGGCAGTGCGTCCGGCATATCCTTTTGCGCGAGCTTCTCGCCCGCCAGAATACGCTTGACTACTTCCCCTGTCTGGACGCCCACATCCCGCATCTCGAACATGTAACCGCCCACGATGCCGAAATTGATCATCGTGCTGTAGGAGGCATATACAGGTGAGGATGAGGCTTCCGCCATTCTCCGGACCGCGTCGCGGCCGGCGTACGCCCTTCCGCTGCCGTCCCGCTGGATCGTAGGGCTGTACACGATGCTGTTTGCCGGTAGCCGCGAGAGCTCGGTCAAGACATCATCTAATGGCAGAGCACTCAACCAGCGAACGGGGGGATGCGCTCGCCATCCTTTCAAAGCCTTCTCTATTCCCCCTTTCCAGTTGAGATCGAATTGCGATGCCCCGGTAACGACGACGATTTCCTTAGCTTTGGGCTGCAGGCGGACTGCCATTTCCATGGTACGCAAGGGATCGATCAATGTCGGAATGCTAAGAAAACGGGGCGGAGGTGCCCAATTTCCTGATAGAGTCTGCCCCGCGGCTATGACCAGAACGGGCGTATTTACGAATAAATCGTTTTGATGACGAAGCATGAATCGAAATGCCTGCGGGCCGCCGGCAATCACTACATCGAGGGACTGATGAGCGTATTTTGCGCGTAGGAAATCACTGAGCAGCTTGTCATAAGCACTATCAGGCTCATCCCCGTAACGGGGATAATCGAGAAACTCTGTCTGGTAGGTGAGATCCAATCTTGTCTGCAGGTCCAGAGTTTTGCGTAGTGCTGCATCGACTTCGATGTTGGCCGGCAGCGACCGCTCGTTGGAATAGATCACCAGCACAGTATGGGTCCCGGCGCCGCTCGCAGGCGGCCCGGCAAGCCCAATCAGCGATGTCATCACGCAGCTCAAGAGCATCTTTCGCATGAGACTGACTTCTCCAGGGATCTTTGCCCAAATTCTTGCCTCTTAAGCGAATACGCAACAAATCTAATCCAAACGGCCCAGATGCGGACTTTAATATTCCAAAACTGGATCGGCGCCTCTACCCTCGGAGTCGACCTGATTTATTTGACGGCCCCGATTTGTCGAAGAACTAACGCTAATTGTTTGAAGATACTTTCCAGGGTTCTCCGGGCTGCCCTATGCCCTGCCCTGCTGCGATAGATCCTCAATTGGCAAGCGGTTGTAGTGCTGGCCATAGGCAACTCCGAGCCGATCGGCTCCTATTATAGGGGCTTATATGAGACCAAGGTCCAATTGTCGAGGCCATTGTTGGCATCTATCGTTTTCCGAACACCCGGTATGCGATCATCCGCACGCCGTCACGTGTCGACCGCGTCCTTATAGAAGCGCTCCCTACACCACTGACACTCGAGGCGAGTTCTACATATGACCCCACAGGCAACCATCGGACTAGTGCTCAAAGTGAGCATCATATTGACTGTCTTCGGGTTTGGGCTACAATCCAGCCGCGACGATCTTCTCTACCTGCTGCGAAGGCCGCGAGTGTTTGGGCGCTCCCTGGTGTCGATGTTCGTGGCCATGCCGCTTTTCGTGCTGTTGATGACCAGCGTGGTTTCCTTCAATCGGGCGGTATTAGTTGCGCTCATCGCCCTCTCCATCTCCCCTATCCCTCCTCTCCTACCCAAAAAGGTGACCAAGTCGACCGGCCTGGCGTCGTATGGGCTGGGGTTGATGGTGACAGCGGCTTCGCTATCCATCGCGTTGATCCCGCTGGCCACATATCTCCTGGGCAAATACTTCCATAGACCCTTTGCCATGGGGCCTGGTGCGGTCGCGAAGCTGATCGTTCCATCGGTGTTGATTCCGATTGCCGCCGGCGTCTTACTCCGAAACTTAGCACCCGCCATTGCAAAACGTATTGGGCATCCTCTCGCCCGTACCGCGGGAATCATGTTAGTGCTGGGCGTAATTTGCATCTTGGCATTTGCCGCTCCGGCCGTGTGGTCCCTGGTCGGCAACGGCACCATATTGGCATTTGTAGCCTTCATCTTCGTTGGCCTCGCGGCAGGCCACCTCCTCGGCGGGCGTGACCCCGACGAACGGATCACCCTCGCGCTCTGTACGGCATGTCGGCATCCCGCCCTCGCCGTCGCCATAGCCGGTGCTAATATCCCTGAAGAACATCACGTATTTGCCGCGGTTCTGCTGTACGTCCTGCTCAATGTAGTGCTCACCATCCCGTACGTTGCATGGCAACGTAAAAAGGTGCACACGCTACAGATCTCTCACCACGCTTAGTCGATAGGCTGCAGTGGTTTCCAACGCAGGACCGTTCTCATCCTGGATACGGCGGATGAACGCTATTTCACTGCGTTCAGGAGCGCTTTGAGCACGGTGATGAAAGGGATCTCAGCGACGACTACAGGAAGTATGGCGACCATGATTGCCAGAAGGACTCCGCCAAGTGTGCCCAGGTCGAGTGGAAAGGGTTGCAGCTTCTCGATATTTTCATAGCTGGCTGAAAAATCAGTAAGGGCGCCGACATCTGGAGCCGCCAGAAAGTCATCTTCCTGCCCTTCGAGATTGAGTATCCATTTCCTATGGAACTCCAGGCTTTGAAGTTGGCCGAGCCGGCCATACTGCAGGATGCCCTGGCGGCGAAGCCGGATCAGCCTTGGCACGAACAAGACGAGTGGCCCCATGGCGACCACGAGCACAATAGAGACCAGCACGATCGCGTCAAGTTTGAAATTCAACAGATGTGCTTCATGCTTTAAAATCTCGGTCCGCCAGGTCGATCCAATGGCGGCACACACCACGAAGACGGAAGGGATAATAGCCATGGGGGCTATACCCAAAAAGCCGAGCCCCCCGTGCTGATCGGGGTGTGTTGGGACAAGTTGGAGATCAAGCCGCGAAAGCCGGAATAAGAAAAAAATCCCGATGAGCCATTTCCAGGCGCTGATCCCCAGCAGGAACTGATAGAGCAGTTGGCTCACGATCGCGTAATACCAGCCCGCGGGCGACAACTGGAGCACGGTGCCCACGTCGCCGACAGCCCAGGCGCCGGCGATCCCCAGACGAGAGCCGGCCATAGTTGCTAAATGAAGGTAAACAAGCACCACGATGATCACTTCAGCGAAGGCTGAGTCCCGCAGGCGCAGCAGACCTGCGATAGCAAGATCCATCTTTGCCTGTTCCGAGGGAGATAACAGTTCAGCTTCGCGGATATGCCGAACGATGGTTATGAATGTACGTTCCATCAGAATCTGACCGGCCAGCAGCGCTGGAACAGCGATCAGCATACGAAGGTTCACTGCATAGTCCGTCAAGAGACCAGCGAGGGTGTTCGGATTCGAGAGCAGAGTAATGAGAATTAACGGTAGCCAGCCTAACCCGGCAGCCAACGCGATTCGCCTGCCGAGGTTCCACCGTTCGCGGGTTACCAGGCTGGCGATTTCCTGGCCGCGATAAAACGGTCCCCCACGAACCAGTGAGACCTCATCGGCGATCCGAGGATCGCCGGGTGAGGTTTGTGTTACGGTTTGTGCACTTGGCTGCGTCATCGCCGGATGCAACCCTCGCTACTTTCCCGCCGAGAGATTCTTGGGTGACGCTCTCTCCAAAGAGGCCAGCAGCTCCGCTGCAGAAGCAGGTGCGGCAATTGTTCCGCTCTGAACGATTTCCTCAGCGGTTACCTTTTTCCCGTAAAGGTTTTCGTTCGCACCCCCATCGGGCGCCAGCGTAGACCCCTCGAGAGAAACGCCGGCAAATACTCCGCGCGAGCGGGAGTACGAAAGCATTTCCGCACTCATTCCCGCGTTCGTGGCCGCCTCGGCGTCGCGGCCCACAGGTCCCGCGGCAACGCTGGCATCGCCACCCAGCTTCAACTTTCCTTTAAGGAGCGCCCGCGCCCCTTTGTCGTTCATGACCAGAACAACGAAGTCAGTTGCCTGGCCGCCGGCCTGAAGGCCAAAGCTGGCACCGGTGGATTGCATCATGGTGGGAGTGCTCCACGGGCCGGTAAAGTCTTGCCCGCCCCGGCACGTCATCACTCCTCGACCATACGATCCTCCGACGATGAAACCAGCCTTCTTCGTATTTGGCAGGACAATCACGCATTCCGACTTGTTTAGAACACTAGCCGGTATTCCATTAGACGGGTTAAGCAGTTCCTTCATCACGTCACCGGAATCCTTAACTCTCTCCTGCTCATGTGAGCTATCATCCGCCACTGCTTGCGGAATCAAACCTAGCGGGAGGATCGAGAAACAAAAAAACGCCGCAATTATCGCGTATTTCTGCCGCTTAAGCATCGGAATTCATCCCTTCTCCTTTTGTGTTTTTTTTGTGTCTCAGGGTCCAATAGGGCAATCGAGCCGTTGTTAGGCCCCTGTTAGCCTCGGTGAGTTATTAGCTTCCTGGCTAGATCGACATTCGTACAAGCGAGATTATTTGACCCTGGAACCGCCAAGGCAATTGGACCAAGGTCTTATTGCCTTTCAAAGGACCGCTGTTGACTATGAATCAGACTATGCTTGGGCCCGCTGGAGAGAAGGAAGGCGAATATATATGTTCAAGTTGCTGGATTACCCAGTTGTCTTTTCCCTTCTCAGCCTGATCGCGATGTGGCTCGCAGCTCGCTTAGGGGCTTCTTTTCCAAATAGGGAAAAGCACCTCGAAGGGATCCGCGACAACTACGGCGTTGTTTTCGGCGCCACGCTGACGCTCCTCGGTCTCATTATCGGGTTCACTTTTTCTATGGCGGTCGGTCGATATGATCAACGCAAGAGCCTAGAAGAAGAAGAGGCAAATGCGATTGGAACGGAGTACGTACGCATAGACCTGCTGCCTGGACCCGACGCCGAAAAGGCGAGGGTATTGCTGCGCGACTACCTCAACCAGCGCATCCGCTTTTACAATACCCCAAATCTAGGGACAGGCGCGTTAAGTCAGCTCAACGCCTCCACCGCTCAACTACAGGGGAAGTTGTGGCCTGCAGTTACGGTTCCCGCCTCCAATCAGCCAACCCCGTTAACCACCCTCGCCGTCTCTGGGATGAACGATGTGCTTAACTCACAGGGATACACTGACGCAGCGTGGAAAAACCGCATCCCCGTAGCTGCCTGGGCCCTTATGTTGTTGATCGCCCTCTTTTGTAACCTGTTGGCCGGATATGGCGCCCACAAACCACATTCACTCCTATTGCTCGTCGTACCCTTGCTGGTGTCCATTTCATTCCTGCTCATTGGCGATATTGATAGTCCCCGTGGGGGACTTATCCGCGTCAAATCTGATAATTTGACGAGCCTCGCTCAATCGCTGCAAAACGGGTAGAGTCCGGGAACAGGGCCGGTATAGAACCAAGGTCCAATTGTCCGGCGTGGCAGGGATGTTTATCTTTACCCCGAAAAGAGTTCTACCCGTATCCACAGAGGCTATCGCTTCAAGAACCGGAGTCCGAGATGGCAGGTTGTGCTGTAAATGGTCCCACCTTGCTCGAGCGTGCGCCCAGAAAAAGGCCGAGTGTAGTGATCCTGGATCCCAACGCACTTTTTTCGGCCAGCGTGGCAGTCGGTTGGGAACTCAGACGAAGACTTCCTCAGAAAGACGTGATTGTCTTGACCATGAGCGAGGATTACAAGGCCGTCTCCGACGTCCTACGTTGTTACTCGGTTACCACGCAGGCGGCGCCCGAGCTTGTCACAGCGATTTACAATTCTCTCGAAGCCAAATCCTACCTCTCTCCCAAATTGTTAACGGATAGCCTGGTTCGGGATCCTTGTCTCCACAACACCGGGGGCTTGACTCGGAGACAAGGCGAGGTCTTACGACTACTTGCCGAAGGTTACTCTATGAAACAGATCGCATTCACTCTGAAATTGTCCGCCAGAACAGTGGCGTTTCACAAATACAGGATGATGGAAAAGTTTGGACTTAGGAGCAATATTGACCTGGTGCGACTAGCCATTAAGGAACGTCTTATAGACCCCAACTAACAATACTGCCCCTTGAAAGGTGTGGCCATGAATCGAAAAATGCAGATTGTCGCCGTCTTAGCCGGAATCCTTCTTCTACTGGCCGGATGCAACCGTACGCCTGAACCCGAACAAAGTCCCAATGCGGCAGCTCCAGCGCAAGCCGCTGCACCCGCCGCCCCGCCACCAGCCGCGCCCGCTCCCGATACTAGTGTGCCGCCACCGGCTGTGCCCGCAGAGCCGCCACCGCCACCCAAACCGACGGTTGTACCTTCTGGAACTGCCATTTCGGCCCGCTTGGGGAGTGAGCTAAGCTCTAAGTCAAGTCATACTGGCGACGAGTTTGTGGCCACCGTAACCAGTTCTGTAAAGGTAAAAGGAACTGTGCTCATACCCGCGGGGTCTACGATTCATGGCGTGGTGACGGACGCCAAGTCCGCGGGCAAGTTCAAAGGCGAGGCTGATCTGATGATATCCGCTCATTCCATTGTTATCGCAGGTCACAGCTATCCGATTGAGGTATCAACGGTTGGCTCAACGACCAAGGGCAAAGGAAAACGCACGGCCGCGATGGTCGGAGGAGGCGCCGGTGGCGGCGCTTTGATTGGCGGACTTGCGGGGGGTGGGAAAGGTGCGCTCATCGGAGGAGTAGTGGGGGCAGGTGCTGGTACTGCCGGCGCTGCCCTCACTGGAAACAATCGGGACATTACCATGCCGGCCGAGACGGTGGTAGCGTTTCACCTAACCGGGCCTCTCAAATTGGGTAGCTCGTAGCACGGGCCGTGTGACCCAATCGTTTTATCGCCGAGGGCTGGTCATCGTTGACCACCCTCGACGAGTTCTCTCCGCAACGCGGCGTCTTTCAATCTCGGAAGATCGCCGCTACCAGTACCAGAAGCCCAAATACACTCACAAACCAGGCGATCAATTCAGCGAGAGAATGTTTTCCTTGTAATACAGCCCGCATTCTCCGGACCTCGTTCCGATGGGACACCGTTGCCGCCAGCAACGAAACGAGTCCAATGCTCACCATAATCAACGCAAAACTACGCGGACTGAGAACGCCGTGTCTGATCGGCGCTCCTTTATCCACTTCAAACTGAAAGAACTTGTAAATGGTGAAACCGAAACTGATCATGGAAGCCGCGGTTCGGACCCAGGCCATGAGTGTGCGCTCATGCGCGAGCCACGTCCGGTCCAACGCCAACTGGTGTGGATCAGGTGGGAACACGTTTTCAATCATCGGCCCTGCATGTCCGACCCGGAGTTGACAAAAGGTGTAATGCTCTAGTCATCATCCCAAATAACCCATATCTGACGTCGTCGCCCCTAAGCAGCCTGCGCAACTTCCACTGCAGCGGGGGGAACTTCTCGCGGCTCATATTTTTCAAGATCTTTCTCGAGAAAATAGTTCAAAAACGTCCGAATCACTCCGATTGCAGCGAGCTGGCCAATGTCGGTCCAAGTGGGTGCGATCGCCGTGCGCACGATGTCAGCGGCCAACTCAAACTCCAGACCGAGCAGGAGCCACACGCCGAAACGCATCCAGGTATCCTTGCGTAGCCCTGATTTGGAACGTTTTTCGGCAACGGCCCGGATGGATCCATAAACGGCTTCCAGCGCCCCATAAGAAATAATCAGCGCGGCTAAGCACTCCACTCCTACCGCAACCATTTCGGCGATCTGTTTAAATAGGTCTTCCACGGGTATCTCCAAAGGACTTCGCCTTCACTCGCAATGAGATTGAGGCCCTATCCAATTTCCCGTCATCTTGGGGCATTCACAACAACGTAAGTTTGCGAGCTTCCTGAAAATTGTGGTTGATACCAGGTACTGCCGCACTGTTGGTAGGCCAATCCGTTGACAATGACGGATTGGCATGAAGGCGGCACGGAGTTAACCACGGAACCGATCACAGCAGCCGTTACCATAGCCGTTGCGGTGACGGCCGCCGCGGTTGCGACCGGATGGTAGCAGCAACCGCCACCGTAATAGCCGCCGCCACCGTAGTAGCCACCATGGTAGTCATTGTGCACGTTCACATTCACGTTGCGGTTTACGTTCACGTTTGTGTTGCGGTTAACATTTGTGTTTCGGTTTACGTTTGTATTGCGATTCTGGTTTACGTTTCGGTTGACACTCGATTGAGCGCTACTGCGGTAAGCCTGGCCGCCGCCCCCCCTCGCGCCGCCGCCTCCCCGCGCGCCACCACCGCCTCGGCGCTGGGCGGACAGCGTTGTTCCTGATAGCAGGATGGCGATAGTGCATAGGACGAAGATCTTTGCTGATCTTTTCATGGGATTTCCCTACTGTTCTTTCTGGGTGGAATCGTTCTGTTCCTCCGCCAGGACGATGCGCTTGGCATCCGGCGGTGGGTTGAAGACGAAGGCCTCATTGTTGAAGGACGGCGCAAGATTCCAGGTGAGCGTATCGCTGTGTTGCGGCCGCGCCTCATCGGTGAGGGTCCTTATGACTAGCTTGCGCGGCAAGGGAAACTCTCCTAGCTGAATCCAGATCTGCCAGTCGACGTGTTCTTGATGAAAAGTGTAGTGCTCGCAGGTGACACCATCGACCGTGCTCGGGCCGATGTCAGCTGCGGATTGGATTTTCTTGACATCGTCATCCTTACTGCCCCAGGTAAAAAGGTCGATCAGGGGCAGATCTATTCCATACTTTTCCTCGGCCACATCGATAAGCCTGGTGATGCTTGGCGGAGCTGGAACACTGGCGTAATAGTTCACCAGCCGTCCCCAAACGGTGAAGGTTTTGCCATCGTAAAGAAAGAGCCTGTGTCGATCATCGCTTGTGACCTCAACCCGCAGACGGTCCGGTTTGGCGGCAAGAAGATCGACCTTGGTCGTCGTTTGAACGACCTGCCCATCGTCCAGAACATCGTCGTTGGTGCTATCGGAGAGCACCTGGAAGGACTTCAGCGTCCGCAGGTAAGCGCTCATCTTGCTGATCGCTTCCACGGCATCCGGGTCGATCGCGCTGTTTTCCTCCGCCACTTGGCCGGCCTTCGCCAGGACGTGAGTATCGGGAAGGATCCAGACAAGCGCCGCCGAAACTGTAATGATGACCGTGATGCGCGTTATATGTGTGGCCGTAATCCGAGTCATCTCCGGATCGGGTTGGCTTGCCGATAAAGATCGCTTAGTAGCAAAAGTTACGCGTTTATTCCATAAGCACATATATATATCTACCTCGTGACGGCACCACGGGAGAGCATCGTCGTCTGAGTCGAATGACGATACGCGAGAACCCAGACTAGCCGCCGGTTCGACCGTCTCCGAACTGAATGCTAGTTCGCTCTCATCGACAGAACAATGAGACCTTGGTCTTATGTGCTCCAGTCTACTGCCGGCGGTATCGTCCGGCCGCGCGCCTGGCTCAGGCGGTCGATAGCTCAACCTGTCATGTTGGCCTTCGACTGATCGTCAGACCGTAGCAGCGCACTTTGGAGAGTGCGATCCGTAAAGCCGGCTGTCGAACACCGCAGCCGGCCGTGTGAACTGCTTCCAGGCGGTGTTGGTGCTAAAACCGGAGAACGGGTCCCACCGCAGAGCTCCAGGTGCTCCTGTTTGCATATCGTTCCTTTGACAGCCAACTCAAATACGGGGGACTTCCGATTCCCACTTGGCGTCCGTCCAACGTTCCCGTGCGAACGATGGTATCCCCGATGGAGAAGCGCATCGAGAGCAGGGGGGTGAGCTTAACATCGTTCGAGAGCGCCAGCGTGATTGCGCCGTTCTCCACGCTTTGTAGCTGTTTTGCATCGATATTGCTTGCTCCCTGGGCTCGCAGGGGCGGAGCTACTTGTGTGATCAGGAATCCGGGACGTACGGCAAACGAAAGGCTATTGCGGGGTGTTTCATACATAAGACGTAGTCCGAAGCCAACGCTAATCGTCGATCCGATAAGGCTCGAATTTTTCATCACGGGATTGGGCTGGTTTTCTACCGCGATACTCGCGCTCACCCATCGCGCGAGGGCGTAATCCAGTGCAATCCCCGCCCCCGAATTCTGCACGCAAAGAGTACAAGACCGGGATGCCGTACCGAACGGCATGGAACGGAAATAGGGAGCAATCGAAACCCTGCGAAACTCTTCTGCGGCCGCAACTTCCTCGTCCGACGGCAGAAGGTGGACGCCCCTCGATCGTTCAAGATCTGGGCTCTGTTGCCAATCGCGGTACCAGGGAGCTTTGAAACGGACCGCGTTCGCCATCGTCCTGCTTGGGTTCAGCGCCCCGCGTATGATTTTCGGCACCAACCGGGCGCGGTTGTCCCCCTGAATGCGGTCGCTGACAAATCGATCCAGGGTATCTTCCGCCAGCATCCATAACGTTCCCGCCGTGGGGGTGACAATGAAATCGACCCATCCAGTATTGTTCGTATAGTGCTTGTAAGTACCTGGTTCTGTGCAACGAGTCTTGCAATGGATGGGGTATGTCCACCCTCCCTCGTTCCCAATCCCCGCTTCACCGAGAGGACTGATCTCTGAATGGGTGCTGTACACCGCGGCCCATAGAAATGCCCTGAATCGGCTCTCCCAGTATTCGTGATACGCGCCGATCTCCAACTCGCGACCTTTTGGATCATTCTGTATCTCAATAAATCCGCTTACGGCGCCCTGCATCGGGTGCCCGGTATAGTTCACCAGAAAGTCATCACCATCGTTCCATCGCCTCATGTTGAACTGACGTATGGAAGCGGCGTAATCGTGCCAAAACGGCTTGTTGGCCAGAAGGTTGCGAATCTGATCGTCGCTTGCTGCGCGGAAGCCGTTTTCAATAACGTTAAAAAATAGCGATTGCGCCAACAGTCCTCCCCAGTGGTAGTGTTCTGATCTCGCGTAATCCTCACCGGTCGTAACCCCTTCACTCGCTTCCGATCTCTGACGATGGGGCGCGAGACGGCCAAACATCGCCCATGCGGCTGCAACATTCACGCCGTCGAATCTAAACCCCCTTGAGGAAATCTGCCTCCCATCCAGGGCATCGTCCTGGTCTGACTTGGGCAGATCGAAGTCCATCGATTCATGATGTGCCTCCGGCCGTTTTGCTCCGAGGAACGGCTCAATGGGGAAAACCGCTCTCCGGTGAGGTCCAACTTCATGCATTAAATCGAGGGTCGCGGTCTTGACAGCAAGAGGCGGCATGACTCCACTCCCCCGACACTCCAGCCGGCGTTCCAAGGAACTGCATTTGTCCCCGCTCGGAGGCAAGCGGAAGTCGCGTCCGGGGTGTTGCATGCCGAGAACATCAAAATACGAATCGCCGGCGAAGGCAAGCGTCTCCGTACCGGAGCTCGTCTCTGCTGCCTGTTTCATCGCCAAACAAGAGCTCTTCAGGATTTCTGGTTGACTAGCGGCAAAGCCGGCGCACGCTGCGCGAGCGGGCCGGAAGGCACCGAGGACCTCTTGGGTATCTATGGCCGTTACTTCGACCCTCGGCGGGAAAAGCATCCTGCCATCCGCTGGCCACGCGAGCGCGGGGTTTGCGAGCACCGCAGTCAGGGCAAGAGCAAGCACAAGTTCGTCCGGGCGAAGTCGGTTCATAGGTCATTCCTCAAATGCTCGCGATGGAGTTGGGATTGTGCTCGCTTGCCTCGTTAAGACCTGGCGCATTCGCCGTTCATAACGTTATCTACCACGGGAAAAAAGTGTGTTCCTGCCGTCACGAAGCAACGACATCAGAAGCTACACCATAGGGCGAGATGAGGACGGCTACAATTGGACCTTGGTCTTATTAGTATCTATGACGGTTTGCCCACTTCGCATCAGCCGGTGGACCCTCAGCGGGACGAGAGCCGGCGCCGTCCGGCGCGGGCGGCAGCACCTCGATAACGCAGGCAGGCTTCCCGGCCTGGAGCAAACCGAGCATTCCCCCTACGTACAAGGTCCAATTGATCGCAAACCAAACCTGCCCTATCCTCCTCTTGTAGACAACGAAGAGATTAGTGCAGGACAACCTTTGATCATGGCCCGCATCGGAGTAGTTGACGACGACTTATCGGTGCGCAGAGCGGTAGGGCGTTTACTGCGAGCAAATGGTTACACCTGTGTAACGTACGAATCCGCCGAAGTTGCTTTAGCCGACCCCGCCCTGCTGCGTGTGAACTGCATTATCATCGACATCCAGCTCGGTGGGATGAACGGATTCGAGTTTCGTGATCGGCTCGATTCGCTCGGAGTGCGCATCCCACGGCTCTTTATCACGGCTCACGTGGGGTCAGACCTGCCGGGCCGGTTGGGTGACAGCGTCCTTCTCATCAAACCTTTCGAAGAAGGCCAACTGATTGCATCGCTGCAAAACTTAATGGGCTCCTGTCAATTCTGACAGTATCCAGGCCCAATAAGCTACGGTATACTCACGTCGAGTAGATCACCCGGGCCATCAAGGAAAAGGTCGCTCGGCTATGACGAGTCCTACAGTCCACGTTGTTGACGATGATGCCCGGATCCTTCGGGCTGTGGTTCGGCTGTTGCGGTCTTATGGTTACCGGGCTGAAGCTTATCCAAGCGCTGCGGAATTCCTATCCCGCAAGCTTCCGTTGGAAGTCGGATGCCTCGTTCTTGACCTCATGATGCCAGAAATCACGGGAATGGCCGTGCAAGAGATTCTGTCTCGTGGGGACCAATTACTCCCGATCGTCTTTATAAGTGGCAACGCAGACATCGAGTCCACAGTACGGGCGATGAAGGCAGGAGCGATTGACTTCCTTACCAAGCCTTTTCAAGATTTTCAGCTGATTTCAGCAGTTCGATCCGCGCTGACACTCTCGGAGCAAACACTTGCTAAACGCACGGAATTGACGAGAGACCTATCAGCATTCGGAAGCCTCTCACCGAGAGAGCAGCAGGTTTGTCTCGGTATCGCTCAGGGGTTGCTAAACAAGCAGATCGGTTTTGAGTTGGGCACAGCCGAAAGGACGATAAAAGTCCAGCGCGCTCATGTGATGCAGAAGCTGAAAGCACAATCGTTGCCAGACGTTGTGAGGCTGGTCGAAAGATTGCGAGCTGCGGGAGCCATACCGACATTCCTTCCAGTAGAGGGCAAGGCTGCTTCCTCCGAGTTCCTCAGATAGCCGAGCTATCTGCTCGCGCAAAATAGATCGGCCAACCAGAACTGCCGGCCCTTCTTTATCCTATGTATGAAGCATATTGTTCCGCACGTTGCACGTGGCGGCGCGAGGGCATCCTCGTGAAGCGCCGAGAGAAGAACTTGCTTCGCTTTCCAAGCCGCTTGTGGCAATGCATTTTTCTCCTAATTTTGAATTGCGCCGTACCCGGGGTACTTGACTACGGGGACGCGGGTCCAGCCCGTTACGCCTGATCTCGTCGCCACCCAGGGGACAAGTGGATTGATACCGCGATGGAACGCAGCGCCCCAAGCATTCGGGCGCTGCGCTTCCGAATGACGCTGCATCGTGGCGCCCAGCATGGGCCTTCTTAAAACTCAGCGAACGTGCCACTATAGCGCCTAATTCGTCTGAAAAAACAACCCGCCTCTCGACGCCAAACCGGTGGAGGCCCGGCGCGTCGCACCTGTGCAGTTCCTGCGCCTGCTCGAAACGGTTCATTATTTTGATTCAGGTAAGTGAAACAGTCGCTTGTCATACTTGATCCACTTGCACCACTCGATCGCTACCCCTTTAGCACCCGGGTGAAGAGGATTAAACAGATAGTTCACTGATTCCGGCGAGGGAGCAGAAGGAACTGCCAACAAGGCAGAATTGCCGCCTACGAGCCAGGCGTTCCCTATGGATCTCGTTTGGTGCATATCGTCGCGCCAATTACTCAAAAGACTATTGGGCTCTGCCGCGCCGGTTGTGACATGATCGGCGACGGTGATCTTCATGAGCTGATAGCTGTCGGGAAAGAGCTTCGGATTCCCTTTCAGGTTGACGAGCACTTCAATCAAAGCAAGGGCAGGATAGTCAGAGAGGTACACGATACGTTTGCCTCGCTGGGCTGTATGCCACCTACCGTCTGATTTTTCGCCGCCCATTCCTTGAAGATCGCAGTGGTTACTGATACGCCACAGCAACCTCATGAATAAACGCCTTCATCTATTTGCCAGAGCAGGCTTTCTACCAGGCGCCCACCTGATTCGGTATGAAGCATGCTCAGGGGTGTCCGATCGTTCAGGCGTTCATCGACCTGCCGCAACCAGGTCAGCGCTTTCTCGTGACTTCCAAAAACCTGATCCGCCAGGGAGAGGATTCGTGCGACGCGCAGCATACGTTCGGTCTCTTCGACAGAGAGCTGTTCTCCTCGCGCTTTTCTGTGTTTCAAGGTTCGCGGAGAGATGACGATCTGCGAAACTTCAGAGAACGTAAGCCCCTTCTCTTTCAAATAGGCAATGCTGTTGGTGGGAAGTCCTTTTTCGGCAATCTCGGCCAGATCGAGCGCAGAATTTTGGGAAACGCCAATGTACTGCTCGAGAGCGAGATCGTTAGTAGCCATCGTGCAAATACCCCTTTAGACATTATGCCACATAGCTTTATGGCAAAATGTCCAAAATCAAAATCAACGGGCCGTAGCTCGGCTCCTCGAGGAACAAACTGCCCGCTATCAAAGCATTTCATGTTCATGCTCCGAAACTGTTTTCATGCGGTCAGAACAGATGCCAGTGCCCGCACCTCTTCTCGACCTCCTCCGGGGAATGATGGATCGAAACGAGGCCCCAACTGGGGCACTTTTTCTTGAGCGCAGTGCTCTTTATGTGCCTTTTTTGATCCCCTAAATGGCTCTGTATGTCATTGATTCAACAGAGGTAAAATGGCGTGGAAGCGCTCATCGGTTCGATCCCGATCAGGTCCACCAAAATAACTCCCTTGTTAACAGGTACTTGGCGGCATCGCCGGTTGACCTTTTGCGTGCCCGAGGCCGCGGAAGGGTGCTGAAATTTCTGCAAGTCCACGGGCGGCATCCATCCTACGACTTTTAGGTTTCGCTTCGCGCTTCTGTTGGTCGACCGCGCGGTGTAAGCATCAAGCGTTGTGCGGCAACTGGAATGTCGCATCAACTCCTGAGCGGGAAGCGGTGCCAGCCGATTCTTTTTCCGACGACTCCGATCCGTGCCGACGCGGGACGAACGCTCTTTTCCACGACGCTATCAGGACTGAGGTGCTTGGTACCTTTAAGCCGCACTGAGGGGAAGAGGAAATCCAGGTCTGCGGCATAGCGCGATTGCTGGTGCCACTCCAACAAAGCATTGAGGACAATAGGGTGCAGGTGAACGGGGCGGCAAAACGCTTCTGTCCTCGCCTTACCGATACGGTTACATACACAGGATCTCAGCATGTTCACCTCCATCGTTCTGAGGTAGAGTTCTGACCAGGTAAGGGCGACCATTTCTGATCGACGAAGACCAGTGCTGCCAATGAGCAAAACCATGACTCGATCGCGCACGAAGAGTTGTTGCACTAGCTTCTGAAATTCTTCTGGTGCAAGCAAGTACTGTCTCGGAGCCGCTTTTGCGATGTTCTCACTCGGCTGATTGGATTGAACGTCAACCATTCGTGGCGGATCGCATGGTTGTAGAGCAGGGCGCTCTTGCCGAAAAATCAGTTGCCGAAATACTTAAGAAGCGGAGAGTTCGGTGCGCTGAGATCGTTCCAATAGCCCGTTTTGGCCTTGAGCGCCATCACTGCTTCAACCGCGGACTTGTTCGCGCTGTTGTTCGGGCCCATCCACCCCGGTATGGAATACTGCGTGCTCGGCGAACTGTCTCCTGTAGGGAGATTGTCCATCGGTACGATGCTCTTGGTTGTCGCAAAATGGTCCGTGGACGTTGCGATTGCTGTAGTCTCAAGAATCTTCGGAATGTAGGAGTTGTGAATGGCAATCTCGCATTCGCTGCAGCTCGCCCATACCGCCGGCCGGTAGCCATACGGCCATGCTCTCTCGATCATTGACACCACCTCCCCACCCACCCCGGGGTGCGAAGGCCCGTCGATCTCCAGGCGATTAAACTGCGTCTTCAGCGACCATACGTCGAATGCATACCTCTTGAAAAAGAAGCAGTCCACTTCGACGAAGGCGCGCAGCTGGATGCGTGCGTTGAACTGGTTGGCATGGGCCGAGGCAAATCCCTTGGCGCGCAGCGTGAAGAAGGAGTAGCCGTCGGGGACGGCCCCGCCCACCATCGACTTCGTGACCCAATCCGCGCTGGCGGTTACATGGAAAAACTCGGTTCCCTTGGGGAGAACGACGAGAGGGTGCTGAAGGGTGCTGAAACTTTTCCACATCCAGCGACAGCATCAATGCAACGACTTTTAGGCTCGCTTCGCGCTTTTGCTGGTCGACCGCACGGGTGTAAACATCAAGCGTCGTGCGACAGCTGGAATGTCGCATCAACTCCTGAGCAACTTTGATGTCGACACCGAGCGCCCTCAGATTCGTCGCGAGTGAATGGCGGAAGCTGTGCCAGCCGATTCTCTTCCCAACGACTCCAATCCGTGCCAACGTGGGACGAACGCTCTTTTCCAGGATACTGTCAGGACTGAGGGGCTTGGTCCCTTTGAACCACACTGAGGGGAAGAGGAAATCCAGGTCAGCGGCATAGCACGATTGCTGGCGCCACTCCAACAAAGCATTGAGGACGACGGGGTGCAAAGGAACGGGGCGGCAAGACGCATCTGTCTTCGTCCTACCGATCCGGTTCCGTACGCAGGATCTCAGCACGTTGACCTCCATCGTTCTCATGTTGAGGTCTGACCAGGTAAGGGCGATCATTTCAGAACGTCGAAGACCAGTGCTGCCAATAAGCAGGACCATAGCCCGGTCGCGCACAGAGAGTTGTTGCACTAACTCTTGAAATTCTTCTGGAGTCAGAACGTCTTTGTCGCGGAGACGTTTCTGCGATGTTCTCACTCGGCTGATTGGATTGAACGTTAACCATTCATGGCGGATCGCATGGTTGTAGAGCACGGCCATGACACACTTCAACTTCGCCTTCGAGGCTGGTGCCAATGGAAGAGAGTGCAGCCATTCCTCAACCTCCATGGTACGAACCGCACAGAGCCGACGATTTCCCCAACGCGGCTCGATGTAACGCTTGAATAGAAGGCGATGGTTCTCAATCGTTGAAAACGCCTTTCGCTCCCTGGTGAGTTCATTCAGTCGATAATGGGCCGCGAGATCGCATACAGTTTTCGGCCTTCCGACTTCGACATTGATAGAACTGCGAAGAGCGATGACGGTCTTTTCCGCTTCCCGGCGATTGCGCAGTTTGGTTACGTTCCCGATGATCTGCTTTTTGTATGTCCGCTTTTCCGAGGTAGTCTCATACCACCTGAAAACCCAAACGTCCGGAATGCTTTTGCGTTTGAGTTTAAAGAGACTTCCCTGCTGAAATCTGCTCATACAATCTCCTTTGCGCTTACAATCAGTCCTTGATTATGTTCGCGATCTTCCGGTCAGAGACCCATTCGGTTTGATAACTGGAAACGCATGCGTCCATCGCCCTGGGCGGTTTCATTCAAGTCGGCTCTTCGGCCAACCGGTCTGCGCCAATCGGCAATTGACGCTAACAAGCAATGCACTCATTAGGTTCCCGCCAGGTCTACTCGCGAAGAAAGAAATGGCACAACTATGAAGAGACTCTTGAAAGCTGTTTTATACGCGTTGGCAGCTTTTCCCCGTCGGAGGACTCAGCACCTGCCTCGCATTCATCGTTGAAATCAAGTTTCGGCCCATACCGATCCGGGCGTCCGCAAGATTTATGGGTCGGCTTCCCAAGCATCAACGTGGGTATGCTGGCCATGATCATTACACTCGTCATCTCTCTAAAGAACAGCGGGTCAGCGCCGTGATGCCGGGTCACTGGCATTCTGGCGCGACAAGGCCGCCAGGTTGTGAGGGAGAGTGCTGAGCGAGCTTCAATTGCCTCTACGACAGTAGAAACGGTAAGAAGGCCCTACGGTGAAGGGATCCTAAGAGACAGCGGATTGGAGCGAGGGAGCGCATTGCCGGGCGACACTCAACGTGCCGTGCGCCCACGCAATGGAGCCCAAGCCGCCGGCATTGGTCACCCCGCCGGCGGGGGCTGGCGGCGAGGTGCCAGCCATGGGGCCTGGTTGATCGGCAACCCGACTCCAATCCGTCTCAACAAGTTCGCCATAGGTGGGTCGTGTTTCGACTAAACGGGGCTCTGGCCGGTGGCCAGTCCGCCGTGCGGCCAGCGCTGTGTTACGACCTTGGTGCGCGTGAAGAAGCGTATGCTGTCCTCGCCGTATTGGTTAAGGTCGCCAAAAGCTGAGTTCTTCCAGCCGCCATGGCTGTAGTAACCAACCGGCGTTGGCAACGGAAAATTGACACCCACCATACCCACCTCGACCTCGGCAACGAAACGCTGGGCAGCATCTCCGCTGCGCGTAAAGACTGTAACCGCGTTGCCCTGGTGATGGACGTTCGGATAGCTCAATGCCTCCTCGAATGTCTCCGCACGAACGATCTGCAGAACGGGTCCGAAGATCTCTTCCTGGTAGCTCTTCATCGAAGATGTGGCATGATCGATCAGGGTAGGCCAGAGGAAAAAGCCCTCCTCGTGGCCCGGCAAGCTCCGACCCCGCCCGTCGATGACCAACTCGGCACCCTCGTCGACAGCCAGCTGGATGTAGCCTTCGATCTTCTTCTTGTTCTCGGGGGTGACGACCGGACCCATTTGCGCGTTGGGGTCGACGGAGACGCCGACCCGCAGCTTGGGAATCTCCTGCAGCAGGCGCTCGCGAACCGCCTCGGCCATCTTCTGGCCAACGGGCACGATCACCGGCATGGCCATGCACCGCTCGCCAGCAGAGCCAAAGGCCCCCGCGAGGACGTCCGCGACGACCTGGTCAAGATCAGCGTCGGGAAGGATGACGCCGTGGTTCTTTGCTCCGCCCATGCATTGCACGCGTTTGCCGTCGCTCGCGCCGCGCGCGTAGACGGACTTTGCCACAGCCGTCGAACCGATAAAGGTCACGGCCTTGATGTCTGGATGATCCGTGATCGCTTCGCCGACCTCCTTGCCGCCATGCACGATATTGACGATCCCCGGCGGCACGCCGGCTTCGTGGGCGAGTTCCACCAGCCGGAGGGCAGCGGAAGGAGTACGCTCCGACGGCTTCAGGATGAAGGCGTTGCCCACCGCGATGGCCGGGGCCAGCATCCAGAGCGGGATCATGCCGGGGAAGTTGAAAGGCGGAATTCCGGCAACGACCCCGAGTGGTTCGCGGATGGAATACACATTCATGCCAGGACCAGCGCCCTGTGTGAACTCGCCCTTCTGCAAATGTGGGACACCGCAGATAAATTCCACCACGTCCAAGCCGCGCTGCAACTCGCCCATGGAGTCGTCCAGCAATTTGCCGTGTTCGGAGGACATCAGGCGAACCAGTTCCTGCCTGTGCTCTTCGATCAATGCCTTGAACTTGAAAATCACCCGGGCCCGGTACTGAGGGTTGGTCGCGGCCCAGGCGGGTTGCGCCGCCTTGGCGACCGCGACAGCCTCCGCCAGGATTGCGGGGTCGCCGTGCTCCAGACGAGCCTGTACCTGCCCGGCGCTCGGGTCGTAGACCGGGCTGGTGACGGCGCCAGTGCCTGTGACGCTTTGGCCGTTGATGAAATGGCTGATGGTACGCATAAGGTCTTCCTCCTTCACTCTTGACTTGGAAACGGGCAATGCGCTTGACGAGCGACTAGCTGCGTCGCGGCAGACGCCCTCACGTCGAGCGAGACAATTCGCACCGAATTCTGGAATACCTCTCGATCAGGGATCGCGGTGCTCTGCTCTCGTAGGGTTTGCCGCAAGAGAGCGTTCGATTAAGCTCATTTGAATTCTCGGAATGGCGTTGCAAGCCGGGCCGAACGGCCATCGTTGGCGAAGCGAGCGATCTGCTCACTGCAAAGATGGTTCCGGCACCCAGTTGCACATGAGGTTCCGTGATAGTGCCTACCATGGCCAATTCTCCTTCAACAGAGCTGCCCGACAAGGAACGATCCGGACCTACTTATTGAGCGACAAAGGTCGATCAACACAATTGGCCAAAAGTATTGGGCGATACCTTGGTATTGAAACCCGTGCCAGATGCGACCGGCTCTGAGATGGACAGGAAGCATGCCGATACGTTCGAGAGGGATGCGTGCTGATCGTGTCAGTGTGATGACCCGCTCTTGTTAAGTGGGTGGGTCATGTCTTCTGGCCGTACCCAGTGATCGAATTGGTCAGCGGTAAGGAAGCCAAGATTGAGAGCGGCCTCCCGAAGGCTGATGTCTTCGAGGTAAGCAGTGCGGGAAATCCTGGCTGCCTTCTCGTAACCGATGTGTGGATTGAGGGCGGTCACCAGCATCAGCGAATGGTCGAGGTGCTCCCGGATTCGCTTTGCATTCGGTTCGATTCCTTTGGCGCAATGCTCGTTGAAAGATCGGCAGCAGTCCGCGAGCAGTTCGACCGAAGTGAGCACGTTGTGCAGGATCACGGGCTTAAACACATTCAGTTGAAAATTGCCCTGCGAACCGGCGAAGGCGACAGCGTGGTCGTTACCGAATACCTGAACCGCGACCATCGTCATGGCTTCGCACTGCGTTGGATTCACCTTCCCAGGCATGATCGACGAACCCGGCTCATTTTCAGGAATATTCAGTTCGCCAATTCCCGCGCGCGGCCCAGAAGCGTACCAGCGCACGTCGTTGGCGAGCTTCATCAGTACGCCGGCGAGAGTTCTCAAGGCGCCGCTCACGGCGACCATGCCGTCATGTGCAGACAGCGCGGCGAATTTGTTGGGCGCGGAGGTAAAGAGCTTGCCAGTCTCCTCCGCGATATACCGGGCAGTCACTTCACCAAATCGCGGATGCGCATTCAGTCCCGTGCCGACCGCTGTTCCGCCGATTGCTAGTGGATAGATAAATACAAGCGAACTGCTAATACCTTCAAGCGCCTCGTCCAGCTGCGCAACCCAGCCCGACACCATCTGCCCGAAAGTGAGCGGAGTTGCATCCTGCAGGTGCGTCCGGCCAATCATGACGACGTCGTGATACGCCTGCGCCTTTGCGCGCAGGGTGTCACGAAGCTCACTCACGGCCGGGACCAGCAGATTAACAACCGCTTCGACCGTAGCGACATGCATGGCCGTTGGAAAGGTATCGTTCGACGATTGACTGTGATTCACATCATCGTTCGGATGAATGGGCTTCTTCGAACCCACAACTCCTCCCGCAAGTTGGATCGCACGATTGGCGATCACCTCGTTTGCGTTCATGTTGGTCTGCGTCCCGGATCCGGTCTGGAAGACGACCAAAGGAAACTCAGCATCCCACTTGCCTTCAATAACCTCTTGCGCCGCGTTCACGATCAACTTGACTTTGTCTTCGGGCAACTCGCCAAGCTCACAGTTGGCCAGGGCCGCGGATTTCTTCAAAATACCGAGCGCGCGGATAACCGGTCGTCCCCACCGAAATCGTTCCACGCCAATGGTGAAGTTCAAATGCGAGCGTTGCGTCTGAGCGCCCCAGAGATGCTCCGGAGGAACCTCGACCTCGCCAAGAGCGTCCTCTTCGATGCGAAAAGAATGTGCCGCTGTTGTGTCCTCAGTCATATCGTCGGATCTCCTGAGGCCGGTCTAAGATGCGCTCAGATAAGGTTCGTAGACCGGCTCCCAAATGTTCGCCTCGATCCCGTGCATCAGTTCATCTACGCTGGTCACCTGCGCCTCGCCGTCGAGGATCGCTTGTCTGCCAACCGCTTCGCCGATGAGCCTGCCGAGCGCCCGCGCTTCTGACAGAGGCGGCAGAAGGCTTCCCTCCTTATCCTTCTGCGTCGGCAGATGGCGCACCAATTCCCTGGCTGCGGCTTTGACCATCGTGTCGGTGACATGCCTTGCCCGGGAGGCGATGATTCCAAGGGCAAGTCCGGGAAAGATATAGGAGTTGTTGGTTTGCGCGACAGGCACTCGTCGTCCGTCAACATTCACCGGTTCAAACGGACTACCCGTACCGACCAACGCCCGTCCTTCGCTCCACTCCATCAAATTTTGTGGAGTCGCTTCGCTGCGCGATGTAGGGTTGGAGAGAGGAAAGATCACTGGCCGCTCAACATGCTTTGCCATTTCGCGCACGGCCTCTTCAGTAAAGGCACCAGTCTGTCCTGAGACGCCGATCAGCACGGTCGGCTGCACGTGGCGAATCACCTCAGTCAATGTGATCTCGCCATTCGGCTGACGCCAGCTCTGCACTTCCTCTTCGTTGCGAGCATAAGGCAGCTGCTCCGCATTCACGTTTGCCCGCCGCGCGGTGATGAGCCCGTATTGATCGATTCCATAAAAGCGTGCCCGCGCCTCATCATTCCCGACGCCACGGTCTTCAATGAACTGCGTCAGCAACTCGGTGATACCGAGGCCCGCGCTGCCGAAACCGAAGACCACAATTCTCTGTTTTTCCAGTGGAACTCCGGTAACGTTGATGGCGGAGATCAGCGTCGCCGTAGCTATGGCAGCGGTTCCCTGAATATCGTCATTGAAGGTGCAAAGCTGATTGCGGTACCGCGCGAGTAGTCGCGCGGCATTTTTGCCGGCGAAGTCCTCCCACTGCAGAAGCACATGCGGCCAGCGCGCCTTGACGGCCTGCACGAATGCATCGACAAAGTCGTCATACTCCTGCCCGCGCACCCGGTTGTGCCTCCAGCCGATATAGATCGGGTTCTTCATCCGATCCTCGTTATCTGTGCCGACGTCGAGAAGGATGGGCAGGCAGTGCTCCGGATGAATTCCACCCAGCGCCGTATAGAGTGCCATCTTTCCGATGGGAATGCCCATCCCCCCTGCCCCTTGATCACCAAGGCCGAGAATACGCTCGCCATCGCTGACCACGATGCATCGGACGTCATCGTAGCGCGAATGGCTCAGAATCTGCGCAATACGATCTTTGTTGGGATAGCTGATGAACAGGCCACGCGGCTTTCTCCAGATTTCGCTGAACCGTTGGCAGCCCTCGCCCACCGCGGGCGTGTAGACGAGCGGCAGCAGTTTTTCAACGTTGCCCACGACCAATGCATAGAAAAGCGTTTCATTGCTGTCTTGCAGATCACGCAGGAATGCGTATTTGGTAAACGGCGTTGCCTCGTTGTCGAGTGCCTGCATGCGACGCTCGAGCTGTTCCGCAAGTGTGCCTACGTGCGGCGGCAACAGGCCATGTAGCGCAAAGGCATCGCGCTCGTGATCGGTGAAGGCAGTGCCTTTGTTGAGCCGCGGAGTATTAATCAGATCGAACCCTGAGAGTGAGACCATGCGTGCTTCTTTATCGGTTGACAGTTGCAATGAATTCGCCATATTCGCTCCTCCGTGAGCGCCGTTTGAAACAATTCGTCCCTGCTCGTTTGAATGCACCTCATGCCAAGCGATTCGCAGTTTGCGACCCTGCGATACCGCCAACCGATGCGAGCCACCACGAACTCAGCGTCGTACCAGGGAATCACACCAAAACTATGCCGAGAAATCTATTGGACGATGGTATTGGTCGAGACGTTGGTATCGATCGATACTTTCGTCCAATGGCTTCGCCTCTGCGCTTCTGGCATGATCACAGCACTTGAGGTTGGTCTGATTTAGATGAACGCGAACGACCCGATTGAAGACTCCAGCAGAGGGAACTACACAAGTTAGGCGGCGCAAGAGTCATGATCGCGACCGCGCCGGCCTCCAAGGCAATGATCGAACTTATTGGGTTTTTGGGTCCAAACCGGAGCCTTCGCCTGATCGGCGTATCCTCCGATCCTATCGAGCTGGCTCCGCCTCAGCTTCTCAAGGCGGCAAGACTATTGAAGGATGGGCAGGAGTAACGCCGGCGGATTCGGCTGACGCGCTTCGCTTTGTCGAACTGCGCGGAGTGGGCGCCATGATCGAAACCTATCCGCTTGAACAGTCGGCGGAAGTCCACGCCCGCACGATAATTGGCAAATCGGAGTTTCACGTCGTACTGACCATGTGAGTATCACCGGGCTACGCTGTCCTGAATGCGGGCGAATAAGCTCAGGGCGGAGCATGGGGCGTGGCCCGATCCCGACTAACGAGGAGACGATATGGCGAAGGCGCAGCAGAAGGCACAAGAGACGTTTGTTCGCTACTCGGATGGAGTGGAAACGATCCAGCATGGCGAGGCCGAGACGGTGGAGCAAATCGCGGCGACATTGCTGGATATTGCAAAAAGAGTAGGAGACCGGCAGCGTCATACAGTGCGCGCCGTTCACGCGAAGAGCCACGGTCTAGTGAAGGCCCAAGTTACAGTTCTCGCGGATCTTCGCGAGGAACTACGGCAAGGTCTATTCGCGAAACCAGCGAGCTACGGCGCAGTTATGCGATTCTCAAGCGAGCCTGGCGACGTACTGTCCGACCACATCTCCACTCCACGCGGTCTTGCCATCAAGGTCGTCGGCGTGGAGGGAGAGATGCTTCCAAACCATGCAGACCAGGTAACCCAGGACTTCATCCTTAATAATGCCAGTACATTTGCCGCGAACGTAGACGACTTCCTAAGAGCCATCCGGTTACGTGCAAAACACGCAGATGATTCTGAGGCATTGAAGCAGGCGGTGAGCTCCGCGGCACAGACCGCGGAGGAAGCCCTTGAACTGGTTGGACAAAAATCAGCCCTCCTCAAGGGCTTTGGCCATCCTCCTACCCATCCACTTGGGGAGACGTATCACACTGCGGCGCCGCTGCGATTCGGCGACTATTTTGGCAAGATGCGATTGGTCGCCTTATCCGATAACCTCAATGCGCTCCAGGGCAAACACGTCGATCACCCGCACTCATGGAACTGCTTGAAGGATAGTGTCGTGTCGTTCTTTCAAAAGGAAACGGCAGTGTGGGAGCTGCGCGTTCAGCTTTGCACCGACCAGACGAAGATGCCTGTCGAGGACGCCTCTATCGAATGGGACGAGAGGCTCAGCCCTCCGCTAGCGCTTGCCCGGATTACGGCGCAACCTCAGAACGCATACTCGGATGCCCGCCGTCTTTGGGTTGACGAGCAGCTCAGCTTCACTCCCTGGCATAGCCTGGCCGCGCATCGGCCTCTAGGCAACATCATGCGCGCCCGCCTCAAGGCTTACCAAGCATCCAGCCAATTTCGCCATACCGCCGAGGGCCGCCCGACGGTTGAGCCTCGCTCGATCGAGGAACTGCCCGATTAAGTTTCTGCGGGCGCGCGCCATTCTATCTGCCGAAGGAAAACTGGCGCATATACCAAAGTATCCCCGATACCATCGTCCAATTGCGCTCCTTCCGCATTTCTGGCTCAATCGAGAGTAGGAGGGAAGGATGAGCGACACACGCCAAGAAGGGAAAATACGCCTGGTTCGTCATTGCGATGCTTTTTGGAGGGTTACGTTCGACCTTCCGCCCCTGAACATTTTTGGACCCGCGAACATTCAACAACTCGAAGAAGTTGTGTCATCGCTCGAATCCGATAATCGAGTTAAGGTTGTTGTTTTTGACAGCGCGATTGACGGATTTTTTCTGACCCACTATGACTTCCTGGCAAAGCCTGAAGAGTCTGCTAAATTCCCTGTGGGACAGACTGGCCTGCAGGCTTTACCTGACATGCTTGCCAGATTGAGTCGTGCGTCTGTTGTCTCCATTGCATCCATACGGGGCCGTGCGACCGGCGTCGGAAGTGAACTAGCCCTGGCAAGCGATATGCGCTTTGCCAGCCGGGAAAAAGCCGTTCTCTCGCAATGGGAAGTCGGCGCCGCGTTGGTTCCAGGAGGCGGACCCATGGCTCGATTGCCGCGTTTGATCGGTCGCGGGAGAGCGTTGGAAGTGCTCTTAGGTGCGGATGATGTCAACGGCGATCTGGCGCAGTTGTATGGCTATGTGAATCGTTCGCTGCCCGATAATCAGCTGGACGCGTTTGTTGATGCCCTCGCCGAAAGAATCTCATCCTTTGACAAACAGGCGATCGCAGAAACGAAGCGGCTGGTTGACCTGAATAGCTTGCCTCAAGACGCGGAGATTGTGCCGGAGTGGGAGGCGTTTATTGCTTCAGTCGGCCGACCTGCGGCCCAGGAGAGACTTCGTGCTCTGTTTGAACGAGGCTTTCACGCGCCTGGCGATGTTGAAACCCGGCTTGGATACCACGTCGGGTTACTCGGTGGTGCGGTAGCTGGGGCCCAAAGATAACGCTCGAATCGCGGCGAGACAAAGTGAATAGGGGGAGCAATGAAGGCGACAAAAGAACTCCATGATCTCGGGCAAAGCTTGTGGCTCGACAACATTACGCGTGACTTGCTGGACAACGGAACACTCAAGCGCTATATCGATGAGCTTTCCGTCACAGGATTGACGTCGAACCCGACCATCTTTGAACATGCCATTTCAAAGAGCAAATCGTATGACGCGGAGATTGGCCGTCTTCTGTCGACCGGGCTTTCGGGCGAGGAGTTGTTCTTTGAACTGGCCCTGCAGGATCTCACTCGAGCCGCCGACCTCTTCGCCTCAGTTCACGAGCGAACGGCAGGCAATGATGGTTTCGTCTCCCTCGAGGTATCGCCTCTTTTAGCCTATGACACCAAGGGATCGGTAGCCGCAGCAACTAAATTGCACAAGAAGGCGAATCGTTCGAACCTCTTCATCAAGATTCCTGGAACGAAGGAAGGAAATCCCGCGATTGAGGAAGCGATCGCCGCTGGTGTCGCCGTCAATGTCACCCTTCTTTTTTCCCGGGAGCACTATCTGGCCTCGGCGCACGCCTACATGCGTGGGCTCGAACGGCGGATTGAAGCAGGCCTCAGCCCGGATGTTCGATCCGTAGCCTCAGTATTCTTGAGCCGATGGGACGGCGCAACGATGGACAAAGTGCCGGACCAACTACGGGACAAGCTTGGCATCGCCATCGGACAGCGGGTATACAAAGCCTATCGCGATGTCCTCGACTCCGACCGCTGGCAGCGTTTGGCCAACTTTGGCGCTCGGCCCCAGAGGCTCTTGTTTGCCAGTACGGGAACGAAGGACCCAAAGGCCTCCGACGTGCTTTACATCCCCGCTCTGGCGGCGCCAAACACGATCAACACAATGCCGGAGAAGACGCTTCTGGCCTTCGGTGATCACGGCAAGCTGGCCGGGACTCTCCCGCGAGACGGAGGTGACTGCGAGAGCGTTCTAGACAATTTTCAAAATGCCGGAGTTGATTTAGAACAACTGGCGGCTGACCTGCAATCGCAGGGTGCCAAGTCCTTCGATGAATCGTGGAAAAACCTACTCAGCGCGATCGAGTCTAAGGGGAAAGAGTTACAGCCCGTTTCCTAGTCAGCGCGGCTCTTGGCATTTCGAGGGCTTTGGCCAAACGTCTTGCAGAAGCTTTGGCTGCAAGTCTCAAGAATGAAGATCGACTGATCCTCTATCAGCGAATCCCGGGACTGCGCCGGCTGGCGGACATCAACCAGAGATTGCGAGGAGAGAACACTATATCAGGATCCGCTTGGGGAAGAGTCGAAATCCGGCTTCCAGCGCTTCTGTGGTAGCACTTACCGTCGCGGCTGCATCGTGGCCACGGTGCCAAATTCGGGTACGGGCATATGGCCGGCTCCGTGGTTGAGGGGCATTTTCGTAATCCGAAAATCGGAAGATTCGATCATGACGAACACCTCGACGGGAACCGAGTTGATGTCTCCATGAGTAGATGCCCCGCAGGCACGCGCGTGTCCACGACCAACTCACCACTTTGCATGCGATAGTCGGCGAAAACTCGATCACGCGCAGCCTGCACTAGCTTGTCATGGTTCGTCTCGACCCTCCAGCGACTTCTCGTCACGCCAGCTTAGCAGCGAGAGGAGCCTTCCCCGGGCGCGTCAGACTTTCGTCCTTCGGCGTTACTTCTCTTAGTTCGCCCGTTGACAAATCAAAAACAAATCCGCGAATTACTACGTCCGAAGGAATCCAGGGGTGCGACCTGAGTTTCAGCACCTGCTTTTGTGTCGCCCGATTCACGTCGGTATAGAAGTGGAATTTATCGGGAGCTACGGCCCACACGCCGCATTGCGTGTGAAGGTGGTTCTCGAACTCTTCTTCCGAAAACATTTCCATTCCGCAGCCAGTGTGCCCGATGACCATGACTTCTCGCACGCCCAGAACGTGAATTGAAAACATGAGAGACCGCACAACATCTACTGTTGCTGCCGTTCCGACGTTCCGAATCACATCCGCATCGGCGGGTTTGATCTCTAGCCATTCGAGCAGCTCGTTCAGGCGGGGGTCCATACAAGTAAGGATTGCTACCTTCGGAGCTGGCTTGTTTGCCAGTGAAGGATCATGGTGCGCTGCATTCTTGCGGTTTACGGCGATCGCGCGTTCGATTAAGCTCATTTGGATTCTCCTAAATCGCGTTGCAAGCCCGGGATGCGGTTTGCGACAACGCGTGGTTTGACGTTGTTTATGCGGAGCCAGCGCCGGTGGCATTGACCAGACTTCCGGTTCCGAGGGCTGGAGATCGGAGGATCATGGGCTCGGCTCCAACGAGGATTGTTTCCAGCGGCTCACGTGACCTTGGTCGCGAGGCTGCTGTATTGATTAAGCCAGAGGGACAGAATTGCAACAATTGGACTAAGGTATCGATCGATACCTTAGTCTGATGGAACTCCGGCAGCGTTGTAACTCACTGTCGCTTATCGGCAGGCGCGAGCTTGGTGACGCCGTTGATATCGCTCTGATGGTCGGGCCTCGGCAGAAACCGAGAATAAACGTCTCGTTAGGGCTCCGGATGACCCAGTCACGACAATCCAGTTTGTCTCTCACTTAGTAGGCCCATCTGTCCTCGGTGCGCTTTTGGGACTTGAACCTCAGCGGCATCAACGCATGGCGGGTACGAGGACCAACGCCCTCGTAATCGCTACTCAGTCCGGCGGCATTGGAACCTGAATCATAGACGTGCGCAGCCCTCTCTTTGCGCGTGCCAGTCTTGACTTAACCGCCGGAACAGTGATGCCAAGAGATTTCGCGATCTCCCGCAGGGAGCATTCTCTTGCCTGCCGGAGTTGGATTACCTCGCGACAGACCGGTGGCAGCTGGCGGATGGCTTTCCGCAACAATTTATGCCCCTCTCCTCGGACGTAGTGGCTTTCAGGGTCGTCCAGAGGGGACCGCGGCTCCCAGGTCGCGAAGTTTCCCACACCACCGTCGCCACCGTCGATCGAAATCTCGCAACAATTGCGCTTCTTGCGCAAGATCATGAGCGCCGAGTTGATCGCAATCCGCGTAAGCCAGGTGGAGAAACTGGATCTCCCCTCGAAATTCTTCATGTGAGTGAACGCGTTCAGCAAGGCGTCCTGGAGTGCATCCTCAGCATCCTGGCGATTCCTGGTGACTCGATAGGCGGCTTGAAAGACCCTGGTCGCATGGCGCTTACTGAGTTCGACAAACGCGTCCGTGTCTCCAGATTTAGCTTTGGACGCCAGCATCTCATCGCTCATCACCATCAGGCTGTATTCAATATCAACACTATTTACCGTCGGCATCGGTAGACTCATAATGACCTCTTGTGTGATTGGTCTCTTCGGATGTTCTGGGGGCATTCAATGGGGAAGCTCCTTGGCGGGGTGATTCATTCACTGACTCCAACAACATTCTGAGCTGTTGGTTCTTGATGAGAAGCTCACATACGCATTGCTGCAATCTCCGCGATTCTTCTTGCAAACCTTCCCCAGGTGACAAACACAGGCCTTCGTGCAGCGGGCTCGCAAAGGGTGAACTCGTCAAGTGCTGCTCTGAGGAGATGGTGCCGCGAGGGGCCTGCTTGAAGGGTTCTTGACGCGGTTGCGAAGTCATAAAGATCCTAGGTGATATCGATAATGCCCTGTGTGGAACCGCTTCATGTGCGGTCATCTCGAGTCTCACTAGCTGCTACGCGCACTTTCTAACTTTTACCATTTACTCCTCTATTTATCATTCTTCTAGCTCTTCTCTCACACTACCTATATACCATTGTCTCTAACTACCACCACTCCGCCGTTTGAACCCATCCAGATCACGCCTTAATTCTCCTGAGGCACACTAGCATTGACGCGAGCCACCTCTTTGCCCCACGTGAGAAGTTCCCCTGTGCACTCGTCATGCTCTATTTGACACTCTATCAAGACGGGACCGCCTTTGTGAGAACCGGCTCTCTTGATCGCGTCGGCCAGTTCCCCGGCCGTTGTGGCCTTGAGACCCAGTCCATGGCCGTTTTCCGCGTTCAATGCAGAGATCAACCCGGCGTAGTCCCAGTTCTTGAAGTAGTTGTAGAGTCCTTCGTGGATCTCGTATTCGATGACGTAACCGCGGTTGTTCACAGAAAGGATGAGCATTTTCTGTCCGTACCGGATCATGTTGGCCACCTCCTAAGCTATCAGCTGAAGACGCATCGCCAATGAGTCGAGATACGGTGGTTCCATGCGTGCCATTACGTCCGAAATATGAAGGCCCAAACATCTACCCCACTGCATCTCGATCTCGAACTGCTTAGACAATGGTGTCGGCTATACCTTGGTATCACCGGCCTTGGATGACGTTAGGTAAATCAGCCACGGTAAACGAGTGAACCTGTGCACACGGATCTCCGCTTGGAAATGGGGATGAATTTCTTGACCGTCCCTAGCGGACAGTCTATGGAAATAAGGCCGCAAGTTCTTTCAGAGCTAGACGGCTACCTGAACCGAACCTCGTGCGTACGAGTCGACGTTCAGTCGCAGTTCATGAGGCCTCTGGCCTTTCAGGTTCCAGTGTCAGACGGACCTGAAGAAGCTCGTGCGCGTGTGGCGAGCCTTTTGGGCTTTAGGTCGGCGAGCTTTTTTAAGTTCTGCGCGGTGAGTGGTGTATAGGGCACATACTCCGCAAGGATGCCCGCCTGAAATTCCTTCATCGCCTGACGCGAGCGGCCCACGACATCGGCAGTGGTGAGCGGTTCGACGTCGCCCATATGGTGGAATAGGTCCGAACAGAGCAGTGTTCTCTGCGTTTCTTCGAAGAGGACGCCAGCGTCCCAGCCGTGGGGCAGATGGGGAGTCTGGCAGTAACGAAAGCGGTACTTTCCCGGTCGCAAAAGTCCCGCCGTCAGCGAGGCCGCGTGCCTCCCGGCCTTTCAAGTCGTTCATGTTCATGAGGGCGCCAACCTCGCTGAAGATCACATCGTCCTTGGGCGCTGTCAGCCAGCCATTCATGGAGCGACCCGCACTCGTCTGACTCAAAATGGCTGAAGCTGATGTGGCGCAACTCGGAAGGGTTGATGCAGCTTTGAAACGGCCTCGCGAATTTCCGCGTGCATTCCACGCAGCCCGGTGCTGAACAGCAGCGGTTCATCGTCTTTTACCAGAAAATGGTTGAACTGGAAATTCCCCCATTGAGCAAAAATCGAGATGCGATATAAATCCGGGGCGATTTCTGTGGTGACCGCCATGCTGACCTCCTCAATCGGATTTTTTCAACGGCCTTTGTATTTTGAGAGCATAACTCCGCCTGACTTGAGCCATGATTTGTTGTCCTTGCCGAAACTGTGCGTTTCCTACAGTAACCATTAAGCCCGCAAGGTTGGGCCGAAACAATTGGACGAAACTCTCTGACTCTACCTTCTATCACTCGGCGCCGGCCAGGCGATTTGCCGATCACGTCCAAGCCATGAAGGCAGTGGCGGTTTTCACTGCCTCAAGCTCTTTTCGGACATACCTTTTCCCTTAAGTCCTCTGGACGCTGCTCCTCCGGTCCTTACCACCAATCCACCCGTTGAGGACCTTATTGTGGTCGACCCTGATTTGAAGCTCCCCCGAACGTACCAATGGAACAGGCTTACCAGGCTTGCCTCAAAGGCAACCCGCAGATTTCACCGGCCAAATACTCGTATAGAGGAAACGGCGAATGAAATATTTGAATGCGTCCCTCGTGCCAACCCATTAGCAGGCGTGCGTTATACCAGCAACCTGCAATCGTCTCCCGGCGCTGTGTAAGGTGAAACCCATTCAATTTACGAAGATGTAGAACAATCCGTGGCTTGAAAGAGAGAGGTGAAATATGCTGCAGCCAATGGATTTCGTGGACGAAATAGGAACTCCATACCCAACTGTGAGCGACTTCTTTAAGACCTTTAATGAGGAGATGCGCAGTCTATATCTGCTCTCGTTCCTGCTAACCGCAGACCAAGATAAAGCCGAGCAATGTCTGGTTTCTGCGATGGGAAAGTGTGTAGACGGGATCGACGTTTCCAGGACTGGCGCTTCCATTTACTCGGGGGGCGGTTCTCAAACGCGCGATCCAGATGATCATGCCTCGACCGGAGCACCCGGACTACGTGTCGTTCATAAGTCCAAGGGGATCGGCGACGTCGGCTGAGAACGCCCCCTTTGCCACGATCCTTTTACTGGATCCCTTCGAGCGCTTTGTCTTCGTCATCTCGATACTGGAAGGCAGTCCGATGAAGAATGCGCGAATCTTCTGAGATGCTCGCGGCGCGATGTGAAAATAGCCCGGGTCTTGGCGCTCAAGCGCCAGTCGAGCACGGATGCTCTAGGCGCAGAGATCCTGTAGTCCTGAAGAACACATTGCGGTTCAGAACCAGCATTGGTTTGAGTGTGCTGTTAGCCTGACCCTGAATCCATCTACCGCGTGTGAATCTCTGAACGACGGCGTTCCTCGAGCACTGCGTAGCTTGAAACCGGGAAGCTGAAGACGATATTTGAAGAGTGTAATTCGAATCAGGAACAGCGTCCGCAGTTGCGGTTGCCACTCCCGGATTTGACTGCGCGATGCGAGATCCTGCTGCCGGGAAGGGCCGAATTCGGAGGGCACACCATCCGCCAAGCTCCTCACCTTGTCAAAGTCTGTGTTGATCGTTTCACGAAGAGAATAGCTGCGCTCGATTGCCAACTTTTGTTCTCCTGAAAGCGGCTGCCTTTCAAATTCAGCTAGCCACCGTGCTCTGCCTGATACCTAGGTATCGATCGATACCTTAGTCCGATGGATCACGCTCCAGCCTTCTGGCCTAATCGCAATGTAACGCACCCGAATTCCTTGCACGTAGCCAATCAACTTTCGTTTCAGGAGGTAATCTCGTGATCCAAGATGAAATAACTCCATATACCCGAATGACTGTGTCACCGACAAATCGCGATCTACTTGTCGTGATCATTGCGGTTGCCTCTGGCCTGATGCTTCTCTTCTAGCCAGTGACGCTCACGCAGAACAGATAGCCGATCTGAAGGTCTCAGACACTAGCCAGGTCACTTCAATACAGGATGGGGGAGCCGACAGCGATGCGATACATCAATTTCGCCTCAACATTCCGGTAGATGCACTCCTTGATCTGCGTCGCCGTTGAGAACCCGTCACGACAATTGCTCCGAGAAGGTCAGGTGGCCGGAGCTCGTTTTTCGTGCGGCCCATCTTAACGACATTCCATGGAAACAAAAGCCGCCACTGATTGGCGGAGCACCGAGCCACACGGCCGCGTGGGATCCGATCCTCGCTGACTCATACGTGAGCGCCGTTTTCTGGCCGCCTTGTTTTGTTGGCTGTGAAGACAAGAACTCGACTTGTGCCCTAGGCCGCGGAGGGGCTTGGATGGACGAGGGAGCTTCTGGGCGGCGGCGTTACTGGGGGCAGAAGAGAAGCGGCAGATTTTAGAACAGACTCTATCGTCGAGCTGGTCGGTGGCGTCCCTTGCACGGCAGCACGACGTAGACGCTAACCAGTTGTTCTACTGGCGTAAGTTGTACCGTGCCGGCCAGTTGCTGAGCCCCTGCGCGATCGAGCAATTCCCGTCCCACACTTTGGTATCGCCAATACCATTGTCCAATAGATTTGTCTCGGGATTTCTGGCGTAATCACAACGGTCAACCAACGGTTGAAATTACTCCGGGCGACAGATGGATTTTTCCATTTATTTCTTCAGCCGGGTACAAGATCTCCAGCGTGATGCCTGGGTGTCAGACCAGGGACGAAAAGCAGCGGCGAGCGCCGAGACCCGGTAGGCCAAGTTTGTTTTTATTTTCACCGGCAGTGGGTCCTTGCCGCTGCTGACACAGAATCGGGAATTCCAGAAGAGGTGCAGCGATGAGTCTGTCAGATCCAGCGTTTTGGAGCCGGTTTCAGTTTGGCTTTACGCTCATCTATCACTACCTGTTTCCTCAACTCACTATGGGTTTGAGCTGGTTCCTCGTCTATTGGAAATGGCGCGCTCTTAAGACGGGAGATGAAAAATACAATCGAGCCGTGCGGTTTTGGGCCAAGATTTTTGGGCTCAATTTTGCCGTTGGTGTCGTAACCGGCATTCCCATGGAATTTCAGTTCGGAACCAATTGGGCGAGCTTTTCCCGTTATGCGGGCGGCACCATCGGACAGACATTGGCGATGGAAGGGATGTTCGCCTTCTTTCTGGAAAGCGCCTTCGTCGGCGCGCTCATCTGGGGCGAAAAAAGATTGGGCCCTCGCTATCACTTCTTGTCAGCACTGTAGCGGTTGCGCTCGGAAGTTGGCTGTCCGGTTACTTCATTTTGGTCACGAACGCCTTCATGCAGCATCCGGTGGGCTATCAAGTCGATTCGCGAGGATCACTTGCCATCGGGAGTTTTAGTGCCTACCTGCTGAATCCGTGGGCCTTGATCCAGTTCTCGCACAATCAAATAGCGGCTCTCGTAACAGGCTCGTTTGTAGTTACAGCGATTGGGGCGTTCTATGCGTTGCGGCAACTGCATCCGATCCAGGCTCAGCTCTATCTGCGCGCGGGAACGTGGACTGGGCTCATCGCGTCCCTTCTGGTTGCCTTTCCAACGGGCGACCAGCAGGCCAAGATGGTCGGAAGGCACCAACCGGTATCGCTTGCCGCAATGGAAGGTAAGTTCGTGGGCGGACCCGACGCGGGTGTCGCAGTGATCGGGCAACCCAATGTCGCGGCCCGACGGCTCGACAATCCTATCGAGATGCCCGGCGCACTGAGTTTTCTGGCCTATGGTCACTTTGGAAGTTATGTACATGGGTTGGACGAATTTCCTACGAATCTATGGCCTGACAACATCGAGATTCTCTACTATTCATTTCACTTAATGGTCACTCTGGGCACGATGTTTATCGTGCTTATGGCTTATGCCAGGTTCGAAGACTGGCGGGGGCGATTACAATCCAACACCTTGCTCATGTGGGTTTTGATGCTGACGCTTCCTTTCCCTTACATTGCCAACACTCTTGGATGGATGACGGCAGAACTGGGCCGTCAACCGTGGCTGGTCTATGGCCTTTTTCACACCAGCGACGGCTATAGCAAAGTGGTAAGCGGGGGGGACACCCTCTTCACTTTAATCGGCTTCGCTGGCCTCTACTTTGTGTTCGGGTCTGCTCTTTCTATATCTGGTCGGTCGTGAGATCGCCCTCGGCCCGGACCAGGAACCAATGGCTGGGCCATCGGCGGAGCGCGAAGAAATGGTCGTAGGCTCAAGAGGGGGAGGTTTCGCATGATCGCGATGTGGTATGCCATCGTTAGCTTGATGCTCATCATCTATGTGGTTTTGGATGGGCGCAACTTCGGCGCTGGGATGCTTCACTGGTTTGTCGCCAAGACGCCGGAGGAGCGCCGGCAGGTGATTGCCGCGATCGGGCCGCTTTGGTCGTGGCATGAAGTGTGGCTTGTCGGTTTTGGGGGCACTTTGTTGGCGGTATTTCCACGTCTCCTGGCTTCGGCTTTCGCAGGCTACTACCTCGCGCTCTTTCTCATTCTTTGGAGTCTGATCCTGCGTGGCATTTCCATCGAAGTGGGTGGGCACATCGACGACCCCTTGTGGCAAGGGTTCTGGGATTTCGTTTTCGTATCTTCCAATTGTCTCCTGGCCATCCTTTTTGGTGCTGCCGCAGGCAACGTTGCCCGGGGGGTCCCGGTCGATGCCGATGGAAATTTCTCCATGGCATTTTTCACAAATTTCAGCGTTCGCGGACAGGTCGGGCTGCTCGACTGGTACACGATATCCATCGCAATCTTCGCCGCGACCATCCTCGCTGCTCACGGCGCGACCTATCTCACTCTGAAAACGGAAGGCCCAGTACATGATCGTAGTTCCAAATATGCAACTTATCTGTGGGCTGCGGCTGTTCCGCTCTTTCTCGCGATCTCGATTGAGTCTTGGGCGGTTCGTCACGACGTTGTTGGGCGCGCCATTCACAATCCGTTCTGCTGGCTGGGAGTGTTCGTAATCTTGATCGCGACCCGCACAATGATTTCTGGCCTCATGGCCCGCCATGAAACGCGGGCGTTTCTTGGGTCGAATTTTATTTTGGTAGGCTTATTGACCACGGGCGGCGCCGCTATTTTCCCTGTGATGCTCTATTCAACTCTGGCGCCAGAGAATTCCATGACTGCCTATTCTGCCGCTGCCGGCGAGCAATCGTTGCGCGTCGCCTCCCTTTGGTGGCCGGCGGGGTTGGCTTTGGCAATTGTCTATTTCGTCTTCATTTCGCGGCGCTATGCGGGAAAAGTCAGCGTAAGACGGGACACCCAGGGGTATTACTAAGGACGGTTATGCAACAGCCGTAAGGCGCACGGAAATAGTCTCGCGAAGGCCGACGCAATGAGGCGGGCATGGCCTCTCCCGATAGCGATCGCTAAATCCGGAGCTTGACGAGTCAGGTGCCATTTGAAGGAAACTGAGAAGCTGGTCGATTCGCCTGCGTTTTTCTTCTTCCTCATCCGGCCTTATCCAGCTTCTGGCCGACAACTTGCGTTTGCGCAGCCACCGCCCCGACCCCATGGCTGCCTGGTGGCAAACTGTACCATCCAGCGCAGCATGACGGAGAGCCGATTGGTAAATCCAATAAGAAAATAGATGTGGACGCCGGCCCACAACAACCAAGCCGTGGACCCGGCAGACTTCCAAAACCGCAGATCGCCGACGGCGAACGCACGCCCCACCACGGCCAGGTCGCCCTTGTCCCAATACCAGAAGGGCTCCGGTCCAGCCTGGCCCGTGGTGCGGCGGCGAATCAGCTCCGCCACATACTCGCCTTGTTGTATGGCAGGCGTGCCAGCCCAGGCATCTGCACCCGCCGTCCCACTCTTGAAGCCCAGCAGGTTGCGGGTATTAGCAATCACCAGCGCAGTATCGCCAATAGCAAAGATCTCAGCATGTCCCGGAACCGACAGGTCGGGGTTCACTTTCACCCTCCCAGCCTTGTCGGCTTCCGCGCCCAGCCAACGCGCTGCCGGTGAGGCGGCCACGCCCGCGGTCCACATCACTGTCCGGCTGCGGATGCGCCTGCCGTCGGCCACAATGCCCTCTGCATCGACACTTTCCACCCGCGTACCGGTAAAGACCTTCACGCCTAACTCTTCCAGATGGCGCGTGGCTTTCGCCGAAAGATCCTCGGCAAAGCTCGGGAGTATGCGTGGTGTGCCTTCGTAGAGCATGACCTGGGCTGCACCTGGACCAAGATGGCGAAAGTCGTGAGCCAGCGCCATCTTTGCCATTTCTGCGATGGTGCCGGCGAGCTCGACGCCGACGGTACCGCCGCCCACGAGCACGAACGTGAGCAGTTCCTTGAGCGCGACGGGATCTGCGTCCCCGCACAAAGCCAGCTGCTCGGCCTCTTCGAATGCTGTCAGAATTCTGCTGCGGATCTTGTCCGCATCCTCCAGCGCTTCGAGCCCCGGAGCGATCCGTTTCCACTCTTCATGGCCGAAGTAATTTACCTGGATGCCGGTAGCCAAAATCAGATAGTCATAGGGCAGGTCGCAGTCGGGCAGCAACACCCTGCGATTCCTGGTATCCACGCCCGTCACTTCCGACATCAACACGTCGATATTTTTCTGCCTGCTGAAGAGCACGCGCAAGGGTGGAGCGATCTCGTCGCCCGAAATAAGTCCGGTAGCTACCTGGTACAACATTGGCCGGAACAGGTGATAGTTCCGTTTATCCACGAGGGTGACTTGCACGGGAGCCTTAGCCAAAGCGCGGGCGGCATAAAAGCCTCCAAAGCCTCCCCCGACAATCACGACCCGCGGAACTTTCGGTATAGCTGAGTTCTCTCGCATGGAAGCCTCCGGTGCAGTCATTCTGCTTACATAGATGTCCGGCAAGTCGCAAGGCTTGCGCGATAACGAAATTTTTTGTTGCCTCTTACGGCGCGACTAAGGCGGCCCTGATACCAGACCAAACACAGCATCGAAAGGAGCTTCTCTTTTCGAAGTTCTGTACGCTTTGTCCCTGAATATGTAGAAACCCCAGGGCCCACATGTGACTTGAAGTATGAAGGTTTGCAACAACCTATACGAAAGTATCGGCAATACGTTCGTCTAATTGTTTTGCTCTCTCACTTCAGGCTTAATTGCTATGTCGAGCGCATCCGGACGCCTCGGATGCGGCCACTGAGACGGAAAAAGTCGACCGGTCTGCGACAGGCACCTATATGGAGGACATATGCACGACATACGGAATGTTTTAGAGCTTGCACGAAAGGATGGAGTCGCGGTCGGTCATTTCAATGTCGCCGATTTAGTTCTACTGAAGGCAGTCTTCTCTTCCGCGCAGGAACTACAGGTGCCGGTTCTCGTCGGTGCGTCCGAGGGCGAGCGCGAGTTCATGGGAGTCCGTCAGATCGCGGCTCTGGTACGAAGTTTGCGGGAAGAATTCGATTTCCCTGTTTTTCTTAACGCAGATCATACGCACACCCTGGAAAAGGCTATAGAAGCCGCCAAAGCCGGGTTTGACACCGTCGTCTTCGACGCTTCCGCGCTGCCGTTTGAGCAAAACGTGCGCCGGACTAAAGAAGCGGTTGAGGCCCTCAAAACAATCAATCCTGCGATCCTCGTTGAAGGAGAGATCGGCAATATCGGTACGGGATCTGAAATACATGAAATCGCTCCTGATCTGTCGAAATACCTGACGACTCCTACAGAAGCAAAAGAGTTTGTTGAGTTCACAGGAATTGACGTGCTCGCTCCCGCCGTCGGCAACATGCACGGCATGTCGCAGAAGATGGTTGAGGGAGAAAAGAAGAAACGCCTGGATATCGAGAGAATCGCTCAAATCAAGACAGCGGCAGGGGTTCCGCTTACTCTGCACGGCGGATCGGGAACCGATGATGAAGATTTAGGGCAGGCGATCGCCGCCGGCATCAGCATTATTCACATCAATACCGAACTGCGAGTCGCATGGAGAAGCGGCCTGGAGGCCAGCTTGGCAGCGCAGCGTAATCAGGTTGTCCCCTATAAGATTCTGCCACTTGTAGTCGAATCGGTGAAGCAGGTGGCTCTCGCGCGCTTAAGGCTGTTCAATCACGTTAGGCAAATCGCTATCGAGGAGAAAAATGGGGTGACTTCGACAGTGCGAGAACAACTGGCGGTGTCTTAGGAAAGCTCTGATCATGTGATGCTTTTGAAATCGGCATTCCCTCAGCGGCTAAACAGGCTGCGGAAAAAACGTGCCAGCCCCGGACTTCACTCCGGGGGAGCGGGTTTTCAAACCCGCAGAGAATATTTTATCTTGCAATGACTGGGCTTTTAGCCCTGGTAAGAACGCCCCAGCTGGCCAATCGAGACTTTTTCCGCAGCCTGTAATTTCTGCATCGCTGGCCGTCAATCCTATTGCAGGCATTCCGGCCTCCATCCCGATGGTTGTTACGGGCGGACTGAATGCGGTTATCCTACCTCAAAGTCGAATGCGCGTTCGACTTTCGCGCTGATGTGATTTGCTCGCCTTTGTGGTAAATGGATGGGCGCGGGCGATTGGTGCTGGCACCATTGAATACGGGAGCATAACGATGTCGACAAACACTGATATCTTTCCGATCGACCTGTCCAAGCTAAAGACGCTGAAGCTCGATCCAGCGGTAGCTTCTCTTTCTGAAGAACAGAGGTCAACCCTTCTCGGGAACATCCAATTGTGCCGTGACGCCATCGTCTTTTTCACGGCACTTGCAGGAGCGCGCGGATTGTCAGGACATACCGGTGGAGCGTTCGACACGGTGCCGGAGGTAATGATCGTTCGCGCGTTCATCGAGAATGGTGCGCCGATCGTCCCCGTCTTCTTCGATGAGGCCGGCCATCGCGTGGCAACGCAGTACTTGCTGAGTGTTCTCAACGGCGCCATGCCGGCAGAGCGGCTCCTGCATTATCGCGAGTTCGATAGCGGCCTGCCGGGCCATCCTGAGAAGCTGCTGACTCCGGGTGTGGAGTTCAGCTCCGGCCGTCTCGGTCACATGTGGGCCTTTGTGAACGGCGTTGCGATGGCGAACCCCGGCAAGGCCGTCGTCCTACTCGGCTCCGATGGCAGCCAGATGGAAGGAGACAACGCCGAGGCCGCGCGCCTCACCGTCGGCAAGCAGCTCAACGTGAAGGTACTGGTCGATGACAACAACGTGACTATCGCCGGCCACCCACAGGAGTACATGGTCGGCTACGATCTGAGCCGCACCTTGTCCGGTTACGGCGTCACCACCGAGACGACCATGGGCGAGGACATCGACGCCCTGTACATCGATCTGTGCCGTGCCTTCGCTGACAACCGTCCGCATGCACTGGTGATCAAGCGGCCGATGGCGTCGGGAATCAAGGGAGCCGAGGGCAGCCCACATGCCCACGAGGCGGTGAAAGTGGATACGGCAGTCACCTATCTTGGAGCCCGCGGCTACACGCAAGCTGTCGAACTGCTGAAGGCCGCGAAGCCCGACAAAAGCCCGCTGACCTTCAAAGGATCGTCCGGCGTGGGCAAGAACCGTGATGACTTCGGCAAGATAGTCAACGAAATACTGGCAGGCATGACGGAAGGGCAGCGGCTCGAGAGCGTACGGGTCTTCGACAATGACCTCGAGGGTTCCTGCGGTCTGCATCACATCCGCAAGGCATATCCGGAGATCTTCGTGCGGGGCGGCATCATGGAACGCGGCAACTTCTCAGCTGCCGCCGGCTTCGGCTCCAGAGCGGGCAAACAGGGCATCTTTGCGACGTTCAGCGCGTTCCTCGAGATGTGCGTCAGCGAGATCACGATGTCACGCCTGAACTTCTCCAACGTGCTGGCGCACTTCAGCCACAGCGGCGTGGACGACATGGGCGACAACACCTGTCACTTCGGCATCAACAGCATGTACGCCGATGGCGGCGTGAAGCCCGGTCACGGCGAAGATACGACGCGGCTGTACTTTCCCGTCGATCAGCATCAGTTCGCCGCCTGCGTGAAGCGCATCTACGGCGATCTCGGGCTGCGGTTCCTCTTTACAACGCGCGCCGCGGTTCCGGACATTCTCGACGACGCTGGCCGGCCGCTCTACAAGGACAAGCCCTTTGAGCCCGGCAAGGATTATGTCGTTCGCGAGGCGAATGCGGCCGGGGGATACGTCGTGGCGTTTGGCGAAGCTGTCTATCGCGCTCTGGATGCCGTCATCACGTTGCAGGAGAGTGGCATTAACGTGGGCCTGATCAACAAACCCACTATAAACGTCGTCGATGCGGAGATGATGAAGGAGCTGTCAGCTGCACCGTTCGTGCTGGTCGTTGAAGCATGGAACGTCAAGACAGGCCTGGGCAGCCGCTTCGGCAGCTACCTGTTGCAGGCCGGATTCAAGGGCAAGTACAACCACATCGGCACGCACATGGAAGGCAGCGGCGGTCAGTGGCAACAGATGGGGCACCAGGGTCTTGACTCCGAAGGCATTCAATCGGCGATTAAAGCCTTGTTATAGTGGAAAACATGCGGCGGCGCGGCTAGTGGTCGAGAGGAGATATTCGTGCTCATTTCGGATCTGACTGGTGTGTAATTCATTCGTTACCTTCGCTCGGGAAAGCACACTTGCATTCCCATACGGTAATCATCCGACAACAATATTTTGACCAACTCCGACATTTAGAAATATATCGTTTCCGTAAAACGCGGCAATGGAGCCCCTCAGAGAAGCTCAAATTGGCAAACCAAAACTTGATTTGGTGTTCGAGTGCGTCCGGGCCCATGCCATGAGGGATGTGCTGGTTGAGTTTACGGCCGGCTCTCCACCCGACTATTGCCCTACGATGAATATTCTCATCAAACGAGTTTACGAAAAGCCGGACGCTGACGACGGGACGCGAATCCTCGTGGACCGGCTTTGGCCGAGAGGCCTGAGCAAGGAGAAGGCGAGGGTAGATCTCTGGCTCAAGGATGTGGCGCCAAGCACGAACCTTCGAAAGTGGTTTGCTCACGATCCCGCCAAATGGACGGAATTCCAGGCGCGCTACCGCGAGGAACTCGAGAAGGGCAAGGAACAAATCACGCTGCTGAGACAGGAAGCTGCCAAGGGAACAATCACACTGCTCTATGGCGCCAGGGACCAGCAACACAACGAAGCTGTGGTCTTGCAAAGACTCCTCAACTTGAGATGAATTCCTCCTCCCAACGCGCCTGGGCCTGCCAACCTGCCCTGCACTTCTCAGCGGCAGTCCACGAATAGTTGTTGGTTGTGGCTTGGTTGCCGCGGTATTGATAGTCGCAATTGGACGATGGTATCGGCAATACGTTCGTCTAATTGTTTTGCTCCCTCACTTCAGGCTTAATTGCTATGTCGAGCGCAGCTGAACCCCTCGGATGCGGCCACTAAGGGAAGTCGACCGGTCTGCGACAGGCACCTATATGAAACGGCAGTTTAGGCGGTTCATCTGCTCCATTGTAATGAGTCTTTTCCAGACCTTGCCTACTACCGCCGAGCGGGGCGGGAACGCCGGAATCAAGACCGACGTAATCAGGAGGCGTAGTGGGAATCTGGCGGGGAGACACGCGGCAACCTATTTCCCCTTGCTTCTCATTGGATCCAGCCTGTTGGCCTTCGGACAAAGCGGCAGTGTAAGCGCTATGCCCGCCGATCAAGCGAGCCCACCAGCCCAGAGCGCGCTGTCGACTGACGGGGACAACCACCCGGACGAACTCAAACAGGAGCTCGATGCGGACGCAATCGCATTGTCGAAGATACCCGGGGATCCGCTTATACAACCGGATCCCGTAGCTCCGATTTTGCGGCCAATCAACATGCTCGTTGATCACAGTATTCACTCTCTACGGTTGAAGTTTGGCGCGACTTATACCTTCCTCAACCAGTACGCAACCATAACGCCGGAAGGCGTCCGGCACGATCAACCCAGCGGACGCCTCGATTTCACCGGAGCGTGGAGTGTGTTCGATCATGAAAGCACTGCGGGATCCATCAGCCTGCTCGTTCGTTCCGGTACCAACATTGGCATAAGTCAGCAGTTCAACCTGAGCGATCAACTTGGCTCAGCGCTCTATCTCAACTGCCTCCAGGGTGGAGGCCCGCAGGAACCAATCACGTTGAACATCCTCTATTGGCGGCAGGATTTCCTCAGGAAGCGGCTTTCCTTTTATGTAGGCAAGATACACCCCAACGAATACGTGACCCTCAGCATGTTCAACAACGACGAACGCACACAGTTTTTGAATGGGGCAAACGACGGTAATCTTGCCGTTGCCTCGGATGGGACATACGCCGGTGGCGGCGCGGTTCGGACGCCGGGGAGATATGTTCGGCGCCGCGTTGAATTACACTGAACCGAATGCCCCCGCCAAGCACCACGAGAGCATATGCGAGTCGTTTTACCGCCTTCGTCTGACGCAAAGTGTCGAGGTTGGTCCGGATGTAGAGGTTTCCATTCATCCCACCTACGCAACCAGAGCTTACACAACGACCCTTCTCAGCGCGCGAATGCGAATCATCTTCTAAGAACTTGTTGGAATAGGCGCGGTTGTGCGATGGAGAGTTGGTCCTTTTCGCTTATGGCAGGGGATTTGTAGATGGAATTCTCTTTCAGAGTCGGACAAACAGCTTCACGTATGGAGTGCAGGCAGAAGCGTGGTGGTGACCAGAGGAGAACAACAACCTCAACAAGAACTACGGAGCGGCCGATAGGCCGAACCGCTTCACGGCGATCCTGGTCTATCAGACCCAGTTCGGCGCAAAAGGAAAATATGCGCTGAGCAACCCTGTCGCGCGGACCGTGCTCGGCGATTGGTCCGTCAGCACAGTCGTCCAGGCTCAAAGTGGTGAACCGTTCTATCTCACCATGGAAGGCGATGGAGCCATTACTTCCCGCGTGGACAGAAATCCGGGTCAACCCTTGCAAGTGCCAAAATCGCTCCAGCACTGGTATAACGGCGGCACGACAGTGACATTGCCTTGCGGAGTAACTGTCACTCCGCCTGCCTATTCATTCCTCAAGTACAATCTCTGCGCTTTCCAGGGTGAAACGTTGACCGGCACTAACGGAAGTATCATCCCGAATCTCTACTGGATCGGAACCAGCCCCAATCCCAGGGATATCTTCGGCTGCCCAGGGGAACCAATGTCGACGCCGGTATCAGAAGGCGCTTCCCCATCTACGAACAACTCAACCTGGTGCTTGCGTTCGAGGCCTCGAATGTGCTGAACCACACCGAGCTCAACAGCCAGCCTGGCTCTGACCTCGGCACCATGGGCCTTGTGGACAATCGAGAGAATGGATTGGTTCCAGGAATTGGCACCAATAGCGCTTTTGGCAGCATTGGAAATTAGACCTACGATCCGCGGCAGATAGCTTCCATGCCATCTTGCAGTTTTGACTGCACTTGGTGTGATTTGTGCGGCGTCATCCCCAACGTTTCAGGATGAGGTCTACCGGAATTCGCGCGAAGTGGTCCGGAATGCCTTCGCTGTTGCCAGCCACAGCGAAGTGGAGATCCGTTATGATCAGGATCAGCTTTGAGTGCGTATTCGCGATGATGGCAAGGGGATCGACCCAAGGATTCTTGAGGACTGCGGACGACCTGGACATTGGGCATATCGGGGATGCGCGAGCCGGCTCTGCGAATTGGGGCGCAACCGGCCTTTGGAGCAAAGAGGGTGCGGATACTGAGGTGCAACTCATTGTTCCCGGCGCCATAGACTACAAGAAGCATCGGGATGGCCATCGATTCCGGCTGCTCCACAGAGAAGGTAGCGATGAGCAGCATTCCTAGCATCGTTCGAATTCTCGCCGTGGACGACCATCCTCAACTCCGCGAGGACCTCGTTCCCCCTCATGCAAAACGGGTCTCAGAGCGCTCCCAAAAGCGAAGGAGCGTTTTGAACTCCCTTTCCATCCGGGTCAGTTTGAGCCTGGCATTTTCCTTGATCGGCGCTGCCGTGTGTCACGCGAAAGTGCCGGAAGCTCACGTTAATCCCGTCCCGCTGGAACTGCCCGTCGACTATGCTACGGACATTCGTTTCGCACAGATCTCGACTGCTGAGGGGCTTTCGCAAATCAAAGTCATGAACATCGTGCAGGACGATTTGGGGTTTATTTGGTTCGGCACTCTAGCTGGACTTAACCGGTTCGACGGCTACACGTTCAAGGTATTTGTGCACGAAAGGGACAACCCCAACAGCCCCAGTGGCGTGGACATCGAGTCGTTGTTCAAGGATCGCGACGGCGCATTGTGGATCGGCTCCGAGCAGGCGCTGGACCGCTTCGATCCGAAAATGGAGACCTTCATCCACTTTCCTGTGCCGATGGTCAAGAAGATTAGCCAAGACCGCGCCGGCTTGTTGTGGTTCTCGACCGACAGGGGGTTGTACCGGCTTGATCAGAGGAGCGGGAAATTTCGCGTTTACACGCACGACACAAGCGACCCCGAAAGCCTGCCAGACAATCACGTCGTTTCAGCCGCTGAAGACAAAACCGGGAGGTTCTGGGTTGGAGAGCCTGACGGGATGTATGAGTTTGATCGCGCGAGCGGCCACGTCAAGTTATCCATCCCGCTTCACAAGGCGTCGCGCGACTTCTCCTTTTACGAGGACCGGTCAGGGGGATTCTGGATCATCTACGGTACAGGAAATGGGTTGGCGAAGTTCGATCGCGAACGGAATGTCATTACCTATTACTCCTTTCATGCAAAAGACACATCGAGCACGGCTTTCAGCGGCGTGACTGCGATGCTGGAGGACCGGCACGGAAATCTTTGGCTTGCGACACAGGGACTCGGTCTGGTGAAGTTCGATCGCGAACACAGCCGGTTTATTAGCTACACATATAAGCCCGGCGATTCAGACGGGCTCGCGGAAGATCGCGTAACGACTTTGTTTGAAGATCGTGATGGAAGCATCTGGGTAGCCCTTTTTGGGCGCGGACTGCAACGTTTTTCCCCTGTTCCAGCGGCATTTCAGCCTGTGGGCCTAACGCCAAAAGAAGATGGAATCGGCTGTTTTTACGAAGACAGTCACCGAAACCTCTGGATCGGAACACGCCTTGCGTTACACCGTATCGATCCCTCGGGAAAAAGCACCGCGTTTGTAGGTGTGAAGCCTGGTGTTCCGTTCGATGTAATCAGCGTCGTTGAAGATCCTGCTGGTTTGATCTGGGTCGGCACGAACAACAATGGGCTTTTCCGCCTCGATCCAAAAAACGGCCAATGGAAGAACTACCGGCACAACGAGAACGATCCTTCGTCGCTGAGTAACAACCTCGTCGATCGACTGTTCGTGGATTCCGAGGGGACGCTGTGGGCTGCGACCTGGAATGGAATCGATCGTTTCGATGCCCGGACAGATCGCTTTACAACTTTCAGCGCCGATCCACATGCCCGCGAAATGATCTACCTGGCGATGGCCGAGGGCACCCAGCACGATCTTTGGCTCGGAACCTACGGTTTTGGCCTGCAACATTTCAATCCGAAAACAACGCAGTTTACGACCATTGGCAGTAGTGACGCCTTAGGCAGTCTGAGCGACAGCGAAGTGAACTGGGTCCATGTCGCACGTACTGGATCAGTGTGGGTGGCCACGTCAAACGGCCTGAACGAGTACGATCCGACAACGAAGCATTTCACTGTTTATGATGTCCGTGACGGGCTGGCGAGCAGCGCCGTCGATTGTGTGCTGGAGGACACACGCGGCAAGCTCTGGATGAACACAACAAGAGGTATCTCCAGCTTTGATCCCCCAACCAGGACCTTCCGTAACTTCTCCACAGCGGAGGGTCTTCCTGGTCCGGAGATGGCTGGAGTGGGCGCCTGCCTGCATTCCAGGAGCGGGCGGATGTATTTTGCCGGATTCAGCGGAGCCACAACGTTTATCCCCGAAGCTATTCCGGAGGCCAACTACGCGCCCCCAACCGTGATTACGGACTTCCGGTTGTTGGGGAACTCGCATTCGCCAACGCTCAAAATTACGCCGCAAGCCATTTCGTACGCCTCGGAGATCATCCTCTCGCATAAGCAAACCCCGTTCTCGCTGGCGTTTGCAGCATTTGCGTATTCCAATCCGGCGACAAACCGTTATCGCTACATGCTCGAAGGTCTGGACAATTCGTGGACGGAGGTGGGGAGCGACGGCCGCACCGTGACCTACACCGCTCTTCCCGCCAGGAAATATCGCTTTCGTGTGCAAGGCGCGACTAACAGCAGCCAATGGAGCGAACCCGGAGCAGAACTCGAAATCATCATCCTCCCTCCCTGGTGGAACACCTGGTGGTTCCGAACTGCATATGCCTTGGCGGCGCTCCTAATAATCTGGTCCGTTTATAGCTATCGCATGCGCCAAATCGCAAAACAAGTCAATATCCGGATCGACGCTCAAGTGAATGAGCGCATGCGCATCGCGCGAGACTTGCACGACACGCTGCTTCAGAGTTTTCAAGGAGCAGCTTTTCAATTTCAGGCGGCTCGTAAATTGTTGCTGCGCAATGCGGGCAACGCAATGCAGGTTGTTGATGAGGCAATTCATGCTGCGGAGGAAGGCATTACGGAGGGCCGTGCTGCGATTCGCGATTTGCGCCCGGAACCAGCCGCGCAGCGCAACCTTCCGGAATTGCTGAATGCCGCATGCCGTGAACTGGCAACGGGTCAAGAGCTGAATGGAAATGCTCCGAGCTATCAGGTGCTCGTTGAAGGCAAGCAACAGAATTTATCCCCGATGCTTCAGGATGAGGTCTACCGGATCTCCCGCGAGGTGGTCCGGAATGCCTTCGCGCACGCTGCTGCCAGCCACATCGAAGTGGAGATCCGTTATGACTACGGTCAGCTTCGAGTGCGTATCCGCGATGATGGCAACGGGATCGATCCCAAGATCCTGGAAGCCGGCGGGACTTCTGGGCACTTCGGCATACCGGGCATGCGCGAGCGAGCTCAGCGAATTGGATCGCGATTGGATTTCTGGAGCGAGATGGGCGCAGGCACCGAGGTGCAGCTGACGATTCCCGCTGCGATGGCGTACGAAAAACGTCGTCATAACCGTCGATTCCTGCTGTTCCACAGGGCAGGTAGCGATGAGTAGCATTCCTGGCATGATTCGAATTCTCGCCGCGGACGACCACGCTCTTTTCCGCAAAGGGATTGCGGCTACGATTGATGCAGAGCCTCTGCGCTTTCCAGGGTTAAACGTTGACCGGCGCTAACGGAGCTATCATCCCGAATCTCTACTGGATCGGGAACCAACCGCAATCCCAGGGATATCTTCGGTTGCCCCGGGGAACCAATGTCGACGCCAGTATCAGAAGGCGCTTCCCCATCTACGAACAACTCAACCTGGTGCTTGCGTTCGAGGCCTCGAATGTACTGAACCACACTGAGCTTAACAGCCAGCCTGGCTCTGAACTCGGCACCATGGGCCTCGTGGACAATCGAATGAATGGATTGGTTCCAACAACATTCTGAGCTGTTGGTTCTTGATGAGAAGCTCGCATACGCATTGCTGCAATCTCCGCGATTCTTCTTGCAAGCCTTCCCCGGGTGACAAATACAGGCCTTCGTGCAGCGGGCTCGCAAAGGGCGAACTCGTCATGTGCGGCTCTCTGGGAGATGGTGCCGCGAGGGGCCTGCTTGAAGGGTTCTTGTCGCGGTTGCGAAGTCATAAAGATCTTGGGTGAGACGTTCCATGCGTGCCATTACGCCAGAAGTATGAAGGCAAATCTATTAGACAATGGTGTCGGCTATACCTTGGTATCACCGGCCTTCGCAAGGTACGACGCAAACATAGGTTTAGGGAGGTTGTTTATGCGATCGGTGCTTCTTACTTGCGGGTACTTCAACGTCTAGTTCGGAGCAGGTGTGAGTAGTACTCCGGGCTGTATCTGTTCAGGACGTTGCGAGCAAGTCTGCTCGTCGATGCCCATCACACCGGTCACGCGGAGCATCTCACGATGCCTGGTGAGTTCCACAGTGTGGACGAAATTCACACTCCTCGATAGAAGGCTCCTCGCTCTCCCTTATACCTAGGTATTGATCGATACTTTCGTCCAATCGATCACACTCCAGCCTTCTGGTCTAATCACAATGTAACGCGCCCGAATTCCTCGCACGTAGCCGATCGACTTCATTTCTCAGGAGGTAATCTCGTGATCCAAGATGAAATGATTTCATATACCCGAATGACCATGTCACCGATAAATCGCGATCTACTTGTCGTGATCATTGCGGTTGCCTCTGGCCTGATGCTTCTCTTCTGAAGGTCTCAGACACTAGCGAGGCCATTGCAACAACAGGATGGGGCAGCCGACCGCGATGCGATACATCCATTTCACGTCAACATTCCGAAAGATGCTCTGCTCAATCTGCGTCGGCGTTTAGTGGCGACGCGGTAGCCAGAGCAAGAGACGGTTACGGACCGATCGCAGGGAGTACAGCTCGCGACGATGAGAGAACTCGTGCGCTACTGGCAACCGGACGACGACTGGCGCAAATGCGAGGCGGGGCTGAATGCCCTGCCTCATTCGTCACCACAATCAATGGGCTCGACATTTACTTCATTCATGTCGGCTCGAACATACGAATGCCTCGCCGGTCATCATCACGCACGGTTGGCCCGGATCGCGCAGGGTGCCAAGTCCTTCGGTGAATCGTGGCAAAACTTACTCAGTGCGATCGAGTCTAAGGGCAAAGAGTTGCAGCGCGTTTCACAATATGCGTGTCTCTTAGCATGTTTGGGGAGCATGGCCTTACTTCTTACAGAAGCTTTGGTTGCAAGTCTCAAGAATGAAGATCTAGCAGCGAATTCTGGGACTTCGCCGGCTGGGGGGACATGAACCACAGATTGCGATGAGAGAACACTCCATCAGGATCCTCTTGGGGGAGGGCGACAGATCAAGCGGTCAACATCTACGGTTATTTGTTCAGAGCGTAACCTATCCTCTGGAAAGGCCGCCGAAGCATATGCCCGCATGATGAGCGGCGCGCCTGCGTTTTTCTCTTCCTCATCCGGCCTTATCCAGCTTCTGGGCGGCAACCCGCGTTTGCTCAGCCACCGCCCCGACTCCATGGCGCCTGGTGGCAAACTGCACCATCCAGCGCAGCATGACGAAGAGCCGATTGGTAAATCCAATAAGAAAATAGATGTGGACGCCGGCCCACAACAACCATCCCGTGAGCCCGGCAGACTTCCAAAACCGCAGATCGGCGACGGCGAACGCACCCCCAACCACAGCCAGGTCGCCCTTGTCCCAATAATGCCCAGGTTCACCCGGCTGCGTTCGTTCCGCGGCCGTCAATCCTATTGCAGGCATTCCGGCCTCCATCCCGATGGTCGTCGTTGCGATGAAACCGGGATACATGATCGGATCGGCGACAGCCGGCGCCCTGGTGACCGATCAACCCCCAGTCAAGGGCACCCATGGATACTTGCCGTCGTTTCCAGGGATGCACTCGTCCTTTTTTGCGATGGGATTGCAGATTGCGCATGGACGAGACATCGGCATCGTTGATATGCGGCAGATTGCGCCTACGGTGGCTGGCATACTGGGCGTTAGTCTTCCCGACGCCAAACAGCGAAGATTGAATGTCGACCGTTGAGTCGAACCAAAACGTGGTGTGCCGCCCGGATCCTTTCTTGTGTCAGTTGAGCTCCTATTCAACGCAGTTGAGGCCACCTTTAGCACCACCGGAACCGAGGCTGCTGGCCAGAGTTTCTGCCGAGTGGCCGAAGAGCATCGGCGATGTTGTTGTTGAAATTGCAGGAACTCGGGTCACCGCGTCGCGAGATGCAGTCGTGCCCATATCCCTCTTGAAAGAGGCATTTGGGACCAAACCGCTAGATGTAGAATTTCCGTACCTCCGTCACGGATAGCACGGGCGTGTAATTGCCAGGGATGATGTGGTGGCGCAGACCAATGGCGGAACCGCTTTCAATGTGGTCTTGGGACAGAAGGGATGTCGATGAAGGTCGTCCGTACACTTTCGATCTGCACTTTGCTTCTGAGCCTCGTGGCAGCCGTCAGTGCGCTTAACCCGGATCGCGACATCCACCAGCTTGCTCACCGGTCGTGGGGCGAAAAGGAGGGGTATCCCGGCAGGGCGCAGGCCTTGGCACAAACCACAGATGGATTTCTGTGGATAGGCTCTGATATCGGGCTCTTTCGATTCGACGGCGTTCACTTTGAACGATATGTACCGAGCTCGGGAGGCCAGCTTCCAAAAGACAGGGTGCACAGCTTGCGGGCGCTACCCGATGGCAGTTTGTGGATCGCTTATGGGACTTATGGGAAGGGGAACAAGATCTGTGTCCTGCGGAACGGCAACGTCAAGTGCTACGGTAAAGCTGACGGTGTAACGGCGAACCCCACCGCCATCGTACATGACCGCGAAGGCACCATTTGGGCAAACACCGACACTGGAGTCATACGCTTCAACGGTACGCGATGGGAACACGTCGGTAAGGATTGGAACTTTCCGGAAGACGTGCCACGCGTAACTTCAGTAGCATTATTTGTCGATAGCCGCGGAACTCTTTGGGTCGGCGTCAACCATACCGTCCTCTATCTCAAACAGGGATCGAAGCGATTTGAGCCGACGGGCACATTTGCCGGCTACTCGACGTCGATCGCTGAGGCGCCGGACGGTACCATATGGTTGGCGGACAGCGACAGCTATGTTCGGGCCATCAGCACGTCCGTTAGCGCGAAATCCGCCGCCATGATCAAATGCGAGATTGAGACGCCTATAGGCACACCTCCAAAGTGTCCCAGCGAAGATCCGCTCGTGGTCAAGATTAGGACCGTGAACGACCTTATCTTCGACCGCAACGGAAGTCTTTGGATGACGACGGATAGTTTCGGACTGGGCCGAGTTCCGCATCCTGAACGGCTGAGGAACCAGCCGATTTCAAAGAACAGTGACGCACTGCAAGAGTTCGCTTCAAAAGAAGGCTTGAGTGCCGATAACTGCAATCCCATACTCGAAGACCGGGAGAGAAATATCTGGGTCGCAACGCGGGATGGACTAGACCAGTTCCGCGATACCCCACTGGTCCCGACTGTCCTGCCAACATCGATCATTCAAATAGCAATCGCGCCGGCTGACGGCGGAGATATCTGGGTTGCCTGCAGCTGGAATTACGTTGCACGAACTCATGGCGACTCTGGGGATGTGTCACTTGTCCCCTTCGAAGCGTTCAAACCGTATCGAGATCCTGCCGGCGTGACCTGGATAATGAGTAATTCGCTTGGACAATGGAAGGACGGCAAGTTTCGAAGAGTGGCGCAGTCTCCAGATGGTCTCTCCGGCAGCTTCGGCGCCTGGCAAGTCGCGGGTGACAAACTCGGAACACTGTGGGCCTTTTCCGACGGTTATGGATTCTTCTCTTTGGACCATTATCGATGGAAGGCCTGGGCAACTCCGCCGGAAGTAGCGAAGCAGCGCGTTGCAGACATGTTTTCCGACAGCACGGGGCTTATCTGGGTATCAACCTACGAGGGCGACATCATCACGATGGACAAGGGAAACGTTGTGGACTATCCCCTCAACCCGGACAGCCCCGTACGCTATGTCCGAGCCTTCGCCGAGCATGCTCCGCAGGAGATATGGGCAGGCGGGGCAGGTGGTCTAGTTCTGATCAACAAGGGCCACTTTCGCGTCATCAGACCGGCGGCTTTGGATTCTTTAGAAGATGTTACGGGAATTGTCGATGCAGGGAGCGACGGGCTTTGGCTCAATACGGCAGGTGGCGTCATTCACGTGTCCAGCGATGAGGCAGACCGGGCTTTGCAGGATCCCTCTTATCGCTTTCAGGGGGAGCGATTCGATTCCTTCGATGGCCTTCCGGGACAGACCCAGGCTATAGATCCATTTCCGAAAGCGATCCAGGGAACGGACGGGCGGATATGGTTCACCGCAACCAAAGGCGTCGCGTGGGTCGACCCGAAGAACATTCCGAGAAATGCCGTCCCGCCGCCCGTTTCCATTACCTCGGTATCTGCGGATGGTTCGCATTATCTTCGATTGGCCGGTCTGCAGTTCCCCGCGCGTACCGCGAACATTCAAATCGACTACAGCGCATTGAGCTTGTCGGTGCCGGAGCGAGTTCGTTTTCGCTACAAGCTCGATGGAATCGATAAGGGATGGCAAGACGTCGATACGCGCCGCCAGGCCTACTACAGCAACCTGGGGCCTGGGTCGTATCAATTTCGCGTGATCGCATGCAACAACGACGGTGTGTGGAACGAGGCAGGCGCGATTCTCGATTTTTCCATCGCTTCCGGCGTATTACCAGACGACGTGGTTCCGGCTTTTGTGCGGGGCAGCATTTCTTCTTTTGCTGTGGGCTTTGTACCAGCTCCGTCTTCAGCAACTGCGGCATCAATTCACCATCGGGCTGGAGGCGCGGGTCAACGAGCGGACCCGCATTGCGAGAGAGCTGCACGACACCCTGCTGCAAAGTTTTCAGGGAGCGGTTTTTCAATTTCAGGCGGCTCGCAAACTGCTGCTCCGCAATGCGGACAACGCGATGCAGGTCATAGATGAGGCAATTCAAGCAGCGGAGGAAGGCATTACGGAGGGACGTACTGCCATACATGACCTGCGCCCGGAACCAGCCGCTCAGCGCGATCTTCCGGAATTGCTGAATGCGACTGGGCGTGAACTGGCAGACAGCTCACCAATCGAACGGGAATACCCCGACCTTCGGAGTGATCGTTGAAGGCAAGACAACGGGATCTCTCGCTCGATGCTTCAGGATGAGGTCTACCGGATCTCCCGTGAGGTGATCCGAAATGCCTTCGCGCACGCTGTTGCCAGCCACATCGAAGTGGAGATCCGTTATGATCAGGATCAGCTTCGAGTGCGTATCCGCGATGACGGCAAGGGGATCGATCCAAAGATCCTTGCGGACCGGCGGACAACCTGGACATTGGGGCATTTCGGGGATGCGCGAGCGGGCTCAGCGAATTGGATCGCGATTGGATTTCTGGAGCGAGGTCGGGCGCCGGCACTGAGGTGCAGCTAACGGTTCCTGCTGCGATGGCGTATGAAAAGCGTCGTCATAAGCCGTCGATTCCGGCTGCTTCCACAGGGCAGGTAGCGATGAGTAGCGTTCCTGGCATGATTCGAATTCTCGCCGTGGACGATCACGCCCTTCTCCGCAAGGGCATTGCGGCTACGATTAATGCAGAGCCTGACATGAAACTGGTCGCGGAAGCCTCTAACGGAGAGGAGGCCATCGAGAAGTTCCGTGTACATCGCCCAGACGTGACCCTGATGGATCTTCAAATGCCTGGTCTCAATGGGATCGAGGCTATGATCCGTATCCTGGCTGAATTCCCCGATGCACGCATCATTGTCCTTACGACTTATAGCGGCGATGTTCAAGTGCTTCGTGCCCTGCGAGCCGGCGCACGGGCTTATCTATTGAAGGGCCATGATCGGGAACTCATCGAGACGATTCATGCGGTAATGGAAGGACGAAAGAGGATACCGCCGGAAGTCGCGGCTGAGCTCGCTGAACACGCCACGGATGATGAGTTGAGCGAGCGGGAAATTGAGGTTCTGAAGCTGATTGCAGCTGGGAATTCCAACAAACAGATCGCCGACCTACTCTTCATCGCGGAGGCGACCGTGAAGAGCCGCGTCACGAACATCCTTTCGAAGCTTAGCGCCAGCGATCGAGCTCATGCCGTCACAATCGGCCTTAAACGCGGAATTATCGAGATCTAATCACCCGAAAGTATGAACGCTGTTCCGAGTTTCAGCCGTTCCCAGGGCGTTGCGAGGGGGATACGCTCCCTAAGGGGGTTCCTTGCAACGACTATTCTCCACGTTCGCGAACGGCTGGCCGGGCTTCGGACTTCTCATTCAACGATTGGTCCTGGGCATTGCTCTGCTCTACCATGGGACGACTGTGCTCCCGGGAGTCCCTGCCGTTGGGCCGATTGTGCCGGAATTAACCGGAAGTGTCCTGGGATTGTTTATTCTGGCAGGTTTGTGGACTCCCGCAGTGGGTGCGCTCGTCGCGGTCGTGCAGGTGTGGATCGCCTTCACAGGCGCTGGCGATGAATCGGTGTCAATTATTCTGGCGGTCCTTGGCGGCACATTGGCGATGATCGGTCCAGGTGCCTGGTCGATCGATGCTCGGCTCTTCGGAAGAAAGCATATCTGAAGCTGAACACTCTGGCCGTCCTCCCGTGCGTCCCCCAAAAGTAGGACAATCACGCAACCCATAGAACGAAAAACATTCCATCGATTTTGGGTTGTGAGCGCATCGGCCAAAATTGCATAGTGATCCTCGTAGCTTGACGCATCTTCCCGGTCGGAGAATGCTCCGTCAGGAAGCGCCAAACAAGAAATTCCCAAATCAACATCTTGCGAGTGAATCGCACAAGGGTTAAGGAGGCCGATATGGGTTTCATGGTGACGGAATCTCCTCTAGGGCATCACATAGGTTGGGCGCCCGAGGTTGGTCAAAGCTTATACTCAAAACTTTCGCAGTCCACACCGGTCGTTTTCGTCGTCGACCCCGACAGGGCCGTGCGCGAATCACTGGAGCGGTTAATGCGATGCGAAGGCTGGCATCCGGAGACCTTTGCGTCGGCCGAAGAATTCCTCGCCCATCCGCTCGAGGTTGCTCCCGGCTGCTTGACACTGGACGTGTCTCTTCCGGGCCTAAGCGGTCTCGAGTTGCAGAAGCGCGCAGCCGTGGAATGCCCTCACATCCCAACCATTTTTCTCACCGCCAACGACGACATTCCCACTACGGTCGAAGCCATGAAGGCAGGAGCTGTCGAATTCCTTACAAAGCCTTTCCGGGACAACGAACTCTTGCGCGCTGTCCGAGAAGCTCTCGAACGGAGTCGTCTCGTTCTTGCTAAAAAGGCGGAGAAACAAGCCCTTCAGGGATGTTATGCCTCTCTCTCAGCCCGCGAACGGCAGGTCATGGCGTTGGTGTCTTCCGGATTGATAAACAAGCAGGTCGGCGGGAAACTCGGCATCAGCGAAATCACGGTGAAAGCGCACCGCGGCCAAGTGATGCATAAGATGCACGCCGACTCTTTCGCAGATCTGGTGAAAATGGCAGCGAAGCTAGGTTTAGCCAAGCGCCGCGAAGCGACGATGGACTGCGATCATGCCGATCGTGCAGCTTGCCCAGGCGGTCAACTCCTTGGAAGCTTCGCGTTCGTGCCCTAGCCGAATACCGCATCGCCAGGTGGTCCGTCATCGTGGCGTCTTACTCGGACCGATACTCAAGTATCGTTGACGGCAACCCATATTGCGTGGCATGATCCTGGGGTCACGCGCTTGCCGTAAGGATTTTGAACGAACATCCATGACTGTTGCCAACGCGGCTAGTTGCGGCCAAAGATTGCGGGGGTTGCCCATGATGACGAAAATTGTCCTGGTCGTGGACGCCGACGTCCCCGTGCGAGAATCGTCGCTCAGCGGCCCGAATTGCGCACCTCGACTTCGCAACCGTGGTCAAGATTTCACAGGCACTCTCAGGTGCGATTGTGCAAGATAACTTGATTGGAACACTTCTGCGCGCCGCACTCGAGGAGACGGGAGCGCAGCGCGGCTTGCTGATCCTGTCGCGTAGCGGTGAACCCCGGATCGCGGCGGAGGCGATACGTCGCCACGAGACAATCGTTGTACGTCTTCGCGACGAGGTCGTCACTGAATCGCTGCTGCCGGAGTCTGTGGTTTATTACGTCCAGGACACCCGCGAGAGCGTGGTTATCGACGATGCCGCCACCCGGGCAAGGTTCGTCGCGGATCCTTATGTCGCTCAGCACAAAGCGGGATCGATTCTTTGCCTGCCGCTGCTCAATGAAGCCAAACTTGTCGGGGTCCTCTTGCTTGAAAACCACGAGGCCTCCGGCGTCTTCACGCCTGCGCGGATCACAGTACTGAAGCTGATGTCGTCGTTGGCGGCGAGCGCTCTCGAAAATTCGCGTCTCTATGGCGATCTTCAGCAACGGGAGGCGAAGATCCGGCGCCTGGTCGATGCCGGCATTATCGGAATTTTCATCGTTGATATAGGGGGCCCGATACTTGAGGCCAACAACGCATATCTTCGTATGCTGGGATACGAGCGGACGGAGTTCGTTTCGGGCGGCCTGCGCTGGACGGACCTGACGCCGCCGGAGTGGCGCAGCGCCGACGCACTGCGGGTTGAAAGGGTAAAAAGGATCGGACGTCTGCAGCCATTCGAAAAGGAGTTTTTCCGCAAAGACGGCACGCGCGTGCCGGTACTGGTCGGCGTGGCGCGCTTCAAGGAGCCCCGGAACCAGGCTATCGTTTTCGCGCAGGATATGAGTAAACAAAAGCGGGCCGAGGCCTTGGCTTTACAGTCGCGCATGATTGAAGACACGCGAATTGCACGGAAATTACACGATGCGCTGCTACAGAATTTCCAGGCAATGATGTTCCGGTTTCAGGCGGCTCGCAATCTGATGATGCGCCATCCCGATGAGGCCTTGCGATCCCTGAATGATGCGATCAATGAGGGTGAAAAGGCGCTCGACGAGAGCCGGGATGCGA
>CAVRHZ010000007.1:0-781300 GCA_963721125.1 uncultured Acidobacteriaceae bacterium | reverse complement strand
AATCACGCAGACGCAGATTGCTTGCGCGCTTTGTTGAGGATCTGGCGAAGCCGGTTGCCGACGATCAGGTCCTCACCCGGCTGCAAGGTCATGGATATAATCTCCAGGCGCGCCGGCCGGCCTGCTCTGTGTTGCGTTGCCGCATCGCTTCTGAGCCGCCCCAGAACCCCACTGGGATTGCTGCCGCCCAGCACATCAATTCGTGGGTTACTGTCGCGCAGCTGCTGTTCACATTCTGCCAGCGTCAAACCTAATTTCTGTGGGTCCCAGCTCACGCTCAGCGTCGGATAACTATTTCCGTCTGTAGGAACCGTGATGTTCGTAGTCACTCCAGGCACTGTATCCACTAATGTCTTGATGCGTTCCACACGGCTCTGCCATTCCTTGTTGATCGGGCCCATATCCGCATTCGCCCAATATTGAATCGCGGCCAACATCGCCATCATTTCTTCCTTACCCACCTTCATGGGCCTGCACACGGCTCCTTCCCATGGACTGCTGTTGTAAAGAGCCGCGTCGATCAGATCCTTCCGGCCCAGCAACACTCCGGCACACTGCGGGCCGCAAAGACCTTTGCCGCCGCTGAAACAGTACATATCCACACCTAACTTTGCGTAGTGCGTGAAGTTTGAAAAGGGAGGAATGCGGTCCGCGAGATCCACCAGGATGGGTACACCCGCGGGCTTGGTGATCCTGAGTATCCCCTGAAGGAGTTCGTCCTCCGCCCAATCGGTATACAACATGGCGGTTTGCGGAGTAATGGCTGCCTGCAATTTATCCACTGCATCGACCACCACAAGTTTGCCTCCAGTCAGGCGGATGGCGCTGTCGAACGCGCTCCTGCGAGGCATGATGATCACTTCGTTTTTGAGTCCGGTGGTGTCGGGCAGTTGCCACACATGGTTTGGATCCGATCCGGCAATGCAGCCCGCCGTCGCCGAGGCAATCGCACCCGCAGATCCGGAAGTAATCATTCCGGATTCTGCGCCGGAGAGCTTTGCCAACTGGCGGCCTATGCCGGCTTGTAAATCAAACAGGTCGACAAAGTAGTGAGACGCCTCTTCGAGAGCTTGCCGCGTCGCCGGTATTTCCAGCGAGCCGCAAAGGTAGGTCCAGGTGCCGCGCGCGTTGATCAGCGGCTTAACACCAATGCGCGTATAGATGTTGTCGGTGTAGGACCTCTTGACCGTGGATGCGACCGCGTTGGACACGGCGGCAACGACGTTGCGCGTGCCAATGGTGGCAAATAGAGGAGCCGCGGCCAGCAATTTCAAGAACGATCGCCGGTCGTTCAGACCATTTTGATGCTCAAATTCGGGTACCATTGTCGCCTTCCTACTCCCTTTGCAACCGAAGGCCCCCGCAAAGGCGGAGGCCTCCTTGGTTTAGTTAGAACATGCACCATCCGCAGCCCGGTGGACGAACCGCGGGCTGCCCGCATTGCAGGCAGCCCACAGTGCCAACCTGGCGGCGAAAACCGTTTTAGAAAAAATACTTGGCCACGAATTGGAACTCGCGGTTATCCAGGGTTGTCGATGTGATCGTCCCGAAGGAGCTCGAGGACTGGTTAACATTGGGAGCGCCAAACTGGGGGTGATTGAAGGCGTTGAAGGCCTGGATTTGAAGACTCAGCTTCTGCGATTCAGCGAACGGCATGGCGAACATTCGTTTGAGCTCCAACCCGAGGGGATTGTTCGACGGCGCCACCACCCATGACGGGTTGCGCGGCGCGTTGCCGTAATGGCCGATAGCTTCCGTGAACCTGGCGGTATTGAACCACTCATTGATGGACCTGTTGGGAACACCATTCGGCTGGCCGGCAACAAGATCCGGATATTCGAAGTTATTGCCGTTATTCTGGCCATCGTCACTCTGAGAGACGAATTGCGGCATGCCGGAATAATACTGGAAGATCCCGGCAACGCCCCATCCATTCAGAACGCTCCGCGCCAACGAGTTTCTGTCTTCACCCAGTTTGGGAAGGTCGTATAGGATGGCGACCGTCAGGTTATTACGCTGTTGGGTCAGCCCGTTCGCCCATACTTTCTGGACAGCAATCTGGGTCTCATTCCGCTCCTGGTTCGTGCCGCCGCCTTGATCATCCTGTTCCGACGAGAGGGCATACGACACGGTTGCGTCCAGACCGCGCGATAGCCGATGTTGAAAGTGAACCAGGAAGCCCTCGTAAATCGAGGCTCCGTGATTATCCAGCACGCGCATCTGGCCATATTCAGGATACGGGCGATTTGTCTGGACATTTCCGCCGGGCTGCTGTGGCGGACCGACATTGTAATTCAGCAGAGACGTGTCCTCTTTCGCTCCCTTTACCCCAACATAGGAAAGATCAATCACGTTGCTCCCAAACTGCTTGGAGAAAGTCAGATTCCACGTCTGCAAATAAAGGTCGGGATGATCGCGGCCGATCGGTATCGACACGATATTTGCGACCGACGCGCCGATGGACGGCGAGACTGGATTCTGCAGGGTTGCCGTGGGAGCGTTGGGCGTAGCGCAGTAACCGCAGTTGCCGTTGAACAGACTAAAGCTCGGGTCATCCGGCGGGTTGAGCTGCAGGATATTGATGTTATCGAATTGCCCCGCGTAGTAACTGATCCCGTACCCTGCGCGCACCACCATCTGATGCGGCAGGCTATAGGCGAACCCCACCCGGGGCCCAAAATCCTTGCCCGTGATGTGCCATATCGGGCTGTAGTTAGCAAGGGGCACCAACTGGATAGGGTTGGCGTTCCAGTCCATGGTTTCGGAGGTGTTAAGAGAGTCCGTCGGGGCCGGATAGAGGGAGTAGTTCAGCCCCATGTTCAGGGTAAGATTGGGCTTCACCTTCCAGTTGTGCTGTATGTAAAAAAACATGCGCCATTGATGGGCATTGGTGAGTGGAATGCCTTCCGGCGTGATGACCTGGGCCGGAATCCCCAGCATCAAATCCGCCCCGTCGTAACCGCCTTCATTGGCGGGGGCGTTGGGGCTGTTGTTGGCGGTTTCCGAGCCGTTAAAGTTGATCACTCCGTAAGGGGTATTGCTGGTGTCGGCATTGTCTTGAACACGGCGGACGTCTCCGCCGAAGATCACTGTATGCGTGCCGTGCGACCAGGTCACATTATCGACAACCTGGTAGGTTTTGCCCTGATCCAGTCCGACTCCATAGTCGCTGCCCACCCCAATCAATTCGTTGCTGGTTAGATTCGGAAAACCTTGCTCCGCCGCGGGCCAGGGTTGGCCGTTGGGCTGCACAAAGCCGTTGATGCCGATCGACGCAGGCGTGAAGTTGGTGTTCGCATAGGTGGTCAACAGCTTCTGGTTCTCGAAATCGATCCCCAGGCGAAGTTCATTGATGAGCTTGGGCGAGACGGTGTGAACATACTGCAGACCGGCGTTGTAAATCGGCAAAGTCGCATTATCGTTGAAGTTCGGATTGCCCTCGTGGATAAAATTGGTTCGGTCTGCGTACATGAAATGAAGCGAAAGCTGGTCGTTCGGGGTCAAAAGGTGATCGAGGCGCGCGATGAACTGGTTGGTGTCCTGGTAGCCGCCCGTGAAATAGGCGTAGTTGAAGCCGCCCTGGTTGGTATTGGGCAAGGGCATGTATTGTTTCACGATCGACTGCGCCACCGGATCGACGGGTATCTGATTGTTCAGGTACGGCTGGCCTGTAACCGGGCTCACCAGTTGGGTGCTGGGCAGTAGAGCCGAAAAATCGCCGTTCTCCTCCTGTGGCGTGAGAACGTTCGTCAGCCCTGCAGTCTCCTCATTGGAGCGAATCCCTTCGTAGCTTATGAAGAAAAAAGTTCGGTTGGGGATTATCGGACCGCCCACCGTCCCACCGAACTGATTCTGCCGATACACCTGCTTGGGCGCGGGTGCGGGTATAAAGTAGTTGCGCGCATCCAACGCCGTGTTGCGAAAATACTCGAACACATCCCCGTGAAAATTGTTGGTGCCCGATTTGAGTTGAATGTTCACGATGTCCCCGGCCGCGCCCACGTTTTGCGCTTCGGCGTTTGCGCTAATCACCTGGAATTCCTGTATGGCGTCGGTGGAGGGATACAGGTTCACGTACGCGTGCCGGTTGCCAATCATCGTGACCCCGTCCACATTGGTCTGTCCCCACTCCAGTTGTTCGCTGTACGACTGAACGGTGGCGCCATCCTCCGTGGAGGTGTGATTATCCGGAGAGTAAGCAGTCGTGCCGGGCGTAAGAATGGCGAGGTCCTCAAATTTGCGCCCGTTCAGGGGAAGGTTCTGTACCTGGTCCTCGCCGACAACGGTGCCCAGAGAGGAGGCTTCGGTCTGCAGCAAGGGTGGCGCTCCTTGAACGGTCACCAGCTCCGCGGCCGCCCCAACCTGCAGTTGGAAGTTGACCCTTGCCTCCTGGCTGAGCTGCAGCACAATTCCCTGCTGCTGGGTTGTGGTGAACCCGTTGGCCGCGACCGAAACGTTATACGAGCCGGGAGGCAGGTAGTTGACGGTATATTCGCCCGCAGCTGTAGTCACCGCCGATTTTGCGATCCCGGTGGACACCGACGTGACTGTCACTTTGGCTCCCGGAATGACTGCCCCGGAGTGGTCGGTGACGGTGCCGACGATTGCCGTATCGACGGTCTGTGCCGGCGCCAGCGCACACGTCAAAGAAATGACAAGGTAACTACACAGTAGAAATAGGGAATTGAGTCTGCGCATGTTGGTCTCCTGGGAAAAGTAACCAGCACTGATTGCACCAATCAGAACTTTGTCTTGGGGCCCGACTCGCAACTTCCGGAACGTGGATTTACACCTGCAGCGAGTAATCAAAACTCTCAGCAGGCACAGCTTTCGGGGCGTAACCGAACGCGCTCACCTGGCAAACGCAGGAGAGGACCTGACAGGTGAATGAAAGAACAGTGCCCGCTACGCATCTTCGCTAACTTCCAATTCAGATATGGACCCAGGAAACAGGGGACCAGGAGACTAGGACACAGGCAACCGCTGGGCTGTTCGGCGACATTCGTTCGTGATCTGCGTTTAACAATAGTTGTTAAAAGATTCACCGTCAACGGAAAATTTTCACAGGCCGCCCCGGGATTTGCCGAGGATCCCAGCAATGTTTTTTGAGGGAAAGGGGGCTAAACAAAGGTCAACCCATCCAATCGAACTACGTTACATCGATTCAGAATGGCAAGTAAAACTCCCGAACGACTATGGAGGAATATTGACTGGTATCGAATTTCTCTGCCTGTGGGTGCAGCTCGGCCTTCACGCGATCACGACGGGATTTCCGCACTAGCTGCGGACTGCAGGGTCGATGTTCATACATCGACTCAGGGTTGGTCATGACGGCACATGATCGCTTCACCGGGCTCTTTCGCGGCAGAGAATCGACCCCCAAAAGCGGTGAGACGAATGGTGGTTAATGATCCCACAGACAGCGCCGCCAACCTCCGCAGGAAATCCGGGGAAGCGTAGTGGAGGGACCTGCACTTCACCCCATCGAGGGGCGTCCGTCTAGGACAAATTACCTACACAGCACGCCGCCATCGGCCCATGATATTTAACTGAAAAAGTAGTCCAATGTACCAACCCAACGGACATACCCGGTAGTTGTCCTATGTGGCGAAGTTGCTCGGCCACAAGTCCACCTGGTGACCGAACGGCATTACGGGCACTTGGTCGAAGATCACGTTGAGGAAACCTTCGCCCATCCACATCGTCATTCTCGTAGAATGGTATGAGAGGTGTTACATGGCCGCATCTTCTAAAGATTTGACAGTAGCCCTGATAGTTGTTGGCATCGTGTTCTTTTATCGCCTCAATGCTCTGGCCGTTAGCATGACGCGGTACTACGAATCCCACACAAACAAGGATCGGCGTTAATCTCCGCCTCGGTACGGCGGCGGACTTGTCGGTACCGGCACGGATCAAAACGCGAACCGCCAAATTGTAGTCAGCCTATTTTGTGCGACCAATCAAGCGCTCGTTTGCCCAGGCCACCAACGCGCCTGTAGTAAAGCAGATTCCAATCGGCTCGCGTTGCAAGCATCGCCTCGGCGCTGGCAATGGCACCGAAACGCTTTATAAGTCCCGAACACCCCCCAGTGTTCTCTGTTTTCTCGTAGGGCTTTCCGCTTGTCTGAACGGTGGGTGGTCGGCGCTAATCAATCCGCCTGTAAAACCGGATTATGGTAACTTGCCCGCCCCGTGCGCCGGTAAACAGCACCCTCGCGGCGTGGGTTCCGACCGAGATGCCGGCCTGATGGAAGAGCCGGACCATCTGCCGGTATACCTCCGGGTCCATGTTGGGATAGCCAGTATTCCTGGGGTCGATGACGCCGTTCTTGCAGAAGGAGGAAGAAAGAGGGACGGCCTGATCTTCCCCGTCCTTCACTTCCCCCGCGACGACTCTCTATTCAAGCTCTTAGGCAAGCGAGCGATTTTAAGGTCTGGGCGTAAGAAATTCGCAATAACGATCGGATTGCTCCCGAGGGATGACAGAGTGATAAGCTCATTCCCAACTAATTGACGGTGAGTGATTTCTATGTCGCTTTCTGCTCCTCCCCAACGGCTGGACCGCACGAGAGCGCCAGGCGCACTATGGCCAATTCTTCTTATTTTCCGGCTGCTGCCCCTTGAAACATCTGCACTGAACCTCGATTGGACTGGCAAAAAGGCAAAAAAATCCCGACGGGCCGGAGCGCAACCATACGCGTGGAGCGTTTGTTTGCTTATCGCTTTCGTTCCGGCTCCGTTGCTCGCAAACGCGGGGGACCGCACCCTCAGCCAATTTGTTCATACCTCCTGGACGGCGAAGGACGGAGTCCCCGCGAGTATTGTCGATATTGCGCAAACAGCGGATGGATTTCTGTGGCTCGGAACGCAATCAGGTCTTTATCGGTTTGACGGCGTCACGTTCGAGCTTTATCAGCCGGAATCGGGGCCGGCCTTTCTCTCCAATCATGTAACTGCACTTCAGGCATTGCCCAATGGAGATCTTTGGATCGGTTTTCAAGACCGCGGCGCGAGCCTTCTCCGGAACGGAAGGTGCACGAACTATCCTTTTGCGGACTGGCTGCCACCCGGAAAGATTTACTTTTTTGTTCAGGACCACGACGGAACCATTTGGGCAGGAGCCAACACGGGCTTGGCGCGCTTCGTAGACGGCCAATGGAGAAGAATCGGGGATGATTGGGGAATTCCGTCCGGCCGAGTTCATACCATTTACGTCGACCACAAGGGGACTCTATGGGTTGCGGTGCAAGACAAAATAGTGTTCCTGCCACGGGGTGCAAGGAGATTTCAAACCACCGATATCAAGGTCATTCAGGTCATGCAGTTCACGGAGTCACGGGAGGGCACGCTCTGGATGGCGGAAACGACCAGATCCGTGCGGCCTGTCCCGCTTGCAGAGAACACGCATGGCCAGGAGCCGGAGATTCAGGTGGGATCGAGGGCAATTCTCTTTGACGATGATGGCAGCCTGTGGATCACCAGCATTGGCGACGGAATGCGGCGCATTCCATTCCCTGGCCAGCTCAACAGCCAGAAGATCAGTGAGTTCAGTCCCGCGGCGGAGAGCTTTACAGAAAAAGACGGACTTACCAGTGATTACTCGTACCTGATCCTGAAAGACCGGGAAGGCAGCATCTGGGTAGTGACCCAGGCTGGGCTGGATCGGTTCCGCAGGGGAGCCCTGGCGCCACTTCTCCTGCGGGGAAAATTTGGGAGTAAAGCGATCTTCCCGGGAGACGGAGGAAACATCTGGGTCAGTAGTGACGGAGGCAAAGCAGAAAGCGAAGCATGGACCGATGGGCACACATGGCAATTTCCAAGCTCCACGGCCTACTTTACTCACGGGGTTCGTGACTCTCAAGGTGTCACTTGGCTGGATACATATGATTGGTCGACCGGTTCCGGACGGCTGTTTCGGATGGAGAAAGGCAAGCTGACCTTTGTTGCGAAGATGCCTTCCGCGCCATTCGAGTCGCTGACCAACTCCGGCCAGGTATTGGCGCTAGATCACACCGGCACGCTCTGGCTTGCCGGTGGGCCGCATCAGATTTTCTACCTGAAGAATGGAAAGTGGGCGGAGCTTGAGACGCCGCCGGAGATCGCCGGGATGATCGCGATTTCCGCGCTCACCGATGACAGAGGCCGGATTTGGTTTGGATACACGAACGCCATCATGATGCTCGACGGTACCAACGTTCGGACCTTCACCGGCAAGGATGGGGTTACGACCGGGATAATTACTTGCATTACAGACCTCGGTGGCCACATTTGGATTGGCGGCCCCGGCGGGTTGGAGGTTTTGCAGGGAGACGGTTTTCGAACCATAGCTCCAGCGGGAGGCGATTGGCTAGACGGCATTAGTGGACTCGAGAAGGACTCGAATGGCGACCTGTTTGTGACTGAACCTCGAGGGGTAGGGTTCCTTCCCGCCGCCGAGATTTCGAAAGTCCTCGAGAACCCCAGCGCCCGGGTGCAAGTTCAGATCTTGGACTGGCGCGACGGGCTGGGTGGAACAACTCTGAACCGAATACCCTATCCCGATTCCATTCGAGGGTTGGACGGCCGTATTTGGTTTTCCACTTCCTCCGGTGTCTCCTGGATCGACCCGGCGCATATCCCGAAAAACTCGCTCCCGCCGCCGGTTGTGATTCGATCGATTACGGCCGACGGAAAGCGCTATGGTTCGACCGCCGGGTTGCGGCTTCCTCCTCAGGCTGGGCGTCTCCTTATCGATTACACGGCTTTGAGCCTGGCGGTTCCAGAGCGTGTCCGCTTTCGCTACAAGCTGGAAGGATACGATACGGACTGGCAAGATGCAGGCACGCACCGCGAGGCGACGTATACAAATCTGAGCCCGCGGCAATATCGCTTTCAGGTAATCGCCTGTAACAACGATGGCGTCTGGAACGAAGCCGGCGCATCTCTGGGCTTCACCATTCTGCCGGCGTGGTACCAGACGATCTGGTTCCGCTCCATGTGTGTTGCTGCTTTTGCCTGGTTGCTATGGACGCTTTATTGGTTCCGGCTTCGACAATTAAAGAGGCAATACAGCGCGCGTATTGAGGAGCGGGTTGGTGAGCGGACGCGCATCGCCCGCGAACTACATGACACGCTCCTGCAGAGCCTGCAAGGACTGATGTTTCAGTTTCAGGCGGCTTACAACATGCTTCCTCGCCGTCCGGAAGATGCCAGGCAAACGCTCGAGGAGGCACTTGCCGGAACTGAGCATGCCATCGCTGAAAGTCGCGATGCAATTCACGATTTACGATCGCAATCGATGGGCGAGGGAGATCTGGCCCAATTGTTGGAGGCGGCCGGCGGAGAGCTGGCGGCCACGCAAGACACAAAACAGAAGCCGCCAGGATTCCGCGTGATTGTTGAAGGAGAGCCGCGGAGGCTGTCCCCGGTGCTGCAGGATGAAGTCTACAGAATTGCTGTCGAATTGTTACGAAATGCCTTTCGGCATGCAGGCGCCGGTCAAATCGAAGCTGAGATCCGCTACGATAACCATCAGCTGCGCTTGCGGCTGCGCGATGATGGTAAGGGTATCGACCCTAAAGTCCTCGAGGAAAGCGGCCGTCCCGGGCACTGGGGGCTGCCAGGAGTCCGTGAGCGCGCACACCGTATCGGATCGCAATTGAGTTTTTGGAGCCAGGCTGGAGTGGGGACAGAGGTTGAGCTCACGGTTCCGGCTGCTATCGCCTACCAGGGCGCCCGATTCGCCACCAGTTAATCTATTACGCAAGGGCGCGAAACTGTGAACAACCAACCTAGATTGATCCGAATCCTCACCGTGGACGACCATCCTCTTCTGCGTAAGGGAATCGCATCGCTGGTAAATGCAGAAGATGACATGAAGTTGGTTGCGGAGGCGTGCAGCGGTAAGGAGGCCATCGAGATGTACCGGTTGCACCGTCCAGATGTAACCCTGATGGACCTGCAGATGCCGGATATGAACGGCGCCATGGCAATTGCTGAGATTGAAAGTGAGTTTCCCGATGCCCGCATCATAGTCTTAACGACGTATACCGGGGATGTTCAGGTATTGAGAGCTCTTAGAGCAGGCGCGCGCGGCTACCTATTGAAAGGGCACGTTCATCGTGAACTCCTGGAGACTATCCGGGCGGTCCATGCCGGACAGAAGCGAATACCACCCGATATCGCCTCTGAGCTAGCGGAACACGCCGCAGACGATGCATTGAGCCCGCGCGAGATTGAGGTGTTGCGGCTCATCGCGACTGGAAACTCCAACAAGTTGATCGCCGATCAGCTCTCCATAGGGGAAGCAACCGTCAAGAGCCATATCGCAAATGTAATGTCTAAACTTGGCGCCAACGACCGAACCCATGCGGTCACGATTGGCCTGAAGCGTGGAATCATCGAGCTATAGTCCCCCAAAAGTAGGATCGTCCGTTCCGTATTTCAGCGGTTTCCGCTCATGCTGCAATGACCTAAGCTGCCTGTGGACGCCGGCAGGAGCTCTCTCTGCAACGCTTATTTTCCACGTTCGCCAACGGATTACCCGGTCTGGGCCTCATGCTTCAGCGCTCTGCGACAGCCGCTGTCCTGGCATACGGCGCAGTTACGCATCTTCACGCGACATCGAACCTTGGATCGATTGCCCCGCAAATGACAGAGGTGGCAGCGGCTATCCTTCTCCTCGTCGGACTATGGACGCCTGTAGCGGGAACAATGGTCGCAGCGCGCGAAATGTTGATTGTTTTCTCAGGCAGCGGCGATCCCTCGATGCCCCTGCTTTTGGCAACTTTCGGAGGCACCCTGGCCATGATTGGACCTGGTGCCTGGTCCATCGATGCCCGCCTCTTCGGCCGAAGACAAATCAAAAGATCGCGCTAGCTATCTTTGATCCGCCGATCGGCGGAGTATCCGTCGTACCGAAAGACTAACTCGAAAAGGCCACCATTTAGGGTTTTCCGCAAGGTTCTGGTTCCACCACAATCAAACTCAAGATCTTGCATGGATCGACATTGAGTAAGGAGAAGGTTGCCCAGGGCCACCAGTAAGGAAATCGCGGAGGAACTTGCAAATGAACTGCTTTAGAAGCTCAATCACGTCCGGGCTAGCAGTAATTATCCCGTGGCTTGACTCGCTATCAGCTCAAGCGTCGAATGCGACGACAGACCCTCGAGTCAATCTTCAGGTGAGCACACTTCTTGCAGGACCTGATAAGGACAGCAGTTATTCGCTTCGGAGGATCAGATGAATAAGATCTTCGGACGTCTTCAGGAGGGTTCGTTGGTCAGGCGGAACTCCAATTCGGCATCTGCGCAATGCGATTCGGAGCACCGCCCTAATGTTCACGCCGCCTCTTGCGGGGGCAGCGGTTTGAGTGCCGATGGGACCATCTTCGTGGTGGACAGTGATAAGCGTGTTCTCGTGTCCCTTGAAAACCTCCTTACGACCGTGGGATACCGCGTTAGAGCATACGACGCTGGAGAGTCGTTCCTGGCAGCCCCAAAGCCGGAGTCCCCATGCTGCGTCATTCTCGATTTGAAGCTTGGCACATTCGACGGGTTAGATGTGCAAAGACAACTAAGCCATGAGACCCCGATGCCCGTCATCTTTCTCACCGGTTTCAGCAGCATTCGTACAACCGTAAAAGCAATGAAAGCCGGTGCCTGCGACATTCTAGCCAAACCGGTGCAGGAAGACGAACTTCTTTTGGCCGTTCAATCTGCGCTACGGCAGTCGAAGTTGCAATGGGAAGAACGCACAATAGAAAGCGAGATCAGCCTTCGCTATCGGACACTGACTCCGCGTGAAAAAGACGTCCTACCGTTTATCGTTCGCGGCTTTCTAAATAAGCAGACGGCGTATGAGTTAGGCACCAGCGAGATCACGATCCGCATTCATCGCGGCAATATCATGAAGAAGATGAGGGCTGACTCCCTGGCCGACCTCGTAAGACTCGCCGGCAGGCTTGGAATCCCTCAAGCCTTTGCATGGGGTTCCCTGTCAATTCATACAAATGTGGGCAACTCTTCCCCCCTCTACAGCAGATAGTGACAACATCATCGAACATCTCCGGCCAGGCGTTCTCTTCAGGAATGCCCTCAGCGAGACCAGCGCAATGCTTTCCATGCGTCGCCGCTACAACATGAACGCATTTTCACCTTTGCCTGTGTTGCCGCCAAGCTTGTTTCGAGCATTTCTGACCTCCGCAAATACCGAAGGAGTCATCTCGTTTGCCGCGGGAAGAGTAAACAACTCCTCAGCAAAGATCAGGGAGAGGGACCTCGTTTCAAATGTTCTCTGCCCCACGAACAAAGAACATCCAATACTGGGACCAACGTGCGCCCGTACGGCGTGAGCGAGTACCGCACTCGCAGGGGCAAGCCTTGCTCCTGATGACGTTCCAGAATCCCAGCCCCTGTCATATCCCGCAGATGACGGAGAAGCATCCTCTCTGTAATTTCAGGAATACTCTTCCGCAATTCGTTCGTCCTCATCGGTCCATCCAACAGCCGCCAGAGGATTGTGCCCTTCCATCGCCCGTCGATGACGCTTAACGTCACATCGATGGGGCATGGTGAGATCTCTTTCTTCGAGACGCCCATAGATTGCTCCAACTGACAATTTTGTCAGTGCTGCTTTTTGCATCAGTGCTCCATTCGATAGCGTCTTTAGCGAAGAGTCAATAGGAGCCCCTTATGCACTGGTTCAACGTGGCGACCCTCCTGTTCGTTCTTACCCTGCTGGGCGTCGAGTTTTCTGTATCTGCATTCGTGAACCCTGCCGCGTCGCGGCTCGAACCCGAATCGCAATTGAAGATGCTAAGCCGTTCCGCTCTCGTGCTTGGAAAGGTGATGCCGGTCTGGTACTCGGTCTCTACCCTGTTTTTCGGAATCCAGACCTGGCTCTGTTGGCACACGCCTGGGCGCGCAATCCTGCTTACAGCCGATGCGATCTGGGTTCTTATTTCGGTGGCATCGATCTTTGTCCTGGTTCCACTCGCTCGTCGCGTAGCGGAAGGTGCTGCTGATTGGCAGCGGATACATCGGATTTGGGACCGGAGGCATCGAGTGCGCATAGCCGCTCTCGCCACCGCAGCTGTCCTGCTCACATACGTAGTAGTCCGCTGAGGGATGCTCGATCCTATCCTTGCTGCTTCGTTCTACTGTGCTGGTTGCGCAATGTTGGCCGGGGATTTGAGCGTCGCCGCTGACTACGCCGGCGGGTGGTTCTGATGAGATACCGTCGCATGACTCGCCCCCGTTCGTTTGCCTTCAGCCAACGATCCCACGGGCAGCCGGGCTGCGCAAGCGAATCTGCGGGATAGGTCGGGATCGCCTTATCTCTCATCTTTCGATGGAAAATAATTCTTGTATTTTGACCAGCGTTCGATGATTTCGTGTTGGCTGCTAAAATGCTCGCGGCGATGCACGCGGCCGCTGTGTTGCTTTAAGAAAACTTTCTGGAGGTTCGGGGAAATATCCCAATGAGCGAAGCAAGTATCTCCCATTACCGTGGATTAGAGAAGATCGGCGGCGGTGGCATGGGCGTGGTGTACAGGGCCGAAGACACGCTCCTTGGCCGATGGGTGGCGCTCAAGTTCCTGCCGGATAATTTCGCGGACGATCGCACGGCGGTGGAGCGTTTCCGGCGGGAGGCGCGTGCTGCTTCCGCATTGAATCATCCCAATATCAGCACGATTTATGAGATCGCTGAAGTGGGCGGCCGTACGTTCATCGCCATGGAGTTCCTGGATGGCAAGACCTTGAAGCACGTAATCCAGGAAGATCCGCTTCCAATCGATCGGGTAATCCAAATCGCGATGGATGTTGCGGGTGCACTCGAAGCAGCGCACGAGAAAGGCATCATCCACCGCGACATCAAACCGGCAAACATCTTTGTGACCAAACGAGGAAGCGCCAAGGTTTTGGACTTCGGCCTGGCGAAGATGTTACCCGTCAAGGAACTCGCCGGAGGTGCAGCTGAATCGCAACTCACCGACGGCCTGGGAGCCGCGCTGGGAACGGCGGCATACATGTCGCCCGAGCAGGCGCTGGGCAAGCCAGTCGACACGCGCACCGATCTCTTCTCTTTCGGCATCACGCTTTACGAGATGTGTACCGGCCGCTCTCCGTTCGCGGGAGATACCACCGGTGAGCTTCTGATCTCCATCGTGCAGCAAGTCCAGATCACTCCAGTGCAGCTGAATCCCGGCGTTCCGGAGGGATTAGCGCGCATCATCGATCGATGCCTGGAAAAGAACCGGGAGCTTCGCTACCAGCACGCCTCGGAAATCCGCGCGGACTTGGAGCGAGTGCAACGCGACCCGGCGGCAGTGGTTGATCGTCCCTCTCCCTTTCCTCAAGAAGAGCCACCATCGAAGACTTCTTCGGGTCCCCAAACATGGGACCAGGCTGGCCCTGGAGAAGCGGCTTGGCGGCGGCGTTGGCTGGCGCCCCTTCTAGGGCTGCTGGCTATTGCCACCGCGATGATTGCTTACTACCGGGCAAGCACCCCGCTCGTTCCCGAGGTTTCAAACTATACCCAACTCACCCACGATGGCGAGGCAAAGTCACTGGCCGGCACGGACGGGTCGAGGCTCTATTTGGCTATGGAATATCAGACTGCCCCCGGAATCGCGCAGATGCCGGTCACGGGCGGCGACCCGATGCGGATGCAGGCTCCGGCTGAATATACCCTGCCTGTTGGAATATCGCCCGACGGCGCCGAATTGCTCGCTATCGAACGGCAGGGTCTGGAACTGATCGATCCAGGCAGTCTATGGCGGCTGCCGACGCTGAATGGCACACCACGCCGGATCGGCAGTGTGCTCGTCACCGATGCAGCCTGGTCTCCCGACGGCGCCATGCTGGCCTATAGCAATCGCGGCAACCTTTTTCTTTCCGACAGCGATGGCGGCGGAGCACGGAAGCTGGCTTCCCTCGGAGGATTGATCACCACCCCCCAATTCTCTCCCGATGGGAGACGGATTCGGTTCACCTGGGCAGATGAAGACCTCAGCCTTGCGAATCGCTCCCTTTGGGAGATCGCTGTGCAGGGGAAACACCTTCATCGCCTGCTTCCGGGCTGGCATCAACCATCCACCGATGCAAACGGAAAGTGGACCGCGGATGGGAAGTTTTTTGTCTTTGAGGCGAATGGTCAAATATGGGCGCTCCCGGACAAGACGGGCTTTTTCGGGAAGGTGGACAGTAAGCCGGTGCAGCTTACTTCGAGCCCCATCCCGCTGTCCTCTCCTCTTCCCAGCAAAGACGGCAGGAAGCTTTTTGTCGTTGGGACCACAATGCGCGGGACGCTTTCCCGCTACGACCCGCATCTAGCCGAATTCCTGCCTTTTCTCTCCGGCATATCAGCAGAATTCACTACTTTCTCTAAAGATGGAAAATGGATCGCCTACGTTACCTATCCCGTGGGGAGTCTTTGGCGCAGCCGGGTCGATGGTAGCGAGCGGCAGCAGCTCACCGATCCGCCGATCTATCCTCTGAATCCGCGCTGGTCGCCGGACGGAAAGCAAATCGCATTCTGGGGCTACAGAAAAGGAACCGTCGATGAAATATATACGGTCCCGGCTGACGGGGGCACACCGCAACCGCTGGTGCCAGGCACGTCTGTTGCTCGCAGAGAACCAAACTGGTCTCCAAACGGAGACCGCATTCTGTTCGAGGAGGTCGCGCCCAACGCTCCTCCGGTGCTGCGGCTGCTTGACCTCCAAAGCCATCGCGTATCTTCTATTCCCGGATCGGTCGGGTATACTGGGCCCCGCTGGTCGCCCGATGGACGGCATATCGTTGCCATGACCAAGGATGCGCGCAAGATGGTGCTGTTCGATTTCCAAACCGGCAAGTGGTCAGATCTGATCGAAATTACAAACGGCTTCCCCAACTGGTCGCGGGATTCGCAGTTCGTCTACTTCTTACATTATGCGGATAAACCTGCAGTGCTTAGAATTCGGATTAGCGACCGCAAGCTCGAGCAGGTTGCCGATTTGAGAGATTTTTTAGCCACGGGCTTTTGGCGTTTTTGGCTCGGACTGGATCCGGAAGACGCGCCGCTGATGCTCCGCGATTCAGGAACACAAGACGTTTATTCGCTCGACTGGATTGCAGCAAAGTGATTAAGTTTTACAAGTGAATTGGCTCTCGTGAAGGTGCCGGTCCTTCTGTCCACGCTACCTATTGCGTGCAAACGCGGGATCTTCCTGTCTGGCACCATGTTCTCTGAGGACTGGCGTCCTGGCATTTTTCGGCGTGTATTTTGCTGAAAGGATTAAGACGACCGGTTAGCGCACCGCGTAACAAATGATGGGTGCCCCATTCAAGCCCGGTGTTGGCTTGAGTCGGATTCACGGACCCCAATCGCTGACTTTACGGGATGTAGATGATCTGTTGCAGTAGAGAAAGCTGCCGGTCCAGGGCGGCGGAATCCCACTCAAGCCAACACCGGGCTTGAATGGGGCACCCATCATTTGTTACGGACTGAGATCTCACTACCGACAATCGCTTACCAAGGTGGACTGTGAGAGATTCAGGCTAGTACTGCTCCTATGGAAGAGACTCCGGACCACAAATCTACAAATCTCCGCCTGGCTCACTCCTCCCGCATCAGTCGGGAGGGGTCTACAGCCATTGCGCGTCGGGCCGGAATCGCGGAGGCCAGCACTCCCAGCAGCACCATCAGCAGCACAGCCCCGCCGACGACCGCCGGATCGCTCGGATTTGCCTGGTAGACAATCTGGCTCAGCAGCCGGCTGGCGAAGACGCCCGACAGCAGTCCCACTGCAGATCCCACGCCGAGCAGGACAAATGGACGGCCGATGGCAGCACTGATCACCTGCGCCTTGCGCGCGCCCAGGGCCACACGGATGCCCAACTCCTTCATGCGCCGGCTCACGCTGTACGCAGCCATGCCGAAGATGCCGGTGACTGCCAGCATTGCCGCTAGCAGTCCCATCACCCCCAGCGCGACCGTCGCCACCCGTGCCGGAAACAGCACGTTGCTCAGCGCGTCGGGCCAGCTTCGGATGGTGATCGGCGCAGTGGGCGCGATGCCGCTAATTACCCGTTGCAAATTACCCGCCAGTGCGCGGGATGACAGCCTGGAGCGCACCACAAGCACCGTACTGCTCTGCTGCATCTGCGCGGTAGAGGTATAAGCCGCGCAGATGGGGAGTTCGTTCAAATCCAGATACTTTCCGTTCTCCGCCACACCGACGACTTCGTACAGGTCATTCCACAACAGGAAATGGCGCCCTACAGCGGGCTCGTTCCCGAACATCTTCCTGGCAAACGCCTCATTCACGATGGCCACCCGCGGCGAGTGAGCATCGTCGTGCCAGGTCAGATTGCGTCCTGTAAGCAGCCGGGTGCCCGCGGCCCTCAGGTAATCGGGCGAGACCGGATAGACACGCGTGTCGAGCACCTGGTTGCCCAGGCTCTGCTCGACCGTTCCCGGCCGATATACGGGAATGCCGCTCATTCCCGACCCGCTTAGCGGGAGGAAGTTTACGATTCCGGTGGCCTCGACTCCAGGAATACTCTGTGCCGCCTCGATCATCTGCTTCTGTTTCAGCAGAGCTTCCTCTCCTACGATGCCGACCATACCGAGGTCGACATGCGCGACCATCGCGTGCTGCGGCTCGATGCCCAGAGGAGCATTCACGGCGCGCATCATGCCGCGGACCGCCACCAGCGAAGCCGTGACCAGCAAGGAGCAAATTGCAATCTGCACGCCAAGCAACATGTCTCGCGTCGTAAATCGCCGCAGGTGTGCCGACTGCGGAGGATTGCCCTTCATGGCCTGCAGCGGCCGGCTCTGCCACCCGTGCCGCGCGGGGATGATCCCGAACACGACACCGCTCGCCAACGAGAGGAGAAGCCCCGCCAGGTACACGCGAGCATCTACGGCTATAGCCAGACGTTCGGATCCCGAGCCGAACGGTTGCCAGTGACTGAGCATATCGAGCAACAGACCAGCGCACATCATGCCGGCGGCCCCGCCAAGCAGCGACACAAGTACGGTCTCGGTCAGAAGTTGCTGCACAAGACGTTGCCGGCTCGAGCCTAAAGCCACACGCAGGGCCAATTCGCGAGCACGATCCGTAGCCCGCGCTGCGAAAAGGCTGGCCAGGTTCGCGCAGGCAGCCAGCAGCACCAGCAGCGCCAGCACCGATACGCTGAACAGAAAACCATGAATGGCCTGCCCGCGGTCTCCTTCCAGCCCGGGCCTGATCAGGCGCGCCGACTGCTCGCGATCCGTTGCCGGGTATTCTCTGGCTAGTTCCGCTGCAATCGCATTCAGATTCTCCGTCGCCTGCTGAACCGTCACGCCCGGCTTTAGGCGGCCGATGACGGTCACCGGGTTGTATAGCCGGTTGTGCAGAAAATTCCAGCCCTCGACTTGCTCCTCATTCGCCATCGGCACGAAGTAATCAGGCCAGAAGAAGCGCTCCATTCCATGAAAATCCCGGGGGGCCACACCGATGATGTTGAACGGATGCGTGCTGAGCGTCACGGTTTTCCCAATGACGCCAGGGTCGGCGTGAAACTCGCGCCTCCACAACGCATCACTTAGTACCACAACGGGCGCAGACTCCGGTCCTTGCTCGTCACTCGCATGAAAGAAACGGCCCAGTTCTGGCTTCACGCCCAGCAGGTCAAAGTAATTGGCGGTGACGTCGTAGCCGGACACCTCGTGAACGGCGCCGTTCCAGCCGAAGCCGACACTGGATAGCCCATAGAAGGCCGCCACCCCACTGAAGGTCGCGTTGCGTCGCCGGAAGTCCTCGAAGGCGGGATAGGATGGGCCCCCGGACATCCACGGTTTGTGGACAATCTCATATAGCTGCTGCGGATCATTCACATGAAGCGGGCTCAACACCACCGCATTCAGCACGCCGAATACGACGATGTTGGCTCCAATCCCCAGCATGAGGGTGCATATGGCTACCAGGCTGAACCCGCGCGACTTCCACAGCATGCGAATGGCATAGCGGACATCCTGCCGCAGGCTATCCAGGAAGGGCAGACCCTCTTCGGCGTGATAATGCTCACGAACGGCCTCCACCACCCCGAACTTCAGACGTGCCTGACGGTGAGCTTCCTGTGGCGACATGCCCGCTCGAAGATTCTCCTCCGTCTGCATTGCGAGATGTTCTTCTATCTCCTCACGCAGCCGGCGATCGCCACGTTGTCCTGAAAGGAAATTTCGAATACGCGCCAGAAGCCGGTTCAGAGCTCTCATGCCAGATCCTCTGTCTTCGCTTCAAGGAAGCGCGCAATGATCGCCGCCGTCTGTTCCCAGTCCCGCTTTTCGGCTTCCAGCAGCCGGTGGCCTGCACGGGTTAGCCGATAAAAACGGGCCCTGCGATTGTTCTCGGAGGGGCCCCATTCCGAAGCAACGGCTCCCTCCTGTTCCAGTTTCAGGAGCACGGGATAGAGGGTGCCCTGGTTCACGGCTAGAAGTTCTCCGCTGATCTGTTCAATCCGCCGCGCGATACCGTACCCATGCAGCGGCCCGAGCACCTCGAGAGTCTTCAGCACCATCAGGGCCAGCGTCCCTTGCTGGACATCCTTCTTCTGCCTCATGTTCACCCCTCGGATCCGTCATTTTGGTAACCAACAGGAGAATGCCATACTTCCATTGGGAAAGCAACAGAAGAGGCGTAGTGGCTCCGCCCCGCTTGGTAAATATGGGAACTTTTGGAGATAGCGAGGTGTCTACTATGTAGTATGCTATCTTGGGTCGATCGGGCTGGTTCGATCGGCCTGGGAAAGGACAACGACTCGAATGTTTGCCCGTTCCCAACAGGTTTCTTCTCCCCTGGTACTGCCGATGCTCGGCAGCATACTCACGACCAGCATCATTGCTTCCATTCTCATTCTGCCTCCGTCGAGACCAACGCTCAGTTTCCAGCAGTTATTGCTTCGGGCGGCATTCGATCTCACCATCGCTGTCTGCATTCACGTGGTCACGGTTTGGTCTATCTGGCGACTGATACGCGAATATGTTGAACCAACCGTTGGCACGCTTACTGTTCACATCTGGGCGGTCGTCGTGTGGCTGCCACTTATCACCACGCTCACTGCCGAACGCTCTCTCTGGATCTCGTGCATCGTCCCCTGGGCCTTCGCCAATGCCATAACATTCCTCAATCTATGGAGCAAACTTCCACTGGACGATGAACCCGTAGCTCCCAGCGGCCGGGTTTTCCTGCAACCGCTTTCCACGCCTCCGTTATGGAGAGCCCTGCTGCCTTACTGCATCACTGTTGTCACTATGCAGGCTGGGCTGGCGTCTCTTGTCACTGGCCATCCCTGGTCCGCTACCGCGCTCATTTCCGCGGGTGTGATGTTGTTCCTGATGCGTCATCCGTTGGTGCAAGGCATGGCAAAAAGCCGCCGCAAGTTTTCGCGCTTTTCGCTGCTGCAGACCGCCGCCGTCTTTTTCCTCATCTCGACGGCACTCACGCCTTACCTGCAAAAGGCATACGGCCTGCGCTCGCTGGCTTCCCTTCTCGCCGTCCGCGCGCCCCTGGTCCGGCCCGCCACAAGACCCGTTATTGGCTCTCACTATTCGGGTGTTATCCTCACACTTCCTGCAAAGCCTCACCCGCGCATCGAGCCGCCTAAAGCTTCCGACGAAAGCAGCTTCTCCCGTGCTCTTTCGAAGCCGGTCATCATTCCGTTCGATGGGGTTTACTGGTACTTCAAACTACCGGACACTCGCCCCGCGCCAGATGCCCGAGCCCAGCAGGGCGATCCCATCAAAGCCAATGTGCGCTCGACTGACTATCGTAAGCTTGCGATGGAAGCTCATCAGACGCTGCTCAATCCAATCTCCGGCGACTGCTGCCACGCCATGCGCATCGACCTTCTCAATGGGGACGACCGCCCGGGTCCGATCCGGATCGAGCTGCTGCTCAGGGACACATCTGGTAAACCTGGCTCCTCGCTTCTGCTGGGAAGTATTGCGATCCCCTCGAGCCAGGTTCAACACATTGCACTGAACCGTCCACCCATCCCTGAATCACTGCGCTTTCAAATGCCTGCCAAGGCCCGCGGCAGGCGCTTTGACGAGATTACTGTGGTCATTAAGCCATCTTCCGACCGCGCTCTTGCCGGCTCAAAAATCGCCATCCAGAATTTCGTGCTTGTTCCTTAGGCGGTAGGTGCCCAGAGGCTAGCTTCCCCCTGCACCGCTCTTCATCACCACGCGATACCGCTGCACCTCTGTCTTCCCCACCCTTCCCGCAAAAACAGCGGCGCTCCCAGCACATCCCCCTCCAAATTCCATCACCCGAGTCATTTCTTCCCCGCCGCCATGCGCTGTTTCAGTTCTTCGAGCCAGTTCTGGACTACAACGATCTGGTGCGTGTCCTGGTCTTCATCCACGGCTTTCAGCACAGGAAGCGTCGCCCATCGGGCGACACGTCATAGTTGGGAAGGGGTGTCAATGGGGTCGGCAGCCACGGGCCCTCGAACAGAACCTGCGGCATGGCCGCCGAAAACCCCGGCTTTAGTGTCACGGCTACAGACATCATGCGGTTTCCCGCCCGGTAAAACAACTCACGGCCGGCCGGGTTCCACACCGGCGGGAGCTTGGTTCAACGTCTTCGCCGTGCTGGGCGAGTACTTCCCGTGAAGTCCTGTCTCGGTAAGTTACCTCATGACCGTCTGGTAACAGATAAAGCTACTCAAAACCCCGGCTTCAAGGATCTTGGCCCGCCGGTTCCTCAATCTTGCGAAAAACGAGTTACGCAAGTTCCTTTGGCACGAGGTGCCAAGGCAGTGGTACGATCCAAGCCGGAGGAAGCGACCTATGGCGAAGATTATGAAGTGCAGCTCCACCGGGCTGGCTTGTGACTTTGTTGCGCGGGGTGACAGCGAAGAGCAGGTGATGGCTCAGGTCGCAGAGCATGCGCGAAAAGACCACGGAATGCAGACGATTCCGCCGGAAGTCGCGGCAAAGGTCAAGGCATCAATTCACGAAGAATAATGGGGCCGAGGTCATCCTGGTAATGGAGACCCAAATCATGGAAAAACCTTCATCATTGATAAGGCAGGTGTCGGAGGAACGAGCCCGGCTGCTCGAGTTGGTTGCAAGCCTTTCCGCCGAACAGGCGAGCCATAAGCCAACACCACAAACTTGGTCGGCAAGCGAAAACCTGGAGCACTTGGTGCTCGCTGAAATGTCTGGTGTTAGCAAGATCTGGTCTGCGGCAGAAGGCGTCCGTAAGGGTAAGCCGGTCTGGAGCGGCGAACACACGAATCGTGGCTTGTCGATCGAAGAAGTGGTTGCGTCCACCTGGAAGCCCAAGGAAATTGCACCTCCGTTAGTCGCGCCGCGATTCGGTGGAACGTTTTCGTATTGGCTTGAATCCCTTCGCCACTCCCAGCAACTTCTGGATAGGCTTGAACCAGTTTTGGATGGTTTAGATATTGAGGCAGTAATTTTCCCTCATTTTCTTAGTGGCCCCCTCGACGCGGGACAGCGCATTGATTTCTTAAGATTTCACATGCTGCGACATCGATGCCAAATCGGAGAAATGCTCGCTCATAGCGACTTTTCTGCAAATTAGTTTGCAGCTTTTTTTCTTGGCTGTTTCCCAAAATATCTCTGGCTGGAACGCGGCAATCAACAACAGCCTGCGCATTCTCGTTTTCGGTAAATTCCCCCTGTCGCAGGGGTCTGGTTTCGTGATGCCTGCGTCGCATTATAGGTAAGTTCCCCCCGCCCTCCGGTACAGAGCGATCGGTATGAAGCTTCGAAACCGGCAAAGGCATTGAGAGGTAAAAGGGAGGGATGAGGGAACACGATGCCTATCCCCCAAGAATCGCTGCAATCAACTGGAACGCATCGGTTCGTTTCGGGGTGACTTTCAGCCACACCGCTTGTTACCGATGATTTCGTCTGTGGCAGACACGGCTCGTGTATGCTTTTCTCGCGGTAGTCTCCGAGGGGCATATTCTTGGGTTCGCAATACGCTGGTAGTCTGTTGGTTTGTTTGGTCAATCGAGGAGCGCGGCTCCCTGCACTGGCCGCGTTCAGCTTCGCCATGCAAGCCGCAGCGGCCAGCGTGGCTACGACGACGACCCTCGCGATCACTTCTTCGGCTGGTCCGGCAACCTCGGTACAACTCGGCACGATCCTGACCTTGACGGCAACGGTCACCGCTGGAGGTGCGCCAGCCACCTCAGGGCTGGTGACGTTCTGCGACGCGACGGCGGCGCGCTGCGCCGACGCGGCGGTCTTGGGGCGAGCGCAGTTAATGCACAGCGGAGCATCGGCAGGAACCGCAACCGTCAAGATGCCGTTCAGCGTCGGCAGTCACAGCGTGACGGCAGTCCTTAGAGCCAATAGCAGCTACGAGGGCAGCACTTCGCCGGCCCAGTCGTTTAATATTACGGCGGATTTGCCCACGACCACGGCGCTGCAATCGACCGGGGCCGCACCCAGCTATACCCTGAATGCAGCCGTAGCCGGAGGTCCGAGCGCGACGGCCGGCACTTCGGGGAATGTCACCTTCGCCGATCTCACCAACGGAAATACGTCGCTTGGCTCTGCCACCCTGGGGAATCCTGTCTCTAGCCTATCCTTCCTCCGGGGCACGACGTTGACCGTCCCCAAACTGATCGGCGATATGGCGATCGCTGACTTCAACGGCGACGGGCGCCAGGATCTGGCCGTTGTAAACGGAGAGGACAACTCCTTCGAGATCCTGCTTGGAAACGGCGATGGTACGTTTCAGGCTCCGGTTGCCTATAGCGTGGGGACCGCCGTCCCTGAAACCATCACTGTTGCGGACTTCAATGAGGACGGAAAGTTGGACCTGGCGATCTTATATGTGCCCTCCGACCAAGTCAGCATTGTCCTTGGAAATGGCGACGGTACGTTCTCGCCAGGCGCGACTCTTGTTACGGGAAAGTTTCCGGCCGACGTCAAGGTAGGAGACTTGAACAACGATGGTCATGCCGACCTGGTAGTTCCAAACCACGACGACAACGATGTGCAGATCTTTCTTGGAAATGGCGATGGGACCTTCACGACCAAGGGGACGTTCCCCGTGGGAACAGCTCCCGGGATCGCGCTGATAGGGGATCTCAACGGGGACGGAATCCCAGACTTGTTCGTGATGGACCCTTTCGGATACACGGTGCTTTCAGGAAACGGAGACGGGACCTTTAGTAGTTCGACGTCGAACGTCCTCGAATACCCCACTTTAGCTGACGCGACCCTGGGCGACTTCAATGGCGACGGAATTCCCGATGTTGTCATGATGGACTCATTCCCGGACGATTATCTTATCGTTTTGCTGGGGAAAGGGGATGGCACGTTCACGGAACAACCCACCACTATTCCGGTGAGCGTCGGTCCTCAGCGTGTCGAGTCCTCCGATCTCAATGGCGATGGCATTCTCGATTTGGCCGTTAGCATCAGCGGTGTCATCAACCCCCCGGGTGGCGAGATTCAGATCTTCCTGGGCCACGGCAATGGCACTTTCAATCCGGCGCAGGTCATTCCGGATACCGCTGCCGTTCCATATACTCCAGCACTTATCTCGATTAGAGACATCAATGGCGACGGGATTCCAGATCTTTTCGTAGGAAATTGGACGAGCTTGAATCTGGGCAGCACGACAGCAGACATCTTTTTCAACCAGCTCAGCCAGACGGTAACAGCGTCCCTATCAGGCGTCTGCATTGCAGGGACGGGTGCCCACCAGGTACAGGCGAATTACCCCGGAGACGCCGGCTACGCAAGCAGCACCTCGCCTCCCATTGCATTGAACGCCTCACAGGTCGCAACCACAATCGTGGCGACCTCTGCCACGGCGACGGTGGCTTATGGCCAGGCGGCAACACTGACCGCGACTGTTACCTCGGCCAATGGCATTCCAGGCGGGACGGTGAGCTTCATAAACAGTGGAGCTCTTCTGGGCACGGCGAAACTGAATGCTTCCGGCAATGCCACCCTGACGACAACGGCGCTTCCCGCCGGCGCCGACGCGATTACCGTTTCCTACGGAGGTAACTGTCCGTTTGCGGCCAGCACGTCGTCAACCACGATCCAGGTTGGCCAGGCCCCGCTGCCGGTGACGGTCGCCAATGCTTCCCGGACCTATGGAACTGCGAATCCTGCATTCACCGGAACCGTGTCCGGCCTGATCGGCAGCGATACCGTAACCGTTACCTATACGACGACGGCAGTTACGAGTTCCCCTGCCGGCACGTATCCCATTTCTGCCACCATCAGTGGCGCGGCTGCTGCTAATTATTCCCTCAGTGTGACCCCAGGAACTCTCACCGTCACCAAAGTAGCAAGCACACTCGCGTTGAGCGGTAGCGCAAATCCCGCGCTGGCGATGAGTTCTGTCTCCTTCGGCGCGCAGGCCGCGTCATCGACCAGTGGTGTTCCCACGGGAACTATCACTTTCTCCGATGGCAGCGCAGTGCTGGGGACCGCAACTCTGAATTCCCTTGGCCTGGCCACCTACGCTACGACCAACCTGCCTGACGGACAGCACAGCGTCACGGCGTCTTATGGGGGAGACCAAAACTTCGCCGCCAGCACCTCGAGCGCGGTCGCCGAGACAATCGCCGACTTTACGCTGACCAGCTCGGGGGGCACCACGCAGGGTGTGGCAGCCGGCGGCAGCGCAACCTACGCCTTCACCATTACGCCGAGTACGCCGGCGCTGCTCGCACCTGTGACGCTGGCCATTTCGGGCCTGCCTGAAGGTGCAAGTTGCAGCTTCTCCCCTGCAGAGGTGCCTGCGGGCAGCGGAACGCAGGCGGTAACGCTAAGCGTCGTGACCACCGCCCAGGCCGCTTCCGCAACACGACAGAATAGACCGCGTCCTGGATTCCTGGTAATGGCGGCTGGACTGCTCTTGCTGCCATTTGGGACCGTGTACACCATCCGTGGACGGCGCCGGCGGCCCCTGCTCATCCTCTCCGCGACAACAATCATGGTGCTGCTAGGCGTGGGCGGGCCGAGCGGGTGCGGCGGGGGAAACAGTCCGCCTCCCCCACCTGCCGCCCAAAGCTATAACCTCAGCGTGACGGCAAGCAGCGGTGTCCTGCAGCATTCCGCGGCGGTTACGTTGACGGTGCAATAAGGCATTTCCATTCGCCGGGACGTGGTGGCAACGGCAAAGGTAAGGGGTAGGATGGCATCGCGAGGAATAAATAACGGGTGAGTACGCATCGTTTTGCTGGGGTATTTTCTGCTGTCGTTTTGGCCATTTGTGGAGCGGGATCTTCGGCGCGGGCGGCCTCCGTCGCGACCACAACGACCCTCACCATGACCTCGGGCGGCGCCGTCATCGCACCCGGTGCGACGGTGAACGCGGGCAGCGAAGTGACCTTGACTGCCACGGTAAACGCGGGGGCTGCCGCTGTGACCGCGGGCCAGGTAAATTTCTGCGATGCCTCCGCTGCCCATTGCACTGACATCTTCCTGCTCGGCACGGTCCAGATTACCGGCAATGGGACAGCGTTGTTACGTCTACATCCAGGCCCCGGACCCCGGAGTTACAAAGCGATCTTCGCCGGGACATCCAATGGAGTCACGGTAACCGCGGGCAGCACCTCGGCCGTCGTTGGGTTTTCTGTCAACGCGGCTCTTCCCACCAAGACAACGCTCACGTCCAGCGGCAATCCAGGCAACTACACGCTTACCTCCACGGTCACGGGATTGAGCAGCGCGGTGCCCATCACAGGATCGATTTCCTTCCTGGACACCAGCGACGGAAATGCTTCTTTGGCCACGGCGAGCCTGGTGGCGGGTGCTCCTGTCCTTAGCTTCCTCAATTCCGATAACCCCGCGACAGGCAACAGCGCCCTATCCCCGGTCATCGCCGATTTCAACGGTGATGGCTTTGCCGACGTGGCTATCGCAAACGACTCCGATTCCACGATCTCCATTGAACTAGGGAAAGGGGACGGAACCTTTACCGCCCCGCCCACTGGGCCGGTGGCGGCCGGCCAGACGCCCACCTCCCTGGCCGTCGGCGATTTCAACAACGACGGGATCCCTGATCTGGTCACCGCGAATGTCTTCGGAGGGTACGTCACCGTTCTTCTGGGAAATGGTGACGGTTCATTTACACCGGCGCAGAATAGCCCCATATCCTCCTCTATACAACCCAGCGCCGTAGCCGTGGGCGATTTCAACGGAGATGGCATCGCTGATGTAGTCGTTGGCGACTCAGCCCGGTCTGTGACTTCGCCGAGCTCGATGAGTGTCCTTCTGGGTAAGGGGGATGGAACCTTCGCCAACGCGGCGCAAAGCTCGGTGACGCTTGGCGATGAGGTCAGTTCCATCACAGTTGCAGACTTTAACGGGGATGGCATCGCTGACCTGGCAATGGCAAATTTTGGCTCCGCCAATATGAACATCCTTCTGGGCCAGGGAGACGGCACCTTTACCCAAGCCGCAAACAGCCCGATCACGGTGGGCAGTTATCCCGAGGCTGTGTTGGCGGGAGACTTCAACGCGGACGGCATCTTCGACCTGGTCGTCGTCAACAGTTACTACACCAGCGGCACTCCGGGAAACGTCTCTGTTCTTCTCGGCAAGGGGGATGGCACGTTTACGGCAGCAGCGGGCAGCCCCGTCACCGTGGGCTTCGATCCGGATGCGGCGGCCCTGGGAGATTTCAACGGGGACGGCAAAGCGGATCTCGTTGTCACGAACGATGACGACGATACCCTATCGATTCTGCTCGGCGACGGAGCAGGAGGCTTCACCCAGGCAGCGGCCAGTCCCATCAACTTGTCTGTGGCCACACCGGACCCCTTCGGCGCTTTTCCCGAAGCGGCCGCGGCGGCCGACTTCAACGGTGATGGCCTCTCTGATTTCTTTGTGGGCAACCTGCCGGCTGAGGCATTCGTCTTCGTATCCCAACTTACCCAGACCGCGACAGCAACCGCCTCGAACATCTTGCCGCCGGGAACGGGAACTCATCTGGTAGATGCGAATTTCCCTGGAGATACTGTGTGGGCGCCAAGTTCATCCGCCACCGTATCGCTCACTGCCCAACAGCAGGCAGTAACGGTAAAAGTAAGCCCATCCTTGCTCAGTCTCACCACGGCAGAGGAGTTAACCGTTACCGTCGCCGTTACGGGAGCGGATAGCGGCATTGCTCCGTCTGGAACCGTTACCCTCACCAGCGGTTCCTACACTTCGGCCGCGGTGGCGCTCCATAACGGGGATGCAACAATCGATGTTCCCGCGGGTTCTCTGCCTGCCGGCTCAGACACGCTCGAGGTCAGCTACTCCGGGGATGCGAATTGCGTCGCCGCCAGTGGAACAGCTTCGGTTACAGTAACCTCGGCCATCCCTCCTGGCTTTACCATCACCAGTCCGGCCGTCAGCGTAGCTGCCGGCGCGACCACGGGAAACACATCTGTCATCCAGATCACGCCGGCAGGTGGATTTACCGGCAATGTGACTCTGACCGCATCCTTGACCAGCGGGCCGGCCAACGCCGTGGCGCCGCCGCTTTTCAGCTTCGGCGCCACCAGTCCCGTCAACGTAACCGGGACCACCCCTGGATCAGGGCTCCTGACCATATCGACCACAGCTTCAAGTCCGGGAACGTGTTCCTCTGGAAACTCGATGGGATTTCCCTGGAAAACGACCGGTGTCGCCAGCCTGGCCTGTGTGCTCCTATTCGCCAACCCGCGGAGAAAACCCGCTTGGCGAACGCTTGCCGGCATGTTGATCTTGCTTCTTTGTCTCGCCGTCGGGGTGACCGCTTGCAGCGGCGGCAATGGCTCCGCCTGTACGAATAACCCCGTTACCGGTACGACGGCAGGCACGTATACGATCACCATCACCGGGGTCTCGGGAACCATCAAGGCTACCCAGACATTGACGCTCACCGTGCAGTAGCCTCACGGCACAGGCTAGATTTATGCGTCACGGGGATAACGGGACAGAGGATTCAGTAACCAAATTTCTCGACGACAATCATGGTGCTGCTAGGCGTGGGCGGGCCGAGCGGGTGCGGAGGGGGAAACAGTCCGCCTCCCCCAACTGCCGCCCAAAGCCATAACCTCAGCGTGACGGCAAGCAGCGGTGTCCTGTAGCATTCCGCGGCGGTTACGTTGACGGTGCAATAAGGCATTTGAATTCGCTGGGGGAAAGGGGAAACTGTCTCCTTTTCCCGAATCGCCCTGATCGTCTCGCACCAACTTTTGTGGCACGCGCTTTCCTGGGGGATTAAGCGAGGTTACCCTGCGTGGAAGGAACGCGAGCAAACGAAACCAGGTTGGTGGCTGTTGGTGGGAGCCCCCTGCTTCAGCAGGGGGAGCGACGCTTCAGCGTCGCGGAAAGAAGTCCCACTTCGATCAATCGGGCTTTAGCCCCGGGCTTCCCTTGCCCGGCGTGATAGCGTTGCCTCTGGAATGTTGCCTGCACCGCAAGAAACTCGCACGTTCTTCACCTCGAATCGCCTGGTCTTTACAGCCACAAGACCTGGGGAAGATCGTGAGCAGTCCCTTGGTTGTTTGCTGAGGCCTATGCTTCCCCTTGGAAAATTGTCCCCGTGTATCCTTCGGCGGCAAAACAACAGGGCGTGCAGGGTGCGGTCATCCTCAATGGTGTCATCGGTACAGACGGTCATTTCAAGAAGCGTCTACACACCATATTTGCTGGAGTGCAAGCCGGTTGAGGTAGAAACAGATATCAGTGGAGTGTTCGCTTTGCAACGGTGAGCGTAGGTCGCTGTTGCGGGAACGAATGGGGATGTCCCAAAACTCCCAATTAGCTTCCGGTTAGCCGACAATCCACGTCGATATCTCGAGAAAGCTACTGGCTGCACTTAGGCCGGCAACGAGTCCGATATACTCTCCCAAACTGGAGGGTGTATATGAAATTGCTGCTCCTGATGCTTGCGCTGAATGTTACTGCCTTCGCTGAAACTCATCGGTTTGAGCCTACAGACTTCTATAACACCTTCTCCGGCGCGCATAAGCCCGTGCTTCGTATCAAGCCAGGCGATCACGTTGTCACCTTCACGATCGACTCGCGCGGCTTCGACTCCGCTGGAGTGCAACGCGGCCAGCGGTCCAACCCGGAGACAGGCCCCTTCTACATCGAAGGCGCCGAGCCGGGCGACACTCTCGTGGTTCATTTGTTGCGTCTGGAGACGAACCGCGCCACGGGCTTCTCCGAATCGCTTCTGGCCCCCTACACCGTCGATCCCAGCTTTTTGCGCCAGGATGCGCTGAGAGAACCGAAGACGATGACGTGGCAAATCGATAAACAGAAAGGCATCGCCTATCCCGATCCGGCCCAGTTCAAAGGGCCCCGCATCGAGTTGCCGCTGCGCCCCATGTTGGGTTGCGTGGGAACCGCTCCGGACAACAAGGCAGCCATCCCCACCAGTTTCCCTGACAACTTCGGCGGCAATATGGACTATAACGGCATGGGTGCCGGGGCCACTGTGATGTTGCCCGTGTTCGAGCCGGGCGCGCTGTTCTTTCTGGGCGACGGCCACGCGCGGCAAGGCGATGGCGAAGTGGTTGGGAGTGCCATTGAGACATCGCTCGACGTCGAATTCTCCGTGGACCTCATTAAAGGGAAAAAAATCAACTGGCCTCGCCTCGAAAATGAGGACTACATCATGGTGCTTGGCAGTTCGCGAGCCCTGAATGAAGCCCTACAGCACGCGACTACTGAGCTGATGCACTGGCTCATCGATAGTTATGGCTTCGACGAACGCAGCGCCAGCCTCTTGCTTGGCCAAGGGATGGAGTACGAGATCTCGAACGTGGTGGATCCGGAGTTCACCATCGTGGCGAAAATGCGCAAGCGATTTCTCGGACAGCCGCGCTAGGCGATGCGCCAAACCCGCAGCGCGAAATCAAAACCAGGCTCACTTTCGGGGTGGACTACACCCTGACGTCGGAAAATCCCGCGGATCAGGGCCCCGTCGCCCCCCGTTGCCCCGTCCCCCCGTTGCCCAGACTGTCGCTAGTGACAGTTGGCTTTGATCCATGATCGTGGTGCACTGCCGAATATAGAGGGTTAGGGCGATCCTTGCGAATGCGCAAACACGCCGTAACTCATTCAAAGTCGCAGCTAACTTTAATAGAAAGGGAAAGTATGGCTACCAAGCAACCCAACATCGTCGCGATCATGGCGGACGACATCGGCATCTGGAACATTGGCGCCTATCATCGCGGTATGATGGCCGGGCGCACTCCGAACCTCGACAACCTGGCCGCCGAAGGCATGTTGTTCACAGACTGCTACGCCGAAGGAAGCTGCACGGCAGGCCGCGCGGCGTTCATCACCGGCGAGCTGCCGATCCGCACGGGGATGACCACGGTTGGTCAGGCCGGCGCCAAACTCGGACTGCCCGCCGAAGCAGCGACCATCGCCACCGTTCTCAAGACGATGGGTTACGCGACAGGCCAATTCGGCAAGAACCACCTCGGCGATCTAAATGAATTCCTGCCCACCGTTCACGGGTTCGACGAGTTCTTCGGCTACCTCTATCATCTCGACGCGATGGAGGATCCCGCGCACCCCGCCTACCCGCAGGAGCTGTTGAATCAAGTTGGCCCGCGCAACATGGTTCATTCCTGGGCTTCCGATAAAGACGACCCTACCGTGGACCCGCGCTGGGGCAAAGTAGGAAAGCAGAAGATTGAGGATGCAGGCACGCTCTATCCCAAGCGGATGGAGACGGTCGACGATGAAATTCTCGACCATTCGCTCAAGTTCATAGACCAGGCAAAGGCCGCGAATAAGCCGTTCTTCGTCTGGCTGAACCCGACGCGCATGCACGTCGTCACCCATCTCTCAGAGAAATACGAAGCGCTACGCAACTCAACGAACGGCTGGTCCATTCAAGAAGCCGGCATGGCGCAGCTCGACGACATCGTCGGCTCGGTGATGAAATATCTGAAAGACAACGGGCTGGACGACAACACCATGGTCATGTTCACCACCGACAATGGCACGGAGGCCTTTACCTGGCCAGATGGCGGAACAACGCCGTTCTACGGAGCCAAGGGTACGGGCTATGAAGGCGGTTTCCGTGTTCCTGCGATCATTCGCTGGCCCGGCCATGTCCCCGCCGGAAAGGTCGAGAACGGGATCATTTCAGGCCTGGATTGGTTCCCAACGTTCGTGGCCGCCGCCGGCAACCCAAATATCAAGGATGATCTCCTCAAGGGCGTGCAACTCGGCGACCGGACCTACCGGAACCACCTCGATAGCTATAACCAGCTGGACTTGATCACCGGCAAGGGTCCGTCGGCACGTCATGAGGTTTTCTACTTTGCTGAAAACAACCTGGCTGCGGTGCGGTTCGACGACTACAAGTACCAGTTCATTACGCAGCCCGGCGGCTGGCTGGGCACCAAGGACCATCCAGACGTGCCGATTCTGGTCAACCTGCGTTTGGATCCTTTCGAGAAAATGGGATTTATTGGTGTGGACGGGAATAGGGGTAGCTACAGCTTTTTTGGCTGGTTCGTGTATGAGTTCTGGCGCTTCGTGTTTGTCCAGCAAGTAGTGGCAAAGCTCGCCATGAGCGCTATCGACTATCCGCCCATGCAGAAGGGCGCGTCGTTCAACCTCGACGCGGTGAAAGAAAAGATCGCCGCAGCGATGGCGAAACACGGGCAGTAGCACCGTATTATCCAAAGCCTGTTCTACGTTGGCGAAGAAGGGCCAGAAATTCCTGGCCCTTCGTTTATGTTATCGGGACCGGCGAAGTGGTGCGCGCACCTGCGCTAATCGTACTTCTGCGCCTTAAAACGCCGGAATGACTCGATTACGTCCGCCTCTTCCCGTGTGAGCAGCACCATTCGTTCTTCTTCGCGAGACTGGCAGGCTCGGGCATGGTCCTCAACTGCTTTTATGGCCTTAAACAAATCCGGCATTCCCGGTATCATCACGACTGTCGCCTTTAGGGGCTCAGGAGCGCCTTGACGCTACGCGAATCGCCTGAGCTTTAGCAAAAGATACAGCGACCGGGACAGGGGAGTCAGGATGTGTGGGCCAAAGAGGAATCACCCTGGTAACCATTCTGACGAAATCAGCGGCACAAGAGTATGCGGCGGACGGAATCCGAGTGAATACGGCTTCACTGCCTGGAGCTTATCGGTGACAAACGGAGAGTGTGTCGGAGATAAAACCTTCTCTCCGACACACTCCGGACATGACCCTTATGACGGCAAGCGTCCAATAATCCTTCGGTCATCACTGGCAGCACTTTAAGTCGACTGTTGGTTCATCTTGTCGCTGGCGGTGGATCTAAAGGAAAACTTTCTTGACGTGGATCAGGGGTGTTGGCTTTTCGCCTGCCCCTTTTCTGCGGAATCAAGCTACCGATCAGTTAGGGTCATGTCCGGTCTGTCACCGATCAGCTGGCCGAAACCAGCCCTTCCCTTATCGCTATATGCATCTCGCCAACGATAAAGAACACTGCGCTTGCTCCTGTATTGGCTGCTCAGCAAAGACACACTCTCTTCCATTTACGATCCGCTGCGCCACCGCAATTCGGGACTCCACTTCGAAACACGGTGTATGCGCCACCCAAACTGCATAGAAGTCGTTATGGTTCAGATACTTCTGGGTGATGCGCAGTTCCCCCGGATAGGTCCTTAATCTATCGGCCCACTTGCGCGGGGCGGGCAACTGTGGAATACTTTTGACATTGTGATACTAAATATAGTACTAAACGCCATATAGATGGGTGACGTCAGTTGCGCCGCGTCAAGAAAATGCTCGAAGAAGTTGAGAGCAAGAAGCATGTCAAATTCGACGACCTTAACGCGATTGTTAACCGATGCGTTACCAAGTTTGGCTACTTGTTTCCTCGATATACCCTGACGGCGAATGGATCACGATTTGTCCATCATTTCAACGTGGCTGGCCTCTCCCCAATCTCTCTTGAAAAAGAGCACGGCTCACGTGAGTACGTGCCAAAAACATACGTCAAACTAGCAGTAAGCGGCATCAAAGACTTGATCGCATACATTGAGGCACATCATGAAGAAGGACCTGAGCTACTACCTAAGCCTGAAATATCCGACTGAAATTCGGGAGGACGAGGATGGGGCTTTCGTCGTGACCAATCCGGATCTTCCGGGATGCGTTTCGTTTGGCGATACGATTCAGGAAGCCGTCGACAATCTATCGCAAGTGAGACAACTCTGGATCGGCGGACGGTTTGAAGCTGGAGAGCCGGTGCCGGAACCAAGTGAAATCGGGCAATATAGCGGCAAGTTTGTGCTCCGTCTTCCTCGGTGGTTACATCAGTCGCTGGATCAGCAAGCCAAGCGCGAGTCGGTCAGTCTTAATTCCTACGTCTGCTCGCTTTTGGCTGAGCGCAACGCCTTTTCAGGTTTGGAACAGTCCTGGAAGGCCTTATTGCATGATTTTACGAAGCATCCTCGCCACCCTGAAGTGGCCGTGAACGATAGGCGCATTCAATGGAAGCTGACAGTAGGGGATGCCACCGAGGATTTTTATCGACTGCAATATCTCCCTATTCCTCAGAAGAAGACAACTCTCACGCTTCCGAAAGCGAACCGTCCAGAAATTGCGTACTGCCATGAGTAGAGCTAGAGCTAAAGAGATCGACAGCGCGGAGAAATATCCTGAGTTTTTGCGGTCGTTGGAACTTGTCACAATCGCATTAACTAAGTGCTCGCTTTCCATTGATCGACCTGCATTTGCTCAAGCAGAGGGGATAGTCCTATCCGCTGAATTAGACTGCGAAGCTGAGATCGTCGACGTCGATGCATTCGAGATTACTGCTTCCCTGACCGTTGACCTCACTGAGAAAGAAAGTAATTCAGTCGTCGGCTCGATCCAAGCAACCTATCAGCTGCACTTCCACACCAAAGGCGCAAAGAAGGCTACGATTAATGCTTTCGCTAAGTCGGACGTGCGCCTTATGGTGTGGCCGTATTTTCGCGAACTCATCACCAGCTTGTCTTCTCGGATGCTCATCCCACCGATAATCCTCCCCATATCAGGGCACAGTCGTAGGGTGACCGCTACAAAAAAACGGGAATAATGAAACCCGGAGGCTTCATCGGCTTGCGGTTCTCTTCTTGCTGGACAGGGAGGTGCAAGACAGGAAGTGCAGGACAGACAAACTTACCCCCGTCGTCTCGCGGATTCGTGGCCATGTAGGTGCGTCGACATGATACCTATCCCGCTTTTCTTTCCTTTGTGGCAGCTTGCCAAGATGACGCGTCTTGCCCGCATGGTGGTTGCCGGCCTTCCTCATCACGTGACCCAACATGGGGTTATTTCGTCTGGCCCGCATCAAGAAGCACACCCAGGCGAGCCAACCACGAATGTCTGTCCTGTTCAAACCCCTCATGAGCTTATTGAACGGGCCTCAGGCGCGCGCCGTTTGCCCTCGACGGTGCGGGAGTCAGGAGATCGCCGAACCCAATAGGCTTGTATTGCCGCTTGAAGCAAATCTTCTCTGACAACGCTGCGGGGACCCGCTATCGCAACGATTATAGACACAACCACGAGACGGTATACGGATTAATTTCGCTTAATCTTTGACCGCAGCGGTCGGGCACCCTATGACGCGGTCGTCGAAGTATGCCGTCGCATAGTAGTGGGCCAATCATTTCGACCGGTTGATGGAAAGCGGCTTTGGTCCGACAAAGACAAGGAGCGTGGGCTTCCCGCCAAGTGGATTGATACCTGCGATCACGGTGCCCTGAACGGTGGTATTGACGCCAGCGGACCTGAACGCTTGCGCTAAGCTGTCCGCGTATTTCCTGTCAAACCTTTCGTCGAAATAAATCACCACGCCTTCCGAAGGCTCGGCGTTCGGGTATATTGAGTCCTCCCCCCTCTTGACTTTGCTCAGCAATAGCGCCCTACCTATTTCCCCGGAGTATCGTTCCGCTTCCAGGTCGAAGCCTTGTGGGCGCGCAATGACGGGATAGCCTATGAGGTCGGGGCTCTGTGCAATAGCGGCTTGCAATTTGACCGCCTGGGCATCTGTAAAGTGCCGAGGTGCCAACTGATTTTGTATGAGCTGTCTGGACTGCGTGGATGCGATCGAAAGGATTTCCTGGTGAAGAGGTCCCGTTGTAATTTCGGCGTGAAGCTGACTACGAAGTTCCCCTGTTACAAATGAGTTCGTTTCTCCGTGCACAACATCAGCAAGACCCTTCGTTGTTAGTTGGGTGTGCACTTGCCGAACAACTTCGTCCTGCACCTCTTTGGTTGCGACCAGAATCGCTGTTTCCTTAAGGTTTTGGTATCCCACCCAAGCAAAGAAGCTGAGCAGGAGCCCGAAAGCGCCTGCAACATACGCCATGTACTTAAGTGCGCGCTGGTGCAGTCGATCTATGGCAGCAATTTCGCGGTCGGCCATCGCCTGCGCAAAGTTGAGTGCGTCTTCAAGCGGATTACCCTGCGAAGCCTGAGGAGGCGGGATTGAAGGTGGGAGTGGAGGCGGGGGCGGAGGTAGGTTGCTGGCCATCGTTCCGAAGTATTACATAGGATTCCCCCTTTCACCCTCTCAGAGGGGGCGCGGTCGCCGCACACCCGGCTCACCCAAACGGTGTAGGGGTCGAGGTTCATTGCGTCGACGATCGGAGTGGTGGCGATCTTCCCCGATTTTGAACCGGCCAGCTGAGGACCGATCGCGACGGGCAGTTCTCTGTGGAGTTTGTCTCCTCCGGCAATCTGGACAGAGGCGAGAACCTGCTCAACCAATTCCGAAGGATCAGCCCACCCGATCACGACTCATTGAAGCGGCCAGCGTATGCAGACTTGTATGCGATGGATGACTGGGAAAGGTCCTGGAAATTCCAGCGACAAACCGCGATGGCAAGTCTGTCCTAAGCTTCGGGATGCGTGTAAGGCGCTCGATATTCCTGGCGCAACAGTGCGTTTGCCTCGGAATCTCCGACCACCAGCTGCTTCTCTGGATCCCACGCCAGGCTTCGGCCCAGCTTCATCGAGTTGTTCGCCAAAATGCACGACGCGGTTGAGATGTAGCCCTGCTCGATGTCGGCGACGGGATGGCTACGCGTGTCGATCGAGGCAAGAAAGTTCTGCATATGATGCCGGATGGCGGGCGCCACGTGCTTCTCCAGGTCTTTTTCAGTCTTGTCCTCAGGGTATTGTTCCAATTCGTAGGTAACGTCTTTATGAACAGGCTGTCCGCCGCCCAGGGGAATAAAGTCATATCCCATCACGCTCACCTTGAGCGTTCCTTTGTCGCCGTAGAATGTCGCGCCCCATGGATACTTTGGATCCGCAGCCTCGCCCCAACTGCGGTGCTGCCACACAACGCGAAGATCCGGGAAATCGAAGGTGGCTGTCTGGGTATCGGAAATGTTGGCCTTGCTCTTCTTATCGACAAAGATTCCACCGGTGGAATCAATCTTCGTCGGCCAGCCCAATCCGAGCATCCACCGTGTCATGTCAAGCATGTGGACGCACATGTCACCCACAATGCCGTTCCCATACTCCATAAACGCGCGCCAGCCGCGGGGGTGAACCAGGCTGTTATAAGGCCGCATGGGAGCAGGGCCAGTCCAGGCATCGTAATCCAGATTCGCCGGCGGCGTGGTATCAGGGGGATTTGCCGTCGCGCGCATGTGGTAGTAGCAGTAGATCTCGACCAGCCCGATCGTCCCGAGCTTACCCTGTTCGATGAAGCGCTCTTTTGCCTCGACCAGGTGAGGTGTGCTACGGCGTTGCAGACCAACCTGGACAACGCGATTGTTTTGGCGGGCAGCGGCCACCATGGCCTTGCCTTCCAGAACGTCGTGGCTAATCGGTTTCTGAACCCAGATGTCCACGCCGGAATTTGCGGCTTCAATCATGATCAGGGCATGCCAATGGTCGGGCGGTGCAATCAACACCAAGTCCAGATCTTTCTCGGCAAGCATCTTTCGATAGTCCGAGTAGGTGCGGGGCCTCTTCTTGGAAAGCTGCCGGGCTGCGGACATGTCGGCGGCATTCGAGAGCATCTGCGAATCGACGTCGCATAAAGAGACGATCTCAACCGGCGATACCTGCACCAGCCGGAACAGATCCGATTTTCCATACCATCCACAACCGATCAAACCGACTCGCCGGCGTTTGTCGCGATCATACTCTTGCGCGGGCGCGAGGGCGGCCGCAGCCAACCCGAAGGCAGTGGTGTGGAGGAATTCACGTCGATTCATAGGCATACCGGCAAAGCGCAAACAGTTTCCTAGTATACCTCCGCATCGAGGATGAGCTATGGGCTAACCGCCAATATCCTGGCGATGCGCAAATGCGGTCAAAGGCTATACGCCAGCGGATGCTGGGGCTCGTAAAGCATGATGTCGTCCGCGCCCGGTACGGCCATCATGACCACGAGTCCGTACCCTTGATCCTGAACTTCGCCGCGGAACTCCGCTCCTTTGCCCTTCAGTTCAGCGACTGTGTGTGAGATGTCGTCGCACATCAGGGAGATCAGATGGTGCCGCGGCGCCTCGTACGTCTTGCCATCGTAGACGCCGTGGGTGGGGTGCACGCCCATCTCACTCCGCCCCGTCTTGAAGATCAGCCAACCGGCGCCTCCACCCGCCGCATCCTCGACGTAGGGCCAGCCGAGGACGTCGCGAAGGAATGCGCGCGTTGCAGGGGCATCGTCGGAATAAATCAGGGTGTGAATGCTGGTGATCATCAGACTGAACTACTGAAATCGGCTAAAATTCTACTATTTGGATCTACCGCCGATCAAGAATCCGCTCATCGCACTGGAGATCGACATTAGGGAGCTACACATAAATCGCTCAAAAATACGACATGCTCGAGCGTTCCGGGCGGGAGAGTCGCCCCGGGGAGGCTCACCCCGAGGCGCTCGCAGAACCGTACGTGACAACTCTCTGCTCATCCAAGAGTCGCCGTCACGTCCAGAACGAGAACTGTTACCCCACATAGAAGAATGAGCACTGCGGCTGCAATCGCTCTAGTGCGACCTCTCTGGGCCTCGGTGGTCATCGTGTCCGATTTGATTTCGCAAGCGAACCGCCAGCTCGATGGTCTCGGGCTTTGTGGGTCTAGTCCGTCGACGCGCGCCAAATGCACTACAAGCGGAGAAGTTCTCGACTTGCAGAGTTCGGGGCGGATTACCGCCTACACGAACGGAACTCGAAAGTCGGGGTTATGTCCGGTTTGGCGACGATACGGGCGTTACTAAATGCAAGCTGTTCGGTCAGCCTGTGACAAGAGGTCTGTTGCTCCAGCGGAATCTTATTGCTAGACTGCGCCGTGTCCTCAGGGCTTAGGAGAATGCATGTGAGTGATAATGCCAACAAGGAATGCGTCAGGCAACATTTTGAAGTGCTGTGGAACGAAGGCCGTATCGAGAGGATCGATGAGTTCTTCTCTCCGCAATTCGTCAATTTCGGAATCCCATACTCTGAGGTACGAGCTATTATCCAGCACATCATCACCGTCTGGCGAAATGCATTTCCTGACCTCAGATTCCGAATCGACTGTTCCGTGGTGGAGCAAGACACCGTGATGTGTGAAGTGACTTTGACCGGCACACACCTCGGCGACTTTCAGTTGATTCCACCCTTGAAAGGCCCTACGCTCGGGCCGAATGGCCGGAAGTTTGAAGTCAAGCACATTCACCGCTTCGGTCTTAAGGACGCGAAGATCGTCGAACACTTCGCAGTTCGCGACGATCTCGGGATGTTCCAGCAGCTTGGACACATCGCCGCACTCAGCGGCTCTTAGCGTGCCCTTACACCAAACGGAATCTCCAAACGGACGTGTGACGGGCAACACGGAACGTTCGAGGCTCCGCCCCGAGTCGGCGTTATCCCCGGGTTGGCGACCACACGACCGAAACTAAAAATTGCTTCTCATTGTGGTTCAATGAGCACCAATCCTGAGGTCGCATCGGAAACCAATTCATCTTTGAACAGGATTCATCGACAATCGCATCATCTCGTCGACATCGATGCCGAAGCTTGCCTGCCGGGGCGGATAGTCCTTGAACGTCTGGAAAAACTGCGCTGTTAAGATCTTCGCCGGGCCAAACACCCACGCGCGGTCTTCCTGCCATTCATCGAAGCCGCGTGCCTCATGGAATCTCTCAAAGGGATCGAGCTTGAGATTTGTGACCAACGGAATCGTAAACGTATTCTGTATCCCATTGAACCATCGGTCCTGTGTCTTAAACAGCACTTTCCAATCTCCATAGCGGAGACCGTGAAACGAGGTCTCGGTAAAGTAGAAAAACTCTTTGCGCTTTGAGGGGCCTTTGCCGGTGATAAGGTCTCTCTGATCGAACCCGTCGAGGTGAACCTTATAGGTCACCTTGCCGACTGTGTGGCCTTTGAGCAGCTTGTCTTTCAGGTCGGGTTCGCCGAGCATGGACATAATCGTCGGCATCCAGTCCTCCATCGTCATAAATTCGCCGGTGCTCACTCCGGCTGGAATCTTGCCCGGCCAACGCACCAGCATGGGAACCCGGAAGGCGCCCTCGAATCCCCCAACACCTTTTTCGGCGCGAAATGGGTGATTGCCCCCATCAGGCCAACTATTGCAGGCGCTTCCATTGTCGGTAGAAAACATGACCAGCGTGTTGTCGGCTACACCGAGTTCGTCAAGAAGGCTCTGCAGCTCACCGACGACGTCGTCGAGATGCATCATGCCGTCAGCGTAGAGACCATAGCCACTCTTATCCTGATAGTCGGATGAAAGGTTGGTGCGGTAATGCATGAGCGTCGTGTTGTGCCAGACAAAGAAAGGCTTGTCTGACTTCACGGCATCGGTGATAAATCGTTTCGACTCGACCAGAATGTCTTTATCGAGCGTTCGCTGGCGCTCCCTGCCGAACGGTCCCTTGTCCTCGATCCTTTGCGTACCATCAGGATTTGCCCAGGAATGGATGATGCCTCGAGTCGCAAATTTTTTGGCGATCTCTCCCTTTGGATAGTCGTACTCCTCAGGGTACTCACCGGCATTAAGGTGATAGAGGATTCCATAGAACTCGTCGAAACCGTGTGCTGTGGGCAAGAACTCGTCACGATCACCGAGGTGATTCTTCCCAAACTGACCGGTCGCATAACCAAGAGGCTTAAGCAACTCCGCGAGGCATGGGTCTTCCTTCTGTAATCCGAGTGGTGCGCCCGGCAGACCTACCGTCGACAAGCCAACACGGATTGGGTACTGACCCGTGACGAAGGCTGCGCGCCCTGCTGTGCACGATGCCTGCCCATAATGATCCATGAAGATCATGCCCTCTTTCGCAATGCGGTCGATGTTTGGCGTTGAGCCGCCCATCATGCCTCGGTGATAGGCGCTGATGTTCCACATCCCAATGTCGTCTCCCCAGATGATCAGGATGTTGGGCTTCCTCTCTCGAGTTTGCGCCACGGCAGTGACCTCCCATTTTAGAGTCGGTCCAATTCTGCTGAGCGTGGCGAATGGCGTCACCTGTCACTTGTGACAGGGGCGGAGAAGGACATTTCTGCGTTTGTAGGTTTCCGGTTGTTGAGTGCAAATCTCTAGTGCCGTATTGACAGTGCTCCGCGTGCAGGACTTTCCGGTGGCAGATGCTACTGGTGCGGAGCACTGTCAATACGGCACTAGAGATTTAGCATCAATCGAGACCGCTGCTGGAGTGTTCATGCGTCCGCAATGACAGCCAATCATCTGCGGCGCTGAGCTCCCGCGCTCTGAAAGCTCTTGAGCACTGCCTCGGCGGGCGAGACAATCGAAACTTCCTTTGAGGTCCCATAGAGCATTCGAATGGAGAAGGCGCCATCGATGACGCCAAGGATCGCCGCCGCTGCCGCCGCCCTCCTGTCCATGACTAAGGGCTTTAGCAAGTCGGCCAGGTAGTCAACAATTTTGTTTTGGTGTTCGATCGCCAGGCGATGGAACGGATGAGCGGTATCTGGGAACTCGGCTGCGATACGAAGGAACGGGCAGCCGACTACTTCGGGTCGGTTCGCATATCGTTCGAATTTGATCAGGGCCTCACGCAGGTCCTTTGGGGGGCCGGGCAGAGAAAGATAGTCCCAAAGAACTCGATCGCGGTTTTCGAGGTATGCGAGCACCAGGGCGTCCTTGCTTTCGAAGTGCCGGTAAAACGTCGCCTTTGCGACTATGGCGAGGGACATGATCTTCTCGGTGCCGGTCGCGCGGACGCCCTCTGTGTAGAAGAGCCGATCGACCACCGCCAGAATTCTCTGCCGTGGATCGGGTTGGTTTTGTGTGTTCATCAAGTTGATCTTGACAGCGGACAGACAAATCTGTCTATACTCATCTTAATGTAGACAGACACGTCTGTCCTGCAATAAGCTTCATGAAAGAGTCACATTCCCCGCTCGTTTCATCATCGGCCAGAGCCTCGGAAGTTTTCGACATAGCAAAGACGAACACGGTGGCACAGACGGTCGCACCTGTCCGGTAATCCATTGAGTGATCGTGGGCCAGTGAACAAACACACGCAGCGGTTTGCACAGATATCAATTAGCAGAGAGAACTTATTATGAATAACATCAGTATTTTCTGGTTGGAGCTTGCTTCAAGTATTATCTTGTCTTCCGTCGTTGTGGCTTGGTGGGTTTGGCCGGCGCTCGTAAAACTTCCCCGTAATTCTGCTCTTGCTCCGCTGATTTTCGTGCACGCGTTTCGCTATGTCGGGATGACCTTATTAGTCACAGGGATGGTTGATCCGAAACTTCCCCTGGATTTCCGGAACAATGCTGCTTACGGGGATCTCATAACTGCGGCACTGGCGCTCGTCTCCATCGCTGCTCTACGCGGCAACTGGCGTGTCGGCATTCCCCTGGTATGGGTTTTCAATACTTGGGGATTCGTGGACCTCCTAAACGGTGTGCGGGGGCTCTTGCAGTTGAACGTCCCGAGCTATAACCTTGCGACCTTGTGGTATGTCTATACGTTTTACGCTCCCGCGGTCCTTGTCTCACATCTGTTGATCTTTTGGATCTTGGTAAAGTCCAAGTCTTGGCAGAAATAACGGCTTTGCTTTCTCCGAATAGTTCTCGATAAGTGAAAGAAACAGGTTCAAGAACATGCGAAACGACATCGTGCCTGGGACTCGTTTTCCTGATTACGAGCTGACCAACCACACCGCGACACGGCGAAAATTGTCCGAACTTCAAGGCACGGACCCCATGATCGTCGTGTTGAGTCGCGGAGGCTTCTGTCCAAAGGACCGCCGCCAGAATGAAGGTCTTCTCGAGCTATATCTGTTCTACCCATACGGTAAGACATACACCCAGACGATCCGCGAGCAGGGGTAACTCACCACCCGCCTTCCGCCAGCAGGTAAACCGCAATCGATCAACACAAAGGGGAACAACTCATCATGGGCACTCAAGAGCAAATCGCAGATAGCGATTTTCCAAAGCCTACTATTGTGCTTGTGCACGGGGCCGTTGAAGACTCTTCGCTCTGGACTCATGGTGTGATCCAGGGCCTCCAGCGCAACGGCTATCCGGTCAAAGTCTACTCCAATCCCTTGCGCGGCCTGGCCAACGACGTTGCCTACTTGCGTAGCTTGCTCGACACGATCGAGGGGCCAGTGCTCCTCGTCTCTCATGCCTACGGCGGAGCCGTCATTAGCCAAGGCGGTGACGATCCCAAGGTGAAGGGCCTCATCTACGCTGGCTCGCCCATGCCCGCGGCAGGCGAATCTGCAAACGATTGCCTTAATCGGTTTCCCGGCGGCGATTTCGCAGCGTCCGCCGACCTGATCCCATACACCCTGCCTGATGGAACCAAGGGCACGAATATCCTCATCAAGCCCGAGAAGTACGGCGACCTCCTAGCCGCTGACGTGCCGGAGAGCCTGCTCGCCCTGATGATCGCCACGCAACGCCCGATCGAGGCGGCAGCTCTTTCGGACGTACTGACATCGGCTGCATGGACGAGCAAGCCAAGCTGGCAGATCAGGCCTTTGCTTGATCCAGTGATTCCCCAGGAAGAGTTCAAGTTCGAAGCCGAACGTGCCCACTCTACCGTCATTGAGCTGAAGTCGTCGCACGCCATTCCCGTCACTTTCCCCGACGTGGTAGTCGATGTAATCAAACAAGCGGCCCGCGCGGTCGCCGAGTAACGGCAGATTGTTGAGCACAGGTTCTGTCGCATCAATCTCGTGGGAACCGTCCGCGCGTACCTCGGTCGAATGTCAGCAGCCACTAACAAGGAGAAGAGCATGCACACTGAAGTCCTGAAATATGAAGCGAATGGCCTGAACATGGAAAGCGTCTTGTATTTCGACGAGACCAAGACGGGCAGGAGGCCAGCGGTTCTGGTATTCCCCGAGGCGTACGGCCTAAGCGCGCATGCCAAGGAAAAGGCGCAGCGCCTCGCCGAATTGGGCTATGTGACTCTGGCCAGCGACCTATACGGTGAAGGCAAGAACGCCAGTACCCTGGAAGAGGCGATGGCGTTTGTCGGCCCGATGCTGCAGGACCCGTTGATAAACCGGGCCTATGCGGAAGCCGGCCGTAAGGCGCTGATCGCCCGGCCGGAAGTGGACGCAAGCAGAATCGCCGCCATCGGCTACTGCTCCGGCGGCACCGTCGCGCTGGAACTTGCGCGCGGCGGGGCGGACGTAAAGGGCGTCGCCGGTTTTCACAGCGGCCTGGCCACAGAGCGCCCTGGGGACGCCAAGGACATCAAGGGCAAGGTGCTGGTCTGCATCGGCGGCGATGACCCCATGATCGGCCCCGACATCCGGCAAAAATTTGCAGAGGAAATGAACGCAGGTAAGGTGGACTGGCAGTTGCATCTCTACGGTGGCGTGGTGCACAGCTTCACCAACAAGGAGGCCGAGAAGCGCGGCCATCCCGACGCCATGCGCTATAGCGCGTCGGCCGACAGGCGCTCCTTTCAAGCTCTTGTGAACTTCTTGGAGGAGGTCTTCGCATGACGTCGCCTTCCTCATCCCGCACGTCGTAACCGATGTGACCGAACAGACGGCCCGCTCCATCACCAAGCAACAGCATTCTATTGAGTAGAGGTTCCTACGCCGCGTCGCTCCGGCGTAGGAACCGAAAGATGAGAGTCACAGGAGGCAGCACGCGAAACCAGCGAGCCGTTCCGACGTGGAGTTATGACCAACATCCCACCACGTAGTGCAAGAACAGGAGGACAAGATTGGCTAACCTTTTCGAACCCGTTCAACTTGGATCTTTAGTTCTGGCAAATCGTGTCTTCATGGCGCCTCTCACGCGCACCCGCGCAGACGCGAACGGCGTTCCCAGCGAACTCGCGGCGACTTATTACTCACAACGCGCTTCGGCCGGACTCATCGTGACCGAGGCGACGCAGATCTCGCCTATGGGCAGGGGGTACAGCAATACACCCGGAATGCATTCCCGCGCACAGGTGCAAGCGTGGTCCCAAATTACTGAAGCGGTTCACAAGAGCGGAGGTCGAATTTTCCTTCAATTGTGGCACGTCGGCCGAATCTCCCATACGTCTTTGTTGCCAAACGGCGCGCAGCCCGTGGCTCCATCCGCTATCCGTGCAAATGCCTATACGCACATTGCCACGGGGTCGGCGCAGGTGCGAATCTCTCCAACGGTTGACTTCAACGACATGACGGACGCCAACCCACTCGAAACCTTTGGGGATTCGTACTCGTCGAGTCACGGCTGCCGAGAACGGCGTTTTTCGTACGAATGCATTCGGAAGCTCCAAACTGAGGCTGGATGAGCGTATTGCTCAGAGATGTTGTGCAAGGATGCTTCGAGCGGATCCTGTGTGGACATGGCTTTCCAACAGATCCAGATCCCGTTGGATAGTCCGGACAACATCATCACTGATGACTGCATCGTTTCGGAGTTGGATCAATGCCTCGCGCTCGATTTGCAGAATCTCCAACAGCAAGGCATCTCGCTGCATTGGACTGACTTCTTCGTCGCCTTTGAGTTCTTCAATCGGCAATGCTCGAAGACGACGCTCGTAAATCGACAACATTTCCGTCACAACCGCCGCATCAAAGCGCTCCTGTACGCGCCGTCGGTTGAGATAGCGGAGAACGTCTTCTACAAGCCTACGCCGTGCATGTATTTCCTCTCGCTCTTCGTCGTTGGTACTGTCGATCGCCATAAGCCGGATCAACGATGGCATTGTTAAACCCTGAAGTACAAGAGATGTCACGATGAGGCAGAACGTCAGATACACGATCATGCTGCGCTGCCCGTAGCTTGTGCCGTTAGCAAGGGTGTACGGAACGGAGAACGCCGCGGCCAGCGAAAGGACGCCCCGCATGCCTCCCCAGCCTAGAACGAATAATTCCTTGGAACGCGGAGCAGCGTTGTCCGGTTTCTTTTGAAGCTGGCGATACCAGAATACGGCGTATGTCTCTGCGAAGATCCAAACGAGACGAAGCACGACAATCGAGATGCTGAAGAGAGCGCCTGCCTGGAGGAGCCCCCAGATGCCTATGCCTGATAACTGCGATCGAACGAACGGGAGCTGCAGACCAATCAGTATGAAGACGACTCCGTTCAATACGAAAGTGATCACCTCCCAGGCGCCGGCGAACTGCAGTCTTACCTGTGGCGACATAAAACGATGGCTCTCGTGGCTCATCAGCATGCTGCACGCAATCACAGCCAGAATGCCCGACGTGCGAAGATTCTGCGCGAGGATGTAGACGGCATAGGAGATCAAAAGGCTGACCACGATTTCGATCGGGCCGTCATCGATCCAGCGTTCGAGCTTTGAAACGAAGTAGCCGATCAAGAGTCCGATAAGAACGCCTCCGCCCGAGAGGTAAACGAGCTTGCCAACTGACTCGAACACAGTGGGAGTGCGGCCGCTCACGAGGATTCCGAGGCTGAACTGGAAAGCAAGCAGACCTGTGCCGTCGTTTACAAGACTCTCCGCCTCAAGCACATCCACTATCCGGCGTGGAAGGCCGAGCCGTCGCGCAATGGAGGTGGCAGCGATGGCGTCCGTTGCGCCTATGATGGCCCCGAGGAGAAGTGCAGACTTCCAGTCAAAGCCTGGCAAGAGCCAGTGACGTGCAGCGACCAGGACAAGAATCGTAAAAATCACGAGACCGACGGCGAGCCTGAGGATTCTGGTGAAGTTTGCCTGGAACTCCCGCCAGGAGAGCTGCCAGCCTGCGGCAAACAGCAGTGGCGGAAGGAAGACAAAGAAGACTAAATTGGGGTCGAGCGCTATGTTGGGGAAAAGCGGCAGCCCGCCCAGGATGCCGCCAACGATCGTCAGCAGGATGGGATAAGGCACACGGAGCCGCCGCGCCGCTCCGGCAAAGACGGCGATGATAAGAAGAAGGAGCAGAAAAATGCTCTCTTTTCTGATGAATTCCGCTTCCATCTCCTTTCAATTCTATTGACCGCAGAGCACTTGCGGATGATTTTTCGAAATCCTGGGGACAATAGGCTTATGAGGCAATTGAGATCCCCTCTTGGAGATAAAAACAGCCAGTTGAGCGATCAATCGCCGTACCACTCATTGATCGGGGCGGTCTGCTCAGTAATCAACTCAACCCGTCGAAGCGAGCTGTCGTTACCAACCGATCATAAAAATTTTGTACGCCAACAGAATGACTACGGTCCCTGGCGCGATCCAAGCGGATTGGCTGTAGCGGCACCTCGTTACTGCAGATACATAGACAGCCTTTGCACCGGGGAGACCACGCCGTTTCGAGACTGAACGGCCATTAACGATTAACCACGACGTGCGGGTGCACTGGAGATCAAGCTCTCAAAGCCCTTTGCAGCCGTGTCCGGGTCGATTCCGCCGATGATTGCTGACTGAACGATGAAACCGAGGAAGAAGGAGAGAATCGCTTTGGCTACGTCTGCCGGTTTGCCCTGTGGAGGAATGTCGCCACGTTTCTGCCATTTGCGCACGACGGCGGTGAGACCTTCCCGATAGAGCAGCTGACCTCCACTGACAAGTTCCTTCACCTTGGGATTGAATTGAGCTTCGCCCCACCCCATGAGGAAAGCTACACCAAAATTGAGCTTGTCACGCTGTGCGTGCGAGGTGATGACCTTAGTGACCTCAAGGATAAAGACAGAGGGCGGGTACGGCTCTTCTCTTGTCAGGATGGGAACGAGAAGCAGCCGCATTTGCTGAAACGCAGAGGAAAAAGCGGCAAGAATGAGCTCATCTTTGCTCTCGTAGTAAAGATAGATAGTTCCTGCAGAGATATTTGCCTCACGAATGATCTCTTCCATGGAGGTGAGATGAATTCCTCGCCGCGAGAAACACCTCCATGTGGCGGAGAGGATCTGGTCACGGCGGGCCTGGCGTTTATCTTCAGAGATTTTTGGCATCGGGTCTCATTCTTGTGCCATCATTCTAAAAAATGAATCGGCATTCGTTTTAAGTAATCTCTTAAAATGAATGAGTGTTCATTTTATATCGTGGACAGCAAACGACGGGGATCGCCCAACACAGAAAAGGGACATTCTTATGTCAAATGAAAATTCCATCGGGATTTCCATGAAAGACGTCACGGATGCGGCGGCAGCTCCTTTGCCAATAGCTCCGCCGGATTCGGTCGGTTTCTCCGCCGAGCGCCTCAACCGCATTGACCCCGCTATGCAGGCCGAGATCGATGCTGCTCACTATGCCGGGATCAGTCTCATGGTGGCCCGCCACGGCAAGCTCGTAAAGTCCGGCTTCTATGGCTACCAAACGCTTGAAGCACGTGAACCGTTGCGTGAAGACGCCATTTACCGCATTGCCTCGATGACCAAACCGATCATCGCCGTCGCCATGCTTCTTCTTTATGAAGAGGGCAAGTGGGAACTTGACGATCCGGTCACGAAGTTCATCCCCGAGTTCGCGGATCTGAAGGTGCTGAAGGATGGCGCGCTCGTGCCCCTCGATCGCCCCATGACCATGCGCCATCTCATGGCGTCTTCGGCAGGCTTCGCCTTCGGTCCCGCGTTCGGCAGCACCAATCTGAAGGTGGACGAGATGTACGCCAAGGCCGATCTTTGGAGCGGAACGAACGACGACATCATTCCCAAACTGGCCAAGCTCCCTCTGGAATCGCAGCCCGGTACCGAGTTCCGTTACGGTCTTCAGCAGGAGGTGCAGGGCGCCATTCTGCGGCGCATCTCCGGCGAGCAACTTGATACCTTCCTCGAACGGCGCATCTTCGCACCGCTCGGCATGAAAGATACCGGCTTTGACGTAGCCCCTGATCAACGCGACCGGATCGCACCGCGCTATGCCCTGGACCAGAACCTCAAGCTCATCCTCGCGCCAGACCAGTCGCCGTTTCCGGCTGTGGCCGGAACGCCTCCAGGGGTGAAGCCGAAATTTCTGCTGTCGATCGCCGGGCTTTACTCCACGACGCAGGACTACATGCGTTTTGCGCAGATGCTGGGCAATCGCGGCACGCTCGACGGTGTCCGGATACTGTCGCCAAACTCGGTCAAGCTGATGACCAGCAACCTGCTCCCCGCAGGCGTGCCTATGCACTTTCTTCAGCCGTTCGAGGGGATTGGCTATGGTATGAACGTTGGCATCGTGCTCGATCCGCCGCACGCAAATTTCAACGGCGGCGCGAATGGCGCGGGCACTTTCTACTGGGGCGGCGTACACGGAACCTGGTTCTGGGTCGATCCCACCTATGACATCGTCGTCGTTGGAATGCTCCAGCAGCAAGACGGGGGGAATCCGATGACTGGGCGTCCTTATCCGATGCCGAATGTGTGCGGAATATCGCGCGCCATCATCTACGGTGCGCTTGTCGATCCTTCGGTTTAGTAGAAGACCTATTCGCTTCAAGAACGGTCATTCACTCAAAAAATCCATCGCAAAGCAACCCGATCACCACACCGCAAGCACTTGCCTTCACTCTTAACCAGAAAGGAACCGACATGCCGACCCAAACACCGCTGAATGCGCCACAGCTTTCCGGAGAGAGCGGCGCAAAGACAATCGCATCGGCGAAAGCCAGCACGCCTTCGAAGACTGAAACTGATCCCCGTCTTGATCCCCGCATCAAGAAATTCTTCGCCGCCATGCCGGCGCCAGTAGAAAAACCGAATGTTTCGAGCCGCGAAGAATTGCTCGCACAGGAAAACTCTCCAGCGGCGCTGGCCGCACTGGCGCGCCAAACGGCCCTATTCGACTCGATGGATAATGAGGAGGTTGCCCCCTCCGCCGGGTTGAGTGTGCGCGTCGAGACCATTACTTCCTCGCCCGACGGAAACACCATCAAGATCCGGTATGTCCGGCCGGACAACAATGAGATTTTGCCATGCGTGTACTACATTCACGGCGGCCGCATGGAAATGAGCTCCTGCTTCGAGGGCAACTACAGGACGTGGGCCCGCATGATCGCCGCCAGGGGGGTCGCGGTGGCCATGGTCGAATTCCGCAACTCCGTGCACCCTTCCGAAGTACCGGAAATCGCTCCATTTCCCGCCGGCCTGAACGATTGCATCTCCGGCCTCAAGTGGGTACACGCCAACGCCGCCGCTCTCAACATTGATCCGAGGCGCATCATCGTCGCCGGAGAAAGTGGTGGTGGCAACCTGACCTTCGCTGTAGGCATGAAGCTGAAGCAGGACGGGGAAGTTGGCCTGATTCAAGGCCTCTACTCCCTGGTCCCCTACATCGCTGGTGAGTGGCCTCTGGCGGAGTACCCCTCTTCCATCGAGAATGAGGGGATCGTGCTCAACTTCGGGGACAACCGCGCCACCATGGCTTACGGCATCGAGGCCTTCAACGCCCGCAACCCGCTTGCGTGGCCCCGCTTCGCTACACGCCAGGATGTCGAGGGCCTGCCGCCGACGGTCGTCAGCGTCAACGAGTGCGATCCGTTGCGTGATGAGGGCATCGCCTTCTATCGGCTTCTGATGGATAGCGGCGTCTCAGCGCGTTGCCGCCAAATGATGGGCGCCTGTCACGGCGTCGAGCTTTTCCCAACTATCTGTCCCGATATCGCTCGCTCCACCGCCAACGAAATCGCAGACTTCGCCATCACGTCAGGCGATTTCAAGCAGGAAGGCTGACAACGGCCGGCTGGGATCCGCACCTGTGCGGTTCCGGCCTTCCGGGCCCTGCGATTCAACTACAAAGCCAGGTACTGATGGATAAAAGCAATGGCCATGCTGCCTTCGCCCACTCCACTCGATACTCGCTTGATGGAGTTATGGCGGGCGTCCCCGGCGCAGAAGACGCCTGGCAGGCTCGTCTCCAGCGGGAACGGCTGTCGATCGAGCTTCCAGGTAGTGAGGTCGCGTCCTGTGCATAGATAGCCGCGTGGATCCTTCTCGAGTTCAATTGGCAGCCAAGACGTGCAGGCATCGGCGCCGATCATCACAAACAGGGCATCGGCTTCGTAGCCGAGAATCTTATCCGCCTCATGCGGCGCTTGCACGCGGACCTCAATTCGTTCCAGGTGATCTTCGCCGTGGACCGAAACAACCTGCGCAAAGGGAAAAATCTCGATATTGGCCTTCGATGCAATCTGGTCAATCAGATACTGCGACATGCTGAGCTTCAATCCTTCGCCCCGCACCAAAAGCCTTACTTCAGCCGCATAGCTCGATAAAAACATGGCAGCTTGCCCCGCTGAATTCCCGCCTCCTATGATGAAGACCTTCTTGCCGACCACATTGGTCGCCTCTTGCCGCGCTGCTCCATAAAATATGCCGCGTCCAAGCAGTCGATCTTCACCCTTCGCCTGCAGCCGGCGCCAGTCCACGCCTATCGCCAACACTACAGCTCGGGCCAGGACTGTCTGGCCTCCGTCAAGCTCGCACAGATAGCCGTCGCTAGAGGGAGTAAGCTTTTCAACGGACCGGGTCAGCGCAACTTCCGCGCCGAAGCGAGTCGCCTGCTTGAATCCGCGCCCGGTCAGATCGTCCCCTGAGATTCCCTCTGGGAAGCCAAGATAATTCTCAATACGCGATGACGTGCCAGCTTGGCCGCCGCACGCGCAGCGCTCTACAATCAAAGCTGTAAGCCCTTCCGAAGTTCCATAAACACCTGCGGCCATCCCGGCCGGTCCCGCCCCCACAATCAGTACGTCATAACTGTCGTGACTCGGCGTGGTCTGCAGCTGTAAGGCCTCTGCAACCTCCCTCGTTGTGGGCGGCTTCACGAAAAGTCTTCCGTCAACAGTTACGACAGGCCAATCGCGGTCGTCGGAGACGCCGGGCGGCACCCGTTCCGGGTGGCGATCGCGATCAACCCACTCGTAAGGAATGCGATTTGCTGAAAGAAAGGCGCGGATGTGATGGCCATCTGTTTCCCTGTTGCGCCCAAAGATGAAAACCCGCGATGCCTGTAAAGAAAGGGTGCGTTCTTGGATCAGCAGAAGCCGTTTACCCATCTGTCGCAGAGTTATGTCCCGGGCTTGTTCTGAGTCCCGAATCATGTGAAAAAACTGCTGCCGATCCAGGCGGGCAATGCGGCACGAACTTAGGGCCCGTATGGAGCCGAAAAATGGGGTGCCCAGCAGTAGTGGCACTTCACCCAGGAACTCGCCCTGTTTGAGTTCGTACTCCGGAAACTCGGTCTGCTTTCCGTGGACATCTAAAATCATCCGCAGACGGCCTTCGAACAGCACATAGAACGCGGCGGGCGCGCCCTCCCGAAAGAGCCATTCTCCCGGCTCGAGCCGCACATCGGCGATGGTCTGCGCCAATCGAGCGCATTCGGCCTCGTCAAGACAGGCAAAGATGTCGCTCTGCCGCAACTCGTCTGGAGTAAACATGAAACCCGCCTCATAACCGGCATAGAGAATCGTGAAGCTCTTGTAGCACAGAATGCTATCAGTAACACACACGCCGAGGGACGCAGTCGACCTCCCGCACCACGAAGTTGGTCGGTATGTCGCCCGGCACACAGGCGGGGCACAGTGACAGCAGAGCGACGTGGCTCGGTATCGGACAGGATTGACCCAACACTGTCGACTCTTGGGATTACTCCGGCAAAACGCCGATGTCCACTGGAATCCTTCTAGATTCAAGCATAATCGCTAAAGCACTCGTCGACGGCAGATTAGTACTGAAATGGCGGCTTGTGTCCGCCGATCTGCCTGCGCTTAAGGATCTTCGGACGACACCACAGGCCAAGGGACTCGTCGCAACCGGTTCAACCTTAAATTGCAGTCCCGGGATGATGGTCGCCCACCCGGAAATAACTCAAGAGGAAACACTTGAAACCGAGACGGCCGACCTCTTAAGGATCCGCTAACGACAAGGCCTTGTAGCAACAATCACAGATGAGCGTTTAGCCACTGCCGAGGCAGCGGGAAGCCGCAAGAACAACTTCAAGCTAAGCTGATTCTGTTCATTCGGAGTCAAGGCGTCAACAGAGAAAATCTGCCTCTACTCCGCCGTCTGCACAGGCTTCTGCTCGCTCGCGTCCATTCTGCCGCCCGAGTGCGAAGCAAGACGCAAGAAGCTCACGGCCATTGTCACTCCGCAAATCAGCATCGTTATGTGGAAGCCTACTTCAATGAAGAGCAAGTGATGCATGTTCATACCGTTGTGCATGTGCAGGCTGTCGTGCATCCACCAGTTCCCCATGAACCAGCAGAGCGTGACGAAAAACCATTTGTTGAGCCAAGCCGCACCGAGGCCCAAACCGCGGATCGCTGGCCATCCGAATAAGGCGAACGCCACGGCAAAACCAAAGGCGAGCGCCTCAGTGGCCGAGAGCACAATGTATCCGGGCAAAAGGTTCGCCGGCGGCATGGGAACGTCAGGTGCCATCGGCCAAATGTGTGGCCCGACAACAGAGGCGGTAAGGCCGATCACAATCGTCACGATGAGCATCCACCATAGTCTACGCATGATTTTCATCTCCTTAGATTTGCTGAAACTCCAAGCGCACGGTGCATCTCTCGAGTTCAAAGGTGAACTCAAGAGATGCACGGACTTACGCCTTAACGGCGTTTTGTGCAGCAGCGAACACATCGCGTGCGGACGTCGTACCCGCCACCTGCTCCGCACCCGCGATTCCGAGGTCCATCCATCCCGCGTTAACGCTCTCAAACATTTCTTCGGCAGGTCCAGTTTGGCCCTTCGGGATGCCGAACTGCTGGAACGCCTCCGCCCACCCTGAGCGCGGGACCGCAAAGGCTTTTACGTCGTGTTTCAGGACTTCACCCAACTGTCCAGCCACTTCATCCGCGCTTACCATCGAACCCAACTCGATGACGCGACGCCCTGGCCACGCCGGCCCGGTGAGAAGCTTTGCCACTTCTGAGCCGATGTCGTCTGATGCGACCATTGTCGATTTCCGGTTTGTAGGGTTGTAAAAGACCGGAAGTGTTCCGCCCTGGGCAGCCTGTAAACCGTAAAGAAAGTTTTCGAAAAAGCCGCCAGCGCGCACAAATGCGACCGGAGACGGCAGGCTACGAAAACCCTGCTCCAAGAGTGATAAGGCCGTGATCATCCCCACCCCGCTTGTTCTATTCGCGCCCATCGACGAGAGCGCTACCACGCGCGGAGGCACTACCCTGGTCAATGCCTCGACATAGTTCGCAATCACGCCCTTTGCCTCACTGTAATCAGGCGAGGGTGCCCATACAGACGGCAACATGACAAACGCGCCATCAATACCTTCGAGCGCCGCGGCTATGGCTGTCGCGTCGTTCCAGTCTCCACCCACCAACTCCACGCTTTGATCTGCCCACTTCGCCGCTTTCTCGCGATCACGCACAAGCGCTCGCACCTGTTTGCCCTGCTTCAGCAGATGCCGCGCGGTGGCGCCCCCAACTTTTCCGGTAATGCCCATGACTAGATACATGCTCGTTTTCTCCTTTTGCCCCGTATTTGGCCGCCCATCCAAATGCGCGACCTGACAATTAGAGACTTGTGATAACCATTGGTTACAAATTAATCAATGGTTTTATACGGTCAATAATAATCAAGGTGTGCCATAAGAGGTGGGCGCATTGAAACCACTAGTTATAAATAAACAGGCGGTTGCGATAGCCGTGACAAACGACTAAGCTTTTGAAGTGACATCCACATCACCAAGTCGCCGGGTAGAGCGCAAGGAGAGGTTGCGACGCGAAATCCTTGCGGCTGCCAGCAAAATGTTTGCCGATCGCGGCTACGAAGCCGTGACGCTTCGCGAGATCGCTAAAGAGATCGGCTATACACACGCCGTGATCTATCAGCATTTTCCCGACAAATGGCATATTCTCGCTGAGTTGAGCCGCGAGACGATTGGGCTGCTGATTCAGAACTTCGACGCGATTGCTGCTAGACATCCCGTACCCAAAGAGCGCCTTTTTGCGACTTCACGTGGCTTGATTCAGTTCTGCACTGCCCATCCACAGCAGTTCCGCAACGTCTTCTTCGGGCCGGAGAACCGCAACGGTATCCGCGCTGGACAATATATCGACGACATTGGCACACCTTTGTTCCAACGTTTCGTCCAGCTCTTCTTCGAAGTTGCCAAAGCCGAAGGACTGCCAGGCAGGAATGACATCGTGGTAGCCCACACCTGGTGGTACACGATCTTCGGCCTCGCCACACTCATGGTCATCCAAGGAGTTGTGCCTGACCGGCCCGACCAGACTCTCGTGGTCGAGCAAACGCTCGCGACGCTTTGGGCGGGCGTTCAGGTTGTTCCGCGTTTGCCGAAGAGGGCGGTCTCTAAGCGATCCGGCCGATCCCGTGCCTCAAAGCACTAACACCTCTACTTAGGAGTCGTTGGGGGCTGCCCGTGGCGTACCACGTGTCAACCGTTTTTCCAAGGCAGTAGACCCACCGGTGACGGTCGAGACTTGGCAGAAGGTTGGCAGAAGGAAAGTCCCAGTGCACGCTACCGAAACCTCCTGGAAGGCGTTGACATGGAAGGCGTTGACATGGAAGGCGTTGACAGACGGGATGTTCACCGTTCCTCTTTCGACTACGCTCCATCGGCAAGAGGAAATTATTCAGTGAACATCCCGTCTGGTCAACGCCTTCCGCTCTGGAACATACGCATGTACAACCCGGCTCTTGACAGGATGCAACTTCGTCTTATATAGCTGGCTACGGGAAGACAGATGCGCACACACACCAATGACCGTCTCAAAGGAACACTCGATCTGCTGGTGCTCAAGGTCCTGGCTTCGCACGGCCGGATGCATGGCTACGGGATTACTCTCCGGATCGAACAGATCTCCGAGAACGTTTTGCGTCTTGAGGAAGGTTCGCTCTACCCCGCTCTTCACCGCATGACACAGGCTGGGTGGCTTAAGCCTGAGTGGGGAGCCTCAGAAAGCAATCGGCGCGCCCGCTACTACTCCATCACTGCAGTCGGGCGCAGGCAGTTGGCCGAGGAGACGCAGGAGTGGTCCCAATTGACTGAAGCCGTGGCGCGTGTGCTCAGCCTGGCTTAGCAGGAGGATCCCGTGAGCTGGGTTAACCGAATCTGGAACCTGTTCCGCCGTAACCAGGTCGACGAAGAGTTGGAAGAGGAGCTGCAGTTTCACCTGGACGCACGCACCCGCGCCAACCTCAGCGCCGGCATGAACGCGGTAGCGGCGCAGCATGACGCCAGAAGACGATTCGGCAATGCCACCCTGGCGAAGGAGCGGGCGCACGAGATGAATATCGTGGTCTCAATCGAAACGATTGGCCGCGATCTGCGCTACGCTCTCCGCGGCTTGCGCAAGTCGCCCGGATTTAGCGTAGTAGCCATCTTGACCCTAGCGCTGGGCATTGGCGCCAACACGGCCGTTTTCAGCGTCGTGGACGCGGCGCTGCTGCGCCCATTGCCTTACAGGAATGCTGACCGTCTCGTGATGATTGCGCAGCGCCTGCCGAAGGAACCAGCCCCTATCTTTGATACCTACCGCGAGTTTGAGGAGTGGGATCGTAGCAGCAACAGCTTTGAGACGATGGCTGCTGCCACCTGGGCGGGGCGACTACAGACCATCCTCTCGTGGCACGGAGAAAAGAAGGAGGTCTTCGCTGTTCCGGTGAGCGTAAACTTCTTCTCCATGCTCGGCGTTGGCGCCGCGCATGGGCGCATTTTTGCAGCTGAAGATCTGACCAGCGCCTGCAGCGTAGTTCTTGCCTATCCGTTTTGGCAGAAACGACTGGGAAGCATGCCGGACTGGATCGGGAAGAGTCTGACCCTTGATGATCGTGCCTGCACCATCGTCGGCGTGATGCCGAAGGATTTCTCCTTTTATCCCAAACAGACCGAACTTTGGACGCTGATCACTCCCGCCAGCCAGTTTGCACAAAAGCCGTGGGATATGCCTGCGCTCGCATTTGGTCTTCTCAAGCCTGGCGTGAGCCGTTCTGCTGCTCAGGCAGAACTCGCCAGCATCCAGAGCCGCATTATTTCCGAGAATCCCAGCTGGGCGGCAATGAAGCTGGAACCATCCCTTGAGGATCTGCACTCGGAATTCACCTGGCTCACGGGGCGGAATCTCCGCCGCGGTCTGTTCATCCTTTTTGCGATCGTTGGCTTCGTCCTGCTGATCGCCTGTGTAAACGTGGCGAATCTCCTGGTCGGACGCGCTACAGTGCGCCACAAGGAACTCGGAGTTCGCGCGGCGCTCGGTGCGGGGCGGTCGCGTCTCATTCGGCAGCTTCTAACCGAGAGCGCAGTGCTTTGCGCTCTTGGAGCCGGCCTCGGCGTCTTTCTCGCGATCCTCTGCGTCCGTTTTATCGCCATAGAAGAGGCGCTGCAACTGCCCCCCGGTAACCCGATCTCCGTGAATTGGGAGGCTCTGGTTTTCACGTTCATCCTCGCAATACTAACCGGCCTTGTGTTTGGTGTTGTGCCGGCTTGGAAGGCATCGCGGCTCGATCTGAACGAAGTGTTGAAGCAGTCCCAGCCGGCCGCATCGCGCCTAGCAGCGAGCCACCGTACCAGCGGTAACCTCGTGGTTGCGGAGATGGCTCTCTCTTTGATCGTCCTGGTGGCAGCCGGTCTGCTGATCCAAAGTTTGATCCGCCTGACGACGGCCCCGCTCGGGTACGAACGCGACGGATTGTTAACCGCGGATATTCGTCTGCCCGCGTCGTCCTATCCCAAACCCGAGGACTCGATGAGATTTTGGGATCGTCTCGGACTGAAACTGGATTCCATCCCGGGAGTGGAAGGCGTTGCCTTCGCGTCATCTTTGGCCTCTGGAAGGGGTACCGACCGCGTGACGATTGCAGGCGCCGGTTCTCCATCGCGGGTCGTCACCGCCTTGGAATCTGAACCTGCAAGCGTTGGGTATTTCCGTGTGGCAGGCGTCCCGCTGCTCCAAGGAAGAGAGTTTTCTGACGTGGATCGTTCCAATTCCATGCCGGTGGCCATCGTGAATGAGGCTTTCGCGAGGCAGTACTTTCCAAAGGGACCCACGCTTGGGAGACGGATCAAGCTCGGTGAGCTCGACTCGAAAGAGCCCTGGCTGACGATTGTCGGCATTGTAGGAGACGTTTCGCGTCCCACGCTTTTCGAGGGATACTCCCAGGGTCCCTCCGTCTATCGGCCCCTGCGGCAGGCCCCAGAGGGCTCGCTAACACTTTTTGTTCGGACCACAGGAAACACCCGCGCAGTTGAACCTGAGGTTGGGCGCGCTGTCGTTGCGGTCGATAACAACGTTCCTCTCCCAACGGTTCAGACGGTCAAGGAGTCGCTTTCCTTTTTCCTTTCAGAGCCTCGATTCCGAGTGAAGCTGTTCAGCCTGTTCTCGATTCTAGCGTTGCTGCTGGCGGCTGTGGGAATTTACGGAGTGCTCTCACAACGCGTTGCGCAAAGGACTCACGAGATCGGGATCCGCGTTGCACTGGGTGCGCGGCGCGATGATGTCCTGAAGTTGATTATCAGTGAAGGATTGCGGCTCACTCTCATCGGTATCGCAATTGGCATTGCAGGTTCCCTGGCCCTCGCGCGCTTTCTTTCGAGCATGCTGTATGGCGTCACGCCGACCGATCCTCTTACAGTTGCCGCAGTTTCTTGCCTACTCCTGTTGGTGGCGCTGCTCGCCTGTTACCTCCCTGCTCGACGCGCGGTGAGATTGGATCCGCTGGCGGCTTTGCGATGCGAATAGAAACGCGCTCGAGCGGTCCCTCGCCCTGCTTGCAAGTATCATCTGACGCAAGGCGCTGGGCGGTTCGAAGCGCCCTCACGGTGATCGCATATTTGAGATTGGCGTTTCTCCACTTCGGTTTGGAGGCAATTCAATGACTCTGCACAAACTCTGCATCCTGGCAGCGGTAATCTGCCCGGCAATTTCCGTTGCGTTCGCCACGCCCACTACACGACCTACCGTATCCCTCGCGAGTTCTCCCGCTTCCGCCAGGCCATCATCTGCGCTGAGGACGCTTGCGCGGCCGTCCACTTGGCGATTGTGCTGAGCTCAGGCGCGCAGTTAGTTGGAATAAGACAGGTAGCCTAGTCATGCCAGGTATTAATCGGGGCGGTTCGCAGCCCTGACCATCAGGCGAGTTTAGACTGGCTCCCATGCAAAACAAACTGGCTTTGCCTTAGGCAAGCTGAGGGCTTCATCGAGACGATGGATTGCCTTCCGGTCTCGAAGCTTCCCGAAGGACCGAAATGGGCGTATGAAATCAAACTGGATGGCTACCAGTCGATATGACCTCACCAGGTCTTCGATGGATATCAGTTCTGCATTCTCGCGCTCCCGTCCCAGCCAAGCCATGGCGTTATGGCTTAGCCTTCTGCAACGCAAGACCGTCCATCCGCGCCAGCATTTTTGGGCGGTCAACGGTTTTTGACCCGCTCGCAAGATACATGCTGAATACTGTGCCGCGGCCTTGAGAGCTTTTTACGTGGATTCGAGAACCGCACTTCTTGATGATTTCCTGGCTCAACCACAACCCGATTCCTGTCCCCGTCACCCCTTTGGTCGTATAGAACGCCTCGAAAACCCGCGAGACTACCTCAGGAGCCATGCCAATGCCGGTATCGGCAACACTGATGCGGACACACTTTTCGCCCGTACGACCGGTCAGGTCGCGAGCCCTCAAGACGAGCCGCCCTCCTTTCGGCATAGCGTCCAGGGCGTTGCCTACCAGGTTGACCAATACTTGCCGCAGCTCCCCTCGCGGGGCAAGTACCGCAACCCCGGGATCCAGCTCCTTTTGAACCTGCACTTGGAGCCCGGTTATACGCCGGTGAAACACTACGAGTGTGGAATCAATGAGAGACCCGAGGTCAACTGCGACGATGCCGACCGGATCTCTGTAAAACTTAAGCGTGTTCACAGCAATCTCTGAGAGATGGCTGATCTCTATTTCTGCCATAGCGTGGTATGCGGCTCTTTGTTCTAGTGATTTTTCATCTCGCAGCAAGTAAAGCAAGTTAGTCAAGGATTCGAGTGGGTTTTGGATCTCGTGAGCAATGGACGCGGCTAATCGACCGGCGATCGCCAATTTTTCTGATCGCAGCAGTGCTTCCTGTACCCTCCTAAACTCTGTCCTGTCAAGCAGCGTTCCAATAAAACGCACCGCCCACAATTGGCCATCAATCTCCTGAAAAAATGCTTTTCCTTTAGCCGCAACCCAACGGAGTTCCCCGTTGGGCCAGACAACACGGTATTCCTGATCGTATTGGCTTGTGCCGAGAGGATCTAACGCAGATTGCACGTTTGCGTCCACCAGGTCTCGATCCTCGGGGTGAACGCGTTCTAGAAATTCCTGATACCAATCCTGGGTGTTAAGCGGGGATCCGAAGATAGCCGTGCATCGGCTGCACCATCTCAGCGTATTAGAGAACACGTCCAGATCCCAGGTACCTATGTCGGCCGTCGCAATTGCCAACTTCAGTCGTTCCTCAGCCTCTTGGCTAAGCGACGCGGGGGGAGACACTTCTTCGCTGGGCGAACTTTGAGTCCCCTCTTCGCCAAGCCTACTTTTAGGTTGATTTGTCGTGGGTTGGATGCGGTTCTCTTGGTCTCAGGCTCTGGGGAGAACGCCGTCCGGCGGCATCTTCGTCGGCGGGAAAACCACCACAGACCAGTCAATCTGCTTGCTTAGATGCAGACGCCGGCCGTACGACGTAAATTTCTACGACTCAATGAAAAACCTGGTAAATCCTTGGCTAAGCTATTGATTCTCCTGAATAATGCAGCCGTGGCCCACTACGTCCCCCGGTACCATGCTGATCCGCTTGGACGCGGGTTCGGCACCATGATCACAAATGATCAGAAATTTGGTCGCTGGACTGTCAGGATAAAGAATACCGATGTCACGGTCGATTCGTCGTCACGGTAAGAGAGTGTGCTTTATGACTGATGCAACCAGAAACGGGATTCCAACGATTAAACCGAGGGTTCTGCTCGTCGATGATGACGAAACGATCCGCGCTTCCCTCAGTCTTATTCTCGAATTTGGGGATTTTGAAGTGGCTACGGCCGCAAGCGTCAACGACGCACTAAAACTGATCGGTTCCCAGGTCTTTGATGTACTGGTGAGTGACCTGCACATGCCAGGGGCTGGGGATGGTTTGACCGTGGTGAGTGCGATGCGTCACTCCAATCCCGCAGCCGTGACAATCATATTCAGCGGATACCCAGAGATGAAGGAAGCAGCGGCAGCGATACTGCTTCAGGCAGACGAAATCCTGTTGAAGCCTATGTCGCCGACGGTACTCCTTCAGACAATCCGGGAGCGCCTAGAGCGAGGCACTGCGGCTCGCCCTAGACGGACAGAAAATGTAGCGACTATCCTCGAACAGGACACGCAATCAACCATGGCTGACTGGCTTGTGCGGGTTGAACTTGAGCCCCAAATATTCGCGGTCCCGCTTTGCGCTGAAGAACGTTGCGCTCACCTCCCCCAGCTTTTCCGCGACCTCGTCTTTCGTCTTCGCAACCCCTTACCGTTGGGTACGCGTGCCCACGCATCGCCGTCTGCTGCTTCCCACGGGGTTTTACGCCGCAAACAAGGCTACAGCGCAGCTATGATGGTCGAGGAATCGCGCATGCTGCAAGTCAGCATATTTCAGACCCTGCAGAATAACCTCTTCAGAGTGGATTTCAGCCTCTTACTCGTTGGTGTCATGGCAATAGCTGATGAGGTAGACTCACAACTCGCGCAAGCAATGGCTAGCTATATCTCCCAATCGAACGTTGATCTTGTGCCTGCCTAAGTCTCCAATTTCCAAGTTGCTCTTTATTTAGCGCTAAATGGTGAGATCAAATCGTAAGCGGGGGTGACAGATGTGGATGCAGACTGCATGTTGCGAAGGCTACAAAGTGCGTGGATTGCGGGAGCAAAGGGACACCGGATGGCGCATCACTACATGGCCCGAAGGTAAAGACGAGCCTCAAAACGACTACTGGGTCAAGGAGGGCGTGTTCTTCAGACCTAGGCCAGATATGCCACAGAGCCATACAGAATGGCAAAAGGCATCCTTTGGGGAGTCTGAAGACAACGTCGCCGAATCGGAGAAGAACGCTGTTTTAGAGCTAATTCATAAATGGGACGAACAGATATCGCCCACTAGCGCGTGATCAGGAACACAGCCAAATGCTACAGGTGTGCCAAAATCATTTGCTTCCGGCACATGACAACGGGCCACTTTCCGCTTCCCGAAGAGGTCTTTACAGGGCGGCCTGCAGTACGCCTTTTGGAACAGCAAACTAGAGTGTTGAACTCACGCGGCTGGTCGTCCCCTAGCCTCAGGAAGTTACCGGAAACGAGACTTCGCAGGAAGTTCATATCGTATTGAAAACTCTTGGTCGTCAGTTGTGTCCCAAAGAGGGCTCCGAAGGAGCAATGTAAATTGCACAATCCTAGTCTCCCTTCGTATTGCGATCAAGGCAGAAGTGTCGGCTTGGCGCAGAGCCCGCGATACCCGCCATAGAGGGAGACCGCCGACCCCATTGATGGCAACAAGCTCTCCGTTTGCCTTCAGACCGAACATCGCCACTGGGGAAGTACGCTGTCAATGAAGACTTTTTGATACCCAGGTCCCGGAGATACAAGATGTAACCCACTGCAGTCAGTCTCAAAGTAAGCGTCCGAAGCTCCCCTCTAGCGCTAAGCCTGGTTTAGGCCGGAGGCTTTCGTCATGGACCAGGCAGAGGGATTGGTGCCGGAACGCCGTGTTCGCAGATGGCGTTCAGTTGCCGAGAAGCGTCGAATCGTTGAGCTGACGTTGGTGCCCGGAGCAAGCGTGGCGCTGGTGGCTAGAGCTCATGGGGTGAACGCGAACCAGGTATTCAACTGGCGGCGCGAGTTTGAACGGGGCAAGTTGTCGGAGCCGGCTTCAGCATCTGGGCGCCCGTGGCTATCCTCCGACCCCTGCTCGTCCAGCCACTGGCGATCGAAGCTCATGTGGTTATGAAAGCGCCCGCTGGCCGGGTCGAAGGCATGGTGCAGAAAGGCCGCACTGGTGCTGTCCAGGCTCCGTTGCAGTTCCGCGTCATCGCTCAACTCCCCCATCAGCACGGCAAGAATAAAGGCTCGCGCGTTATCGTCGGTGCAGTAGCCTTCGCTGAAATTGGGCACGCTGAAGATAGCGTGCTGAAACACACCTGTCGAATCCGTCATTCGTGCAAGATGCGTCAACTTCAACTCCGGCAGCTCACGATGCTTCTGATCGAGTGTCTTCAGGGCGAGTGACTTCCGCGACAACGGCGCGCCTTCCAGGCGAGCCAGTTCGAAACTGCGCATGTAGATCTGGGCTACGTTTGACCAGATCATCTCCCGTCCCAACCGGTATGCGTTTTTGCGCATGTTATTCCGTCGCGTGTCGTCGCGCAGCAAGGCGAGAATCTCATCTGCCATGGCGGAAGAATCGGCAAACGACACCAGTGCGCCCTGGCCGTCCGCCAGCAAATCCGCCGCGTGCCAGTAGGGTGTTGAAACCACCGCCTTGCCGGAGCCGAAGGCGAATGAGAGTGTCCCGGAAGTGATCTGCGTCGCATTAAGATATGGCGTAATGTACAGATCCGCGGCTCCCATAAACTCCTTCAGGTTCTCCGGGTCCACGAATTGGTTGCAAAAAACTACATGTTTCTCCAGCTTGTTTTGCGTGGCAAGGATCTCCAGGCTCAGGCGATACGCCTCGCCATGATGGCGCAATTCATTCGGGTGAGTCGCGCCCAACACGATATACACCACATCGGGAAACTCGGCCAGAACCGCCGGTAGCGCATTGAGCACGTACTCGATCCCCTTATTGGGTGAGAGCAGTCCAAAGGTAAGCAGAACGGTGCGGCCTTCGACCTGGAACTGGTCCTTGAAATAGGTAGGATCGACGAAGCCCACATCGGCGATGCCGTGCGGAATGAGATCAATTTTGCTGAGTGGCGCCCCGTAAATTTCATGCAGCATCTTTCGACCACGATCGGCCATCACTACCAGCCGGGTCGAGAGCGCTATCAGTTCCTCGGTAACGCGCCGCTGGTCGATCCTCGGTTCGTGCAGAACGGTATGAAACGTGGTCACCACCGGCATCTTCAACTCGCGCAGCATGGCCAGGATGTGGCCTCCAGCGGGACCGCCAAAGATGCCAAACTCATGCTGCAGGCACACGATGTCGACATCGCTGATGTTCAGAAAATCCGCGGCACGCAGGTAGGAGGGCAGATCCTGTTCTTCAATCTCGAAGCGAACCACTTCTGGATAATCGTATCCGGCCTCGATGTCATTGACGGAAACACACAGGCACTGGCTCTCCGGATACACGCCCTGTACCGCCGAGAGCAAATCGGTAGTGAAGGTCGCAATGCCGCACTTGCGCGGCAGGTGATCGCCCACAAAGGCAATTTTGCGGATCTTAGCGGTCTGTCTTAAGTGGAATCCGTTGCCCATATGCGGCACCTCTTCCGTCGTTCGATGGATGTCAACCAAACTTGGCAAAACAGTAATACCGGCGAAAGCAGTTGGCACAACGGAGCGGACGCAACACCAGTAGCGTCAGCAGCCGGTCAAGAGCGCCATGCTCTGCCTTATTGAACAGAATGGATGTACATAGAGGGCACCGTTGACCAACCCAGAGCAGTCCCGACAACCTACCGACCCAGCGGACACTTGTGACTTCCATAAGAGGGATTCCTCAGCAATCCCATAGCGATGACAGCATATAAATCGTGAAGGCCCCCAGCTCACGATCGAACACGTTTGCCAGGCTTCTTGAGGGCCAGCTGAACCCGTGGCACGGTCGTAATGAGTGGTTTTTCTGCGTTCTGGTCGGGTAGTTGGTCGTGCAGGATTACATGGAGCAACGACTTGTGCACCCGGATGCGGCCATCGTATTCGATGAACCCCATTTTGCGGAAACGGTTCATGAAGAAGCTGACGCGGGACCGCGTGGTGCCGATCATTTCCGCCAGAGATTCCTGTGTAATCTGCGGGATCATCGTTTCCGGTTCACCCGGCTCGCCGAACTCTGCCATCAACAATAGGATCCGGGCAAGGCGTTTTTCGCTGGAGTTGAAAAGCTGATCGACGAGATCAGCCTGAGTTCGCATGCTGCGGGCGAGCAGAAACTTCAGGAACAGATCGGAAAAGGCATGCTCTTCGTGCATAACGCGAATCATCTCCGCCCGCTCGATCTTGAGTGCTCTACAGGCAGTAATGGCCGTGGCCGTGGCCAGTCGAAGGCCAGCCGCTCTGGCGATTGACTCCTCACCGATGAAGTCACCGGCGGAGAGCAGCGTGATGGTGGCTTCTTTCCCTCTTTCCGATACTACGGTGATTCTTACGCGGCCCTTTTGAAGATAGAAAACAGAGTCAGCGCTACTTCCCTGCGCAAAGAAGAGTTGCCGTGCTTTCACTGCGATGATCCGCCGTCTAAGGCCGCCCTTGGCGAGAAAGGCGGCAGGATCAAATTCGGTTGATTCTGATTCAGTCATCTGGATAGCCTCTTCGGTATCCGATCTCTACGGACGGAGGGACACCTGACATCCGACTCGTGCGCCATCTCTGAGTCGGCGCGAAAAGAGAGTTGACGACCGCACTTGAATGCGGCTTTCAGCATCCGGCAGACTCTGATGCGTCCATCTATCTGAGCTAATAAGGTAGCTATGGCTTCAGACTTTCGCCTTCGCACGCAGGATGCTGGCATTGGCATGCCAGTTCCGCGATTCCTTTTGCATCGGCGCCAGGGGCACTGCAGTATTTGCTCCCGTCCGCGGGGACGCAGTTGCAAGCAGGATGTGCGCATCTAGATGCTGCATTCATAAGAAACTCCTTTTTATGGAACGTGCCAGCAACGCTGTCATACTGGGTCACAGCGCTTATTGGCAGTATCTAGCCGCGCGGCCGCAAAAAGATGTGCAGTTTTGCTCAGAAATGACCAGACAGCCCTTGTAAGGAGACCGCCGCCGAGCCGGATCTCTGCTTTTCACGAAATTGATACTATTGAGGGTGTTCCCGCTGGCTACTTCAGTTTGTACGCGGTCGCATACCCCCGCGGATGACCGCGTCTGGGAAAGGGCGGTTTACATGGCCGAGGCAAAGAACACTTCATTTGACCCGGCTACGTTTCTGGCGAATGCTGGACTTGGACGGCGGATCGTCCGATTGCGGGCAAAGCAGACATTCTTTTCACAGGGAAGTCCCGCTGACTCCATCTTCTATCTTCAGTCAGGGCGTGCGAAACTCACGGTCATTTCAAGAAACGGCAGAGAGGCTACGATCACGCTGCTTGCGGCTGGCGATTTTGTCGGAGAGGAGTCAATCGCCGGAGCGGTTGGCCTTCGACTGGCCACGGCCACTGCGATTTCCGGCTGCACGGCTCTCAAGATCGAGCGTGCGGAGATGATCCGCGTGCTGCACGAGGAGCATGCCTTCTCCGATCTGTTCCTGAAGTTTTTGCTTGCCCGCAGCATGCGAACTCAGGCTGATCTCGTCGATCAGCTTTTCAACTCCAGCGAGAAGCGCTTGGCACGGGTTCTGCTGTTGATGGCCGAATTTGGTAAACCGGGCCAAGTGCAAACACTCATCCCGAAGATCACGCAGGAATCTCTGGCGGAGATGATCGGCACCACGCGATCCCGCGTCAGTTTCTTCATGAATCGATTTCGCAATCTCGGCTTTATTGAATACAACGGCCGCATCCTGGTTCACAAATCGCTGCTCAATGTCATTTTGCATGACTAGTCGTCCAAGGCGCGCCCCTAAGTGTCCTCTTGTGAACCTTCGGCGAGGTGAAACATAATCGAAGGATGATTAGGCTATCCCAATTTAAATCGGTTGAGATGAAAAGAATTATGTTTTGGGTGCCTGAACGGAATCGCTGAACTCATATCTGGTGATTCGCCTGCCGAGCGGTTTTGACCAGTATCCGGATCTGCGCAAAGCGCACACTATCTTTACTGACCCAAAGTGTTAGCGTCCCGCCAAGAATACTCGAAATGCCAGCTTGAACTCTTCGCCTGGCCGGTTCTTTTGCCATTCATGAAAAGGGTGCTCGAAAGAGGTAGCATGTGCCCTCCACTTCAGATCCACGTATCTTTGTCGTTGACGATGAACCCATCATCGCCTCCACTCTCGCCGCCATATTGCAAATGACCGGGTTTTCGGCGAAGTTCTTCACCTCCCCGAAGGAGGCCTTGGAGGCAGTCCGGTTGAAAGCTCCTGATCTGGTCATATCGGACGTCGCGATGCCAGGCATTTCCGGAATTGATCTTGCGATCCAAATGAGAGCGCAATACCCGACGTGCAAAATACTGCTCTTTTCAGGACAGGCAGCCAGCATGGATTTACTGGAAGATGCCCGCGCCCAAGGTCATGAGTTCGATTTGCTCCTAAAACCTGTTCCTCCGACTGAGTTGCTATTCGAGATTGGGAAAATGGTCAACGGCACCGTCGTGGTCCAAGCAATTTAAGGAGAAGTAAATTGAACGGAAATATGGTGATGCTGGAAAGACCTGGAGCAAACGGCGCCCAATAGGCCAGAGAGGTTTCTGAGTCCTGCCGAGAGGTACTTACAGACTGCTTCTCGTCGTGATAGCCGTCTTGGCCCTACTGCGGGTATGCGCGTGCGATCTAGCGAAGGAGTGCGAAGTGCTTGGCAAGCAGCTCCTTCGACCGCTTCTCGCCCTCTTCGCTCAAGATAACCGATTTGGCTTTGCTCTTGGGATCGGAAATGAAGCCCTTTGCGTGAAGTCGTTCCATCGTGTCCCAAGTCCTGCCCCTTCCAGGCTCGCACCCCAACGGGGTCTTTGAAGCTAGTTAGCCATAGAAGTGCGAGAGTCATCTCATCGACTTTGTCCCGGTCGCAATCCATCCGTCTTCCTCCAGCTTCAGCGCCATGGTACTGCCGGTCCGATTTGGCATCACGAATATCGCGTCTAACGCCGAGGTTCGATTCCGATCTGATCATTGACCGCCGATCGAATCCGCTGCTTGCAACCCAGATAGCGTTCCGTCGTCTGAATGGAAACATGCCCCAGAAGGAACTGGATCTGTTCCAACTCTCCTCCCGAAGCATGGCAGAGGCGGGCACAGGTCCGACGAAGGTCATGTGGTGCCAACTTCTCCAATCCAATCCGTTTTGCCGAATCCTTCACGGTGTGCCAGACGGCTTTCTCGGTCATGCCTTCACCCAGGACCCTCCCCATCTTGGTCACCCGACGGAAGATCTTGCCTCGGTCGATCCCCGCAGCATTCAACCAGACTCGCAACTCTTCCATTACCCAGCCGGGGACGGGAACCGTGCGAACGTGTCCTGCCTTGCCCTTCAGATCGACAATGGCCCAGTGTTCCTCCCGTTGTTCCAGATGTTCGATTCTGAGGCCAACGGCTTCGTGACGCCGCAGACCGCAGGCAAGCAACAGCGCAAGAACCGCGCGATCTCGCTTGCCCTTAAGCTTTTCGCCGTCCGGGGCTTGCCAAAGCGCCAGGCTCTGCTCAACAGTCAGCCAGTTGCCGAAGCGCACGCCCAGATTCCTGACCCCCTTGACGCGACGAATCCCAGCGGCGAGATCGGAGCCCAGCAGACCGGAGTCGGCTGCCTCATAGGTGAGACGCCGAACGGCGCCCAGGCGCAAATTGACGGTTCCCGGTGCAAGGAGGCGGGCCTCAAGGTAGCTGCGATAGCGGAGAACCACCGTTCTGTTCAAGGCCAGTCGCGGTTCCGAGCAGTACCAATCGACGAATTCATCGATCGCGTGGCCGTATCCGCGTTGGCCGTCGACACTCCTTAAGCTGTTCAACACAGCTGACTTTGAAAACTCAAGATCCGGCAAACGTAGACGGGTTTTGGGGTGTTTACGCTGTTTTGGGGAACGCGACTGCTGCTTCATCGACCTGTGGCCTCCTCGCCATAGGCCGATCATGCTCTTCTTCAACTTTACTTCCGAGTAGCCGGTGACTCGGGAGTAAAGCTCACCAAGTCATCTGTCCGAGAAGCCGACGACACAGCCGCGTGACGAGAGAGGCTTCCTACACATCTGAACTCCGAAGGGTCTCTAGCTCAATGAAACGTTGTTTCGCAGTCATGTGAGCAAAACTGCACAGCGTCCGAATCTCCGGGCGAACATACTCATAAATAGGTTCCGCTGACGCTTGCGGCCCGCAATTTGCTTCCCATTCGGCATCCGGGCTTGTGTTTGCCGATAGGACTCAGCAAAAAGACTTTATCTCGCAAGGTATAGACCGGCCCGCAACTGACGCAGTTCCTTCGCTACCTCCTAGTCAACAGTTCCCCCAGCTCTCCACCCGTTTGCTTCAGGGTGGAGACAACGAGAACAGGCGGATCCAACCGTGAAGGCGAACACAAAGAATTCCGAACCCAAGCCGGCGCCCAGCAATGACCTTAAATCGCTACCTATGTCTGAATTACAGACCAGGCTAAAGTCCTCTCCGGACGGACTCAGCCAGACCGAGGCGCAAAAACGGCTAACGCAATATGGTCCCAACGAGATCGCAGAAAAGAAAACGAACGAAATCCTGAAATTCCTGACATATTTCTGGGGTCCTATTCCCTGGATGATCGAAGCGGCAGTGATTTTGTCGGGGGTTGTCCGGCACTGGATGGACTTTTTCATCATCCTGCTTCTGCTTTGTTCGAATGCAGTGGTTGGGTTCTGGGAAGAACACCAGGCTGGCAATGCTATCGCCGCCCTCAAGGCCAAACTGGCAGTCAATGCGCGCGCCAAGCGAGACGGAAAGTGGACGACCCCGAAGGCCAGCGAACTGGTGCCAGGAGACGTTATACGTCTGCGCTTGGGAGACATTATTCCCGCAGACGCACGCCTGTTGGCAGGCGATCCGGTGGAAGTAGATCAGTCTGCATTGACGGGAGAATCCTTGCCCGCCACACGCAATCCTGGCGAAGCAGTCTTTTCCGGGTCAATTCTCCGCCAGGGTGAAATCGACGCCATGGTCTACGCCACAGGCACGAACACTTACTTCGGCAAGACTGCCCAACTCGTCCAGGAAGTTCATACCGTGAGCCATTTTCAGCGTGCCGTGTTGAAGATTGGCGATTACCTGATCGTGCTCGCGGTAGCTTTGGTGGTGCTGATTGTCGGTGTCGCCGTCTTCCGCGGGGACCCGATCCTCAACACGCTGGAGTTTGCCCTGATCCTCCTGGTGGCCGCGATCCCGGTAGCCATGCCTACGGTGCTGTCGGTGACGATGGCTGTAGGCGCCCGTCTTCTGGCGAAGAAAGAAGCGATTGTGACCCGGTTGTCGGCAATCGAGGAACTCGCAGGAGTGGATGTCCTGTGCTCGGACAAGACGGGCACCCTGACCCAGAACAAGTTGACCCTGGGCGATCCCTTCAGCGTAGATAACATTCCGCCCGATCAGGTGATCCTCTGGGCCGCGCTAGCGTCGCGCGCGGAAGACAAGGACACTATCGACCTCGCTGTCATCGGCGGGGTAAAAGACGAGAAGGAGTTGAAGGCATACCAGGTACTCCATTTCCAGCCCTTCGATCCGGTGCACAAGCGCACCGAAGCCACGGTGAAAGCAGCAGATGGGAAACAGTTCTTCGTGGCCAAGGGAGCTCCGCAGGTCGTTCTGCAGATGTCGACCAACGCTGGTGAGCTAAAAACTGCGGTGGAGAACGCGGTCAATGGTTTCGCTGGGCGCGGCTTTCGCTCGCTGGGCGTCGCCCGGGCGGATGAGCAAGGCAAGTGGAAATTTGCCGGTGTGCTGCCCTTGTTTGATCCACCACGTGAGCAGGCGAAAGCAACCATCGCCAGCGCTCGCCAGATGGGTGTGACCGTCAAGATGGTAACGGGCGATCAGTTGGCCATCGCCCAGGAGACCGCGCGGCAACTGGGAATGGGCACCAACATTCTTGATGCCAGCGGCCTGGGCGACACCAAGCACTATGAGACGGCGCAATCTGCTGAAGCCATTGAAAATGCGGACGGCTTCGCCCAGGTGTTCCCAGAACACAAGTTTCATATTGTGGATGTGCTGCAGCAACGGGGCCACATCGTAGGCATGACCGGCGACGGAGTCAACGACGCTCCGGCGCTTAAAAAAGCTGATTGCGGGATAGCTGTTTCAGGCGCCACGGACGCGGCGAGGGCCGCAGCATCTATCGTACTGCTGGCCTCCGGCCTCTCGGTGATCATCGACGCGATCAAGGAGAGCCGTCGCATCTTCCAACGGATGAACAGCTACGCCATCTATCGCATCGCTGAAACGTTGCGCGTTCTGTTGTTCATGACGCTGTCGATCCTGGTGTTTAACTTCTATCCGGTGACCGCGGTGATGATCGTGATGCTGGCGCTGCTCAATGACGGAGCCATCCTTTCCATCGCCTATGACAACGTCCATTACAAGAACAAACCTGAGGCCTGGAACATGCGCCTGGTGCTTGGGGTCTCTACGGTGCTGGGCATTATTGGGGTGGTGGCCGCATTTGGGCTCTTTTATCTCGGCGAACGCGTCTTCCATCTCGACCGCTCGCACATCCAGACGTTGATGTACCTGAAGCTATCGGTGGCCGGGCATCTGACGATTTTCCTTACGCGCACCCGCGGACCGTTTTGGTCTATACGCCCGGCGAAGATTCTGTGGATCGCCGTTCTCGGCACACAGACTCTGGCGACCCTGATTGCAGTCTACGGATTGTTTATGACGCCTCTTGGATGGAAGTGGGCGGGGTTCGTTTGGGGCTATGCTTTGGTTTGGTTTCTTATCAACGACCGCGTGAAACTGCTCGCCTACCGGATCCTGGACCCAACCAAGCCCGCATTGCTGACCAGGAAATCTATCGACCTTAACTCCCAGATCGCTGCACGTGCCTACGAACTTTACCAGCAGCGCGTCCGGGGCGAAAGCCAGCAGGATCAGGATTGGCTTGAGGCCGAGTGCGAGGCACGGAGCGGCCAGCCAGCCCGTGAAGAATCCGCTGCGCTGTCCTCATGAGTTTCACTCATCGAGGAGGCCAAGGCGACGCGCGGAACTGCGTTCGATCCGCGAACAGTCAGCAAAATAGATTCTAAGCTAACCGGCACCGAAATAGAGAGGAACCATCCTAATGACCCCGAACGAGCAAGCAGTCGCTGATCAGGAACAGAGCCCAATCCCCCTAAGCCAGTGCTTTGCCAAGGCCGGTTCCGCAGAGTTCATTTTCGATGTGAACTTGTCGACCGCTGTTGCCGCCAATGGTAAGCGCGAACTAAAGGTTCCACTTCCTCACGGTCCGCTCGCGCCAGACATGCTCGACAAGATGAACCGCTATTGGCGCGCAGCCAACTATCTCTGTATCGGCCAAATCTACCTCTTCGAAAACCCCTTGCTGCGAGAGCCGCTCAAAGCGGAGCAGATCAAGCCACGGTTGCTCGGGCACTGGGGCACGTCTCCGGGGCAAAACCTCATCTACATTCATCTCAACCGCCTCATCAAGGCGCATGATGCGAACTTCATTTACATCGCCGGTCCCGGACACGGCGGCCCCTCGCTCAATGCCAACTCCTATCTTGAAGGCAGTTACACTGAGGTGCATCCGGAAATCACTCCCGATGAGAACGGCATGCGGTTACTCTTCAGAAAGTTCTCGACGCCAGGTGGTGTTCCCAGCCATTGTGGCCCGCATGTTCCTAATTCCATGCACGAGGGCGGCGAACTCGGCTACTCCTTGGTCCACGCATTTGGGGCAGCCTTCGACAATCCAGATTTGGTAGTTGCCTGCGTCATCGGGGACGGAGAATCTGAAACGTGCCCACTCGAAGGGAGCTGGAAGGGAGTTAACTTCCTCAACCCCGTGTGCGATGGCGCCGTGCTTCCGATATTGCACCTCAATGGTTACAAGATTTCCGGCCCGACCGTGCAGGGACGCACCAGCGACGAAGACCTGAAGGCTTTATATATCGGACGAGGTTACAAGCCTCATTTTGTCGAAGGCGATGATCCTGAAACCGTGCACCAGCTGCTTGCCGGAACTCTGGACGATTGCTATGCCGAGATTCAAGCCATTCAACGCGAGGCGCGCAGGGATGGCTTCAAGAAGCAGCCCATCTGGCCTATGATCGTCCTGCGCACCCCCAAGGGGTGGACTTGCCCTAAGGAAGTGGACGGGATTCCCATTGAAGGAACCTTCCGCGCTCACCAGGTACCTCTGGCCACCGTCCGGGAAAACCCCGAGCACCTGAGGATCCTCGAAGCATGGATGAGGAGTTACCGCCCGCAAGAGCTTTTCGACAAGAATGGCAAGTTCATCGAAGAGCTCGGCGAACTCGCTCCGCGGGGCAATCGGCGCCTGGGTGGTAATCCTCACGTGAATGGCGGCCGGCTGCTGACAACGCTCGCGCTGCCTGACTTTGGCGACTTTGCGTTGGAGATCCCCGGTCCCGGCCAGGTCGTCGCTGAAGCTCCGCGCAAGCTGGGAGATTTCTTTGCCCAGGTCTTCCGGCTAAACCCGAACAACTTTCGCATGTTCTGCCCGGATGAAACGGACTCGAATCGCTTAGGCTCTGTCCTCGAAGCGACCAAGCGGTGCTTTATGGCCGAGACGGTCTCCATCGATGACAACCTCAGCCCCGATGGGCGGTTGATGGAGGTGTTGAGCGAGCATTGTTGCCAGGGATGGCTGGAAGGTTATCTGCTGACCGGGCGGCACGGCATGTGGTCTTCTTACGAAGCCTTCGCGCAGGTCGTTGATTCCATGCTGACACAACACGCCAAGTGGCTGGAACAGTGCCTCGATTTCCCCTGGCGTAAACCACTCGCATCCTTGAACGTGCTCTTGACCAGCCACGCATGGCGCAACGACCACAATGGCTTCAGTCATCAGGCGACCGGCTTTGTCGACAATGCACTCGCACGCAGGAGCGAAACCATCCGCGTGTACTATCCACCGGATGGCAATTGCCTGCTCAGTGTCTTCGACCACTGTATGCGGAGCCGCAACTACGTCAACATCGTGACCTGCGGCAAGCAGCCCCAGCTGCAGTGGCTGACCATGGAGGAGGCCGGCGAGCATTGCTCACGTGGCGCATCGACCTGGAAATTCGCTACAAACGACGATGGCGGGGAACCGGATGTGGTGATGGCTTGCGCCGGAGATGTACCGACCATTGAAACCTGTGCGGCGGCATGGCTTCTACAGAAGCATGTTCCCGGCATTAAGATACGCGTCGTCAACGTGGTCGACTTAACAGCCCTTATGATGCCGGATAACCATCCTCATGGGATGGACAACATGTCGTTCAACGCCCTCTTCACCGAGCATGCGCCCGTCATGTTCGCCTTCCACAACAACCGGTGGCTCATTCACAGCATGGTTCACGGACGTTCCAATGAAGGCCGATTCCACGTACGGGGATACATGGACCGTGGAACCACCACCACGCCGTTTGACATGGTCGTTCTCAATGAAATGAGCCGCTTCCACCTTGCTCTCGAGGCACTCAAGCACATTCCACGGCTGCGTATCGACGCCGCAAATGCAATCGATATGTTCAACCGCAGGTTGTTCGAGCACCACCAATATATCCGTGAGCACCTGGAGGATATGCCGGACATAAGGAATTGGCATTGGACCGCCGATTTCAGTGAGCCGAGTGCGCCCCCGCCCTTGGCTAAGGGACATCCGCACGCGGCTTTATTTACAAATAACTAACGGGAATTTCGCACGAGGTTTTTCGTGGCGTGCTAGAAAATGAATGCATCACGGTTCTCGACTTACCAAACCTCGCCAAAAGACCGATGCGCTCATTGAGCCGTTCGTTGGTTCTGTGCCTTTGGCACGTGGACGATAAGCCGGCTCTCGTAGATATGGCAGATAATACCTCAACATCACTCCACTCCCGAGTAGTGGCCAATGCGGCAGTAACGGACAGGCAACGTCCGGTTTGGCGATCATCCGGATCTCTCGACTAGGATTGTGGATACTCTTTTCCGGTCAACAGGGAAACTTAGAACGTGATCGACTCGCCAGGGGCGCGTCCACTCGATTGAAGGCTCAGGCCTCGGCTATGACCGCGATCGAGACTCTCATGCCGGGAATTCGAACGGGTAACTTCGCGCCTTGGCGCGCAGGCGGGTCCGCCGGGAACCACTTAATCCACTCCTCATTCATTCCCCCGAAGTCGGTTTCCTCAAGAAGAATGACGGTGGCACTCACGACCCGTTCGAGGGAAGTTCCAGCAGCTTTGAGGATGGCAGACACATTCTCCAAGCACTGTCTCGTCTGCTCTTGAATCGTATCCCCAACAATCTTCCCGGTTCCTGGATCGTGCGGCCCTGTGCCGGAAACGAACACGAGGCCCACTGCCCGGACCGCTTGACTATAGGTCGGCGGTGGAGACGGGGCGTTCGCCGTCCGAATGATGTCCCTTGCCATAAATGCCTCCAGTGTGACTCGAAGAGCCATTTTGCACTCTAACACCGCTGACTCGGGTATTTGGCAAACTTACCATTTGCCTCGCCTTGCCAGAGATGAGAACCAGGCCCAGTTCCGGAAATGAGAAAAGGTTACGCCCGGATGGTCGGCCACCCGGAAATAACTCAAGAGTAAACACTGGAAACCGAGACGGCCGACCTCTTCCAAAAATAGGTACCGATAACGCCGAAGGATCCGCTGCCCCCTGCAGGGCCGCCATGCCTGCGGGGCCGCCATGCCGGCTTATGAGGCTTTATCCCGGGAGCAAGAGGCTTTTAACCTCCTGCTCCCTCCGTCAAAGGTGGCATCCGTCGAAGGGCGAACAAGGTGTCACTATGACCCTACTATTTTCAGGCTGCCTATACTTGTGCTGCACACAAATCAAACCACGATGATCAACTATTGAGAAATCGGTTGGTCTCGAAGGCGAAGTCCTCATGATACTGGTTATAAGAACCGTGATTCGAGTCGGGGTAAACAATCAGCTTTGCGTTAGGGATATTCTGCGCAAGGTGCAGTGAGTTAACCGTGTAGACGATAATTTCGTGGTTCCCGCACACCACGAGAGTGGGCTGCCTGAGCTTCTGCAAATAGGCAAATCGTTCCCCCACAGGCTTACCCCACTCCATCACCGCCGCCACCTGGGCCGGAGCCACCTTCTCGCTGTTCTCCTTGTCGCGATCGTGGGTGCGCAATGCGATCCGCTTGAGGAATGCATGGCCGGCGGCCTGGCTGGCGGGAGTTGGGCTAAAAAGCATGTCCAGCCAGATGTTCTCCGGCGGATTGTATGTCTTGGCTATGATCGCCTTCGCCTCCGGGGTCAGATCCTGCATCGAGTCTCCGTTGCGCGGGCCGGTGCCGACAAGCACAAGCTTGCGCACCAGGTCAGGACGCTGCGTCACAAGGTTCTGGGCAACCATGCCGCCGATAGAGAACCCGAACACGTCGACCTGCTTCAGGCCGAGCCCTTCGATGAAGTCGATTGCGTCCTTGGCCATCTCCGCGAAGGTGGTCGGGACTTCTCCCGTCGAGCTTCCGACGCCTGCGTTGTCGAAGAGAATGACCTCACGCTCTTCCGCAAGCGCGTCCGTGACGGCAGGATCCCACATATCCATATTGCCGTTGAGGTGCATGTTGAATACGAGCGGAACGCCCCCCTTCTTACCAAAGCGACGGTACGCAAAGCGAATGCCGTTGGCCTCAACAAATTCTGTCGGAGCCGTGTTGTGGGTAAAATTGCTCATAGTAGATCCTCCTTTGGATTCGTTCTTCTTCCGCTACTTGCCTGCCGCAGTCCCTGCGATCAGGCCTTTATTCACAGGCGTCGCCAAAGCCTCAAGCGGCGCTTTTGCCGCCATCCGCAGCAATCCTGGCTCCGGTGATGAAGGAAGCTTCGTCTGAGGAGACAAAAACGATCGCCGCTGCAATCTCCTCAGGGCGTCCAACCCTCTTCATCGGCACACCTGCAGAGAGACGGTTTTTATTCTCTTCCGTGCCCGTAAATCGATTCAGCATCTCCGTATCGACCGGGCCGGGCGCGACGATGTTGACCCGAATGCCTGAGCTTGCCAACTCCAGCGCAGCAGACTTGGTCAAACCCTCCACGGCATGTTTGCTGGCTGAGTAAACCGAAGCAGAGGCTGCCCCTGTTCTTCCATACGTCGAAGAGATGTTGACGATACTGCCCTTCTGTTGCGTCTGCATCGCACGAATCTCATATTTCATGCTCAGGAGCGTGCCCAGGACGTTGGTCTCGAAGGTTGCAGCTAAACTCTCAGCGGTCTGATCGACAATCAGGCCCGGTTGGCCTTCTGTGCCGGCGTTATTGACAGCAATGTCAAGGTGCCCAAAACGCGCTACCGTTTTATCGACAAGGTTGCGGACCTCCTCTTCGTGTCGTACGTCAGCCTGGATGAACTCTGCTTCGGTTCCAAGACCGCGCAGTTCGTCTGCAAGCCTGTTGCCATCCTCTTCGCGCCGTCCGGAGACGACCACGCTCGCTCCCTGCTTGGCGAAGGCGATTGCCGCTGCGCGTCCAATCCCTGTCAGTGCGCCAGTGATGAGAACAACTTTGTTTGCCATAATCCCTCCTCGGTCCCCCTCGATATCCATTGGATCGGCCTCCAATATGGATACGATACATCCCGTATCACTCTACGCATAAGATACACCGTGTATCGTTAAGATTCAGGCAAATTTTGGGAGGGGCGTGATGATGAACAGCAGCCTCAAAGACAAATCCGGCAAAGAGCAACCCAGACCGGCCCGGGGCCGGCCCAGAAGTGAGCGGCTCCACCAGGCGATTCTCAAAGCTGCCGTTGACCTGGTTCTGGCCTCCGGCTTCCGTGCGCTCAGCATGGACGCTATCGCCGCGGAGGCCGGGGTCGGCAGGATGACAATCTACCGGCGGTGGCCGAATAAAGCAGCCATCATCATGGACGCGTTCGTGGCGCGCGTCGATCCCGGCACGCTCTTCTCTCCTGCGAGTTCCTACAAGGAAAGCATCCGGCTCCAATTGCGGACGATGGCAAAAGCCTTCCGGGGAAAAGACGGCACGCTGATCCGGGTGCTTCTCGCCGAGGCCCAGTTCGACCCCGAACTCGCCAAGGCCCTGCGGGAACAATGGACTATGCCCAGAAGAAGGATGGCTATCGAATACTTTCGCGAAGGAGTACGCCAGGGCGCTCTTCGTTCCGACATCGATCCCGATGCAATGATCGATCTGCTCTATGCGCCGCTCTATTACAGACTACAGATGGGGACAGGGCCGCTCTCAGACGCGTATGTGGATGAGATCTTTGAACATGGCATGAAGGGACTCGAAGCTACTTAGTTGGTTCGTGACCGGATAGGCCGGATCAATCGTTGGCCCTCACGGCGGAAAAATCGTGTCCTCAATTCGCCGGGAAATTAACCGAATCTACCCTAACTCGCATCTATATCTGCAGCACATCTATCTACATCTGTAGGCAAATCAACGATTGGTAGCCTCCCCTAAGTATCTTATGGGGGCGGGGAAAATAAAAATTTGACCATCTTCGTGAAACAAAGGACTTAGCAGCCACCCCGAGAGAAACCAGGACGGGAACACGGCGTTCCTGAAACCAAACCGTAACCCAGGGCCATCGCCCTGGGTACGCCCCAAGGGGCAAATCAATCGATCTTTCTCATCTCTAAACCGGAGAGACTGGATTGTCACTCATGAAGTGCGTCGGTTTGCCGGCGCATGTCATAAGGCCAATCCAGTCTGCCTTCCTCGAGTTTCGAAGGTCAGCCCGGGTTTTGGATTGGTCAATGAGCGGCTCGGGGACTCGCCAACTGAGAATGCTTACGCCTCAAATGCGAAAATCCGCTTCCAGTCTGTCTTCATACTGATCACCGGCCATCCCTTCGCTTTCGCTTCGTTGTACAGTGCCGGCGTAAATGTTCCTACCTTGCTATCTGGTAACCCCATGGCAGGACCGTAAGCATACTCGCGATCCGGGTCGTCATGCAGCACCAGCATCGCCAGCCGTTCCCCGTCTCCGGACTTGGTGTACTCAAGCATCTCCCGGTCCCCTATCGAATTGCCAAACGCGGCGTGGGGAATTCTCCCGATCATCAAGTGGATCCCTTCCGGCTTGCCCGCATTGTCGTTGTTCAGAAGGAGCTTGGGATCCTTGGTCAGAATTGGATTCCCCTTCGCGTCGTAGCCGAACGTAGTGCCGCCCATACTTCCCACTACCTGTTCCAGTGGCACACCGTAGACCCTATCGCAATAGGCACGCACAAAATCCTGGCCACCACCGGTGACGAAGTAGGTTCTGAATCCGTTGGCGCGCAAATACGCCATCACTTCGAGCATTGGCTGGTAGGTCAATTCCGTGTAAAGCCTCTTCCAGCGCGGGTCTCGGGCTGTTGTGATCCACTGCTGCACCTGGTCGTGAAAGGTATCAACGGTCATGCCCGTGAGCGTCGCCTCGAGGATTTTATAGAGGTCCGGAATGGGCAGCTTGGCTATCGCCGCCCGGTCGCCCGACATCACTGTCTTGAAGGGCTCCTCGTTGGCCAATTCCGGCTTTGCCTTGACCACCTCGGGCACGCGATTCAGGCAGTAGACCACCTGGCTGTAGATGGGCTGCTCTACCCAGGTCGTACCGTCCTGATCAAAGCAGGCTACCCTGTCCGCCGCGGGGACGAAATGCTCGCTGGAAGAACTCGTCGTCACGCGAACGAAGTTCAGAATGGCCTGCTTCGCCGCGCCGTCGTTCCACGAGGGCAGCGGATCCTGACCCTGTGCGAGTGCTTCGGGTGGGAATAAACTCTCGACACCTGTCGGAACCAACGTCGCTGCCGTTGTCACCAGTCCCATCTGCAGCAGTTGACGTCTCGATACTTCCAGCTGAGCGCGTATCTTCATCCGACCCCCCCTACCCCGGATCGCTACCCATCGTCCCGTCAGTGCTTCAACGGGATGGAATGCAATTTCGTCATCGCGGTACCGTAGTTCCCAAGGTGATAGACAGATGCTCCGACCGGCGAGAAGGTAAAGTCCTCAAACGGTGCGGCGACCATGCTGTTCAAAAAGTCGATCGTGCCGATGCCAATGGTGACATGCGGAGCATAATGATTCCCGCTGTGCTTGGGAACGAACTCTGCGACGTACGACAAGACTTCCGGGACGATATCAGGATCCTGGGGAGTAGTGACGAACGCAGCGGCAGTTCCTGTCGGCGCCGTAAAGGGTGTGACCGCATCAATCAAGGCCTGCTGCAGCCTAAGCAGGTCTGCTGTCGGCTTGATTACGATCCCGCCCAGGCCAATGGCTTTGTCAGGTATGTAGTAATACCGGAACGCCGTAAGCTTCCAACTGGTTGGATCCTCGTTGCCAAACACTTTGTCGACGGCTGCGTACACCTGGTCGAGGTTCGCTGTCTTGACGTACTGCTGCAGCACCGAGATGTGGGGTGCGTGTGCTTCGCCCAGCGTGAAGCCCTTGGGGAAATTCTGGAGAAGCCGGGCATTGGCGGCTGTGGCGTGTTGGATCATCGTTGCATCCGGGTCAAGCAGGATGTCGATGGCCGTAACGTCATTTTGTATGGCGACACTGGATTGCTGTGCCCCCGTGTTTCCAGACTGCACTTGATCGACAGGTGTCATTGTTGTCTCCTTTCCTTATCCTTAAGACTTCTAAGCGACGATCAGAAAACGATCGCGAAGTTGCTGCCGGCCGGCTTTATCTATTCCCAGCCCTTCTTCAAAATACCCCTCGATACTTCCACATTGGGTCAATGCCTGTTCTTTCACGTTCATCCTCCCGAAAGTGCCCACGCGGCGTTTCTGCTATTGCTTCAGCGGGACGGAATGCAGTTTTTTCATTGCCGTGCCGTATTCTCCCAGGTGATAGACGGATGCTGCGGCGGGAGAGAACGTAAAGTCGTCGAACGGTGCGGAGCTAAAGGTGGTCAAAAAGGCGATGGTGCCGACCCCAATGCTTACGTGAGGGACGTAATGATCTCCGCTGTGATCGGGAACGAAGACTGAGACGTAGTGAATGAGGTCCTCGGAGATATGGGGTGCCTGGGGAGTGGTGACGAATGCGGCGGAAGTTCCTGTGGGCGCCTCGAAGGGCTTGATCGCAGCGGCCAATTCCTGCTGAAGCCTGAGCAACTCGGGAGTCGGCTTAACCAGGATGTTGCCAACGCCAACGACCTCGTCCCCCATTTTCGCCTCACCTATGTGGTCGTACTTGTACGCCGTAAGCTTCCAGCTGGTTGGATCGGCATTGGCAATCAATCTATCGGCGGTTGCGTACACTTTGGGCAGGTCCGCCGTTTTGACGAACCGCTGCAGCATGGTGATGTGCGGCGCATGCACGCCACCCAACGTGAACCCCTGGGGGAAATGCTGTAAGAGCTGGGCATTGGCGGCCTTGGCGTGCTGCATCATCGTTGCGTCCGGGTCAAGCAGAATGTCGATGGCCGTAACGTCATTTTGTCCGGCGGCACTTGCTTGCTGTGCCCGCACGCTTCCGGAATGCATTGTTATCGCAACCATCATGGCTCCGAACAGGAGCAGAAACAGGAGGGACTTCTCGATTAGCTTCACTATGTCTCCTTTCTTCGAGCCCGATCCTCTGTTTCGCGAGGATTGAATATGCGCGGCTTGGCGAATCGGTGACCAGTTCCTCGCCAGACACGCCGCGCGGGCAGCATTAGGCTATGGCATAAGGCGGTATCAATCACCTGTCACAAGCGACAGTCCGGACGGCAAATCGCCTCATTCCAAATGGACATTTTGACCCTAGACCTGCTCCATGGCCAGGGAAGGCCAGAAGGGCTGCTTAAGGAGCCGATTTGGGAGTTAGCACGCCTCAGTCGAAGCTGAAACCATCAACACTTAACCCCAAGGGGCTACGCGCACGGCGCTTATGGCGCACACTTTCCCCGCGCCGTTCATCCCCAGTTCCGGCGGCACAGCCATACAGCCGGAGGCGATCGCCTCAATTGCCACAAAGCCAGGTGGCCTAAAAGCTGGACACCGACGGTCGTGTTAAGTCGGGATTCTCGTATTCCAATTGGCATCGGGCAGAGTTGCTCTCGAACCGAATTGCTGGGCCGCCAGCGGGCGTAAGCGGTTTTGCGTGTGGTTTGAGCGCGGAAAAGATGGCCGGTTCGGGGGAGTGGGGATTGGGAACATGGATTTCGGGGGAAAGATGCATAAATACTCCATGTGTTGGGTTCGACCGCCGAAACAATGGCTCTGCTGAGACAGCAGGAGTCGAGAACAGATCTGACAATTCTACGCCTGTTTCGATAGCGGCGGGGATGCACGATCGGCGAGAAGCTCACCATCAGCCTGTGGATCCCGGACACATTTAGGTCCGGGATTCAGCTACTCACATTTTGAGATTTACAAGAATTTGCCTGGAGGAGGGCGGAGAGAGTCCGCGATTTATTCAACTGCGGCTGGAGGCTTAGGGCAACGTTAGCGCTGGATCGTCCTGATGCGAATCTCTTTATTTGAGTTGCATGGGGAACTCAAGAAATTCTTCGTTTTCTTTCCATTTTTGTCGAGGATGCGAGGTGTTTCCGCAGCTTTGCCGCAGCCTCCTGATCTAGTCGACGGCCTTTGGTCCTGGCGGCATCTATATTTGCGATCTCGCCAAGCCTCTGAAGAGCCGGCTCGTAGCCAAGTGTGCGGTAGATCATCTCGCAGGCACGGATCTGAACGCTAAGGTCTCCGCCCGTGTCCTCCGGTTCGTTCAACGCGAGGCCCCACAGGGCGCTGATTGCTTCTTCTTTGGTCAAAGTGGTTGGTTCCATTTGCCTCGGCGCCTTACTTGTTGGACCAGCACCGCTGGCAAAAAGTTGCGCCGTCCGCATAGAAAAACCACTAGTCATCACTCGCCTTCGTCCGATAGATCGTGCTGAGGACTCCATACATTGGGTCCCACTCATCTCTCACCTCCAGCGCGATATGATGGTGGGCCATGCTGCGAAAGAGGCTCCAGGACTACCTGCGTACGGCGCCAAGACCCGATTGGGTTTTGAAGCTATTTTTGCTGCCTCTCCATCAGTCGACACTTTCCCTTGAGATCTGTGCACCCCCCGTCGGCTTTTTCGCCCAACTCAACTGGTGCCTGCAGATCGCGTTCTATTGCGAAGAACATGGGTTGGTTCCTCTGCTCAGCGCTGTCAGCCCTCAGTATCGCGACCCAGGGCGTTCTCGAAATTGGCTTGCATATTTCTTTGACGTTGAACCGGTCAGGAGGCCAGATTTCGTTATTCGTGATTTGGGCCAACTTCATCTTGGCGACCGTGGCGAGATTCCCACGATTGAAAGAGGCGCCGCCCTCAGGGCGAAATATTTGCCTGTCAAATCGGAGATTACGCAAAAGGTGGAATCATTTGCCGCCGCAAACATGGCTGGGCGCAATGTGCTCGGCGTTCACTTCCGGGGAACCGATAAAACGTTGGAGGCTCCCAGGGTAGAGCGGGAAGTCGTTACACAGACCATAGGGCGCTTTCTGCAGAAGAATCTCCACATCGACTGCCTGTTCGTAGCAAGCGATGAAACGTCCTTCATCCCCTTTATTCGAGATGCTTTCCCTGCTCTTCCGGTAGTGAGCCACGACGACATGTTCCGCAGCGACTCCATCCAGAACCTTTACCAGCAAGATCTCGGCGAGGGAAATTACCACAAGGGCGAAGAGGCGCTTATCAATTGCCTGCTGCTCTCCCGTTGTAGCGCGCTGATTCGGAGTACTTCGTTTCTTTCCGCCTGGGCCTCCATCTTCAATCCGGCGCTGCCCATTGTGTTGCTGAACGCGCCATACGCAAAAAGTCTCTGGTACCCGGAAAAGCTGTTGATTCCGAGATCGCTAGCCGGCTATGGACCCCTGAAGTGACAGCGGTTTGCGGATACGAAAGAATCGACGCCGTAATGCGCTAAGACTGCACCCAAGTTACCGAGCAAGGGCCGATTGTCCGGAAGGGCCATGATCCGGCCAGGCGGCGAGAAGCCTGTTCTAACCAAACCTTCGCCGCCAGCTTCAACTGTATCTCCCGCATGACGATCGTCAAAACGTCAACTTCCTATTTCGCCTGCACTAGCCCGGCAACAACTTCAGCAACTTTCTCGAGTATCTGGTTCCAGCCCTCCATTTGACCGCTGTTTTTCGCGCTCTCCATGGGTTCATTTCCAATGAAGGTGAGTCTCGTCCGGCCGTTTCCGAGATCCTCAAAGATGGTCACGTCGTGCGCACCGTCTATGGCCTCATGTTCTATCCCTAATTGCTCAGGCTCAACCTTGTTTCCCTCCGAGTCCGAAAAGTACATGGAGGAAACGATCTTCTCGTGCAGAACAATCTCGTGGTATTCAACCGCATTCCAGAACTCCTGCCCATCCGGCGCCTTCATGCAGAAGAGAGATTTTCCCCCAACGCGAAAATCCATCTGGCAAACGGGTGCAGTAAAGCCCTTCGGTCCCCACCACTGCATCACGTACTTCGGGTCTGTCCACGCCTTCCAAACCAACTCGCGTGGGGCATCAAAAACTCTGGTAACGACCATCCGCTCAATTTCGCTAACCGTGTTTTCTGTCATCTCTGACCCCCTCTTTCTTCATTTGATTTACAACTACATCCAGTTTGTCGAAACGCTCTTCCCAGAATCGGCGATAGTTGATCGCCCAGTCACTGACTGTCTTAATCGCCTCGGGCCTAAGCGTGCATACGCTCTCCCGTCCGCGCTTTGTCTTGAACACAATCCGTGCCCGCACCAGGTAGGCAATATGTTTTGAAATCATCTGCTGCGACAGAGCAAACGGTTCCGTCAATCTATGCACAGAGGCAGGCCCGTGGGAGAGCCGCTCGATCATCGCCCGCCGGGTTGGATCAGACAGAGCCGCAAATGTTGTACCCAGTTTATCCACAACCGAATGGTAGTGGATTGCCGGCCAAAGTCAACTGCTGATTTTGCGATTCCTGATTAGTGTTCGCTGATCTCTGAACCTGAACAGGTCTTCGGGCTGTCATCAAGCCCGGCAACGACAGCAGCAGCCATCCTATCGTCTCATTGCGCATACGCCGCATTAGTCCACATGCCGTTCCACGCGAACGGTGACAACCTGCCAGCCCGCAACGGGGATCGCCTCATTGGTCATCCTAACGGGTTCTTCTGCCAGATTGCTGATCCAAACCTTACCTGCCCTTGCCTTGGCTGCCCAGGTCAACGAGACTTCATGCGCTTCCGCGGACGCACCGAACAAGCGCACGATCCATGCCTTCCCGTCATCGCTGGGTTTCAGAGTTTGAACGAGTACGTCTGGGGAGGACAACCGCAGCATCGGCTCGCTCACATCCGCTGCTTGAACAGCGTGTGTCACCACCAGCGTCTGAGTCAGTCCTGTGGCGAAGCGCTCCTTCGCGGCTGACGAATTTCCCTGATGTGGCCGCAAAGCATACCTGAAAATCACCGGCCCTTGCTGGTACGCGAGGTAGTTCGTACCCCAATGGTTGTTCATCACCCAGGAGTAAAACAGCTGAGTCTCCACGATCTTCTTAAGCCAGACGTCCGGATTGCGCTGCGAGCCGAGCATCGTCGCGGTAATCCCACCGATCTCTATCAGCGGAGCGTCGAGGGTGGCCCAGGTCACTCCGCGCTCAGAAGAGCTAACGTCTACCCAACGTCCGACCGGCAACCAATTCTTATCCGAACCGGGAAGCTGATCGAGTTCGGGTCTCATGACCGCCAGGGGCACATTCATAGTCATTTTTCCTGCAGGCACGGCCAGCGGAAATGCGAACTGAATGCTTTCCTTATTGCCATGTTGCGCAAAGGTTCCACCGGGGCCGCCTTTGCCGGGATCGGGATTGAGCCCTGCGCGTTGCTTGTCGACCAGGTTCTCGATCATCACATAATCTATCTCAGCCATAACGCGCACACGGCGTACGAGGCTGTTGCACGTAGGCGCGGACGATTCGACACGCACAGTGGCCACTAATGGACCGGCGTCCTCGAGTGTTATGACGGGAATCCCGCTCCGTCCGAGATGCTCGAGATCAGTCCCGTTCAGGTATAGGAAGCGATTGGCCGCGCCCTTCTCTGCATCGATTAAGTTCGCGCTGTCGCCCTGTTGCATCAGCTTCACCACATCTCCCGTTTTGGCATCCACGGTCACACTCAGGTGATGATTGACGAGGGTCTCGCCGCGGACGGCTACCGGATGGGCCGGCGGCGCCGATTTCTTCTCGCTGAGTTGAAACGTCCGCTTGCTGAACGCTGGAATCTTTTCGACCAGGAGCGCAAGTTCACCCGAAGCTAACCTTTGCGTGGGGACGGAGTGTCCTTGTTCGTCCTCGGCGTAGTCGCCTGCGCGGGAAAGTTCTTTGCTCACCAAAACCACATCGCTGCGTTCCCAGGAGGTTGTATTCCACACGGCGAGCTTGGCCGGTTGATCGTCGGCTGCACCTGCCGCCTGGCGCAACAAGGAGTCGGCCTGCAATGCTGCGTTCACCGCGAAGGCCCGCTTCACTTCCCATTGCTTCAGCACGAAGGGATTCTCTGAATCCGACACACTGTTGTAAGCGCCCCACGTGTGCTCGGAGTACATTAAGACGTTCCGCCAGGCTTCTGTGTAACGGGCCGCATCATACGCCTCAGGATAGAAAGTGGCGGCCAACGTTTCGGCCTGCACGATCCGCTCAGCAGCGTTGCGATTGATCGCCGTTTCCAGAGCGGACGAAGCCGCTCCATCTTCCCAGTATGGAGTCAGATCTCCCCGAAACTCAGGGAGCTTGTCCCCGTGCTCTTCCTCAAACGCTGCGAATGCGGATTCGGTGGCCGCGATGTGGAATTTGGGCCATTCGTAGGTCCCGTTCCACTCTTTTACCCACTCGCTCAGCTCCGGATCGGGCACCGCGTTATCTCCATGCCCCGACCACCGTATATAGGAGATGTCATAGGGGAAATCCACCGTATCCATTCGGTCCTGATATTTGTCTACAAACTCGTCGCCCAACTTCATGACGTGCGACATGGCATAGCCGGTCCAGGGAACCCAAAACAGGACTCTCTCTTTTCCTGAAGGCGAAACCCACCAGAACGGCTTGTCCTGCCATGCCACCATGAACGTGCCGATGCGGTCGAAGTAATTCGGCGCGGCTGAAAAATAACGGATTCCTGCCTGCGACATCGCCATCACAGTGCCCCACGTAAAGCCAGGTACGTCGCTCATCATCGCTGAACGAATGGGCACTCCGCAGTCTTTTCCCAGCCGCGTTCCAAAGCGAAAGAGTTCCAACAGCTCCTCTGGACGGCACAGGCCGGTCAATTCATTTGCATAGGCCCCGTTTAGGCCAATCCAGCCCTTGCGCACAGCCTCTCGCAGGGCGGTGCGATCGGACTCGGGTCTCCGTTTTAAAAAGAGATCCGCACCCCACAACACCTCCAGGTTCCACACGAAGCGCGCGCCTGCGGGATAATGCTCCGTCTTCTGCGCGAGTTGCATGCCCTGCAGGATGTTGTTGATCTGCTTTTCTTCCACGTCCGCCTGCAGATCGGTGTAGCCCAAATCGTGATGAGAGTGGGGCAGCACATAAACCAGAAGTTTGCGCACCGGCTTACGCTCCACATTGGTCATCTGATCCGCACCGTTCCCCGTCACCAAGACTTTGCTGGTGCGCGACGTCGTCACTGGTTCGACAAATACGTCGAAACTTTGCACGCCTTCCGAGAGCGTGCGATGATCTACCGCTATGCCATCCACCTTGGTTACGACTTGCGCGCCCGCTTTCGCATCCGGTAATGCGATTCGGATGGGCTGCAGGAGCTTCCCTTCTCTGCGCACCAATCCGCGGATGGCTACAGCCGGCGGCTTCGCTTCCGGCTGGAACGCACGAGTCCACGCCGTGCGGGGAAGGAGTGCCCCGCCCATTGCTGCAGAAAAGCCTTTCAAAACATCCCGTCGTTGCATTGTCGTCTCCTATCATTGCTGATCAGCAGCCGGGCGCACATATGCCATCACTCACTTTCCGGCGTGCGACCACGTTTCGTAACAATGCGCCAAGGGATGCGTCGGCAAATCGCAGAGGTGCAAATTAGCTTTGGGTTCGTAATCGATCGAGAGTGTAAGTGTTGGCTGACCCTCTCCGCCCATGCGAAGGTGGGCTGCCCCCATCCACTTTGGCATGGGTGGAGGGGGATGGACAGAGCCCAAAGCGTCCGCAGGAAATGGGGGGATAGGGCACCCAGCTTTTGTTGGGGATGAAGCTTACTTTGCCTTGTTGCATTCAAAGCAGTGCCAGCACCAGAGATTCTTGGCATCCGGAGCGGTATTTTTGGGCCGCGTGATCGCCATGTAGGAGTGGGTCTGGCGTTTTGTGCAAACTTTCATCTGGCGGTTTACCGGGTCAATCTGCTCCGGTGAGGACGGCAGGTGTGGAAGCAAATCGAAATACCCGTATCGCCGCCCGTAATAGCGTTGGCAGTCTTGCGAGGCACACTTGAAAACAGCCTGGGGCAAGAACGAAGACTCCGCCGTCCGCATTCTGGAATGATGGCGGTCACATAACGGAACTTTTTCCTCGCGCATGTCTCTAGTATGCGCCGAATCGAAGCGGAGCGGCGGTTTTGGGATCATGTTTCTATCCCGGAGGGTCGAACTTTGGTGCGGCCAAGGCCCAGAAAGGCCGCCTTTGGCCTCCCGGTACGCCCGCCTTGGCATGCGAAAAAGCAATGACCCTTTAATATGGAGTCTGCTGAAGAGGGCTTTCGCCGTGACTCATGTACTTTCCCCTGTTGCCGCTCGCGTGCTGGGTTCGCTGGTGGAAAAGGAAATCACTACACCGGAGTATTACCCGCTCTCGCTGAATGCATTGGCCAATGCCTGCAACCAGAAGAATAATCGCGAGCCGGTGATGAACCTGGATGAGGATCAGATCCGGCAGGCGCTGCATCAACTGGAAGACGATGGGCTGGCCGGCCCCGCCCGGGGTGCGGATAGCCGGGTGGCCAAGTATGAGCACCGGATGCAGGAGGTGTTTAACTTTACCCGCGGGGAGATCGCTATAGTTTGCGTGCTGCTGCTGCGCGGGCCGCAGACCCCGGGCGAGCTGCGCGGACGCGGTGAACGCATGCATCGCTTCGAGGAGCTGAGCGATGTGCAGTCGTCACTGCAGCGGCTGATGCAGCGCGAGCCTCCGCTGGTTAAGGTGCTGCCACGGCAACCGGGGACTAAGGAAGCTCGGTACGCACATTTGTTTTCGGGCGAACCGGCGGAGGACTTTGGGAAAAGTGAGGTTACTGAGCCTTCAGGAACGGGGTCCAGTCTGGCCCAGATGGAAGCAGAGATCACTGCGCTGCGTGAAGAGGTAGCGGAGCTTCGGGCACAGGTGGAGAAGGTGCTGCGACTGGTCGAGTGATTCCCTTATTCGTAACCGCTACAGGATATTTACTGTTCCCCAAGAGAGAGAATTACGGCAGAATGCATCGCTTAGCGGTGGCTCAGGCGCAGGCTTTGCCAGCTGGCGTCGCTGGTCCAGCCTCCGTCGATGGGAAGAGCGTGGCCGTTGATGAATCCGCTTTGCTCGGGGTCGGAGAGGAAGAGGATCGCACGAGCGATGTCGTCCGGGGTGGCAAAGCGGCCCATTGGATTTACTCCGATGATGTCTTCGTCGGTGTAAGAGCCGGTTGCCTGATCGGCTTGATCCATTTCCGTCTTGACCCAGCCGGGACAGACGGCGTTGCAACGCACACCGCGTCCTCCCCACTCCGCGGCTAACGTGCGCGTGAGCCCGATCAGCCCGTGCTTCGATGCGTTGTAAGCGGCACGATCGGCAATGCCGGCCAGCCCGGCTATGGAGGCCACATTCACGATGCAGCCGGAACGGCGCTGCAACATCACTTTCCCGAAGGTGCGGGCGAGCAGGAAAGGCGCAACCAGGTTTACTTCCAACACGCGGCGAAAGGTCTGCGGGTCTATCGTCTCCGCCGGGGCTATCGAGCTGATACCGGCATTGTTGACCAGAACGTCGGCCCGGTTCCAACGCAGGCGTATCGCTTCGGCGGCGGCTTCGACCACCGATTCGTCAGAGATGTCACCGGTAAACATCTCCGCATCGCAGCCGATGGCGCGGATGCCGGCCAGGGTGGCCGTGCAGGGTTGCAGATCCAGCAGGGCGAGAGAATAGCCGGCGACGGCGAAGATTTCTGCGGTACGGCGACCGATACCCTGAGCCGCGCCTGTGATGATGGCTAGTTTCATGGGGGTGAAGACTCCCTTTCCAAATTACAAGAGAATAGGGCTTAAGAGAATTCCCACCGGCTGCGCCGCCGGCTTGATATCATAACAATAGCCCCTCCTTTTACTGTCTCTACCTCTCCCCTGAGGCACTTCAGCGCATCACACAATCGAATACGGAAGAGGTCCAGACGCATGGTGGCAAACGGAATCCTCTTAAAAGAGACCGCAAAGATCCGCAAGATCGCATTCGTGGGCGACCACCTGCCGCGGAAGTGCGGCATCGCTACCTTCACCACCGATCTGCTGTCTGCGGTGCAGACCGCATATCCGCAAAGCCAGTGCCTTTGCGTATCCGTCAACGATATTGAGGACGGATACGACTACCCGGAAGTAGTTCGCTTCGAGATCGAAGAGCAGGACTTGCCGTCTTACCTGCGCGCGGCGGATTTTCTGAACATCAGCGACGTGGATATCGTGTGCCTGCAGCATGAGTTCGGCATATTCGGCGGCCCGGCTGGGGGGCACGTTCTGGCCATGCTGCGGGAGTTGAAAATGCCCGTGGTGACCACGCTGCATACTATTCTGCGCGACCCCAAGCCCGACCAGAGACGCGCCATGGAAGAGCTGATCGCGCTCTCCACGCGGCTGGTGGTGATGGCGGATCGCGGACGGCAGATGCTACACGAAATCTATGGCGCGCCGCTGAGCAAAATTGACCTGATTCCGCACGGAATTCTCGATGTTGGATTTGTGGACCCTACCTATTTCAAAGATCAGTTCCAGGTGGAAGGGCGCACGGTGCTGCTCACCTTCGGCCTGCTCTCGCCGAACAAGGGCATCGAATATGTGCTCAATGCCCTGCCCGCGGTTCTGGCCGAGTTTCCCGATGTGGTGTACATCGTGCTGGGCGCAACCCACCCCAACGAGATACGCAATCATGGGGAAGCCTACCGGCTGAGCCTGGAGATTCTGGCCACCAAAAACAAGCTGAAGAAACACGTTATCTTCTGCAACCAGTTCGTTGACCCGGAAAACTTGAAAGAGTTTATGGGCGCCGCGGATTTATACATCACTCCTTACCTGAACGCAGCCCAGATCACCTCGGGCACGCTCTCGTTTGCCTTCGGTTCCGGCAAAGCCGTGGTTTCGACACCGTATTGGCACGCGGCAGATCTCCTCGCGGACGACCGGGGCGCGCTGGTGCCGTTTGCTGATTCGACGGCGATGGCGGACCAGATTCTTGGCCTGCTGCGCGATGACACGCGGCGCAATGCCATGCGCAAGAATGCTTACCGGCTGGGACGGGAGATGATCTGGTCGAATGTGGCCCAGCTTTACATGCACAGCTTCGAACTAGCTCGCCTGGAAGGCGCGCCCTTATCGCGAAAATTCCTCGCCATCAAGACGCTGGACCAGAAACATCGTGAGCTGCCGGAGGTGAAGCTGACGCATCTTTCCCGCATGACGGATTCCACTGGCGTCTTTCAACATGCCATCTTCAGTGTGCCCAATTTCAGCGAAGGCTACTGCACCGACGACAATGCCCGGGCGTTCATCCTGGCGGTGCTGCTGGCGGAGTTGGCCGACGATTCTGAGCATCAGCGGAGCCTGGCCAGCACCAGCGCTGCTTTTCTGCATCACGCCTTCGACCCGGCGAGCGGACGATTTCATAACCACATGAGCTTCGATCGTCAGTGGCTGGACGAGCAGGGATCCGAGGATAGTCATGGGCGGGCGCTTTGGGCGCTGGGGGTAGGCGTAGGGCGATCGACGCTGCGCAGTTTTCAGATGATGGCCGGGCAGCTGTTCGCGCGGGCGTTGCCGGCGTTGACGGAGTTCAGCTCACCCAGGGCGTGGGCCTTTGGGTTGTTGGGCATCCATGAGTACCTGCGCCGTTTGGGCGGGGATAGCCTGGTGAACCAAATGCGCGAGATACTGACCACGCGATTGATGGAGCTCTACGATCGGCACGCGCACGCTGACTGGAACTGGTTTGAGGAGGAGTTGTCCTACGACAACGCGCGGCTCTCCCATGCCTTGATTGTGAGTGGACGGGCCACCGGGGAGAAGGCTGTTTTGCAGCGAGGGCTCGATACTCTGAGCTGGCTGACGGAGCAGCAAACTACGGAGAAGGGCCACCTGCGGCCGATTGGCAGTAATGGTTTCTATCAACGCGGCGGGGCGCGTGCGAACTTCGACCAGCAGCCGATCGAGGCCCAGGCCACGGTGGCAGCCTGCCTGGAAGCCTATCGGGCTACGGCGGATGTGCGCTGGTATGAGCAGGCGCAACACGCCTTCGACTGGTTCATCGGTGGCAATGACCTTGGCCTCGAGCTCTACGTACCCGAGACCGGCGGCTGCCGCGATGGATTGCACATAGACCGGGTGAACGGAAACCAGGGAGCCGAGTCCACGCTGGCGTTTCTGCTGTCGCTGGTGGAGATGCGCCAGGCACAGAATATGCTGACCAGCTTCAAACAGCCGATCACGGCGGAGGAGTACCCTCCGTTGCCTGTCTCGATGCACTAGATGCATTCCGGTTCGATTCCCTTAAAGATGTATGCGGGGAGAGCACGTTTGTGCGGATTTCCTGCTGAAAAGCTGCACAAGACTGCCCGCGGAAACGACTATAGAGGCAGGCGACAAGAAACGAGACCCCCCCAATGGGAAATGCGACTGCTCTGGAAAATGTGACCTCCCTGGCTATTCCTCTGAAACGTTCCAAGACCGTCCTGAAGCCGGATCCTTCACGGGTTCTTCTGCGGCAATTTGAGCCTGGGGATGCGCGACGAATTAGCGGCATCATCGAAAGAGTCATGGCCGTGCCGGAGGCGATGGTGGGTCCGCTGCTGGAGCAAGTCTCGGCCAGCTTCGCGCAGCGGCACCTGCATCTAAAGCAACGCTTCCTGGATCGGTTTGAGCAGCTGCGGGAACTGATGCCGGCCCATGCCGAATTCTCTACCCAGCGCAGGCTTCTGATCGGCTCCTATTTTCTGGCCGAATACTCGCTGGAATCGGCGGCGCTGTTTAGTCCTTCGATGGTGCAGCACCCTGACCAGACGGGATTGCCGGAGGGCGCGGTGCGATTTGTACTCAGCTTGCGCGCGACCGGAGAAGGACATATCTCCTCGGTCACTTTCCGTAGCGGGATTGTTCATCGCGATCTGAGGATCGAGGTGGATCCGGCGGGGAGATTGCTCACCGAGCCGCGGCAGATCGCCAATACGGTGTATGAAGGGCCGCTGTTCCAGAGAAAGCTCTGCGAACTCGGGTTGGAGGGAGGGTTTACCAGCCGGGTGCTGGCGCGGTTGGGAAACTCGTTTGGCCTGACCACGCTGCGCGACGCTCTTACTGCGGAGCTGGAACACTCCGGCCAGGCGCATGGCGAAGCGGGGGAGGATCAGCTTCGGGCACAGAGTATATGGATGTTGGCCCGATCCAATTACGAGGTGCAGTTTGAGCAGGAACAGGATTTGTCGGAGCGGATTATTTTTCCTTCTACGCCCTCGCAAAAGAACGGCATCGAGGATGCTCGGTTTGTGCGCTTTCGCAAGGACGATGGCTCGCATGTGTACTACGCGACCTTTACTGCCTATGATGGCCGGGTAATTATGCCGGAGCTGCTCGAGACTTCCGATTTTCTGCGGTTCCGGTTTATCTCGTTGAATGGCCCGGAGGCGGAGAACAAAGGCATGGCTCTGTTTCCACGCAAGGTGAATGGCGCCTATGCCATGATCTCGCGCCAGGATAACGAGAATATCTTTTTGATGCGTTCGGACAATGTGCACTTTTGGAATGAGCGCCAGTTGCTGCTGAAGCCTAAGTTTCCGTGGGAGCTGGTGCAGATTGGGAATTGCGGATCGCCTATCGAGACCGATGCCGGATGGCTGGTGCTGAGCCATGGAGTGGGACCGATGCGCCAGTATTGCATTGGGGCGTTTTTGCTGGATTTGCAGGATCCCTCGAAAGTCATTGGGCGGCTGCGGGAGCCGATGATGACTCCGGAGCCGAGCGAGCGGGAAGGGTATGTGCCTAATGTGGTTTATTCGTGCGGCGCGTTGCTGCACCAGGGGCAGTTGATTATTCCTTATGGGCTGGCGGATCATGCCTCTGGGTTTGCCACGGTGGAATTGAAGGATGTGCTGGGTGCTATGGAGTAGCTTTCTTTAGGTTTGTTTGGGGTGGAGTGGAACTGCAGGTCCCTCCCCTCCGCTACGCTACGGTCCCACGGCAGGCCGGGGCAGGCGGGATGACAAAGGGGAGAGGGGCGATTCCATGAGAAATTGGCTAGTGGCTGGTAGAGCTGCAGATCCCTCGGCTTCGCTCCTAATAACAAAGAATGGCGCGTCGAGTGCTGTGGTATCCCACTCAAGCCCAAAAGCGGGCTTGAATGGGGCACCCAGCTTTGGTTGAAGAAGGAGCAGGTTGTCGAACAAGAGAATTGCGATTTTGTCTCCTGTGGCCTGGCGCACTCCACCGCGGCAGTATGGCGCCTGGGAGACGGTCGCGAGTAATGTCGCGGAAGGATTGGTGGCCCGGGGATGGGATGTTACGCTGTTCGCCAGCGGGGATTCAGTCACGCGCGCCAAGCTGCATGCGGTCGTGGACAAGGGGTACGAGGAGGATCGCTCCATCGATCCTAAGGTGGCCGAATATCTGCACATTGCAGAGGCCTTTGAACATGCCGCGGAGTTTGACCTGATCCATAGCCACTATGACTTTATGGCACTGGCCTATACCCGGCTGGTGAAGACTCCGGTGTTGACCACGATTCACGGATTCTCCTCGCCGCGCATCATGCCGGTTTACCAGAAGTATAGAGACGGATACTTCGTCTCCATCAGCGATTCGGATCGCGCCCCAGGATTGAATTACCTGGCGACGGTCTACAACGGTATCGACCTCACACTCTACCCTCTACGAAAAACCAGAGGGGAGGAGCTGGTGTTTATTGGGCGGCTCCATCCAGATAAAGGAGTCCACCTGGCCATCGATACCGCCCGGCGGAGTGGCCGGCGATTGCTTATCGCCGGGATCGTCCAGGATCCGAACTACTTCCGGGACGAGATTCAGCCGCATCTCAGTGATCAGATCGAGTACGTTGGACCGGTTGGCGTAGAGGAGAAGAATGGCTTGTTTGCACGCGCATTTGCCCTGCTTCACCTCAACACTATCCCAGAACGCTTTGGGCTGGTGCTGGCCGAGGCCAATGCGGCGGGGGTTCCGGTGATCGCAATGGACCTTGGCTCCTGCCGCGAGGTGATCGAAGAAGGAGTGACGGGATTTCTGGTAAACAATGTGGCAGGGGCGGTGAAAGCGCTGGATGGGGTGCCTTCGATTCAAGAGGATGCTTGCCGGCAAAGAGTGCGGGAACGCTTCTCTCTCGTAACCATGGTGGAGGCGTATGAGAGGGTGTATGCGAGAATTTTTGAGCGGGGCCAACCATGAGCGATCAAGTAGAAGGACGGGCGCTGATGCTGTATGACGGGCTTTGCGGCGTTTGCAATCGCGCGGTGCAGTGGGTGATCAAACACGACCACGCTGATCGCTTCCGCTTTGCTCCCCAGCAGTCTTCCGTGGCCGCGGCTGTGCTCTCCCGGCATGGGATCGACCGCGCGGCCATGCTCAAGAGTAATAGCGTTTACATGGTGCTCGATGCTGGCACGGAGCGCGAGAGGCTGTTGACACAGTCCGACGTCACCGTGAATTTGCTGTTGATGCTGGGCGGCCGCTGGCGGGTGTTGGGAAAGATGCTGCGCGCAGTGCCGCTGTTTGTGCGCAACGCTGCTTATCGTATGTTCGCGCGTAATCGCTATCGGCTGACACGCCAGTATGATGTTTGCCCGGTGCCGTCCGAAGCGGTACGGATGAAATTTGTTGGCTGATCGCCTAATGTGGCGGGTCTAGCGTGCCAGCGGCGCGGTTTCTCCAGTCGTCGATTGCGTTGCGTATGGCGGCGGGGGCCAGGTTGCTGCAGCGCATCTTGTATTCGGGGATGCCGCCCAAGGCTTCGGCTACCGCCTGCTCGGTGATGGAGTAGGCCTGGTCGACGGTTTTGCCTAAGACCATCTCCGTGGCCATGGAGGAACAGGCGATCGCTACCGCGCATCCCATGCACTTGAACTTGGCTTCCTGAATGATGTCTTGATCGATGCGTAAAGAAATCAGCACGGTGTCGCTGTCAAGCGCACTCTTTACCATCGCCTTGCCGGAAGGCTCCAGTACGCTTCCTACATTGCGCGGATTGGCGTAATGGGCGCGTACCTGCTCGCTATACAAGGCTCATCCCCGTGGTTGAAGCGTAAAGCACCAAAAGCTTATGATAACTCCCTCAGATGTTCTCAGACCTCTATACGCAAGGCGGCCGAACTCGCCTCCCAAGGCAAACCCTTCGCCATTGCTACGGTGGTTCGGGTGGAGGGGTCTTCTTCGGCCCGGCGCGGCTCCAAGGCCATTATCGATCCGGTGGGCAAACTGGTGCTGGGATGGGTGGGCGGAGGCTGCGCGGAGAGCGCCGTACGTAGCGAAGCCATCCATTGCCTGGAGACGGAACGGCCACGGATGATTACCGTGGATATGAGCGATGAGCAGCTGGGCGTGGGCATGCCTTGCGGAGGGACCATGGATATCTTTATCGAGCCCGTTCTGCCCAAGCCCGAGTTGCTGATCGTAGGCCACGGGCGCATCGCAGAGACGCTGGCCAGCCTGGGCGACATGATGGGTTTTACCATTACGGTCAACGATCCGGCCGCCGATCGCAGCGCCTTTCCGCAGGCAGAGAGACTGGTCACGGAAGACTTCGATCTCACGGAAACCCCTATCGGACCAAAATCCTTCGTGGTCATTGCCACGCAGCACAAGCGGGACCATCTGTGGCTCAAGAAGGCGCTGGAAGGCAAGGCCGCCTATGTCGCCCTGATCGCCAGCCATCATCGGGCCAAGCTGGTGCTGGATTATCTTCGCGCCGGAGGAGTTTCCGAGGAGAAGATCGCTACCGTGTATGCGCCGGCCGGGCTCGCTCTGGGAGCGGCCACACCGGAGGAGATTGCGCTGAGCGTGATGAGCCAGATGGTGGCGCTGCGCCGGGGCGGCCACGTGCAGCAGATTTCCGGAGAAGAAGCCGGCCTGACCGGGCGGGGGTTTGACGTGGATGCGGTTATTCGCCGGTGTGAGGCGGAGATCCTTCCCTAAGGCGCTCGTAATCCCCCTGGTTGTCGATATCCAGCAGGATTCCTTCATCCTCTACTTCAAGTTTGACGGTGCGCTCCGTGTGGCTGCCGAAGATGGCGCGGCAGCCTGTATCTCCTTCGAGCGCCATGACATCGGCAAAGACTGAACGATCGAGCAGGACGGGGTTGCCGCGGCGACCTTGGTACGACGGGATTACTATCTGTGCCTGGGTCTGGCGGTGTTTACGTCCAAGCTGATCGAGGGTTTCGGGGCGAACGAAGGGCTGGTCTGCCAGGACGATGAGGGCGGCGTCTGTTTGCGGATCGAGCGCGGAGAGGCCGGCTCGCAACGAGCTGGCCATCCCCTGCTCATATAGCGGATTGACGACTACCTTGAGACCCTGGAGCAAAGAGGCCGGAAGACGGCGGCGGATGGCTTCCTCGGAAGCGCCGAGCACCAGAACTATTTCCTTTACGGCAGCGCGGCGTACGTTTTCGATGGTTCGGCCCAGTACTGTGCTCTCACCCAGGCGGAGCAGCTGTTTTGCTTCTCCCATGCGGGTGGATTTGCCTGCAGCCAAAATGATGGCTGCCAGCCCCCCGGATTTCCTGTCGAGCCGGTTGGCGTTGACGAGCTTCATGCGGCTTTCCTCACTGAAAGCCGCACACGCGGACCTGTTTGGAGCCTCGTGCAGGAAATCCGGGTTGCAAGCTGTAGGCTGTAGACAAATGAACGCTTCTCCTGGCTCTATCTACCTTACTCGCCCCGATGTCCTTCTCCGGCTGGAGGGACTGGTGGTGCTGTTTGCTGGATGCATGGCCTATCAACATCTCTATCCGCACCACTGGGGACTGTTTGCTCTGTTGTTTTTTGTGCCGGATGTCTCTCTGCTTGGCTATCTACGGCCGGCCAACAAGGCATCGGCTGCGTTTTACAACCTTGTCCATTGCTATGTGCTGCCGCTCGCGCTGGGCCTGCTGGCCTGGAAGCGGGGTGGGGTGCTGGGCGGCCAAGTCGCACTCATTTGGATGGCGCATATCAGTTTCGACCGGTGCCTGGGGTACGGGCTCAAGTTTCCCGAGTCGTTTCGGTATACCCATATGCAAGCTGCAGCGGCCGGGGGCAGGATCTAGGAGGAACTCCGCGGTTGCGGTACCCTTGCCAAGGATGTTCAAGCGGTAAGCGACCTCGACCACCCGGGAGTCTCCAGATGCAGCGCAAACCGAGCCTGTATGCAGTTCTTTTGCTCGTCGGCCTTCTTCTCTTTCAGGGTCTTGCACCCGATCTTCAGGCCCAGGGTCCGCCACCGCCTACGCCGCAACAGTTGGATCAACTGCTGGCTCCGGTCGCTCTCTACCCCGACTCTCTTCTGGCCCAGATCACTACCGCCTCGACCAATCCGCAGGAGATTCTGGATTTCAATAATTGGCTGGCGCAGAACAGCAACCTCCCCCTGACGCAGTTGACCGCTGCTGCCCAGCAACAGGGTTTCGATCCGGCATTTATTGCCCTGGCCGGGTTTCCCGACGTGGTGCAGATGATGGCGGAGAATATTGATGACTATGCCGCGATCGGGGCCGCGGTTACGGCGAATCAGGATGAGGTGTCGGCTTCGATTCAACGGCTGCGGGCGCAGGCCTACGGATCGGGTGCGCTGCGCAGTACTCCGCAACAACAGGTCGAGGTGCAGCAGAACGGCGGCCAGCCCATCTACGTGATCCAACCGGTGAATCCGCAGGTGGTGTACGTGCCGCAATATAACCCCACCGTGGTGTATGCGGGGAGCGGTCTGAACGCGGGGTTGATCACCTTCGGGATTGGCATCGGCATTACCGCGCTGCTGGTCAGCCAGCCCTGGGGATGGGGTGGCTGGGGATGGAATTGGGGAGCGCGCCGGATCTATTACAACCGTGGTCCGTGGGGCGGTTGGCATGGCGGATATCGTCCGCCCAATCCCTGGTATCGGCCGCGCCCGGTGTTGTATAACCACCGCCCGGGATATGGGGGCAATTGGGGCTACCGGCCACCGAATTACCGGCCGCCGGCACCTGTTCGCAGGCCGGTTTATACGCATCCAGGGACACGGCCCGGGTATAACCGGCCGATCAATCAGCCGGGGTATCGTCCTCCTGCGAATGGAGGTAGGCCGACGATTCAGCCGGTGAAGCCGGGAACGCCGGGGTATCGTCCACCGCAGAATCGACCGCCGACGAGTCAGCCCGGGCGGCCTAATCGACTGCCGACGACTCAACCTGCTCCGCAACGGCCTCCTCAGAATCGGCCGCCGGAGAATAGGCCTCCTCAGAATAGGCCGCCGCAGAATCGGCCGACATCATCGATGCGGCCGGCTCCGCAAAACAGGCCGCCGGCTCAGAATCGGCCGCAGAACCAGCAGAGACCGCCTCAGCAAGGCGGGAACGGGCAACGGGGGCCGCGGTAGCCACGAATTTGCGATAGTCCCTCGCGCAGTTGCGTTCGGGAGGGGCGCACCGCAGGTCCCTCCACTACGCTGCGCTCCGGTCGGGATGACAAAAGTGGAGGGTGGCGTTTACCTCTGCGTCGGTTATTGGGGATGGGGAGCGCGGCAGATTCGGTTCCCTGGGCCCGGTCACGCTCAATAGATAGAAGTTGGTGATGGCGATGTGCATGTAGACTTCGCCAATGGAGCGGACTCCGGGCGCTGGACGCCAGGAGAATTTTTCGGCTGGGGTGGCCTCGGCGAGCGCCAGCAATTGCCGGGAGGTGTGGCTCCATTCGCCGCTGTAACCTTCCCAAAGGCCTTCGTTCTGAGCGTGCAGGGTGGCTGTGCTCAGGAGCGCAAAGAGCAAGAGCGTCTTGATGGGATTGCGGCTTATCATCTGTTCCCCGTTTCATTTTCGAATGCGGTTTTGTAAGCATCCTCGAAGGCGGCGGCTTCCGCGTCCGTCAACTGGGCGAACTCTTGTTCGCGGGCGCGCTTCGATAACTGTCCGCCATTCTGATGGAGGAAGCGGAACAGCAGGTCGATGGTTCGATCGGGCATGTCCACGATCGCTTCTACGCGGTTGCGAAACTGATCGTAATGCAACAGGAATCTGGTCTCCCGCGGCAGGTCTTCTTCGATGGTCTGGCGAACACAGGCGTAGAGAAATTCGGCGTGAGGGGTTGCGTCGAAGAAGCGGTAGAAGTCTGCCGTATCATTCAGGACTTCGACATTGCCGTCGCCGGCCGGCCGCCAATCGATCACGGGCAGCAGGCGTCTGGAGTAATTTTCCAGCACGGCGCGGTAGGCATCTATGCGCTCGAGAATCGCGGCGGATATAGGGAAGACTACTCCGGAGGGATTGAAGCCTCTTTGGGCCAGGACATGATGAATAAGGTAGCGGTGGATGCGGCCGTTGCCATCTGCAAACGGATGGACGTAGACAAAGCCGAAGGCCAGCGCGGTCGCAGCGATCACGGGATCAAGACCTTGCGCCGGGCCCTGGTCAAAAGCGACCATGCCGTCGATTAGCGACCGCAGATCATCGGGCCGGGCGCTGATGTGGTCAGGAATCGGCATGCGCGTTTCGCGGTCATGTTGGCCGACGAAGCCGCCTTCCTCTCTCAATCCAAGCTTCACGAAGCGCGCGTCGCCGATCACGATGGCCTGCAGCCGCAGCAGTTCCTCCAGATCGATCGGACGCCGTCCAGCCTGGGCGATGGCTTGACCCCAGCGCCTGATCCGATCCTGCGAAGGACGCTCGCCTTCGATGGCGAAGCTGGATCGGGAGTCCTTCAGCAGCAGGAAGGCCGCGGTGCGCACGAGGAGATCCTTGGGCACCGCCGCAGCTGCTTTTTGCGCGCGCTCGACCAAGTCCATGGCGGCAAACTCTTCGGTCGTCCTGGTGCGAAATACCAGGGGGCAGAAGGCAGGGGTGCCGGGCAGGTTATTACGGACCCGGTGGCGGGACGAGTTTTCCCCCGGTATCGCCCACTGTTGTTGCGGGTTCACGACCGGCTCATAGTTGCCAATGCGGGCGTCAGGCAGGTCGAGCCTCCGGTCCAGGAGCCATTCGTAGAGGAACCATAGCCGCCTGGCATAGCCCCCGGTTGGCTTGGCACGCACAATCGCCTCGATCTCCGCCGGGGAGACGACGGCAAATAACCGTTTGAGAATGGCGAGGTCCAGGCCCTCGTTTTTCAAGGCAAAGGTAAGGTGTTCTTCGAGATCCGGCGAGGGGGTATGGCGCGGAGTGAGGATTCTCCACCCCCGCTCGTTGCGCGTGCGATGGTGTTCGCTGGTCGCGAAGAGGGTTCGGGGTAGGGGGACCTGCAGGCGATAGGCGTCGATGAGGGCGGCATAACCCGCCGGGGTCGCCTTTTCAGGGAGGGCAAGCCCGTGAAAATTGGTTATGGGGCCTGAAAAATGATTATTTGAGGCCATCTCGCTAAAAACCTGTTTGGGGGCGTGAAATTTGGTTTATAGCGAGAGTTTACGTGAAAAATGGTTATGGTGCGTGAAAAACGATTATGAGGCTCTGTTTTCGTGAAAAATGATTACAGGAGCCCACGCTCTGTTTAGCTGGGCAGCTTCATTTCGCTGGATGTGCCTCCGGCCGCGGGGACGTAGCAGTTCCTGGTGTAATCCATGACCATGCGGTCGGCGCTGAAGCGCCAGCCCAGGGTGCGGATGGTTCGCTTCATGCGGGTGATCCATCCCCGCGGCAGGCCGTCCTTGTCCCGTTGATAGTAGAGAGGAATTAGTTCGTCGTTCAGAACGCGATAGAGGTCTTGACCGTCGCGGGTGTCATGCACATCCATGTTGGAGTGGGTTCTGCCGTTGCCGATGGCGAAGCCGTTGAGGCCGTCGTAGGCTTCGGCCCACCAACCGTCGAGCACGGAGAGATTCAAGCCTCCGTTCAACACTACTTTTTGGCCGCTGGTGCCGGAGGCCTCCAGTGGCCGCCGCGGGTTGTTTAGCCAAACATCCACACCCTGCACAAGATAACGGCCGACGTTAATGTCGTAGTTCTCGATGAAGACAAACTTGTCGCCAAATTTGGAGTCGCGCATCATCTCGGCGATCTGCTGCAGGACCAGCTTTCCGGGCTCGTCGTGGGGGTGAGCCTTGCCGGCAAAGAGGAACTGCACCGGACGCTTGGGATCGTTGACCATGGAGGCCAGCCGCTGGAGATCGGCGAGGATCAGGTTGGCGCGTTTGTAGGTAGCAAATCGGCGGGCGAAGCCAATGGTCAAAGCATCGGGAGAAAGCACTTTGCTGAGCCGGTGGAGGGTTTCCTCCGGCTCATCGCGCCGTTCGGCCTGCTCGCGGGCGCGGCGGCGCACGAATTCGATGAGCTGCGCTTTGAGGCTGAGATGGGTTTCCCAAAGTTCGCCATCGTCGAGGTTCTCGATGGGCTCCCAGGTGCGTAGCCAGGAGCTCTTGCCCTGCCATCCCACGCCGAGATGGCGGTCGTAAAGACGCGACATTTGCGGCGCCAGCCAGGATGGGACGTGGACGCCGTTGGTGATATGCCCGATGGGCACTGCGTCTTCCGGCTTGCCGGGGTAGAGGCCCTTCCACATGGCTCGGGACACTTCGCCGTGCAGAGAAGAAACCGCGTTGGCGCGGCGCGAGAGCAAGAGCCCAAGAACCGTCATACAGAAGGGTTCATCCCGATCGTTGGGATGCTCGCGGCCAAAGGCCATGAGTCTCTCGTGCGAAATACCCAGTTGGTCGCGCAGAGGGCCGAGGTGCTCCTCGATGAGATCGCCGTCGAAGCGATCGTGACCGGCGGGTACTGGGGTGTGGGTGGTGAAGATCACTTCCCGCGGTATGTCATTGGCAGCAGTGTCGAAGTCCAAACCTTCTTCCTGCATGCGATCGCGGATCGCTTCCAGCACGGCGAAGCCACTGTGCCCCTCGTTGAGATGGAGGACGCCGGGGGAAATGCCCATGGCTTTGAGTGCACGAAAGCCGCCGATGCCGAGGAGCAGCTCCTGACGAATGCGGGTGCGCCGGTCGCCGCCATAGAGGCGGGAAGTAAGTTCCAGATCTTCGGGCGCGTTGCCCTGCACATTCGAATCCAGCAGCAGAAGGGTGCAACGGCCCACCTGGACTCGCCAAACCTTGGCGCGGATCAAGCCGCCGCGGGTTTGGATTTCTACGACGACGGGTTCGCCCTTTTTGCCGATGGCGAGCTCCATGGGAAGTTGATCGACGTCGGTGTGGAGGTACTCCTCCTGTTGCCAGCCCTTCTCGTCGAGGTATTGGCGGAAGTAGCCCTGGCCGTAGAAGAGGCCAATGCCGATGAGGGGAATGCCGAGGTCGGAGGCGCTCTTGATGTGGTCTCCGGCGAGCACACCGAGACCGCCGGAATAAATGGGCAGGGACTCGTGCAGGCCGAACTCAGCAGAAAAGTAAGCCACGGGGCGGGGCCGGAGCACGCCTGCGTTCATCGAACCCCAGGTGCGGTCTGCCTTTAGATACTCCTGCTGGCGGCGGTAGACGTAGTTGATGCGGCTGTGCAGACCCAGTTCGGTGGCGCGTCGTTCCAGGTCGCCCAACGGGATTTCGTTGAGCAGGGCGATGGGGTTTTGGTTGAGCTGCCACCAGCGGGTAGGATTGAGGTCGCGAAAGAGGCTGATGCAGTCGTAGTCCCAACACCAGGAGAGGTTGTGGGCGACGGACCAGAGGCGCTCCTGCGTGGGGACAATGAAACGATCGAGAGTGCGCGCCTCGCTGACCACGGGGGCGACCTGGTTGGCCGCTTCGGCCAAGGTGCGAATATCGTTTTCGCGGAACTTCCTTGGTTCTTTTGTCTGCACCACGAGGACCCCCTGCAGGATGCCGCGGTCGATCAGCGGGACACCGAGAAAGGAGTGATATACCTCTTCTCCAGACTCCTTGAAATACTTAAAACGTGGATGTTTGCTGACATCCTCCACGGCGACGGGGAGGACCTGTTCCGCGACCAGGCCAGTGAGGCCCTCGTTGATGGGCATGCGCAGGGCGCCGATGCAGCGGGGGTGAAGGCCGAGGGTAGCGGCCAGGACCAGGTTCGAGCGATCGGGCTCGAGCAAATAGGCGGAGCAAACGTCGGTGCGGAAACGCGTGGCGATCAAAGCAACCACGTTCATGAGGGTATCGGCAGGCTTGCCGCCCTCTTCGGTGAGGTTGGTGATTTCTTCCATGGTTAAAACATGACTCGCGTCTGTCTCTTCGTAGTATTGGGTCACCGGGGTACCCTCGCGTTTCGATTTGGCTCAGAAATGCAATCGTGCCAGGCCCGGTGAAGATGACCTGAATTGGGAGTCCCTGACGCCTATCCGTGTTTGCTTATTGAAGAATAGTCCAGCGATGCCGTCAACCCCTCCTTAAAGCGATAGCCGCGCACCGAGGTAATGGAGTATAGGGATTCTGTTTCATCTCGGCTCGACGCGTCGTGCTCCCCTCTTTTTTATATTTTTCTGAATCTGCGCGCGCAGAGGTTCGGGCAGAGAGACCTTGGGTGCGGCTTCGCGATGCGGTGTGTCCAGAATGCCGTAGATCAATTTGGGGATGGCCACGAAGGCCGGTGAGGTGTTGGCGGTTTGGTCGGACGCATAGCCTACGATCACGCCGAAATCATCGATGGTTGCGGCGAGGTAAAGGTACAGAGGCGAGGTGGAAGGAATGAGGGTGTTGAGGTCGGTCACTTTTCCGTTTTGCCAAAGGACGGCGCGGCAGTTGAAGTTTGCATCGCAGGACTGGCCGACGACCTGGCCGCGATTATTTATCGAGTAGCCGACGCTGTAGTAATCCCCGGGAAGCGTGCCCAGATCGGTCATGACTCCGTTCTGCCAGAGGAATGCGTGACTGGTTAAGTCGCCGGGAAGGTCGGCGGTGCCGGTCACTTGTGTGCGGTCGTTGATGGCGAAGGGATTGGTGTAGAGGACGCCGCCGAGGCTGCCAAGATTGATGGCCTTTCCATCCTTCCACAAGATGGCATGAGCAGCGGTGGCGTTGATGCAATCTCCGGTAGCGCCGGTGGCCTGGCCAAGGTTGTTGATGGCGTTGGCGCTGCCTTCGCTATCGCCGGGAAAGAGCGGGAGCTGGCGAGGGCGTCCGTTGGTCCAGACAACGGGTACGGCCTGTTGGGTTTGCAAGGCGGGGGAAACGGGCTCGCCGCCGACCAGGCAACTGGGATCGAGCGTGGTGGTTTGAGACGATCCTGCCACCTGGCCCAGATCGTTGTTGCCAAAGCCGGAGCCGTTGTTGCCGCCGAGTAACGGTAGGGCAACCGCCTTGCCGTTTTGCACGGTGATGGGCAGGCAAACGAGGCCGGTGCCGGTCTCACACCAGTCCTGCCCTAGAGGGTCTTTGGTCGCGGTTTCGGAGAAGCCGGAGAATTGGTTGAGCAGATTGCTGTTCGGTCCACCGAGGGTGCCCAGGTCTTTGGTTTTGTTGATGTACCAAAGGACGGCGTGCTGACTGGCATCGCCGGTTAGATTGGCGTAGCCGCCCAGATAGCCGGCGGGGCTTATGCCGGCCGCGATGGCGAAGCTTCCGCCCAGGGGAGTGCCCAGGTTGATTACATCGTATGCGGATTGCTGGCCTAGCGCGGTTGCAGTCGTGACCAGTGCGGTCATGGCGCAGAGCAAGAACTTTTTTGATTTCACGGTGGATATCCTTGAGTTGGTCAGGAAGGAGTACCTCGACAACGTGGCAACTATATCCGAAATTGGTGGGAATTATGGGTGTTAACGGGTGCAGCGGTACTTGATTGGTCACGTGCTTTGCAGGGCGAGTGCTGGGGTCTCCCACTCAAGCCAAAAGAAAGACGGCTTGAATGGGAGACCCAGGCAGGAGCTGATAGATCTGGTTGAATGCTTTGCTATCTGGTGGGAGCCCCTGCATTTATGCGGGGGAGCTCGGCTTTCAAGCCGAGCGGCTCACGTAGGACTGTACTCCTCCGGCTTTAGCCGCGGCGGCCAAGGGAGGCCGGGGCTAAAGCCCATTGATCGGAGGGACTCTTTCACGGAGCGCTAAAGCGCTCCTCCCCCTGCTGAAGCAGGGGGCTCCCACCAACAATCATCCTGGGTAATTCTTATGCTAGGAACCGTATTCCACGCCGGGGACGAGATCATCGGCAGGGATGGTGCGCGCCTTGCGCAGCGCTTGTTGATAGAAGAATAGGGCGGCGCCAAAGACGATTAGACAGGCAGCGACCAGTTTGGCTTCGAAGATCCAAACGGAGTTGACCTGGCGGGAAGGGATAAAGGCTACGACGATGCCTACGCCGGTCGCCGCCAGACCGGCAGTTGCGTTGGCCGTGAGGTAGTACTTGTTGGCGTTGAGCTGGCTGTCTTTGCTCCAGGTGTGCTTGAGCAGAGCCAGAAACATGTAGGTGGAGGGCACGAGCTGCAGGATGACGGCTAAATCCAGCATGGTGAGGTAGGCTTCGCCCACGGAGACACCGAGGAAGCTGGTGGCGATTAGTAACGATGACAGTATGGCGAAGAGGATCAGACTGATATAGGGGGTGTGGTAACGAGGATGAACACGGCCGATGATGGGAGGTAGATAACGGTCCACCCCGGCGACAAAGGGAAGACGGGCAGCACCGCTGAACCAGGCGGATGCTGTGCCCAGGATGGCCATGCACTCCAACAAGGCGAGCGGGGCGACGACACCGATCAGGCCGGTGCGCGTGCTCATGACGTTGATGGCCTGGAGGATGCCGGAGAGAACACCGATCTCCTTCTGCGGCATGGCGATGAGCATGGAGAGCGTGGTGCCGAAGTAGATCAAGCCGGCGATGACGCCTCCAATGAGAATGGAGATGGGGAGATTGCGTTTGGGATCGCGGATCTCATCGCCCATGATGGAGGCGAGGTCGAGACCGATCAGGCTGTAACAGATGGTGCCAAAGGCGGCGAAGAGACGCCAGTCGTGGAAATCAGGATGGAGATCGGTGACGTGCAGGGCACTGCCGTGATGGTGGAGGGTCAGCATGGCCAGTAGACAGATCATCGCGGCTCCGCCGATGGTTCCCAGGGCGCCGAGATTGCTGATCCATTTGCCTAGCGAGAGCCCGCGCACGTTGAGGGCGAGGAGAAAAAGGATGATCAGCAAGGAGGCGATTCCAGTGAAGGCCTGGCTGTCGGCGAGCTTCTGGATACTGGGCCCGAAGACGTATACACCGACTCCTACACAGGAAAGCACGACGGTGGGTAAGTAGACTACGTTCGAAAGCCAGTAGCACCAGCCGGCGAGGAAGCCGTGCTCTTCACCGAAACTGCGCTTGGCCCAGAGATAGATGCCACCTTCCCCTGGCCACTTCTGCGCTAGCTCGGTGACGGCTGCTCCTTGCGGCCAGAAAAAGCAGGAAAGAGCGATGAGCCAGAGCCATAGAGTCACTGGACCCGAGGCGGAGACAGCCGGGATCAGGTTTAGATTGGCTACCGCGACGACGAAGAGCAATACTAGGTCGCGGCGGCCGAGGACGCGGTCGAGGCCGGGCTTTTTCTTGCCTGTTGGGATGGGTCTCGCCACTTTGGTCCTTCTCTTTTATTTTGCTACTTCATTTGCGGAGTTCTTTGGTTGGCTTCGCCCGTCTTTTTCGTCCCAGGTACGCTTTGGCGAACCTGGGGCACCCGTCCCAGGTTGGCGAAGGTTCTTGGTGATTTGCCGGTCCAGCTCTTGAACGCGCGCGAGAGGACTGCGGTTTCTGCGTAGCCTACTGTGTGGGCTACGGAGGTGACTGTGGTCGCGCGATTCTTCATCAGCGACTCGGCGATGGAGCGGCGCTGGTCGCGGACCAGACGGCGAAGGCTGGTGCGCTCTTCGGCGAGACGGCGCTGAAAGGAACGAGGGGGTAGTCCTAGCTCCGCGGCTATCGCTGGAAGGCTGATGGGACCGTGGCCAATGCGGCGCGCAATGAGATGGTTCACCTGGCGGGCAAAGGTTTCAGGCTCGCTGCTCTCCCGGGCTAAATCGTGCAGATGACGCTCCATGAAAGGCAGCATGGAACGATCGGAGGAGACACCGGCACGGCACAGGTCCGATGGGCGAATCACCAGGCGATTGAGATTCTGACCGAAGAAGACAGGGGCGTGGAAGGCTTGTGCGTAGGCCCTCGCGGCGCGGTGGTCCGCACCTGGATGGGCGTGCTCAAAGTGAATTTCAAGGGGCGCCCATTTGTCTCCCAGAAAGTTGCGTATAAGACTGCAGATGGAAGAGATCGAATACTCCGCATCCTGCCTGCGGGGACGGAGTGCCGGGTCATCTATTTGATAGATGTAGTCGGCGGTGATTTCTCCGGGGACCAACTCCATCTGCGTTCCACTTTGCCAGACGCTGACGTAGGAAGATAACTGCTGCAGGGCGGCGCTTAGATCGGCGGAGGCTTGAAAGATAAAACCGAGCGGGCCCAGTAGCTCTGGTCTGAAGTTCTGGCCCAGCTTAAGGCCGAGGAAGGGATCGCTTAATACGGCTGCGGCTTGCTCAAAGAGGGCTACATAGCTGGCCAGGGGTATGAGCTGGTAGGGATCAATGGGATGCGTGAAGGGTAGAGCGTGGCGGCGTAGTAGCGGGACAGTGTCGTGTCCCTGCGCACTTAAGGCGTCGAGGATGGGCGCCAATAGGTTCGCCCGGATCATTGGGGAGAGCTGCATGATCGAATACCTCAATGGTTTTTAGTGCTGCGAACGAGGGACGGCTACGAATAGTCGGGCGACTTGGCCGTTGGCGTAAGTTATCAAGAAACTGGCATCGATAGCAATGACAAAAATCGTGGGATGGGGCGAGGATGTGTCTACAGACCAGCCTTGAGGGAATGAGTGGCAGCTTCTGCGCCCACACTGAAGAAGAACGCCATCGGGATGTGGCAGATTGTGTTTTTTGTGATCGCCGCCGCCGCGCCGCTCACCGGCATGCTGGGGATTATCCCGGTGGCGATACGGTTGGGCAATGGCGCGGGCGTGCCGGGCGCTTTCGTCGCGGCGGGTTTGATTCTGCTGGTGTTCAGCGTGGGTTATGCGGCGATGAGCCGGCATGTGGTCAACGCCGGCGCCTTCTATGCCTACCTGGGGCAAGGACTGGGACGCAGCTTTGGCGTGGGCGGCGCGTTTGTCGCCGTGGTCTCGTATACCACCATGCAGGTGGGGGTGTATGCACTGTTTGGATTCTTCGCCACGGTGATTCTCAATCCGCTGCTTTCTCTGCCGGTGCCGTGGTACGCGTACAGCGCGGCGGCCATTGCCCTGGTGCAGTTTCTGGGCATGCGCAAGCTGGACCTGAGCGGGTTTCTGCTGGGCTTGTTCATTACGCTGGAAATGGGCATTCTGCTGGCGCTTAGCTTGTCTATTGTTTTGCACGGAGGCGGACCCCAGGGGTTTAATCTTCGTCCGTTCGCGTGGCGCGAGGTGGCCAGCGGACATCCGGGCATCGCGCTCATGTTCGCACTGGCGTCGTTTGTGGGCTTTGAGGCTACGGCGATCTATGGGGAAGAAAGCAGAAATCCTACGCGGACGGTTCCCCTGGCGACGTATGCCGCGGTTTCCATCATCATGATTTTTTTTGCGTTTGTTACCTGGGCGATTATTAGCTCCTATGGCGTGGATCGGGTGGTGGCGGCGGCGTTCGCCGATCCGGGGAATTTCTGGTTCGCTCAGAGCGATGCGTATCTGGGCCGCGTGGGCACCGGGATCATGCGGGCACTGCTGCTGAGCAGCATCTTTGCCTGCCTGCTGGCTTTTCATAACACCATCACACGGTACTTGTATGCGCTGGGACGGGAAGGTTTGTTGTGGGGGTTCCTGGCCCAGGTTCATCCTCGGTTCCAGTCTCCTTATAAGGCCAGTTATGCACAGACTGGGTGCGCGGTGATTGGGGTCGCTATCTCGGTGTTGAGCGGGGCGGATCCGCTGACGGTGGTGTTTAGCTGGACTTCTGCTTTTGCCACGATCGGCATCGTGGGGCTGCAGTTCCTGGTGAGCACGGCGGTGATCGTGTTCTTTCGGCGAAACGGATTGGATAAGCGGGTTTGGAACACGGTTGTTGCACCGGTGATGGGTATGGCTGGATTGGGCTATGCGCTGTTCCTGCTGATTACGAATTTGCCGGCGCTTAGCGGCAGTGATGTTGGATTCGTGCGCAGCTTTCCCTGGATTATGTTGGGCGTGATGGTGGTGGGTGTTGGGGTTTCTTTGGGAGTTTCGCGACGTGGGGTGGGAGTACCTCTGGCTCCGGTTGCGGATGAGGCTTAGAGGTTGAGAGTCGTGGTATCCCACTCAAGCCCAAAAACAGGGCTTGAATGGGGCACCCAGAGTTCGTTAGTCGTCTAGGGGTTCGGAGGAGGGTTATGAGCGTTGCTTTGGCTACTGCTGCTTTTCATGGTTCTGAGCGGCCTTTCGGAACTACTGCACATCCGCTGGATCCTTTGAGTACGGCGGAGATTCTTCGCGCTTGCGAGCTGTTGAAGGCGATGAAGAAGTTGGGGGCGGAACTCCGCTTCGCGATGGTCCATCTGCACGAACCACCTAAGGCAGAAGTGCTGGCTTATAAGCCTGGAGAGCCCATTGAGCGGTCGGCGTTTCTTATGGTTTTTGACGCTAAGAGTGGCGAGACGCACGAGGCTGTGGTCAACCTGACGCGTGGGACTCTGGTTTCGTGGGTGCAGCATGTCACCGACGTTGCTCCTTATGGGCAGCCTCCGGTGTTGGTCGAGGATTTCTTCAACTGCGACAAGATCGTCAAGGCGGATGAAGGATGGCGCAAGGCGGTCAAACGGCGCGGGCTGACGGATGAAGATATCAAGCTGGTGCAGGTGGATCCGTTTTCCGCAGGTAACTTCGGCTTCCCGCTCGAAGCAGGCAAGCGGGTAGTAAGAGCGGTGAGTTATTACCGCGAAAGCCTCAAAGACAATGCGTACTCCCACCCGATCGAAGGGGTCGTGGCGGTGGTGGACCTGATCGGCCAACGGGTGCTCCAACTGGTGGATGACGAAGTAGTCATCCCGGTTCCCAAGAAGAAACATAACTACGATCCTGAATCTTTGGGCACGCCGCGGGGAGATCTCAAGCCGTTGCATATCTCGCAGCCCGAGGGACCGAGTTTCTCCGTGGAGGGTTGGCAGGTGAGGTGGCAGAAGTGGAGCTTCCGGGTGGGGTTTACTTCGCGCGAGGGGCTGGTGCTGCACCAGCTCGGCTTCGACGAGCGCCCGGTGGTGTATCGCGCCAGCGTTACGGAGATGGTGGTTCCCTATGGCGACCCCAATAGCAGCCACTTCTGGAAGAATGCCTTCGATTGCGGCGAGTATGGACTGGGCAAGCTGGCTAACTCGCTGGAGCTGGGCTGCGATTGCCTGGGGCTGATCCACTACTTCGATATGCCCATGGTGGACGACTACGGATCAGCCGGGCTGATGAAGAATGCCGTCTGCATGCACGAGGAAGATTACGGGATTCTTTGGAAACACTTTGACTTTCGCACCGGGTTGCACCAGGTGCGCCGTTCACGGCGGCTGGTGATCAGCTTCTTCGCGACCGTGGGTAACTACGATTACGGCTTCTACTGGTACCTGTACCAGGATGGAACGATTCAGCTTGAGGTGAAGCTGACGGGGATTATCCAGACGGCGGCCATCGCACCCGGCGAGGATTATCCCTATGGCGGAATGGTGGCCGAAGAGTTGGGCGGCCCCAATCATCAGCACTTTTTCTGCGCGCGGCTGCACATGATGGTCGATGGGGAGCAGAACAGTGTGACTGAACATGAGTATCACCCGCGGCCGTGGGGCACGGATAATCCCTACGGGAATGTCTTCGATGTGACGGATAGGACACTGAGCCGCGAGTTGGACGCGTGCCGCGAGGCCGATGGGCGGACCGGGCGGTTTTGGAAAGTCATCAATCCCAACCGGCGCAATGCGGTGGGCAAACATCCGGGCTACAAATTGATGGCGCAAGCCAGCCCGGTGCTGCTGGCCCAAGCGGGCAGCAGCATCGATCGCCGCGGAGGCTTCGCCAGCAAGCACCTGTGGGTGACGCCCTACGCGGAAGAGGAACGCTACGCAACGGGGAATTATCCCAACCAGCACGCAGGGGGCGATGGCCTGCCGGCGTGGGTGCAGCAGAACCGGCCGATCGAGAACGAGGACATTGTGGTGTGGCACAGCTTCGGTGTTACCCACGTTTGCAAGCCCGAGGACTTTCCTATCATGCCTGTGGAATACGCGGGCTTTATGCTCAAGCCGAACAACTTCTTCGTGGCTAACCCGGCCATGGATTTGCCCGGAGAAGCGAATGGACATAGCTTGCGGCATGGAGAAGCGACGGGTTCCTGTTGCGGTGGAGTTGGAGTATGAATAGACGTTGACTTTGCTTGCCTGCTTCGCTATCGTGAGTTCAACCTCGCGATAGCCCTGTCGCTAACTCGCTGTTCCAATGCTGAAACTCCAGTGTTGGAACGTGCCCGGACTTACCCTCGCGCAACGTGCCCGCGTGGGCCTGGCATAACTCACAGCAGTCAGGTTTCCCCAGTCTTACTTCGGCCCGTTGTCTGAAATTTGTTTCAGCTTAGGTCCCATTTGTTCATCGTTCCTTCCAACGAGAAGGACCCTGTGTATCTGGCGGGAGTGTTCCCTGCCCCCTTTTCCGGAGGTTATTCCGAAGTGTCTCATTGTCGATCTCTTCTTCGCTTCTCTGCATGCGCGTGCCTCTTTTCGCTTCTTTTCTCCCTTCCAGCCGCAGCCCTGGCCCCCACCGTTCATCATCCGCTCGATGCACTGACCCCGGCGGAGTATTGGGTGGTGTATAAGGCGATTCGCGCTGCCGGGCACACGGAAGAAAAGATTCTGTTCACCAGCGTGCTGTTGCACGAGCCGGATAAGTCCTACGTTCTGGCCTGGACACCGGGCTCGCCGATCGAGCGCAAGGCAGATGTGGTGCTGTACTACCAAGGCCATTCCTATGGCGCCTTAGTTAATATCTCGACCGCCAAGGTGGAATCGTACGAAGAGCTGAAGGGAATGCAAGCTCCGTTCACAGAGACGGAGGAGGATGAGGTAAACGATGCCATCAAGCACGATCCGCGGATTGTGGAGGCGCTGAAGAAGCGCGGGATTACGGACCTGAACCTGGTGCTCTGCTACGCGACGCCGGGAGGATACATTGCCCTTCCCGAACAGGACGGACGCCGCATCGGCTGGGGTGGATGCGTATACAACATCGACGCGGAGAATGGGATGGAAGACCGCGAAGTCGCGGGGATCTTCTTTACCGTCGACATGGCGACCAAGAAGATTACGCGCTTTACCGATTACGGTATCGCGCCGATGGCGCCGGTGAGCGAGGTCTACGACTCGGACGGCGGAACAGCGCTGCCTGGCACGAAGCCGATCATGGTCTCACAACCGGAAGGGCCCAGCTTCACGATCAAGGATGGAGAGGTTAGCTGGCAGAACTGGCATTTCCGTTTTCGCATCGACCCGCGGAGCGGTCCGGTGATTAACATGGCATCGCTCGATTACCAGGGCAAGCGGCGCTCGGTGCTGTATGAGGGCTCATTGTCGGAGATGTATGTGCCCTATATGGATCCGGAGGAGACGTGGAATTCTCACGTGTTTCTGGACTCGGGTGAGTACTTCATGAACACCGGCCTGGGAATCACGAAGCCCCTGCAGAAGGGGACGGATTGCCCGGATTATGCCACCTACTTCAGCGGAACGTTTTTCCATGAGAACGGAACGCCGTTCGTCCGCCCGCAACTGGCATGCATGTTCGAACGCACGTTGGGCGACCCGGCATGGCGGCATGCGGAGCCGGATGGCATCGCAGGCAGGCCGGCGCGTGAGCTGGTCTTCCGCAGCATCGCTGTCGTGGGTAACTACGACTACATCCTGGACTGGCGCTTTGAGCAGGAGGGCGCGATCACGGTGGCGGTGGGCGCGACCGGCGAGCTGGAAGTGAAGCCGATCAAAGACAAGATGGAGATGATGGGCAAGGACCCCGAGGGGAACACGGTGGAGTTCGGCCACCTGGTGGCGCCCAACACCGATGGCGTCGACCACGACCACTTCTTCTCTTTCCGGCTGGATATCGATGTGGACGGAACGAAGAACAACTTCGAGGTGGATAAGCTGGTGCAGTACAAGCTGCCGGCCTCCAGCGCACGCAAGACCATCTGGGCGATGAAGCCGGATTGCATCGACACGGAAGGCAATGCGATGCAAAACATCAGCCTGGAGCATCCAGCGATGTGGCGGTTCGTCAACCCTGAAGTGAAGAATGAGCTGGGCTCCCCGACCAGCTTTGAGATCATGCCCGGACTTACGGGTGCTTCGCTGCTGTCGAAAGACGACTGGCCACAGAAACGCGCCGGGTTCTCGGACCACCAGCTATGGGTAACTCCCTACGACGCGAAGGAGCGGTATGCGGCCGGCGTTTATGTGTCCGGGAGCAAAGCCACCGATGGACTGCCGGTCTGGGTGAAACAAAACCGCAGCATCGCGGATACGGACATCGTGGCCTGGTACACGATGGCATTCCATCATGTGCCGCGGCCGGAGGATTGGCCACAGATGCCCACGATGTGGCATGACTTCAGCATTCGCCCGTTTGATTTTTATTCGAAAAGCCCACTTATGGATTTACCGATGCAGCCTTAACAAAGCACGGGGATCGAGTGCTGTGGTATCCCACTCAAGCCAAAGTACGGCTTGAATGGGGCACCCAGCGTTGGTTGCAGGTGGAGTGGAAACGCAGGTCCCTCGGCTTCGGTCCCACGGCACGCCGGGGCAGGCGGGATGACAAGGTGGGGAGCAGCGTCTCCAGCGTTGGTTTAGCAGCAGCTTGTTTGTCTGAACAAATAGAGCTACCTGGTTCTGCCGGTGTGTGAGTATATAACAGCTACGGTTACAAAATTCTGGAGGTGAGCGATGGCTCGTTCCAATGTTTGCAAGTGGCTGCTGCTAATCCTGACAGCCTGCGTGATTTCGTCCGGCCTACCGGCGATGGGCCAGTCCACCTTCGGATCGATCGTGGGCACGGTGAAGGACCAATCGGGATCGGTGGTGCCGGGGGCGACGGTGACCCTGGTGAACCTGGGCAGCTCCGCCAAGCATACGGCGACGAGCAGCGCGTCGGGCAATTACGAGTTCCCTAACCTCGATGCCGGAATCTACCAGGTGACGGTCGCGGCCACCGGCTTCAAGGACCAGGTCTTCGACCACCTGGTGCTGCAGGCTCGCGATACGCAACGTATCGATGCCAGCCTGACCGTAGGCTCGGCGGCGCAAACGGTGGAAGTGCAGGCTGCAGGCGACGTGATCACCACCGATGAGTCAAGCCTGGCTTCGACCAAGACCACCCATGAACTGGTGGATCTGCCGGTGGCGGTCTACTCACGATCGAATGGATCCACCAGTCCGCTGTTAACTCTGACCACCGAGCCCGGGGTACAGGTGGACGATAACTCAAACCTGGTAATCGCCGGAACGACGCCGGCCCTGATGTCGTTCACTATCGATGGCATCAGCAGCGTGGACGTGGAAAATAGCGGACCCATCGCGGAACTGTTTCCGTCGTTCAATTCCATCTCCGAGATCCGGGTCAGCGAGACCAACAACAACGCGGAGTATAGCGGGGTGGCGGACGTGACGACCACGTCGCGCGCCGGCACCAATGATTACCATGGCGGGGTGTTCGAGAACCTGGAGAATACGGCGCTGACGGCGGGCAATCCTTTTACTGGCAAGCCAGCGCTGCACATGAACGATTTTGGCGGCTTCGCCGGTGGCGCGGTGAGAATTCCGCACCTGTACAACGGGCATGACAAGACGTTCTTCTTCGGCAGCTACGAGGGTCTTCGGTTGCCGCGCGAATTTCCCCTGGTGGAAAGCTTTCCCAGCATGGATATGCGCAATGGCAACTTGTGGAATTACCTGGTGGCTACGCAAGGCACGCAGACGCCGGCGATCAATAATTACGATGGCACGCCGATTCCCTGCACCGGCCCGGGGAATTGCTCGGTTCCGATATCTCCTGTGGCTGCGAATACCATCAAGTACCTGATGCCGACCCCGAACAGCGGGGGGGCCGACTCTTTCCAAAACAACTATGTCACCAATTTTCCGGCGCCCATATCGAGCAACCAGTTCGACGTGCGCATCGATCAGAACATTACGTCGAAGCAGTCCATTTATGGCCGGTACACGTTCAAGAACCGCTCGGTGACGACCGCTCCCCAGGTAAACTGCGTGGGCTTCTGCGCAACCAGCTTGTCGCCGTTGCTCGGGGGCGTCTCGCAGCCGGAGCAGGATCGCGGCTTGACGGTGGCGTACAACTACACCATCACGCCCAACGTGATCAACGAGTTTCGCGGCGGCTTCAACTCCCTACGCACGTCGCTGAGCGCCGACGTGAACTCGGCAACACTGATCGGCCAGGTCGGCATTACGGGTATCCCCGACATCGCGACGGTGCCAACGGTTCCCGATGTGGAGATTGCCGGGCTGCAAAGGACCGGTGGACTCAATACCACCAACCAGCAAAGCAAGATCATCCAGTTGCTGGACGATCTGACCTGGGTAAAGGGTAAGAGCACCTTCAAATTCGGCGGCGATGTTCGCCGGCTGACTGACCACGACGAAAACGTATTCGGTAATTACCGGGCGGGGCAATATGTCTTCAATCAGACCAGCACGGTTGGGTCGACGATTGGCGATCCTTACGCTGCGTTTTTGCTGGGCTACCCGGATAACACGACGCTGGCGCAGGTGACGAACCCGGCCATGAACGGCCTGGGTTACTCCTATGCGGTGTTTGGGCAGGATGACTGGAAGGTGACGCCGTACCTGACGATCAACGCAGGTTTCCGGTACGAGCTACACCCTCCGTTGAAGGACACGCACTACAACACGGCGGCCTTTTTACCGGACTATGACGAGGATGGCATTCACGGTGGAGTGGCGGTGCCGAATGCCCAGGGACTTACTTACACCAATCCCGGGTTTGCAGCGTCGATCGCGCCCACGCCTATCCTGACCGCGGCGCAGGCCGGCCTGCCGGAAAAGCTGCGCTACACCTATAAGAGCGACTATGGGCCGCGCATTGGCTTTGCGTGGCGGCCGAACCATAACAACAGCACCGTGATCCGCGGCGGTTGGGGACGGTTTATCGAGTCGCCGCTGGGCTTCTCGCTGGTTTCCGGCTGGGCGGTGAGCGCCAGCTTTGTTCCTCTGTACCAGAATACCTACAATCCCGCGGATGGCAGCGGGCAGAACCTCAGCTTCCCTTCTCCCTTTCCGGCGAACCTGGATCAGCCGGGGACGGCAAGCTTCGAATATGCCTTTCCCATCCACTACAAGGATCCTTCGGTACAGCAGTGGAACCTGACCTTCGAGCATGACTGGGGGCACGATATCGGGATGCGGCTTTCCTATACCGGGAGCCACGGAATCAACCTGGAAAACTTCAACGATCTGAACCAGGTGCCGGCCAACACGGGCAATCCGGCGCCGCTGGTGTATCCCATCTGGGGGATTATTCAGAGCGTGGTCAACCAGGCGGTCAGCAATTACAACAGCTGGACGGCGGTCATGGAAAAGCGGATGTCGAATGGGCTGCAGTTCCAGGCGAGTTACGTGCTCACGCGGGATCTTTCCGACGCGGGTGGTGCGGTTCCGACGGAGTTTGCTTCGGCGGGAGGCAACTGGGTTTCGGATAAGAACAATCCCCGGTTGGATTACGGCAATGTGATGTTCGACCGCCGCAATCGGTTTCTGGCCACGTTCCTGTACCAACTTCCGTTTGGCAAGGGAGCAAGGTTTCTGCCCAATAGCAATCGCCTGGTGGATACGCTGGTCGGCGGCTGGCAATTGGGCGGGGTGACGGTGTTCCAGAGCGGAGCCTTCCTCACCATGTCGCAGGTGTCAGTGGATTCGGCGAACACCGGCATCCTTAACACGTTGGGAGCAGCGCGGGCCGATGTGGTCCCGGGGGTGTCTCCTAAAGCGACGGCGGGCATGACGAATTCTGCCGGGCCGGTGTTTATCAATCCGGCGGCGTTCACGTTTCCACCTGCGAATGCGGGGCGGTTTGGAGACAGCTCTGTGGGTAACGTAGTCGGCCCGGGGACTGACTCGGTTTCTCTTTCGCTGATCAAGTCGATCAAGCTTACGGAACGGCTACAGTTCCAATTCGGCGCGCAAGCCGCCAATGCATTTAATCATCGGAACTTCGATGTGCCGGATACAACGCTGGACGATCAGTCGTTTGGTACGATTTCCGGGTTGCAGAGTGCGGAAGGGGCGGGTCCGCGGAACGTGGAGATCACGGGGCGGGTCAGCTTCTAGGGGTTGATGGTGGCGGCGTGGGTTAGATCGCGGACACTGCAGGTCCCTCGCCTCCCCCGGATTTCCTGTCAAAAGCTGTAGCTTCGGTTGATGTCATGCGGCTCTCTTTACGGAGAGCCGCATACGTCGCCGCTGGTAGAGCCGTGAGGTAGGAAATCCGGGTACGCTCGGAATGAACAAAAAATAAAGCGGTAGAGTCGGCTTGCGATTTAAAAGTGATTTACTCTGGGATGGGGAGCGCAAGCCGGCTCGTTGGGATGCCAGTGTTATCCTAGCTCAAGCCAAAGTACGGCTTGAGATGGGGGCGCACCCGGTTCCTTAGTCTTTTGTTGCTGGTGGAAAGGGGGAGAGGCTGGTTTGGCCTCTCCCTTTTTATTTTGCGTTGGAGATGACGGTTAGGGGCGGCCCGGGCGGAGGCGGAAGCACTGTAGGCTTGCCGCGCAGGCGCTTGCGGACCTTGCCGACGCCCACGCCGATGCGTTCGGAGGCAAACATGAGATGGCCGGCCGTGAGGCCAGCCAGGACCCGGTGATGGCCTACGACAGCCAGCGCTACCGAGGCTACACAGCCACATTGCGTGCAGTCAGGGTTTCCGCCAAATTGACAGGGCCCTATGCGGGTTTCGAGATCCGCGGAGAGTGACATCGTCGTGCGGGCGAAGATGCACTCCTCCGGCGATTGAGGCGGATGACGCAGCTCTTCAATCATCATCCGGTTCATCTGGAACTTGGGATAAAGGGGAAAGAGACGCTCCAACTCGTCAAGCAACACACGGCGCATGGTGGGAGAAATGAGTTCCGGCCCCTCGGCACCCTGCTGGGGGGTGAAAAGACTGATCCAGATTCGCTTTACCTCGGGACGAGCGCTCCAAAAGCGGAGAAACTCTTCCATGTACCCGGGTCTGTCGGCAATCTGGCCGGTGACCGTGCAGTGGACAGTCACAAAGCTGTCGCGAATGGAGTTCAGTATCCGCTCGTAGGTGGCTGGTTTGCGGCGCTCATCGTGCTCCGGTTGCAAGCCGTCGATGGAGACCACCAGGCTCAGCTTGGAGAGGTCACTCCAGGCTTTGGGCAGAGGGCGAAAGGCGCTGGTGACGAGTTGCACGTGAACGCCGCGGCTCTCCAGCTGGGGCAGAAGCACTTCCAGTTCGCGGTAGCGAACCAGGGGGTCGCCGCCAACGATGGAGAGATGGATGGGACGCTCGCGGTCGACAATGGCCAGCAGCCGGCGGACCAGGTCGTCCCCTTTGTAGTCAGACAATTGACGCAGCGTTACGCCGGTTCCCAGATGCTCAGGCTCGTAGGCGTAGCAGCCCGGGCAACGCAGGGGGCACTCCCGGGTAATCTCGATTGAAAGGCTCGGCTTGCGGCCGGCGAGGATACTGCCCCAGGCGTTCAGCACTTCTGCTTTCTTCATGAAGGGTCCTTAAGGAATATGAAAGCTGGTTCAAAAAAATCGCTCTCTTTAGAAGAACGTTTCCGAGAGTGGTTAGGACCCGATAGTGGAGTCATCAGGTGCGGACAACAAGAAGTTGAATCGAAGCGAGAGCTTTCAGCCTGCATTCATATTTCTATGATATTCAAGAATGGCTTTCAGGAGTGGAGTTTCGCAGGGGCTGCGGATAGGCGAGCCGTGGTGTTCCGGGTTGCTTACCGGTCGAGGCCGGTGGATGCGAGGTTTTCCCGAGAGATGGCGGCTTTCGCCCAAAGTGGGACCGTGGGGATTGGCTGGCGTCATTTGGCGCTATCACCCGGCTGGATTTTGGCGTTTAATTAGGATCGCCACTCTATACAATTTTGAGCCGCGCTGATTGCGACAGCCGGCTACCCCAATCTGGCGTACTTGGGAGAGAAAATGGGGCCCAAAGCCAAGTCGACACTTACGGTTCGTCTGCTCAAGCAGCGGCGCGATGAACTCCTGGAAGAGTTGCGTGTCCTGTCGCCGGATGTAGTGGGAAAGCTGGAACAGACCCTGAAGGCGCTCAACGAACAGCGACCAGAACGCGGGGAGTATGAAGGACTCGACCGTCCGGCAGTGATCCGCAAATACCTGTTGAAGGTGGGAAGGCCCTCGGAGCTGCGTGAGATACGCGATGCAGTGGCGGCGCCGGCGAGCCGCTTCGATGGACGATCGATCTGGGACGGCGGAAAAAGAGAAGTTGAGCAGGGCCGGATGCTGAATATCGCCGATCAGCGCAAGGGCGAGGACTGGGTGCTTTCACTGCCGGAGTGGGAGCAGCGTTCGTAGCCTGCCGATTCCTTTCTGTCCCGTGCTTGCCGGGATGCCGTGGAACCAGATTTTGACAGCAGCCAATTCCCTTCCCTCATCCGCTTGTGGCCCGCTCAGGCGGTGGCCGGCGTCGAGTGCCTCTGACGATAACGAATGACCAATAACCTCACGGTCAGGGCAAGTCCTCCTCCAATGAGAGTGCTGACGGCGCGGTGGTAGGCGACATCTTTGCCCGGCAGACTGTTAAGAGCCAGCAGACAGACAATGTAGGCCGTGAGGCACAGGGTAAAGAGCCCGTAGTTCACGTTGTTCAGCGAGTACGAGAACCAGGCAAAGAATAGCGTCAGGAATGCCAGCGTAATCGGCGCCGGGGCCACATGGGCGAGAAAGAAGCTGGCCAGGACTGCCCCGGCAAGTGTACCGATGGTGCGGGCAATGGCCCGGCTCGCGGTGTCGCTCAGTCCGGGCCTGAGGACGAGCAAGGCGGTCATGGGTATCCAATATCCGTTGGCAAAGCCGAAGTGGCGGTAAATCTCAGTGCTCACCATCAGAGTGACCGCAAGACGGAGTGCATAAGGGACTGCGCTGGGGGCTGGACTGCGGTTCACCAGCGAGCGGGCGGCCTGTTCCACGGAGGACCGCAGGGCCTGGTGCTCGTCCCTGAGATAACGCGCGACCAAGAGCAGATCGGTGCGCAGTTGTTGCAAGAGGTGGAGAAGGATACTCGAGGTGAGGATTTGTAGGACGCCGCCTGCCATGACTAAGCCCGAACGGATCGCCGCCGCCCGGGGCGACGCGGGAAAAGCCGAAGAGACGAGCAAAAATACGACGGACTGCTGGCCTACCCAACTGACGCCCGGCTGGCGCAAGGAAAGCATTCCGTAGACGAAGCCAACTCCCCCGGTGAGGAGCACCAGGATGAAGTTGGTGCGGCCAAGGACCATGCCAATAAAGGTCGCGGCAGCGATGCCTAAGCAAGCCAGGATCATGGGGAGGAGACGGGATTCGTCGATATGCTGCCGGGCGCCGAAGCCGACGGTGAAGGCTCCGCCGGCGGCGATCAGTGCTCCGCCCGGGTGGCCCAGCCAGATACCGAGGGTGAGACAGATGGCTATGGGAAGAACAAAGATGAGGTCGGCACGAAAGGATTGCGCTTTCCAATCGAAGACGAGGCTGTCGGCGAGGTAAGGGGAGGCGGCGGACGCAGGCGACGGTGCTGACATCTCTGAGGCTTTCAAGGACGCGACGGCTTAAGCGATATTACATCGCTCATCCGGGCAACCCACCTGGTTGCCGCCCGGCAGGAACGCCGATAGGATACAAGAGCATTTTGACCGCGAGACGGCAGAAGCGAGTGTAACTGGAGGAGAAGCGTGCAAGGGTGGGTGCGTTCTGTTTGTCTTATTCTCTTGTTCGGTTTGTTGGGAGGGGCGGCGGGGGCGCAAGGGCGCCTGAGCGACAAGGATGTGCAGCGGCTGATGCAGAATCTGAAAGATGACGCGCAGCCGTTTCACAAGAGCTTCGCCAAGGCGCTGAAGAAAAGCACGATCCGGAAGACCAGCCAGGAGAATGATGCCGCGGCGCTGGCGGATACCTTCGCGAAACAGGCAAACACGGCGCTGGAAACCTTCAAGCACCAACAGAAGGCGGACCAGGAGATCATCGCGCTGGTGCATACCGCGGCGCAAATCGATCCATTGGTTTATAGCCTGCAGCTGAACCCGCAGACCACATCGGAGTGGGAGAGATTGCGGACGGAACTGCACCAGATCGCGCAGGCCTTCGGGGTACCGGAACCTTACCTCGCTCCAACGGGGAACGCTTCTGCAGCCGCCAGCACTACTGGAACCTGTCTCAATGCTGTGGGTATCGAGCGGTCACGGCAGCTGGTGAACGAATGCATACAGGTTTCGCCCGCGACTCACCCGCCTTGCAATGCGCAGAATGCGTGCTCGCTGATCGTGGACGAGATCAAGCGGGGTTGCGCGCTGATTGGCCAGGGGGCTCCGGGTTTTTGCGCGGAGTATCGGTAGGGACTACCGTCTGCAAAGAGACGGATATGTAGTGTAGATCGCGGACACTGCAGGTCCCTCGCCTGCGCTGCGCTCCGGTCGGAGGTTGTGACTTTTTTGAGGTTTTTAGGTTTTGGTGGCGGGAAAGCCCTGAAGAGCATGCGTTGATGAAGCATCGTTGGGGTCGTTCGACTACGCTCAGGACAGGCTGTTCGGCTACGCGCCGTAAGTCCTCCGTTTAGCGATAGGTCTGCGAGGCGCTTCGCTCCCACAGCAAGCCGGGGCAGGCAGGATGACGATTCTGTGGGATAACTAACGGAACGGAGACGTTTGTGTGGGAGCTGGGGCGCACTGCAGGTCGGCTGCGCTTCGCTCCGGTTCCACGGCACGCCGGGACAGGCGGGATGACAAAGTGTTTTAGGCTGAGTGCCGTGGTATCCCACTCAAGCCAAAACCGGGCTTGAATGGGGCACCCAGGTTTTGCGGTAGTGCTAGCCGTCCATCAGCGACACGTTTGCTTGTCCAGTGGATATTTGTTAGTGGAGTTTAGAGGGTGCAGGTCCCTCGGCTTCGTTATTTTCAGCTGGGGCCTTGGGGAGGCTTAGCAGGTTGGCGAAGAGACGGTAGGCTCCGGGAACGCCCTCGGGCAATTGGCGGTATAAAGCGTAGGCTACGTAGACGTAGGCTCCTTTGCCGTAACGGGTGTACAAGAGACCTCCCTTCTGCTCGTCCTGGCCTGGGTCGTGGGTCTCAGTGAGGGCCTGGTAGTGCGGGTCCCAAGAGTGCATGAAGGAATGACCAAGCTCCTCGACCCAGCCGTGAAAGTCTGCTGCGGTGATGTGATTGGGCCAGGAAAGTAATGGGTTCCTGGGCTCCAGTATCTCCACCGGTCTCGTTCTCATCGACCACTTTTTCCGGATCGCCGGTGAGACTGATGGGATAGGGGCCGTAGTTGTGGTCGTACTCGCGGGTGTTGTATTGGACGATGAGTACCCCGCCCTGCTTTACGTAATCCAGCAGGCGGCCGTTGGAGGCGGCCAGCTCAGGACGGGCAGCATAGGCCCGGATGCCAAGCACGATGACGTCATAGGCGGACAAATTGCCGTCGTTGATATCCGCTGCCTGTAACAAGTGAACCGGCTACTCCCATGCTTTCGAGGGCCTGGGGAACTTCGTCGCCCGTGCCCATGACGTAGCCCACCTTGAGACCAGGAGCCACCTTGACATCCACCCCGACCAATTTGTAGGGGCCGGGCTGGTAGTAGTTGTAAGGGCGCAGACCGGGATAACCGACGGTCTCATATCCTTGAGCGTACTGGTGGCCCTGGTACTCAGCGACGGGAGTGATGGAATAGCTGGCAGCAGCGAGGTTCTGGGGCTTGACGGTGAAGGTGAGGGTTTGCTCGTCACCCTCTTTGCGGGCGGTAAAGGGCTCCGATTGAGGCGAGGACTGCCAGCCCGCGGGCAGATCCAGGTGCACATCAGCCGGGAGTGGAGCTTTCACATTGCTGCGGATACGAACGTTGACGGTTGCAGTTTTGCCCTCATCCCCATCGAGGGGAATGATGCCCGCCGTGGAGGTTGCGGCCACGGAGACGGCCGGCGCTATGAGCAAGGGCTGATACACGCCACCACGACCGACCACATGCTGAACGGTTTGCACCGCCTGGGCGGAACGGACGGAAACACCATCGACGGTGAACTCCAGCCAGGCCTCCAACGGGTACGGGGGGAGCGGCTGGTTGAGGCATTCGACACTGTCAAGGTCGTAATAGGGCTGCTCGACGTCTTTGCGATGGAAACATGCCTTGGTTACCTCGGCGTCAAGGGGCGCCGAAACCTTGAAGTCCGCGGTGACGCGCTGGTTGGCCTGCAAGCTGCCCAAGGGCGGCGAGGAAGGCGTGATGTGCCAGTCCCCTGTACCGGTGGAGCGCACGGAGACGTTCTTTATCTGCACGGGAACGTCACTGGCATTGGTGAGGTAGGCAGTGACCCCGAAGGACTGGCCGGGGACTGCGGTGGAGAAGGTATCCTGCGCGTCGACGGCGAACCCGGAGCGGCCACGATCGGGGTTGGGAGGAGCGACTACGGCGGTGAGCGTGACGCCCGAGCGCCTCGATGATGGCGCTGTTGAATTGCGCCTCCTTTACAGCGAGCTCATGGAGGACATTGTATTTTGCTTCGGCAGAGAGATCGGAGGCAGTTACTTTTTGCATCAGTAACTGTGTCTGTTTTAAACCTTCGGCGAGCAGCGGGACCAGCTTGGCCGGCTGCGACGGGGAGTAAGCGTGCGGTGGCCTGGTCGACGGAGGCGGCGATCTGACGCAGGCCGGCGGTGAGGAAAGGGTGTTGCCCGGGGGCGAGGGAGGCTATGCCGGCAATGGAGGTGTCGATGCCGTCGAAATAGGAGCGCTCCGCATCCGAGGTGGGCACGCGCGATCCGTAGCGATGATAGGGAACGTCAAAGGCTCCCGGGAGGGGGATGCCGGTGCCGCCGTTCTGGGATTTTTGCTGGCCCAGGCCCTCGCGCGCGAGCTGGATGTAGGAGTCGGCCAATTGCGGGGTCATAGGCGCCTTCATGGATGGTGACGTTGGTGGTGGGCACGGCGTTGGTCCATTTGCCGGCGACGTAGTCGTAGAAGCGCACCGGAGCCCACTTGCCGGTGGCGTAGTCATACATTCCCTTGGGGGTGACGGAGAAGGAAGGCACGCGGGCATAGACCTTGAGCGGCGTCCAGGGGAGCAGGCCGGCCTTGATCTGATCGGGAAAGACCGTGGGGTCTCCGGCGGCCTTGAAGACTTCCTGCGCCATTTCGCCGGAGACCTGGTGCTGGCCGTGGCCGTCGGTGATGCCGCCCACGAAGACGGCGGTGAGGACCAGGGGACGATTGAGGCGGACGGCGCGTACGACGTCGTAGAGGACGCGTTCTTGTCCCCAGACGGAGAGGGCTTCGTCGAGGGTCTTGGAGAAGCCGAAGTCGGCGACGCGGGTGAAGTACTGATCGACTCCGTAGCGGCGGCCGGCAGCCAGGAGCTCCTGGGTGCGCACCAGGGCGAGCTGATCCCACAGGTCATTGGACATGATGTTCTGGCCGCCCTCGCCGCGATTGAGGGTGAGCAGAGCCACGCGCGCCCCCTGGCCACGGGATTCGTAGGTGAGCATGCCGCCATCCTCGTCGTCGGGGTGGGCGACGATCATCATGACGCTGGCGCGGGTGGCAAGCTTGCGCAGCGACTGCTGCAGCGCGGCCGAGCCGCGGTCGACCGGCAGAGGCTGGTAGTCGGGCGTAGCGGCGATGGCGGTGGCGTTGGGGGTCTGGGCCGAGAGAGGGGCCGCGGCAACGAGCACGGCGGCGACGAGGGCTAGGGCTTGGGACGGAGTCCTGCAGCGTGTCATAGGCAGTTTGTTAGCTATAGCATATGACAGGATCAAAGTCGCTTACGACTCACCGTATTCTGCGGTGAGAATATTGAAGGCCGAGGTTCGCGGTATCCCGCCTCGTTGCGAGGGCACCCGGTCATATTGCCGAGAGGATGAGCCGGGTGAAGGAGAAGGACGAGGGTCTGGTACGGGGTATCGGGCTGCGGGGCGCGATTTCGCTCAACATGATCAATATGATCGGGGTGGGGCCGTTCGTTACCCTGCCGCTGATCGTGCTGGCGATGCACGGACCGCAAGCGATTCTGGGCTGGATCCTGGGAGCGGTGCTGGCGGCATGCGACGGACTGGTGTGGGCAGAGCTGGGCGCGGCCATGCCCAAGGCCGGCGGATCCTATGAGTATTTGCGCACCATCTATGGACCGCGGACCACGGGGCGATTTCTCTCTTTCCTCTATATCTGGCAACTGAGTTTCAGCGCGCCGCTTTCGATCGCTTCGGGATGCGTGGGCCTGGCGCAATATGCGGGCTATCTTTGGCCCGCCTTGCGCAAGGTTTATTTTTCCTATCAATTGCCGATCCCGGTTCCGTTTGTGCACACGCTGCCGCTGGCGATCCGGCTTGGACCTGGCACTTTGGCGGCCATGCTATGTTGCGTGATCGCTGCGACCTTGCTTTATCGCAACATAGAGAGCGTGACCCGGTTCTCCGGCTTGCTGTGGCTGGGGGTTATGGGCACCATGCTGGCCGTGATCCTCACCGGGCTGCTGCACTTTCACGTCAAGCCTGGCCTTCGGCTTCCCTGCCGGCGCGTTTCAGCTCTCGGGCGGATTCTTCACCGGCCTGGGAGCGGCGTTGCTGATTGCGACTTACGATTACTGGGGAGCGTACAACATATGCTTTTTGGGCGCGGAGGTACGCGACCCGGGACGGACCATTCCCCGAGCGATTGTGTGGTCGGTGGGGCTGGTGGCGGCGCTGTACCTGCTGATGAATACCAGCGTGCTGGGGACGATACCGTGGCAGGAACTTATCGGCCAGGCGGGCGCGAATGCGCGGCTTTCTGTGGCGGCGGTGGTGGTACAGCGAGTGTATGGCGCGGTGGCGGGACGGGTGGTTGCGCTGCTGGTGGTGTGGACGGCGTTCGCGTCGGTCTATGCGCTGCTGCTGGGCTATTCGCGCGTGCCCTATGCCGCGGCGCTGGATGACAACTACTTCCGCATTTTCGCCCGCGTGCACCCCCGCCATCGCATCCCCAACGTCTCTCTGCTGATGCTGGCGGGGGTCTCGATGGTGTTCTGCATGCTGCAACTGGTGGACCTGGTGGCGGCGCTGGTGGTGATACGGATCCTATTGCAGTTTCTGCTGCAGCAGGTTGGGGTGATGGTATTGCGCCGCACGCAGCCGGACCTGGAGCGGCCATTCCGGATATGGCTCTACCCTCTGCCGCCGCTGGTGGCGATTGCGGGATTTCTTTACATCTTGTTCTCGCGGCCAAACTTTGCGCGAGAGATCTTTTTCGCCGTGGCAGTGGTGCTGACCGGAACTGCTACTTACATGGTTCGCGCGCACCGGCGGGGCGAATGGCCATTCGCCCAGCCAGCGATGCGCGAATGAACCTTACTTCTTCTCTTTGGCGCGCTTCTGCTTAGCCCAGCGAAGCTTCTGCGCAGCGGCGATTCTGGCTCGGCCTTCGGGCGAGATAACCCGCTTGGTGCGCAGGGCTCTGGGCTTAGGAGCCACCAATCCGCTCTTACGCGGACTGCGAGCGACCTTGGAGACCGCGGTCCCGGCAACCAGGTCGCGGGCTTCTGTTAAACGGCTAATCTCGGCATCTATATGGAGGAGTATCTCTTCGATCGTCATCGCCCTTAAGTGTAACTCAACCTACGGCACAGAGCGCAACAGGGGGCTAGGAAAGGATGGAGAATTTTCGAGGTTGCCAACAAAGTCAACTGGCAAAATAGACAGGTTTTAGATAAGACGGTCAGGAGCGGGCATCGCCGGGCAGAAGAGGATCGCATTGCCATTCGACGATCTCCATGCGGGCCGGGGGAATATGTATCTCTTTGGTTGCGGGCACGATGCGGGCCGGTAAGATGCGCGCACCGGTAACCACGCGGCGGCAAACCTTGGCCCGGGGAGCAAAGACAGCCACAGTTATCTGCTCACTGAACTGCCTGGAAACAGTAACGTTCTGGTCATCGTAGACCTTGTTGCATGGAGCCAAATGCCCGGGCCATTTGGCGAAGTGTTTGACGGGCCGCGCGACCCCATACATACATATTCAACGTGATGTGCATACCGTCGTAATAGGCGTCAGGGTTTTGTTCATAGAACTCGGCAACGGCGCGCAGGCCTGCGATGAAGTGCGCGCGACGGCGCTGCTCAGAGTTCATCGATTGGTCCATTCGTAGTGATAAGGCCATGGCCAAATTTGTTGTGTAATGCGTGGGCCAGACGGGTCGCGCGATGCGATTCACAAACGGCGCATCGACAGGCAGGCTCGCAGAGCAAGGCCGTAACGAGGAAGCACGGTTTCGAGCACTGAGCTTAGGCTCACTTCTGACTCATGAGGCATGGGGTCTACCCTCGCGAAGGTGGAGTATCCTGCAGCTTCTTCTGTTCCCTGTTCCAGCGATGACGGGCCTGAATCCATCGCGCATGGGCGGTTTCCCTATTGAAGTCAAGACCGCAGCTCCCACCCATGCGGCAGTCATGGGCGCCGACGCCAGCAAAGGGCGGCTCAGGAGACCATGCGAGGGACCGCTGTTCGCCGGTAAAGAGTCAAGTTCGGCGATGATCTCATCCACCGTGAAAAGGTGGGCGGGAAGCGTTTGCACCTCGGACGAGGAGCCGGAAGTAACCTTACCATTCGGAGATGCATGTCTATTCTCCATGACCGGATAGGGGAGCGATATACCGGCCCCGGAAGCACAGGTTGCAGTGACCAACCTCGAGCCGTTGCTTACTACCTGTGAGATTGCTGCCTAACGCGCGGGCGGTCAAGAGACGTGGACAATAATGATGAGGACTTCGGGAGGGTAAACTAAAAGTAACTATGAAACGTGTTTATTGTATTGGTCTTAGATCAGAGGAGGCGCGGACACATCTTGTGGGGGAGTAACTTTGAGTTAACTGCCCCTTTCTCCTCATGATTTTTTGACGTGACTCTTGCGTGTACCGAGCGATGCATGGCATCTTAGCGTTGCCGGGGTGCCCGGATTTCCTGTGGGGTCGAATGCTCCGATCACAGGGGTTCCGGGGCGTCTGCAGGCTGAGTTCGAAAAATCCTTCTACCCGGCAAATGTTGGACTGGCGCAAGAAATGACACCAAGTGAGAGGAAACTATGAGGCGTTACGGGCATAGCACGACATTTCCCAGACTTTGAGCGCAGGCAAGACCGATATTTGGATGCCGGTGTACATCGGTGATTACCTTGCCGACACCATGCACCTAAGTACGGAACAGCATGGCGCCTAACTCACGCATCGACTTCATGGAGTTCGGTTCCTGGCTCAAGGTGGTGTGGGGCAAGGCGCCGTTCTGGTTCAAGAACCGTAGCGGACAGTGGGTGTTCCAAATCTACGATCCGGCTTCGGGTAACCCGACGGCGAACGAGGGATGCTACTACGTGGATGCACGGCAGTATGCAGTTGATAATCCTCAGGCTATTTCTTCTGTTACTGGCCTGAAGGTTCCTGTCTACAACTAACCTGACAAAGGGCTGGGATAACCCGGATTTCCTGCCAAGCTTCCGTTTGCTACTGGACTGCATGCGCCTTTCTTAAGGAAAGCCGCAATCGTGGCTGCGGATGGCACGGCGAAGCAGGAATCCGGGATAACCGTCCCAGCCCTCTTCTTTTTGCTCTTGTCTGCGTGGAAGCGGAAGAGAAACCGCAGATCCCCGATCTACCGAAAGGCGGACTTTTCCGCGACCTACAGGCCGTACCCGTCAACACGTGGAGAGCTCAGCGATGTCTTATGAATGCCCTTGCCCCGGAGGGGCGGTGCACACGCCGGACCCTGACTTCAAGATGGAAGCAGTGGTGGTGTGTGATCGTTACTCCGACTTTTTACGCTGTACGCTCCCGGGTAACAAACACTTGTTCGACCGCATCGTCGTGGTCACCTCGGCGGAAGATCGCGATACCCAGCGCATCTGTGAGTTTCATCACGTGGAGTGCTTGCAGACCGATGCGCTGAATTCGCGCTGGAACAAGTTCTGCAAGGGAGCGGGGATCAATGAGGGCTTGGGCCGGCTCGATCGCAAGGGATGGGTGGTGCACCTGGACGCCGATATCGCGCTGCCGCCGCAGACCCGTTTACTGCTGCAGAATGCGAACCTTGATCCCCGCATGATCTATGGCATCGATCGCTTCTGCGTGAAGGGTTACGCACAATGGGACCGCTTTCTCGAGATGCCGGCACTGCAACATGAATGCGACGCCTATGTTCACTTGAATGCGTTTCCCCTGGGCACGCGCGTTACCAGTAAGGACGGCGGTGGGTATATTCCCATTGGGTTCTTTCAGATGTGGTCCCCGAGGGTTTCTGGTGTTTGCGAGTACCCGGTTGCCCATACCGACGCAGGACGCGGTGACATGGTGTTTGCCAAGAAGTGGCCACGCGCCAGGCGTGCGCTCATCCCTGAGGTTGTGGGCTATCACCTGGAGAGCACTGATGCCTCGATGTCTGCGAACTGGTACGGCAGAAAGACAGCGCCATTCACGCACAAGGGCGATGGGCTATGAGTCACATTGTGCCTAGCGCCACGCAGCGGTTTCTTACCAGCTACGGGGGTAAAAATCCGTTCGGTAAGCCGCAGTGGAGGTTGCTGGTGGGTGGCGACCGGTTGGTAAAAGAATCGGGCGTGTACCGGGATTGGGCTCCCGGGCTATCGACGGCTGAGAAAGGTGGATTGGATTTTCAGCCTAACCCGGATGCACCGGGGTGTAACTTCTCTCGCCATGACAACCGGCCGATTCGCGTGGTTACGGAGATGCGCGAGGTTAGAAAGTATCCCCATGCCGAGGGGTGGATTCTGGAGAAGTGGTTCCCTGCTTCGAGCTATGGGACCCAGGCGGAATGGTATTCGTATAAGGCGATCGATGGGTTTACTCCCATGTTAGGGCCTTATCCGGAATGTGGTGATTATGAGATGGTGTTTGGCCCGTGGCCGAAAGCGCCTACGACCGACACGCTGCAGGGCTTGATTGCGCAGTATAGCTTCGGGATCCATAGCCGGCGCGGCAGTGCTGAGTCACGCGCACAGGAGTATCTACTGCGGTTCCAGTACGAAGAGGAACAGGCGGAGGCGAAACGCAAGATGGAGTATGACGCGATGATGCGGGATCATATCTCCCCTTTGCACAGCAGTAGTCTCGCCGCCAGCCGGTGGAGACAGGACCTGGCGCGGCGCACGGGGAATGCTAACGAGCATATCGGGATTCTGTAGGTTTCGTCCCCGAGAGATTTTATAGGGGGAGGGGCGCAGCAGGTCCCTCGCCTCCGCGCTCCGCTCGGGATGACAAATCTGGGATTAGCGCTTTTCTATGAAGTGCTGCTTGTGGATGACAAAGTTTTTGGGTGGCACTTTCACCCTGGAAAGAAAATCCAGATAACTACAAATAAGGAGTTTCATTCATGGCTACAGTCGTTATTACACCGGAGATGCAACGAGCCAACGCGGAGGCTCTGCTGGGCAAGGATCCCGGCAAGTTCCGTGATCCGGGCCAGCGCTGGACGGTCAAGCGGTATGCCGAGATTCAGCGGCTGCTCAAACAGGCAGAGGCCGACAAGCCGGTCACCATCCTCAACCTGAATCCCTTTCCCCTAAAGATCAATGGAGGTGTCTTTTTCCCGGAAGAGATCGCACCCTGCCCACCGGGCAAACCCTATACCGTGCATGTAATCCGGGATACGCGGTGGGGCCACAAGGACCTGGGCTGCGACGCGCAGAACATGATGCAGATGGAACCGGTGCCGGCCATCCCGCTGGTGCTGGCGGCTGAATACATTCGCGAATACGTGCAGCAGGATGGCGGCTTCGGCGGCGTGCTCTGCTACGTCGGCGATCACGACCCCGCCTCCATCAAGAAAGGCGGAGTGATCCGCGTCCCCGAAGTGGCTTATAGCGACACGGGAGAGTTTTATGTGGAGGTCCGGGAGCGCGACTTCCACGAGACATTGACCGCCATCCGCAAAAAACGCAACAGCTCTATCCTGCAACGGCTGCAATCGGCTAATGCGTGGTACGAGAACGACTCGCAGCGCATGAATGTCAACGATACGCATCGCGACCTCGCGCGACTGGCAGTGGAAGAAGGGCTGATTCCTGAATTGCCGCGCTGGGTGATGCAGGCCAACACCCTGACCGAAAAACAGCCGGACCCCTGCCCCAGCTGCGCGACGACCCCTAAGACGGGAGCCATTCTGTGCGTCAATTGCGGCCACATTTTTAACGTGGTTCAGGCTTACAAAAATACCAGGATCGCCTACGGCGCGGTGGAAATGGACCGACTGACAGCTCAAGAGTGGAAGATCGTGAACCAGATCAAGGCCGAACGCGACCAGGCAAAGGGTGTGAAATGAGCGACGGCATCACGCCGCTTACACCCGCTCAATTAGCCGCACAAGAGGCTCAAGCGGAAAAGGAAGTGTACCTGAAGCGGGCACTCATCGGTCTTGACATGTTCATGAATGTACTGACCGATGGTGATCCCGACGAGACCATCTCCAGCCGCTCGGCGAGGGCAGCGGAGAAGGGCAAACACTGGGGAATACTTATGTCTAAATTTCTCGATGTATTCCAGCACGACCACGGCGCGAAGGCGCAGGCGGGTGACGTAGCGCGCGCCCAGGCTGTCATCACAAGCGAAGATACTTCGGGCGGGTTCAAGCAGTGAGCTGGACACTCGGTCAGGTAAAGGCGCGGGTGCGCAATCTGCTGGATGATCCCCAGGGATCGTATCTGACGGATAGCTTCGTTGTGCCGCTTATCTGCGAGGTGTACGACGATGCTAACTCGCAGCTGGCATCTACGCAATCCTCGTGGGATATCGCAGTGGTTGAGGTGCCGGGCATTCCGCCGGGCACTCCGAATCTTGCTCCCTATCAAACAGGGAGCGGCCCGCTCGCGTCCCTGACCGACCAGCCGCTGCGCATCGACTGGAAGCCCGCAGGAGATGACCCTTCCTATTACCGGTTGGTGCCTAATTACGAGGTTCTTCCTGACTTGGCGCCCCGCGAGGGCATGGCGGGATGGGAGTTTCGCAGCGAGGTGATCTGGCTTACCGATTGCTCCATCGCTGTCGACCTGCGGGTCCGGGGTGAGTTTGGACCGCCGCCGTTAACCAGCGATGACAGCGTGCTGCTCTCGCATCCGCGGATCGGCTATGTCGTCGCCTATGGCGCGGCGGCGCTGATTGCAACGGTTCGCGGCAATGCGGCGTGGACCCAGCAGTACGAACAAAAGGCACTCGAAGGCATGGACGAAATTATGGAACAACTTGTCCGCGCTGAACAGGGCCAGGTGCGCCGGGCGGCAAGACAAACCCGGCGGCGGTGATCTTAGTTCAATTTTCTAACAAGGAGAAACCATGGCAGTTTCAGGAGCAATCATCGATTACACGGGTGCGGGCGGGGAGCGTAATTTTACCGTCTTCATTCAGCTCACCTTCAGCGGCAGTTTCACCAGTGGTGGAGACCCCCTCAACCTGACGACATTAACAAACCCCAACGGACTTGATGTAGAAGGTGTCTTCGAACTGCCGCTGTCGCTGGGCCCAGCGGTCTACCTGGAAGATATCGGTGGCTACTACGTGCAGCCGAAAGTAAGCGGCTCGACCTTGACTGCTTTTCTCATCAACGTCTATGCACCCGGCGGAGCGATCGTTTCCGGGGCCTACAACGGCGCCGTGACCGGCGGAAACGTGATTCTCACCATGCAGAAGCGCCGCGTCTAAGCTTGCATGAATTTTGACGGTTTCACCCCGCACGAGTTCACTCGCTTTGGTGGACTCGTCGACAACGACGACCCGACCGTGCTGCCTATGGGGGTTGCGGCTGTCTGCAGGAATTGCAGATTTCAGCTCACCACCGTGGCCACGCGATACGGCCTGCAGACAACCATGCAGGGACCAAACCAGGCGGCTATCTCTGGCCTGGCTTCTTTGATTTATACGCCGGAGAATCCTGGCGAGACTCTCTTTCAGGTCCCGCTGATTTTCGATACGGATGGCTACCTGCTGGTCGAGCGTCCGGCCGGAAGCGGTAAGCTGGTACGGGTGCAGGGACCGCTGGTAACCCAACCGGCCAATGCTCATGCCGTCGTAACTGAGGCTTATAACCGGGCCTTAGTCGCTTACTCCGACTTGCAGACGCCTTCCGCCCCGATCAACGTCTATGGGTTGAGCACGCAGCAACTGGACCCCTATGGGCAGAAGCCGCTGGGCGCGGCGTGGCTTGCCTCTACGACTTACCTGGTTGGCGAGTATGTGCAACCAACAGCGACGGGCGGCAACGGACACCTGTACCGCTGCACCGTCGCCGGCGCCACAAGCGCGACCGAGCCAACGTGGCCGCTTACAGAAAACGACACGATTACAGATGGCGGCGTCACCTGGGAAGAGCTGACCCCGGTATTAGTGAACCGGCTGCCTGCGCCTAACTCCCCGCAGCCTGGCCGGGTGGCCGGCGGAGGAGCTTTCGCGGCCGGCCGCGATGTCTACCTGGAGATAACCTATGTCAACGCGCAGGGAGAGTCGATTGCCTCAGCTCCGGGCATCCTGGTCAATACGAACCTAAATGACGCAGCCCAGTTCACGGTGCCCGCATTATCCGGCCTGGCAGGGTGGATTCGTGGGCTGGCTACCGCATATCAGCCTGCCTCCGTCAACGTATATGAGGCCGACGTTGCTACGGGCGCAGCGGCGCCCTGCTCCCGCAAGCTTTGCCCAGGTAGGAAATTTCCCCCTGGGGACCACAGTGACGGTGACGAACACGGCGGCCGGGGTTGCGCCGCCCTCATCCAATACGGCTCGGGTCACTCCCGGCGGATTACCGCCCCCGTCGACCCCTGCCGTCGAACGCGCCTCGGGCTCGGGCAGCTTCCCTGCCGGGCGGGATGTCTACGTGATTGCAACCTTCACCAACGCAGCGGGAGAAACGCTGCCTTCCGTTGCCGGCACGCTGATCGACACCGTCCTCAACGACGCCGTAGAAATCCCCATTCCCTCCACGCTGTATCAAATTACGGGAGTGAATCTTTATGAAGCCGACGTTGCCACCGGAGCCGCCGCGCCAGCTACCAGCAGCTACGCGCTCGTGGGATCATTTCAGCCGCTTACCACCGCCACGATTGTCTCCACCGCCAGCGGGCCGTCTGCTCCCGTGGCCAACAGCTCCGGGGCTGCGGGCAACATTGCCCCCGACGCGAGCCCTGGTCTTCGCTATGCCAGCATCGCCTTCACCAACCGCAACGGAAACTTGAGCGGCACGGTAACAGCCTTTACCTCGGTCAGCGTGGATGTGCCCGGCTATGAACTGTACATGGCCAATATTCCTATTGGACCCAGCAACACCCTCAATCGCACCATTGGATTCACGGTCGCCGATGGCACCAATGCGGGCCCGTTCTTCTACATCCCGACGGCCACCGTAAGCGCCTCCATCCCCATGACGGCGACGGTGATCGGCGACAACACCACCACCACCGCATTCTTCAACTTCACCGACGAGTTTCTTGAAGCGGAGACCTCGACCGACATGACCGACCGGCTGCGCTGCATACTGCCCGCCGGCGGCCGTCGATGTGTATTACTCTCCATCCAATGATCGCGTCGTACTGAGCGGGGTAGATGGGTACGGATCGGGGCACTACATCTCGCTGGCCGCGGACTCGGAGTCTTACTACGGCGACACCAGCCCGATCCAGGTAGCGAATGGTAATGGGCAGCGCTGCATCTGCGCCCGCGAATTTCAAGGGACGCTCTTCTCGCTGAAGGAGCGCTCCGGCTTTACCATCTCGCCCACGGCAACCGATCCTTCTACCTGGTCGGTGCAGCAGCGGTGGGAGGGCGTAGGACCATGTGGACCGCGAGCAGTTTGCGTCACCAATGAATTTCTTTTTTTCGTGCATCGCAGCGGCGCGTATGCCTATACGCCCAGTGAAGCGCAGCCGAAGCTCATGACCAAGGAGATTCCTTGCTTGTGGCAGACCATCAACTGGGATTACCAGCATTTGATTTGGTGCTGCGTGGATGAAGAGAACAAAGAGATCCGCATCGGCGTCCCGGTGGGCAACGCGACCGTGCCCAACCAGACCCTGACCATGAACTACATGGAGGGCCTGTCGGGACCGATCCACTTCAGCCAGTATGCGGGCCGGGAGGTGGCCATGGGCGCGGCCCGCAAATGGAGCCTGGACGATATTGCCGGATTGGTGGCGGTTCGTTGTGAGCGGCAGCTGCCGGAGAACGCATCGCCGTTCGGGGCGCAGCGTCAGTCCCAGGTGCTGATCGGTTCCTCCTCACCCGATGGGACGGTGCAGATGATCGCGACCGGCGTTTACAACGACAACGGCAGCGGAATCGCCTGCCAGTACGAAACCACCAGCACCCAGGACCTGATGGAGGTTTCCATGCTGGGCGGGGTCAGCATCAATGCCCTGGGCCAGGGTTCGATGACCGTATCGGTGATGGTGGCAAGAACGTATGAAGACTCGCAGCAGACCCCGGCGGGTAACGGTACCAACGAGATCAAGCTGGCGCCGTTTCCGCTGACCCCGGAAAACTGGAGAGGCTACGACGGCGGCGCGAGGGGGCAGAATGAGCGCTTCCGCATGCGCTTTACCAATGGGGCCATTGCCAATGCCTGGTTTGCGCTCAAGTATTGCAGCCTGTTCACCCGCCCGCTCTTTACCGGCAGGAGCAGCAGCAATGGCGCTTAGTGTCAACCTGGCGCAGATCAACTCCGCGGCCAAGGGAAACAGCGATCTGCGGGAGACGCTGACCGGCATTCATCTCGCCCTGCAGTCTCTTTACGCGCAGACGGGCACGACGCCGCTGACCAAGATAGACGCGAGCGCAGCCGCCTTCACCTCCCCGCCGGCCCCTTCTCAGCTTGCGGTGACTGGAGCGAATGGGAGCTTCACTGTTTCCATCACGACACCGCAGAACGCCTCAGGAGCCAAGGCGCCGAGCAATGCGACCAACGCGCCTATTTATCAGGAGCTCTCGAGTTCACCGGTAGCCAATTTTGTTTCGGGGGTAACCACTTACCCCGTCAGCACCAATACGAGTTATGTCCTGCCCAATCCTGGTGTGACTCTGTACTGGCGGCTGCGATCGAGTTATAACCAACAGAACTGGAGCAGCTATATCGCTCAGCCGGGCGCGGTCAGCTCCGGCCTGGTGAGCTCGGCGGCGAGCGGGAGCAACCTCTCCCTCAACCAGTCAAACTATGCGACGGTAGACTCAGTCGCCAATGGCAGCACGGCCACGGTACGGGTCTATGGTTCGGGCGGGCTCGGCACTTCGTGGACCTCCATCCTGGGTAACAGTTCTAAAGTAATTGCGTCCGGGACCATCATGAATGTCGCTTATGCTACCAATGGCTTCGTGGTCTGGGATGGACAGAAGTATCAGCTCAAGCCGCAACTGGCGCAGACCTTCCCGGATACCTGGGTGCCGGTGGGCAAGATATCGGTCATCGCGAATGCAAGTGGGCTGGTCCTGCCGGTGATTCATGCCGTGGTGACCGGGGGCGCGATCGTCGCTTACCAGATCACCAACCCGGGCAACGGGCTTACCGCGGCGCCTACGCTGACGATTACCGATAGCACGGGCACTGGCGCTACGGCTACAGCCGTAGTGGTGGCGGGCGCGGTCACGCAGGTCACGCCGGGCAGCGCAGGCAGCGGCTACTCCAGCACGCCCGTGGTCACCGCCTCCGGCGGCGTAAGCGGTGGAGTCGCCGGCGGCGGCGGAGCCACAGGCAATAACGGGGGGAGGCTTTACGCCGATGTATAGCCTGCACCAGCAGTATCTGGATATGGCGAGCGGCTTTCATGTAATCGAGCTACGTGACGAACGAGGCAATCGGCATCTGATCCAACTGGCCGTTGGCCACGACTCCTGCCCGGCATGCGGAGCCGTTCACCCCAAAGACAATTTGGGCAACCTGGACCCGGCAGCCGCGGTCGCTCAAATCAACGAGGCGCTGAATACGTCGCAGCGTCAGATGCTGAACTATGCCGGCAAGCACGGGCTCACCGTGAAATGAAACGCATTACACTGCGCCAGGCGACCGAGCAGGACTGGCCTGCCATTCAGCAACTGCACCGGGAGCACCAGGCCGCGCAGGGCACCAATTACGAGCTGCCCAACCTGTTCGGTCCCGCGATTGCCATCGCCCTGGTGGGCGTGGAAGAAGGTGGCGGCGCCATCAGGAACTGTATCTACGTGGAGACGATCGCTGAGTTGCGCTTTGTGGGTTGCGATCCCAAGGCCACGGCATTCGGACGCCGGGAGATAGAAGGGCTTAGTTACGTATTGAAGCTCCAGGGCTTTCGCTGGCTGGAGTGCTTTGTACCTCGGCAACTCAAGAAGATGATCCAGAAACCATTGCAGCGAGCGGGGTTCGCTTGTGTCGATCGCGAGCTCGCACACTTCGCCAAAGACCTGAGAGGAAAACATGATCCCGATCTCCTGCCACGCAATTCCTAGACAGATCCGCGTGTGCGGCTTTCATTAAGGAAAGGCGCATGAAACGTATAAGCACCACCAACTTCTACAGGAGACCGGGATGAGTAGAGGACAATCCACGCAAGCATTCAACACCGCATCGAACGAGAACGCCACTGACTTTGGCAACGCGCAGTCAGCCTTCGGCTCGACGGAAAACGCCATTGGCAACTACAACAATCAACTGGCAAAGTTCGTCTCGGGCAATCCTTACACCAAGGGCGGCGAATACGATCAGACCATCAACACCGGCCTGGCTAACGTATCCGACGCGGGCTCGAATTCGCTCCAAGGCGCGCTGCAATCGCAGGCTCTGCGGACGGGGCAAAACAGCGCCGCCGATGCCGCAACCGCGGCTGCGGCTGCGCAGCAGAACACCCGCAATCTGTCCAGCGGCCTGGCCAATGCACAGCAGCAGCGCATCTCGAGTGAGGCTGGTTACAACCAGGCAGCTCTGGGCGCGTCGGCTGAGCCCATCAGCGCCAATGAGTCGCTTTACGGCGGGTCTTCGAATGCGGCGGATAGCACACTGGGAAATGAAACACAAGCGGCCAAGACACCCAGCTTCTGGGACGAAGTGGGCAGTAGCGTTGCCGGCAATCTCGGCAAGGTAGGAAAACTGTAACCATGACAGAGGCTCAGGATTACAGGAATGCTTTGGATGATGACGAAGCCAGCAGGCTGCTCAGGCAGATCCTGTCCCCGGCCGAGGCGCAGAGCCTGGTGCTACCACCACCCCATCATCCTCCCCGGAGCGGACCGGGAGAATCCACTCCACTGACGGGAAGCCTGGCAAAGGCGCCCTCGCAGGCCACCCCGTCGCGGGCTCCGATACGAGGACGTCAAGCCGGAGAAGGGTACTTTGGTAAGGGGCGGGCTGGCAGGATACTTCGCCGCCGCACCTGCTGCGAAAGCAGGAACAGCCGACCGAAGCGGCGATCCCCGGTACATAAAGGTTTCCTCGAAGGGTCAGGTCGGTTATCTGCCCAAGGCGAATCTTCATGCTGCCCGGCAGATCGACGGAAACCTTAAAGTGTTGGATGAGGCAGGGTGAAAAATTGATCCAACTAAGTCAACAGGGCCCAACTTTTTTGCCGGGCCCCTGTTGCTCAAGGCAGCATCTTAGCGATGTCCCCAGTCGTGGTGGTCGCCGTGGTCTTCATGGTCCCAGTAGCCCTCGTGGTAAGCCCAACCCTGTGGGTAGTGGTCGTAGTGAGGATGGGCCCAATAAGCACCTGCGTACGGTGGCCGGCGCCACACTCCGGTGACCCAGACATACCTTCCCCCTGCCCAGTTCCAATATCCATCGACCCACGCAATAGCCCGGACCAGGAATTGGCCGGCCGAACCTCATAGCGCAGCGGCGGCGGAGCAACACCGATGTATACGCCGACTCCGGCGAAGGCTGGAGCCGTAAGTGCTGAAGCCAAGATCAAGCTAGCTATCCATTTGGTTTTCATCGTTCTCTCTCCATAACAACGACCTTACATACAGTGCTAACCCGGCCTCGGCGGAGAGGTTTCGGCCCTCCTTTTTGCCGTTTAGTGTTTTCATTCCAGGCAACCCTTTGGTGCATGTACCTATGGCTGCACATCCGCTCGATACGCTTGGCTTTGAACCGATAGATTTTTCTGCGCAGACGCTCGCTTGCCGACCTGGGATTTGAAACAGTTACGGATACCATAGGCGCGCATGCTACGGCAGCGGCGCGCAAAACGGCACGTGACCCGCGTTTGCTGGCCGGCATGCAGCAAATGATTGTGCGTCCGCAGGCAGTGGGCGCCGTGGAACCGGATTCGGGACGCAAGATCGTGCAGCCAACGGATAACCCTGCCATCAACCAGGCGTTAGCCACCGATGCCATGCCGGCGTACAAGGTGCGGCTTTTACAGGCCACCAGGCACATTCCGGGCGCCAGGCTGGCGGCGAGCCGCGATGCCAAAAATCCGGCGCGCCTGGCGGAAAAAATTACCCGCCAAGGCCAGCCCGCGGAGACGGTGAGCGACTACGGCGCAGCCCAGATCTTGGTCGCCTCGCCGGAAGCAAAAGATGCCGTCGTGGCGGCAGTGAAACGGAATTTCCCAGTGTTGCGGGAGCAGGACAACTTCACCTTCGGCGACCCGGAGTACCGTTACCGCAGCTACTCCCTCCAGGTGCAAATGCCTAATGGATCGTCGGAGGAGCTGCAGATCGTTCCCCAGGAAGTGCTGGAGGCAAACCGGCAGGAACACCACGACTACAAGACGGTGCGCAACGCGGAGCTCTCGGGCAGGACCGCCGATCAGGCACGGGCAGCCGCGCGGGCCATCAACGATTCTGCCATGGAGCGGTTCAACTCCAGAAATCCGCTCGCGGACCGAGTGGCGAAGGGTCCGGTTGTGAAAGGGGCGAGGGTCCGGTTATCCAGCGGCGTACTGGCCAAGGTCGTCTATGTGGATCCGAATATGCGCATCGCTCGTGTGCGCACCGACGACGGAAGGAATGTTACCGTGCGTCACAAAGACCTGCGCAGCTCTTAGCCCCTATTCGCTCGATGGGTAAGCGAATGTCGACCCGGGCATAAGAACTCTGGTGGGGGCTTCGCCCCCGTCTTCTTCGTCCCAGGTATCCGGATTTCCTGCACGGGGCGCCACTAACACCCACGTGTGCGGCTTTCATCAAGGAAAGCCGCATGAGGTGTGCCAACGCCAGCAAGGTCAACAGGAAATCCGGAGTACGCTGGTGCGAACCTGGGGCACCCTTCCCATTTCCCGGAACGTGGTGAGGGGTCGAGCGACTACGGTCTCCTACCTCAGACCTACGGTCCAGTTTCTGTTAGGAGACTGAGTCGTGGAGTTAGCTAGTGATCAGCTTTTGGGCGGACCACCGAGCCGGGTGTCTTCCCCGCGCTTGCGTCCGGGCTCTACTTTGGGTTTGGGCTTGGGTGCCTTCTTGGTCTCGCGCTTGCCTTTGTCTTTGCTTCCCATGGAACCAAATATTACACGAATGGCCGGGCAAAGTGAGATGCCGCCCGGCCGGAGGAGAAAACCATGATCCACAAACACCCTGTAGGCGCCTTCACCGTAAGGAAGGAATCCACCACAACCGGTCTGAAGATCGACCGTGACCAGATCCTGGCCAAATATTGGGAGCTGGCTAACCTCACCCCGGCGGAAACCAAAGGAAGTATCACCGGGCAACTGCATGCGCTCGATACCCTGTGCGAAGAGTTGCGCCTCATGCCGAATAAAGATGCAACCAAACCTCTCCCCGCACCCGAAATCTATCGGTCGGCATGGATGGCCCGCTCGCCACGAGCAAATTGAAGCCTCCACCGGCCGCCGATGAGGAAAACCGTTATCGCTGGATGCCGGCCACCGCCGCGCAACACGCAGCGCTCGATTCGGAAGCGGACATCCTGCTCTTCGGGGGATCCGCGGGTTCGCTCAAGACCGAGACCATGTTGATGGACGCGGTGCAGGAGCACGAGAACCCCAACCTGCGGGCCATCGTCTTCCGCTCCTCGTTCGTGGAGATGACGGATATTATCGACAAGACTCGCCGCCTGTACGCGCCCCTGGGCGGCGTCTTTGTGGGTTCTCCTAAGTGGACCTGGAGTTTTCCTTCCGGGGCCACCATCCGCTTCGCTTACATGAAGACGGACGATGACGTGTGGAAGTACCTGGGGCCGCGCTATTCCTTCATCGGCTTTGACGAATCGACGCTGCACACAGAAAGGCAGGTGCGGAATATTCTGGGCCGGTTGAGCTCGACCGACCCGGATCTGCACCTGCGCATGCGGCTCACCTCAAACCCCGGCAACGTCGGCGCCGCCTGGCACCAGACGCTCTTTCTGCGCGGCCACTGCCCGGTACACAACGGGCGCGACGCGGCCCAACCCGGCCAACTCTACCGCGACCGCTGCTGGCCCTCGGATGGCGAGCTCATTCCCTTCTCCGTGGCCTTTATTCCCGGCAAGCTCTCCGATCACACGCTGTTAGACGCTAACTACTCCAAGCGCCTGCACATGATGTCAGGGGGTGCGGCAGCAGCCATGGAGCAGGGCTGCTGGTGCACGCTCGAAGGCGCCTACTTCCCTTTTATGCATGCAGGCCTGGTGCATCCGCTGGCCGAGGCGGGTGTGGAGTGGTGGCACAACCACTTCCTTTCGATCGATTACGGCTATGGCAAATCCTCTTCTTCGGTAGGGCTTTATGTCCGTGGGCCGGCGGAGTTGCGGCAGGCCATAACCATCCCCGGCATCGATTCGCAACGGCTGCAGCAGCAGGATGGCACGGAGTTTCCCGACGGGCGCATCCGCAAAATTGGCGAGCTGGTGGTGCCGCATGTGCCTGCCTATGAGCTGGCGCAGATGGTGGTGGATACGTTTATACGACCCGCTGAAAACGGAGAGAGGCGGCGCATTGTGGCTGCCTATCTTGACCCGGCTAACTTCAAGGAGATTGGCGACGGCCATACCATTGCGGACCAGATCAACGAGGTCTTTGAGCCGTGGGATATCGCCTGCGAGCGGGCTTCGAATGACCGCCTGGGCGGCTGGCAGTTGCTGTACCGCATGCTGCGCACGGGCGAGTTCGAGATCACCGATGTTTGCCCGCGCAGCTTCGAGGCCCTGCGCACACGCATGCATGACGATGGCAGGCCGGGAGACATTCGCAAAATAGCCGGCGATCCGCTGGATGACGTTGCCGATGAAACGCGCTATGCGTTGTACACCTTTATTCAGCAGGCGACGCAACCGCGGCAGTTGCTGCTGCAGTCCGCGGTACGCGGGCTTGATGTAGGTTCGGCCGCGATCCGCTGGCAGCAGAAGGAAGAGGAACTCGATCGCGAGGAAGCACCGGTTAGAACGACAGGGCGCATGGGGTTAGGGCCGCGCCGCGGATGGAGACGCTTTTAGACGTTGGGGGCAAACTTGAAATGATGGAAGATATGGACGGTATTGGATTTGCGCGTAACGCCCGCACCTGAAGCTGGCTTGACCAGTGAGTGGTGTGTAGACGATCGACAAATTGGTTACCTTGATGGAGTGAAAGTCGATTCTGGACGGTCCGCTCGTGGCCCAATAGAATAGACTTTGACTGGATGCGGTACGATCTGCGATCATCCCCGGCAGATACCTGGGTGGTCGCGTCAGATCTCAAGACACCAGGAGCTTAATATGCCAGATCCAAACGAAAAAGCCGATGTAGTTTCCCTAGGCATCCCCTATCGCTATGACCTTGGAACCGGGCGGGATTGCGGCATCTCGTATTTCGTGGATAATGACTTTTACCAGGGCCTCTTGGGAATTCAGAATGGTGGCGCCAGTAACCATCAGGGCCTCCGCGTCGACGACGCTCATCCCGGTGTACTGGGCGAACACGGTGGCAATGTTCTCCCGTAGTCTTTTCACTATCCTGTACTGCTCCAACAACTGACTTTCGATGAAGTCTTGGCGTTCGTAGTGCATCGATACGCCGTGAAACAGGAATGATGAATTCTGGGTTGCATATCGCGTAGTTCCCGCAGCAAAGATAACGTTGGCGATCGAATCCGTCTGACCGATGTTGTGCGTGGTAATCTCTACCGGTAAGGAACGCATATAGGCAGCCAAGTTCAATCCCTCTGAAACATTGCCGCCACCCGAAGAAATCAGAAGGTAGATGTCCATGCCCGCATTAGCCGCATCGGTCATAGCTGTCCGTAGCTTTGCGGCTTGGGTGGTCTGAACGCCTGCAGTGAAGACAATATACTGCGTCATTTGGCTTTTCATATGATCGCCTTGCGAATCATAGTCCAGCGACGAATCCGCAGCAACCGCTTACGCCCGTCAGCCTGTGGATCCAAACTGACCCACTACCGTATCGTCCATCATATTGACAGTAGGCCGGTCCGTGAATAGTCTCTGGTCCGAAGCAGAGGTCACTATGCCAGTGCTCGGAAACTCGGCTCGCTGTGTTGCGATTGGCACCCCTGGACGCATGGGTCGCCCTTTCCGAAGATGAATCAGAGATTATCGCACCTGCGAGCACGTACTCCGAGGTCGTAGCTCTCTGAGGTAAGCACGTCGTACGCGAACCTGTGATCCTAAAGACTCCTATTGCGTGGGTTACTCTTTCCGTGTAGCTCAAAGTGAAATTCCCTTACAGCATCTCCCCTGATAAGGATGGCGGCTCTTTTCGCTCCTAGATCCCAAAGGTGAGTTTTGGCACGCCCAGCGCCCAACACCTCTAGACGAAGCGCATTGAGGCATTGATTGACTCAGGGGCGACGCCAAGTTGAGCCACGTTTGCGTCAGTCAGGAACCAGCCCTGCAAAATCGGCTGTACTTCCCCTCGGGATTTGCTGATACATTTTTTTCACCATGAAATGGTTCGCTCTCATTGTGATCCTGTCCCTTGCACAAGTAGCCATCCATCTTCCAGGGCAAGGGGGAAACAAGAAACAGCATACCCAAAGCAATCAGAATGACCCCGATGCAAAAGCCACATCTCTTTCCAAGGCGACGGCAGGTCCGACCGTCGCTGTCAGCCATGAAAACGAAGGGAAAAAGCAGGAAGAATCCACCAGTCAACAACCTAGCTACTGGAAAGAAGCGTTCGAGCCAGCATATGTGGCCAATTGGGGGCTTGTTGTTATCGGGGTCGCGGCCGGAGTTGTAGCGTGGCAGACTCTCACTAGGATAGCAGACCAAGCGAAATCTGGGAGAGTGGCTGCGGATGCTGCGCGGGACGCCGCGAAGGCTGCGAACACAAGCGCCGAAGCCGCCCTTCGCAATGCACAAGCGGTTATAGACGCTGAAAGAGCTATGATCTTGGTCAACCACAACGCCCCAGCGGGATGGGACACTTGGATCTTTCAATTTGAGGCTACTAATCACGGGAAGTCTCCCGCAGAGATTCTCTGGTTCGACTTTCAAGCTACCGTGCTGGATCGCGATTCGCCGCTCCCAGAGAAACCATCCTACGTCGATAAGACCAATTACTTGTTTGTCCACAGGGAGTGGGTTCCGCCCCAAAAACACATTGCTGTGGGCGATTACAATGCCCGCGAAATTGCATCCATGGTTCCGGGACTTTGGAGTGATCTTGAAGGTGGAAAAAAGCTGCTGTGGCTCTATGGGGTGGTCCGCTACCGAGATATCATCTCCAGCACTCCACACGAAACCCGCTTTTGTTACTGGAAAAGCCCCGCGAATGGCGTCAACCTGATCATGGGTGGACCACCTGCCTACAATGATGCCTCCTAGCAGGAGTACCAAAATCAAGACTCGGATGCAGCCGCTCGGACCCTCCTCGGGGTCACATCTGTTTTGGCTGCGGGAGTAGTAGCCATCGGCTGCGTTAATCCTCACTGGTGTCGATTGGGTTAAAGCGCTCAACCTTGCACCTCGATTGTTGACTTCCGTGTGGGCATCCTTGGGCACCGCCCGCCGCTTTAACCTATCCGGATGCTTCTGCTGCAGGATGCCCATTTCCCTTACTCCCGCTCACTCGAAAATCGGCAGGTGCGTGCGTCGTAGAGTAGACGCACCGTACCCAGCGGGCCATTGCGTGCCTTAGCGATGATCAGCTCGCCCTTTCCCGCCAGCGATGGATCTTCGCGGTTGTAGTATTCCTCACGGTGCAAAAATAGGACCATATCGGCGTCCTGCTCAATGGCTCCTGACTCGCGCAGGTCGGAGAGGAGCGGCCGTTTGTCGACCCGCTTATAGAGTTCGCGATTCAACTGCGACAACAGAAGCACGGGCACGTTGAGCCGCTTGGCCAATCCCTTCATCGCACGGCTGATAGCTGCAACCACCTGCTCGCGGTTTTCCATGCCCTTGCGTTCCGCCGCCATCAATCCCAGATAGTCGACTACCACCAGGTCAAGACCGGCGCTGGCTTGTAACCGGGCTGCCTTGGCTTCAATCGACACCGCGGTCTGCGCCGGCTGGTCGTCGATATAGAGCGGCGCATCGATAATCTCGGCCAGTGCGCGCAGATAGTACTGCTTCTGCACCTCGCTTAACCGGCCGTGGCGATGCGCTTGTAAGTCCACCTGCCCCTGGGCGCAGCACATGCGGTCGATAAGCGCCTTGCTGGGCATTTCCAAACTAAAAAAGGCTACCGTCTTACCCGACATCGCCACATGCACAGCAATGTTGCCGGCCACTGCGGTCTTGCCAATCGAAGGCCGGGCGCCCAGGATGGTGAGCTCCTTCGGTTGAAACCCGGCGGTCAGATGATCCAGACACCAGAAGCCGGAAGCGATGCCGTTGAGCCGGGCGCTCTGTTCAAAGATCTCGTCGATTCGCGGATAGTGACTTTTGACGTACTCACCCACCGACGTCAGGCCAGAGGTAATCGCCTGGCCGGCAATCCTACGGAAGGCAGATTCGGCTTCGGCCAACACCTCCTCGGCAGAGCCGGACTGATCGCCGGCCAGTGTTCCTACCCGGTCACTTTCGGCGATGGTTTGCCGTAGAAGAGACTTATCCTTCACGATGCGAACATACTCTTCGATCGATAGCCGCCGCGGTAAGCCTTCGGTAAGGCTGGCAAGATAGGCGACTCCGCCGATCACCGACAGCTCCTTGTTACGCTGTAACTGCTCGGCCAGGGTAACAATGTCGACGCTCTTGCTTTCGCGCATCAGCTCGCCCATGCGCAAGAAGACGCGACGATGCGAATCGAGCGAGAAGTCGGGTGCCGCGATACGGCCGGCCGCTTCCTGGTAATGGCCGTTGTTCAGCAAAATGGCGCCGAGGATGGCCTTTTCCGCCACCACGCTCGCGGGCAGGCCGTGGATGGTGTGCGCGCTCACTCGTGTGCCCCCTCCGGCCCGCGCGGGAATAATGCCTGCGCCGCCGCTTGCGAGTTCCGCCAGTCCGCAATCTCCGGCGCATCGGCCGGCAGAAAACTGACAATTTCCTTAGTCGTACTGCTGTAGAGAAATGCTATCTCGCCATGCGCGTAATCGAGCACAATGACAGTGCGGGAGTTAGTAAGTTTACGGGCATACTTTACGTCGCCCTTTTGCACCCGGCGGATCAGGCTTTGCCGCACCATCTTCCCCACCTCCAGCCCGAAGCGCGAGAAGGCGCAATCCTTCACCTGCTGGCGCTCTGCTTTCCGATCCGGGTTGCTCCTGCGTTCCCGTTGGGGCGGCGGTTTGGCAGCCAGTTGCGCAGAATCCGTTGTGCGCCGGTCGGGTAAAACGATGGGAGGCTCCCGCCTCTTGCACCGGCTCATGCACGGCCTGCGGGAATACGGCTGCGCATGCCCAGAGCCCTCAGGCCGCCGGTGTATCTTCCCTGAACGGGAATCTCGCGCCGCTGAACTGCTGCATAACGCTGGCTGTCGCGCGCCAGGATGGCCATGGTGTCGTCATTCAGCCTGTGCGCTGTCAAACGGCGTGCCGTTTTCTCCGATATACCCCAACGCTCTGCGACATCCAGGATGGAATGGGCGGAGCGAGGACGTCCGCCGCCATGTCTCCGAAGAGGACTCATAGCTATCTCCAAATTCCGGGGGAGGAGCCGTAGGCAAAAAGAAGGGTCAGCCGGGGAGGAGGGAACCCTTCCTACACATAACTATTTCTGTCATAGTTACGACTTAACTAAGTCCAAGTATGCACCAACATTGGGCCCACGCGCAAGAACATATGAGTGATTTCTGCTACCCGGCGCATAACTCGAAAGGTCGCATTTATAAGACTTTCGTTTACGTAACCTTGGGTGTTATCTGTTCTGCACTGAGGCTATTTCAGCGGCCCGGACGATCCACGCTTGTTGCGTATCGGAAACGCGGCTGGACGGCGAATGGACAAAGACGGTGTTAAATGAGCTAGTTGTCGAACCTGCTGGAGTAGAGAGCAGCGCCTATTAAAAATTTACGCCGTTGCCCATCGGGGACGGGCCGGTAGATTACGGTTGACCATCCCAAAGCAGCTTATAGCTTACCTCAAGGGGGCTGGCCTGTTCCAGCAACTGCGCCGTATCGTTGCGGACATTTCCCACCGCCTTATCTACCTGCCACGCGGTCATTTGCTCCGCCGGAAAAGCCCGCAGCAGGTCTAAGGGCGGCTGCGCCGGGTCCCCGCCGCCCAGCCAGCGGGCATAATCCTTGCGCTCGATAATGACCGGCATGCGATTGTGCAGCGGGGCGACGACCTGGTTGGCATCGGTGGTGATGATGGAGAAGCTCTCCACCCACTCGCCGCCGGCAGGATCTTTCCAGCGTTCCCACAAACCGGCGAAGCCATAGGGCTCGCGGCTGGAGAGCGCGATGGCGAATGGCTGCTTTTGTTTTGCGTCCAGCTTTTGCCACTCATAGAATGCGTCCGCGGGCACCAGGCAGCGGCGGCGCTTAAAGGCATCCCGGAAGGCCGGGGCGGTGGCCACGGTCTCAGCCTTGGCATTGATGGTGGAGTAGGCGATGCGCGCGTCCTTGGACCAGTAAGGAATCAATCCCCACCGCATGAGGACGATCTCACGCACGCCTGTGTCGCGATTCAGGCGCACGACGGGTTGGAAGGTCTGTGGAGCTACGTTATAGCTGGCGCTCCATTCCAGCGCATCGTCGTCGTCCGCACCGAACCACGCAGCGATTTCTCTCCGGGTTGACTTACGTACATAACGGCCGCACATAGTTTGATGATAGCAACTCACCATTTACAAATACGAACAGGGCGGTGGAATCCCACCAGTTCAGCACCCAGTCCCGCAGGGACTGATTTCATAAGTAGAGCTCACACACAGGAAAATTTACGTCGCCATTTTATTCGCCGATTCTTATTGAGGAAAAGCTTCGGCCATGGAGCGGCCCACAGCGGGCAGGAGCCCTTTGCTCAAAACCAGCAGGCGCAGGGGGGGTGCATTCTTCTTCACTTCGCGGCATTCGAGAATGCGGGTGGAGAATTGTTCCAGCCGGGAAAAGGGACGAAAGTTTTTGTTTAACGTACAAACCAACAGGGTGCGCTCGTGCAACAACGGCGCCAGGTCGTCAAGGTAGTACTCCAGCGACCAGTGGAAGCCGATACTGTAAAACCCGTAGATCAAGTCATAGGGTCCGGGTAATGCAACAAGCGGCATTGCAGCGGCATCGAATATCTTATAGGCGGGGACTGCGTTGTAGTCCAGCATGGTCTGTAACAGCGAGAGGTTGCCGCAGAAAGAAGAAGTATCGGGCCACTGCGGAGGATGCTCATAATATTTTTGTTTGTATTTGGTGCTGGTGCCGTTGGCGTCGTAGAGACTTATCTCGCTGCCCGGTAAGAGCCCCTTCTTGTGGAAGAACACTACCGACCGGCCAAAACCTGGACCGATCTCCAAAACTCGTTTAGGTTTATCGACTGCTGCAAAGAGAGCCAGCAGGGCTTCATACTCCGCTTCTGAGGCGGCATTGCTCTCGCTTTGCCAGAGCAAGCGGGAAGTTTCATCGGCCTTGAGCGGCAGGCGGGTGGAGATAAGACGAATCGCAGCGACCACTTCTTCTGTAAAAGGCGGCGCCAGAAATAACTGCTCCGCAGAGCTGGCCTTAGGATCAAGAATAGACCTGCCGCGCAGCCGGTTGAGTGAAGCTTTCATGAACAAGCAGGTACCTTCTTTCACGCAGTTGCGCTTCTAGTTTCCTAGACAAGTGTAGCTTTAGGGCGGACCTCAGTCAGCATCCCAGGTTCCACTTAGGAACGCGATTATCTGTTTCTTCAACTTCTGGTGCCAGGCCCAGGTATCTGCGCCGAGTCGAATTTGATATTCTATCGGGGACGACTTTTTGCGTCTGGAGAATTCCCTTTGAACACAAAAGAGATCTTAGAGCACATCAACAGTGAAATTTCACGACTGCAGCAGGTGAAGGCTTTGTTGCAAGGTACGACCAATGGTCATAGCCGGAGTGCTGTTGCGGGCTCCATCAATGGTTCGGCAGCGCCTAAGGTCAAAGGCAAGCGCGTACTGAGCGTGGAAGCACGTAAGAAGATCGCCGCTGCACAACGCAAGCGCTGGGCGAAGGCAAGAAAAGCTCAAGTCTAAAGGAGAGCGTGTTACCGGGCCATGAGAGCGGTTTCACAGTAGCTACGCCGGATCCACCGAATCGCGACTGCCGTGAAACCGCATTATTGTCAGACATGGGCGAAGCCATCCTGTGCGGCGGTTCTGCTCCGGCCCGGTAATATTACCTTCCCACCAACCCAAATCAGATATTCCAACCGCCGTCGATCACGTGCGTCTGGCCGGTAGTGAAACTGGATTCATCCGATGCCAGATACACCGCCAGCTCGGCGACCTCTTCTGGCCGGCCTAACCGGCCCATGGGTTGGCGCGCGATAAATTCGCGGCGCACCTGCTCCGCATCGCCCTGCGCGGCTATACGCCCGTCGAGCGAAGGCGACTGCACCGTGCCCGGACAAATGGCATTGCAGCGGATACCCTGGCGGACAAAGTCGATGGCAATCGCCTTGGTCAAGCCCACCACCGCGGCCTTCGAACTGGTATAGACAAACCTGTTGGGCACACCCCGGATACTGGACGCGATGGAAGCCATATTGACGATGCTTCCCCGTCCCGCACGTAACATGCCGGGCAGAAACGCGCGACAGGTGCGATACATCGAGCGCACATTCAAATCGAAAGAAAACTCCCAATCCTCTTCCTTGCAGTCGAGGATGGTGCCGTGATGCACGAAGCCGGCGCAGTTAAACAAGACGTGAGGCTCCGGCAGCTCGGCTGCGAGCTGTTCGATCTCCGTGGGGTTGCGCACATTGAGTTCGCGGCAAACCATCTGCGGTTGCTCCGCGGCGAGGGTATCGAGTGCCGCGCGGTTGATATCGGTGGCCCACACAGCGGCGCCTTCGCGGGCAAAGGCAATCGCCGTCGCCCTGCCAATTCCCTGTCCAGCGGCTGTGACCACAGCGGTCTTTCCAGCCAGTCGTCCACTCATCCAATTCCCCTTTTTTCTAAAGCTCGATTCTAACCCGTAAGTAAAACTGCATATTTCAAACAGAGGTCACTGCCCCGTGTTTGAGGTGTAGAGCCCAGATTGGGTAACGGAGGGATGGATATTGATTTTTATTGCCATCGTCCTTCGAGCCCCATGGCTACACATAATGCAGATACATCGCCGATCTTCTCTCCTAATGCGGCGGGAACAATTTCACAAGCTCTCAAGGTTTGTGGCAAGGCCTCGCGTGCGATCGTTCTGCGCATGGGCGCGAGCAGGTTCTCGCCCATGCGCCAGGCCAACCCGCCGAGCACAATGCGCTGCGGGTTCAGCACGTCGATCAGCATGGCAAGCGCTTGCCCCAGGCGCATTCCGGAGGTGCGCAGAATGCTGAGCGCAACCGCATCCCCGGCCTGTGCCGCCTGGCCTACGTCGCGCGCCGTCAATCCACCATTCGCCATCTGCGCGTGCAAGAGGCTGGAGCGGCCGCGCTTTTCCGCTTGCGCCAACATGCGCACGGCAAGTTGCGCAATGCCACCGCCGCTCGACCAGCCTTCGATCGACCCAGCCTTGTGGTAACCGACGGGTCCGGTCGGGCTGAGCCGCACATGACCTATCTCGCCCGCGTCCCCGTTGGCTCCCAGGTACAGGCTGCCGGCGGCGATGATGCCCGCACCCAGGCCCGTTCCCAGGGTAAGAAAGACCATATGCTCGGTGCCCATGCCGGCGCCGAATCGATGCTCCGCCACCGCGCCGGCGTTGGCATCGTTCTCCAGGCGGCAGGGAGCGCGGAAAGCCTCACCCAGCAGGCGGCAAATAGGCACATCCACCCAGGTAGGCAGATTGGGCGGCGCCTGGACGATTCCTTTCACCCGATCGAGCGGGCTACCGCAACTAACGCCGATGGCGGCAATCGATTCCTGGCTCAAGCCATTCTGCGCCAACAAGGTGTTCGCCGACTCCACGATGCGATCGAGAGCGTGCTGTGGTCCCCGCTCCGGCATGGTCGCAAATTCCACACGTCCTAGCGTTTCCGGAGGACGCGCGGAGAGCACGACCGCGGTCTTGGTGCCACCCACGTCCACGCCGAGATAGATTTTCTGCATGTCTGGTATTTTCGCCCTCTCTCTCTCGGTAACGAATGCTGGGTGCCCCATTCAAGCCGTACTTTGGCTTGAGTGGGATTCCACGGACCTCAACCGCTGACTGTACAGGATGCAGATCCAGCGCGGTGGAATCCCACTCAAGCCAAAACCAGGCTTGAATGGGGCACCCAGCATTGGTTACCGGTAGAGAAATCCGGGCTAGGGGACCAGCACTCCGCTCGCCTGGTCGTGGATAGCATGGGCGCGCAACAAGGCCGCGGTCACATGGGGGCAGATATTTTCCTGGCCCACATGCTGGGCGAATTCAACCTGCGCCATCAAGCGCGCGGGCTGCTCCCGCGCCCCGCACAGCAGCAAGGTTCGCCCCGAGCCTTGGACCTCAAGCGCCAGCCGTTCCAGCGCTTGCAGCCCGGTCGAATCAAGCGCCGTCATATTGCGCAAGCGCAACACCACGATCGGCGGCAGCGTAGGCAGCTCGCGGCGAATCTCGTCGATTTTCTCCGTGGCGCCAAAAAGAAACGGCCCGTGAATGCGATAAATCGCCACGAAGGATGGAATATCCCTACCCTGCAGCACATGCATGCGTCCGTCTTCGAGATCATCGTCGGTCACGCGGGAGACAGTGGTGGTGAGAGTCACCTTGCGGATAAAGACCAGCGCCGCCAGAATCATTCCCCCCTCGACCGCCACTGTAAGGTCGGCGAAGACGGTCAGCAGCAGGGTCGTCAGCCACACGCCGATCTCCAGTTTCGAGAGCTTCAGAATCTGCGGTATTTCATGCCACTCGCCCATGTTGTAGCAGACCACCATCAGGATGGCGGAGAGTACTGCCAGGGGGATGAATTTAGCCAATCCCGAGGCGAAGAGCAGCACCGCAAGCACGGTAAGCGCGTGGACCATGCCGGCCACCGGGCTCACCGCCCCGCAGCGGATGCTGGTCGCAGTACGGGCAATGGCGCCGGTGGCGGGCAGCCCTCCGAAGAGTGGGGAAAGGATATTGGCGATGCCCTGCGCCGTGAGTTCGACGTTGGGATTGTGCTGATCGCCGCTCATGCGATCGGCGACCACAGCGGACATCAGCGATTCGATCGCTCCCAGCAGGGCCACGGTAATGGCGGGGGAGATCAGCATCCTCACAGTGCTGTAATCGAAGACCGGAACATGAAAGCGGGGAAAGCCCGAAGGGATACCCCCGAAACGCGTGCCCACGGTCACCAGCGGCAGGTGCAGGAAGTATACGGTAACCGTGGCTGCGACTAATGCCACGATGTAGCCGGGCACCCGCGGCAGCCAGCGTCTGACCAATACGATCAGCAGCAGTGAGGCGCCGGCCAACAGGGTCGTGGTCAGCGAAACGGTGTGTGCACTCCCCAGCACCACCCGCATGCGGCCCACGAAATCCCCGGGCACGGGGCCGGTGCGCAATCCAAAAAAGTCTTTGATCTGGGTGCTGGCGATAAGGATGGCGATGCCGTTGGTAAAGCCCACGATCACCGGGCGGGGTATGAACTTGACCGCCGCCCCCAGGCCGGTGGCGCCGAGCAGGATAAGCAGGATGCCGGCCATGACGGTGCAGATGAGCAATCCATTGAAGCCGTAGCGAGCCAGGATGCCGGAGATGATGACCACAAACGCGCCGGTCGGGCCGCCGATCTGGTTGCGCGAGCCGCCCAGGGCGGAAATGGCGAAACCAGCGACCACTGCGGTGTAGAGCCCAGCCTCCGGAGGCGCCCCCGAGGCGATAGCAAAGGCCATGGAGAGCGGCAAGGCGACCAGCCCCACGGTAACGCCTGCCGCCAGATCAGCCCCGAATTTTTTCCCGGTGTAGTCGCGCAGGGCGAGTAAGGACTTGGGTGTCCAGGCGCTAAGATTCATAGCCATTGCCAGTCACCCTATTGGTTCTTGATGCGTTCGCTGACTTTCTTGGCCAGCTTGGAGATCTCATCGGTCTGCTTCAGAACGTCGGTCGGCGCCGTGGCTTCATTTCCCTTGTCCACTTCTTCCTTCAACGCGGTCGCCAGCTTCACCAGTCGATCGGTGTCGTCGATGAGCTCTTGCTGATGTTCTTGCCGTAGCCGCTTCAGTTGACGCAACTGTATTTCGTGGGTGGCATAGGGTTCTTCCCCAGTTGCGTGGTCGCGGGTGAACACGCCCTGTGGGTCAGTGGGAGTTGCTCCCGCGGTGGGAAACTGCACTTGCGCCCTGGACAAGGCGGGCGCTGCCAGCAAAACTCCCCCCAGCATCACGATGACTGCCCGTACCCGGATTCGCGATAGAACGCCCACTTCACCCTCACTGAGTTCTGCTTTGAGGGACTAGCCCCCGTTCTTTCATTCTTTCTTTAAGGTCCTTGCTGAGTTTCAGCACCTCATCGGCCTTGCGCACCGCGGTCAATGACAAGGTGTTGGCTCCCGCTTTCGCTACCTCAACCTTTAACTCCTGCACCAACTGCAACAGCCGGGTGGTCTCTTTCTGAAGTTGTTGTTCTTCGGGGGTGCCATGTGGGGTGGCCACCACCTGCTTCGCCGCCGGTTGATTCGCCTCAGGCTCCTCGTGCTTGGCCTGGACCGCAGCAGCCTGATCCGCAGCGGGCTCCTCAGGCTTAGCCTGATCCGCAGCAGGTTCCTCGGGCTTGGCCTGATCCGAAGCGGCCTGATCCGAAGCGGCCTGGTCCGCGGCCGGTTCCTCGGGCTGAGCCTGATCCTGATCGGACGCTTGATCCGGTTGAGCCTGATCTGCTGCGGGCTGATCCGGTTGCGTCTGATCCGGATCGGGCGCTTGATCCGGTTGCGCCCGATCCGCCGTAGCCAGAGACGGGTTAGCCGGTTCCACCTGCGGCGCCTGGCTCGCGGCGGAGGAGGACTGTCCGCGGGCGCCGCCCACCGTCCAGACCAGCCCAACACTCAGGATGACTGCAACTATCCTCCGCTCAAGTAGGATCATAGGGTGCCAGTGTACGCCACCATTTTCCCCCTCGTCTCTCTCTTCCAAAGGCTCCCATCAGCACCTTCGTTTCTTCGCGCCCTGGATGAGGAATGGCTGTCCGATGTGCAGGATTTCGTCCGCGCCGGCCTGCCCAAATTGCTGTTCATCGCCCTCTACGCCTGGGCACTCATCCTCCTGGTCAACTTCATCACCGGGCGGGTAATGAAGGTCGCGGAGCGGCGAGACAGCCTGGGAGTCGTCCGCGGCGCCCAATTGCGCACCCTGGCTACGGTCATCCGCGCCACCGGCATCGTCATCGTGGCTATCCTGGCATTGCTCCAGGTCATGGAGAATGTTCTGCATTTCAACCTGAGCCCGCTTCTGGCCAGCGCGGGGGTCGCGGGCGTGGCGATCGGCCTGGCGGCGCAAACCATTGTAAAAGATGTGCTCAACGGCATTCTGATCCTGATTGAGGATCAGTACAACGTGGGCGACGTCGTCACCCTGGCCGGAATGACCGGCACCGTGGATTCCATGACCCTGCGCACCACCCACGTCCGTGGCTTTGACGGCACGCTCTACGTCATTCCCAACAGCCAGATCACCAATGTGGCCAACCAAAGCCGGGACTACTCCATCAGCACCCTGAACGTCTCGGTCGACTTTTCCGCCAATCCTGACCAGGTAATCCCGCTCTTGAAAAAAATCGCGATGGAAGTCCGCAACGAACCGGCCTTCCAGGACGTTTTTGTCGCCGATCCGCAGGTTTTCGGGGTGGATTCGATCAAGGGCACCGAGGTCATCTATCCCATCCAGATAAGGACCCTTCCACGCAAGCAATTTGACGCCATGCGCGAGATGCAGCGCCGTATCCGCCTGGCGCTGGAGGAGCACCACATGCTGCCGGGCAGCCCCTATCGCGTGCTCAGCGGCACCGGTCAAACCGCGAAGCCTGAGGCGGAAGCGGCCAAGGCTCCCGACCCCACCATGGCGAAGCCCAACGAGACCAATCCCTTTATTGCGGAGTGACGCCGGCGCCGCTGAACAAGCGGTCGATTCTCGCCACCACGCGCTGGCCCAGGCGGCGGTAGCTTTCGAACTGCGATTCCGTAAACCATTGCTCCGCGGTCGAGTCATGAGGAAAATCCTTATGTTGGAGCTTGTAGTTCTGCACGTCACCGGGAACATCGGGCAGCTCCACGGTCCCCGGGTCCACGGGCGGGCTGCCATGCGGCGCCCTGCGGGTGAGCGAGGCTTTGATATAGATCACTTCGCCGTCCTCTCCGGGCAGAGTTTCCGGGTAGCGTATGGTTCCGCGCACCAGGTGGGCCTCGCTTAGCTTGCTTTCCTGGTTGGGCGATATGCCTGCCAGGTCAAGATTGATGGCCACGCCGAAGTCGATGCGGCACTTGCGAATGGCCGCACCGATTCCCTCGTAGGTGTAGTTGCCGTCCTCTTCCGCGTCGCAGATAAGGATGCGGTGGCAACGCCGCCTAACCAACTCGTACAGGCCCATATTTTCGAAGTGGCCGCCATCGGTCAGGTACACATACTTGGAGGTATCGTCGACGCTGCCCAGCAGTTCGCTCAGCAGCCGAAAGGGAGCAAAGCTGGGAGAAGCAGAGGGCACATCACACGCAGCGGCATCTACGCGTTGGCCGGCTGCCGGCGAACGTCGCGGATTGGGCACCCAGAGGCCGAGGCGTACATCGAACATGGTCATCAGGAAGGCCGTCGCCGGCTTGGTGTGGTAACCCCAGTTAGGACTGAGCGCCGCCCCGGAAGCCGCCACCGCCGTGGCCACGTTGGGGCCGCCGGGATAAAGCATGCCGGTGGGGACGAAGCCGTTGAAGCGCAGGTTTTTCCGCCACTCGGTCCAGCCTACTGTGTAGCCGCTATAGAGCGGGGTAAAGGCGAAGGAAGCCGCCTTGCGCTCCTGCCACGCCAGATTTTCTCCCATGGTGATGTTCATCGCGCAGCAGAAAATAGGCATGGGACCGGGGTATCCCTCCGCCGGCGTTAACTTGTTAATGGGCAGATCGTTGCTGTCGCGTTCATCGAAGCCGGTGATGGGGCTGGGATTTCGTTTCTTGTTGGAAGCGCCCAGGTAACAGCGGGTCAACCGGTTGCGATAAAAGCTGTGCATGGAGAACTGGTTGATATCGAGCCGCCAGCCCAGCAAGGTGGCGAAGCCGGTAAAGAAAAGGATGAGCGCGATCCAGACGCCAAGCTCTCCCAGAGGGAAGGTCGTCGTTGGAATCAGCCGAACTCCCCACTCCAACGCCAGCGAAAGCAGCATCGCCAGCCCGGCGATGTACACATACGGGGCCAGGATCACGATCCAATCCAGGGGGCCGCTCGAACCGTTCGCGTCGCCGTCGGTCTTGCTGCTCTTGCCGCCCAGAACGCCGCCCAGGGTGGTGCCTGTCCAGGTGAGGATGGCCGGCCACTTGATCCAGGGAGAATGCCACAAGTGGGTGGCCGCTCCCGGCGTCCACAGCGAGCACCCGAAAAGGAAGATCCAGCCGATGCCCGCAATCAGGGTGTAGCCCCGTATCCTGGCCAGCCATTCTCCCAGCCAACCGGGAAAGTTCTTACCGATCATTCCCGATGCCAGCACCATGGTAAAGGGCGGTAACCAGAAGAAGAGCAACGTTCCCAACACCAGCTGTACCGAGGTGGAGCCGTCGAGCAAGAGCCAACGGGCGATATCCCGCATCCAGATGGAATTTAGCCCTGCAGCGATGGCCAAACCCATCAGCGCGCCGGCAATCGCCGCAGGCACCGCCAGCAAAGCCAGCACCGCCGCCCAACCAGCTCGCCACCACAAGGGGGCCTGCCATTGGGTCTGCGGGGAGCACGCCTTCCTGCGCTCTTGTTCCAGGCGCACCGTCTCGGAGAGCGCTCCTCCGCTAAAGGTTTCAATCCACACCAGCGCGGCCAGCAGAACAAACAACCTGAGCGTGAAGCTGGCGCGGTCAGTCAGGCTTACATGGGTCAGGCAGAGACCGAAGAGCAGCATCGGCGCCACGATCAGCACATTCGCCCAAACCACCTGCCACCGGCGAAACCTTGCCCGCAAGCTATTTCCGCGCCGATCGGGCAATTCGTCCTGTTTCCAGAGCAGAGACCCGGAGTATTCGACTCGCAGAAACCGGCCGATGCTCACGCCGGCCAGCAGAAAGAACAGGAACGCAGCTCTGCTCCAGGGGGCCACCGGCATACTGGTGATGGCGTCCCAGCGCACATATTCGTGCCAGACTCCGGCGAAGGACTCGGTGGGTGTTGCGGCCAGGCCGTCGGTAATTGGGACCGGTTGGGCTGGACCGAGACCCAGGGTAAGCGTCGACGTGGTTGCCCCCGCCGTGACGGACGAGACCACGGAGCTGGTGGATGCGGCGGTAGCCCGGTAGGGCTGGAGATGGACGTTAGGCGCGACCAGATGCGGAACGCAAAGCACGGCAAGAAAGATCGAGATCAGTAGTCCCTGGTTCACCGACACATTGCGTATCCAGGAGGCGACGGCGGACCAGGTATCGCCGGTAAATGCTCCTTTGTGCGGTGTGAGGTAGTTGCTGTACTTGCGCAGCCATTGGATCTGGCTCGGCCAGACCGCCTGGAATGGCTGTCCCGGCTCGTGGTGTGGCAAGGGAACCAGGCGGCTCATCACGTGTTGCCATGCGGCGAGCTCAGGTTGGGGAAGATTGCGTTCTTTGCGGGACGTGCTTTTGCGCTTGAGCCACGCTGCCAGCCAGGAATGGATGTAGCCGCCTCCGGAGACGCTGGACAGGTAGTCGACCTGATCGAGCCAGCCCTTGACTGCCAATCCCTGCAGGATCCCAAGGTTGAAGGTGGCGCTGCGAATGCCGCCGCCGGAGAAGCACATGCCGGTGAGGCGATGCTTCCGCGCCCAGTCATAGATGTCCTCTTCGGGGTCGCTTTGCCGGAACCGGGACATCTGCTGACCGTGAAGCTCGCGCCTATCCGCCAGCAGATCAGCCTCCTGCTCCAGCAGCCATTTGCTGGGCGTGTACTGCACCATGTAGGCCAGAGACTGCTGCAGCTCCGGATCCTCATTGAGAGCGCTGACGTCTATTTTCGGAGGTTGTTGCGGCGACGTTTGGCCGCTGCGTAGAAAGGAAAACTGCCGCTGCAGATGGGATGGCGCAGCATGAGTGCCAAGATGCGCATTGACCCGTTGGCGCAAGCGCTCAATGTAATCGTTGCTGTCCTTGTCTGTCGGCATCTGTCGTGTTGATCGTGACAACAAAAGAGTTTGCGTAACAAGAAAATCTTCGGTTTATGCACTGACGAGGAAGAAGGATAATTCCGACCGCGCAGGGATGGCGGACCGCAGAGGTTCAATCGGCACTCGGCTAGTTGTTCTCAAAAAGAGTACAATCGTTCTCGTTATGAGAACAGAAGTGCATACTCTGGGAGACCTCCTCTTCGGACAGACCCGAGGCCGCATTTTGGCGCTCCTCTACGGCATGCCTGACCAGGCCTTTTTTACTCGCGAGATTGCACGACAGATTGGCACGAGTGTAGGTAGCGTGCAACGGGAGTTGGGGACCCTCTCTCAAATCGGACTGATCGAGCGGGCGGCCACCGGGATTCAGGTCTTCTACCAAGCCAACAGGAACCATCCTGCATATGCGGAACTCCATTCCTTGATCGCCAAGACCGCAGGCGCCTTTCATCTCCTTCGTTCCGCTCTCGGGCCCCTGGCAAAGAAAATAGCTTTCGCTTTCGTCTACGGGTCAATGGCGCGAGGGGACGAGAATGCCGGTAGCGATGTGGATCTTATGGTCATCGGTGACGTGAGCCTGGATGAGATACTCACACAATTGACGTCCGCTGAGCGTGACCTCGGACGCGCGATCAATCCGACAGTCTTTTCTCTGCAGGAGTTCAAGTCCAAGCTGAAAGACGGAAACCATTTCCTGAAGTCGGTGATGCGAAGCAAAAAGGTACTTCTAGCCGGAAATGAAGATGAGCTTAGAAAAATGGGTTGAATACGGTTGGCTCAGAGTGGAATCATCCAGCCCAGAGGAAATTAGAGACTTGTTTGGCATCGTCGCGCGCAACCTTCAGGACGCGAAAGTAGACGCCATTTCCGACGACCTTCGCTTTCAGGCAGCCTTCGGCGCCGCGCTCACTGCTGCCAATGCGGCTCTCCGAGCGAGCGGCTATCGGACGCGAGTCCAAACGGGACACCATTATAAGGTCGTGGAATCCCTGGAATTCACCGTCAAATCCGACCCCAAACTGATTCAGAAACTGCAGGTCTTCTCCAGGAAGAGAAATGCGACGAACTACGATGCAGCCGGCAACGTTTCGCGACAAGATCTTGAACAGGCCATCCAGGTTGCGAATGAGCTACAGCAAAACATAGCCGCCTGGGTGCAACAGAACCACCCCGAGTTAATGATACGTTCCTGAAGCTGAGTGCTTCCGCGGGATTTGCGACCATCTCGGTAACGTATATGCCAATGCCCCGTCACGATCGTCCTAACCCTGCAGCAACGTGATGAGCTGCTCCGGGCTTCTGGTCGGTGGAAGGCAGGAGGTTCCCCGGCAAACTACGGCGAAGCTGTGGACCGCCTTGAGGTCGGGAAGCAGGGGCAGGGTTTCGGCCAGCACGGGCGGTAGTTCTTGCGCCACTTGCGCCCGGGTCAAACGGATTACGCTCTTGTTCACCGCGTAACCCATCAGTGCGGCCGCCTCCAGCTCATCGGCGGCGTCTTCTCCAATCACTACCACCTGCACCGGCGGCAACAACAGCCGCTCCAGGGCCAGGCCATAGGTCCCCGCATAGAGCCCGAAGTGGGTCACTACTCCGGCAAAGGCTTCCAGAGTATCCTCGGCCTTTTCCCGCAGATCGGCCCGCCCGTTCAGTGCCTCCAGGCGCAGCAGCGCCGCGGCAGCAGACGGGTTTCCCGCGGGCGTGGGTGAATCCTGCAGCGGCTTGCGCCGTGCCGTCAGTACGCCCAGCAATTCTGGCCCCTTCGCCGTGGCGTCAAAAAAACCTCCGCCGACCGGGTCGTAGAACTCCGCAATCATGCGCTCAGCCAGGTCCATCGCGGCGCGGTAATACTTCGCTGCGCCGGTGGCCAGCCAGCCATCCAGGCAGGCGTGGGTGAGAAAGGCATAATCGTCCAGCATCCCCGCTACCCATTTTGTTCCTGCGCCCCCGGTGTAGGAGATCACGTGGGCCAGACCGCGTTCAGGATGCAGACCCTCATCCAATAGCCGGTCCAGGGTCAGCAGCGCAAAGGCTTTCACAGCAGGCACGCGCAACACTTGCGCCGCCTCGAGATACGCTGAGACCGCCAGGGCATTCCAGTTGGTGTAAACCGTCGTATCAATAAACGGCGTGGGCCGCTTCCCCCGCGCGGCATAGAGCCGGGAGTGGGCGCTACCCAGCAGCGCTTGCGCTTCCGCACGCGTCTTGCCCGCACGAGCCGCCACCGCGTCCAACGTCTGTTTCACATGGAGCACGTTCTTGGCAGGATTGTGGTGCATATCCCCCAGGTCGCCGATGTCGTAATAAGCGGCGGCAATCTCCATCTCCGCGGGCGTGAGCACGGCCGCGGCTTCAGCGCGGGTCCAGGTGAAGTAATCTCCGTCGTCGTCCAGGTCGATGTCCGCGTCCTGCGAGGCGTAGAAGCCGCCGCGCTCGCGGTCCGTCAGCCAGGTATCCATCCAGCGGATGATGTCTTTGGCCACCCGCGCCGACTCCACCCCCACATAGCTTTGAAAGGCATGCACGTAGTTCTTCAGCAGCTGGGCGTTGTCGTACAGCATCTTTTCAAAGTGCGGCACCACCCAGGCCTCATCGACGGAGTAGCGATGAAAGCCCCCACCCAGGTGGTCGTACACCCCACCCAGCGCCATCTTCTCCAGGGTCACTACGGCGGCTTCCCTGGCCGCCTCGTTGCCCGTGCGTCCGGAAAAATCCAGCAGCAGATCGATAGCCGAGGGATGGGCGAACTTGGGCTGCGCGCCGAAGCCGCCGTGGTGGCGATCGAACTTTTCCAGCGCAGAGGCCACCATCTTGTCCACGATGCTCATGCTGAGGCTGTCTGCGCGCCCGGCAAAGTTCTCGTTGTGTTCGATCGCCGCCACCACGCTGTCGGCCGATTCCAATACCTCGGCGCGGCGGGTCTTCCAGGCCTCCGCCATGCTGCGCAGCACACGCTCGAATCCCGGCCGACCGTAGCGGTCATCGCGGGGAAAGTACGTGCCCCCGAAAAACGGCTGGCCCTGGGGGGTCAACACCGCCGTCAATGGCCATCCGTTCTGCCCGCTAATGGCTGCGACCGCAGCCTGGTAGCGCGTATCCACATCCGGGCGCTCATCGCGATCGACCTTGACCGCGACAAAGTTCTCGTTGATGACCGCGGCCAGCCCCGGATCTTCGTAGCTCTCGCGGTCCATCACGTGACACCAGTGGCACCACACGGCCCCGATATCCAGCAGGATGGGCTTATCTTCTCCGGCTGCGCGGGCAAAGGCTTCGGCTCCCCATTCATGCCACTGGACCGGCTGGTGCATGGCGGAGCGGAGATACGAAGAAGAGGCTTCGGCGAGGGAGTTGGTCGGCTCTGTCATCGCTTCCAAGTCTACCTAGGAACATCTGGCGCGGAGAGCCGTCGTTTCGCCAGATGGATGTACACCCACATCATCACCAGGGCGAAGGTGATGACGAACAAATTGGGCGCGGTGGTGAAGAATTTAACAATATCCTCTGGGTGGCGGAAGTGATAGGCATTCAACATCCCCATGCGGTAATAGATACCTACCAGGGCGGCCAGCATAACTCCGGGGATCAGAAGACGTCGCCGGCGCACGATCCAACGGGGAGAGGTCAATACCAGCAGCGGCAACCCGACGGGCAGGAAACCCGCCATCGCCATGAACAGGCTAAAGGCGCCCCACACCACCATTCCCTTGCCCACGGCGACGGGCATCTGGCTGGCGTGGGCATCCACATAGCGCCAGGCAAGACGCAGCACAAAAGGGATGGTCATCAGCCATCCCGCCAACCAACCGGCCAGGCCGGCCAGCGCTCCGTACTTCAGCCGCAGGGTCCAGGCGAAGGTCATCGGCGATCTACAGGGAAAGCGCGAGCCGCTGCGCCACTTCGAAGTACAGGTCTACCGCCTCCAGCAGTTCGCGCTTGGCAATCTTTTCAAAAGGCGTATGCGCCACATGGATCGAGCCCGGCCCCAGCAGCAGCGGTTCACCCCATTGGTCCAGCGCGGGGATGTCGGTCGTGAACGCCGCCACCATGGTGTCCAGACCCTCTATCTTGCGCATGCGGACAAAGGGAATTTCCAGGGTGAAGTCCACCTCAGCCAGGCCGGCGGCCGCCTGCTCTACCGCCCTTCGGGTCTCGTCCGAAGGTCCCACGAGGCGGATCAGCACCTGCGCCGAGGCGGCATCGGCGATCACATTAGGCGCATGACCACCCGCGATGACGCCGATGTTCAGCGTGCTGGGGCCCACCCCTTCCACACTGGGCAAAGACAAAGTCCGCAGCCGGTCGAGCACCTGCACCAGCTTGTGCACTGCGCTATCGCCCAATTCCGGATACGCAGAGTGGGCCATGGTGCCGTGGGCCCTCACCTCCACCCGCAGCACTCCTTTCGAGGCCAACGCCAGACGGTTGTCGGTAGGTTCGCCGTTGATCAGAAAACGACTTCCCTTGGGACGCAGATTGGCCTCCTTGGCTCCCGCCGAATCGCGCTCCTCCCCCACCACAAACAGCAGAGCGACCTTCACTCCAGCCGCGCGCAGCCGCTCAGCGGCCGCTACTTGGGCAGCGATAATTCCTTTGGCGTCGCAGGAGCCCCGGCCGTAGAGATAAAGGTCGTCCTCGCTGCTGGGGTAAAAGGGGGGCACGGTGTCCATGTGGGTGGAGAGCACCACATCCGGCCGCTCTCCATTGCCGGCATAGACATTGAAGCGTGGCCCGGTGTAGCGGCTGTTGGGCGGCTGGGAGACCGGCGTCCGTTCCACGGCAAAGCCCCGCTCGCGCAGGAAGGTGTCAAGATATTCCCCCACCGCGCCCTCGTTATAGGTGACAGATTCGATATCCACCAATTGGCGGGTGAGAGCAATGGGATCAAGAGGTCTCATCGTTTTTCAGCATACCTGAGCCATCCTTTAGGATTACAAGCGATGGATCAGAACCCCACCCCTTTGCTGCGCAGCGTAGATGATCTGCGCGGCCCCGCCGGCCGGATCGAAGCGCTGCTGAATGGGGGACGGCCCGATGCCCCCTACGCCGCCCTGGTCTGCCATCCGCACCCGCTCTACGGCGGCACCATGCACAACAAGGTTGTCTATCACGCTATGAAGGCTTTTCAGGCTTATGGGCTGCCGGCGCTGCGCTTCAACTTCCGCGGCGCCGGTTTGAGCGAGGGCACGCACGACCACGGCCGTGGAGAGGTCACCGATACGCGCATCGCACTCGACTGGCTGCAACGGGAGTACCAACTACCCGTGCTGTTTGCCGGCTTCTCCTTCGGCTCCAGCGTGGGTTTGCGCGCCTGCTGCGGGGATGAGCGAGTCAAGGGCATCGTGTCCCTGGGGCTTCCCGTGAAAGCCGGGGGACGCGAGTATCACTACAGCTTTCTCTCCGGCTGCCCCCAGCCCAAGCTCTTTATCAGCGGAGATAATGACGAGTACGGGCCGCGGACGGGGGTGGAAGCCGCAGTGGCGGGCGCTGCGCCTCCGGCCACCCTGGTTATGATCCCAGGCGCGGATCATTTCTTCGCCGGCAAATTGGAGCAGATGCAGCAGGCCCTGATGGCCTGGTTAAAGCAGCACTTCCTGCTCCCGGAGCATGCGCTATGAAGGAAGGCCTGCTGCGTGCGATGCATGAGGAGGCGCGCAGTATCTTTCACCATGCGCTTCGTTCCTCGAGCATTGCCGCCGCGTTCGATCGCCGCTTCCCCACCGCATTTCCCTTTGCCAAATACGATCGCATCTACGCCATAGCCCTGGGCAAGGCGGCTCTTCCCATGCTGGAATCGCTCTGCGCTCGTCTGCCGCGGGCGTTGGATGGCGGAGTATGCTGCGCTCCGGTACTGCCCTCGGAGCGGCAACCTGGGGTGGAGTATTTCCTCGGCGGCCATCCTTTGCCCAATAAGGATTCCTTCGCTTCCGCCCGGGCTGCGCTGCGCTGGTTGCGGCAAATGGGCGAGCGGGACTTCGTCTTCTTCCTGATTAGCGGCGGCGGCTCCGCCATGGTCGAGCTGCCGTTGGACGAGCGCATCTCGCTGGAGGAGACGCGGGCTCTGTACCAGGCGCTGGTGGGTTCGGGAGCGGCCATCGCAGAGATCAACACCGTGCGCAAACACTTCTCCGCAGTCAAAGGTGGACGGCTCGCGGCGGCCGCGGGCCGCGCCGGAAGAATGTCCCTGCTGCTTTCAGACGTGGCGCCCCGTTATCTCGATGCACTGGCCTCCGGGCCCACGCTGCCCGACTCCTCCACGGTGGCGGAATGCCTCGAGATTATCGACCGTTACCATTTGCGCGAGCGCTTCACACCGGGAGTGCGGGCTTTCTTTGACGATCGCCATCTCCCCCAGACGCCTGCGCTGCCCGAGGCTCCGGTGGAAATCCTGCTCTCCAGCGACGACCTGATCGACGCTGCCCGGGATAAGGCCCTGAGTCTCGGGTATGAAACGGTGATCGACAACAGCTGTGACGATTGGGATTACGCGGATGCCGCCCGTCATCTGCTGGAGCGCTTTGCACAACTGCGGCGTGAGCATTCCAGAGTGTGTTTGCTATCGGGCGGTGAAGTGACCGTGCGCCTAGGCCACGAGCACGGCGCCGGCGGCCGCAACCAACAGTTTGCGTTGGCGTGTGCCTTGGCCCTGACTGGGGTGGATTCACCGGTAGTCGTGCTGAGCGCCGGCAGCGATGGAATTGATGGCGTCAGTGACGCCGCCGGCGCCATCGCCGATCCGACGACCGTACGCCGGGCACAGGCTCTGGGATTCGATGCTGCGTCCGCCCTTGCCCGTTTCGACGCCTACCCGCTCTTCACCGCGCTGGGAGACACCCTGGTCACGGGCCCCACGCACAACAACCTGCGTGATTTGAGAATCCTGCTGAGCAACTAGAAAGCCTTTCCTTAAGGAAGGCCCATGGAGTGTATCAACGCCACAAGCCTCCGCAGGAAATCGAGGTAATCGGGCACCCAACATTCGTTGCCGGTGAAGAAACCGCAGATCCCTCGGCTTCGCGCTCGATGACAAAGTATGCAATGAGGTATCTGCGTGAGAGCTCAAATTGAGTCCCGGAGGGACGGCTGAGAGTAGCCCAGGACGTCAGTCCTGGGTTAGCAACTGCCAACGAGTAGTCCCGTAGGGACGGCTGAGAATGCCCCAGGATGCAGTCCTGGGTGCCTCTCCTCCGGAATGGAACATTCGTGGTTCGGAGTAGCCGACCCAGGACCATGTCCTGGGGCATTCTCAGCCGTCCCTACAGGACTACTCGTTGACACCGGTTTTACCCAGGACTACGTCCTGGGCTACTCTCAGCCGTCCCTGCGGGACTCAATTTGGAGAGGTGCAATTCTCCCCCAAAACAAAATGCCCATATCTGTCACCAGCAAGCGTGGCAGATATGGGCTTTACTGCATTTCACTTCTTGCGTTTTGCTGAGCAACCGCTCCCAAGGTGGCTCTCCCTAAGAAAAGCCGCACTTCGTTGCCCTTCCCCGTTGCGTAGAAGTGAAAATGCTCAGGGAGGTGATGAAGTTAATAGGTTAGGACCCAGCCATCATGGGTCAACATCAGTGTGGCGTCATCGACCGGCTCGTCCGACATGGACTTCGCTACCATGGGAAAGGCGTTCCGTACTTCATCCTTCTTGGCCCAGCTGGGCGGATTCTTGAGCACAAAGTGGTATTCCACTTTGGTCAGCGGCTTGCCATCGTAATCGACCGGCGGCGTGAACTTCTCCACGCTGGTGATCTGGCGGCGGCCGTAGCAGAATTTGCCCGCCCCTTCGGTCCGGCTGCCTGCCGCCGTCAATACATAACGATTGATGGTATCCGCACCCTCGGTGGTCTGTTCGCGCTCCAGCAATCCGGCTTCGGCCAGCGCATCCAGACGGTGCCGCGTCTCCGCCAACAGCGTGTCATTGACCGACACTTGATAAGGAAAAGGCATCGGCTTGGCGAAAAGGCAGTCTTCACTCGCCGAATAATCGTGGTTGAGTGCATCGGCAAGATTCGCTTTGTTCGCCACCCTGGAATCGGCGCAACCGGCCGCCAACACCGCACTCGCCGCTGCCAGCATTGCCATCTTCACTACCTTGATATAGCCCTTCATGATCTCCCTCGCGTCACAGCAACTGACTACATGAGTGAGATTAATCGAGATTAGAAAAACCGCCAGCTTACGAAACGTGTAGCGCAGCGAACGAGCGGTGTCACTTAAGCGCCATTACTCGAGCGCACAAGGGTAATCACCCTAACTGGTGACGATCAGGTAACACCCATAATGTAACAATAATGGTGCTTAATACAGGAGGAAGGCCCGGCTTTTACCGGCCGCCCTGGGATGTTTCCGGGAGCATCCCGGGGAAAGCCGGAGACGACCTGGCCGGCCGGCAATGGGTCGCCCACTAAACTGTTATTCTGGCCGTGGAGCGAAAGGAACCAATGTGAACGACGACATACTGAACGCCATCGATGAAGAGATCGCAGCGCTTCGCCAGGCGCGCGACATCCTCGCACAGAGCAGCACGTCTCCCGCGCGCAGGAAACCCGCTGCCGCCACTGTTACCCATACAAAGCCTCGCAGACAATTGAGTGCCCAGGCCCGCAAGGCAATCGCCGACGCTCAGCATAAGCGTTGGGCCAAGGTAAAGAGCCAGAAGAAGGCTGCCAAGGCGCCCGCAGCCAGGAAACAAACCAGCCCCAAGTAAAGATATCGATCCGGGAGTATTCCTGGGAAGACCCGCCTGCGTTATCCTCCTATCAGAGCGCGGAGGAGGGCCGCGTGCGTCTCACGACGCGGGTGGGCCGTCTAATCGGTAATCGTGCCAGAGAATCTTCAGGCTTTCCGCCTCCAGGTCTTCCGAGGTTGATCGCCCGGTCGAATACAGATCAGCTTCCTTGGTTGGCTATGCCATAAACTGTTTTGACGACATTTCCCCCGCCTGCCCCGGCCTGCCGTGGGGCGTGCCGTCGCCCGCCCGTGGAATTGCTTGCCCGGGCTTCGCTCGCCGGCAAACCGGCGCAAGTAGAGGCCACTTCTCCCGCCGTCGATAATGCATACGGGAGACATGGGAGCAACACCAGGAAAGAGGACACCAGGTTAACTGATGCAAGACGACATTCGCGACACCCGAACCAGGCAAGAGAACGTGGAGCCGCGCGCTACCGAACCGCACATCGGGCCCGAACACCAACTGCCTCCGCCTCCGCAACGTCGCTCGATGGGAGTTCGCATCCTGGTCTGGCTCGTCATCCTGGCCCTTTTTGGCCTGCTCTTCTGGTGGGTCATGCACCGCAAGCAGGCCCCGGCGGCCCGTGCCGGCGGCCGGCGAGGCGCCCTCGGCGGCACCGTAACCCTGAACGTCGAGACTGCGGAAAAAGGCAACATAGGCGTCTATCTGGACGCCATCGGCACCGTCACCCCGGTCTATACCACCACCCTGATCAGCCAGGTAACCGGCGTTATCACGGACGTTCGCTACCGTGAAGGTCAATTGGTCCAGCGCGGCCAGCTCCTGATCCAGATCGATCCCCGGCAGTACGAGGCCAATGTGCTGGCCGCGCAGGGGGCACTGGAGCGCGATACCAACCTGCTGGCCCAGGCCGAAATGGATCTCAAGCGCTACCAGGATGCCTGGGCGCGCAACGCGATACCGAAACAGACCCTGGATGACCAGGAAAAGCTGGTCCTACAGGACCAGGGCACCGTCAAGGCGGACCAGGGGACTCTGCAGTTCGACCAGACACAACTGGCTTACACCCACATCGCCTCGCCCATTAACGGCCGGATTGGTCTCCGCCTGGTCGATCCGGGCAATCTCGCTGTAGCCTCGGCCGCCACGCCCCTGGCCGTCGTCACCCAATTGCAGCCCATCACTGTGGTCTTCACCATTCCGGAAGACAATGTGAGCCAGCTGCAACAGCAGATGAAACACGGCAAGGCGCTCCCGGTCGACGCGCTGGACCGCTCCAATCAGTCCAATCTGGCCTCCGGAAAACTGGAAGCGACTGATAACCAGATCGACACTACGACGGGAACCCTGAAACTGCGCGCCATTTTCGACAACAAACAGAACGCGCTCTTTCCCAACCAGTTCGTGAATGCCCGCTTGCTGCTGCAAACCCTGCAGAACGTAGTCCTGATCCCCTCCTCGGCCATCCAGCACAACGGCGACCAATCGTTTGTGTTCCTGATTCAAAATAACGTCGCGCATATTCATAACATCAAGCCGGGGGTCAGCGAGGCCAGCGTTACCGAGGTGCAAGGGCTCAACCCGGGAGACGTGGTCGCCGATAGCAGCTTCGAGAAGCTGCAGGACGGCTCCAAGGTCACCATCACCAAACAGGTGCTTCTCCCCGCGAACAATGAGAGCGATGCCCCGTGAGCCCGTCTCGCCCATTTATTCTGCGGCCGGTCGCCACCTCGTTGCTGATGGCCGCAATCATGCTCGTAGGGATCGTCGCCTACACGCAGCTGCCGGTCTCCGCCCTGCCTGAGGTCGACTACCCGACCATCCAGGTACTCACCTTCTATCCCGGCGCCAGCCCCGACGTCGTAGCTACCACCGTCACCGCCCCCCTGGAACGGCAATTCGGCGAAATGCAGGGTCTGAGCCAGATGACCTCCACCAGTTCCGGGGCCACCTCGGTGGTGGTGTTGCAGTTCAACCTCACGCTCAACATCGATATCGCCGAGGAAGAAGTCCAATCGGCGATCAACGCCGCGCAAAGCTTCCTGCCCGCCGACCTGCCCGCTCCCCCCATCTACAACAAGACCAACCCTGCGGACGCCCCTGTACTGACCCTGGGGATTACCTCCAATACCATGCCCCTGGCGCAGGTGGAAAATTACGTCGACACCCGCCTGGCGCCCAAGATCTCCCAGCTGAACGGGGTAGGCCTGGTCAGCATCAGCGGCGGCCAGAAACCGGCCGTGCGCATCCAGGTCAACCCGGCGCAGCTGCAGTCCTACGGAATCGACCTGGAAGCGGTGCGCACCGCCCTGACGGCTACCAGTGTCAACCAGGCCAAGGGCAACTTTGACGGTCCGCGCCAGGATTACCAGATCGACGCCAACGATCAGCTGATCACCAGCGCCGATTACAAGAATGTGGTGGTCGCCTACCGCAACAACGCTCCCGTCTTTTTGCACGACGTGGCCAAGATTGTGGATGGGGTGGAGAACACCAAGCAAGCGGCCTGGATGAACCAGACGCCGGCCGTGATTCTCAACGTGCAGCGGCAGCCCGGCGCCAACACCATCAGCGTGGTCAAGAGTATCCAGTTGCTGATGCCGCAATTGCAGGCCAACCTGCCGTCGGGCATCGACGTCACTACCCTGACCGACTTGACCACCGACATCAAGGCCTCGGTGGCAGACGTCGAGTTCGAATTGATGTTGACCATCGCCCTGGTGGTGATGGTGATCTTTCTCTTCCTGCGCAACCTGTACGCCACCATCATTCCCAGTGTCGCCGTGCCGCTGTCGATCGTCGGCACCTTCGCGGCCATGTATGCGCTGGGCTATAGCCTCGACAACCTCTCCCTCATGGCGCTCACCATCTCTACCGGCTTCGTGGTGGACGACGCCATCGTCATGATCGAGAACATCTCCCGTTATCTCGAAGAAGGCTATACGCCCATGCAGGCGGCGCTGGTCGGCGCGGAGCAGATCGGCTTCACCATTGTTTCGCTGACCGTCTCTTTGATCGCCGTGCTCATTCCCCTGCTCTTCATGGGCGATGTGGTGGGCCGCCTGTTCCGCGAGTTTGCCGTGACCCTGGCGGTCACCATCATCATCTCCGCCGTGGTCTCTCTGACCCTGACCCCGATGATGTGCTCGCGCATTCTGCGTCACAACCCGCAAGCCACGCAGGGACGTTTTTATCGGGCTTCGGAACATGTCTTCGAGAGCATGATCGGCTTTTATGGCCGCACGCTCAAAGTGGTCTTGCGCTTTCAGGGGCTCACCCTGCTGGTGGCACTGGGCACGCTGGTGCTGACTGTTTTCCTGTACATCTACATCCCCAAGGGGTTCTTTCCGGTGCAGGACACCGGCGTGATCCAGGGCATTTCGCAGGCCCCCGCATCCATTTCCTTCACCGCCATGGCCAAGGCGCAGCAGGATCTGGCCAACGTCATTCTTAAAGATCCGGCGGTCCAGAGTCTCTCCTCGTTTATCGGCGCCGACGGAACCAATACCACGTTGAACAGCGGACGCATGTCCATCAACCTGAAGCCGCTCGACCAGCGGGATCTGAGCGCATCGGATGTGATCCGCCGCTTGAACAACAGTTTGTCCCAGGTGAACGGCATCAAGCTGTTCATGCAGCCGGTACAGAACATCACCGTCGACGACCGCGTGAGCCGGACGCTCTATCAGTACACACTGGAAGACCCGGACGTAAATGAGCTGGATAGCTGGACCAACCGCTTCGTGGCCAAGCTGCAAAAGCTGCCCCAGTTGGAAGACGTAGCTACCGATCAGCAGACCGGGGGGTTGACGGTGTCTCTGGCGATTGACCGGGTCTCCGCGTCCCGCCTGGGCATCGCCCCATCCACGGTGGACAACACCCTCTACGACGCCTTCGGCCAGCGCCAGATCAACACCATGTACACCCAGCTCAACCAGTACCACGTGATCATGGAGGCGCAGCCGAACTTCGCCAACGATCCGCAGAAGCTGAACAAGATTTATATCCAGGGCAACGCCTCCTCGGGAGCTACCGGCGCGGCGGCCAGCACCTCCTTCTCCGCCTCCGCCTCGGCGTCGGCCGGCACCAACGCCATCACGGAATCCACCCTCTATACCCCCTCGTCCGGAATCCTGACGCCGCCTACCGGCGCCCTGGCCACCACCACCAATAGCACCGGGTCGAGCTCGGCCAACACCAACACCAGTTCGACCCCCAGCAATGCCGTTCCCTTGGGCGCCTTCATCCACATGGAACCGGGCACCGAATCGCTGTCGATCAACCACCAGGGCCAGTTCCCTTCAGTGACCGTCTCTTTCAACCTGGCGGGCAATGCTTCGCTGGGCGAGGCCATCGACGCGATCAACAAGACCGCGAAGGGCATGAACTTCCCGGCCAGCGTGCAGGCCAGCTTCCAGGGCACCGCCGCCGCTTTTGAGAATTCCCAGGACAATGAAGCGCTGCTGATTCTCGCCGCCCTGGTCACCGTCTACATCGTTCTGGGCGTGCTGTACGAGAGTTTCATTCACCCCATCACGATTCTTTCCACCCTGCCTTCGGCCGGAGTGGGCGCTCTGCTGTCGCTGATCCTGTTTAAACAGAATTTGAGCGTGGTGGCGATCATCGGCATCATTCTGTTGATCGGCATCGTGAAAAAGAACGGCATCATGATGGTCGACTTCGCACTCGAAGGGGAGCGCCAGCGTGGCCTGAGCTCGACCGATGCGATCTACGAGGCCAGCCTGCTGCGCTTCCGGCCGATCATGATGACCACCATGGCCGCCTTACTGGGCGGGATCCCGCTGGCCTTTGGGACCGGAATTGGCTCCGAGCTGCGGCGGCCGCTGGGCATTGCCATGGTCGGCGGTTTGTTATTGAGCCAGGTGCTCACCCTCTACACCACGCCGGTGATCTACATCTTCTTTGACAACCTGTCGCAGCGCTTCGCGGGCGAAGGGAGCAGGCATGGTGGAGGCCCGGAGCCGGCGCCCGCAGGTGAAGCATGAGCCTGTCCAGTCCTTTTATTCGCCGGCCGGTAGCCACCACCCTGCTGACGGCGGCCATCGCCATTGCCGGGGGCATTGCTTTTAATGTGCTGCCGGTCTCGCCGCTGCCGCAGGTAGATTTCCCTACGATTTCGGTCTCGGCCGGCTTGCCTGGCGCCAGCGCGCAGATCATGGCGTCGTCTGTGGCGACTCCACTGGAGCGGCAGTTCGGCCACATCGCCGGCGTCACCGAGATGACCTCCTCGAGCTCGCTGGGCAGCACCAACGTGACTCTGCAGTTCGACCTGAGCCGCAACATCGACGCCGCGGCGCGTGATGTGGAAGCCGGCATCAATGCCGCCAGAACCTATCTCCCCGCCAACCTGCCCTCCAACCCCAGCTACCGCAAGGTCAACCCGGCTGACGCGCCCATCATGATCATGTCGCTCACGTCGGACAAGTACGACCGGCAGACCATGTTCAACGCAGCCTCCACCATCATGGAGCAGAAGCTGTCGCAAATACAGGGTGTGGGACAGGTGGGGGTTGGCGGCGGCGCGTATCCGTCGGTGCGGGTCGATGTGAATCCTGTGCAGCTGAACCGCTATGGATTGACGCTGGCCAATATCCAGTCGGTGCTGGGCCTGCAGAACTCCGACCTGGCGCGTGGCCAAGTCTCCAACGGTGTGGTGACTGCGGATATTGTCACCAACGGCCAGATATCCAAGGCCGACGAATATAAGCCGTTGATCGTGGGCCAGCACAACGGGCTGGCAGTGCATCTTTCCGATGTTGCGGATGTTACCGATGCAGCCCAGAGCATCCGCACCGCTGGTTTTACCAATGGAATTCCGTCGATTGGCGTCATTATCTTCCGCCAGCCGGGCGCCAATATCATCCAGACCAACCAGCGCATCCGCGACCAGCTTCCCTTTCTGCAGGCGGTGATGCCCCAGGGCATCAAGGCCACGGTTATTCTGGACCGCACTACCACCATCAAGGCATCGCTGCACGATGTGGAATCGTCGCTGATCATTTCGGTCATCCTGGTGATCCTGGTGGTGTTTGTGTTCCTGCGCAATGCGCGCGCCACCCTGATTCCCAGCGTCGCGGTGCCGGTCTCGCTGATCGGCACCTTCGCCGTGATGTATCTGCTGGACTACAGCCTGGACAATCTTTCGCTCATGGCCCTCACCATCTCCACCGGCTTCGTGGTGGATGACGCCATCGTGGTGATGGAGAACATCTCCCGCTACCTGGAAATGGGCCTGCCCCCAGCAGTGGCCGCGCTGCGAGGCGCGAAGGAGATCGGCTTTACCGTGCTGACCATGAGCACATCGCTGATCGCCGTATTCATCCCCCTGCTGATGATGGGCGGCATTGTCGGCCGGCTCTTCCGTGAGTTCGCTGTTACCCTCTCCACCGCCATCCTGGTCTCCATGGTGATTTCTTTAACCACCACCCCCATGATGTGCGCCCACTTGCTCAAACAGCACACAGCGGAGGAGCACGGACGCATTTATCGGGCCACGGAACGCTTTTTTGACGGGATGCTGGACATTTACAAGCACTCCCTGTCATGGGTGCTGGACAATTCAGGCTTGATGCTGGTGGTGCTGTTGTTAACCATCGCCCTGAACGTGGTTCTGATCATCAAGATTCCCAAGGGCTTCTTCCCCCAGCAAGACACCGGCGCGCTGGTCGGCGGCATTCAAGGACCTCAGGATGCCTCCTTTCCGGTGATGGAAGCCTCGGCCCGGGCGATCGTCAAAACCGTCAAGGCCGACCCGGCGGTGGCCAATGTGATTTGCTATACCGGCGGCAACGGCTCCAGCAACGGCGGATTCGTGTATGTCGCTCTCAAGCCGCTGGACGAGCGCAAGATCGGTGCGCCGGAAATCATCAACCGCCTGCGGCCCAAGCTGAACCGCTTGCCCGTCGCCTCGGTATTTCTGCAAGCCGCACAGGATCTGCGCATCGGCGGCCGGGGCAGCAACGCCCTCTATCAGTACACGCTGCAGGCGGACAATGTGAACGATCTGGCCCACTGGGGACCGATCCTGTTGGCGGATATCAAGAAACTTCCCGGCTTCCAGGATGTGAACAGCGATCAGCAAAATGGCGGTCTGGACGAATACCTGACCTACGACCGGGTCGCGGCCGCCCGCCTCGGCCTCACTCCGCAGACACTCGACAGCGCGCTTTACAGCGCCTTTGGGCAGTCCGAAGCGTCGGTGATCTATACCCAGCTGAACCAGTACTACGTGGTGTTGGAAGTGGCGCCCCGTTTCTTCCAATCTCCTGAGGGGCTGAACTTTACCTATCCCAGGGCGACCAACGGGGTGACCCCCATTAGCGCGGTCAGTACGTTCCATCCCAGCACCACACCGCTGCAAGTGAACCATACCGGCGTGTTCCCGTCGGTGACGGTATCCTTCAACCTGGCGCCTGGCCTATCTCTCAGCGATGCCACCCTGGCCATCAACGAGTTGCAGAACAAACTCGGGATGCCCTCGACCATCACCGGATTCTTCGCCGGCACCCTCCAGGCGTATCAGCAGTCCTTGGCCACCGAGCCGATCCTGGTCACGACGGCTCTGCTGGCGGTGTACATCGTGCTGGGTATTTTGTATGAGAGCCTGGTGCACCCGCTGACCATCATCTCCACCTTGCCTCCGGCCAGCGTGGGAGCGATGCTGGCTCTGCTGGTGTTCCATAATGATCTCAACGTCATCTCCATCATCGGCATTGTGCTGCTCATTGGTTTGGTGAAGAAGAACGCCATTATGATGATCGACTTCGCGCTGGTGGCCGAGCGGGAACACGGCAAGAGCACGACCGACGCCATTTTCGAGGCCTGCATGCTGCGCTTCCGGCCCATCATGATGACCACCCTGGCGGCGCTCTTTGGCGCCATCCCGCTGGCGTTCGGCACCGGGACCGGTTCGGAGCTGCGGCAACCGCTGGGCATTACCATTGTGGGTGGGTTGATCGTGAGCCAGATGCTTACGCTCTACACCACGCCGGTTATCTATCTGTATATGGATCGCTTGCGGTTGCGAGCCATGGGAAAACATCACGACACCTTCCAGGCCAATCCGGAGGGAGCTGTTTAGCAAGTTTCAACGGTAAGTGTGGTGGGAAAGCTTCTATGAAGAAAACAAGACGAACGCAAATTGGTTGGCTCGCCGGCGTGCTGCTTAGCGCCGGCGTGACCGGCTGTCACGTGGGGCCGGCCTATCACCCGCCCGCGGTTCAGCCACCCCCGGCCTTCAAAGAAGCACCCCCGGCTACCCCCCCAGCGGCCACGGCGCAAGCGCAGAACAACCCGGACAACGTCAACTGGACCGTGGCTCAACCCTCGGACGCAAAGATTCGCGGCGACTGGTGGAGTATTTTCAACGATCCTGAGCTGAACGACCTGGAAAGCCAGCTCAACATCAACAATCAGAACATCAAACAGTTCTTCGAGAACTTTATGGAATCGCGGGCGCTGGTGCGTGAGGCGCGGGCGCAGTATTTTCCCACGGTGTCGTTTGGCCCGTCTTACAACCGTCAACGTTCCTCCGCGAATCTCGGCCCTACCAGCACCACCGCCAACCCGGGAAAAACGTCTCAGATCTACGCTTTGCCTTTGGATGTGTCGTGGACGCCCGACCTCTTTGGCAGAATCCGCCAGCAAGTGCGCAATGCGCAGTACACTTCGCAGGTCAGCGCAGCGGACCTGGAAAATGAGCGTCTCACCGAGCAGGCGGATTTAGCCGAATTCTTCTTTGAAATCCGCGGGCAGGACGCCCTGATCCAGATCTACACGCAAACGGTAGCCTCTGACCAGAAAGCATTGGACTACAACCAGGCCCAATACGACACCGGCGTGGGCGACCAGCTCTCGTTGGTAGAAGCACGCGCCACGCTGCAGGCGGCCGAATCCTCATTGACCAACCTGGGCATTTTGCGGGCGCAGTATGAGCATGCGATTGCGGTGCTGATTGGCAAACCGGCTTCCGGGTTCTCTTTGCCCCCGCGTCCGATCCTGACCGCACCTCCTCCGGTTCCCATCGGTATGCCTTCTCTGCTGTTGCAGAGGCGGCCCGATGTTGCGGCTGCAGAACGGACCATGGCTGCCGCCAACGCGGAACTGGGTGTTGCGTATACCGCTTTCTTCCCCACCCTGACGCTTTCTGCCAGTGGAGGTTTTGACAGCTACCTCTTCAAACATCTTGTGGATTGGCCCAGCCGCTTCTGGTCGGTTGGTCCATCGTTCTCGGAACCCATCTTCAATGCGGCCTTAAAGCCGGAACTCCATCAGTACGTCGCCATTTACAACGCGGACGTCGCCACTTATCGGCAGACGGTGCTCACCGCGTTTCAACAGGTAGAGGACTATCTGTCGCAGACACGAATACTCTCGCAGCAGATCCAGCAGCAGCGTGGTGCGGTTGCGTCGTCGCAAGCGGCTCTTGATTTGGAGATGGGCAGGTACCAGACGGGGATTGATCCTTACATTGATGTGGTGACGCTGCAAAATACGTTATTGAGCAACCAGCAGCAGTTAGCCAGTCTGCAGATCGAGGAGATGACGGGCGCGGTACAGCTGGTGGAGGCCTTAGGCGGCGGTTGGGATGCTTCGCAACTACCTACACCGAAGCAGGTGACTGCGGAACCGAGCAAGGCCGATACCAAGCTTCAGCAGTAGAGCGCCTGCAGTGCCTCAACCTGCTCTGCGGATGCGCGCATCCGCAGAGTGATTCGGTTATGCGGTGGCGCAAACCCGAGCTCGTAAGAGAAAGTCTTGCAGCAGGCGCGTTCGAACAGGATGAAGTCGAGCAAGCTGCGTGCGGTTTCGTCTGAGAACTCCCACTCCAGTTCGACGCCATCGGGATGGCGGGCGAGGGCCGTCCGGTTCTGTAACAACGTTTGTATCTCACTCCGTCGTTGCGCTCGATCCCCGTCGGGGAGTGTGCATACCAGCGCCATCGGATCGGATTGCTCCATAAGCTCGGCGTTACCCCTCCCAGCGAAAGCGTTCCCGAAATACGACCGGACTTCATATTCTAAGTCATTGAAAGTAAAACGATTGCATGCTTACTAATGGGTCGGATTTACACTTCAAACCATCCTAACCGACAATGCATATATTGTCATACTTACATTAAATGACAATTTATATATTGTCATTTTGCAGACACTTAACTATTCTTAGATTGTCATGCGCACCGAATTCCGAGATCTCCGACTCAAGCAACTGGACCGCAGTCTCGCTGCCTACCGAGCTGCACGTGCCACTCCACGGCCTCTCAAGGGATGGATACGGGCCCTGCGGCAAGCTCTGGGAGTCTCTTCCGGCGAACTGGCGCGTCGCCTTGGAACAAGCCGTCAGCTTCCCCTGCAGATGGAGAAGGCCGAAGCGGAAGATCGTATCACCCTGAAGAGCCTGCGCGCCGCAGCCAACGCTCTCGATTGTGATCTGGTGTATGCCCTCGTTCCGAGAGCTGACACCATGCAGGAACTGATCGAAGGGCGCGCCCGCGCCGATGCGCAAAAGCATGTCATCGGGGTCGAACACTCTATGGCGCTGGAGAATCAGGCAGCCGGCAATATCGAGGAAGCGGTGGCAGCAGAAACACGCCGGATCATCAGAAAGCATGGATCGTCGCGGTGACGCTCTTTGAAACTGGGGATGGCAATACACCGCTGTCTCCCGAAGAGCAGGCTGACCTCATTCCCCAGCTCACCACAAAGGAAGAACTGAACGAGTGGGAACGCCAGAACATTTTGGAGGCCTTTGCATGGGCACTCAATCCCAGGAATCTGCGGCGGAACAACCCTCTCTCTGAAGCTTATATAAGAGACCTGCACCAGCGAATGTTCGATCAGACCTGGAAATGGGCCGGTAGTTACAGGACGACCGAGAAGAACATCGGGATCCTGCACTACCAGATACGCGAATCGTTATCGGTCCTGCTGGGCGATGCTCGCTATTGGATGGATCACCAGACATTCAAGCGGGATGAAATCGCTATCCGTTTTCACCACCGGCTTGTCGCCATCCATCCATTTGCCAATGGCAACGGGCGTCACGCCCGGCTCATCGCCGATGTCTTGGCGCAGAGGATGGGACGTCCAGTATTCACCTGGGGAGGCAGCCACCTTGTGCCAGCGGGAGATTTCCGGCGCACTTATATCGACGCTCTTCGGGCCGCTGACCGGAATGATATTCAGCCGCTGCTCACGTTCGCGCGCACGTGAGAGCCGCTAAAGCTCAAGCTTTTTGTGCGTTTATGTGAAAAACCTCAGCGGCTAAAGCCGTCCCCGCGCACAACGTTTACGGCACAGCTGAAGCCGTGCCCTTCGTACAAAGCGTTTTTCCGAAGCCCGGCTTTCAAGTAGTCGAGCCGTCTTGCTGACGGCGCTCTAATCCCTCAACCATCCCGGCATCTTACAATTGACCGTGACAGGAGACCGCCATTCCTACCATTTCCCTTTCCTCGGTCCTCGAAACCAGCACCCTCAGGCTGAATGACGTAGCCACCCACGCGCCCGGTCCCCGCGGCCTGCTGCCCATTACCCCGGAGATGCTGCTCAACGCACCCTCAGGCAATCTCTTCGGCTTAAGCCAGAATGCAGGAATGGGTTGGGAGCCGCAAAAGTTGCTGGGCTCCGAAGTCCTCATCCTGAGCACTCACGGCGGCCTGCGCGCCCCCGATGGAACACCCATCGCCCTGGGCTTTCATACCGGGCACTGGGAACTGGGCGCCCTGGTGGCCGAAGCAGCCATCACCTTGAAATCACTCGATGCGGTTCCCTTTGCCGGAGCCTGCACCGACCCCTGCGACGGCCGTACCCAGGGCACCACCGGCATGCTCGACTCCCTCCCCTTTCGCAATGATGCGGCCATCGTGCTGCGCCGCCTGATGCGTTCCCTGCCCACCAGGATGGGCGTGATCGGCATCGCCACCTGCGACAAGGGACTGCCCGCCATGATGATGGCCCTGGCTTCCGCCGGGCCGCTGCCGACCATCCTCATCCCCGGCGGAGTCACGCTGCTGCCCGAATCAGGCGAAGATGCGGGCAAGGTACAGACCATCGGCGCGCGCTACGCGCAAAACCAGATCACCCTCGAAACCGCAGCCGAGATGGGCTGCCGCGCCTGCGCCACTCCCGGCGGCGGCTGCCAGTTTCTGGGCACAGCTGCAACCGCACAGGTCATAGGAGAAGCCCTGGGGCTATCCCTCCCCCACACCGCGCTCGCCCCCTCAGGCGCACCCATCTGGCTCGATGCCGCCCGCCGTTCCGCCAGCGCCATCCTGCGCCTGCATCAGTTACAGATAGGAACCCGCGACATCCTCACCCAGGCCTCGATCGACAATGCCATGGTGGCCCACGCTGCCTTCGGCGGATCCACCAACCTGCTTCTGCACCTGCCGGCGATCGCCTACTCCGCAGGACTCAAGCGCCCGGTAGCCGCCGACTGGGCCCATATCAACCGCGAAATTCCCCGCCTGGTCGACGCGTTGCCCAACGGCCCGCGCAACTTCGCGACCGTCCAGGTTTTTCTTGCCGGCGGATTACCCGAGGTGATGCTCCACCTGCGAAGAGTAGGCCTGCTCAACACCCAGGTGAAGACAGTCTCCGGAGAAACCCTCGATACCTGTCTCGACTGGTGGGAGAACTCCCCACGCCGCTACGAGCTGCGCAAAAATCTCCGCGCTCGCGACGGCATCGATCCCGACGACGTCATCATGGACCCCGATCGCGCCCGCTCCAGTGGACTCACCCCCACCGTCTGTTTCCCCGTGGGCAACCTCGCACCCGAGGGCTCGGTGGTCAAAAGCACCTCCATCGATCCCTCGCTCATCGACGCCGACGGAGTCTTTCGCCACCACGGTCCGGCCCGGGTCTTCGTCTCCGAAGAGGCAGCCATCCACGCCATCAAGAATGGCGAGATCGGGAAGGATGACGTCATGGTGCTGGTATGCTGCGGCCCCGCGGGCGCGGGCATGGAGGAGATCTATCAGATCACCTCCGCCCTCAAGTGGCTGCCTTCGGGCAAGCACGTGGCCCTGCTCACCGACGCCCGCTTCAGTGGAGTCTCCACCGGCGCCTGCATCGGGCATATCTCGCCCGAAGCGCTCGCCGGAGGCGCCATCGGCAAGCTTCTGGACGGCGACCAGATTGAGATTGTCATCGACCGGCAGAAGTTGACCGGCTCCATCAACCTGGTGGGCGACGCACAACAAATCTTCAGCCCGGAAGAAGGCGCGCGCCGGTTGGCCGCGCGAGTTCCCCGCGCTGATCTCAGGCCGCATCCCGCGCTTCCTGACGACACCCGGCTGTGGGCCGCCCTGGTGCAGGCCAGTGGAGGGGTTTGGGGCGGGTGCGTCTACGACGTGGACGCCATCGTCTCCCGGCTGCAGCCGGCTCGCGCGCACAATCTCACTCGGTAACAAACGATGGGTGCCCCATTCAAGCCGTACTTTGGCTTGAGTGGGATTCCACCGCGCTGGACCGGCAGCTTTCTCTACTGCAACAGACAGTCAGCGGTCGAGGTCCGTTGAATCCCACTCAAGCCAAAGTACGGCTTGAATGGGGCACCCAGCATTTGTTACCGAGAGAGAGAGGGAAAGAGCACTGTCTCAAGGCAAGACAACTGTGGCTTAAATTCATTCGACTGGTCTCTTGCGCCGATAGCTGTCAAGAGACCAGCCCCATGCCCAGCTCAACCACCCGCACAGTTATCCGAATCCCCTCCGGCGAATACACCGCGATCATTAAACCCAGAGTGACGCGCACCAGTACACGGTCCCAACCAGGAATCATCCTGGTGCTCAAGTCTCCCGTGGCCGAAGAGGCAGACCGGATCTTTTCCTTTCCAACCTGGAAATTTCTCCGCGACCATCTGCGCCTCTTTGGATTTGCCACCGCCAAGGAACTGGACAACGCAGACGTTCGTCTCTCCACCGGCCGCCAGCCTTACATGTTTTCCAGCCGCCGATGGGAAGCTCCTCTGATCGAGGCCCTTGATCTGAATTGCTCCGAGCCCTAACGTTACCGTTACCAGAAGATCGGTTCGGGATCTTTGCCAGCCAAGTCGATGTTGACCGGCGCAGCGATGAGACGCAAGGTGTTGAAGTCAAAGTCGCGATAGAGATCGAGACACATCACCTCTTGCGCGTCATGATAATCAAGCGGGTGGGTAAACAAATCGCCCAGGCTTGTGATCGCGTGGCGCGCCTCAATCGAGGAGTACAGCTGGGGCACAATTGCCGCGGAGATGATAGCGACCGTTTCCCCGCGGGGGCCGTTCGTGACCACGCGCACCGGTGCGGGGTGGCTCGGCGCCACGATCCGGACGCCCGGCGTTGCGCTGCCATCGATCGCGTCCTCTTGTAGCCAGCGGGCAACGGCAGCCACCTGCGCCGCGTCCACCCCCAGCGGCCGGGCTCCCACGGTGTTAATCATCTGCGCCAAACCCGAAAGGTCATCGCCCGTGCCGGGGATGTTCTCGCCGAATAGCAACGGATCCAAGACCAGAACGCGCTGTCCACGGCCTACATCGTTCGCTGCCTCGACCAGCATGGAGGCTCGCCCGGAGTCGGAGATCAGGAGCGTCGTGCCTCCGTTCACGGGCCTCACCGTCGACTCGAGAAGCACCCCGGGTGCGGATAAGCCGTTGCTGAATTCAAACCGGTACCCGCGGCTCTGCAGGCCTCTTTCGTGGGTCTCAGTCACCGGCCACGCATGGGTAACCGTGACGGGATCAAATCGCACCACGTCGCGCAGTTGCTGCCGCTGCTTCTCCACCCAGGCAGCGTCCGCCTGGGCCGGAGCATCGTGATGGATCCCCTGCACTAACTGACGCGCCAGGCCGACGAGCGTGAGGTTATTTGCCGGTATGCCGACCGTAAGATCCGCGACCGTCTGCACCTCGGTATCCGTATCCACGTCCTCCTTATCGCTGGCCTGTAGCTGAAAGGCCTGGTCGAAGAAGCGGTAGGACTGTTCCCGGCTGTCTATTTGATAGTTGTGGGTGCCTGGGTTCTCATTGGTGTACCACTGCAGATTTCCCGGGCTGCCCATCAAGGCAAAGAAGGGTTTTATGTCGGTGTAGACGCCCTGTTTGACCACACCCGCCCGAAAGCAGCAGTCATCCATCGCGTTGTAGATGAGCAGAGTCGGCCGGGGCGCGCGCAAGGCCATCAGGTGCGCGTAGTCGGCGACCGAACGCATATCCGCGCCATTCTGCTCCGCATCGCCGGCATAGTCCGGATGTTCGATGGCCGTGGTCAGCGAACTAAAGCCTGCCACTGGTACGGAAGGACCGATCCGGGTATCCAGGGTGCTGAGCAACATCGTCTGCCACCCGCCGCCCGACAGGCCAGTCATGCCGATGCGCGTTCTATCCACTTGCGGGTCGTCGTAGAGATAGTCGAGGCCGCGGCGCATGGCCAGGTAAAACAAGCCGACTCCGTTGGCCCCAGCCAGGTCGAGCAGCCCGGCCTGGTTGTGCTCATTGTCTGGGCTGCTTAATTCGCCCATACCGATCCACTCCAGGCTAAGCGCCAGGATGCCGCGGCGCGCCTGGTTGATGCATCGCTTCTGCTTGTGCTCCACCGCCTTTCCGCCGGCGCCATGGCCGTTCACATCCAGGATCGCCGGCATCTTCCCTGTCATATGCTCGGGTTCATAGAGCAGCGCTGTGGAGGTAAAGCCGGGGACAATTTCATAACGAAGCTTGACGATGCGATAACCCGGCCGCGTGATCTCCGCCACCTTTACGAAGTTTGGTCTGGCTTCCACCCACTCCCGCGGCCAGCCATGATAGATCACGGCTAACTCGTGCTCGCGCAGCCGCTCCGCCTCCTTCTGCCATTCTGCTGGGGTGCTTATCGCCGGCAGCGCGGGTACGCGCTTCAGTAGAAATTGCCGCATCTCTTCCGCCACCAGCACCTGGGTCTGTAGTGGCTGCTTGAGCAGCGGATCGATGGCGCTGCGCGTTGCCTGCGCTGCGGCAGGCAACAGGCAAGAGGAGATAAGGGCCGCAAACATCGAAATTTTTCTCATCAAAAGCTATCACCCGCCGCGGCAACGACCCGGATGGTGGTCTTCATGGTGTGCTGCTCCCCAGGCGCCAGTTCGACAGCAAAGGCGCGCATGTTACTGGCCTCAACGCAGGCCATCGCTCGCCACTCGTCGTCTGCCATATCCGGCAGCGCATGGGCGCCCTCTATCCAGGGATTCCAAACTACGGTCGTGCGGGAATTCTCCTTCTCCAGCCGGATGCGCCGGCGCAGGATGGGGTCCAGAATCGCCACCGCATGCGTGGTGCCTACGTAGGCGCGATCGGTGGGCGCGGTGAAAACAATGTCGCCCTCCTGCCGCTTCTCGCGGTTGCCGTCGGTGTTGTCCAGGTAGGCCACGCCACCAAGACCCTGGATGCGAACAGATTCGGCGCCACCCACACGGTAGTAGGTGTGTAGAGCCTCTTCAAAGCGCAGGGGCGCGGCGCCGGTGTTGCTCACCGTCAACTCCTGAACCAGCTCTGCGCCAACGGTCACGCGGTGCGCAAGCAGAAAGTCGTACGGCCACCAGGCTCGTGTCGCCTCGTCGCTCGCGGTCGAGAGGCTTATCGTTACGGTGTCGCCGTTGCGGGAGACGGAGTCGAGTTGCCATGCCTTGGTACGCACGAACCCGTGCGAGGGCGCTTTGGGGTCATCCGCCTTGTTGCGAAACCAGGGAAAGCAGACGGGGATACCTCCGCGGATCGCGCGCCCCGGCTCAAACTGGGATTGCCCGCTCAAGAAGATCACCTCTTCGCTGCCCGCGGGGCGCCAGGAGGTGAGCTGCGCACCGTGCAGGTAAATCTCCGCAGTTGCTGCGGGGGTGTTCACACGGACCCGCGGCAAGCCGCCGTTGCCGGCGGTGATGGTCGCTGCCCCTGCAATGGCGAAGCGTTGGTTCAGTTCCTCGATGCTGACTGCCATAAATGCCTCTGGCCTATGGTGCCATAAACAGTCATTGCTGCAATGAAATTGCCACTCAGAATTCGCGTCTCCTTCTGTCTGCATCTATCAACAACGAGAGGGGCATTGAGATGGGGAAGCAGAAGAGCGTGGTGCGTGGAATATTGGCGGGCATGGCCGGAGGCCTGGCCGCAGCCTGGGTGATGAACGAGTTCGTGGCGGGACCAGGCCAAAAGCTGCAACAGGCCGTGCAGAGTGACGAAGAGAACCGGGAGCAGCAGGCCCACAGCTCTGAGCCCAGCGAAGATGCAACCATGAAGGCCGCCGACGCCATCGTGCACACCACCACCGGCGACCATCTTTCGCGCGCAGAGAAGGAAAAAGGCGGTCCCATCGTGCACTATGCCTTCGGCGCGCTCACAGGTGGACTTTATGGCGGTTTGGCCGAGTATTCCAATAAGGTCACCTCTGGTTTTGGCACCAGCTTTGGTGGCATCCTCTTCAGCACCGCGGACTTGCTCGCAGTGCCCGCACTGAACCTCGCGCCTTCGCCCGGCGACCAGCCCGCGTCGGCCCTGGCGCCCCCCTTTGCGGCGCACATAGTTTATGGAGCAACCACCGAGTTCGTGCGGCGCATGCTGCGAAGCCTGCTTTAGCGTCGAGTGCTGTGGTATCCCACTCAAGCCAAAATACGGCTTGAATGGGGCACCCAGCTGTTGACTCCGTCCATCCACCTCCACCACCGCTAAGGTGAGCCGCCACCCTCCACTTTGCCATCTTGAATGGACCACCCGGCGGTTGTGTTAACGCTGTCCATCTACCTCCACTACCCCTAAGGTGAGCCGCTACCCTCCACTTTGTCATCCCGACTGGAGCGGAGCGTAGGGGAGGGATCTGCAGTTTGCGTTCATAGAGAAACGGAACACCGGACGCCATTCGCTCATGGCACTTTCGCTGTGCTGGAAATTAAAACTGCGCTCCCCTGCGCTCCGCTCCAGTCGGGATGACAAAGTGGAGGGTAGCGGCTCACCTTAGCGGTGGTGGAGGTGGATGGACAGCGTCAACGACGAGAATCGCTACACCGAGCCAACAGTCCTGAATCCGTCTGCTAGACTTCTGTCACTTATGTGGCGAAAACTTGCAGCTGCGCTCTGTCTAGTGGTGAGTCCTTCGATTGTATGCGCCCAACGCACCCTCGTCCGGGCAGGACATCTCCTCGACGTAAAAACCGGCAAGTTGCTCGACGCCCAAACCATCGTGATCACCGGCGACACCATCTCGTCCGTAGCAGCCACCTCCTCGGTTGCCGCCCAACCGGGAGATAAGGTGATTGACCTGGGCGACATGACGGCAATGCCCGGCCTGATCGACGTGCACACCCATATCACCGGAGTGCCTAACTTCGACCCCTACTTCGAGCTGACCCAGACGGACGCCAAAGAGGCCATCCAGGGCGTGGCCAATGCGCGCACAACCCTGCTTGCCGGCTTCACCACCATTCGCAATGTGGGCGCGGGCGGGTACACCGATGTCGACCTTCGCGATGCTATCAATGAGGGCGAGGTTCCGGGACCGCACATGCAGGTGAGTGGACCGCCACTCGGCATTACCGGTGGCCACTGCGATGAAAATCTCCTGCCCATCAAATATCACGTAACCGAGGAGGGGGTGGCCGACGGCATTGCCGCCGTGCAACACAAGGTGCGCCAGAATATCAAGTACGGAGTCGACCTGATCAAGATCTGCGCCACCGGCGGTGTGCTCTCGAAGGGGGACGATACCCAGGCCTCGCAGTACACCCTCGAGGAGATGCGGGCCATCGTCGCCGATGCCCACCGGCTGGGACGCAAGGTTGCTGCCCACGCCCATGGCGCCCAGGGCATTCTGTGGGCAACCCAGGCGGGCGTCGACTCGATCGAACATGGCAGCTATATCAACGATGAAGGCATCGCTGCGATGAAGAAGAACGGCACCTACCTGGTGCCCACCATCTACCTGGAAGACTGGCTGACCGAAAAAGGAAACCTGCCGCCCTTCTACAAGCAAAAGATGGTGGATACGGTTGTGGTGGCCAAAAAGAATTTGAAGCACGCGATCGAATCCGGGGTGAAGATAGCGTTGGGCACCGATGCCGCGGTGTATCCTCACGGGCTGAATGCCCATGAGCTGGATGTCTATGTCAACCAGATGGGCATGACTCCCCTCGCAGCCCTGCAGTCCGCAACCCTGAACGCCGCGGACCTGATGGGCTGGAGCGCTAAGACGGGCAGTATCGAGCCCGGCCATTGGGCCGATATCATCGCGGTGAAAGAAAACCCGCTCCAGGATGTGCGCGTGCTGCAGCATGTGAACTTCGTGATGAAGAGCGGCGTCGTTTACAAGAATGAAACTTGCAACCCAGGAGCCGCATGCCAGTAGACGCAAGCAAAACCATCTCCGACCTGCAAGAGCTTCGTGCGCTGACCGCAGACGACCACGGAGCGCAACGCATTGCCTGGACTCCCACCTGGCTCAAGGCGCGCGCCTGGTTCCAAGACAAGCTGGCCAAGCTGCCGGTGGAGCATCACCTCGATGCGGCCGGCAACTCCTGGACGACGCTGCCCGGCGAGTCAGAGAAGACCCTCATCCTGGGCAGCCATCTTGACTCCGTGCCCAATGGCGGCTGGCTGGATGGCTCGCTCGGCGTCCTCGCTGCATTCGAAGTGCTGCGCGCCTTAGCCGAGGACTTCCACGGCAAGCCGCCCATCACTATTCGCCTGGTGGACTGGGCCGACGAGGAAGGCGCGCGGTTCGGCCGCAGTCTCTTCGGGTCCTCCGCATTTGCCGGCACGCACAGCATCCAGGCCGATCGCGCCCGTACGGATCGCGAGGGAGTGCGCCTGGAGGATGCCCTGCGGCAATGCCAGATCGACGTCGACCGCATTGGCGAAGCGGGCGCGGAACGCGGGAAAGCCGGCGCCTATCTGGAACTGCATATCGAGCAGGGGCCGGTGCTGGAACGCATGAACCTGCCGCTGGGCGTGGTCCTGGGCACCAAAGGGGTGGAGCGCCATGCGATCACTTTTCATGGACAGGAGGCGCATTCCGGATCGACCCCCATGGCAGTGCGCCGGGATGCGCTGGCCGCCGCGGCCAAGCTCGCACTGGAGATCCGGCCGATCGCCCGGAAGCATCCTGACGCGGTGGCCACCATGGGCAGCGTGAAGACCTTTCCCGGAATTGTAACCGCCGTAGTCGGACGCTGCGAAACCACCCTCGATATGCGTGACCTCGACGCAGGCGTGCTGGCGTCGATGCTGGCCGAGGCCCGCGCTGCCAGCGAGCGCTTCGCCGCCGAAGAGGGCTGCACAGTGGAGTGGTCCAGGATCTGGAGCATCGAGCCCATCCCGTTCAATCCCCAATTAATTGAGCTGTGCGAGCAGTCCGTTCGCGAGATCTCAGGTGGCTCGCACAAGCTGCCCTCGGGACCACTGCACGATGCCGCCGAAGTGGCGCGGGCGGGCATCCCGGTGGTGATGATGTTCACGCAGTCGCTGGCCGGCCTAAGCCACAACCCCGCGGAAAACACCCGCATCGAGCATCTCGAGCTGGCCGTCGAGGCCTTCGACCGCCTGGCCCGCAAGACGATGCAGTGGCTGGCAGCTAACTAGAACCTGCATAGGAAGGATCGCCCCTTGAACTTCCGCCATCTCCGCATCAGTCTCGCCGCAACTTTGATCGTAATCTGCGCCACCTACGGGGTGAGTGTCCGGGCGCAACAGTCTTCAACTGAAACCAACGCCGGCATTCCGCCACAGGCCATCCTGCAGCCGGAAGAACTGGTGCAGATGCTGAACACCTCGGCCAAGCCATTGGTGCTGCAGACCGGCTCGCATGTGCTCTACGCGGAAGCGCATATACCAGGATCAGAGTACGCCGGGCCCGCGGGCACGAGTGCAGGGATCGAAGCATTGCGCGCGCGTGTCGCCGGCCTCAGCAAGGACACCCTTATCGTTATCTATTGTGGGTGCTGCCCCTGGACCCGTTGCCCCAATATCAGACCCGCTTACCAGCAGTTACAAGCGCTCGGGTTTACGAATGTAAAGGCCCTTTACCTCGCTAATAATTTCGGGGCTAACTGGGTCGAGAAGGGTTACCCGGTTGCGAAAGGCCGATAGAGAACCTAAGGAAAGGATGGCTCGATCGGGATTTCTCCTGGTCTTGTTCCCTCTCCTGTTGTTCTTTGCATCGGCAGGGCAAGCAGCAACCCACGGCGCGGCGGTCGGTCACGCAGCTCCGAATTTTTCGCGTTCCGACCTGAGCCATCGAAAGATTGTACTTAGCTCATACCGGGGCAAAATAGTCCTCCTCAACTTCTGGGCCACGTGGTGCGAACCATGCCTTATCGAGATGCCCACGTTCGTGGAATGGCAGAAGCGGTATGGCCCCGGGGATTTTCAGGTGATCGGCATATCGATGGATGACGCGACCCCCGAAGTGATCGCAACCGTATCCCGGCTGAAGCTTAACTATCCAGTGGTGATGGGAGACGAGTATCTTGGAGCCGACTACGGCGGGGTCCTGGGGTTGCCGGTTACGTTCCTCATCGACCGTGCGGGGAAGATTCAAGCTCGATATCAGGGCGACTCCCTAACGCGGATCAACAGCGAAATTCAACGCCTTCTGCAATCACATTGAGAAGGTCCTGCCCTTCCACTGTCAACTTTGACAGTTGTGGCAGCAGAAGGACGCTGCAAGCATTGCTTGACGATTCCCACGGAATAGAATTGATTGGTTCCCCTCGGAGCACACGATGAGCCGGGTCCTGGTGATTGGAAGTGCCGACCAAGTGAGCCGCGAGATCGGCGATGCACTCTCCGCCGCCGATGTTCCCATGGAGTATTCCGCCGGGAACGCCGACGCCTTGCAGCGTTTGCGTGCGCGGTCGTTCGGGGTGGTCATTACCAGGCCCGACAGCAATATCGACGAAGACCTGGCACTGCTGGAGGAGATGCGTGCCGTCAGGCCTGGAGTAAAGTGCATCGTCCTGGCTCATCAGAGCACTCCGGCCGAAGTGATCGCTGCCCTGCGTGCCCGTGTGTTTGCCTGCTTCACCCCTCCGTTCGACGCGGGTGATATCGCCCATCTGGCCTCTCGCGCAGCCTCCGACAGTCAATGGCGAGATGACATCCAGGTTATCTCGGCCAAGCCAGGCTGGGTATCGGTGCGCGTCAATTGCCGCCTCATCAATGCGGAGCGGCTATTGACCTTTGCCAAGGAGTTCAGCGCTCAACTGCCTGAAAACATGCGGCAGGAGACGATACAGGGGCTGCGAGAGATATTGATGAACGCCATGGAGCACGGGGCGGCGTTTAATCCCGAGCAGGTGGTTGAGGTGACCGCCGTTCACACAGCGAGAGCTCTGGTCTTCTACGTGCGTGACCCAGGAGCAGGCTTCCGGCGCGAATCGTTGAGCCATGCGGCGGGTGCAAATCCGGCTGACGATTCGGTGGCCCACCTGGCGCAGCGCGAGGCCGAAGGAATGCGCGCCGGTGGATTCGGGCTTCTTCTGGCAGGCGGCACTGTGGACGAGTTGATCTACAGTGAAATCGGTAACGAGGTGTTGCTCATTAAATATGTCGACTCAGTGCCGGTTATCAATACGGCATAGCAATACCACGGTTGTGTTACCTGGCCCCACGATTCCCCCAAGGCCGTATCGTGGTTCCTCAAATAGCAACTGAAAAAGCTTCCTCTCCTGCGACATGAAAGGATCCCCCATATAGGATTCTCATTAATGCAATTGCGACGATTGGGCTTGCTTATGGTCTTGCAGTCTGCGGGATCCTGCTTAATGGCGCAGACCGTCGGGGCGCCGTTAACCCTTCAACAAGCCATCGACCTGGCCCGCGCGAAGAATCCGACTCTCCTTTCCGGCCAACAGCATGTCACCGCCACCAGGGCCAGCGAGATCACGGCCGGCCTGCGCCAGAACCCAACCTTTACTCTCAGCGGCGAAGATGTGACGCTGGGAGCCAACAACCCTGCGAATCCCTACTATTATTCGGCCAACCTCTCGCGCCTCTTTGAACGAGGACAAAAGCGGCGCTGGCGTCTCGATTCGGCCCGCGCCACGACCGATGTTACGCAAAGCCAATACAAGGATATGGAGCGGCAAACGATTCTTGCCGTGAAACAGGCGTTTACCCAGATGCTGGCCGCCAAGGCCGCACTGAAGGTCGCCGACGACAATGTGCAGGGCTACCGGAAGACGGTAGAGTTGAGCAAAGTGCGCCTGGATGCGGGCGATGTAAGCCCCACCGACTTTGATCGCATTGACCTGCAACTGGCTGAATTCGAGGCCGATTACGATGCCGCGCATTTGAACCTGGTGCAATCGGGCGACCAATTGAAAATGCTGCTTGGCATCGACACGCCGGCGGCCCCAATTGACATCACGGGTACGCTCGATCCACCCCAGTTCACGTTGACCCTGGCGGAGGTGGAACAGCGTGCGCTCGCAGAGCGCCCCGATTATCGCGCCGCGCAGCAGTCGCTTCGTCTCGCCGACGCCAACGTGAAGCTGGCGCAAGCCACCGGGACCACCGATCCGACGCTGGCCGGCGAGTATGAACGGTCGGGCACCTACAACTCAGCCGGCTTTGATATCAGCATACCGCTCAGGATCTTCGATCGTAACCAGGGGGAAAAAGAACGGACCCGCTATGAGGCCCAGTCCAGCCGCTTCGCGGAGATAGCCGCCCGCAACCAGGTGATCAACGACGTGGACCAGGCATGGGCTGCCTATCAGACCGCGCTGGCGCAGGCGGGGCGTTACAACCGGCACTATCTGGGGGAAGCGTCACGGGTCCGGGACAACCTTGAGTTCAGTTATCGCCATGGAGGCAGCACTCTGCTCGACTACCTCGATGCTCTTCGCGATTATCGTCAGACCAATCTGGATACGTTGAACGCCAACGCGCAAGTCTGGCTTGCTCTCCACCAACTCAGCTACGTCGCCGCATCGGAGATGCTGCCATGATCCGTGCGATCGCTCCTCTTCTTTTGCTATCGTGCCTTGGCTGCCAGGAAAAAGCGCCCACTGCTCCAGGAGATCCACCGCAGAAAACTCCCATCGAAGTCACGACCGTCCACGCGCAGGCAGTGACCGATCGCCTGGAGCTCGCCGCGCGGGTTGAACCCGATCCCACACGCGTGGTTCATATCTACTCCCAAGTAACCGGGCGGCTGGTCGAGTTGTACGTGCGGCCAGGGATGGAGGTGAAAAAGGACCAGACGATTGGCCTCATCCAAAGCAACGAGATTACGGAAGCCCGAGCCGATTACGACAAGGCCAAAATTGAGGTAGCGCGTTCCGATCACCAAATGGATCGCGCCAGGCTTCTGCTCCAGCACGAAGTAATGGCGCAGCGCGACTACGACGATATTGAAGCTGCAAATCAGGCGGCGCACGCAGAGCTGAAGCGCACTGTCCAGCGAATTCACATGCTGGGCTTCTCTCCCGAAGGGTCATCCGATACCGTGGCCCTGCGCGCGCCTATCAGCGGTGCGGTACTCGAAACTGGAACGGCGAGCGGCGAAATGCAGCGCTCGCTGGACAACGCGACTCCCATCGCCACCATCGCGAACCTCGATCCGGTCTGGATCGTGGGAGACGTTTTTGAGCGGGACCTGGGTACACTCCGCTCCGCACAGTCGGTCGATGTGACCCTGCCTGCCTATCCAGGCGAAACCCTGCACGGCAGGATCTCCAACATTTCCGATGCCGTGGATCCCTCCAGCCGAACGCTCAAGGTGCGCGTGGTCGTTGCCAACCCCCAGCATCGCCTCAAACCCGAAATGTTTGCCACCCTCTCCATCGCCCGCACAACGACGCAGCAATTCATTGTGCCCACAGCCGCAGTTGTCCACGAAGGGTCGTTGAGCTACGTTTTCATGCCGGCTGCTCCGGGGAAGTATGAGCAGCACCAGGTGACCACGGGAACGATCCACGACAAGACGGTGGTCGTGACCGCAGGACTTAAGGACGGTGATCAGATTGTCACCGCGGGAGCGGCGCTGCTGCGTCCGCCCTCCGGAGACTGAGCATGAAGGCATTGATCCGAACATTGTTGGAGTACCGCGCCATCGTGCTCATCGTATTCGTGGTCTCCCTTGAGGTGGGCGTCTACGCGTTTATGAAGCTCGACATCGAGGCGTATCCCGACCCTTCCCCTCCCTTGGTCGAGATCATCACCCAGAACCCCTCGTGGTCTGCCGAAGAGATGGAACAGCAGGTGACGGTCCCGGTGGAAGCGACGCTGAACGGTACTCCTCATCTAGACCAGGTGCGCTCCATCAGCATCTTCGGTCTCAGCGATGTGAAGCTGTATTTCAACTTCGACAGCGACTACTTTCGCGACAAGCAGGAAGTTCTGAACCGCCTGCAGACGCTGGCCTTACCCAATGGCTTGCAGCCCCAGCTCTCGCCCTGGTCGCCCATCGGTGAAATCTACCGCTACCAGCTCACCGGCCCGAACTATTCGCTCAATGAGCTCAAGGCCACGCAGGACTTTCTTATCCGCCGTGAGTTGAAACAGGTTCCCGGGATCATCGATATCACCACCTTCGGAGGCACCACCCGCCAGTACCAGGTAGAAGCCGATCCCAACAAGTTGCTGGCGATGAATGTAACTCTGCCCCAGGTACTGAACGCCATTCAAAACAGCAATGCGAATGCCGGCGGTAACTATCTCACGCTGGGCGATCAAAGCATCAACGTGCGCGCCCTGGGTCTATTGAGAAATATCGATGACATCGGCTCGGTCGTGGTAGCCGAACGAAACGGCGCTCCGGTGCTGGTGCGCGATATAGGCGAGGTGAAGGAGGGTTTCCAGCCCCGCCTGGGAAAGGTTGGGCGCAACGGCCAGCCAGACGTTGTGCTGGGCATCGTTTTGTTGCAAAAGGAAGAAAAATCCCTTCCCGCACTGGAGGGCCTGAAGAAAAAGATCCACGAATTGAACCAGGGCGGTCTGCTGCCTCCGGGCATGCACATCAGCACCGTCTATGACCGCACCAACCTCATCAATACCACGACTCGTACCGTGCGGCACGTCGTCTTCACCGGTCTGTTTCTGGTGACGTTGGTATTGATCTCCATGCTGGGCGACTTGCGCATCAGCTTCATCGCCGCGGTGACCATCCCGTTTGCGGTGCTGTTCGCCTTTTCCATGATGGTGCTCACCGGGCAATCTGCCAATCTCATCTCCATCGGCGCCATCGACTTTGGCATACTCGTGGACGCGTCGATCGTGGTGCTGGAAAGCGTCTACCGCAAGCTTTCGCGGCGCGCACCCGACGAAAAAAACAGCGAGATGATCACGGAAGGCGCGAGCAATGCGGCTAAACCCGTGCTCTTTGCCACGCTCATCATCCTCGTGGCATTCATTCCTCTGTTCACCATGCAGGGCGTCCCGGGCAAGATTTTCGCACCCATGTCGGTTACCTATGGGTTTGCGCTGGTCGGCGCGCTCCTCTTCTCACTCATCTTCGCCCCTGTGCTGGCTTACATGGTTGCTCCCGCTCAACCCAACCCGGAGCATCACGAAACGCGCCTGGGGGGCTTTCTGCGCCGCCGCTATGACCACGGTCTTCCCCGTGTCCTCGCGCACCCCGGGCTCACGTGGATTGCCGCCTTGGGCAGCCTAGTTGCTGCCGGCGTCCTCTTCACCTTCGTCGGCGGCGAATTCATGCCGCCGCTGGAAGAGGGGAATTTATGGATCAGGGCCACGCTGCCGCAGGATATCTCTTTCCAGGAAGCGGCAAACGTCGCCGACGAATTGCGGAAGCAGCTCGCGAAGTCTCCCGAAGTCACCCAGACGGTCTCGCAAATGGGCCGGCCCGATGACGGAACCGATGTAGTGACATTCAACGACGTGGAGGTCTCGGTTGCGCTCAAGCCACCCGGCGAGTGGCGCGCGGGCTTGACAAAGGACAAGTTAATCGACGAGATGAGCCAGCGGCTCTCGCAAATTCCGGGCATGGACTTGAATTTTTCCCAGAACATCCAGGACAACGTGGAAGAAGCCATGTCTGGGGTCAAGGGAGAAAATTCACTCAAGCTCTTTGGTGACGACTTCGACACGCTGTCCCATATCGCCAACCAGATCGCGCAGGTGATGCAGTCCGTAAAAGGTGTTGCGGACGTGGGTGTCTTTCGCGTCGGTGGCCAACCCAGCCTGCTCATCCGTATCGATCGCGCCAAGGCTGCTCGATACGGTCTCGCCGCGGCGGACGTCAACGCCACCATCCAGGCGGCGGTCGGCGGCGCAGCCCTCACCCAGGTGATTGAGGGCGATCGCAGGTTTGATCTTACCGTCCGTTTTCCAGAGCGCTTTCGCAATGGCCCTGAGGCCATTCAGGGCATCCTGCTGCCGGCCCCGGACGGTAGCAGGGTTCCCATCAGCCAGATTGCCGACGTGGAGACGCGCGATGGTGCGTTCATGATTTATCGCGAGAACGGCCGGCGCTACATCCCCATCAAGTTCAGCGTGCGCGGCCGCGATCTCGCCACCACGATTCAGGATCTGCAACAGCAATTGATCGAAAAGGTCAAGTTGCCGTCAGGTTACAACTACACCTGGGCAGGTGAGTTCGATAGCCTACGCAAGGAACAGCGCCGCCTTGCCTTCATCATCCCGGTGAGCCTGGTTGCCATTCTCGTTCTGCTCTACATCCAGTTCCGAACCTGGAAGGATGCACTGATTGTGCTCGGCACCTTGCCGTTCGGGGCCATTGGTGGTGTGCTGGCATTGTTCTTCACGCGCACGCCCTTCAGCATCTCCGCCGCGGTTGGATTTACTTCTCTTACCGGCGTGGCCACCCTGGGCGCCGTCGTCTTTCTATCGGGCATCCGTCGCGCGCAGTACACCGACGGCTTCGACGAGGGGTTGAAAACAGGTTGCAGTGACGAAATGCGGCCAGTCGTGATGGCCTGTATGGCCGCTGGTCTTGGACTGTGTCCCGCGGCCTTTGCCAACGGTATCGGCGCCCAGGCGCAACAGCCGTTGGCGCGGGTGGTGGTGGGCGGAATGTTCACCACGGTGCTGGCCATCCTGTTTGTGATGCCACTGCTGATTCGCGCTCTGCACACCAAGGGAGATCCCGAAGCCGAGACCGAGAGTGAAGCTACGCCGTAGCCTGGACAGAGTCAAACACGTCGAATCACTCCGCTCTCAAAGCGTCCACGGGATTCACCGCCGCCGCACGCCGAGCCGGCAGATAACTGGCCAGCGCCGCGGACGCGCCCAAAACCATCAGTACCGAGACGTAGGTAACAGGATCCACCGGACTGACCCCATACAACAGCGATTTCATCAGACCCACCAACCCCGCTGCCGCCGCCAGACCGATGGCCAGGCCGCATCCCGTCAGCACCAATGCGGAGCGGACGAACATCCACCGGAGCCGGCCTCTTTGCTCTCCTAACGCCATCCGAATTCCGATTTCCCGCGTGCGTTGTGATACCGCGTAAGAAATCACTCCGTAGATGCCGATGATTCCCAGCACCAACGCCATGGAGCCGGCAATACCCAGCATGACCAACGTGAACGATGTACGTGCCAGCGATTGATTGTAAATTTCCTGCATCGTCCGCACCGATGCCAGCGGCAGGCTCGGATTCACTGACCAAACGGCTTGCTGGATCTCGTTGAGAAAAGCCTTAGTCCCGGCGCGATCACTGCGAATCACGAAGCTCGCCGAGCGCGTGGCATCAAATGTATTGGGCCCTAGCCTACCCTCCACCATCGAAGGCCAGTACACGATCGGGGGCGCCTTCTCCTGGACACCGTTCACGTGGACGTCCTCGACGACACCGACCACTTCAAACCAAGGCGTCTTCGGAAGCTGCTGCAATCGCTTGCCTACCGCAGCCGAGGCAGAGCCCCACGTTTCGCGGGCGAGATTCCCTGAAATGATCACCACCGGCCTTCGCCCGTAAATCTCCGTCCAGGTAAGTTCGCGCCCGGCAACCATCCTTGTTCCGGAAGTATGGAAGAACCCGGGTGCGACATATTTGAATAGCCGCATGGGCGTGTCCTCATCTGTTTTCTTGCCCTCGATTTGAATCCCGTTCCAGCTGGATTGGATTCCGTCCATCGGCATTGCGTCTGCGAACGACACCGAGGTCACGCCCGGAATCGCCGCCAACTTATCGACGATGTTGTTTTGCGTGCGAGTAACCAGTTGCGGGTCCGCTACCAGGGCGGATGGGATAGAGATGCGCAGGGTCTGCAGATGTTCGGCATCTGAGAACCCGGGCTCGACCGTTCGTAACGCCTGGAAGGTCCGTATCATCAGCATGGCGCACACCAGCAAGACCATCGCCATCGCCACCTGGGCCACCACCAGCAAATCGCGCGAGCGTTGCCGTTCCCGGCTGACGCTCGCGGTTCTTCCCGCGCCGCGAAGAGCCGCGGGCGGCCGCGGCCCCGCATATCTCAGAACCGGAATCGATCCGAACGCCAGGCCGGATAAGAGCGAAAGCCCCAACGTGAACCACAGCGATCGGCCATCCAGGGAGATTTCGCCCAGGCGAGGAAGATTCGCCGGGCCGATGGCCACCAGGAGCCGCAGCCCCTCATAGGCAATCGCGATTCCGAGCACGCCGCCGATGAGTCCGAGGGCCACACTCTCCAGCAGCAGTTCCCACGCGATTCGTCCTCGCCCGGCGCCGAGCGCAGCCCGGACAGCCAGCTCCTGCTGCCGGCCATCCGCTCTCACCAGCAGCAGGTTCGCCACATTGGTGCAAGCAATCAGCATCACCAGGCCAATGGTGCCCATCACCACCCACAACACGTTGCCGACAGTGCCAATGACTTCTTGTTTCAGGGGACGAATTGCGGGCGTGACTTTCCAGGTCTCCTCGTAAAAATGAGTATTGAAACCAGCAACGCCCGAAGGCCAGGAGTCCTCCCAGACAGGCAGCATCCGCTTCAGGTCCGCATTCGCCTGCGCAATCGGAATCCCCGGTTTGAGCCGGGCGATTCCCTGCAGACCGAACCCAGCTAATTGTTGCTTGTTGCGGTCGAAGGCGAACGGCGTAATCACGTCAAAATCGGCGTTCACTAACTCGAACCCCTTGGGCATGACGCCGACAATTTCCCGCGGCTTTCCATCGATGGCAATGCCGCGCCCGATCACCGATCGATCTCCGCCGAAGCGGCGTTCCCAATAGCCGTAGCTGAGCATGACAGCTTTCGCACCATGCGGATCTTGATCAGCCGGCAGCAGCCAGCGGCCGAGCAAAGGCGGCACACTGAGCGTTTGCAGCACGCCATCGCTGACCGAGAGAGTGTGCACTTCATGGGGCTGGGCGACGCCGGTGACATTCGCTGTGCCCCGGTTCCACACACCGAATGATTGAAACGTCCGATTCTGCTCGGCGAAGGTGAAATACATAGAGGACGAGAGGGGGAGACCATTGGAGAAGTCCGCCAGCCCCGCGGCCCCGGGAGCGATCATCCGGACGGCTACTAACTGCTCTGCATGCGGATAGGGCAGCGGCTTGAACAGCACGCTGTTGAGCACGCTGAAGACGGCCGCGTTGGCGCCGATGCCGATGGCCAGGGTGAGGATGACCGTAGCGGCAAACCCAGGCGATTTTCCCAGCCGCCGGAATACCAGTTTCAAGTCCGTCGCGAGCGATTCCAATAGGGGGAACTGCCATACTTCCCGGCTGCGCTCTTCCAGCACCGTGGCATTGCCAAAAGCCCGGCGGGCAGCTAGTTCCGCCTCGGTCCGGCTCATGCCTTCGCCCATGAGCTGCTCCGTCCGTTCCTCTAAGTGAAGGCGCATTTCCTCGCCGAGATCGCCGTAGAGTTGATTGCGACGGAAGATACCAGGTAGCCAATTCATGAGAAATGCCCCTCCCAGTGAGCCGTGGATTTTGCCACGCCATAGGCCTGTTCACTACAGGCCTAGAGTAAACAAGTATAGATACCTCGTCAAGAGACGCCTATCTGGCCTGCATGGCGCTTTCCCTCTATGCCTCAGAACGGAAATAACTGGAGGTCAGGATCAAGCCATGAACGGCGAGCCTCGACCGAGAACAAACGTGGGCGCGACCAATAAGCAAGCAGCCACTCCGATTTGCCGAGTGGAGAGGCCATCAATGCGTTGCAAGTCGCAAACAGGGGACGTCGAGGACTCACAGCCAAAAAAGCGCCGGCGGCACGGATCGAGGCCTGGGTGATGGTCTCGTGGTAGCCGTTGGTTTCGGTGTTGGCGACTCCAGTGGCTTGGTTGTATGCGCGGATGAAACCAGGTAACGCGCGAAGGACAAAACTTTCACCATAATTGGTGAGTAGCCAGATCGCGGCCGCAAAGTGAGCGGCGTGCGTCCACGCAGACTTAGGCAAGGTTCGATCGATCAGGCCATGACCGATTTCCAGGACTTCATCGTCAGAGGTAAACGGAATGAAAGTACTCATCTCAGGCTCCAGGTGCGGATGCCCGACGGGCCACATGAAAAAACCCGCCGGGTGCTGGCGGGTTGATCGGTGCTTGGTTCAGAGGAAGTTTAGTTTGCTTCCCATCTCCGACGACCCCGCGCGCAAGGCAATACAAACGATTGGCCTTGTTGCCACGCGGTCATGGAGCTAAGCGAAAACATATCTGCCCCCGAGAATAGCTTGAAGACGTATTTCAATCAAGATCAATTTTCACCGGCTCCCATTCCCGCAAGGGCTTTTGATCCTACCGGTCTCGGCTTTCCTCGGCGGCCGGCTTCGCCTTCTGACGAGCAGCGGCTTCCTGCGCGCGGAACTTCGCAATGCGTTCGATCAACTTCACGGGCACAGGTTGGGCAAGCGGAAACCTGATCGTGCCCTTATCGACCTTGTATGACGCTAACTCGTCCTTGAACGCTGTGATCAGGGAAACGCCGGCAGGGTAGATCGAGAAATGCTCTTTCCAGCCCGCGAAATAAAGCACCGCTCGCCCATCCACTTTGTATGCTGGGATCTTGTACGAGATCACCTCATCGGCTCCGGGTATCCCCTCGCGGATGGCCCGCCGGACGAGCCCGAGTATCGCTTGCGCGGCGTCCGGTTGCGAAGCGATGTAGTCATCCACGGACTTGAAATCGGTTTTGGCCACCACGATTCCCTTCGCTCCTATGATAGCGGGCGATCAGATTACTGCACCAAAGGAAGGATCACAGCCGATGGGTGCCCGGCATCGTGAAGGATGGTATTGGTGGCCGTGGTCCACGCCTTCGCCTGCCCGCTTGGCTCGCCCAAATTAAGATTGCGGTCGAAGCGCGGAAAGTTACTGCTACTGATCTCCAGGCGCAGTTTGTGGCCGGCCAGGAACACATTGCTGGTGGCCCACAGGTCGATGGTGAACTTGTAGATGTGCCCCGGAATCAGCTTCGCCGGTTTTAGCTGGGAGTCACGATACCTGGCACGGACAATCCCTTCCGTGAGATTGAGCGCGACTCCTTTCTCATCCACATCCACCAGCTTGGCCGTAAAATCGGTGTCCACCGCGGAAGAAGTCGCGTACAGGTCGACACTGACCGGACCTGTAACTTCTGTATCGGCGGCAAATGGAGGAGTCGAATACACCAGCACATCTTTGCGGCGCTCAACCGCCTGCTGGTCGTGAGGTCCCGCCGGATGATGGCTATCGCAACAGAGCGGTCCACCGTCTGTGGGAACCGGATTCTGCGGATCGTACACGTAGCGGTCAGAGGGCTCACCTTGGGGGAGCTGAGTGGAAAGAGCCCCATCGCCGCCGGCCGAATTCGCTTTGCCGCCGGAGTGTAGATAGTAAGTCGTGGATTTGGCCCGGCTGAGAGGCCACTCCGCCTCTTCTCGCCATTCATTCTTGCCCATCACAAAAATCTTGACCGGCCGGCCGGTGGCGAAGCGATTGTTTATTCCCTTGAAGAGATAGTCGTACCATTCCATCGTGACATCGCCTTCGTCGAAGGCATCTGCCGCGGGGCCGAAATCGACCGTACCGATCTTGCGGCCCGTTCCCGCATGACCCCCAATGGTGATGAGCAGTCGTTGATTCTTGCGCGCCTCTTCCGTGCCTCCATGCATCTTCACGCCGGAGTAGTTGCGTAACGAACCTCCGAGAAAGATGTCGTACCAGGCGGCTACCGTCAAACTGGGCACTCGTATATCAGCGTAGTGGTCCTCAATCGACCAGGGCTGCCAATAGGCGTCGAAGTCCGGGTGGGCAAGCCAGTCTCGATAGTAGGGGGCAAACTTCGCCGTCAGATCGTCCGGCTGCAATGCCTTTTCCAGGTTAAAGACCCGGTAGTTCGTCAAAGGAAGTACGCGCGCATCTTGTGATGCGCTGGTAATGCTTTTCAGATATTTTTCCGCGGTGTCCTGGGCCAGAATCGACGTCCAGGTTTGATCGAACCATTGCTGAAAGGCGCCTCCCAGATAGATCCACTCGCTGTGATAGTTGCTGGGAGTGAACATGGGACAGATGCCCGCCAGATGCGGAGGATGGGCAATCGCGGCCAGCATCTGGGTCGCGCCCACATAAGAAGAGCCGAACATGCCGACCTTACCGTTGGAATACGGCAGGGCTGCAGCCCATTCGACTGTGTCGTAACCATCCTGCGATTCGTGACGGAAGGGATACCATTCACCCCCGGAGGTATAGCGGCCGCGCACATCCTGAACGATCACCACATAACCTTCCGCCGCGGCCCGGGTGCCGATATCGATCTCTTTATCTACCGCTTTGTCGTAGGGCGTTCGTTCCAGCAACACGGGAAATTTGCCTGGACTCGCCGGCCGGTAGACGTCCGCAAACAGGACGACGCCATCCCTCATCTTGACCGGCTCACCGCGATCCACCACCACCTTGTCCGGCTGAATTTGCTCTGCCCGAACGACGCCGAAAATTTCCCAACTAACCAGGCCCGCCAGCTCCCAACTAACCAGGAAAGCCAGCAACAGTACCGCTTTAACAACCCTTGGCATTTTTACTACTCACCGTTCTTATTGCTTTGTAAAGGACTGACAGAGACCTTCCCTCCAGAAATCGAATCCCGGAGGAACGGCTGAGGGTAGCGCTAACTTGCCTCGGCTGTTTTTCGTCAAATCTCCCACAGAATCGTCATCCTGAGCGAAGCGCCTCACCGATTGATCGCCTGAAACGGCGCTTTGTGCGCGGAGTCGAAGGACCCCGGCAATGCTTAACTAACCCCTGCTATTCAGAGCTTTTCAACCACCAAAGCCGGCAACCCGATCTACTGCGATACGCACGGTGAGGGCTCGGTGGTTGAAAGCTCCGAGCTGCATGGGTTAGATAAGCACCGCCGGGGTCCTTCGACTCCGCGCACAAAGCGCTGTGTCACACGATCGATCGGTGAGGCGCTTCGCTCAGGATGACAAGTTTGTGGGAGATTTGACGAAAACACCCTATACATGGACCTGGGTTGGCTGCCAACGAGCAGCCTCGTAGGGACAACTCTCCGTCGTCCCTACGAGACTCACCCCGCTAGAAGCGGATCTCCCCACCGAGTTGCACATTCCGGTTTCCCGGCGCCGGCACAATCGCGCCGTTCGCCGCAAAGGTCGCCGTCGAACCCGCACTGTAGTAGTGATTCATAAAACCGGATTGGGGCGACTTCAGCACGTCATCCAGCAAAGCATCCGGAGTACCAAAGTAAGCGTGATTGAGCGCATTCCATGCAGTCATCTGCAGCTGCATGGTAACTCGTTCATTAATCCGGACATCCTTATATACGCTGGCATCCAGGGAGCTCCAATCCTGCCCACGCAAGGTATTGCGCCCCACTCCCGGATACTGGTTATTCAGCGCCGCAGCCTCGTACTGGTTGTCGTATATCCAATGCACGTCATTGCGCGAGATCGTCTTTCCTGGAGTCGCATAATCCATGTATCCCTGACCGGTGTTAATGCCAACCGAACCGATCGGAGCTTTGGGATTTGCCAACACCGGCCGGCACACATCATAGCCGGAGTTGAAATACCCGTTGAACGCCGAATCGCAATTGCTGAGGTAGGTCTTCGGATCATTGGGGTTGATATTGGGCGACTGCGAGAAGGCGCTTTGGTACGGAGTAAATGGCTGCCCGGTGTTAAAGGTGTAGAAAGCATTCAGCCGGTACCCGCCCAACAGTCTTCCCACCAGCCCCTTCTCCTCTTTGTAGAACGGAACCGTGTAGGTAAGCTTCGACCCAATCACATTGGTATAAGACTGGCCGTTGACGCCGCGCTCGCCCATCGAAAGGTTCAAAGGATTTTGCGCGTAAGCGATGGTCGTGCCGCCGCCGAAAGTGCTGTCAATCTCGCTGGCATTATCGATCGCTCGACTATACGTGTAGGCAACCGATCCACTGAAGTTATGCAGCGACCGGGTGGTAAACGAGGTCTGCAATCCGTTGTATTGCGAAAAGCCTGTATTGGCAACCGTGCTGCGCAGATAGTTCGAGCAATCGGCGCGCAGATAACCCGCCTGCGTGGGATCGGTGCAAGTGGAACTGCTGCCCAGGAAAGGATTGGAGTTGATACGCTGGAATTCGTGCATGACATGGTTGCCCACATAACGAATTTCGAACGCGCTCTCCCGGCCCACCTGGTGCTGAATGCCCAGGGTCCAGGTCTCCGCGTAGGCAGGCCGGAAATTGGTCGGCACATCCTGCTCCGGGCTCAGCCGCGGATCGCCGCCAGACGGGATTAGAGAATTGTTCAAGGCATGCACGTTGGAATAAGTGAATCCTCCACCGGGCAGGCACTGCACCGTTACCCCATCGCAACTGAAGGTTCCGGAGTTCACCACCGGACTTCCCGAAGCAGCAGTCAGGAAAATTTCGTTGAACCACGGGTCGGCATTGACCGAAAATCCGCCCCGCACCACCATGCCCCGGTCAAAGCTCGGATTGTAGGAGAACCCGAAACGAGGCTCCATCGTTCCCCAGAAATTCTGCACCTTGGGAAAGGTCGTTGCGGAGAGCGGCAGCGCAGTGCTCCAGAATGGATTGGGACCCGTCTGTTGCGCCAACGTCTCCCGATACAAGGCGTTGACCGCCTGCCCAAAATACTCGTAGCGCAGGCCCAGGTTCAGCGTGAAGTTGGGCATCAGCTTGAAGTCATCCTGGAAATACGCGAACACGTTGGGCGCGGTGAAGTGCGTGGTCGCATTCCCCGCCGTCAGCGCGGTTAGCGATACGCCTTCCAGCAATGCAGTGTAACCGTTGTAGGTGCTGGCCGTGCTCGAAGTGTTGCGCAGGGGGAAGCTGGAGCTGCCCGGCGTGAAATTGAACACGCCCGCTCCGTTGGGAAGGTTGATGTTGGGATTGTTCTGATAGTCAAACTCCCCGCCAAAGCTGATGTTGTTGCGCCCCACCGAACCGGTCGCATTGTTCTGCACCTGCGTCACTTTGGCGATGCGGCCCGTAGGCTGGCCTACGGGATAACCTAGCGAAAGGAACGAACTGCCAAAACTCGCACTCGACGGGCACGTACCAAGATTGTTGATGGTACAGGTCGGCACACCCCCGCCATCGAATGCCAGCCGCGCCTGCTGGAAGGAATAGCGCAGTTGATCCACCCATCTCGGCGAGAAGGTATGGGTCCAGTCCCCACCGATGGAATGGGTCGTGCTCTGCACGTTGACCGAATTGCCCGACACCAGGTTGCCGAAGTACGCAATCAATGGCGTGTCCTGATAGATATAGCGAAGATAGAAGTGATCCTGCTCCGTGGGCTGATAGTCAAGCCTTCCCATCTGTTCCTGGTCCAGGTCGATGTTGGCTACGTTGCGCGCAACCTGGGCGACTTCGATCGCCTGCGTGGTCTTACCGTCGGTCACGTTGATGAGAGAAGTCGGACCAAAGGAAGTCGGGTTGCCCGACTTATAGGCGAAGGGGCCCTGGTTGACTAACTCTTCGGTTCCGGGATTTCCGCCAAATGCGCTCTGCAACTGTGCCAGACCCGCAGCATCCGGAAAAAGCGTTCCCGCGCTGGTGTAGCGGGTTGCGCCCTGGAAAGTTCTCACCCAGTACGTGCTCCCGAAAAAGAAGAGCTTGTTCTTCAGGATGGGCCCGCCCAAGGTGCCGCCATAAGCATTCTCAGTAAACGCCGGGACGGTTGGCTGGGTGCAACCACTCGCCGGGCTCTGCCCCGCGGCGCAGTAGCCGAACTGAGGTCCCTTCTGTCCCTGGGTGAGCGCAGACAGCCACGTCCCGGTGTAGAACTCAAAGCCCGAACCATGGAACTCGTTCGAACCACTCTTGGTGATGTAGTTGACGATGCTTCCCGCATTGCGCCCATATTGCGCGCTGAAGTTGTTGGAGATCACCTGGATCTCCTGCAGCGCGTCCTGATTGGAGAAGTAGATTTGCGGGCCGGTGATCAGAAGATCGTTGTTCGCCTGCCCGTCCAGCTCCGAGTTGTTGGAGCGCGACCGAAGCCCGTTGGAGGAGTAGTCCGTACCATTCGACTGCGCGTCCCCATTGCTATGAGTGGAGACAATGCCCGGACTCAGCAACGCGGTCGTATCGAAGCCGCCATACACAGGAAGCTCCTGCAGCTCCTTGGCTTCGATAGTGGCAGAGCCTTCAGACGTAGTGGTGTCGAGCAGAGCGGCAGAGTTCGCGGCTACCTGCACCGTTTCCACCGAAGAAGCCGGCGCCAGGCTCTGGTTCCCCAGCGAGGTTGCATTGCCCGCATTCACCTGGGCATTCTGGATCGTATCCTTGCTGAAGCCCTCGCCACCGTTAATCGTCACAGTGTAAGTACCTACAGGGAGATCCCGGATCACAAATGTTCCATCCGCGCCTACAGTGCTCTTGAACAGGCCCTTCGTGCTGTTGTTCACAGCGGTAACGGATGCATTGGGAATCACCGCGCCGGAAGTATCGGTCACGAAGCCGGTAAGCGATCCCGTGATGATGCCCTGCGCGTTCGACGATGTGGGGTTTAAGAGAACCAGAAACAAGCCAAGGCAAAGAAGCGACGGCGCGAAGCACTTTCTGACACGTCCAGACAACTGCTACCTCCAGAATGAAAAGACACCACTGCGCAACCTCGAATGAGGCGTATCGACTGCGCGAGCGTCGGGTACACGGTTCCTGTGCGGGAACCAGAGTGAGCAGCTTCGGCAGCCACTAAAGGCTCTAATTTAAGTGCGCTTGCTAGGGTTTGGCGTACTGAGAAGATTGATCAAAGCCTGCCTGTAGGCAACAACCTTGATTCGGGGGAGGAAGAACTGAACGCAGCAAAACAGTCACTGTTCAGATGGACATCTACAACTCCGGCTTCGCAATGGTCTTCGAAACAGTCCTGGGGCCGCGACGAGCTGGCATGCGCGTGAAGGACTTAGTAACGTTCTTTATGAATGTCAGTTTGATGTAATGCGTTTGAAATGTCAAAGAAATTTCATCGCGCCCGGACAGTGAGCATTTACCTTGTGGTTGCACTCCATTCCTGCTCCCCGCGATGAAGCAGGGCTGCACGGTCTTCCGGCAAAATCCAGCGTTGCTGCACCAGATCGTCCACTGCCTTTTTGTATTGCGTGAGATAGTCCTCGCGACTGGCGTAGCGCTCCGCAATCGACTTGCGCGGGTCGCCTGTCTTCTCCCGCTCCGCGGCCGTCCTGGGAAATGGGAGATAGGATGCTTCGAAGCTGACGCGTTGATCGGGTGCGCCAATCGAAGGATCACGAAGATTCCAACCCGCGTAGGTGGCTAGCGGCACGGTGATCTCGGGCAGGCGCACTCCATCGCGCTCGTTGCCGTCGGCATTGACCTGGGGCACAAGCACAGGGAACGCCGGGCCAACCTTCGGTGGCTGGATACTCAAAATTCCCTGCTGCCAGTTGGGTCCAAAATCGAGACGGTAGGCCTGGCTCGCCTCGTGTGGCCGGTTGACTCCAGGGATCGCGGGCCACGCATATTTCTCCAACGTCACCAGGTTTCCGTCTGCGATCCTGGGGTAGTTGCTGGCCGGCGGAAGCGTGTCGCTGTGCACCCACGCTTCCATGTTGGCAATCATGGAGCGCCAGAAGTATCGGATGGGGAGCGGCGACTGCGGCTGCTGTCCCAGTTCATCCCCTGTTCCCTTCTGCGGCGGGAAAGGAACGGAATAATGCTGCAGCCCGGTGAAGTGATAGATCCTGACCTGGTCTGAGATCGGCACATCCCGCTTTCCGTCTGCGCTCATGTGAATCAGCGACGCCACCCGTCCCCAGTATTCATAGGACGTGTTGGAGAAAAAAATTTTGGGCACGACCTTGTCGGCGACGGCCTGGTCGAGCAACCCTCCCGTCACTCCCGTAATTGGGTCTCTCTCCGGTTCATCGGTGAAGGGAAAGATGTCCGTAGGAAAGAAGATCGACGACGTGGGCCGTGCATCGCGCGACGGCTGAGCGAAGCGGTAGTTGAAGCTGCCCCGTCCTGCTCCCGCAACGTGGGCGAGAACGCCGTCGAGCGCTATCCTTCCTTCTTCGTCCGCGTTGAAGCCCTGATAAAGAAAGTCGCGCAGGAAGCGCCCGTTCTGCGAGATGCCTTCGCCCAAGACCCGCTCCACTGGAGTGATGGCATCGGGATCGTGCTTGGCATAGGAAGCAAAGTCGCGAATGGCCGCGAAGCCGCCGCCGGCCACGACTGGATTAGCGACCACATAAACGTATTCGTAGATCCTCCCTGGCTGGAAGCCGCCATTCAGGTGGATGTACCGGTCGGAGGGAACGAGCTTGCCGTCGACTGTATGCGCGAATTGCCAATCGGTGCGGGGAATGACCGTGCGCTGCGCTGTGCGCGAGCTCCGCACGGTGAGCACATTGCGCGCGTCATCGGGCACGGCCACCGGGTATTCGCTGCCCCCGATACCCGGGTCTGTGAAGTGTCCCAGGGGAATCTCTGTCATTTTCTCGCCGAGCATCAGGTCGCCGCGCAGCAGGCCGGTGATGGTCTTTCCGTTTTCTTTGGCGATCGGCGCAAAGAATCGCAGGGCTCTTGGCCCGGTCGCGTCCCATTGCCACCCCAGGCTCACCACGGTGAAGCCGTTGCGCAGTAACCACGCGTCTCCCGCGTCGTGGGCCAGGTCCTGATCTCCGCCATCGACCAGGGAAAGAATGCGCGCATTGCCCCGGTTAGGGACCTCCAGCAGCATGGAGCCATTGCCCTTGTGAGCATCCTTGGGGCGCACGGCCACGAAGTCTGAGGAGAACTCGACCTCGCCATTTTTCAGGTTCACCGCATTGCCGAGATCGACGATGCGCAGGTTGTGCGCATTGGCGACTGGAAGCGAAAAGTAGACGCGTCCGGTGATGCGCTCATAGGTTCCCGCATCCCCGAATACCTTGCCCTCAAGGACGGTCGTGCGGGAAGCCACCTCCACCCGAACCACCCGAGCGTAAAGCGGGAGAACAGAAAGGAGCAGAGCCAGGAGACACCACCATCCACTAGGCCGCAGACGCATGCGGGAAAGCATAGCATCCTAGCCAAAAAAGTGACTTATACATCACATTTTCCTCGATATGTGCCAAAAAGTGATATATAAATCACTTTATGAGGACACTGCAGGAACTCGGGGAAGCGGTGGCAGCTCGACGCAAGTCTCGCCATCTTACACAGGCAGAGCTTGCACGTCGAGCGGGCCTTACCCGCGAATCGGTCATACGTCTTGAACGGGGACAGGTCACGGAGTTTGGTTCGCGCAAGCTATTGGCAGTTCTGGCCGCCCTGGATCTAGAGATGACTTTCATCGAAGTGGGCACGTCTGGTTCTCTCGATGAACTGCGCCGGGAGCGGGGTGGAGCATGAAACTTTCCGTCTACGTTCTCGGCCGGGAGGTCGCCGTATTGGAACCGGTCGGCGACTTCAAAAGCGTGCTCACCTACTCCTCAGAGACCGCCTCCGATGACTTTGTTTCCCTCACTATGCCGGTGCGGACGGAATCCTATGTGTGGGATGACCAGCTGCCCCCGATCTTCCAGATGAACCTGCCGGAAGGCTATCTGCTTCAGGTTCTTCAGGAGCAGTTTGGGCCACACATCGGAGCGGACCCGATCGCGTTGCTCTCCGTCATCGGCCGCAACATGGTCGGGCGCATTCAAGTGGCCGCAGCCGGCGCGGTGTTAGAGGAACCAGCCAAACCGATTGAAGTCGCACAGCTGCTGCGCGGTGACAACTCCGAAGAGGCATTTGCTGAACTCGTCCGCCAGCACGCCACCAGCGGTGTCTCCGGCGTCCTGCCCAAGTTTCTGGACACGCAGACCGAGGTACTACCAGAGACGACGGCGGGCGTGAAGTTTCAACGCCACAAGAAAGTCTCCTTGCTCACCCGCAGGCACATTATCAAGGGATCATTCAGCAGGCTGCCCTTCGCCGCCCTCAACGAATATCTCTGTATGCAGGTGGTGGGGAGGGTCGTACCCGCGGCCCGGACAGAAGTATCCAGGGATGGGAATGCCCTGGTTGTCTACCGCTTTGACGTGGACGAACAAGGACAACCACTTCGGGGCATGGAAGACTTCTGCGCTTTATTGGGATTACGGCCCGCAGCGAAATACGACACGACCTGGGAGCGCATCGCCAGGGCGGTGAGGGATCATGTAACAGGTGAACACCAATACGAAACCTTCCGGCGTCTCGCGGCGACCTTGCTCCTGGCATATGCGTTGCGGAATGCCGATTATCATGCGAAAAATCTGGCACTGCTTTACACTTCGCGCAGAGACGTTCACCTATCGCCGGCATACGATTTTCTGACCACAAACGTCTACGCAGGCTATCAATACAATCCGCCAGGGATCGCCTTTCTTGGCAAGAAGACCTGGACGCCGGGAAAGAATCTGGTGAAGTTCATCACCAGCGCATTTGGGGTCTCTGCGAAAGAGCAATCGCTTCTTCTGGATTCGATTAGCGACGCGGTCGCTGATGTTGTTCCCCTCGTCAGGGAGAAGATGGAAGAGCACGCAGATTTCAGAGAGCTCGGGGAGCGCATTCTTCTCGCCTGGCATGAAGGGATTAACGGATTACGCGACCGTCGCATCTATGCACTCGGTGAGTGGCCCGCTGGCAAGATTTTTGAGGGAATATCCGATCCGCCACGGCTGTTGAATCCCAGGACTACGCTCGGCCGCTCTCCTCTTCTCGGAGATCGCTCTAAGAAGCCCTCGGATAGTGCATAATGATGGTTTCCACGCCTGAACGACGAGCAGCGACGCAGACAGAGGGTATCGCCCAATGAGTGGCCAAACGTCCTTTTTGCAGCAGGCTCCCAATCATCCGGAGACTTCTGCGCGCTTCGGCGATTTGCATCCGCCGTTCGACCGCCAGGCAGCCATGCCCGAGGCTAATCGTTGTCTCTACTGCTTCGATGCACCCTGCACCGGCGCCTGCCCCACCCACATCGACGTTCCGGGTTTCATCAAAAAAATCGCCAGCGGCAATCTTTCCGGCTCCGCGCGCACCATCCTCGACGCCAACATCCTGGGCGCCAGTTGTGCCCGTGCCTGCCCGGTGGACGTCTTGTGTGAAGGCGCCTGCGTGCTGCACCGTTTCAACAAGCAGCCCATCCAGATCGCGCGCCTGCAGCGCTTCGCCATGGACTCGCTCCACTCGAGCGGCGCTCCCCTGCCCTTTACCCCGGCGCCGGACACTGGCCTCTCCGTAGCCCTCATCGGCGCCGGGCCGGCCTCGCTCGCCTGCGCTGCAGAACTGCGCCGCCGCGGCATCCGGGCCAACCTCTACGACGCGCGCCCGTTGCCCGGAGGGTTGAACACCTACGGCGTCGCCGAATACAAACTCCCCCTGGTCGAAAGCCTGCGCGAGATCGAAATGCTCTCCCAGCTCGGGGTGGAGTTTCACTTCGAGAACATGATCGACGCCCAGGTGCTGGCTGATCTCGAGCGCACCCATGATGCCATCTTCCTGGGCATCGGGCTGGGGGCGATCCACCGGCTGGGCGTACCCGGCGAAGAATTGCCAGGCGTGACCAACGCCCTCGATCTCATCGCCGGCTACAAGTCCGGCAAGCTCACGCGCGTGCCGGCACGCGTAGTGGTCGTGGGAGCGGGAAACACCGCCATCGATGCCGCCATCGCTTCTGCCCGGCTGGGCGCCACCGATGTGCACATCGTCTATCGCCGCGGCGAAGAACTCATGTCCGCCTTTACCTTTGAGTACGAGCACGCCCGGCTCGAGGGAGTGAAGTTCCTATGGCATGTGCAGCCCACGCGCATTCTCGGCCGCGACGCCGTGGAACAGATTGAGCTGATCCAATTGGCATCCACTGCCGATGGCTCGATCATTCCCCAACCCGGCACTGAGTTTTCTCTGGCCGCAGATTTGGTCGTCCTGGCCATTGGGCAAGGCACGCAAGGCAACCTGCTCGAAGCGCTGGCCACCGGATCACAGAAACTGCAACTCCAGCGCGGGCGGATCGTGATCGACCGCGCCACTGGCCAGACCTCGCACCCCAAGTTCTTCTCCGGCGGCGACTGCACCAACGGCGGCCGCGAAGTAGTGGACGCGGTAGCAGACGGAAAACGCGCGGGCATCGGCATTGCCGCGTGGCTGGAGGCCAAACTTGCCCGAGCTTAAGCCCACGCTGGCAACCACCTTCTGCGGCATCCCGTGCCTCAATCCTTTCTGGCTCGCCTCCGCCCCGCCCACCAACTGCGGCGAGCAGATCATGCGCGCCTTCGACGCAGGCTGGGGCGGCGCCGTATGGAAGACCATCGGCGAGCCCATCACCAATGTCAGCTCCCGCTACTCCTCCATCGATTGGGAGGGCCGCCGCATGATGGGTTTCAACAACATCGAACTCATCTCCGACCGCCCCATCGAGATCAACCTGCAGGAGATGGCCGAAGTCAAGCGGCGCTACCCCAAGCACGTGGTCATCGCCTCGCTGATGGTCGAGAGCAAGCGCGAGGTCTGGCACGACATCGTGCAGCGCGCAGAAGATGCCGGGGCCGATGGCCTGGAGCTTAACTTCGGCTGTCCCCACGGCATGAGCGAGCGTGGGATGGGTTCGGCGGTGGGCCAAGTGCCCGAGTACTGTCAACAGATCACCGGCTGGGTGAAGGAAAAAGCGCGCACCCCGGTGATCGTGAAGCTCACCCCGAATATCTCCGACATTCGCATGCCCGCGCGCGCGGCCAAGCGTGGCGGCGCCGATGCCCTCTCCGCCATCAACACCATCAATTCAATTACCGGCATTGACCTCGACACCTTCCAGCCCAACCCAAACGTGGATGGCAAGAGCTCCCACGGCGGCTACTGCGGCCCCGCCGTCAAGCCCATCGCGCTCAACATGGTGCAGCAGGTGTTGTCTGACCCCGCGGGCGCGCTGCCTCTCTCCGGCATCGGCGGCGTGGGCAACTGGAAGGATGCGGCTGAATTCATCCTGCTGGGTTGCGGCACGGTGCAGGTGTGCACCGCGGCCATGCACTACGGTTATCGCATCGTCGAAGATATGCAGGACGGCCTGCTGGCATGGATGGCGGAGAAAGGCTTCGCCACTATCGATGACTTCCGCGGCCGCTCCCTGCACACCGTGACCACCTGGAACCAGCTAAACCTGAATTACCAGATCGTGGCCCGCATCCACGAGGATCTATGCATCGGCTGCCAGCTTTGCTACACCGCCTGCTGGGACGGCGCCCATCAATGCATTCACCTCGATCGCACGGCGCCCGCGCCCGATACCACCCGCACACCGGCCATGGTCGCGGCTGAGGCCGCCCGCCGCATCTCCACCACGCCCATTCCCAAGCTGGATGCCGGCGGCCCGGGCCATACCAATGCAGTCACCCCGCTGGAGCGGATTCCCCGGGTAGACGAACATCACTGTGTCGGTTGCAATCTCTGCTCGCTGGTCTGCCCGGTCGACGGCTGCATCACCATGGAGCGCGTCGACAACGGGCTCCCCGCGCAGACCTGGGCGGAGCGCACCGCTGAAGTTATGCAAGCAAAAGCATAGAAAAACATGGCCACCCTGATCCAGAATGGCACCGTCGTCAACGCCGACGGACAACACAAGTCCGACGTCCTCTGTGATGGAGAGACGATCCGGCAAGTCGCCCCCAATATTCCCCCGGCCGGCCACACTGTGATCGATGCGACCGGTCTGCTCGTTATGCCCGGTGGGGTCGACGTGCACACCCATCTCGACATGCCCTTCGGCGGCACCGTATCCGCCGACGATTACCGCACCGGCACCATCGCTGCAGCCGTGGGCGGAACCACCACCGTCATCGACTTCGCCCTCCAGTCCCGCGGCCACACCATGGGTGAGGCTTTGGAAACCTGGTTGGCCAAGAGTGACGGCAAGGCCTGTATCGACTACGGGCTGCACATGGCCGTGACCGACCTTGGACCAGGCGACGGCGCGCAAGGCTTGGCCGAGATGGAAACCATGGTGCAGAAAGGCATCTCGTCTTTCAAGCTCTTCATGGCCTATCCCAGCGTGCTCATGATCGACGACGGGTTGATGTACAAGGTCATGCACAAGGCTGGACTGCTGAACGCTCTCTGCTGCATCCACGCTGAGAATGGCAGCGTAATCGACATCGTGGTTGCGCGCATGCTCGCGGAGGGCAAAACCGAGCCCCACTATCACGCGCACAGCCGGTCGACCCATGCAGAAGCTGAGGCCACACACCGTGCCATCGCCATCGCGCATATGGCCGGCGCCGCGGTGTACATCGTGCATCTTTCCAACGAGGACGCCCTGCGCGAGCTCAAGCACGCGCAGCAGCGCGGCCTGCATGCTTTAGCGGAGACTTGCCCACAGTACCTGGTGCTCTCGCTCGAAGAGCAGATGCCCGGCAAAAGCTGGGAAGAGGCCAAGTACGTCTTCACCCCGCCTCTGCGCAAAAAACACCACCAGCCCGCGCTGTGGAAGGCGCTCGCGGACGGCACGTTGTCCGTCGTCTCCACCGACCACTGCCCCTTCCGCTTCGCCGACCAGAAGTCGCTGGGCAAAAACGACTTCACCAAGATTCCCAATGGAGGCCCGGGCATCGAGAATCGCCTGCAGATCCTGTGGCACTTTGGAGTGGTCCTGGGCGAGCTCACCCCGCAGAAATTTGTCGAGCTCTGTTGCACCGCGCCCGCCCGCATCTTCGGCATGCCGCAAAAGGGCATCATCGCTCCGGGCAAAGACGCGGATATCCTGCTCTGGGACCCCAAGGTCGACTACACCATCTCCGCCGCCACCCAGTGCATGGCCACCGACTACTCCATGTTCGAAGGCTGGAAAGTTTCAGGCAACGCCCGCCACGTTTTCTCCCGCGGTGAGCTGGTGGTGAAAGATGGAAAGTGGATTGGCAAGACGGGCCGCGGTCGCTTTCTCAAGCGCGAAGCCAATGCTGGGGGCTTCGCCTGATGCTCACGCCCAGTGTGGCAGCCGCGGACCCAAGCCTTTCGAACGCAGACCTTGCGCCCACCACAGCCGCCAACCGCACCTGGGGCACTTACAACTACATCGCTCTGTGGTTCTCCATGTCGATGGAGGTCACCACCTACATGCTGGCCTCTTCTCTGATTGCCGGCGGCATGGATTGGAAGCAGGCGCTCTTCACTATCCTTATGGGCAACCTGATCGTGCTCGTGCCCATGCTGCTGAACGCGCATGCCGGCGCCAAGTACGGCATCCCGTTCCCCGTCTTTGTGCGCGCCAGCTTCGGCGCCTTGGGAGCGAATATTCCCGCCATGCTCCGCGCCCTGGTGGCCTGCGGATGGTTTGGCATTCAGTCCTGGTTGGGTGGTCAGGCGATCGCAGCCATGATCCACGTGGTGTGGCCTGCGACGGCAAACATGCCCGTCGTCTTATGGTCGAGCTTTCTCGGATTCTGGCTGCTCAATATGTTTGTCGTGTGGTGCGGGGTAGAGTCGATCCGCTTCCTGCAGAGCTTCTCCGCGCCCTTCATGCTGGTGATGTCGCTCCTGCTGCTCTTCTGGATGCTGCACCAGGCAGGCGGCTTTGGACCCATGCTTTCGGCGCCCAGCCGCTTCCACTCGACCGGCAGCTTTCTCCATTTCTTCTTTCCGTCGCTGACGGCGATGGTTGGCTACTGGGCAACGCTCTCGCTCAACATCCCCGACTTCACCCGTTATGCCAAGTCGCAGGACTCGCAGATTGGCGGCCAGGCTTTCGGCCTTCCTGTTGCGATGACTCTCTACTCATTCATCGGCATCGCATGCACCTCAGCCTCGGAAAAAATCTTTGGCGAGCCCATATGGTCCCCCATCACCCTGCTGGGACGCTTTCATCAGCCGCTGGCTGCGGTACTGGCGTTGGTCGCCGTATTGGTGGCGACGCTGAATGTAAACATCGGCGCCAACGTGGTCTCGCCTTCGAATGATTTTTCTAATCTCGCGCCGCGCCTGATCAGCTTTCGCACCGGCGGCCTCATCACCGGGTTTCTCGGCCTGGCCATGATGCCCTGGAAATTGATGAGCACCTTTGGCACTTACATTTTTGGTTGGCTGGTCGGCTACTCTGGTCTGCTCGGACCGGTGGCCGGCATCATGGTTGCGGACTATTTTCTGATCCGGCACACCAAGCTGGACGTCGCCTCCCTCTATCATCGCGGAGGTCCTTACGAATACTCCCGGGGCTTCAATCCCCGCGCCGTCGTGGCGCTGGTAGCGGGCGTCTTCGTGGCCCTGATCGGTCTAGCGGTGCCGGCACTTCGCTTTCTCTATGACTACGCCTGGTTCGTCGGCTTCTTTGTATCGTCAGCCATCTACTATCTCCTCATGCTGCGCTACAAACCCTTAACCGTAGCTGAGGAATAGGACGGGGCCTATCACTCACCAGATTGTGCAGCGCTTCACAGGAGCCATCGGCTGGCCGGTCTTACAGGCAAAGGCCTTCTGGAACTCGGGAAGATTCAACACCACCCCATTGGCACGGAATTTCGCTGGTGCGTGCGGATCAGTCTCTATCCCCAATCGCAAATCTTCCGGGCGAATGTTTTCGCACCAGTGCTGTCCAAACGCGACAAAGAACTGCTGGTCGGGAGTTAAGCCACCGTACTCCGCGCTCCCCTTCTGTTGCAGATCTATGCCGCCCTTCTGCGCACGGTCGAGATACGCGAGAAACGCCAGCTTCAGCCCACCCAGATCAGCCAGGTTCTCGCCCAGCGTCAGCTTGCCATTGACGTGCAGATCGTCCACCGCCACAAAGCCGTTGAACTCATTCACCACGCAATCGGCGCGCTGGGTAAATTGCTTGCTGTCCGCGGGTGTCCACCAGTCTTCAAAATTGCCCTTGCCATCAAACTGCCGCCCCTCATCGTCAAATCCGTGCGTCAACTCGTGGCCGATCACGCTACCCACGCTTCCGTAGTTCACTGCATCATCCTGGCTGCGATCAAAAAATGGGGGCTGCAAGATGCCGGCAGGAAAGTTGATGTCGTTCATTTGCGAGCTGTAATCGGCATTGACCGTGGGCGGGCTCATATCCCACTCACCGCGGTCCACCGGCTTGCCGATCTTGGCAATGTCGCGCTTTTCTTCAAAGGCGGCTGCACGCAACGCACTGCCCAACGCATCGCCGCGGGTAACAGTCAGGCTGGAGTAATCGCGCCACTTATCGGGATAACCGATCTTATTAGCGACGGCATGCAACTTCTCCTCCGCGCGGGCCTTGGTAGCCGCGCTCATCCAGTCCAGTTGTTCGATATCCCGGCCCATCGCCGCTTCTACATCCTGCGTCAACTTGAGAGTGCGCTGTTTGTCTCCAGGACTAAACCGCTGCTCCACATAAACCTGCCCCAATGCCTCTCCTAACGCATCGTCTGTCTCGGAAACACAGCGCTTCCACCTGGTCTTTTGTTCTGGCTGCCCTTCCAGCACGTTGCCATAAAAGTTGAACGACTCCTTATCCAATGCCTCCGGCAGAGCAGTGCCTGGGAGATGTTGGATCAGGGCCCAGCGCAGATAGGTCTTCCAATCATCCAGGCTGGTACCCGATAGCAACTGATTCAATCCGGCAAAGTAAGCAGGCACCGCCACATTCAGCGACTCCACCGGGGGTGCCTGTACGGCACGCAGAAATTGAGCGAAGTTGAAGGCCGGCGTGCTGCTGTCGAATTTCACCAGGTTCATCTTGTGGTACAAGCTCGCGGGATCGCGCCGCTCCACATTGCTCAGCGAATAGCCGGCAAGCGCCGTCTCCACCTTCAGCACGGTATCCGCATCCTTCGCAGCCTGCTGCTGCGTTTCGCCCAGCAATTCGAAGATCCGCGCAACGTGGGCAACATATTGCTTGCGGAGCTCAACCGATTTGTCATCCTTCCGCTCGTAGTACCCCTTTTCCGGCAGGCCTAACTCCGTCTGATCCACCATCGCAATCTGTTGCGTTGCGTCTTTATAATCCTGCTCGGAACCGAAGGAGAAGAGTGCATTGACTCCTACTCCCGTCCAGGTACGCTGCCAGTGCTGGCAACTCGTCTTTGGATTTGAGTCCAGCGATGCGATCCAGCAGCGGTTGCAGTGGATTGAGTCCCGCCTGGTTCACCGCATCCACGTTCATGCAGCTGGCATAGTAATCGCCGATCTTCTGTTCATTGGGCGAGCGTCCCGAACCACCCGCAGCGGCCTTCTCCAGGATTGCCTTGAGTACCAGCCGGTTTTCGTCCATGAGTTCGCTGAACCGCCCGTAGGAGGACTCATCCGCTGGAATCGGATTCGCCTTGACCCATCCACCGCACGAGTACTGGTAGAAGTTCACGCACGGATCTGCAGTGGTATCCATGAGCCTGGGGTCAAGCGCATGCAGCGTCTTCGCTTGCTCCTGCGCAGAAGCAGGAATCGCCAGCAGCAGCACTCCCCCCAAAACAATCGAACCTGACACGACTCCCCTCATGATCCTCCCGGATGGTATTGCCGCTCTGTGTGCCCCTTCAACTGGTCCCGATAGAAATAGACTTCGCGCAAGTTTCCCGTGCTGTAGCGCTCCACCTGGTCCTTGAAGTGGGGCGACTGCGGATGCCCGCTTTCCCCGCCGGCCGTCACCGCCCGGGCCCGTACTTTATCCCCAAACTCCACGACCGCCACAAAGCTATTTCCGCCCGTGCCATACCACTTCTTCGTTCCTGTAGCCCTGCCTGTTTCCGCCGCGGTATAGGGTCTGGCCCCGAACGAAGCCAGCGAGCCCCAGGTGGAAGAGGTGAACCCCACCGGAGTACTCGGCTGGGCATCGTCGAAACGCTGCACGATGTCCCCCGTCAAGCGCTGAAAGCGATTGATCTCGCCCCACGGGGTGTGCCAGCTCCCGAAATCGGCAGTCAACTTAGCGGAGGCCGTAGCCAGCGCCTTCAGAGCCACATCAGCCGGCACCGACGGTGCAACGAATTCATCTTCATTGGACGCGGTGTGAGGCAAACTGGACCCCGCGACCTTGGCAATCTCCTGGCCCCAGAAGATTGCCAGCGAAGTCGCGACCGAGTCTACGCCCCAGCGCAGATCCCATCGCTGCAGCACTGCAATCTGGTTAGCCAGCGCCATCCTGGTTTCCGAATTCGCCGGCAGATTCGCCCACGCCCGCGTGAGCGCGGATATCGGTTTGATAAACCATGGCAGATAACTGTCGTAGGCCGCTGCCATCAGGGAATCCAGGGTAAAGTCTTTCTTGCCCTGCAGCAGACGCATCGCGTGCACCCCCCGCGCCGATTCCCTGCCCGTTTCCACATAAGCCGGGTAATCCTGCCGGCGGAGGCTGCTCTCGCCCGCGCCGGTCCAGGGAGAATCGTTCACATTGAAGACGTAGCCGCTGGCCGGATCCAGCAGATGCGGCGTCTCCTCGACCGTCAACAAGCCTTGCCACTCCGTCGCCGGGTCGCTCCCGTCCACCGGCTTGGTAAAGTCGAACTTCGTGTTTCTGCGGGGAATGAAGTTGCCGTGAAAGTAGGCGATGTGCCCATCCGCATCGGCATAGATGGTGTTGTTGGATGAGTTCGCCTGCAGCCGCATCGTCTGCAGATAGCCCTTGTAGGTCCTGGCCTTGGTCCGCAAGTAGGACTGGGTCAGCGCCTTTACCGGTTCCTGCATCAGCCGGATGGTGACCCACTTGCCATCCTGATCCCGAATCACCGGGCCGTGATGAGTGTAGTACGCGGTGAACTTCCTCTGCGCCATGCCGTGCTCAGTGCGATAGGGCACGGTGATCTGTTTCTCGATGACCGGGCGCTCCTCATCCCCGTACTTGTAAAAGTAATGTCCGTCTTTGCTGCTCACCGTTTCCAGATACTCGTCCACGGCGTCCACTCCGCTCGAGGTATGCATCCAGCCCACACGATCGTTGAAGCCCTGGTAGATAAAAAACTGGCCCCAGGTCACGGCCCCGTAAGCATCGAGCCCTTCTGAGCTAACCATCTGTAACTCTGACCGAAAGAAAAACGAAGTATGAGGATTGATCAGTAGCAGCGCGTGATGCTGCACCGTGTTCGACGGAGCGATGGCAATCCCATTCGACCCACTTGGCTCCGGCTCGGGCTCCTCCCGCAGAGCCGCAACGCTCTTACGGCCTCCGTAAAATGCTTCCAGTTTCTTCAGGTCCACTTTCTCGATGTCGCCCCCGATGCTGCCTTCGGTAAACGAAAGAGCCATCCAGGGCTCGAAGTGCTGAATCACTCGCGGCTTACCTGGGGATGCCTGGCGAGATAGAAGTTAGCCCCATCGGCGAACGCATCCATCAGCTTCCTCAGCCATTCCGGGCTCGCCGCATAATCTTTTTTCAAGACCTCCGGGATCGATGAACATCTTCATGCGCAGATCCTGATAGACCTTGCCTTCCCCCTCTGTCTCGGCCAGCCGCCCCATGGCATTCAGGTAGTTGGTTTCGACCCGGTTGAAGTCGTCTTCGCACTGCGCATAGATCATGCCAAAGACGGTATCCGCATCGGTCTTACCATAAACATGCGCCACTCCCCAGTCGTCGCGGACAATGCTGACGTTCTTAGCTTCCGCCGCCCATCGCTGCGCGGCAGTGCTCTCCGCGCGGCAAAGCGTACTCAACACCACAAGCGCGATCAGCACGACACTCTTTTTCATTGGCTCACTGCTCTTGACTGAAATCGCATCATGAAAATCGTAGCCGCTGCAACCAGGCTGGGAATGACCAGCATAAGCAATCCGGGTTGGTAGGCTCCGGTAGAGTCTTTGGCCAGCCCCATCGCCACGGGACCAACGAAACCACCGAGAATTCCAATGGTGTTCATGGCCGCGATCCCAGCGGCGGCCGATCGGCCATGCAGGAAGCTGACAGCCAGCGCCAGCAGCGGTCCTTGCAGAGAGTAGTAACTGATAGACGCAATCGCCAGCGCAGGAACTGCCAGCAGCGGCGCCGTCGACAATCCGCCAATCCCATAGCACCCGCACATGAGCAGAAATGGAATAACCACGTGGAAGTAGCGCTCCTTGGTGCGGTCAGAATGCATGGCATTGAGGATCATGCCGGGAGCCCCCAAAACATTCATCGTAGCCACCAGGAAACCGACATCGCGATTGTTGAACCCCGTGATGGTCTTGAGGATCGCCGGAGCAGAAAAAGTGTAGGCGTAGCTGCAGGTAAGCATGCACAGAAAGACCAGGCTTATCTGCCACACACGGTGATCGAGCAGCGCGCGCCCGAGATGTACATCGTGCCTGTCGCCAGTGGCACTCTTGCTCAAGTGATGGATAATCCACTCCCGCTCGTCCTCCGTGAGCCATCTGGCCTGGGCGGGACCGGCAGGCAGGTAGACCAGGAAGATGATGCTCAGCACCACGGCAGGCAGCCCTTCCACCAGGAACAGCCACTGCCAGCCGGCCAATCCGGCCTTTCCCTGCAGGTCAAGAAGGGCTCCGGCGATAGCTCCCGTGAGCACTGAGGCCAATGGGAGCGAGATGTAAAAGCGGCTGATAGCGCGCGCCCGCATGTGCACCGGGAACCACTGCGCGAGATAGAAGATCACGCCCGGAAAGAAGCCCGCCTCTGCCATACCCAGCAGGAAGCGCATGACATAGAACTGGACCGGAGTCTTGACCAACATCATGCCCATCGCCAGCATTCCCCAGGTGAGCATAATGCGGGCAAACCACCGTCGTGCGCCCACGCGATAGAGCAGCAGGTTCGACGGAACCTCGCATGCGGCATAGCTTACGAAAAACAGGCCTGCGCCGAAGCCATAGACCGACGCGCTGAAGTGCAGGTCGCGGTTCATCTGCAACGAGGCAAAGCTTATGTTCACGCGGTCCATGTACGCGATACCGTAGCCCAGTGCGAGCAATGGAATCAGCCGCCAACCGGCCTTGCGCAGCGCCCCGCGGCCAACCGCATCGTCCATTGGAAGGGACGCGCGGGCGGGCGGCAGCGGCTCGGTGGCTGACATGGAGCACCTATGCGACGAGTGAGGAGAGGATACCATCCGCTGCCTGTGTAGGCCCTGACAGAACCCATGAGAACCACCTGACGGGGTAAGGACAACCAGGGCTGCGTCCATAAGCCTCAAAACTCCCACAGAATCGTCATCCTTGTATCTTCTAGATCAGCGCCAGTTTCGGTGAGACTGGCGCTGTGGGGGGAGCCGAGGATCGGCTCCCCCGCGGGCGGGCGGCTCCCGTTCATCCTGTGGTCTTAATGACCGACGCTCAGCTCCGGGACCGCTGCCCAAGTCACGCACGACCGAACAGTCGCAGGACTTCGATCGCACATACAAGGCAGGTTACCGTGACCCGGATTATTTGTGGAGTGGATATCGCAAGCTCATCTCTGGCGGCGCGTATCGGACGCGACGGCAGCGCCTCAACGTTCGCCAACACCCAGCCCGGCATCGCTCAGTTGGCCGCGTTCTGTGAGAGCCACGGCGTGGAGTTGGTCGCCATGGAAGCCACGGGCGGCTACGAGCAGCGAGCCTTTGCGCAGTTGTCCGAACATGGCCTGCCTGTGGCCGTGGTCAACCCGCGCGCCGTACGCCAATTCGCCCAGAGCATGGGAGCTCTGGAGAAGACCGATGCCATCGATAGCGGCATGATCGCCTGGTATGCGGAAACAAAGAAGTCTCAGCCTCTGTGCCTGGCGCCTAAAACCCAGCTCGAGTTGCGCGCTCGCGTGACCCGGCTGCGGCAGCTGACCGAGATGCGCACCGCGCAGCTCAATCAGCAGCGGCTGGTCATCGATCCGGCTATACAGAAAGGGTTCCGCAAGATGCTCCAGTTCCTCGCCCAACAGATCGAGGAACTGGAGCTGGCGGTGGCTGGGCTTATCCAGTCTGATCCGCTGTGGCGTGAACTCGATCAGGCTTTTCGCACCATCAAGGGCGTGGCCGACCGCACCGTGGCTCGCCTCATGGCCGAGATGCCGGAGATCGGCACACTCTCCAACAAGACCATCTCTAAACTTGCAGGACTGGCTCCGTTGGCCAATGACTCAGGCAAGCACCAGGGCAGACGAGCCGTGCGTGGAGGCCGCTCTGCAGTGCGCGACATCCTGTTCATCGTGGGCAGTGTGGTCGCTCGTTATGAACCGGACTTCATTGTCTTCCAGCAGCGGCTGCGCGCAGCCGGCAAACCGCCTAAAGTCGTCCGCATCGCGGTAGCTCACAAACTCTTGGTCCGTCTCAACGCAAAGGCTCGAGAGGTGCGTAATCTGCATGCGCAAGAGGCTCTTGTCTGTCTTGGTTAAAAAACAGCCGCCCCAGCGTTGTGGGAAAGTGGGAAATGCCCTGGCATTTCCCAAGTGGACCACGTCCACGTCTTTTCCACGACCAGACTATATTCCGAACTTGACTTTCAAGACAGTCGCTGAGCGAAGCGCCTCACCGATTGATTGCGTGACACAGCGCTTGTGGCGCGGAGTCGAAGAGCCTGTCCTGAGCGTAGCCGAAGCAACCCCGGCGGTGCTTAATTACCCATGCTGCTCGGAGCTTTTCAACCACAGAACTCCGACGTCACGATCTGCTGCGATGCGCACTTGATGGTTACGGGTAGATCGTTTCATGCACTGTAATCACCTTCCATCCCCTGGCGATGACTGTGCGAATATCTTCCTAGCCTTCAAAGGAGAAAACCGAGGGGAGCCCGGTGGTTGAAAAGCTCCAAGCAGCATGGGTAATCAAGCACCGCCGAGGTTCCTTCGGCTACGCTCAGGACAGGCTCTTCGACTCCGCGCCACAAGCGCTGTGTCACGCGATCAATCGGTGAGGCGCTTCGCTCAGGATGACGGTTCTGTGGGGGTATTGACGAAAAACATCCTGGACAAGTTAGGGCTTATGGGACTACGTGGTGGGCTACTCTCAGCCGTCCGTGCGGGACTCTGTTCACAAAGTGGAGCTCATGCAGATCCCGCCCCTTCCCTCAATCCACATCGTAGAATGAACCCCGGAGGAACCGCCTGATGGCAACTGCCACGGAGGCTAATTTGCCCTGGTTCACCACCGGAGACGTGGACGGCTTCTTCGGCCTCTTCTTCAGCGGCTTTCCTGACCTTCTATTGATCGTGGGCCTGGCCCCCGTCTGTGGCTTTCCCCTGAGCTTTGTCGCCAGCCGCATCCTGCCCGGTGCGGCGATCTCCATCCTGGCAGGAAACCTCTTCTACGCCTGGCAGGCGCGCCGGCTGGCGGACCGCGAGGGCCGCAGCGATGTAACGGCCATCCCCTTCGGCATCAACACGCCCACCATCTTCGCCTACGTGTTCCTCATCATGGGTCCCATCTATACCCGGACCCACGATGCAAACCTGGCCTGGCACGCCGGCATTTTTGCCAGCATGGTCAGCGGCATCGTGCAGACTGTGGGAGCCTCATGCACCGATTGGCTGCGCCGCAGCACGCCACGCGCCGCGCTCCTCTCCCCGCTGGCCGGCCTTGCGCTTGCTTATCTTTGCCTGGGCTTCGTCTTCGGCGTCTTCCAGCAGGCGGCCATCGCGTTGCTCCCCATGCTGGTCCTCTTCACCCTCTACGGCTCCCGTCTCAGACTCCCCTATCGTGTACCGCCGGCTCTTTTTTCGATCGCTCTCGGCGCGCTGTTGGTGGCAGTGCTGCGCTGGCTCCACATCTACACCCTTCCCATACCCGCGCTGCCGGCGGTGAAACTGTATCTGCCCCACGCGGTGAATGTATTTACCCTCTTCCACCAGAGCGCCTATTGGCCCTATCTCGCCGTCATTATTCCTCTCGCCGCGCTGGATACCCTGGGATCGCTGATGATTCTGGAAAGCGTCAAGGTTGCCGGCGACGACTACGCCACCAAACCATCTCTCCTCATGAACGGGCTGGGAACCATTACTGCTGCCTGCCTGGGTAGCCCCTTCCCGACGACCCTCTACCTTGGCCACGCCGCGCACAAGGCCAATGGCGCTCGCTCCGGCTACTCCGTGCTCAATGGCTTGGTCACTCTGCTGCTTTGCACCACCGGCATCCTGCCTGTGGTGCTCCGCTTTGTGCCTTTGGAAGTGGCGGCGCCGGTCATCATCTGGTTCGGCCTGATCACCGTCGCGCAAGCCGTGGTCGAGGTGCCTTCCAGTCAGGCCATCGCCGTCATCATCGGGCTCATTCCCGCCCTGTCCCAGTGGGCCACCGGCATAGCCGATACCGTCGCGCGCAAAGCCGGCAGCAGCCTGATGGAAGTTGCGCCCCGCATGGGCGGCGACTTAGCCATGGGAGGGTTGATCGCGCTGGGGCAGGGATCGCTGCTAACCTCGATGCTCTGGTCCGCATCGCTGGCATTCATCATTCAGCGCCGCTTTGTACCGGCGGCCGCCTGGTTGGCTGCAGCCGCGGCTCTTTCCGCAATCGGCATCATTCATGCCTATACGCTGTCGTCCAATGGTGTGGAAAGTCGAATCGGCTGGTGGGCCGCGCCTGAGTTCACTCTTGCTTATGCGGCCGGGGCAGCGTTCTTGCTGATCTGCGCCTGGTATACCCATGCCGGACGAGCGGAATATCTCGACCCTGAAACGTTCGCGGAAGCAGAGTAAGTCACGGAATGGATCTGCTATAAGGTTGCCCGGGAATTTTTTTTTGGCACTATTTAGAGCAGCTTAGCGGGACTTAGAGGTACCGAGGTAATAACAGTAACATCGATTTCAGGGCAAACCTTGAAAAACACGCACGCGCAGCCAGCGTTGGCATCTTACCCCTGCATGAAGAAGCTACTGCTATGCACTTTCATCGCCCTCTTTACGGCCTCTGCATATGCACAGCCGTACTACCACCACCATCATCGCCGTTGGCATCATCACCACCACCACTATCACCATCGGCATGCCGTGATTGTTGTGCGCTAACTGGCTGGAGATCCATATAGTATCGAGCAAGAAAAAAGGGCTGCCTCATGGAGAGGCAGCCCTTTCAGCGCCAGTGCGGCTACTGAATCGTCAAGGTAAAGGTGGTAGAGCCGGTAATGTTCGCATTGCTGCTATCTGTCGCAGTGACAGTAACCGTGTAAGTCCCGGACGGGGTACCCCCTCCGGTACCGCCGCCGCAACCCAGCCCTGCGCCCACGCTCAGGAAGACCAGCATCACCAGGGCCGCCGGCCATCTCTTTCTCCGGATACCTGGGATGAGCAGTAACAGGAGGCAGCCCGCCACGGTGCCGCCTGCGACCGCAATCTGGGCAGTAGACGTCTTGTGCACGTTGCCGCCGATACCCTTGCGTAAATTTCCGCTGGCAGAGACAGTGGTAATGGTTAGCGTCGTGGTCGCGCTTGCCCCCGCCGCGAGCGGAATACTGGAGCTGCCGAACGAACCGTCCACATTCAGCGTACTGGGCCCAGAGGCGGTCAAATTAACCGTTCCCGCATACCCGCCGGTAGATGTGATCGTGATCGTCGAGGTGCCGGTGTTTCCCGGGTTCGGCGACGAGATGGTCATGGCCGTAGCCGTGACCGTGATGCTGGGGTTAGTCACAGTCACAGTCGTAGTGCCCGACGAGGTCGTGTTGAAAGTATCTCCCCCATAGGTAGCCGTGATGGTATCCGTCCCCGGAGCGAAGCCGAGCGATGCCGTCGCAGCGGCAACATTCAAGGTCGCCGTCGCGGTATTACCCGACCCCAGCGTCACCTGACTGACCTTGCCGATGGTCACCCCTCCCGTCGTGAATGTAACCGGACCGGTGAGCGTGCCCGCGGTTGTCCCCGAGATTGTCGCCGTCAGCGTCACGGTAGATCCCAAGGGAAAGGTTGTCGGGCTGGCGGTGACTGCGGTTGTGGTCGCTGCGGTTCCGGACGCAACCACCGTGATCACAACCGCAGAGCTGCTCGACCCCGTGTACGTGCTGTCTCCCGAGGAGTAGGTGGCAGAAACCGTGTGGGTGCCGGCAGTGGCAAAATCGGTCGTGAATGTGGCCGTGTACGGGGCCGCTGTGGAGAGGGTCACGGGCGTTCCCGCAACCCCATCGACAGTGAAGGTGACCGTGCCCGTGGGGGCTGTCGACAAGGTATTGGGAGCCACGGTCGCGGTGAAGGTTACCTTCTCATTGAGCACCACAGAGGTGCCAGGGCTAACCGCCAATGTTGTCTTGGTGCCGGTGGCAGCCACCAGGGCGGCGAACGCGGTCGCCAGGTTGTTGGCATCTACCGATCCGAGTCCCGTCGCCTGGTCATAACCAGTGCCCGCCGTGTAACCAATCACCGGGTTGGAACCCGTCGGGCAATTGGGCGAACCAGCAGTGCAGGGCACCTGGTTGTTCCCGGTCGTGATGTCGTGAAAGGCTGATGCATAGGTGGTCGCGTTCGCAGCCAGTGTATAGAGGCTTGGATTTATGTTTCCCAGACCGCCGCTGATGCCGAGTTTCTGTTCAATGATGGCCAGCAGACCCGCGAAATCCGGGGCGGCAAAGGAAGTTCCACCAGCAACCGCCACGAAGGTGTTGTTGTCCGTCTGGCCTGGATCCGATAAGCGAAAACTAGTCGCTTGGCAGCTGGAGACGAAGGTATTCGGGCTTCCGTCCGTGGTGACTTGTGTGCAGTACAGATACGGGTCGTGCGCGTTCGATGCGGTCAACGAGATGTCCGGCACATCCCGTTTGCCGTCGGCGGGAATACCGGGCACCCCCGTCTGCCAACTCGGCTTGTTGAACAGTGAGCTTACCCCTCCACCGCCTGCGTCAAGCCCCCCACCATTCTGGATGGAGAAGGTGGTATCGTTCCACGCCATTTCGGGAATATAAGACTTTGCCGAAGTGACCAGGTCGTCCGACACACTTCCCGTGCCGCTGGAGTTCCAATAGGTTCCGGCACCGGTTTGCGGGGCGGAGGCTGTACCGTCACCCATGAATTCGCTGCCGCCCGCGTCGGTCACATACACGCTGCTTCCCGGATAATCCACCGCCAGCCCATTGACTGCAGACGTTACCGTGGTGGTTGAAGTGCTTTCGTCGCAGTCCGCCGCCCCATTGTCACCGGCGGCGAGTATAACCGTCTGTCCCTGAGCATTTGCCTGTGCCAGAACCGCTTCCTGCGCGGTTAGCGCTGCGGTGTTATAGGCCGCCTCACAAGCGCCGTAGCTTTGGCTGATGATGGGAATGGTGATTCCATTAATCGCGTTCTGGACTGCATAGGTAAGTGACGTCGTAACATCAGCTGAATTCACCAACACAATAGAAGCCCCAACGGCCACGCCCCCGGAGTACTCCAGATCCAGATCGGTCTCCGCCAGGTCGCCCGACGCGGCGCCGGCTTGGGCAGATGGTGGCGTCGTACCCGGAACCGTGACCACGGTCGGAGGATTTGCCGGCAGGCCCGCGGCCGCGCGGAAATCGGTGATGTCGGACGGAACGATCGCTGTTTGACCGATGATCGCAATGGTCATCCCTTTCCCGGTATCGGGACCGCTCCAGTTGGGCGATCCGCCGGTCAGGGGACTGATGTCATAGATGACTGCGAGATCCCCGGGCGCCAGAAGATGAACTCCCGTAAGTCCGTCGGTGAACCTGCTCTTCAACACCCGCAGTCTCGGCTTCAACCTGAAGTCGTCCAGCCCGTGAACGCTGGTCACCGTGCCGGCAAACGCAGCGGGAAGAGAGATCTGGGTCGAGTTGGAGAAATGGGTCTCTCCGTTCACCGTATAGTTGTGTATCTGCGTCTGGAAGGCCTTCTCCACCGATGCAACACTACCGCTGAAATTAATGGAGTTGGCGCTCTGGGCAACCGACGTGATGGTGAATCCCTCTTGCTGCAGCCACGCCGAAACCTGGGCCAGATCTGCCGCACTCATGCCAAACAGTTGTCCGAACTGCGTCTGGGTGAGCCACTTGTGGTAGCTCGCAGAAGACGGATCCTGCTGGGCCGCCAGCAACGCCTGAAGACTCGCTTCCTGCGCCGCAGAGCGCTTGAAGTGGATCGTCATGCCCTGCAGGACCTTCGCATTGTCGGTCAGACCAGTGTCAAATTCGGGTTTCGCCAGCGGATGAGTACTCCCAGCCAGGACCGTCATATTGGCGCTCTCAATCGGCTGAGTGATCCGGTCCTGAAGCACTGTCTGAGCTTGGGCGCTATGGGATAGGGCGCTGCATACAAGCATCAACAGGAAGGGGGCAGAGAGGATATTACAGAATCTACGCAAAGGGCCTTCTCCTCGGAGTCGGAGCTCAGCCTCCTGAGCTCCCAGCTGACAATTTCTGGCGCTGCAGGGAGCCGCCGTTAACCGTTAGACGCGTCCACCAAAAAACGTTATGCGGGAACTGCAATATTCACGCAGGGATAGTGTCTCCCATGAAACAGTTGCTGTACAGGTTATCTGGTTAACATCGCAACCCCGTGTTCTACTGAACGCACAGACGTGGATTGGCAATGCCAGGATTACGGCAGTACAGGAAAATCTTATCGTTGCGCAACTTTCCCACGGCTTTTTGGTTGATATTTATGACCAACTCCGCTCGAGCGACGACCCGTTATGACCCACGCAATTCCATTTTGGCTGGCACCCAAAAAGTAAAGGTTGCGCCCTGGTCGCGGTGGCTCACCACGTCGATTCCGCCACCGTGCGCGCGCAGAATCGCCTTGGCGATGGCCAGCCCCATGCCTGTTCCGCTCAACATGCGCTGCCTGCTGCCGCGATAGAACTTATCGAAGATATAGGCCTGCTCGGCGTCATCGATTCCCTGCCCCTGATCCGTGATGCTCACCAGCAGGCGGTCTGCCTGGAGCGCGCCGCTGATGCGCACCGGCGACCCCGCGGGAGAGTAACGCGCCGCATTCTCCAGCAGATGACGCAGCACCCGGCGAATCAATTCCCGATCCAGCGCGATCGGGGGCATATCCACAGGTAGCTCTACTGTCACCGGACGCCCGCGCAGCAACACGCGGCAATCCTCCAACGCCATGTCGATCACTTCTTGCAGCGGCTGCAGCCTCGGCCGCACCTCGATGCCGTTGGTGTCGAGCTGCGCCATTTCCACCGCCTGACCGATCAGCCGGTCCAGGCGCGCGCTCTCCTCATCGAGAATCGCGAACATCTCGTGCCGCTGGCTTTCTCCGAGCGAGGGCTGCGACAACAGGCTGGTCGCGGCCGCTCGAATGGCAGTCAGCGGCGTGCGCAGCTCATGAGTCACCGAATCCAGCAATGCGCTGCGCAGGCGTTCTCCCTCGCGCGCCGCTTCCACCCGGCTATACCGATCCAGAGCCGTCGCCCGCTCCAGCGCGATCGCCATCAGGCCGCCGATCGCGTCATACAAACCGTCTGAGTAGCTGCCGGCTTTGCTCATTTTCGTATGTTGTGTCATGGCGATCGATCCACTCGCCCGCATGCCCAGCATCAACGGAACAATGCGCACTCCTTCGGCTCGTGGCAGGGACGCCTCGGCCAGGCGCGCAGCACCGCGCAGCTCCTCCAGCGACACGAAGTTGCGGCGCGGATCGGAAGAGTACGCCGTGTCGTTCTCTGTGAGGTAAAGGGTGACGGCCTCAAAGCCGAAGATCGAGGCGACGACGCGAGGGGCGTGTCTCGCCACGTCGTGCAGGTTCTCTTCCATCAACAACTGATTGCTGAACTCATAGAGGCGCTCCATCTCGCTGCGCCGAGCTTCACTCACTCCCGCCTGCCGCCGTTCGCTTTCTGAGATTCTGCTGATCACAATGGCAGAAGCCAGAAACGCCACCAGCGCGATCAGGTTTTGCGGGTCGGCAATGGTGAAGCTGCCGATAGGAGGAAGAAAAAAAAAGTTATACAGCAGGGTACAGCCGATAGACAGGCAAACGGAGTAGACCAAGCCCCATCGGAATGCCGCAAACTGCACCATCACCAGGAAGGTGAGCGCCACGGTCGTCTGGTTCACGTGGAGTATCCTGCGATAGATCAGCACCACCAGCAGGGCGGCTGCGGTCATCGCCGCATAACGGGCGACGAGCTGCCTGAGCGGGGCTCGCGAGCGAAGCATCAGTGGCGATCATATCGTAGTGGCAGAGGATGGAAATGGCAGAACGAGTCCTGGTGGTAGATGACGAGGCCCAGATCACGCGCGTATTGCGTACTGCTCTCTCCGCCCAGGGGTACGACGTACGAGCGGCCAATGACCCGGAGGAGGCCCTTCGTCTCTTCGAAGAATGGAGTCCTGACCTGATCGTCACCGATCTGATGATGCCGGGCATGAGTGGAGTCGATCTCTGCCGCCGGGTACGCAGCAAGGCGGCGACCCCGATCATTGTGTTGTCGGTGCGTGATCAGGAGCGGTCCAAGGTCGAAGCGCTCGATGCCGGCGCCGACGACTATGTGACCAAGCCCTTCAGCATTCAGGAGTTGCTGGCCCGGGTGCGTGCGCACCTGCGCCGCGCGCCGGAGCGGACCGTAGATGCCCCCATTGAGATCGGCGACTTTACGGTGGACGCCTCCGCTCACACCGCAACCGTCCTCGGCAAGAGCCTGCATCTGACTCCAACCGAGTTCGACCTGCTGCTCTACATGGCGCGCAATGCGGGCAAGGCACTTACCCATCGCGCCTTGCTGACGGCGGTGTGGGGAGGCCAGTCGGCGCACCAGCCCGAGTACCTGCGCGTCTTCATCGGACAGCTTCGCCGCAAACTCGAAGCCGAAGGTCCGCGGCAGTACATCCAGACCGAGCCCTGGGTGGGTTACCGCTTCCTGCCCGAAGGCGTTCCCGAGTAGGCGCGAGACTGTGGTCGTTCTAGTCGTTCTGTTGGCCCTATCCATCCCATTTCACCGATGCTGAGGGGAGCGTTGTTGGCTCTGTCCATCCCATTTCACCGATGCCAAGGGGAAATGGGATGGACAGAGCCAACGTCCCTCACCCCAACCCCCATCTTTATAAATTCCTTATCTCTCGTTTATGCCCTCCTTAGTGCGCCGAAGGTCCACTAAGAGGTGGAGCGTCGCCCATGCAGGACCTACTGATGATCATATTCACCATTGTTTTCTTCGCCGTCGCGCTGCTCTATGTTCGCGGCTGCGAGAAGTTGAGGTAGCCATGTCCCATACCACCTTAATCGTGTTGATCCTTACCGTCGCGACCCTGGTCTACCTGGTGATCACGCTGCTGTACCCGGAGAAATTCTAGTTATGACCGCCAATGGCTGGCTGCAGTTCGCTGTGTTCTTTGCCGTGCTGCTGCTTCTGATGCGACCCCTGGGCCTCTACATCGCCCGCGTACTCGAAGGGGAAAAAACCTTTCTCGATCCGCTGCTGCGGCCCGTCGAGCGTCTGCTCTACCGCGCCTGCGGCATTCAGGCCAATCAGGAGATGACCTGGCAGCAATACTCCATCGCGCTGCTGATCTTTAGCGTCGTCTCCCTGCTGCTGACCTACCTCATCGAACGGGCCCAGGCCTTCTTCCCGTGGAACCCGCAGCACCTGGCCGGCGTAGCCCCGGCCACCGCCCTCAACACCGCCGCATCGTTCACCACCAACACCAACTGGCAGGTCTACACGCCCGAGACCACCATGAGCTATTTCACGCAAATGGCAGGCCTGGCTTATCACAACTTTCTCAGCGCTGCCATCGGCATCGCGGTTGCTGTGGCCCTGGTTCGCGGCATCGCGCGCAGGCAATCGGCCACCATTGGCAACTTCTGGGTCGATACCACGCGCACCGTCCTGTGGATCCTGCTGCCCATCTGCCTGGTCGTAGCGCCGATACTGATCGGCCAGGGAGTGATCCAGAACCTTAAGCCGTATACGACCGTGACCACCTGGCAGCATGGGCAAACGCCCCAGGTCATCGCCCAGGGCCCGGTCGCATCCCAAGAGGTGATTAAGGAATTGGGCACCAATGGCGGCGGATTTTTCAACGCCAATAGTGGGCACCCCTTTGAAAATCCCACGCCCTTCAGCAACTTCATTGAAATCGAATTGATCTTTCTCATTCCCGCAGCGCTCACCATCACCCTGGGCAAGATGACCGGCTCTTCCGGGCACGGCTGGGCGGTCTTCGCCGCCATGGCCATCCTGTTTGTCGCAGGCTACGCCGTCTGTTACTGGGCGGAATCGCAACCCCATCCGCTCCTGCATGGCGTGGACCAAAAGACCACGCTGCTCAACTCCGGCGGCAACATGGAAGGCAAGGAAGTACGCTTCGGCATCTCGCAATCGGCGCTCTTCGCCACCGTCACCACCGACACCAGTTGCGGCGCCGTCAATTCCTCGCATGACTCCTTCACGCCGCTGGGCGGCATGGTGCCCCTGGTCAACATCATGCTCGGCGAGGTGGTCTTTGGCGGGGTTGGGTCGGGACTCTATGGAATGCTCATCTTTGTCGTGCTCTCGGTCTTCATCGCCGGTCTGATGGTCGGTCGAACGCCCGAGTATCTAGGCAAGAAAATCGAAAGCTACGACATCAAGCTGGCCATGCTTTATGTGCTGATCTTTCCCCTGTTAATCCTGGTATTGGCCGCAGTTTCGGTGCTCAATCCCAACGCCCTCGCGGGTCTGAACAACAGCGGACCCCATGGCTTTTCAGAAATCCTTTATGCCTACGTATCCACTGCCGGCAATAACGGTTCCGCCTTTGGCGGTCTTACCACGAATACCAACTGGTACAACCTGACCCTGGCCTTCAACATGCTGGCAGGCCGCTTTCTCATGATGGTTCCCATGCTGGCCCTGGCCGGCAACCTCGCGCAAAAGAAAAGCGTGCCACCATCGTCCGGCACATTTCCGGTCAACACTGCGTTGTTTACCGTGCTGTTGGTGGGCGTGATTTTAATCGTTGGCGCCCTGACGTTCTTCCCTGCGCTCAGTCTCGGGCCCATCCTTGAACACCTGCAACTTCACGCAGGGAAAACTTTTTAAGCGGGAGAAACAAAATGGCAGAAAAACTAAGTCTCTGGAACCCCGCGATCATGCGCCAGGCGGCGGTCGACTCCTTTAGAAAACTCGACCCGCGCATGATGGTAAAGAACCCGGTCATGCTGGTAGTCGAAATCGGCAGCATCCTCACCACTGTGCTGCTCATTCAGGGAATTATCAGCCACCAGGGGAGCTTTGCCTTCAATCTGCAAATCACCTTGTGGCTATGGTTCACCGTGCTCTTTGCCAACTTCGCTGAAGCCATGGCGGAAGGCCGCGGCAAAGCTCAGGCCGACACCCTGCGCAAGGCCAAGGGCGAGACCATAGCCATTCGCCTCAAGAGCGCGTCCAGAGATAGCGCTCGGGAAGAGGTTTCGAGTGCCGCCCTGCGCGCGGGAGACATCATCTTCGTCGAAGCCGGCCTTTATATCCCCGGAGACGGAGAGGTGATTGAAGGCGTGGCCTCGGTGGACGAATCGGCCATCACCGGTGAATCCGCGCCAGTGATCCGCGAAGCAGGCGGCGACCGCTCCGCCGTGACCGGGGGAACGAAGGTGCTCTCCGACTGGATCATGGTAAAGATTACTTCCAATCCCGGAGAGACCTTTCTGGACCGCATGATCGCCCTGGTCGAAGGCGCACAGCGGCAGAAGACGCCGAATGAAATTGCCCTCAGCATTCTGCTCTCCGGGCTCACCATCATCTTTGTGCTGGCGGTAGCCACGCTGCAGCCCATCGCCATTTACTCCCAGGCGCCGCAGACCATCTTCGTGCTGGTGTCCCTGCTGGTTTGTCTTATTCCCACCACCATCGGAGGTTTACTCTCCGCCATCGGCATCGCCGGCATGGACCGCCTGGTGCAATACAACGTGCTCGCCATGTCTGGCCGCGCAGTCGAAGCGGCGGGCGACGTCGATACGTTGTTGCTGGATAAGACCGGCACCATTACCCTGGGCAACCGGCAGGCTACCGAGTTCATTCCCGCGCCCAATATCAGCCCGGAGCGGTTAGCCGACGCGGCCCAGCTTTCCTCCTTTTCCGACGAGACTCCGGAAGGCCGCTCCATCGTGGTGCTGGCCAAGGAAAACTTCGGCTTGCGCGGCCGTGACCTCACCGCCCTGCACGCGGAGTTTGTCCCCTTCAGCGCCCAGACCCGCATGTCCGGAGTCAACTTCGCCGGCCACGTCATCCGCAAAGGCTCGGTGGACGCCATCACGCGCTTTCTCGTAGAGCAGGGATCGACCCTGCCGCAAAAAGTTCGCGAGAGCGTGGAAGAGATCGCGAGCATGGGCGGAACTCCGTTGGTAGTTGCGGAAAACACCACCGCCCTGGGTGTGATCTACCTCAAAGACATCGTGAAAGGCGGATTAAAGGAGAGGCTGGCCAGGTTGCGCGCCATGGGTATCCGCAGCATCATGATCACCGGAGACAATCCGCTGACCGCGGCTGTGATCGCGCGCGAGGCGGGAGTCGACGATTTTCTGGCCGAAGCCAAGCCCAAAGACAAGATGGACCTGATCCGCCGCGAACAGGCCAAAGGAAAATTGGTCGCGATGACCGGTGACGGCACCAACGACGCGCCGGCACTGGCCCAGGCCGACGTAGGCGTGGCCATGAACTCGGGAACGCAGGCCGCTAAAGAAGCCGGCAACATGGTCGACCTGGATTCGAACCCCACCAAGCTGATTGAAATCGTGCAAATCGGCAAGCAATTGCTCATGACCCGCGGCGCGCTCACTACGTTCTCCATCGCCAACGACGTGGCCAAATATTTCGCCATCATTCCCGCCATGTTTGCCGGCGTCTTCCCTGTCCTCGGTCAACTCAACATCATGCGGCTGAGTACTCCGCACTCGGCCATTCTCTCCGCGGTGATTTTCAATGCATTGATCATTGTCGCCTTGATCCCGTTGGCTCTGCGCGGGGTTGGATATCAACCCAAATCGGCACAGGCGCTGTTGCGACGCAATCTGCTGATTTATGGAGTGGGTGGCGTGATCGTCCCCTTCATCGGAATCAAGCTCATCGACATTTGTTTAACCGGGCTGGGCCTGTCCTGATCGGAGTTTCTTATGCTGCGCAATGAATTAAAGATCGCCATCCGCTTTACCATCCTGACCACGGTACTGCTCGGCATCCTGTATCCGCTAGTGGTCACCGCATTCGGGCACTTCTTTCTGCGCCAGCAATCCGATGGAGAGTTGATCGTCACCAACGGCCAGGTCACCGGCTCGCCGCTCATCGGGCAGAACTTTACCGGGAACCAGTACTTCCATGGCCGCCCATCGGCTGCGGGTAACGGATACGACGCGACTTCTTCGGGAGGCTCCAACCTTGCATCCTCGAGTAAGAAGCTGGTCACGCGCATAGACGGGGATGTAGCGAATTATGCAGCGGAGAACCGGAGTGAGCCGGTACCGATCGATCTGGTCACCGCCTCCGGCTCGGGTCTCGATCCCGACATCTCACCCGCCGCGGCCATGTTTCAAGCGCCCAGCGTGGCGAACGCCCGGCACCTGCCGCTGGAGACGGTGCGTGAACTGGTAAAACATCACGTGCAAGGACGCCAGTTCGGTTTTCTCGGAGAAGAACGAGTCAACGTCCTTCTGCTCAACATGGATCTAGACCGGTTAGGGCACTAAGCACCTCTATCATTCAGGGCGAGGGAGTTCTCCTGAGAACCAGCCGCTGCTGAATAGAGTCCCGAAGGGACGACTGAGAATAGCCCAGGATGCAGTCCTGGGCATTTTTCACAAGGGGTGGCCAGTCCCTCCAGGGACGGCTGAAAATGACCCAGGATGAAGTCCTGGGCGTCCTCAACCATTCTCCAAAGTCCAGGAAAACCCAGGACTGACGTCCTGGGCAACTCTCAGCCGTCCCTACGGGACTCAATTTGGAGGGAGTTCCTAATCTGAAGCCCGTACCCTGCACCGTCGCCACCGCACCACAAACACGAGCGCCCCATCCTTGCTGGACAAAGATGGGGCGGTCAATACACGGACGGCTACAGACTAAGCGCCGGTCGCTTAAACTGCTTCGCTGTACTGTTCCGCATACTCTGCGGTTTCTTCTTCCGCCACGGGAGCAGCTTGCTTTTTCGGCGCGGCTTCCTTCTTCGCCGGCGCAGCCGCTTCCGTCAGATCCACATAGCCTTGCAGCGTGGCGTTGTCTTCAATCGACAACCGCGTTGCCGAGATATCTCCGATGAAAACCGCCGAGTGTTTCAATTCGGCACGCCCGGCCGCCTTGACACTTCCCTCGACTCGGCCGAAGACCACCAGATCGCCGGCGACGATGTCCGCGTGGATAACACCGTTGGCCCCGACAGTCAGGCGCTTGCCCGTCAGGGTGATGTTGCCTTCCAATACTCCATCGAGAAAGAAATCTTCCTCCCCTGATACCTCTCCGCGAATGCAAATGCCTTTGCCGATCACCGTTCCGGAACTATTCATCTGTAGTGCCCTCCGATTACGCAACTCTATGGCCCGCACGGAGGGGTAGCAATCACCGAAACGTCGCAGATGATGCGGTTTTTATCACGGCTGGTGAGGAAAACTCAGCCTCCAACCGGCTCGCCGCGGCATCGATCGCACGGCTTTCCGCTTCGAGCACACCACCGATAATGGGAGACTCTTGCTCGGCAACACTCCATTGATGTTGATCCATGGCTTCCCGCACCCCGGCCAGGGTCTTCACCCCATAGCCGGTATACGCGCCAGGAGCGTAAATCTGGTTTTTGTACCACGGCCTTCCCGGCAGGCCCTCTTCCCGCAGGTTGGTCCGGTCAACCAGCAGTAACAGGTGGTTGACCGCCTGGAACGAGGCATCATCGAGCGCCAAGCCGTGGGCCTGGGCAACCGTAAGTGCAGCCTGGTATCGCTTGGCCGCGCGGGTCAGCGAGGCCACTCCGTTATCCAGAGGGGCAAAATTGAGGTACGGCGGCTCCGCCTCCCGGCTGGGGGGATACGTAGGCTTTTTGGGATCGGAGATGGCCTGAAACACCCCCTCGTCCAACTCCAGGTTTCGTTCCTTGATGCTCTCCTGGGTCTTCTTGAGCTCCGTTTTCAGCTCCTTCACATACCCGGCAATCGTTTCCGCGACCGCCGTGTACTGGTAGGGCAACAACTCCGCATCGGCCATGCGTAAAACTGCGCTTCCGGCCGTCTGCGCCAGGGCTCGCCCATAGACGAAATTGGTGTCGGAAAAATGAGTGTAGTAATAGAAATCGTCATAGATCGAGTGGTATACGCTGCCCGCGTCTTCTCCGCCGAAGCTGAGATCAAGTGAGGGGATGGCCAGATAGTCGATGAAGGGAGCAAAGTCCGAGCCATCCCCTAACGCCTCGATGGCGGTGTCGGAGCGATCGCGCAGCACCGCCCTGCGATCGGCGGTCTCAGCCTTAGACAGCGCCTGAAGCTTGGCCCGCTTCCATACGGTAAACTTGGTTTCGGGATCGGGTACCTGCCGCGCTACATCGTTGATAAAGTGCTCCACCGAGTGCGCCCCGTCCACCTCAAGAAAGCCGCGCTCGTTGGTATCGGAATTGACGTACAACACCGCGTGGTCGCGTAATTCTGCCGCATGCTGTTCCACCCACTCGGTAGAACCGAGCAGTCCCGGCTCCTCCCCATCCCAGGCGCAATAGATGATGGTCCGCCGCGGCTTCCACCCCTGCTTGCGCAGTTCGCCCAGCGATCGCGCTTCTTCCAGCTCCGCCACCATCCCGGCAGTGGGATCATCCGCGCCATTCACCCACGCGTCGTGGTGGTTGCCGCGGATCACCCATTCATCCGCAGCCTGGTTGCCGGGAATTTTGGCAATCACGTCATAGATCTCTTTGATATCCCAGTTGGAAAACATCCGCAGATGGGCCTTTGCAGTTCCGGGCCCCACGTGGTAGGTGATCGGCAAACCACCCCGCCAGGCCGCAGGAACAACTTGTCCGCCCAAAGCAGCCAGGAACGGCTGCGCATCGCCATAGGAAATGGGCAGCACCGGTATTTTGGTAATGATGGGAGAGTCCTTCAACGCCAGGCGCTTGGCGTCCTTGGTCGCCGGAATGCCTGGAGTGAGCGGGTCCCCGGGAAAACTGGTATTGTTCACCCCTCCCCGCTGTACGCTCTCCTTTGGCCGGCCGCCTCCGCCGGGATAGGTGTCGGTGTCGCCGTATCCATCCTGTTGCGGATCGGAATAGATGATGCAGCCGATGGCCCCGTGTTCGGCCGCCACCTTGGGCTTGATGCCGCGCCAGGTCTCGCCGTAGCGCGCGATGACGATCGCGCCCTTCACCGAAACGCCCATGCGCTGCAGCTCGTCGTAGTCTTCGCGCCTGCCGTAGTTCACATACACCAGCGGGCCGGTCACGTCGCCATCGATGGAGTAGGCGTTATACGTCGGTAACTGTTCCGCTTGCTGATTCGAAGTCGGGTCGACTGCGATGGGCGGCTCAGCCAGCGTCGCGGCGAACTTCTGCGGCTCTATCAATTCGAGCTTCCGCTCCTTCGGTGTAGGAAACAGGACATAGAAAGTCTCGATGTGGGCGTCAAAACCCCACTCCTGAAACTTGCTCAACAGCCAATCCGCGTTCTCCTTGTCGTAGGGCGACCCTACGGCATGCGGGCGAGCCGTGAGGTGCTCCATATCGCTGCGCAGGTTTTCTGTGGAGGGCAGGTCGCGGAACTTCGCTTCCAGGGCTATCTCCGCCGCCGAGCTCTGTGGCGTGTAGCCGTCAAGTACAGTTACGGCCGGAGCGGTTTGAGCCCCAAGCGAGGGCGCCAGGCAACAACAGACGAGCAGGCGAAAACAGCGCGATGGAAACAAGCGAGCACCTCTGCAGGACGAAAAGTTATTGACCATTCAGGCGGGAGAGAGAAAGCCGTTGCAAGCCCATTTCGTCGAAATTCGACGGCGCCAGCCAACGCTCGAAATTCGCCCGGCGCAAGGGCCATTCTGAATCGAGCATGGAAAACCACGCCGTGTCGCGATTGCGGCCCTTGATGATCATGTGCTGGCGAAAGACTCCCTCGAACGTAAAGCCGAGGCGCAACGCGGCACGCCGGGACGGCTGGTTCAATGCATTGCACTTCCACTCGTAACGGCGGTAGCCCAGATCATCGAAGGCATACCGCGCCATAAGATACATCGCCTCGGTTGCGCCCGGACTCCGCTGCAACGCCGGGGAAAAAATAATATTGCCCACCTCGATCGAGCGGTGAGCCGGCTCAATCCGCAGGTATGAGGCCTGGCCAACCGGAAGGTGAGTGGCGTTATCCACGATCGCCCAAAAAAGCGGATCGACCGACTTTTCCTTTTTCTCGAAAGCCGCCTGATAAGCGTCAAAGCCGGCGAACGGGCCATCGCCCATATAGCGCCACAAATCCTCTCGCTCCGCCCCGTGGGTCGCCTCGTAGAGGGCCTCTGCCTGCGATGCCGCATCAAATGGGCGAAGCGTCACCACGCGCCCGGGAAGCGCCACACGCTCCGGCCGTTGCGCCGGGGAAGAGTCGACCGCGATGCCGATCTCTGTCATGCAACGATAGTAGCAAGGGCGTTTCACTAAGGCTGGGTGCCCCATTCAAGCCGTTTTTTGGCTTGAGTGGGATGCCACCACGATTGACCTCTAAGTGGATCGGATGAATCAAGAGTCAAAGGGCAAGAGCAGTGGTATCCCACTCAAGCCAAAATACGGCTTGAATGGGGCACCCAGCCTTAGCAGGCAGCCTCCTGCCCGCAGGCAGCATCCTGCCCGCAGGCAGCATCCTGCCCGCAGGCAGCATCACTGCCCGGAGTAGTATCCTTCGCGCGTCTGCACCGTCTGGTCCTTATTTTTGGTCGTCAGATGGATGGAATGGTAGCCGCTACTCTGGTCCTTGGGCGGCGTGTAACCCAACATGTATTGCGTGCGCAATTCCTCGGCGATGCTGGCATAGACATCGTCCACGCTGTCCTTCTTCTTGACCTCGAAGTATCGCCCCCCGGTCTCTTGCGCAATCCGCTGCAGGATCTTCTTACCGTCCGGACGGTTCTCCTGTGAGCCGCCTCTGGGATAGCGGCCCCCTCCGGGATAGCCTCCACCGGGATAACCCCCGCCAGGATAGCGGCCTCCGGGGTACCCACCGCCAGGATAGCCCCCACGCCCTCCACCATTATTGAACCCGCTATAATCGTGATCCTCATGGCCGCCGTAGTAGATGGTGTAGACCACCGTCTCCGACCGCTGCGCTGATTCGATTGCGCTGTTGAGCGTCTCCTGGCTGCCCCTATCCTCTCCGTCGGTCAGGACCACGATGGCCTTCCGGCCGGTCTGCTTCTTCATCAACTCATCGCAGGCCAGGAAGATCGCGTCGTAGAGCAGCGTACCCGCCCCGTGCGCCCGATGGGATCCTCCGGAGCCCTGGTCGCTACTTGGCGTATTCTGCACCGAAGATGTGGTATCGATTTCTCCCACTGCCTTTTCCAGCTTGCCGTGGTCCGCTGTCAGATCCTGCAGCAACTCAACCTGGCGATCGAAGTGGATCACGAACGCCCGGTCAGCCGGCCGGGTGATCATCTGGTCGAGAAAGGTCCGGCTGGCGGCACGCTCTTTATCCAGGTTGTCGCGCTCGCTCTCGCTGGTGTCCACCAGCAGACCCACGGTCAGGGGAAGATTGGTTTCCTGGTTGAAGTAGCGGATCGTCTGCGGCTTCCCGTCCTCCTCCAACGCAAAATCGTCTTTGTTGAGGTTGGTCACAATCTTGCCGTGCTTGTCGCGAACGGTCACCGGTAGGGTGACCACCTTCACATCGACCGACATGGTGGTTGTGGGCGTCGCCGGACCCTGTGCCGCAGGGGGCGCCGTGGCCGGCGCGGTGCTCGAGTTCTGAGCATCGAGAGCCGGGGCCAGAAGAAGTAAGCAGAGCAGCGGGGACTTGCGGAGGAAACTCATGCCAACGTTATAGACGCCGAAAGCTCCCCTCTCGTCACACCGCACCCGCGGGTTTGTCGCTTCAGGTCCACGTCCTCTTCGGCCATCAGCCCCCAACTCTCGCATCCAAAGCAGCTGGTTCTTTATTTTCAGTGGCTTGCCCCTGGCCAGCGATCGCCACCAGTAGATGACTTGGCGGTACGCCTGCTTGAACAACTACTGACAGCTCGGTTGGAAACAGAGATTCTTGCTGAAGAACGGCATCACGTGATTTTGAAACCGATCAGCCACCGCGCTGGTGTGCGTTCCCGGGTAGATCTCGAAGCCGTTCGCGATCCCATATTTGTCGAGCACGTCATGCAGCTTCGCTGTATCGGTGCGCAGACCGTCCTGATCGCCGACGTCGATGGAGATTGCCCGGTATTGACGCAGATTGTCGATGTACTGATCGATGAAAACCAAGGGCGCATTCGCTGTCCACTTGGCCAGCACATCCGGCTGTGGCACTCCATCCTTCATCGGCAGATCGAAATACAGCGGCGGATTCTTGGGATCGGGCGACCATGCCGCCGCGCTGGCGAGTTGAGCGCGGGCGAAGAAGGGCAGCTTTGCGGAATCCTCGGCTGTCTTTACCGCTTCGAGACTCTTTTCCATCTCTGGATTCTCCGGGCCTCCCGTCCGTGCGGAAAGGCAGCAAGGGCTCATGATGTACAGGCTGCCGAACACGTCCGAATGCTTCATGCCGATCCGCGTCGCCCCGTATCCACCCATGGAGTGGCCCACCAATCCACGGCTTTCGCGATTTGGCATCGTCCGGTAATGCGCATCGATATACGTAACCACGTCGTGCGCGATGAACTTCTCGAAATCGCCGGTGGTGACGGAACTCGAATACATGGACCCATTGTGCACCGTCTTTGAATCCGGCAGAACCACAATCATCTCCTTCGCGCCCTGGGCAAAGGCGCCCTCGATCGTTTGCGGCACGTGGATTTCGTGGGTCCACTGCTCGGCCCCAATGGAATAACCATGCAGGGCGTACACAACTGGATACCGGCGGTGTTTCTCTTTCTGATAGCTGGGCGGCAGGAAGACGAACACATCGCGGTCAACGGCATCCCCCTCCAGGTTGCCCTCCAGGGCCGTACCGTGAATCTTGATATGGTCGACCGTAACTGGCTTTGCTCCTGGAACTGGCGGCGGAACATTGGTCGCTACCTGAGCCATCAGCGCAGGGCACATGGCCACGGCCAGTAACAATGTCATTCCATACATCAGTTGCAGTTGCTTTTTCCTCATCGGTGTCCTCCCGAAACCCACAGCTCCTCCACCTTATCGATTGCGGACGCGCAGCCTTTGTCACGGCTCCAGAGAGAGCACCGTCACCGACTTCGGCGCAACTGTCAATCCCAGCCTGCCGCCTTTTACACTTGCTGAGACCGGCTTCGGTACGACCGTGTTGGGCGCCGCGAATGTGTTTATGCTGTCGACGGCAGACGCAGTCAACGTCTCCCCCTTCGCCGACTTCGCCGCCATACCGGTGATGTCCGCATCGATGGTCAGCGGCTTTTCCGGATCGAGGTTCGTGATTTCCAGCCAAAGCTTGCCCGAGGTGTCCCGGGCAGCGAGAGCATCCACGCGCGGCAGGCTGATGCTGCCCTGGGTATAGGTGCCGGCGTCAAATGCAACCGGAACAAACGTCGCGTCCTGGAATGGAACATACATCTTGTATACGTAGTAGGTCGGAGTAAGAACCATCTTCTCCTTGTCCGTGAGGATCATCGACTGCAGCACGTTGATCATCTGGGCGATATTCGCCATGCGCACACGGTCGGCGTGGCGGGCGAAAATGTTCAGGTTCAGCGCTGCCAGGATGGCGTCACGGAGGCTGTTCTGCTGCACCAGGAAGTGCGGATTTGTGCCCGGCAGCGCAGCATGCCATGCGCCCCATTCGTCGACCACCAGCGCAACCTTCTTCTGCGGGTCATATGTGTCCATGACGGTTTCCTGTTCGCGCAGGAACCCCTCCATGGACAAGGTCGACTTGAGGGTCTTGCTGTAATCCTCTACCCCGAAGCCGGTGGACGGGGTTGAGGGAGGCCAGCCGTTGGGGACGGTATACCGGTGCAAGGAAAGCCCATCGATATTCCAGTCGCCGCCATGATGCTGCCAGGCCTTCATGATGGTCTCGGTCCAACTGGTCTCTGGCGTTCCCGGACCGACCGCAATCTTGAGCATCTTGTTGCTGCCTCGCTGGGCGGGATTGAAGTTCCTGGCGAAGTGGCTATAGATCTTGAGTTGGCTCAGATAGTAGTCCGCCGTCATGCTGCCGCCGCATCCCCAGCTTTCGTTTCCGATGCCCAGGAAACCGACCTGGTAGGGATCGGGATGTCCGTTGGCCGCACGCTCTTTAGCCAGCGTGGTGGGTTGCGCGGCAGTCATATACTCCAGCCATTCGGACGCCTCCTGCGGAGTTCCGGACCCGACGTTAATGGAAACGTCGGCCTGACTGCCGATCTGTTGGATGAAGTCCATGAATTCGTTGGTGCCGAAGGCGTTGGTGTCGACCACATCACCCCATGCGGGGTTGAGCGTTGCCGGCCGTTGTGCCGCGGGACCGATGCCTTTGCGCCAATGGTATTCATCGCCAAAGCAGCCGCCTGGCCAACGGACATTGGGCACCTTTAAAGCCTGCAAGGCGGTCACCACATCGTTGCGCACACCGCGTGTATTCGGGATCGGAGAATCCGGTCCAACCCAGATGCCCTCGTATAAGCCGTGTCCGAGGTTCTCCGCGAACTGGCCGAAGAGGTTGCGATCGATCTTCGCTCCAGCCTTGGAGGCGTCGATAGACAAATGAACGTCGTCCGCGGCCTTGACTGGCGCGTTCGAAGCCAGCAGCAGAAGAGACAGGCAAAGTGTGAACCGAACCACTCCAGACTTCATGAAGACTCCCAAATCGAAAGTGTGGCGGATCAACTGCGAAGGATCCCCGCGAGCTCCAGGCAGTCAGTCCGCGGGATCAAAAGCATAAATTTGTGAAAACGTTCTCTGGAATCCGGACTATACAGAAACGCCTGGGTCGGGGACAAATCAAATAAATCAGTTTGTTCATCCCTGGAAGAAGCAAAGATCAAGCATGTCTTTTACGAATCGCCTGGTACCTCGCATGAGTGGCAGACCTGGCGCCGCGACCTGAAGGCCTTTGCTCCGAGGCTCTTCCAGTGATGGGTTTGCCGGAAGGAGTCACCGTCAGCCCCCGCCCGTTGCAGTACGTAGCCGGGCACGGTAACATCAGCATGACGGTTTGTTGCGCCTATCCTCATGGTGGAGACCGTCTCTAAGGTTGATTTTGAGCGCGGAAGTGGTGAAATTGGCAGACACACCATCTTGAGGGGGTGGCGCCGAGAGGCATGGGGGTTCAAGTCCCCCCTTCCGCACCATAAAGCCGTTTCGCAATGGGTGTAGACCGAAGCGACCGATCTTTACGTGGTTTTTCTCCAGGAAAAACCACCTCGCGCTCTCGTCAGGCTACAGTAATTGCGAAACGGCTCTAAAATAGAGGTTCAGCTTCCCCATGATTTGGTTTGTCGGTACCATTCACGTTATTGTTTGCTTCATCCTGATAGGCGTTGTTCTGCTCCAGCAGGGTAAGAGCGCTGACCTCGCCGGCGCTTTTGGCGGTCAGGGCTCGCAGACCGCGTTCGGACCCCGCGGGGCGGCCAACCTGCTAACCAAGGTGACCACCTGGGCGGCTATCGTCTTCATGTTCACCTCCATCGGGCTCACCGTTCTGATCCAACGCACCAGCGGTCCGCGCTCCGTGCTCTCGGGCATCAAGTCCACCCAGACCACACCAGCCAAGCCTGCGGCTCCCGCCAAGTAGATCCTTACCAACCCAGGCGGGAGAGCGGCCCCGCCTCCAGCGGCCCACCGCCACCACCAGCAAGCCCATTCCCAGAAAAACCAGCAGGAGTACAGCGGCGTGAGCCATAACGCTGCCGTAACCCAGCACCTTCACATCCATAAAAGGATAGGGATAGAGCCCGCTGACCGCGCCCCGCGCCAGCACGTACACCAGGTAGACGCCCGGGTAAGCCAGCCAGCCCACGGCATCTTTCCAGCGCAATCCCGTTTGCGGCCCAAATACTAGCCAGTACAGGACATAGCCGACTGGAATGACGTCATGCAAAATCGCGTCGGCGACCCACTGCATGCCCTGCGGATTCCATAGTTGCCGCAGCAAGAGACGGTAGACAATACCCACGATAGCGATGTAAGCCACGCTGCCGGCCTGCACCGACGGACGGCGGAAAAACTGCCTCCATCCGGTTGCCGGACTCAAGACGGTAGCGGTGAAAACCAGTGCAACCAGGAAGTTGGTCTGGATGGTGAAGAAACTGAAGTAGGTAATCACCGTCCCGACCATGGCCGGTGCCCCGGCAGGCGATTGGGCCAGTATCAGGTAGAGTTGCAGCAACAATGCAAACCAGCCCAGCAAAGCCCCTAACGCCGCGGAAATAAGCATGGCCGCATTGTAACCAGCGTTCTCCGTGCCTAAAGTGAATCTCCTAGAATGAGGGGATGATTCTCGAGACCTTTCCCGTCGGTCCGCTGCGTTGCAATTGCACCATTCTCGGCGACGAGGTTACGCACGAAGCTATCGTCGTCGATCCCGGAGACAACATCCCCGAAATTCTCTCCCGCCTGCAGAAGCACGGCCTCACCCTGCGCCAGATAATCGTCACTCACGCCCACATCGACCACGTAGGCGGAGCCGCTCTGCTACGAAAATCTACCGGGGCGCCGGTGGTCATGAACCAGCACGATCTAGGCCTGCTGGGCATGATGGAGATGCAGGCCGGCTGGCTTGGTGTCCCCACCCCCCAGGTGACGCCGCCGGACGCCAGTGCCGAGGATGGCCTGGTCATCGGCCTCGCCACCCTCCCCGCCCAGGTGCTGCACACTCCAGGACACACTCCGGGAAGCATCTGCCTTCTCTTCCCCGATCACCATCTGTTGCTGGCCGGCGACACCCTGTTCGCAAGGTCGATCGGCAGAACCGACCTTCCTGGAGGCGATGGGCAGCAAATCCTGCGCTCGCTGCGTGGGCGCCTGCTGGTGCTGCCCGATAGTACCCGTGTTGTTCCTGGACACGGGCCGGAAACCACGATTGGGGAAGAAAGACAATCGAATCCATTTCTTCAGCCAAAATTCCGAATGTGACACATTAACTTCCCCTGAGAAGGTACCCAGATGTGAACATAAATAGATCAACAAGAGCCGAGTCCGGCAAAATAATACGCATCTAAATTCATTAAAATGTTCATATTGCATCACTCATGTAAAGCATTAATTGAATGACACGAAAGTATTAGTAACGATCTTGAGTCCTCCCTTTTGCACATATATTTCCTTAGCGGCCATAAAATTGCTGTATAGTGCTAAAGGTTACTAAAGGTTCAGTTGGGCGAAATAAGTCACGATCGCCTCCACGCCCGTAGGGAACTCCCCTTGGGGCGCCAGCAGGCTCACCACCAGCCATCCGTGCCCTGAAAAGCCAAAGAAACCGCCGGGATGCACCACCACCGATCGCTTCCGCAGGAGGTCGAGCGCGGTTTCTTCTCCGCTCTGTAGCTCGGGAACCCGGAGCACAACATACCAACCCGCCTCCACGTCCAACCGGCTTACCAGGGTCTGGCGAAGCAGAATGGCGTCCAACGCGGCCAGGTTGTGCTCCAGACGCTTGCTGATTTGCTCTTGCGGCAGCCCTCGGTCGCCTAGCCACGCGGGAAGCGCGTGCTGGATCGGAGCGCTCATGGAGAGAAAGGTGTCGCCGATCACCTCCAGGCGCTCAAGGGCCTCGGGCTCGGCGAAGCACGCCATCCAGGCGGCCTTCATCTGTGGCAGCGCTGCCACCTTGCTCAACCCGCTCAGCACGAAGGTGGGTGCGACGTGGTTGCCGGTGGCAAAGCTCTGTCCCGCCTCCTGTCCGGGGAGCCTGTAGTCGAGAAACACTTCGTCCACGATCAGCGCCAACCTGTGCTCCCGGCACACTTCTTCGAGCGCGGCGCGCTCTCTACCCCGGGTGAAGTGGCCGGTAGGATTATTAGGGTGGACGACGGCAATCGCCCGGGTACGGGGGGTGATCCGGCGCCTCAGCGCCAGGAGGTCAAGATGCCAGCCATGATCGTAGAAAAGCTCATAGGGGACCAGCCGCACGTCATCCAACTGGGCCAGGAAGTCGAACAACGGGTAGCCCGGCTGGCCGATTAACACCTCATCCCCGGGGTCGCAGAGCAGGCGAAAGAGGAAACTGTAGGCCTCGCTGGTGCTGGCAGTAAGAAAGATCTGCTCCGCGTCGACCCGGGCCCCATGGTCGCGATAATAGCGGCTGACCGCCTCGCGCGCCGAGAGAAGGCCCCTGGGATTGGGCTCATACAGCAGGTTTTCCCGGTCCTTGAGCGGACCCAAAATCGACCCGGCGTCGTAAGTAAAGCCGCAAGCCGTCGGGTTGGAGGCGGTCAGGTCCCAGAGCTGGGTGCCGGCTGCGCGTAATCGAGCCAGTTCGCTCGCCCAGGGTGTTTCCCCCATATCCCACTGGGTTCGCCTGGACCAGGGAAAAGACCAGGGGTATCTCTTTCCGCTACCCTCGCCCACCGGCTTCCCTCCCCTAGCATGGTGTAATAGAGCAGGAACAGGCGGTAGCTACGTCGGGTTACAGCAATCCTGTTACTACTAGACGTTAGCATCTCATTTCAGGGAGTTTGTGCGCATGGATCTGCAAGCCGTGATCTTCGACTATGGTGAAGTTCTGAGCGGACCGCCTGACCCTCAGAGGCATCGCAATCTGCTGGCCATAGCCGGGGTGAAGGAAGAAGCATTCGAGAAGGCCTATTGGGCCCACCGTCTGGATTACGATGCCGATATTTTGAACGGCCAGACGTATTGGCAGACCATCGCCCGTGACACCGGTACCCGCTTTACCGCCACGCAGATAGAGCAGCTCCAGGAGCAGGACGCCCTGATGTGGATGGACCTCAATCCGGCGATGTTGGCCTGGATCCCCAGGATCAAGCAGGCCGGCTTCCGTCTCGGCATCCTTTCAAACATGGGATACGGAGTGCTGGGCCATATGCTCCCGCGCTTTTCCTGGCTGAGCCAGTTCGATCACCTCACCTGGTCCTGTGAGCTGGGCGTCGTCAAGCCCGATCCCGCCATATACCTACACACGGTAAAGAAGTTAGGCGTCTCACCAGATCAGGCCCTGTTCATCGACAACCTGGAGAAGAACATCGTCGGCGCCGAGGCAGTCGGGCTGCACGCCGCCCTTTTTCAGAATGTAGAACAGCTACAAAACGATCTGGAGCGCCGCGGATTTCCGCTACCCGTCCTCGAACCCGTGGCCTGAGGATTGGTTGGGGAAGAACAGAGGCGCGTCGAGTGCTGTGGTATCCCACTCAATCCCAAACCACGCTTGAATGGGATACCACAGCACTCGACGCGCCTTTTTCTCCCCTAGAGCGGAGCCTTAAGCGCCAGCCCAACCTGATCGACAATCTCCAGATCGAACCCCTGCAACGCAGGCACGTGCGTAGGAGTGTTGGAGAGTAGCCGAATCTTCCGGATGTTCAGATCGGAAAGGATCTGCCCCCCCAGTCCGACCTGGCGCAAAATCCGTTGATGCCGGTCCTCCCCATGCTCGCCGCTACGGTGCAGAAACAGCCGGTTTGGCAGCACACTGCGGTCGATATCGAAACCTTTACTTGAATTGTGCAGATAAACCAGCGCCCCCCGTCCCGCCTCCGCAATCATCTCCAGCGACCGCTGCACCACCTGGTGGCAATCGCACAACGTGGTGCCGAAGACATCGCCCGCCAGGCAATGGGAGTGCACCCGCACCAGGACCGGTTCCTGGTTGTGCTCCGAGCTCACATCGCCGCGAACCAGGGCCAGGTGGCTCTCTCCCCCGTCGACCTCGCTCTCATAGGCAATCATGCGGAAGTCGCCAAAGCGCGTGGGCAAAATCGATTCCGCCACCCGGAAGATATACCGTTCGTTCTGCAGCCGGAAGCGGATGAGCTCCGCCACCGTCAGCATCTTCAACCCGTGCTGGTTGCAAAATTCAATCAGGTCAGGCACTCGAGCCATGGTGCCGTCATCGTTCATGATCTCGCAGATCACTCCGGCCGGGATCAGCCCGGCCATGCGCGCCAGGTCAACGGAAGCCTCCGTCTGGCCGGCGCGTACCAGCACCCCACCACGCCGCGCGCGCAGTGGAAAAACATGCCCCGGCCGAGCCAGATCCGCAGCCGTCATACGGGGATTGATTGCCACCTGGATGGTGTGCGCCCGATCGTAGGCGGAGATGCCGGTTGTCACGCCCTCCCGGGCCTCGATCGTTTCCGTAAACGCGGTGCCGAAGCGGGAGGAATTCTGTTGCGACATCGGACCCAGGCGGAGGTAGTCGGCCCGCTCTTCGGTCAGACTGAGGCAAATGAGCCCGCGTCCATACCTGGCCATGAAGTTGATGGCTTCCGGAGTAACAAACTCGGCAGCCAGCGTCAGGTCTCCCTCGTTCTCGCGGTCCTCGTCGTCCACCACGACGATCATGCGTCCCGCTTTAAACTCCTCCAGGGCCCCGGGTACATCGGTAAACGGCATTTTCGCCTGCATAGCTCTATTCTCCGCTTGACATCTTGCTGATGCCGGATCACTGCCAGCAGACGCAAAAAACGCCGCTCTCGGCGGCGTTTTTTTGCTTCGGACCTGCTACTCGTTTACAACGTGGATTCGATTTCAAAACCCCAAGCCTCGAGCAGCGCCTCCGGGATATACTTCGAATTCTTGTTGCGCCGGGCCCATTCGCGCAACCGTGTCGAACGCACATACTGATCGGGAGTCAGTTTGAACTCTTTAACCACTTGTTCGAAAGAAGTGACTGTCGGGACTACCGGGCCTATCGGCTCCGGCTTGCCCCAGTTTGGATTACCACGACGTTTTGCCATTTGATCCGTTATCCTCTAGGGAGATGAGCAACAAGCATCAGCCAGCGGCGTTGAACTTCACCAACTCAGGTCCGCTGGACATGTCAAAGTTCTCATTTTAAGGATTTTTTCTCCAAAAATCAATAGCAAATACGCGCTATCTCGTTAACTCTTCTCGTCGCTGCCAGGCAAAACCCGGCAGCCTCACCCCACGGTCCCCTGCAACCTATCCGGTCTTAATGCACTCCAAGTGAATGACTTACTTGCTATTCGTGAAAGGTGGATGGTCATGAGCGTAGTCCGTTACTGGGCAGTTTTTTCTCTGGGGGTAGCTGCCGGCGCAGCTGCGGCTCTTATTTATGCTCCGCAGACCGGGGAAAAGACCCGTAAGCAACTGAAGCGTAACCTGCAGGATGCGAGCGATTACATCCAGGACACCACTGGTGATCTGAGCAAACACGCCACTCGCGTCTATAAGAAGACGAAAGACGTGGCCGGAGACGTAGCATCCCGCGTAAGTTCGGTCGCCAACAATGTCAGCTCCGCCGCCGGCAACATCGCCGACAGGGTCGGGGATCTGGTCTAACTATCTGTTCCACAGTGGGTAAACAGAAACCGCAGATCCCTCCACTGCGCTACGCTCCGGTCGGGATGACAATTCTGTTGGGGGTAAAGTGTTTCTCTCCTTACATCAGAATTGTCATCCCGACCGGAGCGTAGCGTAGTGGAGGGATCTGCGGTTAGGCAAGTAGCTGCCGCGCGGCGCGATATCCGGAGCGCAGCGCTCCATGGACGGTACCCCAGTGACCGCTGGTGTCGGTATGCTCGCCGGCAAAGAAGAGTGTCTGCTCCACCGGCTGCGAAAGGTGATCGGAGGCATCGATGGCCCCTCGGGGAACGTAGGTATAGGCTCCCAGGCTGCGGGGATCGACCTGCCAATCATGCATATGCCAGCGCAGCAGGTGTTTACTCACCTCGTGCAACTCGCTGCCCAGCATGACTGAGAGCGTTTCCAGCCCCGTCTCGGGCAGCAGGTCCATCTCCAACTTCTTCGCTTTACGCCCGGCTATCCAGCCAGTCAACGTCGTGCCCGCACGAGGACTGGTCGTCCACCAGGTCGGGGGCGTGGCCTCGGGCGCGAACAGGAAGCTCACCCCCTTCAGCGAGACAAACTGCTTCCAGAAGCTGCTGTCGAACTCATACACCACGCGTGCGGCCAGTCCCATAACCAGGCTGTCGGCCGCTTTCAGAATCTCCACCGGCTGGGGCGAGAACACGACACTCCGCGCCTGCAGAACCCCCAAAGGCAGGGTCAGGATCGCCGCTTTGGCTAGCAAGACGCGGCCGGTATCGGTTGCCGCTTCGATCTGACCTGGCTCCCAATCTACGGAGCGCACGACCGTAGACCGCAGCAACTCACCCCCGGCATCGCGGAACCTGCGCAACAGATACTGGGGAACGCGCTCATACCCTTCGACCACGCGGAACAAACGGTCCGCCGAGATTGCGTCTTCGGCCGCCTGCTGTTTGGCTAGCGCGCGAACGCTGATGCGGTCCGCCTCGGCTGCATTGAATCCTTCGACATAATTCGTCGCCCACTTCGTAGCCTCCGCTCCAAGCTTCCGCCGGCCCACGAAGTCGCTGAAACTGAGGTCGCGTGCATCCGGCGAAAGCTGCACCTGGCCGAGCTCTTCAAACAGCTGGTGCACTTCATGCTGGTCCCCGCAGGCTTCCAGCCGGCCGGTGCCACGCCCCGGGCTGACACAGCGGCTATCGCCATCCAGCTCGAAACGGGTGAGACCCGCCTCGTCCACCAAATCGATCAGCTCCTGCGGCAGACCGTGAATAAACTCAGCCCCGAGCTCCACCGGCAGGTCGCCCTGGATGGCCTGAACAGTATGAATCCGTCCCCCGACACGCTCCCGGGCTTCGATCAGAGCCACTCGCCGCCCCGCCTCCGCCAACGTTCGGGCGGCTGCCAGACCGGCAACCCCGGCGCCAATCACAATGGCCTCGAAGGTATCGGCTCTATGGTTGGCCACGATCATTCACTGCACCTCCCAAGTGAGTGTCTCGGCACGCGCGCCCTGCGCCGGCACGGGATGCTTGAGCGCCTGGATGGAGAGCGAATAGCCGGCGCGTAGGGTCTCCGGGGTAAAGCGAAGTGTTCGTCCTTGGACTTGCATCTTCACCCGGGGCGCCGTCTGGGCCTGGGGTGAGGATGGGTGGGCCAGCGGAAACTCCACCGGACCACTGAGTCCGCTCACCAGGTAGAGCGACACCAGGTCGCAAAAGCCCAGCGCTGCCGTCCATCGCTCCAGATCTTCGCTCCTTGCCTTCGAGCTGCTTTCGAGCTTCTGTTGACGCAGCCTCTCGGTCTGCAGAAAGCGCCGGTGGTGGACCTGATCATGCTCGGCCAGCAGGCTGAAATGACGGCTAACGATGATGGCCCCTGTCTCCGACCAGCCTGCGACGGTATCGATCGAGGTGGTCCAGGCCTCCGCAGCTTCCCCAGGCGGAATGGCCACGAACGAAACTGGCATTGCCTTGCCGGCTTGCGCACCGCCCGAGCGCAGTCGCTGAATCTGTTGTGCATCGCTCGAAGCCCAGCCGGTGTCGTGCATTTGAATAGCGCGCACGATTTCCGGCGGCAACTCACCGAAACATGCGGCTACCAGCCCGGCGGCAATTTCTCCCGCAAGCACAGCATGGGCCGGCTGCGGCACCAACAGACAGGGCAGCCGCGCCGAGCGTTGCGCCGCTTCTATCCGCCCCCAGGCCGACGATGGCCCTGCACTCTCCCCTTCTCCCGGTAACCAGCCAATCACCATCGACTAACTCCTGGCAGTGTCGAAATTATCAGGTAATCTGGGAGCGCCATGATCCTCAAAGAAGAAGTAGCCGTCGATCTCGCCACACCGACCGGTCTCATGCGGACCTATATGTTTCGCCCCGCGGCCGAGGGCAAGTATCCCGCTGTCGTGCTCTTTTCCGAAATCTTCCAGGCCACCGGGCCGATCCGCCGCTTTGCCGCCTTCATCGCTGGTCATGGCTACATTGTCGCAGTGCCTGAGGTGTATCACGAGCTGGAGCCGCTAGGAACCGTGCTGGCCTACGATCAGGCCGGTTCCGACAAAGGCAACGCCGACAAATACGCCAAGCCCCTTTCATCCTACGATAGCGATGCGCGCGCACTCCTCGATCATCTCAAAGCCCTGGATGATTGCACCGGGCGCCTGGGCGCCATTGGCATCTGCCTGGGAGGCCATCTCGCTTTTCGTGCGGCCATGAACCCCGATGTCCTGGCCACGGTATGTTTCTACGCCACCGATATTCACAGTCACAGCCTGGGCCTGGGCAAACAGGACGATTCGTTGATGCGCGCAAGGGATATAAAAGGTGAGCTGCTGCACATCTGGGGGCGGCAGGATCCGCATGTTCCGCTTGTGGGGCGCAATCTCATCAAGGCCCGGCTGGAGGAGGTGGGCGCTAATTTTCAATGGGTCGAAGTCAACGGCGCGCACGCCTTCATGCGCGATGAGGGCTACCGCTACGATCCGGAGCTGGCGGCGCTTTGTCTGAATATGGCGCTGGCCTTGCTCCACCGAAAATTAGCGCTCTGAGAATAATCCGGTGGCTGAGCAAGAGCTGAAAGAAAAACTCGCCAAGGCTCCCGACGATCCCTCCAGCGACCTGGGGTTCGGTCGAGTCTTATCGTCCCAGCGTGAGCTTCGCCTGATCAATCGGGACGGCAGCTTCAACGTGGAACGACGAGGCCGCGGGCTGCGTTCGTTTCTGGCCTACTCCAACCTGGTCAGCACCACCTGGAGCCGCTTCTTTCTTTTTGTCGCCGTCGCCTACCTTACGCTCAATGGCTTTTTCGCCTTGCTCTACGATGCTTGCGGACCGACTGGCCTGGTCAGCACCCTCAACATCGGTATTTCTTCCCCGTTCCTGAAGGCCTTCTTCTTCAGCATTCACACCTCGGCGACCATAGGTTACGGAACCATCGTGCCCGTGGGGGTGGCAACCAATGTTTTGGTCGCGCTGGAGTCGGTCGTCAGTCTGTTGGGTTTAGCCGTGGTTACGGGACTCGTGTTCGCGCGCTTCTCCCGTCCAGTAGCCGACATTCTCTTCAGTAAGAACGCGGTGATGTCGTGGATTGGTAACCTTCGCGCTTTCGAATTCCGCATCATTAACTCGCGCAACAACCAGATCATCGACCTGCAATGCCGTCTTCTGGTGTCGCGCTTTGAGACCAATACCAGCGGAGCCGCGGTGCGCCGCTACCACCCGCTGAGTCTGGAAAGAGAGAGCGTGGTCTTCTTTCCTCTCTCCTGGACCGTCGTGCATATCATCGACAAAGAAAGCCCGCTCTACGGGGTTACGCAGGACGAATTGTGCGCCAGCGGCGCTGAGTTTCTGATTTTGCTCACCGGGATGGACGAGACGTTTTCCCAGGTCGTCAATGCCCGGTCGTCGTACCGCGCCGAAGAAATTATCTGGGACGCTAAGTTCTCCGATATTTTTGTCTACGACCCGGGAGGCCGAATGGCCGGCATAGACATGAAGCGGTTTCACGACACCGTACGCGTCTCCACCCCGCCATAGCTCTGTACCCTAGCAAGGCCAGCCGAGCGCAACCTTGTCGGCGCTTGCATGACCGTCAACAACCGCTGGGTGCCACGGCACTCACTTAACGATTCTTTCAGCCACTAGCCAATTCCCCATGGATGCACCACCCTCCACTTGTCATCCCGCCTGCCCCGGCGTGCCGTGGGAGCGCAGCCGAGCGACCAGCAGTGCGCCTCGGCCCCCACACAGAGATCTCCGTTCGGTTAGTTCTCCCACAGAATCGTCATCCTGAGCGAAGCGCCTCACAGATTTATCGCGTGATACAGAGCTTGGGGGCGCGAAGTCGAAGGACCTCGGCGATGTTTATTTTTACCCATGCCGCTCGGAGCTTTTCGCCCACCGAGCCCGTACTGGGCGGCCGCCACGATCCGCGTGCGCATCAATTGCGTATCGCAGCAGGTCGGTTGTCGGATTTCCGTGGGAGAAAAGCTCTAAGCATCAATGGGTAGACTAAGCATCGCCGAGGTCCTTCGACTCCGCGCGGTAAGTCCTTTGTTCAGCGATAGGTTGCAAGGCGCTTCGCTCAGGATGACGATTCTGTGGGAGTCTTGACGAAGAACACCTCTAAACGCGGGTAGCCTAGCCGCTAATGACCCGTGCTTCGGAAGGACCCGCAATAATCGCTAGAGACGCCAATCCAAGAAACAACCCGTGCTCGACCACGCCCGTCATGCTCTTGATGGTCTGGCCCACCGCAGCCGGGTCCAGGATCTCTCCATAGTGGCAGTCCAAAATGAAGTTGCCTTCGTCGGTGACATAAGGTGAGCCGTCATGGCCCGAACGCAGCACCGGGTGCGCCCCCATCTCCTCCAGCTTCTTCTTGATCGGAGACGCCGCAAACGGGATCACCTCTACCGGAAGAGGGAAGCGGCCCAGCCGCTGGACGATTTTGTGTTCATCGGCCACGATCACCAGCCGCCGCGAAGAAGCCGCAACAATTTTCTCGTGCAGCAGCGCGCCCCCACCGCCTTTGATCAGCGCCAGCCCGGGAGCAACCTCATCGGCGCCGTCAATGGTCACGTCCGTATAGGCCACTTCATCGAAGCTGGTGAGCGGAATCCCTAACGAGCGCGCCAGCTCGCCAGTAGCTCGCGAGGTCGGGATCCCACGAATCTTCAGTCCGTCGCGGACTAGTTCCCCAAGAAAGTGGATGGCAAAGGTTGCGGTCGAGCCGGTGCCGAGCCCGACCACCATTCCGTCCTTGACGTATTCCAGGCTCTTGCGCGCAGCAACGGCCTTCTCTGTGTCCGTGAGTGTCATGGTTGGTCCCGTAAATAAAAACTGTTAGGGATTGGCGCGCACTGCGCGCGAGTACATCAGCCGGGTAAAGCCGCTCATCAGAAGGTTAATACCGACGATCGTGCCCAGCGCCCAAACCGCGCTCGCCGGCCAGCTTCGCCAGATCATGACCGCCAGTATCAGGGTGACGATACCGTCAAACAGAAGCCATCCCGAACCCGGAACGCTTCGCACTTGAAAATACGTCACGATATGAAAGATGCCTTCCACGAAGAATAGGACCGCTAAAGCCAGGGTGAGAGAAACCAGGCTCAACGTTGGGTTTAGCAGCAGGTAGACCCCTGCAATCAGGTAAGCGCAGCCAACCAGCAGCCGCCAGAAAAAACCTCCGGTGGTGCGCGCCGCAAAGGTACCCGCCAAATGCGCGATGCCCGCCACGATGACCAGCAAGGCGACCACGACGGCAATCGCTTTGCCCGCCTCGAAGGGCAACGCCAAGGCAAAGAACCCGACAACAATCAACAAAATGGCCCATCCTACGGGGAACGACGTGCCTCTCCCTAATAAGCTACTTGGCGATGTTGCCATGGTAGTGGCTCCTTTGTGATGACAGCGGTGGGTTACCAGGATACGACTAGCAATGGTACATCGCCCTGGTTATCTTTCGTCGGCCAGCGTTTATTCGTCCTCCCGGAACAGAGGCAGAAGGTCGTGGGCGACATAAACCACGCGCTCTAACCTCACGGCATCTTCGCGGATACGGAATAGAATCCCGTAGCGTCCTGCCAGAGCTATGCGCGCATCTTCTCCCAACTCGGGCCGTAACCGGAAGCGCAGAGGGCGGTGCCCGAGTGCCAGGATTTGCTCGCGTATCTCCCGAAGAAAGCTCAGGGCCCGCCTGGGATTGTCTTTCGCTATGTAATCCGCGATTGCGTCCAGGTCACCTTCCACCAGACTGGAGACTTCGATGCGCACTACCTGGCAGCATCCGCCAGAGGCTTGTACTTGCGTTCCAGGCGGTCCAGAATTTCATCCACCGGAGCCCCGGGACTTTGATCCCCCTGCGCTTGCCGCCACAAGTTGCGCAGTTCGTCCAGGCCGTGCTGCCTCAGGTCGCGCTTCAGCATCCACTCCTGCAACGCCTCGCGCACCACCTCGCTGGAGGAGGCATATTCACCCGTCTCGACCACTTCGCGGAGCTTGGCCGCCATCTCCCCAGGCAAAGCGATGCTGATCTTCTCCACCGCCGGCATGGGCAAATCCTACCATTTCCTACATTTGGTTGCCCGGCAGGGCACACGATATTCTGATTTTGGTCTGCCCTGTGACTCTTGTGCGGCTATATCCACTCTGAAGGAGATCCATGTCGAACGAATTGCGCAATTTTCTCACGCTCCCTTATGACGAACTCGAAGCGTTGAATGTGAAAGCGAAAGAGCAGCGGAAGAATCGCGTGCCCCAGCACCAGATTCAGGAAGAACGGCTGAAATACCTCACCGACGAGAAGTGCATCAAGGCCGTCACCGTTCTCTTCAGCGACCTGGAAGGCCGCCTGCACATGCTGGACTACGACAAGAAATTCCTGGTCAAGAGCTGGGACAACCTAACCTTTGACGGCTCCTCCATCCGCGGATTCTCCGCCCAGCGGGAGAGCGACCTGCGCCTGGGAATTGACTGGAGCGCCTTCTACTGGGCCCCCGCCGATTTCTTCGGAGCCGGCAAAGTGTTGGTCTTCGGCGAAGTCATCGACAAGAGTGGAGCGGTCTATCCCGCCGATATCCGCAGCGTGCTCAAGACCTACGCCCAGGAACAGCACGAGAAGAGCGGCTACACACTCAATGCCGCCAACGAAATCGAGGGCTTTCTCTTTGCCGGTATCGACGCCGAACGGCGCTACGCTGAGACGGGCAAATTCGAGTACGTCAATACCGGTGGTTACTATCATTCCCTTCCCGGCGATCCCTTGCGCACCTTTATCGACACCGCGGCCGAGGTACAGCGGGCCATGGGCTTCGAGAATGAGAAGGACCACCCCGAAGTCGCGCCTTCGCAGTTCGAGATCAACTACAACTACGGCGAGGTAGTAGCCGCCGCCGATCAGATTCAGCTCTACAAGCTCATCTGCCGCCAGGTAGCGACCCGCATGGGCGCCTCCGTCTCCTTTCTGCCCAAGCCGGTGATTGGAGTCAACGGCAACGGCATGCACACCAACGTCTCCATCAGCAAAGAGGGCAAGAACCTCTTTTGGGATCCGGATGGAGAAGAGAAGATCAGCCCGCTGGCGTGGTCATTCATCGATCGCATTCTCTCCAGCGCGAATGACATTTGCCTGCTGCTAAACGCCAGCGTGAACGCCTACCGCCGCCTCGACCCGCACTTCGAAGCGCCCAACCAGATCAAGGCCTCGCCCATCGACCGTGGATCCATGGTGCGTGTCCCCCTGGGCAACGAAAAAAGCTCGCGCGTGGAAGTGCGTTCGGTCGGCCCCGATGCCAATCCCTACATGGCTCTCTATTCCATCTTCCGCACCGGCATCGAAGGCGAGATCTCCAAGATCAAAGACCTGCGCCAGGCCAAGCGCTTCCTGCCTGACAATGTCTACACAGCGATCGATGATTTTCGCAAGTCGAAATGGACCACGTCCCTACTCGGAGAGGATGTGAAAGCCCGCTACGCCGATCTCAAGCAAGCCTCAGCGGACCGGTGTCCACGGTTGCTCGGAAGCCTGATCAAGGTTCCCGAAATCCAGTTCCATCACGATGTGTACAACCAGTTCTTGTGGAACCAGTTCTGAGGCGAGGGCCTGTAAAACAGGCCCTCTGAACCTTACGCTCCCGCAAGTTTTCTGTGAGTACCAGGAAAGAAACCGCACCCTCTTAGGCCCTGAGCTACACTAGTTGACCGGAGGATAGAGCCATCAAGCTGCTAGGCATCGATGTCGGCACGGGAGGGACCCGCGCCCTCCTCATCGACGAAACAGGCGCGGTCGTCGCTTCCGCCATTCACGAACACCAACCCTTTGCTTCGCCGCGCAGCGGTTGGGCCGAGCAAGATCCCCACGACTGGTGGAAGGCCTGTCAGGGCGCTGTGCGCAAACTGCTGCAGCAGAGTGACACCCCAGCGTCTGAGATTGCGTGCATCGGCCTTAGCGGGCAGATGCATGGTGCTGTGCTCCTGGATCGGAACGATGAAGTTCTGCGCCCCGCCCTCATCTGGTGCGATCAGCGCACCGCCGCGGAGTGCCGCTATCTCAACGAGACCATCGGCCCGCGGCGCCTGGTAGAGCTCACGTCTAATCCCGCGCTTACCAACTTCACGCTCACCAAGCTCATGTGGGTGCGGACCAACGAACCCAGCATCTGGCGCAGATTTCACAGCTTCCTGTTGCCCAAGGATTATGTCCGCCTGTGTCTCACCGGGGTGAAGGCCATCGATGTGGCCGACGCCTCGGGGACTCTGCTGCTCGACGTGGCTCACCGCCGCTGGTCCGACGCCATGCTGGATGCAGTCGGTCTCAGCCCGGACTGCCTGCCCGCGCTCTATGAATCACAGGTGGTCGTAGGCCAGGTGACGGATGCCGCGGCCGCCGCCACCGGCCTGAAGGCCGGCACACCCGTGGTTGCCGGTGCAGGCGATCAAGCTGCGGGCGCAACCGGCATGGGTATCGTCCGTCCCGGGGATGTGAGCGCCACCATCGGCACGTCGGGGGTGGTCTTCGCTGCCTCCGATGCTCCGGTCACCGACCCCCTGGGACGGCTGCACACCTTCTGCCACGCCATACCGGGCCGCTGGCATGTCATGGGCGTCACCCAGGCGGCCGGCCTCTCGCTGCGCTGGTTTCGTGACAACTTCGGCGTGACTGCCGGCCGTGCCGGTGCCCACCAGGTCGATCCCTACGATCAGCTAAGCGCTGAAGCCGCGCAGGTTCCTCCCGGCGCCGGCGGAGTTCTCTGGGCCCCCTACCTTATGGGTGAGCGCACTCCGCATCTGGACCCCGACGCCCACGCTGCCCTGGTAGGCTTGGCCGCCGACCACACCCGTGCCAACATCGTGCGCGCCATTATGGAGGGCGTTGCCTTCAGCCTCAAAGACACGCTGTCCATTTTCAAGGAGTTGGGCATTCCCGTGCGGGCGATTCGCCTGGGCGGAGGGGGCGCCCGCTCTCCCCTGTGGCGCCAGATCCAGGCGGATGTCTACGGCCAGACGGTGGAAACCGTGCAGGCCGAGGAAGGCGCAGCTTATGGCGCCGCCCTTCTGGCCGGGGTGGGTGTCGGGGTCTGGGCTTCCGTCGATGCGGCCTGCGACAAAGTGGTGCATGTGGCCAAGCGCACGGCCCCTGACCGGGACGCATCTCGTGTAATGCAGGAAACTTACGTCCGATACCGCCGGATTTACTCCGCTTTACGGAGCATTTTTATCGGATAGTTCTTGTTCCCTTTTTGGTACCGGCCACCCATCCCATCGGTCAAAATTAACAGCCTAGACCGTAGACTTGAACGGTGACCCTGATGGAACCCACCCTGGTTGCCCCGTCTGCCCCACCGGCATCCCTCGGGAAGACGGTCTTCACCCGCAGAAATTTTCTCGGCTTGGCCGCTGGTTCTGCCGCCGCCATGGCTTTTTACGCCGGCGAAATCTCTCGTCACGAAATCGATATCGTCCACAGGACGATTACTGTTCCCCGCTTGCCTGACCCCTTCGCGGGCTTCAAGATCGTGCAGATCAGCGATTTTCATTTCCAGGAATACACCGAAGCGACTTTTCTGCAGGGAGTCGTCCGCCGGGTGAACGAGGCGGAGCCCGATCTTGTCGTACTGACCGGAGACTTCGTTAGCTCCGGGCCGCTGCCGCGGCGCTTCTCCGTGCGCATGGGCTATCATTGCGCCGAAATTCTTAGCCGGATCCATTGCCCGCTGCGCTACGCGATCCTGGGCAATCATGACGTCCTGGTCGGCGCCCACGCCATCACGGATGCCCTCCTGACCCACGGCATTCCCGTGCTGGCAAACAATTCTGTGGCCCTCGAGCGCGACAACCGGCGCCTATGGCTCGCCGGCACCCAGGATGCTCTGGAAGGGTGGCCGAACCTCCGCGCCATTGATCCCGCCGGCAGGAATGCCGAACCTCTTATTCTGCTGGCCCACGAGCCTGATTTCGCAGACCATGCTGTGGGACGGCGGATCGATCTGATGCTCTCCGGACATACTCACGGAGGGCAGGTTCGTCTCCCCTTTCTACCCCCGCTCCTTCTCCCTGAAATGGGGACCCGATATGTGGAGGGGCATTTTCGGCTGCGCGATGGAATGCAGCTCTACGTCAACCGAGGCATTGGTGCGGTCAACCTGCCTTTCCGCTTCCGCTGCCCGCCCGAAATTTCCGTCCTCACCCTTCAACCCGGGGCCTAACCGGAAGGCCACGGCGTAATGAATGAAAGCACGGGCTTCACAGCCCGCATGAGACCCCACTCTCCAAATTGAGTCCCGTAGGGACGGCTGAGAGTAGCCCAGGACGTTAGTCCTGGGTTAGCAAATGCGCCAACGAGTAGTCCCGTCGGGACGGCTGAAAATGCCCCAGGACGCGAGTCCTGGGTGAATCTGGACTCAAATCGAAAATTCCCCGGTTAGGAAGAGCCTACCCAGCACTGCGTACTGGGACATTCTCAGCCGTCCCTACTGGACTAGTCACATTTCTCCAACCCAACCCAGGACTAAGTCCTGGGCTATTTTCAGCCGTCCCTACGGGACTGGTTCCTCTCCGGAATCTCCGAAATCTTTGTCCTCACCCTGCAACCGGGCGCTTAACCGGCAAGGGTCTGGTAATGAATGAAAGCACGGGCTTCACCGCCTGCATGAGAACCACACTCTCCAAATTGAGTCCCGTAGGGACGGCTGAAAATGCCCCCAGGACGCGAGTCCTGGGTGAACCTGGACTCAAATCGAAAATTCCCCGGTTAGGAAAGAGCCTACCCAGCACTGCGTACTGGGACATTCTCAGCCGTCTCTACGGGACTAGTCACATTTCTCCAATCCAACCCAGGACTAAGTCCTGGACTATTTTCAGCCGTCCCTACGGGATTGGTTCCTCTCCGGAATCTCCGAAATTTCCGTCCTCACCCTGAAACCGGACGCTTAACCGGCAAGGGTCTGGTAATGAATGAAAGTACGGGCTTCACCGCCTGCATGAGAACCACACTCTCCAAATCGAGTCCCGTAGGGACGGCTGAGAGTAGCCCAGGACGTTAGTCCTGGGTTAGCTAGCGCCAACGAGTAGTCCCGTAGGGACGGCTGAAAATGCCCAGGACGCGAGTCCTGGGTGAACCTGGACTCAAATCGAAAATTTCCCGGTTAGGAAAGAGCCTAACCAGCATTGGCGTACTGGGGCTATCTTCAGCCGTCCACGTTCGACAAGCTCAGAGCCGTCCCTGCGGGACTCAATTCTGAAGTTAGAGGTTTTCATGCAGCCCCCCGCGCTTTCTTTCCCATAACCAATCTTTTGTCTACTCCTTCTCTCAGCGCTGCGCTTACCTGGGTAATGGTTCTGGACGAATGCGAGCCTCGGCAGTCCCGAAACATCCCCAATTCGGAACAACCTTAGTACCGTTAAGGACATAGACGCCCCATTACCCTACCAAAGTTGTACATAGTAGCTGAGACATCGCCTCATCTTCGGGCTATATTCAGAATCGTGAAAGGGGAATCAACATGGGTATCCAAGCTTTTCCAAATCTAGCGGAGCGATCGATGAGACCGGAGTTGCGCATAGTGCGCCGAGAGGCTTCTATCGTTTCCGTCAATGTCGCGGACGTCTGTTCCGATAATCCGGAGCACCCCTATTACGAAGATAAATTGGGATGCGCGCGTGGCGTAGTCTTCGCCCTTACATTCCAGTTAGTGCTCGTAGTCCTCGGCGCTCTTTGCTGGAAGTACCTTCTGCACTAGATTATTTCTTCTGCAGGTGCCGCGGAGCCAGCCCGAATAGGCGGCTAAAATCCGGGCACCAGCGATGGGCGGGAAGCCGGTTTCGAACAGGATCAAGCAGCAGGAAAAATCTCCCCCCTGCTATGCCGGTTCGATCACCTTCTCCATAACCTCAGCATCGACCATCCCCCCATAGTATTTCGCAATCCGCCCCCTAGTCACAAAACCCAGGCTGCGATAAAACTGCTGCGCGGCAGGATTATTCTCTGCCACTTCCAGGCTCAACACGCCTACGCCTTCCTGCCTCATCTGTTCCTCCCCGGTTTGCATCAACAGGGTGCCCAAACCGCGGCGCCGCTCCAGCGGGTCGATATCGAGAGTAACGATATGACCCGCGCGGCGTCCATGGCGCTTGGAGCGTTCAAAAATGACGAAGCCCGCCAACTTATCGTCGGGCTGCTCCGCGATCCAGCAGGAACACTTGGGATGGGTCAGGAAGTACTGCAGTTCGGCCCTGGAGTACGCAATCTCCCGCGGAAAACAGACCTGGTCAAGCCGATGCAGCCCGGCCAGGTCCCGCATTTGAAAACTGCGTAGGCGAACCATACCTCATCGATTTATTACGGGTTGAGAGCAACGGCCGTCTTCGCCGGCGTATTTGGCTCCATAACCACTCCGTTGTAAGGCGTGGCCGCCAGCAGGCGTCCACCCACGGATTGCACGTGTCGTACTTTCCAGCCTGGATCCCAGAACTTGAAGGTTCGGTCCGCCGGGTTGACCGCCAACACCCAACTGGAAGACCAGGAGGTGACAACGACGCGTTTGAGATCTGGATCGTACGCCAGCCCGCTGATATCAGAGATGGGCAGCGTGGTCATTTCGGTCCAGTTCTGACCATGGTCCTCACTGTAGAAAACACCTTCACGCCCACCTAGCCATACGCTGCCGTTGCCGGCGATCGCCACTGCCTGAATCCAGGTCAGCTTCTGCGGCATGGTCAGCGGCTGCCAGGTCTTGCCTTCGTCCTGCGACCATGCCAATCCCGTCCGCTGAGCTGCCACGACCATGAGTCCATCGGACGCCACGGCACGGTACTCCGGCTTCCCCAGCACCGGCCCGCCTTCCCAGGTGGCCCCCTGATCCTTGCTGGCGTAGACCCCATTTACAGTCGCGGCGTACCAGGCGTTCCCCGAGGCATCGACCTGGCTTACTTTCCCCTCGATCAGACCGCCGGGCACCATCACCGTTGTCTCCACCTTGGTGCGTTTGCCCTTACGAACCACGTAGGACGTCTTCTGCTCACCCTTGACGATCTTGCCCACTTGCTTCCAGCTCGAACCATCCCAACGGAAGACGCCGGCATTGGTCCCGGCCAGGATCGCACCGTCCGTAGCCTGCGACAGGCTAAAAACATCCCGCCCATCAAGCCCATTGCTCTGTTGGCTCCAGGTCGACCCATCGTCGTGGGAAACGAAGACCCCGCCGTAAGTCTTGTCGTTCACCACCCCGGCAAAAACGGTTTGCGGCGATTTCGCATCCACCAGCAGGCTGGATACTTGGCGCTGCGAGAAGCCCTCGTTAGACGCCTTGAAGGTCATTGCCGCATCGTCACTTTCGAGCACTCCACCGCGGTCTGTCGCCAACATCACGTGTTGTGGGTTCTTTGGATCCACATAGACGTCGTTGACGATCACCTCCGGCGCGGTCATGCGCTTGAAGGTAGCGCCGCCGTCGGTGGTTTTATACAGGCCTTCTGTCGTGCCCGCGTACACCGTGTTGTGGTTGGTTGGATCCAACATCAAAACGCGGGTCCGGCGCGCGGTCATCGGGATGCCCTGGATCTTTTTATAGAGCTCACCGCCGCTATTGCTGCGGTAAATTCCAGAACAGGCACTGGTATAAACGACGCTTGGTTCCGTGGGATCAATGATGATCGAAAACACATCCGAGTCCTCGATCAGACCCTGCTTGATGTTGTGCCAGTTCGCGCCGCCGTCTGTGGTCTTCCACGGCAGGTGCCAGGTGCCCGCGTACACCGTGCGCGGATCCTTGGGATCGATGGCTATGGACTCCACTTCATGGATATCCATGCTGCCGACCGGCGATATCTGGTTCCACTTCACGCCGCCGTCTTCACTCCGGAAAACACCCTTGAGCGTGCCTGCGATCAGGATCTTTGGATCGGACGGAGCCTGGGTAAGAGCGCGGATGGATTGATCCTTCATGGCCTCGACGGTGGTCCAGGTCTTGCCCGCGTCGTGGCTGATAAAGAGTCCGCCGCCGGGATGATCCACAATCCACGCCCCGACCAGCAGCGTCTTGGGATCGGATTGATCCACCACGACGTTGTCCAGAATCAGATCGTCGGTCTTGGCCAACTTGGCCAGCCTATGCCAACTCGCGCCGCCATCTTGGGTCTGGTAAATCCAGCTGTTGGTTGTGCCCAGGTAGAGATGCTTATCGTTGCTAGGGTCGGCGGCGAAACTGCGCGCATCGCCTCCGTCGGGTCCCACGGGAACCCAGGAAGCAGACTGCGCCAGAGCTGGTTGGCTGGGAGAAAGAGCGAGCAGAACAAGGGAGGAGGAGAGAATACGCCCAATGAATGGAGTCATGGCCTTCTGTTTAGATGCCTGAATTTCGGACAAGCCTCTTGAGGGATTATCCGGATTCAACCCTGCGCCTGTAAGACCGGCACGGTCAAGCACAATGAAAAGGGTGACCATTACTAACTGGTCACCCTTTTCAGTTTTGGCTGCCCTAGTGCTTACTGCGCTGGGGGTGCCGCTGCTTTCTTCCTATGGCCGCGAGCCGGTGCGGTTCTGGCTTGAACCTTCACTGTGCTCTCGTCCACTGCCGTGGTGCCCGGTACGTCGTTATCGAAGGTGGCGCCGGCAGGTACGAGGTAGTCTTCGACTTCCTTGTTGCCCTGTGTTCCGGTGCGTACCGAGATCCGGGAAGCGTCAATGCCCTTCTCCTTCACCAGGTAGTCCTTCGTATTGACAGCCCGTTGTGCAGCCAGCTTGTCAGCGCCCTTTTCGTCGGAAGCTGCTTCGCCAACCAGTACAGCGGTGGCATCCGTTTGCTGTTGCAGGTTCAGTGCGACGTCATCAAGGCAAGCCTTAGCCTCGTTGTCGACGCGAGCCGGGCGGCGCTTGTCACGATCAAAGCTGATCGAGCAAAGCGTCTTGGTCTTCGGAGCCGGCGGTGGCGGAGGAGCTTCGACATTGACAGACGCGGTGCAAGTAGCCGTCTGACCCTTGTCATCCTGTACCGTGCCGGTGACCGTGATCGTACCCGCTGGCGCACCGGTTGTGCTCAGGGTGGCGGTATTGCCGCTGCCGCTGATCTGACCGGAGGACGCGCTGAACGTGTAAGTGAGTGGCCGGTTCTGCGGGCTTACGCCCTGAGCCGTAATGGTTGCTGTGCCGCCGGGCTGAACTGTGGTCGGGTTAGCCGAGCAGCTGAGCGTCGGAGGTTCGAATTGCTTGATGGTGAAGTTCGCCGTGCAATCCGCGAACTGGCCCACCTTCTGGCCTTCGGAAACGTGGCCGGTCACGGTGTAGTTGCCCGGGTTCAAGCCAGTGGTGTCGACGTTGCCGGTGGTGCTGTCGCCAGTAACCTTGACGCCTTCCCCACCCGTCCAGCTATAGGTTGCTGTTTTCTTCGGGTTCAGATTCGTCGCCGTGCCGGTGACCGTGATCGGGTCGCCGGGGAACGCCGGCGAAGGAGCCGCGGTGCAGCTGTAGGTGACAGGAGGCGGCGGTAGGATGCTGCCCATGTGATAGACCAGGCCGGTGCTCAGGCGCGCCACCTTCAGGTTCGCCCGGCCGCCCGTAGGATACGGAGGCTGAGGCCCGAAGTTGGCATGAAAGTACTCATAGTCAGCCTGGAATAGCCGCAGTCCCAGGTGACCACCCAGGAACGGAAGCGCGTAGTCCAAGCCTCCGCCCACGGTCAACGCCGGACCGTATGTGTACGGCTGATGGTACGGTCCGCCCAGCCTGACGAAACCAGCGTCGCCGTGAACGAACGGCGTGATCTCCGCAGTTGGGTAGCGGAAGATCATACCCAGCGTTCCAGTCTGAGCTCCGTCATTGTTGCCGTCGGGGTGATTGGCATATTCAATCTGCCCACCCACGTAGCGGTTGAAGAAGTAGCTAACACTCCCGATCGCGCCTTCGTTGATAGACGAGTAGTTAACGGGGCCACTGACACCGATGTTGGCGCCCCCGGGAATCGTCACCGAGCCGTGAGGCGCCAGGTACGAATAACCCATAAAAATGTCGATGCGCGAAGCTGGAGACTCCGCAGGAGCTGCTGGCTTTGGGGCTGTACTGGACGAATCCTGGGCTAAGAGACTCGCGGAACCGAGTCCCATTGCACTGGCTATAAGCAGAATTCGGCCCAGTGAAGTCAACGGGCGAGAGTGCATGCGTCTATCCTCCGCAACCACTGGAAAGTCAAACAAAACTGGGAAGTCAATTCAACAATACGATCGAGCCCCAAGAACGTGGCTCGGGACAAATTCGATTTCACGTCACACGAACCAGGACGTGAGATGCAAAACATCCACATCCGGTAATCTACAGCATATTTCCTATCTCGACTACCTTAATTTTCAACATCTTAACGGCAGCAGCGGGAGGGGAGTAAGCGTCTAGTTACCTCTACCGCCAGCAAGCCTTGCCACCAAATCAGAAAAAACGAACCGCCCAACAAACTTATTACAATTGCACAATTATTGGAAGTTTAATGCGCGTTTTGCGCTTCCCCGTTCCCGCATAATCTTTTCCTGCAGAAGGGTGATCGCGTACATCAACTGTTCCGGACGCGGTGGACAGCCCGGCACATACACGTCCACAGGGATAATCTGGTTCACTCCCTGAACCAATGCGTAGTTATTGAAGACCCCGCCGGATGTGGCGCAAGCACCCATCGAAATCACCCACTTCGGTTCCGGCATCTGCTCGTAGAGCCGGCGGATAACGGGAGCCATCTTCTGCGATACCCGTCCGGCAATGATAATCAGGTCGGATTGCCGCGGCGAGGGGCGAAATACTTCCGCGCCAAAGCGTGCGATATCGAAGCGCGCGCCGCCCATCGACATCATCTCGATGGCGCAGCAAGCCAAGCCAAACGTCATCGGCCACACTGAACTTTTGCGGATCCAGTTCACCGCAAAATCCAGCGTGGTCATCACTACCCCTTCGGGTTGCTCGGAGCCGAAATTTACCTCGCGGACTTTCTCCTGGTTCTTGCCGCTCGACTCCAACGATCCGAACAAATACTTGTCGCTGTTGGTTCCGCTCATAGGTAACACTATAAGCCATTCCCCATGGGGTACAGGTTGCGGAATCAGGCAATAATGAGAACGCTCCGTGCGCCGGCAGCTATACTCTTGCTACTCTGGAAAGCAGATTATGCAAAAAATTGAAGCTGTCATTCAGCCGTCAAAGCTGGACGCATTGAAAGACGCTCTCCTCGCCATCGGCGTCGAGGGCATGACCATCCTTGAAGCACGCGGCCACGGGCGCCAAAAGGGTCACACCGAGTTCTATCGCGGACGCGAGTATACGGTTGATCTTTTGCCCAAGATCAAAATCGAAACCGTGGTTCCGGACGAACTGCTGGAGAAGGCTGTTCAGGCCATCATCACGTCGACCAGAACAGGAAAGATCGGCGACGGCAAAATCTTTATCTCCGGGATCGATGAAGCCATCCGTATCCGCAATGGAGACCGCGGCGCGGCTGCGCTTTAGATGAAGAAAGGGGCACGGCTTGCGTCGTGCCCTGTGCCTGTCTCACGGGCAACAAAAGCTTTGGGTGCCCTATTCAAGCCCGGTTTTGGCTTGAGTGGGCCAGGATGCCTCCCTAACCTGTTTCTTTGAAGCGGAGGGAGTTTGCGCTTCACCTTCCGGGTCAATTCTGCTTTCAAACATGAAACCTGCATTCACGTCTCACCAGCAGTTGCGAGAGCACTATCAGGCAGAGATGGCGGCCATGCGCCAGTCCTTCGAGCGCACCGGCAACGGTGTGCTCTGCATCCGCCGCCGCGCCCTGGTGGTCGATTCTTTGCTGGAGCCGCTATGGCAGTTTGAAGCAGCTCCGCGTTGCCCCCCGGGTTCGCACTGGTGGCCGTCGGCGGCTTCGGCCGCAAGGAACTCTTCCCTTGCTCAGACGTCGACCTTCTCTACCTTTGCGCCGACGACAAACTGGAAGATACGCTGCGTGAAACCGTCCGCGGCTGTAACCAGGCCATGTGGGATCTCGGCCTGCGCGCCAGCCCCATGATCCGCACCCTCAAAGAATGCGATCGTTACGATCCCGACAACATTGAGTTCACACTTTCCCTGCTCGACCGCCGCTTCATCGCCGGTGACCACAGTCTCTACCAATCGTTAACCACGCAAATCCTCCCCGCAGTCGCGCTGCGCGAGTGGAATGGCATCGTGCATCGGCTTGCCGATCTGGCCCGCGCACGCCATCAAAAATACGGCAACACCATCTTCCATCTCGAACCCAATATCAAAGAGTGTCCCGGCGGTCTGCGCGATCACCAGCTGGCCCACTGGCTCAACCTGCTACACCACGTGCGCGAGCATAAGGCCTGGCCAACCAGCTTCGGCAACTCCCTCTATGCGGTGCATAACGACGCCGCGGCGGCCTTTGAATTTCTCAGTGCTACGCGCTGCTTTCTGCACTTCCGCAGCGGCCGCGACGACAACAGCCTCGATTGGCATGCCCAGGATGAAGCCGCCGCCCAGAGTATCGGCCTCGAAACCAAAGGCACCTCGGATCCCGCCTACTGGATGCGCACGTATTACCGCCATGCGCGCACGGTGTATCGTCGCGCGGTCTTGCTCATGGAGGCTCTACCGCCGGCGCGAAACTCCTTCTACCGCCCTCAGCGGCGCAAGCGCACACCGATTGCGGGCACCGACTTCGTCGTTCAGGACGGCCGCATCGACGTCACCGAATCTTCCCTGCTCACCGGCCCGGAAGGGATCCTCCGCGTCTTTGCCCTGGTCGCGGCGCATGGCTACCGCCTGACCCAGAACGCCGAAGACCGCCTCGCCGATGCGCTCCCGGTGCTCGATGTGCACATCCCCGAAGGACCGTTCCTGTGGAACGGTCTGCGCGAGATCCTGCTCGGGCCTCATGCCGCGCACGCGCTACGCACCATGCATGCTCTGGGCATTCTGGAGCTGCTCATCCCCGAGTTCCACGGCATCGACGCCCTGGTCATCCGCGATTCGTACCATCGCTACACCGTCGACGAGCACACCTTCCTGGTCATCGATAATGTGCACGCCCTGCGCCAGCCGCACGTTGCCTGGGAGAAGCGCTTTTCCACTCTGCTGGCGGAGATTGACCGCCTCGACCTCTTCTTCCTGGCGCTGCTTATGCACGACACCGGCAAGGCTCGCCGCACCGGCGAACACACGGTGCAGAGCGTGGAGCTGGCTGATAGCTTGCTCGCCCGGCTGGAACTGGATGCCGAAGAACGCGACCTGGTGAGGCGGCTGATCCGCAACCACCTGGAGATGTCGATGACCCTGCGCCGCGACATCTTCGACGCTGAAACCATTCGCGCCTTCGCCGAAAAAGCAGCCTCCCAAACCCACCTCAAAATGCTCTGCCTGATGACCTACGCCGACATCAAAGCAGTCAATCCCGATGCCCTGACCCCGTGGAAGGCGGATAGCCTGTGGCAGCTCTACATCGCCACCTCCAATTTCATGGACCGCAGTGTCGACCAGGAGCGCTATCGCGCCGATGTCGATCCCTCGCTGCTCAAGCGGATTCTCACTCTGGCTCCGGAACGCGCCCCCGAACTGCGCAGCTTTCTCGAAGGCTTTCCCCAACGCTACCTGCAAACGCGCATGCCGGAGCAGATTCGCGATCACTTTCAGATGGCTTTGCAGCTATCGCAGTCGTCCGCTCAGATTCACCTGCGTACCCTGCGCCAGTCGTACGAACTCACCGTCATTACCAGGGATCGCCCCCTGCTCTTTGCCGACATGGCCGGCGCGCTCTCCTCCTGGGGCATGAACATCGTCAAGGCCGAGGCATTCTCCAACGATGCCGGCATCATCGTCGACACCTTTCAATTCTCCGACCCCTTTCGCACCCTGGAGCTCAATCCTTCTGAAGTGGATCGCTTCCGCGACAGCCTGCGCGACGTGATCTCGCTGAAGACTCCCATCGAAGTCCTGTTGCGGCGGCGCCAGGCTGCTCGCGCCCCCATCATGGTCAAGGTAGAGACCCGTCTGGATTTCGATAACACTGCTTCTACCCACAGCACCCTGCTGCAGGTGGTCGCCCAGGATGGCCCCGGACTGCTGCGCCAGATTGCCACCACGCTGGCCGCGCACCACTGCAATATCAAGGTAGCCCTGATCGACACTGAGGGAGAGATCGCCATTGACGTCTTTTACCTCACCATTGCCGGCGCCAAACTCGACCCGGAGACGCAGCAGCAACTGCATGCGGCGCTGTTCCTGGCCATCGAGGAATTACGCCCCGCGCACGCCACCTGAGGCGCCGGCGCGAAAAGCACGCTACCATCGAATAAGCGCACCGTGAGACTAGGCCGATCCATCAGGAAATACTTTCGCCTGCGCCGCCATTCCCGGCACCGGCCTGCCTTCGCTCGCGTGAAAGATGAACTCCGCGCCCGCACCAGGGCGTTTTCCGCCTCCACCACTCTCGATTCGCAGACCACCAGCTTCATTCGCCTTTTCCATACCATTTGGACCGGCTCCAGCGAACGTGCCTTTCACGTGCGCCTGCTGGCTGGCTCCGGATGCTGGAGCACGACGATCTACTGCGCCTGGATTTTCAGGAAACCTTTCATGCCATGCTGACCGGGCTCGACTCCGTGGCTCTGCTGGCCGAAGCCGGCCTGCCTAAGCATCACCAGATATTTTCCGAAGGGCTCCGCCGGATCTTCAATCGCGTCCTGCCTTCTGCGATGGATGTGTCGGATAGTTCGCGCCTGCTGATCTCGCTCTTCGCCCATTCCCGCCAGGTGGAGCGCTTTGTCGATCTGCCGCAACCTCTTTTCGAACGCATACTGATCCTGCTCGCGCCGCGGGCCACAGGCGGCGGACCGCGCCCGTCTCCTCGACTGCAGAGCGATTTGCGCCAGGCGCTGTGTCTGATCGCCACGCGCACCGCCGGTCGTGGCGTCACCGCTGCCATGCGCGAGCGGGGCGGCCACTGGGAAGTGCAGAACTCGCCTTTCTACCACCTGATTTTCGCGACGCAGGAGTTGGTGCGCGCCCCGGACAGCGCCTCCGCCGCCCCTTGCTTTGAGGTTTGGAAAGCGGCGGTGAGCAGTTGCCGCAAAGAACTGGGCCAGGTGCGGCTGGGCATGGAGACCACCGGGGTCAGTGCCGACCTGGTGCTCGACCTGCGCAGCATTGAACTGGCTCTGATGCGCATGCACGGGCTGGCCAGAATTCTTACCTTCGGCGGTGAGCCGCTTCCCAGTATTGCCGATAGCTCCGCCGCCGCCCGTAATCTGCTCAACCAGTTGATCGAGGGCCGCCTCGAAGACAAGCGCGTTTCTGCGCTGCTCAAGCAGAATCTGAATCTTCTGGCGCGCAAAACCGTGGAACGCACCGGCCGCAGCGGCGAACACTACATCGCCCACACCCGCAAGGAGTACTGGCAAATGTGGCTGGCCGCTGTAGGTGGCGGTCTGCTGACGGTGCTGACGGCTGCGTTCAAGATGCGTATTGTCGAGCAGCATTTCCCCCTCTTTGTCGAGGGCTTTCTGACCGGCACCAATTACGCCATCAGCTTTATCCTGCTGCAGGTTTTCGGTCTGGTGCTGGCCACTAAGCAGCCCTCCGCAACCGCCGCAACGTTTGCCGGCATAGTCCGCAACAATCCGGGCAACGCCAGTTGGAGCAAGATCTCGGACTTCACCGCGCGCATCAGCCGCACCCAGCTAGCGGCGGCCATCGGCAACGTAATCGCGGTCTGCATTGGCGCGGTTGCGCTGGAGCGCCTATGGCGGGTGATGTTTGCCAAGTCCTACTTGCCCGAGGAGAGCGCCCGGCACGTCTACGAGGCGCTTCATCCTTTTGCCTCCGGGACCATCATTTATGCGGCGGGCACGGGGGTGATCTTATGGGCAGCGGCGCTCATAGGCGGGTGGTGCGAGAATTTCGCTGTCTTTCACCGCCTGACCGAAGCCGTCTCCCAACATCCGATGGGTCATCGCGTTGGGCAGCCGAGCATGACGCGGCTGGCGAGCTGGATTGAGCTTAACCTTGCCGGCTGGAGCACCAGCATCGCGCTGGGCTATCTATTGGGGTTTGTGCCTGTGATTGCGCGCTTTTTTGGTATACCCTTCGATGTTCGCCACGTGACTTTGTCCACCGGCACTCTTGCGCTGGCGGCCGCTCGTTTCGGCACTAGTTCCTTCGGCAAAGACTGGTTCTACTACGCGATTGCCGGCATCGGGGTGACCTTTGTACTGAACCTGGGGGTCAGTTTTGCCATCGCATCGTTTGTGGCGCTACGCGCCTACGACGTAAGTCGCCGCGAGCAGTTCTTGCTGCTCCGGTTTTTGCTCCGCCAGATCGTACGGTCTCCGCTCAAATTCCTTTTTCCAGTAGAGCGGGACACCCCTCCGGTCTCCATCCTCAACGCCGTGTCGGACGAAAAATAGGGCGCGCAAATGGTGGTCCCCCACTCTCCCAACCGCCGCTTGGAATCGTCTGCTCACACGGCAAACAGGGCAAGCGAGCTAACGCTGATAAGCACCGCTTCAAATTAGCTTCTTTCATTGGCCGACTTGGACAGAACTTGGCTGAAAACAAACCCGCTCTTCAAGCGCATCGGGACCAGTCCCGAAGGGACGGCTGAGAGTAGCCCAGGACGCAAGTCCTGGGTAGATATCAGAGCCTGGAGCAGTCCCGCCAGGGACGGCTGAGAATGTCCCAGGACGCTAGTCCTGGGCTTACGCTGACGAGCCTGCGCGAAAAACGCACGATCCTCTCGATCCAAAAGGACGTCCTATACGCGTTGCGCGCGACCGGGCAGAGTGAAAATCTACTCGTCGATTCCATGCACGGCAAGAAATTTCTTGAATTCCTCTTCGGAGCTGATCCTCTTGTGATGTTCCGCCTGACTTTCGATGTATTTCACCGTGTCGGCTCGTTGCGAAACTCCGATCGAGAAAGCTCCATATCCCTCCTGCCACGCAAAGCTCTTCAGCTTTGGAAAATTCTCATGAACCCCTTTAGAAGATCCCGATTTAATTAATTGGACGGCCTTGGCCACAGAAACCGTGCGCGGCAGGGAAAGTAGCAAGTGGACGTGGTCAGCGGCGCCCCCAATGGCCAACGCTGAAATTCCATTCTCCCGGGCGATGCCGCCCATATAGCGGTGGAGTACTTCCTGGATGTCTTGCTGGATCATCGGCCGGCGTTCTGCGGTTGCGAACACCACGTGAACCAAGCAACATGTGTGGCTGTGAGACATGGTTTCGGTCGAGACTCGTATTCCCACTCGAGTGTACCCAGGACTGCCGTCCTGGGGCATTCTCAGCCGTCCCTGGCGGGACTGCTCGTTGGCACAAACTAACCCAGGACTCCGTCCTGGGCTACTCTCAGCCGTCCCTTCGGGACTGGAGAGCTCTTTCCAGAGCTTAACTTTGGGTGAATGGAACAACAGCGTACGAGTAGATCCGAGGAACGCTTTCTACTTGGTGGCCTGCTTGGCCTCGGGCTTGTCGTTCAGCGCGTAGATGACCTCGCCTGGCTTGGCGTAGCGCAGAATAACCCGCGCCTCATGTTCGATAGCGTTCGGGTCTGATTTCAGATGTTGCACGTGATCCTGCAGACGGCTATTCTCCTGTTGCAATTGCAGAATCTCTTTCTTCAAGGTCTGGTCCTGATTGCGCTTCTGTTGATAGGCCGACAATCCGTTCGCCCCAAACGTGACGTGATAACCGAGCGTGACTGCGATGACAATCGCGACCACGGTCGCTACCCGGCGACCCGAGCGGGAAAGATACGATGAGATTCTCTCCCTCCAACGCTCCTGTACAGTTTCGTTCTCTGTTTTCAAGGTCACCTCCCCATTCGACCGACTTTCCTGTGCAGCTTTGTGGCTTCGGCCCACTTCATGCGGCTCTCCTTAATGAAAGCCGCACACGCGGTCGTGGCCCGTGCAGAGTACAGGAAATTCAGGTTCGCCTGCTCTATCTTCTCAGTGAACGTCGGTTTTGCCTCCTCCTTCCCGAGGAAGGAACCATACTTGGTAAACACGGGAGATCTCGTATGACCGATTTTCAAATCATTCTCTCCACCTGCGCCGATCGCGAGCAGGCAGAACGCATCGCCCACCGGCTCCTCGAACTCCATCTGGCTGCCTGCATCAACATCCTGCCTGGCGTGCAATCGATTTACCGCTGGCAGGGCAGTATCGAAACCTCGGCCGAAGTACTCCTGCTGATCAAAACCCGCGCTGCCCTCATCCGCGAGGTCCAGGCGGCCATCGCCAGCCTTCACTCCTACGAGGTTCCCGAATTCCTGGTGCTTTCCGTCTCCGGCGGTTCCGAAGCTTACCTTGCCTGGCTGGATGCGAGCCTGCGGTAACCCCGCCAGTTTTTTGTTATGCTTCAAGATGTTCCTGAGCCCGGTTGTCCTCTATGCGGCTTTTGTTCCTGGCTTTCGCAATTAGTTTTTGCGCATTATTGTGGGTGGCTTTTTCAGTTGCCCGGCATATTCGGCGGCATGGACATCCCGGCGCCAGTGGCGCGGATGCTTCGATGGAGCCGGACAGCGTGGCCGCTCCTTCGGAATCACGCCGGCCTTGACGCCTGCCAGATCGAATAACCCCGGCCTCGTTCGAAAGGGAGAGTGAAGGATGCACGAGATCAGCTATAAACAGGACGCCCTGCGCGCATTGCACCTGCCCCGCGTTGCCTGGAAGACCATCCTCGCCGCCGTCATGGCGACCGCCCTGGTAGCGATTTGCGCCCACATCGCCGTGCCCCTCGGCTTTACCCCGATTCCGGTCACCATGCAGACCTTCGCCGTGCTGCTGATAGGATTGCTCTTCAGCCCAGGGGCAGCGTTTGCCTGCCTGGCGCTTTACCTGGTCGAAGGCGCCCTTGGCCTGCCGGTCTTCAGCCCTCATGGCCCGGGCGGTATAGCTCAATTATTCGGCCTCGGCGGCGGATACCTGCTTTCGTATCCCTTGGCCGCCGGGCTGACCAGCCTGCTCTATCGCCGCGGGAAGCGCCGCTTGGTAGCCGCAATCGGGGCAACAGCGTTGGCCAGCATCCTCATCCTTGCCGCCGGAGCCACCTGGCTTGGGTTGCTCGGCCACTTGCAATTTTCTACCGTCTTCGCCCAATCGGTCGCGCCGTTCCTCCCGGGCGATGCCGTCAAGATGTTGGCCGCGACCGCTTGCGCCGGTATCCTGGGATCATTCGGTGATGCTTCGCGCAATCAAACTCTTTGAGGTCCTTTTCGCGTCGCACTGGTGACCGCGTTACATCTATATAGCTGCCAAGGTTTCCAAGAGAGGATTTTGTGACCACTACTCCTATTTCGCTTCCGCCAGATGCCCCAGCTCAAGGTCTAAAGACGCAGCCGGGCGCGGTCAGGGAGATCTCCATCGCTCACAGTCCGGACTCCGATGACGCCTTCATGTTCTATGGCCTGGCCACAGGCAAGATCCGGGTGCCCGGCTACAAGTTCACCCATACTCTTTGCGACATCGAGACCCTCAATCACAAGGCGATGGATGAGGCTTTTTACGATGTAACCGCAATCTCCTTCCACGCCTATCCCTACTTGCAGAAGGATTACGCGCTGATGGCCTGCGGCGGCAGCGTGGGGGAAAATTACGGCCCCATGATTGTAGCCAGCCAGCGGATCGCAGCCGATCAAATCAGCCGCGTGCGCGTGGCCGTTCCCGGCACCCTGACCACCGCCTACCTGGCATTGAAATTGTTCGCCCCGGAGATTGAAACCGCCACCGTTCCCTTTGACAAAATCATTCCTGAAGTGGTTGCGGGTAATTTTGATGCTGGGCTCATCATCCACGAAGGCCAGCTCACCTACGCTGCCAGCGGCTTGCATAAAGTCATCGATCTAGGCCAATGGTGGCGGGAACAAACCGGTCTTCCCTTGCCCCTTGGCGGCAACGCCATTCGTCGCAGCCTGGGCGAGGACGTCATGCTCACCGTGACCCAGGCCCTGCGCGACAGCATTCAGCACGCGCTCGACCACCGCGAAGCCGCGCTCGAATATTCCATGCAATTTGCCCGCGACCTCGACCCGCAATTGGCCAACCGCTTCGTCAGCATGTACGTGAATGAGCGTACGCTCAACTACGGCGAAGACGGGAAAGAAGCTATTCGCAAGCTACTCTCCATGGGCCATGAGCGAGGCATCATTCCAAATCCAGTGCAGGTCGATTTCGTCGGCTAGGGCGGGAGAGTAGTGCACCCCAGGAAAAGTTTCTAGTGGTCGTCATCGTCCTGCTCCCGGCGGCTCTGAGGATGCGCCAGCATGGCCGGCAACGGTTTGTTGCCCATCGCATCCCGCCACAGGATTACATTCAGCACCCGCGGATCCGCCCGGTCTTCGTGCGTAAAATCCATGCGGCTCGATGCCTGCGCCCCCGGGGCCTTGCGCCCATTCGCCTGGTATAACAATCCGTTATCCCGATTGCGATAGTCCGCTACATAGGCTGGTTGGTCGCCGGCCCCGGTAAACAGCGATGCAATGGGCGGGGCAAAGGCGTCGTTGTTATTCATCGGCGGCAACCCTAACAGCTCTTCCATCGTGCGCAGCACGCTCACCGTGGTGTAGAACGTGCTATCCACCACGGGCTGTGCCTGGCGGGGCGAGTACTTGCTGACCACCAGAGCAACGCTGCGATGAGCGTCCACATGATCCGCCCCGTTCTGCGCATCGTCTTCCAGAATGAAAAACGCTGTGTCTTCCCAATAAGGACTGTGGGCGATGGCTTCGACTGCCCGTCCCACCGCCAGGTCGTTATCGGCAACCGAAGCCTTCGGCGTGGGCATGCCGGGAGTGGTTCCCGCAGTGTGATCATTGGGTAACCGAAGCTGTATGAACTGCGGCATCGTATCCCGCCCTTGCGCACGCTCCTGCACCCACTGGCGAAAGTGGGTCAGAAACTCGTCTACCCGCAACTGGTCGGGAAAGCTCAGCTCGAAGTCCGGATATTGCGGATCGAAGTGACCCACCAGCTCCGGCTTGGTGGGCACATTCTCCTTAATCAGCGGAATAGGCCAGGGATAAGGACTTGTGCCGCCACCGTAGTTCTGCGGAAGCGCCTCCCCGTGCCGGATGTCGCCGCGCACCCTACACTGCGCCGGTTCCGGTTCGGGTGTTCCCTCCGTGGGGGATGACCCCTTGGCCGTGCTATCGGGACTGGCGCAGAACTTGGTCGAAATGAACTCCCCGAAGTGGTACAGGCTCTTGCCGTTGCGCGCTAGATCGGTCCAGATATATCCGCTGCTGGGCTCGTTGACATCCGAAATGCCTTCGCGCAGTGGATACCCGTTCTCCACCAGGCCCTCGTAATCGTAAACTCGCTCCTTCCCGCGATAGCTCTGTTGCCACGTCTTCTCCGTATAGTCGCTGGAAATGGCGGCATTCGACCAAACGTGCCCGTCGCCCGAGACTTCACCCGAATCGTAAAAATTGTCCAGCACGCCAAACTGGCGCGCCAGCTTGTGTTCATTCGGCGTAATCTCCTCGCCGTACATGGTGAGCCCGGGGAACCCGTTGCCCACACCCAGATCGCCAAGAATCTGATCATAGGTCCGGTTTTCCTTGATGATGTAGATCACGTGCCGGATAGGATTGGTCCCGCTGCGGAAAGCAATCTTCGCTTGCGCGGCCTTCATCATATTTGTCTCGATCACGGTTCGCGTCAGTTGCTCGCGCTGGCTCTCGACTTGTGATAGATCGATAGCGGCGATCGAGCCGTGCAGTAGGGTAGCGATGTAAGTCGAGCTGCCATGCATGCGCGCTACCCCAGGTACCCGCGATTGCGGCATGTTATTTGGCCCCGTGCTCTGGCCCTTGGCAGTCGCCACGTAAAGCGTATTACCCTCGACCGCCAGCGCGGTCGGATACCACTCCGTCGGCACAAAACCCACGGCGCGTATCGCCTGCCCCGCGGCCTCCCGTCCGCTGATGTCAAAGACCGCAACCGCATCGGAACCCGTGTTGGCGGCAAAGAGCCGCTTGCCATCCTTCGAGACCGCAACCGCATCCGGCATGGCGCCGAAATAGCTCTGCCCCGGCAATCGCGTGTCATAGATGGCCTGCAGCTTAAGCTCATCGCCGCCCACCCGCATCGCGGCCACTGCATCCCGGTTCGCCAGCGCCACATAAAGAATCTTCTCGTCCGGGCTCCAGGCAAAAGCAGCCGGATGGGAACTGGGCGAAGTGGCTGTGCTGCGGGGCGAGCAGCCCCAGCTTCTTAAGCACCTTGCCATTGTTCAGATCCAGTTCAGCGACCGCCGAGCCGTTCCATAACGCTACGAATGCGCGGCTTCCCGGCCGGTTGACCGCAATCGAGACGGGGTAGGTCGAGGGCACGACATTTCCCTGCGAGAGGTCGAAGCGCCGGAGCACCTTGCCCGTGGCTCCATCCATCAACAGAACATCGTCGGAGAGATTGTCCGCCACCAGCAACTCATCGCTCCCACCCGGTCCCTGGCGTACGGCGATTCCCGCCGGCGAGGGAATTGCAGTGCCTGCGGGCAGCGCCACGCCAATCCGATTCTGCAGCTTGCCCGCCGCCAATTGCTGTAAGGGAACGGCAAGCAGCCGCTCTGCCTTCACCTGGCCCTCGTGAAAGGAATAGACAGCGACGGCATTGCCGGTCTGGTCCTTGCCCGTCCCCTGCGGCGCGGTGAGCGAGTCGAAGACCGCATACAGATGCGTCCCATCCTTGCCGAAAGCCAGACCCGAATACAGTGTCTGCGGCAGACCAAAAGCCGTTCTCGGCTCGGGAAAGTCCGTCACCTTGCCCGTCTTGATATCCAGCACCGCAATCGACTGCTCATATCGCGATTCGAACGTGCCGAAACCGGCGTTCACCAGCGCCAGGTACCGGCCGTCCGGGGAGATGGCCGCGGTCATGGGCAGGCTATTCAGCATTTGCGGTGATCCCGGCGCCGGTTCCGCCAGCTCCTTGCTGGTGGGCAACGGGATGATTCGGCTCGCGAGCTGTGCCTGAAGCGCCGGCCAGGCAGTCATGAGGGCCAGAAGTGCCAGCTCCAGGCGCAGCAGACGAAAGTCGTAGAAAGTTTGCCAACATCAATACTCCCAAAGCACAGATTCAGATGCAAACAGTTCGGTCATAAGTATGACCACTTCTCATTACAAAACTCTTACGAACGGACGATCGGGGCCCTGTTAGGTTCAAGTTACGGGGCACATCGAAAGGGCCCTCTTTCAGATCATGTCGACCGAACTCATCGAACCCTCCACCACCATATCGTTTGTCCCTGAAGCTGAAACCAGCGAGGCAAAGACCGCCGTGGCGCGGCCCGCGAAAAAGCACAGTGACGTGCCGGTTCTTGGCCGCGACACTCAAGCCAATCAAACCAACTGGGTGACCACCGGCTTCATGGTGGCCTTTCATGTGCTCGCCGTAGTCGCTCTCTTCATGTTTACCTGGAAGGCACTCTTCTGCTTCATCGTGCTCTGGGTACTCGCCATCAACATGGGCATCGGCATGGGCTATCACCGCCTGCTCACCCATCGCGGCTATCGCACGCCCAAGTGGCTGGAGTATTTCCTGGCCATCTGCGGCACCCTCGTCCCTGGAAGGCGGACCCATCTTCTGGGTCGCCACCCACCGCGTTCATCACCAGCTAACCGACCGCGAAGGCGACCCGCATACCCCCCATGATGGCGGATGGTGGTCGCACGCCGGCTGGATTCTCTCCGGCGATGCCCTGCACCACGAGACCGCCCTGATGGCCCGCTACGCACCCGATCTGGCCAAAGATCGCTTCCTGGTCTGGCTCAGCAAATATCACTACGTTCCCCTGGTAACGGTGGGGCTTGTCCTGCTTGCCTTCGGCGGATGGTCTTGCGTGATGTGGGGCATCTTCCTGCGCGTGACCCTTGGCCTGCATGCCACCTGGCTGGTCAACTCCGCCACCCATATGTGGGGCTCCAGGCGCTTTTCGACCCGCGATGAATCGCGCAACAACTGGTGGGTGGCTCTGCTCACCGGCGGCGAAGGCTGGCACAACAATCACCATGCCCATCCCGTCTCCGTCCGGCACGGCCTTACCTGGTGGGAGTTTGATCCCAACTTCTACGGCATCTGGATCCTGCAGAAGCTCGGCCTGGCCACCAACGTCAAAGTGGCTCAGTTCGATCCCCATGATCCACGCCCCGCGGGCGTCTCCTAACCCCTGCGCACCACCAATTGCCAACCTGGGCGCGACTTCGGTCGCGCCCTTCCCTTTGCTCGAGTAAGACGCCGCTATACTTTGGCTAAGGCTTGCCGGGTATGCGCATCACCAGACGCCGAAATGCGATCGTTCTTTCCATCACGCTCGGCGCTTGCCTCGTCGCCCTTGCCATCACCCTCAACGTCGGCTGGATCATCATCAACTGGCGGAGCTTCATCCTGCTCGTGATTGGCATCCCCTTTTTCCTGCTGCTGATCGCCGGGCTGGTTCTGAACACCATCTTCCTGGTAAGAGAGGTAAAGCGGAACGAGCGCCATGACAGCTTTCTCAATGCCGTCACCCATGAGCTGAAGACACCCATCACCTCCATCCGCCTCTATCTGGAAACCCTGCAGCGCCACGAACTGCCCCAGGCCCAGCGGGAGGAGTTCTACGACATCATGCTCTCCGATACTGAGCGGCTCCTGGCTACCGTGGAGCAGGTGCTCAAGGCGGGAGAAGTAGGCCAGCGCGCGCGCAACCAGGTCCGGCTTCGGCTGCTCTTCGATGACCTGGTCCGCGACTGCATTCGCACCACGCTCCAGCGTTACCACCTGCAGGAGCCAACCATTCAGCTCACCGTAGACCCCGACGCTGAACAGCTCGCTGTGATGGGCAACCCGGAAGACCTGCGCACCGCCGTCCTCAACGTGCTCGACAACGCGGTCAAGTATTCGCCCGAAGGGCCGCAACTCGAGGTGCATCTGGCGCTCGAGGGCGACGCATGGATGATGCTCACGGTGACCGATCATGGCCTGGGCATTCCCGGTCCGCACCTAAAGCGAATCTTCATGCGCTTTTACCGCGTCCCGGCCCGCAATGTCTTTCGCATCAAAGGCACCGGCCTGGGCCTCTTCCTGGTCCGCTCCATCGCCCGCCAGCATGGCGGCGACGTGGTCGCCGAATCCGAAGGGGAAGGCCGCGGCACCACCATCCGGCTGCAGCTGCCGCGTGCGCTCTCCGGCTCGCGCAAAGGAGCGGTCCAGTGAGCCACCTGGCTAACATCCTGGTGGTCGAAGACGAAACTCACCTGGCGCAGGGGCTGCTGTTTAATCTGCGCGCAGAAGGTTACACCGTGCAGTTGGCCGTGGACGGCGAGAGCGCGCTGGAGATGATCGCCGCCGACTCCATCGACGCCGTCATCCTGGACGTCATGCTGCCCGGACGCGATGGCTTCTCCATCGCCGCGGAGCTGCGGGCGCAACAGAATTTCGTACCCATCCTCATGCTCACCGCGCGCAGCCGTCCCGAAGACGTACTCAACGGATTCAGCGCCGGCGCCGACGACTATCTGCCCAAACCCTTCGATCTTTCCATCCTGCTGGCGCGTCTCAACGGTCTTCTGCGCCGTATGGCGTGGCTTCGACCCCCGGTTCCCGAAGAGCCGGCCCAGACAGCCGCGCGGAACCACCGCACCCTCCACCTTCACCTTCGCCGGACGCACCATCCACTTTGCTGCGCTCCAGCTCACCACTCCGGATAGGACCATCCGCCTTACCCTGATGGAGTCCGACCTGCTGCGCTATCTCGTCCTCAACCAGGGACGCATCATCTCCCGCAAGGAGTTGCTGGAGCAGGTCTGGAGGGTGCATGAGGATACCGACACGCGCGCCATCGACAACTTCATGGTCCGCCTGCGCCGTTATATCGAAGACAATCCCGCGGAGCCGGTCTTTCTGGAGACGGTGCGCGGCATCGGCTATCGTTTCCTTCCCCGAAACTCGGCCGAAGAGCGCGAAAACAAACCAAAGTAACACTTTTTGGCCATTGCCAGCCCTTTATGCCAAAGGCAGACTCCCAATCAGCAGCATGCTCTCCCTCCTTTGGGTGCGCCGGCAAGGTCGATACATCTTTCCACGTCGAAAGATATCGCCCGGATGTTACGCGCGGCGGCTTTACCAAGCGCACCCCTTCTCTCCCCCGGCTTTTTTCCTAAGGTGTTCTCACACTTGTCCCAATTGGGTGGTGGGAAGCAGCGTTGCCCAAAACGCCGTTTCGTCTGGCCATCCCTATGGGGCCTCGAGTCTTGAGTTGCCCATACCCTCATGGCAGGAAACTGTCTTAAACTGAAGACAGTTCGGTCGGGATCTCGCCTGTGCGCATTTTTACCCGCTATATCTGGAGTGAAGTGCTTTCGCATGCCCTGCTCGGGGGTGCGCTCTTCACCTTCATCCTGTTCATGAAGTACCTCGGTCCACTGCTGGAGATGGCGGCGCGCAACAGGCCTCGTTGGGGACCGTGGCCAAGATCTTTGTGTTCATGCTCCCCAATATCATGAGCCTCACCATCCCCATGGCCGTGCTGGTCGGGGTGCTGCTTGGCCTCAGCCGGCTCGCCGCCGATAGCGAGGTCACCGCCATGCGCGCAGTGGGCATCGGCGTCTGGTTTTTCGTCCGCGTGGTTTCGGCCATCGCCATTATCGGCTGGATCATCTCCCTGACCGTTTCGCTCTACGTCGCCCCCAAAGCGACCGCGGCCCTGTTGCAGGTGGAAAATTCGCTCAAGAATCAACAGGCCTCGTTTGAGGTGGAGCCGCGGGTCTTCTACGAAGACTTCAAGAACTATGTGCTTTATGTGCAGGATATCCGCGCCGGCACAGGAGCATCGCGATGGCAGCGCATCTTCCTCGCCGATGTGAGCGATCCGGTCTCACCCAAAGTCACCACCGCCGAGGATGCCGTGGTAGCCGACGGCGGCGACAACACGCTGCTGATGCGTTTACGTAACGGCACCGAGCACGAAGAAGTAAAAAACGCGGACGGCAGCACGCAATATCAGGTGTCTACCTTTACCGAATCGGAACTACCGATGACCATTGGCGGCCAGGAGGACACCCACATCGGCCGCAATGACACGCCCATTCTCGCCATGAGCAACCGCGTGCTCTACGAGCACACCAAGGGGCCCGGCGGAAGAGGCTACCTGATCGAATTGCATAAGCGTTTCGCCTACCCGGCAGCCTGCCTGGTCTTGATGCTGATCGGCATTCCGCTCGGCATCTCGTCGCGGCGCGGCGGCAAGAGCGCCGGCTTTGTGCTCACCATTGCGCTGGTTTTCATCTACTACTTCTTCTCTTTGACCGGTGTTTCGCTCGCTCGCGAAGGCAAGCTCCCCGTCTTTGTCGGAGTGTGGGCGGCCAACATGCTCTTCGCCTTCTTTGGCCTGCTGCTGCTGCGCCAAATGGCGACCGGGCGGAGGGTCCGGTGCCCAATTCGCCGCCATTGCCGGCAAGTTGAAGAGCCTACGACTCTTCAGCCCCAGAACTGAGCGCACCAAGGGAGAACGCGAGGTCCACGAACGGGGACGTTTTCCGCTCATTCTCGACGAGTATGTGCTGCGCGAGTTTCTCACCACCTTTGCCATGGTGCTGGTCAGTTTCGTTCTGTTGTTGCTGGTCTTTACCTTCTTTGAGCTGCTCGGCGACATCATCCGCAACCGCACGCCGCTGGTCACGGTGGGCGAATATCTCATCGACCTGACCCCCAGCATGATCTACAACATCACGCCCTCCGGCGGTGCTGGTTGCCGTGCTGGTCACCTTTGGCGTGCTCACCCGAACCAACGAGTTCACCGCTATGAAGGCCACGGGCATCAGCCTCTACCGGGTGATGGTGCCCATCCTGGTGGTAGCGGCGATTCTCGCCGTTGCCCTCTTTCTCTTCGATGAGTCCTACCTTCCCGCCGCCAACCGCCGCCAGGAAGCGCTGCGCAGTGTGATCAAAGGCAGACCCGCGCAAACCTTCCTGCGGCCCGATCGGAAATGGATCTTCGGCCGCCAGGAGCCCGGCAAGCCAGGACGCATCTTCTATTACCAGTTCTTCGATCCGGGCCAGGATCGCTTCGCCAACCTCACCGTCTTCGAATTCAACCCGGAGAATTTTTCTCTTTCCCGCCGCATCTTCGCCGCCAGCGCCCACTGGGAACCGCAGTTGCAGCCAATGGGTCTTTGAGACACGGTTGGGAGCGGCGCTTCGACGGCGAAGCCGTGAGCAGTTATAGCCAGTTCAATGTCGAAAGCTTTCCCGAGATCACCGAGCAGCCGCAATATTTCACCAAGCAAGCCCTGCAGTCGCAAGAGATGACGTTCGGTGAACTGGAGCGCTACATCCGCGACCTGGGGCAAAGTGGTTTTGACACCAAGCAGCTCAGTGTCCAGCTCAATCTCAAGCTCGCGTATCCGCTCGTCACCCTGGTGATGGCGGTGCTGGCCATTCCGTTCGCTCTGTCCATGGGCAAACGCGGATCCCTCACCGGCATAGCCACCGCCATTGGCTTGGCCATTGCATTCTGGGTGCTTAAGGGGATGTTTGAGGGCTTGGGCAACGTGAACTTCCTGCCCACGCTGCTGGCCGCCTGGTCGCCCGATCTGCTCTTCGGCCTTGCCGGGGCTTATCTGCTGCTGCGCACGCCTACCTGACCTGGCCGGGTAACAAATGCCGGGTGCCCCATTCAAGCCCGCTTTTGGCTTGAGTGGGATCCACGGACCTCGACCGCCGACTGTACAGGGTGTAGATGATTATGAACGTGGGGCAGTGAAATCCCCCTCAAGCCACCATTTGTTACCCGGTAGAGAAATCCAGGCTAAAGACCCGCGGTTAGAATAGAAGTCAGCATGCTTGCTACGCTCCGGCCGCTGTTTCCCTATCTGCGCCGCTATTCCCGCGACTTCGCCTGGGGCGGATTGTCGGTGGTGATCTCGAATGCCATCTGGATCCTCTTCCCCCAGGTCATCCGCATCGCCATCGACGATCTGAACCACGGCGTCACCCGGCAAAAGATTTTCCTCTATGCCGGGCTGCTGGTCCTGATCTCTGCCGCCAAGGGCGTCTTCCTCTTCCTTACCCGCTGGATCATCATCGGCATTTCCCGGGAGATCGAGTTCGATCTGCGCAACGATCTCTTCCGCCATCTGGAAAGGCAACCCGCAGCTTACTTCCAGCAGCATCGTACCGGCGACATCATGGCCCGCATGACCAACGACCTGAACGCAGTGCGCATGCTGCTGGGGCCGGCCATCATGTACAGCGCCAACACCGTGCTGTTCTCTATCGGCGCCTTATATTTTCTCCTTCGCATCAGCCCCTGGCTGACGCTGGTGGCGCTGGTCCCGTTGCCCCTGGCCAGCATTCTGGTGCAGTCGTTAGGGCGCAAGATTCATGAACGCTTCGAGCGCATCCAGGCCATGTACTCGGAGATTTCCGCGCAGGCCCAGGAGAATTTTTCCGGCGCCCGGCTGGTTCGCGCCTTTGCCCAGGAAGAAGCCCAGATCGCCGCCTTCGAAAAGTCCAATAAGGAGAACATCCGCCGCGGGCTTCGCCTGGTTCAGCTCATGGGCATGCTCTGGCCCACGCTCGAATTTGTGCTTGGACTCGCCATGGCCATCACCCTGCTCGTGGGCGGCCACGAAGTGCTTTCGCATCGCATCAGCATCGGTGATTTCGTCGCCTTCAATACCTATATGGTCATGCTCACCTGGCCCGTCATCGCTCTCGGCTGGGTGGTAAACCTATGGCAGCGGGGCACCGCTTCGGTGGTGCGCATCGATGAGTTGTTGTCAGACAAGCCCACCATCGACAATGCTGAGGCCGATCCTCCATCCCCGCCAATCTAACCCTGCGCGGCGATATCGAATTTCGCGACCTGAGCTTTTCTTATTCCGGCTCTGACGCCGGCCGTGCGGAGGTGCTGCACTCGCTGTCGCTCAAGATTCCGGCAGGCACCAGTCTCGCCATCGTGGGACCCACCGGCTCAGGCAAATCGACCCTGGTCAACCTGATTCCGCGGCTTTACGACGCCGCGCCGGGAAGCGTTCTGATCGACGGCCGCCCCATCCGCGATTATCCGCTGGACGTGTTGCGCGCCAACATCGGCTTCGTGCCCCAGGAAACTTTTCTATTCAGCCAGACCATTCGCGGAAACATCGCCTTTGGCGCTCCCCTGGCCAGCGATGAGGAAGTGCTGCAAGCCGCCGAGGCGGCCCACATCCGGCGCGAATTTGAAGAATTCCCCGCCGGCCTGGCGACCACGGTGGGCGAGCGCGGAATCACGCTCTCCGGAGGCCAAAAGCAGCGCACCGCCATCGCTCGCGCCGTCATCCGCAACCCCCGCATCCTGATCCTCGACGACGCGCTGTCCAGTGTCGACACCTACACCGAAGAGCAGATCCTGAGCGAGCTGCAACGCGTGATGCAGGGCCGCACCACACTCTTCATCTCCCACCGCATCTCCACCGTGCGCCACGCTGACCAGATCGCGGTGCTGGTGGGCGGCCGCATTGTGGAATTGGGCACGCATGACGAGTTGATCGCGCGCAACGGCTATTACGCGGATCTATTCCAAAAGCAGCTGCTGGAAGAAGAACTAGCCGTCGCGCATTAGCGCATGACTACGGCTTGGTCATCTTCAAATCGGTGACAGTCCCTTCCGTATTGTGAGCGAAGCGAATCCCGTAGATGCCGTCTGTGGACTTCAGCTTTCCGTCGGCGACCACCACAGCTTTGTCATAGCTGGCTACAACCGTGCCATTGATCGCGCACGACACCTTTCCGTCTTTTACCGAAAGCGCGATCTTCTGCTCCACCGGTTCTCCCGGACCGGCAGCTTTATGGACAGCGTCGTTCGCTTCCCCATGGCCGTTCATTTGGAAGGGTTCCGGCCCAAAACCGCGCACGATGAATCTTCCATCGCCGTAGGCCGCGCAATACAACTCGCTTTCCTGATCGGTCCCCAGATCGTGACCGGCGATGAAAATGCCGTACGGATGCGGATGGCTGTTGAGATTCATGTATTTTGGTTCATTGAAAGTGGCAGATACGGTGTAGTTGCCGCTAGCCTTGTTGGCCGGGTTCCAGTACTCCGCTGCCGGGCCCGTAGTGACGTGCAGTATCTTCCCTTCCTGGGTCAGCTTGGTGTCGTTGATGGTTTGTCCCGCCTTCTGCGCTCCGGCGTCGACCCCTCCCACCCATCCGGGGACCGAGATGCCGCCTGAAACGGAACGAGAAGCGTCCTGGGCGGGGACCAGCTCAGGGATAAGGAAGACGATAGTGGCTGCCATGATGAATCCGCGAACGAAACGCATAGGCGTCCTTTCAGGTACGGGAGTTGGACACGCGAAGATTGTAGAGATCTTTCCCGTCAGCCACAAGGGAGGGGGCCGGCAGGAGTCCGCTTCGGTGGGGAAGAACCGCAGCTCCCTCACCTATCCAGTTCCTACTGGGGTTCTGTTGGGCAGCAGGCCTTTACACCTTCGCTAATTCGGTCTCGACTGCCTTCAGTAGCGCCGGATCATCGGGGGTGGTATTGGGTGCGAAGCGGGCGGTTACTTTGCCCCCGCGGTCAACGATGAACTTCTCGAAATTCCAAAGAATTTCAGGCTCGGTGTTCGGCTCAATCCCATATTTCTTCAGGTTCTCGCTGAATGGGACCTCTGACGTGCTGGTTGCCTTGGGCTGGGCTGCGATCAATTCCTTGTAGAGGGGATGTTTCCCTTCCCCCACCACCGTGATCTTTTCAAACAAAGGAAAGTCGACGCCAAAGTTGCTGCTGCAAAAGTTCTGGATTTCTTCATTGCTCCCAGGTTCCTGGGCCTTGAAATCATTGGCCGGGAAACCGGCGACGACCAGGCCGCGATCCCGGTAATCACGATAGAGCTTTTCCAGAGATTCGTATTGTTTCGTGAGTCCGCACTTGGAAGCGACGTTGACGATGAGAAGGACTTTTCCGCGGTACTCGCCGAGGTTGGTGTCTTCGCCGGTGATGCGGCGCACGGGAATTTGATGAATGGGGGTGCTCATACGCCAATTGTAGTGCCACTGGCTATAGTGGAGAAATGACCGGGTACCAGCAGTTTCACGACGATTTGCCGGATGAAGTTCCGGTGCGCGGCTTCGTCCATGGCCAGCTCGATTCAGACAAGGATTGCCTCGTCCTGACCCACGGCGCAGGGTCGAACTGCAACGCTCCGCTTCTGGTGACGCTCTCGGATGCCTTCTGCGCCTCGGGCTGGACCGTCCTCCGCTGCGATCTCGCCTTTCGCCAATTGCGGCCCCATGGGCCGCCGCGCGGCACTGCGGAGCGTGACCAACAGGGCCTTCGAGCGGCAGTTGCCTCCATGCGGCGACGGACTTCAGGCCGTGTCTTCCTGGGTGGTCATTCCTATGGAGGGCGGCAAGCCTCGATGCTGGCCGCCGATCAACCCGGGCTAGTCGATCGGCTGTTGTTGCTCTCTTACCCTCTTCATCCGCCGCAGCGGCCCGCTGAATTAAGGACGGGGCACTTCCCACGCCTCCAGATCCCAGCCCTGTTTGTTCACGGCACGCGCGACGGTTTCGGTTCCATCGATGAAATGGCAGCGGCATTAAGCTCATTCCGGCGCCTACCGATCTGCTTCCAGTCACCGGCGCAGGACACGAACTCCTGAGCAAGCGAAATCGGGATCAGTTGCCGAAGATCGTGGTCGAAGTTCGTTCGCGGCGCGCTATTGCTTCACGAAGATGAGGAAGTAATCCTGGCCATCGGCCTTGGTGAAATCGTAGCGGGCGACCTGGCGAAAGCCGGCGTGCTCGACCTCCTCGCGGACGATGGACTCTTTGAGGCCATGGTCTCCGCCGTTGCCGTTGCGATCAATGATGCCGAAGCGGGCGCCGGGCTTGAGCGCCGCGCGCAGGTTGGCGAGCACCAGCGGGGGATGAGCGATCTCATGGTAGACCTTCAGCATGAGTGCGGCATCCAGCGAGTTGGGCGTAAGCTTCGGATCGTCGGGTGTGCCCAACACAGGAACGATATTCGCCAGGTGCTCGCGCTGGGCGCGCTGCTGAATGTAGGCGATGGCTTTGGGATTGATGTCCTCGGCGATCACGCGGCCGTTGGGCCCGACGCGGCGGGCTGCGCGGACGCTGAACCAGCCGCCCCCGGCGCCGATGTCGGCGATGGTGCTCCCCGGCTTTAATTGCAGCAAGTCCATGACGCGATCGATCTGGAGGCGCTTGTCACGGCCCGGCTCCTCAAAGATGCTGAGGTCGCCTGCATAGGGTGTGCTGGTGGGGTGAGACGGCGGAGCCGGCGTCTGCGCCGGAAGTGTTGACGCGGACAAAACGACAACGGCAAAAATAATCGCAAGCAACTTGCGGCGAAGGATCATGGTTTACCCAGGACGCACACCCGAATGCTGTCGGCGGCGTCTTCCTGGAGATTCAAAATTCTGGAAGAACGTCCGACGGAGACCGCGTAGCCCGTGATCGAGGGGCTCTCCCTCAAGCGGAGCTTCACCCCAGGGGCAATGCCGTTCTCCTTCAGCAGTTTCAAAGTGCGGGCATTGCGGTCCGAGACGCTGTCCACGACATACAATCCTTCCTGCACAGCATCCGTCAGTTGGATCGAATTCTCTCGCGGCATCGCGCCGTCCATCTCCGGAATGCAATGTCCATGGGGATCAATTTTCGGGTGCCCGAGCTTGGCGGCGATACGCTCTTCAAATCGCTCGGAGATGAAATGTTCGAGGCGCTCCGCCTCTTCATGTACCTCGTCGATCGGGTAGTCGAGCACTTCATAAAGAAACGTCTCGATGAGCCGGTGGTGCCGCACCACTTCCACCGCGCGCTTTCTGCCCCGCAGAGGATAGCAGAACACCGCGATGCCGCTCGTATTCGACCAGCGGAGGTGAGCTTGCGGCCAGCTTTTGCAGCATATTCGTCACCGAGGCCGGCGCGACGGCCAACCTGCGCGCCAGAGCATTGCTGGTAACCCGGTTCTCCTCAGGGCCGCCCAGAAGCAGGATGGCCTTGAGGTAATTGTCCACCGATTCACTGTTTGGATTCGGTTGACGGCGCGCCGCCATGGCTGAACCTCCAGTCCCTAATTTGACACGAATCCATTTTAGGCGTACCTAATATTTAGGCGCGCCTAAATATTAGCCGTTAGCCTTCCCTCGCCCACGTCAGACCGGAGACCCCCCCATGACGCTCAGCAAAATCGCCCGGCCGACCTTAGCCATTTTGCTGATGTTAACCATGGTTAACATCTGGGCGCAGAGCGGAACCAGCAGCGCCCTCGCCGGCAGCGTGCTCGACCCCAGCGGCGCGGTGATTTCCAATGCCCAGGTCAAGGCCACCGATGTAAACACCGGTTCCGTCCGCGAAGTCCAGACCAACCAGGAAGGACGCTTCCTCTTCTCCCAGATAAACCCGGGGACCTACGAGATAGAAGTGCATGCCCAGGGATTCGGCCTGGGCCGATCGCAACCCACCCTTGTTTCGGTAGGACAAACCGCCCTGGTCAATTTCACCTTGTCTCCAGCGGCTACCTCGCAGTCGGTCGAAGTGACGGAACAATCTGCGTTGATGAGCCTGGAGAACCCCAATACCTCGACCACCCTGGATGCAAAGACCATCAAGAGCCTGCCCAATCCGGGGCAAGACCTTACTTACATCGCGCAATTCGCGCAAGGCGCCTTGATGAACACGGCTGGATCGTCAAACGATGCCAAGGCCGCAGGTGGCTACGGCAACGTCGAGTTCAATGGACTGCCGGCGACCTCGAACGGTTACATCCTCGACGGGTTCGACACCAACGATCCATTCCTGGGACTGAACATTGGCCTATCAACCAACCTCGTCATCGGGCTGGATGCTTTGCAGGAAGCGACCGTAAACACCAACTCGTATGCCGTCGACCAGGGACGCTACGGAGCGTCACAGACCAACTACTTCACCAAGTCGGGATCCAATCAGTTCCATGGAGACCTGTACGAGATATGGAATGGATCCCTGCTCAACGCAACTGACTACTTTCTTCATGCCAACGATACTCCGGGAAACATTGCCCGCAAGCCGCGCTCGACCGTAAACGAATTCGGCGTAAGCGTTGGCGGACCCGTCGTGAAGAACAAGCTCTTCTTCTTCACTCACTACGAAGGCATCCGCATCGCCCTTCCCCTGATCGCCCGAACGACGGTACCGTCGCCTGCTTATCAGCAATACGTGTTGCAGCAATTGCCGCGGGGCGGGACCGACCCGATCAATGGAACCACGCTGCCGGCGCAGCCGGAGGAAGTAGCCTTCTACCAGAAAATGTTCGGGCTCTATAGCAACACCGCGGGCACACCGACCCCCGTGCTCACCTGTCCCCTGGACGAAAACGGAGCATTGCTGCCCGGAACCCAGAGCGCAACCAACCTGTTCAACGGCGCCGGCTGCGCCAACAAACGCACGCAGTCGCTGAACAATAGCGACAGCGAGAATCTCATCGTGGTCAAGATCGACCACACTCTCAACCCAAACAACAGCGTGTGGTACCGCTTCCAGCAGGACACCGGTCTGCAGGCGGCCTACACCGATGGCATCAACCCAATTTTCAACGCGTACTCACCGCAGCCGCAGCGGACACTTGTACTCGGCTACACGCATGTCTTCACGCCAAGTCTGGTCAATCAATTCAACCCTGGCGCAAGCTGGTATTCCAGCCTTTTTCTGCCCAACAACTACGCGCAGGTGCTGCAAACCTTCCCCATTGTGCTGGCCGGAGGCAGCTCGAATGCCCCGTTCACCACCCTCGGCGGCAACGACCAGACCTATACCCAGGGCCGCAAAGTCACCCAGTGGCAGATCAACGACAACCTCATCTGGAGCCGCGGACGCCACAGCTTCAAGTTCGGAGAGAACTCCCGGCGGCTGGACGTGAGTGATTACGATCTCGGCGAAGGGGTTGTGCCCAGCGTGATCTATAACGATCTCGCGCAGTTCACCTACGGCGCTGCAGCCACAGCAACCGCAGGCTTCCCAGTTACTCCGAAAGAGAGCGATGGCGCTGGGTAACCTTGACTTGTACGCCATGGACACCGTCAAAGCCGGCCAGCGATGGACCCTGATGGCCGGATTGCGCGTGACCTGGAACACCAACGTGGTCAATCAGCATGGCCTGTTCGCGCGGCCGGCAGGATCGTTCCTCGACATGAACCACGATGTCACGCAGCCCTTGAACCAGGTGATTCAGACCAACGTCCGCACGCTGTTTCCCGGCACTCCGCTACTAAGCTGGCAGCCGCGCGCTTCGGCAGCCTATAAGCTGTCGGATAAGACGGCCGTCCACGCGGGTGGCGGCGTTTTCAACGACATCATTCCGGCACAGATTGCTGATCTGGGTGCGACCAACCCTCCGTACGCGCCTGTCTTCGTCGGCGGCATCAATGGACAGGTCGGCGGTGTCGGCATCGCACCGGGCGTTCCCGACAGCGCAGTGGATGCGACCGCGCAGGCCAACCAATCCTTCCAGACCATCTTCCGTTCGGGTGGCGCACCATGTTCAGGGCTGCCTGTGGGCGCTCCTACCTGTCCGCTCGCGGTCGGCCTCAACACTTTCCCCAGCGGCACGCTCAAGACGCCGTACTTTCTGCAATGGAGCCTGGGCGTGGAGCGTGAGTTAGGAGCGCGCGGCGCGCTGCGCATCGATTATGTAGGCACGCGCGCCGTGCATGAGCCATACCAGGTCCAGTTGAACGGATATCAGACGGTGTGCGATGGATGCTTCGCGCCGTTTGCTTATCAGCAGCCGCTCGATCAGCGCTTTGGCAACGTGAATGAATTCCGCACCGGTGCAGGTAGCCACTACACCGGCCTGCAAACCAGCGTAACCAAGCAATTTGCCGGCTTAACGCTGCGCGGAAACTACACCTACAGCCATTGTCTCGATGAGGTATCGAACGGCGGTCTGCTTCCCTTCTCTTCTCTCGGCATTCTGTATCCGCTCCCCGGCGATCTGCGTAAGGAATACGGTAACTGTGACTATGACGTACGTCACAACCTCTCCGCCTATGGCATCTACGAGATTCCGTTTCACTCCGGCCACGCAGGGTTGAGGTACCTGCTCAGCGGCTGGCAAGTGTCGCAGACCGCATTCCTGCACAGCGGTCTACCCTTCAGCGTGGTCAGCGCACCCTACACCGCGAACAACGAAGGCGTTTTTCAGGGGAGCGGACCGCAATACGCAAACCGCGTACCCGGCGTTCCGCTTTATCGCAAATCTGCGGTCAGTGCAGTGACCCAGCCGGGCAGCCTGCAGTGGCTGAATCCGGATGCCTTTGCGTCGGTCGTCGATCCCAGCACCGGAGCCTGTGCCGGTGGAGACTCTTCCATCAACTGCCAGTTTGGAGACTCAGGCCGGAACAACTACCGGGGGCCTCATTTCACGTATTCCGAACTTTACGTAACCAAAAAAGTTAAGCTCTCGGAGCGCGTAACCTTCCGCTTCGATACGCAATTCTTCAACCTCTTCAACCATCCCAACTTTGCTCTCCCCAGCAATCAAGCAGGCACCCCGGGCAAGCCAGGGACGCAAAACGGCTTCGGCGCATTGACGAGCACGATCTCTCCTCCAACCGGACTGCTGGGCGTGGGATTGGGCGGCGACAGCTCACCGCGCATGATCGCCTTCCAGGGAAGAATCGAATTCTAAGGCGCAGGCGTCAGGTTCCCCACCTGGGTTCTGTTGAGAACCTGACTCACGCGAGGACTAAAGTCCGAATCTGTAGCTCACCGCGGCGCTGCTGGAGCGCTCCCGGAACGAGCATTCATCCACTGATTAACCAGCACCTGTCCGCCCCCGCCGCTATCGTTGAACCACGCGCTGGCTACCCGTGCCGAGACGCGAGCAACCGCAAAGCTCACGCCCTTAAGGTTGTACTCGCGCGGCACTCCTGGAATGTCGCGTGGAAAAGGCGGGGCCGTATAAACCAGCTTTCCATAGCGATGGAAGGCCTGATACTCAGCCCCATCCGAAGGATCTGTTTCCATCACGCCAACCACTCCTGGCAGCGACCCTGGCAGCGCCGCTTTGCCATTCATCTCCAGCGCGGAAACAATCAGCGCCCCAGCCGCCTGCGCTCTGCCGACTACCTCTTCAAAGGCACTTCGATGCTCTGGATTAAGCGTTCCCAGGCTGAGGTTAATTACCTGGATGCCATACCCCAGGCACCAGTCGATGGCCCGGATCACAACTGGCATGCTGGTAGCCAGCTTACCGTCAAAAATCTTGACTGCGATCAGGTCCGCGTCCGGATTCAGATGATGGATCACCGAAGCCACAGCAGTACCGTGACCAAGGGTATCCTCGTAGCCGTTCATTGCTCCATCCGCTGTGATTGTGACGCCGTCAACAATCTTTCCAACGTGCGGATGCGTGCGGCATACACCGGTATCCAAAACACCGATCCGCACTGGCCTGCTCATGCGGGTACCCTCACGGATTCCAGCATACACCCGTCCTCAAGGACCACGACCATGTCAGCCAATTCGGCGAGCGACATGCGATGTGTAATAAGAATCGAAGTACGCCCGCGCAAGACGTTCATCAGTTCCCCGGTGACCGCGGCCTCTGCAGCAGGATCGAGCGCGGAAGTGGGTTCATCCAGAATCAGAATTCTGGGATCGCGCAGCAATGCACGCGCCAAAGCAATTCTTTGCCGCTCACCGACCGAAAGCGTGAGCCCGCGCTCGCCAAGGATGGTCTCGTAGCCATTCGGCAACGACTGAATGAAGCTATCAATCGCCGCCGCCGCGGCGCAGTTGCGAATCTCCTCCAACGTCGCCTCCGGACGCCCGTAAGCAATGTTCTCGCGAATGCTGGCGCGGAAGAAGTATGGTGTCTGCTCGACCATGGCCACCTGCCGCCGCAAATCTTCCAACCGCAGCTCACGGATATCCTGGCCATCGATGGTGATCGAGCCAGAGTCCACGTCGTGGAAACGCAGCAGCAAATCGGCCAGAGTCGACTTCCCTGCTCCGCTGGCCCCGACGATCGCGCACATCTGGCCTGCAGGAATGGTGAAGGAGACATCGCGCAGCACGGGCACATCGTGACCGTATTGAAAGCGCACTTTCTCAAACGTGATCGCATGTCTGCCCCAAGGCAAGGGGACCGGATCCGCAGCCTCCTTCACCTCCACCGGCACATCCATCACTTCGAAGACGCGCCCCAGCGAGACCCCACCGGTGAGCAGGTTGGTGTAGATACCCAGCAGATTCTGCACCGGAGAGAGCAGCTTGAGATGGTAGGCCATGAAAGCGACCAGGCCGCCCACGGTCAACTGCTGCGCGATCACCAGCTTGCCTCCGTAGAGAAAAACGACGGCTGTCGAAAGCGTGAGCACTGTGCTCGGCATGGCGCTGGCCAGGAACGACAGCACCTGCATCGAAAGCAAGGAGCGGATAAAGCTGGAGTTGTATTCGCGAAAGCGTTCCGCCTCGAACTTCTCCGTCGCCGAGGCGACGATCAGCCGCATCCCCATCAGGCTTTCGATAAGAAAGCTGCCTAGATCGGAACTCCGTTGCCGCAGGTCCGCGGTCTGCACCGTCAATCGGCCCTGGTAATGCCGCAAAGCGAAAATGCCCACTGGGAGCAAAGCAACGCTGGCCAGCATCAAGCGCCAGTTGAGCCAGGACATGATGGCAATACTGCCCACCAGAAATAGCAAGTTGGAAAGAACCGACAGAAGCGTATCCGAGCACACGCGCTGCACTTCGCCGATATCGTTATTAATCCGGGAAACAATATCGCCCAGCTTCTTCTGCGTAAAATAACGCGGCGAGAGCTGCTGCAGATGGCGGTATACCGCCAGCCGCATGTCGAAGAGGCTTTCGGCCGAAAGCCTTACGTAGTAATAGCTGGAAGCGATGTTGAGAACAAAGCCGGCGATGGTCACCACGACCATCGCGACCGCAATCATGGTGAGCGCATGCAGATTGCGCCGCAGCAATGCATCATCGATCAACAGGCGCGAAATATAAGGCTGTACCAGGCCAACGGCTGTCGAAAATAGGCCCAGCAACATCACCACAAGCAGCCCGCGCCAGTAAGGAACCACATAGGCGAGAGCCCGCTTATATTGCGCAAAGGGAATCGTCATCCACTCACTCTATGCGGACCCCTTAAGAGGCATCACGATCAGGTTCGATGTGGTGTCTCCTTCCAGGTTGATGGTGTGCAGCAGCTCCAGCGTCTTCGCGTCGTACAGCTCAATTTCAAAACCGGCGTTATAGATCATCAGCTTGGAACCATCGGCGGTCATGCCGAAAGCCAGACGAGTTCTGCCGAGAAACTGCCGCCGGTTAATAATCTTCTTGGTCTTCATATCGAAGACCCAAAATTCCGTAACCCGATCGCCGTGAGTTCCGTAGACAGAAACCGTGTAGCCCAGCTTTCTATCGGGCGTCAGCATCAACGGTTCCATCTCTTCAGCGGCTGGGCCCACAGGAGTCAGATCGTAGGTCATGTTAGCCAGATCAAGCTCCGCGATGCCAAAGATGCGGCGATGCACGTAAGGATCGGAGGAATCGAAGATGCCGATAACCTTGCCCGCCGGTTCGTTGGGATCATTGACCAGCCCGGCAAACGACCCGTCGCTCGAAGGGTCGGTTGGTTTCGAGAGCTCAATCTTCTTGACGAACTTGAAATCGCTGGTATTGAAGACCATGATGTTGTCGCGAAAAAGGTAGAGCAACTTCCCATCCGGAGAAACCCTGATGGTGTTGCGATAGCCGGCGGGTGGCGGCTCATCCTTGGGATAAGGCACGATCCGCGTGATCTTGCGGGCGGCAAGACTGATCTCGATAATCTGCGGTGGGTCAACCTCGTAGTGATCGATTTTCTTGACGATCGGCGTAGCAAACGAGTAGAGCAACTTCCCCGTAGGATCGATGGCGAAGCCACCCAGGCGATAGTTGATAGTGGATGTATTCAACGGAAACGTGTCGAGAACCTTATGCGTCGCAAGGTCGATCGAAACGATGGAGTTGTCCCTCAGCGTTGAGGCATAGAGGATCTTGTTATCCGGCGAGAGAACCAGGGTTCTTACAATGTCGGTCGGAAGGTCAATCTTATCCAGAATCTTTCCCTGTACCGAGTCCATCACCAGCACCGTGTGCGGCCAGACTCCGAGATACATCAGCTGAGTGCCCGCACTCGCAGGCGGAGCGGAAGCAGCAAAGCTCGCAGCGGTCCAGAGTGAGAGACCCAGGAAGGCAAAAACAGCGCGCATGAATTCCTCCAGGTGAAGATGCTACGGAAATACGATGTCCACGTTGCGCCAATCTTTGGTGGCGGAAGCGCACTTGCTGGTCCAGTCGGGAGAGTTGTTGAGATGGTCAGGAACCTGGGCCGGCCAGAAGCAGGTGGCGTAGCAATCGTAGATATCGCGTTCCACGGGCTGGCATAGTCCGGCCGTACCGCCGGCCGAGTCGGTCTCCCACCCGGGCGAGAAGATGATGGTGCATCCCATGGGGACGTGGACCTTCGGCGTGGACGAGCCCGGAGCCTGCAAGGCCACGATGTCTTCCTTCAACGCCTCCGCATTTTGCTCGATACGCTGCGCCTTTTGATTAACGGCTCGGAGATGCTTCATGAAGCCTTCCTTTCAGTGAAATGATCGAGGAACGAGGGATTCTGCGCCGCGATGGCGCCGTACACCTCCAGGCACTTATTGGTCCAGGTGCGGATCCAATCGCAGTAGTGGAGGTTGGCATGGCCGGTATCGCCATAGCGAACGAATGCCTCGTGATGGCAGCCGCCGGCACACAGCGGCCGCGCCCAGCACTCATGGCAGTCGTACTTGGTATCAATATTTCCCCGGGTAAGGAAAGCACTCTGCTTTTCTCTGTCCATCCCGGTGGCCACGTTACCCAGCACATGTTCGTCGGAGTCGACGAAGCGATGGCAGGGCGCGATATCCCCTGATGGGCCGACGCCAACCATGCCCAGCCCTGCGCCGCAAGGCAGAGATTTATTGACCCCCTGGTGCAGCTCGGAAAGAGTATCGCTTACGTTGGAAAAACCGTGGTGCTCGCCCCGCAGAGCGTACTCGAGATACTCATCCGCGAGCTCGCTGAACTGCTCCAGAACGCTATCCATTCCGGGCTCGTTGATGGAGTAAAGACGATTGGGAGAGGTGGTCACCGGGGCAAAGCCGACTTCGTAGAAACCGAGTTCATGCTTCAGGTGCTGATAGATCTTTCGTACGTCCATCGCCCCCGAGGTCATGGTGACGCGGGCGGCAATGGGCCGGGTCTTATGCTTTGCCAGAAGGTTCTGCACCTTGGGCTTGATGATGTCGTAGCTGCCGCGGCCGTTGGCGAAGACGCGAAACTTGTCCTGCATCTCCTTCGGCCCGTCCATGCTCACCGTCACGCCGATGGCATTCTCCGCCAGGTACTCGATGATGGCGGGGGTAAGCAGAGTCGCGTTGGTGGTCAGGCTGAAATCAAGCTTGACCTGCAACTCCTCAGCCCTGGCTCGCGAGTATTCGACCACCCGCTTCAGCAGGGGAAAATTCATCAGAGTTTCCCCGCCGAAGAAAGTAATGTGGACGCTCTTTCTGCCCTGCGATTCGGCAAAGAGGTACTCGACAGAACTCTTCGCCGTCTCCCATTCCATGAATTTCGGTTTGCCCTCGGGGGTCGCGACCTTGTCCTCACCAAACTCGTAACAGTATTGGCACGAGAGATTGCACTGGTTGGTCACGTTCAAGACGATCGTCTGCAGCGGAAATGCCTCGGGCAGCGGCTCGGACTTTGTGTACTCCTTTTCTCCGTTCCGGATCGCCTTCACCTCGCGCAGCTCGTCGATGCACTCCTCTACCTCGCTTGAGGCGTAACCATCGCTGCACAGGCCAGCCACGAGATCTTCACGGCTGAGTGGGGTCTGATCCAGCCTCTGCAGAATCTCGGTCGTCATTCCGTCCAGCGCAACGATGCCGCCGCTGGGAACGAGATAGAGAAACTCCTGCCCCGCACCTTGAAACCTGTGAAACTCACCTAACGAGTACATGGTCACTGTGCTACCTCCGGCTGATCCCAGGAGATGTACTGCGGCACGGCGACCACCAGGTAACTTCTTCCCTTTAGGGGAGCAGCCCCGTCGGCCTTATAGGTCGCCGTGATCCAAACGTCTCCGTAGTTGTTGCGCATCGACTTGCGTTTTGGATCAGGACCGTCGGAGGCCGGAGTAAAGAGCCCGGTCTTTTCATCGACCGCGCCGACAAAGTCCGTGTCATCGTCCCCGTAGGAAGCCACGAATTCCTCCATCTTGTAAGTAGCCGGCACCGGGCCCAGATCGATATCGTCGTCCGTGTTGGGCTTTCCGTCAGGACCATTGCTAAAGGCCACGGTCTCAAACTGAACGTATCCTTTGGGGTGCGGCGAGCCTCCCAGGTGGGCTATCGACGTGGTTGGCGTTACTTTCAGGAAGTCGATGTGGTCGTAGACCGCATAAGCGGCGGGAAGGGTTGCGCTCTTCACTGCGACCGTGCGCCTGCCGGGGGCCGCATCCGGGCTTACGCTGGCGCTTACGGTAACCACGCCAGGTTGCTGATCGATAATCTTCGTTACCTTGACCCCAGGCCCAAGATCCACATCGCTCACCGTCAGGTTCGCCGGTAAAGCATCGCCGTAAATACGCATCGTCGCGTCGGTGGCGCCGGCCTTGAGCGAAGGCTTATCCACACCAATCAGCATCGGAGCTGAAGTTGCGCGACGCATGGTCACATCCATGCCAAATTCCGAATACTCGCCCCAGAACCAGCGCCCGGTAAATTCGTTCTGATCCTTGGAAAGCGCCATTACTTCGCGCACTGTTCGCGGCGCCTCCGGGCCCGTCCCCGGCTTCTCTACCGTCGATCGACCGCGCCAGTTGTATCCCGTGTAGACCAGGGCTTTCCCTGAGGAGGCCATCACCGAATCGCCATCGCCGCAAGTCACCTTTGTCTTTGTCGTGAAGGAATCTCCAGTAGCGCTGGCCTCAATGGTCATCTCGCCGAAGAAGGGGCCTTTGCCCGGTTCATTTCCTGAGATGAGCCAGCGCCCGGCAAGCTTGGGAGCCTGCATGGAAGCCTGCCACTCGGCCCATTCCGTAGTGTGCAGCGGCGAGCTCTTAGCGATGTACTCGAGTGCCAGCTCGGCGGGGGTCGGACCCTTCGGAGGACCAGCCCCGGGCTCTCGATCATGAGGGTGATCGAAGGCAGTGAACCTCACCGAGGGAAAGAATGCGATGTGCATATTCTCCAGATACTGCCAATCGGCTGGGGTCCTATGCCAGGAGAGCGGTTTGGCCAACGCATGGCATGCGGCGCAGGCATGAGCCACCTCAGGACTAGGTATTTTTTCATCGATGATGCGATGCTCGGTGAAGTAGGCGATCTTCGCATTTTCTTCAGGAGCCAGACCATGCTCGATCGCTCAGGTAGCGAAGAATGCTGCGCGCTTCGTCCGGTGACAGTTGCAGCCCGTTCAGCCGCACCATACGCTTGATCGCCTCTTCCCAGCCCTTCGGGTGTGGTCCGGATGTAGGAGATGCGGGTCATGTTTCCCTTGGCATCGGGAGCATGGCAGCCGCCGCACTTACTTAAGGTGAGCTGATCCTTCACCGGAAAGCCAACCGCATCCGGGCTATCCGCCGGTGTGGTGACCTTTACCTCGGGACTCGAACCCGTCTGTTGTGAAACTGCGGAAATGGAGAGAGAAGCAAACAGGAGAGGTAGCGCCGGCATCCAGCGGGCACACCCAAAACGAACGCAAAAATCCATCGATTCCATTCCTCGTCGAGCCCTGCTTGAAAAAAGGGCGGGAAAGGGCCGTCTAAGCTTTGTTTTTCAGGCCCATGAATCTGAAAAATTTCTTCGACGTGGAAGAGGAGGTTCGGTGCGGTATCTGTCGATGGTGTGACGGTTTTCCTCCGGTGTCAAGTTTTTTTGATGGTCATGGAAGAATGAGAGCAATGGAGAGAGAGGTCCATATCGAAGGGGATGGTGTCGCCGCGGCTTGCTGCGCGCGACTGTTCTCTGTGGCTGGACAGTCCTTCACCTCCACGAGGGCCGTTCGGCCCAAGCTGGGGGCGGTGTTGCTGAGCAGGCAAACCGTGGCTCTGCTCGACGAGATCTTTCCCTCGCTCGATCTGCTCTCGGTGGGTCATCCGATTCAGAAGCGGGTCGTGTCCTGGGGGCCGGTCGCGGAATCAATCACGGTTCCCCACTCCGCACTGGTAATTTCGGAAGCGGACCTACTCAACCGTCTTTGGGCGCGGGTGCCGGCGGCGGCTGAGTCTGCTGCCGCCGGATGGAAGCTTCTATCGAGCGGCGGCCTGAAGCAGCAAGCTTTCGGAACCCGCATAGCGTCGGTGGCGCGTGTGGTAGTCAATCGCGATGTCGATCAAAGCGCATGTTGGATCGAGTCCGTCGACTCCGGCTGGCTATTCCTGCTGCCCCGTGGTGAAAACGAAGCGGCCACATTGATCGCCGTCGGCGAGGTGCACGGCCCGCTTCTGAGCCAGAGCCGCATCATTGCTGATCTGATTGGCGCCTTGGAGGGTCCGGCGACGGAGTTTCCCGCGTATCCGCGTATCGCCGTTCCGCTTTGCGCTGACGGCTGGCTCGCCTGCGGCGCCGCGGCGATTGGGTTCGACCCACTCTGCGGCGAGGGCACCGGCAACGCCGCGCGCCAGGCTTATCTTGCTACCGCAATCATTGCGGCAATGCGCAAAGGAGAGCCGGTGGAAGATCTGCTGGCCCACTATACGTCGCGGCAAATGCACGGCTTTCTCCGCCACCTGCAAATATGCCTCGGCTTCTATCAAACCGCCGGCTCCGGGGCCTTTTGGCAATCAGAGACAGCACTGCTCCAGCAAGGAATCGAATGGGCTGGAAAGCTCCTGCGGGAACAGGCGAGACCGCCAACTCATCGACTGGTCGGCAGACAACTGGAGCCAATCGCCCCACTCCATAAAGAGTGAAAACCGCAGAGCCTGTTGGTTGTGCGACAAATCGTCCGCTTGCACACAAGCCCTTCCCCCTGGACGGGTGCCCCATGTTCGCACCAGCGTACATGGGTTAAACAAGACGGGCGAAGCCCCTCCTTCTTTTCCTGGAGGTGAAAGCATTGCCTTCTTTAACGGCGCAGCCCGCCCCCTTTGGAAAGACAACGGTTGGGCTGCGCCCGTCTTTTTCAACCCACGTACGCTGAGGCGAACGTGGGGCACCCGTCCAGGGGTTGGGGTCAAGAGGAGGAGTTTAGACGCGTTCGATAACCACGGTTTCAATCGTGACCGGCTTGTTCGGCTTGTCCTGTGAGTTGCGGGGGACCTTGGAGATCTTCTCCACTACCTCGTATCCCTCCACGACCTCACCGAATACGGTGTGCTTCCCCGTCAACCACTGGGTGGGCGCAACCGTGATAAAAAACTGCGATCCGTTGGTATTGGGGCCGGCGTTAGCCATGGCCAGCTTGCCCGGCGCGTTGAGACTGTGGGGTGAGCCCTTGGTCTCGTCCGCAAATTTATACCCTGGACCACCCATACCGTTACCTGCCGGATCGCCGCCCTGAATCATGAAGTCGGGAATCACGCGATGAAAAATCGTGCCGTCGTAAAGCTTGTTGTTGCTCTTCTTACCGCCGATGGGGTGAGTCCACTCCCGCTTACCCTCGGCGAGCTCGACAAAGTTCTCTACCGTCTTGGGCGCATCTTTTTCGAAGAGCCGGCAGACGATCTTACCTTCACTGGTATTGAAGACGGCATAGGTTCCTGGTTCACGGGACATGAAGAACTCCTGGTGTTGGTTTCGTTTTATTGGGGAATTGGAGGCGCTGCAGGAGCGCTCGCAGGCGCTACAGGAGCAGGCACCGCGGGGGCAGGCGGCAAGGGCTGGCCCTCCTGCACGATGGTGACCTTGATCAGTGTAACCGGCTGCAGCGGCTTGTCATCTGCGTCGCGCTGCACCCGCGCAATCGCCGACACGACCGACATGCTGGCCTGGTCGCATTGACCAAAGATGGTGTGCTTCTGGTTGAGATGCGGCGTTGGCACCTCGGTGATAAAGAATTGAGATCCGTTCGTCCGGGGCCCGGAGTTGGCCATCGCCAGCCGCCCGGGCACATCGAAGTTCAGGTTGGGATCAAATTCATCTTCGAACATATATCCCGGGTCGCCGGTTCCGGTAGCTGTGGGATCGCCGCCCTGAATCATGAATTCCGGAATCACCCGATGAAAAGTCGTACCGTTGTAAAACGGCTTGCCGGTCATCTTCTGCTTGCTTACCGGATCCGTCCATGGCTTGGTGCCTTCGGCCAGGCCGATAAAGTTGGCGACCGTAATCGGCGCCTGCTTATCAAAGAGCTTGCAGGTAATGCGGCCCATGCTGGTATCGAGCACTGCCGTGGGTCCAGTAGGCTCCACGGTCGGTGGCACCTGGCTGGTGGGCATATCCGGAAGTTCGGCCGGTGGAGTCTGAGCCGGGGGCGTCTGCGTCGGAGTGGACTGCTGAGCAATTGCAAAGACGGCCGAAAACAGAAGCAAAACGACGTAACGATGTAGGAATTTCATGGATCGTTCCATTCCCAGACTACAGGCGGCAGCTACTTCTTGTCGAAGGGCTGCTTCTCCATAATGCGCGGGCGGTTCTCGGCCTGGAGTTGCTTGGAAACCTCCTGAACCTTGGCAAAAACCCGCAGGAAATTGCCGCCCAGGATCTTGTTCATATCCTCTGCGCTGTAGCCGCGCGCCATCAGCCCCTGGGTGATCTTGGGCAGGTCGGCGGCGGAATCCATACCCTCCGGGCTCGACGGGATCCCATCAAAGTCCGACCCCAGACCCACGTGGTCGATACCGGCAATCTTGGCGATGTGGTCAATGTGATCGATGATTACGCTGAACGGCGGCCGCGGTATTTTCGCCATATAGCTCTTTGAAATCTGCTCTTCAAGCTCGTTGGGAACAGGCTTGCCCTCGGCTTTAAGCTTGGCTTTCGCCTCAGCGACGGCTTGGTCAATCGCGGGTTGCTGCGCCTTCGCGGCCAGGCGATATTCTTCGCTGAGAAAACTGGAGTAGTAATTCACCATCACCACCCCGCCGTACTGGCCCACGGCGCGCAGCATGTCGTCCGTCATATTGCGCGGCGAGTTGCACAGAGCACGCGCCGCGGAGTGGGAGGCGATCACCGGCGCGCGGCTAATGATGAGCGTGCGATAAAACGTCTTGTCGGAGACATGCGAGACATCCACCATCATGCCCAGGCGGTTCATCTCGTAGACCACATCCTTGCCGAAGTCACTGAGGCCGTCCTTGGTGTGGGCCACCTTGGGGTCGTCTATATCCCCCGAAGAGTCGGCCCAGCCATTGGAGTTCATCCAGGTGAGCGTCATGTAACGCACGCCGAGGCGGTAATAATCGCGCAGCAGGCCAAGGCTGTTCTCGATGGAGTGGCCACCCTCAATTCCCATGAGCGCAGCCAGCTTGTGCTCGCGATGGGCAGCGATAATGTCTTCGGGCGAAAAGGCCATGCGCATCTGCTGCGGATGCTTGGCTGCCTGCTGGTAGACGGCGTCGATCAACTCCAGCGTGCGCCGCGCGTCGTGTCCCGTATATGCGGCCGGGTCTACCCAGATGGAGAAGAACTCAGCCCCCAGGTTGCCTGCGCGCGCCGACTCAAAGTTGACGTAGCCCCCCTTGAGCGGTTCCGTCAGGTCGTAACCCTCGTCGAGCATGCGCTGCGTGGTGTCGGCGTGCGTATCAATGACGATGGCGGATCTGTGGACGGCAAGCGGGTCTGCCTGCTTGGTCACAGCAGGAGTCTTCGAGGCGGTTTGCGCTGCGAGCGGAAGCGCGGCGGCGAACAGAATCAGGGCGCGGGAGATCTTCATGGTAGGAGCCGCGCTCATAGCATTTCTCCCAATGATGCAGACCGGCTAACTGCACATGACGCGGCCATTCCGTCAAAGAATGGCCGCACATAACCAATCTCGCTAGACCATCGTATTGGGAAAAATGCTTTAGGGTAAGCCATTTCCTGACGGAGAACCTACTCCTGTGCACTGGTCGAAGGAAACTTCGCTCCCGTGCTCCACTCGGTAAAAGGACGGATGGTGGGCCCAAGTTCATCGCGCCGAGTGATGCTGGCGCGCAGATAATCGCGGTTCATCACCGCAATCACTTCCAGCTTGATCTCTTTGGGGCACACGCCGGTGCACTCACCGATATTCGTGCAGCTGCCGAAGGCCTCGGTGTTCATTTGCGCGACCATGCCCAGGGCACGGCGGTCACGCTCGGGCTTGCCCTGGGGCAGGATGCTGAGATGGGCAATTTTGGCTCCGGTAAAGAGCGCGGAGGACGCATTCGGGCAGGCGGCGACGCAGGCTCCGCAGCCGATGCAGGCGGCGGCGTCCATGGCGCGGTCAGCTGTGTCTTTGCCGATGAGATGGGTGTTGCCATCGGTCGCGTTCCCGGTGGAGACAGAGATGTAGCCGCCGGAGGCGATGATGCGGTCGAAGGCGCGGCGATCGACCACCAGGTCCTTGATCATAGGAAAGGCGGCCGCGCGCCAGGGCTCGATGACCAGTTCTTCCCCATCTTTGAAGTGGCGCATGGTCAATTGGCAGACCGTGGTGGCCGGCATGGGACCATGCGCAACCCCATTGATCATGAAGCCGCAGGAGCCACAGATGCCTTCCCGGCAATCGTGCTCGAAGGCGACTGGCTCTTCGCCCTTTTCAATCAGACTCTCATTGAGCACATCGAGGCACTCCAGCATCGACATCTCTGTGCTTGCAATGTCCACGGGGTAGCTGACGAACTTGCCCGGATCCTTACGATCTTTCTGCCGCCAGATTTTTAACGTTACCTTCATTTACTTGTAGCTCCTCTGGCTGGGGTGAACGTAGTGGAATTCCAACGGCTCCTTGGTCAACGTGGGCGGGTTGCCGGGGCCGCGATAATCCCAGGCCGCCACGTAGGAGTAATGCTCGTCGTCACGCTGCGCCTCGCCTTCAGGCGTCTGGTACTCCTCCCGGAAGTGACCGCCGCAGGATTCATTGCGGTCGAGCGCGTCGATGCACATCAGCTCGGCGAGTTCGAAGAAGTCAGCCACGCGGCCGGCCTTCTCCAGGCTCTGATTCAGATCTTCGCCGCTGCCCGGAACGTTGACATTCTTCCAGTACTCCTCCTGCAGGGCGCGGATCTGGACGATGGCCGATTCGAGACCCTCCGCGGTGCGCGACATGCCACAGTAATCCCACACAATCTTGCCCAGCTCGCGGTGGAAGGAATCCACCGTGCGCTTGCCCTTGATGGAGAGCAGCAACTCGATGGTCTGCTTGACGCAGGCAACGGCTTGTTTCACCTCCGGCGCGGTATCGAGCACCGCCGGGAATTTATTCGTCGCGAGGTAATTGCCCACGGTGTAAGGAACGATGAAGTAGCCATCGGAGAGCCCCTGCATCAGCGCGCTGGCTCCCAGGCGGTTGGCGCCATGATCGGAGAAGTTGGCTTCGCCCACCACAAACAGTCCCGGTATGGTGCTTTGCAAGTTGTAGTCGACCCACAATCCACCCATGGTGTAGTGGATCGCGGGATAAATCCGCATAGGGACCTTGTAGGGGTCCTCATCGGTGATGCGCTGATACATCTCGAAGAGGTTGTCGTAGCGGTCGCGGATAGTGTGCACGCCCAGGCGCCGTATGGCGTCGGTGAAGTCGAGGTAGACACCGAGTCCGGTCTCGCCCACGCCGCGGCCTTCATCGCAGACGGCCTTGGCATTGCGTGAGGCTACGTCGCGCGGGACCAGGTTGCCGAAGCTGGGATAGCGGCGTTCCAGGTAGTAGTCGCGCTCGGCTTCGGGGATCTGGTCGGGCGAGCGCTTGTCGCCCTTCTTGAGCGGCACCCAGATGCGTCCATCGTTGCGCAGCGATTCGCTCATCAGCGTGAGTTTGGATTGATAGTCGCCGGAGACCGGGATGCACGTGGGATGGATCTGGGTGTAGCAAGGGTTGGCAAAGAGCGCTCCCCGCTTGTGCGCGCGCCAGATGGCCGTCACATTGGAACCCTTGGCGTTGGTGGAGAGATAGTAGACGTTGCCGTAGCCCCCCGTGCCCAGGATGACGGCGTCGGCAAAGTGGGTGGTGATGGCGCCGGTCACCAGGTGACGGGCGACGATGCCGCGGGCCTTGCCATCGATGACGATGAGGTCGAGCATCTCTGTGCGCGCATGCATGGTGACGGTGCCGGCATGGATCTGCCGTTCCAGCGCCTGGTAGGCGCCGAGCAGAAGCTGCTGGCCGGTCTGGCCGCGGGCGTAGAAGGTGCGCGAAACCTGGGCCCCGCCGAAGGAGCGGTTGGTAAGCGCTCCGCCGTATTCGCGGGCGAAAGGAACTCCCTGGGCTACGCACTGATCGATGATGTGGACGCTGTTTTGCGCCAGGCGATAGACGTTGGCTTCGCGCGCGCGAAAGTCTCCGCCTTTGATGGTGTCGTAGAAGAGGCGGTAGATGCTGTCGCCGTCGTTTTGATAGTTCTTGGCGGCGTTAATGCCGCCCTGGGCGGCGATGGAGTGCGCGCGGCGCGGCGAATCCTGAAAGCAGAAGCACTGGACCTTGTAGCCAAGCTCGCCCAGGGTGGCGGAAGCGGATGCGCCCGCAAGCCCGGATCCGACGACGATGATGGAGTGTTTCCGCTTGTTTGCGGGATTGACCAGCTTGACGTCGAAACGAGCCTGTTCCCACGCGTGCTCGATCGGGCCCGTAGGTGCTTTGGAGTCGAGAATCATCTATTTCACCAGCCCCAGTAAAACGCTTATCGGAATGGAGATGTAGCCGAGAACGATCAGCAGCGCGATGACCAACGCCGTAGTCTTGAGAGCCGCGGTGTATTTCGGCTGGTTGATGCCGACGCTTTGCAACATGCTCCACAAGCCGTGGCGCAGGTGCAGTCCCAAAAGGCTGATGGCGACGATGTAGGAGAGAGAAACCCACCAGACCTGGAAGCCCGATACCACATTGTGGTAGACGTCGCCCTCAATGTACGCGGCGCCGGGATGGATGTAACCGGCGGTCAGGTGCAGCAGGTGGAAGATGATGAAGGCCAGGACGATGGGGCCTGACCAATACATCGTCCTCGAAGCGTAGGAGGAGGCGATGGCCTGTTTGCGCGAATACCCGATGGGGCGTGCGCGCTTCTTGCGCAGAGCCAGCTGCACGGTGGCGGTAATGTGCAGCGCGATACAAATCAGCAAAATGATGCGCACCGGCCAGAGCAGTTCTCCGATGCTGTGCAGAAAGGCGCCATAGGCATTCAGCTTTGCCGGGCCCTCATAAATCTGAAGGTTGCCCGCCAGGTGTCCGATTACGAATGCGAAAAGGATGACGCCCGTAACGGCCATAACGATCTTCTTGCCGACGGTCGAGGCCCAGAACCCGGGTGCCCGATTGTCCCGCGGGACGGCTGCAATTGTGCTCATTTGACTTTTTCGTGCCTCAGGAGGTGCCGAAACTGAATCTAACCCAACTCTCTATTATTGGTGCGTGATAGAAGCAGCGTCAAGGTTTCGGCCTGCGCCAAGGGCTAGTCCGTTTCGGACCAGTAGACAATTCAGCCCAGGAGTTCCAGTAGGGCACGAAAAGCGTGGCCGCGATGGCTGAGCGTCCACTTGGTCTGGTCGTCCATTTCGGCCATGGTGCATGCCCGGGCGGGCAGATAAAAGAGCGGATCGTATCCGAAACCGTTACTACCACGAGGAGCAGAGAGGATGCGGCCTTCGGCCGTGCCTTGCGCGGTCAGCAAAGCAACGCCATCGCGGGCGGCAGCCAGCACACATCGATAGCGAGCACCGCGCTCGCTCTCAGGGACGTGAGCGATTTGCTGCAGCAGGAAGAGATTGTTGTTGGTATCGGTGCTGCCATCGGCGTGGAAGCCGGCATCGGCGGCGTAACGGGCGGAGCGAACGCCGGGAGCGCCCTGAAGCGCGTCGACTTCCAATCCGGAGTCGTCCGCCAATACGATCTCGCCCGGCAAAAACCGGCTGTAATAGATCGCCTTCTCGCGCGCGATGTCTTCGAAAGTGGGCGCGTCTTCCGCCGGGGCCTCAATCGCAGCGAGTCCGGGCAGGGGAAGTATGCGGGTATCGTGGGCGGCGGCCGCCACGGCAAAGTCCCGCAGCTTGCCCGAGTTGGTGCTGGCGACGTAAAGCGTGCGGGCCATCAGTTCCGTCCATCCCCCGTCCACGGATTTGTCATCTCAAGTTGGGCAACGAAGGCTGGGTGCCCCATTCAAGCCCTGCTTTTGGGCTTGAGTGGGATACCACAGCACTCACCTAACGATTCTTTCAGCCACTAGCCGGTTCCCCATGGATGCACCACCCTACACTTTGTCATCCCGACCGAAGCGTAGCGTAGGGGAGAGATCTGCAGTTTTACTTTCGGGCGCAGCGAAGGTGTCGTGCGCGGATTGCCTCGGGCTCTGTTTCTCCATCAACGCAAACTGCAGGTCCCCTACGCTACGCTTCGGTCGGGATGACAAAGTGTAGGGCGGTGACTTTTGTTAGGGGCCGTCAGATCGGATGGACAAAAAAGTACAAAGTGGAGGGCGGCGGCCCACCTTGGCATGGGTAGACGGGGATGGACAGAGCCAGTGCAACTGCAACCAACCCGCGTTCTCTATCACTGGATAGGACCCAGTGGACAACCTTCACACCGGGGCTGCGGGCCGCAGTGATGCTTACCCACGGCGACCACCAGCGCGTGGAACTCATTCAAGAGAGGCAAGCGAAATTCCTCGGGGTCGTGGGCAAATGCAGCATCCACCAGTTGCTGCACTTCAGCATATTTCTGCTTCCGGGGAGCGAGCCCGTGGCGGTCGGTAATGCGGCGCAAATACTCATCCACCACCGCAACGGGGTGAAGCAGCGCGTAGAGCAGAATGGCGTCGGCAGTCTCTTCTCCCACGCCAGGGAGCGCCAGCAGTTGCGGCCGAACAAGGCTGGTTGGTTGCCCGGCGAGCCGCTCGAGCGAGGAACCGTACGCACGATCGAGAAAGGCCACAAAGGCCTTGATGGCCGCGGCCTTGCGCACCATGTACCCCGAGGGTCGAATGAGAGTACGCAGTTCTTCTTCAGGAATTTCCCGAAGCCCCTCCAGATGCATCACCCCAGCCGCAACCAGGTTGGCAATGGAGCGCTCAACTGCCCGCCACGAGGTGTTCTGGGTAAGGTAAGCGCCGACGATCACCTCCAGCGGCGTCTGGGCCGGCCACCACTGCTGGGGGCCGTAGGTGGCCATGAGCTGGTCATGAAAATTGCGCAGCTTGCGGGCCGCAGCGGGTCTGGTCATGGCTTCGTCTTCTGTCGCTGCAGGTGCTTCTTCCATCCCAGCAGCTTGGCTTGCAAGGCTTCGGCTTCCGCCTCAGCGATCATGCCTTTGTGTTGATAAAGGATGGAGAGGCTGGTATGCGCCAGCACCTCATCCGGATCCAGTTGCAACAACCGCTGCGCTACCGCGATGGCAGCATCGAACTCACCCTGCTCCTGCAGCGCGCGGATGAGACCGTGCATGGCATCGAGCATGCCCGGATCCACTTCGAGGCAATCACGCAGCTTCTGCGCGGCTCCAACCGCGTCGCCTTCTGCGAGCCGGTCGAGCCCCTCGTGGTAGAGGTCTTCCGCAGAGGAGGAGTGAGAAGGTGGGGCCATGGGTCCATTATGATGATACCCGCTTACTCCTGCCCGCTCCGTCGTCCACGCATTCAACATTTTTTCGGGCATTTTCTTATAGCCAACTGGGCCAGGCTCATAGCACTCTGGAGGAAGTGGTCGAATCCGGGTCGGTTGGGGCCTGCCGGTACGAATCTAATGGAATGGCCGATTTTATGAGCCGGGAATCGTCCACGAATGCGTGCAGCAAATGCCGAACTCGATAGCAGCGGCGCTCCCCGGCTAAAACGCGTTCTCACCGCCTGGGACCTGGCCATCTATGGACTGGTATGCGTCACGCCAAGCGCCCCCGCGACGATTTTCGGCCTGGCGCAAGTCAAGTCGCATGGGCATGCCGTCGACACCATCCTGCTCGCGATGGTAGCCATGGTGCTCACCGCCATCAGTTATGGCCGGATGGCGGGTTTGTATCCATCCGCCGGGTCCGCGTATACCTACGTGGGCCGCGGACTCCATCCCATTCTGGGCTTCGTATCCGGATGGGCCATGTTGCTTGACTACGTGGTCAACCCAGTGTTCTGCGTGATGTTCGGCACCTTGGCGCTCATACGCTTCCTGCCCGCCCTGCCCTACCCTGTGGGAGCCGCGCTGTTCGCCGGCGGAATCACTTACCTCAACCTGCGCGGCATCCGTTCGACCGCCCGGGCAAACCAGGTATTGCTTGGCTTTATGTTCATCGTGTTGCTGAGCTATGTGTTTCTTGCCATCCGAAGCCTTATCGCCAGCCAGGGGGTTGGTGGGCTGTTCTCGATCAAGCCGTTTTATAGTGCCTCGACTTTCAGCGTCCGCGATATTGCCAGTGCTACTTCGTTTTCCGCCCTGACCTACCTTGGCTTCGACGCCGTAACCACCCTTGCGGAAGACGTCGAAAACCCCCGTCGCAACGTGATGCTGGCGGCCGTCGGCGTTTGTGTTTTTACCGGGCTATTCGGCGGACTCCTGGTTTATCTCGGCCAGTTGGTCTGGCCGGATTATGCCACCTATGGGAACGTGGAGACGGCATTCATCGAAGTCGCGGGGCGGGTCGGTGGTCTTGCATTATTTCGCTCCATGGCAATCCTCCTCGTGGTGGCCATGATCGGCGCTGGGTTGACCACGCAGGTTGGAGCGGCCCGCCTTCTGTTCGGCATGGGCCGTGACGATTTGATCCCACGCCGGCTTTTCGCTCATCTACACCCGGTTCGCAATACGCCCAACTACAACATCTGGCTCATCGGATTACTCGGGTACGCGGGTTCCCTGGTGATGAGTTACGAGGTGACCGCCGAGATCCTCAACTTCGGCGCATTCCTCGGGTTCATGGGAGTGAATCTCGCAGTGATTTGGCAGTTCTGGGTGCGGGGAGTTTCAGGGCATCGCCGGGAGTTTTTTGCGGATGTGGTGCTGCCGGCCGGCGGATTCATTTTCTGCTCCGCCATCTTTTGGGGATTGGCCGCTCCGGCCAAGATCGCCGGGGGCATCTGGTTCATCGTTGGCATTTGCGTGTTAGCGGCGCACACTCGGGGCTTTCGGGAGAAGCTCGTGTTGCCTGACCCCGCCAACTACGAGTAGGTGCCGGGGGAAACCGCATTCGTTACGCACCCGATTCCCACAAAGAGCGAATCGCGGTGTTCACTTTCGACGCGGCTTCCATGTGGACCATATGACCCTGGCCGGGGACAATTTCTGTTCGCACGTGCTGGGGTAGATTCGCCGCGTGCGACCCAGGCAGTATCCGGTCGTCCGATCCCCACACAACCAGCACTGGTATCGACAGCTGGCCGATCTGCTCACGTACTATCACCGCCTGGCGACCCGATGGACAGAATTGAGAGGCGATCGTACGCAAGGCCGGCTCCACGCCGTCGAGGCGTTTGTACTTGAGGGTATCGTCCACCAGCTGCCGGGTAATCAACTTCGAGTCGGCGAACAGCTTTTCCAAGTGGGGCTTGAGATCGTTTCGGCGCGTGGCGGAAACGAACCCTCGGATATAGTCGCCGTCGATCTCGGGACCCAGACCGGCGCTCGCGATCAGCGTGAGGGACAAACAACGTTCGGGATACTTCAGGGCGAAGATGGCCGCAATAGCGCCACCCATCGAATGGCCAACCAGGTGAGCTTTGCTGACTCCGATCGAATCAAGAAAACCTCTAAGAACCTCGGCGAGTCCCGCCAGGGTCCCCTCCCCCACCTGCTTCGACGAACTTCCATGCCCGGGCAAGTCCAAAGCATATACAGAATGGTTGGTTGCCAGGTCCTGGTGGTTGAACATCCAGGTGTTGAGATCTCCGCCGAAACCATGAATCAAAATCGCAGCTTCGGCTCCTTCGCCACGCCGCAGGTAGCGGATGCGGAGTCCGTTAACATCCGCAGTCTCCAGACTTGGACCGGCGACTTCCTCGTCGGCCTTCTCGGGAATGTAGTGGGCCTGAAAGTCTGCAACATCATGGTCGATTTGCGTGTCGGAAGCGGAGGGAGCAGCGATCACCGCCAACAGACCGCCGACATGGACGACATCCCCCTCGCGCGCCACTTTCCGGCGCAGCACGCCTGATGTCGCGGCCTCGATCGGGCTCACGATCTTCTCAGTTTCTATTTCAACCAGCTCCAGCCCGGGCCGGACTTCCGCGCCTTCCTCGATGAGCCACCCGACCACCGTACCTTTGGTCATGGCCAGACCCCACTTGGGCATGGTCAAAAAGTGTATGCCGGCATCGCTCATGCCTTATACCTCATGACATCGCGAACAGCGTCAGCAACCTTCGCAGCATTGGGGAGATACTCGTCCTCCAGCACATCGCTGAAGGGCACGGGCGTATGCGGGGGAGTCACCATCCGAATCGGCGCCTTCAACGATCCGAAACTCTTCTGCGCCACCAGAGCAGAAACGTCGGTGGCTATATTGCAGCGAGGCGATGCTTCATCCACCACCACCAGCCGGCCGGTTTTCTCCACGCTGTCGAGGATGCTCTGCTCATCCATGGGTGAGGTTGTTCTCAGGTCGAGAATTTCGCAGTCGATGCCATCTTTCTCCAGCAGATTCGCGGCCTCTGACGCCACGTGCACCATGCGCGCGAGGGTCACGATGGTGACGTCGTCCCCGTCGCGCACGTAGTTGGCCTCACCAAAGGGGATGGCGTACGGTTCTTCGGGAACCTGCCCCTGCAGCGCGTACAGCATCTTATGCTCAAAGAAAATGACAGGGTCATCGTCACGGATCGCTTGGGTGAGTAACCCCTTGGCATCATACGGCGTGGAGGGAACAACGCACTTCAGTCCGGGTATGTGAGTGAAGATCGGGTAGAGCGACTGCGAATGCTGTGCAGCGGCGCGAAAGCCCGCGCCTATCATGGTGCGGATGACAACCGGCGTCACCGCCTTACCGCCGAACATGTAACGAAACTTGGCGGCCTGGTTATAAATCTGGTCGAAGCAGACGCCCATGAAATCGACAAACATCAATTCGACCACCGGGCGCAGTCCGGCGGTCGCGGCGCCGATCGCAGTTCCCACAAAAGCGGATTCAGTGATGGGGGTGTCCATGACACGGTCGCCAAACGACTCCCACAAGCCTTTCGTGACCCCAAGGACTCCGCCCCACGCGTCCATTTCACCGCTGGTTCCGCTTCCGCCGGCAACATCCTCGCCCATGACGATAACCGTCTTGTCCCTTTGCATCTCCTGCGCCAGCGCTTCATTGATCGCCTGTTTGAAGGTGATTTTCCTGTCCATGTTTTTGCCCTTCGTTCCTAGTAGGAGATGTACACATCGGTCAGCAGGTCGGCCTGGAGGGGCTTCGCAGAGGACTTAGCTTGCTTGACTGAGTCCTCTACCAACGCCGCTACTTCGCGGTCGATATCTTCCAGCTCGGACTGTTTCAAGATTCCCGCGGAGACGACTTTTGCCGCGAAGCTACGGATGCAATCTCTGGCTTCGCGGATTTTCTCCACCTCGTTCGGACCGCGATAGGATTGGGTGTCGCCTTCGTAATGGCCGTAGTAGCGATTGACTTTGCATTCCACCAGGGACGGCCCGCCACCCCGGCGAGCCCGCTGGATTGCCTCGCTCGCGGTTTCGTAGACGGCGAAGAAGTCGTGTCCGTCCACCGTCACCCCCGGCATTCCAAAGCCGTTGGCGCGATCGGCGAAATCATTGCATGAGCCCGCATATTTACTTGAGGTGGCCTCAGCGTATCCGTTGTTCTCAATGACAAACACGCAGGGAAGGCTCCAGATAGACGCCAGGTTGAGGCTTTCCAGGAATGTGCCTTGATTGGCGCCGCCGTCACCCACAAAGCTGACCGCGACTCCGCCAGTGCCCAGCGTCTTAGCCGCCAAGGCTGCGCCGCAGGCGAGCGGGGGTCCGCCGCCCACGATGCCATTCGCTCCCAGCATGCCCTTGCTCAGGTCTGCGATGTGCATGGACCCGCCTTTGCCGGCACAGAGGCCGTTCTTCCTGCCGTAAATCTCCGCCATCATCCCGTAGACATCGCAGCCTTTCGCCAGGCAGTGCCCGTGTCCCCGATGGGTGCTGGTGATTTTGTCCCGGTCGTCGAGCAGCAAGCAGATCGCAGTGGCGATCGCCTCCTCGCCGGCGTAGAGGTGGACGAAGCCGGGAATCTCGCCGGTGGCAAATTCGACGTGCAGCCGTTCCTCAAATGCACGGATCAAACCCATGACCCGGTAAGCCTCTAGTAGCTGCGACCGCGTGAGATCCATAGGTCTCTCCTTTGCCGGTGAACTAAGCAATCACGAGCAGCTTCTCTCGAGCGGCCCGGTCCATCACTTTCTCGATGTCAATGGTGTAAGGTCCTTGACCATCCAACTGCACAGTTACATAACGACCGGAACCGTATTCCAATTCTCGTTCGCCGTCAAGAGCGATCGTGCCTTGCGCCAGTCGCAGGGGATGGGTTTCTCCAGGCTGTATCTCTTGCACATGCTCAACGCCGACGGGCAGTATCAGACCGGGCGCAATGGGGCATCGCAAAGTGAATTTCGCCCGCTCCGGCGGCGCCAAATCGATGCGCAGGCCATGAGGCGCGCGCCGGGAGACAGGCTGGATGAGTCCTGCCACGGATGACAGTCCAATCGCATCGGATTCGGCAAAGGCGACAAAGATCTGGTCCAGATCCTCCGGGCGCCATAGCGCCTTCGATCCCACCCAACGGTTTTCGGATACGGAGATGTCCACCACGGCTAGATCTTTCTGAACTCCGTCTATTTCCAAGCGCAGAATCTTGTTGCGCACAGTGGCTTCTGCTGCGGGTATCTTTCCCGTAGCCACCAGGCCCGTGGCTAGCCCGGCGATGGTAGCCTCTCGCGATTCGGGAAAGACATTGTTCGTGCCCGTGGAGAGCGGCACGATGGGAACTTCCCCGCAGGCGCCAGCCACTAATCGCTGCGTCCCGTCACCGCCTAGAACCACAATGGCCTTCGCCCCGGCCGCGGCCATTTGCGCGGCTCCCTGCACGGTGTCGGCAGGGCCATCTTCCACCTGCATATCCAGGAACACTAACTCCGGCGCCTGGCGATCCGGTATGCCGGTCGCCACCGTTCGCCGGACTCGTTCAGCGATGCCACCCCGATCCGGAATCATAAGCACGGTGGTAACTCCGGTCACCCCGAGTGCATGGATGAGCCGGGTAATGATGCCGCACTTTTCTGCAAGCGTGAAAACGCCCCCTCGCGCGACCAGGCGCCGGATGTCACGGCCCGATGCCGGGTTGGCTATGATTCCAACGACATGTTCGCGGGTGGAAGAGATCTTCGCTAAACCCTCGCTCGCTAACCTACATCAAGCTTCCCGGAAAAGCGACGTTAGTCAATTTAGCTGAGTCCAAGTCAGGATTATAGGAATTGTCATCTCTCTTTTTGTTGCAAGGCTACGAAGGATGTTTCACCAAGGTGCACAAGAAATCCGGGGTAGCGGTTACGATGGACGAAACAAAGAGTTTTTCGGAGGTTGCGCTGAATGAGTTTCATCCTCGCCGATGGCTGGTTGATCACCATGAACGATCGCCGCGAAATCCTGGAGCGGGCCAGCGTCTGCGTACAAAACGATCGCATCGCCGCCGTTGGCAGCCGCCAGCAACTGCAGCAGCAATACCCTGGAGCGGAGATCGTGGACTGCAGCGGGCGCATCGTGATGCCGGGGATGGTGAATACCCATACCCATCTGTTCCAGACCCTGCTCAAGGGACTGGGCGACGACATGGTGCTGAAGAAGTGGTTTACCTGCATGACCGGCCCAGCGCGGTCCATCTCACGCGCCGCAGGACGCCCATGCCGCCGCGATGCATGGCTGCGTTGAGTCCATCCGCTCCGGGGTAACGACGGTGGTGGACTTCATGTATGTCCACCCGCAGCCGGGCATGATCACGTCCGTGGTCAATGCATTCGACGCCACGGGCATGCGCGGCTTTGTTTGCCGCGGCTTCATCTCCGACGGTGTGCAATATGGCGTTCCGGCGGCGCTGCTGGAGCAGCCCGCTGGTTGCCTTGGCCGACGCCAAAGAGCAGATACGGCGCTACAACAAGCCGGGAGGACGGGTGCAGGTGGGTCTTGCGCCCAACATGATCTGGGCCGTCGATGAGGAAGGCTACCGGCTGACCCGGAAGCTGGCCGATGAGGAGCATGTGCTCATCACCACCCATGTGGCGGAAACCAATTTCGAGCTGGAGACGGCCGCGGCTACGTATGGAATGGACGACACGCAGTTTCTCAGCGACATTGGTTTTCTGGGGCCCGATGTGATCGCAGTGCATTGCGTGCATTGCACAACGGAGGACATCCGGATTCTCCACAAGCACGGGACCAAGGTTTCGCATAATCCGTGCAGCAATATGTACCTGGCGTCGGGCTGCGCGCCCATCCCCGAGATGCTGGCGGCCGGTGTTACGGTGGGATTGGCCTCCGATGGCCCGGCAAGCAGCAACAATCACAGTCTCTTTCAGGCGATGAAGTTTGCCGCGTTGCAACAGAAGGGCGTGCATCAGGATGCAACCATCATGACGGCGGAAAAAGTGCTGGAGATGGCTACCATTGGTGGCGCTCGTGCGGTTGGCCTGGAAGCGGAGATCGGTTCGATCGAAGTGGGCAAGAAGGCGGATATTGTCGTGCTGGACTACAACAATGCCTTCATGACGCCGATTCATCATCCGGTCTCAGCGATGGTGTACTCGGCGCTGGGTCATGAGGTAACGACCGTGATGATCGACGGACGCTTCGTGATGCGTGACGGGATCGTAGGCACGGTGGATGAGAATGCGGTCAGGCGGCAGGCGCAAGTCAGTGCTGATGCGCTTACCAAGCGCGCCGGGACGGATGAGTTCAAGCGGCGGCCGTGGCCGAAATAGAAAGAGAAACAGCAGGTCCCTCCACTACGCTTCGCTCCGGTCCCACGGCACGCCGGGGCAGGCGGGATGACAAAGTCTAGAGTTGCGCGTCGATCGAGAGTAGATGCTGATCGAATGAACCGCAGGTCGGCTCCCCCGGATTTCCTGTCAAGAACCGTGGCTTCGGTGGATTCCGTGCGGCTCTCTTTACGGAGAGCCGCATACGTTGCCGCCGGTAGAGCCGTGAAGTAGGAAATCCGGGTACGCTCCTAATGCCAAACGGGTCGGGGAGGCATCCTAGCCCACTCAAGCCAAAGTACGGCTTGAGTGGGCTAGGATGCCTCCCCGACCTGTTTGTCATCAGGAGCGAAGCCGAGGGATCTGCGGTGCGCCCCGATTCCCTCCTCAATCTTTGGAGTAAGGAACCATCAGCGCGGCCGGTTGGATCGCTTTGCCGCCAAACAAACCGGAAATCGCCAGAATGGTGACGATGTAGGGCAACGACTCCAGTAGTTGCGGTGGAACACTCGCTCCTCCCAATTGCAGCGAAAGCTGCAACGCATCGCAAGCGCCAAACACCAGCGCAGCCAGTGCCGCCTTGCCCGGATTCCATCTGTCCGAAGATGACGATCCCCAGGGCAATAAATCCCTGCCCGGAAACGATCGATTCGCGAAACAGCCCGATCTGCGCCAGCACCAGGTAGGCGCCGGCCATGCCCGCGGTAGCGCCGCCGATCAGCACTCCTATGTAACGCATGCGGGCGACGGAAATCCCGGCCGCATCCGCGGCGCTGGGATTTTCTCCCGCAGCCCGCAGCGCCAGGCCAAAGCGCGTGCGAAACAGGACCACGTGGGCTACCAAAACCAACCCCAGCGTCAGATAAAGCAAGATCGCCTGGCCAAACAAAACCGGCCCCAGCAAAGGAAGATCGCTCAACCACGGAATATGAAGAAGGGGAAACATGGGCACGCTGGTCGGGCCGGCGGACTCGCCCAGCGCCCGGCGATATACGGTAGCAGCAATGCCGAGCGCAAGTACGTTGAACACCAGGCCGACTACCACCTGGCTGGCGCGAACCGTGACATACATCCAGGCCAGCAGCAGATTGAACAAAATACCCGTCACCATAGCCGCCAGCAGGCTTATCCACACCATGCCGGTTACATAATCGGTGAGGAAGCTGGCCAGTGCACCGAGCAGGATCGTGCCTTCGATACCCACATTCAGCACCCCGGAGCACTCAGCGAATGTCTCTCCCAGCGCAGCCAGCAGCACCGGCCCGGAGAGCCGTAAGCTGGCGGCGAGCCAGGTTACGAAAAATGCCGAAGTCATCAGGCGATGAAAGTTCATGTCAGCTTCACCCGGTAGCGGCGGAAGATATCGCTGGCCAGCACCATCAGGACGATGAGACTTTGCAAAATAAAGGTGATGGAAGAAGGAATACCAGCCCTGCGCTGCATGGCATTCGCACCCACCGTCATGCCACCGTACAGCGCGGCCGCTGGGATCACGGCCAGCGGGTTGAGCTTGGCCAGCAACGCGACGATGATGCCGGTGAAGCCGACTCCACCGCTAATCCCATCCATCAGGCGATGTTGCTCACCCAACACCTCGACCGTGCCCGCCAGAGCACCCAGGCCACCGGCCAGGAAAGCCGCGAGCACCAGGCGCATGCCAACGTTGATGCCGCCATAGCGAGCGGCGGACGGGCTCAGCCCGCTAACGATCAGCTCATAGCCCAGAGGCGTCTTGCGCAGCAGCATCCACACCAGCACAGTTGCTAATAAGGCAAGCAGGATGCCGGCATGCGCGCGTGTCCCCGGCAGGATAAACGGCAGCCAGGTCGCGCGCGGCAGCAACGCCGTCTCCGGAACTCCGCCGGGCGCGCGCATGGGGCCCGATACCAGGTACTGCACAATCAGAATGGCGACGTAGTTGGTCATTAATGAGATGAGCACCTCGTTGCCTCCGAAGCGCGCTCGGATCAGCGCAACCGCGCCGGCCCACAGCGCTCCGGCAGCAAAACTCAGCAAGAGCACCAAGGGCCAGAATGCGACCGGCGGCAGCGGGCCCACGGTTCCCCCTGGCGCCGTGGCCAGAGCCAACCAACTGGTCGCCGCGGCGCCAATCACGAAGCATCCTTCGAAACCCAGATAACCAAAGCCAGATCGCCAACTGACGATGGTGCCCAGGGCAATTAATGTCAAAGGCGCGGTGCGCACCAGGGTATAGCCAAACCCGCGCATGGTTGCGAACGGTTCGTGGAAGAGGGCGAAGTAAGCCTGGAATGGATTCGCTCCGTAGAGGACAAAGAGCAGCGAGGTGACGAGCATCGCCGCCAGCACGGCGAGGACCATGGCAGTGGTGATGGCGAGCGGCGAGTCAGCCGGAGTGAGACGTCGTTCGATCAGCTTCACCCCGATTTCCTGTGAAACTTGTTGGCGTTGATGAGCTTCATGCGGCTTTCCTCAAAGAAAGCCGCCTACGCGGGTGTCTCTTGGGCCTGCGTGCAGGAAATCCGGGCGTGCAACTCCGGAGATCATAAGTCCCAGCTTTTCCTGGGTGACGCTGGCCGCGTCGAGGATACCGACGATCCGCCCCTCGAACATCACGGCGATCCTGTCGGCCAGATTCATCAGCTCTTCCAGCTCCGCGGAGATCAACAAGATCGCCTTGCCCCGCTCGCGTTCGCGTAGCAGCTCGAGCCATACGGACTCGACTGCGCCCACATCCAGTCCTCGCGTGGGCTGTTCGACTACGATAGCGGCTGCATCCTGCAGGATCTCCCGCCCCAGGATCAGCTTCTGCAGGTTGCCGCCGGAGAGCTTGCCCGCCATGGCCCCGATGCCGGATGCACGCACTCCAAATCGCGCGACCAACCTCTCGGCATACTCGCGGATCTTGCGCCGATCGAGGAACAGGCCGCGGGCGCTAAACAAGCCGCGGGCGCTAAACAGGCCGCGGGTGCGCTGCCGTTGCGACCCGAGGATTGCGTTGTCGGCGACGGACATCTCCGTGACCGCGCCTACATGCCTGCGATCCGCTGGAATATAAGACAGGCCGAGAGCGCGATGCTGCGCTACCGTCAGCCGGGTAACCTCGCGCTGATCGAGAAAGACTTGTCCCTGATGGGCGGGCCGCAAATGCATAATCGCCTCGGCTAATTGCGACTGCCCGTTGCCATCGACACCGGCGATGCCGACAATCTCTCCTGCATGTACATCGAGGCTTACGCCGCGGACTTTCTCCTGCCCCACATCGTCGCGCACGTGAAGCCCGTTGACGCGCAAGACGGCTCGGCCGCGTTCCACCGCAACTCGATAGGCGCGAAGGTTCACGTCGCGGCCCACCATGAGGCGCGCCAGCTCCTGCTCCGTGGTCTGCCGCGTGTGAACCACGCCCACGACGCGGCCGTCGCGCATCACCGTGACACGATCCGCGAGCTCCAGGATCTCCTGAAGTTTGTGGGTCACAATCACGATCGACCGGCCCTGGTCACGCAGGCCACGCAACACCGTGAAGAGCTGGTCCTTCTCGTGCGTGGTGAGGACGGCGGTGGGTTCGTCGAGGATCAGCACCCTGGCATCGCGATAGAGCAGCTTGAGAATCTCGACCCGCTGCTGCACGCCGATGGGCAGGTGCTGCACTTGCGCATCCGGATCAATGGCCAGATGATGCTGGTCGCTCAAGCTGCGTAACCGCTGCGCGGCCTTACGCAGGTTGAGCATCGGACCGGCATCTTCGTTCAGACCGAGCACGGTGTTCTCAACCACGGAGAAACGCCGCACCAGCATGAATTCCTGGTGCACCATTCCGATGCCAAGCGCGATGGCATCTTTGGGGCTGGTGATTGTGACCGGCTCACCGTCGATCATGATCGATCCGGAATCCATGGAGTGGAATCCGTAGAGAATCTGCATCAGGGTGCTTTTGCCGGCGCCGTTCTCTCCCAGCAGGGCGTGAATCTCGCCCGCTTCGATGGTGAAGTCAACGTCGTTGTTGGCCACGACTCCGGGAAATCGCTTGACGATCTTCCTCATCGCGATTGCGGGCAAATGCTTCCCTCCTCTGCTGCACCGTCAAGATGATCAACCCACTTGATCATCTTGGCGGCTAAGTCCTTTGTTTCGTCAAAATGATCAAGATGATCAAATTAATTAATTTGATCATCTTGCCTTGGGGACGGCTGCGGTTGAGACAGGCGAACCAATGGGCGCTGTTAAAAATGTTGTGCTACCTATATAGATCCCATTCCGGTGCAGTTTGGAACCCCTCGTTTGATTTTTTTTTTGAGCAGGCACGTGCCAACGAGCAGTTCCGGAGGGACGGCTGAGAATGTCCCAGGACGTAAGTTCTGGGTTTCGCTGCACCGAATCTCGACCAGTCCGTTTATGAGATTGAAACACCCCAGGATTGCATCCTGGGGCATTTTCAGCCGTCCCTGCGGGACTGGTCCTTCGCTCTTATGACCCAGGACTACGTCCTGGGCTACTCTCAGCCGTCCCTCCGGGACTACTCATTGGTGCAGGCTAACCCCAGGATTGCATCCTCGGCATTCTCCGCCGTCCTTGCGGGTCGGGATTTAGCAAATGCGATCGTAGGGGCTGCGCCCCATCATTTTCGGCCCAGGTACGCGTTGGCGAACCTGGGGCACCCGTCCGGTTCCTATTGGGTTCTGCTATGGCACAGACTCCTCCGGGACTGCTCATTGGTGCAGGCTAACCCAGGATTGCATGCTCGGCATTCTCCGCCGTCCCTGCGGGTCGGGATTTAGCAAATGCGATCGTAGGGGCTGCGCCCCATCATTTTCGGCCCAGGTACGCGTTGGCGAACCTGGGGCACCCGTCCTGTTCCTATTGGGTTCTGCTATGGCACAGACTCCTCCGGGACTACTCATTGGTGCAGGCTAACCCAGGATTGCATCCTCGGCTACTCTTAGCCCGCGCCTGCGGGGCTCAAATCTGTAGCGCAAATTCTCACGCACACACTCTCGCCCGTACCCTTCAAACCCAGGGGGATAGGTCGATCTTACCTGCAGAAAGATCGCTCCATATCTTTTGAAATGCAGCCCATTGCGATGGAGAAACCAGCTGCCGATTGTAGTCGCCCCGGGCGCCCGCCTTCAGCAGCCACATCCAATCCACGGTAGGCTTCCACTCCTTGCCGCCCACGAAGGAGCGGTTGGCGACCTCATGAGCAACGGTCTGCACCATGCCTCCAAGATTCATTTCGAAGCTGGTCGCCATGTTGTCAGGCGCCAGGTTTGTCTGGTCGGAGTAGCAGCCCATTACCTTCGCCTTGCCGGCGACCGCACCCTGGATCGCGCCCAGCCCAGTCACATCCGCCGCGTGCCAGATCACATCGGCTCCATTGCCGATCAGCGTCGCAGCGGCTTCGCGGCCTTTGGCGGCGTTATCGTAATCGCCGGTGATGATGCCCAGGGCCTGGATCCCGGGCACAGTGTTGCGCGCGCCGGCGATGAAGCATTTCAGTATGCGCTGCTGCGTAGGATCGTCTTCGCCACCGACAAAACCAACCGCCTGCTTGCGATCTGAAATCAAAGCCGCCAGTGCGCCCGCTCCATAGGCGGCGCCGAAATAACCCAGATTGATGAACAGGAGATTCGCGGGGACCACAGGTTGCGGCAGAAAGCTGGTTACGAAGAATTTTTGACCGGGGTAATCCGGCGCAATGTCCAGCAGCGCGCTGCTGAACTCAAAGCCATGACCCAAGACGAGATCGAAACCATCGTCGGAGTAGCCGCGGGCCACTTCCTGCATTTGCGCCAGGCCGATGTTCTCCGCGTAGGCGGTCTTGAATCCAGGTCCCAGAGCCTTCAGACCGTTGAAGGCCAACTGGCTCCAGCCTCCATCGGTGATCACACCGGTAAGCAGCAGCACGACGCTCGTCTCTCTCGGCTGGGCAAAGCTTCTCGATCCCAATGCGGCCATCGCGAGGGTTGAGAACGCCCTTCGCGAAATCCTGCTCATTTCGATTCCCCGGCGAGGGCCCGCAGATGCGCCGGCAGAAAAGGCCGAACCAGATATTGGTAGGCGGCTCCGCCTATGCAGCCGCCGAGCAAGGGACCGGCAATCGGAACCCACCAATAATTCTGCGGCGAGGGAAACGCGGCCGGTCCCCAGCCAGCGAGAAAGCAAAAGATCCGTGGGCCGAGATCACGCGCCGGGTTGATTGCCCAAGCCTCCAGATAGCCCATCGAGGCTCCGATCAACGCTACCAGCAGGCCGATCATGAAGGCGCCCGAATTCGCCTGGGGAGCCATCTCGTTGTATTGCTCGGTGATGGCGAAGATGCCAAAGATGAGAAAGGCCGTCAATATGATCTCGTCACTGAAGGCATGCATGGGGGTGATCGCCAGGCCAGGATGAGTAAAGAAAACCCCGGCCGCGCCTCCACCCGCACGCGTGAGCTGCGCGGCCTGGTTGAAGTGGTCAATCACCGGCACATACAACACATACACAAGAGCCGCTCCGAGCACGCCGCCCAGAACCTGGGCCACGAAATACGGAATGACTTTGCGCCATGAAAATTTTCGATAAATCGCCAGCGCCAGCGTCACCGCTGGGTTGGCATGGGTGCCGGAGATGGACCCGGTGGCATAAATAGCCATGGTGACCGCCAGGCCCCACGCGATGCACACGCCCCAATAGGAGTTCACATAGGGGCTGGGATTGTAGAGGGTGTACATGGCGGCCACTGAGTCGCCGAACGCAATGATGATGAAGACCGCCAGGGCCTCCGCCAGGTATTCGCCAAAATCTTGTCTCTTCATCAAACGAACAGTTCCTGTCTTTTCGTGTGCCCTTCACGGTAACAGGTATTTTCGCGCCAGATCATTGAATTGCTGCAACTGCTGGTCGATCCAATCCTGCCCGGCGGCCAACTCCTCCGCCATGAGCTTGGCGACGGCCGGCGCCATCTCGATGGCCGCCCTGGCATTCAGGAACAACGCCCGCGTACGACGCGAAAGCATATCGTCTAAGGTGCGCGCCATCTCCTCCCGAACCCCCCAGATCACTTCGGCGCCGATATAGGGCAGGTCAGGATGGAGCCGCTGGCCGAGACGCTTATCCGCCGCGGCCAGGGCCAGAATTTTCTGAGCATCCGAACCGTAAATCCCAAGACTGTTGAGCGAATCGACACCTTCCTTGTAGCCATGGATCTTGAGGTCATGCGTCCCGCTGGGCACGTCGTTGAGCTCACCAAGCGTGATGGCGTGGTCCACGCAGTCCTCAGCCATATGGCGATAGGTGGTCCATTTGCCTCCGACGATAGTCAGCAGCCCGGAATTGTCGACATGGATGGTGTGGTCGCGAGAGAGCGAGGAAGTTTTCATCGAGGCCCCGTTGGCCTTAACCAGGGGGCGGATGCCCACATACACACTGAGCACATCGCTACGCTGCGGAGGACGGCTGAGGTACTGGGCCGCGGTGTCCAGGATGAACTGAATCTCTTCCTCAAAGGGAAGCGGGTTGTACGACGGCTCTTCGATCGGCGTGTCGGTGGTGCCGACCACGGTGTGCTCATGCCACGGAATGGCAAAAAGCACCCGGCCATCGCTGGTGTGGGGCACCATGATCGCCGTGTTGCCGCGCAGAAACGCCCGCTCGAAGACCAGGTGAATCCCCTGGCTAGGCGCGATCATGCCCGCCAGTTCCGGTTCAGCCAACCGGCGCACATCGTCGGCAAAGATGCCGGCCGCATTCACCACCACATGTGCCGGGATCTTCATTCGCTGGCCTGATTCGCTATCGATCGCAACTACTCCATCAGCAAAGCCGTCCGAGCCCCTGGTGATCTCGACCACCGGCGCGTAGTTGAGCAGCACAGCACCCTGATCGGCAGCCGTGGCGGCCAGATGGATCAGCAGACGAGTGTCATCAAATTGGCCGTCGAAGTAGATAACGCCGCCGCGCAGCCCTTCGGTCTGGATGGTGGGCAGCCGCTCCAGTGTTTCTTCAAGTGACAGCAGCCGAGACTTGCCAAAGCCGTACTTGCCAGCGAGGAGGTCATAGACCTTCATGCCGATGCCGTAGAAAGGAGCTTCCCACCAGGAATAGTTAGGCACGACGAAGCCCAGATCATGAACCAGGTGGGGAGCGTTCTGGCGCAGCAGGCCGCGTTCCTTCAGGGCTTCCATCACCAGCGAGATGTTTCCTTGTTCCAGGTAGCGGACGCCGCCATGCACCAGCTTGGTACTGCGGCTCGACGTAGCCGAGCCAAAATCCATCCGCTCCAGCAGCAGCACGGAGAAGCCGCGATTGGCGGCGTCGACGGCCACACCCACACCAGTGGCTCCGCCTCCGATGACGACGATGTCCCATGGAGTGGAACGAGCTTGTACGCGGGCCAGCATCGCCGGGCGATTCATCTATTCGTCTCCTTCATGCCAGTTTCTTGACCGTTCGACGGCTCTCTTCCAGCGCGCCCGCCCGTCGGCGATTTTCTTCTGCCCAGCCTTGGGCTCGAAGCTCGTATCGGGCGCGCGCAGCTTGCGAATTTCCTCCGGGCTATTCCAAAAACCCACAGCAAGCCCGGCGAGATAAGCCGCACCGAGCGCGGTTGTCTCACTCACCGCTGGTCGGATGACCGGGACACCAAGAAGGTCGGCCTGGAATTGCATCAGCAGGTCATCCACGGCCGCGCCGCCATCGACGCGCAACTCCCGGAAGGGACACTTGGTATCCGCATCCATGGCCTCGATTACATCGGCCACCTGGAAGGCGATGCTCTCCTCAGCAGCGCGGGCGATGTGGCCTGGCTTGGTGCCGCGGCGCAGCCCAATCAGCAGGCCGGTCGCATACGGATCCCAGTAGGGAGCGCCCAGGCCGACGAATGCGGGCACCAGCACGACTCCATCGGAATCTTCCACCGTCGCCGCCAACGCATTCACCTCGGAGGAATGACGAATCAGTTGCAGACTGTCGCGCAGCCATTGGATTACTGCTCCGCCAATGAAGATGCTGCCTTCCAGGGCATATTCCAGTTTTTTATCGAGGCTGCAGATGAGGGTGGTGATCAGCCGCTTTTCCGACAGCACGAACTGAGCGCCAATGTTCTGCAACAGGAAGCAGCCGGTGCCATAGGTGTTCTTTGCGTCGCCGGGCTTGACGCACAGTTGCCCAAAGAGAGCCGCTTGCTGGTCACCGGCGATACCTGCGATCTCACCGGTCTCGAGACCTAAAGTCGTGGTCACGGGGCCGATCTTCTCGCTCGACCAGACCACCTCGGGCATCATGCTTTCGGGAATGCGGAATAGCTTCAGCAGATCCGCGTCCCATTTGCCTTCGACGATGTTGTAGAGCATCGTCCTGGATGCATTGGTGCGGTCTGTGATGTGCTTCTTGCCGCTGGTCAGGTTCCAGATCAACCAGCTATCGACGGTGCCAAAGGCCAGTTTGCCGGCCTCGGCCTTTTGCCTCGCTCCATCGACGTTTTCCAGAATCCACGCGATCTTGGTGCTGGAGAAGTAGGGATCGATCAACAAGCCTGTTTTCTGGCGGACGGTCTCTTCTGTGCCGTCGCTCTTCATCTGGTGGCAGCGTTCGGCGGTGCGGCGATCCTGCCAGACGATTGCGTTGTAGACCGGCTTACCGGTCTCGCGGTCCCATACGATCGTGGTCTCCCGTTGATTCGTGATGCCGATCGCAGCCAGGTCGCGCGCGCGCACGCCGGCTTTGCCAAGCACCTCGACCACTGAACTCATTTGCGAAGTCAGGATGTCATAGGGATCATGCTCGACCCAGCCGCCCTGGGGGTAGATCTGCTTGAATTCGCGTTGCCCGTGAGCGACGATGTTTCCATCTTTGCCAAAGAGAATGGAACGAGAGCTGGTAGTTCCCTGATCGAGCGAAAGAATGTACGCCATGGCGCTCCTGGAGATGCAGAGATCACGCCTTCATCACGGCGCCGCCTCTAGGGCGATACCTTGAGATTTATAGAGTACCCGGGATAGTCCCGTCAAAGAGCAGCCGGGGTTCTAGGCCGACTGCGATTCGTGACCAACCGAGACCTTGTCAGAGGGGGCCGGGTGAACGAACCTTGCACCTGGCGCCAGCATAGCCTCTTTCCCTTCGAATGCGGCGTACACCACAGGCAACAACAAGAGCGTGAGCGCAGTGGAACTGACGAGACCGCCAATGACGACGATCGCGAGCGGCCGCTGAATCTCAGAGCCGGGTCCAGTGGCAAAGAGAAAGGGTACCAGTCCCAATGCCGCCACTGTAGCCGTCATCATCACCGGCCTGAAGCGCAACCTGGTTCCCTCGCGTACTGCGTTGGCCTGGGTCAGTCCTTCTTCCCGCAACTTGCGGATGTACGACACCAGGACCACACCGTTCAATACCGCAATTCCCCACAAGGCAATGAATCCTACCGAGGCGGGCACAGAAAGATACTCGCCGCTGACAAAGAGTCCGACGATGCCTCCGATGGAAGCGAGAGGCAGCACCGTGATGATGAGGGCAGCGAATCGAACGGAGTGAAAGAGGATAAACAATAGAAAGAAAATCGCCGCAATGGTGATGGGAACAATCACCATCAAGTGATGCATGGCGCGCTGCATGTTGTGGAACTGTCCGCCCCATTCGATGTAGTAGCCGGCAGGCAACTGGACCTGACGCTCGACCTTTTGTTGCAGCTCCTGTACATAACCACCCAGGTCGCGGTCCTGCACGTTCACGCCGACGACGATGCGGCGCTTGCCCATGCTGCGATTGATAAGGGCGGGACCTTCGATCACCTTCACACGGGAGAGGTCCTTAAGCGGGACGCGCGGCCCATCGGGTGTGCTGATCTGAAGTTCGCGTATGTCATCCACACTGTCGCGGAGGTCTTCCGGCAGCCGCACTACCCCGGAGAATCGGCGTTCTCCTTCGTAGATTTCGGTTGCAGCCTTGCCTGCGATCGCGGTTTCGATGACGTCGTTAACGTCAGCCGCATTGAGACCGTAGCGAGCGATGGAGCCGCGGTCGATGTCGATCGTGAGGTATTGTTGACCACCGACGCGGTCCACGCGGGTGTCCTGCGTGCCCTGAATGCCGGTGGCTACCCTTGCAATTTCAGAAGCCTTTTGGACCAGCGTATTCAAATCGTCTCCGTAGAGCATGACAGCGACATCGGCGCGCACCCCGGAGACCATCTCATCTACGCGATCGCTGATGGGTTGCGACATCACCAGGTTGATCCCAGGCAGAGCTGCCAGCCGCCCGCGGATCTGTTCGGCAATGATGTCCTGGGTCATACCACGCGGCCGCTTGTCATAAGGAGTCAACGAGGCCAGCACATCCGCCTCATTGGGGCCGGCGGGGTCTGCAGGGGATTCACCGCGGCCTAGTCGGGAGACCACGGTGTTGACGCCGGGAACCTGAAGCATCAGGCGCTGCATTTCCTGCTCCATCTTGAGCGATTCCTCAAGCGAGATATTGGGCACGCGATCCGCGTTGGGCGAGAGCGTACCCTCCTGCATCTCGGGAATGAAGGAGGTGCCGAGGAAAGGAAAGAGGGACAGCGCGCCGCAAAAGATTACGATCACCGCGCAAACCATAATCTTTCGATGGTTCAGAGCCCAGTGCAATAGATAGTCATAGGGCCTGCGCAGAACCCGCACCAACCAAGTGTCCTCTTCTGAGCCGCCCTTCAGCAGGTAGGAAGAGAGCGCGGGCGAGAGTGTGAGCGAGAGCAGGAGAGAGATAGCCAGCGCGATGGCAATGGTGAATGCCAGCGGCGCAAACAGCTTGCCTTCCATGCCTTCCAGGGTCATCAAAGGCAGAAAGACAAGGATGATGATAGTGACTCCAAACAGCACGGGCGTGGCCACTTCCTTAACCGCCGAAAGAACCACGTGAAGCTTGGCGTGCGTGTCTCCCGGGTGTTGGGTTAGTTTGGCGTGACTCAGCCTGGCGAAGATATTCTCCACGACGACTACGGAACCATCCACCATAAGACCGATGGCGATGGCCAGACCGCCGAGGGACATGAGGTTGGCAGACAAGCCGATGCGGTTCATCACCAGAAAGGTGAGCAGCGGCGTCAGCACCAGGTTGGCGCTGACGATCAGGCTGGACCGCAGATCGCCGAGAAAGAGAAAAAGAATGATGACCACCAACACAACGCCTTCGGCAAGCACCTCGGTTACAGTATGAATCGCCGCATCCACCAACTGTGAGCGGTCGTAATAAGGAACGATCTGGAGGCCGCCGGGGATCATGTTCCTGCTATTGATTTCGGCGACCCGCTCTTTCACGCGGCTCACAATCTCTTTGGCATTGCCGCCGCTGGTCATCAAGACAACGCCACCTACGGCCTCGGTGTAGCCGTTTTTGATCATGGCGCCGTAACGGACTTCCGTTCCGATGCGGACCTCAGCCACGTCGCGAATGTAGACGGGTGTGCCCTTGGTTTCGTCGAGCACAATATTGCGGATGTCTTCGAGATCGCGCACCAGGCCGACGCTGCGGATGAGATACTGCTCGGCGTGCTGACGCAGGACACCTCCGCCGGCATTGGCATTATTGTGCGCCAGGGCATCACGCACGTCGTTGATGGTGAGGTTGTAGTAGTGCAGCTTTTGCGGATCGACGAGCGTTTCATACTGTTTGACGAAGCCGCCGGTGGAGTTGATCTCCGCCACCCCGGGGATGGAGCGCAGTAGCGGACGCACCACCCAATCTTCCAGTGTTCGCCGCTGGATAAGCTCTTCCCGGGTGAGGGGGCGATGTAAGTCGCTCTCGTTGGGAAGCTCGAGCGTGTATTGATAGACCTCGCCCAGGGCGTTGGTGATAGGACCGAGAACCGGCGTGACGCCCTCGGGCATACGGTCACGCAGCTCCGACAGCCGTTCCGAGATCATCTGGCGTTCGCGGAAGAGATCACTTCCGTCACTGAACACGAGCGTGATGAGCGAGAGAGCCGGTTTATTGAGCGACCGCATGTCCGTCATCCCGGGCAGCCCGGTCATGGCAATTTCGATGGGGATGGTGACGAAACGCTCTACTTCTTCGGGAGACTTACCCGCAGCCTCGGTCGCGATCTGCACCTGGACGTTGGCCACGTCGGGAAAGGCATCCACGGATAAATGCCCCACCGCGTTGATGCCGAAACCCACCAGCACCAGGGCAACGACCATCAGGATTAGCCGTTGCCGTAATGCCCCGGCGATGATGGAGTGCAGCATCTAAACGCCCCCTTTGATGGCGTTTTGCTTGCGCTGATTGTTCAGGTGGAAGGCGCCTTCGGTAACGATTTGATCGTTCAGCCCCACGCCGCTCAGCACCACGCGGCGATCGTTCTCTTCGTCTCCAAGTGAGACCTCATGGAGCACATATTTCTGCGGCGCAGCCTGCACGAACACGTAGTCCTGGTTGTTTTCCCGTACGACGGCAGCATTGGGCACCGAGAGCTTGCTGTCGGTGCGGCCGGTGAGGGTCATGCCGGCGAGTTCATCGGGCTTGAGCAGGCCGTCGGGATTATCCACGTCCATGTGAACCTCCACAGTGCGCGTGGCCGGGTCGACGATGGGTGAGATAAACGAGAGATGTCCGGTGATTTTCTGTTGCAGGAGAGCGGGTACCCGCACCAGGACTTCCATATCCTTCTGTAGCTGGCCGGCATCTTCTTCGGGCACGTTGGCGACGATCCAGATGCTGGAGAGGTCCGCGATGGTGAAGGCCGGGTCGGCCGGCTGCACTACCTGGCCGATGGTGATCTCGCGCTTCAACACGGTGCCGCTTCTGGGGCTGAGTATGGGGTAGTCCGCGCTGATCTTGTGGGTGGTTTCGAGCTGACGAATCTGGGCTTCTGTCATGCCCAGGCCGCGCAACTGGGTGCGGCACGATTCCACCTTGGTGTTGGCCTGTAGAGACTCTGCGCGGCGGCGCTCCAACTCCGCGCGGCCAATCACATCCGCTTCTACGAGTTGCTCGGCGCGCTTCACTGCGGCGTCCGCCAGTCCTCGCTGGGAGGAGGCTTTGATCAGGGCCAGTTGTGTGTCCGAGAGATCCGTGCTGTGCAGCATGGCAAGAACGGTGCCGGCCTTCACTTTTTGGCCTTCAAAGACGAGCAACTCAAGAATGCGTCCGGCCACGGGAGAGCCCACACGCGCGATGCGCCGAGCATCCGTTTCGACATGCGCGGCCACCTGGAGCGTGCCGTCTACCGCCATCATTTCGGGGGTACCGAACTTCAGGTGTTCCGCCAGCCCGGGTGTGATGGATACCTCGTTGGGATGGGCGGGCCGCTCCGCGGCGTTGGCTTTTTGTTTGCTCTTGCAGCCCTGGCTGGTGATCAGGAGCAAGCCAACAAGAACCAGCGTTCCAGCAAGGCGAGGGAAACGGTCTCGCCACAACGACGGCGGCACAAGATCAAGAGTAATCGTCACGGTCGCACTCCGGGCGCAATCGCGCCAAGTTCTTCCAGATCCACCAGCGCCGACTGGCGGACAAACTGTGCATCCACCAGATCGCCACGGACCCCCTGCAGTACGCGCTGCGCATCCAGTACTTCCACGATGCCGCGTTCGCCAAAGCGGTAGGCAGCCTTGGCGGCATCCACCGCACTCACGGCTGCGCGCAGCGAACCGGACTCCAGCGACGTGGCCTGCTGGTCGGCAAGCTGATATTGCTCATAAGCGCGCTCCAACGCGGAGACCAACTGGAGGTTCCTTTCGTAGAGCACTGAGGCCGACTGGGAAATGGCGGCCTTGGCCTCGGTTATTTGCCCCTGGCGCCGATTCCACAAGGGGATGGGCACGGTGAAGCCCATGCGCCAGAAGCTGAGGTCGGGTTGGTTCTCGTATTCTGCAAAGGCGACAGGTTGCGGGATGCGCAGCGCCCGTTCGTGATCCAACGTGGCGATGGCGGTATCGATCTCGGCCCGCGACTGGGCTATGACCGGGTGTTTTTCCGTAACCAGTTCCCTTAATTGATTCAGTGGCGGTAGCGAGATGCGTGGTTCGAACTCGCCCTGGGGATCGAGGTTCGCATCCAGGGAGCCGGCGATGGTGACTCGCAGCAGCGCGATCGCGTTGGCGTACTCCAGTTGCGCGCTGCTCACTGAGAACTGTGCGCGGCCCAGTTCAGCCTCGGCGCGCGTCAACTCCAGCCGGCCCTCTTCGCCGACGTTTACCGACACCTCAACGCGGCGGCGCAGATCTTGCACCAGCTGCAGATTCTCGCGCGCGTGTTCTATCTCTTCGCGGCGGCGGAGCGCGTTATAAAAGGCATGTTTGGTATCAGCGACCACAGAGAGCCCAACTGCCTGCTGGGCGAAGCGGCTGCTCGCGATACCAGATTGCGCGGCGCGCTGGCGGGTGTGGCGCTCCACAGGAATTTCAATGGGCTGGTACGCGCCATAATGCTGCAGGACCCCGGGGAGACCAGGTATCGCAACCGGTTTGGCATATTGCCGGCCTTCGAAAATCTCCAGGCTGGGGTTGCTGTAGGCGCGTGCCGCGCGGGCAACGCCCTCCGCGCGCCGGGTGATGGCCGACGCCTCCTCCAGCCGCGGGTTGTTTCGCATCGCCATGGCGATGGCGTCCGCCAGCGTGAGAGGGGTAATCTTCGAAGCCGAAACGGGAGTTACCTGAGGACGAGGGGCTTCGGGAATGGCGCCCGCTGCCTTCTGCGCAAGCGGGGCAATCACTGAGACAGGCGGCATAGACTGCGCGCAAAGAACGGAGCCTGGCAAAAGCACCGGCAATAGGATCAACTCGCGGAGCATCACGCTTCTCTCTGAGCAATCCATGCGCCAAACGAGAATGCCCAGGAATCCGGGTAATTCCCCTGAAGTATGGCGGGATTAGTCCCATAAGGGACACCCGGGTGTTCCGAATGGTACAACCGCTAGGCTGCGGTCTACGCTTTCAGCGTTGTAACCGCCGGGAAAAACGGCAAAGCACAACTTGGCTATGGAAATGCACGCTTGCCCTTCCGATGCCGGCAAAGTTCCATCCCGCACCGCCGCGACTGCGCGCGCTCGATAGCCATCCCTGGCCAACGTGGGAGAATGAGGACATGTCTTCCTATCCATCCAGCCTGCGCTCCACGCGGGCGAAGGCCGTCCTGATCGTGGTCCTGGTGATCGCGCTGGCAGTCGCTAATTGGATGGTGCCGGCGAACGCCCTGATACTGCACAACGTGCTGCACCACCTCAATATCCTGCCGTTCATGTTGGCCGGCATGTTCTTCGGCTGGCGGGGAGCGCTCCAGACGGTCATGCTGGCCACGGTGCTGCAGACCCCATCGATTTACCGCCACTGGTTTCAGGAGCCACTGGATGCGCAGGACCAGGTCGTAGAGCTCACCACGTTTGGTCTGGCCGCGGTGATCGCAGGACTTCTGGCCGACCGTGAACGCATGCAGCGCAAGCGGGTGGAAGCTACCAAAGTTGAACTCGAGCATGTGTATACAGAGCTGCAACAGAACATCGATCACTTGAAGAAGACGGAGCGGCTTACTGCGGCGGGGCAGCTATCAGCAAGCCTGGCCCATGAGATCCGCAATCCATTGGCAAGCATCAGTGGCGCGGCCGGCATCCTGGCTCGGGGACAGGTTTCTGGCGAAGGACGGGCCGAGTGCCTGGAAATTCTGACCAAAGAATCGCAACGGCTGAACAAGCTGCTCACGAACTTTCTCCATTTCGCTCGTCCGCGTTTGCCGCGTATGCAGCCAGTGGAACCGCTGGAGATGGTTCAGTCTGTAACCGCCCTGGCGCAGCACGCAGCCAGCCGGCAAAACGTGTCGCTCCAGGTGCAGTCAGAAGGGCGGCCGCGGGAGATCGAGTGCGACCCGGAGCAGATCAAGCAGTTGCTGCTCAATCTCATTCTTAACGCCATCCAGGCAACGGAGGGCGAAGGAACGGTCACCATCCGCACTTTGTTTGCGGAAGACCGTCTCTGCGTTGACGTCTGCGATCAAGGGAGCGGTATCGCCCTGGAGGATAAGGAACGCATCTTTGATCCATTCTTCACAACCAAGGAAAATGGAACCGGATTAGGCCTCGCGATTGCATCGAATATCGCCACCCAGCACGGCGGGGCGCTCACCTGTAGAGCCAACGAAGGCGGCGGTTCCGTCTTTCGCATGGAGCTGCCTGCACCAGCGCCGCTCTCTCTGCAAAGAGCGAAGGCGGAAGTGCTATGAAGCGAAACCACATCTTTGTTGTCGATGACGACAGCAGCCTGCGCCGGGTCATGAAGATGCAGTTGGAGGAGGCTGGTTACGAAGTAACACTTGCCAACGACGGAGACCAGGCGTGGAAGATGCTGAAGGAAGTGGAACCTCAGCTCATCATCACTGACCTGCAGATGCCTACCTCCGGGCTTGAACTACTTGGCCGCATTGTTAAAGAGGGAATGCAGACGACGGTCATCGTCGTAACCGCGTTCGGGACCATCGAGACTGCGGTGGAAGCGATGAGGATGGGCGCGTACGACTACGTGACCAAACCCATCGATTTTGAAGCCCTGGTGCTCATAGTGCAGCGTGCCATGGAGCGCCAGAACCTGATTGAAGAAGTGCGCACGCTGCGCACGGCCCTTGATGAAAGATATGGCTTCTCGGGGATTGTTGGCCACTCCAAAGGTTTCCTGCGCGTGCTCGATCAAGCTGCGCGGGTCTCCCAGAGGAACACGACGGTTCTCATCCAGGGGGAGACCGGGACGGGCAAAGAAATTGTCGCGCGGGCCATTCATCACAATAGCCGCCGAAGCAGCCACCCTTTCGTGCCTATCAACTGCGGCGCAATCCCTCGGGAACTGGTGGAGTCAGAACTCTTCGGCTATGTGCGTGGCGCGTTTACCGGTGCGCTGGCCAACAAGGCGGGCCGCTTCGAGGCAGCGGACGGGGGCACAGTTTTTCTGGACGAGGTCGGCGAGCTTCCCCTGGAGGCACAGGTCAAGCTCCTGCGGGTGTTGCAGGAGGGCGAAGTTCACAAGCTGGGCGCGAGTACAGCGGTGAAGGTGGACGTTCGCGTCATCGCGGCAACCCACCGGGACCTATCGGCAATGGTGGAAGACGGGACCTTCCGCGAAGACCTCTATTACCGGCTTGCCGTCGTTCCGCTAAGGATCCCCGCCCTCAGGGAACGGCGGGAAGACATCCCGGAGTTGATCGACACTTTGTTTCAACGAGCCAAAGAACGGCACGGTCTACTTGATGTAAGAATGGCGTCGGCAGTGCACCAGCGGCTGATTGCGTATCGCTGGCCGGGCAATGTGCGTCAATTGGAAAATGTGTTGGAACGCCTGCTGGTCCTGTCGTCTGCAGACCTGATCACGGTGGAGGATCTGCCCGAGGAGTTGATCCCAGCCTCCGCAGGTACGGCGATCCTCTGGCCGAACCTGCCGGAGGACGGAATCAGCCTGGAGGCGATTGAACGCGACCTCATCAGCCGGGCTCTGGAGAAGTTCGATGGAAATCAGACCCAGGCGGCGCGGTACCTGGATATCAGCCGCCGCACGCTCATCTATCGCATGGAGAAGCATGGTCTCGCCGCAGTCGACTCTGAAACGCCGGAGAATCCGCCGTAGCCCGGGACCATGCTAGACTGGCGCGAATTCACGTGATCAATCGACGTTCTTTTCTCGGTCTCGCCGCAAGCTCTGCCTTCTCCGCCGCCTCCCCCAGACTATGGGGACTTGCGCCGATTCCCATGCCGCCGGAGAAGGGTGAGGCGGAAAAGAAGCTGGACGGGTTCACCGCAAACTACATGCGGGTCATGAATGCTCCGGGGATGACTCAGGCGCTCACCGATACCAAGACAACCATCCGCACTGCGAGCTACGGCTTTGCCAATGTCGACTTGAAGACACCGGTAACTCCCGATCATCTCTTCCAGATCGGATCGATTACCAAATCGTTTGCGGCGCTGATCCTGCTCCAGTTGCGCGACGAGGGCAAAGTGGATCTTCACCGGCCGGTGCTCGAGTACCTGCCCTGGCTTCCGGTGACTATGCCCTATGGGCCGATCACCCCACATCATCTACTGACGCATACCTCCGGTCTTCCGGATGCATCCTCCATCTTTCAGAGCGATCCGAGCGCCCGGCACGCGCAAGGATTTGAGCCTGGCGCGCACTTTCACTACTGCAATCTGGGCTTCGCCATACTGGGCAAACTGATCGAGCGGCTGGATGGCAGGCCCTGGTATCAGTGCCTGCAGTCGCGCATACTTACGCCGCTGGGGATGACGGCAACCGCCGCGGTGATCACGATCGAATCGAGCGCGCGCAGCGCCACGGGGTATCAGCCTTTTTTTGATGACCAGGTTTACCCCCGCCAGGGCCGGCTGGTCTCAAGGCCGCCGGAGGTTTTCGATAACCCGGCGGGCAGCATCGCGTCTCCACCCGGAGATATGGCGGTCTATCTGCGCACCCTGCTCAACGGCGGCCAGGGAGGGGAGGGGCGCATTGTCTCGGCGGAGGGTTTCAGGTTGATGTCAACGCCGTATATCAAGGCTCCGGAATTCAGCCCCGGCGCCTCTTACGGTTATGGCATTGCCGTCGATGTGCTGGACGGTCATAAGATTCTGCGCCACACCGGCGGGATGAACTGCTTTGCCTCCTCCATCCACGTGGACCTGGATGGAGGGGTTGCCGCCTTTGCTTCCATCAATGCCATGCAAGGCTACCGGCCCACGCTGGTCACGCAGTACGCGGTTCAGTTGCTGCGCGCCCAGAAGGAAGCCAAGCCGCTACCCGCAGCGATCGTGCTCGGCGATGCAACGGAAGTAAACAACGCCAGTGAATACGCAGGAACCTTTCGCAGCAGTGGCGGAGCAGAGTTGCTTTTCAAGGCGGATGGCACGAAACTTCTGCTGCTGTATGCAGGCAAGGAGATTCTTTTGCAACGCGGGCAGGGAGATACGTTTCTCTCCACCGTGCAGGGTGTATTTTCCGACTACAGTTTGGTGTTTGGCAGAGACCGGGGAAGCAGCAAAATGGCAAAACCTGCGGATAATGACGCCGCACCCCCGCCGCCTCCCACGCTGGTGGTGGAGGTTGGTTATGGTCCGGACTGGTATACCAACGGAGCGTACGAGGGGGAGCGCGAGTGGGCTGCGCCGCCCCAATACAGCGCTTTTTCCGGCCGTTATCGAAGCCCGGGCGGCGACGATATACGCGTCTTCGTCCGCAAGGATCGGCTTTGGCTGGGCGATTCTCCGCTGAATGATCTCGGCTCATCGCTGTTTCGTGTGGGCGAAGATGCATGGTCTCCCGACACCGCGGAGTTCCTGACCATCGTGGATGGGAAGGCGAGACTGCTCCGGGCCATCGGCGAGGATTGCTGGAGAATCGAAGTGGGCTCCTAACAGTGGCATCGTGAGGCGTGGGGAAGTTTTTCGCCCTTAAGTCTTCGCCTTACCGGGAAAGTGTGCGCCTAAGCCCCTAGGTTCCGCATTGGCGGGAGGTCCTGCCCCCAGGGAAGATCTGTGAGAACTAACAAAACCCAGACTCTAACGTCCTGGGCTACTCTCAGCTAGAGCTGTCCAAATTTATGAGCAAATCTGGTTTGGAGTGCAGGTAGTCCGTGGCAGTCGGTAGTCTCAGAGAGAATCGGGTTGGCATTGGGTGATTGCCAACAGCTTTCGCGTGTGGTCCAGTTCACCCAGGATTGCATCCTGGGACATTTTCAGCCGTCCCTTCGGGACTGATCGCGGCGGTTAACCCTACCCAGGACTCCGTCCTGGGCTACTCTCAGCCGTCCCTGCGGGACTGATTGCGATAAGCCAGCAGAGCGGTTTGTTTTCAGCGAGTGCGCCACGAATCGGAGGCATTGAAAAATCAATTTGGACAAGATTGACTCTCAGCCGTCCCTGCGGGACTGATCTCATTGGAAATGGAAACCCAGGACTGCGTCCTGGGCTACTCTCAGCCGTCCCTGTGGGACTCGATTTGGAGTGGGTGGTCGTCACGTAGATTCTAAAGCCCGACCTATTCTCAACTACTTACGGCCGGCTAAAGCCGTGTCTGATCCAAAGCCGGTGTCGTTGGGGGCAATATCAATTAGACTAAAGACTGCGACACTTGACTGCCTTTGCCTTGATTCCACGTATGCATTCCAGCTGCTCACGACTAGTACCTGTGCTACTCCTCTGCCTGCTTGCTGGCTGCGCATTTGCGCGGACGGTCCCCGAAGTCTCAAGAGTGAGCGCTCTGCCATCGGCGCCCACGCCCTCCCTCACCGCTTCGGCTTCACTAGCGACAGAGCGTCAGGCCCACGTTACGATTCCCCGGCTGGAGAGTGAGCCTACCCTCAGCGACTTTCTTGTCAATCCAGTCCGCTCAAAAGCGGCAGGCGCCATGCTGCGCATCAGCAACTTCGTGGAGCGTTATCCCAAAGACGGCATTCCGGTCACTGAGCCTACCGTCGCGTATCTGGGATACACCCGCGCATATCTCTTCGTAGCCTTTGTTTGCAAAGATAAAAGACCAGACCTCATCCGGGGGCACATGCTGGCGCGCGACTCTCTGGGAGATGACGATGCGGTCCAGGTGATGCTCGATACTTTCAACGACCAGCGGCGCGCGTTCCTCTTTCGCAGCAATGCGCTGGGCATCCAGGCCGATGGCCTCTACAGCGAGCAAAACGGCACCGACTACTCTTTCGACACCGTGTGGGACACCTGGGGCAGACGCATCCAGTCGGGATACGTTGTATTGCTGCGCATTCCCTTCTCCAGCTTGTACTTCGCCAAGGCTGGTTCGGGCGAGAGCCGGACGTGGGGAATCATTCTTGAGCGCAGCATCTCCCATGCCAACGAATCGGCTTACTGGCCGCAGAGCAGGCACAGCATCGCGGGTCTCTTGACCCAGGACATCGCTGCAGACGGTTTCAGCGATATCGAGCACGGCCAGAATCTTCAATTCGAGCCCTACGCGCTGGGCCGCAACCTGCGCCAATTGGACACCGTCAATCCCGACGATCCCTACTTTCAAGACAAGCATCTACAAGCCTATAGCGGGCTGGATGCGAAGTTCATCCTGCACAACAGCCTGGTGCTTGATACCACCGTCAATCCTGACTTCAGCCAGGTGGGCGTGGACAATCCTGCCACCCCCAATCAGCGCTTTCCCCCCTACTTCGCCGAGGTGCGGCCGTTCTTCATCGAAAACAGCAGCTACTTCATGACCCCGGTGAGCCTGTATTACACCAACAACATTGTTAAACCACAGTATGGCGCGCGTCTTACTGGCAAACTCGGGCCCTGGGCGTTGGGGCTGCTGGGGGTGGATGACAGAAGCCCCGGAGAGGCCGTTCCGCCGGGCGATCCCGAGTACGACACGCGCGCTCATTTCTACGTAGGCCGGGTGAACCGCGATGTGGGTTCTCTATCGAATGTCGGCATCATTTACGCCGACCGCGAGTATCTCGATTCCTTCAATCGCATCGGGGGATTCGATTATCGAGCGCCGGTCAAAAACCGCTGGACGTTCACCGGGCAAGCCGTTACCGCGGCCACGCAAAACACCAGCGACTCCACCCAAGGTGAACAGGAATGCGAAGCGCTCACGCTCACCTGCAGCGGCCAGACCTATTCGCAGCAGGTAAATTATTCCGATCTGCATCGCAATTGGTGGGTAGCCTACAACGATACGTCCGCCGGTTATGTAACCGACACGGGATTCTTTCGCCGTCCGGATGTGCGGGAACCGAATGGCTACTACAGCTATACCTTTCGTCCGCGGCAGGGGCCGGTTCTCTCCCATGGGCCGAGCATCTACAGTGAACGCATCTGGGACCACACCGGTGTTCCGCTGGACTACTACGTTAACCCCGAGTACAGCGTTACGTTCAAGGGCCGCACGAGCATTTCCGCCAATATCGATCTGGGGCAGGACCGGTTGCGCCCCATCGATTACTCCGCGCTGGCGCACGATGTGGAATATCACAGCCACACCAGCGGAGTGAATTTCTACACTTCTCCCGTGCCTTATGTGGCCATCGGCGGCGGTGTTTATACCGGAACAGTCATCAACTACTCGCCGCCCGCCGATGCAGGTCCGGGCCCGGTCAACGTGACTTCGCCCAACCTCAACGTGGAAGTAAAACCCACCAGCTCTATCGATCTACAAAACAGCTATGTCTACACCCACTTCACCAACCTGGCCAACGGAGACGTGGTCTATGACAACCACGAACTGATCTCGCGTTGGAATTACCAGATGACCAAGGCGCTTTCGTTCAACCTGATCGGCCAGTACATCTCCACCCTGCCCAACCCGCAGTACACCAGCCTGACGAACTCCAAGTCGCTTTTTGCGGACGCGCTGTTCACGTACCTTCCGCACCCCGGCACAGCGGTGTATTTCGGCTATATTGGGAACTTTGAGAATGTAGACCGCGCCCTCTGCACGCGGGAAGCGGATGGGCTTTGCAACACCGATGATCCGATCTTGCCGCCTACCTACTCCTCACTTCTGAACACCGGCAAGACGGTCTACGTGAAGGTTAGCTACCTGCTGCACTTCTGAATCAGCCTAAGCCAGCTTCACAAAATGCATGGACGCCGAGTTCATGCAGTAGCGCAGTCCAGTGGGTTGCGGGCCGTCATCAAAGACGTGTCCGAGATGAGCGTCGCACAGCCGGCAAGAAACTGCTGTGCGTTCCATGCCTAAGCTGCGATCCGTCGTTTCAACCACATTCTCCTTGGCGATCGGCTCCCAGAAGCTGGGCCACCCGGTACCCGATTCGAATTTGGTATCGGAATGGAAGACAGCCGTGTCGCAGCAGATGCAGCGGTAGAGACCGCGATCATGCAGATTCCATGTATCGCCTGTATAGGGGCGCTCCGTGCCTTCCTGGCGAGTTACCTGGTAGGAAATTGGAGATAGCTGCTGCTGCCATTCGGCGTTCGTCTTGACTACCCGGGGGACCACGACCTTGCCCGTCTTCTCGCCGTTCACTGCGAATTCAACGATGGTTACCATACCTGCAGGCGTAGAACCCCCACTTGCGGCGGACGCTGAACCCGGCCGTTGCACAGACCAGAACGCGAGCGCTCCGCATGCACTCGCCGAGGTGATGAGGAATGCGCGGCGGCTCGGGCGCTGACGATCAACGGAAACTGCTTCTCCTCGATACTCGGATGGGTGGCTCATAAAATGATTCCTTACTTGATTGGACACATTTTGTTTTGGAATGTCGCTAACCAAAGGTGAAGGAGTATGCCCGTACTCCCGGAACCAGAAACTCTATGCGGAAGGTGCGGTCACGAATACTACTATGCTGACGAACCAGTTGATAGAGCCGATCTTCCGTGACCACACCGTATCCATCTGCGTCGGTATCCACGCCATGGTCAGCGCCGGGTGCCTGGCCATCGAGGGTAACCCGGAAACGCACAGGCTTGCCGTCTGGGCCCGGGCCTAATACCAGGTGCAGGTCGCGGGCATGAAAACGAAACGAGATACTGGCCCCTGGATCGAGTGAGGCCGCGAACTGGTCCGCGTCCTTCCATTTGCCGCCGAATGCCCATTGGTTGAGTTTCAGTTGGGCGGGGGTTTGATAGGACTGCGGATCATCCTGGTTCATTCCTTCAGGAGAGGCGAAGTTTTGCGCTCTGGCGTAGCCGATGTAGGTCTCGGGGGATTGCACATCGTTTGCATCGGGCGCAGCTTCCATGCCGCCGGCTGCTATTTTGCTTGCGTTCTGGGGCAGAGGGGTATGGTTAGCCTCTTCGAGGAGAGTGCGAATCCACTGCTCCGATTCGCCATAAGCGCCTTCGCCAAAGTGGTGAAAGCGGATGCGCCCCGTGGCATCGATGAAGTAATCCGCAGGCCAGTACTCGTTGTTAAAGGCGCGCCAGATGCGGTAGTCGTTGTCCATCGCGACCGGGTAGGTAATGCCCAGATCCTTGACCGCTTTGCGGACGTTCGCTTCATCTTTTTCGAAAGGAAACTCAGGGGTATGGACGCCGATGATCACCAGGCCGCTGTTCTTGTATTGCTCATTCCAGGCCTTGATATAGGGCAGCGTACGCAGGCAGTTTATACAGGAATAGGTCCAGAAATCGACCAGGACTACTTTTCCGCGAAGCGACTCGGGGGTGAGAGGCGATGAGTTAATCCAGGCGGTAGCTCCGGAGAGATCGGGAAGGACCGCGGGCACACTGTCCGAGGTGTCGCCGGAGATGTCAATCGTCTGATTGACTACGATCCTTTTCGCGGCAGGATGGAAGCGGTCGACCAGGCGCTGCTCCAGGCCGGAGGTGCTGGCCAGGGAAAGGCGGGTAAGCACTCCACGATCCAGTCCCAGGGCGGCGGCGGCTACAGCAGCCAGAACGGCAACGCCAAGCGCGCGGCGAATCCACTCCTCCGCGCCCAGAGAACGCTTCATGGCGGCGAAGACGCGGCCACCGGCGAGCAGGGCGATGGCTAGTGAGGTCGCTGCTCCTGCGGCGTAGCTCAGCAGGAGTATGGCGGTGTGGGCGCTCGCCCCTCCCAGGGCCGCTCCGGTAAGGATGAGACCTAGAATCGGCCCGGCGCAGGGCGCCCAGAGTAATCCCGTACCGATGCCCAGCAGGAAGGAGTTGAGGACGCTCTTGTTTGCGTCGGAGTTGCTGGAGAGGCGGTTGCCCAGTTGGACCAGGGGACGGGAGATGCGCTCGGCAAGGGAAGAGAAAAGCAAGGTGAGGCCAAAGATGGCAAAGAGCACCAGCGCTGCGATGCGACCGAATTGATTGGCTCGCACCGCCCAGCCGCCACCCACGGTGGCCAGGCTGGCTACCAGGGCAAAGGTGATCGACATTCCGGCAAGCAAGGGCAAGCCGCTCTTGCGAAAGGGCTGGTCGGAGCGGGCAAAAACGAAAGGCAGCACGGGCAGGATGCACGGGCTCAGAATTGTGAGCACGCCACCCAGATAGGCCAAGAGCAACAGGAACATTTGCTTACCATGTTCTTTCACAAGTGAGATTACGGAATGCCTGAAGAAGTTACGGCCGGGAGGTGGTTTTGGTTTTTGTGGGGAAAATGGACGTAGAGGGAGCTTGTAGGTACGGCTGAGAATGACCCTGGACGTGAGTCCTGGGTTGGCTGCCCGAGAATAGGCCACTTCAGAGGTAGAGGTACCCCAGGATTGCATCCTGGGGCATTTTCAGCCGTCCCTGCGGGACTGGTCCTTCGCTCTTATTAAACCCAGGACTGCGTCCTGGGCTACTCTCAGCCGTCCCTCCGGGACTGGTCCCGATACGGATTGATAGTCGATTTGTTTTTAACAAGTGCCGTCCAAATCCGCGGATCGAAAAGGCTAATTTGGGGACTCTTTTTGGGGGAGGGTCGTTCTCACGCAGACTCGAAGCCCGTGACTGCTAGGCCTCGGCGGCTAGTTGCTCTTCGACCAGCTCGCAGATGGTGTGCAATAGGAATTTGTGGCCTTCCTGGATGCGTGCGGTGATCTTGCCGCCTACTTGCAACTCCACATCGGCCAGCCCCGCACACTTGCCGCCATCGCGGCCCAGGAACGCAATCGTCTTTACGCTCAGGTCTTTCGCGGCGGCCAGGGCGCGGAAAATATTCTCGCTCCTGCCGCTGGTGGTGAACACTACCAACACGTCGTCCGGCTTTCCGTACGCTTGTACCTGCCGGGCGAAGAGATCCGCGAAAGAATAATCGTTGCCAATGGCGGTTAGATCTCCGCCATGGGCGGCCAGCGAGATGGCCGGGTAAGCACGGCGGTCGCGGTCGAAGCGGGCGACAAACTCCGTGGTCAGATGCGATGCATCCGCAGCGCTGCCGCCATTGCCGCAGGCCAGTAATTTGTGCCCGGAAAGCAAAGCAGCCGCGATCATATCCGCGGCTGCTTCTATTCCTGACTCCAAACCCGCCAATCGCTCCAACAGTGCCCTGGCATCAGCAATGTTGGCGGTGACAACCTGGCGGGCGCGTCCCTTCACGCTAGACCCCGATCACGCTGCACAGCTCTTTCACCGCTTCGGCACTCTTCTTGAGCGCTGCATCCTCTTCCCTGGTCAGTTTGATCTCGATGATCTGTTCCAGCCCACGCTCGCCCAACTTGCAGGGAACGCCCACATAGTGACCATGAATGCCATACTCGCCTTGAAGATAAGCAGCGCAGGGCACAATCTTCTTCTTGTCTTTGAGGATGGCCTCGACCATCTCCACCGCAGCCGCGGACGGAGCATAGTAGGCGCTCCCCGTCTTCAGATGCTTGACGATCTCAGCCCCGCCGTCGCGCGTCCTCTGCACCAGGCGATCGACCGTGGCCGCGTCCATCAGCTCGGTGATGGGGATTCCAGCCACCGTGGAATAGCGCGGGAGCGGCACCATCGTGTCTCCATGGCCACCGAGCACAAACGCAGTTACATTCTCCACCGAGACCTTCAGCTCTTCCGCAATGAAGGTACGGAAGCGGGCGGAGTCGAGGATCCCAGCCATGCCGATGACCCGCTCGCGGTTGAACTTGGAGAGCTTAAAGGCCGCCTGGGCCATGGCATCGAGCGGATTGGAGACGATGATCAGGATGGCATTCGGCGAGGCCGCCACCACCTTGCCCACCACCTCCGACATGATCTTGTAGTTGGTGTGCAGCAGGTCATCGCGGCTCATCCCGGGCTTGCGGGGAATGCCGGCGGTGATGACCACGATGTCGGAGTTTACCGTGTGCGCGTAGTCATTGGTTCCGATTACGTGCACGTCGCGCTTCTCGATCGGCAGCGCTTCCAGCAGGTCGAGGCCCTTGCCCTGGGGCACGCCCTCCACTACGTCGACCAGCACGATGTCCGCCAATTCCTTGGCCGCGATCCAGTGGGCCGCGGTCGCACCCACATTGCCTGCTCCTACGATGGTTACTTTCTTTCGCATATCTCTCCCTAACCCATGTTCTCGATCATTCGCGTAGCAAATTCGCTCGTCTTCGCCTTGGTGGATCCAGGCATCTGCCGCTCAAAATCGTAGGTGACGTACTTCTGCTGGATGGTCTTCTCGAGAGAGTTCTCGATCAGCTTGGCCGCCTCTTTCCAGCCCAGGAACTCGAACATCATCACTCCCGAAAGCATCACCGACCCGGGATTGATGACGTCTTTGTCTGCATACTTGGGCGCAGTGCCGTGGGTGGCTTCGAAGACGGCGTAGCCGTCGCCGATGTTGGCCCCGGGCGCAATGCCCAGGCCGCCCACCTGCGCGGCGCAGGCGTCGGAGATGTAGTCGCCATTCAGATTCGGGCAGGCCAGAACGCTGTACTCCTCCGGCCGGATGATGACCTGCTGGAAGATGGAGTCGGCGATCCGATCATTGATCAGCAGCTTCTTCTTCCATTGTCCGTTGCCGTGCGTTTTCCCGATGGAATCGATCACGCCCTTCACGCTCTTGTACATTTCGGCGCGAAAGTCGTCGGATCCGAAGGCAATGCCCGGCTCGATGAGCGCGGCATTCTCTTCCACGGTCAGCTTGGGGTTCGCTTCGAGGTTGCCCAGGATCCAGCTCTCCGTCTCGGTCACCGTCTGTTGACGAAACTCCTCGGTGGCCACTTCGTAACCCCACTCCCGGAAGGCGCCCTCGGTGAACTTCTGGATGTTCCCTTTGTGCACCAGGGTCACGGACTTGCGTCCATTTTCGAGCGCGTACTTGATCGCATAGCGCACCAGCCGCTTGGTCCCGAAGATGGAGATCGGCTTGATGCCAACGCCGGAGTCTTCGCGAACCTTCTTCTTGCCGCCCTTGAGCATGTCGTTGTTGAGAAAGTCGATCAGCCGCTTGGCTTCCGGCGTGCCCTGCTTGAATTCGATGCCCGCATAGACATCTTCCGTGTTCTCACGGAAGATCACGACGTCGAGCTTCTCCGGGTGCTTCACCGGGCTGGGAACACCCTGGTAATACTTCACCGGCCGCACGCAGGAATAAAGATCGAGGATCTGGCGCAAGGCCACGTTGAGCGAACGAATGCCGCCGCCTACCGGCGTGGTCAGAGGTCCCTTGATCGATATGCGCAAATCGCGCGCCGCGCTCACAGAGTCGTCCGGCAGCCAGGTGGAAAATTGCGAAAATGCCTTCTCGCCGGCGAAGATCTCAAACCACTTCACCGAGCGGCGGCCGCCATAGGCCTTTTCCACCGCGGCATCGAATACCCGCTGGGATGCGCGCCAGATATCCCGCCCGGTTCCATCGCCTTCAATGAACGGGATGATGGGATGGTCAGGAATGGTGTACTTGCCATCGGCATATTGAATCGGCTCGCCCCCATTGGGCAAGGGTAGACCGTTATAGCTTTTTTGCATGGATGCGTTTCTCTCCGCAGACGGGTAAGTGGTAGACAGAACGAATAGTCAGGCTAACACCATGCGAATTGCAGTGGCAATCGACGGCCGGCCCGGCGGTCATTTTCCAGCGCCGAGGAGTAATCTATACACATGCGTGGTTGGACATTGGCCGGAGTTGCGTTAGCTCTTACTTTCCTGGCGCCTGCCTGGGCACAGCAGTACTCAGCAGACAAACCCGTGGGCGCCGTGGCGCAATCGACCCCGGCCTTCCTCAAAAAGGCGGGCATAAACCAGAATCTCAGCCAGCAACTCCCGCTGAACGATCGTTTTGTCGACTCCAGCGGTACCGAAGTACCTCTGGCCACCTACTTTCAACAACGGCCAGTGGTTATGGCGCTGGTTTATTACAAATGCCGCATGCTTTGCCCCCAGGTTCTCAGCGGCATGGCCAAGACCCTGCGCCAGGTGGCGTTTACGCCGGGCAAGGATTACGACGTCGTCGTCGCCAGCATCGATCCCGCGGATACACCTAGCGATGGCGCGGTGGAAAAGACTCGTTTTCTGGAGTCACTGGGGAGACCGGACGCAGGCTCAAGCGTGCATTTTCTGACTGGCCCGGAAGCTTCCATCGCCGACCTGGCCCACGCCACCGGTTTCAACTACGTACGGGTACCCGGGCCGGATGGGAAGATGGATCAGTATGCCCACTCCAGCGTGATCATGATCGCCACGCCTGAAGGCCGCATGTCGAAGTATCTCTTCGGCATTGACTACCAGCCGCGGGATGTGCGGTTGGCGGTGATTGAGGCCAGCATCACCACATCGGGTCCGTCAGCGACCTGATTCTGCTTTATTGCTGCAGTTATAGTCCCAGTGCCGGAAAGTACACCGTCTCCATCCTGCGGGTGATGGGCCTGGCTGCCATGGGCTCGCTGTTCATGCTGGTGGCGCTGCTCTATGCGCTCTCGCGCAAGCCGAAGACGACCGCGACCCACGCGTAGCGGGCTTGCGTCAAAGGTTTAGCCTTGCTTTCTTTACCGGTAACGAAGGATAGGTGCCCCATTCAAGCCCGGTTTTGGCTTGAGTGGGATTCCACCGCGCTGGACGGGCAGCTGGCTCTACTGCAACAGATCCCCCAAGTCCATGATCATCTACACCCGTACAGTCAGCGGTCGAGATCCGTGGAATCCCACTCAAGCCAAAACCGGGCTTGAATGGGGCACCCATCCTTCGTTACCGGTAAAGGTTTAGAGATCTTCAGGTACGGGCTAGTCGGCCACCATCAGTTGGCCGGGCACGATGGGCCGGGTGCGGGGCAGCATCCCGAAGGCGGCGGCGGTGCCCACCGCGCACAAGCTCAGCACAAAGACCCCTAGCTTGATCTGGTTGGTCGCCGGCGACCGGGGCAACGTCTTCCACAGCAGCAGCAGAAGGGTCTGCGAAATCACCGCGGCCCAAACCGCGCCGTAGAAGTAGCGCCGCTCGATGCCCTCGCCCTTGGTCGAACGGCCCACTCTGGGCAGCAGGCCGAATAGGCCCAGCAGCAGCACGATGGCGCAGAGCGGGAAATATGCCTCCAGATAGAGCTGCTTCATCACCCACTTGCCCGTCGCGGCGGCAATCACCAGCCCCGCCAGGTTCAACAGGGTAAAGGTGATGACCGCGTTCCAGGCGAAGGTATAGCAGATCTTGCGGTAGAGCGGATTGGGCTTGTCCTCGGTAAAGCGAAGAATGTAAGGCCGCGGTTCCACGCCGGGAAGCTGTCCGAAGTAGCCCGCAACCGCAGTTCCCAGCGATCACCAGCAACAACCAGGCCACGTTGCTTCGGCTTCCCCCGTGGGCAAACAGGTCGAAGGTCAGCGGTCCGGGAGCGAGAAAAAACACCCAGATCCAGATCGGCAAGTGGGCGACGCGATAGCGCCGCGTGTTGCGCTGGCGCATATTGCGATTTTCCGCGTATTCCACCTTGATTGGGTAAGCCATCTCACTGCTATTGTGCCTCAACGCGCATCTTTTTCAATCAGTGCGAGGCCCTGCCGCATCCATTACATACGTTTGTGTTAGGTTCGTTTTGGAGGATTCAGGCATTGGGTAAAAGCATGGTCCCGAAGCGTCTCTTTTTGACCAAGGGCGTCGGGAAGCACAAAGAACGGTTAACCTCTTTCGAATTGGCTCTGCGCGACGCCGGCATCGCGGCGCAGAACCTGGTTCGGGTTTCCTCTATCTTTCCGCCGCAGTGCAAGCTCATTACCCGCAAGGAAGGGCTGAAATTCCTCTCCCCCGGCGAGGTGGTTTTTGCCGTGGTAGCCGAGAACTCCACCCGCGAACCGCATCGCCTGGTGGTATCCAGTATCGGGGTCGCGATCCCGACAGATCGCAACACCTACGGTTACCTGAGCGAGCACCACAGCTTCGGTGAGGCCGAAGACCAGGCCGGCGAATATGCCGAAGAGCTTGGCGGCGGAGATGCTGGCCACCACGCTCAATGTGGAGTTCGATCCCGACAAAAGCTGGGACGAGAAGAAAGAGATGTATCGCATCTCCAATAAGATCGTGCGCACCGCGAACATTACCCAATCCGCCATCGGCGACAAGCGCGGGTTGTGGACAACGGTCATCGCCGCGGCCATTCTGATCTTCGAGTAAACCGAATATGGCAAGCAAAACAAAATACCGCGTGGGTGCGGTGCAGATGTCCTGCTCGCCCGACCCCGACGCCAATCTCGACAAGGCCGCGGACCGCGTGCGTGAAGCTGCGCGCGCCGGGGCCAATATCGTCTGCCTCCCGGAGCTCTTCCGCGCGCAGTATTTTTGCCAGCGCGAAGATGCCGAGCTGTTCGATCTGGCGGAGCCTATTCCCGGCCCTTCCACCGAGCGGCTCTCTGCTGTCGCACGGGAGGAAAAAGTAGTGGTGGTCGCTTCCCTCTTCGAGCGCCGCGCGGCCGGGCTCTACCACAACACGGTGGCCATGCTGGAGAGTGATGGTTCGCTGGGCGGGATCTATCGCAAGATGCACATCCCGGACGATCCCCTGTACTACGAGAAGTTTTATTTCACGCCCGGCGACCTGGGCTTCAAGGCCTTCGATACCTCAGTGGGCCAGGTGGGCGCACTCATCTGTTGGGACCAGTGGTACCCGGAAGCAGCCCGCATCACCGCCCTGCGCGGAGCCAACCTGCTGTTTTATCCCACCGCCATCGGCTGGCATCCGGCGGAAAAAGAAGCTTTCGGCGTAGCGCAGTATGAGGCGTGGCAGACTATCCAGCGCGCGCATGCCATCGCCAACGGCGTTTACGTCGCTGCCGTCAACCGCGTTGGGCACGAACAGGGAGACATCCGCGGCAACCGCGCCCCTGGCGTCGGGCTCGAGTTCTGGGGTGGGTCGTTTATTGCCGATCCCTTTGGCCGCGTGCTGGCCCAGGCGCCGCATGACAGCGAAGCTATCCTGATTGAGGAAGTCGATCTGAAGCACCTCGAAGACACGCGGCGTAACTGGCCCTTTTTGCGTGACCGGCGCATCGATTTCTATCCGCCGATTTCGGCTCGCTTCCTTGACGAGCCCTATCAAGACCGGCAATGGCGACTGAACCGCTAACCCCGCACAGCCAGGGCTATCGCATGCCGGCAGAGTGGGAGACCCATGCCGCGACCTGGCTGGCGTGGCCCCACAACGCGAATGACTGGCCGGGCAGGTTTCATCCCATTCCCTGGGTGTACTGCGATATCGTGCGCCATCTCTCGCGGGTGGAAGACGTGCACCTTCTGGTGAACGATGCTGCTGCCGAGCAGCGCGCGCGAGGGATGCTGGGACGGGTGGGCGCGCAGCTCGATCGCGTGCACTTTCACCAGTGGCCCACCAACCGCGTGTGGCTGCGCGATTCCGGCCCGATTTTTGTTACCAAGGCCGCTCCTGAGGCGCCTGTCGGCATCACCAACTGGCACTTCAATGCCTGGGCCAAGTATCCGGACTGGCAATTGGACGACCAGCTTCCTTCGAAGGCCGCCGAACTGCTTGGGCTGCCCAGCTGGACACCCGTGTTTCCCCTCGACCACCGCGTGGTTCTCGAAGGCGGCAGCATTGACGTAAACGGCCGCGGCACTCTGATCACGACTGAGGAGTGCCTGCTGAGCCCGGTGCAGCAGCGGAATCCGGGCCTTACTCGCGAGGATCTGGAGCGCGTGTTGCACGACTATCTTGGCGTTGACCAGGTGCTATGGATGGATCGCGGCATCGCCGGGGATGACACGCACGGCCACGTGGACGACATCACTCGTTTCGTTAGTCCCGTTACCATCGTCACCGTCACGGAGCCAAATCCCGCCGATGAGAATCATCTGCCCTTGGCGGAGAACCTGGAGCGGCTGCGCGCGGCTCGCGATCCGGAGGGCCGGCCATTCACTATCGTCGAGTTACCGATGCCCTCACCGGTCGTCTTTCAAGGTCAGCGGCTGCCCGCAAGCTATGCCAATTTCTATATCGCGAACGGGCTGGTGCTGGTGCCTACATTCAATGATGCCAACGACCGCAAGGCGCTCAATCTGCTGGCCGACCTCTTTCCCGGTCGCGAGGTGGTAGGGATCCACTGCGGCGATCTGATTTGGGGTCTGGGGACGCTGCACTGCATGACCCAGCAGCAGCCGGCGGGATGATGACGGACGCCGAAGCACTCACCCTGGCCCTGGACGAGGCGCGCGCCGCGGGTGCGGCGGGCGAGGTCCCAGTGGGCGCGGTGGTCATCGAAAATGGAGTGATTATCGGCCGGGGACAGAATCGGGTTCTGCGCGACCTCGATCCGACGGCGCATGCAGAGATCGTCGCGCTAAGAGAAGCGGCGCGGACCTTAGGTAACTATCGCTTGGGAAATTGCGAACTTTTTGTCACCCTGGAACCCTGCGCCATGTGCGCCGGGGCTATGATCCACGCGAGGTTGAGCCGTCTCATCTACGCCGCGGCTGATCCTAAGGCGGGCGCGGCCGGTTCTGTTCTCGAAGTCCTGAATCATCCCCAGCTTAACCATCAAATGCTGATAACGAGTGGCGAACTGGCGGAAGAAAGCGGAGAACTGCTGCGCGAATTCTTCCGGCAGCGGAGGACGTAACGTTACTGAGGATGGGACAGCAGATCCCTCCACTCCGCTACGCTCCGGTCCCACGGCAAGCCGGGGCGGAGGGATCTGCTGTTCCCTTCCCCTTCCCCAAGGTATGATTGGCGGATGCATGTGCTGGTTTATTCCGCTACATGGTGCCGCGACTGCCGCGAGGCCAAACGATTCCTCGATAAACACCAGATCCCCTATAGCGAGATCGATATCGAGTCCACCCCGGGAGCCGCAGAAGAAGTCATCCGGCACGTCGGCAAACGAGCCATCCCGCAATTCGTCATCGATGGCAAATGGGTTCAGCCCTATCGTCCAGGCCAGGGCTTCCTGCACGAAGAGATGGGCGAGCTATTTGGAGTTGGCGGCGCTACCAAACATACTTCGCTGCACCCCCGCTAGCCTTTCTTTACGAAACCGATTCAACCTCGCCGTCGGGCGGTCCGGGATCATTCAGGATGCTGCGCGCATCCACTTCGTCCTTGGGGCTCACCTGTAGTTGCAGTCCCCCCAACCCGGTACCGTAAAGCATGGCGGCGTTCTCGCCTACCAGGAAGCTGGTAATACCTGCGGAATCCAGGCGGGTCTTGGCCAAGTCGGCCTCCAAGGCATCGCGATAGCGTTCAATCGTAATCAGTTCCGGTTCTTCATCCATAAATCATGTTCTCCCTACTGGTGAGATGCAGCAACGATAGAATAGAACGTTTGCTATTGGAGGCGTTGGTTGATCACTCGTTACACCCGCCCGGCCATGGGCCGGATCTGGAGTGAGGAAAACAAATACCGCATGTGGCTTGAAGTCGAAGCCACGGCCTCTGAGACGTTGGCTGAGGCCGGCATCGTGCCCCATTCCGCCGCCCAGGCCATCCGCGCCTATGGAGATGTCGACGTCGAGCGCATTCAGGAGATCGAGGCTGAGGTAAAACACGATGTCATCGCCTTCACCACCGCGATGGCGGAAAAGATCGGTCCGGAATCCCGTTGGCTGCACTATGGGCTCACTTCGAATGACGTGGTCGACACTGCCCAGGCGCTGCAAATCAAGGCCGCCTCAGGGGTCATTCGCCAGGGCATTCTAGGGCTGGCAGCCGTGCTCAGGGTGCGCGCCCTGGAGTTCAAGCAAACACCCACCATTGGGCGCACCCACGGCATCCATGCCGAGCCCACGACCTTCGGGCTCAAGCTGCTCAACTGGTATGCCGAAATCATGCGCGACCTGGCCCGCTTCGACACGAGCGCGGAAGATATGCGGGTAGGCAAGCTTTCCGGAGCGGTCGGCACCTTCGGGCATCTCAAGCCGGAACACGAAGAGGCCATCTGCGCCAAGCTCGGACTGCGCGCCGATCCAATTGCTACCCAGGTGATCCAACGCGACCGGCACGCCGCCTACATTGCGACCCTGGCGGTGCTGGCTTCCACTCTGGATAAGATTGCGGTGGAGATCCGCCACCTGCAACGCACCGAGGTCCGCGAAGCGGAGGAGTTCTTCTCCGAAAAGCAGAAGGGCTCCTCCGCCATGCCGCACAAGCGGAACCCCATCACCTCAGAACAGATCAGCGGGCTGGCGCGCGTGATGCGCTCCAATGCCCAGGCAGCTTTGGAAAATGTGGCCTTATGGCATGAGCGGGACATCTCACACTCATCCGTCGAGCGCATCATCTTTCCCGACTCCACCATTCTCGCCGACTACCTGCTGGCCAAGACAACTTGGCTGGTCGAGAAGCTGTTGGTCTATCCCCGGCGCATGCTCAAGAACCTGGAAAGCACCGGCGGACTCATCTTCTCCGGCCAGCTGCTGCTCGATCTGACGGAAGCCGGTATGTCCCGTGAGGAAGCGTACCGCCTGGTGCAGCAGCACGCCATGCAAGCCTGGAAGGAAGACCTGGTCTTCCACGACCTGGTGGCGCGCGATCCGGCGATCAGCAGCCGGCTTCCTCAACTGGAGAAGAGCTTCGATCTCCGGCGTCAGTTATCCAATGTGGATGCGATCTTCGATCGGGTACTGGGGTGAAGAACCTGACGGTTGCCTTCACCGGAGCCAGCGGATCGATTTTCGGTCAGTATCTGCTGCGTGCGCTGGAGAGTGACCACCGCATCGCCCACATCAACTTCATCGCCTCGGAAAATTCGCTGCGGGTAATGGCCGAGGAATTACAGCTAAGCGGCCGCACCGAGCTGGTGGCAAAGTTGCTGGGCAAGCCTTCCGCAAAGGTGCAGCAACTGGCAGAGAACGATATCGGCGCCGGGCCGGCCAGTGGCAGCTATCCCTCGGACGGCATGATCATCCTGCCCTGCAGCATGGGAACATTAGCCGGGATCGCCAATGGATTAGCTTCGAACCTGATCGAACGTGCCGCGGACGTAAGCCTGAAAGAGCGCCGCCCACTCCTTCTTTGCGTGCGCGAGACGCCCTTTAACAAGATCCACTTGCGCAACATGAGCCTGGCGGCCGATGCAGGCGCGGTGATCTTCCCCGTCATCCCGGCGTTTTATAACCGGCCGATGGACTCAGCCGAAATGGCGCAGCAGTTCGTCTGCCGGGTGCTGGCGCATATTGGACTGCCGCAACCAGATGCTTATGTCTGGAAAGGCGATCACTGACCAGGAAATACGCTGTCGTTGGTGGCTGTACCCGGGATGTGCTTGACCATCGCCATACGGGCCGGCTGTGCATTCAAAAAATCCACCACGCTCGGCCCCACCTGGCCGACACACTGCCCGGGCGCCAGATGACCGCAGTTGGCGTAGACATCCAGTTCCGACTGCAGTATCTCGGAGTGGAGCTGATAGCCCACCGAGAGCGGAATCAACCGGTCTTCTTCGCCCCAACCAATGAGCACCGGCATGGTCAAGGCGCCCAGTTTTCCATCCAGCAGGTCCTTTCCGGTCATCATGGATTGCACACTACGCCGGACCACCCACCCGATGTCATCGCCGCGGCGCAGCAAGGCCATCGCCAGGAAGCGTGGGAGCGGCCGCGGATGCGGCACCAGCAACTCTTCGAGGGCTGCCAGGTCCGTTGGCGATTCCGGCTGAAACAGAGCCGGATCAAAACCCAGCTTGAAGCGCAGGCCAGCGCTATCCAGCAGCACCAACCGCCGGATGCGCTCGGGCTGCTGCAAGGCTACGCGCATCGCGATCCATCCGCCCATGGACCAACCGGCGAGGTCTACTTGTTGCAGGTGCTGGCTATCCAGAAATCCCTCCACCATGGTTGCTTGCTCGGCGATGGAGTAGCCGGCATCCCGGGGCTTCGCCGAACGCCCATACCCCAGTAGATCCACGGCATATACGCGGTGCCCACCGTCGATGAGCCGGGGTATCAGGTTGGCCCAGTCCAGGGCCCGGCTGCCCAGGCCGTGCACCAACACCAGCGGCCGGCCGGTTCCACCGACCAAATAATGCATTTTGTAGCCATTTACAGTTACAAACTCGCTATGCATACCGCGCAAACGCAACTTCGCGTCAACCTGCTGGTCCACCAGCCACAGCGGATTTCGCCACGCCAGGATGCCAAAACCTAACCCCAGCAGCAGAAGAACCAACGCCAGGCTGGAGAACGATTTTCGCGTAGTACTCAGATCAACGCTCATGCTTCGCTTTTCCTTATCACTTATCGGATCGATCGCTTGCGTGGCCCAAGCGAAAAGCCTTTTCGATTACCTGCACCGTCAATGGCGCCAACCGGTAACGCTGTTCCTGCAAGTCCTCCCGCTCCACCCAGCGCGCTTCTTCCGCGTCGCTGGCGCCACACAATATGCCGCCGGCTACGTGGCATAGAAAGTCGACTAAGACGTAGTGGTAGCGAATCCGTCCCGAAGAATCGTCTTGCGTAATCCGGTCGAGAACTTCGACAATCCCGGCCGGTACTACGGTCAGGCCGGTCTCCTCAAGCACTTCCCGAACCACGCCCTGCTGCAGGGTCTCCCCCAACTCCAGGGCGCCTCCAGGCAGTGACCATTCGCCCTTGAGCGGCTCCTGTCCGCGACGCACCAGCAAAACCTTACTTTCGTCGATGACCACGGCGCCCACACCTATAATCGGCGCGTCTGGGTACTCTCGGCGCAAGCAACTGCTCCTGCAAACGTCGTTTGCCGTGGAAAACCGGTCTTTAATTACAATTACCGGGGGGCACAAAGGTTTGTTACAGCCTGGTTAATTCTACTCTGAAAAGCGGATGGGCTTGCCGTATTCCTCGGCAAAAACTGTGCGTGCCATATTGAAGCGTTCGCCGTAAAACTTGTCCGGTCCCTTCAAATGTCCGATACCCAGCAGCGCTACTACGGAGTAGCTGAGAGGAAGCTTGAGCACCTCGCGCACCTTCTCCTCTTCGAACCCCTCCATGGGCGCCGTGTCGTAGCCCAACACCTCTGCCATCAACAGCATGTGCGTGAAGGCCAGCATGACCTGGCGATTCAACCACAAGGGCATATTGGGGTGGTTGGAAAGGTAGTTGGGAATAGTGACCTTGGCCTGCTCGGCGTAGTTTTCCGGCATGCCGCCCTGGCGGCCCAGGCGCAGCATTTCGTCTAAATCTCCACTGCGCCAACCGTCTGCATCGCCGCAAGCCACAATCATGACCGAGGCCTCTTCCACCTTGGCCTGGTTGTAGCTGGCTGCGCGCAGCTTTTTCTTTTGTTCAGGACTCCGCACCACGACGAAGCGCCAGGGCTGCAGATTGTAGCCACTGGGCGCCTGCAATCCGGCCTGCAGAATTCCCTTCAGGTCAGCATCCGAAATGGGGCTCCCATCAAAGCTGGGCGACGCCCTTCTCTCGGTGATCGCCCGCGACAGCGTTTTCTCCATCTCATATGCCATACAGCAAACTATCCTCGTTCATCCTTTTAATAAATTCAGATGTTCTTTTCAGAAAGTGCGGCAGACCGGCAGATCGCCCATCCTGCACCTGCTTTTTCCAGGAAAAGCAGTCTTAATGAATGTCGCCCATCGGCAACTCATTACCGAAGGGCCGTTGCGGCGGGTCTTCGGCGAAGACCCACAACCCGTGGAATCCCTCGCGCAGTTCCGGATGCGCGGCAAGGGTAGCCTTCATGACTTCCAGGTTGCGGGCTCGGGTGGCCACCGGATCGCCCACGTCGGTGGCCGCATAGCCGATCACCAGATCCAGGCCTCCCAAAGAGCCATCCGTATGCAGGTCGGTGATGGAGTAGCTCTTATTTCCCTCAGTAACGACCATGGGCTCTGCGCCAGGCAGACCGGCGGGGCGGGAGTTGGCCGTCTCCTGATTCAGCTTCTCCAGGTTGGTGCTGGTGAGAAAATCGGCCGGACTCGCCAGGTAGGCGGCCGTCGTGTAATAGAAATACGCGTTCCATTTCTGGTTTTTCTGGTCAAAGGCGCGCGCCCGGGTCCAATACCATAGGCTGTCGTGCCCAGCCACCAGGAGTGGCTTCACAAAGAAGCCGGCCAGCTGCCAATCCCCATTTTTCTGTAACAGGAACGCCATCTGCTGGGGTTTAGTTACCCCCGTTGCGTGCACCAGAACCAGTGCATACCGGCCCTGCGGCAGCTGAGGAATGGTGAAGTCAACATGCAGCGGAGAACCGGGGATGCCACAAAAAAACTGGGTGTCCTCGACCGACGACTTCAGGTCGGAAGCGTCCAGGCCATACAGTGCGTCTATGGTGATGGTGGCGCCTGTCAGCAGCGGAGCTGTCTGCACAATAGTGTTGGCGATGCCATCAAACTGTGCTTTGACCTTGGGAATAGTCAAAGCCTGCACCGCGGAAACATTTCCGCTCTGGACCGCGGACGCGAGGGTTTTCCCGGCTTGCGCCAGGCTAGCGCGGTCGGCCTCAGCCATTTGCGCCTGGGTGGTGCAGGAGACAGCAAAGATCCGGCCGGGCGCCAACAGCGTAAAAAGAGTGATCACGAGGGCAAGACGAGCGGACGAGCGGGCAAGCAGAGACATGCAGATTAGACCGTTTGATCGAGGCACCCGAGAGCTAAATATGCCGGCAGCAGCGGTTCGCTCTCTGGTGCGACCACTGCTAGTCTAGTACATGAGGAGCTCCAATCAGTGGATGGCGTTTCGTCCCTTCTGGGCTGGAGCTTATCGGTTGTTCAGGAGGTGTGGGATGGCGTGCTTGAATCGGATGTTTGCCCGCATCGCAACCAACGGCGGATGGACCCTCCTGGTGCTGATACTGGTCTCGGCGGCCCCGGTGTGCGCCCAGAGTATTCACCCTCGTTTGCGCGGCGGCCCTGACCGGGAACTGCCTGACCCATCCACCTCGTCGACGCAACCTGCCCCGACCCAACCGGTTCCGGCACAACCAGTCCCGGCGCAACCAACGCCGCAGCCGCAGGCCGCTCCTCCTGTGACCCAGGTTGCACCCTCCATGCTGCAGCAGCCGGCGGGCGAAGCGCAGGTTGTCTTCAGCGGCGACACGCTATCGATTCGCGCGGATAACTCCAGTCTGGCCGCCATTTTGCACCAGGTGGCAGCCAAGAGCGGCATGAAGATCGAAGGGTTGAGTGGGGATGAGCGGGTCTTTGGCACTTTCGGCCCGGGAGCGCCCCGCGATGTGCTAGCCGACCTGCTCAACGGAACTGCCTACAACCTGGTCCTGCTGGGAGATCTGGGGGACGGCGCTCCGCGAGAACTGATCCTCACCCCCGCTACGCGTGTCGGAGCAGCTTTGCCGCCACCATCCCCTCCGACGACTACCATCGATGAGGCGGCCAATGAACCGGACGCTGAAATTCCGCCGCCGCCGCAACCGGAGGTTCCTCCGCCTGGAACCACGCCGCCCCCCACACCGGGGGTAAAGACGCCACAGCAATTGTTCGAGCAGTTGCAAAGAATGCGCTCGGCCCAGCAGGGGGCGACGCAAGAGCCGGCGCAGCAACAGCAGCAGCAGTAGTAGACGAGCCCTGCGTTGCAGCAACACCTCAGGGGCTGGAGAGTCTGCGTGAGAACTTCTCCAAATTGAGTCCCGTAGGGACGGCTGAAAATGTCCCAGGATGCAATCCTGGGCTACTCCTCCCTCCGCAATAGACTCATCGCGATTCGGGGCAGCCAAGCCCAGGACCATGTCCCTCCCTACGGGACTCAACCTTGGAGGGGGCAGAGTTTTCCGCAGCCTGCAATGCGCAAGTGGTCCAGCTCTCGCTCAAGCAGCCAGAGTTCTCAACACTCAAAAAAGAAAAGGGGGAGTAAATTCAAGGATGAAGGCCGACGAAATCGGCCCGGCCATCTTAATCAGTCTGAGCGGTAGAAGCCCGCAAGGCTTTACTTCAAACCTGGGCAACCACCCGCGCCTCAGCCTTGGCGCCGTTCGCCGCCGACGACCGGGCGGTGAAACGTAAGACATCGAACAAGGTCTTGCAGCACATGTAGCCCAACATGACCCCAAGCGCGAGAGCGGCGATCGCCGCACAAAACACCATCAGCATACTTACATCAATTCCCATAATGGCCCTTCAACCCAGAGTTTTTTGCTCACCCATCGTGCGTCGTGCGCGCACTTCGGTAATCGAACATCAGTGTGTCATTGTGACAGACAGCAGCCTTGCGTTGACCCTCGTTTCTATTGCCGAATAAGATACATGTAGCAGTTACTCGCCATGTGCCCTGTGTATTTCTTGCCCGTGGCCCTTATTCATCGTTTGCTGCACGTTGTTTCCAAAAGTTCTAGCTGAACCTCATGCCCATTACTCATATCACCGTGCGCGGAGCGCGTCAGCACAATCTGCGCGACATCAACATCCGAATTCCCCGTAATACGCTTACCGTGGTCACCGGCCTCTCGGGATCAGGCAAGTCCTCGTTGGCCTTCGACACCATCTACGCCGAAGGACAGCGCCGTTACGTGGAAACTCTCTCCGCATACGCTCGCCAGTTTCTCGACCAGATCGAGCGCCCGGATGTCGATTCCATCGAAGGTCTCAGCCCGGCCATCTCCATCGAACAGAAAACCACCAGCCGAAGCCCCCGATCTACTGTCGGCACCATCACCGAAATCTACGACTACCTCCGCCTGCTGTACGCATCGATCGGAGTGCCTCACTGTCCCAAGTGCGGCAAACCCATTTCGCGCCAGTCCGCGGAACAAATTGTCGAGCGCATTCTTTCCCTCGCGCCCGGAGAACGTGTCATCATCTATGCGCCCATCGTGCGCGGCCGCAAAGGTGAGTTCAAAGACCTGCTCGACGAACTGGACCAGCAAGGCTTTCGTGCCCGCATCGATGGTGAGATGCGCGATCTCGCCGATTCCATACGTCTCGAACGTAACAAGAAACACACCATTGAAGCCGTCATCGACCGCGTCGTTCTGAAACCCGGCGTTGAAAAGCGCCTGGAAACCTCCGTTGCCAAAGCTCTGCAGTTGGCCAATGGCCTGGTTCTTACTGCAGTTGCCGGGGAAGAGGAGCAGCTCTATTCCTCTTCCATGGCGTGCCCCGACTGCGGACTCGACATCCCTAAGTTGGAGCCTCGTAGCTTTTCGTTCAATAGCACTTACGGCGCATGCCCGGAGTGCCACGGCCTGGGCAGCATCTACGACTTTGATGCGGCCAAAGTGATTACCGATTGGTCAAAGCCGCTGACCGATGGAGCCCTCGGCCCAGGCGGCGGATCGCAGTATCTGAATCGCCTGCTGCAATTGGCTGCGCAACGCTACAAGATCGATCTGAGCAAACCATTTGAGGAGCTGAGCGAGCGGCATCAGAAGCTGTTGCTGAACGGCCCAGGACGGGACGAGGCACCGCGCACCGGCTTCCACGGAATCCTCGCCTACCTGCGTGACTCGCTTGAAGAATCCAAGTCGGAAAGCTATCGCGATTGGCTGTTGAACTACATGTCGGCAACCATCTGCCCCGCCTGCCAGGGCAAGCGTTTGCGCCCGGAATCGCTGGCGGTGAAGGTGGGGGCCTTGTCCATTGCCGATTTCACAGAGCTGCCATTGCGCAGGGCCCTGGAAGCGGCGCGCGGCTTTGAATTTACCCGCCGCGAAGCTTTGATTGCGGATCGGCTTCGTCGCGAGGTGGTGGAACGGCTGGAGTTTCTCAACTCCGTCGGCCTGAGCTATCTCTCGCTGGCTCGCAACGCGGCCAGCCTCTCCGGCGGCGAAGGACAGCGCATTCGCCTGGCCACGCAAATCGGTTCCCGTCTGCGTGGAGTGCTGTACGTGCTCGATGAACCTTCCATTGGCCTGCACCAGCGCGACAACCAGCGGTTGATCGAGGCCCTCAAATCGTTGCGTGACCTCGGTAATACCGTGTTAGTGGTGGAGCACGATGAAGACACCATTCGCCATGCCGATTATGTGGTCGACCTGGGACCCGGCGCGGGCAAACTCGGGGGCCACGTGGTCGCGGCCGGGACCCCGCAGGAGATCATGGAAACCGACATTTCCTTGACCGGCCGCTATCTTTCCGGCGAACTGCAGACCATCAGCCGCGACGAGCCACGACCGCTGAAAGGTAACTGGATCACGGTGGAAGGCGCCAGCGGCCATAATCTCAAGAACCTGACCGCGAGCTTTCCCTTAAATGTAATGACGGTAGTAACCGGCGTCTCGGGATCAGGCAAGAGCACCCTGGTCAACGACACCCTCTATCGCGCCCTGGCCCAGGAGCTTTACGGCTCGCGCGAAACGCCGGAGCCGTACAAGGCCATCCAGGGATTCAAGAACATCGATAAAGCCGTGCGCATCGACCAATCCCCGATTGGCCGGACGCCGCGCTCCAACCCGGCCACCTACACCGGGGTCTTTACCGCCATCCGCGACCTCTTCGCCCGGCTGCCGGAGTCGCGCGAGCGCGGCTACAAACCAGGCCGCTTTTCGTTCAACGTCTCCGGCGGCCGCTGCGAGGCCTGCCAGGGCGAAGGTCAGCGCCGTATCGAGATGAACTTTCTGCCCGATGTCTACGTGCTGTGTGAGGTATGCAATGGCCGTCGTTACAATCAGGAAACCCTGGCCGTCAAGTTCAATGGTTACTCCATCGCAGACTTGCTCGAGCTCGCCATTGAAGACGCGCTCCCCGTGCTGGTCGATATTCCCCTGGTGCGGCAAAAACTGGAGACGCTGGTCGACGTGGGACTGGGCTACATTCATCTGGGCCAGGCTGCAACCACGCTCTCGGGAGGCGAGGCTCAGCGCATGAAGCTGGCCCGCGAACTCTCCAAGCGGCAGACCGGCAAGACCCTCTATTTGCTCGATGAACCCACTACCGGTTTGCACTTCGACGACGTACGCAGGCTGCTGGAAGTGCTGCACCGGCTGACCGACCTGGGCAACACCGTGATCATCATCGAACACAACCTGGATGTGATCCGCAGCGCGGATTGGATCCTCGATCTGGGCCCGGAGGGAGGAGAGGATGGCGGGCGGCTAGTGGCCAAGGGCACTCCTGCCGAAATTGCTGCTACACTCGGCTCTCGTACCGGCGAATTTCTTCGCCGTTATTTTCCCGTGGCTGAGTTGAAGCCGCTTCCGGTGCTCTCCACGGAAGGCAACGGCAACTACGTGCACGCTCCGCGCAAAGGTGCAGGCCGGGCAAAGAACTCCGTCCGCAACAGGAAACCCGCCCTGAGCCATGTCGACTGATCCGGAAATCTTGTTCTCATCCTATGTCCCCGGCGACCCGTCGCCGGCGCCCCCGCCCAGCCCGGCGCTGGAAACCGAGCCTTCACTTCCCCGCCGAATCCCAAACTTCGGTCACACCGTGCTGTTCTTCATGGTGGCCATCATCGTTCTGCTGCTCACCAGCGTTTCCGCTTTCGCCCTGGTGATGGGCTTGCACCTGTTAGGGTCCGATACGCCGGAGAAGCTCCTGCGCGAGCCGCGCCTGCTCATCCCCAGCATGGCCGCCGGCTACCTTATCGCCGGGGCCATTGTGTGGGCCATTTTTACTTACCTGTGGCAGCAGCCATTCCTGCAAGGCTTGCGCTGGAATTTTTCCGTTGTCCGCCGCCGCTGGGTTCCCCTGCTGTGTGGCGGCGTTGTGTTGAGCCTCGCGGTGCAGTTTCTGTCGAATTTCCTTCCCATCCCCAAGACACTCCCCATCGACGATTTCTTTCGCACCCCCGCCGACGTGTGGATGGTGGCCCTATTTGGCACCCTGCTGGCCCCGGTTTGTGAAGAGCTGGCCTTTCGCGGCTTTCTGCTACCGTCGTTAGCCTCCGCCTGGGACTGGTTGCGCAGCTTCAGGCGCGCGCCGGAGGTAGGTTTGGTCATCTCTGACCGGGGCGCGCAAGACGATCCGCGCTGGAGCATTCCGGCTTTGCTGTTTTCCTGCACCGTCACCAGTATTGCCTTTGCGTTGGTCCATGCCGATCAGCTGGCCCACGCCTGGGCGCCGCTGGCGGTTTTGTTCGGCGTCAGCCTGGTGCTCTGCGGAGTCCGGCTGTGGACCCATTCCCTGGCCGCCAGCACACTCATTCACGCCACCTATAACGGCACCATCTTTACCATCCTGTTTTTTGGCACCGGCGGTTTTCGCCACCTGGATAAAATCAGCTAATGACTCTTGCCCATCGCAACGCGCTGCTCAAGATGCTGGCCCGCATCTCTTTCCGCCTGGGAGAGTTCAAGCTCTCTTCCGGAGCGACGAGCGATTACTACATCGATTGCCGCACCACCACTCTCACGGGAGAAGGCGGGCGGCTTACCGGCCTGGCGCTGCTCGATCTCATTCGCCAGCACGAGCTGCGGGCGCGCGCGGTGGGAGGTCTTACCCTCGGCGCCGACCCCATTGTCTGCAACGTAGCGGCGGCGAGCGCCTGGCATGCCCTGGAAGCTCCTGGTTCGCCGGTGCTGGACGGTTTTCTGGTGCGAAAAGCGGAAAAGACTCACGGCACCGGGCGCCGTATCGAAGGCTTTCAAGAGGCGGATGCGCCGGTAATTATCGTCGATGACGTGTGCACTACCGGCGCTTCCACCATCACGGCGATCGAAGCAGCGCGCGAGGCCGGAATGCGCGTGATCGCAGTGGTATGCCTGGTGGAACGGGAAGAAGCCGAGGGGCGTCCGGCGGTTGAGGCCGCGGCGCAGGGTGCGCCATTTTACCGGCTGTTCAGCGCCGCCGATGTTCGCGCGGAGCATGTCAGCCATCTGGCGATGTAAAGGTGACTGGCAAGCCCGTAGACTTCTACGTCCATCGGAAACCGTCTAGCCCTCAACAACTGAAAATCGGATCTGTCCAAATCAACGGGCAAACGGGCTTGGACTGAAATGCGTTGAAGAGAACGCTGGCAAACGAAACCCGGTCGGTTGCTGTTGTGCCGTTCTATCCATCCACCTCCACTCATCTCAAGGTGGACCACCGCCCTCCAATTTGGCTTGGGTGGAGGTGGATGGACAGAGTTAAGTAACCAGCTTCCCACGCTTACCCAGATTGCCTCCTATTACCTACCGAAGAGATCAGGGAAGTAGGATGTGCAGCGATATGCACTTGCGGGCCCCCACCTCCAACCCACCCTTCCGGGTTCCCCGACCTGATACAGCCGGCATGATGCGCCATCGCGAGCTTGCCGATAGCCCTAATTGAGTGTCTGCGCCGATATCGGACAGAACGGTCAGACTGACCCAGGATTTGGAGCGTAATGAAGCCATTCCTCATGCGAGCCCTGGCGTGCGAATTGGTGCTCATTGCGTTGCCGATGCTCGCCGCTCGGGCACAGAACGCTCCGCCTGACCTTACGGCCCTGAAGATCGAAGACCTGATGAATGTCGATGTGACTTCAGCTGGGAAGAAGGAGCAGAAGCTGTCGCAGGTGCCGGGAGCGCTTTTCGTGATTACGACGGAAGATATTCGCCGCTCGGGCGCGACCAACATTCCCGATTTGTTGCGCATGGTGCCTGGACTGGAGGTGGCGCAAATCAATCCCAGCACCTGGGCCATCAGCGCACGCGGTTTCAATGGCCAGTATTCCGACAAGCTTCTGGTTCTCATCGATGGCCGCACGGTGTATACACCGACCTTTTCCGGAGTGTTCTGGGATGCTCAGGACGTGCCGCTCGATTCCATTGAACGGATCGAGGTTATTCGCGGCCCGGGCGCTACGGTGTGGGGAGCGAATGCGGTGAATGGAGTGATCAGCATTATTACCAAGAGCGCGCGGGACACGCAGAGAGGCGTGGTTACAGCCAATGGGGGCACGCTTGAGCATATAGGCGGAATGATCCGCTATGGCGGACCGATGGGTAATCGTGGGGCTTATCGAGTGTTCACCGATGGTTTCGAAATGGGTCACTTTCTCACTCCAGAACACCAGAACGGCGAAGACGACTGGTATATATTCCACGGCGGCTTCCGGGCCGATGCACAGGTATCTGCGAAAGACTCACTGACGCTGGAGGGAGAAGCGATCCGTGGGAATGCGGGGGAGATGTCGACTTCCATTGTTTCCCTGCAACCCCCCTTGAATGCGACTCTCGACCTGCGCAACCGCTTTTCCGGTTGGAGCGTTCTGGGGCGATGGAAGCGCGCGATTTTCTGCCGGGCTCGGAAACCTCGAACTCCAGATTTATTTCGATCGCAGCAACCGAAGCGATACCACCTACGGTTTAGGACTGAACACGTTCGACCTTGACTTTCAGCACCACGTGCACTGGGGCCGGCGGCAGGATTTTGTGTGGGGACTGGGCTACCGTTTGAGCTCCGACCAGACGGCAGACGACTTCCGCATCTCTTTCCAACCGCGGGACCTGACCACTCAGATCTTCAGCTCCTTTGTGCAAGACGAGATCGCCATCCGGCCCCATCGTCTTTACCTCAGCCTGGGAACAAAACTGGAGCATGAGTACTACAACGGATTTAACCTGCAACCGTCGGCTCGCCTTGACCTGGACGCCCGATGATCGCGACACATTTTGGGCGGCGACTCTCTGGCGCACAACGAACGCCGTCGCGGGTCGACACATCGATTCGCTACAACATTACGGCCGCTTCCCGGGGCCGGACAATCTTCCCACTTTGGTCAGCATCTTCGGCAACCCTGACCAATTGAATGAACGCCTGATCGCCAGCGAGGTGGGTTTTCGCAAGCAGGTATCGAATAGACTCTCCTTCGATTCGGCGGCGTTCTTTAACCGGTACCACGATGTGGCTTCGGAGGAACCAGGCGCCCCGCGTATAGAGGCGGACCCTTCACCGGTACATTTGCTGCTGCCGCTCTATTTCGCCAACCGGATTCATGGAGAGACGCACGGCATTGAGATCTTCGCCAATATGAAATTGGCCAGCCGATGGACGCTCAGTCCGGGGTACACATTCCTCACCATGCACCTCCGCCAGGAAGCGGGCAGCCTGGATATGACCACTGCTCCAGATACAGAGGGAGGCAGCCCCAACCAGCAAGCTCAATTGCGTTCGAACGTGAATCTTCCCTGGCATTGGCAGTGGACCACGTCGGCGTATTTCGTCGGCCGTCTGCCCGCACCGTCCATCCCGTCTTATACACGCCTCGACACCAATCTAGCATGGCAACTCTCGGACAAGCTCTCCCTGGGCCTGATGGGGCAGGACTTACTCAGAAACCTTCACCAGGAGTATGCGGGCCCTGACTTGACGGTGCTTCCCAGCCTGATTCGACGCAACGCCTATGCAAGGATTACGTGGCGGTTCTGAACATGAGGGCCCGCCACTACGCCACTTTGCTCACAATCCTGCTGTGTGTGGTGTTCGCGTGCAGCCACGAAAAAGGCGAGGCGCAGTCAACGAATGAGGAATACCGGGTCAAGGCAGCCTTTATCTTCCATTTTGCCCAACTGGTGGACTGGCCTCCGGAGACGAGTACGGACGCAGCGAATTCGCTGTTTGTCTGCACCATCGGAGAAGACCCCTTTCAGGGTGCGCTGGAAAGTACGGTGGCGGGCAAACCGGTGGGCGATCGGATCCTTCGCATTCGACACCTGAAGCAAGAGGACGATCTGCAGGCTTGCCAGGTAGTTTTTCTGGGCAAGGCGCAAAGCAAGCGCATTCCGATGGTGCTGGCGACCCTACACAATGCTCCAATTCTGACCGTAGGGGAAAGCCCCGGGTTTCTCGGCGCGGGCGGAATGATCTGCTTTGTGCTCGAAGACAACAATGTTCGATTCGGAATCAATCTGTATGCGGCTGCGTCCGCAAAACTCAAAATCGGGTCTCGCTTGTTGATCCTGGCCCAAACCGTGATTGGAGAAAGCCGGGAGAAGTAAGAGCATGAAGTTCAGAGACCTTCCAATTCGACGCAAACTTGCTTTGCTGATTCTGACTTCCAGTGTGCTGGCAGTTCATGCTGGCTTGTATGGGATTTGCCGTTTATGAGCGGCAGAATTTTCGCGCCAATACCGGCAACGAGCTGCGTGCGCTGGCAGATACGCTGGGCGCCAATACGGCCGCATCTCTGGCCTTTAACGATCGCAAGACCGCGCGGGAAATGCTGGCAGCGCTGCGGGCAGATCACGATGTGTTAGGCGCCTGCTTATACGACATCAAGGGAAATATCTTTGCCGAATATCGCCGGGCGGGGTGGGGGCTGAATTCAGAATGCCATCGCTGCGCGACGATGGAGCCTACTTCGAGGGAGTTCCATCACCCTGTTCCGCAGTGTTCTGATGGAAACGGACAAGACGGGTTCCATCGCCATCGTGTCGGACCTGAGCGGGACCGGCGCCCGGCTGCTGGGAATACGCCAAGATTGCCAGCCTGGTTCTTTTCATTTCCACGCTTACCACGTACCTGATTTCCTTGCGCCTGCTGCGGCTGGTGAGTGACCCGATTGTGCAACTTGCACGAATCGCCGGGCGGGTAACGGCGGAAGAGAATTATTCGCTGCGGGCCGTCGCCCAAGGGAAAGATGAAAGCGGGATGCTGGTCAGCTCGTTCAACCAGATGCTGGAGCGTATCGAACAACGGGATCTGGCCTTACAGAACGCGAAGGATGAACTGGAACAACGGGTGGAACAACGAACGGCCGATTTGCAAAGAGAGGTGGCCGAGCGTATACGGGCGGAGGAGCAGATGCGCCTGGCCAAGGACGCCGCGGAAGTGGCCAACCAGGCCAAGAGCGAATTCCTGGCCAACATGAGCCACGAAATCCGGACGCCGCTCAACGGCGTCATCGGCATGACCGACCTGGCGCTCGACACCGAGCTCACGGCGGAACAACGAGATTGCCTGGAAACTGCAAAGTTGTCTGCCGATTCCCTGCTCACGGTGATCAATGACATCCTTGACTACTCCAAGATAGAGGCAGGAAAGATTGAACTGGAAGCGATTGACTTCAACCTGCGCGACTGCGCGGAAGAGGCGCTGAAGACCTTTGCCTCGCGGGCAGATGAAAAAGGTTTGGAACTTCTCTGCGACATCGCACCCGAAGTGCCGGAGCTGGTGGAGGGAGACCCGGGACGACTTCGCCAGATCATTCTCAACCTGGTGAGTAACGCCATAAAATTCACCCATCAAGGCGAGGTCATGCTGAAAGCGGAGGTGGAAAGCGAAGAGGACGACATGCGGGTGCTGAAGTTCACCGTGGCCGATACCGGCATCGGCATTCCCGCTGGAGAAGCAGCTCTCGATCTTCTCTCCCTTCACCCAGGCCGACTCATCGACCACCCGCAAATATGGCGGCACCGGCCTGGGTCTATCCATTTCCGCGCACCTGGTATCGATGATGGGAGGAAGAATCTGGCTGGATAGCGAGGCGGGAAAAGGCACCCAATTTCATTTCACCGCCCGGCTGAAGGTCCTCGACAAGCGGCCTGAATCACAATTCAGCGTTCCCCTTCAGGCTTTGAAGGGCATGAGAATCCTGGTGGTCGATGACCATCGGACGAATCGCCGCATCATCGAGGGGATATTGAAGCAGTGGGGAGCAGAAACCACGTGCGCCGAGAGCGGCAGACAGGCCCTGTCGGAGTTGGTTAGCCGCATGTCGAGCGGGAGAGTCCCTACCGGCTGGTAGTGACCGACATGAACATGCCGGAGATGGATGGCTTCATGCTGGTTGAACAAATGCGGACCAACCCGGAATTATCAGCTGTAACCGTCATGATGCTCAGCTCGGCCAGTCATCGAGGAGATGTAGAGCGCTGCCGGCAGCTGGGGATTCTAGCTTATCTTTTCAAGCCGGTGCGCAAACGGGAATTGATGACAGCCATATTGGCGGCACTGGGACACTCCGTAGTCTCCGCTGCTACCGCAGCCTGTAATCAAGGCCTCGCACCCGGTCCGAACGAAAGGTCTACGCATCCTTTTGGCCGAAGATAACCGGGTCAACCAGATCGTGGCCACGCGCATGGCGGAAAAGATGGGGCACTCTGTAGTGGTCGCCGGCAACGGCCAAATCGCTCTCCTGCTGCTGGCAACGCAGCCCTTCGACCTGGTGTTGATGGATGTTCAGATGCCGGAGATGGATGGACTGACGGCGGTGGCAAAGATTCGCGAGAGTGAGCAATCGACGGCATTTCACTTGCCGATCATTGCCATGACGGCGCACGCCATGAAGGGAGATCGTGAGCGCTGTATCGCCGCGGGGATGGATGGCTACGTCTCCAAGCCCATCAGCGCTCAACTGCTGGAAGAAGCCATCGCCGGCGTGATAGGGGAGGGAGATAAGAGGGCAATTTCACAATTACTGTGACGTGATGGCCGCGCAACTCACAACTCTCCATCCTCGAACTTGCTTCGCCTCAGGGCATACCAGATGTTGGCGCATCCAAACAAGAGGCAGGCAAGATTTACCACGGCATTCAGGGCGCCGCGAGAAAACGAATCTGTATATTGGCCGTGCCGGAAATTACAAGCCGCATCGAGCAGACCTAGATAGACCATCGAACCACCGGCTACTGCGGTAGCGGTTCCAGCGCGCGGATCGCGGGCAATCAGCCAGTTGCCCGCAATCCAGAATGCTCCTGAAATCCACAGAATATCGGGGAGGAGAAAGCACCACTCGAAGTCTACGACGTTTGCCGGAAGCTGACTGTGGTCTGCCCAGAAGGAGATCCAGAAAAGACAAATGGCCAAAGCAGCTATCCGCTGCATCCAGACAAGCCTGCGGACGGATAATCTCACAGTCGGTTCCTTTGGCTCAGCTCTGCTGTCTTTTGGAATGGTAAGTTGTTGATTTCGCGTGGTGCGCGCGGAGAGATTCGAACTCCCGACCTTCTGGTTCGTAGCCAGACGCTCTATCCAACTGAGCTACGCGCGCAAGCGTTACCCCCACAGACTACCAAAGCGGACGAAAAACTCCAAGTTCCGGCCCCGCCGGCGCGCATCTAACAACCTGCATGGCACGCCCTTATTGGTCCGGACAAATCTCCCTCTCGCTGGTCAGTTTCGGGGTAGAAATCTACCCCGCGACTACTTCTGCTCACGGCTTCCAATTCCACCAGATTGACCGGGCGACCGGGCAACGAATCCACTATCAAAACGTGGTGGACGACGGCGATGAACAGAACGGCCACCAACCCGGGCGTTTGCATGTCGCCGGAAAAGGGCATGATGAAGAGCGGCATGCGGTGGAGAAGTCAGAGATTGTGAAGGGGTACGAGTACGAGAAGGGCAAGTACGCGATCATCGAGCCCGAGGACCTCAAGCGACTTCGTATCCCCGGCAAGGACAGCCTGGAGATTACCCAGTTTTCTTCCGTCCACGAGGTGCCGCCATCGCTCTATGTCAAGCCGTACTTCGTGGTGCCCAAGAAAGGCCCGCAGGCGACAGCCTTCGCGATCGTGCGCCAGGCAATGGTCGATAGTGAGATGGTTGGCATCGGCGAAATCGCCTTCGCCGGGCGGGAACACCTGGTCGCTTTAGCACCCCCGCCCGACCGCAAACAGCTCGGTATGATGTTGTACGTACTTCGCTTCGCGGAGGAATTGCGCGATGCCGGCGAATACTTCGGCAAAATCCCTTCCACAAAACTGGATGCCGCCCAACTCGGATTGGCCAAACAGCTGATTAAAACGTATGCGCGTCCACTGCAGCTCGATAAGTTCTCGGATAGCTATGAAGCCGCGGTGCGCGAGCTGGTGGAAGCGAAATTGGCCAATAAGCCATTGCCTAAGGAGAAGCCCGCAAAGGGCCGGGGCAAGGTCGTCGATCTCATGTCTGCCCTGCGCCAGAGCTTGGCGGCGACTCAGGCTCCGAAAGAGGCTAAGCAGGCGGCAAAGGCAACGTCTCCCGCAGCTAAACGGAAGCTGAAACTGGTTTCCGGCAAACGCAGTAAGACGGCCTAGTGGGTGTAGAGACCATTTAAGCCGGATGCAGCTTATCAGTCGGCCGTGGTGCTCGGTTAATTAAGCACCGCCGAGGTTCCCTCTGCTAGGCAGCACAAGCACTGTGTCACGCAATCGCCTCCGTGAGGCGCTCCGCTCAGGGGATGTGACTTTATTGATTTTCATGTGAAGTCATCAAGTTCTAAACGAAATTGTCATCCCGCCTGCCCCGGCGTGCCCTGGAACCGAAGCGTAGCGCGGGACCTTGTGCTTCTTTCTGTCCATCCGATCTGACGGCCCTTAATAAAAGTCGCCGCCCTTCACTTTGTCATTCCGAGCAGCCGATCTGCGGTGCGCCCCAGCTCCCGCGCAAAGGTCTCCGTTCCGTAAGTTCTCCCACAGAATCGTCATCCTGAGCGAAGCGCCTGACAGATTCTCTGGGAGTCTGACAAAAAAAAACATCCTAAAGTAAAGCGATTATGGGATGCAATTCTGGGGAGGCCCCACCAACGGCGGTCTCAAAAGATGATCTTTCCGGCCAACTGGGTATTGAAAGGTTCTCCCGGTCCAATTCCCTGCTCGGCGAAATAGGCGCCGATGGTAGAAAAGATGGCGCCATTGGTATCACTGTTTGTTGGAAAGCCAACCGGCGCCAGGTTGACACGATTGAACAGGTTGAACATCTCCACCCGCAGTTGCAGCGTGACTCTCTCGGTGAGCTTTGTGTTCTTCAAAACGGAAAAGTCGACTTGCGAGAAGCCGGGATTGAAGTATTGGCCGCGACGCTCGGTCCCGTATTGACCTTGTGGGGGATCCTGAAAGGCAGCTGGGTTGAACCACTGCACCAGGCCGTTCGACACACTGTGCGATACGCCGGCATAGGGGTTCACACCGGGTACAGGGTCGGCACGATCGGCAAATTCTCCATTGCCACTGGCGTTGGTGGAGGCTGTCACCGTGTAGGGCTGCCCTCCATGAAAGTTCAATCCACTATTCAATTGCCAGCCACGAGACAACCACTGCGGTCCATGGGCTGAGCCGGGAACATTGTAGATAAGGTAGGCGATGAACGTGTTGCGCGTATCGAGGTCGCTGTTGCCGTATTCCCCTTTGGGATTGGTGCTGTCCTGCGGTATGTAGGGAATCAGGCCGGTCTCGAAGTCCAGATTGTGGGACCAGGTGTAGTTGAGTTGCGTTGTTAATCCATGCCAGGAGGTCATGCGCAGCATGGCCTGCAGTGAGTTGTAGTTGGAATCTGCGCCGCTTTGCACCTGGTTAATCACCGCGTAATTGGGAAACCTGGCGAAATAAGGGCGCGAACATTGTTGGTTTCCCTGCCCCGCTGACGCATACTGCGGCGCGCAAGTAGGATTTTGAAACGCACTTCCCTGGGCCGCTTGATTGATGTCAATCACATTGGTGAGATGACGGCCCTGGGTACCCACGTAGCCCAGTTGGAAGATGGCGGCACGGCCGAGACTTTGCTGAATGTTGAGGTTGTAATTGAGCGTCGCGGATGGCCGGTAGTTGGGGTTCACGGAAAATACGTTTACGACACCCGCTCCGGCAATCGATTGGTCCAACGTCGGAAAAATGGGTTGATTATTGACGATCACGAAGCTGTTCACAGAAGGAAAGGCGACCGGCTGCGATCCCGTAGGATTGTCCTGCACGCCGGGCGCACCCCCATTGGCGGTGAACCTGAGATCGAAGAATGGGATGAGGTATGGGTTGTCGAAATAGAAACCGACTCCACCCCGAACCACCGTCGTCCCGTTGTCCTTGGGCTGATAGGCGAAGCCCAAACGCGGACTGAAACCCTTCCAATACTGTTGATAAATATTGCCTATCGTTGAACCGGCGATCGCCAACCCATTGGGAGCGTTTGGATTGAAGACGGTAAGATCCTTGTTGCTGTTATGGGGAGGACCGAAGTATTCGTAACGCAAGCCATAGTTGAAGTTCAGCTTCCTGGTTACCTGCCAGGCATCCTGAGCAAACATACTGAAAGAATTTACGTAGACCTGACGGGTCTGGTCGCCCTGGGCAATACTTGCACTGTTGACACAACCGGCCATGAAGTCGGCTACTGCCAGCGTGTTGGGATCGGAATTTGGGGTAGGCATGCCCTGATTCTGGGTAGCCAGCGCCTCGCACGCGGTACTTGGCGAAGTGGACCACGGTCCCTGGGATCCATTGAAAGTGAAGGCGCCGCGGGCGCTTCTCTGGGTTAAGTCGTTGTAGCGAAGCCACCGGTATTCGCCGCCAAAACGCATCTGGTGCGTTCCCTTGACAAAGGTCAGCGCGTCATTCCATTGGGGTATGAATTCCCTGCGCCCATAGGGAGGAAACGGCCCCAGGGGATCGAAGTTGGTAATGCTGATGTTGGGAGAACCGGATAACGTCGGATTCGTAACCCCGGTATTCAGGCCAAGCGCAACCGGATGGAAGTCAGTGTCTTTATCCTCGAAGAACAGGTAGATGATATTCATCCCAAACGACGCCTGATTGGTCAAGCGCGGCGAGGGAGTTGCGTTGTAGATCACGGAATAGTTCTGATTACGCTGCGGGCCATAATTCCAGTACGGCGTAAGGGTCGAGGGCAGAGGGCTCTCCGCATGGCCGTAACCGAAGTATCCCTTGGCGGAAAAACTGTTTTTGGAATTAATGTTCTGATCTATTTTGATGATCCCGTTATCGCTGAAACCACGCGCAATGGCAGTGTTGAAATAATTCGACGGCTGTGCCGGGCCGGTAAGCGCATCCGCAGGCCAGAGATTGTTCAAGAGGTTGATGGAAACCGGGTTCACAGGCACGCCGTAGAAAGCAAGCACGCTTTCCGCCGCTGCCTGATAGGCTGCCGAGGGCTCTGTGGCGCTGGTGACATTGGCAATTCCGAAGCCCTGGTACTCGTAGGCGGCGAATAAGAAGGTCTTATCTTTGATGATCGGACCGCCCAGCGAAGCTCCGGAATTGATGTTGCGGAGATAGGACTTTTTCGTTCCGGCCGGCGCAAAGGGCGTATTTGCGGCGAGAAATTCGTTTCTATTGTAGTAAAACCCTGAGCCGTGGAACTGATTGGTACCGGACTTGATGACCAGGTTCACCGTGCCGCCGGCGTTGCGCCCGATCTCTGGACCTGAGCTCGCGACAAAGGAGAACTCGTCGATCGCCTCCACGGGAATAAGCGTAGTGGCAATGCCCGATGCGCCACTGAGGTTGGCAGCCGAGAGATTCCAGAACATGTCATTGTTGTCGGTGCCTTCGAGCTGCCAGTTGATTGAGGTGGGGCGGGTGCCGTTGACAGAAGCATATCCTCCGCCCCCGAGACTGTTGTACCCGGCATATCCGGGCGACTGCGCGACAAGTTGCGTATAGTCGCGGCCGTTCGAAGGTACGTCCTGCACGGCCAGGGTGGGAAGGATCGTGGTAAGAGTCGCAGTCGTCGTATCCAATCCCAACTGGCTTGCCGTGACTTCAACGGTTGACGTGGTTTGGGCTACAGAAAGCTTTATGGGCAGGGTGTATATGGTTCCTGCGGAAACGGGAACATTATCGATCTTAACGGTTTGAAAACCATTGCTGCTGGCTACAACCGTGTACAAACCTACAGGTAGATCCTCAATCAAGAACTCGCCGGCGTTCGAAACGACGGTGGGATGAGTAACTCCGGTTCCAACCGCGGTGGCAACCACGCTCACCTTAGGCAACACCGCGCCGCTTTGATCGGTCACGGTGCCGTTAATTCCACCGCGAAAGGTTTGAGCGGGAGAGCTTGTTGCGCAGAAGGTAAGTAAGAGGAAGAAAACGCAATTGGAGGTACACAGGTGCTTGCCAGGAGTGCGCATAGAGCTCCCCTTCACAAATACTGTTTGGTCAGCCACAGAATACGAGGAGGTTTACCTCAAGAAAGATGAGTTTCACGTGAGTCTTTCCTGAGGGGAGTGGTTGACCCAAGATTTAATGGAGGCGCAGCGATATTCTGGACCTCAGCTCATTCGCAACAGGCAGAGGTTCCAACCGATGACTGACATCTATAACCGATGGCAACTCGAAGAAGCCATCAGCCCGAAGAAACTGATCCGAGCGATCGAAGAGGGGTTCATCTTCTACTCGCAGGGTAAGGTGGTGGTTCCGCCGGTGGGCCAGCTACTGTTCGATGACCCGCCTGGAGATTGCCACATCAAATATGGCCATGTGCGTGGAGACTCAACGTTCACCATCAAAGTAGCAACCGGGTTTTACGGCAACGCTGCACTCGGCATCCCTTCCGGCGACGGGATCATACTGATTTTCTCGGCCAAGACAGGGCAATTGATCACCATCCTCGATGACAAAGGCTTTCTAACGGACGCGCGCACTGCGGCAGCGGGTGCGGTTGCGGCCAAGCTCTTGGCTCCGCGCGCAGTGTCCTGTATCGGCATCGTTGGAGCGGGAGTCCAGGCCAGGATGCAGCTTGATTACTTACGCCACGTACTCCCGACAAGGCGGGCGATGGTGTGGGCGCGATCGCTCCAAAAGGCGCGACAGTACAGTGTCGAGGGCTTCGACGTTGAGGTTGCAGGCTCGATTGCTTATCTGGCGGCAAATTGCAGCCTGATTGTGACCACGACTCCGTCGCTGCACTGGCTGTTGGGGGCTGCGGATGTACGTCCGGGCACGCACATTACTGCCGTCGGCTGCGATGGCTCTGGTAAGCAGGAGCTTGATCCAGAGTTGTTTGCAAAGGCATCAATACGCGCTGTAGATAGCCGCAAACAGTGCGCGGAGTATGGTGACTCTTCGTACGCGCTCAAGCAGGGTTTGATTACACCAGCGGACCTGGTCGAGATCGGAGAGATCGCTCAGAACCCAAGCCTGGGACGGCAAGAAGAGTCAGAGATCACGATCGCCGATCTTACAGGAGTTGCGGTTCAAGACATCCAGATTGCCAAGCTGGCGGTTAGTGCGCTGGGAGAGCAGCTTCAGCTGCGCGTGGATGTTACGGATGGTGAGGGAGCCGTCGATGCGTGATCGGCCAGGATCTCCTTGAAACAGCTGCCAATCAAGGCCGGATCTCCCTCCGCGAGGCAGGCCGGCGACAAGATCAGGAGTCCTTCGCCGGGGCGCCAGGGATTGACTTCTACAGCCGGTGAGCCTTTCCGCAGCCGGCGCATCAGTTCGATGGTGGAGAGGCCGGCTCCTCGCTGATCGAAGGTGACTTCAACCATGGGCATGCCGGATTGAAGGGGATCGGGAATGATCCGTGTGGTGAGGAAAGGAACATCCGACAGTTCCTCCATGATTCGCTGAGCAATCAGCAAGAGACGGTCGTGGCGGCCGATGTTCCCTTCGCTGACGAATAGTTGCAAAGCGGTGAGCAAGCCTACGATTTGCTCCTTGCCCACCTTGCAGGAACGGCCGATGCCGTGTCGAGGAACGCCGGGGAGGTTCCGCTTGTCCACCAGGCCGGCGGGCGGATCCCACTCGTCGTAGTCATAGTCAAAGTCGAGCTGCTGCAAGAGCGCGGCGCTGATCAGCTCCCGGCGACCGCACAAGATTCCGGAACCTTGTGGACCACCGATGGACTTTCCGCCACTAAAGGCAACCAGATCAGCTCCCTCTGATATAAATCGGCGCAGGTTCTCCACCGGTGGCAGCTCGGCTGCCGCATCCACTAGCACGGGAATTCCGGCGGCATGGGCGACGGCCACGACAGCAGGAAGTGTGAGCAAGGCATTGGGCTTGGCCAGGTAATAGATGGCCGCCGTTCGCTCGGTAATGGCCGCCTGGATTTCCCAGATTTCTGTGTCACGGACGCCCACGTCAGTAAATGCGTCGCAGAAGCCGACCTCGATCATGGTTACGCCGGTGGCGCGGACGGCGTGATCATAGGAATTGCGCTGGCTGCGCATGGCGATGACTTCGTTCTTCATGCCCCGCGTGTCAGGCAGCCTGCTCATTTTTGCCGGATCTATGCCGGCGACACACGCGGCGGTCCCCATAAGCAGCGCGGCGGCGGCGCCTGAAGTGACACAGCCCGCCTCTGCACCTGTGATCTGGGCGATAATCCTGCTCGCTCCTATCTGCAGCTCAGCGATATCGACACAGTATTGGGTCGCCTCCCGCATGGCGTCGGCAACCTCTTTGGCCATCACTCCGCCGCCCAGGCGGGTCATGGGGGCGTACGCATTGATGATGGGCCGCACTCCGAAGCTTTGGTAGATATTAGACATCGAACGATTCCTTAACGTGCGTACGACGGCTCTTCGCGGTCGAGGACTCGCTTGATCGCAGTGATGTGCTTTTCTGCGTAGGCTTCGAATAATGCGTCGTCCTCCGACAACTGGTGGATAACGTCAAGAGGTACGTGCTGCAGCGGTCGATTCGTCGACATGGCCAGGACCTGGCGCTTACACACCTCCTCCAGGTAATAGAGGCGGTCAAAGGCGCTGGCGATGGTTGCTCCCACGACCATGGGGCCATGATTGCGCATCATGAGAATATTCTTGTCTCCAAGTATGCGCACTTCGCGGTCGCCTTCCTCCGGAGAGAGAGCCCCGCCGTGATGATTCTCATCGTAGGCAATCTTTCCGTAGAATTGAAAACCGGCGAGGTTCACCGGTTCCAGCTGTCCCCCCTCAATCAGGCACAGCGCCGTGGCATACGGACTATGCGTATGCAGCGCCGCCCGGGCGGCTTTGTTGTGCCGGTGGATGGGTGCGTGCAGGCAAAAGGCGGTGCGCTCCACGGTGCCCGATCCTTCGACGATGTTGCCGTCCAGGTCGCAGACCAACAGAGAGCTGGCGGTGATCTCCGACCAGAAGTAGCCTTCAGGGTTTACCAGGAACAGGTCTTCCTGGCCAGGCAATAGAAAACTGTAATGGTTGCATATTCCCTGCTGATATCCAAGCCGGGCGGACCAACGTAACACGGCAGCCAGGTCCACTCGCGCGGCACGAAATTCCTCGCGCATATTTGCTTTCTCAACTGTTTCTGTCTTGATCACTGTGCTATCTCCCGCAAGGCGGCCAGACACCGATCCACCTCTTCTGCCGTGTTGTAATGCGCCAGGCCTATGCGCAGAAAGCCGCCGTCTTTCTCTACATCCAGATGCTCGGTCAGGTTCAGTGCGTAGTAGTTGCCATCCCAGGTAAAGAAGCCGCGGCGTCCTAGTTCGGTTGCCAACTGCAGCGGGGTATGGCCTGCGATGCGCACCGCTACGGTGGGACATCGCTCGCCGAAGCGCTCCGGATCGGTGATGCCGTAAAGCTTAAGTCCGGGAATCTTCAAGAGCCCGGAAATGAGACTTTCGACCAGTATTCGCTCGTGCTTCTGGATAGCCTTCCAGGCGGTGAGCAACGCGATTCGGCGAGCAGAGGCGGAGGGATCAATGTGCCGCCCCAGATCAGCAAGGTAGTCAACACAGGCGGTTATCCCGGCGATGCACTCGTGATTCAGCGTGCCCCATTCCCAGTTAAGAGGAACCGCGTGGGTGTTGGCTGCGACCTGGTAAGGTTGCAGGCTCATGAGATGGCGGTGCTTGCCGTACAGCACACCCATGTGGGGACCGAAGAACTTGTAGGAGGAACAAACCAGGAAGTCGCAATCGAGGGCACGCACATCGATGGGACCGTGGGGGGCGTAGTGCACGGCATCGATGTAAGCCATGGCTCCAACGCGATGCGCCATGCGAACCACTTCTCTTACGCTGTTGATTGTTCCCACGGCATTCGAGGCGTAACCCACAGCCACCAGTTTGGTGCGGCTGGTGATCTTTCGCGCCAGATCATTCATGTCGAGGGTGCAATCGTGGTCGTTGATTTCGGCCACGCGAATCGTGATGCCACGCTCCTCGAGAGCAACCCAGGGGGAGTAGTTGGCGCCATGATCGAGGCGAGTGACTACGATCTCATCTCCCGGATTCAGTTCGCGGCCGATTGACCGGCTGATGGCAAAGGTCAACGAGGTCATATTTGCGCCGAAGACGATCTCCTCCGGATCGCAGGCCAGAAAATCAGCCATGGCGACACGGGCGGCGGCAAGCATGGCGTCGGTACGTTGGCTGGTGGCAAAGACGCCATCGGTGTTGGCATTGCTGTTCGCAAATAATCAGAGATAGCGTCGATGACGCGTTGCGGAACTTGCGTACCCCCTGGTCCATCGAGAAAAACCGCGGGCTGTCCGTGGACGGTTTGCGACAGGGCAGGAAATTGCGCACGGACCCAGGCTGAATCGATTGCTTCGGTAACTTGGCTCTGTGGAGTAACGGAGAGGTCATCGGTCTCGGTTTTCATGATCAACCATTCCAGGGTCGCGAAAGTTTCTGAAACACCCGAAATTGTCATCCCTCCGGGACAGGCGGGATGACAATTTCGTTTTAACTTGAGGATCTCTACCCCGTCGCTCGCTTATGGTGAAGGTACAGGTTAGCGGAAGGAGAGTCACGTGAGCGAGAAATGAGTTTTTTCGTGAGCAGGCCTGTCGTTGATTTGACCTGCCTCTACTCATCCTCTACCATGTGCTCTCCCGGCTGGCAATTCAGATGCAAAAACGCCAAGGTGGGCTTGTATCAAGAGTGACACACAATACGCACGCCCCCGCTCGGGACACTTGCTGCGTGTACTCGGTGCAGGCTTTGGCATCGCGGTCGGAGTCGGAACCACGATCGGTTCCGGCATCCTGCGCACTCCCGGAGAAGTCGCCGCCCGGTTAGGCAGCGCCTCACTGGTGCTCACGGTTTGGATCCTGGGCGGGCTCTACGCACTTCTCTGTTGCAGCTCGGTGACGGAACTCGGCACCATGCTCCCCAACGCGGGTGGGTTCTATGTTTATGTCGGCCGGGCGTTCGGTGAACGAATCGGGTTCGTGGTTGGCTGCTGTAATGCGATGGCGGAAGCAGTCGCCATGGCCTACTTGTCCGTGGCGTTGGGAGAGTTTGCCGCCGGAGCTGTTCCCCCGTCTTGAGGGGCACGTCCAATGGGTAAGCGTCACCGGCTTGACGTTGCTGACACTGCTCAATTGGACCGGCCTACGGCCGGGCAGCCGCATACAGGAAGTTACCAGCGCGGCCAAAGCTCTTGGACTTATCGGACTGGTCATCGCCTGCTTCGTCACCCACGCTGCTTCCCCCGCTTCCGTGGTCACGAGATTTTCCACCCCCGAACACAGCCTTTTCCTGGGACTTATTCTGGCCCTGCAAGGCGTAGTCATTACTTATGACGGCTGGTACGCACCGATTTACTTTGTGGAGGAAGATCAAAATCCGTCGCGGAACCTTCCTCGATCCATGATCGGCACCACGCTTAGCTGCACCGCCATTTATGTGCTGGTGAATGCTGCTTTACTCCACACATTAGGAATGGGCCATCTCGTAGGTTCGCAGTTGCCGGCCGCGGATGCCGCCATGTCGGTCTTCGGCGCCTACGGAAGGCAGTTCATTCTCCTCATCTCCGTGGTTGGGGTGCTCAGCACCATCAACGCGCTGCTGATGCTCACGCCGCGCATTCTTTTCTCCATGGCCCGGGACGGGCTCTTGCCGCAAAGGGTGACCAGCGTGAATCAGGGAGGAACTCCCACGGTGGCCCTCCTGCTTTGCTGGTTCGCCGGCATCCTCCTGGTGCTCACGGGCACCTTCGAGTCATTGGTGGCCATTGCCTCCATACTCTTCGTGGCTATCTATCTACCGGTTTTCGCCTCCTTGTTGGTTCTACGCAGAAAGGAACCGGATCTTCCCCGCCCCTATAAGGCGTGGTTTTATCCGTGGACCACGCTGTGCGTTCTGTTTGCTTCGGCGGCTTTCCTGATTGGCTCGGTGATTGGGGATCTGCGGCACAGCCTGTTCACCGTAATCCTCATCCTACTGAGCTATGTTGCTGCTCTCCTGATCACGCGCAGGAAAGCGTAAAGTTCGTGCTGTAGGAGATGTATTCAAGCATGCCCGGCAAGAAAAAAGAGCGCCCCAAACGTCCTCCAACCTGGTCGATGAGCAACTGGAGCGCTATCGCGAGATGCGCGACTTCAGCAAGACAGCCGAGCCAAGCGGCAAAGGAGCATGCCGCCTTAACAGCCAAAACAGGGTCTCTACCGTTCGTTATCCAGAAGCATGCGGCCACGCGCCTGCATTACGACTTTCGCCTGGGATTGCACGGGGTGCTCAAAAGCTGGGCGGTAACCAAAGGGCCGAGCTACGTGCCCGGAGACAAACGCCTGGCGGTGCAGGTAGAAGATCATCCCATGGAATACGGGGGCTTCGAAGGCACCATCCCCAAGGGCCAGTATGGCGGCGGCACGGTGATGCTGTGGGATGAGGGCACCTGGGAACCGGTGGGCGACGCGGACGAATCTCTGGCCAAAGGCAATCTCAAGTTCATCCTTCATGGCAAGAAACTGCAGGGCAAATGGGTGCTTGTCCGCATGGGCGGAAAGGCGGCAAATGAGGCCAAACCGAATTGGCTGCTGATCAAAGAACATGACCAGTACGAACAGACCGCGCAGGACGAGCCGATCGTGGAGAAGGAACCCGACAGCGTCCTCACCCACCGCGACATGGATGCCATTGCCCGGGACGGGGACCACGTATGGCAATCGAATCGGCCGGAGGCGTCCAGCGGAGACAAGAAAGAATCGGCCCCTTTTGCCCCGGCGGAGCTTCCGGGGAAAAAGGAAGCTCTGCCGGCGTTTATTGCTCCCCAGCTGGCCTCCGAAGCCGCCGTGCCGCCGGTGGGTGCGCACTGGGTCCATGAGTTGAAGCTGGATGGCTACCGCATCCAGGCCCACGTGGACAAAAGCGGCAAGATTCGCCTCTTCACCCGCAGCGGGCTGGAGTGGACGTCTCGCATGCCCCTGATTGTCCGCGAGTTAGGCAGGCTAAAAGTGGAGGGCGCCGTGCTCGATGGTGAGGTGGTGGTCCTGGATGCGGACGGGCAAAGCAGCTTCGCCAAACTGCAGGCGGCCTTCGATGAAGGCGCGTCTCATCCCCTGACCTACTTCGTTTTCGATCTGCTGCACCTCAACGGGCACAATCTTCGCCATGAGCCGCTTGTCGAGCGTAAGAGGATTCTGGAGCAGATGCTCAATAGCCTGGCGGAACACGAGGTCATCCGTTACGGCCAGCATATCGAGACCGAGGGCAAACCCATTTTTGACGAGGCTTGCAGGCTGGGCGCGGAGGGCATCGTCTCCAAGCGCTCCGACAGCGCTTATACCTCGGGCCGCAGCAAGTCATGGCTCAAGATCAAGTGCATTCGCCGGCAGGAGTTTGTGATCGGGGGCTTTACCAAGCCTGCGAATGGAACGGATGGTATTGGCGCCCTGGTGCTGGGTTACTACGAGGGGAAGAAGTTGATCTATGCGGGCCGAACGGGCACCGGTTTCACCCAGGTGAGCGGGCGCAAACTGCGCCAGCAGCTGGAGGCCATGCGGCAAAGCAAGATGCCATTTGTGGAAGTGCCGGCGGCCGCGGCAAAGGGCGCGATTTGGATACGGCCCGAGTTGGTGGCGGAGGTGCAGTTCAGTACCTGGACTGCGGATAAGTTGGTGCGTCAGGCTAGCTTCAAGGGTCTGCGGGAAGACAAGAAGGCAGCGGAAGTGCGGCGAGAGGTTCCCGACCCGAGTCTTTCGGCCAAGGCTGTCGAAACAACTCCGGCAAAACGTAAACCAGAGCCCGCGCCCGATCCGGTGACCAAGGCCCCCGCTACCAAGCTTGGATTTCGGGTAACGCATCCGGACAAAATTGTCGATCCGGAAACGGGGGTCACCAAGCAGGCATTAATCGATTACTACCTGGCGGTCGCGCCACGGATGGTCCCCCACGTCACCGGCAGGCCTCTTTCCCTGGTGCGTTGCCCCAATGGGGCCGGACAAAAGTGCTTTTACCAGAAGCAGCTTGGACCGGGAATGCCACGCGCAATCGAGGGGGTTGAGATTCCAAAGGCCAAAGGCGATGCCACCGAGACCTACGTTACCGTGCACAGTGCGGAAGGCCTGGCCGGGCTGGCACAGATGAATGTGCTCGAAATACATCCCTGGGGGTCGACGAATCTGGACCTCGAACACCCCGACCGTATCATCTTCGATCTCGATCCGGACGAGGCGGTTTCCTGGTCAACGCTTTGCGATGGAGCGTTGGAGGTGCGGGAACGGCTTAAGAAATTAGGGCTGCAGAGCTTCGTCAAGACGACCGGCGGTAAAGGCCTGCACGTGGTGGCGCCGATTCGGCCCACGCTGGAGTGGGAGCGGATTAAAGCCTTCACGCATGCCTTTACCCTGCAGATGGAGCAGGACAATAGCAAGCTGTACATCAGCAAAATGACCAAGGCGGCGCGCAAGAACAAGATATTTGTCGACTACTTGCGGAATGAACGGGAAGCGACGGCGGTTGCTCCCTATTCCAGCCGCGCTCGACTCGGAATGGCTGCGGCATTGCCTTTGGAGTGGGCGGAGCTTAAGGGGTCGAAGGCGCCTAAGTTCCTGATTGCCGAGTTTGCTGACTGGGAGGAGCGGCTGCGCAAGGATCCATGGAAGGCCATGCTTTCGAGTGAGCAGGAGATACCGGCAGGCTTGTTTGGGGATCGCGGGTAAGGACAAAAAAGGCGGGTCGAATGCTGTGGTATCCCCCACCCTTCGTTGCCGCTGAAGCACAGCTGCTGGGGACGACAACTCGCCTTGAAGAGTTGGGACTATCAATGAATGCTGGGTGCCCCATTCAAGCCCGGTTTTTGGGCTTGAGTGGGATACCACAGCACTCGACGCGCCTTTTTGGCCGTACTGCTAGTAAATGCGGAAGTTTACTTCGATGTTTACTTCCACTGGTACTGGTTTGCCTTGTAGCGTAGCGGGCTTGAACTTATATTGCTTAACCGCCTCTACTGCTTTTTCATCCAGCCCCATGCCCAGGTGGCGCACCACAGCTACGCGCTGCGGGTTGCCCTGCGCGTCCACTATCAACGAGACAACACAGACACCCTGATACTTCGCCCGGCGGGCCTCGTCGGAAAATTCGGGGTCGGGCGAGAAAATCAGTTGGGGGGCAGAAACACCGCCACCGACGTGGTAAAGACCGCCGCCGTAGCCGCCACCCTCACCCGGACCGTATCCGTTCCCCTTGCCTGACCCGATGCCTCCACCCGAACCGGTACCCATACCCGCTCCGCTGCCGCTTCCGTTGGAAGCCGGACCAACCACACTGGTCCGCGGGTCACCCAGGTTAGGCAGGTTGTTGTTGGGCAATTGGATGTCCTTGGGCATCATGATCGCGGGGTCGGCCGTCAGCTTGGGGTGGTCGTTCTTGATCACCATCGGGGGCACGATCGGCTGCTCTTCGAACTCGGGCAAACGCCCCTTCGGCGATTGCAAAATGTCGTGCGAACCACCACCACCGCCACCGCCCATCTGCGGTCCCTTGGGGGCAATGGGCATGTATTGCGGCACATCGATGTTGGTGACCAGCTGGTTCTTCTTGGTCACCGCCTTCTTGACCGCCATGAACGCCCACAGGATGAGCGCGATGATCACTACGTGGGTGGCGACAGAGATAATGGAGGCGGCGCGACCCCGCTTCTCCTTCATCGGGTCGACAACCGCAATCGGCTTGGATGTCAGTACGAGAGGTGGAAGCTTGCGGGGATAAAGGAGGTCATAGATATTGCCGGCCATCGTCTTCCATGCCGGCTCATCGATAATCTCGGCAAGCAACTTGGGCTCTCTTGGCTGATCCTGCTTATTCAGCTCCGGAGGTACTAAAACCTGATTAGCCATAGAACGTATGAGAAAAGAGGGCGTGTAAGCCTCTCTCCGCCTATCTCCTCATTATAGACGACTCTCGCCCGGCTTGTCTCTCTCCAGAAATACGGAGCCCGTATCCGTTCAAGATTCATTAAAAGGTATTAGACACCTTTTTCCGGATTGAGGTAAGCCGCTCGTTCACTTTTACGACGGTGAGGCATTTACTCCCGCTGCATCTCTTTGACGCAGCAAAGATACAATAGGGTTTTGTACATTTTTCGACTGGAGAAATAATGCCGGCTCCGCCAGAACTCAAGGCGACTCTGAATCTGCCCCAAACCGATTTCCCCATGAAGGCAAATCTCCCCCAAAGCGAGCCCAAACGGCTGGCCGCATGGGAGCAGGAAGGCCTTTACGAGCAAATTCGGGCGGTGCGTCAGGATGCCCCCAGCTACGTATTGCACGACGGCCCCCCCTACGCCAACGGGCCGCTCCACCTGGGCCACGCGCTGAATAAGTGCCTAAAAGATTTCGTCGTGAAATCGAAGACGATGGCCGGTTTCAATGCCCCCTACGTCCCCGGTTGGGACTGCCACGGCCTGCCCATCGAGATCAAAGTCGACGAAAAACTGGGCCGCAAGAAGCTGGAAATGCCGGCCATCGCTGTGCGCCGCGCCTGCCGCGAGTACGCCCAGAAGTATCTCGACCTGCAGCGAGAGCAGTTTCAGCGGCTGGGGGTTTTTGGCCGCTGGAGCAAGCCCTACTCCACCATGACGCCGGAGTACGAGTCCAAGATCATCGAAACCCTATTTCGTTTCCTGGAAACGGGTTTTGTCTACAAGGGCCTGAAGCCGGTTCTCTGGTGCATGCACGACCGCACGGCGCTGGCCGAAGCGGAAATCGAATACGAGATGCACACCAGCCCCAGCGTGTATGTGCGCTATCGGCTGACCAGCCCGCCAGAGGCGATCGATCCCCGGCTGGCTGGGAAACGGGTCTCGACCATCATCTGGACCACGACGCCCGTGGACCCTGCCCGCCTCGCTCGCGGTCGCCTTTCATCCCGATTTTGAGTACGTAGCGCTGGAACAGGACGGGGAGGTCTACATCGTCGCCGAGGCGCTGGCAGCCGCCACCCGCGCTGCCTGCGGGTTGGAAAGCGCCCAGGAGATCGCCCGCTTTCCCGGTGCGCGGATGGAGCGCGTCACCTTCGCCCACCCGTTCCTGGAGCGCACGATTCTGGGCGTTCTGGCCACTTACGTCACCACCGACCAGGGCACCGGCGCCGTCCACACCGCGCCGGCGCACGGCGTGGACGACTTCGCCACCGGCGCGCGCTATGGATTGCGGCAGATCAGCGACGTGGACGACGGCGGGCACCTGCGCCAGGGGCTGCCGGAGTATGAGGGGCTTTATGTCTTCAAGGCCAACGAGCCCATCATCAACCTGCTGATGGAACGCCATGCCCTGATGGGGCGGCAAGACGTCTATCACTCCTACCCGCACTGCTGGCGCTGCCACCGGCCGGTGATCTTCCGGGCCACGGAGCAGTGGTTCATCAGCATGGAAACTCCGATGGTGCGCGAGGATGGCTCGATGACCACCTTCCGCGAACGCGCGTTGGAGGAGATCGGACGGGTGAAATGGGATCCCCAGTGGGGGCAGGAGCGCATCTCCAACATGGTCTCCTCCCGTCCCGACTGGTGCATCTCGCGGCAGCGCATCTGGGGCGTGCCCATCGCGGTCTTTCTCTGCCTCAAGTGCCGCAAGCCGCTGAATGATAAGGCGGTGAACCGGCGGATCGTCGAGCTGTTTGCGGCAGAAGGAGCGGATGCCTGGTATGTGCGCGACGAGGCGGAGATTCTGCCTCCGGGCACTACTTGCCTGTCGTGCGGCGCTGGCGATTTCAAGAAGGAAATGGATATCCTCGACGTGTGGTTCGAGAGCGGCGCCAGCCAGGCAGCGGTTCTGGACGTGGAAAAGGATCTTCCCTTTCCTGCGGATCTTTATATCGAGGGCGGCGACCAGCATCGGGGCTGGTTCCAGTCTTCCCTGCTCTGCGCCATCGGTACTCGTGGCGCTGCGCCTTACCGCATGGCGGCCACCTGCGGCTGGACGCTCGATGAGCAGGGCCGCGCCATGTCCAAGAGCCTGGGTAATGGCGTTGATCCCGATCGACGTCGCACACCGTCTGGGCGCCGAGATTGTCCGCCTTTGGGTGGCGTCGGTCGATTTCCGGGAAGATGTAGCGGCCAGCGAAAACCTGATGCAGCGGGTTTCGGAGACCTACCGTAAGCTGCGCAACACCTTTCGTTACCTGTTGAGCAACCTGAACGGCTTCCAGCCGCAGCGGGATGCGGTTCCCTGGGAGCAAATGCCGCCTCTCGACCGGTACATGCTGGCGCGTACGCGCGAACTCACGGAAAAGGTCCTGCGCTGGTACGAGGACTTTGAGTTTCATCGCATCTATCACGCGCTGAATGAATTTGCCGTGGCCGATCTGAGCCAGCTCTACATTGATGCGGTCAAAGACAGGATCTACACCTTTGCGCCGCAAAATCCCGCGCGCCGCTCGGCGCAAACCGTATTGTGGATGATTGCCGAAGCGCTGGTGCGCCTGGTGGCTCCGCTGCTCAGCTTTACTGCTGACGAGATCTGGCAGTACATGCCGGAGATGACCAACCGCCTGCCCAGCGTGCATCTGGAGCTCTTCCCTGAGCCGGCGAGTCTTGCAGCCAACGTCGATGCCGAATTCATGAACGATTGGGCGAATTTGCTGCTGATCCGCGATGAAGCCCTGAAGAGCCTGGAGGAGGCGCGCAAGGCAAAGCAGATTGGCAAGGCGCTGGATGCCCGGCTGGTGCTGGAGGTTCCGCAGACGATGGGGGCTCTACTGGAGCGCTACCAGGGGAGCTTGAAAGAACTGTTGAACGTCTCCCAGGTGGAAGTGCTGACTGGGCCGTCGCAGCAGGTCATTGCAACTACGCTGCTGGCGGATGGCACTAAGTGCGATCGTTGCTGGAACTACTCCGTGCACGTGGGCGAGGATTGGCGCTGGCCTACGGTCTGCGAACGGTGCTCGGCTGCGCTCGATGAGATGGGTGTTTCACCGGAAGAAAGCACGTCCGGACGCCATGACCAGAACCAAGAAAGATTCCAGGGGCTGGCTCCTGTTGCTTTCGCTTTTCGTCATCGCCGCGGATCGAATCACGAAATGGCTGGCATCCACCCGGATCGAGTTGGGTAGTCATGTTGTGGTGATTGCTCATGTCTTCGCCATCAGTCATGTGGAGAATCCGGGCGCGGCATTTAGTCTGTTCAACGATTCGGGTTCTCCCGGGCGCGTGCGGTGGATGCTGCTTATTTTTTCTGTGCTGGCGGCGGTGGCGGTACTGGTCGCGTTGCTGAAGCTTGGGCGCACGGTTACTGCCACTTCGGTGGCTCTGGCGCTTATCCTGGGAGGCGCTCTGGGGAATGCTTATGACCGGCTGCGGTTTGGATCAGTCATTGATTTTCTTGAAGTGCACATTGTGCACTACCACTGGCCGGACTTTAATGTTGCCGATTCGGCGATTGTGACTGGTGGGATTTTGTTGCTGCTCGATGCGTTGTTCAGCAGCAAGGCAGAAGGTAATTAGCAACTGTATTTGTTTTTAATCCAAAAAAGAAACAGCAGGTCGCTTCGCTCAGATGGTCTTCAGGTATTCCTTGGCCTGGTGCCATTCGGGGAAGAGGCGCTCTTCCAGCTGAAATTCGCGGGGATGGACGCAGCGACGGCCTCCGCGGACTTTTACCGGATGCTTCAAGTGCAACATCTCGTGGTAGAGCAGGTACTCCACCGCGTAACGAGGGGTGTTCTTGCGGTCGAAGACGCGGCTGACAACAATTGTGTTGTGCGCCGGATCATAATGACCCAGGCTGCGCTTGGCCATGTGCCCACTCCAGGTGAGTAGCGGCCGGCCCATAGCCCGTGGAAGAACCTGCGATTGAGACTCTCAAAAATCTCATCGAGGTCGTAGTGCTGGCCCTGCGGCCCGAGCATTTTCTTACGCCCGCGCGACTGGCGGATCAATTCCGTCTGGCGAATGACCGCCTCACTGGAAGCAAACCTGCGATAGCGACTGGTTTGCACGGCATTCAGCGGCTTGCGGTAAAGCTTGGCCAGCAGGATATGGGCGATGGCCCGCAGCACGCTTTCCGGCGCGCCCTCCAGCAGATCCGATAAGTGCACATGCACTCGCCCCTCGCGCAAACGGATGGTGGTGTTGAGGCTGGTGAAGCGGCGGAAACGAATCTCCAGAGAAGGGATGGGAGCCCGTGGCCGAAGGGCACGGTACTCTTCTGCAAATAGCAACTGCAATTCGGAATTCACCGCTTTCAGCGTAGCAGGACTTGCTGCGGAGGCAAACAGGGTTGCATAGAAGCGAAACCAGCGCGGTTACCTGGTTTCTGAATTTTCCGCTGCCTTCTCGGCGGCCTTCTCTGCTGCCTTTTCTTCCTTCTTCTTTCTCGATGAAATATTTTTCCTGGTCAGCGAGCATCTGTACCGCCGCTTCATGCACGCTCTGGTTGGCATCGAGCGCTGTCTTGCGCACAAAGTCGTATTGGTTGCTGGGCGGGGGCTGGTTGAGCACAGTACCCCATTGGCCACTCTTGTCGACAATCTCCTTGAGCACCTTGCGCAGATCGGCATGCTCATCGTTGAAGTTGTCCATGTTGTCCTCAAGGTCATCGGAGAGGCGCGTAAACTCGTCCAACAAGTTGTGCATGCGCGCTGCCCTGTTCTGCGCGCCGGCCTCCGTGGTGAGGCTATGGATCCCGTTGACCCGCTCCTCGACGTATCCGACGAAGAGCTTGATGCGCTGCACTGGCTCGTCTCCAGCCTCGCGCACGTCTTCGATCTGCTGGTCGGTTAAGGGGTCTTTTCTAGACTGGGCGAAGAGGGGCGAAATGGCCAGAACCATCCAGACGCCCGTGATGGCGACGGTTTTTCTCATGACAAAGGAACAGAGGGGTATTTTATTTCTTGAAGACCTGCATCATCAACTCGGTTTGCACCTGCTCCAACTGCTTCAAGGTCGACTGCAGCACCTGCCGGTCATCGTAAGAAGCGGCGTTGAGAATATCGTTCAGCCGGTACTCCGTATGCCGCATCAGCTGCTCGGCATTCTTCATCTTCTTGCCGTCTTCCGCGACGCCCATGTGAATCTTTTGCGCATACTTCTGAATCAGGTGCAGTGTATCCGAAGCTCGCTGATCGCCAGCACTTAGTTGCTGCCCAGCGAGTTCGGTCATCTGATGCACCAGCTCGGCATAGAGGAAACATTGTTCTTTGGGCTGAGCTTGATCGGCCTTGGCCATGAGGGCGGCCATGGCCTGTGGATCGACAACTCTTTCATCCACGGCGAAGCGCAGACACAGGAAAGGTTGAAAGCTAGGGCAGAGACAGCGAGGGTCGTGACCACGAACCGCATAAGGCACCTCTCGGAGGGCTTACGGTACGTCTTTCGTTAATGACTTCCACCAAGAGCAACGAGTCGATGCTTGGCTTGCCATTCCTGGTCGGGGAATTTACCGTCGGCAGCGGCGAGGAATTTGTGGTAAAACTCCTGCGCTTGTTTCGACTGATGTAGATTATCGTACGAGGTTGCCCAAAGGAAGTAAGTAGCTGGAGTCTCCTGCAAATATTTTGCTCGCATGGTAAGAGCGTGCAGCGCTATTGAATATTGCTTATTTTCCGAAGCGGCGAAGGCCAGGCCGCTCCAGGCGTCTCCATCGTCGGGCTTGAGCTGAACTGCCCGTTCCAAAACGGTCTGGGCCAGGAGATATTGCCTCTCGCGGATCAGGTTCTCGCCCTGACTAGCGAGAATATCTTCATTGCTGGGTTGGGCCTGCGCCATCCTGGCATAGATGGGATCCGCCTTTTCGGGATGACCGGCTTGGGAATAGGCGTCGGCCAGCATTTGGTCGACCGAGGCATTTCCCGGCTCCAACTGGCGCAGGGTCTCGAGCACCGGCAAGGCCTCATCCTCCTTCCCCTGCGCCAGCAGGGCGGTCGCCAATTGGGCGTTTAGCCCGGGATCATGGGGATCACGCTCCAATGCGCTCTTAAGCAACGGTTCGGCGTCGCTGTACTTCTTCTGCTTGAGCAGCAACTGGGCCAGGCCGGCGTTGGCCGCCGACTGCAGGCTGGCGGAGACCGCTGGGCTGGCCAACACGCGCTGGTAGGCGGTCTGAGCCAGTTCCAGGTCATCATTGGCCTCGGCGATCTGGGCGGTCAGCAGAAGGTCGTTGGGGGTCTCAGGACTCAGCCGGAGCGCAGCCATGAGCGCATCCCGGGCCGCCGGTGGATTGCTGCTGCGGTCCAGTTCGGCCAGCGATCGATAGGCTTCTGCCTCGGCGGCGGGATTAGGGGGCTGCGGAGACAGCCGCGTGGCTTGCCTCGAGTTGCTCCCGGGCCTGGTCAAACTTAGCCTGGTGCGCCAGCAACAAGCCGAGCGCCAGATGCGCCTCAAACTGGTTAGGATCCGCGGCGATGGCCTTGCGGTAGTCCGCGGCAGCGGCCTCATCGTGGCCGCCGGCGTCCTCCACATAGCCAAGGTCGAAGAGAGCCCGGGCGTCGCCCGGATTCTGACTCAGATACTTCTGTAGCAGGGGGCGTGCGCCTTCGAAATCATGCTGGTCGATTTTCGTCTCAGCGGCTTCGCGCCCAGGCTTGGCTTCCGCGGCTTCCCGCCCAGAGTTGCTGTGCGCCGCTCCCTTACCGGCGGTTGGCGCGCTGTCGGGATCATGGGTTCCGGGAGGAAGCTGGTTTTGAGCCTGGCCATTTCCTGCGGCCAGCATCCCAGCCACTGCCAGGAAGCAGGCGTATCTCTTCAGCCTCATAACGCGGCCCGCACCTCTTGCGCGGCCAGCGCAAGTCCCAACCAATAGCCCGTGTGGGAGCCGGGGGTCTGCGCCACTTGCTCCGGGGTTCCCGCCGCCACCACTTGCCCGCCACCGGCGCCTGCCTCCGGACCCAGGTCGATCACCCAATCAGCGGACTTGATCACGTCCAGGTTGTGCTCGATGACCACCAGCGAGCCGCCGGCATCGATCAGCCGCTTGAAAGCGGTCAACAGCTTACTTACGTCGTCGAAGTGCAGCCCGGTGGTCGGTTCGTCCAGGATATAGAGCACCCGGCTGCCGGCTTTCTTCGCGGTGCCGTTGCCGGCTCTTCCAGCGGCGCTGCGGCCCAGGGAAAGATGGGCGGCCAGTTTGACCCGCTGCGCTTCCCCACCGGAGAGCGTAGTCGCCGATTGGCCCAGGCGTACATATCCCAGCCCTACCTCGTCGAGCACGGCCAGCTTCTCCAGGATGCGCGTCTGACCGGTAAAGAAGCGCAGCGCCTCCTTGACGGTCAGGTTGAGCACCTCGTAGATGCTCTTGCCGCGGTACTTCACCTCCAGCACGCTGGCCTTGTAGCGGCTACCGTTGCACTCCTCGCAGGGCAACTCGACATCGGCCAGGAACTGCATCTCCACGGTAACGGTACCGTCGCCTTCGCAGACGTCGCATCGTCCCCCGGGCACGTTGAAGGAGAAGTGGCCGGCTGTATATCCCCTTCGCTGGGACTCCGGCTGGGCCGCAAAGAGCTCGCGGATGGCGTCGAAGGCCTTGATGTAGGTAACCGGATTGGAGCGCGGGGTACGTCCAATGGGGGCCTGGTCGACGAGAACGATGTCGTTCAACCGCTCCGCTCCCTTGAGTTCCCGGTAGAGGTGCGAGGGATCGCCGCCTTCACTCTTTCCCAGAGCATGCGCCACCGCGGGATAGAGAACGTCGTGCACCAGGGTGGATTTGCCCGACCCGGAAACCCCGGTAATGCAGACCAGCATGCCCATGGGAATTTCGACGTCGAGTCCATTCAAATTGTGAATGCGGGCTCCGCGCAGGACCAGTTTCTCCCGCATGGGCTCCCGCCGCCGGGTGGGAATGGGAATGGTCAGGTGCCCGCTCAAGTAGCGGCCGGTGAGGGAGTCGGGGTTTCTCTCCACTTCTTCCACGGTGCCCGAGGCGAGGACGCGGCCGCCCAACTCTCCCGCGCCGGGGCCGAGGTCGAGTAGCCAGTCGGCGGCGCGAATGACGTCCGGATCGTGCTCTACCACCAGGATGGTGTTGCCCAAGTCGCGCAATTCTTCCAGGATGCGGATCAGCTTGGCGGTATCCCGGCTGTGCAGCCCGATGGATGGCTCGTCGAGCACGTAGAGAGCACCTACCAGGCGCGAGCCCAGCGAAGTAGCCAGTTGGATGCGCTGCGCCTCGCCACCCGAGAGCGTGGACGCCAGGCGGTCAAGGGTGATGTACTCGAGTCCGACGGCGTCGAGGAAATGTAACCGTTGTTGTATCTCCACCAGGATGCCGCCGGCGATCTCCTCCTGCTGCCGGGTCAGGGTGAGGCCCTCGAAGAAATATTTGGCCTCGCGGATGGTGAGCGCAGAGACCTCGCAGATATTGCTGCCGTTGATGCGGACGGCACGCGCTTCCGCACGCAGGCGCGTTCCTTTGCAGTCGGGGCAAGTGGCGTAGCCGCGATACTTGCTCAGCATCACGCGCACGTGCAGCTTGTATTTCTTGCGCTCCAAAAAGGCGAAGAAACCGTGGACGCCGAGAAAAGACCCGTGCCCGTCGAGTACAAACTCCTGCTGGGCCGGGGTCAGTTCTCTCCAGGGCGTGTCGAGCGGGATGCCATGCTGCATGGCTGCCTTCCTGAGCTCTGCCTGGTAGGGACGATATTTGGGGCGGGTCCAGGGATCGATGGCGCCCTCGTTCAGCGTCTTCTGCTTATCGGGGATGATCAGGTTGAGATCGAAGTCGATGGTGTTGCCAAAGCCCTGGCAGCGCTGGCAGGCTCCATAGGGGTTGTTGAACGAGAACAGCCTGGGCTCCGGCTCGCGGTAGATGCGGTGGCAGAGCTTGCATTCAAAGGCCTGGGAGAAGCGGAACCGTTTGGGTTCCACTTCAGAATCCCGGGAAACGGTTTCGTACTCAATTTCGCCTGACTCGCGAAAGCCAATCTCGGCGGCATCCACGATGCGCGCCCGGTTCTCGGGCGAGACGACCAGGCGATCGACCAGGGCGAAGACGGCCTGCTGAAAGTCAAGATCGAGCAGCGACTCGGGATTGGAGAATTCTACGATCTTGCCGTTCTGGTAGAGGCGATTGAAGCCGCGCGCGCGCAGCTCGGTGAGCCGCTCCTTGAAGGCGTCGCTCGGGAGGGCCGGGTTTACGGCGGTCTTTCGCCTTCTTTGAGCCGCTTGGCGGTTGCAGTCTTCGCCTGGCCTTCGGGTTCGACCGGGACGCGCGGCTTGACCGGAAACAAGGCGTAGAGGCGGGTTCCCTCACCCAGGGCCAGGATGGATGCGGCGATCTCATCCACCGTGTCGCGCCTGACGACTCCACCGCAAACGATGCAATGCGCCGTGCCGCAGCGCGCGAAGAGCAGACGCAGGTAATCGTAGATCTCGGTCGCCGTGGCCACGGTGGAGCGCGGATTGCGCGTGGTGTTCTTTTGCTTGATGGCGATGGCCGGCGCCAAGCCGTCGATCAGGTCCACGTCCGGTTTCTCGATGCGTTCCAGGAACTGCCGGGCATAGGCGGAAAGAGACTCGACATAGCGGCGCTGGCCTTCGGCATAGATGGTGTCGAAAGCGAGCGAGGATTTGCCCGAGCCTGAAACGCCGGAGACCACGGTGAGTTTGCCGTGGGTCAGATCGCAGTCGATGTTTTTCAGGTTGTGGGTTCGTGCGCCACGGATGGTGATCAGATCGTTCAATGTTTCAACCGGCAAGCTCGCCGTGAACCTCCTCGGTAGGCGAGGCGATCTCCGCCTCAAAACCGGCCTTGATGCGGGTGAGCATCTCCTCCGGATCGCGCTTGTCTGCTTGCTCGAAGGCGGCCGCGATGTGGCGAGCCAGATCGGCCAGCATCATGCCCCAGGCTTCGGGTTCTTTCCACACGCCTACCCGCAGGCTGATGTGCTGATCCTGATGGGCGATCCAGACGCGCAGCAGTTCGAAGGATTTGGCGTCGGTGCGGGCAGGTTCGGGTACGCGTAGCTGATCGGATTGAGCCATGGTTCTCCTCTCGGTTGAGCCGTATTCTTTGCGGGCCTACGGGCTTCGACGGCGCCGGAAAAACTGCTGCTTCGAGGGGAATCGTCCCTCAGCGGCTAAAGCCGAGCCTTACCCTTCGTTCAGAGTTTTCCGCAACCCGTTATTGCCGGGATGCAGCTTCGACCGGCATCACCTCGGCGGCACTCGACGTGGTGCTGTGGCGCCGGGCCCATACGATAAGCAAAATGCCGGCGGCGATGGAACCCAGGCTGGCGACTTGAGCATTGCTCATGCCCCAGTAGATGCGCGGATTGATGCGGATAAACTCCACCAGGAAGCGAGCCACCCCACTGAGCACTAAATACTCCCCGGTAATCTGGCCCAGCGGCGGAGTGCGACCGTCGCGCGGACTTCGCCCCTCGCCGCCATAGGTATGCGGCAATCAGCAAGGCGACGATTAGTTCATAAATCGGCGTGGGATGTACCCTTTGGCTAGTGGGAACAAGTCCATGGGGAAAGCTCATGCCCCAGGGCAGGCTGGTCGGAATACCATAATCGCCATCGCCGGAAACCAGGCAGCCGATGCGGCCCACACCGTAACCCACCGAGACTGCGGGAGCAGCGAGATCCAGCATGCCCAGGCCTCCGATTTTGCCTGCCGCCCGGACCACACCAGCACCGCAATCCCGGCCAGCAGCCCACCGAACCAGGCAAAGCCCGCCCGGTCAAAGAGCACCAGAAGCGGCTGATGGATGAGCAGACGTCGGATCTTCGAATACATGCCATAGTTTGGCCCCGATCACGCCGCCCACTGTGGTATAGGCAGCCACCCCGACGGCGTCCGCATCGATCCCATGACGACGAAAATTGCAATAGAGCGCCCAGCAGGCGCAGACGGACGCCAACCACAGGCAGAGGCCAAAGGTGCCAATGGAAAAGTGTCCGATGTGAATAAAGGGATACATGGGTGCGTCGTTACATACAGTATAGCCGGGTGCACGCGCACAGGGATTCATGGAAGAATGCGCCAATGAGAGAGCACGAGCATCGAAATGTTGTTCCGCCGCGAAGAGATCGCTGCCCGGGTGGCGGAAATCGGCGCGCAGATAAGCCGCGACTTCGCGGGTGAAGCCATTTTGCTGGTAGGTGTGCTGAAGGGAGCCGCGGTCTTTCTCGCCGACCTGGCGCGGAGCATCTCGGTCGAGACCACCTTCGACTTCGTGGCCATCTCCAGCTACAAGGGGGTAAAGACGACCGGCGCGGTAAGATTGATCAAGGATCTGGATACTCCGATCGGGGGCCGTAACGTGATCCTGGTCGAAGACATTCTGGATACCGGCCTGACGCTGGTTTTTTTGCGCAAGCTGCTGCTGCAGCACAAGCCAAAGACCCTGAAAATCGCGACTTGCCTGGACAAGCCGGCGCGGCGTCTGGAGAAGATCGACGCCGACTACGTAGCGTTCAGCATCCCCAACCATTTCGTGGTTGGTTACGGAATGGATTACCAGGAGCGCTTTCGTAACCTACCCGATATCCGCATTTTTAACCCGGATGAAGCGTAATTCAGTTGATCTTTACCGGCGGAAGGGCATAGAGTCCCACCCGGAGTGAACGCAGGAGAAGGGAGCCTGTTCCATGACCACCAAAGTGCTGCAACCGGAGATCGATCACGATTCTGGATACTTCGACGTGAGCGGCTTTGCCGCCGCTACCTTGGCGAGCGCACCTGCTTTCGCCGCAGTCTTCGATCACACTTTGCTGAAGCCGGAGGCGACCCAGGCAGCAGGTGGTGAAGTTATGCGAGGAGGCGGCTAACTTCCGCTTTGCCTGTGCCATGGTCAACCCCGCTTGGGTGTCTCTGGCGCACTCGGTCATGGTGGGGAGCGGCGTGCCCGTTGGGGTAGTGGTCGGCTTCCCGCTGGGGGCCAATCTGGCCACTACCAAGCGCGAAGAGGCGATGGCGATGATTAAGCTGGGCGCGCACGAGCTGGACATGGTGATGAATCTGGGCTTGCTGAAGTCGGGCATGAATGCGCTGGTGGAGCAGGATATTCGCGGAGTGGTGCAGGTGGCGCACGATGCCGGCGCTCTGGTGAAGGTCATTCTGGAAACCTCGCTGCTGAGCGTGGAGGAGAAGCTGCGGGCGTCCGAACTGGCCCTGGCGGCGGGTGCGGATTTTCTCAAAACCAGCACTGGGTTTTCTACCGGCGGAGCGACTGCCGCTGATGTTGCGATCCTGCGGGGGGTTGCCGGGAGTCGCTGCGGCGTGAAGGCTTCAGGCGGCATTCGCACGCTGGCGGATGCGCGCGCCATGCTGGAGGCGGGGGCTACCCGGATCGGCGCCAGTGCCAGCGTCGCTATTTTGCGGGAGTACCAGAGCGAATCCTGAAAGCCCGAATTGTGCCGCTGAATATCCGATGGAACTCTCGGATTCGCGCACTGCGTGCCATCCCATTTATCGATTCAGTCCCGAAGGGACGGCTGAAAGTAGCCCAGGACGCCAGTCCTGGGTTCGCGAAGGAAAGCAGATCAGTCCCGTAGCGACGGCTGAAAATGTCCCAGGACGCCAGTCCTGGGCTGGCACGACTCTGCCGAATGAGATTTTCCCCAGGACTACGTCCTGGGACATTTTCAGCCGTCCCTACGGGACTATTCGGATCGCGCGACGATACCCAGGACTGGCGTCCTGGGCTACTTTCAGCCGTCCCTACGGGACTCAATCTTGAACGGCCGGTTTGTAGGGGGATTCTCCGGGTCCCTTGGCGGCCGTCCCTCTCCAACCGAAATGCTCTATGATGACTCGATGTTGGTATGACTCCTCCCCGCGACCAAGACGACGCCGAAGCAGAGAAGAAACCGGCGCAAGCCATTGCTACGCAATCGTTTGAAGGCGATTACCGTCCCAGCTCGCAGGCTCCGCAGCCGACCGTTCCGGCGCGCGTGGACCCGGTACAGACCGAGTTCCTCATGCGCCTGGCCAATACCCTCAATACCACCCTCGATCTGCAGACCCTGATGCATCGCACCGCGGACCTGGTGCGAGCCGTGATCGACTACAAGATCTTCGCCATCCTGCTGCTGAACGAACGCACCAACGACCTGCGCATGCGCTTTCAGATCGGCCACAACCCCGAAGTCGAGCGGCTGAAAATCCGTGTGGGCCAGGGAGTCGTCGGCCGGGCAGCAGAGCAGCGCGAATCCATACTGCTCGAGGATGTACGGCACGCGGAAAACTACATCAGCGCCAATCGCCGATGTCCGTTCGGAGCTGGCAGTGCCGCTGATCGTGAAGAACCGGGTCATTGGCGTGATGGATCTGCAATCCGAGCAGGTCGGGTATTTCCAGCCGGAACACCGCCGTTTACTGGAGCTGACCGCCTCCCGCGTGGCCCAGGCAATTGAAAATGCGCGCCTCTATACCCGAGTAGCCCGACAGGCGCAAACGCTGTGCGGTGCTCAACGAAATCGCCCGCGAGGTTACCTCGATCCTCGATCTCGATCCCCTGCTGGAGCGCATCGGGGAGCTCCTGCGGCGGCTCATCGACTACCAGATGTTCAGCATCCTGCTGGTGAACGAGCGGGAGCAGGTGCTGGAGATTCAGTATGCAGTGCGCTTTGGCCACCCGGTCATGCCGTCGGAAAAGGTACCGCTGGATCGTGGCCTGGTGGGCACCGCGGTGCGCGAGCGCCGGCTGATCCACACCGGCGACGTGCGCAAAGATGCGCGCTACTACATGGTGAACCCGGAGACGCGCTCCGAGATGGCGGTGCCGCTGCTCTATAAGGGCAAGGTCATCGGCGTGCTCGACCTGGAGCATGTGCGCGTGAACTACTTCAACGAGGATCACCAGCGCACCCTGGTAACCCTCGCCTCGCAGATCGCCGTAGCCATCGAGAATGCCCGGCTCTATCAGCGGGTGACGCAGCAGGAACAGCGGCTGGAGCACGATCTGGACATGGCGCGCGAAGTGCAGTTGCGGCTGCTGCCGCCCAAGCCCTCGCGTATGCCGCATGCCGAGTTCGCAACCAGGTTTCTGCCCGCGCGCACCATCGGGGGAGACCTCTATGACTTCCTGCCTTATGACGACCAATGCATCGGCATCGCCATGGGCGACGTCAGCGGCAAGGCCGCGCCCGCCGCGCTCTATGCAGCGCTGATCAGCGGGATCATGCGCGCGGCCACCAGCCAGGCCCTTTCTCCTGCGGCGATGTTGAAGCAGCTGAATGACTCGCTGCAGGAACGCAAGATGGATTCGCAGTATGTGACCATGCTCTTTGCCGTCTGGAACGATGAGAAGCAGACGCTGCAAATCGCCAACGCGGGCGCAGTCCAGCCGCTTTTCTGCCGCGCAGGACAGGTGGAGACGGTGCAGGCAGAAGGATTTCCGCTGGGCATGTTCAAGGATGTCAGCTACGAGGAGTTCACGCTCTCCACCCGCCCCGGCGACGCGATCATCTTCTTCAGCGACGGAATTGTGGATGCGGTGAACGAAAGTGAAGAGATGTTCGGCGTGGAACGGCTGATCGCGCTGGTCGGCCGCGAACTCAACAACACTGCCGAAGGCATGGTGGACGCGATCTACCAGGAACTCGCAGCCTTCCAGGGCGGCGTGGATCGTTTCGACGACGAAACCGTGGTGGTGCTGAAGGTTCTGAATCCGCCCAGTGCGAGTTAGGATAAGCCTTGCGGCATGCAAACTTATTTCCCGCCCAGAGGCTGAAGATTGACGAACACCCTGCAAATCGAAAACACGCGGACGATCCATCCGGCGCGTAACCTGATCGGCGCCCTGCGCCTGCCAGGCGACAAGAGCATTTCTCACCGCTATGCCCTGCTGGCGGGGATTGCGGAAGGCGCCAGCCGCTTTCATAACTTTTCTACCGGGGCCGATTGCGCCAGCAGTCTCGCTTGCATGCAGCAATTGGGCGCGAAGGTCAGCCGCTCAGGCGATACGGTCGAGGTGGAGGGCTGCGCCGGCGTGTTGACCCCACCGGGCACGCTGTTGGACTGCGGCAACTCCGGCTCCACCATGCGCATGCTGTCGGGACTCCTCGCTGCGCAGGCGGGCGATTTCACATTGCTGGGAGACTGCCTCGCTGAACCGCAGGCCGATGGAGCGGGTGCGCAAGCCCCTGCTGGAGATGGGGGCTTCGATTCATTTGACAGACGGTCATGCGCCGGTCGAGATTCACGGCGCAAAGCTGCACGGGATCGAGTACCGGACGCCGGTGCCCAGCGCCCAAGTGAAGACCGCGTTGCTGTTTGCCGGATTGCAGGCAACGGGCACGACCACGGTGAGCGAGGCGGTGCGCACGCGTGACCACGGTGAACTTGCCTTGCGCGCCTTCGGAGCGGACATTCGGCGAACCAGCGACTCGGTGGCCATTGCCGGAGGCCAGAAGCTGCACGGGATCGAGGCTACCGTGCCGGGAGATATGTCCTCGGCGGCCTTCTTCCTGTGCGCCGCCGCGCTCTTTCCGGATTCGAGCCTGGTGCTGGATCAGCTGGGCATGAACCCCACGCGGGCAACTCTGCTCGATGTATTGACTGCACTGGGAGCGAAGATCAGAGTGCTGAACCTCGAAGAGAACCAGGGTGAGCTGGTTGGCAGCGTCCAACTGGCGGCGCCGCCGCAAGGCCTGGGCAGCACCGAAATCTCGGGTTCGCTGGCGGCGCAGTTGATTGACGAACTGCCGGTGCTGGCGGCGATTGCGCCGTATACCCGCGGAGGCATACGCATTCGCGATGCACGCGAGTTGCGGGTGAAGGAGAGCGATCGCATCGCTCTGGTGGCGCGGAATCTGCGCGCGATGGGGGCCCAGGTGGAGGAATTCGAGGACGGCCTCGATGTGCCGGGAGGCCAGCAACTGCATGGCGCGGTGGTGGATTCCGGCGGGGACCATCGTATCGCCATGGCTTTCGCTGTGGCTGCACTGCGGGCTGAGGGAGATACGCAGGTCCTGGGAGCGGATGCCGCAGCGATTTCATTTCCGGAGTTTTTTCACTTGCTGGAGCAGGTGACGGAACGATAGTCACATTACCGAGGAGTGGGATCCACGATGATCTCGAGACGCGGTTTCCTGGCTAAAAGTGGTGGTGCCGTCGCCGGCGCTATGGCGGCCAGGGTCCTGAACGCTTCCGAAAAAGCGATGCGGCTTGGGGGCCCGATCTTCGTGAAATCGGATGATCCGGCGGTGCTGGCGAAAGCGCATCGGGATCTCGGGTATCGCGCGGCCTATGCCCCGAGCGACCTTTCCGTAACCGACAAGGATCGGATTGCAGGCCTGGTCAGGGAATTTGCCCGGCAGGACGTGGTGATCGCTGAGGTCGGTGCGTGGAAGAACATGCTCGATCCCGATCCCGAGAAGCGCCGGCAAAATATGGCCTACGTCACCGAGAAGCTTGCGGTCGCGGAATTATTGGGCGCGCGCAATTGTGTGGACATCGCTGGATCGTATGATCCCAACCTCTGGTATGCGCAAAATCCTCGAAATCTGAGCCAGGAATTTGTCGACGCTACGATTGAAAATTGCCGCAAGCTCATCGATACCGTTAAGCCCCAGCGCACATGCTTCAGCATTGAAATGATGCCCTGGAGCTTTCCTACCGGCCCAGACGAGTATCTAAGACTGGTAAAGGCCGTGGACCGCAAGGCTTTCGGAGTCCATCTGGACGTGTGCAATACCATGAACAGTCCCGTTCGCTTGTACAACAACAGCGCGGGCATACGGGAGTGCTTTGCCAAGCTTGGGCCCTGGATCAAGTCTTGTCACGCTAAAGATCTCAAGTGGGGACCAGGGGTCCAGGTTTGGATCCAGGAGGTCATCCCGGGGACTGGATTGATTGACTACAAGACCATATTGCTGGAGCTGTCGCGGCTGAGGACAGACGCGCCGCTCATGCTGGAACACCTGCACAGTGAGGCGGAATATACGCAGGGGCGGCAATATATTCAGGGCGTTGCGCGGTCGCTTGGGCTTTCTTTCGGGGCGTGATTGTCACAATTTTTGTGACCTATAGGGATTTGTGGCTTGATGGAGAGAACCGCAGACCCCTCGGCTACGCTTGGGATGACAAAGGGGAGGGCAGCTCTCACCTCAGCAGCTGTTTCCGAGGGATGGAGAAACCGCAGATCCCTCCACTACGCTGCGCTCCGGTCCCACGGCACGCCGGGGCAGGCGGGATGACAATCCTGTTGTTGAGTCACCGTAACGGTGCGGGTCATAGATTCCAAAATAGCATTGTCATCGCGACCGCAGCGTAGTGGAGGGATCTGCGGTTTCTTTCTCTATCTGGCACAAAGAATGTGCCAGATAGAGTTAACTATTGTGGCGGCGGGGTATTCGGGTTATTCGGCTGCTCCGGCGGGAGAGCCTGCTGCTCTTGCGGAGTCAGCTGGGGTTGAGGCGGCAACACCGGCATCGCCGGCATTTGCTCCGTGTGCTGCAATTGCTGCTGCTGCCCGGGAAGCGAAGCTTCCGGCGCAGCTTTTGCCGGCTCCAGCCCGGGAATGACAGGCTGTTTTGTTACCGTGCCGGTGACCGCATCGGAGAGCTGAATCCCGTATTGATCCAGGGTCTCCGCCAGGAGCTGTTCCAGCGAGGCGCGGTCTTTGGCATAAGTGGCTTCGGTCGAAATAACATTGTTTTCCGCCGTCGCGAGGTTCCTCTCCTGCTGCAATACGTTGGCCGTCGTTGACGCGCCTAGCCTCAGCTTTTTCACTTCCGCCTGGTAAGACTGGAAGTTGTATTCGCGGGCGGCCAGCGCCGCCTGCACCGCGGCCCGGTCGTTGGTCAGCGCGTACTGCGCGTTGATGACCTGGATGCGCACCTGGATATATAGCTGTTGCAGGCGCATCTCCGCCTGGCGGTATTCGAGCACGGCGCGCGCCTGCAAGGACTGCGCGGTCCGATTGCGCAGCGGAATATTCACGTTGACACCCACTGCCTTGTCAGGACCGGAGCTGTTGAACAGGTTGGTGAAGACGGTGCCGTAGCCGATGGTGGGGACATCGCAGGCCACCGGGCCAAAGAATTCAGTCGAGCAAAAGGGGCTCTTCGCGCCACCAAGACCAGCAGCGCCATAGAAGGCGTACAAATCTACCGTCGGCAACAGATTGTTCTTCACCGCCCGCAGGGTGATCTCGTTGTTTCTGAGATTCAGTATCTGCTGCTCGATCTCGGGGCGATTGGCATAGGCCTTCTGCACCAGATCCTCAACCGGCGTCCGTTCTTCCTGCATTTCGAGCAAGGAGACGCGATCTGTGGGGATGACCGGCGCACCAGATAAGACCGGATCGCTTAGATTGCGGCTGATCGCCTGTTTCATGATCAGCTGCTGATATTCAAGCGCGGTCTGCGAGGTGATGAGAGCCTGGGTGTCCGTGGACACCTGGTTATCTGCATTGAGCACGTCCAGCGGGGCCAGGGTGCCGATCTGCAACTGCTTGCGATTGTCAGAAGCCAGCCGCGAGGATTGCTCCAGACCGCGCTGTTTCGCCTGCACATCTTCATAATCGGCGGCCAGTTGCCAGTAGATATTTTCGATCTGGTTAATGGTGTAGAGAATCTGCTGGCGGAAAGCGGAATCGGTGATGCGGCGGTCATTCTTGGCTTCGAGGATGAAGCGGCCATTGATCCCCGGACCAAAACCGTTCAACAAATGTTGCGTCACGGTAGCCCGGAAGGTGGACTGCAACTCCGGACTGTAAGCATTGAAGATACTGTTATTGGTAATGCGGCTGTTGTTGAAGCCAACCTGAAGTTGGGTGCCGGTAATGAAACCCTGGTTGTAGTTGAAGTTGTATTCGTCGGTGTTCTGATTCAATGTGGGAGCACCGCTGGCGAAAGGCGTTGCCTCGGGAGTGGTTGTCCGTTCCAGCTGGATGGTTCCCGTAAGCGCAGGGTCCATTGCCTCCGGCGTCGGACCGGTGCCGTTGGTGGTTACGTTAAGGCCACCAGCACCCGCACCAGCACCCCCGACGGCGGTGGATGTTCCGCCTGGACCGCCGCCTGAACTGAGCGAAGTCGAACTGGTCCCTGAGCCGCCCAGGGTCCCCTGAACCAAGCCGGCACTGACGCCCAACAGATTGGAGCCCGCGCGGGCCCGCAGCAGATCGGTGTCCGCAATATCAAGGTTGTAGCGCTGGATGGCGATATCGTAGTTGTTCTCCAGGCCAAGAACGATGGCATCGGCCAGGCTCAGGTAAATCTTGCCGTTGTGCACCAGGCCGTCCAGGCGCTGGGAGTTGGTGGTGACCGGCGCCGTGACTGCCTTGGGTTCATAGCTCTTCCAGAAGGTTGGGAAAGCGGGGTTTGGCTTACTGAAGTCATGGACACCGGGCCGCATAAAGACCGGCTCGGTGTAATTTGGCTGGGGCGCCGGGGGAAGGCCCGCGGCGGGCGGGACGGGTTGGCCGGCGGGCGCCGCCTGTTGTGCCGCTGCCGGGAGAGGCATATACGCGCTCAGCACAGACACAATCGCTACGGTCGCTTGCAGCTTATGAAAAAACCGCCCTCCATGCCGGCGAAACCACGACACGAACAGCTTGTGAAGGCGATAGGAACTACGACGGGATTCTGAATTTTTCATCGTTGGGTCAAAATCTCGGGGGTCAGGCCTCGGGCCTTCGCCGTTCTGTATCAATAGTTAGGAGCTAGCATGGCAGATGCGGCATGGTCGCCTTATGACTCTACTTTTCGATCGCCTTAATGGCCGCCTTACTGGCCTTCGACGAGCGGTCTTTTGCTCCCCGGCTCAAAGGCATTTACGCGCTTCCCCGGGGTTCGTTCCATGAATTTTGAGCGCAGCCTCGGGGTCCCGCAGCCTTGATCTGCCCACACGGCTTGGTACGCGGGCAGCGATTTTCGTTCCCTGGTTAACCTTTGGGCGAGTATATCGCAGCCTCGGTTGCGATATACGTTAGGAACGTGCCGCGACGGAGGGGAGAGGTCCTGTGCTTTACCACCTTTCCCGAAAAGGCACTCTACCCGCACTTCTGCCCGGAGCGCAATGAAAGAGATCGAACAACCAGCAAACGGCCGGGTATGGAAGGTGGTGCTGGCCTATGACGGCACCGAGTTCCACGGCTGGCAAGTGCAGCCGGACTGCGCGACGGTGCAGGGCGAACTCCGCGACGCACTCGGCCGGATCACGGGCGAAGACGTGCTGCCCCAGGGTTCGGGGCGAACCGATGCCGGCGTACACGCATTGGGTCAGGTGGCGTCGTTTGCCCTGGCAGCTCCGATTCCCGAGGCCAATCTTGCCCGCGCGCTCAATCGTGTGTTACCGGCATCCATCCGGGTGCTCAGCGCAAGCCGGGAGACGAGCGATTTTCATGCCCGCCACAGCGCGCTGGCCAAGACCTACGAGTACAGAGTCTTTCGCGGGGAAATATGCCCCCCCTGGCTAGCGCGGTATGTCTACGCGTTTAATCCACCGCTGCAGGTGGAGGCAATGCAGCGTGCTGCCTTGCTGGTTTGCGGAGAACACGATTTCACCTCCTTTGCCGCCACAGACCCCGATCGGCTGGAACGCGACTCCAACGGCGAGCGTTCCGGCGCCAATGTGCGCTGCCTCCACACTTCGCAGTGGACGTTGGAAGCGGAGAACGAACTGCTGATCTATCGTGTGCGGGGCAACGGCTTCCTCCATCACATGGTGCGAAACCTGGTCGGAACCTTTCTCGAAGTGGGACGGGGAAACCTGAGGGAAACAGAGATCCCGGCGATTCTGGAATCCCGCGCGCGCGAGCTAGCTGGTCCTACAGCGCCGGCACGAGGATTGTTCCTGGTTCATGTTGAGTACGGCAGCGGAAAATGATCCTGGGAGAGGGTGCTACTCTGAAGACTCTGTGATGCCCGGCACCATCGCCCACTCAGCTTTTTCTCGCATCGGCCAACTGGCTTCGCTGCCTCGCGTGCACGCGGCGTTCCAGTGGTTCCACCTGCAGGAGCGACGGATGATGCAATGGCAGCAGGAGCTGGTCTCGATTGCGGCGCCTCCGTTTGGCGAGGGCCGGCGCGCCGAGTGGCTGGCGGAACGTTTCCGGGAGCTCAAGCTGGAGCAGGTAGAGATTGATGCCGAAGGCAATGTGCTCGGTTGCTATCCCGGCAATCGCTCGCTCCCCGGCGGACCATGCGTAATGCTATCCGCGCACATTGATACGGTGTTTCCAATCCATACTCCGATTGTCCCGCTGGTAGAGCACAACCGTCTGGAAGCGCCTGGCGCCTGCGACAACGGCGCCGGTGTAGCCGGCATCCTCGCGGTTGCGGGCGCTCTGGAGAGCTGTGGAATCGAGCTTCCCTGTGACCTGCTCTTTGCCGGCAACGTGGGCGAGGAAGGGGACGGCAATCTTCGGGGTATGCGCTACCTCTATGGGGCTTCTCCATGGCGGGAGAGAATTGGCGCCAATGTGGTGCTCGATGGCGCCGGCTGCGAGGTGGTCGTCACCGAGGCCCTTGGCAGCCGTCGCTTCCTGGTCACGGTCCAGGGCCCGGGCGGCCACTCATGGACCGATGCCGGTACCCCCAATCCCATTGTGGTGCTGAGCCGGGCCATCGCGGCCATGAGCGAAATTGCTTTGCCTACCTCGCCACGTACTACCTTGAACGTCGGCACCATCGAAGGTGGGAGTTCCGTAAATGCGATCCCCGAGCGCGCCACGGCTCGCTTCGATTTGCGTAGCCTCGAAGCTGAGCAGTTGGTCCGGCTGGAGGTGGAACTGCATCGCGCTGTCGAGGACGCGGTACTGGCAGCCAACACCTCGGGCCGGACGAAAAGTAGCGGGAGTAACGTGACTCCGGTGCGATTCCTCATAGAACGCATCGGTGACCGTCCAGCCGGCCGGCTGAGCGATGATTCCCGGCTCCTCGAGGCCATGCATGCGGTGGACCGGCACCTGGGAATTCGCACCGAGCAGCGCGTGGCATCCACCGACGCCAACATCCCATTGTCACTCGGCATCCCGGCGCTCAGCATCGGGGCGGGAGGGGATGGGGGAGGAATCCATACGCGCGGCGAATGGTACGACGCCAGCGGCCGGGAGCTGGCTCTCAAGCGAATTCTGCTGCTGCTCCTGCTGGCATTGGATCACCTCGCCCAAGGCGCTGCCGCCACGGGCAAGCCGTGATCGCTCCGGGCTGTCGAGGCTTGATTCTTTTCTGCCTGATGGCGGCGGCGCGACCGCTCTTCTCCGCGACCGTACCCGTGATTGCGATTTATTACGACGGTAATATTCTTACCGGCGTGGGCCTTGGCGCTGGCCGCGCGCAACGGGTCACGGCCATTGCAGTGGGTGATCACGAGATCGTCGCCGTCGGAGACGACGCGACGATCTTGCGGCAGAAGCAGCCGGGGACCAGGGTGTTCGACCTGCATGGCGCTTTCGTGATGCCCGGCATCAATGACGCCCACGTGCACTTGGGCGACGCTGGAAGGATCAAGCTCGCGGTCGACCTCACCGGCAGCACTTCCCTGGCGGAGATGTTGCGCCGGGTGAGTGCTGCCGCAGCCGCAGCTCCTGCTGGAGAGTGGCTGCTGGGCGGCGGTTGGGATCATACCCTGTGGGCCAGCAAGACCTTGCCCACCAGGCAGGATCTCGACAAGGTCTCTGGGGGCCATCCAGCATTCTTCGTCCGGGTGGACGGACACATCGCGGTGGCCAACTCCGCGGCCCTGGCCTTGTCGGGGGTGACCAGTCAGACGCCCCCTCCGCCAGGGGGCCAAGTGGATCATGATAGCCAGGGAAATCTGACGGGGATTATCCGTGAGGATTCGGGTCAGGCGCTTATTCAAAAACATATTCCCGCTCCCTCCCATGATCTGCGAAGGCGGGCCCTCCTGCTGGCGCTCAAGGATGCGGCCGCGCATGGCGTGACCTCGGTGCAGGACAACTCCGACTGGGATGACTTTCTGGTCTACCAGGAACTGGAACGAGAAGGCCGGTTGCCGGTGCGCATTTCGGAGTGGCTGTCCTTTAACGATCCGGTCGAGGTGCTGGTGGCCCACCGCGCCGCGCAGCCGGCGGGCGACCGGATGCTTCATACCGGGATGTTGAAGGGCTTCATGGATGGCTCGTTAGGCTCGCGAACCGCCGCTTTGCTATCACCCTACTCGGATGACCCCGGCAATAGCGGATTGCCACGTTACCAGCAGGCACGGCTCGACGCCATGACGAAAGAGCGTGCCGCAGCGGGATTTCAGATTGGCTTCCACGCCATCGGCGACCGTGCAGTCGAGATGGCGCTCAACGCCTTCGCAGCCGCAAACGCCAGCGCGGAAAGGCGCGATCGCATTGAACATTCCCAGGTGGTAGAGCCGCGGGACATCCCGCGCTATAAGGCTATGGGCATCATCGCGTCCATGCAGCCCAGCCATCTGCTCACCGACATGAATTGGGCGCCGGCGCGGCTCGGCCCGCAAAGGTCTCGTTACGCTTATAGCTGGAAATCGTTTCTTGAAGCAGGGGTGCCGCTGGCCTTTGGGACGGATTACCCAGTAGAGCCCATCACGCCCTTTCGCGGCATCTACGCCGGGGTCACCCGCCGGAACGAGGCGGGGACCGACAGTTATTTTCCGCAAGACAAGCTGACCATGGATGAGGTGCTCCTGGCTTACACCCAGGGGTCAGCGTATGCGGAATTTGCCGAAGGCTTCAAAGGCAAGTTGGTTCCAGGGTACGTGGCCGACTTTGTTGTGCTTGACCGCGATTTGACCAAGATACCTGCCGCCGAGATTTTGAAGACCCAGGTGCTGCGGACGGTGGTGGATGGCCGGACTGTATACGAGGCGGGCGTAAACAAGTAACACTCTTGGATAACGTTACTTTAGAAACGAAAAAAGGGTGACTGAAGTTTCCTCGACACGCCCGTGCAGAGACGAGACTGTGGAGAACGTCGCCGAACGAAGGGCACGGCTTCGGCCGCGCCGTAGAGTATTCGATCGAAGAGGGCTAATTTGGGCAGCGGTGGCTGAACAAGATCCAGAAAGCCTGTGCTGAGTCTACCTATCCCGCGGCTGCAGACCCGCTGTTTTTTGCATCCTTATATATACATACGTACGAGGTGAGGCTTTACACCCCACCCTGGGTCCGGTCTTTGCCGGCTGACGTCATTTGTTTCTAGTGTTGAACTCATGACGTGCGATCCGCGTCTAATAAATGTTGGTACTGCACCAATCGCTACAACAGGCTGCCGCCCCAATCGCCGCCTTTTGGCTATACTGGAGTGAGTACACAGTGACTGTGTGGGCGCAAGGGTCTGTTTACATCGCCGGCTATGGGAAAACATCGACGGCGCCGAGTTCGAGCGTGTTTCATGAATCCGGTAATCTGCTGAGGCCATGAACGACATTCGCCCCGGGCTAGCCGGAAGACCAGTTTTGCAACCGCTCTCGTTCCCTGGCTCACACCAACTGTGTGATTGCTCTACGGGGTGCCATCCTCCTAGCGCCGCCAGCCCTTGGATGCTTCCCAACCGACGAGGTTAGACCCAGATGAAATCGATGCTCGAACGGCTTCGCGCAAGCCGTCTCGCTTCCACCTTTACTATCCTTGGCACCCTCTCAGCCGGCATCCTTATTGGATCTGTAGCGGTTCACGGTGTTCGCGGGAATGAAACGCAAACCGATAGCTCAGACGCCACGCCACTGAAGATTCCCAACCCGGTGACGCTGTCGACGACCTTTACCCAGATCGCCAAGGACGTCGGCCCGGCGGTGGTGAATATCAATACCGAGACCCTGCCTCAGGAAGACTCCCATTCCCGCCGTCGCAATCCACATGCGGCGCCGGCCGTTCCCCCGGGCGGGGACGACGACCAGAATGGTGATGGGGACCAGGGCGGCCAGGGTCCTGACCAGAACTTTCAGGACTTCTTCAACCGCTTCTTTGGCGGTCAGGGGCCAGGCGGCGGCGACCAGGGTGACCAGGTCCGCGAGTCCCTCGGCTCCGGCTTCATCGTGGATCCCCGCGGCTACATCATTACCAATAACCACGTGGTGGAAAAAGCGGATCGCATCTATGTGAAGCTCTCTACCGACCCGGAAGGTTTCCAGGGACGCCCAGGTAAGGTGATCGGCGTGGACAAGGACACTGACCTCGCCGTGGTGAAAATCACCACCACCGAGCCCCTCCCCACGGTAAAGATGGGCAATTCGGACGCCAGCCAGGTGGGCGACTGGGTGATTGCCATCGGCAGTCCCTTCGCCTTGACCCAAACGGTGACCGCCGGCATCGTCTCGGCCCGGAACCGTACCATCGAAAAGGGCGCCGCCGGCCAGTTCCAGCACTTCATTCAAACCGACGCTGCCATCAATCCCGGCAATTCCGGGGGACCGCTGGTCAACATGGCCGACCAGGTCATTGGCGTCAATACCGCGATCCTGACCCAATCCGCCGGTTATGAGGGAATTGGCTTTGCCATGCCCTCGAACACGGTCATCGGCGTTTATAACGATCTGATTGGGCCGGAGCACAAGGTCATCCGCGGTTCGATCGGGGTCCAGTTCCAGGCTAGCCTTAGCCCTGCGGTGCAACGTGTCTACGGCTTCAAGTCCGGAGTGCTAGTCAATGCGGTTACACCTCACGGACCTGCCGACCAGGCGGGCATGAAGGCGGGCGACATTATTACCACCGTGGACGGCAAACCTATTAAGGATGGGGATGCCCTGGTAACGGACATTGCGGCCCGCAAACCGGGGAGCACGGTCCACCTGGGCTACGTCCGGGGCGGCCAGACAGCGACCGCGACCCTTACCATTGCGGACCGGGCTAAGCTGTACGCAGCCCAACCCGCATCTCAGAATGGAGAGAATGGACCGGAAAGCGCTCCCAACGCTTCCGAAGGCAAGCTTGGCCTTACCGTCGAGGCCGTTCCCGGCCCCCTGGCGAGTAAGGGGATTCATGGTGTCCTGGTCACGCAGGTGAAACCAGGTTCCTTTGCCGACGAAGCTGGATTGACTTCCGGTCTGGTGATCACGGAAATCAATCGTCAGGCGGTCACGGGCGTGGATCAGTTCCAGTCATTGGTCAGCGCTTTGAAGGCTGGGCAGGACGTGGGCTTCCGGGTGGTTGATTCGCGCAATCCTACCGCGGGTGGTACCTATTTGGGAGGGACACTACCATAAAGTATTTCCCCGGTTGGGTCGTTTCGGTGACCATAAAGTAATGGGAATCGGGCGATGAGGCGGTAAAAACGAATAATTTACTTAGTAACCATTACCGGCGGCTGGAAAAATAGCGGCCGCCGGGGTGGTGGGGATTGCAATCCTGCGGGTCTCCTTATAATGTGTCGAGAAGCAAGAATTTCCCCCCTAACGAGGTATGCATGGTGTCTTTACGAGCAGGCCAGGTTATGCTGCTACTCTCTACTCTGGCTATCACTCCAGCATTTGCAAGCCGAACTCATCGTGCACCCACGTCCGGCCATTCGCGGACGGCTTCTTCCAAAAAAGCCAAAGCAAAGCAAGTCAGCCATGTCCACGGACAGCGGACCATTGATCCCCAGCGGGCGTCTGAAATTCAGGACGCATTGATCAAGCAGAAATACCTCACCGGGTCTCCCAGCGGGCAATGGGACGCTCAGACCCAGGTGGCAATGCAGCAATACCAGTCGGACCACGGCTGGCAGACTAAACTGATGCCTGATAGCCGGGCGCTGATCAGTTTGGGCCTTGGCCCCAACCACACCAATGACTCGCCCGTCGGCCGCACGGTAAGTGCTCCTTCGGCACCGGCAGCAAATACCCAGGAAGCGCAGTCGGCTGAGCCAATCGAGAATAATACCCTGGCCTCAGTTCATTCCCTTTCGCAGTAGCCAGAGTAAGAAGCTGGTCAAGAAGCCCGGGCAAACGCCCGGGCTTCTTGCTTTTACGGGTAGCTCTCTGGCTGTCTAGAGACGTACCTCGGCCCGGACCAGGTCACGGATAGTCTCCCGGCGGCGAATCAGCTTGGCCTTCTTCCCCTGCACCAGAACTTCCGCGGCACGGGGCCGGGAGTTGTAGTTGGAGCTTAGGGACATTCCGTAGGCGCCGGCATCGAGAATCGCTACCAGGTCGCCTTCCCTCACTTGCGGCATCTCCCGGTCCCGGGCGAAGAAGTCACCGGACTCGCAAACCGGGCCGACCAGGTCGACCGGGGCCCGTTTTGCCTTGGGATCATGGATCACCGGCAAAATCTCGTGGTAGGCCTGATAGAGCGCCGGCCGGATAAGGTCGTTCATCCCGGCATCGGTAATCACGAAAGTCTTAGTCCCATTGCGCTTGAGATATAGAACCTTCGCCAGCAGAGCGCCCGCCTGCGCGATGAGGAAACGGCCGGGCTCCAGGAGTAGGCAGACCTCGAGCCCCGTAAGGGCGCGCTCCACCTCAGCCGCATACTTTGCCATCTCGGCCACGGGATCAAATTGAGCAGCACGGTGGTAGTCGATGCCCAGACCTCCCCCGGCATCGACGAACCTTATCCGGATGCCGTCACCTTCCAGCTCGCGGATGAGTTCGGCTACCGCATCAAGTGCCGCACCGAACGGCTCGGCACTCTGGATCTGGGACCCGATGTGCACACTGATGCCAACCGGATCAAGGTAGCGCGATCGCTTCACTTCCTGGTAGACAGCCCGGGCAGCCTTGATGTCGATGCCGAACTTGTGTTCGCGCATACCAGTCGATATATAAGGATGGGTCTCGGCGAAAACGTCCGGGTTCACTCGCAAGGCTACCCGGGCGGTGACGCGGCGCCTGCGCGCCCGCTCGGCGAGTAATGCCACCTCGGATTCACTCTCCGCATTGAAAATCAAAATCCCGGCTGCCAGCGCAAGATCGATCTCTTCGGCTGTCTTGCCGACACCCGAGAATACGACCCGTCTGGCGGCTCTCTTATTCACCTCAAGGATGCGAAGAAGCTCTCCGCCGGAGACGATATCGAATCCCGAACCCTGATCTGCAAGTAGCTTGAGAATCGATAAATTGGGATTTGCCTTTACCGAATAGCAAATGACGTGATCCCTATGACCAAACGCATGGGAGAAAAGGCGATAACGATCCAGGATCTGGCCTGCGGAATAGACATACAGAGGGGTCCCATATTTCTTGGCCAGCCCAACCAGAGAGACATCTTCACAGTGCAATACAGATTTGTTCCGGGGATAGCTGAAGGGACGATCGGAGAATGCGATCTGATAATTCAAAAGCAAGCGGCCTCGCGCACAAAAGAATGGCTTCTTCGAGCATGTTCACTTCTCTGCACGGTCGAGTTTGCCGTGCGGCTGTTCTTGACGAAAAGCCACCTCCGGCACCAGAAGTGAAAATGCTTTGCACTGAGCCTATCGGGGTTGCATGGATTTTCCAAGCGCTGCGAGGCCGGCGCGCTCGGGCATGTTTAAGTCGTGGTGTTGAGATTTGTGGTTGGAGCGACCACCCGCGGCTCCTCAGGCACCATCACCCAGAACAGAACATAGGCTACCTCGCCAATGGGGAAAACCAGGATCGCCAGGAGCACGGTGATGACTCGGATCAAGGTGACGTCCCAGCCGTATTGGTTGGCGAGTCCCTGGCAGACACCGGCCAACTTCCTTCCCGCGAGAGGCCGCGTCAAGGATCCCCAGGATGGAGAGGGCGGCCGGGAAGAAAACGCGGCCGCGTCGAGGACAGGCTTGCCGCAGGCGGAGCAAAAGCGCGCGTCAACCGGTAACGATACACCGCATCCGGAACAATATAGAGCCATTGGACGCCTCCAAAAACCATGGTAAACCCGGGTTATTGGGCGGTAAATGGAGATTTCAGGTATTTGCGGGCCCATTCGGCCTGCGCCGACTCGCCGTCCTGGCGGAGCACGACTTCGTACTGCTTCTTCGCCATATCGCGTTGATTCAAAAGATCATACATCTTTCCCGAGTTGAGCTCACAGCGGCTCTTGAGATCGATGCTGATGGTGGGCTGAGCGGTGGCTTCGTTGTACGCGGCTGCCGCCTCCGCATAGTCTTTTTGTCCCTGAAGGGTGTCGGCCAGGCCATACCAGGCAAGTTCCAGATGAGCGGAAGGGAAAAAGCCCGGTTTCTTGGCTTGTTCCAGCAGCTGCTGATACTCCTCAATGGCGGCTTTGCCATGCCCCGCGTCTTTGGTGAGATTGGCAAGTTCAAGCCGGAAGAGGAAATCCCGCGGGTACTCGTCGGTCAACGTCCTGGTGACTGCAATCGCCTCGTCATATTTCGCCTCCCGGCGAAGGAACAGACCCAGCGCCGTCCGCGCCTCCACCGAGGTGATCACGCCTTGCCCGCCGGCGTCTCGTAAGTCTTGAATACCTTTGGATTTAGAGCCTGAGATCCCGGCCGCTCCGGCGATTAACTTGAGTCCGAAAGGCAGGCTTCCGGTGACATACTGATGGACCCCAACCACCAATTTGGCGTCGATGTATTTCGGATCCAGCCGCAACACCTTCTCGTCGTCGCTGCGAGCCTGCAAAGCCACATGCAGGGCGGAAACAAAACCCCGTTGCACCAAACCGATGTATACGGCGTGCAGGCTGCGCGCCCAGGCCCGGGCAAACAACGCGTCGACATCCTCCGGGTTCTTGCTTAATTGCTGGCCAGAAAGATCTATCGCCCTGTTAAATAAGGAGTTAACTTGATCAGCGACAGCCCGGTCGGCGGCCACGGCATGCTTGCCGTTGAGAAAGCCGTCATGGGCGTAGAAAGTGGTGTCGAGCAGATCGAGGCGATAGAGTTCGCGAAAGATCACCGTGTCGAGCACATAATCGACGGCCAGCGGGCTGGTGGGATTTTGCGTTTGCACCTTTTGAAACCCGGAAAGTGCGTCATCGTAATCGAGAATGTAGTAGCGCTGGAAGGACTGGCGCACCAATGGGTCCAGGTTGAGGGGGTCCGTATCGACACCCGCAGGGGTAGTAACGGCGCCACGCCCGGGTGCTGTAAGAAGCACAGAAAAAGCAGCTAAAGCTATGGGATAGAGGAATTTGGGCATGAACTGGCGGGCATCTCGTGAGGCCTTTTGGGGGCCCGGCGGCAAGACGGCCTCAGGCAATAGGGTCTCAAGGCCGTGGCGTCTACGCATTTTTTTCAGGAATTTCATTAATTTGTGGTATTTAGCGAGACTCTTGGCGCATAAATAAGTAACTACGCACCACAAGGAATGCGTTTTAGGCGGCGTGTTGCCGCCGGTGCGGGGCTCCCCCTACGGTACCTGCGGAAACGAGGAGACGCTATGACCAGGCAGGAACTCCTTCGCATCGTCATTCGCCAGGCACGCGCGAACGATTTCCAATTCCGTAAATGGTTTCAAGCGACGATCGATCCCTCCTGGACCAGCTTCGACGATGCGGTCGAACTGCTTTCCCAGGGACGACGTTATTATGCACTCCTTTTCGCTCACGAATTTGCCCGTGCGTTCTGGAAGCAGGGTTCCCAAATCAGCTTTGTGGTTCCCGCAGCCAGCTATACGCGCCGCGATAAGGAGGGCCGGATTGTGACCGTGACACGGAAGCCCTTCACCCGGCGAACCCTCAAGGCCGACGTGTGGAAATACCATCTGCGTGAAATGGCGGCTCACGACGAGCCACTACGATACATTCGACGTTTCCTCGTTATAGAGGGAGACGTGCAACAAACGAAAAGTGTCGCTTCTTAGTTACCTTCCGGTGATTTTTTCTGCGACGTTTTTGCAACCTAAGGGTGATATACTCCCGTTCCCGGACAGCCTACTCTCGGTTTGTAGAAATCGGTAGAGAATGGTCGTCCGGTAGCTAAGTCGCGGTACCCCACCGCAACCCCGTTCCGCCCGCCCGTTCTGCCACCACCGCATTTCCGCCCTCCCCCAAGTCACGGTATTCAGGAAGACATGGCTTTCGGTGTTTTCAAGCGAAATGCGATGAGCACGTTGTCCGCATATCCTCCCGGGGGGAATTGGTCATGAAGATTGCTCTGGCAGCGTTGTTTGCCGCGACCGTCGCTACCACCACCGGATCCGCATTCGCACAGGATGCAGCGCCGCTCGCTACGGAGCTCATCCCTGCGGGTGTACCTTTGCGGGTGGAGCTTAACAAGAGCTACTCAATGCGGACCGGCACCAGGATTGAAGGTCACCTCACCGAGCCTGTTTATCTGATTGACCATGTTGCCATCCCCGCTAATTCTAAGGTTTATGGCGTGATCACCGGCAAGCACGGAGTAAGCCGCCAGGTTCGCACGGCGGCTATGTTCAATGGCGACCTGACACCGCTCAAGAACGCCGATGTCACCTTTAACGAGATCCAAACTCCGGATGGGCATCAATACGGCATCGAAACAGATGCTACGGAGCGGACCACGAGCGTCGTGCGCATGGCGGCTCCGGACGAGGCGCCGCGCCGGTCCCTGATGCAGCGCATTGCCGCGGCTTTCAGCTGGACTAAGCGCGAAACCGTGGCCGGATTCAGCACCCCGCACAAGATGGACAAGGCAAAGCAAGCTCTCTATGCGCAGATTCCGGTTCACCCCCAGGAGCTTTGGGCGGGAACCCAATACGACGCAGAGCTCAAGCAGCCCTTGGAGCTAGAAGGACAAGCTGTGCCGGCACCCGTAGCCGTCGCGGACCTGAGCGAGTTGAAGCTGACGGGGAACATCGAGGCCCGCCTGGTGGATCCGGTGGACTCGAGCACGGCGACTGCCGGTATGCCGGTCGAAGCAGTGCTGACGCAGCCTCTTTTCGAAGACGAACCCACCAGCACGCTGCAATCCACAGATACGGCGGTATCGGTTTCGCCCAAGGCGCACGGGAAACTGCTATTGCCCGAGGGCACGCACCTGATTGGCAGCGTGGTGCAGGCTAAGGCCGCTGGAATGTTCGGGCACAACGGGAGCTTACGGCTGACCTTCCGCAAGGCCGAGCTACCCGAAGGTGACGAGAGAGTCGTGCACGGACGGGTAATCGCTGCCGAGAGCATCAAGAGTGATCGGTTGCAGATCGACAACGAAGGCCAGATCAAGGCTGGCGGCGGCAACCGTTTCCTGGCTCCGATCACCCTGGGTTCGCTGGCTGCGGTCTCTGACAGCACCGGAGCGGGGCTGATGAAGGAAGCCATGACCAGCAACGGGCTCGACCTGCTGGCCCGGGTCGTGGGTACGGCAGCTTCGAACGGTGGCCTGGTCTCCGGCTTTGGTTATTACGAGGTCGGTAAGGTGGTCTTCGACACCTGGATCGCTCGCGGACACGAAGTCGTCTTCGCCAAAGATACCCGGCTGGAAATCGAACTCTCGCAACGGTAGGTTTGGGCAGCCCCCACTGCCCTCAGCACTGCACTCGGCACTGCACTCTTGGATCGGTTCCCCCCGGATCGGCCTTCTCCCAATCAGAACCCTGAACCATCAAACCCCACCCCCAGAAATTGCAATCGCAACGGTAACCCATAACCGGCTCGCGAGAGTAAATCAAAAACAGCAAAGCGTATTTGCAAAGACGAAAGCTGAAGGCGATTGCGCCGACTGCAACCGTGGCAGTCCATTCGAAATAGCAATGTTTCCGATGAGAGAGATGGAAAGTGATGCAGCCGGAATCCTCAGACCGAATGAGTGCCGCTGAATCGAAAACGGCAAGCCGCATTTGCGAAAGATGAAGCCATAAAGGCGATTCCAACAATGGCAACCACAGTAGTCTTCTGAATCGCCAACGCACGGAGGGGTTGGAAAACTGAATGCAACCCGGCACCTACTACGAATGAGTGCCGCTGAATCGAAAACGGCAAACCGCATTTGCAAAGGATTAGGCATGAAAGGCGATTCGGACAATGGCAACCACAGTTGTCTTCTGAATCGACAACGCACGGAGGGGGTTGGAAAACTGAATGCAACCGGACACCTCCCACGAATGAGTTCCGGTGAATCGAAAACGGCAAACCGCATTTGCGAAAGATTAGGGTGGAAAGGCGATTCGGCCAATAACAAGCCAGTGGTCATCTAACCCGGCAACCCACAGAGGAGGGATGGAAAACCGACTGCATCTGAGACCTTCCCCCGAATGAGTGCTGGCGAATCGAAAACGGCAAACCGCATTTGCGAAGGATGAAGCTGGAACGGAGATTCCGACAATAACAACCACAGTAGTCATCCGAACTTTGGAAAACCCTACCTCAGGCGCTTCTGAGAGTGTGTGAGCACTAGCGACACCCATACCTCTTTTAGTCTTTTTGCGGCCCGGCTAAAGTCGCGCCCGGTGCAAAGCATGAACCCACAGAGGGAGGATGCAATTGGGCCCATCACACCGGATCGAATCGAAAGAGATGGTTCATTGGCCCTTTTCCTTTACCAACCGGATAGGCAGAACGCAGCGCTTCTGTAACGTAAGCCTTGGCAGCGGCAACAGCCTCCTTGGGGGATCGGCCGGAGATGAGCTCGCAGAGCAGGGCGCTCGAGAAAGCACACCCGGTTCCGTGAGTCGCGTTGGTGATGACCTTTTCTCCGGCCAGCCAGTCCCCCGCTCCCGAGGCGGTGAGCAGGAAATCATCAGGCCGGCTCAGGTGGCCACCGGTCACCACCACGTTCAGCGCATCGTTGCCCAGCCGCGCGGCCATCGCCTGCAGACGAGCAGCGGCCGCCGGCACCTCTTCCCGGTCAGGACTGCCGCCGGCGAGCAAGGCCAACTCGTCGACGTTGGGCGTGATCCACCCGACGCGAGGGAGCAACTCCTCGCGGATGACGCGCACTCCGTCCCGATCGATGAGCGCTGTTCCTGAAGTGGAACGCAGAACGGGATCGAGCACGATCCGTTCCCGTGGGATCGTCCCGGCCTGGGCGGTCAAAAAGGAGGAGACTTCGCAGACTACGGCTGAGCTTCCCAACATCCCGATCTTGACCCCGAATAGGGAAACATCCTCGGCCAGGCATTCCAGGGTCTGCCGGACCAGCGTCGCCGGAAGCGGCTCGACCGCCCGGACTCCCAGTGTCGATTGCACCGTCATGGCCGAGATGCAGGCTATGCCATAGACTCGATGAGCAGCGAAAGTCTTCAGGTCAGCGGTAATTCCCGCCCCCGACCCGGGATCAAAGCCCGCGATGGTGAGCGCCACCGGTGGGGTGGGCTTAGCGACGGCGGTCATTTGAGGCTCCATGGCATTAATTCTGGAAATCTTTGATGCGCAAGTGTATGCTGCGCCGACGGGGTTGTTTTGCCCCGTTTTCGATGCCAAAGTCCGATTCCGGGCCTATGACTTTGGTGGGGTCAGATTACCAACGATCCTCAACGCGAGGCACCCGGATCCTGTCTAATTAAAGAGTCCCCAAAACAGAGGCGTTTTTCCACCCTCGCGTGTACCATACCCGGGGCCATTAAGCAAGGAGGAGAAGCTTAATAAGTAGTTGATAGATTTTGACTTAGGGACGAAGTGCTCCATACAATAAGACAGGAGAACAATGTCAACTATCGGCAACCACTCTCATTGGCCTATTGGGCCCGCAATCCTCGCCGGCGCGGTTCTTTCCGCGATGTGCATTAGCCCCGGTTCTACGTTAGCTCAACATGATTCACCAACTGCGGGTACGCCAAAAGCTGCGACCGCAACCCCGGCCCGTCACCACTGGCGACAATTCGGAAAAGCATCCTGGTACGGAGGAGCATTCCAGGGTCAAGCGACTGCCAGCGGCGAACCGTTCAACATGAACTCCATGACATGCGCCCATCGCAGCCTCCCGCTCGGGGCCACCGTCCTGGTGACTAACCTACGCAACCACCGATCAGTTCTGGTCCGAGTGAATGATCGTGGTCCGGTGCCTGAGAACAGAATTCTTGACCTGTCGTATGCGGCGGCGAAGATCCTGGGTTTTCGGGGTATCGCACCGGTGCGGATTGATTTGGTTGATCCGTCATTAAGCCCTGCTCAAATCGCAGAGCTCAGCTGGCCTGCGCAGTTTCAACGATAATCGGCCAGCCTTTTCGCTACAATTAGCGTCGTGGCACCTTCTAACGAGTCCGCAGATGCACGCCTGATCGTGGCTCTCGATTTTCCGGACGCCAAAGCAGCACTTGACCTGGTAGATCGGTTAGAGGGAGCCACGCGCTGGTTCAAGATCGGCCTGGAACTCTACGTGGCCGAGGGCAACTCCCTGGTGGCCGAGTTGAAGCAGCGTGGCTACTCCATCTTTCTTGATCTCAAGTTTCACGATATTCCGAATACCGTGGCCTCGGCGGTGCGGTCGGTGGCGCGGGTTGGTGCGCACATGCTGACCGTACACGCTGCGGGCGGACCGGCCATGCTCTCGGCGGCTGCGGAAGCGGCGGGGGAAACCGGGCCCATCTTGTTGGCCGTCACCGTTCTCACCAGCATGGATGATGCGCAGTTGGCAGCCACCGGTGTCACTGGAAGTCCGGCGGTACAAGTGGAGACGCTAGCCCGGATGGCGTACGCCAACGGCGCGCGAGGATTGGTATGCTCCGCGGTTGAAGTGGCTAATTTGCGTAGTCGGCTGGGCAGCAAACCACTGCTGGTAATCCCGGGAATCCGTCCGGAAGGCGCGGACTCCGGCGATCAACGCCGCGTGGCTACCCCGGGAGCGGCCATCGCTGCCGGTGCAAGTTACCTGGTAGTCGGACGGCCGATCACTCGGGCAGCTGATCCGGGCGCCGCGGCAAGAACCATATTGGCGGAGATGCAGGCCGCAACTGTCACGGCTTAGACGGAAGGTTTATAGCTTTTCGTAGAAGTCGCAGGCCGAGCAGGAAATGTAAACGCCTCCGGGAACTCCGCGTTCCCGATCCTTTACTCGTTTCACAATGCGAGTTGCCTTATTGCATTTGGGACATTCAATGCCCTTGGCAGTGTCCATCATCTTGGAACGATCGGCGGTCTTGGCTACTTTCGCCACGGTGTTGTCTCCTCTTCGACAGGCTTAGCTGTCGGCACGCAGTTTTTCTCGAACCTCGTTCCGGCTTGAAATGCATTTGGCGGGACGAATCGGCGGGCACTGCTAGTTAGTATGTTACACGATCCTGTCGTGATCGAGTCCCAAAGGACGGCTGAGACTCAGAGCTGTCCAAATGAGCGACTCTGGTAGGACGGCTTGAATGTCGCCGGTACCCAGCGAATTCGAGGTAGTCACGACACCCCTGTACCAGCAGCAAAGGCTAGGTGCCCCATTCAAGCCGTATTTTAGCTTGAGTGGGATACCGCAGCACTCGCCCAGCAGGCTGTTCGCGGCCGTCGTCCCTGGGGCGCCCAACTCTGAACCGGGAGGTTCTCACGCAGGCTCGGAGGAATTGAACCCGCCCGCTCTTCAGCGGGGGCCGGAGTAACTCGATACGTCCACCAACTGTGAGGGATTGGAGCCGGGAGGCGGAGGAATCGGCTTGGGCTTTTGATCGTCGGGATTCTGCACCGGCTTCATCTGATGATCATTGTCAACCGCGTTGGGCAACTGTTCCCCTGGCTTGCGCAAGGTAGGAGCCGCAGCAGGAGCGTGCTCCCCATTGGAGGCGGCAGGAGGCGCATCGCCGAGGCGCACCTGGTGCACGAACTGCCCGGCAAAGTAGCCGTCGGTCTCATCCTTGTCTCGAATCACTGGCGACTGGCCAACATCGGCAATCTCCAGCCGGATTACGCGGTTACCGTTGAAACGCACGAACTGAACCTCGTGCGGCGGCTGGCCGTAGATCCACTCCTCAAACGGCGTCTGGCCGTCCATTTCGCGAACCTTCTGGTCGGGCTGGCCAACGGCCTTCAGCACCATCTCACGATTCATGCCGACCAGAACCTCGTGGTTCAGAACAGCACTTTTAAGTTTGGGCGGGAGCGTGTCGGCAAAAGCCTCGGCCGGAGTCTTGAGCGAAAAGTCGATCATGGGGATGATCAACTTGCGCACATCAGAGGCAGTCATCTCGGGAACAAACTTGTTGAAGACCAGCGTCATGCGCGATCCGATCGGAACATGGCCGTCATCCTGCGCCAGGGGCGCCATTCCACCCATGCCGCCAACTTCAATGTGCTGCATGATGTGATGGTGCTTCTCCGGCCCGTCGTTGAACTCAAAGATGATGCGGTCCGGCTTAACTTCAAACTTGGTGATAACTACTTTATCGCCGGGCTTGGACGAGATCCCGTACTTCTGCAACTCGTCCGCATAGGCACTTCCCGTTGGACTGAGGGGTCCATTGGCATGGAGCACAACTCCCTTAGTGCCCAGAGGAAGGGGGCGAACCGCAAAGGCTTCGTCTGCCTGGAAGGTACGGACCAGCTGCTGCCGCGTCCGCTCTGTGATGGGAGTAGTCGAGAGGTGGACGGTAGTGGGTTGAACCGTGGTGAGATTGGCATCTTTCGGCGCTAGTTTCTCGCGTTGCACAGTGAAGACTTGTGCGTTGCTGAAAGCGGATCCGCAGAGGAAAGTACCTAGGAAAAGAGCGGCAGCGTGGCGCACTCCGTAAGGAGCGCCAGCACGAAAGAATTGTTTGGTGGTGAGCCCGGCCATAGCGCCTTCCTCATGCGCCTATGATGTTCCCAACTGATAATGATTTGCAAGTAACCTTTCGTGCGCAACACAAGAAAGTTTCAGGCCGGCAAAAGCAGAGTTTTTGTGTACCTATTTGGGCGGCTCTTGCGACTCGGCCTGGGGCAGAACGGAAGACACTGGAAGAGGCGGCGCCTGGGGGGGCGAGGAGGCGGGTTCAATCTGAACCAGGGTGGTTCCTGCCGGCGCTGGCACCGGAGTGACCGGGTGATGCGGAGCGAGTGTACTGCTCATCGCGTCGAGATCAATGGGGATGCCGGCGGGAACAATGACCGGCTGGGTGTAAAGGTAAGCATACCCGCGGGTCGCACGGTAAACGATGAAGATCCCGATCAGCAGCACGACGGCAGTGACCGCGCTGGCTTCGGGACCATAGTCGCCGCCGGTCATCCAGGTAGGACCCACGGTATTGCTCTGAATGACCGGAGAGAATTCGGTGATGCCGCTTACCGGCAGCCCGAAGAGAACACACATACTTGCATTCCAGGCAAAGTGCCAGCCCCAGCAGACCCAAAGCGCCCGGGTCCGTAGATAAGCGATCGACAACAACCAGCTGCTGAAAACTGTGATCAGAAAGCTGGCGCGATTCGCCCCGGGATTGAAGATGTGCAAACCGGCAAAGGCGAAGGAGAAAACCAGGGTGGCCAAGGTTGGCCCCATGGCTTCGATCAAACGCTGGAAGGGATACCCGCGGAAAGCAACTTCCTCTGCCAGCGAGGCCACGGCCAGCAGCACGAGATCGACGAGAAGAATCCCAAACTGGCGCGGGACCAACCAAAAGGTGATGATCAATCCGCCCGTGAGCACCAGGGGCAGAATGCTTGCAACCAGCATGCCCCAGCCCAGGGCAGCGCCCAAGCCAAATTCCCGCTGCCAGCCGGAACGGAACACCAAGCCCATGTCGCGAACGGGCTGGCGTTGGCGGTTGAATACGCGCCCCATCGCGCCGTAGCCGATGACCAGCAGGAAGAGCAGAACACTGCGTTCGACAAGCTGGCCCCAAATTCCGCTCGCCAGGCCGTTGGCCGCGTGAACAGAAATGATCTGGGCAAGATAAAAGTAGATTGCAGCGAGGACGACGTAGCCAAACGCGCGTACTCGCTCGACGGCAGTGGAATCGGTCAAACGCACGCCCCCCGTACTAATAGGCTAACCGAGCCTAGGGGGCAAAATGCTGTCGGCATAGGCGTTTCAGGCGTTTTTGTAGAAACGGGCAATCTCCCGGAACTTGGCCAGACGGCGAGCCATGCGTTCCTCGACCGGCATGGCCTGCAATTCACTGAGATGCCAGGCGAGCTTCTCATCGAGCATGGCGGCAGAGGCGGCCGGGTCGTTCTGGGCTCCGCCTGGGGGTTCCGGCACCACATCGTCCACGCAACCCAAACGGCTCACATCCTCGGAGGTAATCTTCAAGGCTGCCGCGGCCTGGGCGCGCTTGCCGGCGTCCCGCCACATGATGGAGCCGCACGCCTCGGGAGCAATCACTGAATAAACCGCGTTTTCCATCATCAAAACGCGATCGGCCACTGCCAGGGCCAAGGCGCCGCCCGAACCACCTTCACCCGTTATCGTGGCGATGGTTGGCACCCGCAGCCGGGCCATCTCGCGCAGATTGCGAGCGATGGCTTCTGCCTGGCCACGCTCTTCAGCAGCGATACCCGGATTAGCTCCCGTGAGATCGATAAACGTAAACACCGGACGATGAAACTTTTCCGCAATCTTCATGGTGCGCAGCGCCTTGCGGTAACCTTCCGGATTGGGCATGCCGAAATTGCGGCGTACCTTTTCCTTGGTGCCCCGTCCTTTCAGGTTGCCGATAGCCATGACTTCCTGACCGTGAAAGCGCGCCAGACCGCAAGCCATAGCCAGATCGTCGCCAAAGGCTCGATCCCCGTGGATCTCCGAAAAATCAGTAAAAATACGCTGGATGAAGTCCATCGGGTAGGGCCGTTGCGAGTGCCGCGCTAGTTCGGTCTTGATCCAGGCGGGATTCGTCGGTTCGGCGACTACCTGTGTCTGCTCAAGATTTGCTGGTGCCGGATCGGTCATGAGACTTTGCGTCGCCTGTGCCAGCGCGGGAAAGCCTGCCGCTTGGCCTGGGTACTATCAGTAACATGGATTATAGCGTTTTCAGCGGGTGCCGGGATGCCGTGACCGTTACTATGTGCAGGCGTACCCGTGATCCGCTGGGCCCCCTCGCGGGGGGTGGAGCCTCCAGCGCACCCCCAGGTCCCGTTACTTTAGAATGGTCCCCTGTTCAGAGGCTATCGATGCAACTTACCGTCGCCCAGAGGCGGGTGGGGACTGACGAAACATCGCCGGAAAGCCTCACCCTGAAAGCCGGCGCGCTGACAGCAGATTTGGTTGCGGGCGGACTGCGGACAATCCGCTACCAGGGCCGCGAGGTGCTGCGCGCCATTGCTTACGTAGTGCGGGATAAGGATTGGGGAACCTTTCATCCCGCGATCAGCGATTTCACCTGCCATCAGGACAGCAATCAATTTACCGTGACCTTCCGGGCGCGGTGTATCAATCAAGAACTCAGCCAGGAACTTGTGTATGAAACACGGATTGCCGGAAACGCGAACGGCCTGATCACCTTCGACGTGACCGCCGAACCACGGACTCCGTTTCTCACTGCGCGCTGCGGCTTCGCCGTCCTGCATCCGCTTGAAGGCGTCGTTGGCCAGTCGGCCACCATCGAGCATGTCGACGGCTCGCGCGAGCAGGCGGTCTTTCCGGAGTTGATTGCTCCATTGCAACCGTTCAAGGAGATTCGGGCCATCGAGCATCGCGTCGCGCCCGGCATCACCGCGCGCTGCCTCATGACCGGGGATGTATTCGAGATGGAAGACCAGCGCAACTGGTCTGACGCCTCTTACAAGACTTATGTTCGGCCGCTCGCTCTCCCCTGGCCGTACGTTATGGCCCGCGGGGAGCGCAACCAGCAGGCAGTCGAGCTGCGGATTACCGACAGCAGCGCCGGCGCGCCAAACGCGGTGGATGCGAAGCCGAATGCTCCGATCGAATTGGAAATAGGCGAAGCGGACGGCGCCTTTCCGCGGATCGGGGTCGCCATCCATCCTGGTGAAATTGCGACCGTGCGGGCGCATCCCGATTTGCTCAAGCGATTGCAGCCACAACTTCTTCTGTTTCATTTCGACCCCACCGCCGGGCATGGACACGAGCGTTTTGGAGAGATGGCCAAGATTGCGGAGGCTGCGCAGTGCGCCCTCGAGTTAGTGGTCCCTGCGCAGCGCAATGTCAAAGACGAGTTGCGCGAGATAGCAGCCATGGCTTCCGAGGCTAAGCTGAAGTTGTCAGCGGTTCTGGTTTCGCCTGCCGTTGATAGACAATCCACTCTGCCCGGCAGCCCGTGGCCTGCGTGTCCGCCGCTTGCAGAAATCTATCAGGCCGCGCGGGGAGCTTTTCCGGGCGTGGCCATCGGCGGTGGAGTGCTGACCTACTTTACGGAACTCAACCGCAAGCGGCCTCCGGTTGAGTTGCTTGATTTTGTCTCGCACTGCACCTGCCCCATTGTGCACGCTGCCGACGATCTAAGTGTGATGCAGACGCTGGAAGCGATGCCGAGTATAACCCGGTCAGCACGCGCAATTATGGGCGAGGACAAAGCGTACTGGATCGGCCCTTCGACCATCGGGATGCGCCAGAACCCATACGGCTCGCGGGTGATGGATAACCCGGAAAATCGGCGAATCACGATGACGGACCACGATCCGCGGCAGACTAGCCTGTTCGCGGCAGCATGGATGATCGGGTACGCCGCGGCCACCGCGGAAGCACGGCTGGAGGCACTCACGGTCGGGGCGTTGACCGGACCTCTGGGATTGGCCTCTGGCGACGGGGTTTCTTACCATCCTGCTTTTTACGCAGCGCAAGGGCTAGCCGCTTTGGGTGGACATTTGCGATATCGTTGCCGCTCAAGCCGGCCAGAGGCTGTGGCCGCCGTAGCCGGCATGGATCGCGATGGGAATCGGGTGGCTTGGATCGCCAACCTAACGGGACAGAATCAGGTGGTAAGTCTTGACGGCGGGATGATGATCTCGCAGATATACGTGCTCGACGAGGAGAATTTTGAGCAGCCTCGGGCTGTCTCGCCGGAGGTTTCATCTATTGAACTGAGGCCTTATGCTGTCGCGTGCTTGTGGCTCCGGCGCGGCAACGAGACTTGAGGAGTTTCACAACCAAGGAGGTATGGTCCATGGTTCTCTCACAAATGACGGGTGCCCCACATCTCGCTCGTCATTTGTGAGGGAACCGGCAAACCGGCAACAGACTATTCGAACGCTTGTACTGCTCCCAAACCTAGTAGCTGTTCGGCGCGCTCGATGAAACCTCTGTCGGCTGCGACCGAGAGGCCCTCGGGCTCGAGCATCACACAATATTCCCCGCGGCTTTCCATGTTGATCATGATTCTGCCCGGACCAGGGGCAGCCGTGATCATGGCGCGCAGTTTGCCCAGCATGACTTCGTCCGCTTTCTCCAATAGCACCCGGATGCGGACGTTCTGAGGCAGCTTGATCTTGATGTCCTCCAACGGTTGCACACTGGAGACCGATAGCTTCGGCGCTGATTCATCGTCATCCGCGCGAAGCACTCCCTTGATGAGGACCGGCACTTCAATCTTCAGGCTTTCGCAAAGCCGCGCATAGTCCTTGGGGAAACAAATGATGTCGATTTTGCCGACCGTGTCTTCGAGCGAGGCTTGCGCGTACATCTCTCCGGAGCGTTTGGATTTGCCTACCTTCAGGCCCACAATCACGCCGGCGATCGCCAACAAGCTCTCCGGTTCCCCGCCCCGGCGACGGCCCGCCGAGGGCGCCACCTTCATCTCCAATGCAGTCGCCGTGTCGACCACGTTCAAGTTGCGCAACTTCTCCGCGTACTTATCCAGCGGGTGGCCGGAGACAAAGAACCCGAGCACTTCCTTTTCTGCTTGCAGCCTCTGGTTCTCGTCCCAATCAGGAGTGTTGGGCAGATCGTCAACGCTCTTTGTGCCATTGCCGTTGCTTTCGAAGACGCTGGCCAGCCCGGCAAAGAGTCCATGCTGGCCGGCAACCAGATCACGCTGAGCCTGCTGCGCCCGCTCCATTGCCCGGTCTGTAACCGCGATAAGCTGAGACCTGCGGCCAAACGAATCAAGCGCTCCACTCTTGATCAGCGATTCCAAAACACGCTTGTTCATCATGCGCAGATCGACCTTTTCGCAGAACTCCCAAAAGTTGGCGAAGGTCTGGTTCTGTTCGGCCAGTGTCGCGCGCGCGGCGAGGATCGAATCGATGGCGTTGCGGCCCACGTTCTTGATGGCCGTAAGGCCGAAACGAATGCCAGTAAGACTGGGTGTGAAATCAGCGTCCGAGATCTTCACATCGGGAGGCTCGACCGCGATGCCCATCTCGCGGCATTCCTTGATGTACTTGACCACGTTCTCCGGCTTGGAAATTTCCGAGCTCAGAAGCGCAGCCATAAACTCCACCGGGTAATGCGTTTTCAAATATGCAGTGTGGTAGGCCAATAGCGCATAGGCAGCGGAGTGGGACTTGTTGAAGCCGTATCCGGCAAACTGCTCCATCAGGTCGAAGATTCGAACAACCTTGTCCTTGGGATGCTTGCGCTTGAGCGCTCCCTCGACAAAGCGGGTACGCTGCTTGGCCATCTCTTCAGGATTCTTCTTGCCCATGGCACGGCGTAGCAGATCGGCTTCACCCAGCGAGTAGCCGGCCAGGACGTTGGCAATCTGCATCACCTGCTCCTGGTAGACGATCACGCCCAACGTTTCCTTGAGCAGAGCTTCCAATTGGGGCAATTCGTAGCTGACCACCCTGCGGCCCCACTTGCGCTCGATGAAGTCATCGATCATGCCGCCCTGAATCGGCCCCGGGCGATAGAGCGCGTTGAGGGCGGTCAGATCCTCCACCGAGACAGGCTTGTAGCGGCGAAGCACATCACGCATGCCGCCGGACTCGAACTGAAACACCCCGGAGGTGAGCGCGCGGTGAAAGACCTTTTCGTAGGTTTCCGCGTCGTCCAGGGGAATCAGCGACATATCTAACGGGGTGCCGCGCTTCTTCTCAATCAGTTTGAGGGCGTCGTCAATAACCGTCAGCGTGGTGAGCCCGAGAAAATCCATCTTCAGCAGGCCGAGCTTTTCCACCGCCTTCATGTCATAGGCGGTGACGATTTCATCGTTCTTGCTGCGGCACACCGGCACCAGCTCAGTGAGAGCCTGGGGCGCAATCACCACGCCGGCGGCATGCAGGCCCGCTCCTCGCACCAGGCCCTCGAGTTTCCTCGCGGTGTCGATGAGTTCCTTCACCTGCGGCTCTTTGTTGTAGGCCTCCTGCATTTGCGGCGAATCTTCCAGCGCCTTGGTGATCGTCACACCAATGGTCGCGGGCACCATCTTTGCCACACGATCCACTTCGCCGTAAGGCAGGTCGAGCGCCCGGCCAACATCCTTGATGGCCGCGCGGGCGGCCATGGTGTTGAAGGTAATAATCTGGGCCACTTGCTCCCGGCCGTACTTGCGAGTGACATAGTCGATCACCTCGCCCCGCCGGTTCATGCAGAAATCGATGTCGATGTCCGGCATGGAGACGCGCTCAGGATTCAGGAAGCGCTCAAACAGCAACTCGTTCTGCAGCGGATCGATGTCGGTGATTTCCATCGCGTACGAAACCAGCGATCCGGCGGCTGAGCCGCGGCCCGGTCCCACTGGGATATGGACCTCGCGCGCATATTTGATGAAGTCCCACACGATAAGGAAATAGCCGGCGAACTTCATCTGCTTGATGCAATCGATCTCGCGCTCCAGGCGCTCCTCATAATCGGAGATAGGCCGCTTGCGCAATCCCCGGTCACCCAGGTGGCGAATGGTGGTGTCGAGGCGCTTGCGGAAACCGGCGCGGCAAACCTCGGCGAAATAGCTATCGATCGTGTGCCCGGGTGGAACAGCGAACTCCGGAAAAGGATTGGTTACCTTGTTCAGCTTGAGCGAACAGCGCTCAGCAAATTGCATGGTGCGGCTGACCACTTCCGGGGCATGGGGGAAGAGCCGTTCCATCTCAGCAGCGCTCTTGACGTAGAACTGGTCGCCATCGAACTTGAAGCGCTTGGGATTGTGAATGGAGTCCGCCGTTTGCACGCACAGCAGCACTTCATGAGCATGATGATCGTCTTCACAGAGATAGTGGCTGTCGTTGGTGGCGACCAGCGGAATATCCAATTCCTTTTCCAGGCGAAAGAGGTCGGCGTGGATTTTCTTTTCCAGCTCCAGTCCCTGGTCCTGGATCTCCAGGAAGAAGTTGCCACGGCCGAAAATGTCTTGGTATTGGCTGGCGGTGGCCTTGGCATCCTCGTATTTTCCGGCCATGAGGTTGCCGCAGAGCTCGCCGGCCAGGCAGCCCGAAAAACCAATCAGGCCCTGAGCGTGCTTAGCCAGAAAGTTCTTGCTGATGCGCGGCTTGCGATAGAAACCATGAAGTGAAGCTTCAGAGGTAATGCGCACCAGGTTGCGGTATCCCTCTTCGTTCTCCGCCAACACCAGCAAGTGATGGTACTTGTCCTTTTCCGGAGCAGCACGATGATCTTCCTGGGGACAGATGTACAGTTCGCAGCCCAGGATGGGCTTCACCCCCGCGGCGCTCGCGGCATTAAAAAAATGTACGGCGCCATAGATATTTCCGTGGTCGGTAATGGCCACGGCCTTCTGTCCGATCTTGTCGACGTGGGCGACCAGTTTTTCTACATCACAAGCGCCGTCAAGAAGCGAATAGTCAGTGTGCAGGTGAAGGTGGGTGAATTCTGCCATGAGGTTACTTCTAGTTTAGTCTGCTGGCCCAGGCATACCGGGCCGGCAGATGTGCACAAAGAGTGCAGATTGAGGAAAAGCGGGGATGAATTAAACTTCATGAACTCGGGATTTCGCGAGGAAGCGAAATCGCGCATACTGAAATCGCGTTACCAGCCCAGATCGGTCAGCCGCCGCGAAGGCGGCCCGACTCCTAAGAAACCAGCAACAAGTCCAGGGCCGGCTTGTCGGTAGTAGCCACAAAATTGGCTCTTCGAGCAAGCGATACATGACCGTCCTTGGCGAAAAGGAAGTCGTAGTCTAGATGGCAATCTCCGCAAAGCCAGAAATGTTCCACCTGGACTTGGGCCCCGTTTCGCCGCGTGGTACGGATAACCCTGCCACTGCGTAGATAATGAAGCTCTTTGCGGCACTCCGGATTCATACATTGGGAAATCATGTAGGACCTCTCGGGTTACTCCGGTAAGTGTACTCTGGTTAGATTACTTACAAGGTGTCGGTCTGCCCCAAAAGTTGTATACGCGTAACCAGATTTTTCCACAGAGGAATCGAGATAGGTAAGACTCACGTCTTTCTCTGCAGCAAAGGGATGTATTTCGAACTATTAAAGGTTGGATGCGGCGGGCACCGACTGGGTTTTCAAAAAAAGATCAGGAAAGGCGGGTTGCTCCGGCAGAAGCGCGACAGAGATAAATGTCGGCATCGATGCCAGTCGATGCACGATAGCGGCTGTGAATCGCTTCGCGAAATCGTACTGCCTGGCTTTCTTCGACCAGATTGACGGTACAGCCCCCGAAGCCACCGCCGGTCATACGGGCTCCGTAACAACCAGGGATACCGGAGGCGATCTCGACCAGAGTATCCAGCTCGCTGCAGCTGGCCTGGAAGTCATCGCGGATGCTCCGGTGCGCCTCGGCCATCAGCAGGCCGAAGGCGGGCAAATCACCGCGCTCGAGGGCCGACGCAGCAAGTTCCACTCGCTTGTTCTCGGTGATGATGTGACGGCAGCGGCGAAATACATTTTCCGGCATCTGCTGTTCGCACTCGACAAGTTGCGCTTCGGTGGCATCGCGCAGGGCCACGATGGAAGGCCAGCGGCGATGCAGAATGCGCGTGCCCTCTTCTACCTCTGCACGCCGGGCGTTATATTCCCCACCCGCATGCTCATGCTTAACCATGGAATTGCAGATAATGAGCCGCACGTGCGGGGGGATAGGCAGCAGCCGATATTCCAGCGATCGGCAATCCAGCAATAAGGCATGATCTTGCTGCCCGGCACAGGCGATGAACTGGTCCATGATGCCGCTGCGCGCGCCCACAAAGGCATTTTCCGCACGCTGGCAAGCCAGGGCGATGGTGGCCAGCGGCAAGGTAGCCCCGGCCAGCGCCAACAGGGCCAGCGCCGTGGCCACTTCGATCGATGCGGAAGAACTGAGGCCTGCCCCCAGGGGAACATTCCCCGCGAGGGAGAGATCAAATCCACCGACGCGCACACCTTCCTGGGCTAAACTCCAGGCCACTCCCATCGGGTAGTCGCTCCAGTGCTTGCGGGCAGTGGTGGGCAGCGGGTCGGCGGGATAAGAAACCTGTTCGCCCATGTTGTCTGAGGAAAGCAAGATCTGGGCATCGTTGCGCGGGCGAATGGAGGCGACGGTGCGGAAGTCGATCGCCACCGGCATGACGAATCCACCACTATAGTCGGTGTGCTCCCCGATCAGGTTCACGCGGCCCGGTGCGGCGCAACGCACGACCGGTTCACCCGCTGCGGAAGATGGCGCCGCCGAATCTTTGGTAGAGCCCATGCTCAATTTTGTGCTCGCTTGCGCTTGCATCGCTGCCCCTCTATTAATAACAGGCTCTAGGCCTTGCCGGACGTGGCAGCCGCCGTCTGGAGCATCTGATCGAGCAGCACGGTGGCAAAGGGATCTTGACCGTAACTCTCAAAGCGAAACGTCGTCAAGAACATACGTCCCGGACCTTCACTTCGTTCCGTGAGATAAGCGCGATTGGAATTGATCCAGCCATAAAAGACACCTGCCAGCACATTTTGAGACTCCTCTGGTCTCAATCCTCCGATCACGAACTCTGGCGTGATTGAAGCCGCCTCCCAACCCAGAATCGAGCCGTCGATCACGGGGGAAAGAGGCTTGAATACCGGGCTCGACGGTAGAACCCAGTTGAAATTGCTGACCCAGTCGCCGGTCAGGTCTGATCCGGCGCGGGGCAGAATGGTTAATGTCCCTCCTGGCGGGACGGCGTCCCGGCCCCCAGCAAGAAGCACTACGCTCCCTCCCTGGCTGAGTCTGGCTTTGGTCATGTCATCCAGTACAGAAGATAGCCAAACCGCTTTCAATGCGCCTGCAGCAGCACTTCCATCAATCACAGCAACACCGTGGGCTGCGAGTGCCGGCCGCAAATACTGCAGCTGGTTGAGGGGATCGTGGATAGCCACTGTGATCCCAGGGTTCGACGCCGGTTGCGGATAGACCGCGTAGCGGTAACGATTCTGCGCCAGCGTCGTGCCGGCGGCATTCACTAACTGCAGGCGGAGAAACTCCGGCGCGGCTGCTTCCACCTGCGCCGCTTTGAACTGCAGGATACCCTCCGTTGCGACCTCACCCTGGCCCGGTGTCGTGGTCAATGGCAACGTGCCGGATTGTCCGTCGGAGGTCTGCCATTGAATCGTAGCGCCCTGGAGAACGGTGGTCGAATAATGCGACACCACGAGCGGGACCTCCACCGTTGCGCCGGTGATGAAGTTGTGGGTAGCAAAGCTGGCCATCACCAGGTCGTCCTGCTGTAGCTGCCCCAGTTCCCCGGCAAAGCTCTTGGGCTGACGCCACATGCTCATCAGACCGTTGGCCTCCCAGTTGGCATCGGTGAGCTCGGTGATGACATAACCCTGAATGGGGTTTCGCTGCCGCATCTGCTCGATCTCGTATTTGAGCGCCAGGTACTCGTGCCTCTCTGTGGCCAACGCGAGAGCGCCATAATCGGGATAGATGCGGTCCAGCCCAAAAGTATGCAGACGATCGAAGACGCCGGCGGCCCGGGTAAGCTCACGACCCTCGAAGTCGCGCGGAAACCACCACGGCAATTGATCGCGCGGGGGCAGTTCCGGTAATCCCCAGTTGCCGAATTCAGAAACCAGCAGCGGCTCCTGGCCGGTGGTGATTGCGTCGCCATACGGGCTATAGAGCCACTTCGGCCGCTCGGCGTACTCCTTTACCCACCCGGCCCAGGTTTCTGCGTGGTCCGGAATGGAGTAGTACATATGAAAGTCGGCGAAATCCGATTGCAGGTGAAAGCCCTTGCAGCAGGCACTGTTGTCGGTGATCAAGCGGCCTAAGGGCGCCGTAAGCTGCTTGAAATCGCGGAAGCTCTTAAGCAGCCACGCCCGCTGATCTGCCTGCGCGGGGTCCATGCCCCACTGTTCGTTCATGATGCTCTGAATCACGATCGACGGATGATTCCAATCCCGTTCCACTTCCGCGCGAAAAGTATCCACGCCACGCTGGGCCGCTTGCGCTGTCCAAAGATGGGCGTCGTTCCACACCGGGATCTCATACCAGACCAGCATGCCGGTTTCATCGGCGGCGTCCAAATAACGCGGATCCGGCACCTTGATATGACAGCGCAGCATATTCAGTCCCAGGGCTTTGGATGTCAGCATCTCCTGGCGTATGAAATCGGCCGATGGCGGCGTGTAAATACCCTGGGGGTAGAAATCCTGATCGAGAGCGGCTCGCATGTAGAAAGGCTTGCCGTTGAGGAATAGCCGTCCGCCTGCGGTCGTGAACTCGCGAAATCCAAAGCGTGTATGCACCCGTTGGGCCGGCCCGGTCTTCGCCGCGTTATTCAGCTCCAGCGAATAGAGGTTAGGGTGGTCACCGTCCCACAACATGGGGTTGGCCACATGGGCCGTGCCTTGCGCCGTGGTTCCGTCCACGGCCAGCTGGAGCTGGGCCACGGTCGCACCATAGGGGTCGCAGAGCGTGGCCTCAAGTGGACTGCTGCCCGAGCTGCCGGCCAGCCTGGCTTCAACAGTAACGTCGCCGTTGTTGTGCGGAGTAACATGCACCCACGCAACGTAGCGGAGGGGCACGGTCTCAAGGGTCACCACTTGCCACATTCCGCTCGTCTGCACGTACCAATTCTGCTTTCCGTGGGGAATTTCGTAGTAGTCGAATCTCTTGTCCAGCGGAGGCTCCGCGTTATTTTTTGCCGGAGGAGGTCTCAGGACCTCTTTGGGCGCAGAGTTTGGCGGCATCTGCACCGCAAGCGGAGGGGGCATGGGAGGGTCAAAGACCTTGACCAGAATTTCGTTGTTGCCTGCGCGTACCATGCCCGTGAGGTCGAAGGTGAACGGCGTGTAACCACCCTCATGCTCCCCCAGGTGTTTGCCGTTGATCCATACTTCAGTGAAGTAATCGACGGCGCCGAAATGAATCAGCTCGCGACTCGATGGCTGCGGCGGCGGCAGCGTGATCGTGACTCGATACCAGCCCACCCCCGCGTAGTCGCGAAGATCGTCAAATTGAGCGTTCCAGGAAAGGGCCGCCTTGGCCGGACGCCACTTTGCCTGACGATCGACGGTGGTGGCTGTGAATTGTGCCTTGGGATCGGGGCTGAACTGCCACTGCTGATCGATCACCCGGCTCTGCGCCCGGACGCCGGCCGCAGCCATGAACAGCGCAAAACCAATGATTGCTTTGACTGACCGGGTCCTGGTGAACGCGGGTATCCTGCGCATAGACGATGGATGCTCCCTCTGCTTGCGGCGTAATGTAGCATTCGACGACGAGGCCGCCCTCGAAAGCATATAGCAAAGGGGGAGATGGTTTGCTCTTAACGGGTTTTGCGTGGAGACAACGACTTATGGGGCGCGCGTTATTTGCCGGCGAAATCGACGACGATCTCGGTGTGGCCGTACGGGCCGGCCGCGGCACCGGGATTGCTTGCCGGCGCAACGAGTAGGTCGTATACACCGTCAGAGACCGGACTGATCTTTGCTCCGCGCACCTGCTGCACCCTTTGGACCGTCCGCAGCTCAATGATTGAATTGGATGCATCGCGCGAGACATCAGCGTCCACTACCAATCTTGCCGGCTTGTAAACAACAGAAGTTATCTTGATTTGCTTGCTCGCTTCACCCAACAGTGGAGCAGCGTCTCTGAGGCTGAGGAGAACGCCACCTTCATACCGGATCAGACAACTGCTCTTTCCATGGGGAACTGTAAACTCCATGGTTGCGTGGGTGTCTTGTGCGTGCTCTTCGGTCAGCGGGTGAAGAGGTTTGTCATTCAGCTCGGCGCCGCCGAGATGAGTTCCTAGTGGAACTTCCGGAGCCCAGAGCAGATCTACCGGACTGCCGGAATTCTCAATGTCCAGCTTCAACCCATTCCGCACCCGGGTCAGAGTCATTCCCATATAGCCGCCAGGCACCTTGAGATTGCGGACGGAGAGGTGGTCCCAATTAGCCGGCAGGTGCGGTGAGAATTTGAAACTGTTCGTGTGCGCGTCCCTTTCCAGGCCTAGAAGGCCCTCTACCGCAGACGAGAGCAGCGCCGCCGAGGACCAGGTCTGCTCGGGAACCGACTCCACCTGCTGGTGGTAAAAGTCACCTGCGAGCAGTTCATGTATGTGCCCCATGGAGTCGAGCGTGCCCCAGGGGAGGAGCCCACTCCAGATGGGAAAGGCGGTAAAGGGGCGGTGGTTTAACCAGAACTCCGATGCCACTCGCGCAGTGCCGACGGGCGAAACGCTTCCCTTGGAATAGGACGCCGGATCGAACTCAGGAGAGTTCGAGGCCAAACCCCTGGTACCCCAGTCGGTCTCAAAATCAGAGGTGGCGAGTTGGTCGAGCATGGCATCGCTGCGGCGCTGATCGAGAATGTGGGCTGCGATGAGGGCCACTCCGTTGTCGCCGTGCCGGGAGACAGGATGGCCAGCGACGTTATAGCCATCGATCCATGAGTTCCGCGCGTCGTTCCAATAACGACGCGCGGCAGCGCTCCTTGCCTTCTCGCTCAAGCGCGTGGCTTCTTCCGCTTGCGGCTCGTGGCCTTGCAGTCGCGCCATTCGGGCAAAAGCCGCAGATGCCGTGACCCAGCTTGCGGCGAGGCCGGAGTCGTCGGTCATCTTGTCCTGTTCGTCGCCTCCCTCTTTGGTCGAGGGAATGCGGGGAAGTCCGTCTGCTGTGTCGATCAACGATCTGCAATAACGGTAGGCGGCTTCGATTCCTGGCCAATGCTGTTGCAGAAACTCTGTGTCCCCACTGGCGGAGACGTACCGCTCCACCACGCTCAGATAGTGGAAGGTAATGTCGACATGGACAAACATGTAGGGATACCTGCTGGCCCAGTCGGCGGGATCGGCGCTCTGCGAAAGCTCATGCCATATCATGCCGGTGGCGGCGTCCTGGTATTTGGCGATGAAGGCAAGAGCGTCCCGCGCCCGGTCGTAAGCGCCTGTGTTGACCAGCGCCTCGATGGCGATGAGGCCATCACCGCCGAAAAACCATGCGTACTGCGGCCGGCGGCCGGCGCGCGACGGGCCGTAGCCCGCGACCAGGCCGCATCCTAATACGGGATTGCATACCCAGGCTTGATCGAGTGCGATCTGTGCCCAGGCGAGTTGCTGATTGACGGAATCGTCGGGAGTTTCGATCTGCAGAGTGCTGCTGAGCAGCTCCGCGTAGTGGCTGCGCGCTTCCGTCTCGAACTTCGCTTGCTCACCGAGCAGTTCCCTCATCCGTACCGGCGCGCTGGATGAGCTCTCGTCATTACGCGCAACGACTACGGTTACGGAATGATCGGAGTTTCCTCCCGCGCGCACAGCGAAGGCGAACCGGTTTCCCGGTGTGCCAGGCTGTGCACTGTTCAGCACTTCATCGTGTGAGATCACCTGAGGAGAGCCGACCAATGCGGAATATCTGTGCAGAGGTTCGGAGAGAATGTAGGCGGATGCAGCCGGGTCCCACTGGGTGCTCTGGCCGCCGATTGATGCGGGCCACATCAGGTCCAGAACCGGTGTGAAGTGAATCACGATATCAATGGCGTGACGACACTCCACAGTGTAGGTGAGTAAGATGGCCTGCTCGTTGAGGGGAACGAAGAGCCTTTCACGAACGATGAAGTCTGGGCCTATGTAGGTGCGGGTGATGGCTTCGGGGTCGTAGGTAATGCGACGAAGCAAGAGGGACCCGGCGGTTTCGCTTGTATCGCCGGCGGGCCGAAACCCCAATTCGTATCCGCGGATGAGTTGCAGCGGATAGGCCCATAGCTCCAGGCCACTGGATGCGTAACCCATTACGATGGCCTTGCGCCCGTGAGCAGCTACGAATCGCTCGGGCGCGACCGAATCGGTTTGCAGGGACAGCTGCGCTGTCGCTACTGGCGAGTGGACAAGGGCCGTGAGCGAAATGAGCAGGAGGGGAGCAATAGTCTTTCGGAGTATGCGTGGGAACCGAGAAAGAAACAGCAGGTCCCTGCTGTTCTCTCGTTTCCCAGACGCTTCACCAGGTGACCTTGAGCGTTTTCTCAACGTAGCCTTCGCCGGCGCCGAAATCAAGTTGCAGCGGGCGCAACGAAGAATTATTCCCTTGCGGCATTTCTGCACCTTCGATATGAAGTTTTGCATGCGGATCGTTTATTCGGAGCATGATTGTTTGTTGACTGTTGGCCGGCGCCGACAAACGCAGCACAAGCGAATTCCCCACCGATTGCTGGTCCAGCACTTTCAGCTGCTGGGTCGTCGCTCCGGGATTGGGCAGGGCCTCGGTAAGGGCCGCCTCTACCGCCGGCAACGGTATGCGCAGGACGCCACCTGAAAATTTTGCTCCCGGAGCCCGCGAATCAAGCACCACGCCGTGCACCGAAGACTCCGCGGCGCGCACCAGGAGCATTGCCCCGGAACGCGTGATCTCCACATCGACGCTGCCGCCGGCGAGCGGCACGTGACGTAGGGTCGCTCGATCCCAGTCAGCCGGCAAGCTGGGCGTCACCGTCAACTTGTTCCCCGACGCATCCCACTCCAAACCGAAAAGCCCGCGCAATACCGGCGAGATGACCATGGCCGACGACCAGAGTTGATGAGAAGTGCTGCGCCCCAGGGGGGCGAAGAACTGGCCCGAGAGTAACTCTGTCACCGCGCCTGGATCCTGCGCCCAGGTAAGATCGGCGTTCTGCATCAGATGCGCATATCCGGAAAGACTACGGCCGTTGCGATACTCCGAAACCGCAGTCCAACCAGTGTAGAGCGGCCATACCGTTCCCTGGTGGTAACTGATGGGGTCGAAGAAGGAGACGGTTGGGCTCAGGTCGCGCGTGCCCCAATCGGTCGAAAACTCTGGCGCTGCCCAGCGGTCGAACATGGGCTGGGCATGCTGCAGCTTGTAGGTGCCATCCCAGGAGGCAACAGCAGGAAAGATCGTGGGACTCGAGTCCACGCTGCCATTGGCGTTGCGGCTGAAGGCATAGAAGCCCCCCCCGGGCAGCAAGTACTCCTTCTCGATGGCCGCGCCGATTTTGGCCGCCCGAAGTTCTGCCTGCTGGGCAATCTCCATCTGCCCCGTCGCCCGTGCCAGCTCCGCCATGGCGCTGCTCGCCTGCTGGTCGAGCGCGGCCAGATAAATCTCCTGGTGAGGCATTCCGGGGGGCCAGGATTCCACCCATCCCGTTCCTTCTGCATTGTCGTAAATTCCATCGCCATCTGAATCGTGAGAGGTCTCGAAGTTCCAGGTCCGCTCCAGTGCTTCCCAGTTGGCCTGGATGAATGTCTTGTCGCCGCTCACCTTGAGATAGTCATTGCTGGCCATCAAGAGCAGCGGATTGGCATCCGCAGAGGCGTAGGCATAGGGCAGGCTCTTCCAATCCACCAGGTCGGCGGTCTGCGCCCACTCGTGAATAATCTTGCCCTCCGGGCTTTGCCGCTTGATGAGAAAATTCAGCTCGTCCCGGGTGAGCTGGTAATCGCCATAACTGTTCACGGCGTACAGAGTCCACAGCGCGTCACGGCCGAAGTACCAGCCGAAGCCCGGCCGGGTAGAATCCCCCGAGGAATAGAAACCCGCTACGAGCGCAGTCTCCGCATGCGAGGGCGTGGTTTGCACGCGCAGCTGGTCAATCGCCACTTCAGCCCAGGCAAATGCCCGGTTTAGTTTCTGGTCAGGCGTATCAATGCTCAGATGCTGGGCAGAAAATTCTTCAAAGTGCTTCTGCGTGCCGCTGTAGAGGGTTTGAAATTCGCTGTCGAGGGCCTCCAGCCGGGCGGACAACGCGGATCGGGTAGATGTGGCAACGGTCTCCCCCGTCGTCATCAGAAGAGGATAGAGCTTATCGCTATCAGTTGCTGGATCAAAATGGAGGACGAACTGCAGCGGATAGTTCTTGGGGCGCTCCTGGTATGGCTCCAGAATTCCACTCGTAGCTGTTGGCATGGCTACGGCCGCGGCATGATTGGGAAAATTCAGGTGTAGTACATAGAAGCCCGATTGCCCCGTCTTTACCCATTCGGGCGAGCTGCCATCGTCGGACGTTGCCGGCCACATGCGCTCCATCTCCGGCGTGAAACTGAAGGTGAGGGTCATGGGGCGCACCGCCTCGATCTGGTAAAAGGCCAGCGCCCCTGCGCCGTCGGGTGCCTGCTGTGGCGCAAACAGAGTCTCGCGTATGGTGAAGTTGGCGTGCGAAAAGGTGATAGTCGTGTGACCCGGTTGCACGGCGATGGTTGCCGCCTGCTCGTTCACGTCGATGGGTACGGCGTAGTCCTTCATATCCGCCGTGATGCGCAGGTGGCTCAATATCTTCCAGGGGAAGATCCACGCCTCAAACGATCCGTCGTGTTGCCCCAGCAGAGCTCCACGCGGGCCGGTCACGGTGAACGGTCTTAGCGCCATGACGTTGCTGCTGATCAGGGGTTGACCTGGTTGTTTTGCGGCAAAGCGCGGTAACGGCGGCAAGTCTCCGGGAGACTCCGCTGCCCGCGTCTGCTCAATCAGAAACGTGGCCGCAATAAACATGATTGACGCGACGAAAAAGACCGTGCCCCAGGGCCTCATATTCCTCACCTGTAATTTTGGACACCACCTAGGAGAGAAATAAGAGGCAGGCGGTGGTTGCGAACGCCTGCCTCAAGCAATGCAAGGTCAGAACTGGAACCGGCCGGCAAACTGCAAGCGGCGCATGGTGGTTCCGTCTTGAGAGGCAACAATGTCGGTGATGAGCCCGGAACTGGACCCGCAATCCACGCAACTGCTTGGATTATTTAGGTTGGGGTGATTGAAGAGATTGAACGCCTGAACCGTTGCCTCGAAGTGCAACCTCTCGGTGAGGTTGAACGACTTGGCGAGAGCCAAATCGGTGTTGATCAGACCAGGACCAAAGAGAGAGTCTCTTTCGATGTTTCCAAAAGTTCCCGGGAAGGGCCGGATGTAAGGTCCCGATACCTGACCTGCAGTGGCAAGCGTGGGAACAGGAGAGAAGTAGGCTTCGCTGTGCCCGATTGCATTGAACCCTTGCGTTCCCAGCGTTGCCCTGGGTCCTCCAGGAATGCCACTGGGACGGCACAGCGAGCCGCCCTGGCCGTCGATATCCTGATCTTCTGCGCACAGGCTGTACGAGGGGGTGAAGGGCAAACCACTCTCGACAGTCAGGGTGCCATTCAGCGCCCAGCCGCCGGCCAGTTGATTGGCCCATCCAGTCAGATTTCCACCCAGTGGTTTGCCCTTGCCAAAGGGAAGATCCCAGTTGCCGCTCAAGATAAATGTGTTTGTCCGGTTGTAGTAGCTGTTCCCGTAGTCGGCCCTCGGGTCGATAAAGTAGTAATCGGACTCGTGGGCACGGGCGTGCGACCAGACGTAATTAGAGAGAATCTGGAAGCCTTGTGCATAGCGCTTTTGAAAGACCACCTGCAGCGCCTGGTAACTGGTTGTCGCCTGGTTGGCGTTGTATCGCAGCCCTTGGGTCCATCCAAAGGGATGGCCGAAATTGACGCCGAGATCTGCCTGGGCGGTGCCGTCGTAGTACGGATAGCGTTCATCCAGGGTGTACGGTAGACCGGTCTGCGGGTCGAGGGCTAAGTTGCACCCGGCCGGGGCCCCGCTCGCCACACAATTGAAGCCGGCAAGGGTTTGCTGGTTTGGATTGGCTTGGTTCGAGGAATCGAACATATTGTGTATGCCGTGGCTGCCGACGTAGCCGATCTGCAGCGAGGCGCTATTGGTAAGTTGCTGCTGGATCATCATGTTCCATGAATCCAGAGTGGGGATCCGCATGGTGAGCGGACGGGTGGGCTGTTGCACGCCGTTGGGGAGAGGATAATTCCCGCTTGATGGAATGGCAGGGAAGTTATAAGCGGCCGGCCCCTGGTTCAGATTGAAGGCGTAGTAGTTTACGTTGGGCGCGACCAGGTTTTGTTGCACCGCCGTCGGATAAGAGAAAGTCAGGACCTCACCGAAGATATCACCCGACCAGCCCATGCCGTAGGTGCGGCCGTAACCGGCGCGAACCACCGTGTTCTGATGCCACTGCCACGCCAGACCGACACGTGGAGATAGATGTTGGTACTGCATGTTGACGTTGAGGTTGTTCCCATAGGGTCCGTAGCCCGCTATGCGCACATCGCCGGTATTCAGATCGAGCAGACCGCCCTGGCCTTTGCCGGCGACGGACTCAGGAAAAAACAGGTCCCAGCGCAAGCCATAGTTCAGAGTCAGCGTGGGGGTCACGCGCCACTGGTCTTGTCCATAGAAGAACCACCGCTTTTGCCGCTCGGCGGCGCCCGTGTTTTGAATGACGGTGCGGAAGAAAGTGTTGACGTCGCCCAATGCGAAGGTGGCGAAGCCTACGCCTTGGCTACCCGTGCCCGCGGTAACCGAAGCAGGAAACTGAAACTGGCCGGAAAGCAGGTTGTTATTGTTGACGCCGACCAGGTGGTTGAGCGCCCAACGAATGTCTCCACCAAAGCGGATGTTGTGGTTGCCAATGGTGTGAGACCAGTTGTTCACCCACTGATACTGGCTCTCTATCTGGTCGTATTTCTCCGCGGAGGTTCCATAGGTGATGACATTGCCACCATTCACCCCGTTGGCCGGGACAGAGATCTGGAATTGCGGCAGCCCACCGGTGAGTGAGAGATCTCCCTGGTTTACGCCGGGTATGCCTAGCTGGGTGCCGAGCGCCTGGTTGTAGTTCGGCCCCTCTTCGTTGATGGAGAGCCGGAAAAAGCCGAAACGGAAGTCAGTCAGCCACCTGGAGTTGAGCGCGTAGTCACCACCACCGGCGATGCTCTGGTCAAGTGCAGTGTCGGTTCCGGCAAATTGTCCCAGTCCAAAGCCCGGACCACCGGCCGCCCCGAAAACCGGATTTCCATCCAGAGTCGAATTGAACCGCGTATATCGCCCGAAGACGTGAAAATCCTGGCTGATTTGGTCGTCAATGCGGACGTCAAACTGGTCGGTATCGAAACCGCCCGAGCCGGAGCCGGCGTAATTGTTGTAGATGCTCCCGTTGCCAATGTTGGGCAGCGGCATCAGCTTAATCAGGTTGATGGCTGGAGTCGAAAGCCGGGTTGCCGGAATGACATTTCCTGCAAACGGCGTGCGGCCGGCTGCACCGGCTGAATTGGTCTCCGGGTCGTAGATCTGGTAGGTCGGACCACCGCCCAGGGCCGGATTGAGATAGTCGCTGAAATCGCAGTTCCCGCCCGAAATGCAGCTGTTATGAGCAGTGAGCGTGGGCACAGTTTCCAGCAGCGTCAGGCCGGTCTTTTCCCGCAGACCCTGATAATCGCCAAAGAAGAAAAGCTTGTCCTTCTTGATTGGGCCGCCGAGCGATCCGCCGAATTGATTGTGAACAAACGAGGGTATCGAGTTCGGACCAATCTGGGTAAAGGGATCTCGGGCCTGTTGCGCGTCGGAACGACGGTATTCAAAAGCTGACCCGTGAAGATCGTTGCTGCCCGATTTGGTCTGTGCGGTGACCAGGCCGGCAACAGCGTTACCGAACTCTGCGTCATAATTTTGTGAGGTGACCTTCATCTCCGAAACCGCATCAAGATCCGGATTGATGACCGCGACGCCCTGGATCGGATCCTGGTTGTCGGTCCCGTCAAGCTGGTAGCCGGTGGCGAAAGGCAGTTGGCCGTTTACCTCAATTTGTTCGCTTTGCTGGGGGTTCGTGGCTTGACCCACGCTCCATCCGATGTAGGTGGTACCGGGCGTCAGAAGTTCAAACTCGGTAAAATTGCGTTCCAGGTTGGGCAGGCTCGAGACCGCCCGGGCGTTCAAAATCGTGCTCACGTCGGCGCGGTCGGTCTCCAACAGAGGGGGGCCGCCAGTGACCGTCACGGTGGCGCTGGCGGCGCCCACCGACATCTTCAGATCCACCTTGGGAGAAGTATCGGCGTAGACCACTACGTTGTCCTGCGTGGCTTTGGCGAAGCCGGTCGCATCCGCATCCACCCGGTAGGTGTCCGGGATGAGGTGCTGCACCCGGTACTCACCGTCGCCGCCGCTCTGGGTGGTGACCGATGTGCCTTTAGAAACGTCGGTCACGGTAATGGTCGCGTTGGGCACCACGGCGCCGGTGTTGTCGGTGATGGTCCCGAAGATCGATCCGTAGACCGCTTGCCCCCAACCGGACGGGACAAGCGCGAACATAGACAAAATTGCGATCGCCTGAAATGTATTGCGAATCTTGCAGCGGATACTGCTTTGCATATCGACCTCTCCCAAATCCCCTCAAGCCAGCGTTATTGGTTGGCGGCGCGCCGGTTCCTGGTGAATCCGCAAGCCGTTCTGGAAATCTGCACCGCAGCCTGGGCGAGGTGAACTCCGCAACCCAAAGTCCGCACAACTGCATCTAAGCAGTGTGGATGCCGCTTGCTTCGAAGCTGAAGCAAGAGGGAAATTGCATAAGGGTTCCATGCATGCGGTGTCCGGGCTTCTCGCTGTCCCGGTACAAATCCAGCCTGTCCGCTGAAACCAATTCTGCCAACGTTGTTTACGGTGATTTGACGGTGAAACGGAATCGATCTGCTGTTGTTTTCACGCAATCGGCCAGCTTTGAGGAATCATTTAACGAGTCAAAACCCGACCAACGATGCACCTTGGTCGAACGGGTCCTTGCGAGTAATCAGTTCAAGGCGTCTCTGCGATTGCGGGAGTTCCTGCGTTACGTTGCAAATTGCGCTGTGAATGAGTCTCCTGAAGCGGCGACCGAGCAACAGATCGGGGTTCATGTCTTTAATCGGGTTCCAGGCTACAATTCGAGCGAAGACAGCATCGTGCGTACCCATGCGCGTCTGTTGCGACAAAAACTCGCCGAATATTTTTCCAATGAGGGCTGTGCGGAGCCGATCATTATCGAGGTTCCCAAGGGCCACTACCTGCCCATCTTCCGGCCGCGCGATTCAGAACCATCACTGACTCCGTTTCCCGTGCCCGCGGAGGTTCCGCCTGCGCAAGCCGCAGTGGTTGTGGGTAGAGGGAGCATTTGGAATGCGATGCCCCTGGGTATTTTCCTGGGCATTCTCCTCGTTGTGGTCCTCGCTTGCTCGGCCTTCATGATTCCCAGGGCGTGGCCAAAAGCTCCCACGGAGCGAACAGCCATTGAGGCCTTCTGGGCGCCGTTTTTCAGTGGGGATCCGCCGCTGGTGATATACAGCAACACGCGTTTTCTGGGCGATTCGAAAACCGGGTTGCGCTATATCCCGGCGGGATCCTTGCCTGACAAGGAGCAGGTGGTTGACCACTACACCGGGATCGGCGAATTGGCATCGGTGTACGAGCTCACCAGGCTTTTCGATACCCACCAGGCCAGCTTTGTTCTGAAGCGGAGTCTCCTGGTTACATGGGACGAGGCCAAGCTGAGAAACCTTATATTTATCGGTTCCCCGGCGGAGAATCCCTCGTTAAACGTGCTTCCCTCGATGGCCGATTTCACCATGATGACGACTCCCGGATTTTCGGGGTTCGTCAATCGCCACCCACGTCCGGGTGAACCTGCAGTTTACTTGCGTCCTGAGCATCCACTCACAAAGGATTATGCAGTGATCGCGCTTATGCCCGGGGTGGAGTCGGGAAAACGGACGCTTATCTTCGGAGGCCTGACTACCCTGGGAACCCAGGCAGCGGTCGAATTCAGTTGCCACAAAGACAGCGTGGCGGAACTGCTTAAGGCAGTGTCCACGCCCAAGGGTGAAGCGCGGCCGTTTGAGGCGCTCCTCGAAGTCACTCTCGAAGGAGGGGTGCCGCTGCAAAGCAAATTGATTTCCGTGCGGGTGCATTAGCACCCCGTTAGTCTCCGAACAGAAGCCCTTAAGAACAGGACGATTCTGTTACATAGCCATCACTGCACTGGCTGCAGCTTGAGCTGACTGGAGGCGTGTATCTGCGAAGCAATGTCCAGCTCGCGCTTTGCGTCTTCTTCTTTGCCCAGTCCCCGGTAGGCCTGGCCCAATAGCGTGTGCGTGATGTAGTTAGAGGGATCCATTTTTTCAGCGTGCTGCAAATAGAGGGCCGCACTCTGGGGATCATTGCGACGCAAGAACACTTTGCCCATTTGAATAAAAGGCCCAGTGCTCGACACGTCGAGGGAGATGGCACGGGTGAGCGCCTCCTCCGCTTGCTGATATTGTCCGGTTCGGGTGTAGACATCTCCCAGCCGGTCATACACCGCAGGGTAGACAGGATTGATTGCCCGCTCCTGCTCAAATTCCTGAAGTGCGTGGGCTACGTCGGATTTGTAAAGGTAAACCTCGCCCAGCATGAAGTGGGCCAGAGGAAGTTGAGGAGAAATTTCCAGCGCCTTGTGCGCGTCCTGGGCCGCAAGCTCTGGTAAATCGGCTTGCATCAGCATGCTCCCGGTCAACAGGTACGCCGCAGCAGAGTCGGCCGCTACGTGATATTGAGCAGCAAATGCTCCGCGGGCATCATCATACCGTCGGGCATTCATGTAGCAGAGGCCCAGCACATGGTTGGCGTCGGCATTCGCATTAGGTGTCCACTGCCGGACACGCTCGAGAAATGGAATGGCGTCAGCGGGACGTCCTAACCGGTAGAGCGTCAGCCCCCGCATCTGAATCGATTCGACATCCGCCGGATCCTGGACCATGGCTTTGGCAAAGGCTTGCTCCGCGTCGATCAGTTTTCCGGTGCGGTAATAGGCGATGCCCAAAGCACGGCTGGCTCCTGCCACTGGAGGCTGCTTTGCCGCCAGTTGCTGCAGGTCCGCGATGGCTTGCTCCGGCTGGCCATGTTCTAACTTCAGCGTGCCATTCGCGGTTGCCGGGTCGGCGGGAGATGCGGAGGGCGCAACACTTTGCCCGAAGCTCAGGCAACCGGACAACAACAAAAGGGCAAGGTGCAAAAGAGTTCGCATAACAGACCTTAAAGGATACCCTGCTATGTCCAGTGCTAGCATTTGCAGAATGGCGGTTCGGCACAGGGTCGCGGGGATACTTCTTTTTTGCGCTGTCAATGCTGTTGCCCAGGTTCACTCCGTTCCTGAGCCGGGAGACCATCCACCGCCGGCATGGTTCGTTGATTACGCTCCGCAGGCGGGTTTGACAATGCAGAACGTCAACGGAGATGAGGCCACCAAGAAGTACATCATCGAAACCACCGGCAGTGGGGTGGCGATCCTGGACTACGATCGCGACGGCTGGCCGGACATCTACCTGGTAAATGGCAATGCTCTCCAGAACGCCGCGGCACAGAACAAGAACCCACCGCCAAGCGGTCATCTCTACCATAACAATCACGATGGCACATTCACCGATGTAACCAAGGCAGCCGGGCTGACGGCCAGTGGATGGGGACAGGGAGCCTGCGTTGGTGACTACGATAACGACGGATTCGACGACCTGTACGTGACCTACTACGGCAAGAATCGCCTGTACCACAACGAAGGCAACGGCACCTTCAAAGAAGTGGCAACGCAGGCCGGTGTCGCCGGAACTGGGGGCGAGTGGGGCGCAGGCTGCGCCTTCGTCGACTATGACCGCGACGGCAAACTCGACCTGGTGGTCGCAAACTACGTTCACTTTGACATCAAAACTGCGCCTCGACCGGGAGAGGGGCAGATGTGCATCTGGAAGGGGGTTCCAGTGATGTGCGGGCCGAGGGGGCTCGACTCCACCCCCAACGTGCTCTACCACAATCTCGGCGGAGGCCACTTTGCCGACGTCAGCAAGAGCAGCGGCATCGAGAAAACCAACGGACACTATTGTCTCGGGGTTTCCACGCTGGACTACAACCGCGATGGCTGGCCCGACATCTATGTAGCCTGCGACAGCACACCCAGCATTCTCTATCGCAATAACAAAGACGGAACCTTCACCGATGTAGCCGTGGACGCCGCCGTGGCCTTCGATGAAGATGGCCGCGAGCAGGCTGGTATGGGCGCAACCGTCGGCGACTTCAATGGCGATGGTTGGCCTGACATCTTCAAGACCAACTTCTCCGATGACACTTCGTCCCTCTACCAGAACAACGGGGACGGAACCTACAGCTCCAAAATATTTGACGCCGGCCTGGGACTGAATACCCAGTATCTGGGTTGGGGTGTCATGTTCTTCGATATGGATAATGACGGCTGGCCCGATCTGATGCTGGCCAATGGCCACGTTTATCCTGAGGTCGATACGGCGCACCTGGGAGCCACGTACAAAGAACCCCGCCTGGTGTATTGGAACCAGGGTGATGGAAAATTTAAAGACATAAGCAAGACAGCAGGACCCGGCTGTACCGTGCCCGAATCCAGCCGCGGTCTTGCCATTGCCGATCTCTGGAACCAAGGCCGCATATCGGCGGTGATCAATAACTCGGGTGCAAAGCCCTTGCTGCTGGTCAATGAGGCGGCCAATAAGAACCACTGGATTGGCATCAGCACCGTGGGCACGCGCTCCAACCGGGATGGCATCGGCGCCCGCGTCACGGTATTCGCCGGCGACAGGAAATGGGCGCAGGAAGTTCGTAGCGGGTCGAGCTATATCTCCAGCAGTGATCTGCGACTCCATTTTGGGCTGGGAGCTGCATCAAAAATCGACCGGGTCGAGATCGATTGGCCCAGCGGCATCAAAGAATCTTTCAGTGCGCTGCCGGTGGACCGCATCGTCACACTTACCGAGGGGACGGGAACGGCGTTGCCGCATTAGTCCTGCTCCCGATGGCAGTTTCGCAATTACTCTGGCCTGAGGGAACCACGAAAGGCCTATCGCTTCGGTCTACGCCAATTGCGAAACTGCTTGAGGCGGTCGAGGGCAGCCGCGGCGAAGGCGATGACTATGGGGAAGCACTCCAGGGTGTAACGCGGTTCCGGAGCCTCGAGGGTGAGCAGCAGCACACTGCGCAGCACAACATAGGCCACCATGGCAGTGGCAAATCGCGGCCAGTAAAAGGCTCCGATCAGTGCCGCTAACAGATAGAGCAAGTTCAGCGCTCCGTAAGCATAGGAGATGCGGGTTTCCACGTGGTGGAGACGGTATTGCCACCAACGCAGTTCTATATTCAGCATCTCCACCCGGGGGCGAAGCCACATATCCGCCAGGCGCAACAGGGGCAGGGTTACATAGTAGCGAAAGGGATGAGCGCGGATGCGCTCGGCAGCCAGCGCGGCAAACCCGGCGTCGATGCGCGGTGTAAGAATGTCGTCGGTGTTGTACTGCGCGACCAGGGCGCGCGTTTGACGCGCATCGGACGGAGAATCCAGGGCGCGCGACGGGAGCAAGTGAATATCGATGTCGTCCCCGGGCACATTCCAATAGATTTCGTAGGTGGAGGCAAAGTCGGCCATCCAGGTTTTTGTCCAGCGTTGAAATCCGGGTGCGGTTAATTCTCCGGGGTCGGTAGCGGATCGGGGCGCGAGCGGCTGAAAGACGTGGAAGGTGCGCCAGTTGCGAAATGTCCACGCCGCGAACGGCAGCACCGAGAGCAACCCGCACAGCAATGCGATGCGCAGCGCGCGCGGGAAGCCCAGCGAGCTGCGGCCATAGAGGAGCAGCGCGGGAAAAAGGGTCACAGCCAGCAGGGCGCCATCGGGCCGTAACAGCGCGCCGTAGCTCCAGGCAAATGCCAGCGCCAGCATCCATCCCCAATGGGGTTGCTCGAGCACGGCGGCGAAGGCAAAGAGGCCGAGGGCGACGCAAAAGATGGAAAGCGTTTCCGTGAGTGGCATGGCGACGTAATTTGCCGTGAAGGGACAAAGCGCCGCCAGCCATAGCGCCATCATCGCAGTCCGATGCCCACAGAGCCGGCGCACGAATCCCGCGATGAGCAAGCATGTCACCAGGTCGATCACCACTTGCAGGTAGAGAACGGCGAGGTAGTTCTGCTTCCCAAAAACCGCAAAGCAAAGGGCGAGAAAACCCGGGTATCCGGGCAAACGCACGAGCGTGGGGGCAATAGTTGGCGGACCGCCCGCATGCACGATGGACCGGCCATAGATTCCATGGGTCAGCCAGTTCCTGCCGATGTCGGCGTAGAGAAGTGAGTCTCCCTGGATCTGGGGGAAAGCGTGAATGAACCACAGGCGCAGCGCAGCACCCGCCGCGAGTGCGAAGACCGCGGAAAAGATTGTGCGCCGGCGGAGGGGGGGCATCCCCCGAAATCATACAAGGGTCTCAGGCCACCCGCCTTCGGGTTAGAATAAGCGGGTAGCAGCGGGCGGGAGTAGCTCAATGGTAGAGTAGCGGCTTCCCATGCCGTCTGGTTCCGGGTTCGATCCCCGTCTCCCGCTCCACAATTGGTGCATTCAAGCCCTCAGCCCAGCTTGAGCGGGACAACTCAATCGGCTGGAGTCGCGGTCTCCATTCAAGCCGTTGTTGAGGTCCTGAATGCCGTCCAGCTACGGGACGATGCCGTCGCCCAAGGTTCGGTGCCCCATTCAAGTCTGTTCGGCTTGAGTGGGATGCCAACATCATTCGGTGCGAGGAATCTGTGCGGCGCCGCGTCTACGGCCACGCTACGGCATCAGCAGTGCCATCAACGGCGAAGGGTGCGTCCCGTCTCCCCGGCGAGGATGCTAGCGCGCTCGAAAACGTCAAAAAGCATGTCGCGCGTGAGCTTGCCGGTGTTGGTGTTTTGCAGCGACGGGTGGAAACTGGCGATCATGTAGCGGCCTCCCGGCAGCGCGTATTCGGCGCCATGAGCGAACTTGAACCGAGGCTTACGCTCACTCTGCCCGGTTCGCGCCAGGTGCTCCAAATAGCTGTCAAAGGCGATGCGGCCGAGGCAGACCACCACCTTCAAATTGGTCAGCAACGAGATCTCCTGGTCAAGGTAAGGCGCACAGTTCTGCAGCTCGGAGCGTTTGGGAGTGTTGTCGGGGGGCGCACAGCGCACCACGGAACTGATCCAGCAGTCCCGCAGCTGCATGCCGTCGCCGCGCGAGACAGAGTTGGGTTGCGAGGCCAGACCGGCATCGTACAGAACGGGATACAGAAAGTCGCCGGAGCCGTCTCCAGTGAAGGGACGGCCGGTCCGGTTGGACCCGTGTGCGCCGGGTGCCAAGCCCAGAATCAACATATGGGCCTTCTCGTCGCCAAACGATGGAACCGGCTTGGCCCAATAAATCCAATCCCGGTAGGAACGCCGCTTGCTGGTGGCGATTTCCTCGCAATACTTGCGCAGACGGCTACAACGCTGACAGCGGATAACCTCCTGATTGAAAAGAACGAGCGGATTGAGATTAGCAGGGGCCGGGCCAGGATTGGCCTCAGGCAGACCGGGGCTCATTGGCGAACCGGGGTTCGCTCGAGGGGAGGTGCTCATACCCGATTGTAGGCCCAGCGGAAAGTCGGCGTAATATGATTTTTGCTTTGCCGCGGCTACTTGCCGGAAGTGGGCAAACATTCTGGTGGGGGGTCCATGCACAAAGTAGAGCAATGTTTAGGCGGTGATTCTCGCCGCATCCACACTGTTTGCAGTGGCATGCAAGCAGCAGACGCCCGCACCCAGCGAAAAGGCTGCGCAACCGGCAGCACCGGCAGCCGTGCAAATCGGCGGGGAGAACCCGCTCACACTGACCCGCAAGGCGACCGCGGGCGGCAGCAAACCCGAATTCCTCTCCGTGACCCTGCTCCCCGGGCGGGGCATGAATATGTTCCAGGTCACCGCGGCTATTCCTGGCAAAGGGGAAATCCCATTGCTTCGTTCGCCTTCGCTTGCGGATGCACCCAAGATCCTTAGTGGCACGGGTAAGGATGAATCGGGCAGCGCGTCCTTCGGCCTTGGCGGAGCCTTTCTGATTCCCTACCCCAACCGCATCCTGGGCACACTCTCCCCCGACGGCAAGTCAGTGATCACTCAGTGGCGTGGCCACACCCTGGCTCTCCCGGCTAACTTCCCCAGCAAGCGTCCCGGCGGCCCCGTCGTCGCGATTCATGGATTGATCACCAAAGCTAAGGTGGAAGACCTGCAAACCCAAACCACCGCGGATGGGCAGACGGTAACTGGGGTCATCCACGCGGGAGATTTCGGCGGCCATTGGCTTTCCGACACCGACCTCAACTTCACCATCGCACTGACCGGCGATGGCGTCGAGACCACGATCACGGCCAAGAACGTGGGCAAAGAGCTGGAACCGATGTCCATCGGCTGGCATCCCTACTTTGTGATACCAAGCGGCCACCGCGCCCAGGCGCGCGTGCACATCCCTGCCACCATGCTGGCTATCGTAAACAATTACGGTGACGCATTCCCCACCGGGCAACTGAAGCCGGTCAAGGGCACCGAGTACGACTACACTGCGCCCGGCGGCGTGGCCCTCGACGATCATTTTCTCGACGACAATTTCTCCCACTTGCAGCGGACCAACGGCGCCGCCGACGTGAAGCTGATAGATCCCGAATCGAATTATGGGTTGACGGTATCTGCCCTATCGCCGGAGATCCGGACGATACAGGTGTATTCGCCCAAAACGGCATTTGTCGCGGTCGAACCGCAATTCAATTATGTGGACCCGTTCGGCAAGGAATGGAAGGGCATGGATACGGGCATGGTGACGCTTCGTCCCGGACAGTCGGTCACGTGGAAGGTTCGGTTGGAATTGTTTACCCCGGGGCACTAGGGGTCTGCTCGGGAACCGGAAGAGAAACAGAGGTCCCTCCACTGCGCTTCCGATTCTCGTGCGCCTTTGTGCGGAAGTATTTTCCGCGCGGCTCGCAGGCATAAACATGGCTGCGTGTCATAGGCCTAAAGTACGAATTGGATTACCGTGGTAATGGAGTTCCCGCGCCCAGCTACCCGCTTTTGCCCTCAACCAGCGCATAATTTATACATGCGACGACCGACTGCGTCCCGCTGCCTGTGCTGTGGATATAAAACGCTGGCCATGCCAGAAGCCCTGGAGTTGTGCCAGGTCTGTTGGTGGCAAGATGACGGACAGGATGATCGGGATGCAGACGTGGTCCGCAGAACAGTCAACGGCAATCTCAGCCTCAGCGAGGGACGCCGCAATTACAAGCACTACCAGGCTGCCGATCCACGGTTTGTAGCGCACGTACGCACCCCGCGGCAGGAGGAACTGTAGAGCGCTTCTGCGGCTTTTCCTGAGGAAAAGCCATTTCCGGAGCGGTTACTCTGTATACACCCGAAGCGAAAATGCTACCCTCTTCCACTCCTGTACCAAGGCTGGTTCGTCAAGGGTAACTGGAAAAGGGTGTATTCTCGTTAATAGCGGCTCTGCATTCTTTGCGCTGTGGGTTTGACCCTCCCGGGGAAAGCCCCATACGATGAAAGCAGGCTGTTTACGGGCCGCTCCGCATACATCCATTCCGCCATTGCATAGCACAGCGGAGCGAGCAAATCTGGAAGGCACAAGTTGAGCTCAACTGAAATGATTGAAACAACACCGCAATCTGCCGAAGCATCGATCGCCACCGCGGAGCCAGACGGTCACGAAGGACATGACCATTCGCATGGCGCGGCAACTCTAAATCCGGATTGCACTCGAGAAGTTGAGATTGAAATCCCTGCAGACGAGGTCTCGCGCAATTTCCGCGCGGTCACCAAACGCTATCAAAAGAATGCCCGCATTCCAGGCTTCCGTTCAGGCAAAGTGCCGGAATCGCTTATCCGCGGCCGCTTCGCCGAACAGATCCGACAGGATGTGATGGAGGCTATTCTCCCCGACCACTTCCGCAACGCCATTGCCGAGAAGCAGCTCAAGCCCATCTCGCAACCGCAGGTCACCAATATCGAGTTGGAAGAGGGTAAACCTCTACGCTTCAAAGCGGCCTTCGAAGTGGTTCCGGAATTCTCCATCGATGGATATCAGGACGTTAAAGTCGAGAAGGTGGCTACGGAGCTGACCGATGCCGAGGTCGACGCCGAACTGGCCCGCATTCGCGATTCCCGTTCCACCATGGAGCCGGTGACAGAAGAGCGTCCCCTGGCCGATGGCGACTTTGCCCAGATCAGCTTTACCGGCACGGTGCAGCCTGCGGAAGCTGGAAGCGAAGCAGCGCCGGCACCCGAGCAACCTATCACCGGGCAGGATGTGATGGTGCAGGTTGGCGGACCGAATACCCTGGATAGCTTTAATGCCGCATTGCGCGGCGCCTCCGTAGGTCAACAGCTAAAGTTTGAGGTGACCTATCCGGAGGACTTTGGGGAACGGCAACTGGCCGGCAAGCGCGTCGCCTACGACCTCGAAGTAAAAGGCATCAAGAAGAAAATCGAACCGGAACTCAACGACGACTTCGCCAAGGAGTTGGGGCAATACGAGAGCCTGGCGGACTTCCAGCAGCAGCTGCGCGAACACATGGCCAACGATAAGCAGCGGAGGGTGCAAAGCGAGACCACCTTCCGGCTGCTCGACGCGCTGGTCAATCGTTTCGAGTTTCCCGTTCCTGAGTCGCTGGTACAGCAACAGATTGACGTCCGGCTGGATCGGGGACTGCGGGCGCTGGCCTCCCAGGGCATGCGTACAGAAGACATGCGCAATCTCGATTTCGATCGCCTGCGCGCCGCACAGCGAGCCTCTGCTACGGCCGAGGTGAAGGGTTCTCTTCTGTTGGACCGTATTGCCGATGCAGAGAATGTGAACGTGCCTGAAGAAGAGGTCGATCATGAACTGCAAGCGATCTCTTTGCAGATGCGCGAACCGGTCGATGCACTGCGCGCACGTTTGACTGAGGACGGTAGCCTCGCTAGAATCCGGGAACGCTTACGTAGAGAGAAGATGGGCGCGTTGCTGTACGAACGGCTAGCGGTTTGACGATCGATGTAAACCGGTGAAGATACTTCACACGGGGCTTTTCCTTAAGAAAAGCCCCACTTCACGGAGGCTGGATGGGGCGACGTAATCGTGAAAACGCTCTAGCCTCTTAGCACAGACAGAGGGGCAACTTTACAACCGGGCGCGCGTCGTCCGCGGGGAAGCAAAAGCAAGGGAGCGCATGGCACTTGTACCTATGGTGGTCGAGCAGACGAGTCGAGGCGAGCGAGCCTACGACATTTATTCTCGTTTGCTTCGCGACAATATTATCTTTCTGGGGACACCGATCGACGATCAGATCGCCAACCTGGTGATCGCCCAGATGCTGTTTCTCTCCGGTGAGGACCCGGAGAAAGATCTCCAGCTCTACATCAATTCTCCCGGGGGCTCCATCACCGCCGGTCTTGCTATCTACGACACCATGCAGTTCATTCGCAACGACGTGGTCACGTATTGCATTGGGCAGGCAGCGAGCATGGCGGCCTTCCTCCTGATGAGCGGCAACAAGGGCAAGCGCTTTGCATTGCCCAATTCGCGCATCCTGATCCACCAGCCGTCCATGGGCGGTCTGTCGGGCCAGGCGACGGATATCGATATTCACGCGCGCGAAATTCTGCGCATCCGTGAGATCACCAACAAGCTGATGTCGAAGCACACTGCGCAGCCGCTGGAACGCATTGAACGGGATGTCGAAAGAGACTTCATCATGAACGCGCAGCAGGCCAAGGAATACGGCATTATTGACGAAATCATCGACCGGCCACGCACGTGAAGGCCGTCAGGGCAAAAGGAGTTGCAGTATGAAAACGCCGAGGGGAACAGACGATACGCTCCGTTGTTCGTTCTGTCATAAATCGCAGGACGCCGTTGCTAAGTTGATCTCCTCACCGAGCGACTATCCGCGGGCGTACATCTGCGATGAATGCGTCGCCGTCTGCAACTCTATTTTGGAGGACGACCGCGGCGAGACGCAGCCCGGGGCGGCGCCGGCGCACTTGCCCAAACCGCAAGAGGTCAAGGGCTTTCTGGATGAGTACGTCATCGGCCAGGAGCAAACCAAGAAGAAGCTCGCGGTAGCGGTTTACAACCATTACAAGCGTATCCAGATGAACCGGACACGCGGCAATGATGTCGAGCTTTCAAAATCCAATATTCTTCTCGTCGGCCCCACCGGAAGCGGCAAAACCCTGCTGGCGCACACCCTGGCCAAGATGCTGGATGTACCCTTTGCCATCGTCGACGCAACCACACTGACCGAAGCAGGCTACGTGGGCGAGGATGTGGAAAACATCATCCTCAAATTACTGCAGGCAGCCGATGGTGACGTGGCCAGAGCGCAAACCGGCATTATTTATATCGATGAAATCGACAAGATCGGACGCAAAGACGAGAATCCGTCCATTACCCGCGATGTCTCCGGAGAGGGTGTCCAGCAGGCCCTGCTGAAGATCCTCGAGGGCACGGTAGCGAACGTTCCGCCCCAGGGCGGCCGCAAGCATCCCCACCAGGAATTCACGCCGGTCGACACCACCAACATCCTGTTTATCTGCGGTGGTGCCTTCGTGGGACTGGAACGCCTGATCGGACGCCGTGTGGGCAAGAAGGCTCTGGGCTTCAAGGCCCTGTCCGACAAGGATGCTCAGGAAGTAGGCGTTTTGCCCGCCCAACGCGACACCGAGCTTCTGCGCCAGGCACAGCCTCAGGATCTGATCAAGTTCGGCCTTATCCCCGAATTTGTCGGACGTCTGCCGGTGATTGGAATTCTCGACGAGCTGGATGAGGAGGCCCTGGTGGAGATTCTCACCAAGCCACGCAACGCCATCCTCAAGCAGTACCAACGGCTCTTCGAATACGAGGGCGTGAAACTTTTGTTTGCCGAGGAGGCGTCCCGGGCCGTGGCCCGCGAGGCACTGAACCGCAAGGTCGGCGCCCGCGGCTTGCGCATGATTCTCGAGGAGCTGATGCTGGATCTGATGTACCACCTGCCCAGCAACAAGAAGATCAAAGAGCTGGACATTACCGCGGAAATGGTACAGAAGCGGGATCTTTCCGTGACTCTGCTGGAGAAGGCCGGTTAGGGTTCTGTTTCGAAAAGGCAACAAAAGAAACAGCAGGTCCCTCTACTTCGCTACGGAGTGGAGGCGACCGTAAGTCCCGCCGTATTCTCAATGATTTACGGCCAGACTAAAGTCGTGTTCCCGCTATAAAACAGAAGTTTTTCTGCGGCCTGTTCTGGCCCCGCGGGTTGGCGGACGGGCGAGAAAACAGCCTTTTCCACAAGAAAAATTGCCATCTCGCCCACCCGGCGCACCGTGGGATGTGAGCTCGGCGTAGCGTAGTGTGGGGCTGTGCTTTTCTTTGTTTGCACCCCCTGTACACTTTCGATTCGCTGTTTTCGTCTATTGATTGGTTGAAGCCCTCACGTCCGGGTCATTGGCGCAACTCCCTTTTCCTCTGTATAACGGAAATAAGTGAAAGGAAATCGCGTGACACAAGCAAAAGAAACCCGTGACAAAGGCGATCTTCGCAAGCTCCCCATGATGCCCATCCGGGACATGGTGATCTTCCCTTACATGATGACGCCCTTCGTTGTGGGGCGCGAGTCGAGCGTAAGAGCGCTGGAAGAGGCGCTGACCGGAGACCGGAAGATATTTCTCGCCACCCAGCACGACGCCGGCATCGATGAGCCGCGGCCGGAAGACATCTATTCCGTGGGAACGATCGGCAACATCGTCCAGAGCGTGAAGATGCCGGACGGCAACATCAAGGTGCTGGTGGAAGGCCTGGAGCGAGCAAAAGCCGTCGAGATGAACGACTCTGATGGTTTTTTTGTGGCCACCGTGCGAGTCGCAAACCGCCAGCTCGAAGTCAACCCGCAGATTGAGCAGGTGATGCAGCGGGTCACTTCCCTCTTTGAGCAGTACGTCAAGCTGCAGCAATCCCTGAATTACGAAACCATGATCGCCGCGGTTCGCATGGACGAGCCGGCGAAGCTTTCCGATACCATCGCCGCGAACCTGCAGCTTTCGATCGAAGAGAAGCAGGAACTGCTGGATATCTTCGACCCCAGCGAGCGCCTGTCGCGGGTTGCAGACGTGCTGGATATCGAGATCGAGAAGCTGAACATGGATCGCAGCGTGCAAAGCCGGGTTAAGCGGCAGATGGAGCGCGCGCAGAAGGAGTACTACCTCAACGAGAAGATCAAGGCTATCCAAAAGGAACTGGGCCGCGGTGAGAAGAGCGAGTTCGATGAGCTGCGCAAAAAGATCGAGGGCGCAGGCATGCCCAAGGACGTCTTCGATAAAGCTATTCAGGAGCTGAAAAAGCTGGAGGCCATGCCGCCCATGTCGGCGGAATCGACTGTATCCAGAAACTACCTGGATTGGCTGCTGGCTGTGCCGTGGAAGAAGAAAAGCAAGGAAACGCGCAGCATTGATCACGCCGAAAAGGTATTGAACGCGGACCACTACGGCCTGGAGAAAATCAAGGAGCGCATTCTTGAGTTTCTGGCCGTCCGCCAGCTGGTCAAGAATCCCAAGGGCTCGATCCTGTGCTTCGTCGGACCTCCGGGCGTCGGCAAGACCTCCCTGGGTATGTCCATCGCCAAGGCCACGGGGCGCAAGTTCGTGCGCATGTCCCTGGGCGGCGTACGGGACGAGGCGGAGATCCGTGGGCATCGCCGGACCTACATCGGAGCCCTGCCCGGACAGATCATTCAGTCCATGAAGAAGGCAGGAACCAAGAACCCGGTCTTCATGCTGGACGAGGTAGATAAGATGGCCTCCGACCTGCGCGGAGATCCCGCTTCGGCGCTGCTCGAGGTGCTGGATCCGGAGCAGAACACCAGCTTTCAGGACCACTATCTCGACGTGGAATACGACCTGTCGCAGGTCCTCTTCGTGGCCACCGCCAACGTGCTGCACACCATCCCGGCGCCGCTTCAGGACCGCATGGAGATTCTGCGACTGCACGGATATACCGAGGCGGAAAAGCTCGAGATCGCCAAGCAGTACCTGGTCAAGAAGCAGCGCGAGGCCACCGGGCTGAGCGATAAGAATGCAGTGTTCAGCGACGGGTCGCTGGTGGACATCATTCGCGGTTATACGCGCGAAGCAGGGGTGCGCAACCTGGAGCGCGAAATTGGGAATGTGTGCCGCAAGGTGGCGCGCCGGGTGGTCCGCAACGGCGCCAAGCACAAGGAAGATATCACCGACACCAATGTGAACGAATTTCTGGGAGTGGCCAAGTTCCGCGACTCTCAGGTTCACGAAACCAGCGAAGTGGGCCTGGTGACTGGGCTGGCGTGGACTGAGGTGGGTGGCAGCATCCTCTCTACCGAAGTGCAGGTGCTGGATGGCAAAGGTAAGTTGACTCTGACCGGCCAACTGGGCGACGTGATGCAAGAGTCGGCCCAGGCTGCGCTTTCCTACATCCGCAGCCGGGCGCAGCACCTGGGGCTGCCCAAGGACTTTTACCGCAACATCGACATTCACGTGCACGTACCGGAAGGGGCGATTCCCAAGGATGGCCCCTCGGCAGGCATCACCATCGCCACTGGGCTGGCCAGTGCCCTGGCCAAGATACGAGTGCGGCGGGACATCGCCATGACCGGAGAGATCACTCTGCGGGGCAAGGTTCTACCCATTGGCGGATTGAAAGAGAAGCTACTGGCTGCCCACCGGGCCGGCATCTTCGAAGCCGTTCTACCTCGAGCCAATGAGAAGGACCTGGCGGATCTGCCGGAGAACCTGCGCAGCGTGATGAAGCTGCACTTTGTGGATCAGATGGACGAGGTCCTGAAGATCGCCCTTGAGGGTCCGTTACCCGAGTTGCGCGAGGAGACACCCGAGGCTCTGCTGGCCGCGGTTAAGCCTCCCGTGCCTGCCGGGCAACCGCACGCACAGTAAACCGGGATGCACCTGGTTACCAAGTTCCTGCTGTCGGCAATGGCCCCGGAGCAGTTCCCTTCCGCCAGCGCTCCGGAGTTCGCCTTCCTGGGGCGCTCCAACGTCGGCAAATCGAGCCTGATCAATGGCTTGCTGGGGGAAAAGGCGGCCAAGGTTTCGGCTTCGCCGGGGCGGACGCGGGCCATCAACTTTTTCGCTCTCTCCGATTCGGCGACTGCGCGGCTGCCACGCCTGCTTTTTGCCGATCTCCCGGGCTATGGCTACGCGAAAATCTCCCGCTCCATCTCCGCGGAGTGGCCTAAATTCATCAACCCTTATCTCGAAGAGCGGCCCAATTTGGTGCTGTGTATTTGCCTGGTCGACAGCAATATTCCGGTGCAGGCCAGCGACCAGCAACTGATCGCATCGCTCAAGGGAATGGGGCGTAGCTTTCTTACCGTGGGCACGAAAGCAGACCGTCTTTCCGGAAACGAAAAGACCAAGGCTCTGGCGCGGCTAAAGGAAGGTTTGGGGCTGAGCGAGATCCTGCTGTGCTCTACCAAGACCGGTGTTGGGCTGAAGGAATTGTGGGCTCAAATCCTCTCCCGGGCGGAACAAGGCTCGTAGCCATGGGACGGGCGCCCCAGGTTCGCCTCAGCGTACCTGGGCCGAAAATGACTGTTCTGGGAAATCGAAGACTCGCCATTAGACCTGGCTCGCTCTACCGGTAACAGACGATGGGTGCCCCATTCAAGCCCGCTTTTGGCTTGAGTGGGATTCCACGGACCTCGAGCCGCTGAGCTGTACAGGATGTGGATGATCATGGCCCTGGGGATCTGTTGCAGTAGAGAAAGCTGCCGGTCCGAGCGCCGTGGAATCCCACTGCAAGCCAAAAGCGGGCTTGAATGGGGCACCCATCATTTGCAAGGCGTAGAGATAGTCGCACCGGATGCGGCATTCAGCCACTAGGACTTTGGAAGAGAACGTAACCTACCAGGTGTTGTAAGGCTGTCCGTCGCTGCCCACCTGGTCCGATCCGCTATGCACGTCGGTCATGCCGGGGTCGGTCTGATCGACGTTCTGCAGTGTGTCGTCCATGGTCGGCACCCAGGTGCTGTTGCTGTGGGTCACAGGGTCGATGGGAATGACCTTGAGATAACCACCGCTGACCAGGTCATCGAGCGTCTGCGGCGCCTTGTCCTTGTCGTTGGTATAGGAATCGATGGCATCGCGCATGACGTGCAGGTCCTCTTTGAGGACCGCTTCGCGGGCGGCGCGAATCGATGCGACATACGCGGGGATCGCGATGGCCGCCAGAATGGCGATGATGAGCATCACCACCATCAACTCGACCAGGGTGAAACCCGCCTCGCGGCGTGGCCGGGCAGAGCGCGCACTTCAGTACGAGAACGAAAGCCGGATATGCTCACAAGCCTACCAATCGGAGTACTTCGTTCCATCGAGCGCAATGCCTTGCGACTTGGAGGCGACATCGAAGACACTCTGCCCTCCCCAGGAGTCGCTATTGGGATCGTCCTGCATGGAGCGTAACGTCCACTCGGCTTTGCCGGTCATCGGATCCACCGGAATGCGGCGCAGAAACTTTAGCTTCTTGCCCTGCGCGTCCACGCCATTGACCAGCGTCTCGAGATCCGGCGGATAGTCTGCCACTGTCGGCCTTGGGTATGAAGGCATGACGATCGGCCGCGTCTTTGTAGTGGTCGATGGCGTCGCGCATCTGCCACAAGTCGTAGCGCAATTCTCTTTCTTTCTCCCGCTTGGCCTGAAAGCGGGCCAGCGGAACGACGGCCGACGCAAGAATGGCAAGGATCGCAACCGTGACGATCAACTCGACCAGGGTCAGCCCCGCCTGGTGGTCTGCTGCGCTGCGCTGAGGTAAGTTGCACTGCATACAAGGGCCCTATTGCACGTGTACTGACGGTTTGCGATCCAGCGATATTGACAGGCTGCTGGGCGCTATTCTTCGCCGAAGCGCGGATGATCTGCAAGGCCGCATCTCCCGCGGCGTTGGCTTGAAAGGTTAAAAGACAGACGGTTCCCGCTCCGTTCACCCCTGCGACGCCAGGTGGACGCGATGCCGAGATGACAACGTTGCCCACCCCGTCGTCGCGATGAACCAGCGCGATGGCCTGGCCATCATGACCGAGAAAGTCGCCGGTATCCACGTTGATCAACGCCAGCTTGCTGTTGTCGTAATGCAACTGCATGGGCACGGAAAAGATATCCTGCCCGCCGGCTCAGGTTGACTGCCACCTGGAATGTGCTGCCAACCTTTGGCGCATTCGGCGGCGGAGCGATTTGCAGGGTCACTGAGCCCGGCGCCGGTCCGCGGTGTAGCAGTCCCGGTGTGGCGGTCCTGGTGTCGCGGCGCTGGCGTCCCGGCTGCCGGCGACGCGGCAGCGGGCGGCGCGGAGGCATGTGGACTGCAGCCCCGGCGGCAGTCCATCCGTCGCACTCGGCTGTCCATTGGCCGGCGATGAAATGCGCCGCAACTCCACGTTGGTGCCCGTACCTGTATCAATCTCCTGCAGATTCAAAGGATTGATTTCAGTGGCGCGAACCACGTGCGGGGTCAGCATGAAAATGATTTCGTCGTCCTGCACTTCATGCTGGGTGGAGGTGAAGATGTACTTCAGAATCGGGAGCTCACCGAGAAACGGCCATCCGCCAACGCGTGATCAGATCCTGCTTCTGCAGGAAGCCGCCCAATATGTTGACTTCGCCTTCTTTGAGGCGGACCACCTGATCGGCTGTGCGCTGGCTGATGATTGGTTCGGTAATGCCACCAATATTGGTCGAGCCCTGCTCCTGCGAGGAGACAATTTTGATCTTCAGCGTTACATCGCGGTCGTAGTGCACGATGGGCGTAATTTCAATCTCCACACCAACGTCCAGATAGGTGAACTGGGTGTTCACCAGGGAGCTGACGACAGCGGTCGCCGCGCCCGTCTGGTACGAGCCGGTGGCCACCGGGATGCGTTCGCCAATCTTCAGGTCGGCCTTCTGCCCATCCGTGGCCCGGATACTGGGATTTTGCAAAACCTTGGTGTCCGAGTCGGAGAGCAAAAAGTTGGCTGTCGCCGCGCCCACGGTCACCGCAAAGTTGGTGGCGTTGAGATGGGCAAGATTGTTCAAGGTCAGGTTGGTGGTGCTGTCCGTGGTGGTGGTCCCGGTAGTCGTGGTGCCGGTGGTGGTAGTGCCGGTGGTCGTGGTGGTGGCGTTGGGCGGCTGCAATTGCACGCCAAACGCGCCCGGGAGCTGAAGGCCGATGGTCCGCGTCTTGTCCCGATTCACTTCCATCAGCGCAACGTCGACCACCACCTCGGGACGCGACTTGTCCAGGTCATTGATAAGCTTTTGCGCCAGCAGCAGTTCATCCGGCGTAGCGCGCATCACGATGGCGCTCTGGCTCGGCACCCCGTAGAGTTTGGCATTGACCAGCAGGTTGCGCAGCGCCGTCTGAATATCGTTCAGATCGTTCTGCTGTGCCGTGTTCGCCAGGTAGAACGTCTGCACCGCCTCTTCCTCTAGTTCCTGGCGCTTGGCACGAGTGTTCATGGCCACAAAGATGGTGTTGGGGGTGACCGGGTGCCAAAAGGTGCCGGAAGATACGCCAACGATGCGCAAAGCGTCTAATAGCGATACGTTGGCAATGTCTACCTGGATGCGCTTGGAGGTGTACTCGGGATCGAAGAGCACGTTGATCCCTGCCGCTTTGCCCACGGTCTGGTAGACCACCTTGCTGTCTTCCGTCATATGCAAGGTGAGCGGCTCATTGGAGATAGGCTTGAGTTGGACCGGGCTGCCCACCTCGGTGAGTTCGTCAGCCTTATTCTCGGGAATCGAGGTCTCCTGATTGGGCTTCACTGAAGAGGCTTGGTCCCTCGCCTTCTGAATATCCTGATGGGCCAGCGCGTTGCTGGGATCGATCTCGAGGGCGCGCAAGAACTCGGTCAGCGCGCCGGTGGTGTCCTTCTGGGCAAGAAGTTTTTCCCCTCGGCTGACGTGGGCGGACGCCGCCTCGAAGCGCAATCGCTCGTAAGCGGTCTTATAGCGGAGATTCTTTGGTTCCATCTTCCAGGCCTGGTAATAGTCCTCGTAGGCCGTGATGGGATCTTCTTTGGCCTCTGCTGTCTGGCCGTTGGAATAGAGCGTCTTGGCTTTGGAGGTCTTTGCGAAACAGTGACTGCTCAGGCAGAGCACCAGGATAAGCGCAGGGGACAGAGCCCAATTCTTATGACGGCGATTCATCGCACTCCAGACAAGCCAAACCGCATGTTCACTAAAGCCGTTGCGCAAAGACGACCGCCTGACAAAGATCCGCGAGGTGCGGTTTCCGTGGATAGAAACCCACCTTCGGATTTGTCGCTCCCCGGATTTCCTGCATCGCTGCACCAGCCTTGAGCGTTCAGGTGCAGCTTTCTTTGAGGAAAGCCGCATGCAGTTCTGTGGCCGGCTAACGTTCCACAGGAAATCCGGATCCGGTCTACACCAATCGCGAAACAGCTGGGGGAAAAATCGACGTGTCCAGAGAGTCACAACACGCGCTTTCTGCTTTGACGCAGCCGGTCCTGAATCAGCGCAAACTCGTCCCGGCTCAGGGCTTTTCTCTTGGCTAATATGGCCTGAGTATACCATTCGGGACGAGCCCCACTTGCGCTCCCAACTCACGTGCTAGCATGAAGATTCGTAACCAAATGTATGCCCCGGCAACTGAGTCAGAACACTACACCATCCCCGCAAAAATCGAAGCCACGTGAGCCGGTGGCAGCCGGTGAGCGAGACGCTGCCGTGAACCGCGCGGCCAGCCACAATTACTTTCTCCTGGACAAATTCGAAGCCGGCATCGCGCTCCGAGGCACAGAAGTGAAGTCCATTCGCGAGGGCAAAGCCAATCTCAAGGATGCCTACGGCATCATCAAAGACGGCGAAGCCTATCTGCTGAATGCGCATATCGGCCCCTACTCGCACGGAAGCTCTTTCAATCATGATTCGCTGCGTACCCGCAAGCTGTTGCTGCACCGGCAGGAACTGCAAAAGCTCATGGGGAAGACGCAACTGAAAGGTTTAACGCTCATACCCACCCGGCTTTATTTCCGCCACGGCCGCGTAAAGTGCGAACTGGCAGTGGCCAAAGGCAAACAGGATTGGGACAAGCGGGAGACCGAACGGCGCCGCGAGGACGAACGCGAGGCCCGGGCGGCGATCGTTCGCGGCCAGCACAAGTAGCATCTAACCATCACAATTTAATAGACTTAGGCATAATCACCCATGAAGACGAAACTTGTATCGGCTAAGCTCGACCGGGTTGCCAGCCCACTGCTGGTGATCTTCGCTCTGGATGCCGCGGAGAAGAAGCAAGCGGCCAAACCGGCCATCAAGCTGTTGACGGCAAATAGCAGCGTGGCCAAGGCGACGGCGAGCGTTCTCAGCAGCGGCGAATTCGCAGCCGGGAGCTGCGACACGGTCTTGCTGCACGCCCCTGCCGGCTGCAAGGCGGAGCGAATCCTGCTGGTTGGCCTGGGCAAGCTCACCACCGCGGAGGTGCGCAAGGCGGCGGGCGCAGCGGTCCGCTTCGCCAAGCCGCGCAAGCTGCGCGAACTTTCGTTCGCCATTCCGGAGGGGCTCGATCCCGCAGCGGCCACGCGGGCCCTGGTAGAAGGCGCCTATATCGGCGACTTCGATCCGGATACCTATCGTTCCGACCGCAAGGACCAGAGTATCGAGCAACTCACCATCGTTGCCGGCAGCGGGGTAAAGGAGGCTGTCCGTCGAGGCTGGCCTGCGGGAAGGCGTGATTCTGGGCGAGGCGCAGAACTTTACCCGCTCCCTGGTCAATGAGCCGGGCAACGTAATGACGCCCACCGTGCTGGGTCAGAAAGCCGCGGAAATGTGCGCGCAATACGGGCTGAGCTGCGAAGTCTATGGCGCGGACAAACTCAAGGAATTGAAGATGGGCGCCTTCTGGGGGGTGACGCAAGGGGTCGCAGGAGCCGCCGGCCCTGATCGTGATGAGCTACGAGCCCAAGGGCGCGCCGGCCACGCCGGTGCTTGGCCTGGTGGGTAAAGGCATTACCTTCGATACCGGCGGCATCTCCATCAAGTCCGCCGACGGCATGGAGAAAATGAAGTACGACATGGCGGGCGGGGCGGCGATGATCGGCGCCATGCAGGCCATTGCGCAATTGAAGCCGGCGGTCAAGGTAATCGGCATCGTTTGCGCGGCGGAGAACATGCCTTCGGGCACCGCGATGAAGCCGGGAGACATCCAGATCGCGATGTCCGGCAAGAGCATTGAGATCATCAACACCGATGCGGAAGGGCGCCTGGTGCTGGCAGATGGGCTGGCTTACGCGCGGCAACTGGGCGCGACCCACCTGATCGATGCAGCGACGCTTACCGGCGCCTGCGTGGTTGCGCTGGGCACGGTCAATGCGGGCAGCTTCTCCAATGACGACGAGACGTACCGGCATTTCACCGATGCGCTCGCAGATCTCGGGCGAGCGTTTCTGGCGTCTGCCGGTCGAGGACGAGTACAAAGAGTTCATCAAATCCAACATCGCGGACATTATGAACACCGGCGGAAGCCGCTGGGGCGGAGCCATCACTGCCGCGATGTTCTTGAAGGAATTTGCAGAAGATACGCCCTGGATACACCTGGATATCGCGGGTCTGGCCTGGTCGGAGGAAGCGAAGCCGTGGATGGCCAAGGGCCCTTCCGGGTTCGCGATGCGCACCATCACCGAGTGGGTGCGCAGCTACGCCAAGTGCAGATCGGACACCGGGAAGGTGCCCGATCTCCGCCAAAACTGCTAGGAAGCTGCTCTTGCGTGGTTGTTTCTCCTGGGTGTGTTTCTGGGATGGCTTTCCGTGGCTGAATTCCCGAATGAGCCGCTCGTTGAACGCCGGGAGGTCGTCCGGCTTGCGGCTGGTGGTGAGGTTTCTGATCCGTGACCACCTCTTCATCGACCCAGTGACCGCCGGCGTTGCGAATGTCGGTGCGGATGGACGGCCACGAGGTGAGGGTCTTTTTCTTCAACACCCCAGCCTCGACCAGCATCCATGGGCCGTGACAAATGGCGCCGATCGGCTTGCCCGAGTTGAAGAAGTCGGTTACAAAAGCGACTGCCTTGGGCTCAATACGAAGCTTGTCGGGATTGATTTGACCGCCCGGCAATACAAGCCCGTCGTACTCCGAGGGCTTCGCTTCATCCAGGGTCCTGTCCACCTTGGTGTTCTCACCCCAGTCGGTAAACTTCCATCCCTTGATTTGGCCTGGCTTGGGAGAAATCACGTGCACGGTGGCTCCAGCCTCTTCCAGAGCCTTCTTGGGCTCCGTCAACTCCACCTGTTCGAAGCCATCTGTAGCCACGATCGCGATTTTCTTTCCTTGCAATTTTGCATCTCATGTTGAAAACCCCTCGATTCCACTTCGTCTTACTCTTAGTGAGAGGCTCGTTCCCGCATGCTCGTTGCCCGCGGCAGGCGATCCGTTAAATCTCGATGAACATTGAGGTGCAGCAGGCATCTCGTGGCATGCTATTCGACAACCCATGCTGTGGAGGATCCCAATGCCTTACCGAAAGAACCTTTGCCGTTTCCGCTGCCGCGATTTTGTCAGCGCTCACTTTGCTGACCTCTTGCAATTCCTCGTCCAGCACGGTCGCGCTCAATGGAGCCGGCAGCACCTTCGTTTATCCGGTGATGGGGCGCTGGATTCAAGACTTCCAGCAGTCTCATGCGAATGTACGGATCAACTACCAGTCCATCGGGAGTGGTGGCGGGATTCAGCAGGTGAAGTCGGGAACGATTGATTTTGGCGCCTCGGATGCGCCCCTGTCAGACCAGGATCTGGCGCAGATGGCTCCGGTGATCCAAATTCCGGAATCGGCCGGGCCGGTATGCGTCACCTACAACCTGGATGGTTTGGATAAGCCTCTGCAGCTCTCTTCCGATGCGCTTGCGGGAATCTTCCTGGGCAAAATCACAAGTTGGCAGGATCCCCTGCTGAAAAAGGACAATCCGGGCGAGAACCTGCCCAATTCGAAGATCACCGTGGTCCACCGCGCCGAGAGCAGCGGCACCACAGCCGCCTTCACTACCTATCTTTCCGCGGTCAGCCCGGAATGGGCGCAACAGGTCAGCAAAGGCACATCGGTGAAGTGGCCAACGGGACTCGGCGCCAAAGGCAGCGAAGGAGTCACCGGCCAGGTAAAGCAATCGCCTGGCGCGATCAGCTACGTCGAACTGACGTATGCGACCCAGAACAAGCTGCCGGTGGCGGCGATCAAGAATCAGGCCGGAAACTATGTACTACCCAGCACTGCGGGGACAACGGCAGCCATCGATGCGTTCAAAGATCAGCTGGCGAAGGACCCTCGGACACCGATCGCCAACCCACCAGCATCCGCGACAGATGCATATCCTATTTCCACTCTGACCTTCCTGATCATCCCGAAAGACGGAAAGGACGCAAAGAAGCGCGCGGCGCTGAAGCAATTCATCGTGTATGTGGTGACGGATGGGCAGCAGGTTACCAGCGGCCTGAACTACGCTCCTCTTCCTGACGCCGTGAAACAGCAGGATGTGCAGGCGCTGAGCCAACTGACGGTCAACGGTAGTCCGATTCAGTAACGGGGAGCAAAGAAAAAGCGCGCGAGAACCGGAAGAGAAACCGCAGATCCTTCCGCTACGCTACCCCGGTAGCGTAGTGGAGGATCTGCGGTTTCTACATGGCATCCGGGACTGCGACTCCTAACCAATCAAGGCAGCGGACCAAAGCGCGTTCGGCAACCGCGGCGGTGGCAAGTAAGAACTGCCGCCGTGCGGGATCCTCTTCGGTGAGGATGTGATGACGGTGATAGAAATTGTTGAACAGCTGCGCCAGCTGGAAAGCATGCTTGGCCAGGTATGCCGGTTCAGCGGCAGCAATACATTGCTCCAACAATAAGCTGAGCCTGGAAGCCATGATCCACAACTCCCAAAGACCGGCCGCCCCTTCGCCCTCGAAGTAGTCCGCGACATTCACCTCCTGGAGCGCTGCCTCCGGCGTGGTTCCGGCCTTGCGAAAAATATTGCGGGCGCGCACCACGGCGTATTGCACGTAAGGACCAGTCTCTCCTTCGAAACTGAGCGCCTCCTTGAAATCGAAGGCGATGACGCTGTTGCGGGTGAATTTGAGCATGAAGTAGCGCAAGGCGCCGACCGCGATCTGGTGCGCGATTCCCTGCCTCTCCTCCTGGCTGCGCTGCGGATGGCGGCTGTCGACTTCTTCTTTCGCGGCCGCCGTGAGCCTGTCCAGCAGCGCATCTGCCTTCACCCCAAAACCCTTGCGTCCGGAGACCTCGATGTAAGAACGGCCCTGGTCTTCCTCGGAGATCTGATAGCCAAGTTCGAGCGCGCAGCGCGGCGTCAGCGCGACCATTTCGTAAGAAAAATGAACGTAGTGCTCCGCGGCTTCGGTGTATCCCAGACCACGCAGAGCTTCAATCACGTTTGCCTGGGGGTCCGCCTGGCGGCTGTCAATGACGTTGTAAATCGCCTGCGCGCCCCCAAAGTCAGGATGATGCGCCTCGCCCTTTTCGGTCGAGATCCAGCACGTGTGATCGTTGTAGGCAAAAAAGCGCGCGTAGCCGAAATCACGGCCCAGCAGGCCAAACTTCCATAGGTGATAGGCGATGTCCTTGCCAACATAGGTAACGGTTCCGTTGGAACGGACGATCACCTTGGCATCTTCGTCCACCGCTCCGTTGTCTTCTGCGCTGGGGGCCGCAGTCGAGGCGCGCCGCATGACCCAGCAGCCCTGGTTCTTGCCTTCAGTCTCCAGGTAGAGGACGCCCTTGGCTTTCAACTGGGCAAAGGCGAGGTCCCAGAACTTGAGATGGAGGATCTCGCTTTCGCGGGGCAGGAAATCATATTCGATCCCCAGGCGCAGCATGGTCTCCAGATGCCGCCGCAACACGGCGGTGGAGAGCAGATCGGCGATTTCCGCCGTCTCGTTGCCCCCGGCTTCAATGGCGTGCAGGGTTTCCAGGCGGATATTCTTCCGCGCCTGCTTCTCCGCATCCGAAGCCTCGTACCACTGCGAAACACGCGCATAAAGGTCCCAGCAGTAGTCGTCAATGCGTTGCCCCTTGGCCGTGAGATCGGCCATCAACTGCTTGACGCCGGCGAGATCGTAACCCTCAAGGTGAGTCAAGCCAACCACCACATCGGCAACCTGGACGCCGGTGTTGTCGATGTAGTTCTGCACGTCCACCCGCTGCCCGGCGGCGCGCAGCAGGCGCACAAAGGTGTCGCCCAGGATGGCGTTGCGCAAGTGACCGATGTGCGCAGCCTTGTTGGGGTTGATGCTGGTGTGCTCGACCAGGGAATGAAGATGGCTCTGTTCTTCCGGTGTATCGTCGCGGGCGATCTGTTGCGCGGCCGCCTGGCGGTCAAGCTTGCCGTTGATATAGCCGGCGCCGGCAACGGCAAACGATGCGAAACCTTCCAGCGGCATCAGGTCGGCGACCAGTTCCCCGGCGATCGCGCGGGGCGATCGCTTGAGCCGGCGAGCCAGCTCAAAGGCGACGGGCAGCGCGTACTCGCCCATCTCCAGATCGGGCGGCTGCTCGATGGCGATGTGCGGGAGTTCAACCTGGTATTTGGCCTGAAGTACCGAGCGGAGGCGCTCGCGAAGAAGTCTCTGCTGTTTGCGATACACGCAAAACCCCTGATTTTCTTGCCGATTCTAGCAGAATGCTCCGGCCATGAATGGCCTGTTAAGATTGAAGTGAGTGCAGCGTCTGCGATGCACTCGCTTCACCGCCTTGCCCATGTCCGATACCCCTAGCTTTTACATCACCACCCCGATCTACTATGTGAATGCCCGGCCGCACATCGGCCACGCATACACCACGGTCGTTGCCGACGCGATCGCCCGGCGCAAGCGAGCCCTGGGCTTTGAAACCTGGCTTCTGACCGGCACCGACGAACACGGGCAGAAGATCGAGCGCTCCGCCCGGCAGGCAGGACAAACGCCACAGGAGTTTGCTACCGCAGTCTCCAGCCAGTTCCGCGCCCTGTGGGACCGCATGGGGCTGAGCTACGACGACTACATTCGGACCACGGAGGAGCGCCACCGCAAGGGCGTGCAAAAGCTCTTCCAGGTATTGCAGCAGCGCGGCTTTATCTACAAGGGCAGCTATACCGGCCAGTACTGCGTCTCCGACGAGCTGTATGTCGATGCGCCGCCGGGTTCGCCCTGCCCTGATTGCGGGCGCATCACGGAAACGGTGAGCGAAGAAAACTACTTCTTCAAGCTTTCCGCCTTCGAGCGCAAGCTGCTGGAGCTATACGAAGAGAATCCGCAGTTCATTCGCCCTGAGGCGCGGCGCAACGAGGTCATCTCGTTCGTGCGCGGCGGCTTGAAAGACCTGTCCATCAGCCGCACCAGCTTCGACTGGGGCATTCCGGTGCCGGGCGACGAAAAGCACGTGATTTATGTGTGGATGGATGCGCTGGCCAACTACATCACCGCGCTCGGCTATGGCAGCGATGCGCCCCAGGACCAGCAGCGCTTTGCGCGCTTTTGGCCCGCCGACGTGCACCTGGTGGGCAAGGAGATCATCCGCTTTCACTGCGTCTACTGGCCTGCCTTCCTCATGGCCGCGGACCTGCCGGTGCCCAAGAGCGTGGTGGCCCATGGCTGGCTGCTTTTTGAGCAAAGCAAGATGTCCAAGTCGCGGGGAAACATCGTGCGCGCGGAAACCATCGTGGAGACGCTGGGCGCCGATGCGCTGCGCTACTTCCTGATGCGCGAAGTGGTCTTCGGGCAGGACGGCAGCTTCTCTTTTGATGCCCTGGTGCAGCGCTACAACGCGGACCTGGCCAACGGGTACGGCAACCTGACCAGCCGGATCCTGGCCATGATCACCAAGTATTTCGACGGAGTCGTGCCGGCGGGAGACGCCGAGCCGCGCATCGTGGCTGCCGCCGACACTGCAGCGCGCGAGTTTGCCCAGCACTTCGAAGCGCTGGATTTTTCCCGCGCGCTCGAAGCTCTATGGGCTTTCGTCGCGGTGGTCGACGGCTACATCACGGAAAAGGCTCCCTGGAAGTTGGGTGCTACAGGATGCGGCTGCCCGCAGGTTGCTGGCATCCATTCTTTATACCTGCGCCGAAGCCTTGCGCATCATCACGGCTCTGGCCTATCCCGTTCTACCCGAGGCAGCCACGCGCATATGGGCGCAGCTCGGCCTCGGCGATATTGCCCATGCAGACCTTAAGGATCTGCACTGGGGTCAATTGGCGCCAGGAACCAAACTCGGTCCGTTGGGCCCTATCTTTCCCCGGGCAGAAAAGGACACGGTCGAACGCATGAACGAACTGGAGACGAAAAATACCGGCAAGAGCGCGGAAGCAGAGCCCGCGGTTGCGGAAGCCGCCGTGGTCGTCCATGCGCCGGCCCCGCCGGAACCAGCCCCCGCGCCCACCCCTGAGCGGAGAAGCAGGCGACAGCCATCGCAGCGTCAGAAGCAACCGAAAGCATCGTGGCCAAGGCGCCGGCAGCGTTGACGCCGGCAGCATCTGTGGGGACCACTCGCCCGCCGCGCCCCCGGCGGACAAGCCCGCAACCATCACCATCGACGACTTCGCCAAAGTCGAGCTGCGCGTGGCACAGGTGCTGGTAGCGGAACCAGTGAAGGGCGCCGACCGGCTTTTGCGGTTGGAAGTGAACCTGGGCGATGAAGTGCGGCAGATTGTCGCTGGAATCGCCGGCGCCTATGAGCCGGAGAAGCTCATCGGCCGCAAGGTGGTGATTGTGGCCAACCTGCAACCCAGAAAGTTGCGCGGCCTGGAGTCGAATGGAATGATCGTAGCGGCATCGCTGGGAGAGAAAGGCAAGCCCGTTCTGGCCGGCTTTCTGGAAGATGTCGAAATAGGCGCGCGGCTCAAGTAAATCTGTCTCTTTTCCCATCTACGGTCGAGGAAAAGTCGCCGGTGTGATGCCGTGGCCCATCGGTTCTTCACAAGGAGAAGATCGCAGGGAAGAGAAGGAGTGGCGCTGGTCGACTCACACGCACATCTGGATAGCCCGCGGTATGACGCCGATCGGGAGGAACTGCTGCAGCGGGCCTGGCAACAGGGGGTGCGCACCGTCCTGTCTATTGGCATCGGCGAAGGGCCCGACACCATGCAGCAGGCGCTGGAATTGAGCCGAAGCTATGCCGGCAAACCGGGGATCCCCCGCGTCCTGGCCACGGCCGGAATCCATCCCCATGAGGCTCAGCTGGCCGACCAGGCCGCTCTGGCTAAACTGGACGATTTGCTGGCCAACCCGGATGTACTGGCCGTAGGCGAGATCGGACTGGATTATTATTATGACCACTCGCCTCGGCCGCAGCAGAAGCAGGCCTTTGCGCAACAAATGGAGCTGGCCGCGGCCAAGCGGCGCCCGATCATCATCCATTGCCGGCCCTCCGATGGCAGCAGCAACGCCTGGGACGACACGCTGGAGATGATCGAGACTGCCTGGGTCAAGACCAACCTGGGCGGCATCCTGCATTGTTTTACCGGCGAATGGGAGCATGCCAGGCGAGCCTTGGATTGCGGATTTCTCATCTCATTTGCAGGCAACATCACCTTTCCCCGGGCAGAAAATATACGCGAGGTGGCAGCCAGGGTACCGCTGGACCGGATGCTGATTGAGACCGATGCCCCGTTTCTTGCGCCCCTTCCTTATCGCGGCAAGCGCAACGAGCCGGCGTGGGTGGGCCGGGTAGCAGATAAGCTGGCGGAGGTGCGCGGCATTACGGCAGAGCAGGTCGCTTCCAGCACTGCCAACAACTTCTTCCGTTTTTTTGGTGTAGCGCCGGACGCGGAGTCGTAAGTTCGGGGTAAGCAACAGCTTTTGCGCTCATAATCGAGGAAGGACAGCACCATGGCGGCAGACAACTCGTTCGATGTAATCAGCAAGGTCGACGTTCAGGAAGTAAAAAATGCGATGGATCAGGCCATCAAGGAAGTGCGGACGCGCTTCGATCTGAAAGACTCGCACTCCGAAATCAAGCTGCTGGAGGGGGACGAGGCCATTGAACTGGCCTCCTCGGACCAGTACAAGCTCAAGGCGGTCACGGAGATTCTGCAGCAAAAGTTCGTTAAGCGCGGTGTTTCCTTGAAGGCGCTCGAATATGGCAAGATCGAACCGGCCTCGGGGTCCAGCGTGCGGCAGAAGATCACCCTGCAGCAGGGGATCCCGGAGAAAAGGCCAAAGAGATCGTCAAGCTGATCAAGGAATCAAAGAAAAAGGTCCAGGCATCCATTCAAGGCGATACGGTGCGCATAACGGGCAAGGATCGCGATACCCTACAGGAGACGATTGCACTGCTCAAGGGTCATGACTTCGGCATCGACATGCAGTTCACCAATTACCGGTCGAACTAGGACCTGTTTGACAGGGATGGTATAAAGCAATTTTGTGTCGCAATACCGGTGCAGAGTTTTTCTGAGTTCAAGAACCAGCACCTGGAGAGTGAGTGAGCACACAAGCGATAGCGACGGCGAAGGAAGTCTTCGACCTGCTGCGCGACGACTTGAGCGCCATCGAGACCGAGTTGGTGCGCGATGCCGTCTCCAGTGTGGGGGCCATCACCGATATCGCCGACCACTTGCGCGAAGGCGGCGGCAAACGCATTCGCCCTTCCCTGCTGTTGCTGGCGGCAAAATCGCTCGGCTACCACGGCCAGGGCATGGTGCGGCTGGGCGCGGTGGTGGAGATGGTGCACACCGCAACCCTGGTGCACGATGACATCATCGACGGGGCCGACACCCGTCGCGGCCGGCCTTCCGCCAACACCACCTGGGGCAATTCGAAATGTGTCCTGGCCGGCGACTGGCTTTACATGCAGGCCTTCCACATCGCCCTGGAGGAGCGCAACTTCAAGGTTCTCGACCTGTTAATCGGCCTGACCCAGCAGATGGTCGAGGGCGAGTTCGTGCAGATGGAAAAGCTGGGACGGGTGGTGGGCGAAGCCGAATACTACGATCTGATCGACCGCAAGACGGCATGCCTGTTCGACGTCTCGATGCGCCTGGGCGCGGTCCTGGCTGGAGCCAGCGAAGAGATCGAGGAGCAGTTGGGGGAGTACGGCCGCAACCTGGGTATCGCCTTCCAGATCGTGGACGACGTGCTCGACCTGACAGCCACCGAGCGGGTGCTGGGCAAGCCGGTGGCCAGTGATTTGCGCGAGGGTAAGGCCACGCTGGCCGTGGTCCATGCGCTGGAGCACGGAACGCCGAGCGAGCACGAGGCCATCCGCAGGGTGCTCGAAGATCTTAGCTTCGAGCGCACCAGCCATCAGGAAGTGCTGGCCATCCTGGAGCGGCACGGGTCGGTGCAATACGCCCTGACTGCCGCCTTCCAATACGCCGAAGTCGCCCGCGCGGCCATCGCCGGGCTGCCGAGTCCGACTACAAGCGGGCTCTCCTCTGGATGCCGGATTTCGTCGTCGCCCGCGACAAGTGACCGGCCGATAACCGAAATGGAAACCCCAGCGACCATCCCCATTCGCGTGCTGGTCGCCAAGCCAGGTCTGGATGGTCACGACCGGGGCGCCAAAGTCATCGCCCGGGCCCTGCGCGATGCCGGCATGGAAGTGATCTACACCGGTCTGCGGCAAACCCCGGAGATGATCGTCAATGCCGCCCTGCAGGAGGATGTCGACTGTATTGGGCTGAGCATCCTCTCCGGTGCGCACAACGTGATTGTTCCTCGCGTCCTGGGCCTGCTCAAAGAGCGGGGCGCGGCCGATATCCTGGTGGTTCTGGGCGGGACCATCCCAAGGCAGGACATCGCTGCCCTGAAGGCGCAGGGGGTGGCCGAGGTCTTCGGGCCGGGCACATCCCTCGAAAGCACCGTGGCCTTCATCCGCACCCACATCAAGCCGCGCGGCATCCCCACCTACTGAACCGCGGCCTGCGACCGGTTGGTCTGACAGCTGGGTCCCGTCCGATGCTTCTCTAGCGGAGTCACAACCGATGCGGCCCCATCAAGCACGGGTTTAGCTCCTGAACAGGATTCCACGCACCTCGATGAGCTGTCCGTCCATGTCGTCACTCGGTAACAGAGAGGCATCCTGTTTCGCAACGCGGCAGATGACAGGAGCAATCGCAGGTCAAGCGGAAGTTACTCTGACTCAATTCGTCGCTATCATGTGGTCATTTAAAACGAGCTGCGCGGCGCATGGATGGCCCGAGAAGAGTAAAAGCGTGCGGCCTTCGCTGTATATGTAACAGTTATTGTTCCATAGCTGCGGCATGGCGGCTCAATCATCACAGTGGCGGATCTCTACCGGGCTGAATCCACAGGTTATCCACACTGTGGATAACCTAGTAACTTACCGGCGGGAAAACCTTCGAGAAACCTGGCAAGACCGCCTAGCCAGGGCGTAACCCACCCCATTCAAGGCCAGCACGGCCAGACCGGCGAGCAGGAAACCGGGGTCTGCTGCCTGAAGCCGAACCAGGCCAGCCAGCAGGTGAGCAGGTGAAGCAGAAGTATCCAGGCCGAGCGGATCCCGCGGAAATCGCACCACGCGAAGATGAACCAGGGCAGCACGACAAAGTAGAAGGGCCACCCGTACTCAACCAGGCGGTCGGCACTCGCCCCGAGGAGCGGCGTCATCAGGATGCTGATGACTCCGTAGACGATGCAGAAGCGGAAGACGATGACCATGCCGGGAGTGAGCTCGGATCCCGCCCCTGACCGGAGAGTAGAGGAACCATCCTCCGCCACAGAACAACCGCCAGCGCCGGGCCGATCCCGAAAATGCCAAACCAGGCGAGCAGCAGGCGGCCTGGCCCCCAGAGGGCAGGCTGGCACACTCCGATCTGCTCGAATTGCGCCCAGAGGACGGGGCAGCGCCGTGACCCAGATAGGGTTGCATTCCGGCAGCGTATTGCTCCAGAGGGGCAGCCCGAGAACATTCTTGAAGAAGCTCCAGAAGAGCTTGCCCAGGATATAGGCTCCGCCGCTCAGGCCGTGGACGCTGGGGGGACCTGATTGGCCGTAGTGCCGGCTGACCAGAACACCGGCGCCCATGGCCAGAACCCCGATCCCGGCAGAGCGCAGTGGAATGCGTCGCCAGCAGGCAAAAATCAGACACAGCGCCAGCAGAAGAGTGGACTCGCGCGCCAGGTAGGCGGGAAAGAGCAGGAGCAAGGCCAGTCCGGTGTGGCCAAAGAGCAGGCAGAGCAGGATAGCCGCGAGAATGGCGGCATGCAGCAGGTCGGGCAGATAGTAATCGTGGAAAATATCGACCCAGAAAGGCATCAGGAAAACTCCCGCAAAGATGGCAATGGGAGCCCGCCAGGACCAAAGCAGCCCGGCGACCAGGGCGATCAGCGCCACCAGGCAAATGATGCCCAGAAGCAAGAAGCCGGTGTCGACGCCGAGGCCAGTGACGCGGCCCAGCCAGCCGGCCGTGGCCGGGCCCAGAATACGAGCGGAGAAAGGCGCAGGGACGGCGTCCCGCTGGCCGAGCGCGAGCAGACGGTACTGACCCGCATCGGGCGCGTAGACGGCGCCTGGCAGGCCAAGCAGGATGGCAAAGCACAGGCACCCGGCAGGAAAAAGCAGGGCGCGGGACATGAATGCAGGTTAGATCATTTCTCCCGCCGGGTAATAAGCGAGCAGATGCCCGGCAGCAGTCAGGAGCGGGCAGAGAGGAATTGCTGAAGAACGGCCACATACTTCTGGGCAATGGCACCTTGCGCAACGACCGGTTGACCGTAACGTGGGTGGTTTCGCCTTCGGCAAGCAGGGTGGGCGGGGATCCATCGTTCTCCGGGCGAAGGAGGCGATAGCCGAACTTGATGACGGAACGGCGCAACGCTAGAACGCGGGTCTCGAGCAGCAGCTCGTCGTCATAGCGCGCGGGAGATTTGTAGCGGCAGTTGGCTTCGACGACCGGGATGTGGCAATCGTCGTCGATCTCCATCTGTTTGTAATGGAAGCCGAGCTGGCGCAGCAGCTCGACCCGGCCGATCTCGAACCAAACGAAGAAGTTGGCGTAATAGACGACTCCCATCTGGTCGGTTTCGGCATAGCGCACGCGGATTCTGGTCTGGGAAACTGGCATGAGTGAGATCAGTGTAGCGGAGAGAAGCTTCGAACCGACAGACTCGCTACATCGACCCCGCTCAGCATAGAGGGAGGGTGCGCACTGCAGATCCCTCGGCTTCGCTCCCAGCGGGCGCGCAGGGGCAGGCGGGATGATTAACCGCGTGGAAGCTACGGTGATCAGCCTTCGAGTTCCTGTGAATTGGATAGGAAGATCCGAATCACACAGTCATCCAAGCGCATGTCGTGACATCCGGCTTCGCGGGTTCATGGGCGAGTAACCGCCCGTACCCTTTGCTTCAGTCCCGACTGGAAGCGCAGTCGGAAGGCGAGGGACCTAGCGCGTGCGTCTGGTCCCTATAACGCAACTGACCAGCGACTCGTACCCAGCCCTACGGCTTGAGCTTGGTGAAGACCTGGAGCTTGGAGATGTCGTTGAACATCACGAACGCGGCGAAGATCAGCAACACGACGAAGGCCGCCTGGTAGATCCGCTCCTTGAACTCCTGATTCAGATCGCGGCGCATCACGCCTTCAATCAGCAGCAGAACAATCACGCCCCCATCCAGAATCGGAATGGGCAGAAGATTGAAGATGCCCAGATTGAGGCTGATGATGGACATGAGCCCGATAATCGGCTGCCAGCCCGGCTCCTCGACCGCCAGTCCGGTTTGCCGGGCGATGCCAATCGGCCCACTCAGGTCCTGCACCGCAAAACGGCGCGTCACCATGCGCTGCAGGACTTCAAGGATCAGGCCGGAATAGCGCAGGTTGAAATGAACCGACTGCTTGAGGGCCTGCGGCAACGGCAGCTGCTGGATCTTGAAAGGCGGCAGGTTGGGAGCAAAACCAATGCGGTAGAGCTTATGCCCATTGCCGGCATCCGCCATGACGGGCTGCAATTCGATCTGGAAGGTTTGGCCGTCACGCAGGGCGGTCAACTGAATGGGGCGGCCGTTGTCCTGCTGCAGAAAGGCGAGCATGGCATCGACCGAGTGGAGGGTCAGCCCATTGACCGAAAGAATCTGGTCGCCGGCCTTGAGGCCGGCCTTGGCAGCCGGCATTCCCGGCTCGATCTGGCGAACGCGGACGGGATCGTCCTGCATCCGAGGCACGAAACCGACGGTGTCAAAGTCGAAGTCGTCCGATCCGTGAGGATTGGGAATCATCAACTGGGTGCTGACGGTCTGCCCATCGCGTCTGACATCGACCGGGATGGTTTGTCCCACGTTGAGGGCAGCGCGAATGGACACCTGCTCCCAGGTCGGGTTGATGACATTATCGAAGCGGGTAATGACATCGCCCGCCTTGAGTCCGGCGGTGGCGGCGGCGGTGTGATCGGAAACGAAGTCGATATTGGCCGCCTGGCCACGGAAAGCTTCCACCTCGTTGTGCATCATGTAAAAGCCGGTCATGAGCAGCAGAGCAAGCAGGAAATTCGATACCGGCCCAGCCAAGCCAATGAGAATGCGCTGCCAGCGGGGATGGGCGTTGAATTCAGCCGGGTCCCCGGTGGACTCTTCACCCGGAGATTCTCCCGACATTTTGACGTAGCCGCCAAGAGGCAGAAGACTGAGCCGGTAATCGGTGTCTCCGTGACGAAAACCGAAAAGACGCTTGCCGAAACCCACGGAGAAGACTTCGACCCGCACGCCGCACAACTTGGCGACGGCGAAATGGCCGAACTCGTGCACCAGGACCATGATGCCGAGCACAACGAGCATGGAAACCGTGCTGGTCAGGAAAAAGGACATAGTAATCCGCTCATTTACCTCTCTGCCGGATCCAGCGCGGGTTGCCGGAGCACCGAACTACCGGAGTATTGACTGGAATGAACCGCCTGCGGTGAGCATTTTTCCACGCTATCGGTGAACTTTGCCGCAACGGTTGGATGCTTTCTCTGGCCCAAAGCGCCCGCATCGAAAAAATTCAACGCAGCACCGGCGAAAACCCTGACACCACGCTGTGCGCGATCCGCCGCGCTTCCTCGTCTAGCTGAAGGACTTCCTGGATCGTTTCAGGATGCCTCGACGGCGTTACCTCAAGAACTTGCTCAATTGTACGCGGGATGCCGGTAAAGGGAATGGTGCCTTCGAGGAATGCACCCACGGCGACCTCGTCCGCCGCATTGAGGGCGATGCAGGCGGCCCCCCCGGATTCGGCTGCCTGGTAGGCCAGGCGAAGACAGGGAAATCGTTCAAAATCAGGAGGCTGGAAGCTCAATTGCCCCAGCGCCGCCATATCAAAAGTGAGCTCGCTCGGTACCCGCTCGGGAAAGCTCATGGCGTAAAGAATCGGCAGCCGCATATCGGTGACGGAAATCTGCGCCAGGATGCTGCCATCCACAAACTCCACCAGCGAATGCACGGTCGATTGCGGATGTACGGTGACCCGGACGGCGGAGGGAGCGAGGTCGAAGAGACGGCAGGCTTCGATGATTTCCAGGCCCTTATTGAGCATGGTGGCGGAATCGATGGTCACCCGGCGGCCCATGATCCAGGTGGGATGGCGCAGCGCCTGCTCCACCGTGACGTACTGGAACTGATCCAGCGGAAGCTGGCGGAAGGGGCCGCCTGAAGCGGTCAGCCAGATGCGGCGGACTTCCTGCGCGGCTCCTCCACGCAGGCACTGGTGGATGGCGTTGTGCTCGGAGTCGATGGGCAGCAGGGGCACGTTGCCGCTGGCGCGCCAGCCGGGTAAGGATCTCTCCGGCGGCGACCATGGCCTCTTTGTTAGCCAATCCTACGGGTTTCCCTGCGGCGACGGCGGCATAGGTAGCTTCGAGCCCTGCCAGGCCGACGATCGCCGAGACCACGAAATCCACCCGGGATAAGGTGGCCGCATGCACCGTTCCCGCGGTGCCATGGACCACCTCGATGCCAGCCAAGGTCTGCCGCCTTAAGCCGCGAGGCCAGGTCGCAGGCCAGAGCTTCAGTGGCCATCGAGACCACCAGCGGGCGCCAGCGCTGGCATTGGGCAAAGGCCAGATCCACATTGGTGCCCGCAGCCAGCGAAGCGACCGCGAATCGCTCCGGATAACGCTCAATGATAGAGAGGGTGCTGGTTCCGATGGAACCGGTAGAACCGAGGATGCAGATGTGCTTCAACGCAAGCTGACCCGCTGGAAATACTGCTGAATCCATTGAGCGTACCACAGCGCTGGTGCGGCCAGCAGGAGGGCGTCGATGCGGTCCAGGATGCCTCCGTGGCCGGGAAGCATGGCGCCTGAATCCTTTACCCCGGCGCCGCGCTTGATTGCGGACTCAACCAAATCGCCCACCTGGGCGAAAAGATTCAAGACCACGGCCAGCCCCAGCCAGCGAGCCAGCGGACCGGCAAAATGGAGGGTGAAGATCGCCCTGTTTTCGAGCGCGCGAGAAGCGCTACCAGCGCCGCGGCGATCAGCAGGCTGCCGGCAAGCGAAGCGGCGCTTCCCTCCCAGCTTTTATTGGGGCTGATGCGCGGCGAAAGCTTGGTGCGCCCGAAGTTGCGGCCGACGTAGAGGGCGGCCGTGTCGCCGGTCCAGACGACGCAGAACAGGAAGATCAGCAGCGAAGGGCCGTCCTGCTGTGCCCAAACCAACGGCATGGTGGCCAGGGTCAGGCCGATGTAGATCAGGCCGAAAACCGAGAAGGCGGTATCCGGCAGCACGCGCTCGAGGGGCGAGCGAAAGCTGCACACCACCAGCAATACCAGGCTGCATAGGCCGATCGCCGGCAAGATCAGAAAGCGATCTTGGAAGGTCGCGGCGAAGAGAACAGCGATGGCAATCAGACACCAGGTTGCGCGGGATGCGCGACCCGTGGGCGTCGGCGATGGAGAGGTATTCCCACGCGGCAAGCTCCGCTACCAAAGCCGTGGCCACGACCACCAGAAAAAAGTATCCCCTCAGCAGGAGCAGCAGAACCAGGGGGATGAGGACCGCCGCCGTGATGACCCGTTTCATAATTTCAAGCAAGCATACACGGCGACTGCAGTATAGATCTAGCTTAAGCTAGCTGGAGGAAAGCGATGATCAGAATCGGAGTCGTTCGAGGCAAGAACAAATTGAGTGCGCTGCTGGATCGGGTGGAGCAAGGGGAAGAGATCGTCATTACCCGCCGCGGCAGGCCGGTAGCCCGACTTGTACCCGACGACGGAGGGATCGATCGCTCTCAGGCACAAGCCGCGTTGCAGCGCATGCGGGATCGAGCGGTGCAAGCCGGACTGGGCCTTTCGATTGGGACGACTCTCAAGGCGGATCGAGACGCATCCGGCCGTGAGCCTGATCCTCGATAGTTCGGCGACCCTAGCGTGGTTTTACGCTGATGAAACGACTCCTGCCATCCGCCAGTCTTTGAGCTTCGCGAAGACGGCGCATGGGTTCCATCTCTATGGCGGCTCGAGGTTGCCAATATTCTGGAGATGGGCATCCGCCGTGGACGCCACGACGTCGCTTTCCGTCATGCAACTTTGGCTGATCTATCGTTGCTGCCATCAACCTCGATCCGAAACCGACCGGCAGGCTTGGGATGCCACTTTGCAGTTGCCGCATCGTCATCAGCTGACCCTCTATGACGCAGCCTACTTGAGTGGCGCAACGTCGCGCTTGCCGTTGGCCACGCTGGACAGCGATTTGCGCACGGCCGCTATCACCGAGAGTGTGGATCTTCTGGGACGTGAGATACGATGACTCGCTCAGGTTTGAATCACTCCGGGGTTGAACTTCGCAACCTCGGGATTGAGAGCCGCCGCCTGGAGCGCGGTCAGCAGCACATCGCGCGTCTTGGCCGGATCGATGATGGCATCCACCCACAGCCGGGCGGCGGCGTAACGGCAATCGGTCTGCTCATCGTAGGCCGCCTTGATGGAGGCGAAGACCTGGCTCTTCTCCTCTTCACTCAATTGCTTGCCCCCACGTTCCAACTGGCGGATTTTTATCTCCACCAGCGTGCTGGCCGCGGAGGCCCCGCTCATCACCGCATAGCGTGCAGTAGGCCAGGCAAAGAGGAATCGCGGGTCGTAGGCCTTGCCGCACATGGCGTAGTGGCCGGCGCCAAACGAGCCGCCAAGAATCACCGTGATCTTGGGCACGGTGGAGTTGGCTACCGCCGAAACCATCTGCGCGCCGGCGCGGATAATGCCGCTCCACTCCGCATCGCGCCCCACCATGAAGCCGTTCACGTCGTGAAGAAAGATCAGCGGGATCAGGTTCTGATTGCAGTCCATGATGAAGCGCGCCGCCTTTTCGGCACTCTCGGCATAAATCACGCCGCCGAACTCAACCCTCTTCTCCCCCGTCTGGCTGATATGCGTCTGATGGGTCTTCTGGTTGGCCACAATCCCCACCGCGAAGCCGCCGATCCGCCCGTACCCGCAAAGGACTGTCTTGCCGTAATCCGCCTTGTATTCGTCGAATTCCGAACGGTCGACCAGCCGGGCAATCACTTCGTGCATGTCGTAGCTGTTGCCCGCGCCCTTGGACGGGTCCGGATCGAGCAGGGCATAGAGCTCCTGCGGAGCAAACTTCGGCGCATCCCGCTGCGGATCGTAGGGCGCCCGGTCAAACGGCGCCGCCGGGCCGTGGCCCAGCCGGGCCACCAGCGATCGCAGCCTGGCCAGGCACATATGGTCGTTGGGCTCTTTGAAATCGACCGTGCCCGAGATCTCCGCATGCATGGTGGCCCCGCCCAGCTCTTCGGCCGAGTACTTCTGGCCGATTGCCGCCTGCACCAGTGCCGGTCCGGCCAGAAAAAGCCCGCTGCCCTCGGTCATCAACACGTGGTCGGTCATGACCGGAAGATATGCCCCGCCGGCCACGCACATGCCCATAATGGCCGTGATCTGCGGGATGCCCTGCGCGCTCATCACGGCGTTGTTGCGGAAAATCCGTCCAAAGTCGTCCTGGTCGGGAAATACATCCTCTTGCAGGGGCAAGAAAACACCCGAAGAATCAACCAGATAGAGGGTGGGAATCCGATTCTCCATGGCGATCGTCTGGGCCCGGAGAACCTTTTTTGCGGTCATGGGAAAGAACGCGCCTGCTTTGACGGTGGCGTCATTGGCGATAACCATCACCAGCCGCCCCGCGACCCACCCCAGGCCGGTCACCACCCCGGCGGCCGCCGCGCCACCCCACTCCTCATACATGCCGAAGGCGGCAAAGAGGCCCAACTCCAGGAAATCCTCCCCGGGATCGAGCAGCAAGGCCAGCCGTTCCCGGGCCGTCAGCCGCTTTCTTGCCGTGCTGCGCCTCAATGGCCTTGGGGCCTCCACCCTCGCGGATAGACGTCCTCCTGCTGCCCTAAAGCCAGCAGCAGCGCCTCCATACCGGCTGTATTTGCGCGGCCTTTCCGGGTCTGCGGGTCTAGCCTCGAAGCCAGCAGGTTGGAGAACTGCGGAGCCGGCTCGAGCTACGGGTGGGTCTGGGTTTGGGTTGACCATAAGAAACTTGCCAGCATACCATCTCCGGCCATTTCCCTGATCTGCACAATCAGGTTAAATCGCTGTGCACTCCAGAAGCGAATCGCCTAGTACCGCTGTCCCACATGGCACATTTTCCCTATTTTCAACATCCCCCGAACGTGACATACTGCATCAGATTATCTTTCGGCCAACCCCTATGGCTGAAAGATTGTCCGATCGAAAGAGAATGACCATGGCTAACCTACTTTGGAAACTTACACCCTCCCGTTCCTGGCCTACTAGCGGATGCTACCGTGGACTCCTGTGAGTGGGTGCGATACCACGACCATCTGGGGGGTAATGCGGGCCACTATCAGATTAAATTCACCTATCAGGCAGGGAACGGGGACAGGTGAATCACGGCGAATTTTGCCATCAGGGAGTCCAGCACATCGCGCCTTACGGTGTAGGCGAGCGGCTGACCATCCAGTACGACCCCAAGAAGCCTGCACGCTATCACTTTAGCGGCGCTGCCCCGGACTACGAAAAGCTGGAAGCGATCCTGGTTATGACCGTTTTTGCTCTGCTCGCCGGCTACGTGCTCTACACCTTCTAGGCTCCTCCCCCTTCATTCCCCTGCAGACCAGCGGCTTACGCTGCCAGCCGCGCCCAACGCTGGCGGCTTCGGCCGCCTTCGCGCCGACAATTGCTTCCTGGCAGTCCATGGATCGCGTCCTTCGTAAGGAAAGCTGCGACTTCATCGCCATTGATTTTGCTAGCGCCGAAGCGAAAAGCACTAGGATGGTGTGGTCCGCCGGCCTGGTAAAGAAGAACACCGAACATGCAAGCCCATCGCACCCTCTCCCTGGCTTTGATCCTCGGCTACGGCGCGCTCGCCCAGAGCCAGGCCCAGGTCTCGGCGCAGCAGAGTGTCTCCTCCGACGACATCAGCGTGGCGGACGGTCTCCAGCTCCCGACCTACGGACATGTCTGGGCGCTCGATACCTGGAAGGGCATACGCGAGCTGGTACGGCTAAGGCCCCCGGACACGACGCGCGGATGACTCCGGCTTTTCTCTCAAGCTACGACGCACGATCGAATTCAAGGGGGAGGCAGCCCAGGTTCGGGTGCACGATGCGGCTCCGCAGTTCTTCCTGCGCGGGGTCTCGGGCAGCGACAATGGGCGCTCCGACCTGGTCGTGGTGCGCCTGAGCATCGAAGGCGAACGGCGCGACGGTAACGAAAGATACCATGGCGCAGCTCAAGCAGCAGGAGAAGCATGCGGATTCCCAGTACCCGGATGTGATCGGCATCAAGCAGCAGCGCGTGGGAACGACCGACTGGTACCGGCTCACTCCACGGCAAGTTCTCACGCCGGGCGAGTATGCCCTCGTTCCCCTGCCCTCCAGTCCGGGTTTTGCCGAAGGAGAGATTTTCGACTTTGCCATCGATCCCGAGGCGCCGGAAAATTCCGATCCTCTGCGCTCAGAACAGTATCGCGGCTCGGAATGAATCACACACGCCAATAACACGAAGGTGGGAGCATCGATCTCTCATTCGATCGGCGAGTCTGCAGCGGCAATCGAGAAGGTAAAAATGCGTCTCTTGCATCAGCAAAAATTGCGTGCGCATCGCATCTCGGTTCGCAGACGTTCGCGCGCGGCGAGAGCATACCGCTGCACTGCGTTTCAACCGTTCCACAGATGGCGGAGAAAATCGATCCGACGCCATCACGGTCAGCGGACGGCAAGCCGGAATCACTCTCGAAAAAGAAACAATCATTGTTACCATTACGACGTGATCTCCGCCGCAAGTCGAAAGCAAGCGAAATCGATCACCGTCGAGTTGCTTCTCGGACTCGGCTACGAAGGAGAGAGAAGCTTACGTGCGAGGGGTCGACGCCGCCACGCCGTCGAGGCCCAGCGCGACAGCGTGGCGGCGCAAAGCGGCGATGCAGAAGGCGATGTGGGCATCCAGATCCACACCCAGTTCCTGCGCGCCCTGAATGATGTCTTCGCGGTGTACACCACGCGCGAAAGCCTTGTCTTTCAGCTTCTTACGCACACTTTGCACATCTACGTCGAAGATCGATTTGGTGGGCTTGACGAGCGAAACAGCGGTCAGAAAACCGGCTAGTTCATCGCAGGCAAAGAGGGCCTTGGCGAGATGCGTTTCTCTCGCCACACCGGAGTACTGTGCATGTCCCATGATCGCCTCGCGAATCTCTTCCGGCCATCCCTGTTCGGCAAAATTTTATTTCCGACGAAGGGATGCTCTTCCGCGCTGGGATATTTTTCGTAGTCAAAATCGTGCAGCAAACCGGTGATGCGATAGGTCTCGCTCAACGCGCCGGCCTCGTCTGCCACTGAGTCCGCGAGCGGCTGCCTGCTGTTCGCCGTAAGCGCCCATGCAAGCCTCAACAGCGAGCGCATGCTTGAGCAGACCTGGCGATTGTGTGTACTCGATTAAGGAGTGTCCAAGCTTCGGTTCGTGTGTATTTTATTGCGGCCATTGTGTACCTTTTTGCACAGACAACCGTGAGGCTCCGTGTTTTTTAGGCTTTCTTCCGAAATTCGTACCACGTTTTCCGCTTTGACCCTACTTTTTAACTTGACATTGAGGATACCCTGCATCACTGTAATCATGAATCAGGTAGGGACCGTCGCTAAACGGATACTTGGCACGAGGACGTGCAAGGTGATCTAAAAAGCGGCGCTTCTTATCAGGATCGCCTTGCTCTGGCGCTCCGTTACAAAATTATGGCAACTACCTTAGCAACCGTCGAGGCGCGTGAGGTTCTTCGGTGTGAACGCTGCACTCTGGTGCAGTTTCGCACCGCGAACTCTCTTTGCAGGCGCTGCCACAAACCGCTCGAAGTCGAAGAACCGGAACGGCTCGTCCCGCAGTTCGCCGGCGAGCCGGAAGAAGCTGTGGCCGAAGATAACGGCCTGCAGGTCGCGCGCGCGGTGCGCGATCTTCGCAAAGGCCGCAATCTGAGCCAGCGCCAGCTTGCTGGCCGCATGCAGGTGCCGCGTACCTACATCTCTAAAATCGAGAATGGCAAGGCGATGCCGACGCTGTCTTCGCTGGCGCGGCTGGCCGCCGCGCTCGAGATCGATATTTGCAACCTGCTTCGTGATGCGCGCAGCCGCCGGCATGAAGAGACTGCGTCGATTCTCGGCGATCCGTTTCTGGCCGAACTTGCTCCGTACATCGCACAGATGGATACGCTGCAGCGCTCGATGTTCCTGAACCAGGTGCGCGACCTGGCGATGGGCCGCCGCAGAAGCGCCTAAGCTTCCGCGATTACTGTGCCCATCCGACTCGCGAGGTGGGTCTTTTCTGGGGAAAAGCCCCGTGATCATCTTCATGGTTACACCTATCGTGGAACCGCTAGCTGCTTGCAAGCCGGCACCGAACCATGGGCTCCCCCTCGCTGCGGCTTGACCCCGACGGTTTTGCGGGGGAGGGGGCCATGTGCTACGGTCGTAAGGAAAGGCAATCGTTTTGCGATTCCTGCCAGCGAGCCGCGTAGCCGAACTCTCTCCCGAAGAGCAGGCCATCTATCGCCAACTGGATCCGGCTCGCCTGCCACAGCACGTAGCCATCATCATGGACGGCAACGGGCGCTGGGCAGGCAAGCGCAGCCTGAGGCGCTTTCTAGGACACCAGCAAGGCGCCGAGTCGGTCCAGTTTGTGGTCGAGACGGCCTCGCGCATCAACCTGCCCTGGCTGACGCTCTACGCCTTCTCGCTCGAGAACAATCTGCGGCGCCCCAAGACGGAAGTCAACTTCCTGATGCGTCTGCTGCGCTCCTACCTGGTCGACAATGTCGAGCGCATGAACGACAACAATGTGCGCATCGCCTACATCGGCCGCACCCATGAGCTGCCCTCCGAAGTGCAGGAGAAGATGCAGTGGGCCGCCGAAGCCACCGCGCACAACAATGGCACGGTGCTGACGCTGGCGCTCAATTACGGCGCGCGCTCCGAGTTGGTGGACGCCTTCCAGGCGCTGGCTCGGGAAGCCGCCGCCAAGAATCTTTCCCTGGAGCACATCAGCGAAGAAGACCTGCACCGCCATCTTTATACGGCGCATATGCCTGATCCCGACCTGGTGGTTCGCACCAGCGGCGAGTTTCGCGTCTCCAATTTTCTGCTGTGGCAGATGGCTTATTCCGAAATCTATGTGACCGAACGCTTCTGGCCGGATTTTCGCGGCATCCATCTGCTCGAAGCCATCGCCGACTACCAGCGCCGCGAACGCCGCTACGGTGGTTTGAACAAGCGCCAGGAATCGGACGAAGCGCCCATACCCGATAGCTTTCTTGTCCCTCGCTAAGCTCGGACCCTACAGATTCACTGTCAGACGCGCGACTACAGCCTCTAAGCCCGAGAGTAGCCCGCAGCTCAGCCGCTATGTGACCAGGAAGGTGCGCCGAGATCGTGAGCACGGCAGGATTGCGGAACCTTCTCCCGGCAGCGGGCGGTATGCTCGGAGCATGAGCTCGCAGACACTGGCGCGTCCCAAAAGATCCGGAACCAGCAACAGAAAAAGAAGAAGACGCGACGGCCGGCTGGATGGCGTGGTGGCCCCTGCTGGCCGGGATCGCGATCACCCTGGCGGCGGTGAAGACCGCGGAGATCCTGCCTCTGATGGGCGCGGATGGATTGCTGCGGCTGCAGCTGCTTTATCCTTATGCGCTGCTGCTCAAGCAGCCCCAGCTGGGCCTCTCAGAGCAGACCAGCAACAGCTGGTCGCAGATAATGTTGTATGCGCAGTGGGTCCTCTACGGCCTGTACGCCAGCGTAGCGATGAGATGGAAGCCGCTGTGGAGAGCGCTGATGCAGGTGGCCGCGATACATCTGCTGGGCTTCGGCGTACTGTGGCTACTGGCGCGGAAGTAAGCGCCGGAGAATGACTGCAGTGATCACCGAGCCGGTCAAAATTATCGAGTGCCCGCGGGATGCCTGGCAGGCCATGCCGCAACATATTCCGGCGGAGGTCAAGGCCGATTACCTGCGCGCTCTGATCGCCGCCGGCTTCCAGCATATTGACGCTGTCTCCTTCGTTTCCCCGGCAGCCGTGCCGCAAATGGCCGACTCGGAACAGGTACTGGCTTTGCTTGGCCCGGACGCGACGTGGAGATTATCGGCATCGTGGTCAACCAGCAAGGCGCGGAGCGGGCCATCGCACCGGAGCGGTACGCACCCTGGGTTTTCCCTATTCCCTCTCGGCCACATTTCTGGAGCGCAACCAGAGACAGACGCCGCAGCAGGCGCGCCAAACGCTGGAAAAAATTTGCGCGCAGGCTGCGCGGGCTGGGCTGGGCATGGTGGCTTATCTGTCGATGGCTTTTGGTAATCCCTACGGCGACCCCTGGCGGCAAGAGGACGTGATCACGGCCTGCCATACGCTGAAGGAGCTGGGGCTCAAAGAGATTTCGCTGGCCGATACCGTGGGATTGGCCAGCCCGGGGCAGATCCACTCGCTGGTGAGTGCGGTGCTCGCGGCAGTCCCCGGGATCGAGCTGGGCGCCCACTTGCACGCCCGCCCGGAGCAGGCCGCGGAAAAGGTCGCAGCGGCTTACCAGGCGGGCTGCCGCCGCCTGGACATGGCGCTGGGCGGCCAGGGCGGTTGTCCCTTCGCCCAGGACGCTCTGGTGGGCAATGTGGCCACAGAGACAGCCATCAGCGAGCTAAGCAAGCTGGGTGCGATACTGCCCCGATTGCACCCGCTGGACGAATTGCTGGCCATGGGCCGCGACATCGCCGATCGATTCGGTGCAGCCAAAGGTATAAAACCACTCAGGAGCATCGAGAACCGTGGCCATCAATTACGCAACGCTGGAAATCAAAGAAGCCGACGGCATCCACACCATTACCATGAACCGGCCCGAGCGCAGGAATGCCCTGAATCCGCAGATGATTGCCGAGCTTACCCATGCTTTGGGCGAGGCGGCGACGTGCCCTTGCGGGGTGATCGTGCTTACCGGCGCGGGAACCGCCTTCTGCTCCGGCATGGACCTGGAGAATCTCAAGTCGCTCAGCGATCAGCGCCCCGAGGATCAGCGGGCCGACGCCGAATCGACCATGTGGATGATGCGCCGATTGTACGAGCTGAATAAACCGACCATAGCCGCGGTCAATGGAGCCGGCCATCGCGGGCGGGACAGGATTAGCGACCCTGTGTGACTTCACCCTCGCTGCACCCCAGGCCAAATTCGGCTACACCGAGGTGAGGATTGGGTTCATTCCCGCCATCGTCTCCGTATTTCTGCTGGAGATGATCGGGGAAAAGAAGGCCAAGGCTCTGCTGCTCTCGGGCAGGATTCTGGATGCCGAAGAAGCCCTGTCGATGGGGTTGGTGACCGAAGTGGTGCCTGAGGGCGAGCTGATCGCGCGCGTCCAGTTCCCTGGCAGCGCTGTTGCTGAAGAACAGTCCGGAATCGATGAGTGCGGTCAAGAAACTGCTGAGCTCCTTTGCCAAGGAACGCCTCGATCGCGATCTGGCACGGGCGATGCGGTGGAACGAAAAGATCCGCAACAGCGCGGATTTCCACGAGGGATTACAGGCATTTCTGGAAAAACGCGACCCGGTGTGGCCGAGGCGCAAGCAGAAGTAGATCATCCCGTGAAGGCGGCAGACCGCAGATTCTTTGCGGAAAACTCGTCGAGCTTGCAGTGGAAATGCTACGGTATGATTTCCGGGTATGCCAAATAAAGTTCGTTGGGGAGTTTTGAGCACGGCCGGAATCGGGGTTAAGAAAGTCGTGCCGGCCATGCAAAAGGGTGATTGGATCGATGTGACCGCGATTGCCTCGCGCGACCTGCACAAAGCCGAGGAGGTTGCCCGCAGCGCTGGGTATCGCCAAGGCCTATGGATCGTATGAAGAGCTGCTTGCCGACCCGCAGATTGAGGCGATCTACAATCCACTGCCCAACCAGCTTCACGTCCCCTGGTCGATCAAGGCCGCCGAAGCGGGCAAGCATGTCCTGTGCGAGAAACCGATCAGCATGACGGTCGCCGAAGCCAGGAGCCTCTTGGCCGGTGCAGCAACGCACCGGAGTGATCATCGGCGAAGCCTTCATGGTGCGCACCCATCCGCAGTGGCTGCGCACCCGGGAACTGATTGCATCCGGCCGGATTGGCGGCTTGCGTTCGATCCAGGGCTTCTTCAGCTACTTCAACACCGATCCCAAGAACATCCGCAACATTCCTGAATGCGGCGGTGGGGGGCTGATGGACATCGGGTGCTACCCCATCAACACCTCGCGATTCCTCTTCGGCGAAGAGCCGTTGCGGGTATCGGCACTGCTGGAGAAAGACCCGAAGCTGCAGGTGGACCGGTTGACCTCCGCCATCCTGGAGTTCCCCTCGGGGCACGCGACGTTTACCTGCAGCACACAGCTTGTCCCCTACCAGCGCATGCAATTGTTGGGAACGAAAGGGCGAATCGAAATCGAAATCCCATTCAATGCGCCCAATGACCGGCCGTGCCGGATTTTTATCGATGACGGGCGGGACCTCGTGGGTGGCGGCATTACAGTCGAGACCTTCCCTACCTGCGACCAATACACGATTCAAGGGCGACGTCTTTTCCAGAGCCGTGCGTGAAGGCACGCCGGTGCCGGTTCCGCTCACGGACGCGATCAAGAATATGGCGGTGATCGAAGCTATTTTTCGTTCCGCGGAATCGGGCGCGTGGGAGGTGCCGCAAGGTTAAAGCACTTCTACTTATTGCATGCGGAAGGTCGTTATGTAACTGGATCTGATTGCAATCCGCGGAACGCCTTAGTTGCCGGGGGCATCGCTGTCGTTATCTTCCGAGGCCTCATCCCAGTCTTCGGAGTCGCCTATTTCCCGCTCCAGCTCTTCGGCGTCGAGATGAGGCTCATCGAGAGCTTCGCGGGCGGGGTCGGGCAGGCTGGCGGCCGGACGGCTCGGTGCTTTCTGTGGTCATACTGCCCCCTCCTCGCGCCAATCGAGCCTAATGGATCAGCTGTAGCCGACAGCAGCTGCCGGGGGCGATACTGAGAGACACATGAAATTGCTGAATTTCCTGGTGGAGAGCTTCGTCGGAGCCTTTGGCATCACCAAGCCGAGGCCGGAACAGCAGCGCACGGTGGCACTGGCGCTGGGTGGCTTCCTGCTGGTTTTCTTTGTCGCGCTGATCAGCCTGATCCTCTGGATGCTTTTCGGGCAGCACCGTTAGCAACAGGATCCGACAGCGAGGCAGAAACTCCATGGCGCGGCTCTTCCCTTGGGAAAAGCCACGCTTTCCTAGAGCTTGCCGGTGTTGACGGCGAGCGGCTCGGTCATCGGGGCGCTGGTCACCGGCACGGTGCCGGCGGCCTTTTTGTGCAGCTGATGATGCAGGCAATAGAGCGCAAGCTCAAGGCGATCGGAAACACCCAGCTTGTCATAGACCTTGCGCAGATAATTCTTGATTACCTGCTCGGTGGTACCGAGCTGGTAGGCGATCTCCTTGTTGCGCTTGCCCTGCGTGATGCAGGTGATGATGGCCAGCTCTTTGGGTGAAAGGCGTGGCTGGGTTCGCGGGCTGGTCAGCGCAGTTGCCTGCGAGCGGTAAGCCTCGATGACCCAGTTGATCGACTGGTTATCGATCCAGGTTTCCCCGGCGGCGATCTTGCGCACGCACTTGACCAGCAGATCGGGCGAGATGGAACGAGGGATAATGCCTCGAACCCCCCGGCGATAAAGCTCGACGGTGTTGGACTCATCGTTCTGAGCCGACTGGACGATGATCTTGAGCTGGGGAGCGCGGCGGACCAGTTCGGGAATGGCATCGATCGTACCCGCGATCAAATTGCCTTCGAGCAGGATCATGTCGGTGGGAAAGCGTTGGATAGCGCTGTGAAGGCCGGCCAGTGTATCGACCTGAGCGATCACACGAATATCGTCCTCGAGCGCGAAGATCTTCCGGATACCTACCCGGTAGATCGCCTGCGAATCGGCAAGAACGATTCGAATCGCAGCGTTGTCCGCGCCCTCATCGGGCTCAAATGCGCCGTCGGGCGGACCGGCATCGGGAAATTCAGGCTTGGCAGATACCATAGGTTCAGAGACCAAAATAGCTTCAATGACTAAAGTGATATTTATCAATGACTGCAGCGACATGCGTCGTCTTTACATCTGGTGTGCAGCGTACCACGCGGCCGGTGCAGTGCAATACAACATCGGTGGGGGTGCCCATCGCTTCGGCCGGCATTGCAATCGTGAAGCTAACAATACTGCCCACCACGAGTGGTGTGGCTAGTTCAAACAAAACACCGTTGGCCGAAATGTTTTCCGTAACCGCCGGCAGGTCTCCCTTTTCCGTGCAAATAGTAATCGGTACGCACAGGGGAAAGCGAACCGCAGCGCGGAGTTCGACAGGACGATCGGTTGCGACTGCGAGGGAGATATCCATGAACTGATAATAATCAGAAGCAGGTGGTACGGGAATCCCCTAAAAAGGCCACCCTTTTGACCTCACAGTACCAAAGTTACCCCTACCGGTGCCTGTAGTTTTACCACCTTGCCCATGGTTTAGGCGAAACCTCACTTTCATGCGAACAAAGACACACCCTGGCTAGGAGCTCAGGCATTACCAGCGATTAAAACTTGTATACTTAATAATAATCACACGAAAGTTGTAGCGGCGGGTCATCGTCGAAGGTAACCTTGGAGAACACGCGCAACCTGCGCACCAGGAGTTTTCCCGTGAAGATGATTCTGATCCGCGCTCTGGCGGTAGGTGGGTTCCTCGCCATGTCCGCCTCGGCACATGCTAGCCCTAGTGGTTTGCCGTGGTTGTTGGCCATTTTTCGCTAAGGCCTTTGGCCCGGGCGGTGTTGCAGCAGAGTCATCCTGAAATCGTGCCGATTAGGCCGAGTGGCGGGAGAGTTTATCGGCTCGACGTCGCCTATTCGTATGCTTTTGAGAACATTACAGGCGGAAATTAATAGAATTGGCCCTGGCGGACGCCATTCCGTGAGACTATTCTGCATCTAGCAAGGTGCATCATGAGTCCACAAGCGTTGAATGCAACGCTCGATCTTCTGGGCATAGTGGTCGAAATCGCTTTGTTGACGGTGCTGGTTGTGCGCCGCCAGTATAAGATCTTCCCGGTTTTCACCCTCTACATCGCCTTCAATCTGCTATACGACGTAGGACTAGGCAGCTTGGCCCTTGCTTACTCCAGACATCTTGCGCGGGTGCTTGCACTCGGATTGCTGCCGCTTCAATACCTCATCGAATTGGGTGTTCTTCTCGAGATCGCCTGGAACGTTTTGCGCCCCGTCCGTCCTTCCCTGCCGCCGGGTAGTATTCGGGTGTTTATAGGTTCGGTGGCCCTGGCCCTGCTGTGCGGCACTCTACTCGCCTGGCATCTGGAGAATACAGGCAACAACGTCGAGGACTTCAGGGGGCCGCTCGACCTGACCGTCGGTCTGCTCCGCATGCTGATCTTTGTGGTCACCGCCGGATTCGCACAATTGCTCGGAATCGGTTGGAAAAACAAGGTCTTGCAACTGGCCACCGCCCTGTCCTTTTACAGCGTCGTGGACCTGATTGTGAGCCTGGTGCAACGTTATTCGGGCAGTTCTAACAATCTGGACGAGGTTCGGGGGCTCGCTTACCTACTCGAAGTCGGCTTTTTAGTGTGGGCATTTACAACTAAAGAGGTACGGCGGCGTGAATTCAGTCCACAAATGGAACAGTTTTTGGTTACACTTGCTGGACGAGCCAAGCTCGCACGGACGGCGCTGGTTCGCATGCAGGTGAAATAAAAACATGATATTGCCACTGCTCCAGGTAATCCTTACTGCCGTGTTGATTGCTTACGCTGGATTCTGGCGCAGGCAGCAAATGAAGCGTCGCGCTAAAAGCTGGGAAGGGATCATCAGTCAACTGCGTTGTAATGACTGGGGTATCGAAGAAATCAGCGAGCGCTTCCTGTACAAAAGCGAAGTTCAGGTCACTCCCAAGGACGTGTGGCAGCGCATTCACGGCTGCAAAGGCCTGTGGGCGATGTATAAAAATTCCCCAGTGTTGGTTCAACTGGCCGACTACGCTGCCGAGCATGGCGAAGGGGTAGATCAAGAGCTGTTGGAGGGTTTGCGCAGCGACGCATTCCAGATCCGGCTATGCGTCCTGCTGGCTTTGGCCCAATACTTGCTATCGTCTTCAACCGTCGGAGCATCCGTGAACGCCCATCGCGCCGTCGCTACCTACAGTGCGATGCTGGTCCGGCTCACGGCGTTTATCCAGGAATACTCTACCCCCCTCTTCCCCAGCTACCTGGACGCGGTCGCTTAGCCTTTCGAAGACGAGTTGCCGTAACCCAGCCTCCACTGCTTTGCTGCGCAGTGAGAAGACTTGCGCAATGCGCTTGATCCAGAGATACTTGGTAGTTGGGAGTATGCGTCTCAGCGGCCGGTTTTTTTACCCCGCTCTTCTCTACCCCAAACCCACCCGGATTTCACCCCATCAGGGAAGAAGATCTGAAAGGATGTACAGCTGTGTTGATGATTCGCCTGGCTCGCTTCGGTGCACGAAAGCAGCCGTATTATCGCGTTGTTGTGATTGAGAAGGACCGTGCCCGCAATGGCCGGTCGATCGAGGTAGTGGGCACCTATAACCCACGCACCAGCCCGGCCACTGTAGATCTGAAGCGTGAGCGCATAGAACACTGGACCAGCAACGGAGCACAACTCTCCGACCGCGTGGCCAAGCTGCTTGCGGCGTACCCGCCAGCCGCCACCGCAGCCTAGCTTATCTCTCCTGTTGATCCCCTTGTTCCGGTGAACATTGCGGAATGCCCGGACCTCTCATTTGTGGAGGTCCAGGTTGCAGGACACAGCTATGGCACTCCTGTTGAAAACACTCTGGACATTACCACAGGAAAAGCGGTCTAATGCTCGGTCATGAAGGGACCCCAGCCGGCGCCGGTTTCTGAAGTATCGCCCGGTGGCCAACAGATTGCCGCGGCAATCCTGGTTGGTTGGTTCATTTGAGGCCGCTCCGATGATGCAAGAAGTGAATCATGATGATATGCAGCAGCTAGTCACGGAGATCGCCAAAGCCCTGGTTGACGACCCGCAAGCAGTTGAGGTGCAGGCTGTGGCCAGAGACGAGAACACGGTGTTGCGCCTCCGCGTGGCATCTGCGGACGTGGGCAAGGTGATCGGCAAGCAGGGCCGGACGGCGCGTTCCATGCGAACGATTCTGAGCGCGGTGAGCATGAAACTGCACCATCGCTACACGCTGGACATTCTCGAAGAGGAAGAGAGCGGGAAGCCGGCCGATTCTTAGCCTTGCTCACCTTGCGTGCCCCGCAGGGTCCCCTGCCCATCGACCGAGAACCGCGGAATGACAGTTCCCCATGCGACCTGGGTGCTCCTCGCCCGCATTGTGCGCCCACAAGGGCGTCGCGGTGAGGTTCTGGCCGATATCTTTACCGACTTTCCGGAGCACTTCACGGAGCGCAAGCGGCTATTCCTTCGTCCGCCCTTAGGGGCTCAGGTGGATGCTTTGCGCGAAATCAGGGTCGAATCCCATTGGCTCCACAAAGGACGCGTGGTGCTGAAATTCGCCCAGGTAAACTCGATCGCCGACGCGGAGAATCTGCGCGGTTTCGAAGTGGTGATTCCCCGCGAAGAGCGCATGCCGCTCGAAGGCGATGCCGTCTATGTCAGCGATCTGCTGGGCGTCAGAGTGATCGATGTAAGCCGCGGCGGGGCCGAGGATGCAGGCGAGATCACCGATGTGGAGCCGGAAGCAGCGGGGCCGGCCATGCTGGTGGTACGCACGCCGGCCGGTGAGGAGCTGCTGATACCTTTCGTCCGGGCCTACCTGCGCAAGATAGACCTGGAGGCCAAACGAATGGAGATGGAGCTGCCCCAGGGCCTGCTGGCTATGCAGGCTCCCCTGACGGAGCAGGAGCGGCTGTCCGAACCCCAGCCAACGGACGGAGACGAGTCAGAATAATGGCCGTGCGCTTCGACATCATCACCATCTTCCCCGGTTTCTTTGCCGGCATCTTCGAGCATGGCGTGGTCAGGCGCGCGATCCAGGGCGGTTTGCTGGGCGTCAGCGTCCACGATCTGCGCGAGTTTACGCACGACCGGCATCGCACCGTCGACGACCGGCCATTTGGCGGGGGTGAGGGCATGGTGCTGAAGCCGGAACCCCTGGCCGAGGCTGTGGAGCATCTGCGGCTGGCCCCCAGGGCAGAGAGGGCGGCGCAGGGGGAAACGGTGATATTGCTTTCCGCACAGGGGAAAAAGTTCTCCCAGGCGACGGCTCGCACACTGGCCCAGGCCCAGCGCGTGGTGTTGCTGTGCGGCCGCTATGAAGGGGTCGATGAGCGGATCAGCGAGCTGGTCGCCGACCAGGAACTCTCGATCGGGGATTATGTGTTATCCGGCGGGGAGTTGGCCGCCGCAGTGGTGCTGGACGCCACCATGCGGCTCGTACCCGGCGTCCTGGGCAACGACGCGTCCTCAGAGAACGAAAGCTTTGGGCCGGCGGATGGGCGGCTGCAAAGCACGGGTTTGAACTCGACCCATGGCGCCGGTGGATTACTGGACTATCCCCACTACACCCGTCCGGCCGAGTTCCGCGGCTTGGCCGTGCCCGAGGTCCTGAGCAGTGGAAACCATGAGCAGATTCGCCGCTGGCGGCGGGAGCAGGCGCTAAAAAAAACGCTGCGCAACCGGCCTGATTTGCTGCGCGATGCGGAGCTGAGCGCGGAGGATCGCAGCTTTCTTCGTGCCCTGGAACTGCGCCTCGGGGACGCGCAAAGTTAGGATTCCGTGTAAACTAAGAACTTCGGACCGTTACCGCGTTTTCATCGCGAACAGGAAGCAATTATGTCTATTCATCCAGTTATGCAGCGTCTTGCCGAGAAGCTTAAGCGCACCGACCTGCCCACGTTCGTGCCCGGAGATACCGTACGGGTACAGGTCAAGATCAAAGAAGGCGACAAGGAACGGCTGCAGGCCTTCGAGGGCATCGTGATTGCTCTCAAGAACGGCGCCCAAGGCAGCTTCACCGTGCGCAAGATGAGTTTCGGCCAGGGGGTCGAGCGCATCTTCCCTTTCAACTCCAAGGTGGTCGACAAAGTGGAGAAGGTGCGCTCTGCCCGTGTGCGTCGCTCCAAGCTTTTCTACCTGCGCGGCTTGCGCGGCAAGGCAGCTCGCCTGAAAGAAGTGGAACGCAAGTAGCATTGAGTCATCGTGAAACGCGCCCCGGGAGCCATCGCTGCCGGGGCGTTGCTTCGTAGGTACCGATTTTTGTTGGCAGCTGTGGGAAACGCGGGCCAAGTGCGACGGCCACTTGGCGAAATGATCTACACTCGATTTTGGCGATGCCCGAGTCGATACACGAATCCCTGAACGAGCCCCTGATAGAGCCAGAAGTGCTGGAGCGGGAAGTTTCCGCGGCGACCCGCAAGTTGCGCATGCTGAGGACGCTGGTGTGCGGAGGCCGCTATGAGCGCGCTGCCCGCGCCAACGGCGCCAAGGTAGTTGCCGGAGTCGACGAGGTCGGTCGCGGCGCCCTCTTCGGACCGGTAGTAGCGGCCGCGGTGATTCTCCCCGAAGGATGCCGCATTCCGGGCCTGCGCGACTCCAAGCAATTGATCGCGGAAGAACGGCAGCGGCTGGCGCGTATCGTCGAGCGCAAAGCTCTGGCCATCGCCATCGAAGAAGTCGATGCCGAGACCATCGACCGGATCAATATCTACCAGGCGACCCGCATGGCGATGACCGCTGCGGTCTGCCGCCTGGCCGTTGCACCCGATCACCTGCTGGTGGATGCCATGCGACTGGACTTCGCCTGCTCGCAAACCAGCATCATCTACGGTGACTCGCTGAGCATCTCGATAGCCGCGGCCTCAGTAGTCGCCAAGGTCTATCGTGACGCCCGCATGTGCCAACTGGACCGTGACTATCCGCAATATGGCCTCGCCTCCCACAAGGGTTACAGCACGCCGGAGCACAAGCAGGCGCTGGCCGCACATGGACCAAGTCCGCTGCATCGCAGAAGCTTTCGTCCGGTCGCAGAGAATTGCCTCCCCTGGGATTAACTCTGTCCATCCCAAGGTTTTTATTGCTTCATCGTCAACACCAACCTCAACAGGAAATCCAGGGTAGCGCAGTGGAGGGACCTGCTGTTTCTTTTCCCCTGGCAACCGTTGGGTGCCCCATTCAAGCCCGGTTTTGGCTTGAGTGGGATACCACGGCACTCACCTAACGATTCTTTCAGCCACTAGCCATTTCCCCATGGATGCACCACCCTCCACTTTGTCATCCCGCCTGTCCCGGCGTGCCGTGGAACCGGAGCGCACCCGGATTTCCTGCTACGCGACACTCACCAGCAGCCGCGTGAAGTCCGCCAACGCCACCAACCTCAACAGGAAATCCAGGGTAGCGCAGTGGAGGGACCTGCTGTTTCTCAGAGCCCGGCTCTTTGTCGGACTGTTAGTTTAGCCGTATCCTTTAAAAACATGAGAGAACCGATTTGCCACTGCGGCTGATGTGTTTTACCGCCCACCCCGATGACGAGTGTGGGGCCTTCGGCGGCGCGCTGATGCAGGCGCACCAGCGTGGCGTCGAGACCAGCGTGGTTTGCCTGACCGAAGGACGCGCGGCATCGAACCGCGGCAATGCCCGTGACGGCGACGAACTGGCGGCTCTGCGGCGGCAGGAGTTCGCCGCAGCTCTCCGCGTGCTGGGCGTTGCCCACGGAGAGGTGCTAGCTTACCCCGACGGCGGACTCGCGCGCCAGGACTTTACCCGGGTCACGACTGACCTGGTCGAGCGCATCCGGCGCTTCCAGCCCCAGGTGGTGCTCACCTTCGGAGGCGATGGCAACGTAAATCTACATCCGGACCACACCATGGTCTGCTTTTTTGCCACAGCAGCCTTTCACTGGGCAGGACGCACCAACTTCGCCCCGGAGCAAATTGCTGCGGGGCTACTTCCCTACCGGGCGCAAAAACTCTACTATGCCGTCGCTCCCTTTCTGGCCAATGAAGAAACACCACCCAGGACCGCACTCGTACCGCCCTCCCTGGTGCTCAAGTTGGGCGACTTGAAAGCGAAAAAAATTGAGGCCTTTCAGCAGCACACGACCCAGGCTGAGCTCCTGGCCAGGATCAAAGACGTCTTGGAGAGGGCGTTTAGCGAAGAGAAATACCTGCTGGCAGCCGCACCGGGCCTGCGTTCCTCCCCGCTGGAGACGGATATGTTCGCCGGCTTGGAGGAGTAGAACGCTTACCCCGAACTGACGACCGTAGCCTCCCTGCTGACGGTCTGGCGCGCCGACCAGACCACGCGCGCCAGCAGCAGCACTGCCAGCACCAGGGTGATAGTGATGGGTGTGCGCACTCCGCTCTTGACGATCCACCAGTAGTGAATCACTCCGCATATCGCCGAGGCATATGCCAGCCGGTGCAGGGCCTGCCAGCGCTTTCCCCCCAGTTTCCGGATAGACCAGTTGGTGGAGGTCGCGGCCAACGGGACCAATAGCAGCCACGCAGTCACGCCGGCCAGGATGTAGCGCCGCTTGGCAATGTCGTCAATCATCGCCGCCACGTCGAAGCCGGAATAAAGCCAGAGGTAGGTGAGCAAGTGCAGGCACCCATAGAAAAAAGCGAACAAGCCCAGCAGGCGGCGGAAGCGCACCAGCCAGGCGAGCCGCGGGGATAGCCTGCGCACAGGCGTGATAGCCAGCGAGATAACCAGCAAGCGAAGCGTCGCAAAGCCGGTCGCGTGGGTGACCGTGGCTGTCGGGTCCGGCCCGAGATTGCTCGTAAACCCGTTCCAAACCAACAGCCCAAGCGGGGCCAGGCAGGCAAGCCAGACTGCAACTTTGAGAGCAATAAGGGTGCGTTTGTTCATGCCGCTCAAAGACTCTTAGGCCCTAGAAGTTCTTCTTGAGATCCATGCCATTGTAAAGACTGGCGACCTGGTCTCCATAGCCGTTGAACATGAGCGTGGGTTGGCGCTGGTTGAAGAGAGAAGCGCCGATGCGGCGCTCCGTCTTCTGACTCCACCGTGGATGGTCAACATTGGGATTTACGTTGGAATAAAAACCGTACTCCTGCGGCGCCATATCGTTCCAGGCAGTTGGCGGCTGGCCGGAGGTAAAGTGAATTTTCACGATCGACTTGGCGGACTTGAAACCGTACTTCCACGGCACTACGATGCGCACCGGGGCGCCGTCCTGATTCGGCAGCACTTCCCCGTATAACCCGAAGGTGAGCAGCGTCAGAGGGTGCATGGCCTCGTCCATGCGCAGCCCTTCTGAGTAGGGCCAGTTCAGATTGATCTCGGAGATGCCCGGCATGATGGCTCGATCTTCCAGGGAAAGAAATTGCACATATTTAGCCTTGGGTAGAGGCTCAGCCCATTTGATCAATTCCGAGAGAGAATAGCCCGCCCACGGAATCACCATACTCCAGGCCTCCACGCAACGATGGCGGTAAACCCTCTCCTCGATAGGCCGGAAGCTGAGCAACTCGTCGATACTAACCTTTTTCTTTTCCTTCACCAGACCATCGATCGTCACCGTCCAGGGGCGGGTCTTCATCTGCCCGGCATTCTTTGACGGATCGTCCTTCTCCACCCCGAATTCGTAAAAATTGTTGTAGGTGGTGATGTCTTTGTACGAGGTGGGCGTCAGCCCGGAGGTGGAAAGAGGGCTCTTTACCGTCTGCAGTTTGGCGCCGCCGTCGGCCACCGCGCGCTGGGGGTCGAGCATCCCGGCGACTCCAAGGGCAGCAGCGCCGGCCATGAATCTCCGGCGGTTGAGGTAGGCGCTCCGCGGGGTGATCTCAGAGGACGGAATGTCATTGTTTTTTTTAATCAGCATAAATTCTCGAGCACAGCCGTAACTTGGATGCTTTTCCCTTCATTAAGTTACGCCTGAACGACCGGCGGGTGAATCCGCCAGTTTGGCACGAGGAATGCCGGGCTGGCTTTACCTCTTCCGGGTGATCCCCGGCCCCGCCACCCTCCGGACCACGCGCGACTCACTCAAAACAAAGACCTTGGTCGCCTTTTTCCGGAGGAGAAACGAGCTCCTTTCTTCGCTTTTTCACGGCAAATTCTTCAGATCTTCACAGGCAACTGAGAACCTCAGGATGCAAATCAGTCCGCGCAGCCCTTCAGGATTCTTCCCGGATGAAAACGGAAATAGCCCTCAGCGCGGACTTTTGCTGCACGCAAGGCATCGTGACCGAACCGCAATCATAAGGCAAAAAGAGAGAGGACCAATGAAGATCCAACTGAAGACGCTGGCGACGCTTGCGCTGGTTTCGGCGATGTCAGCCGGCCTGGCCCAGACCACAGCGTCCGGTACCACGAGTACCTCTTCGACAACGCATAAAAAACCGGCGGCCCGGAAGCCTGCCGCTCCCAAGAAGCCGTCGGTGGAGAGCCAGATCCAATCGCTGCGGGATGAAATGCAAACCCAGATTCAGCAGTTGCGGCAACAGCTGAATGATCGTGACCAGCAGCTGCAGCAGGCCCAGCAGGCCGCCGCCGCAGCCCAGGCCGCGGCAGCACAGGCGCAACAACAGGCTGCCCAGCAGTCGTCAGTGCTCACCGAGAACACGCAAGCGGTCAGCAGCCTCCAAGGTGCTGTCAGCGATCTGAAGACGAATAACACCTCGCTCACAACCACGATCCAGGATAACCAGGCGAAGGTAGAAAAGCAGATTACGAACCCGGACGTAATACATTTCAAGGGCATCACACTCTCCCCCACCGGGAGCTTCCTGGCGGGTGAAACCGTGTACCGCACCAAGGCCACAGGGAGCGACATTCCCACCCCCTTCAGTTCCCTACCCTACGAGCATTCCGATAACTACGCCCTGAGCGAGTTCTTCGGTACCGCACGCCAGTCGCGCGTCGCTCTGATGGCCGAAGGCCACACTGGCTCGGCAACCCTCCGTGGCTACTATGAGGCGGATTGGCTGGGTACAGGCGTTAGCTCGAACAACAACGAGAGCAACAGCTACGTTTTCCGGCAGCGCGTCCTGTGGGGACAAGCGGCGCTCAACAACGGGTGGGCTTTCACGGGTGGCCAGCTTTGGTCCATGGCGACGGAAGACAGGAAGGGCATTTCCAACCTCTCCGGCGACATTCTCCTTCCCATGACCATAGACCCGAACTACGTTCCGGGCTTCGTCTGGGAGCGCCAGTACGGCTTCCGCGTTACCAAGACCATGGGTAACTTGGCGTTCGGCATCGCAGCGGAGAATCCCCAACTGCTGTACAGCGCCACGCTGGCCGGCAACACTCCCTACGCCGTCCTGGGCAGCGGTGGTACGAACGGTGGCCTCTACAACGCCGCTATCAGCACCTGCTCACCCTCGACCAGCATCGTGAACTACACCAACCAGGTGAATGGCGGCATCAACACCTATTTGCCGGTCTACAAGACGGTCAACGCCTGCAGTAACATCGCCAACTACTCCTTCAACGAAATGCCGGACATCATCGTCAAAGCGGCAGTCGATCAAAACTTCGGCCACTTTGAATTCTTCGGTATCGGACGCTACGCCCATGAGACTGTTTATCCCGGCGAAACCACCAACGGCCAGCTTTACGGCGGGTTGAAGGACATCACCACCGGAGCTACCGTCGCCCCGGCACTCACCACCGCTGGGTACTACAACAACAGCATCGCCCTGGGCGGGTTGGGCGCGAGCGCTCGCGTTTACCTGCTCGACAAGAAACTGACTCTGGGTCTCAAGGGTCTCTACGGGCCGGGTGTTGGGCGCTATGGCGCCACCACCCTCTCCGACGTTACCTCCTCGGCCAGCGGCGAATTCTCGCCCCTGCACAACCTCTCTGCACTCAGCACAGTAGAGTATGCCGTCTCTCCTCGCCTCGTCCTGTACTTCAACTACGGCGGAGATTACGCAGGTCGCAGCTCCTGGTCCGGTACCACGCTCGGCGCGCCCACGGCAGCGCAGAATGCGACGACCCACGTATGGGGCGGTCACTGGGCTGCGCCGGCCGTCGCGCCAGTCGGCTACGGCTCTTACTACCTCAGCAACTCCTCCTGCCTCACCACTGCCGCTCCCGGCTACAACGGGGGTTCCACCGGCTTCTACCCCGGCGGAAGCTGCGGCGCCCAGACCAAAGACGTCCAGGAAATCACCGCCGGCGAATGGTACGACTTCTACCGGGGTGACTATGGCCGCTTACGCCTGGGTCTGCAGTACGCTTACGCCTCGCGGCAAAGCTGGACGGGCTTGCCGGTTAGCGGCAACGGGCCCGACGGTGTCGGCGCCAAAGGCATCGACAACATGGTCTTCACCAGCTTCCGCTATTACTTGCCTTAGACAAAAATCACCCAACCAACTGGAGGGCACCCTACCCGGGTGCCCTTTTTTGTTGCCTTCGCCTCAGACCCGGATTTCCTCATGTAGACGCGCCCGCGTATAAGGCTTTCGTTATGGAAAGCCTGCCTGGGAAATCCGGATGGATCATTTCTTCCCCATCGGTCATCCAAGTCGCGAGCACCTGTGTCTTACACTCGATTTGGGGGCAACTCATGCCAAACGCCATCGCCGGCTTACATCACGTCACCGCGATTGCTTCAGACCCGCAGCGAAATCTCGACTTCTACACCGAGGTGCTGGGGCTTCGTTTCGTAAAGCGCACCATCAACTTCGACGATCCCGGAACCTATCACTTCTACTTCGGAGACGATGCCGGATCGCCGGGCACCATCCTTACTTTCTTTCCCTGGCCGCACGCCACGCGCGGCAGCCTGGGGGTAGGAGAAACCTCGGCGACCGCATTCAGCGTCCCGCTTGCGTCGCTGGAGTTCTGGGAGAACCGCTTGCTGTCCGCAGGTATCCCTGCGGAGCGCACCGGCGAGCGGTTTGAAGAGGAGGTGCTCAGCTTTGCCGACCCGGACGGCCTGCGCCTCGAGATCGTCGGCCACGCGGATGCTGGGGAAGCAAAGGCCCCGCGCACCAGCGACGTTCCGCCGGGGCACGCCATCCGTGGCTTCTTCGGGGTCACGCTTTGCGAGGGTGGCTACGAAAGGACGGTAGCCGTGCTCGCCACCATGGGATTCCGCAAGATCGCCGAGCAGGAGAATCGTTTTCGTTTTGCCGCCGAGGGGAACGCGCTGGGCAATCACATCGACGTGCTGGTTCAGCCCCAGCTCACCTATGGCCGGATGGGCGCGGGCAGTGTGCACCATATCGCCTTTCGCGCCTCCGACGATGCAGCCCAACTGGAGTGGCGCAAGACCCTGGCCGCGACCTCGCTCGATGTGACGCCGGTGCTCGACCGCACCTACTTTCATTCCATCTACTTCCGCGAGCCGGGCGGTGTTTTGTTCGAGATCGCCACCGATCCGCCGGGGTTTGCCCTGGATGAGCCGATCGAATCGCTGGGTGAGGCGCTTAAGCTGCCGCACTGGTTGGAGCGGCAGCGCTCCCGCATAGAGCACGTGCTGCCGCCGATTGCACTGCACACGCGCAAATAAGGGGGAAGCTTGGTGACCGATCCTCATCGTGATCAGCCTGTCCGCACTTTGGGTGCGCCCCTGGCCCAGGCGGCCGCTGCCATTGTTCTCCTGCACGGACGGGGCGCCTCGGCAGAGGACATACTGGGCCTGGCGGGAGAGATGTACGACGAACGCATTGCCTATCTTGCCCCGCAGGCTGCGGGGCATCAGTGGTATCCGTATTCGTTCCTGGCGCCGATTGCGGAAAACGAGCCTTGGCTATCCTCCGCCCTGGCAAAGGTGGGCGCGGTGGTAAAGCTCGCCGTGGATGGGGGCGTACCGCTGGAACGCATCTTTATTTGCGGTTTCTCCCAGGGCGCATGTTTGTCTACGGAATTCATCGCCAGGAATCCTGCGCGCTATGGCGGCCTGGCTGCATTCACCGGCGGCCTCATCGGGCCACCGGACGCCGACCTGCACCACGCAGGCAATCTTGCGGAAATGCCTGCGCTTTTTAGCTCCGGAGATCCTGACCCGCATGTCCCCTGGAGTCGCGTTCTCGCCTCGGCGAAGGAATTCACCGCGATGGGCGCTCAGGTGGAGACACAGCGTTATCCGGGCCGCCCCCATACCGTCCTGCCCCAGGAAATCGAAGCCGCGCGCGAGCTTATCTTCAAATCGCTGTCCTGACCGTTATAAAAGAAGGAGATCCTTCTTTCTTGACGATCGGAGAAACGTTGGCCAAGCCCGCACTTCATTGCTTCTTACTGCTCGCTTCCCTGCCTGCGCTGGCATTGGGCCAGCCGGGTGCGTTTCCTGATGTTGCGCCGGCACAGGCGCAACACGCCATGGTGGTCAGCGTACAACACGACGCCAGTGATGCAGGTTTGAAGATATTGCGGTCAGGAGGCAACGCGGTGGATGCCGCGGTCGCCGTGGGCTTCGCATTGGCTGTCGTCTACCCCGATGCCGGCAACCTGGGCGGAGGCGGCTTCATGATGCTGCGCCTGGCCAACGGTGAATCGCACTTCATCGATTTTCGTGAAGAAGCGCCCCTGCGTGCGACCGCCAATATGTATCTGGACGCCGATGGCAAGATCATTCCCGATGCCTCCACCGTGGGCTATTTGTCGGTTGGCGTTCCGGGCACGGTGGCCGGGCTGGTCGAAGCGGAGAGGCGCTTCGGCAAGCTCACACTGCAGCAAGTGATGGCTCCCGCGATTGAGTTCGCGGAAAAGGGCTACGTTCTCAGCCCAGGAGAAGCAGCGATGTTGCACGATCCGGTGCTCTCCAAATTCCCCGAATCGCGCCGCATCTTCCAGCGCAATGGCAATTTCTACCAGGCGGGCGAGGTATTCAAGCAACCGGAACTGGCTCGCACACTCACCCGCATCGAGCAAGACCCTCAGAGCTTTTACCAGGGAGCCCTGGCCCGAGAGTTGGCCAAAGCCATTCAGAAGTACGGCGGGTTGGTAAGCAAAAAAGACCTGGCTATCTATAAGGTGAAGGATCGTCAGCCTCTCACCGGCACATACCGCCAGTATGAGATTCTTGCTCCGCCTCCGCCCTCGTCCGGCGGCATCGCGTTGCTGGAAACGCTCAACATCCTGGAAGGCTTCAACCTGGCGGCCCTGGGCGATCGCACGCCAGAGAGCATGCACCTGATCATCGAGGCATTCCGGCGCGCGTTCAAGGACCGCACATCGTTCCTGGGCGATCCCGATTTCCAATCCATGCCGACCCAACAACTGATAGACAAAAACTATGCCGCGGCCTGGCGCAAAACTATCAACATGACGATGGCTACGCCTTCCAGCGCGCTGACCCGCCCGCCGGGCTTTCTGCCGGAAGAGAATCCGGCCCAGCCGGCCGCGGAGTCGAAGCAGACCACGCACTATTCCGTGCTTGATGAAGCAGGAGATGCAGTGTCAGTTACGTATACCCTGAACAATTCTTTCGGCTCCGGGGCAACCGCCGAAGGTTTGGGTTTCCTGCTCAATGATGAGATGGATGACTTCACTTCGAAGATCGGCGCACCCAACATGTACGGACTGATTCAGGGCCCGTCGAACGCGATTGCTCCCCGGAAACGTCCCCTCTCCAGCATGACGCCGATCATCGTATTGGAGAACCATAAAGTTCGCTTCGTGATCGGTTCTCCAGGTGGTCCCCGCATCATCACCACAGTTGCAAATATTTTCCTCAGCGCCTCCGATGGTGGTTTGAATATCCAGCGCGCAGTGGACGCTACGCGTTTCCATCAGCAATACCTTCCCGATGTCGTTTATGTGGAGCAAGGTTTTCCACCGGCGACTCTGCAGGCTCTTGAACGTATGGGCTACACCGTCCAGATCGGCGATCATTCGTGGAGCGATGGGGAGTGCATCGCCGTTGATCCCAAGACGGGACTGATTCAGGGCGGCCAGGACAGTCGCCACACCTTCGGCAAGGCCGCTGGATACTGATCGCCCAGTGCCCACACTTTCGGGGTGTGTGTCCCTGATCCCAATTGGGCTTTCCTGTTAGCAATCCCTCGCGAACAATCGACGAGTGCTGGAATATCAGGGCGCAAGGAGACTCCCTCATGACTACGCTTGCTAGCAATACGCTGACCACAAACACGTTTACCACCAACGACGGTACAACGATTTATTACAAGGACTGGGGTAAGGGAAAGCCGGTCACGTTTTCTCATGGCTGGCCGTTGAATGCAGACGCGTGGGATGCACAGATGCTGTTTCTTGCTCAGCACGGCTACCGCGTCATCGCGCATGACCGGCGTGGTCATGGCCGCTCCGGCCAAACCTGGGACGGCAACGAGATGGATACCTATGCCGACGATCTGGCCGGACTGTTGGATGCGCTCGATATCAAAGGCGCCACGATGGTAGGACATTCCACCGGCGGTGGAGAAGTAGCTCGCTACCTGGGGCGGCATGGGAGCAAGCGGGTGGCGAAGGCGGTGCTGATCGGTGCGGTCCCGCCGCTCATGCTGAAAACGGATAAGAATCCTGAGGGGTTGCCGCTGTCGGCCTTCGATCAGCTTCGTGACGCAGTGGTTGCCGATCGGTCGCAGTTCTGCAGGGACCTCAGCCTGCCCTTCTACGGCTACAACAAGCCGGACGCCAAGATCTCAGAGGGGGTGCGGGAATACTTCTGGTTCCAGCGCATGCATCCTCGCAGCCCGCAGCCTACGACTGTATCAAGGCGTTTTCCGAGACTGACTTCACCGAAGACCTTAAGAAGATCGATGTGCCGACGTTAATCCTGCATGGTGACGCCGACCAGATTGTACCCATGTCGCCTCCGGCCTGAAGTGCGCGAAGCTGATTAAGAACGCAAAGCTGATGGTCTATCCTGGTGCCCCGCACGGCATGTGCACGACGTTAGCGGACAAGGTGAACGCCGACCTGTTGGCTTTCCTGCAAAGCTAGCGCTGGGCGCGCCGGAGGAGCAGGAATCGCAGATCCCCGTTCAACTTCGAACGGGGATCTGCCCATACGCTAACTTGTTTAGGATATTTTTCAAACTCCCACAAAATCATCATCCTGAGCGAAGCGCCTCGCAGATTCGTCGCGTGACACACGCTTGTGGCGCGTAGTCGAAGGACCTCGGCGGTGCTTATCTGGCCCATGCTGCTCAGAGCTTTTCAACCACCGAGGTCCGTCAACACGATCTGCTATGCGTCCCACGTGCCCTCCTTCTGTTGCGTGACACGGAGATGCAGGTTGCTGGCAACACCCATGTCGGCCTGCCTGTATGGCTGCCGAGAATCTAGATGTAGGCGCCGGACATAGCAAGCGGAGAGCAAGTTCTTGGTTCTCGCTCCCAAGGGAACGACCATAGCGGGCTCGCAACACCCGGACTCGGTGGTTGAAAAGCTCTGAACAGCATGGACCAGATAAGCACCGCCGAGATCCTTCGACTCCGCGCCACAAGCGCTATGTCACGCAGCGATCCGCAGGCGCCCCGGCTCCCACACAAAGCTCTCCGTTCCGTTAGTTCTCCCACAGAATCGTCATCCTGAGCGAAGCGCCTCGCAGATTCGTCGCGTGACACACGCTTGTGGCGCGTAGTCGAAGGACCTCGGCGGTGCTTATCTGGCCCATGCTGCTCAGAGCTTTTCAACCACCGCGGTCCGTCAACACGATCTGCTATGCGTCCCACGTGCCCTCCTTCTGTTGCGTGACACGGAGATGCAGGTTGCTGGCAACACCCATGTCGGCCTGCCTGTATGGCTGCCGAGAATCTAGATGTAGGCGCCGGACAAAGCAAGCGGAGAGCAAGTTCTTGATTCTCGCTCCCAAGGGAACGACCATAGCGGACCCGCAACATCCGGACTCGGTGGTTGAAAAGCCCTGAACAGCACGGGCCAGATAAGCACCGCCGAGATCCTTCGACTCCGCGCCACAAGCGCTATGTCACGCAGCGACCCGCAGGCGCCCCGGCTCCCACACAAAGCTCTCCGTTCCGTTAGTTCTCCCACAGAATCGTCATCCTGAGCGAAGCGCCTCGCAGATTCGTCGCGTGACACACGCTTGTGGCGCGTAGTCGAAGGACCTCGGCGGTGCTTATCTGGCCCATGCTGCTCAGAGCTTTTCAACCACCGAGGTCCGTCAACACGATCTGCTAAGCGTCCCACGTGCCCTCCTTCTGTTGCGTGACACGGAGATGCAGGTTGCTGGCAACACTCATGTAGGCGAGCCTGTATGGCTGCCGAGAATCTAGATGTAGGCGCCGGACATAGCAAGCGGAGAGCAAGTTCTTGATTCTCGCTCCCAAGGGAACGACCATAGCGGGCCCGCAACATCCGGACTCGATGGTTGAAAAGCTCTGAACAGCATGGGCCAGATAAGCACCGCCGAGGTCCTTCGACTCCGCGCCACAAGCGCTATGTCACGCGACGAATCCGCGAGGCGCTTCGCTCAGGATGACGAATCTGCGGGAAAACTAACGGAACGGAGACCTTTGTGCGGGAGCCGGGGCGCCTGCGGATCGCTGCGCTCAGGACGACGGTTTGTGGGAGTTTTGGCGCCCCCGAACAAGGTAGCGCTTATGGGACTAGTCCTGGGCTCCTCTCAGCCGTTCTCCACGGGACTCAATTTGGAGAGGCGAGTTCTCACGCATTCTCAGAAAGACCCTCCACCCGGTAAAGTAGAGGTGGTGGGGAGCAACATGCAGATACACTTTGCCTTTGGCCACAATGGTTTGGATGTCACATTACCCGATGGGCCGCGTTACGAGGTAATTGAGAGCCGCTCCGCATCCGCTTTGCCGGATGTCGCGGCAGCGCTCAACCTGGCACTCGACCACCCCATCGCCAGCAAGCCGCTGTCGGTGCTGGCGGCAGGCAAGAAAACAGCGGCCATCTCGGTCTGCGATATCACCCGTCCCGCGCCTAATTGGCTTACCCTGCCACCGCTGCTCAAACGCTTGCATGATGCCGGCATTCCGGTCGACGGCGTCACCATACTGATCGCAACCGGTTTACATCGCGCCGCCACCGCAAGCGAGATCCATGCCATTCTGGGGCCGGAAATTGCGGCCAAATATCGCGTCGTCAACCATGACGCGCGGGCGCTTGAACAGCATCGTTGGCTGGGGAAAACCCGCCGCGGCATTCCCGTCTATATCGACGAACGCTTCATGGCCGCCGATCTGCACATCACCCTGGGCTTTATCGAGCAACACCTGATGCTCGGATTTTCCGGCGGCCGCAAGCTGGTGGCCCCAGGGCTCGCCGCCCAGGAAACCATCAAGGTCATCCACTCGCCCTTGTTCATGCGTGAACCCATGGCTACGGAGGGATCGATCACCGAGAACCCTCTGCATGCCCAACTGCTGGAAATCGCCAGGATGGCCGGGCACGATTTCATTCTGGACGTGACCCTGACCCAGAGCCGCGAGGTCTCCGGCATCTTCGCCGGAGATCCGGTCCAGGCGCATGCCGCCGGGGTGCAGTTTCTGCGCACCACCTCGCTCGAGAAGCTGTCCGGATTGGCAGATGCCGTTATCACCAGTGCGGCCGGTCATCCCCTTGACCTGACCTTCTACCAGACCATCAAGGGCCTCACCGCCGCCCAGCACATCGTGAAGCCGGGAGGAAGAATCCTGATTCTGGGCGAGTGCGCCGAGGGCGTCGGTTCCCCTGAGTTTGCCGGGAAGGCCGCAAGCTTCTCCAGCTACGAGAGCTTTCTCAAGGAGATCGGGAACGCTGAAGTCGAGATCGACCAGTGGCAGTTGGAGAAAATGGCGCTGGTCGGACTCAAGCATGAGCTCTTCTTTTACATTCCAGGGGTCGCGAACGACAAGCTCGGCAACCTGGCTTCTCGTTGCTTTCCCAGTGCGCAGGCGGCAGTGGCCGCTCTCCTCGACGGCCTCCCAACCGGCGCCCGGGTGGCCCTGGTGCCCGAAGGCCCATATGTCTACGCTCGCGCGGACGCCTCCGACGCGTTCAGCGAAGTGCCTCAGCTCTCCTAAGACATCCTTTGCCTTCCACCCTCGCCGAAGCAACGAGTGAGGGATGAGCAGCTTACCTGGCCGGCAACCAGGGCTGTCTCAACAAAAACCTTCTATTCACAATACGAGTCAGGGTTGGCCAGTAGAATTTCCCCCAAACCGCAGGGATTTAGGAGATCTATATGGCTACGAGTGTCCTGGCATCGATTGGCGATCACGGCGTTCTCAACGCACCCTTGCCCCCTGCGCTGCCCGAAGTGTGGATCGACCGCGACCTGAGCTGGCTCGACTTTAATTGGCGAGTGCTGGCCGAGGCGCTGGATGAGCGCACTCCGTTGCTCGAGCGAGCAAAGTTCCTGGCTATCTTTACTTCCAACCTCGACGAATTCTTCATGAAGCGCGCAACCGTGCTGCGCGCGGGGGCGACGGATGCTCAGCGCGCACTGTTGCAGCAGGTGCGCGACAAGATCCAGCTTCAGCTCAACCGCCAGGCGGAGTGCTACCGCCAAATCATCGTCCCCGGTCTCGCGGACCACGGAGTTTTCCTGCGCTGCTGGGACGATCTCACGCCGGCGCAGCGAAACGAAGCAGGCAAATATTTCGACTCCGAGCTATCGCCCGCGATGACCCCACTGGTCATTGACCCCGTCCATCCCTTTCCATTTCTTTCCAACCTCTCCACTTCCCTGGTTTTCCGGTTGCGCGATGTGGCCAGGGACGAAACCATGTTTGCCCGGGTCAAGATTCCCGGAGTACTGAAACAGTGGATCTACCTGGAATCAGAGCTGGAGCCCGGACGCAAGCTGCTGATCCCGCTCTATGAGGTGATACGCGGCAACCTGCACAAGCTCTATAGCGGGATGGAGATCAGCGACATCACCCTCATGCGGCTGACCCGCGATGCCGAGGTCGAGCTGGACGACGATCCCGCGGCGGACTTCCGCGCAGCGGTGAAGGAACAGATTCGCCAGCGCCGCTACGAGCCCGTGGTGCGCCTTGAATTTGGACCCGGAGCGAACCCTGCCATTAAAGAAATGCTTCGCCAACGGCTGGAGCTTACTCCATCGGACATCTATGACATGCAGGAGGAGCTCGACTACACCACCCTGTTCGAGTTGCTGGCTCTGCCGATCCCTGCATTGCGCGACCGCGAGTGGACGCCCATGTGGCCCCCGTTTCTCGACCACCGGGCGGACGCAATCTTTGCCGCCATCCAGGCCGGCGACGTACTCGTGCATCACCCTTACGAGAGCTTCGATGCCACGGTCGAGCACTTCATCAGCTCCGCCGCCGATGACCCGCACACGGTTTCGATCAAGATGACTGCGTATCGCATCGGCGACGATACGCCCTTCGTCAAGTCGCTGATCCGTGCAGCGGAACGGGGCAAGCAGGTGGCCTGCGTGATGGAGATCAAGGCGCGCTTCGATGAGGAGCGCAATCTGCACTGGGCGGCCGAGTTGGAACGCGCCGGCGCCCACGTCACCTTCGGCGTCAGCGGCCTTAAAACGCATGGCAAGACCGCCCTGGTGGTGCGTAAGGAAGCCGGCGGCCTGCGCTGCTATGTGCACATCGGTACCGGCAACTACCATGTGAAGACGGCGCGCTTGTATGCCGATGTCGGCCTATTCACCTGCGACCCGCGGATCACGCAGGACGCGGTGAATCTCTTCCACTACCTCACCGGCCACGCCGACCGGCCTAACTGCACGACGCTTCTGGTGGCTCCGCTCACCATGCGCCCGCGCCTGCTCGACCTGATCCATCGCGAGACGCAAAACCGCCGCGCCGGACGCCCCGCTCGCATCATCGCCAAGATGAACCAGCTGGAAGACCCCGACATCATCGAGGCCCTGTGCGAGGCTTCGCAAGCAGGTGTGCCCATCGATCTCATTATTCGCGGATTCTGTTGCCTACGTCCGGGAGTGCCGGGCAGGACGGAAACCATTCGTGTTCGTTCGATCATCGGGCGATTCCTGGAGCATTCGCGCATCCTCTACTTCGCCAATGGAAGGCAGGATCCTGCCGACGGCGAGTACTTCATCGGCTCGGCTGACTGGATGTTTCGCAATCTTTCCAAACGCATCGAGGTGGTCACTCCCGTCTTCGCCACCGGTCCCAAGCAACGCCTATGGGAGATCCTCGATATCTGCCTGCGCGACCAGCGCGAGGCATGGGTCCTCGAGCCCGACGGCAGATACGAGCAGCTGCGCGCAGAAGAGGGAGCGTCCGGGCCGGAAGGCCGGGGAACCCACCAAACCCTGATGGACCTCACCCGCGCCCGGGCCGACATCTAGTTCAATGCATTATCATGGTCCCAGCCAGCGAATGCAGCAATTCCACGAAATGCGAAAGTGGCGAAATTGGCAGACGCACCAGACTTAGGATCTGGCGGGGCAACCCATGGGGGTTCGAGTCCCCCCTTTCGCACCAACAGCTCCTCCGCTAGCCTGGAGTACCACAGACACCTGCCTCTCTCTCCCCGTAACAAAGGCCGGGTGCCCCATTCAAGCCCGGTTTTGCCTGCCCCGGCGTGCCGTGGGGCTTGAGTGGGATTCCACGGACCTCGACCGCTGACCGTGGCGGAATCGAATTCCATCCAAGCCCCACGGCACGCCGGGCAGGCAAAATCGGGGCAATGGTGTACCCGTCCTTTGTTACCGGTAGCTATCTCTGTTTGAAATTCAGGCTAGATACCTCGTCAACCAAAAGTAACCTCCGAAACGATAACCGGCGGCTCAGGAAAAGAGTCTCCGTGGGCAACTCCGATTCCGGAGTGTTATATCCTGTAAGCAGACGATTTCGGCAGCCGGCGGACTCTCGCGTCACCGCTCGCTGGCCGGCAGTTGCCGGTAGTTTCGGCCTACACGCGAGCGAAGGACAGCTTTACCGCTGTCCGGTGTCCCACCCAATCCCCGTCCAAAAATAAGGCAGTCCAAGCATCCCGCCAACGCGGGATTCTTTATGCGCCCCACCCTGCTTCCAAGCGTTCTAGCTAAATTCCAGTCTCAAATCTTAGGAGCCAACCATGCCCAAAAACAACGTCAGCGACCTCATCACCGATCAGGAGATGGCCTTTGCCCGCCAAGTCCTCTCTGGCGGCATGACCGACCGTCAAGCCGCCGAAGCCGTCGGCCTCAACCCCGACTCCGCCGCCTACACCAAATCCAAGCCCCATGTCCGCGCCTACATGCTCCAGCACCGCGCCGCCGTCGAGCAACAGTTGGTCCAGCAAGAAGCCGACCTGTCCCGGCGTGCCGTGGAAGAACTGCACCGCGTCAACCTGGAACGCGAAAAAGTACTGGACCGCCTCTGGGAAATCGCTAACCTCAGCCCGGAAATCACCCGAGGCAGTACCGCCGGCCAGGTCAAGGCCCTCTCCATGATCATCGCTATGCAAAACTTAATCCCCGACCGTCGAGCCACCTCTTCAGAGAAGAAATCCGCCCCGGCATCTTCCCAACCGGAAATCTATGTCTCCGCATGGCGTCGCGGCCAGCAGGCCACAACCGTAGACCCACAGCCAAACCCTGCCCCAGCGTGCGGCGGAGCCAGCGAAGAAGCTGCACCAGAGATCCCGGAGCCCGAGTTCGCTCCCGGCCGAGCGGCAGAGGCGACTCCCGACGCTGCCCTCCGCCAGTCCACCTTCGCCAACCCCTCTAGTCCTTCGGAAATCCCGCCACGGGCGCCTTATGCCCCCGGTTTCCGTTTTGTTCCAGACGCGAGAGGTCCTTTCTCCAGCATAAAGAACCCCTTTGTCCGTCCCCGCTGAGCTAACAATCCCCAAAAACGACCCAAAAATATCAAATTTTACAAATAGCTACCGGCTAAGCCGCCGCTCCGCGCGTTTTCACAGGCCGCAAGCCGGAATTTCTTGCCACCATTTCCCTCATGCCATTGGTCAGTCTGAGGACAAGTGCCCGGGAGGCAACTAAGGGACGCTCAAAATAAAACCTACGGACAGAAAAGCGGCGCTTTACACCCAACCCGGCAAGCTGCTTGGGATAGTTGTGACAACAAGGTGCTCTGCAGCCATGTACTGCTTCGACGACTCTTACGCGGCCGCATCCGCGCAGGAATCCGCCTTGGCTTGAGTTGTTTCGTGCAGTCCTTGGAATCATTCGAATTTGGAGCTTAGATCTAGTCCTATGAAAAAATTAGCAGCACGATGAGACCACCGGCCGGAACTCGAACTCTAAGACCCGTCGGGAGGATTGAGGTGGAGATCCCGGCTAAGAAGAGGTCTCAATGGCCCAGTCACCCTCATCATCAAGACATTTTCCACTCCGGTCGCTGGTAATTATTGCTGCGGTCGCCGGCGTAGCCGCTGTTGCTTTCGCATACACAGCCGGATGGTTCTCGCCGGATCGTCTGACGCCCAAAAAGCTCGTAGCTGCGCTGGCGCCTCCGGGAGGCCCGGCGCTGGGCCATCGTCGCAACCATGCCAAAGGCATCTGTTTCACCGGCACCTTCGACGCGAATGGCGTGGGCTCAGCGCTCTCCCGGGCGCAGGTCTTCGTTCGCGGCCAGTATCCGGTCGTGGGACGATTCAACCTTGCCACAGCGGATCCGAATGCCGCGGATGCAATGGTGCGCGTGCGCGGCCTCGGCATCCGCATCACCACGCCGGACGGCCAGGAATGGCGCAGCGCCATGATCGACGCTCCGATCTTCCCCGTCTCGACGCCACAAGACTTCTACGAGTTGCTGACTGCCTCAGGAAGCAAGGACCCCAATGCGATGAAGAACTTCGTCGCCGCACATCCAGGATTCGCCACCTTCGTTAGTTGGGCCAAGAGTGCCCCGTGGACCGGAAGCTATGCCGAGGAACACTACAACAGCCTCAACTCCTTTCTGTTTGTCGACGAATCAGGCGCCACACATCCGATACGCTGGTCATTGGTTCCCGCGGCCCAGGCTGTACCCGTCTCGCCGGATGAGCTGGCCAAGCGCGGCCCCGATTTCCTGGAGCAGGAGATCACCCAGCGTGTTGCCGCTGCACCTCAACGTTGGACCCTGGTGCTGACCATCGCCAACCCGGGTGATCCAACAGCGGACCCCAACAAGGCCTGGCCCGCAGATCGCCGCACAGTCGAGGTGGGAACGCTCATAGTGCAGCAGATCGAGCCGGAGCGTGACGGACCGTGCCGCGAAATCAATTTCGATCCGACGGTGTTGCCGGCCGGCATTACGACCTCGGATGACCCATTCCCGGCCGCCCGCTCGGCCGCCTACTCCCGGTCCTACAACAGCCGCACGGCGGAAGAAAAGTACTATCCGCATACCGCCGCAGGAGGTCAACAATGACAACAAGCCGCAAACGCTTTGCCGCGCCGCAGCGACTGCTTCACTGGCTCATGGCGGTTTGCATCCTGTCGATGTTGTTCATCGGGGTCGGCATGGTCTCGACCGTCACTACGAAGTATCTGACACTGGTCCAGATTCATAAGCCTCTGGGGATCGCCATCCTCATACTGGTACTCATCCGTCTGGCGTTGCGGCTTTTCTACGGCTCACCTGCGCTGCCTGCCGATCTGCCGGAGCCGATAAAACTCGGCGCATATCTGTCGCAGTATGCTTTCTACGCGCTGATGATCGGCATGCCCTTGCTCGGCTGGGGAATGTTATCCGCGGCATCGTACCCCGTAGTGCTGTTCGGCAGCGTGCATCTGCCATCGATCCTGCCTCTGAGCCCCACCCTGCATACGCTGTTGTGGCACGCGCACTTCTACCTGGCCTTCGCCTTTTTCGCGCTGATCCTGCTGCATGTCTCAGCAATTCTCTTCCACGCGCTGGTCAGGAAGGATGGCGTATTTCAAACCATGGCGCCCTTCCTCAGCCGCAACGAGTCAAAAATTACCGACTGATCGACCAGCAAGTGGATTGGTCGTACCCGGACGGTGCTTCGGCGCTTACTGAAAGAACCGGAGGCTCTTTTGCCGAATTCTCTCTTAGTACTTAACGCCCGTTCGCACAACAAAGCACCAGAGCCGTTCCTCAGGAATTGCTCACAGCGAAAATGCAGACCATCCTCGCGCTGTCTCGCAGCATGGAACGTGGCGGTCTCTCTGGATCAGCAGATCGGATCAGTGCTGCATCCTATGACGAAGATGCCAGAGGTTACCGTCAGCTCCGCGGTTCCTGCGTCACGATGTGGACATCGACTGTGGGGGAATCACGAAGCAGCCCGTGGATGGAGGACAGGTAAGGAAACCATCGCCAGCCAGCGCGTACGGACCGCCCAAAGATCACTTGCGTGATGTGATATTCACGAATGAATTCGCGAATACCTTCGATCAACTTGCTGCCCGATGCTTGCACCACATGAGCACTGAGGCTCTCTGCAAAACGGAGGTTCGCGGTCAGGCTCTTCCATTCATCCGGGTCCAGTATTTTGCCCAGATCAATGTAGAAAACGTACAACTCGCCGCCCATAGCCTGAGCCATGCGCGACCCGCGAGCAATAAGATATTGGCCTGAGGGATTGGCATTGATGCATACACCTATTCGCTCAAGGACGCCCTCCGCCGGTTGGGCGCCATCTTCTTTTAGATAAGCGTCGAGGCTGCGGTCGACCACCTGCGTGACCTGACGGAGCGCCAACTCACGCAGTGCAATCAGATTGCCCGGCCTGAAGAAGTGAGAAAGAGCCCTTTCGACACGCTCCACTGGGTAAATGTCGCCTCGCGACATACGCTCTTTCAGGGCTTGGGGCGTCAGATCCACTAGCTGCACCTCATCAACGCGTTGCATCACCCAGTCCGGGACCGTTTCGCGGATGCGCACGCCGGTCGTTTGCAACACGGTGGGGCCAAGACTTTCAATGTGCTGGACGTTCATGGTGGAAAGGACATCGATCCTGGCATCGAGTAGATCCATCAAATCCTCAAATCGCTTGCTGTGCCGGCTGCCCTCGATATTCGAATGCGCCAGTTCGTCAGCCAGGACGACACTTGGCCTGCGGGCGAGGATGGCGTCCACGTCCATTTCTTCAAACACTGTCCCCTTGAAGTCGATTTTGCGGAGCGGAATTTGCTCCAGCCTGCCGGCCAGTTCCGCGACCGCCTTGCGGCCGTGGCTCTCCACCACCCCAATGGCAACATCTTCGCCGCGGCTCGCGCGCCGAATGGCCTCGCTCAACATGCTGTAGGTTTTTCCGACACCTGGAGCGTAGCCGAGAAATAGCTTGAAAGTGCCCTTAGATTTCTCAGGAGATATCTCGGTCAACCACTCGTCGGACGTCTTGGTCACCAAGCTCCGGTCGTTCACAGTGTCACCGTAACCTCCATCGTACAATACAGATGTGGGAAAACATGCTCGAATGCAGGCGGTGCGTTTTGGCATTGTTGTCGCAGCGATTGGCGTCATTACGGCGATCAATTTTCGCTTGCACGTTAACCCAACGACCGTAGCATTGACCTTTTTAGTAGCCGTCCTTCTGGTCTCGGCCTATTGGGGTCTGCGTTATGCAGTTGTCCTTGCCCTCGGGGCCGCTGCTGCCTTCAACTTTTACTTCCTTCCTCCGATCAGAACCTTTACCATCGCGGATCCGCAAAACTGGGTCGCACTCTTTGCTTTTCTGATAACCGCACTCGTCGCCAGCGATCTGGCTGAACACGCACGGCGTGAAGCGGAAGCTGCAAAACAAGGACGACGCGAAGTGGAACGGCTTTACGACTTGAGTCAGCGGCTACTGGCCTCAGAGAATGAGTTCGAACTGCTGAACGCTTTGCCACACTACGTGCAGGACACCTTCTCTGTTCGCAGCGTTTCCATGATGGCAGCGGACCATCCTTCGGTTTACCGCTCTTCGCCCGATGCCGAGGTGGACGAAAACCTGTTGCGCGTGACCCTCCTGCGCGGAGAACCCGCTGTGGAGGGAGGAACCGCGTATGTGCCTCTGCGCTTGGGGGTGCGTACCGTCGGAGCGATTGGTGTGACAGGATACGATCTGTCGCGCGAGACGTTGGATGCCATCGGAAGCCTTGCTGGTTTGTCGATCGAGCGCGTCCGTGCTCTCGAGGCTCTCAGCAAGCATCAGGTTATGCAGGAGAACGAGCGTCTGCAATCGGCCTTGCTGGATTCGGTGACGCATGAGTTTCGCACCCCTCTCACCACGATCAAGGCCAACGTTACAGCGCTGTTGTCTGGCGTCGCGCCTGACGACAACGGGCAGCGGGAGTTGCTTACCGACATTGACAAGCAGACCGATCAGCTAAATCGACTTGTGGGAGAAGCGGCAGAAATGAGTCAGCTGGATGCCGGTATGTTCAAGCTCGACCTGCATCCGCATTCTATCCAGGAGGTGCTCCAGCCCGCATTGGAGGACGCGAAGGCGTCGATCGGGAATCACCCGGTGGAGATTCAGGCGTCCTCAAACCTGCCAACAGTGCGCATGGATACGCAGCGCATGCGTGAGGTGCTGATGCATCTGCTGGACAATGCCGGCAAATATTCCGATCCCGGAACTGCTATCAAAGTAACTGCTGAAGTAAAGTCCGGCCAACTCGTCATCAGCGTCGCTGACCACGGCGTTGGAATAGATTCTCTGGAACAAACATTGATCTTCGACAAGTTTTACCGTGGCGGACGCCGACGTTACACGTCGCCCGGAGCGGGCATGGGCCTGCCAATCGCAAAGGCGATTGTGGGGGCTCACGGAGGCACCATCGGCGTGGTCAGTCAGTTAGGCCGCGGTTCGGTGTTTTCTATCAGCCTCCCGATTTAGGGCAACCTGGGGCTTCCCCCCCGCGAACAAGATTCTCGACAGTAGTTCAATCGTTAATGCAGTAGCTCTTGTAGGCGGGAGCGATAGGTTCGGCTCACGCGCAACGCTGTGCCATCACGGAGGGTCAGAATCGCATCTCGATTTGCCAAAGGTTCCACGCGGAGCGTGCGTTCCACCTGAACAATAGTTGAGCGGTGTATGCGTACGAACTGCCTCCGGTCGAGACGTGCTTCTAATGAAGTGAGAGGTTCTCGTATCAAGTGCGTTCTACTGCCGACGTGCAATCCCGCGTAGTCACCCAATCCCTCGATCCAATCCACGTCTTCGACCTGGACGAAGGTAAACTCATTACCCCGGCGCACCGGGAAGCACTTGATCATACCGCCATTGTTCTGTTTGTCTGTCGTGGCTAGAAGTCCATAAAGCCGTTCGAAGTTGGCCTCCTGCCGGTGAAGAGCTAACATTCGCCGTGCGCGTTCGATACAAGCCGCGAATCGGACATCGTCAATCGGCTTGAGAAGATAGTCGAGCGCTTCCACATTGAACGCGTCCAAGGCGTACTCCTCGTGCGCAGTGAGAAACACGATGCACCGGGCTTGCTCTCTAGGCAGCTCTCTCAGGAGATCTAAGCCCGAAATACCAGGCATTTCGACGTCGACAAAAATCAGATCAGGCGAAACCTGGGGAATTTTCGCGCGCGCCTCCTCGCCGCTACTGCACTCGCCAACGACCAGCATGTCGGAATAGGCACGTAACCGCGTAATGATGCCGAGTCTAGCTAGCGGCTCATCATCGACAACCAGAACGCGAATGTTCATTGTCCGGTTCCTTGAGAAACCCTGGAAGAGGCCGTGGTCAGAGGAAACTTGATCGAGACTAAGAACCGATTGTTCTGCCCAGTGTTGACTGTAACGCTCCCTTGTTCTCCGTAGAGTTTTTCCAGGCGCGCCCTGGTGTTTGCCAGGCCGAGCCCGTTTCCTTCATCATCGGACTGCAGCGTGCTTTCCGTGCGGTCATTTTCTATATCGATTCGAAGCTGCCCTTCGATTACAAAGGCTGTGATCGAGACCTCGCCCCCATTCGGACAACGCGCGATGCCATGCCGGATCGCATTCTCCACAATCGGCTGCAGGAGAAACCTGGGGACCTGTGCTTCGGATGCTTCTGAGCTCACGCTCAGCGAGACGGCGAGACGAGGCCCGAAGCGAACCTGTTCGATGGAAAGATATTCCTCTGTGACGGCCAGCTCCTCCCGGAAGGTCACCACATGAACTTCTGGGACGCTGAGAGTATTTCTTAGTAGCGCGGCGAGCTTTGCGATCATCTCCGTAGCCCGTTCGGGCTGTTTGCTTACAACGAGCGACGAGATGGCATTCAGGGTATTAAACAGGAAATGAGGCTGCAATTGGTAACGTAGCGCCTGAAGTTGGGCTTCACGCGCCGTAGCTTCTGACTCCAACAACCTCTCCCTCTGTTCCTCGGCAGTACCGTAATGCTTGATCCCAAAGTAAAGAGCGCTCCACGCGATGAAAATGATCGCGGCTTCGAAGGCTCGAGAGGCGACCATACTCCAGCTGATGGGTGTCTGGGGATCAGCCAGGTGGAGCGCAGTGAGAGCAGATACAGCGGTGCATAGAAAGCCCAGGATGTAAGAGAGTCCCCCCGATAGAAGCAAGGCATTAGCTAACGGAGTAGACCGGCGCCAGAGGAAATGACAAGACGCATACAGGAGGAAGCTGGCCAAAAACGTCGAACACAGGAAGGCCGCCCGGTAATCCACTTGTTCCCGCATGTGACGAAACGGTATGTACTCGACGGCGGTTGCCAAACCATAGAGCGTCCATCCGCCGATCTGGAGGGGCCAAAAAGAAGGTGCGCGGCGCTGGAGGGCAAGCTGGGACACGCATCCATTCTAGCGACCGGGCTCTTCCGCCAAAACCGGCTGGGCGTATGAAATGCACGGCTCAGCGCAAAATTGCTGAGGTTCGCCACACGTGACTTTCGTCCCGATCGAATCGACCTTAGGTTGATTGCTGAACTTCAGGCGAAAGGTGGCGGAATGAGTGTACGGAGAAGGATGGTAAAGACGGTTGTGGGTGGTGTGGTTCTGGCGCTGTTTGGAATTGCTGTGCTAACGATGGGTCTGTCAAAGGGGCTTGCTTCCTCGTCGAGTATGGCTGCTCTTCCGCCACCGGGAACGTACAACATCGATCCGGTTCATAGTTTTGCGTACTTTGGCGCCTGGCACCATATTGTCGGACTGGTGCGTGGCAGGTTCAACAAAGTTACGGGGACGATCACAGCCGCAAAGGATCCGGCGGACTGCGCCGTGGATATTTCGATTGACACGGCGACGATCGATACCCAGTTCGCCAGGCGAGATGAGGACTTACGTGGCCCGGATTTCTTTGATGTGAAAAACTTCCCGGCTATGACCTATCACGGCCGCGGCATTCGGAGGAGTGCAGACGACGGCGCGTGGGTAATGGATGGTTCGTTGACCATTCGTAGCGTGACAAAAGAGGTGCCGTTGACATTCCGGTTCAAAGGGATGTTCCCTGACATGCCGGCGGGACAACCCCCGCGCGCTTCATTCCACGCAACCACAGCAGTGAAGCGCGGCGATTTCGGAATGACGCGCGACAATCTGATGGAACTCGGGCCGAACCCGACAGGACCAGACGTCGAGATCCAGATTGACGTGGAGGCCAACGCCACTACACCAGCGAAGTGATGGAACAAGGTTTGAATGAGGAGAGGTGAACCGAAGAAAAACCGCAGATCCCTCCACTACGCTACGCTCCGGTCGGGATGACAATTCTGTTGGGACATTAACATTCATCCGTCCCACCGCTTTTGGGGCTATTTCCCTGTAACAGAATTGTCATCCCGAGGAGCCGACTTGCCTATGGCAAGTTAAGCGAGAAATTACACCAGCAGCAAAAGCATTGGGTGCCCCATTCAAGCCGTACTTTGGCTTGAGTGGGCTAGGATGCCTCCCCGACCTGTTTGTCATTAGGAGCGAAGCCGAGGGATCTGCGGTTTCGCTTGCAAACCTCACTCAGTGCGCAACGCCCGCAATGGCTCAATGCGCGAGGCCCGTCGCGCCGGCACGTACGCGGCAATCAACGCGACAGCGCAGAGGAGCAAACCAACGCTCGAAAAGACCGCCGGGTTGGTCGGGGTTGTGCCAAATAGCAAGGACTCGATCCACTTACTCAACGCGAAAGAGCCGAGCGTCCCCAGTACCACGCCGACTAGCGCGAGTCGCAGAGTGGTTGCAAGAACCCCTCGCCGCACAAGCCCGGAACTCGCTCCCAACGCCATACGTATGCCAATTTCTTTGGTGCGCTGATTCACCGAACAAGAAATCAGCGCGTAAATCCCCAGCGATGCAAGCAACAGTGCGAACAGGGCAAATCCTGACAGCAGTAAGACCAGAAACCGCCGAGGCGATACCACCTTGTCGACCAGCCCCTGAAGAGTTTGAAACTCGGTAACCGGCAGATTCGGATCGAGCGGCCGTAGCACCGTTCGGATCCCCGCCGCCAGGCTAGCTGGAGGCAGTGCGGTTCGCACCACAAGCCTCATAGCAGCATAGTCCCCGGTTTGACGCATCGGCAGATACATTTCAGACCCGCCCAAACTCTCGGGTCCTCCGTGATGAACATCAGCAACCACCCCGACGACCCGCCGTCCGCCATCCTGCGTCATCATCTTTCCGACCGCGTCCTGCCCGGGCCACAGAGTGCGCGCCAAGGTCTCGTTCACCATGACTACCGGTTCACTCGCCGCTCGATCGCTCTCTGTGAATTCTCTCCCCGACTTCAACTGGATTCCAAGGGCCTCGAAGTATCCGTCGCTGATGACGCGAATAAACGCCTCCGGGTGATGGGCCTTGTCGTAGACCTGTCCTTTAGCACCGACCTGCCAACCCCTGTCACCGTCGAGGGGCAGGACATCGCTTATCCCAGCTGCCGTGATGCCAGGTACTGACCGAACCCGATGCAACACATCGTCGATAAATGAGTTCTGTTGCGCGGCACTGGAAATGCGAAAACCCGGGTCGATCCGCAACGCGGCTGCGTGCTCCGGCTGAAAACCTAGATTCACGTCCAGGACGCGTAGAAAACTTTGCATGAGCAGGGCTGCGCCCACGAGCAGCACGCAGGCCAGGGCGAACTGTGAGACCACCAGTCCGTCACGGAACCAGCCCTGCCTGCTGCTGCCACTCGACTCGCGGCCCGCGTCCTGCAGTCCTTCGCGGAGCTTGTACACCGGGACCTGCAGCGCCGGCGCCAACCCAAAGAGCACGCCCGAAGCAACCGCCGCGAACAAGGTGAACGCAAGCGTGCTGCCATCGACGCGAACACTTGCCAGAAGCGGGAGGTTGAACGCACTGAGATGGGCCAGAGAGCGCGTGCCGGCCACGGTCAGAAGCAGGCCCAGCGCGGCACCGCAACAGGAGAGGATTACGCTCTCAGTCAGCACTTGCCGCAGCAACCGAAAACGCCCTGCTCCCAAGGCCGCTCGTACCGCCATTTCCTTTTGCCGCGTCCCCATGCGCGCCATTTGCAGATGGGCAAGATTGGCGCAGACAATCAACATGACTACACCCACCGCGCACATCAGCACCATGAGAGCTGGACGCACTTGCCCGCTCACGTGCTGTTCCAGCGGAACCAGCCTGGGGAAGATCGGATTCCGTTCCTGGTGTTGGCTCACCAGCCGTTTCGCCAGCGCGGTGAACTCAGCCTGAGCACCGGCGACGGTGACGCCGGGCTTCAGCCTGCCGACGATATTCATCGTGTTTCCCGTCGGTTTTGTATTGTCCGTTAGCGGCCAGGGAATAAAGATATCGACCGGATTGCCCGGAGCAAAAACACCGGCGAAGTCGAACGACGGGGGCAGCACACCAACGACCATCACCGGCTGACCGTTCAATGTCAGCTTCTGTCCCACCACGTTCGGGTCGGAGCGAAACCGCCTGCGCCAAAAACCGTAACTCAACAGCATGGCGGGCGGAGCGGAATACTTGCCCTGGGACTCTTCCCTGGTAAACGACCGTCCAATCAGCGGTTCCACTCCCAGCAAGGCGAAGAAGTTCTGGGTAACCGGAACGCTGGTAAGACGCTCCGGCTCGCCTTCCCCTGTCAGTTCCCTGTCGCCCGCGCTATACGTTCCGGACCAGCCCGCTAGATCGGAGAAGGAGTGATTCTGTTCCCGCAGGTCTGAATAGTGTTCGGCCTGGGTGCTATAGTTCTCCCCGTTGGAAATCCATACCAACTGTGCTGGATCGCGGAACGGGAGCGGCCGTAACAGCAGCGCATTGACCACGCTGAAGACGGTCGAAGCGCCGCCGATACCGAGGCCGACAATGAGAATTGCAAATAGAGTGGAACCCGCATTGCGGCCCATTCCGCGAAACCCATACTTCACGTCGCTGGCCAGGGATTCAAGCCAGTTCCAGGACCAGGTTGCACGCGTTTGCTCGCGAATCAGCGTAGGATTGCCAAAAGCGCGCAGAGCTGCATAGTGCGCCTCTTCCGATGACAGTCCACGTTCGCGCTGTTCTTCTTCTTCCAATGCAAGATCAGACTGCAGCTCTCGCTCCAGATCCGCTTTTCTTTTTGTGATCCGCGACCATCGCATGTCAGCTCTCCTCAGCGGCGGGCCACATCACGCGCGCTACCGCTTCGGCCATCTGCTTCCATTGTGATTCTTCGACCACGAGCTGCTTCTTGCCTTTCTCGGTTAGCCGGTAGTACTTGAACTCCCGGTTGCGGTCCGGCGCGGTCTCCCATTTAGAGACCACCCATCCTCTTTCCTCCAGCCGGTGCAGCGCTGGATAGAGCGAACCGTGCTGCATCTGCAGAAAATCGTTCGTGGTCCGCTGTATGTGCTTGCCGATCTGGTGTCCATGAGCAGGTCCATAAAGAAGTGTCCTCAAGATGAGCATGTCAAGTGTGCCCTGGAGAAGGCCCGTGCGCTGTTGTTGTGTCTGCTTGGCCATGGAAGACGGTCTACCCTCACTCTCGCGCTGATGGTAGACGCTCGACCATTGCTTGTCAAGGAGTGCCTGATGTCCCTAGCGTAGGTAAGAAATGGATTGGGCTATAGCGCGCCGGATGAGTGGCAAGCAACCAGGGCGCTCTTCGCGAAAGTCATACAGCGCTGCGAACCCTACCAGGGTGTGTGCTGAAGCGAAGACGGCGAGCGCTGCGGTAAAGCCGAATGCGAGCAGCTGCTGGAAGCAGAGTGCTCCTAAGGCCATGCCAACGAAGTTGGTGAAGGTTGCGAGTCCAGTAATCTGGCCCCTGTGTTTGGGATCCAATGACGTAGTAATACTGGACATCAACGGATGCGTCGCGTCGAATCCCATAGACAAAGCGGTAATGATGAGCGCAGCGACCCATCGCTGACTTGGAAGAATCAGGAGAAATGCAAAGATTGCAGCCCAAAGAAAGCCGATGGGGACTACGTAGCTCCTACCATAACGATCGGCCCATTTCCCAATCACAGGCCCGAAGAGGATGCCCGGCACTCCGTATCCTAGTAACGCCAAGCCTATCCCGGTGTCATGAAGGTGATAGCGGGTCATCAGCAAAAGGCTGAGCCAGGCGAAGATACCGCCATGGAAGGCTCCGTTGCTGAAGATGAACGCCAGGGTTCGCCCACCGCGCGGAGCCTCCAGGACAACGAGGTATTCGCGAATCACCTGGTCAAAGGAAGTGAGTCTCCTGGTCACATTGAGGGCCGATTTGTTGCTCTTCACAATAAACGCGGCCGCTAAGCAGCAGATGCATGCCAGCCCTCTGAATTCGTTCCTCCAGCCGACAAGCGGATTCAAGATGGGTCCCAGAGTTGAACCGAATCCGATACCCGCAGCAATCGCTCCGAACATTCTGCCCATGGGGCGTCCCTGAACCTCATAGGGATAGCGGTCTCCGACAATCGCCAGCGAGATGGTGACGATTCCGCCACAGCCCACTCCCGATAGAATCCGCGCGATGAGGAGTGTCCGCCACGATCCTGCGAAAGAGAGCAGCATCATGGTCGTCGTGGCAAAGCAGAGAAGAGTCACCAGTACGGGAGTTCGCCCCCAACGATCCGATAACGCTCCGTATACCAGCGTCGAAATGCCATAGGGGAGCAGAAAACCCGGAATCATCCAGCCCAGTTGGTAAGGGCTCACGGAGAACTCTTGTGAAAGTGCCGGAATGAGCGGCGCCATCATGTAGTTGCTGTAGAAAACAACGAAGGCGATGACTGCCATCAACCGAAGTTGACATTCGTCGTTCTTACCAGGAGCTACAACATCCGATCCTTGAGTCGAAGGCACAACTCTCCCAAGCAAGTAAATTGCCAGCCCAGGGAGTATTCGAGGCCAGGGGAGAAATCCGCTAACGTATTCTTCTTGAGGATGATCCGATTGTGCAGCGCGGGCACACTTTGCTCGACCGTGACGGATCTCTGACCGATGCCTGTCACTGACGGGTTCTCGTCGCGACAATCGTCATTTTCCGCGGACCATAACGAGGTCAGGTATTTGATTTCGGCTTTACACTTCCGTTGCGTTCTCTTCGGAGGTGTGCCGTTTTCTAATCAATTTCCGAACAAGCCATTCGAATCCGATGTCTTGATAGGCCAGCCGTCTGGGGACGCAAAGTGTGACAGTCGTCCCTTTTTCCGGACCACTCTCGATGGACAGCTGGGCAGCAATGTTTCGAGCACGTTCGTACATTCCCTTCATTCCGTAGTGTCCGGGCTTCGCCTCTCGCATGAGCTTCACATCACCACCGCGGCCATCGTCGTGGACGGTGATGACAAAATCACGTCCGTAATCGAGAGTGATGGTGAGCGTAAAGGCCCCTGAATGGGAGCAGGAGTTCCTGATTCCTTCCGCCATGATCCGATAAACCTCGTCCTGAACGGATGCCTCAAGGTCTCTTGGGGATCCGTTCAGGACAATATTCAATCGCATTGACTTCGGAACGCAGGCCTCCGCGGCTTTGAACAAGGCAGTAGCGATGTCTTCAGGAGGCGCGGAACGAAGAAAATCAAGCGCAACCCGCCCTTCGTTAACGGCTCCCCCTAACCAGGTTGAAAGTTGCTTCAACGCATGCCGCATTCCCTCCGTATCGTGAGGGAGTTCTTGCGCGTGATCAGCCAGTAACTTGCTGCCATGAATCGTCTGAATCAGCGTGTCATGAAGATTGCGCGCAATCCGTGTGCGTTCCTCCAGCCGCTCCTGGTATCTGGCGCGAACAACTCTCATGTATCGCCGCCTTTCAAGAAGCATCAAGCCATACAGGAGCAAAGTTATGGCTGCCAGGGCGCACACCCTGAAGAGAGACGTCTGATACCACGCAGGCGCAACGGAAAGTGTCATGCTCTCTCCAGTCGTGTTCCGTATCCCGTCGCTGTTGGCTGCAACCACTTGGAATGTGTAGTTACCAGGTGTGAGGTTGTTGTAGATCGCTTCGCGCCTGGATCCGGCGTCCAGCCAGTTGGGACTTAAACCAACCAGGCGATATCTGAACGAGATCTTGTCAGGCTTGACAAAGCTGAGTGCGCTGTAGTGAATCTCCAGATTCTTGACATTAGGTGGAAGCGCTGCTGAGTTACCCGTAACGCTGTATGCCTTTCCGTCCGCTGTGACGGTCTCTATGTGCACAGGAGGTATGAATAGATTCTGAGGAATGCGACTCGGATCAATCTTCTGAAGCTCTTGGCCATTCGAAAACCAGACCTGGCCATCTTCGCTCACATCAGGGCGGGACGCAGAAATTCCTGAAGAAACGCCATCTGAAGCATCAAACAGCCTCCAAGGAACCTGCTCCATCTTATTGGCCCACCAGCGCTGGATGTCAGAGGTCCGAAGTTGTACCAGGCCGGAAGACATGTAGAGCCATAGAGAGCCATGTCCGTCGTCGATCATATTAAGAACTGCATTTGTGGCAGATATTCCCCGCAGCTTCAAGGTGCGCATCTTTCCGTCCTGCAAACGAATCAGGTCATCTGCCGGGTATGCCCAGGATCCCTTCGGGTCAGGAGAGAGACCAAAACCCCCGCCTTGGGAGAGGATCCTTTCAAACGCGCCGTTGTGAAACCAATAGAGCCGCCCTCTCACGGTGCATAACCATAAGCCTCCGCCGGGATGGGCGCTAATAGAACTCATGGTGTCCTGGCCCAGAGATTTGGACCAGTCATATCTCTCGATGATCACCCCATTATGAATGTGATTGAGCGCTGAGCCGTATTCTGAAGCGAGGGTTATGACCCAAAGGTCTCCCGAGGGATCCTCCGAGAGCTCGACCACGGTACCGATATCGGCATTGCCTTTATAGGACACAAGATGGAATCGGTCATTCCGGTAAAAGGCCAGGCGTCTGTCGCCGGCCACCCACATTGTGCCGGCGAGATCGCGGTAAAGATCCCCAATGGATCCGATCTCCGGGATGTTTATGCGGCGAACTGGCCGGGAGCCACTGGCGTCAACGATATATAATCCGTCCAGACCTCCGGCCCATACTTCATCGCCGGACGTTGTGGCTGCTACCGCCTTGATCGATCCGCCGGTCAGGCCCTCGTGTTCGCCATACGTTAGAACAGGAGGGCAATAAAACTGGTCCAGGCCCTGTGGAGTTACGATCCACATGCTTCCTTCGTGATCCTCAAATATCTGATTCACGACATCGCTGGTTAACCCATCTCTGGAGGAGAAGTGATCAACCCGTGAACCGGTGATCCGATAAAGACCGTCACCGGAGGTGCCAATCCATAGGCCACCGGCAGGATCTGTAAAGAGTGAGCGAACCCTGACCCTACGGCCATCGAGGCCCGGGACGATGTAGTCTTGCACCTGATTCTGGCGGAGATAGACGAGTCCTTCTTTTCCGCCTCCATCCTCGATTCCTGCCAGGATCGTGCCATCCTTGCCCTTTGTGATAGCGACAACCATCTTGGAACTGGTGCGCGATTTCTCTGGAAGAGGAAATACCTGCGGCGACTGACCTGGTAACCAATGCACTAATTTGTTTTCGCCACCTAGCCAGCGTCCACCTCCCTGCTCGAGCAAGAAGCTGGCAAAGGGGCCATGAAGACCATCGTCAGACTCATTTACACAGTGCTCCTCAAGATGAGCGATTTGACATATAGCATGATCGTTGTCGTATCTACCGGGCGTAAACCATAGAGTCCCTGACGAATCTTCAGCGAAAGGGCCGGGATAGGCTTTGTTATCACCAATGTGTTGCACCCTAGCGTCCTTCCCGCGAAAGACGCCATAGGACCTTGAGCTGATGTATAAAGCTCCATCACTCGCCGCAAAAAGGAATCTCGTGTCTTGCACGTGCGGGATGTTGGTTTCCGGATCCGGTAAGGGAATAAATTGTATTCCGTCAAAGCGGTAGAGTTGACGTCTGGTCCCTATCCAGATGTAACCATCTTTGGTTTGCGCAATGCTCTGTGGAGGAGCCTCCAACCCGCGCTCCCCAACCCTCCAGGGGATATGTACATATTGAGTAATGGCTGCCCTGGGGTCCAGGCCAAAACATTGCACGCACGTCGCCAGTACAATCGAGGCGAGCTGCGCGGCAACTTTCACCGATTTCGAGCCTCGAAGTCAGTAAGCGAACTGAGGTATTGCTCAGCTCGCCGCAGCCGGATACCGGCGAGATGTCGAGGGCTGGCGCCACACATTCGAATGGCCCTGAAGTCCATTGAATAAATTATCGTTCAAATCCTCAAGAGTTCCCCTGAAAGTAGAGCAAAAGATTATTCATAGGCATCGCTCACCTGCCGAGATGTTCCACTGCAGTCCACGACGTGTCTATCCTGGACTGGCCGCCCCGGAATGGCCGCAAGGATCCATACGAGGTTGTCTCAGCGGATCTGTGAGGAGTCCACGGGCCGTCCCTTTCACCAGGGACCGGAGCCTGTTCTTACGGAGAATAACCAGGGCTTCAGTGATAAGGGCTCTTACCAGCCATGCGCGAAAGCCGCCTTCGTTTTCCAGGGATGGAACGTTGCGCGGGAGGGCCAGTATACAGCTCTGCACCGCTTGTTCTGCGTCCGTGTGATTGCTCAGCACGCGGTATGCGATAAAATAGAGCAGCCGGCGATATCGCGAAATCCTCATTTCCAATGTTTTAAGATCCGCTTGCGAGACGGCAAAGGCCGCGATTTCAGTCTCCGATCGTGTATTTGGGTTCATTTGTTCTTCATCCCTCTTCCCAACATTCGGCTGCAAGAGAATCTGTGTTCGTAACGACATCCCAACCGAGGGTCAGATAGTAGAACACGCGAGCCGGTAGTTTATTCCGAACCCTTTATGTGGAATCTGTTTGTGCGACCCGTCCCCGCAAAGCATCCGAAGCGAAAAAGAGCGGCCGAAATCGACGCAGGAGATGGGATAAGCTCGCCTCAGCCTGTAGTTTCGCCTGGCATGCCTCACACGTGTGTAGATGAGCACGTACATCTTCCATGTACGAACCGGTGAGTTCCTGATCGAAATAGAGTTGGATTATTGCGCTATATGCATCGCAACCGCTCATTTAAACCTCTCACTGCCGGCGAATCCCGTGCGCTCAGTGGAAAGCAGATCTCGAAGCTTCGCACGAGCCCGCGCCAAGCGGGACATCACAGTTCCAACGCGACAGCCGATGACGCTCGCAATCTCCTGATAGGAAAGCTCCTCACACTCTCGTAGGAGGATTACCTCGCGAAAATCTACTGGCAGTTCCAGGATCGCTGCTCGCACCTGCTCCGCCTCCAACTTGCTTACATAAAGATCGTGAGAGTCCATGGATTGATCAACGATTTTGTTGGCCACTCCGTTGTCCTCCTCGATGTTGACAATCTGAGGACCATTGCGCAACTTTCTCAACTGATTGAACCAGACATTCCTCAGGATGGTAAAGAGCCAGCTCTTGATGTTGCTGTCCGCCCGGAGCCGCCCCATCGCCTGTATGGCCCGAAGGTACGTTTCCTGTATCAAATCCTCTGCTTCCGCCTGGTTTCGGCTAAGGACCAGCGCGTAGCTGTACAGGCCGTCGAGGTACTCGGTACCGATTGCTTCGGCGCGGTCAGCTCCATCGTGGCGCCATGACATATGGATCACTCCTTAAAAAACACCTGCGCTTCCATCAATGAACGCTCCCTGTGCTTGACTGTCGGCACCCGCACTTCTTGGGGAGGGTCCAGGACGGCTTATGCGAAGTTTCTGCATTTTGTAAACCAGGGAGCTCCGCTTCATTCCCAATCGGCCCGCAGCGCCATTGCGCCCCCCGACTACCCAATTGCTTGCCTCAAGCGCGCGTAGGATATGGTCCCGTTTGATCTCGTCCAAACCTGTCATCGGTATGTTTAATGCCTTCTGCCCGCTGCATTGTTCCAGCTCCCAGGCCGGAGCGCGCAAGACGGTGTGCGGGGAGAGAATCACCGCCCGCTCGACGAAGTTTTGTAATTCCCTGATGTTTCCAGGCCAGCGATAGCGCACCAGCGCATCCATCGTCTCCGCGGGGATGTGGTCGATTCTTTTGTTCATTCTCCCTGCATGCAGTGTGGTGAAGTGCCAGACCAGTTTTGGTATATCCTCAATTCGTTGTCGTAAAGCCGGAACATTGATCGGAAATACTTTCAGCCGATAATAAAGATCCTCGCGAAATGTTCCTTGCTTTACCATCGCGGTCAAATCACGATGCGTAGCCGCGATCATTCGAACGTCCACTTTGTGCGTCTTGTTGCTCCCGAGTCTTTCGAATTCCTGCTCTTGCAGGACGCGCAGCAATTTTGCCTGAAGTTCCGGAGGGATGTCGCCGACCTCATCCAGAAACAGCGTGCCCTTGTTCGCCAGTTCAAAGCGGCCCGTTTTTTGCATGATCGCCCCGGTGAATGCTCCTCTTTCATGACCGAACAATTCGCTCTCTAAGAGTCCGAGCGGGATCGCCGCGCAATTCAATTTGACAAAGGCAAGATCCCTTCGGCTGCTCAGGTTGTGGATTGCACGCGCGATGAGTTCTTTCCCCGATCCCGTCTCGCCCAGGATCAGCACGCTCGAGGTTGTGGGCGCTACAATCGACGCCAGATGCAATGCGGCTTTCAATACCGGGCTGTCGCCCACAATCGTTCGAAACTCAGCACGATTTTCCCGCTGGATTATTTGATCGCACACGATGTCAGTAGGGATCCGCTCACACAAGCGAACTGCGTTCGTACTCTCCAAGACAACCTCCGGCCTAATCCTCCTAAGCATGAATGCAACGATTGTGGCTTCCTAGCCCAAATGCGAGCGTTCTTGCACTGCATTTTTCTACAGGGGGCAGAGAGGACTGATTTGAGGGCCGGATACGAGCCCTTGGCCAAGATCCAAGCATCTATTTACAGTCTGATCAGGGGGCAATTACGATGATCCCTCCTAACCGGATTCGGATTTTGAGTGTTGAAGACCATCCGGTTTTCCGTGAAGGGCTGAGTACAATCATTGCGTCCCAGCCTGATATGGCGTTGGTTTCCCAAGCATCGAATGCTGCTGAAGCTATGGCGGAGTTTCGCCACCATCAGCCGGACATCACGCTGATGGACCTTCGCCTTCCTGGCACCAATGGTACGGACGCGCTGATCGCCATTCGGGACGAGTACCCACAGGCCCGCATCATCATGCTCACGACTTCAGATAGTGATGGCGAGATCCAACGTTCCCTGCGAGCGGGCGCCTTCGCGTACATCCTCAAGAGCATGCCGAAGAACGAATTACTCGGAGTGGTGCGGTCGGTGCACGCCGGAGAACGGCGCATCCCGCCTGAGGTGGCGGTTCGTATTGCCGAGTATCTGGGAGACGATGATCTAACGACACGAGAACTGGATGTGCTCCGGCTGATTCGCGATGGCTATCGTAACAAGCAGATCGCCGACGTGTTGACCATCGCCGAAACCACGGTCAATTTCCATATCAAGAACCTGGTAGACAAACTGAGGGCCAACGATCGAACGCACGCGGTAACCATCGCCATCCGGCGTGGGTTACTGCAAATCTGATCGGGCTTCAGTGAGCGGCTTTGTTTTCGGAAAGAATTGCTCTTTGACCGAAATAGGTGACGAGGTAAAAGCATGCCCCGAGGGATATAACATCCTTGAAAAGGAACAGGCCCAGGAAACTCATGTACCTTAGCCCGTGAACGCTAATAACCGCGCCCGGGGTGGTTATGACCATGGTGCTGGTTATCGAGAACATGACGGTTGCGATAAGGCCACCGAGGATACCGGCTTTAGGGATCAAATAGCCCAGGATCAGCAGCAGGGCGGCCATGATCTCAGTCAAACCAATGAAATCGGAGCCGATATAAGGGCCGAATAATTTAAAGTGCCAGCTGATCAGAGGGCTGTTAGATACCAGGGGAATTATGCCTTCGGCGCCCGGAGCAGTCATTTTATAAGACCCGGCCCAAAGGAGCATAACAATCATGCCGATACTAATGATCAGGAAAGGAATATTACGATCACTGATCCATGCGGCCAATTTGGTCAAAATGCTTCTTGCGGCGGCGTGGCCGGTTCGCGCTTCCGGCCGATTCTCGACTTTCACGGCTTGTCCTGATAGCACTTCGCTCATAATCAGTTCTTCTTACCCGGCATTCAAGCGACGACTCTCCGGTTGCAACCGGAGTACCAGACCGCCAAGCCTTTTCCCTGGAGGCGGGTTATCGAGCTAAGTGCTTTATGCTGCGAAGAATCGAGCGCTAATGCCTAAACAAGTCCTGCTCTCAGGCTGACAAAGTCGCGACGGATGTCTGACAGCGACGGACATCTGGCACAGTTCCGCTCCCTCAGTCGCCGGGCTACGAATTTGCGACGGATGTTCAACTCTGACAGAAGTTGGGCGTAACCTTCGTCGGATCATCTAGCATCGCGGACGCTCCTCCTTGAATAGACATTTTACAGGGGGATGCTTCCAAGAACGCTCGCAACTTTCGTTGTTATAGCGTTTTATCCTGTTGCCTCGAGCTTTGCAATGCGCCAGGAAATGCGCGGGTGCCGCTAATCTCAGGTGGAGCGCCGGTTTGGCACCACAGGTGCATGCAATGCTCTATGTGTGGATTGATGCAATTGATCGGCTTCGAGTTACTTCTTACCCTTGGGAGGGTTTTGATGATAGCGGTAAACAAGGATGCCTTCGAGGAAGGAACTACGGAAATGAGCGACGCAATGTTGGTCTCAACGGCTAAGTCGGGTGACGGCGATGCCTTTGTCGAGCTTAGCAAACGTCATTACAGAAAGGTCTTCCATGAGACCTATCGCATCACCAAAAATCGACAGGATGCGGAAGATGCGCTTCAGGAATCCTTATTGAGAGCTTTCTGTCATTTGAATAATTTCGAAGGAAGGTCGAGTTTTTCCACGTGGCTCACGCGGATCGCGATCAATTCGGCGCTCATGATCTTGCGGAAGAAGCGGAACTGCTTTGACTATTCGCTCGACGATGCCGACGATACTAACGGCAAATGGGCGTGTCGGGAGGCACAATCGCTGGGTGAGGACCCCGAGAGCAGCTGTGTTCGCAGGGAGCAGGAAGCGTTGCTAAGGGAAGCAATCCTCGGGCTGCCGCCACGCTGCCGGGAAGTCGTCGAACTCTGGCAGGCAAGGGGATATTCCATGCGAGAGATCGCACAAGCTCTCGGCATTTCTGTAGCCGCAGTCAAGTCAAGTCTATCGCGCGCCAAATTGACGCTGCGTGCAGAATTGCTTCCAGCCGACTCACAATCCAAATCCTATTAATAAGTGCCGCTTAATGTGCGGAGCTGGGCCGCACCGCAGATCCCTCGGTTCCCGCTCAAAGGTTTGGGCTTCGATATCCTTCAGCCGGTACCCGTCGAAGACCGGTGTGTAGCCGTAAAATATAGCAAAGGAACTCGGTCGGTGAATCTCATGGATATTAACGTGACGGAGCAGATGCAATCGAAAGTGGAATGCCCTGAACACGCCAGGCCCATTGCAGACGTTGTTGCAGCCTTGAGCACGATCGAAGGTTTGAAAGGCCTGACCGACGAGGAGTTCACCTGGCTCGCGACCCATGGAACCCAAAGGTTTGGTAAGGACGGAGATCTTATTTTTAGCCACGGAACTCCTCCTGAACACTTGATGTTCATCCTGCGCGGCGAAGTTCTCGTCAAGCGGTACTCGTCGAGCCCAGTCTCTGTGCTGATCGGCCAGGCGGGGCGAATTACGGGCAAAACCCCTTTTTCACGCATCAAGGCATGGACTGCGGACGGGCGCTCGTCCGGAGACACGTGGATTCTGGAGTTGCATGAAAGCCATTTCCCGGAACTCCTCTCGTCAATACCGTCGATGACTCAACGAGTTGTAAGAGTGTTACTGGACCGTAATCGGGAATACACGCGAGCAGAAGAGCAGATTGGGAAGCTGGCTGCGCTCAGCAAACTTGCCGCAAATCTGGCTCATGAACTGAACAACCCGGCTTCGGCAGCTAAAAGCGGGGCCTCGAGATTGCTGCGCGCAGCGGAAGGCCAATCAGAGCGTGCTGCCTATCGAATTGGAATGGCCCTGGGCACAGAGGACCGCCTCGACGCCTACCTCGACTGGCTTTCCAGGCTCCGCTCTGCAGTTTCCCAGGGCCGCCAAACTGGGCACGGTGACGCGTCTGTCGACAGCGCATCGCTTGAAGATTCGTTGATCCATTGGCTGGAAGAAAAGACGTTTGCCGAGGCGTGGAAACTCGCTCCCATGCTGGCCGAAGCCAATATCCAGCTCTCTTCGCTTCACGAGCTTGAGCGCCTGGTACCTGCAGACAAGCTGGGCGTTGCGATGAGCGATGCAATGGCTGCTCTCGAGCGGGAGGCTTCAGCCCTGCTGGTGAGCGAGGCGGCTGACAGGATCTTCCGCCTGGTCTCGGCTGTAAAGGACTACTCCTATATGGATCGGCAGCCCGTCCAGGATGTGAATATTGCCGAATCTCTCGATACCGTGCTCCACCTCTTTCAGCCTAGACTCGCCGGCATCACAGTAAGACGTTTCTATAGTCCGGAGGTTCCGTTGCTTCAAGCCTTTGGCAGTGAGCTCAACCAGGCTTGGGCCGCGATCATAGAAAACTCTCTGGATGCAATGGGTGATTCTGGTACGCTCACCCTGTCCGCCCGGCTGCAGGGGAAGACGATCCTTGTCGAGATTAGCGACACCGGGCACGGGATTCCATCTGAGTCTGCGAATCGTGTGTTCGAACCCTTCTTTACCACCAAACCCTTCGGTAAAGGATTGGGGCTCGGGCTGGATACCGTGCAACGAGTTATCCAGAAGCATTTCGGCGCGATCGCCTTCGATTCGAAGCCAGGGGAAACAACGTTTCACGTGCGTTTGCCTCTGGATCGCGCTGAGGTTTACTGAGCGCTTCCGCTCAACCACTGTTTCAGATGCCTTTGACTTCTCCGCCGTCCATGCGCACACAGGATCCCGTCATCCATTTCGCCGCTGGGGATACCAGGTAAGCCATCAGATCGGCAATCTCTTCCGGTTTACCGAAGCGGGCAATGCCAACTTCTTCCGGAAACTTCTTCACCGCCTCTTCCACGGTAAGGTTGTGGGCAGGCGCCCACTTCTTAAAGAACGACTCCCTGCGTCCGGTCATCACAGCGCCGGGCACCACGCTATTAACCTGTACGCCGTCCTTGATGCCTTGCTCTGCGAATGCCTTGGCCAGGGCGATGATCGCGGCATTGACGGTGGCAACCGCGGCAAAGCCAGGTTTGGGATCCAGAGCAGCGCTTCCGGAAATCAGAACCACGGATCCGTTCGAAGCCTTCAGCGCATCCCAGGCTTTTATGGTCAGCCGGCGCGCGCCATGGAGCTTGAGCGCCAGGCCACCCTCCCACTGCTCATCTGTCATCTCGAACAGGTCAATCTGTGGCACGGCTCCAGCAATGTTGAGCAGGGCGTCAATTCTTCCAAAACGATCGAGAGTGCCGTTGACGACAACTTCGGCCGCCTGCGGCTGCCCCAGGTCAAGCGCGTGGATTTGTGGCTCAGCGCCAGCGGAGCGCACACCGGCTGCAGTCGCATCCAGCTCATCCTTATTTCTTGCCGCAAGGACAACCGCTGAAAAATCGCGCGCTAACCGTAACGCAGTCGCACGCCCGATCCCCTGGCTGGCGCCGGTAACGATAGCAACGGAATTGTTTTTCATGGGTCCTCAATGCATCGCGCGAATATTATCGAGCAGCTTCCAGAATCGCATCCACTACCAGCTCCGGCGCCGTGTGCATAGGCGTGTGATCCACGTTATGGGAGCGAATGGTTGCGCCCATCCGGCCAGCCATGAATCGCTGGGTCTCCGGGTTAATCATGCGATCCTCTTCGGCGACGAGATACCAGCTGGGGATCTTCTTCCACGCCGGCGCAGGAGCCTTTTCCTGAATACATTGCACCGAGATTGGCCGCTGCAACGCAGCCATAATGGCGAGCTGGTCCGGCGATGCCCTGTGAGCGAGTCCGCAGCCAAAGCCCTCCTCCGGCATCCAAATCAGTCCATTCTCATCCGGCACCATGTGGGGAGCTTTGGGATGCGGGGCGGCCCGATAAAATACCTCGGCAACTGTTTCCCCCTGATCGGGTGCGAACGCCGCAACGTATACCAGCGACTTCACTCGATCATCATCGACCGCAGCGATCACCGCGCCGGAATACGCATGGCCGACCAGGACGACGGGGCCAGTCGTTCTGTTGATCACGCGTCGAAGAGCGGCCGCGTCATCGCTCAGCGACGTAAGGGGAATAGGCGCGGCGGTGACCTGGAGCCCCTGTTTTCGTAACGGCAGAATGACGTTACTCCAACAGGATCCATCAGCCCACGCTCCGTGCACCAGCACCGCCGTGCCCTTCATCGCGCAGCCACCTTATCCGCCCGGCGTCCCGCACTGGTCGTCTCAAGGAACTCTTTCATGGCGGCGGCGATCTCTACCACGTGTGTCTCGATAGCAAAATGTCCCGTATCTAGAAACTGGACCTTCGCGTTGGGCAGGTCTTTCTTAAATGCCTCAGCGCCGGCAGGGATAAAGAAGGGATCATTCTTACCCCAGATCGCTAGCAAAGGCGGCTTTGACTTGCGAAAATACTCCTGGAACTTGGGATAAAGCTTCACATTGGACGCGTAATCCAGAAACAGATCGAGCTGAATTTCCTGGTTCCCCTTGCGTTCCAACAGCGCAGCATCCAACGTGTACGACTCAGGCGCGACGCTGTCCGGATTGGCTACGCCGTGCGTGTATTGCCAGCGCGTGCCTTCCAGGTTCAAGATGTTTTTTCGAATCACTTCGCGGTTTTCTGCTGTGGGGTCGGCCCAATATTTTCGAATCGGTGCCCACGCGTCGCCGAGCCCGGCTTCGTAAGCATTGCCGTTCTGGGAAATGATTGCTGACACTCGCTCGGGATGAGCCAGGGCCAGACGCAACCCGGTCGGCGCTCCGTAGTCGAAGATATAAATCGCATAGCGGTGGAGACCGAGAGCTTCGGTGAAGGCCTCCGTGGTGCGCGCCAATGCATCGAATGAATACGTATAGTTTCGTTTCTCAGGTACTTCCGTGAATCCAAAACCAGGCAAGTCTGGTGCGATCACACGAAATTGATCTGCCAGGCGCGGAATGAGTTCGCGGAACATGAATGACGATGTCGGGAATCCGTGGAGCAAGAGGACCACCGGCGCGCTCGGGTCGCCTGCCGCACGGTAGAAGACTTCAACTCCGTCTGCTTCGACCTTATGAACGGATGTAACAGGTATAGCCAACTGGGAAACAACGGGACTCATGAAACTCTCCTCGCTTTGTTGAAAGATAGCTACGTGGATAGTTGCGTATCCCACTCAAGCTAATGACACGCTTGAATGGGGCACCCAGCATTTGTGGTTTTGTTTATTGGTACGCCACGGATTGCTGTTGATTGAACAGGCGCAACCGGTCTAGAACAACCTGCTTGATCGGTTCTTCCGCGATGGGCAGGAGCTTATAGGGAACAATCTCACGCGGCTTTTTGGCAAAGGCGGCTTCCAGACCGCGCCGCCACGCAAGACGCAGCTCGGTGTTGATGTGAACGATATTGATTCCAGCCGCGATCGCCTGCTGCAGATCATGATCCTCTGTCCCGGAGCCGCCGTGCAAGGTCAATAGACTTTTGGACGCGCGCTTAATGTCTCGGATCCTCGCTATGTCGAGCCGCTTCTTCACACTCCCTTGCACCATGGTTTGCAGCATACCGTGCGTGTTACCAACTGCCGGTGCGAGAATATCGATCCCGGTGCTTGCCACAAAGTCTTTGGCTTCTTCCGGAGTGGTCATATCCTTCGAGTGGTCAGCCATCGACTCATGTATCTCAGAGCCTGTTCCTATATTTCCGATCTCCCCTTCCACCAGGATCGAAGGATTGATGGACTTCAACGCCTCCACCGCTTGCCTGGTCTGCTTGACATTCTCCTCAAACGGCAATGCGGATAAGTCGTACACGATGGAATCGAATCCTGCCTTAGCCGCCGCGATTGCGCTGTCCAGCGAATGCGTGTGATCGGCATTCAGAAAAACGGGTACGCTTTGTTCCTCGCGCAGGCTTTTCACCAAAGCCGCAATTTGAACCACCCCCATATATGCGCGCTCCCCTTCGGATGCGCCGACGATTACCGGGACCTTTAATTCCCGAGCAGACGCGAATACAGCTTTCAACAAAATCCAATCGGAAACGTTGAAGTGACCAACGCCCACCCCGTTACTTTGCGCTTCTTCTAAGAGAGCCCGCAGCTGTTGCACAATTTTCTCCATTCAGCGTTTTTTGCGCCGATCAAGGACGGTTGTGCGCCATGGCCGGCGCGTTCGTTTGCTCATCCACGCCGGCCGGTAGCGAAGGCGCGGAGGAAAACAATGGGCTGAGCCCTTCGACAAGTGTCGGGTGGGCCCAAATAGCGTCGCGGAGCGCGGTATAAGGCAATCCGGCCATCATCGCAGTCTGTACCGACGCCATGATCTCTCCACCATCGACAGCAAAGGCCGTGAAACCAAGAATGCGATCGCCGTTTACTTCTACCAGCGCCTTCAGGAATCCACGCATTTCTGAGAGGGTGCGGGCGCGCAGCACCTGTTCCAACGGGATCTTGAACAAACGGTAGCGAATTCCCCGTGCTCTGGCTTCTCTCTCATTCAGGCCGATGCGCGCAAGCTCCGGGTCGGTAAAAAGGGTATAGGGGATTTGCCTGCCCGTGGTGACGTGGTTGCCACCTGCCATGTTGTCCCGGACCACGCGGAAGTCGTCAACGCTCACATGCGTGAACTGAGGGCTTCCCGCTACTTCGCCAATCGCCCAAACGCCAGGCGCGGTCGTCTGCAGCCGTTCGTTGACCTTGATGTAGCCGCGGTCGGTCAGTTCAATGCCGGCCGATTCCAATCCGATGTTCTCAGTGTTGGGCCGTCGTCCGGTTGCGATCAGGAGATGAGTGCCGGACAGGGTTTTTTCCCTTCCGTCCTGCTCAAAAGCAACGGTCACGGAATCGCCTGATTTTCCAGAAATCCGTTTTGTCCGCGCATTCAGGACCGCGTCGATACCTTCGTCTCTGAATAGGTCGCCAAGAGCGTTCGATACATCTTCGTCTTCCTTAGACAGCAACCGGGCATTGTGATCGATGACGGTTACCTTGCTGCCGAACCGGCGCATGGCCTGCGAGAGTTCCAGGCCGACGTAGCCGCCGCCGATCACAATCAGGTGCCCAGGGACCTGATCCAATTCGAGCGCCTCGATGTGCGTGAGCGGTTGCGCATCGGCCAGGCCAGGAATTGGTTCCAATGCGGCCCGCGTGCCTGTGCTGACAATTACGTTGGTTCCGCGCAGGCGGCGAGTCGTTCCCCCAGCAAGAGTGACTTCCACAGTTTTGGGGCCTACAAAGCGCCCCACCCCGAGAATGAACTCCGCACCTGTCTGCTTGTACTGGTCAAGATAGATATCGTTCAAACCCGATACCATGCTGCGTTTTCGGGCGAGCACTGCCGGCATGTCCACCCGGAAGCCGTTCGCGAACAGGCCAAACTCCTGGCCTCGACGAAAATACGACGCTACCCGGGCACCATGCAGAATATTCTTGCTCGGCAGACAGGCGATGTTGGGGCATGATCCACCGATGTACTTGCGCTCAATCACCGCAACCCGCTGGCCTTGACTGGCAAACGTCCATGCGGCAATCGTCGACCCTGTGCCGCCGCCGAGGATTACCAGGTCGTAGGTCTCGGCTGAAGAAGATGTTTGGTTCCCATCGATCTGCATACTAATATCAAAGAGCAACCGGGGGGCCATCGGGTAAGGGCTCCGTCGGCGCCCCGGGTGTTTTGGCTAAGTACTTCTGCCGCCTGATATTAGGCCAAGCCAAGAGGCCCGCTGGCTGGCCCCGGCGAGTGGCAGATCGGTGACAGGAGCCCGTCACTGACGGGCTCCTGTCGCGACAAATGTCTTGGCACAGCGAGCGAGAATCTCAGGGTACCCATCTCGGGACACTCTTTTGTTGCGTGGAGACGGGACGGCTTATCTGCAGCTTCCGCATCTTGTACGCCAAGGACGTCCGTTTCATTCCTAATCGCTCTGCGGCGCCATTCCGCCCGCCCACTACCCAATTGGTCGCTTCAAGCATACGGAGGATGTGATCTCGCTCAACTTCCTCGAGACCCGCGATGGGCGCGTTCGATACCTTGTGAGCATGGAAGGGCTCCAATTCGGACGTCGGGGCTCGCAATACAGTGCGCGGAGAAAGAATCACAGCCCGTTCGATAAAGTTCTGCAATTCGCGAACATTCCCGGGCCAGCAATAGCGCACGAGCGCATCCATGGTCTCGGAAGGAATCTCGTCGATTTTCTTGTTCATTCGCCGCGCGTAAAGTTCTGCGAAATGCCAGACAAGTTCAGGAATGTCCTCAGTACGCTGCCGTAAGGCGGGAACGTTGATGGGAAATACTTTGAGCCGATAGTACAAATCTTCGCGAAATGTCGCCTGCTTTACCATGGCGGGCAAATCACGATGAGTGGCTGCGATCAGACGAACGTCCACCTTATGTGTGCGGTTGCTACCGAGTCGCTCGAATTCCTGTTCCTGCAGTACCCGTAGTAGTTTTGCCTGAAGTTCCAGAGGAATGTCTCCGACTTCATCAAGAAAGAGGGTGCCTTTGTGCGCCAGCTCGAAACGTCCGGTTTTCTGGGCGATGGCTCCGGTAAATGCTCCCCGTTCATGGCCGAATAACTCACTTTCGAGCAGCCCAAGCGGGATCGCCGCGCAATTCAATTTAACGAAGGCCCGTTCCCGCCGGCTACTAAGATTGTGGATTGCGCGTGCGATGAGTTCCTTGCCTGTTCCCGTCTCACCCAGGATCAGCACGCTCGAATCGGTAGGCGCCACGACAGACACCAGGTGCAAGGCGGTGTTCAACGCAGGGCTGTCGCCGACGATGGCTCCGAACTCAGCCCGAACTTCCTCTTCTAGATAGAGTCTCCGTTTGGTTTCGCTGACCCTGTCTTCCGTCGCCTTTTCAAAGTCCAAAGCGTTCTCAACCGCAATGGCTACCTGCAAGGCCACTTGTTCCAGAAAGGCGAACTCATCTTGGCCGAAAGCCCTCTCGGAGCGACTGAACGCTGCTAAAACACCGATGGTGCCCTTTCGGCCGATCAGTGGCAACTCGCAGCCGGACTTCAAGCCCTCCGCCAGCACACGATCAAAGAAGCGTCGACCTTCGCTCGTTCCGAAGCTTTCGGGATCGTCGCTCAGATCTTCGAGCCGGTTGAAATGTTGATTCTTACCAGACAGGAAGGCTTTACCGGAAGGGGATCCTTTTACCGGAACGGTTGTGCCATCGCGAATGGCGCCCCGGCCCTCCGGGTTGTACAAAACGGTTACTCGCAATTGACTGCTATCCGCCTGGGGCAAGAGCAACGCGCAAAAATCACACTTGGTTACGCTAAGCAAATTGGTGGAAAGCGTCTCCAGCAAATGACCAAGGTTCAGCTTTGAGGTCATGCTGTTGGTGATTTTGAGCAGCAAGCTCAGGCGGTCGCGTTCATGGCGCAGCTTTTGTTCATTCAGGTGGCGCTCAATTGCGATGCCTGCAATATGGCTGGCATTCTCGATCAATTGCAGATCCGCTGCGCTTGGGCTACGGACTTCACGATAAAGGATGGCGAAGGTTCCCAGCACTTTACCTTCACCCGAGAACAAGGGCCGTGACCACACTGCACGAATGCCATAGGGCGAGATTGGGTCGCGATAGTCGTCCCATAGCGAGTCGCTCAAGATATCGGTGACATACACCGGCTCTCGCCGATAGACAGCTGTGCCGCAGGAAGCTCCTTTGGGACTAACGAACGTCGGTCCAACGCGAGCGCTGAATCCGGGGAGGCTGGGAGCTGCTGCACAATGAAGCTGCATTTCCTCTCCATCAGGAAGCCAAATGGTGCACAACATGCCTTCGCCTTGGGACTCAACTAACTGGGCAATGACCGCGAGCACTTCAGGTAATGGAGAGCCGGCAAGAATCAACTTGAGAACGTCGAGTACGGATTCGCTGGAAAAGAGGCCCGACTTGTTCTGCGGCGGTTCAGCACGCGAAAGGAGTTGTAAACGAGATCCCGTTACTGGCTTCATGGAGCTTCCCTTTGCAGAGGTCACGTCGTGAGAGGAGGACGGACCTCCGACTGATGGTCCCGGATAGTACTGCTCTGGCGATCCGCACCGGCAGCCGGACTGTTATCTCAGAAAACTAGCTCAGATTACCAAACGGCCCATGGCTCCAGTGAAAATGCACAAATGGGATGCACCAACCTGGACGCTGGTCGCAAACTTCGGACAAGCAGGGCCGGCAAATGGTCTACTATGACCGGTATGTTGAAACCTGGCTGTCCCCATCTTTCAAGGCGGGAATTCCTGACCACTGCTGTGGGCGCCGGCGGTGCGATGCTGCTCCGGCCGGCATGGCTGCACGCGGCGGCCGACGGGGTTGATCCGCGCGTGGCGCAGGTGATGTCCCGAACCATTGGCATCGACATGCACAATCATGTCTACCCCGCGGGGACGGAACCGCATCCGCAAAATGGTCAGCCCCAGCAACAGGATGGTCCCGCCCTTTCCCTGGCCGAAGAGGTCAAACAGTCGGGGCTTACCGCCGTCTGTGCGAGCTTCGTGCTGGATTTCGCGCCATTTACCAAGCCGGGCGATGCCTGGGACCACTATCTTAATTGGCTAACGGCGATGGATGCGCAGTTGGAAAGGGGACACATGCGCCGCGCACTGAACCTGAAAGACCTGCAGGCCGCGCACCGCCATGGTCAACCGACCATCGTCCAGACGGTCGAAGGGTCACAGTTCATCGAGGGCCGCCTGGAGCGAGTGGAAGAGGTGTACAAACGCGGTGTGCGTGATCTTCAACTGCTTCACGAGCGAGACGATATGGTATCGCCGTTGGGGGATGTGATCACGGCCCCCGCGCACCTTGGTGGTCTGACGGCTTTTGGCGCAAAGGTGGTGAAGGAGTGCAACCGCCTGGGGATCGTGGTGGACCTGGCCCACGCCAGCCCCGAGACGGTCCTGGGCGCGTTGAAGGTGGCCACGCAGCCGATTCTTGTGTCCCACACGGGCCTTGACAGCCGACTCGGCAGCAACCCCAGGATGGCGCAAATTATGAAGCCACACCTGATCAGCAAAGAACACGCGAAGGTAGTGGCCGACGCGGGCGGCGTGATCGGCGTGTGGACGAAACTGGCCGACTCTCCCAAAGAATTCGTGGAAAATATCAAGGCGATGGTAGACGCGGTGGGCATCGACCACGTTGGTATCGGCACCGACACAGATCTGCTCTCTGCGCGAGTCGGCCAAGGCACCAACAAAGCCTGGCCCGGCTTGACGGGAGGATTTTTTCCGCCGGTTGTCGGCCAGATGCTGCTCCAGGGCTTCTCGCCTGACGATATCGGCAAAGTCGGCGGGGGAAACTTCTGCCGCGTCTTTGGCCAGGTTACGGCGGGCCACGCCTAGGCGGCGCCGGCGATTTAGCGCCAATTGAGAGCCGGCGCGACAGTGGTCAGAATGGCCTCCATGACATGCGCATTGTAGGCAACGCCCAGTTGGTTGGGGATGGTCAACAAGAGCGTGTCGGCTTCGGCGATCGCCTCGTCTTTTCTAAGCTGCTCGATCAGGATATGCGGCTCGGCTGCATAGCTACGGCCGAAGATAGCCCGTGTGGTTTCGTCAAGGAAACCTATCTTGTCCTCTTCCTGACCGCTGCGTCCGAAATAGACACGATCACGGTCGTCGGTCAGCGCGAAGATGCTGCGGCTGACGGAGACGCGTGGAGTGCGAGGGTGGCCGGCCTCCTTCCAGGCGGCGCGGAAGGCGCGAATCTGCGCAGCTTGTTGGATGTGGAGCGGCTCGCCGCTCTCGTCGAATTTGAGGGTCGAGGTCTGCAAGTTCATTCCCAGCTTGCCAGCCCAGGCGGCAGTCGCGTTGGAAGCGGATCCCCACCAGATCCGGTCACGCAATCCTTCGGAGAAGGGCTCCAGGCGCAGCAGCCCCGGCGGATTGGGAAACATGGGACGCGGATTAGGCCGCGCGAAGCCCTTCCCGCGCAGAAGCTCGAGAAATTCCTCGGTGTGCCGCCGTCCCATGTCTTCATCATTCTCGCCCTCAACCGGGCGATACCCAAAATAGCTCCAACCATCGATCACCTGCTCCGGAGAACCGCGACTGATACCCAACTGCAACCGCCCGCCAGCGATGAGATCCGCGGCCCCGGCATCCTCCGCCATATAGTGAGGATTCTCATACCGCATGTCGATCACGGCGGTGCCAATTTCAATCCGCCGGGTCTTTGCGCCGACCGCCGCGAGCAGTGGGAACGGTGATGCCAGCTGACGCGCGAAGTGGTGGACACGGAAGTAGGCTCCGTCCATTCCCAGCCGCTCGGCCTCCACAGAGAGGTCAATAGACTGCAGAAGCGCATCGGCCGCCGACTGAGTTTGGGACTGCGGTGAAGGTGTCCAATGACCGAAGGAGAGAAACCCTATTTTCTTCATACAAGACAAGCTTACTTGTCCCGGTTCCAGTTTTCTCCCTCAGATGGTGAGGACTACCCTGCCGAATGGGCGGCCTTCGACTTGGTAACGCAGAGCCTCAGCCGCTTCGGCCAGAGGGAAGCTCTTGGCCAGGATGGGTTTGATAGCACCGGATTTCAGCAGCGAAACAATGACGTTCCAGGCTTCAGTCACTGCCGCCTGGGGCTGAGAAAACAGGCTGAATCCCTGAATGCTGGTCTGGGGAATGATGAGATCTATTACATCAATGGTTACCTTACGGCTTGCGGAATATCCCAGGGTCGTGAGGCTTCCGCCCGGGGCAAGCACTCTGAGCGCCTCGCTCAAGACTTCACCACCGATTCCGTCGATCACAACGTCTGCTCCGTGACCACCCGTGATACGACGAACGCCGTCACCCAGCTTTTCCAAGGAGGTGTCGATGACCTCATTGAATCCAAGCGCCCTCGCCTGCTCGGCTTTCGCAGTATTGGTGGTGGTCGAGATGGCGTGTTTTGCTCCCAGAGCGCGCGCTAATTGCGTCACCGCGTTGCCGACCGATCCGCCAATCGCCGGCGCCAGAACGGTTTTCCCAGCACGAAAACCAGCCCGGGTGAGAGCTATCTGCGCCGTGAGATACGCGACCGGAATACCCGCAGCGCTTACGTCGTCAATACCGTCAGGAATCAGACAGAGGTCTTCTTTTCGTACAGCAACCCACTCACTGTAGGTGCCGTCCTGAAGGACGCCATAGGTACCCCAGAACATCACGCGAGAGCCAGCGGGAAACCCCGTTCCCCCTCCCTCCTCCACCACGCCCGCTCCTTCATTGCCCAGGATGAGCGGAGCCTTCGAGCGGGGAAATTGGCCGGAGAGGATGGTATGGTCGAGCGGCGTGACCCCCGCCGCCGTGATTCGTACCAATACTCTCCCGTCTGAGAGTACTGGTTTCGGAAGATCGACTAGCTTCAACTCCTTATAGCCATTGAAGGTTTCCGCCCTCATTGCACGCACGTTTGTTCTCCTGTTTTGTTAGTGCCGGTACCCCAAAACATCTTGCGACGAACACAAGCTGGCATGGATCGTCATCTGGTTATAATTCGCACACAGGTTAGATTCGTAATCCTGATTTGGTCGCGGATTTTTTTGGAGGAGGGTCAGATGGGTTATTCCAAGGCCCAAAAGGCGGGAACTCGTAAGCGCATCGTTGCCACGCGCCTCGACGATTACGCCCCCCGGCCCGCGCACCTCAACTGGCTCCTGGATTCTGACCCGGCCATTCGTTGGCAGGTCATGAGGGATCTTACCGATGAAGCCTCAGATGCGATTGCAGCCGAGCGGTCTCGCGTCGCAACCGAAGGCTGGGGAGCGCAACTTCTCGCCCGTCAATCTACTGCCGGGAACTGGGGCGAGGGTCCCCGGGGGTGGAGAAGCGAATTGCCGCAGGAGGACCGAGGGATGCTTATTGCCCTCTACAGTCTCACCGTCTTGATGGACCTCGGTCTGGACCCCGCTACCAAGCAGGCTCGCAAAATGATCGACCGGGTCGACAAGGGGCTGGTGTTCAGGCGGCTTAACAACCGGCCCTTCCTTCACGGCGAAACGGAGCCATGCATCAACGGCAGAATCCTCGGCATCGGCGCGTATTTCAAAGAACCGAACGACGCCCTAGCCGAGCAACTGCTGGCCGAGCAGCTCGAGGATGGCGGCTGGAACTGCGAAGCACCGAAGAGCCGGCGGTCTTCGTTCCATAGCACTATCTGCGTGCTTGAAGGACTGCTCGAATACGAAAGAGCGGGACGAAAATCAGCGGCGGTCACCAAGGCCCGCAAGAAGGCCGAAAACTATCTTCTCGAGCGCCACATGTTGCGCTCGCTGCGAACCGGCGAAGTGATCAACAAACGCTGGCTCCGCTTCTCGTTCCCGACGTTTTGGCATTACGACGTCTTGCGCGGACTCGATTATCTGCGGAATGCGGGAGTCAAACCCGACAGCCGCGGCCGGGAGGCCATCGAAACCGTGATTGCACGCCGCCACCAGAACGGACGCTGGCCGCTCAATCTTCTTCATCCAGAATTTATTCCATTGGCAATGGAGACCGAAGTTAGCAGGGCAAGCCGCTGGAACTCACTGCGAGCACTGAGGGTTCTACGCTGGTACAACGACTCCGCAGCCGGCTCCTGACTCAGGCGCAATCATCAGTGTCCGTCCTGAGATTGAAGTCTTGTCGCTGGCGGTTGATTCCTCAACAGATTCCCCGTGGCGAATTCGAGGTTGACTGCCTCGAGAAATAGTTCTGATCGTGCGGAGACATTGGATAATCGGGCTTGGGCCAATTGCTTCTCCGCGGTAACAACATCGACCAGATTCTTGACTCCATATTTGTATGCATCGAGCGACGCCGCGTAAGCGGTGTTGGCAGATTCCAGAAGCGCCACAGCAGCGTCGTGCTTTCGCAGCGCGGTCCGGAATGCTATGTAAGCGGTCCAAACCTCACGCGTCGTCTCATCATCTATTGTTGTAAGTTCATCCTCTGCCTCGCGGCGTTTTGATTCGGCAATCAACAATTCGTTCTTGCGCACACCCCCGTCAAAGATGCGCCAATGGACACCGAGTTCGGCGGTCCAGGTAGGCTCGCTCGCGGCGCCGAGTTGGCCGTAGTCGGCCGAGGGCCAAATGGAGGTCTGCGCAGCTGATCCCGAGACAACGATCTGCGGTTTGTACTCTGCCCTGGCCGCACGAATGCTAGCCTCGGCGGAGCGGATTCGCAGAGCTTGCGCCATGAGTTCGGGACGATCTTTCATCGCGCGATCGATCAGCTGCTCGATGGACATAGTGAGTCTCTCCGGCAACGGCGCACCCGTCTGGCTGTCAATCACTATATCGGGAGACGGATCAGCGCCCACCACTTCAGTCAGCGTCACGCGCGCAATCTTTTCGTCCCCGTCCGCGGATTCCTCGTCGAATACAGCCTGTGACGTTTCGGCCCGGGCATTAAGCACATCGGGAAGAGTTGCAAGCCCGTTGTTCAGTCTGTTTTCAGCCGCGTCCTGCGTGGTTTGTGCAGTCCGCAGCGTGTCCTGAGTGGCCTGCAATCTTTCCTGTGCGGTCACCAACTGGTAATACGCACTGGCGACGCGAAACGCCAGCGCTTGATTTACCTGAATGACGTCGGCACCTGCAACGAGCTTCTCCTGCTTCGCGTAGTCCACGCTCGCTTGGCGCTTGCCAAAGTCAAAGATGAGATATTGGAGCACGGCTGAAGGCTCGACGGTGGGCACCTCGACCATGACGTACCCGCGGGGAGCCAGCGGTTTCGGGAATGGATCTATCAATCTCCGATCGCCGAAAACAGCCAAACCCTCTAACCCGGGATAATAAGCAGCTTTTGCCACACCTAGTTCGCGTGCCTTCTGTTTCGCGCGCTCCCAGATCGTGCGCGTGCTGGGATTGTGATGCTCGGCAACGTCGATCAATTCGGCCAGGGTGTACGGGTGAACTCGATCGAGAGTCGCTCTTCCCTCCCGAGGGGTTTCGCGAGCGGCGCAGTCGGCGACAACTTCCGGAGAAGACACTTTCCCCGCGCATTGCCCCAGAGCTCGCGCCGCGGAGAAGGCGACAAGCAGCGACAGGAATAGAACAGTCAATGATGGCTTGTATTCGATCAATCGAAATTTCTTCATTCTCTGCAACACGTCGACGGTCGCTAGCAGTTTCGCGTTCAGCAGCTATTAGGGCAGAAGTGCGGAACCGAGTCTATTGGACTAACGTATCGATCCCCAAGTATCGGCGGATCTGATACGAAGGTATTGATCGATACCTTCGTCCAATAGATTCAGTCCATAACTCTCTGGCCTAATCGACACGCAAGACTAAAGCTGTCCAGCGATTGCCCGCGGCGCAGGAAAAACATGGATGAGGTCTGCCTGATATGAATACCGAGTCGACCGAGCGCGATCGACGCCCAACAACCTTACCTGGCCCCCTTCCCGGTTTATCTCTGATGGCGCCGCTGGCGTTGGTTGGTTGCTCCCACGCGCCCGAATACAGCATCTTCGGCTCTTTTTTCCCTGCGTGGATCTTCTGCTCCGTCGGCGGTCTTGTACTGATGACGGGCGCACACGCCCTGGTCGCTCGCAGCGCTGTCGCCGAACACCTGGCGGCGCCGATACTTTTCTATCTCAGCACGGCGACCTTCCTCGCGTGCGTGTTGTGGCTCCTGTTCTACAGCTAGGTGAAATCGATGCCAACCCAAGAGACCGGCCAACCCGAACAAGACGATCGCCTGGCAAAGCTTCAGTGGTACGGTCGCGCCCTCACCGCAGCCATGGTTCTGCTCGCGATAATCGGCTTGATTGCTGTGTACTCGGTCGCAACCCGGCATCCCCAGACCGATGACGCGGCAATCTTTGCCAACTACATCGGAATCGCCCCCGTTGTCCAGGGACCCATACTTCACCTGAACGTCGCTGACAACCAGCGCGTCAAACAGGGCGATCTACTTTTTGAAATCGATGATCGACCCTACAAGTACGCCCTTGACCGCGCAGTGTCGGACCAGGCCACCCTCGAAGGCGAGGTGGTCGACGAACAGAGGCGCATTGGGGCCGAAGTGCACGCCGTCACCGCCTCCGGGGCGGCAACCCGCAGCGCCAGCGCCAACGTCGATCGAGCGCAGGACTCGATCCGCGAGGCACAGGCCGATGTCGCCCGCTCTCAGGCTGCCTTGGATAGAGCCAAGGCTGAGTCGGCATACGCCGAAAATAACCTGCACCGCGTCGAGCCTCTGCTCGTCAAGCAGTACGTTACGGTCGACCAGGTGGACCAGGCACGCACGACAGAGCGGGCCACGGCGCAGTCCGTGCAAGAAGCCGAATCGCAATTGGCTCTTAATCAAGCCCACCTCAACTCCATGCTGGCCGCCCTGGCGGAGGCCAAGGCCTCGGCCGACCAGAGTACGGCACAGCTTCGTCAATCGCAGTCCAGCGTACTTACCCTCGATCCCCTGGTGGCCCAACGGCAGGGACGCGCCGCCGCAATCGCCAACGCCCAATACAACTACAACCAGTGCCGTGTCTACGCTCCATTCGACGCACGTGTGACCAGCCTTGTCATTTCCGAGGGTGCTTATGCTCACATAGGACAGGAGATTTTCACGCTTATCGATACTCGCGTCTGGTGGGTAGTTGCAAATTTCCGCGAGACGCAGTTGAAGCATATCCAACCGGGTATGACTGCGGATGTGTACGTTATGTCTGACTCGTCATTACGATATACGGGCATCGTCGAGAGCACCGGGTACGGTGTTGTCCCCGATCCTTCGCTCCTGGGCCGAATTACGCCCGGCCTGCCCGACGTGCAACGCACTCTAAGCTGGGTACACCTGGCCAGCCGTTACCCCGTCCGCATCCGGATTCAGTCACCGCCCCCTGATGGCATTCGTCTAGGGGAATCTGCAGTAGTAGTTATCCGCGGATTCAACCGGAAGCCTTGATATGGCGACCCGCGCCACTCAGTTCCCCCACCGGCCAGCGCGCCCAACTATCTCCTGGGTTTGGTTTCGCGAATTCATACGCTGGGAGGTTGCTTCGTATCCAGGACGCGTGAAGACGGTCGTCCGCATGACGATCGCGGCTACGCTGGTCATGATCATCGTCGTGACCTTTCGCATTCCCAACGCGGCCCTGGCTGGTTTATTTTCAATTCTTCTGGCTCGCGAAAATCTCGCCGCTACCTGGCGCGGGGGGCAATTCATCGTCCTCGGATTCGTCGCCGCCAGCCTCTACACCCTGCTCGGTATGATGTTATTCCGCGGTTTTCCCATTACTCATTTCTTCTGGGTAATTGGAAGCCTGTTCATGATCTTTTTCGTTATACGCACGACGACTAACTACGCAGCCGCATTGGCTTTCGCCATTCCGATTGGCGTTGCCTTGCCAATATGGGACAGCGCTTTCCCCAGCGAAGTCCAGGTGGAGGGTACGCTCTGGCCTATCGTAATCATCGCCGTAGGTGCTGGCGCGACTGTGGCAACTGAAGCGCTCTACCGCATCTTCGATCACTCCGATCCGCTCATCACCTTCGCCGACGATGTGTTGCTCGCAGTGCAGCAGGTAGCGGAAAGCATCGCCGCTGACCACCCCCCACCGGAGCCGGTTGTCGCCAGAGTGCTTCAATACGAAATGATAGGCACTGGCCGGCTCAGATTGACGTTGCAGCGGCAAGGTTTGGACCCGACCCGGCGGGCCCAGCGCTCCGCCCTGATTTCGTTAGCGGGCCGGCTCATTAATCTTGCCGCGGATCTCCAGCGGGCTCTGCCACAAGCCGGCGACGACGCGATCCGCCTGCGCGCACTTGCTGCGAGACTCGAAGCAATCCGAAGAGAGCTTCGCGAGTCGGGGACTATTTCTTCATCTCCTCCCTGGCTCGAAGGGCAACCCTCCTCTAGCTTTCCTATGCTTCCAGAGATGGAACGAATCGTCGCGCTCATTCCCGAGCTTTTTCAACGCGATGAGAGCGTCGCTGGCTCCCAGAACAAGCCAGGACAAAACTGGTGGCACGCTTTGTTGGTACCTGATGCGTTCCAGAACCCGGAATATCTACGCTTCGCATTTGCCGGGTGCCTGGCTGCCAGCAGTTGTTATGTGATCTACAACGCGCTCGACTGGCCCGGCATCTTTCCGTCTGTCCTTACCTGCGTCGTTACTGCGCTGACGACCATCGGCAATTCGCTCCAGGCACAGTTTCTCCGCCTTGCCGGATTTGTTGCCGGTGGGTTGGTGCTGGGGATCGGCGCGCAGATTCTGATCCTACCTGCGCTCGACAGCGTCTTCGGATTTGCTCTCTTCTTTGCCGTGGGGACCGCGATCGCCGCATGGTTCGCCACCTCCAGCCCCCGACTTTCCTATTTTGGCGTGCAGATGGCACTCGCCTTTTACTTCGTCAACCTGCAGGATTTCAAGTTCCAGACCGACCTCACGATCGCGCGCGACAAGGCCGTCGGCGTGTTATTGGGTATTCTCGCCATGGGCTTTATCTTCAACCGCTTCGGGACCAGGAGCGATACGGAGCAGCTGCTGAAACTGCTGGTGCGGAACGTACGGATGCTGGCACAGCTCGGACTTTCTCCGGTGGTAAGCGACAGAGCCAGTGCCGTTTCACAGATCAACCGTCTTCGCAGTCAAATCAATGACAACTTCGCCACTTTGGAATCGCAAACGGATGCGGCGCGGTTTGAGTTTGAGTTTCGCCATCGGCGCCAGGACGACCTTGCAGAGTGTGAGCGCATTCAGAGGGCTCAGCCAGCGTTGCGCTCGATTTTCCTGCTGGAACTCAGTCTTCTCTCCCACCGTGGGCGTCGAGAGATAGCCTCCGAATTGACGCAGCCGCAAAATGAGGCACTGGATCATTTTTTAAAAGAATATAGCGACGAACTCATGCACATTGCCGCATGGATCGCAAACGAAGAGGACGCGCCTGCGCGCTTCACCGATGATTCCATTCGGCAATTGGAGGACAGCTTCGAGGACCACACCTCCCCGAACTCGCAGGCCATCATGGATATCTGTCGGAGGATGGTCTCCTCTGCCTTCATCTTGCGGAACGAGTGCTAACTCGTATTCTTATCCGCACCCACAACAAATGCTGGGTGCCCCATTCAAGCCGTCCTTTGGCTTGAGTGGGCTAATGGATCTCGATGTGCCGCTTCTCGTTTGCCGCGTCTATCTACCGAGTACGGAAAAGCCCGGGGCTAAAACAACCCGGCGCAAGTCAAAGAATCAATTTTGAACTGAAGTCGGCACATCGAGAGTCATTGCCCAACTCAAGCCAAAGGACGGCTTGAACGGGGCACCCAGCATTTGTTGCGGGCTCGAAGATATCGGGCCAGCTCTGCATCACTCGGCAAAGCTGGCCCCTGAGACTGGATTTCTTCAGTCAGCAGCCTGGTGGGCAAGTTGCTGAACTTCCTGCAGCAGGCCGGTCTCCACGTCGAAGATAAACCCGCGCACGGGGATGTCCTTCGCAATCCAGGGATGCGTTCTGACCTTCTTGATCTGTTCCCGGGTGTTTTCCTCGGGGTCTTTAAAGGAGAAGAAGCGCATGGGAGCCGGCGAAGCATCTCCGGTGGAAGCGCTCAGCTTTGAGTTCAGCTCCTCATCTGTGAAGGTCGTGAACCCGCATCCCGTATGGTTAAGAAGCAGTATCTCCGTGGTTCCCAGCACGCGGGTGGAAACAACAAGCTCCCCGAGAACATCTTCTGTTACCGCGGGTCCGCCGGTTCGGATAACGTCGAGATCGGCCTGCGGAAGACCCAGGATTCCAGTGAGGTCTGAGAGCCGTGGATCCATGCAGGTTACCACTGCAAGTTTGGGGGCAGGACGCTTTCCCAGCGCCGGATAGTAGTTTTTTGCATAATCGCGGTTTGCTACGAGCGCCTTATCGATAATACTCATCGTTACTCTCCTTGATGGTGGATGTAGTCTGACGTCATCTCAATGGGGTCTTGCGACCCCGATGCCTATGCACCATCTCATCACGAGCGCTAAAAGTAACCTATAGGACCAAGGTATCGCTCGATACCTTCGTATGCCCGCTACCAACGGCCCGCGTGCGCACCGCCGTCCACATGCAGTATCTCCCCGGTGACGTAACGAGCTTCCGTAAGATAAACGACAGCATCGGCAATGTCCTTCGCCTCTGCGACCACACCCATGGGGTTGAGAGTCTTCATATAATCCTTTGGATCTTTGCTGTGAAGAGGAGTATCAACAACTCCAGGAGCTACCGAGTTAAACCGGATGTTGCTTTTCGCATATTCGCTCGCTAGGCTCAGGATAACCGCGTCCAATCCTCCCTTGGTGATCGTTGGAATGGAGGCTGGGATACCTGCGATCGGGTTGGCCGTTAGCGCTGCCGTGATGCATGTAACGCTGCCGCCTGTGCCCTGGGCAAGCATCTGCTTCACCGCACGCTGAGTGATGAAGATAAACCCCTCGATGTTTGTGGAGACAAAGCGGCGAAACTCTTCGATGGTGTAATCCGTGAATGGTTTGACCGAGAAGATGCCGGCACTGCTGACAACGTTGTCGATCGAGCCAAACTTTTCTATTGCGGTCTGCGCAATCTTCTCCGCTGTCGTTGCAATCCCAATGTCTCCTTCCACGAGCGCAAGGTTGGTTGATGCAGTGAAGCCTTTGCCCGCGAAGCTGCGCGCGTTTCCAACGACGTTATAACCGCGATCCAGAAACGCCCGCACAACAGCTGCCCCGATGCCTTGTGAGGCTCCCGTTACGATGGTTGTCTTTTTGCTTGCCATGCCAATCTCCAGTTGTATTCGACCCTGTCTGTAGCGCCGCAGGACCGCGCAACGCGTAGATTTCGAACTCGATGTTGAAATTAGGCCATAGATTATGGAGACGGTTCTATTGGACGAAGGTATCGGTCGATACTTTCGTCCAGGTAAATCCGCTAAGCGATTGGTTCGAGCCATTGCGGCTACGCCTGACTCTACCGCCCGGCCTGTCGAGAATATTCACCGTCACGCTGGAACTGTTGGACACACCCAACAATCATCGCGGCCGTGCAGGATTCGCCCATCTCGGCATTAAACATTGCGTGGTATAGGTTCGGTTCCTGCCATTGCCTCCCGAGATATTGCCGGACGAACGCAGCTCGCGCTTTGTCTGTTGTGTCGATTAGTTCGATTGCCTTGTCTTGTTTTTCACCCCTGGAGATAAGCCTGCCGATTTTGTAATCGCGAGATGCATAGAGAAACACATGGAAGACATCCTTGCGATTGCCCAGGAAAAACTGCGAGCCTCGGCCGACAATCACCGACGGACCGCTGGAGAGAGCTGTCTTGACAGCTGTTTCTGACACAGCTGCGATACGGCGCGCATCGAGCAAATGAAGCCGGTTGGTGGGCGGCAGGCCTCCCTCAAACCCGCCCCGAAGAAAGTCCTGGAAAACCCTGAACACCAGCGGATCGGTTCGCCACTCTCTCTGCTCGACCGCCTCCGGCGTACTCTGGGTCAGTCGCGCGATTTCCTGTGTCAACCGTTCGTCCCACAGACTCCATCCGAGGCGATTGGCGACCAAACCGGCAATCTCGGGTGCTCCACAGCCGAACTCGCGCTCAATTGTGATTGCGTTAACCATTGCGTTTGTCATCTTAATCCTCAGCCCACCGCGACATCTCCGCCCGCTCCCGGATCATTCTTTTTCAAGAAAAACGCAAGAACAAACATGATCGAGCAGAGCACGCCCAAGACCCAAAAGATGTCCATATAGGACAACGCCCCCCCTTGTTGATGCACCAATTCGTAGAACCTGGCGACTGCCTGGTCGTGGGCGTCAGCGGCGCGAAGGCCGGAGTGCGCGATCTTTGTGCTCAGTGCATGGAGCGCCGCACGATAAGCAGGGCTATCGGGAGTGATGTGGCCTACGAGGATTTGCTGGTGATACTGAGCTCGCCGGGCAATCATCGTGGTCACCACAGAAGTTCCGATACTGCCGCCGATATTGCGCATGAAATTGATCATGCCGGAGACGCTGTTGCCTTTCTCCGGAGGAACTCCGATGTAACCCGCCGCCGTGATGGGGACAAATAGAAATCCGATTCCTATCACCTGGGCGACGCGCAGCCACATCGCAAACCGGAAGCTAACGAACAAATCAATCTGGTGCGCACAATAGAAGAGGCCGATGGCGAGGCACAGCCATCCAGTCGCGATCAGCCATCGGGCTTGAATTTTTGACGTAAGCCGGCCGACGATGGGCATCATCACCAGCAAGATAACTCCCCCGCCAGAGAGGACGAGACCTGCAAGCTCGGCTGTATAACCCATGAGTGTCTGCAAAAATTCCGGAATCAAGACCAGGGTGCTGAAGAGCATGAAGCCCATCATGAACATCATCAAGTTCGCTGCCGCGAAGTTGAAGCTCTTGAACATGCGGACATCGATGATCGGCTCTTTGCGGAACCATTCCCAGATGACCAGCGAGATCAGGCAAACGGTTGCGGTTATCGCCAGCGTGGCGATGAAATGCGAGCCGAACCAATCGTCTTCCTGCCCCTTGTCCAGAACCACCTGCAGCGAACCCACTCCCAGCGTCAGCATGGATATTCCAATGTAGTCCACCCGGATACCACCGCTCTTCAAGCGACGAAGGAACGGCGGATCTTCGACCAGAGTGTAGGTCAAATAAAGAGCCAGCAGGACCACGGGTAGGGTAATAAAAAATATCCAGCGCCAGGAATAGTTGTCAGTAATCCAACCGCCCAGCATGGGCCCGACCGTAGGGGCGAGAACTGCAGTGATGCCGTAGACAGCAAACGCCGAGCCACGCTGCTCCGGAGGAAACGTATCGTTCAGAATGGCTTGTGCCATCGGTTGCAATCCGCCTCCACCGACGCCCTGCACAGCTCGGAACAACAGCAAGAGCGGCAGGTTGGGCGCTAACCCGCAGAGCAGTGAACTCACCGTGAAAATGGCAAGCGACATCATGAAATACTGCTTGCGGCCAATCAACTCCGCGAGCCACCCGCTGATGGGTAGGACGATAGCGTTTGCGGCAAGGTACGAGGTAAGTACCCAGGTGCTGTCGTCGTAGCTGGCTCCCAGGCCTCCCGCGATATAAGGCAAGGCAACGTTGGCAACGCTGGTGTCCAGGACTTCGATAAACGCCGCCATCGAGACGGTGGCGGCGATCGCCCAGGGATTTACTTTAGGGCGCCAGAGGGCCTCCTCCGAGGGAAGAGCCAGCGTTGTGGCGCTCATCGCAGGTAGACTTTCGCTTCGACATTCATACCCGGCCGAAGCTGGTGATCCTGATTTTCGCCCGGCTCCAGAACAATCTTTACCGGTACCCGCTGAACGATTTTCACGTAGTTGCCGGTTGCATTTTCCGGCGGCAGCAAGCTGAAGATGGGTCCGGTGGCTCCGGCAATGCTATCGACATGAGCGCGGTATGTGCGGCCGTTCGAGTCGAGTTTAACCTTTGCTTTCTGGCCCACGCGCATGTGTTTGAGTTGGGTCTCTTTGAAATTGGCCGTGATCCACACCTGATCCAAAGGAACCACAGTGAGCATCTGCTCCCCAGGCTCCACGTTCAATCCGACGACAACTTTTTTAGTAACCTCCCCGGCTACAGGTGCAAATATCTTCGTGTATCCGAGATTCAACTGCGCTTGCTCGACAGCCGCTTTTTTCTGGTGAACATCCGCCATGGCCGAAAGGGCTTTGGCGCGCGTTGAGGCGACGCGCTGCGGCCCGGCTTGGGCATCTTCGTAGTGTGCCTCAGCCTCAGTGAGGCGGCTGTGCGCTTCGACAACGGCTTGTTGCGCTGCGGCCTCGTCTGCTTCTGCCGCAGCTACGGCGGCGAAATCGGTCGCTGCGGCGGCATAAGCATGGTCGTAGACTTGCTTCGGTACCTCCTCCTTCGCCAGCAGCAAGCGGTAGCGTGTTACGTCATCTTGAGTCTTTACATGTTGTGCTTGCGCTTCCAAAACGCGGGCGTGGGCGGCCACCGCTTGCTTTTCCGCGGCCTGGATCGCTGCCTCAGCATTCTTGATATCCGAGGACGTGAATTTCAATTGGCTCGTGGTGTCTACGGAAGATACAGGCACGTCGATATTCGAACTTCTCGCCGTGGCCTCTGACGTATCGAGCGTTGCCTGGGCTTTTGCTAATGCGACTTCATAGTCCTTTGGATCGATCTCTACCAGTGTGGAACCTGCTTCGACCCATTGGTTGTCTCCAACGTTGACCTTCTGGATATAGCCGGAAATGCGAGCACTGACAGGATATAGATGGACATCCACCTGCGCATCGTCGGTGGATTCGAAGCCGGAGAAATAATGCCAGAGGAAAGCACCGGCAACGGCCAGAACAACGAACGCGGCAATAAATATCCAACGCTTGTAGGAGCGCCTTCTGGGGTAAGCTGAAATTGGCAAATCAGCTGCGCCGGCGTTGCCCGCTGGTGTGTTTGGCCCCTGCGGTGGATTCGTTGCTTGACTTTGTTCCGCCATACTCACTTTCCCTCCACGTATTCAGCAAAACCTGATTCCGCGACGCCGATCGCTCTTGCCAGAGATATTTTTGCCAGGTTGTGGCTATAAAGACTGGCAATGTAGCTGTCAGTTGCGATGGCCAGCACATCTTGTGCTTGAACGACTTCAATGTTGTCTGTAACTCCTGAAATGAATCGATCGCGGGATTGTTCCAGGGTCTGCGTGGCGAGCGTTACCGCGCTTTTCTCAACAGAAACTTCTTGCGCAGCCGATTCCAGATCCAGATATGCGTCGCGGACCTCCTCATCGATCTTGGCTCGCAAATCTTCCAGTCGCTGTCTTTCCCGCGTTAGCGAAGCGTCGGCCCGGAGGATGTCCCCGTGCACTCTTCCACCCTGAAAAATAGGGATGCGGAGCGTGGCAGCCGCATCCACGGTACCGTGCGACGAGCCCGGGTTAACTCCCGAGAGACCATAGTCGGTCTCCACCCCTAACGATGGATACCGCTCGGCAGAAGTGGCTTTTCTCGCAAGCTCAGCGGCCCGGACCTGATTCAGCTGGCTTTGAAAATCCGCACGAGTTTTGTAGGCGCTTTGGATCGCCTCATCGAGACTCGACGGTGTCAGCTCCCGGTAAGGAATGCGGGTGGTCACCTCGAACTTTTGCCCCGGAGGGAGACCGATCGCTCGCGCCAAAGCCAATTTCTGCTTGGCTAAATTATTTTGCGCGACAATCAGTTTCTGTTCGCGTGATTGCAGTTGCACCTGTGACCGTAGAACGTCCACCGCCGAGGCAAGGCCCGCGGTCTTCTGGTCAGAGGTCTGTTGAAAAAGTGCCTTGGCGGTGTCTCGTTGTGATGTGGCTGACTCAACTTCCGATTGATCGGCGATGACCAGCAAATAATTGGAGACAATTACAAGCACAACAATCTCGCGAGCATCTTTGGAGCTGGACTCCGCCGACCTCACCTGCGCCTTCGAAGATCGCGCCCGCTCGATGGATGCCCAATCGAAGGCGGATTGCGTGAGATAAGCCCGCGAGTCGAAGTAGCCAAATGGGCCAATGATCGGAGGTTCTCCATGAATGGTCAGGCCGAAGGCGGCCTTTACATTGATTTGATGAACTCCGAAACCCGTATCGGTGACTACATTGGGAAGCAGCTCGCTCAGTGCTTGCCAACGCTCTCCCCGCGCATCGGTAACGGCATCCGTGGCCAACACTCCGCCGAGATTCTGCTTGAGTCCACGGGCGACGGCATCTTCGAGGGAAAGCGCCACTGGCGTCGGGCTGAGTTTTCCCGCAGGAACTCCGCCGAGGTACGGATTCTGCGATAGGGTTTGATAGTTATTCTGCCCCGCTTGAACGGCTGCCCTGGGCGTTCCCGTTATTTCGGCCAAGGCAATCGGGTTGTACGGCGCGGGTGTGGCTGGTGCGTTGTACTGTGCGAAGGCTACTGCTCCGCCGAAAAGTGTGGAAGCAAGCAGAAGTAGCTCATTCCAGGGTCTCCGTCGCACGTCGTATCCTCAACTACAGAAATTTCGCTCTCTTGCTTCAGGGATCAACCGATGCCAGGGCCTGTAGCGCACTGAGCATCCACCGTTATTCGGACGCGATACATTGCAATTAAGCCAGAGTCGGCGAGGGAGTATCTATTGGACCAAAGTATCGATCAATACCTTGGTATTGCGTCACGACCGTCTTGTTGCATATGAACCTGGGTCCCGGGCAATACCTTCGTCTCATAGAATTTGCCTGACTTCTCTGGCTTAATTGCTATTTAGCTCAGGAAGCCCGACAGGTTGTTCGGTCGCGGGAAACACCGATCAACAGCGTCCCGGCGAAAACTTTACCGGCTATTGGAAAGGAGACTGTCCTCCCTTGCTATCTTGGTTGAAGGAGTGTGCAAATGCGTTCTGACATCGTTCCCGGGAACCCTTTCCCCGACTATCAGTTGCCCGATCACACGGGCACTCTGCGCAAGCTCAGCGAAATACAGGGAGATGACCCGCTGATCCTCACGCTCGCCCGCGGCCATTACTGTCCGAAAGAACACCAGCAGCACCTGGAACTGGCCTCGTTCTATCCAAAAATCGCTGTGGGCTACACGCAGATCGCCACGATCGCCACCGACGACCATCACACACTACAGGAGTTCCGCGCGTCCGTCGGCGCCCAGTGGCCGTTTCTGTCCGATCCTGAACGCATTGTGCAGAAGGATCTCGACATCCAGGAGTACACCGACCCCGAGAACAATCCGATGATTCCGCATACGCTGGTCCTCAAGCCGGGCCTTGTCGTTCACCGCATCTACAACGGCTACTGGTTCTGGGGCCGCCCCGCAATCAGCGATCTCTGGCACGACCTGCGCAGCGTCACCAGCGAAATTCGTCCTGACTGGGATCTCAGCGCCCCAGGGCTCCGCGATGAATGGAACGCGAACGACCTATCGCGATTTCACGGGTGGAACAAGAAACCGAAGACGCCCCCGGTTGGATCGAAGGGAAAGGGGTGAGCGCTACGGTCCGTGGCCATCGTGGGCAGATAGGAAAGGCCTTCTATGACCGCTCTCCCGAGGTGGTCGCTCGTGAGCTCTTAGGAAAAGTACTGAAACACAATTACAGGGGTGAATGGCTAAGCGGCAGAATCGTTGAGGTTGAGGCTTACCTCGGCATGAATGATCCCGCCTCCCACACGTTCATCGGCCAGACCGAGCGGAATAGGGTCTTGTTCGGACCTCCCGGCGTGGCCTATGTCTACCTGGTGTACGGCATTTACTACTGCCTGAATGTTTCCTGTTTGCCCGCAGGCGAGCCCGGCGGCGTGCTCTTTCGCGCGATCGAGCCTTTGGAAGGTGTGAAGACGATGGCCAAGCTGAGAGGCGTACCCGAAGCGTCGGGCGCATCGAAAATCAGCGGCGGTCCAGGACGGCTGTGCCAGGCGTTGGGGATCACCCTCAAGCTTCACAACGGAGTGGATGTCACCCGGCGGGACTCGACGTTACAGGTGGTAGACGACGGCTACCCTGTATCGCACGTCGTTGTGACGCCAAGGATTGGAATTCAGAAAGGAGCCGATCTTCCATTGCGATTTCTGATCAACAGCGATCATCAAGCTGCAGCCGTCAAGTCCAAAAAGGGGATATGACAACGATCGATGCTGACCGATCGAAAGCTGCATTCGCTCAAGCGACTCTTCGATACAAGCCGGCAACTGTCCGGGTACTCTTTATCGCGGAGGCTCCGCCGGCGTTTCGATACAACCGTCTCTTCTACTTCGAGGATTTAAGGGATGGTGACACTCTATTCCTTGAGATGATGAAGACCCTCTACGGTTCCGCGGTGGGGTTCACAGAGAATGGCTTCTCGTCCGGGAGTTCGGCCCAAGGAATACGTAGCCGCAAATCCGAGCTCCTTGCCCGTTTCATGCGCGAGGGATACTTTCTGATTGACGCCAGCGAGGAGCCGATGCCGGATGGAGCATCCTCTTCGCAAAAGCTAGCGCTGTTGCAGGCGTCTGTGCCCCGTCTGATTGTTCGATTGAATGAGTTCGCGATCGGCAAAAACACTCCCATCGTGCTGATCGGCGGTGTGACCTATTCCGCCTGCGCACAATCTCTCACGAATCTAGGATTCAATGTAATGAACGAAGGGATGATCGACCACCCAGCGCGCGGTGGCCAATTGCGCTTTCGCCGAAAGCTTCGTTGCACCTTGCAACGAAATTCTGCCTGACTGGATATTTGCTGTGAAACGCAGCTTACTTCTGCTCTCTCGGGCGCCAGTTCAGAATCACGTTAAGGGAAGATGCTCCCGCGGATTTGTCGCTGATAATCAGGAACCGTTTCCCGTCCGGTGCAATATCCCAGCTCATGGTCCCGGTGCGGATTCCGGTATCCACCATATCGGTATTAAACAGGGCCTGCGGTATGCCGGCATGGAAAACCGGGGTCGCCCTCACCGGCACCGCCATCATGGTCCAGTCCGGCGAGATGTAGAACAGCTCTCTGCCATCGTGGCGCCAACGCGGTTGTACGCCGCCGCCGCGGGAAACCATCCATCGGCCACCATTGGGTGTGGGTGGGAAAGGAATCACATAGATTTCGCTGAGACCCGATTCGTTGGAGGTATATGCCACCCAGCGCCCGTCGGGCGAAAACTGTCCCTGATCCTCGTTCGCCGGAGTAGTGGCCAGGGCCAACGGGCGCCGATCCCCTTCCACCGAAAGCGCGAACAGGTCAGCCGATCCGGTGGCAGGATTGGCCTGCGCATAGAGAATGTAACGCCCATCCGGCGACCAGCTCTTGGGAACCGAAAGAAGATCGGTCTTCAGAAGGAGCTGGTTTTCCCCGGCTCCGTTGGCAGCTCCCCGATAGATACCCCCGGACCTGAACCAGGCGACATACTTGCCGTCGGGGGACCAAACAGGACTCATTCTCGCCGCATCGAAACCCAGCTGTGTGGTAGCGCCAGTCGCAAGGTCGAGCACCCATACACCGGCACTCAAATGATCCCCCAGCGCCCGCTTTCCATCCGGGGAAATCATGACCACCGAGCCCGCCTCGCCGGCTGAGCCGAGATCCTTGCCCTGCCGATTCCGCCATACATACTGCCAGTTCCGGCCCTGCCCGGAGACCCAGGCCAGCAGGCCGGCGCTGGAGGCGGAAGCCAGGGACTGGGGCGTAAACGATCGTGCCACTACTCCTTCGGCCACCGGATACGACTCGCCCGCGGCTTCAAGCCGCTTCAAATCGAAGGGCAACGCCGTCAGCGTTTCAGCACGCACGAAGATGACCGCGCCCACGCGGCCGCCGGGCGGCGGAGCCACAACCTGGGCGTTGGAAACATCCGGGAGAATGCGCCGCTCCACTGGATCGTCGATCGACCCCAGCCACACGCCGGTGCTGCGTGTCGCAACATAATGGCGGCCATCGGGGAGGAATGAGGGATAACTCTCGGTCGCCATGTGGCCTGGCAGATCGGCAACCGTTCCGCCGGCATCGGAGACGGTTTGCGGCCTCGCCAGTCCTCCGATCAGGATCACGCCTTGCCCATTCCACGTGCCGCCCAGAGCGCCCAGCGCGTCACAGATGGTTTGCACCGGCCCTCCGGAGCGCTCGATCTTCTTCAACCTGGAATCTGCAAAGAAAGCGACAAAACGGCTGTCCGGTGACCAGAACGGATCCGCGGCACCATCGGTCCCGGCGAGGGGCACGATATTGGCGGAGTCGAGCGCTCGAATCCAGATCTGCTGCTTGCCGTCTTTCACCAGGACCAGGGAGACGAAGCGCCCGTCTGGAGAAAGGGCGAGCGACAAAGCTCTCGACTTTTCCGGAAGCAGGATGTTCATGCGCGCCAGGGGCGGCGCAGGACGCTGGGCAAGGCGCAGAAGCGCGAACACCACCAGAGCGATCGCGGCAACCGTGACGATCCCACCGAGCGCCCAGGCTGGAAACCTGGACCGCAAACCGGATCGCGAACCGGGCAAAGCCTCGGGCGGGGCCTGCGCAATCGATTCCAGCTCCCATTGCAGGTCGCGCGCCGACTGCCAGCGTTCGTCCGGATCGGTCTCGAGGCATCTCCTTATTACACGATCTAGGGCGGGCGGCAGATCGGTGGGGAACCGCGACGAACGCCCGGTTGCCATCTCCGCCAGGATCAGCCCGAGCGCGTAGATATCCGCCCTCTCATCGGCTTCTTTTCCTTCGGCGCGCTCCGGCGCCATGTAGGCAGGCGTGCCGATGATGCGGCCGGGCTCAGTCAGGCTCGTATCACCAGGCGATCGGGCCAGGCCGAAGTCCAGCACTTTAACGCCGGTCTTCGTCATCATGATGTTCGCGGGCTTCAAATCCCGGTGCACGATGCCCCGCGCGTGAGCCACGGCCAAGGCTTCGGCAACCTGGGCTCCGAAGCGAAGGGTCTGGACGAGGGTCAATCTGCCGCGCTTGAGGCGCACGGCCATGGTCTCGCCTTCGACCAGCTCCATCACCAGGTAGTTGGGGCCGACGTCATGCAGGGTGCAGACGTTGGGGTGGCTGATGGCTGCAATCGAGCGCGATTCCTGCCGGAAGCGGTCCAGGAAGGCGCGCTTGCAGATCTTGATGGCGACCGGCCGTTCCAGCCGTGTATCCGTGGCGCGGTACACCTGGCCCATGCCGCCCTGCCCCAGCAGCCGCTCAATCCTGTAGGGCCCCAGCTGGGTACCGGGAGCCAGTTGCGCATCGGTGGTATCAGGAATGAGGTCCGCGGCATCCTGATCGAGCAGCTTGTCTCCCGATTCCGAGTCCTGCGCCAACAGCCTTTCCACTTCTCTGCGAATCTCAGGATCAGCCCCAGCCAGGGCTTCCCCGCCCCTCTCACGGGCCGAGTGATAGAGCTCCTCGATCTGCCACCAGCGCTCGGGTGTCAAGCGTTACCTCAGGAAGTATATGAATGATATTATTGCGCCGACAGCTTCCAATTGATACGATTTGCGGCACTCTCGGCGACTTATGCCGGAGGGTTAGACCAGGAGGCACGTGCCGTGACCCACCAGCCTCAGTCGAGCCCCAAAGACGATAAGACATCGGAAACAACGCAGTTGCTTCGCGCGTGGGCCGAGGGGGACCGAGACGCGCTGGAGCGGCTGACACCACGCGTGTATCGCACCCTGCGGCGCATCGCAGGACACCACCTGAAGAACGAGCGCCCCGGAAACTCGCTGCAGGCTACCGCCCTGGTGCACGAGGCCTATCTCGAGCTTATCGACATCACCAATGTGGACTGGCAGCACCGCGCCCACTTCTTTGCCGTGTCGGCGCAGATCATGCGCCACATCCTGCTGGATCGCGCGCGGCGGCGGGTGGCAGCCAAGCGGGGCGGCCACGCCGAGCGCGTGGACCTGGACGAGCTGCCCGATCTGAGCGGAGACCGGTCGAATCAGTTGATTGCTCTTGAAGACGCGCTCAACGCGCTGGCCGCGATGGACGCCCGCAAGGCCCGCGTGGTCGAGTTGCGCTTCTATGGCGGCCTCAGCGTGGACGAATCTGCCGCCGTTCTCGAAATCTCGCCCGAGACCGTGATGCGGGACTGGAAGTTCGCGCGTTCCTGGCTGCAGGCCGAAATAAGCCGCCGGTAAGCCTTTCCCAAAAAACAATCTCCTGGTGCCAGTTCTCTCCGTCACTTTGCGCCTAAAGGGCAAAGCCGCTCAGAGACAGACTCCCCCGCTCCGCCGAACCTCTGCGCCGCTTCTCAGTTCACACCAAAAAAGGAGATTTATATGACTCAGCGTATGTTCAGGATTTGCATCCTTCTGACTCTCGGCTTCGCGGCCTCGCAGACAATCCTCCCGGCACAGGAAAGGCACGAACTGGAGGGCATCTGGAGCGTGAGCGTCACCGTAACCAACTGCCAAACCGACGCTCCCATTCGGACCGTCGCTTCTCTGCAGCAATTCCGGCCAGGCGGTTCCATGATCGAGACGGCCAACACCGCCTCGCGCGGCATCAGCGAAGGAGTCTGGGGTTCTGCGGACGACAAAAACGTCGCCGCGTTGTACTGGTTCTACCGCTATAACCCTGACGGGACCTTTGCTTCGCGCGCCAGCGTCACAGACAAAATCGTCCTCGGTTCGAGCGGCCAGTTCACCTCATCTGGCGTCGTCGTCGACTATGACGCGAACGGCAAGCTCCTCACAACCGGCTGCTTCACGCACACGGCTACCCGCCTGACCGCCGGCTTGGAGCCTCATGGCGACTGGAAACACTGAGGCGCCACCCTTGGGCCGGTCCGCGGGCTGTCGTACCGGCCCCAGGGTATCTGCTCCTCGCTGCGAATCTTCGTAGCTCTTTAAGGCTGTCCTCCACGCTCGGCAATCAGACGTATGGCCGCCCTATTCACGAGCTTTTTGAAGTGGAATTGTTCGCCCCAAGCGATAGGCGTCACATTGCGATATTCGTGGATACCATCGATCTCGTATCCAGGATGGAGTTGTTTGCGCAGGGACGCGCGCGCATTTGGATTTGCCCCGTAGTCCAGCAACAGGCGCGTGAACGGCGCGTCTGGAACCTGCCCACGATGGTTCATCCAGAAATTTGGCTGGGACACTACGGTCGCGAACAGGGGTGTATGACCTCCGAAGCCATCGGCGTCGATTGCCGCCTGCTCATCGACGTTCATGCCGTGGTCAAGCAGCCAGCGAGCGATCTCGATCTCGTCATAGTCCGCGCACATGTGCAGCAGAGTGCTGCCGGAAAGGGGTGTTCCATGGGTCGCCAGCACTTCATCGTGACACCCAAGTTCCGGCGGATAGATCTCGGAGTGGGTGAAGGTTCGCTGAAGCAGATTTGGATCACGACGCAGATGTTCCTCAAGCAGATCGATGCGGCCGCGATGCAGAGCCATCGTCGGCGTGTTGGGCAGCTTGAGGCCATGCTCGACATACAACTCGAGAATGCGATGCTTGGCCGATGGGTTGCGGCTATCGGTTTCGAGCACCGTATCTACGGGCGCAAGCCGCTCGCCGTGGTCGTCATACACGCGTGCGCCGAGTTCGAGCAGAAGTGCAGTTCCCGCGACGTTGAGTGTGTAAGCCGGTCCGCTCAGGTCGCCGTCTGGCGGCCGCGGACCGCCCATCATGGCGTGCAGCTTCCGTGCGGTTTCGATCTGGCCTTGCAAACAGGCGCGGCTAAAAGCGTGCTGCATGTCGGATGCGCCAAGGCTGCGTAGCATGGCAACGATCGCATCCTTACCCAGGTTGGCAGCATACGACATGGGTGGACCCCAATTGCCTTTTACCCCACGCGCATCCTCATCTAACAAGCGCGGATCGCGCAATACCATAGCGCGAACCGTCTCGACATCATCGCGCCAGATAGCGTCCGTCATGCGGCACGCAGTGACCAGGCGGGTCCAATTGGGAAGGCCATAACTACGCGCAAGCACGAACTGCGCATCGGCAAGCCGAGCCGTTCCGGGATCAATTGATTTGGGGTGATGCTCGCGGAAATCGGCAAGGGCGTCCGGATCGCTGCGACGGATGGCGTACAGCAGATCTTTGGCCTGAAGTCTTAGCTGGTCGACGTTGGGACGGACGGGAAAATGACGATTTGCCATGACGGACCTCCTCTATGGTGACACCCCTGGTCCGCAGTGCCGGGGCAAAAAGGAGATTCGTGAATATTCAGTTTGTATGCCTCACAGGTGGACTCAGTCCTGTCCGCGGACGGGTGGCGCCCTGCGCGCCGAAATCAGTGTACACCGCTTTCCGGCGGGTTTCACGAAGAGTAGTTGTGCCATCCGCATATGAGAAATAAGCGATCCCTCGATCTAGTTCAGGCCGGCTACGGAAGCTGGAACGCAGTTCCGGGTGGAGAGCCGTGGCGCCGAGTTGGGTATAAGGTGCAGCCGCGCCGTCTCGCCAGCCAGACTGCGTATGTATGCGTCGGTGAACACAGTGGCGCAGGCGCGGGTGAGATGAGAGCTTTCCGGCAGGATGAGGTTCTGCGCTGCGGGAAGGTCGTCAAAGTGAATGCCGTTGGTGTGAGTGTAAGTGAGCAAGGCGTCCCATCCCTTGGCGCGGGGCAAGTGCTTGTCCTCAACCACGCGCAAATCGGGCGCAGAGGGCGGGCGCACGAAGACCACGTCACCGCCGCGCGCACGAATCTCGTCGACCGCGACTTTCGTTCGGACAAGAATGCCTTCGATGCTCTTGTCGTCGAGCGGCTTGGGAGTAAAGAAATGGTGCCAGACGTTTCGGGTGTGTTCGCTCATGCGGCGATCGTGTTCGAGTCTGCGCCAGATCCAGGTTTGGCCGCCGGCGGCCGTCTCCTGAGCCTTCCAAACGTCATCGTGAGGGCCGATCACTCCACGCCGCCAGTCGCGATCGAGACGGAAGACCAGTGTGCTCAGTTGATAATTGTCGTCGAGCATGGCGAAAGCAGGAGAGATGAATTGCTGGATCAGGAAAGATCCACGTTTGGATGGCGACTCCCAGTGGCTCAACGCCAGCGCCTTCTGCGGCCGTACGGTCGCAAACTGGGTATCGAAGTACGCGAGTTCGGCCATGCCCACGATGGCCAGGCCCTTGAAGTGAGGATCGGCGGCAAGGTCTTCCAGGATGGGCAACCCGCTCCCACCTGCAATCGCCAGTTGCAGCGGGCGAATGCCGGTAAGTTGCTCCGCGCGATCCAGGTCGGTGTCGAACAGGATACGCGAGTCGCCGACGATGGCTACGGGCACATCGCGCTTATCCACCTGCCTGCGCAGCTCAGCCCAGGCATCATAGTTCGCGCCAAGATCGCCGGGGATGAGCTCAAGCGTGCGCATCCTCCACTCCCATAAGCACGTGAACAGGATCACGAGAATGGTAACGTTGCGCGCAATCGTGCGCCACGGCTGCGATGGGATGTCGCGTTCCGGGACGGGCTGCGCGATGCCTGGACGGTCGGCTGCAGTAGGCCGCAAACCGGAGGGCAGAGCTTGCCGGCTGACGTCCTGGACAATTTCTTCAGAACTGGAAATAGATGAAACCATTACTGTCTCCGTGTTGAATGACTACGGCGAAGGCCATGATTGTCCATAACGCGGTCAGCGTTGCGGGGTGGGCGCGCGCGATGGCCGCCTCCAGCGTCTGGTTGCGCATCCCACAGTGCGCAAGCACCAGGCCGGCGATGATGACGGTTGTGGTCAGAAGGTAGACAGCAGCCAGCACAGGTTCGACATGCACGTTGATGCCGAACATGCCGCCGAGGATCAGGGTAGCCTGATGAAAGGTCTTTGCGCGAAAGAAGACCCATGCAATGTTGACCAGGAGAAAGGTTACGAGTCCTAATGTCACAGCTACGGCGCGTCCCGGCCGATATCCGGAGAACCGCTTGCGCAGCAGTCTCTCGACTGCGAGATAGCAGCCGTGCAGGCCGCCCCAGGCTACGAACGTCCAGCTCGCGCCATGCCACAGCCCACCGACGAGCATGGTGGCCATCAGGGAGAAGTAGGTGCGCACGTCACCGTGGCGGTTACCGCCGAGGGGAATGTACACGTAGTCGCGTAACCAGGCAGACAGAGTAATGTGCCACCGGCGCCAGAAGTCAGTGAAACCGATGGCCGCGTACGGAAAGCGGAAGTTGTCAGAGAGAGCAAAGCCCAGACACAGAGCCGCTCCAATGGCGGTGATGGAGTAGCCGGCGAAGTCGCAGAAGATTTGTCCACTAAAGGCCAGCGTCGCCACCCAGGAATCGACGAAGCCGGGGATGGCCTTGCCGTCGTAGACCTTCTCCACCACCGGGGCAAGGAAGCCGTCAGCCAGGACCGCTTTCTCAAACAGACCCAGGGTCATCAAGGCCAAGCCGAAGCGCAGTTGATGCGGGGTTGCCTTGTGGGGGACCTCAAATTGCGGGACCAGTTCGGTGGGCCGCATGATGGGTCCGGCCACGAGATGAGGAAAGAACGTAACAAAGAGAGCGTAATCGAGAAAGCTGCGGGCCGGCGTCGCTCGGCGCAGGTAAATGTCCAGGGTGTAGGACATGGTGGCGAAGGTGTAGAACGAGATGCCGACCGGCAGGACAATACTCGATTGTGGAGGGGTGTATTTAAACCCAGCCAGCGCTGCCAGGTGTACAAAGTTCTCCAGCAGGAAGTGGCCGTATTTGAAGTAGCAGAGCAGCCCCAGGCTGACGGCGACGGAGAGCAGCATCCAGGCGCGGCGCTTCCATGGGTCGTCTGCCTCCGCTAGTCCGCGCGCGGCAAACCAGTCGACCACCGTCGATACCCAGAGCAGAATCACAAAAGGCGGATTCCACGCCGCATAGAAGATATAGCTGGCGATAAGGAGGTTGATTTTCTTCGTGCTCCACGAGAAGGGCATCGCATGCAGAACAAGAACGATGGCAAAGAAGACAGCAAAGATTAATGAATTAAAGATCACTCGTACTCCCCCGGCGTGCACGCGGTTAGGGAGACCTTTCGTAACAAGAGTCTCTGCAATCCGCGATGAAGAAAACACGTGGGCCGGAGGTTTATTCCAGCTGCTGCATGGGGCCAGTCCACGCGGGTGACGAGCTGCCCCTGGCGCTCGACCAGGAACATGAGCAACTCCATGGGTTTGCGTTCGAGGGGGATGCTGCAGCCATCGCGAGCGAGTTCGAAGCGGCTGCAGTCGAGCTGGAAGCCACCGAATTCCTAGACGGGACCGGCCACTGGAGCCCCCTCCGCGGCTTGAAGTATAGCCCCAGCTTAAGAGATAAACCGTGTGCATTGAAGGGGCTGGCGGTTCACCAAAACTTCACCTCGGCTTCACCCGTTGTTCCTTGCGGCGGAGCCAGGGGCATAGTTATCTCGGGTTGCCGGCGATCCCGGCCGAGGGGGAGGAAATGAATACAACTTGCAGATGGTGGCTGGCAGCGGTGGGTGGCCTGGCCTTAACGTTGACGGCGGTTCCGAATGCGCTGGCGAAATGCGGCCAGCCGGCAAAGATGGGGCAACCGGCGTCCTGGGATCTACCGCCGGGGCCCGCGCAGGTGACAAGGGCGGCGTTCGCAGGCGACTTCCGCACCGTGGGCCAGGAGGTGGACCCGATCGTGGGCATGTGGCATGTAATCTTCACCGCGCAAGGCAATGGTGCAGATGGTCCTCCGGACAAGACGCCCATTGATAACGCCTTGGCCATCTGGCACAGCGACAAGACGGAGATCATGAACTCCGGACGCCCGGCGCAAGATGGGGATTTCTGCCTGGGTGTGTGGGAATCACTGGGGGGCTGCAAGTACAAGCTTAGCCACTTTGCCTGGGGGGGCAACGACACTACCAACGCTCCCGAAGGGATTGGGAAGCCGCTGGCCGCGACTCATATTGTGGAAGAACTGATGTTGAGTGAAGACGGCAAGAGCTTCTCGGGAACATTCACGCTGGACGCCTACGACACTTCGTTTAACTCCACCGCGCATATCGTCGGCGTGATCAAGGGAACCCGGGTCACGGTGAGTACAACGATCGAACAGCTCATGTGAGGCGGGCTGTTTGGGGGCAGGGAGCGGCGGGAGTTGGAGACCCGCCGCTTTTCCTTTGCAGGGTGCAGAGGTGGCTGGGAAGTGGACATGTAATACCATAAAAGGATGATGAACAGTCAGGGACAGAAAGCTGCGCCCTTATTAGGATGATCATTCAGCAGCGTCGTGTGGTGGTGACCGGGGTTGGCTTGGTAAGCCCCGTAGGGATCGGAACGGAAGCTACGTGGAAGGCTCTGCTCCAGGGTGAGTCTGGGATCGGGCCGATCACGCTTTTTGATCCCACGGGCTTCAGCTGCAGAATTGCCGGCGAAGTCAAGGATTTCCGCCCCGAAGACTACATCGAGCGCAAAGAAATCAAGAAGATGGGGCGCTTTATCCAGTTTGCCCTGGCGGCGTCGGAGTTCGCCGTAGCGCAGGCCGGCCTGGATATGGCAGCGGAAGATGCGGGCAAGGTCGGGGTGTACGTAGGCAGCGGCATCGGCGCCTTCGAAGTGATCGAGCGGGAGCACAGCAAGCTGCTCAGCGCGGGTCCCGGCCGGGTATCTCCCTTTTTCATCACCGCCACGATCGCCAATCTTGCCGCCGGCCAGATCTCGATTCGCTATGGGGCGACAGGGCCCAATCTCACCTCCGCCACCGCCTGCACCACGGGCGCGCATGCCGTCGGCGAGTCTTTCCGGGTGATTCAACGCGGCGATGCGGATGTGATGATCTGCGGCGGAAGTGAGGCTGCGGTTACGCCGCTTTCGGTTGCCGGCTTCGCGGCCATGCGCGCTCTGTCCACGCGCAATGATGATCCAGCGACCGCCTCGCGCCCATGGGATGAAGGCCGCGATGGATTCGTGGTGGGTGAGGGCGCCGGGGTTCTGATCCTGGAAGAACACGAGCACGCCGTCAAACGCGGAGCAACCATTCTTGCCGAGCTGGTGGGGTACGCCGCCAATAGCGACGCCTACCACACCAATGCCCCTCCTGAGGATGGCCGGGGCGTCCGCCGGGTGATGCAATTGGCTCTCGAGGATGCAGAGGTAGATCCGGGCGCCATCGGGTATCTGAACGCGCATGCTACTTCTACGCCCCTTGGTGACCGTGCCGAGGCCAGGGCGATTTGCGAAACCTTCGGCGAGTCGGCGAAGAGCCTGCTGGTGAGCTCGACCAAGTCGATGACCGGGCATTTGCTTGGCGGGGCGGGCAGTTTGGAAGCCGGGATCACGGTCCTGGCGCTTCGGGATCAGATTGCTCCACCCATGACCAACCTTCAGATTATCGATGAGGCTTGCTGTTTTTCTCTAGTCAAGGACCGGGGAGTTCCGGCAACGATGGAGTATGCGATGACTAACTCCTTTGGCTTTGGGGGGACGAATGCGTCGCTTATCTTCCGCCGGCATGGAGCGTGAGAGGGCAGTCTGGTAGGTCCGAGACCCTGGTTGTGCTGACTCTGTCCATCCACCTCCACACATGCCAAACACGGCTTGAATGGGGCGCCCAGCCTTCGTTCCGGTACCGCGCCCTTAAAATTTGGAAAATGTTCTAGTCTATAGCTCATGAGCCAAGACATTTCACAACCGAACGTCATTCTGGAGCGCACGCCCGACTACCGCGAGGGCTATGCCAACAGCGTTCAGGTGCAAAAGAGCGTCTGGGACTTCCGACTCACCTTCGGGACCGCCTATCAGGAAACGGCCGAGCAGATCACCATCAACACCTTCCAAACCGTTTACCTCAGCCCGCAACAGGCCAAGGCACTGTGCAATGTGCTGGAGCAGAACCTGCTCCAATACGAGCACACCTTCGGCGCCATTTCCCTCGAACCACGGCCCCCAATCATGCCGCAAGGCCCAGTCCACTAAATCAATGTTTGCCGGGAAGAGGAGGAGGGACTCGTGGCCGTACGTCCCCGACAGCCAGCACCGCTCGACCGTCCGCTGCCCCTCAGGTTCATCTTTCCCCTCCTCTTCGTCGGCGTCTACCTCGCGCACCTGACCCTGCTGCGCCTGCCTTACTACTGGGACGAAGCGGGATACTACATCCCTGCAGCCTATGACTTCTTTCGCACCGGCGACGTAATCCCCTCGACCACGCTGGCTAATGCCCATCCACCCCTTCCCTCCCTTTATCTCGCACTGTGGTGGGAGTCCGGATTCACGCCGGCCGTTACCCGCACCGCCATGTGCCTGATCACAGCGATTGCGCTGCTCGCGGTCTACCGCCTCGCCATCCTGCTCAATGGCCGCCCATGGGTCGCAGCGACCACTACCGTGCTGACCGCGATCTACCCCATATGGTTTGCCCAAAGCACACTGGCGCACGCCGACATGTTCGCCGCAGCAGCTACCCTCTGGGGGCTGGTCTTTGTTTTCTCCGGAGAACGCCGCCCGCGCATGCTCTGGGCGGCAGCAGCCTGCTTTGCCGTAGCCGCATTGTGTAAAGAAACAGCGATTGTTACACCCCTGGCGATCGCGTTGTGGGAGCTATATCTAAGCCTGCGCAACAGCCCACAGCGACGAGCCCACCTGCGCGCAGGACTGGTCTTATGTACCCCGGTCTTCCCCTTGATGGCCTGGTACGCCTACTATCACCACCGCACCGGATATCTGCTGGGCAATCCGGAATTCCTGCGCTACAACGCGACCTCCACGCTCTCGCCGCTGCGTATCCTATTGGCCCTGGCGCATCGCATTCTGCAGCTCACTGCGCACATGAACATGTTCGTGCCCGTACTGTGCATGCTGGGGGCTATGCTCCTGCTGCCGTTGCGGGAGCGGGACGGAACCGAGCGGCCGCGTATCTCGCCGCCGGATCAAGCCATTCTGTATGTCGTCATGGCGGCCAATATCCTTTTCTTTTCCGTGATTGGGGGCGCCCTGCTTACCCGCTATCTGCTCCCCCTGTATCCGCTGCTTCTGCTGCTGTGCATCTCCACCTTTTACCGCCGTGTGCCCTACTGGTGGGGACTGGGGCTGCTGACTGCGGTCGCTTTTCTGATCGGATTGTTCGTCAACCCGCCTTACAAGTTCGCACCCGAAGACAACCTGAACTACGCCGACGTGATCCGTCTGCACCAACAGGCGATCCGGCAGATTGTGACCCGCTTTCCTGGTAGCACCATCCTGACCGCATGGCCGGCTAGCGATGAGCTCACCAAGCCGGAACTGGGCTACGTGAAAAAACCGCTGGCGGTGGTAACCGTGCCGAATTTTTCCCTGGACGAGATACAGAAGGTGGCTGCCTCCCCTGAGGATTTCAGCGTCGGCTTCGCCTTCTCCACCAAATACGACCCTCCCCGCCTGATGCTCGACCTGGGCGCACGCAACGAAGCTCTGGACACCCGTTTCTTCGATTTCCATCGCGATCTGGCGCCGGGCGCGATCGCTCACCTTCTGGGCGGCAGTGTCGTGTGGCGCGAGGATCGCCAGGGCGAATGGGCCGCCGTGCTGCACTTCAATCGTCCCCAGGTGGCGAACCTGCATACAACGGAAGATGTGGTTACGAGCAGAGAACGATAATCCCCGGAACTGTACCCCGGGAACTATACTTGTAGGGTGCTCCCCCGCCATCCAGCATTTTCCCTTCTGCTGTTTAAGAAGGAACGAAAGACTTGGCGTCTTTTCCTAAAGAAAAGGCGCACTTCACTGCGCCGTCCCGGGCCGCGTAGAAGGGAAAATGCTGTAATACGCGTTTTTGCGCTGATTGTGGTTGTTTTTGCGTCCAGTGGAATGATGGCGCAGAGCCCGGCGCCTCAACGGGTGCCCGGACGGCTCATCCTCGTGCTCCCCTTCGACAACCGCACCGACCAGCCGAACCTGGACTGGATTAGCGAAGCTATTCCTGAAGTACTGAACCGGCGTTTAGCCTCGGCCGGATTTCTGCCCATCAGCCGCGATGACCGGCTCTACGCACTCGACCATCTCGGGCTGCCCTCCACCTTTCAGCCTTCGCGCGCCAGTGCCATTCGCCTGGCGCAAACGCTGGATGCGGACTACCTCATCGTCGGGTCCTTTTCGACCACCGGCGCCCGCTTTCAAGCCAAGGCCCAGGTCCTGAATGTGGAATCCCTGCACATGACCGCCCCCATTCAGGAAGAGGCGGATATGGCCCATTTGCTCGACGTGCTGAATAGCCTTGCGTGGGGGCTGGCCAAGCAGCTGGATCCGCAATTCGCGGTAGCCCGAAACACCTTTGTGGCCACCGGCGCCGGACTGCGGGTGGACGCCTTTGAAAACTATATCCGCGGGCTGGTGGAACCCGATCCCGACGAACAAATCCGGCACCTGAAAGAGGCGGTGCGGCTCGACCCCACCTTCTCTCCCGCGCTACTGGCTCTGGGTAAGGCCTATTTCGCTAACCAGCAATTCGAACTGGCAGCCACCACCCTGGGACGGATGCCGCGCAACGACCCCAACGCCCGCGAGGCCGACTTCGATCGTGGCCTGGCTTATTTCTATCTCGGCAGTTACGTCAAGGCGGAAGACGCCTTCGCTTTTGTAAGCAAGCAACTGCCGCTGCCGGAAGTGGTCAACAACCAGGGTGTGACAGCCAGCCGACGGGGCCTGGACGCTACCTCCTTCTTCCAACAAGCGGTAGCGGCGGATCCCAATGATCCCGACTATCAGTTCAACCTCGCCATCGCCTTGCGGCGCAGGAAAGACGTAGCCGGCGCCCTGAAGGCGATCGCGCAGACGGTAAAGCTTCGCCCCTCGGATACCGAGGCCGCAGCGTTTCAGGCCACATTGCGCGCTGAGCCGCAGCATCCTTTGGCCCCTGCCGCTGCGGCCAGCAATCGGGTGAATGCGGCTTTCGATCCCACCGCGCAGGCCGATAACTTGCCCCTGGAGCGGATCAAACGCAGCTTCAACGAAGCCTCTTTCCGCCAGGCCGCGCTCGAAATGGAGCAAATGGAGGAACTCCATCTGGCTACCCTGCCGCCGCAGAAGCGCGCGGCTGCGCTTACCGAGGCGGGCATGCACTTCTTTGACCAGGGATTGATCCTGGAGGCGGAGCGCGAATTTCAGGCTGCACTGGTGGCCGATGGCGGTAATGCGGATGCCCACGCCGGGCTGGCGCTGGTGAGGGAGCGAGGGGGCGACATTCAGGAAGCGCACGCGGAGGCAGACGAGTCGGTCAAAATGAAGCCCAACGTGACGGGCTACCTGGTCCTTGCCCGGCTCGACTTGCAGGCCAACCAAAAGCCCGCGGCCGCCGCAGATGTGAACTCCGCGCTCCAACTGGAACCGCAGAATGCAGCTGCGCATGCGCTGCTCCAAAAGATAGATAGCAAGGGGCAAACGGTCCCATGAACCGCATCCTGGCGGCGGGTTTCGCGCTCCTTCTGGGCTGCTGCGGAACCCTCGCCTGCCAGGCCCAACAAAGCCAGCAGAACCCTGAAGTGGTGGTGATCCACCTCGACGACACCATTCAACCGATTAGCGCGGACTACATGGCGCGCGGGCTGGACCTGGCTGCGGCTCATCATGCCAGCGCGGTCCTGATCGAGATCAATACGCCCGGCGGCTTGCTCGATTCCATGCGCCAGATGGTGAGCAAAGTGCTGGCCTCGCCAGTTCCCGTCATCGTCTATGTCGCACCCTCGGGAAGCCGGGCCGGATCGGCAGGTTTTTTTCTCCTCGAAGCTGCCGATGTGGCCGCGATGGCCCCGGGCAGCAATGCCGGCGCAGCGCACCCCGTGATTGAGGGAGGCGCCAAGCTGGACGACATCATGAAGCAGAAGGTGGAGAACGACACGGCCGCATTTCTGCGTTCTTATGTCGCTCGCCGGGGACGCAATGTGGCTGCGGCTGAAGATGCGGTCAGGTCTTCCAAGTCCTACAGCGACCAGGAAGCACTGCAACTGAAACTGATCGATTTGGTTGCGCCCGATGTTCCCGCCCTGCTCAATACCATTGACGGTCGCACCATCACGCGCTTCGATGGCTCAAAGGTCGTGTTGCGCACCCGCGACGCGCGGTTGGTTGCCGTCGAGCCCACCCTGCGGGAGAAGATTCTGGACCGGCTTACCGACCCCAATCTGGCTGTGCTGGTATTGGTCATCGGCGCATTGCTCATCTATGTGGAGTTCAATACCCCGGGCACCATCATTCCCGGAACCCTGGGCACGATTCTGGTGCTGCTGGCTATCTTTTCTCTGAACCTGCTGCCGGTGCGCTACACCTCCGTCATGCTATTGGTGGCGGCTTTTGTTTTGTTGATCCTGGAAGCCAAGTTTGCCACCCATGGAGTTTTGGCGGCTGCAGGCATCCTCTCCCTGGTGATCGGGGCTCTAACCCTGGTAGATGCGCCAATTCCTGAAATGCGCGTGCATCTGGCTACTGCCTTAAGCACCGGCTTGGCCTTCGGCCTGATCACCGTGTTTCTCTTGCGTCTGGCTATCAAAGCGCGGAGAGGCAAATCGCGCATGGGCGGTGACGCGATGATCGGCCAGATAGCAGTGGTCACGCAACCGCTCGCACCCTGCGGCCAGGTGATGGTGAATGGTGAGCTTTGGCAGGCTGAGTCCGCCGTCCCCGCAGCGCTGGGCGAACACGTCCGGGTACGCGGGTTGCGCGATCTTACGTTATTAGTGGAGCGGGTTCCGTAGACCCTACGCCCAGTCGCCGGCTGGGCGCACTCCTGTACAATCGTGGTTTAGCGAGGCGCCCACCATGATGGGTATAGGTATTCCGGGCCTGATTCTGATCTTCGTAGTTGGCATCTACCTCATCAATTCCATCAAGATTCTCAGAGAGTATGAGCGTGGCGTGGTGTTCCGCCTGGGACGCATTCTGCCCGCGCCCAAGGGTCCGGGTGTCATTCTCATCTTTCGTCCCTTCGATCAGATGGTGCGTGTTTCGCTCCGCCAGGAAGTGCTCGAGGTGCCGCCGCAGGACATTATTACCCGCGACAACGTAACTTTAAAGGTAAATGCGGTTATTACTCTAAAGGTGATCGACCCGTCGCGGGCTGTGATCGAGGTGATGAACTACGTCTACCAGACATCGCAGTTTGCGCAGACGACCTTGCGTTCGGTGCTGGGTGAAGTGGAGTTGGATGAGTTGCTTTCCCATCGGGAAGCACTCAACCAGAGGATTCAGAGCATCATCGATCAGCACACCGCGCCATGGGGCGTAAAGGTAGTGAGTGTCGAGGTGAAGCAAGTGGACTTGCCGGAATCCATGCTGCGCGCGATGGCCAAACAGGCCGAAGCGGAGCGCGAAAAGCGCGCCAAGGTGATTCACGCCGATGGCGAATTCAGCGCCGCGCAGCGCCTGGTGGATGCGGCGGCCCTGCTTGCCACTCAGCCCATGACGCTGCAATTGCGTTACTTACAGACACTTACCGAGATTGGTGTGGAAAAAAATACGACCATCGTCTTCCCGCTGCCATTGGAGATGATGACAATATTCAATAAAATGGGAGAGATGCGGGCGCCCGCACCGGTTGGCGGCCCTGCCGAGATCAAGGGGGAGGAATCGATATGAGATCCCTGCTCGATACAGAGGAAGAAGAGGAAACAACCGCCAGGGAGATTACGCTGAGTACAGCGTCCCTGCTGGGCATTTTCTTTGGCCTGGTGCTGATCTGCGGCGTGTTCTTTGGCTTTGGCTACTCCATGGGCCGGGGAACAGGACAGGGAGCCCAAGCAGCTAGCTTAGGCACTGGACCCGCGGCGAGCGCGGCCCAATCAGACCAGACCGCGAGCGCCGCGAACCAACCGCAGGAAGCGCCGGCGCTGCCCTCGCAGGATACTGTGCAGGCTCCCGCAAAAGCTCCTCTGGCAGTTTCCGTTAAGCCTGCGCAAACGGATGAGGACGCTTCCGCAGGGGACGCAGCACCGGCACCGCCCAAGCACGTAAACCAGGCGCTGGTCGCAGCCACCGCGGCGCCAATAAAACCGTCGGCTCGAATCACTCCAGCCCCCGCTGCAGTAGCGACAACGCCGCAACCCGTTGCTTCACCGGCTCCAGGCACTGGTCAGCCGATGGTTCAGATCGCGGCCGTTGCCCGCCGGGAAGATGCTGATGTCCTGGTTTCCGCTTTGCGGCAGCGGGGCTATGGGGTTGTGGTGCGCAGCGAGCCCCAGGACAAACTCTTGCATGTCCAGGTGGGCCCGTTTGCCGATCGCACGCAGGCTACTGCGATCAAGCAGAAGCTGCTCTCCGACGGCTACAACGCCATCATCAAACAGTAGCTGCGCCCCATGAGCGCTTTTAGGGTGTGTTCGTGGGAGCGAGCGGGGACCTGCTATTTCTCTGTCCATCCGAGCTGACGGCTCTTAACAAAAGTCACCGCCCTCCACTTTGTCATCCCGAGGAGCCGACTTGCCTGCGGCAAGTTAAGAGAGAAATGACACCGGCAGCAAAAGCATTCGGTGCCCCATTCAAGCCGTACTTTGGCTTGAGTGGGCTAGGATGCCTCCCCGACCTGTTTGTCATTAGGAGCACCGGCGGCAACGTATGCGGCTCTCCGTAAAGAGAACCGCGCGAAATCCACCGAAGCCACGGTTCTTGACAGGAAATCCGGGGGAGCCGACGGGATCACAAAGTGGAGGGCGGTGACTTTTGTTAAGAGCCGTCAGCTCGGATGGACAGAGAAACAGTTGGTCCCACGGCACGCCGGAGCAGGTGGGCGAACCTGGGGCACCCGTCCTGTCTAGGCCCTACTCGTCTCCCCACATCCATTGCGGTAAGGCTGAGGTGATGGCCGCGCGAACCGCTGCCGCCAACTGCTCGCGCGTGTCGAATTGCTGCGGGTAAAGCGGCGGGTGGAAGGTCAGGTGCGCGGTTCCGGGCTTGATGCGCAGGCTGCCCTTGTTCATCATGTGTTCCGAACCCCAGATGGAGATGGGGATGATCGGTGCTTTCGACTCCATCGCAAGATAAAACGGTCCCTTCTTGAAGGGTAGCAACTTGCCGGTGCGCGAGCGCGTGCCCTCAGGAAAGGTAGAGATGTTGACCCCCGAAGCCAGCACCTTGTTGGCCGCCTGAACGCTTTCCCGCGCCGACTCCAAACGTCCATCGCGGTCCACGGGAATAAAGCCGGCCAGCCGCATCCCGTAACCCACCAGGGGAATCTTGAGCAGCGACCGCTTGATGAAGAAGGCAGTGCGAAAGGGAAGAAATGGCAGCATGATCGGTGGATCAAGATTGGAGACGTGATTGGACATGAAAATAGAAGGCTGCGCCGGTATATGCTCGCGGCCTTCTATCTGCACACGAATGCGCGCCATCTTCACCCCAGCGCGCACCACCCTCATACTCCAACGGTAAAGCGGAGCAATATCCCCGGTGAGCAACGCCCAGGGTATGCCGATAGCGCCCACGGGCAGACCAAGAACCACATACGTAACCAACATGGTGAGCGAACTGAGCATCGGCGATGAGCCCTTCGAGCTTAAGCCCCGCGCTCTAGGTGCTGGGGCAGTTTCTCATAAATGCCATCGAAGCCGCCGTTGGAAAGAATCGCCACCACATCACCAGGCGCCAGCCGCGGCGTAAGCCCCTGCACGATAGCGTCCGCGGTGGCATAGAAGGTAGCGTCGTGGCCGGCGCCGGCCAGCGCGGCGACCACCTTCTCCGGATGCATTCTCTCCGGCTCAGGAATGCTCTCCTGTTTGAATACGCCGGCCACGACAATACCATCGGCCAGCGCGAGACTCTCCACCAGCTCACGCTCGAAGACGTTTCTGCGCAGCGTATTGGAACGGGGCTCAAGCACCGCCCATAGCCGGTGGCCTGGATAAGCAGCGCGCAAAGCCTTCAACGTCTCACGGATTGCGGTTGGGTGGTGGGCGAAATCATCAACGATGGTGACCCCGTTCACAATCGCGCGTACCTCGAGCCTGCGCTTCACGCTGCGAAAGGTGGCTAGGGCTTCGCCGATCGCAGCCGGTTCGATTCCCTGCCCTGCGGCCAGCGCCGCAGCCGCAGTGGCGTTCAGCGCGTTGTGCTCCCCGGGCATGGGTAGGGTTACCTGCAGCCACTCCTGCCCGGAGCGAAAAATCTTCCAACTCGAGTTGCGGTTGTCGTGGGTCAGCTCCTCAATGCGCCAGGTGGAGCCGGGTTTAAATCCGTAGCGCTCGACAGAACAGAAGGCGCGCGCAACGCATTCGTCGACGTTGGCGCTGCCGTCGAAGGCCACCACCCGCCCGCGGCGCGGCACCAGGTTGACCAGCCGGCGGAAGGCTGTCTTGACCGCGTTGAGGTTGTCGTAGATGTCGGCGTGGTCGAACTCCACGTGGGTGAGGATCAGGGCATCGGGAAAATAGTGCATGAATTTCGGCCCCTTATCGAAGAAGGCGGTATCGTATTCGTCGCCCTCAAGGATGAAAGGCTTGCTGTCACGAACATGAAAGCTGGTACCGAAATTTTCTGCGATGCCGCCAATCAGGAAAGAGGGCGTCATCTCCTTCTGGCTGCGCGAGGCGACTTCATAGATCCAGGCCAGCATGCTGGTGGTGGTGGTCTTGCCGTGGGTTCCCGCGACTACGAGCGATTCCCTTCCAACAAGAAACTCGTGCTGGATAATCTCGGCCAGAGAGCGAAAAGGGATACGTTGATCGAGTACGTATTCCAGCTCTACATTCCCACGGGAGATGGCGTTGCCCACAATCACCAGGTCCGGACGAGGCGTGAGGTTGGCTTCGCTATAGGGTTCCTTGATGGCTATGCCCAGGGCATGGAGAAGATCAGACATAGGAGGATAGGCCGCCGCGTCCGAGCCGGTTACGCGATAGCCTCTGGTCTGCAGCATGCCGGCCAGCGAGGCCATCGCCGAACCGCAGATCCCGATCAGGTGAATGTGCTTCTCTTGTGCCATAGGATTATTTCTCAGTCGCCCGCTCGAGAAAGCTCAGCAGCGGTGCGCGCACCAGGTCCAGTTCCGCCTCGATACCAAAAGCGAGCGTCACATTGCGGCGCGACGCATGGCCGGAGCGGAGACCGATCGCAATCGGGCCTTGAAACCAGTCCAGCACCCGCAGGATAACCTCGTCCAATATGCCGTTTTTCTGCCCCGGAGCCACACAATCCAGCATCTCGCCAAAGATGATGCCGGTCACTCCTGCGAATTTTCCCGCCAGGATCATTTGTCGCAGTAGCCGATCTAATTGATAAGGCTTCACGTCGCGGTCCTCTAAAAAGAGGAGCTTGCCTTCCGTACGCGGCGCGTAGGGAGTGCCCAGCGAAGCCGCCAGCAGCGTGAGGCAGCCGCCGTAGAGGACGCCGGTCGCTTTTCCCGGAATCAGCGTACGCAGACCCGCAGCCTCGCCGACGAACCAACGCTCGCCGCCGAGAGCGGCCTGCAGGCTGGGCTCATCGACTCCCTCGGGCGCGGCGAAATCGCCGGCGACCATGGGCCCGTGGAACGACACCAACCCGATCTGATCCAACAGCCAGGTCTGCATGCAGGTCATGTCGGAATGGGCGATGAATGGCTTGGGATGCTCCCGCAACAGCTCCAGGTCGAGAGCCGCCAACAGGTAATTGGAACCGTAACCTCCACGGCTACAAAAGATCGCGCCCACGGCAGGATCGAGGAAGGCGGCATGCAGATCCTCGAGCCTGGCCTGCGCGCTGCCGGCAAAGTAATGATTGGCCTTGGCGAGCGCCTGCCGCCCCACGGACGGTAAAAAACCTAAATGACCCAGAGCTTCGACTCCCTTGGCCAGCCTGTCCGGCTGGGGATAGCTGGCAGGTGAGATCACCGCCACTCTCGAGCCGCGGCGCACGGCGGGGATAGTCAGGTTGCGAACTTCCAGGCCAGGAACTTTCACCATGCTTCTCCAAAGCAGACGAGCTGCGCAGGACCGGTCAACAGGATTTCGGAACCTCGCGCATGCCACGCCACAGTTTGCGCGCCCCCTGGGGCGAACACGCGCAGCGCCGGCGCGGCGCCACGCAGGGCGATGGCTGCGCTGCCGGCCGCACAGGTGCCGGTACCGGAAGAGGAGGTGGGCCCAACACCGCGCTCATAGATGCGTATCTCGATTTCATCACGGCCGGTCATGCGCACGAATTCCACATTGGTCTGATGGGGAAATTGCGGGTGGCTGCAGATTTCTGCTCCAATCGTCTCCCAGTCATAACCGCTGAAATCCGGCTGGTCGATGAAAATGACGAAGTGGGGATTGCCGGTCGAGACCACTGCCCCTTCGATCCGCGCGCCGCCGGCGAGCTGCACGCTTCCGGCGTGGACCTCGGGAATACCCATGGAAGAGGTGATGAGAAAATCCGGTCCGGTGCAGGCATCGATGCGGCAGATACGGCGGCCGGCATCGGTTTCGAGGACGATTTCATCGCCCGGGCCGGCCTTGGTCTCGTAGCCAATCCAGGCGGCGACGCAACGAGTTCCATTCCCTGAGATTTCGGCAATCGAGCCATCGGCATTATGCAGCCGGATCTTGCCCTCGCGGCCGCCGTTCCAGGTCAGGAACTCCACCCCGTCGGCTCCGATGCCCTGGTTGCGGTGGCAGAGCCTCTGCGTCAGCTCATCCCTGGACTCGGCGCCTGCGAGTGTCTCCTGCACTACCAGAAAGTCGTTTCCGCAAGCATGCGCCTTCACAAACGGAATCACTCGTCCTCCGCATCGTGATGGCCGATGAGTGGGGACACGCGTAGATTGGAATTAAATAAAGTCAGGTACATTGCTTCTGCGTGATGCTACCATCGCCCGGCCACAGCTCGGTGTAACCAGTTTTGTTCGTGGGGCCGAGAAAGAAACCGCAGATCCCTCGTCATGCTGACCGCTCAGCTTTATTTTGCCAGTTGCGAACGATAGATGCGGGCGCAAGGCTGGCCCGTAGAGCAGATCACGTTGATCAACTGCAGGCCTTCCGGGTGACGCTGAACGGCTTGCGAGACTGCATCTCCGTCGAATGCAATCACCGTGGAGACGCTCCGCGCAGGAGCTTCCAGGGCGCGCTGCCAGGTCAGGTAATCGCCTTCATTCACAATGCGGCGCAAGGGAATGGCCGCTTGCTGCACGGCCCCAACATCACTGGAGACACGCATCAGGATCAAGCCGTTCCCCGGAAGATTAAGCAGCGCGTTCGCCAATGCATTTTCGAAGGCAATGCGGCTGCGGGAATTGACCATTGCCTCCTGAAAGACGAGGGGCTGCCCTCGCAGCAGCACCACGCTGTTGGCTATCACCAACAGCAAACTCGCCGGCAACGCATAGCGCCGCACCCTGGGCAGGCGAGAGACCAACACCGGGATCAGGCACCCCGTAAACAGGGCGAAGGCAGGCAGCAGCTCCATGCCATAACGCGTGTTGTACCAGGAGAAAGGGCGCCAGGTGGGAATGAAGATGGGCACCGATCCATAGGCGACCGAGTAGGCGTAGAAGGGCAGCGGCAACCACAGCAACAGCACCGGCCAGATCTGCCGGCGGCCGAAGCTCCACAAGGCCGCCAGCGTGCCCGCAGAGCTCAGCCAGCACAGCAGCCTTCCCAGCGACAGAGGAGCCGCACCCAGCTGCGCCGCCTTGAGAAAATACAGCGCCGAGACGCGCAGGTTGTGAACCCCCGGATGGGGCGACGCACCGGGCGGCGTGGTTCTGGCTTCGATAGCGCGGGCCGAGTAGGGACCACGCATAAAGTCCAGCGGATCGCCGAACTGCTTTGCGTTGTAAGCCAGCCACAGCGACGGTGCAGCAATCAGCAGGGCGGTAAACAACACCCAAGCCCCCACCTCCGGCCCCTTCCAGGCCAATCGGCGGCGAGCAGCCAGCAGCGCCCACGTGGCAAAAAGCCATGCGGCGGCCGCGTACACCCAGCCGTCGTAACGGGTAAAGATCGCGCCCACCAACACCAGCCCGGCGCGGATGAGAAGCTGGGCGGCTGAAGCGCCGCCGGGTGACTCACTATCCCCCCGGAGAGCACGTTGATATTGAACGATCAGCAGAACGGCCCAGATCATCTCCGCCAGGAAGAGAGGCTCGGTCATGGCCGTAGTAGCCATATAGAGCAGGCCGGGGTTCAGACCATAGAAGGCAACCACCACGACTGCGGCAGGCATATCCAGCCACATGCGTGCCAACCGGTAGATTCCAGCACAGCCCAGCACATAACTGGGTAGGGAAAGGCAGGCCCCGGCCAGACCGCTATGCCACCAACCCATATTCCACACGAACGGCAAAAGAAGAATGTGCGGTAGGGGCAGCCATACAGACCCCAGCTGGCGGAAGCCGGGGGTGATGGAATCAAAGACCCGGCGGGCGATGTGCAGATGCGCCACCGCGTCTCCGTAAAGAAGAAGGCTGTGGTGGCGGACGCAATAGGCGAGTGCGACCAGGCCTACGGCCAACGCGGTCCACGCCACAAACATGGTCTCCCGGCGAATGGCCTCCGCGGGAGTAGGTGAGGCGGGTCGTAACTCAGTCAAGATGAGAAAGCTCGCGGAAGAGAGCGAAGCGTTGATCGATCTCCTCTCGCGTGAGCGTTTGCACACGCTCTGTACCGAAACGCTCCACCGCAAACGAGCCCATCACGCTGCCATAAAACATAGCGTGTTTAAAAGTCTGCAGTGTCACCTTCGGCTGCGAGGCAAGATATCCGAAGAAACCCCCGGCAAAGGAATCGCCCGCACCTGTGGGATCCACGATCTTATCCAGCGGCAGGGCGGGAGCACGGAAAGGCAGCGCCGAACCCTTCTTGGCGGCCCCGTCCAGGGTTTGGTCACCGAAGAACGCCGTGGAGCCATACTCGCCATGCTTGACGATAAGAGCTTTCGGGCCCATGGCAAGCACCTTGCGTGCGGCGAGCACCAGGTTGTTGTTATCGGCCAGTAGCTTGACTTCTCCGTCGTTGATGAGCAGCGCATCGAGGCCGGTGAGTACTTTGGCCAGGTTTTCCCGGTGGCCGGTGATCCAGTAGTTCATGGTGTCGCCACCCACCATGCGCACATTCGGCATTTGCTTGCGAACGCTGCTCTGCAGCACCGGGTCGATGTTGGCCAGAAACAGGAAGTCACTATCCTGGTAAACAGCCGGCACCTTGGGGGAAAAGCTCTCGAAGACATTCAGGTCGGTCTTGAGGGTCTGCGCCTCGTTCAGGTTCTTCATGTAGGAGCCGGTCCAGTGGAAGCTCTTGCCTGCAGTATGCTCCAGGCCCTGGGTATCGATTCCGTGGCTGGTGAGCACGGCCTCGTGTTCGGCGGTGAAATCCTCGCCGACGACGGCAATCACGCGCACGTTGGTAAAGTAGCTCGCGGCCAGCGCGAAGTGAGTTGCCGCGCCGCCCAGACACCGGTCGCGCCGCCCCTCCGGAGTCTCGATGCTGTCAAATGCAACACTGCCTACGACAAGAATGGACATGGATTCTTTCTGCTGCAGAGTCTTCCCGGAAGACCCTCCGGCTATGTTTTTCGAATGTACTTGCCCAACAGGGGAGCCAACTTCTCCTGGATTGCTTCTGGGATCGCTTCCGGGCTGGTAAGGATAGCGAACTGCAGTGCGTTTACGCAGGGGCAGCTGCGCTCCGCAGGCATAGCGGCAACCGCGGCGCGTACCGCCCGGGCAGCGTTAGCCGAATTCTGATGCAGTACGGCAACTACCTGATCGACAGTGACGGAATCGTGCCCATCGTGCCAGCAATCATAGTCAGTGACCATGGCCATGGTGGCGTAGCAGATCTCCGCTTCGCGGGCCAGCTTGGCTTCCTGCAGATTGGTCATGCCGATAATATCGGCGCCCCAGCTGCGATAGAGATTCGATTCAGCGCGGGTGGAAAACTGCGGGCCTTCCATGCACACATAAACGCCGCCTCGTTTGGCGACGACACCGGCACTTTCCGCACCCTGGTGGATGGCTTTGGCGACCGTCGCGCAGACCGGGTCGCCAAACGCTACATGCCCCACGATCCCGTTCCCGAAAAAGGTAGAGGGACGCTGCGAGGTGCGGTCGATGAATTGATCGGGAACCACAAACTCGGTCGGCTTATGCTCCAGCTTGAGCGAGCCGACGGCGGAGACGGAGATAATCCGTTGCACGCCGAGCTTTTTCATGGCGAATATATTGGCGCGGAAATTGAGCTCAGTGGGCAGGAGGCGATGGCCCCGCCCGTGGCGGGCCAGAAAAACCACCTGCCGCCCCTCCAACTCGCCGGCAACGAATACATCTGAGGGATCGCCAAACGGGGTAGTTACTTCAATCTGGTGAGGATTGCTAAGACCGGGCATGGTATAGAGCCCGCTGCCGCCTATGATTCCGATTTCCGCCTGCTGCAAACCCGGCTCCGCACGCGTCCTGACCCGGTTCGCGTCTCTGGGAAATGAATTGATGTTCCCTTCAAGTATACAAGGGGTAGAGAAACAGCAGATCCCTCCACTGCGCTACGGAGCGCGAGTGCGTGAGCACTACTCTCTTCTCCAACCTGAGTCCCGTAGGGACGGCTGAGAGTAGCCCAGGACGTAGTCCTGGGAAGAGATCGGACAGAGGACCAGTCCCGAAGGGACGGCTGAGAATGACCCAGGATGCAATCCTGGGTGTCTCAACCTCTGGAATGAACTATTCGCGATTTGGGGCAACCAACCCAGGACCATGTCCTGGGTAACTTTCAGCCGTCCCTTCGGGACTCAATTTCGAGGCAGTCATCACCCAGAGTCCTCAGTCCAGATTCCCCCCAGCCACACCCGCTAGTGCAACAAGGAGGCCTTCATCAGGCCACACCCGGCCATCATCCTGGTCAGGTGCGTGGTCAGTTCGTCCGCCGGAGGTGAGGCATGCGCTGCCTGCTGTGTTTCGGAACTCTGCTGCGCTCCAAAAAAGAGAAACTGCAGCTTGCGCGCCATGGTGAGATCAAAACTCTCGCTCACGAACACCTGGTTACCCTGGCGCACAATCAATACCGGCCCCTCACTCGCGTTGTAAACCTGCTCAGTGGAGTCAGATTCCGAGGCCGGGTCGCGCGTCACGCCAGAATATTTCTTGCTCAATTCCCGTCCGTAAAGCTTGGCGAATTCGGTGGCCGCGGCTTCGCTTCGCCAGGCCGAAAGATATAACAGCGCCACGGACGAGGTTGCCGCCTGCTCCTGGGGCGTGCGGGCCTTACGGCTCTGCACCGCGTAATACAGGCCACCCTTCCATTGCGGGGTGAGCATCGCGGCTTCCTCCGGACCCCCGAAAAGCTCGGTCAAAATGCGCACGTCGAGCTCGCCCATTACCCCGATGTCATAAGGCTGGTAGTCGGCTTCGAGCAGCCCGTGCACATCGGGCATACGCAGCAGCGGAACCGTCACCTTCTTTTCGTACGCACGTGGGTTCATAATCTCGTAGCTGGTCGACGGCGGCCGATCCAGGACCCCGGCAAAGGCATATTGCGCGCCTTTATCCTTCAACAGCCTTTGCTCAAATCCCAGCCCGTCGCGATAAGGAAAAAGCAGTGATTGCTGCAACAACAGAGGCGCCCGAGCCATCACCGGCGAACTGTCGGACGTATCTGTGTCCTCTTTGGGGGTACGCATCACATCCGGCGACGTCAGCAGACTCTTGCCCGCCGGCTTCAGCGTGTAGTCCAGATATACGGCCATGGCTTGCCCTTCGAGAACCGCGTCGCGGGCCGTATCCCGCTCATCGATCTCCAGGCGCTGATTGTCTTCGGTAACGTTCTTGGAAATCGTATCCGGATCTTCCGGCTCCCACTTGTCCAGATCCGTATGCTGATCCTGCAAGGCATGGGTCAGTTCATGCGCCATGACCGGCTTCTGCTCCTCGGGCGAAACCCAGTCCAACAAATTCACGGTCTTTGTCTTGTTGTCGTAGTAGCCCGCAATCTGTTCCTTCAACAGGCTGACAAGAAAAGGCTGCAGCTGAAAATCCCGGTCAAGCAGGCCAAACTTCTTGAGCACGATCTCTTCCCGCTGCATGCGCTTGGCGTCTTTGTCGTCCTTGAACTTTTCCAGAATGTACTTTTCCACCTGCTCCCGGGTGATGAGCCGCTTCTTTACCTCATGGTGAATCGGCAGCTGCGTGTCATCGCTGGCAAAGGAAAGGATTTGATTCAGGGAACGAAAAAGCTCCTTGGTTTGCTCCGGGGTGATGCGGGTTTCCTTCTGGGCCTGGGGCGCCGACGCCGGCGAGCCCGGTGAGGTGTCCTGAGAGAAGGCATAAACCGTCAACGAGGCCAAAACCAACCCCGCCGCGAGGGAATCGTACGACTTCCTGCACATAAGCTTCATTCTTCGTCCTTTTCCCGGCTTCCTCCGGATTCTCTGTGTAGCTCGTGGGCGGTGGCAAAGTTCAAGCGGCTTTCCTTAACGAAAGCCGCATATGGGATCATTTCCAGTGCAGCACACAGAAAATCCGGGTCGCCTTGCGCCGCACCGCACTCGCTCTGCTGCAAGGCTATAATTTTATTGTGCTTTCTGCTATGAGCCAGCCCCAACCCAATCCAGTAGATGACCCCATCGCGGCTCCCGGCGCACCCCAGGAGAGCGCCGTCTCCACGCCTTTGCTGGCTGCGCTTCAGGCGCAGGAGACCGCCCTCGAGCCGGCCCGGTATTGCGGCGCCTTGACTCCCCGTGTCTTTGACGGTCTGGCGGGCGAGTTGGATTCCCTTCTGCATTCCGCCGGGGTCAGCGATCTGGGCTGGCGGGGCAAGATTCGGGTGACCGGCAGCGATCGCCTTCGGTGGCTGAATGGCATGGTCTCAAATACGGTGCAGTCGCTCCCCGAAGGAGAGGGAAATTACAGCTTTCTGTTGAGCGTCCAAGGGCGCATCCAGGGTGACTGCTATGTTTACCGGCGCTCCGGCGATCTGCTGCTGGATACCGGCTTCGACCAGATCCCGGCCCTGATGCATCATCTCGATCACTTCATCATAATGGACGATGTTGAGCTGGCAGACGTTAGCCGCCAATGGACCGCCTTGTCCCTGGCTGGACCGGGGGCGCTTCGGGTACTGGCCACGCTGGGCTTTACCCCCTCACCTTCCGGGGTGCAGAACGCACGCATGAGCACCACCCGCATCGGCGAGGTCGACTGCACCATCATTGAGGCCTATCACGTTGCCGTACCTCGCTTCGAGCTCTGGTTTGCCCCCGAGCATGTGCTTGCGGCTTGGGAGACGCTGCAGGCCGCCGGCGCTACTCCTTGCGGTCTCGACGCGATGGAAACCCTTCGCGTGCTGGAGGCAACGCCGCTCTATGGGATCGACCTCAATGATCGCGACCTGCCGCAGGAGACGGTCCAGACGCGCGCGCTCAACTTCAGCAAGGGCTGCTATCTGGGCCAGGAGATCGTTGAACGCATTCGTTCCCGAGGGAAAGTGAATCGCCAGTTCCGCCAGTTTAGCCTGCAGGGTACGCCGCCCGCCGTCCTACCGATTGACCTGCGCAGCGGCGAACAGTCCGTGGGCCGGATTACCAGTACCGCATCGTTGGCGAGCGCCGGCCTGCCGCAAGTGCTGGGCCTGGGATTTGTCCGTGTCGAAATTGTGGAACGCAATGCCGAGATCATTTATGAGGGAGGGGTGGCGACCGCGCTGGCCGCGCCGCCCCAGATTCCCGGGGCCTCACCCAGCTAGCTGAACCGAACCCCAGCCTGCCGGACAGTCATTCAGTATCAGGCAGCGTTACAAAAGCGATTGGACAAACCTATGCGCGAGAAAGAACCGCAATTCACCGTAACCGATCGGCGCAAGTTCACCTCTGAAGGCGAACTACGCGAAGGCACGGCCAGCGAGAGCAGCCCGCCGCCCGCCGCTGAACGAACCAAGACGCCGGTAAGCCAGCCGGCCGTCACGACCCAGGCGGTCCATCCTGATTTGGATGAGCCGGAAGCCTTGGCGACGGACGATGAGGAGACCATCCCGGAGCCCACCGCGGCAGAATCCGCGCAGCAGCGGCAGGATTACCATGCCTCCGCGCGCCGTCTGGATGATATGTTTCTCAAAGCCAATCCAGGCCAACCTGCCGTACCCGCGATGAACTTCGATCGCCTGGTGCAGTCGCTCTACATGACTGCGGCGGTGCAAATGGGCGCCGGCTCTGCTCCCAACGAGCAGCCCCGCATCGACATCCTGGGGGCACGGCAAAGCATTGACATGCTCAGCGTGCTGGATGAAAAGACCAAGGGCAACCTCAGCGAGCAGGAGAAGCGGCTGTTGCAGAATGCGCTCTTCGATCTACGCATGTCGTTTCTCGAGATCACGAACGCCATTGCCAGCTCTGCCCAGCGGCCTCCGCAAGCGGGCAGATCTCACTAGAACTTTTCTGTTCCCAGGGAGCGTCTCATACATCGAGCAGAGATCACTATTCTTGGCAGTGGCACCTCGATGGGTGTGCCGACCCTTGGCTGCACCTGCCGCGTCTGCACCTCTGCTGACCCGCGCGATCGCCGCACACGCCCGTCCATCGCCGTCACCTGGGCCGGACATCGCGTGGTGATCGATACCGGACCGGACTTTCGTATGCAGGCCCTGCGTGAGGGCATCGACCATGTCGACGCGGTGCTCTATACCCACTCCCATGCCGACCACATCCTGGGCCTGGACGACTTACGCCCGCTCAGTTTCAAGCACAAGAGCAAGATCCCGCTGTATGCCGATGACGAAGCGGCCAACGTAATTGAACGCATATTCGATTACACCTTCGATCCCGATTCCCAGTACCCCACCCGGGCCCGGGTGCAGATGCATCGGCTGGGGAAGTCGGTAGAGATCCATGGTGCGGTCTTCCACCGCGTTCCGCTCACCCACGGCAGCATTGAAGTTGCCGGCTTCCGCTTTGGCAACGCCGCTTACCTGACCGATATGAACGACATCCCGGAAAGCAGCCTGGCGCTGCTTGAGAATCTCGATGTAGTGATTCTCGATGCTCTGCGCAAGACGGCGCACTCCAGCCACGCCACCCTGGAACAGGCGGTGGGATTCGTGGATCGCATGCGGCCCCGCCGCGCCTTCTTTACCCACATGTCCCATGACCTGCTGCACGCCGAAACCAATAACGAGCTTCCGGAAAATATCCAACTCGCTTACGACGGGTTGCGTATTCCTTTCGAGATCTGACCATGGACGTCTTCCGCAGCCTCGGCGAGATTCCCCCCAACTTTGGGAGCACGGTGGTAAGTATTGGGAACTTCGACGGGGTCCATCTTGGCCATCAGTTCATTCTTGAGCGGCTCAGGCAGAGCGCTGCGGCGCGATCGTCGCGCTCTGTAGCCGTTACATTTGACCCTCACCCGTTGCGTTTCCTGCGCCCGGAAACCTGCCCTAAGCTCATTACTCCCCTGGAGACGCGGCTCGAATTGTTGGGAGACGCCGGCGTGGATGCTGTCCTGGTACTGAATTTCACCGCTGAGCTCTCGCGCATGCGGGCCGCGGAATTCGTCACCGCCATCGTGCGTAATGCGTTGCGGGCGATCGAGATCCATGAAGGAACCAACTTTCGCTTTGGCCACCGCGCTGAGGGCGGCACAGCAGAACTGAGCGAGCTGGGCCGCGCGCTTGGTTTCGACGTGGTGATCCATGGTGCATGCCAGGTGAGAGGGTTGACGGTTTCCAGTAGCAAGATCAGGGAATTGCTTTCCCGGGGTGAGCTGCGCATCGCGCGTGCACTGCTGGGGCATGGTTTCTTCATCGATTCCACACCGGCCCGTGGGCGCGGCATCGGTGGAAGGCTTACGGTTCCCACCATCAACCTCGCACCCTATCACGAGTTGCTGCCGCCCAACGGCGTATACGTCACCCAGTTGCGTGTCGCCGGGGAGTGGTTCGACGCGGTAACCAACGTGGGAAACCGGCCAACCTTCGGCACAGATTCTTTTGCGGTCGAATCGCACTTGCTGAATTTTCATCCGCTTGAGCTCTCAGAACAGACGCCGCTGAGGCTTCTCTTCCATCGACGACTACGGGAGGAGCGGCGCTGGCCTACTCCTGAGGCTTTGAAAGAGCAGATTATGCGCGATGTTGCCCAGGCGAAGCGCTATCTGCACCTGACCCGCTTACTGAGGAAAACGACACTCCCCGATCCCACTGCCAATACCTAAACAACCCCAAAGGCTCTGTTAGGAGACAGGGTCCTACTGCGGAGTGGCTACCGCCGCAGGCTTGGCTGCCGGCGGGGTGGTTGCCGTCTTCACGGCTACATTAGTCGCCGGCAGCGGGCGTATATCCCCGGCAAAGTGCTCGTCGGGGTGGTCGGCAATGGCCACCTTCATGAAGTCCATCCACAGCGGAAGAGCGGCGTGGCCACCGCTTTCTTTATCCCCCAACGACTGCCGGTTGTCGTAGCCAATCCAAACGCCGCAGGTGACGGAGGGCGAGAACCCGATGAACCAGGCGTCGTTGAAGTCACTCGTTGTCCCGGTCTTACCGCCCAGCGGATGATGGAGTGCGCCCGCCGCAGCGGCGGTGCCGCCCGGCTGTATGACCGCCTTGAAGAGGGTCATCATGATGCGCGCCGTCTTCATGCTGGTGGATTCGGTCACATTCGCCGGGCTCTCCGAGAGCGTGAGCCCATCCGCGTTGGTTACCTTGCGGATAAGGTGCGGCCCAAGGCGCACTCCGTCATTGGGGAAACTGCTGTAAGCCGCCACCTGCTCCTGCAACGTCGCCTCAACCGAACCCAAGGCCACGGGGAGAAACGGCGGAATGTTACTGCTCAGGCCGAACTGGTGTGCCGTAGCAATCACCTTGCGTATACCTACGCGCTCCGCAAGCTTGACCGCCGGGATATTTCGCGAATCGGCAAAGGCGTGCACCAGCGACACCGGGCCTTCAAACGTGTCGTCGTAATTGTGCGGCGTGTACGGACCAACACCCGTCGAAAACGTAACCGGAGCGTCGACAATAGTCTCCTCCGGACGTGCGCCTGCATCCACCGCAGCGGTGTAGACGTAAGGTTTAAAAGAAGAGCCAGTCTGCCGCTCGGCCTGCGTGGCGCGGTTGAACTGCGATAGGTTGAAGTCGCGCCCGCCGACCATCGCTAACACTTCGCCGGACGTGTTATCCACCGCCATCAGGGATCCCTGAATACCGGAATCCTGCTCCAGCACGGCATGCAACACCAGGTTCGAATCGGTCGAAGCCACGATGTGCACGTAGATAATGTCGCCCGGTTTTAGAAAGTTCTCCGCATCCCGCTGCTTGGTCCAGGCAAAATCGTCGGGACCCAAAATCACCTGCTGCTGCCCGATGCGCGCCGACACCTGGTACGGCAACACATTGGTCACCAGGGCATGCATGTACGATCCCGGCGTGGTTGGCTGACGCCAGTCCGGGTGATGGAAATCATCCAGCGATCCGCCGGCCGCGAGCACATTGAGCAGGTTGCCTTTCCATCCATGGCGGCGCTCCAGCGCGGCCAGTCCGTCGAGCACAGCGGAATTGGCTGCCTGCTGCAAGTCCAGATCCAGAGTGGTGTAAACCCGTAGACCTTCCTCATGCACCTGCTCGCTGCCGAACTGACGTTCCAATTCGCGGCGCACGTCTTCCACAAACCAGGGAGCGACGCTGTTCGATGGAGGCTCAATATGCAAACCGAGCGGCGCAGCTTTGGCCGCGTTGGCTTGCGCGTTGGTGATCACTCCGTCTTCCAGCATGGAGTTGATAACCATATTCCGGCGCCGGAAGGCGTGGTCTGGGTTCGCGATCGGAGAATACGCCGTCGGGCTCTTAGGCAAAGCTGCCAGCAATGCCGCCTCCGGTAGGGTGAGGTCACGCGCATGTTTGCTGAAGTAGTATTCCGATCCGGCCTCGAATCCGTAGACACCCTGCCCCAGGTAGATCTGGTTGGCGTACAGGGTAAAAATCTGCTCCTTAGTGAAGGCATGCTCGATTTGAATGGAGAGAAAAATCTCCTGCAGCTTGCGGCCGAAGGTCTGTTGGCTGGAGAGAAAGAGGTTTTTTGCCAGCTGCATGGTCAGGGTGGAGGCGCCCTGGGTGCGGCCATTCGAGGTCAGATCGTGATAAGCCGCACCCGCCACGCGGAAGATGTTGACTCCCCAATGGCTCTCAAAGTTCTTATCTTCGATCGATATGACGGCTTGGCGCAGCACGGGCGGAAGCGCTTCATAGGGCACCACGATGCGCCTCTCCAGGGCAAAGGAGCCGAAGACGCGTCCGTGGACGTCGAGCAGGTCAGTAGCAGTAATAGGACGGTATTTTTCCAGGTCCGCAATTTGCGGCAAGTCGACGGAGTACACCAGCATGAGGCCGGTCAAGGATCCGGCGATGATGGCGAGAGCCAACAGCGCGAGAAAGGTAATGCTGCCTGCCAACTTCATAGGCACCGACGCGGACGTGCCCGGCGCACCGGGCGGACGAAAGCGATCAGCGCCCGACGATGGAGCTTGCCCAATCAATGATCGGTCCGGGTCAGGCGCTCTTCTGTTTCAGAATATCCAGCGCCTTGGTTAGTTGATCGTCCGGCTTAGGAGTTTTCGCTGCTCCCGCCTGGTCCTCATTATTATCCAGGCTGGCCGCAACCACGACGTTCGGCGTCACCGCCTCGTCCTGAATCTTCTTGCCCAAAGGGGAAGCATACTTGGCGACGGAAAGAATCAGCGCGGCGCCATCCGGCAACTCCATGGTTTTTTGCACGGAGCCTTCACCAAAGGTTCTGTCTCCCACCACGTCGGCCCGCTTGTTATCGAGAACCGCTGCGGCGACAATCTCTCCCGGACCGGAGGTGCCGTGGTTTACCAGGACCACCAGGGGGGCTCCAGTAATGAACTTGGAGGTATCGGCGTTGAAGGCCTCATACGTATATTTCTGACCAGAGAGGGTGGCAATGGTGCCCGAATCCAGGAAGAAATTGGCCAGGCGCACGCCTTGTTCCTCGTCCCCTTCGGCAACGTCGCGCAGGTCCAGCAGAATCTTTTTGTTGCCGTTCTTCTGCATCGCCTTCAGGCGGCTGGCAATTTCCGACACGCGCTCTTTGCTGAGCACTACCGGCTTGAGATACAGGATGCTGCTGCTGTCGTACTGCGTCTCGCCCAACGGCGGAGTTGTCGCCGCGGTACGGGTCAGCGTTATCTTATCCGGCTCCGCCTTGCGCGGCCGGACCAGCGAAAAGGTCACATTGGTTCCCGGCTTGCCCTCAAGCAGCAGGCGAATCATCACCAGGGACATCTCGCGGGTGGAGTGTCCCTCGATGGCCTCGAGGATATCGCCATCTTCGATTTGTTCTTTTTCCGCCGGGCTTCCCGGCTCGACCGAGACTACGGTCGCGTATCCATAGCGTTTGGAGATATTCAATCCAACCTGTGCCGTGCCTTCGTTGGCGTGCTGTTTATAGGCTTTGTATTCGTCCGGGGTCAGGTAGCTGGAGTCAGGATCGAGCGACTCGAGCAGCCCGTGCAAGGCGCCCACCGTGACTTTGGTCATGTTGGGGTCGGAGACGTAGTCGGTCTGAACCTTCTTGAGAACCTCGCTGTAGACTTCCATCTCCGCGTAAGCGCCGTCCTGCTGCGAATCCGCACGCACACGGCTCGGGCCTAATCCACCGAGGAAGACTAACGCCACCAACAAGATCGAGACACCAAACACAGCACGCGTAAAGGTTCGGGACATAGCACCACTTTGGACCATAAGTATGGTCTAAACAAATAATACTACCGGGTTAGACGCAGCCAGGGAGCAATCGACACAGGATTGCAGGGAGGGATTTGGTGGCGGCGGGCCGGATCGAACGGCCGACCTACGGGTTATGAGTCCGTCGCTCTAACCATCTGAGCTACGCCGCCCTATGTTGATTCTACAACAGTTGCCTCGGGATCAAACTCGTCGGGCGGGTCGTGCCAGCGGTTCATTCGCCACCCTGTTCAGCGAGTATCTCATCCATGATCCCCTGACGGTAACGGAAATTGGTGCGCTTTAGCAGCGCAAAGAGTCGCTGAGGTTAACCAGTCCGCGACGTGCAGCCAGACTTAGAACCCCAAAGTTCCCGTGACGGCGAATCCTCTGTTCCGAGCTTCGACCACCCCCGCACGATCGTCCATGAGCAGAAGATCCGCGTTGATCGCGACAGCCAAAGCGATTGCAGCTCGCTCGCCTTGGTCCAATCCGTCCAGAGATTCGTCGTATAAACCACCGACAGGAGTTTCCTTTACTTCCACCCAGACCGGAGGATTGGCAATCCAGTCCCGGACGGATGGCGGCGTTTCCTCGTCATCCAACTCTCGTTGGACGGCGGACGGCAGAATCACTTTCTGAAATAAGGTAGGGAGCACACCGATATGCCCGATCAAGACAAGATAATTGATTGGTCCAGTATCGGCGATGACGAGCCGCACGGTCAGAATCCGAGGCGTTCGAGGGCTTCACGCTCACGTCGCGCATCCTCCAACGTGTAATCGATCCACACATCGTGAGCTTTCAGAAACCCGTCGACCTGATAGCGGGTTCCAAAACCCAGAAGACGCCGAAGTTCGGCTTGAGTGATATGACCACTCTTGTATTCCTCTAGCGCGAACGCCTCTAGCGCACGACGTGCCAAGTCGCCGCCCACCGCACTCAGCCTACTTGCGAGATCGTCTGGAATCTGTACGGTCAGGTTCATAACTAAGGCTACCTCCTGCCACAGTAAGGGCTCCAGGGACCTTCTGTCACGAAGTCGCTGGATCCGCCGATGGAACCCCGCCCGATTAACCCGTAAGCCCCTCTGCTTTACGAATGTCAGTCTTGCTGAAATCCATTCCCTTGAACAAAAGCGGTTCACCCGTTGCCTTCGCCAGCGCGTAGGCGAAGCAGTCGCCAAAGTTCAATTGTGCAGGATGCCTCCCCTTGCCGAAATCAAGGAAGGCTTGCCGGGCTAAATGCGCTTGCTCGACTGTAACCGCCTCAACAACGATTCCGGCGCGCCGGAAAAACATATCGAGCTGGCGCCCAGCCTCCGGGCCCAGTTGGCCTTCTATCACCAGGCAAAGCTCGACGAAGTTGGCCGCGCTGATACGGCAACGGTCAGCATCATGAATCACCTGAAGATAGTGTTCGCCGTCAGGTTCTCCAAAAAAGATGGCACTCACGGCTGAAGTGTCCAGAATCATTTCGGAAGGCCCCGTTCGTCGTACAGGAACTCCGCGTGATCAACATAGCCCTCCTTCATAGACCCGGCGGCACGTTGCGCAATGGCGCGCAGTTCTTCTACCGACGCCTTGCGCCGGCGGCTTGCCAGGCGTTCAAAGCGCTCCCGCAGGGCTTCGGTCACCACGCGCGTCATGGTCTCCCCGGTTTCCTGGGCAATGGCCGCAGCCAGCCTGTGAGCCTCTGGATCCTTGATGTTCAGTGTGCGCATGGTCCGTTTCTGTAAATAATCCCTTTTTCTACCATTCTACCCCACAGGCGCGGAGCGCGGGTAAACTGCAGGACGGCTATACACTGCGTCTAGATAAAGGTGGCATACATGTCCGTTTCCCAACCCCCGGCCGGCCTGCGCATCGTGCGCAGCGGCGAACTGGACGGCAACACCCCTCAGACCCCTGGCATGACCCGCGCCGAAGCCATCTCCTACGCACGCGTGGGCGCCCAAAAGCTCTGGGCAGGCACGGTCGTCGTCCACCCCAATGCCAAGACCGGTCCCCATCACCATGGTGAGCTGGAGACGGTCATCTACATCGTGCGCGGACGCGCCCGCTTCCGCTGGGGAGAGCATCTCGAATTTGTCGATGAGGCCGGGCCGGGAGACTTCGTCTACGTCCCTCCTTTTGCCCCCCATCAGGAGCTGAACGCGCGCCAGGACCAGCCAGTCGAAGCGGTCATCGTTCGCAGCGGCCAGGAAGCTGTGGTCGTCAACCTGGATATACCCAGCCCCGAAGACGAGGCTGACGCGATGGGCTCCGATCCGTTCCACGCGAGCGCACCGTGAGTGAACGTGTCGTGGCCGTCATTCCGGCGCGGCTTGCCTCCACCCGGCTGCCGCGCAAGGTGCTCCGCCCCATCGCCGGTGTTCCCATGCTCGGCTGGGTCTATCGCGCTGCACTGGCCTGCCGGCAACTCGAGCAGGTGTTGATTGCCACCGATTCCCAGGAAGTCGTTGCGTACGCCGAATCACAGGGTTGGCCGAGTGTCATGACCTCTCCTCAGCTGGCTAGCGGCACAGACCGCGTCCATGCCGTGGCGGCCCTGGTCGACGCTGACATCTACGTGAATATCCAGGGGGACGAGCCGTTGCTTCGTCCGGAACACATTGATGACCTGCTGAAGCCCTTCGCCACCACCGATGCGGAGGTCACTACGCTTTCAACCCTTTGCGCGCCTGAACAGCTCGACGATCCCAACGCGGTGAAAGTGGTTACGGCAAACAACGGGAGAGCACTCTACTTCTCTCGCGCTACGATCCCATACCAGAGGGGCACTCCGCTCCCCCCGCGCAAGCACATCGGCCTCTACGCTTACCGTAAGGCTGCCCTGCACCGCTTCGCGGAGTTACCTCCAAGCCCGCTGGAATCGGTCGAACGGCTGGAACAACTACGCTGGCTCGAGGAGGGAATCAGCGTCCACGTGGCGCCCACTCTCTTCGACACCATCGGGGTAGATACCGAGGAGGACCTGCTGGCTGCTGAGCAGATACTGCTGCAGCGGGTCCGGTGAGCGCGGCACGAGGACGAGGGGTTGGCGAAACCCCTCCAAAGCTTTTACGGATTCGAAGTAAACAGCATGCTCACTTTGCCGCTTCCGCGAAGGCGCTGAAGTCTGCCAAGATAGTAAGGATGAGCGCACCCATTGCTACCAACATCTTTGCCGACCGCATCGGCCGTATAGAAGTTTCGGCCACGATGGCCGTCACCGCGGAAGCAGCCAGGCTGCGGGCCCAGGGCGCCCAACTGGTCGACTTCGGCGCCGGCGAGCCCCATTTCCCTACTCCACGCCACATTAAAGACGCCGCCATCGCGGCCATTGAGGCCAACTTCACCCGCTATACCGTGGTCGCCGGTATTCCCGAGCTCAGAAAAGCCATCGTCCAGCGCCACGCCTGCGACTTCGGTTCCGACTACACCCCCGACGAAGCCATCTTCACCACCGGGGGCAAGCTGGCGCTCTTTAATGCCATCCAGGTGCTGGTGGACCACGGCGATGAGGTCATTCTGCCCGTCCCCTATTGGGTGTCGTTCAAGGACATCATTCAATACGCGGGCGGCAAGGTAGTGCTCCTGCCCACCGAAGAAGCGGAAAACTTCCGCGTTACCGCCGATGCCATCGAGCGCGCCATTACCCCGCGGACCAAGGCCATCATTCTCAACACGCCCTCGAACCCGGCCGGCTCCGTCATCTCTCCCGACGATCTCCAGCGCATCGTGAAACTGGCCCACGCCCGGGGAATCTTTCTGCTGCTCGATGAGTGCTATATCTACCTGCAATATGCCGGTGCGCCCGTCTCCGGCGGTTCCTTTGTCGAGGCCAAGGAGCATGTGATCGTGCTCGGTTCCCTCTCCAAGACCTACGCCATGACCGGCTGGCGCGCTGGTTTCGCTCTCGGACCCAAGCCCGTCATCGCCGCCATGGGCAAGCTGCAGAGCCAGTCGACCTCCTCCACCGCTGCATTCGTACAAAAGGCCGCCATTGCCGCGGTCAGCGGTCCCCAGGAATGCGTGGTCGAGATGCGGGCCGATTATCTCCAGTTGCGCGACCGCATCCTGGCTGGATTAACGGCCATTCCCGGCATCACCTGCACCCGGCCCGACGGCGCCTTTTATGTCTACCCGAATGTGTCGTCCTTCCTGGGCAAGCCGGGCGCAAAGACCGCCACCGAGCTGGCCACCCGTCTGCTGCATGAAGCCCATGTAGTCACGGTTCCCGGGGAAGCATTCGGCACCCAGGAGCATATCCGGCTCTCCTACGCCGTCTCGCAAAGCGTCATAGAAGAAGGTCTGGTCAGGATGAAAAACTTCTTCGCCGGCCTTTCCTAAGCACTCCACGAAATCAGGAGCAGATGCAACCTAAAGTCGAGTTTCGCCCCATCATCCTGGCCGGTGGCAGCGGTACACGGTTCTGGCCCAGGAGCCGCCGCTGGCGCGCCAAGCAGCTCCTGGTGCTGGACGGCGCACGCACCATGATCCAAAGCACCGTGGATCGTCTGGGTACTCTGGCCACCTCCAACGAGCTTTGGGTGATCACCAATGACCTGCTCTCCAAGGCCATCTCCGAGCAACTGCAGACCATGTTGGGGGAGCAGATCATCTGTGAGCCGGCAGCGCGCAACACCGCGCCCGCGGCGGGTCTGGCGGCCTTCCTCATCGAGCGTACGTCTCCCGATGCGGTGCTCGGCATCTTCCCCGCCGATCACGTGATCACCAATGATGAGAAGTACCGCGCCACCCTGGAGCAAGGCATTGCCCTGGCCGCAGCCGGGGAAAACATCGTCGTGCTGGGGGTGAAGCCTATCCGGCCGGAGACCGGGTACGGGTATATCGAGACTGGAGATGTGCTGGCGCACGGCGTCAAGCGCGTCCGCCGTTTTACCGAGAAGCCCAACCGGGAGCGCGCAGAAGAGTTTGTACTGGCCGGCAACTACTACTGGAATAGCGGAATCTTCCTGTGGACTGCCCGCACCCTGGCTCACGCCATCCGCGAGCATCTGTCGGAGACTGCGCCTTTCCTGCAGCAGATTGCCGACGCCTACGGAACCCCGCGGTTCGAGCAGGTGTTCCGCGACCTCTACCCAAAATGCGAAAACATCAGCATCGATTACGCCGTGCTCGAGCCCCGCTCGGCCAAAGGCGAGCACCATTCGAATATCTACTGCCTGCCGGCAGAATTCGGATGGAACGACCTCGGTTCGTGGGATGCCCTCTACGAACATCAATTAGCGCAGGGCAACGCGAAAGACGGCAACGTCACCGAGGCGAAGGGCATGGTGAACATTGATGCGCGCAACAATTATGTTTACAGCCCGGGGAAATTTGTCGCGCTGGTCGGGGTTGATGACCTGGTGGTCGTGGAAACCGAAGATGCCATGCTGATCACCACCCGGGAGCGTTCGCAAGATGTGCGCCGCGTCGTCAGCGAACTCACCGGAAAACACGACGAATTGATTTGAAACAAAAACAAGTTCATTTCGGCACGGATGGCTGGCGGGGCATTCTCGCGGACGACTTCACCGATCAAAACGTGCGCGTCGCAGCCGGGGCCATCGCTCACTATATTCGCGAGCACGAAGATCCGGCGCGCGGCTTGTGCATCGGCTATGACACTCGATTCATGTCCCAGCGCTTTGCGCTGATCGTTGCGGAAGTGGCTGCCGCTGCCGGCATCCCTGTGCGTATCGCCGACCGCATCACCCCCACACCGGCTCTCTCCTACGCGGTAAAGCATCTAGGTGCGGCGGGCGGGGTGATGATCACCTCCAGCCACAACCCGGCGGAGTGGAATGGGGTGAAATTCAAAGCCAGCTATGGTGGATCAGGCAGCCCGGCAATCATGGCGACCATCGAGGGCTACCTGGGGCAAGGACTGCCGGCGGCCGCGTCCCACGGTTCTATTACCGAGGCTGACTTTCTTAGCCCCTATGTCGAGGCCATCTCGATCTTCGCCGACCTCAAGAGAATCGCCGCGACCCGGCAAAAATATGCCATCGACTGCATGTACGGCGCGGGACGAGGCATCCTCTCCGGCATCTTCTCCCGCATGGGCATTGACCATGTCGAGATACGATCCGAATTGAATCCTCTCTTTCCCGGCATCCAGCCGGAGCCGATTCCGCCGCACATCCGGGCGCTGGAGGTCGCGGTGCTGGAGCACCACTGTCAGGCCGGCTTCGCCACCGATGGGGATGCGGACCGCATCGGCGCGGTGGACGAGGAGGGGCGATTCGTCGACGCCAATAAAATCTACAGCCTCTTGCTGGAGTGGCTGCTGAAACGCAAGCACTGGCCGGGCGATGTGGCTCGGGCCTTCAACACCACCAAGATGGTCGATCGCATCGCCGCCCGTTACGGGCGCAAAGTTTACGAGCACGGCATCGGCTTCAAGCATGTATGCGAGCTCATGCTGGAGAAGGACATTCTCATCGGCGGCGAAGAATCGGGCAGCATCGGGATTGGCCGGCATCTGCCGGAGCGCGATGGACTGCTCAACGCGCTGCTACTGGCCAACATTATGGCGGAGGAAGGCCAGACGCTGGGCTCGCTGGTGAACGCGCTGCAGGAAGAATATGGCGAGCATTATTACGGACGGCTCGATCTGCACCTTCCGGAGGCGGTCAAGCAGTCGGCCATCCGCCGCGCAGCGGCGGGGGTAAAGGAGTTTGCCGGTATGCCGGTTTTGCGCCTGGAAACTCTGGACGGCCTGAAGTTTTATCTCGACAATCCGCAAGCGCAATCCGCGGAGAGTTGGTTGTTGCTGCGTGCTTCCGGCACCGAGCCGTTGTTGCGCATCTACGCCGAGAGTGGCTCGCGTGCATCGCTGAATGCATTGCTCGAAGCGGGACGAAATTTTGCCATGGGAGATGCTGCATGATCAAGGTAAGAACCAAAGGGCTGCTTTTTGACATGGATGGAGTGTTGATCAGTTCCCTGGGATCGGTCGAGCGAAGCTGGCAGACCTGGGCAGAGCGTCATGGACTCGACGTGCGGGAAACGATCAGGACCGCGCATGGAATGCGTGCCATCGAAACCGTGCGCACGCTTAAGCCCGATGCCGACCACGACGCTGAACTCAAAGTGATTGAAGATCTGGAGGTCGGGGACAACGAAGGACTCGAGGTGCTGGAAGGGGTGACCTCGATTCTGCAATTGTTGCCGCAGAAGTACTGGACCATCGTGACCTCGGCCACGGAACGGCTGGCGCGCAGCCGGCTGGCGTTCGCGGGTGTTCCGGTGCCGAAGCGCATCATCACTGCCGACCGGGTAACGAATGGCAAGCCGCATCCCGAGCCCTATCTCAAGGGCGCAAAGATTCTCGGCCTGGCGCCGGCGGATTGTATTGTGATTGAGGATTCGCCTTCAGGCAGTAGGGCTGGCCACGCGGCGGGATGCAAGGTTCTGGCCACAACCTTTTCTCATAGAATTGACCAGCTCGCGGCAGCAGACTGGATCGTCGAATCGCTAGCGAAGGTGAGGCTCACGATTCTTCCCGAAGATGAAGGCCTGGAGCTGGAGTTCGAGCCGCTCCCCAGGTAGTGGAGGGATCTGCGGTTTCACTTTCCGGGCCTCGGTTACGCCGGCACAGCCTTGCTCTGCACCGCGCGGCGCAGAGCGACGCGTGCCAGCAATCGCGTCGAGTCAAGCGTCGGCAGCGGAGAATTCGCATCATTCATCAGCAGCGGAATCTCCGTGCAGCCGAGCACCACAGCATCGCAGCCCTCATCTTTCATGCCTCCGATCACCAGCTGAAAGGTTGCCACCGCCTCCGGCTTGAAGACGCCGTAAACCAACTCATCCATGATGATGCGATTAATTTCCTCGCGGTCCTCCGGCGTTGGGAGCACATACTCCAGGCCCCGCGCCTTCAGCTTCTCCGGATACACCTCGCTCTCCAGCAGGTAACGAGTTCCGGTTAAGCCCAATCGCCGAAACCTGCGCCCAACAGCTTGGGCGGCAACCGCGTCCGCGATATGCAGCCAGCGCAGCGGCAAGCGCTCCTCAATAAAGGGCAGCGCCTGGTGAATCGTGTTATCCGGGCAAATCAGGAAATCGGCGCCAAGGCTCGCCAGCTTGTTAGCGGAGGAGAGCATCAGCTCGCCCACACCCTGCCAGTCACCGCGATAGATACATTTCATGTACTCGCCCAGCGAATACGTATGCATGGAGATCTCGGGGTGTTCATGCGGTCCGAGAAGATCCGCTCCCCCCAAACAAATAGACCGGTAACAGAGCGCGGCCCCTTCGGCGGAACAAGCAACAATACCGATGTGCTGGGACATGTCTTGATTTTACAAGGGAGATAAGATAACAGGAATGCGCCTGACTGCAGCGGTAAACCTTCTGGCCTTGAGCCTTCTGTCCGTTGCCCCCGGTCTTCGCGCCGAGACCGGAGCAGAAGGCTGGCTGCGCTACGCCCCACTGCCCCCGCAAGTTGCGCAGCAATACGGGGCAATTCCGCTGTGCATCATCACCGCCAACAAGTCTCCCGTGGCCCAGAGTGCCGCCAGTGAACTTGCCCGGGGAGTGCACTCGATGCTCGGCAGAACGCTCAAGACTTCCTCCACGATTTGCGGGGAAGACTCCTTCATCCTCGGTACTCCGCTGGAGGTTCGGCATCTTCTGCCCACCTGGAAAACGGCCTCGCCGATTGCGCCCGAAGGCTTCAGCATCTCCCAATTGGCCGAGCACGGCCACCGCTACTGGGTGATCGCCGGCGGGACAGACCGCGGCCAGCTCTATGGCGTCTTCCACGTCCTGGAGCAGATCGCTCAACAGAAGCCGCTGCTGGCCGATACGGAATCGCCGTCCTCTCCCATTCGCTGGGTCAACCAGTGGGATAACTTCGACGGAAGCATCGAGCGCGGCTATGCCGGGCGCAGCATCTTTTTCGACAATGGCCACGTGCGCCCCGACCTCAGCCGGGTCTCACAGTACGGACGGCTGCTGGCCTCGGTCGGCCTCAACGGCGCGACCGTCAACAACGTCAACTCTAACCTGCACACGCTCGACCCGGAGATGATCCACGAACTCGCCCGCATCGCGGATGCATTTCGTCCCTGGGGCGTGCGCATGTCCCTATCTATCGATCTTTCGAGTCCCCAGGTTGTGGGTCATTTGCACACCTTCGATCCGGTAGACCCGGCAGTTGCCGCCTGGTGGAAAGCGAAGGTCAACGAAATCTACCGCGCCATCCCCGACTTCGCCGGCTTTGTCATCAAGGCGGATTCAGAAGGCCGTCCCGGCCCCTCGAAATACGGCCGCACTCCCGCGCAGGCGGCAAACACCGTGGCCCGCGCGCTCCAGCCGCATGGCGGCGTGGTGCTTTACCGCGGCTTTGTCTACAACAACCATCTCGACTGGAATAACCTCAAGGCCGACCGCGCCCGGGCCGGCTATGACAATTTCCGCGCTCTCGATGGCAAGTTCGAGCGCAACGTGGTGATCCAGATCAAGCACGGCCCCATCGACTTCCAGATCCGCGAGCCCGTCTCCCCCCTGTTTGCCGCCCTTCGCCACACCAACCAGGCCATCGAACTGCAGGTCACGCAGGAGTACACCGGGCAGCAGCGCCACATGGTCTTCCTCGTCCCCATGTGGAAATGGGTACTCGACACCGATCTCCACGCGGAGAATCGCATCACTCCGGTGAGCAAAATTGTCGAGGGCAAAACCTTCCACCAGCCCCTGGGCGGTTTTGTCGCCGTGGCCAACGTAGGCCTCGATACCAATTGGCTGCATCACCCCATGGCCATGGCCAACCTCTACGGCTTCGGCAAGCTAGCCTGGAATCCCGACCTCACCACTGCGGAGATCATCGACGCCTGGACCCGGCTGACGTTTGGCAACGATCCCAAAGTTACCTTTATCATCGACGGCCTGCAGACCAACTCCTGGCGGGTATACGAGCAATACACCGGTCCGCTCGGCATCGGGGGCCTGACCAACATCATCAGCGTCCACTACGGTCCCGGTATCGAGTCGGCCGAGCGCAATGGCTGGGGGCAATGGTTCCGGGCCGACAGCAAAGGCATCGGCATGGACCGCACGGTCGCCACGGGCACTGGCTTCATCGGCCAATACCCACCCCAACTGGCTAAGATCTACGAGTCCCTGGAAACCTGCCCCGACAGCCTTCTGCTCTTCATGCACCACGTTCCTTACGACTACGTGCTGCACAACGGCAAGACCCTGGTGCAGTACGTCTACGATTCGCACTATGAGGGCGCCGCGGTGGCCGGCTCTTATCCGTCACGCTGGCGGACGCTGCATGGCCTGATCGACGACCAGCGCTATAACGAAACCCTAGCGCTTTTTGAGTACGAGGCCGGGCACGCTATCGTGTGGCGAGATGCGGTCACCGCATGGTTCCAAAACATCTCCGGGATCCAGGATAAGCTGGGCCGCGTCGGCCACTATCCTGACCGCATCGAAGCCGAATCCATGCAAGCGGACGGATACACCACGGTCGCCGTCACTCCGTGGGAAACCGGCTCCGGAGGCATGGCAGTGGTTTGCAATCGCCCCGCCCCGTGTACCCTCACCACCAAGCCCGGCAGGCCGGACGGAACTTACACCATTGGCGTACGCTATTTCGACTTGCACCCCGGCGCCGCGCAATACGAGCTGCTGCTGAACGGCAAGTCCCTGGCGCACTGGACGGCCAATGCAACCCTGCCACCGGCCGTAGTCGATCCCCACCTCGACGGCAGCACCAGCATGCTCTTCACCGTGGACGGGGTTCACCTCAAGCCGCGCGATACGCTCACTCTCCGTGGAACGCCGAACCAGGGCGAACCAGCGCCGGTCGACTACATCGAAATAGAAAAGCCATAAGGACAGCAAACCAGATACCATCAGATGCCGATAGCGACGGGTGAAAATCGAAATCAACTTCCGGTATCTGATTCTGCTGGCCGCGACCGCGGCCCTGGGCGGCGTTCTCTTCGGCTTCGATATTGCGATCATCACCGGCGCCGGTCCGTTTTTGACCGAGCACTTCGGACTGAATGACCTGGAGCTGGGTTGGGCCTTCAGTTCCCTTCTCTTTGGCTGTGTGCTGGGCTCTCTCGCTGCCGGCAGGTTTGCCGACCGTTATGGACGAAAGCGAATCCTGGTTGGGGTGGCCGTGCTGTTCGCGTTGACCTCGATCGCGACCGCAGGGGCTCCAACCTTTCACCTGTTTGTTGCCGCCCGCTTCGTGGGCGGACTGGCTGTCGGAGCCGCCTCTCTTCTCTCCCCCATGTATATAGCCGAGGTTTCGCCGCCCTCGGTACGGGGGCGCATGGGCACTCTCTATCAGCTGTCCATCGTCAGTGGCATTCTGATTTCCTATGGCATCAACTACCTTTTGCGCAATAGCGGCGTCAACAATTGGCGGTGGATGTTCTTCACCGGCATCTTTCCATCGGCGCTCTTTTTCGTTCTCATGCTGATAGCCCCGGAAACGCCGCGCTTCCTCATGATGGCCGGCAGGAAGGAAGAAGCTTTTAGTCTGCTGGCCAGGATCTCAGGCAGACAAAGTGCAGGGCTTGCCATCGCCGAGATGCAGGAAGCGGTTCACAAAGGAGGCGGCTGGCAAGCGTTGCGGCGCCCCGGCGTGAAGCGCGCGCTCAGGGTAAGTTTCTTTCTGGCTATCCTGATTCACGTCTCGGGAATCAATACCGTTGTCGACTACGCACCCGCTATCTTTCGCTCCGCCGGATGGAAGATCGATGACGCCCTCTTATCCACCTGTCTGGTCGGGGTCACGGAGTTCATCTTCACCGTCGCATCCTTCTGGATGATCGACCGCTACGGGCGCAAGCCGTTATACGTTATCGGGTCGATCGGCATGTGCGCGGCCCTGATCTCGCTGATGGTGACGATCGCCACCAATCAATTTCACGGACCGTTGGTGCTGGTGCTGATTCTCAGCTATCTCGCCTTCTTCTCCTGCTGCATCGGGCCGGTGTTTTGGACGCTGCTTCCCGAGATCTTTCCCACCGATGTGCGTGGTTTGGCAATGACCGTCCCGGTGCTGACGCAATGGGTGGCCAACGCTTTGGTTGTTCTGCTTTTCCCTTTCGCCTACCACCAGATCGGCAAGGTGGTAACCTTCGGATTTCTCGCCCTCATGGCGATGGCCCAAGCCGTCTTTACCTGGTTCTTTGTGCCCGAAACCAAGAACAAGCCGCTGGAAGAGATAGAGGAATTCTGGAATCTAAAGCAGAACGGTGTTTAGCGTCCGAAGGGTATGGGCTTTAGGAGTCCGCATGAAAATGCAGTTTTTTGAAGGGTACGCCTCGCCGCAGCGAGCTGTAGGCCGTACGTATCAACAATAGAATCGACGCGGTTTTAGCCGCATTTCTCATAGAGCTGCCTCTCTCTACCGCTGTTTCTCTTCCGGTTCTCCCAACCGCTTGGTGCCCCATTCAAGCCCGGTTTTGCCTGCCCCGGCACGCCGTGGGGCTTGAGTGGGATACCACGGCACTCACCTAACGATTCTTTCAGCCACTAGCCAAGTCCCTATGGATGCACCGCCCTCCACTTTGTCATCCCGCCTGTCCCGGCGTGCCGTGGAACCGAAGCGTACCCGGATTTCCTGCTACGCTGCTCTCACCAACGCCCGCGTATGCGGCTTTCCGTAAAGAAAGCCGCATGAACTTCGCCAACGCCGCCAACCTCCACAGGAAATCCGGGGTAGCGTAGTGGAGGGATCTGCGGTGCGCCCCGGCTCCCACACAAAGGTCTCCGTTCCGTTAGTTCTCCCACAAACTCGTCATCCTGAGAGGTTGTGACTTCTTTGATTTTTTCGCGGCTTGGCACTCTCGGCCAGACTTTCTTGAACCCTACGACAAGGCCGTCATCCTGAGCGAAGCGCCTTGCAACCTATCGCTTAACAAAGGACTTACCGCGCGGAGTCGAAGGACCCCGAGGATGCTTGTTGACCGCTGCTCTTCACAGCTTTCGGCCACCAAAACCTGAAATCAAAAAAAGTCACAACCTCTGAGCGGAGCGCCTCACCGATTGACTGCCTGACACAGCGCTTGTGGCGCGGAGCCGAAGAGCCTGTCCTGAGCGTAGCCGAAGGAACCTCGGCGGTGCTTATCTTCCCCATCCTGTTCGGAGCTTTTCAACTACCGAGCCCGGACCGGGCGGCCCGCCACGGGCAGTCCAAGTATTTTGCGATAGAGCTCCTGACTGTGTAGCGATTTGCGGTTCCAGACAGTCCGCAGATTCGCAGGGTGACCATCCGTTCGACAGGTTTGAAGACCGCGTCACAAACCCGAAATCGCACCAGGATGCCGCAGGATGCGTCGATGGAGTTCTCGAGCACGCTCGAAGCGAAGTTACCGCTAACCCGTTTTACGAGAGCTACGCTTCAGGCCGGATCAAAACAACGTGTCCGGGATGCCGACTATTCGGTCACGTGACGAGCGGGCTCCTGGGGCGTCATGGCGTCTTCCGTTGTGCCCATCAGCACATTGCCAACTTCAATTTGGACTGAGACTTTGGATCGAATTACGCTCTAGACTAGTCTACTCATTATGGGTAAGCAAACGACTCGAGAGAACCTGATTGAAGTCGGCCTCCGATTGATACGTTCCGCAGGCTATACGGCTACCGGGATCAATCAAATCCTGGAGGCGGCGGAAGTTCCCAAGGGGTCTTTTTATCACCACTTCGCCACCAAGGACGAATTCGTGATGGAGGTCATCCGGCGGTATGCGGCAGGAGAGCAGGAACGCGTGGAGAAGATCCTCGACGACCCGAATCTTTCGCCACTGAAGAAATTGCGCCGGTACTTCAAAGACTTGATTGCCGCCTATGGGCGGCGCGGAGGGCCGATTGCGGGATGCCTTCTGGGCAATCTGAGTCTTGAGGTTGGGGGCCAGAATGCGGAGATCCGGAATCTGCTGCGCCAGTCCTTCGACGGTTGGCAGAACGCGATTGCGAAGACAATACGAGAGGCCATCGAAAAGCGGGAACTTCCCAAGACGGCGAAGGCGGACGATCTCGCTGCTTTGCTGGTGAACGGTTGGGAGGGTGCCCAGGTGCGGGCAAAGGCGGAGCAAAGTGACAGGCCGCTGGAGTTGTTTTTTGAGAATGCGTTTCAGGTTGTACTGAGATCAGAGGTGGGTTGATCCTCGGCATTTCGTTCGTCATCTTTTTCTGAATCTTGGAACAGACTGGTCTAATCATATGGCTGTGACCGCTGAGGCGGGCAAATTTTAAAACCCTGAGGTGATGAAATGTCTTCTACTAGTTCCAAGGGCACGGCGGTTATCACTGGTGCATCCGGCGGCATCGGAGCGGTCTATGCGGACCGTTTTGCTAAGCGTGGTTACGATCTTTTGCTGATTGCTCGCGACGGAAAACGTCTCGGAGAGGTCGCCAACAGAGTTTCTGCACAGCACGGTGTTGCGTTGGAAACGCTGGCTGTTGACCTCACCGATAGGCCCGCTCTGCTGAAGCTTGAAAGTACGCTCGGGGCGGACAAGAAGATATCAGTTCTCGTGAACAATGCGGGATTCGGTGGGACCAAGTCTCTCGTCGATTCCAGCGTGGATGACCTCGAAAACATGATCTTCCTGAATGTGACCGCGCTCACTCGTCTGACTGCGGCTGTTCTGCCGAACCTGATCGCAAAGAAGACTGGCGCGGTAATCAACATTTCCTCTGTCGTGGCGGTCAACCCCGACGCTCTGAATGGAACCTATAGCGGTACGAAGGCCTACGTTTTGAATTTCACCCAATCCCTCTTCAAGACCCTCAAAGGCACCGGTGTGCAGGTACAGACGGTTCTCCCTGGCGCCACCCGGACCGACTTCTGGGATCGTGCAGGCCTTCCTGTGCACAATCTTCCGGAGAACAACGTGATGAGCGCAGAGGATTGCGTTGATGCCGCGCTGGTCGCATTTGACCAGAAGGAACTGGTCACGATTCCTGCACTTCCCGATGTTGAACTATGGAACCGCTATGAGCAGTCGCGTCTGACGCTGTATCCCTTTCTCTCCAGTAAGGAAGTGGCAAATCGTTACACCCTGAAAGCCTAGACGTGAACCGAGACATCCGCGAAGAGCTGCATCGGCATGATGCGGCCCTTTGCTGCCCACAATCCGTTGGCGTGACGTGCCACGCCGGGATAATGAGGAGAGTCAGATAGGCAACCGGAGCTTCGGAGTTGCGGTCATTACTGGCGCTTCAGCGGGAATCGGCAAGGTCTATGCGGATTTTTTCAAGAAGCGTGGATGCCAGCTGCTTCTTGTGGCCCGACTAAGACAAGTCGACGCCGGAGACCTTGACGACGGCGTGCCACGCGGCTTCCTGGCTGGCGCGATCGTGGAGGTGTGGGTGGCGCTGCGCCTCAATTGGGCCTGAGAACTTCCCTTGAGCCGAGGCGAAGAATCGCCCGGAGACCTCGGTTCCGAACTCCGACGCCTGGAGGTACCGGCGGGCCGCGGTCTCCGGCGTCTGATTCATGCCGGGAATGAGGTTCACGATCGGGATAAACAGATACTTCAGCAACGGGCCCGCGTTTCGCACCACCTTGGTGTCGGTCGCTCCACCGGGCGATACGGCGTACACGGCCATGCCGGCGGGCAGGCGGCGGGCCAGCGCCGCGGTCCACCAGGCAATGATGAGCTTCGCGTCAGCATACGCATTGTTGGGCACGTACTTCACGTTCGGCCCGTTGCGCAGCAGGGCTTCCACAGCCGCGGTTTTGTCGCCCCGGTAGTATTTGGCCGCGAAGGCTGGCAGGTCGGTGTACTTGAACATGGGTACACCCCCGCGGGCAGGCTCCGCGCCGGCGATAACAATCCGCGCGTTGGGGCTAAGAAGGTTGGCGCGAACCAACCCGACAGTCAGTTGATGATGGCCGATCAGCGGGGCCTGAGAAGCCTCAACGCCCGCCGCAGTGATCACGCGCTTCTTGGTTGGGACCAATCCGGCATTGAGCAGTAGGAAATCGATCGGCCGCGCTCGCTTGACCAGCGAGGCGAGGGCGGCCTGAACGCTGGCTGGCGCGTTCAGATCCAGCGCCAGCGGCGTGAATATCGCTGTTTTGTTCTCAGCCGCGAGTTGAGCGGCCGCTTGCTGTGCCCCGGTCAGGCTGCGCCCGGTGACGATGATCTCGTGCCAGCCCTCTCCGGCGAGCAGGCGGGCTGCCGCATTGCCGAGCCCGGAAGTGGCGCCGGTGACGAGCGCGAGCGAATGTTGCATGAGTGGCTCCTTAGTGGAAGGGCAATCTAGAAGTGGAAGGGAGCGAGGCCAGAGCCGGCTTGTGATTTACGAACTATTTAGTTCTATATTGGTAGAATGAAGGGTGTCAAGGAGTTTTGAACTAAATGATTCAAAAATCCGCTAGGCCGCGGGGTCGACCGCGCAGCTTCGACGAGACGGGAGCGCTGGAGAAGGCGACTCAGGTGTTCTGGTCGAAAGGCTACGACGGAGTGACGATTGACGATCTCGTCGCCGGGATGGGTGTGGGACGGCCGAGCCTGTATGCCGTCTTCGGGGACAAGCGGGCGATATTCTTGCGTGTCCTTGGGGCGTACGCAGAACGGAAGGGCGCTCTTGCAGCCAAAGCACTCCTCTCGCCACAAGGTCTTCGCGACTCGATCGCGGGCTTTTTAAGGTACGCCGTCGAAAGTGCGACTGAGAAAGGATCAGCCCGGGGCTGCCTTCTGATGTGCGTCGCCCCGCTTGTGAACGACGCTGAGGTTCAGCGGTTCCTGCAGAATGCGGCCACTGGCGGCGCAGCGTTGCTGGAGCGCCGTTTCCGGGACGGGATCAGCGCGGGAGAAATCCCATCTGACTTTCCCGTCGCCGCGCGTGCGACCCAGGTCACGGATTTAGCTCGTGGGCTGACCATGCGTGCGCAGATAGGCATACCGCGTAAGACGCTCCTCAAAGATGCTGAGGCAGCGGCCGAGTTTGTGCTCCTGGCGCGGCGCGTCTGACGCGTTATCGGAATCAATTCACTTGTACCGTGGCGGTTGAAGCTCATCCGGAGCGAAGCGCAAATACCTATACAGTGCGATCGCTGCAGGTCTCGCGGCCTGACCTCCTGCGGCCGTCCCGACATCGGAACAGAGGCTGTTGCCGCCTGCCCGTGAGAGCGCATCCACTCGCCGACGGGAGACGCCCCGTCGTGGAGAGAGCCCGGCAGATTGCGAGAACATCCGGAAACTAACTGGCCATCTTCGTTCGAAGCCGGTTTCTCGATGAGCGCAAAATCGCCAATGCGTTCACCGGCACCGGGTCAGTACCGATATGTCGGCCAGTGTTTACAAATCCAGTCCACATGGACGAATAGCCGACTACACGGACACATCCTAACCAATCCGTAAGGAGAGAAGGATCGAGCCTGTGGGTTGCAGACCTTGAACCAGCACCGAAGGGTGCGTCGCTATACCAGCCCAGGCCATCGGCCTGGGTGTCTTGGAATCCAGATCCTGAGGGCTGAAAGGCCCGATCAATTTCTCAACTCCAAACATACCGCTCGTCGTATTCGACACCATATCGCTCAAGAAACTTTCGATACTCCTGCTGAAACGTGCACGTCCGGTGATGCTCCTCTTGCGTGTCGATGTATCGTCTCAATGCTTCGAGGCTTGCCGGCCGTATGGAGAAGGCTCCATATCCCCTTTGCCACGCAAAAGCCGCTAACACCGTTGACTGCGTCTTGAGCCATTTCGAAGAAGATGTCTTGAGTTCCTCTACAAGCTGCGCAATGGTCACGGTGCGAGAGATGCGGAGGGCCAGATGCACGTGATCGGCAACACCTCACACGCGAAAGCATTCGCAGCCCAAATTGCGGGCTACGGTGGCGAGGTAGCCGTTGAGCGCAGGGCGTACCGAAGAGTCAAGGATGGGCGCACGGTCCTTGGTGCTGAAGACGACATGAATAAGGACACAGGATAGCGATTGTGACATGCTGAAGATCATAACTCGGGCCTGCAGCCCTGAGAATCGTGGGGCTTCTCAAAACCCAGGCCGATGGCCTGGGCTAGTATAACCACGCACCTTCGGTGCTCGCTTCTGACTGCAAAGGAACAATCACGCCAATCCTCACAAGTTCAGAGGAAGACTGGCAGTCCACTTTGCAGGCCACACCTGGCCGAGAAACCGGCTAGTGGAAATCTTGCACCCCCCGTTTTCCGCGACGGGATGCGCGGGTGGGCAAGGCGGCTGCCTTGTCGCGTCCGGTTTCGCGGATTGTGAGATCAATGGCGTCCGCTTTTTCGGCATGGGTGGTGGCTCGATCGGAATGAATGCTGATCTTGAGGTCTGCCCAGGCACAGGTTATGTCGTAGCTGTGCTCGCGAACATGGAGCCGAACTCTGCAGGCCAAGAATCTATGTTCATCTCGAGTCGTCTGCCGGAGAAATGAAACAGCCCTGGTTTGCGGGAAGTGTCTAGGAGGAGGACATTACTGGTCGATGCAGACGCTCTGGAAGAGCAATAAGTATCCTTGCGTATACCATTTGAGTGAGGTCGTCACTAGATGAATGAGGCTCTTGCTGTCAGGTCTCGGGCGGATCTTTGGTGGCTCGCTCTGGTTGTTGTGTTCCTCTACTTCGCGTGCAGCTCGACTTCGGTGTTCTGTTTTCCGCGCTCCCAGCAAGCGGACTCTAAGCGAAGAATCGATGACTTCATGCGCACGCTGAACGAGCGCGGACAGTTCAGCGGCGCGGTTCTCGTGGGCGATGCTGATGGAATCCTGTACGAGGCAGCATACGATCAAGCCAATCGCGCAGACAAGACGAAGTTCACGACAGGAACGCAGTCCTGCCTTGCATCTCTATCCAAGCCCTTCACAGCACTGGCAGTCATGATGCTTGTTCAAAGTGGCGCCCTTCATCTCGACGACCCCGTGTCGAAATATGTTGAAGGTTTACAGAATCCGGTTGGAGACGTGACGATTCGTCAGCTCCTGAACCATACCTCCGGGATTCCGGACTATGGGAATCTCAACATCGAACATCCCGGCATCACTACCGAGGAGGTTCTCCGGGCTCTGCGCACAATAGATCATCTTGATTTCCCGCCAGGAGAACGATATCGCTACAGCAATTCGGGGTACGTGTTGCTAGGTGCTGTAGTCGCAAAGGCGACAGGGATGCCTTTTTCGCAGTTTCTGAGTATACGCATTCTACGGCCAGTCGGTATGAAACGAACATTCGTTCTGACACACGACGGTCAGAAGACCTCCGAAACGGCGACAGGCTATGACGATTTCGGAGACCTCGATGATTATGCAGAGTTCGTTACAGGGGACGGTGGCATGTATTCGACGGTAGAGGATCTCTATCTGTTCGACCGAGCCCTGTACGGTGGCAACCTAGTCCCTCAGGTAATACTAAACGAGATGTTTACGCCGGCATCCGTCCGCGCGGGAAAGACGACCTACGGCTTTGGCTGGAACATCGAAGATACGGATGCGGGTAAGCGGGTGTGGCACACAGGGAGCACCGCAGGGTTCAGAGCGTACCTCCAGCGGCAGCTTGCGAACCGTCGCGTCATCATCATCCTCACGAATGTCGGCAACAGCAAAAGAGTTGAAATCAGCGCGGCGATCAACAATATTCTCGACGGCAAACCATTTGCCTACCCTAAACGGTCTGGCGCAGTCGAGCTAGAGAAAGTGTATCGATCCTCTGGGATTGATCACGTCCTGAAAACCTATCGATCACTCAAGCAGAACTCAACGGAAGACTACGATCTATCTGAGGCAGAACTCAATATACTTGGTTACAAAATACTGTACGGCGACCGCAAGCCCGCCGATGCGATCAAAGTGTTCACCCTGACTACCGAGGAATATCCCTCGTCATCGAACGCTTTCGACAGCCTCGCCGAGGCTTATCAGGTGAGCGGTGACGCGAAAGCAGCTAAGGCAACCTACGAGAAGGCATTGTCGCTGGATCCGACAAACGAACATTCGCGGACAGCTCTTATGCAGCTCAGGTGATCGAGAGCGCCACTATAAAGGCAGGACGATGAGGGACAGACAAGACGATGAGGGACAGACTAAAAGTACCCCCCTCCGCCAAATCTATGTAATTACTTCAGCCGACGGACGCCGGGCCTGCGACTGAAGGCTTTGTCGAATGTAATAATCTCGCCAACTCCCGACTCGAAAGAAATCTCAGCAATAAGGTGATCGGCAAACCCAGCCGTGCTTTTGCGGCAAGCCTCCAGGGCTCTCCAGGCAATGGACGGAGATTCGATCGTCACGCCACGGGTCTGAAGAAGGGCTTCGATTGTTTGGAGAACTCGCTCTCTCTCCCACTTGCTGCGGAGAACCCAGGACAGCTCCGCCAGGACAAGAAGCGGAACGAAGACCCCCATCGCCGAACGGGCCTCTGCAAGGGCAGAGCGAGCTCTCCGGGCTTGGGACGCATCATCATTGAGATAGGCTCGAGCCCATACATTGGTGTCAGCTGCCAGCATTACCACTGGCTCCTGGCCTTGGCTGCATCCATCTCCTCAAACGTCATCACGTGGCTGGGCTTGCCACCCTGATCGGCCATTCTCCAGAGATCTTCGAGATCGTACAGCACAGGCTCGATTTTGATAGAACCAGTGGCGGGTACGCTGAACCGAATACGGCTTCCCCGTTGCACTCCAAGGCGCTTTCGCAGCTCCTTGGGCAACGTGACCTGGCCCTTGGAAGTCACCGTCGCTTCCATAGTGGTCGTGTTTTTGCGGGTTGCCGGCGCCATCATTCCATCCTCCTTACATTCTAGCCTGTTTCTCCTTACCTGGTTGCGAAGATGACTTCATCGAGGATAAGTGGGTCGTGCGATGGCGGGGTAAGGGGCATGACCTGATCGAGAACACAATAAGGCCACAATAACGGTCCTCGCTGTTCCTTTTAGTCCCCAAAGTAATCTTCGAAACGATAACCACCGGCTTGAGAAGAGCATCTCGGATGCCAAATCCCCTCTCGGAGCGCGATATCCTGTAAGTAGACGATTTCGGCACAGCCTGCGGCTCTCGCGTGCCTCTCGCTGGTCGGCAGTTGCCCGTACTTTCGGCCTAAGCGCGAGCGAAGGACAGTTTCATCGCTGTCCGGTGTCACACCCGATCCCTGTCTCAATTAGGCAAGTCCAAGCATCCCGCCGCGGCGGGATTTTTCATGCCCATAACTTCGTTCCAACCCTGAAAACCGGAGCCACCATGCCCAAGAATAAAGTCAGCGACCCCATCACCGATCAGGAAATGGCTTTCGCCCGCCTGGTCCTCTCTGGCGAGATGACCGACCGTCAAGCCGCCGAAACCGCCGGCCTCAACCCCGACTCCGCCGCCTACATCAAATCCAAGCCCCAGGTCCGCGCCTACATGCTCGAGCATCGCGCCGCCGTCGAGCAACAGCTCATACAGCACGAGGCAGAAGAACTTCGCCGCCTGAGCCTGGAACGCGAAAAAGTGCTGAACCGCCTCTGGGAAATTGCCAACATGAGTGCGGAAATGACCCGCGGCAGCATCACCGGCCAGGTCAAGGCGCTCTCCATGATCGTGGCCATGGAAAACCTCATCCCCGGCCGTAACGCCGTCTCTTCGGAGAAGAAATCCCCCACTGCCCCCGCCAATCCGCCGCAGGGCTATGCCGCCGTGGGGCTCGCCAGGCAGCAGGCCACAACCATGGAACCCCTGCCAAGCCCTGCTGCGGGCCGCAGTGTTGCCGGTTCGCCGGCAGCGGCGACCCCGAACCCTCCACCCAGTCAGTCCAGCTCCGCCAACCGCGTCAGCCCCTCGAAAGCAGTGCTCCCTTATGTCCCCGTGTTCAATTCCGTTCCAGACCTGGGACTTCCGTTGTCCATGATCAAGAACCCCTTTGTAAACGCCCGCTGATCTGCCAAATCCCCAAAAAGGATCAAAAAAAATCGAATTTTAAAAACAGCTCACCTGGATTTCTCCAAGCCCCAGCGCGGTAAGCGACAGTCCGGTAATGAGTTTCAACCCGAAATGAATGTAACCGTGGCAGACGATAGCTCTGTACCGCGGTGAGACCAGGAGGACAGTGGCATTCCGTCGAAAATAGCCTTCGGTGCCATACCTGAAAGAGAGTTTTCACGAGCCGCAGACCGATTGCGAAACGACCTTAGCCGCGGTTGGGAATCACGCGCGCTTTCAACCGGCTGATGACGGTCTCTGGAACCAGGCCTTCGACCGAGCCCCCAAGCTCAAAGACGTTTTTGATTAAGCGCGAACTCACGTACGAATACTTCTCGTCGGCCATTAGAAAGACGGTTTCGACGTCCGGCGCCAACCTCCGGTTCATCAGCGCCATCTGCAGCTCGTATTCGTAGTCGCTGATGGCGCGGACGCCACGCAGGATGGCCTGGGCTCGCTGCTCCAGTACAAACTCCACCAGCAGACCGTTGAAGGTCGCCACCGAGACATTTCCAAAGGGCTGAACTGCCTCGGTGATCATCTCAATCCGCTCAGAAACAGAGAACAGCGGCGCCTTCTCAGAATTCTTGAGAATGGCGACCACCAGATGGTCAAAGATCTTGGCCCCGCGCGCGACCAGATCCAGGTGACCATTGGTCAAGGGGTCGAAGCTACCCGGATAAATGGCTTTGACTGTATTCAAGACCAGCTATTGCCTGCGCACAGGTACCTTCACCGCTTCCGCCGCCTGGGCTGACCCATTCACCGGAACCGCGGGGATGTCGGCCGGCTTCACCCCAGTAAGGCCGAGCTTCTGCCGTAGTTGGCCATCGACGCGAGCGAAGATTTCCGGATGGTCTTTGAGGAAGCTGCGCACATTCTCCCTGCCCTGGCCAATGCGCTCGCCGGCATAGCTATACCAGGCGCCTGACTTCTCCACAATGTTCTGCGCCACCGCAAGATCGAGCACATCGCCCTCGCGGGAGATACCTTCGCCATACAGAATGTCAAACTCAGCTTCGCGGAAGGGCGCGGCCACTTTGTTCTTGACCACCTTGATCTTGGTGCGCGAGCCGACCACCACGTCGCCTTCCTTGACCGCCGCGATGCGGCGAATGTCGATACGCACCGAGGAGTAGAACTTGAGCGCGCGGCCGCCGGTCGTCGTCTCCGGATTGCCGAACATGACCCCGATTTTTTCGCGGATTTGATTAATGAAAATTAATGACGTGCGCGATTTAGAAACCGTCCCGGTGAGCTTGCGCAGCGCCTGCGACATGAGGCGCGCCTGCAATCCCATATGGGAGTCACCCATTTCGCCATCGAGTTCCGCCTTGGGTACCAGGGCAGCCACTGAATCGACTACGAGCACATCGATGGCCCCGGAGCGCACCAGCGCCTCGGTGATCTCCAATGCCTGCTCGCCATAGTCGGGCTGCGACACCAGCAGGTTGTCGACGTCGACGCCCAGCTTCTTGGCATACTGCGGATCGAGCGCATGCTCCGCGTCGACGAAGGCCGCCATCCCGCCGGATTTCTGCGCTTCGGCGATGATTTGCAAGGTAATGGTGGTTTTGCCCGAAGATTCAGGACCGAAAATTTCGATCACCCGGCCGCGGGGAACACCGCCTACGCCAAGCGCGGCGTCAAAAGAAATCGAGCCGGTAGAAATAACGGAGATGGGCACAATCGCCTCTTTGTTGCCGAGGCGCATGATGGAGCCCTTGCCGAATTGCTTTTCAATTTGTGCTAATGCCAGGTCAATGGCGCGGGAACGATCGTCTGCCATGGGGGGTCTCCAGTGGGAAGGTACGTTGACTCTAAGCGGGCGGCTTGTAGGATCATACACCGCTATCGCTGCAGCAAGTCCACCGGCTGGTGGATATCCGGGACGCGAAAGTACGGAGCGAGCGCCGGATGCCTGCGCGCGACCGCCTGGTACATCTCCCAGGCGATGCGGCGATAGGAAAAATGACCTGCCGGCGCCGAGCGCAGCTCTGCGATATATAGGGCTTCGGCAAAATCCATTTTGAACAGAGCGCGAGTGCGCGTGCCCAGTGGTAGCACGTAGCGCGCATTCTCCGGCAGACCGGCCTGCGAGACCTGCTCGAAGACAGAGTGGGCTTGGATCATAGCGGAGTCGTACTGCGGCAGCAGGCCCGCCTCAGCCAATCCTTCAGGAACTTCATAACCGTGAGCATTGGTGAACGGCTGCAGGATCTGGACGCAACGGCGATGGCGGTGCATGTCGCGGAAGCCGCCGATATCCATGAGGATGTCGAAGCGCAGGCCCTGACCGGCAGAGAACTCGCGCAGCAGCTCGTCGTGGCGGCCGCGATGGCGGGCGCCGATGGCGATGATCTCGTTGCGCTGTGCTTCTTCCAGCGCGGCGACCTGCCGGGCGATCTGGCGATAGGAGTAATGGCTGGCGCCGTAAAGCAGCGTCGTGGCCAGATCGATTTCGAGCGTCTGTTCGTCGACCAGATCGACCGGGCCGGCCGGAGTTTCGATGGGCGCGTCCTTCATCAGCGCGGCCGCGGCCGGCAGCCAACTCGACTCGGGTGGCCAGCATGTAGTCATTGGGCGCTGTGTACTTCACCAGCGTGGGAGCGGTCTTCACCTCGCGGGTCAGCAGAGCTTCCGCAGTGGCGCCGAGAGCGGGGTCCAGGGCTGCGATCTCGCGTTGCAATGCGCTGAGCGCCTCGCCCTGTACATTCCAGGCTGAACCGGAGGCCGCCTCTCGCAGCCGCTCGCCCAGCTGACGCACCTCCTCGTGAGGATCGGAGAGCAAGCGGGAGATCTGCGTCTCGAGCGTGCGCGCGTTCACGATCTGGCCCAGCGAAGTGTTGGTGGCCAGCGGTAGCAGGTAGCGCGAGACGTCGAAGGCGCGCGCCTTCAGAGTGCGATGGAAGGCCTCCTCCTTCATCTCCGCCGGCCGCGCAGTGCGCCCTTTGAGATGCTCAAACATTCTCTCCGTGCTGGAGTGATATTCGGCGAAGAGCGCCTCGATGGCCTGCGGTGAAAGCCTGGCCGCTGGCCGGGCTCAGGGAAAAATCAGGGAGATACCAGCCGCTCTTGCGGAAATTCTGATAGCGGGTGGAACGCTCCTGGCCATCCCAGCGTTGCTCGTCGACCAGGATGATGGCCGCTAGGAGCGACAGCCGCTCGATGGCGAAGGCCACATGCGCCAGATCCGCAATCGAGCGATGGCCATATTGGAAGTAGAAGGTGTTGAGGAAGTGCTCGGCGCGCTGGCTGCGAGATCTCGCGCAGCGATTCCTTCATCGAAAGCGCGGAGCGCGAGTACTTTGCCATGGCATAGGCCAGGACTTCGGGGTCGGCCCCATGGACGGCAAATACCTCGGTCTGGTTTCGCGGTGCTTCGGGCTGGACGGGGGAAGCTGCGGTGACGATTTCGCTCTGAGCCATGGTTACGGTTCAGGATAGAGCATTCCCGGCGATGGTGTGGGGCCACGGTACCTTCGCTTACAAGAGGACAGCCGCGGTGCTCTCTTCCCGGAGCGAACTAAGGTAAGATTGACGGTGACAACCGCGGTGCGGATTGCGCCTTTTACGAGTGAGTTCGCTCTTATGGCCACGAGCCGCTATTCCGAGCCTGACGAAGAAGCATTGTCGGTGGTGAACCACCGGCCTTACGCGTTGCCCAAGCGTCCCTGGACGATGATGCAGCGCTGGAACGATCTGCTCTTTGCCCACTGGCCGATCCCTGCGGCCAAGCTGGAATCGTTACTTCCCTCCGGCCTCCAGGTAGACACGTTTGATCAATCCGCCTGGGTGGGCGTCGTTCCCTTCTCGATGGACCGGGTTCAATTGCGCGGCGTGCCCCGGATTCCCGGCGCCAGCCGCTTTCCTGAGCTGAACCTCAGAACCTACGTCCGGGAGCGGAATACCAACCGCGCCGGGGTCTATTTCTTCTGTCTCGAAGCTTCCAACCCGCTGGCGGTGATCATGGCCAAGGCGGTCTTCCATCTTCCCTACCATTGGGCCCGGATGTCGATCAAGGCTCGCAGTGAACGGGAGTTCACCTACCAGAGTGAGCGCCTTCTGAGCTCGAAACCGGTCCGCTTCCGGGCTCATTATCGAGGTTTGGGGAAATTACGTACGATCGACCAAAGCCGGCCGGGAACCATCGAGTACTTCCTCACCGAACGCTATTGTCTCTTCACCACCAATCGCAGGGGGCAACTGCTGCGCGGGGATATCCACCACATGCCCTGGCCGCTCGAAGCCGCGGAAGCGGAGATCGAGCTGAATGACCTCCCCGCCACGTATGGCATTGAAATCCCGCAGACCACGCCCCTTCTGCACTACTCGCGGGAGCTGGTGGTCTACCTCTGGTCGCTCGACAAGGTGTGGGGCAAGCTGCCGGCTTTGGAGGCAGCAGCGGTGCGTACCGCCGAGATCGTCTGATTTCTGGAAGCCATGGTATCCCTGAATATCTTGAGTTTCTGGATATCTGTATATCTGTGTAACGTGTTTCCTTGCTCAACACGCCATGGTTATGCTGGTCAACGTGTTCAGTATTTCTTACTCAGACTGCGTCCCTGTTTTCGTCGAACTCCCTAAACAAAGTTAGCGCTTATGGGATGTAGTCCTGGGCTAATCTCTGGCAATCTTGTCCAAATTAGCTTTTTTTGATGCGTCCGATTTCTAGCGTACTCGCTGAAAACAAATCAACTCTCCAGGCAGATCGCGATCAGTCCCGCAGGGACGGCTGAGAGTAGCCCAGGACGTCAGTCCTGGGTACACATTTCCACCGAGACCAGTCCCGCAGGGACGGCTGAGAATGTCCCAGGACATGGTCCTGGGCTGGCTGCACAGAACCGCCAATGGTCTATTTTGAAGGTAGAAGTACCCCAGGATTGCATCCTGGGGAATTTTCAGCCGTCCCTGCCGGGACTAGCCTCGTCTTTGACTTTTACCGAGGACTGACGTCCTGGGCTACTCTCAGCTAATCTCTGGCGCCCCTTCGGCCGGAATTGGCCTATCGCTCCCCGTTCACCCACCTCATCTGGTAACCTCACTCTTTCGCCTGGTGCGAAACGGGATCATGGAAAACCTAGAAGGCAAAACAGCATTTGTGACCGGAGCGTCCCAGGGGATCGGCCGCGCTTGTGCGCTGGCACTGGCAAAGGCGGGGGCCCGCGTTGCCCTGGCCGCGCGCAATGAGGCCAACCTCGAAGCCGTAGCCGCCGAAATAACCGCCGCCGGCGGCCAAGCCAAGTCCTTCGTGATCGACGTGGCCAGCGAAGCCTCCATCCAGGCCGCCGCCAAAGCCGCCATCGCTCACTTCGGCAGTGTGGAAATATTGGTCAACAACGCCGGCATCACCCGCGACACGCTCCTGCTGCGCATGAAACGCGCGGATTGGGACGCAGTGATGACCACTAACCTCACCGGCGCCTTCCTTCTGACCCAGGCACTCGTGAATCCCATGTTGCGCGGTCGTTGGGGCAGAATCATCAATATCAGCAGCGTGGTGGGTCGCACCGGCCAGGCAGGACAGGCAAACTACGCCGCCAGTAAGGCCGGACTGATCGGATTCACGAAGTCGATGGCGCGCGAGCTGGCCTCCCGCTCCGTCACCGTCAATGCCGTGGCGCCAGGCTTTATTGAAACCGCCATGACAGCGGTACTCGACGATAAGCAGCGTGAAGCACTGCTGAACCATATTCCGCTGGGACGGCCAGGGCACCGAGCAGGAGGTCGCCCACGCGGTAGCCTTTCTCGCCTCCCCCCAGGCCGGCTATATCACCGGTCACGTACTGGACGTAAACGGCGGCTTGTTCATGAACTGAACCACCGCGGATACGGATACAAATCCCATTTTCGAAAAATTTGATTCACATCATGAAAAAAAATCTTGCTAGTCGTCTCTTCGGCGTGTTAACTATGCTGCCAACACCTGAAATGTGTTAACTGCTTCTGGCTCATTGGGGTGAAAGTGTGAACGAAGGTCACTGCTTATGAAGATTGGCATCACCATCCGGGGATACCGGTTGCAGAAGGGTCTATCACAGGGAGATATCGAGAAGCGCACCGGCCTGTTGCGCTGTTACCTGTCGCGCGTGGAAAACGGACATACCGTTCCCTCGCTCGACACTCTCGCCAAAATCGCGCAGGCTCTGGATATCCCGTTGGCCCAGTTTTTTGCCGAAGACTCGCTGGGCCGCGAGATGAACACCCAAAAGCTCACCGATGACGAATTGCGGTTTTTAACCCAGATTCGACGCTACGCCACGAACCTGAACGACAGCGACCGCAAGCTTTTGTTGGCCATGGTGAAGAAGTTCGCCGCAACCGCAGTGCGCTAGAGTTGTCTAGCGCGACCTGGCGAGACCGTAGCCGAAGGCCAGCAGCAGCACCGTCATCCCGCCATAAGCCGCCCAGGAGCGAACGCCAAATTCGCTCCTCGCCGAGCCGATCCTGGGCACCAGCGGCGCACCCAGGGCGAGGCCGCAAAGAAAGCCTCCCAGGTGGGCCATGTTATCGATCTGAATGGCTGGTGCGCAGGAACATCGTGGTGCCCCCAATCACAAAATTCAAAAGGGCAAAGTAAATCACGCTCCTGCGTAAGCGGCGAATTTCCTCCGGCGGAACGGGCAACAATTTCGCCTTGAGCAGCAAAATAAGCACGCCGGCAAGTCCGAAGACCGCGCCGGAGGCGCCGGCGCCGACAATCTGCGGATGCACCGCAGTGCTGAGCAAATTCCCGGCAACGCCCGTCAGCACATAGACGGCAATCACCCCGACGGGGCCGAGCAATGGCTCGCCCAGCAACCCTAGATTCCATAAACACCACATGTTGGTCGCCAGGTGGAGGAGCCCGATGTGAACAAAGGCGGCGGTGAGCAGACGCCACCACTCCCCGCGTTCGAGCACGTAAACGCCGAAATTTGCCCCCCAGTGCACCAGTTCGGCAACTGTGGGGCTGGAAGCCGAAACACCGCTCACCACCATGGCCAGGTACACCGCGCAGTTGATGCCCACGAGGGTGTACGTGGCCGGAGCAGAGGCCCAACGATTGCCTTGGGTGCGCCGGGGTGGAACCGGCTGCGTCAGGCCCGGATCCCCATCGTAGCCGGGCATTCTGCCGTAGGAACGAGGGTCATCGCGGCCTTCCGGCGGCAAGATTTCCGCAGGAACCTGCGACCGTTTCTCTCCTCCCCAGTTCAGCGCCATAGCGCTAAGCTATCCTGAGCGAGAGTCTGTGACAAATGGGCGATTCGTTCATCCCGTCCACTTCATCTCATGGAGTATGCGGAACCCAATTCTTATGAAGAGTGAAAAGGCAGGTTTGGCGTGGAATATAAGCAGGTAAAGCGGGCCCTTTTGAGTGTTACGGATAAGAGCGGCCTGATCGATTTCTCCCGCCAACTGGCCGGCCATGAACGTGGAGTTGGTTTCGACCGGCGGCACGGCTCGAACCCTGCGCGCGGCCGGGCTCACAGTGCGTGACGTTTCCGACCTCACCGGCTTCCCCGAGATGCTGGATGGCCGGGTGAAGACGCTGCATCCCAGGGTCCATGGGGCGATCCTGCACGTACGGGACAGCGAGGAACACCGGGCTGCCGTGGCCGCGCAGGGAATCGAACCGATCGATATGGTGGTGGTGAATCTTTATGCCTTTGAGGAGACCGCCCGCAAGCCGAACGTCGCCTTCGGTGAGCTGGTGGAGAACATCGACATCGGCGGGCCTTCCATGTTGCGATCGGCAGCCAAGAACTTCGAAGACGTGGCCGTGGTCACCGCGGCCGCCGACTACGAAGCATTGGCGGCTGAGATGCAGGCCCACCAGGGCGCACTTTCGCTGGAAACCCGCTGGAGGCTGGCGCGGCAGGCCTTCACGCTTACCGCCTCCTACGACTCGGCCATCGCCGTAACCTTCAACAGGATTGCCGCCGAACGCGAGCATGTCCCTGGGCTGGAGCCGGTCGAAGAGCCACCCCATTTCCCTCCCACCCTGCTGCTGGCCTACGCCAAGACGGCAGACCTGCGTTATGGAGAGAATCCACACCAGGGCGCTGCGCTCTATGCAGACGGCTCGGGCACCGGGGTGGCCGGGGCGCAGCAACTTCAAGGCAAAGAACTTAGCTACAACAACCTGGTCGACCTGGACGCCGCCTGGGAGCTGGCCCAGGAGTTTGCCCAGCCCGCCGTGGCCATCATCAAGCACAGCAATCCCAGCGGCGCGGCGATCGGTTCCTGCGTGGTGGAGGCCTATCGGAAAGCCCTGGCTACGGATCCCGTTTCCGCCTTTGGCAGCGTGATCGGCATCAATCGCGAGGTGGACGAGGAGGCAGCGGAGGAAATTGCCAAGCTCTTCGTAGAGGCCATTGCGGCTCCATCGTTCAGCGAAGGCGCCAAGGCAAAACTCAGCGCCAAGAAGAATCTACGCTTGCTGATGGTCAAGAACGCGCCCCCGGCCAAGGTAGGTCAAGCAGATTTCCGGAGGGATGCTGCTGCAGGATGCGGATACCGAAGACGTCTCGCCGGCTGGATTAAAGGTGGTTACCGCACGCCAGCCGTCGCCGGAGGAGATGGAGTCCCTTCTTTTTGCCTGGAAGGTGGCTAAGCACGTCAAGTCAAATGCCATCGTCTACGCGCGCGATGGGCAGACGATTGGAGTGGGTGCAGGCCAGATGAGCCGCGTGGATGCGGCGAAATTTGGCGCGATGAAAGCGGCGCTGCCTTTGGCCAACTCGGTCGCCGCCTCCGACGCCTTTTTCCCCTTCGCCGATGGGCTGGAAACAGTAGCCGCTGCCGGGGCCACGGCCGTGATTCAGCCGGGGGGGTCCGTACGCGATCAGGAAGTGATCGAAGCCGCCAATCGGCTGGGCATGGCCATGGTGTTTACCGGGATGAGGCACTTCCGGCACTAATTACGGCGTTAGGAACGTCTATGTATCAACTGGGTTACGGCCTCATGAAAAAGCAGGAGGCGCCGTGCAAAATCCGCTAATGACCAGGCGCAGAGAAAATAGTCTAAACTTGTAATGGTCCAGTAAGGCAGCAGGCAACACGTTAGTGAGACAACCAAAGTAACGGTGAAGCTCTTCCGGTCGGACGAATTGGGGAGTGATTGGACTTTTTGCAGGGCGTTACAATCGATTTCGACGCGATGGTGCGCTGCCGTGTGACTGCACGCGCATATGACACAAAAATGCGGGTTCCTCTGCACCGCGTTTGGACCGCCGGCGTCAGTTCAATGGAACGGAAGCCCGGGCATAGGAACTCTCATAAATGACCATCAAGCCTCAGCCCTCCTCTAAGACTCGTCAAGCAACTCTCTTTCATGTAGCCCTTGCTTGCGCTGCCATCGTCACCCCAGCTTCCGCACTGGCGCAACAGACTGCGGCTCCGCAAAACACGCCGGCAACGCCTCCCGCGGCCCCGGCAGGCAGTACTGTTCATGCTGTTCACCCCGCCCGCAACCACGCAGAAACCGGACCGCGCCGCGGCCTACTACCATTTCGGCCTGGCGCACATGTACGAGGATATGGCCACCAACTATGGCCGCCCCGAGTACGCGACGCGCGCGATTGAAGAATACAAGCTGGCGCTTGACGCCGATCCCAACTCCAAGTACCTGAACAGCGGGCTGGCGGAACTCTATCTCCGCACCGGCCGGGTTCGGGATGCCGTGCTGGCTGCGCAGGACATCCTCAAGACCGAGCCGAATAACCTTGAAGCCCACAAGCTGTTAGGGCGGGTCTACCTGCAGTCCCTGGGCAATGTGCAGAACGGCGGACCTTCGGAGAAGGTGCTGCAGCTGGCCATTGCCGAATACAGCAAGATTGTGCAACTGCAGAGCAACGACATCGAGAGCCGTCTGCTACTGGGGCAGCTTTACACCTTGGCCCATGACACGCCGCATGCGGAAGAGCAGTTTAAGGCGGCTCAGCACATCGATCCCAATTCAGAAGATGTAGTGCTGAACCTGGCGCGGCTCTACAGCGATTCCGGCGATATGACGCATGCTATCCAGGTGTTAAGCGCGGTGCCGGAGGACGACCGTACCCCCAAAATTGATTACGCGCTGGGCACGAGCTACGACCAGCTAAAGGACAACAAGAACGCCATCGATGCCTACAGCAAGGCGTTCGACATGGAACCGGATAACCTGGACGCGGAGAGGGGTCTGGCCCAGGCGTTGTTGAACGACAACCAGCTCGGCCCCGCCCTCAAACACTTTGACGCCATCTCCGCCGCTGATCCGCAGGACGCCCAGACCTACCTGCGCATCGCCGAGATCCAGCGCCGCCAGGGTCACTACGAGCAGGCACTGACCACCCTCAAGAAAGCCAAGGCTTTGGCCTCGGATTCGCTTGAGATCGGCTTCAATGAGGCGTTGATCGACGACTCGCTCGGCCACTATGACGAGGGCGCGCAAACCCTGCAGAACCTGGTCAAGCAGACCAGCCACCCGGACGGCCAATACTCTGAAGCCGAAAAGAACAATCGCTCCATCTTTCTCGACCGGCTGGCCAACGTCTACCGCGAGCAGGAAAAGACCGACCAGGCAGTGCAGACCTACCAACTGATGGTCGCCATGGGCGGGGAGTACGCGGAGCGCGGCTATCAGGGCCAGGTGGACGCCTACCGCGACGCCAAGCAGTACGACAAGGCAACCCAGGTGGCCCAGCAGGCAGCGCAGGCCATGCCCAAGGACAAGAGCGTCCAGTTGATGCTGGCGGGGCAGCTTGCCGATACCAACAAGCCGGACGAGGGCATCAAGCTGGCCAAGGCGCAATTGCATGGCGACCCTGGCGACCGCGAAACTGACTTGGTCCTGGCACAGATTTACACCCGTCTACGGCGCTGGAAGGAAGCCGGCGACGAAATCGACGCAGCCGAAGCTCTTTCCACCAAGCAAGACGACAAAATCTATATTTACTTCCTGCGCGGCGCGCTCGCTGAGCGGCAAAAGCATTACGATTCCGCCGAAGAGCAATTCCGCAAGATCCTGGCCCTTGATCCCAACAACAGCATGACCCTGAATTACCTCGGCTACATGCTGGGGGATCGCGGAGTCAAGTTGGATGAAGCGCTCACCATGGTGCAGAAGGCAGTGCAACTGGATCCCCAGAATGGCGCCTACCTGGATTCTCTGGGCTGGGTGTACTTCAAAATGGGCCAGTATGCGTTGGCGGAAGCCAACCTGCGCAAAGCAACCGAGCGCATGGGCAACGACCCGGCGGTACACGACCATCTGGGCGAGCTTTACGAGAAGACAGGTCGCCTGAAGATGGCTGCCGGCCAATGGGAGCAGAGTCTGCAGGAGTATGCCCGCACCGTGCCCGCGGATGCCGAGCCTGGCGATGTAAACAAAGTGCAGAAGAAGCTCGACAGCGCGCGGGTCAAGCTGGCCAAGGAAGAATCGACGGGCGCCAGCCCGAAGCAGTAAGTGGCCCTCGCACTGCCCCGTGGCTGTGCCGTTCCTGACGACGCCACGGATCCGCTCGCGCAGCGGGTGCATCCAGAGGCGCCCCATCCCTACCGCACTCCATTCCAGCGTGATCGCGCGCGGGTGATTCATGCCCGCTCTTTTCGCCGCCTGGCGGGAAAGACCCAGGTCTTCACCCACCGCTACTCCGATCACTTTCGCAGCCGTCTCACCCACACCATGGAAGTGGCGCAGATCGCGCGTGCCATCGCCAGTGCGCTGAAGTTGAACGAGGACATGACCGAAGCGCTGGCCCTGGTCCATGACATCGGGCACCCGCCCTTCGGTCATGCCGGCGAGCGGGCCCTGGACGCGGCCATGCGCGAATTTGGCCTGAGCTTCGATCACAACCTGCACGCGCTGCGCGTGGTCGAATATTTCGAGGTGCGTTATGCCGGTTTTCGCGGCCTGAATCTCACCCTCGGGGTGCGCGAAGGGATCATCAAGCATTCCCGGGATTACTCCGCAGCCGAACACCCGGAGCTCAGCCCATATTTCCTGGGCCAGCAACCTCCCCTGGAGGCGCAGCTCATCGATCTGGCGGATGAGATCGCCTACCTCACGGCCGATATGGATGACGGCATGGAGGCAGGGATACTCCATGCGCAGGATCTGCGCCAACATGTGCGCATCTTCGATCAATCATTGTGCGCGGCGGAGCGTGAGTACCCCACGGCCGCGGAAAATCTGCTCGCCAACGAAGCCCTGAAGCGGATGCTCAATACGCTGGTGGGCGATCTTCTGCGCGAGACCACGCGCCGGGTGCATGCCGCGGGGGTGCTCACCCTGGAGGATATTCGCCGCTCGCCCCATCGGCTGGCGGCGTTCTCCCCGGAGATCGAGGAGTTCCGCCGCGAGGCCAAGCAACATCTGTACGCCACGCTCTACAGCCGCGAGGAGTTGCAGCGAGGTCTGCAGGAGGCTGCTTTGGTAGTACGGAATTTGTTTACTTCCTGGGTGAACGATCCGTCGCTGTTACCTATTGCCGGCCAGTCCCAGCTCGCCAGCCAGGGCGTGCCCCGCGTGGTCGCCGACTATATCGCGGGGATGACGGACAACTACATCCTGCAGCAATACGCCGACTGGGTCAAACGCCAGTGACAGATCGCTCTGTCCCTGAAGGGTACGGGCTTCAGCCCGTACATAAATACCTTGCGGTGAACACGGCTTTAGCCGCTGAGGGAAGAACCGCCCTCGAGATGAATTGAAAGGCGTGAGAACCGGAAGAGTCCTTCATAAGCACGATCTGCTTACAAATTCGTAATTTGCATCGGGCTGAGCGTACCGGTGAGCAGATCCCGGAAGGCTGCGAGATTTCCGCAAAACCTTCCCAGCCGGTCTACGTGTGCTTCCGGCTTCACACTCCACACCAGGTTCTTCAGGCAGGGGCCGATGATAAAGCGAAAGACAACCGACCAGGGGAACGTGCCTTTGCGCGCCAGGTAGATCGGATTGGCAACTTGCGCGTACCCCATCCGCACACCGGCCATGCGCCCGACCTTGACGCTGAGGTGAACTCCGCACGCATTCGAGATGTGAACGATCGAACCAAATCGCGCCAACTGACGCGAGAAATCCCAATCCTCGTACCACCCATACAGAGGAAGTGTCTCATCGAAGCGAAGCCCATGCTCTCGAATGGGAGCCATACGCAGACCCATATTGCATCCGTAAGCAAAAAACCTGGGGCTTATCTGCTGTTCACACTGCGCGCCAGTTTCTCCGGCGAGAATCGACCGCGCTTGCTCCACCGTGAGGCCCGGTCCCTTCCAACCGTCCGCAAGCACCCTGCCGGTGGAAGCGACTACTTCCGGGTTCTCCCGGAAAAAGCGCTCGGTGATCTGCAGATAGCGTGGGTCAGGATAGAAATCATCATCGAGAAAAAGCAGAATATCGCTATCTCGAGCCTGGTCCAGGATCGCATTGCGCTGCCGCGTAAGACCCAGTGCCGTTTGGATGAAGGTCACGTGTGGAAATCGGGCCGGCGCCTCTCCTACATCTCCCGGCTCTGCGTAAGCCACCAGGATCTTGTCCGGCTGCCTTTCCTGCTTGGCCAAAAAGGCAATCGTCTCGGCGAGGATCGCGGATCGCCCGCGGGTAGCAATGCCAAGAACCAGACTCGTTCGGGTAGTAGCGGTGCTCAGTGGCGCTTGGTCTTCCATTATTCCTTTTGCTACAGCGCTGAGTGCGGTTTCGCATTATCGTAGCCCAATAAGGAGCGATGAGTGGTTTCTCTGGAAAGAAAAAAACACGAAAAGCACCGTTGCTTGGGTCTAACCAGCGCCCCAGGGCGGCAGCTTGACCGGAACGGCCCACGGAGGCACGCCCGGCACATGAAGCTTTCTGCGATACACCTTCCCGCCGCTCGCCACATAAAGCGTATCGAAGTCATGACCGCCGAAACAGAGGCCGGTACCCGCAGCATTATCGGGCAAAGGAAGAATCGCCGCCACACGCCCGTTGCGATCGAAAACCTGGACGCCCATCCGCGTGGCAACATAGGCTCGTCCATCGCGGTCCATGGCAACAGCGGCCGCACCGCTGTCGTCTGCCCAGGTGGGAACGTAGAAGTCGTAGAATGCCTCCCGGGCGTCGACCGATCCATCGGACCGGACACGATAGCTCAACCCGGTACGCGAGAGGCCCTGGGCCACAAATAGCCACAGCCCGTCGGGCGACAGAGCCACCGCCGATGCTCCCTTCAGATCTTTATCCAACCGCACCTGTTCCCCATTCGCACGTATCAGCCACAGTTCGTGCGTCCGCGTCACAGCATAGATATCACCATTATTACGAACAGTCAGGCCGCCGATGCTGAGCCCCTGACCGAGTATTTTCACTGACCCCTGGGCAGCGCTGACCTTGACTCCGCCCTCAGTGCGGGTCGTGTACTGCCGCCCGTCCGCTCCGAATGCTAACGCTGTGTCGGCTGAGATTTGACCGCATGGCATTGGCTTCCCATCGGAAATGATCTCAGATACCTTTCCAGAGCCTTGGGCCGGGTAAAAAACCTGTCCCTGCTGATTTGCCGCCAGCGTGGTTACAGATGCACAGCCGTCGGCAGCCACCTGCCAGTCCTCTCCCGGCTGCAGGATCGTCTTGAGTACCGGGTTGCCGGGTGGGCCGGCGTGGATCGGCGCCGGCCAATCTCTCCACAGCCAGCGCATCGCTTCGGGGAACAGCGATGCAGCCTGGTTGCCGTTGTGTGTTCCTGCGCCCCAGGTGTGGCGAACATCATAGCCGGCAAACTCCAGCGCCCGATTCATGGTCTGGTTCGACATCCACCAATCGCCCATCTCCGGGCCACCCGGCCATTCATCGTGCACGCCGTCCTGCATAAAGATGCGCAGAGGCTTGGGATCGGTCTTGCGCACCAGAACGTAGTATTGCTCGCCGCCCCGCATCCCCACGTAGGTTCCGATGGCGCTGAAGACACGGCGAAAGGCATCCGGACGCTCCCAGGCAACAGTAAAGGCGGCGATTGCCCCGGTACTTCCACCCCCAATGGCGCGGTCGTTGGGGTCGGTCGACAGTCTGATCGCCCGCCCCTGGGCAGTGGGATGCCGCTCCACTTCCGGCAGGACTTCCTCCAGCAGGAACCGCGCCAACCGGTCACTGCGGCTGTCGAATTCGAAACTACGATCAAAGCGTGGATTCTCCGGTGGGCGGGCTGAAGCCACGACCCCCGGAGAAACACCGATTCCGATGGTGATCGGCATCGCATGCTGGGCGATGAGGTTGTCAAAGACCGTGGCGGCGTTGAAACCGAGACCGTCCAGACCGACATAGACACATGCCGGCTTGTCCCCTTGGTATTCTGCCGGCACATACACCGTGATCGTCCGCGTGGTCCCGGGAAAGATCTTCGAGTCCGCCATCTCGAATTGGAAGGTCGTTCCCGCTGCTATTCCAGCCATTGGCTTCGCATCCGGGGGCAAGGGGTAATTGTCGGATGCAGCGGGCACGGTTTCATCGATCGCCGGCGGAGGCGATGCGGAATCACTCACTTGAGGCCGAGCCGGCAAAGAGACCAGGAACAAGAGCGCTGGGGCCAGCAAGCCTCGCGTGGATATGCACCAGGCTTTCATCGAGTCCGACTCATCCTAAATCTTTGTCAATTACTAAGGAAGGGCATAGCCCAGAAGCTGTCCGCTCGCTTGGCCTTGGCAGCCTGCAGTCTCGCTGACAACGTTGGGGCCAGTGGTTGTGGTGCAGTGGTAAAGGGGTACCAGCTTAAGGCCAGCCATAGGCTTGGAGTAACCGTAGCCATTGGTGCCCAGGATGCGACCGCCTCCGCATCCGAAATCGAGAGAGATGAAATAGTTTGTGGACCCGCTCTTGCAGCTATAGAACGGAACCGTAGCGCCCTGCTGCGGGCTTTCATAGAGATGCCCGAGGGTAGATTGCAGGGTAAAGCCGCCCTTTGGATCGACCCAGCCGGTCGTAACCTCGTAGGAGGTTTGGTTGAAGTATTGATTAAGCGCCCTCAAGGGTTGATTCGGCGTCCAGGTAAAGGACCCGATATCCCAGTAATTGATGCCACCGTAGACACCGGCTAAAAGAGGAGTGGCATTCCAGGGTGGGGGCGGATTGGAAATGGAGGTAAACATTTTTATCGAGGGATAGGGACCGATATTCAGGTTGCCATAGGGGTCGCGCAGGAACCCGGCAAGAAAATTTGATTCGTACCCAGTCACGCCCGTGTCGACGATGGTGAGCAGTTCCCAGGGAGTGGCGCCGGTAAATAAGGGAGGCGTCGGGGATGCGGTACAACGCGACCCCGTAGGGGCCTCGTTCCTGCACGTTTCCCGTGGTCGCTGGATCGCGATCCTCCAGGTTGTAGACGGCGTACCAATAGTTAGTCTCTGGGTCGTAGGCCATGTCCCCCCACGTCGGGTCGGGCGGGTCTGGAATCAGCCCCGCGGTGGTCAGCCACGCCACCGGAGTAAAGTGCACTCCGTCGTTGAAACTGTCTTTACGTGGTGCTCGATGGGGTTGGTATCTTCATAAAACATCCAGATCCCGGACTTGTGGTCGCTGTTATACAGCGCCGGTTGGCCGACGCCGTAGCTTTCTTCCGAATCCGATGAGATGACCGGATGGGGATATTTCTTCCAGCTAATACCGTCGTTGGAAAACGCCACCCCAATATGGTTGTTGGACGTAGCTCCCAACGCCACGTAGTACATGGCATAGCGTGTAGGTCTTGCCATCGCCCAGCGGATTGGCGAAGGACCCGCTAATCACCTTGGGGTTGCAGACGTAATTCAGAATCCCATGCGAACTGGGTTTCGCTTAATACCGGCACCGGCCCATAGCGCGAGTTGGTGCCAGGTTGATGGACTCATACTCGATGGTGTCGGATATCTGCGTACGATCGGAGGCATTGTCATCCTCGCCACACCACCACAGCTGCAGCACATTGCCCGATTGGATGGCGGAAGGAGAATAGTCATAGAGTCCGGGCTCTTCCCGCGACCGAGCCCGGCGGGCAGAGAAGAAAAGTTCGTGCCGCAACCGACGCCCCGATCATCACGGAGAGTGCGATCACAGCTCGGATCGCGGTCCGCACCCAGGCCTTTTCACTGCCGGCGTGTAGAAAGCACCGCACCCGGCGCGGTTAGAAACGAAAACCCTCTCAGCATGGCAGCTATTGCACCTTGCCCTGAGGTCGCAGTTTGCGCAGCTCCTGCGCACACTCCACGGCATTCAACGCGGAGAGTTCAAGGTTGTCGGCGGAAGCCCAAAGCCACAAGCGCCGCGACGCGAGACACCCTCCTCATCGAAGCGTACGCGGACAGAGACATCCTGGTCGCCAATGGAGTTGAGGTTGCCGGGCGCATCCGCATCGCCAAGAATGACTTCCACATGAGGCGCGGAAAGCGACCGCTTCCATCTCCTCCAACGTCACCTGGCGCTCGTACTCGACCGCAATCGAGAACGTATGACCGTGGAAGACGGGCACATGGATCAGTTGCAGGGAGAGCTGTGGCAGCCGTCCGCCGGAAATGAGCGCATAGTGCCGCCGGATGCGGGCTTCGCTCTCCGCCAGGCTGACCTTGGCGGCTTCCCCAAACGCAGCGACGGTGTTGAAAGCTACCTGGACGTCGTACAGCTCGAGGGGAATACTCTGGAACGAGAGCAGCGCCACCGTCTGCTGGTGCAACTCGTCCAGCGCCGCCTTTCCGTACTCCGAAGCCGGTTCCATGACCGTCGCTGAGACCTGGCGAATCGCCCCGGCATGCTGCAAACGCTCCAGCAGCAGGGCCAGCACCAGAGCAGCGGGGTGAGCCGATACCACAGCCGGCGTATGCAGATTGGGCGCACCGGCAACGGCCGCTTCCCCCATCGCCTCCTGCAACCAGGGGGCGCACACCAGCACCCCTGGCTTCGCCCTCCAACGCCCCGGAAAGATCGACAATGCTGGAGCCGGCACGCTGCGCTGCCTGCCAGTGGCGGCGGGTTAACTCTGCTGACCCAGCGAAAAATGTGAAATCGATGCGCTCAAACGACTCCGCCGTGATCGGCTGGATAAATGTCACCTCGTCGCCCACCGCTTCCAGTTGCCCCAACGCCTGCTGGTCGTCCATCAGCGCGAACTCGGCGCTGGCAAAGCTGGATTCGGAGAGCGCTTCGTTAAGCTGTTTGCCGCGAATCGAAGCGGCGCCAACAATCGCAATACGGTAGCTGGTGGTCATTGATCGCCTTGCCTACCCGCGCTTCTCATGGATGAACGGGTGGTTGGGATGGAGGGTGCGAAGGCGGCAAGGGAGGGGCGGAGGCGGCATCGCTCAGTGCGACTGCCTCGGGGCTCATGAGCTGCCGGTTGGCGGCTTTGTGGCGCCGCTGCCAGGAGTACGCCGCGCGGGCGAAAATACCGGAAAACATATAAAAAAACGCCAGCTAGAAAAAGAACAATCTGAGAGAAAGCAACGGTGGCGTAGATGACCAGCCCTATGACCACGATCCTGTTGGAAAGGGATGCCGATCGGTGAGGTTGATTTCTTTCCCGCTCCAGAAGCGCCAGGTACTCACCATCAGCAGGCCGACCAGGAAGACCAGCAGCATCCACATGATGGCAACCCGCCAGTTAGGCACCGGCGTTCCGGAGAAGAAATGGACCACGGCGGCAATCACGCCGGCGGCGGCAGGAATGGGCATGCCCACAAAGTATTTTCGCCCTGGACGGCCGGGATTGGTGGGCAACAAGTGGGTGCCGATATTAAAGCGCGCCAGGCGCCCTGCGCCGCAGAGCAAAAAAAGAAAGCAGATGAATGCGCCCCACTGCACCACGTGCTGCCGGCGCACGGGATCCATGGCCGTGGGCAGCATCTGGAAACCCCAGGTAAAGGCCAGCAGGCTGGGAGCGACGCCAAAGGTAATTACGTCCGCCAGCGAATCGAGCTCCTTGCCGAATTCGCTGGTGGTTTTGGTCATGCGCGCAATGCGGCCATCGATCGCGTCAAAGGGGATGGCAAAGCCGATGGCCAGGGCAGCGATAGTCGAAATGCCGCGGCTCCTGCACCGATCCCTGCAGGCTTTGCATGATAGCGAAATAGCCGGCAGCGATATTGCCCGCCGTGAACAGCGAGGGCAGGATGTACATGCCGCGGCGCAGGCGCCCCCTTCTCTTGCGCTCGAGCTGCCGATTGCGCTCCGGCAGCCTGAAGGCTTCGCGGTTCAAGCGAAACTCTCCGCCAGAACGTCGAGCGATCCCTCATCCTCCGCGGGCTGGATATCGGCCAGCACAGAGGCGCCTCCCTTGACCCGCTGCCCCAGGGCCACGCGGAGATGCGCATGGCCAGGCAACAGAACATTCACCCGGGAACCGAACTTGATCAGGCCGACGCGCTGGCCGCGCTCCACAAAATCGCCTGGCTGAAAGCGGAAAACGATGCGCCGCGCCAGTATACCGGCGATCTGGCTGAAGATCACATCGAACTCATCGCCCTGCACGGTCACCACATTCTGCTCGTTTTTTGGCCGACTCGGGGTCGAGCGCGTTCAGGTGCTTGCCTTTCTGGTACCGCACATCGCGCACCGTGCCGGCAATCGGCGACCGGTTGACATGCACATCGAAGACGCTGAGGAAGATACTCAGGCGGATACGCTCACCCTCCGGCGTTTGAATGCGCGCGACCTCGGTGATTTTGCCATCGGCCGGCGAAACCACCAGGCCTGCCTCAATCGGTACCGGGCGCTCAGGATCGCGGAAGAACCAGAGAAAAAAGCACGCCAGCAGAAAGGGTACGACTGCCCAGATCCAACTACCCGTTACCAGCCATACCAGAACGGCAGCCGCGATAAATCCCAAAACCATAGAAATATCCGTCACGCACCATGTATGCGACCAAACCCTTGGGGAATTATAGAGGGTGCCTGCGCGACGGCGTGTTCTCAGAACCCAATGGCGCCTGCAGCAGCACCGCGTCTTCGACTGGAGCAGAGTAATAGGCGCGGCGGCGACCCACGGCGGAGAAGCCGTGGCGCTGATAAAGCGCAAGCGCAGCCGTGTTCGATGCCCGTACCTCCAGGCGCATGCTCGATGCCCCAGCGTTGGCAGCCCATTCCATGCAGGCGGCGAGCAGGGCGCTTCCGATGCCCTGCCGGCGATACTTCTCGTCGACCACCAGCCCCTCTACTTCGGCCGCAGCTTCCGTGGGCAACCCAGCTGGCCACGGCAAAGCCGGCTAAGCGTGTTGTCACTCAAGCAGCAATAAAGGCGCGGCGGGTCAAGGCGACGGGTGGGGCGTGCGGGTGGGAGGAGGACGCGGGAAGCAGTATCTGTTCGTAGTCGCGGCGGCTCCAGTGAGGGGCCTCGACAAACCTGGCAGCGAGCATGACCACTTCATCGATGTCCTGCGCCGTCATGGCGCGGACGACTGAAACTCATGTCGCAACCCCGGCCCTGGCGGCACGAAAAACCTCTGCGTCGGAGCGGCGCAGATAGTTTGCCTGCAGGGTTTCGACATCATCGAATTTGCCCGCGCGAAACCGGCCCAGTGCGAAACGCAGGGCCTCGGCAGCATCGGGAGGTTGCACGTAGACCGGCCCGCAGATAGCCAGGGCAGCACAGGCGCTGCCGGCTCCGGAGGCATCCCCGGCAACGCTCTCGTCGCAAACCAGCACTCCCGCTCCGGGCTGTTTGGCGGCCGCCACCGTCTCCTCTCCTCTCGAGCAGCACCTCTCCCAGATTTTGGCCGTTCTGGTATTCGCCCACGTAGTACTCACCCCGGCCCGCATCCATGGCGGCGAGCACATGGGGCAAGCCACTGGCGCCGGCCAGCAGCGCCAGGCGCGACACCGCAATCAGGGGGATGCCTGCGCCTTCGGCCAGGCCTTTGGCGGTGCTTAGACCCACCCGGATACCGGTGAAACTGCCGGGCCCGTTCACCACCACGATGGCTTCGATATCGCGCAGCGTCGCATGCCGGCTCTCGAGCATGGCGGCGATCTCGGGAATCAGGCGCGCCGAATAGGTGCGCACCGCGAGGCTGGCGGTGGCGAGAATCTTGATCTTATTCGCGGCTGCCACGCCGAGCGCCACGCTAGCTGTGCTTCCGCAGGTATTCAGGCCTAGGAGCATACAGCCTCAGACTCCAGCAATCGGATCCTGGCAGATTTCCAGCAGTACGCCGTTGGCAGCCGAGGGATCCACCAGAAAATGAAGCCGGCCGCCGGCGCCGATCTCGATTTCCTCGGAGATCAGCCGCACGCCGGCCTGCTTCATCTCTTCGAAGGTGCCGGAGATGTCGTCCACGTGCAGCGCCAGGTGGTGCAGGCCTTCTCCCTGCTGCGCCAGAAACTTGCCCAGGCCGGTCCCCTTATCCAGCGGTTCGAGCAGGCGCAGGCGGCTCTCTCCCACCGGAATCATCACGCTGCGCATACCTTCGTCCTCCTCCTCTTCCTCCAACACCGTGAGACCGAGGGTTTCATATAAGCGCCGGGCCTGCTCAATACTGTTAACCGCAATGCCCAGGTGATCGATCTTTGCCATCTTTCTCTCCTCGCGTGAGTTGCTCTACCAATTCGGGTACCAGCTGATAAGGATCCAGTTCTCTGCAGCACCACCTGGTGACCGATCGCCGCCAGCGCCTGGTCGCTCAGGCCATGTCCGCGCATGGTGCGCAGCAGTTCATGAGAAATCATTTCCATCACCCGGTCACGCCAGTGTGCCTCCCGCCGGGCGGTAAGCCTTCCCTCCTCTGCCAGCCATGACCAGAATTTATCCACCGCCTGTTCCAGTTCTTCGATGCCGGCGCCGTCCGTGGCGACGGTTCGGACTACGGGCGGAATCCAGCTTCCGTGTTGCGCCGCCAGCGACTGCAGCGATCGCACCTCTTTTTCCACCCGGTCGGCGCCCTCGCGATCGCTCTTGTTGACCACGAAAATATCGGCGATCTCCATAATGCCTGCCTTGATGCTCTGCACATCGTCGCCCATTCCGGGAACCAGCACAACGATGGTTACGTCGGCCAGGCGCACGATATCGACCTCGTCCTGGCCGACGCCCACGGTTTCCAGCAGCAACCGTTGCTTGCCGCTGGCCTCGATCACGGCGGCAACCTCCGCCGATCTGCGGGCGAGGCCGCCCAACGAGCCCCGAGTCGCCATACTCCGCATATAGAATCCGGGATCGTCATCATGCTCGCGCATGCGGATGCGATCTCCCAGAATGGCTCCCCCGGTAAAGGGGCTGGTTGGGTCGACGGCCACCACTCCGACGGTCTCCTGCTGCGCGCGATAGCGGCGAGCCAGCCCATCGACCAGGGTGCTCTTGCCCGCGCCGGGAGAGCCGGTGATGCCGATGCGCATCGCGGAGCCGCTGTAGGGAAAGCAGCAGGAAAGAATCTGCCGTGCCGAGGGCGCGTCATTCTCCACCAGCGAAACTGCCCGCGCCAGCGCGCGTACATCTCCCTGGAGCATGCGCCTGACCAACTCCACCACGTCGCTCTTCATCCCTCCCGATCATACGATTGAGAAGCTGCAGGCCGCTCCAAACTCTTTCCCGACCACAGACGACGGGTGCCCCATACCCCCGGATTTCCTGTGAAGGAAATCCGGGGGTATGGGGCACCCGTCGTCTGTGGTCGGGAAAGAGTTTCAGGTCGATAGCGGTTACTTGTTGAGGATCTCGCGGGCGATGATAAGCCGCTGAATCTCGCTGGTGCCTTCGCCGATGGTGCACAACTTCACGTCGCGGTAGAACTTCTCCACTGGGTAATCCTTGATAAACCCGTACCCCCCGTGAAGCTGCACCGCCTCATCGCACACCCTCACCGCTACTTCGCTGGCCATCAGTTTGGCCATGGACGACTCGAGCGTTGTCTTCTGCCCGGCATCCTTCATCACCGCAGCGCGCAGCGTGAGCAGCCGCGCCGCGTCCAGTTGGGTCGCCATGTCGGCAAGTTTCCACTGAATCCCTTGAAACTCCGAGATCGCCTTGCCAAACTGGTGGCGCTGCTTGACATAGCGGCGAGCGGCGTCGAAGGCCCCGCGCCCCATACCCAGTGAAAGCGCGGCGATCGAGATGCGGCCGCCGTCCAGAACACGCATGGAGTCGATAAAGCCCTCCCCCTCCTGGCCCAGCAGGTTTTCGCTCGGGATCTCGCAGTCCTCAAAAATAAGCTCCGACGTGTCGCTGGCGCGCAGGCCAAGCTTGTTCTCTTTCTTGCCCGCGCGAAAGCCCGGAGTTCCCTTCTCGACCACGAAAGCCGAAAGGCCGCGCGTACCCTTACTCTTATCCGTAACCGCGATGATGACAGAAACATCGGCATAGTGGCCGTTGGTGATAAACGTCTTGTTCCCGTTCAGCACCCAGCAGTCTCCCTTGCGTACGGCGCTGGTGCGGGCGCTTCCCGCATCGGAGCCGGAACCGGGCTCAGTCAATCCCCACGCCCCTAGCCATTTACCTGAGGCGAGCAGAGGAATGTATTTGCGCTTTTGCTCCTCGTTGCCGGCTACAAAAATGTGGTTGGTGCAAAGCGAATTGTGCGAGGCCACGATAATCCCAATTGAGCCGTCTACGGCGGAAAGCTCTTCCACTGCCAGCGCATAGTCCACATAGCCCAAGCCGGCGCCGCCCAGTTCTACCGGGAAGATCACGCCCATCAATCCCATCGCGCCCAGCTTCTGCACGACTTCCAATGGAAACTCGCTGGCTTCGTCCCAGCGCATGACGTTGGGGGCGATTTCGCGCGCGGCAAAATCACTGATTTCCTTGCGCAACTGCTCCTGTTCGTCGGTCAACGCAAAGGAATGGGTTGGCGTGAGGGCGCTCATTGCGTGGGCTCCGTCGTCTGCTCGAAACGGGTACGCTCAGTCGAGTAAACTCTTGAGTTTATCACCCTGGCATTCACAGAACGCTGAGCGCCTGCTGCAAATCCTCCAGCAGATCCTCAGTATCTTCAATACCCGCCGAGATGCGCACCATGCCGTCCGTTAGGCCGATTTTGGCCCGGCCCTCTTCGCCCAGCGCCGCGTGCGTCATGGTCGCGGGATGGGAAACCAGCGTCTCTACCCCGCCCAGCGATTCTCCTACGGTGCATATCTTAAGCCGGCGCAACACGGAATTCGCCCTCTCCAAGGAACCAGTCTCGAAAGTAATGAGCGCCCCAAAACCCGACATCTGCCGCTTGGCCAGCTCATTTTGGGGATGGCCGGGCAACCCGGGATAAAAAACCGTGGAGATCTTCGGATGACCGGCGAGATAGTAAGCGATCGCACGTCCATTCACTTCATGCTGCTTCATGCGCACGGCCAATGTCTTGACCCCGCGCAACACCAGAAAACACTCGAAGGGGGAAAGAATGCCCCCGGTGCATTTTTGCACGAAGGCAAAAGCCTCCTTGTGCTTCGGTGTGGTCCCCACCAGGACGCCCCCCAGCCCATCACTATGGCCGTTAAGAAACTTGGTGGTGGAGTGCATGACGATATCCGCGCCCCACTCCAGCGGCCGCTGAAAGTAAGGCGACATAAACGTGTTGTCGACACTTAGATCGATGGCCTGCCCGGCATTTCGCCGTTCCTGACAAAGGTCGGCGATGGCGCGTATGTCAGTGATCTGCATCAACGGGTTGGTGGGGGTTTCAATATGCACCAGCCGGGTGGTGGGCTGAATCGCCTGCCGCACCTGCTCCACATCGGTGGTGTCGACGTAGCTAAAGACGATGCCGTAATTGGCGATGATCTGATCGAAGAGCCGCGGCGTTCCCCCGTAAACATTGGATCCGCAGATGACGTGGTCGCCGGTCTTGAGCATGGTGACCAGGGCTGCGATGGCCGCCATCCCGCTCGAAAAAACGTGCGCCGATGCGCCTCCTTCGAGCGAGGCCAGGTTTTCTTCAAGCGCCGTGCGGGTGGGATTCGAAACCCGCGAGTATTCGTATCCGCGATGCTTACCGATCTCTTCCTGGGCGTAGGTCGACGAGGCGTAAATGGGCACGTTGACCGCGCCGGTCAATGGATCAGCAGCCTGGCCGTCGTGGATGGCACGGGTGGAAAAGCCGTGGCGGCTGGTGCTCATAAACCACCCTCGAAGATGTTTTTCGAAAGGTAGCGCTCGGCGGAATCAGGAATTATGGTGGCGACTCGCTTTCCCTGGCCCAGGCGGGCAGCAATCTGCACTGCTGCATCCACGACCGCGCCACCGCTGGAGCCGGCAAGCACCCCTTCCTCAGCCGCCAGCCGCTTGACCATGTGGAAAGCCTCCGGGTCTTTGACCATAACGACCTCATCGCACCACTCGCGCTGGAAGGTCTGGGGAATAAAGGACACGCCGATTCCCTCGACCTTGTGGGGACCCCGCTCACCCCCCTGCAGTACGGAGCCCTGGGTCTCGACGGCTACGGTGAGAATGGCCGGGTCCTGTTCCTTGAGAAAGCGCGCCACACCAGAAAACGTGCCTCCGGTCCCGATACCTGCGACAAAGGCATGGACCCGGCCCTCCATCTGTTCCCAGAGTTCGCGGGCGGTGGTGGCATGGTGGAAGTCGGGATTGGCGGGATTTTCGAACTGGAGAGCGGCAAAGGCGCCCGGAGTTTCCGCCGCCATGGCCCGGCAACGGCCGATGGCGCCGGCCATGGCCTCTGCCTCCGGCGTGCGGATTACGGTGGCGCCAAAGCCGCGCATGAGAATGCACTTCTCTTCGGCAAAGCCTTCGGGCACAAAGAGAACCACCTTGTAGCCGCGATGCACGCCCACCAGGGCGAGCCCCACCCCGGTATTGCCGGCTGTGGCTTCGACGATGGTCCCGCCTGGCTGCAGCAGGCCGCGCCGTTCAGCGTCCAGAATCATGCCCAGTGCTGCCCGATCCTTAACGCTGCCGCCGGGATTGAATAACTCAAGTTTTGCGTAGAGATCGGCCGCCCCGGCAGGCACGACCCGGTGCAGGTGAAGCATGGGGGTGGACCCCATCAACTCCGTTATATCTTCGGCAACATGCAGCCTGCGCGCTGCAACCTCACGAGTAATGGGGGACATAGGCCAAGTGACAAGTGTAGCAGCCGGGAATCAGGCTTAAGGGCAAAGATACGGGCTTCTCAGGCCGCGGAAAACTCATTTGAGGAAGGGTACGGGCTTCAAGCCGTACGACAATGCTTTGCCATGAATTCGGCTTTAGCCGATGAGGGACGCCTTCCACTCACCTACCCTAAATTGCCACAGGAAACAGCACTTTCCAGCAGCCTGTTTAGGCTGAAGTGTCTGCGTGAGACTTAGCCTCTCCAAATTGAGTCCCGGAGGGACGGCTGAGAGTAGCCCAGGACGCAGTCCTGGGTGCCCTCAATCACGAAAAAAAGCCCAGGACTCACGTCCTGGGTCATTCTCAGTCGTCCCTGTGGGACTAGACGTTGTTCTCATGCCACACCCAGGACTGCGTCCTGGGCTACTCTCAGCCGTCCCTCCGGGACTCAATTAAGAGAGGCTAGTTCTCGCGCAGACTCTGAAGCCCGTACCCTTCATTCATTGATAGGTTTTCCGCAACCAGGACAGCCCCAGTCCTTTCAATCGGCTCAATTGGCGGCCGCCGGTGACCCACTCCGAGGCACCGCGCTCGCCTTCTTTACATTCGGGTAATAGCCCGTCTTGGTGCGCACGATCAGCTTGTTGTATCCCTTGGCCTTAGCCTCCACGTGAATCGAACGGAAACCGCCCTGGCTGATGGGCTTGGTGGAGTGGTAACCGATGGTGTACTGCTCGCGGATATCCTTCGCAACCTCCCCCGCGATGGCATCCACCTGGTCAAGGTTCTTGGGGAAGAAGGAGATACCGCCAGTCTCATTGGACAGCAATTCAAGGGCCCGTTTGGCGCGATGAGCCTCCCTGCCGCCACCGGTGTCGTCGTACAGCAAACCTATCGAGTAAATGATCGGCCCCTGCAGGTCCTGGATCCGGCGCACTGTTTCTTCCAGCGTGGTGCTTGAAGCATTGTCTTCTCCATCCGTAATGACCAGCAGAACCTGCTTGGGACGCTTGGCATTCTTGGTCAGGTAATCTGCCGAGGCCATAATGGCGTCGTACAGGGCGGTGCCTCCCTTGGAATCGATATGCGAAAGGCCGTCACGCAGCTTGTTCACGTTGGCCGTGAAATCCTGATCGATGTACGCCTCGTCGGAAAAGTTGACGATGAAGCTCTCATCGTCCGGGTTGGAATAGTGCACCAGATCGAGGGCAGCGGTATTTACCGCCTGCCGCTTGGTGCGCATGGAGCCGGAGTTGTCGACCAGAATTCCCAGCGATATGGGAATGTCCTGGTGCAGAAACGACGTGATGGTCTGCTGTACGCCGTCCTCTGAGACCTTGAAGTCGTCCTTGTCCAGGGTGTTCACCATGTGCTGCTTGTCGTCCAGCACGGTGGCATTCAAGACCACTTCATCGACATTGCGCTGCAGGGTGTATTTCCCATTATCGCGGCCGATTACGGTGCTCTCGGTCCCTTTGGACGCACCGCTTCCCGTGCCGTCCGGGGAAGCAACGGGATCACGATCAACATTGAGCGGCTGCTGTTTCTCAGCCGGCAACACTGGGGCGGACGGAGGCGCAGACACCTGCATCAGGGCCGGGACCGGCAAGCTGCAAAGCAGGAGGATCGGAAGAACGAAAAGCCATCTACTGCAAGGGCGCATAGTATCCGGTGCGGGCGTGAACGGTAAGCTGGGGCAGCCCCTCGGGCGGAACCAGCTTTACCTTCAATTTACGCCACTTCCCGTCCCGTTTAATATCGTCTGACCTATACCCCAGCACATATTGATTGCGTAACTCGGCACTGATCTTGGTCGCGATGTCGGCCATATCGGCGAGATCATCCACCCGGAAGAGCTGGCCCCCGGTCTCCTCGCTCACATCGTGCAGCAGGATAGGCCCCAGCTGCTCTTCCCGCGTCGGAGCGTACTGGTCGAAGATACCGATGGAATAAATCTGCACATCCGACTCGCGGACCACTGCGCGCACTTCGTTTTCCGTATAGCGGCTGCGGTTGTCGCCCCCATCCGATACCACCAGCAATGCCTTGCGCTCGTTCTTCGCCTGCTTCATCTTGTTCAAGCCGAAGTAGATGGCGTCCAGCAGCGCGGTGCGATGGCCGGGCTTGACGGTCAGCAGGCGAGACTCGATGTTATCCACATTGTTGGTGAAATCGGTAATCAGCTCGGGGCGGTCGTTAAAACCGATGACAAAAAATTCGTCCTGCGGATTGGCCGTGCGCAGAAACTCCAGAATCGAGTTCCGGGCGCGGTTGATCTTGTCTGTCATGCTGCCGCTCAGGTCAAAGATGATCCCGATCGAGACCGGAGCATCCTCCGCCGAGAAACTCTTGATCTTCTGCAGAGCGTTGTTTTCATAAAGAAAGAAGTCCTGCTTCTCCAGGCCGGTAACCAGGCGGTTGAGCGGATCGGTCACGGTAACCGGCACCAGTACCAGGTTTACATCTACCCGGATGCGCTCATTCGGCCGCGCAGTCATAGCCTTCTTGCCTTCGAGCGGCGCTGGGGTGGTGGTCTTGGCGTTAGGGTCTGGCTTGGCGTTGGGGTCTGCGGGCGCGATAGGCGCGATCGGCGCCGGAGCCGGGGGATTTATGTGGACATCATTTAAGGGATCCTGGGCCCAGCTAACCCCGGAGAGCGTGAGCCACAAGCCGCGATGATGGCAACCTTAACCATCATCCACGCACACAGCCTCGATTTGCGGCCGTTGCGTGAAAACCCGGAAATGGGTCCCGCGCAATCATTTATCCCCATTCTGCGCCCGATCGAGAGCGCCATAGCCCCAGCCCTCGTGTCTCCGAATTTCCAGCAGCGTGGCGCCGGACGAGGTATTGATCTGCGGCTTCCTACAAGAAAAGCCGCGTACGTTTCGGTCGCCACACCAAGCTCCACAGGAAATCCGGAGCCCCAGTGTTCGTGTGCAGGATGGTAGCACGTCGACATGAAACCTGCCCCCGCCTTTTCAATTACAGATTTGATGATGTACTCCCCCGTCCAGTGTTACCTCCCGAGGGACGGGCAGGTCAGGAAGCACCGGCATGGCCGTCCTGGTCAGGTACAATCTGGCAGGTATAAGAGAGCAAAGCAATTGGCAGCGCAGGCTAAGACTGCCGATGTCTGGAGCCGGACCCCCAAAAGCATGGCCCGTATTTATCCTTTTCGCGCATTGCGCTACAACCCGAGCCTGGTCCGGATGGAAGACGTAGTAACCCAGCCTTACGACAAGATCACTCCCGCGATGCAGCAGGCCTACTACCAGCGCAGCCTCTACAATCTTGTGCGCATCATCCTGGGGCTGCCCGAACTATTTGACGAACCTGGGAGCAACGACGTCTACACCCGCGCGGCACGAGATTTCGCGGACTGGCGCCGCATGGGGATTCTGGCCCAGGAAAAAGACGCCTGCATCTTCGCCTACTCGCAGCGTTTTACCGTGCCCGGCGGCGACGGAGAAATCCACGAGCGCCGCGCCTTTATTGCCCTGGGCGAGGTATGCGATTACAGCCAACAGGTGGTCTTCCGCCACGAACAGACGCTTTCCAAGCCCAAGTCGGACCGGCTGAACCTGCTGCGCGCCACCCGGGCCCACTTCGGACAGATTTTCATGCTCTATTCGGACCCGGCACTCACCGCGGAAAAGATCCTGTTCTCCGGCACGCGCGGCGCCCGAGATCGAAGTAACCGACGAATACGGCGTGACCCACCGGGTGTGGAAGGTCAGCGATATGAGCACCATCAACATCCTGCTGGGAGCCATGGAGGACAAAAAGCTCATCATCGCCGACGGTCACCACCGCTACGAGACCGCCCTGGCCTATTCGCTCGAGCATGCCCCGCCCAGCGTCGCCCGCACGGAGCGGAACCTGGCCAACACCACCCCCCAGCCCGCCTACCCGGAGGCTGCCGTGATGATGACCTTCGTCAACATGGACTCGGCCGGCATCACCATTCTGCCCACCCATCGGGTGGTCTTTGGGCTGAAGGATTTCTCCCCCGCGGCGTTCATCGATTTGGCCAAGAAGTACTTTGAGATTCAGCCCGTGAGTGCGGACGATCCGGTCCAGTTGACCAGGCTGCTGGCCCGCCAACCGGGTACGGCGTTCATCGCCGCCACCAGGCGACGGCTACCACCTGCTCTCCGCCAAGCCCGAAGTCGTTGCCCAGGCGCTGGCTAAGCTTCCCGAGCGGCAACGCCGGCTGGACCTGGCGCAGTTGCACTCCCTGGTTCTGGAGCAACTGCTGGGCATTACCGCGGAGGCGATTCGCGAGCAACGGAACCTGCGCTATGTGCGCGATGCCGGCGAAGCCGTGGAGCAGGTCGTCGCGCGGCCAGGCGGACGTGGCCTTCCTGACCAACCCGATCACCCTGGGTCAGTTGCGTGAAGTAGCGTTCGCCGGCGATGTCATGCCCCAGAAGTCGACTGACTTCTATCCCAAACTACTGAGCGGCCTTGCCATCTATGCGTTGGATTGAGGAGCGCTCGCTGCCTCGCATTGGGTTTTATTCTGGCGCCTCTGCTGGCCGGTGCGCAGACAACTCCGCCGCCGCCACCGCCTCCGGCGCCCCCGCCGGCCCAGCCCTCCGTTGTCAAGCCGTCGCCACCGCGCTTTGGGGTGGTGATCGACGCCGCCCATGGGGGCTCCGACAGCGGGGCGCGTCTGTCTGACCACCTGCTGGAAAAAGACCTGGTGCTGACCCTGTCGGTGCGCCTGCGCTCCACGCTTGGCCGCGCATGGCATTTATGTCGTCACTACGCGGGAATCCGATAGCGCGCATCCCGGCCCTGAATCGCGCCGAGACGGCCAACCACGTGGGAGCAGCCGCCTGCATCACCCTGCATGCCACCACCAGCGGCAGCGGAGTCCATCTCTTTACCTCCTCCCTGACGCAAATCCCGCTGACCCGCTTTCTCCCCTGGGATACCGCCCAGGGCGCCTATGCCGAGCAGAGTTTGCGGCTCTCGTCGGAGTTCGATTCCGCCCTGACGCACGCGGAGATTCCGGTGACCCTGGGGCGCACGGCCTTGGAGCCCCTGGACAGCTTCACCTGCCCGGCGGTGGCGGTAGAATTGTCGCCCTTGAACATCTCCGGGAAGGTGACCGCGCTCTCTGACCCGGGTTACCAGGACCGCATTGTGGCGGCACTGGCCGCAGCCGTTGAACAATGGCAGCGTGACTGGAGGCAACAACCATGATCTCCCGCACCCAGCGCATCCTGTTCTGGACTCTCCTGGTCAGCTCGGTGGTGATGGCGGTGGTCTTGCTGCGCATGCGCGAGCGGGCCATGGACCGCCTGCTCGCCTCCGCCGGGAGCATGCCGCTCAACCCCTCGGCCGGCCGCCCGCTGCAGAGTGTAACCATGATGATTGCCAATGACATGGACGGTTCCCTGCACCCCGCCACGCAGAACCTGGCGCTGCCGGTGGATGGCAACGCGCGCGCCCACGTGATCCTGCAGCACCTGATCCTTGAACTACGCGCGGCCCAACAGCAAGCACCCGATCGCGGACAACAAAGGCGTGAACGGGATTTTCTTCATGACCCTGCCGCTGGAGCCCAATCAGGTCATCCCCGGCACCGAAGCCATTGTCGACCTGAGCGCATCGTTTGTCGCCGCCCACCCTTCCGGCATTGAGCCGGAGACGCTCACCCTGCTTTCGATCCTGGGTACGCTGCACGCCAACTTTCCCCAGATCTCGCAGGTGCGTTTTCTGGTGGATGGGCAACAGCGCGACACGCTTGCCGGGCATGCCGATCTGACCCGTGTCTATCTGGCTACCGATTCCCCAGGAGTGAAGCACCTGTGACTGCCTTGAAGATTGGTGTATTCGATTCTGGTTTCGGCGGGCTGACCGTGCTGCGGGCGCTGCTGCCCTTGGTTCCCCAGGCGGAGTTCCTCTACCTGGGCGACACGGCGCGGCTGCCGTACGGCTCAAAGTCGCGCGCGACCATTGTGCGCTATGCGCTTTCGAGCACCCGCTTTCTGCTCGACCAGGGCGCGGATTTTCTGGTGATCGCCTGCAACACCGCCACCGCGCTGGCCCTGAAAGAGATTAGGGACTCGACCACGGTGCCGGTTCTGGGCGTGATCGAGACCGGGGCCAACGAGGCGCGCAGCCAGTCAAAGACCCGGGACATCCTGGTGATTGGCACCGACGCAACCATCTCCAGTCATGCCTATGCCGCGGCCTGCAGAGAGCGAGGCCTGCGCGCCCTGGAAAAAGCCTGCCCGCTGCTGGTGCCGCTGGTGGAAGAGGGCTGGGTCGATCACCCGGTCACGGCGGAGGTGGTCCGCATTTATCTTACGGAGCTGTTGCAGCAGGCCCAGGAATCGGATCTTGATCCGGACACGCTGGTGCTGGGGTGCACGCATTATCCGCTGCTGCGGCCGATGATGGAAGCAGCTCTTTCGCCGGCCATCCGGGTGATCGATTCCGCCCAGGCGACGGCGAGCCAGGCGGCCGAGCAGCTCGCCGGCCATCGCGTCACCGGCCGGTACGCGGGGAGCCAATCCTGCAGCTGCCGCTTTTTCGCAACCGACTCAGTGGCCAAGTTCCGTAATTTGGGCACGCGCTTTTTGGGCAGCCCGATTCACGAGGTCGAATTAGTGGACCTGGGTGGCTGATATATCCTTAATCCCGTTGCATAGAGACAAGAGGAGCAGTCAATGACGGATCTTAAGGGTCAGACGGCAGTCGTTTTCGGTCTGGCAAACAAGCGCAGCATCGCCTGGGCGATTGCCCAGAAGCTTTCTGAAGCCGGGGCACGGATTGCCATCTGCTATCAAAACGAACGTCTGCGGGTGGAAGCCGAGGCGCTGGCGGGAGAGCTGCCCGACGCGGCGATTTTTGAGTGCGATGTTTCGAGCGATGAACAGATCGACAAGGTCTTTGCCCAACTGAAGGATCGCTATGGCAAGCTCGACACCCTGGTGCACAGCGTTGCCTTTGCCCCTCCTGACGAGCTGCACAACGATTTTTTGCTGACCAGCCGGGACGGCTTCCGGATAGCGCACGAGATCAGCGTGTATTCATTGATTGCCCTGAGCCGGGGAGCCGCTCCGTTGATGACAGATGGCGGCAGCATCATCACCCTGACTTACTACGGGTCGCAAAAGGTGGTGCCGCGTTACAACGTGATGGGTGTGGCCAAGGCAGCGCTGGAGGCAACGGTGCGTTATCTCGCTGCTGATCTGGGGCCGAAGAAGATTCGGGTTAACGCGATTTCCGCCGGCCCCATCAAGACGTTGGCGGCAAGAGGCATCGGTGGGCTAGGGGAAATGCTTAAGGTGCATGCCGAGCGCTCGCCGCTCAAGCGCAACGTGGAGCCCGCCGAGGTAGGCAACGCGGCCTTGTTCCTGGCTTCAAATTTGTCCTCAGGGATAAGCGGAGAAGTTCTGTACGTGGACTGCGGCTACAACGTGATGTCCTTCAGCAGCTCGGAGTTAACACGCAGCTAGGTAAAGCGAGAAAACAGCAGGTCCCTCCACTCCGCTACGGAGTGGAGGGATCTGCTGTTTCCCAACCTTCGATTAATCTTTAGCTTCGACCGGCCAGCGACTCCGCCTGCAGGGTCACCAGCTCCGTCAGGTCCTTCTTTTCCAGGCCATGCACTTCCTTGTTGAAGGCATCGACCTTGCTCGACCAGTTCATGGAGCAGAACTTGGGCCCGCACATGGAGCAAAACGCCGCTTCCTTGTAATAGTCGTCGGGCAGCGTCTCGTCGTGCATGGAGCGCGCCGTCTCCGGATCCAGTGACAGCGCGAACTGCTTATTCCAGTCGAAGGTATACCGCGCGTAGCTGATCGCGTCGTCCCGGTCCTGCGCCCCCGGCCGATGCCTGGCGACATCGGCGGCATGCGCCGCGATCCGATAGGCAATCATGCCGTCCTTTACGTCTTTTTCATTGGGCAGCCCCAGGTGCTCCTTGGGCGTGACGTAGCACAGCATGGACGCGCCATGCCAGCCGATCATCGCCGCGCCAATCGCGCTGGTGATGTGGTCGTAGCCGGGTGCGATATCGGTCACCAGCGGCCCCAGGGTATAGAACGGAGCACCGTCACACAGCTCAACCTCTTTTTCCACCTGCTCTTTGATCTTGTCCAACGGCACGTGGCCCGGGCCTTCAATCATTACCTGCACATCGCTCTTCCAGGCCGACCTGGTCAGCTCGCCCAAGGTCTTCAACTCGGCAAACTGGGCCTCGTCGCTGGCATCGGCAATGCAGCCGGGCCGCAAGCCATCTCCCAGGGAGAAGCTCACGTCGTACTTGGCCATCACTTTTACGATGCGGTCAAAGTGTTCATAGAGAAAATTCTGGCGATGATGATGGGTCATCCACTGGGCCAGAATCGCCCCTCCGCGGCTGACGATGCCGGTAATCCGCTTGGCCACCATGGGCACATACTGGATCAGCACGCCGGCGTGGACGGTGAAGTAATCCACCCCCTGCTGCGCCTGCTCTTCAATCACTTCCAGGTACACATCGATGTTCAGATCTTCGAGCTTCTTGACCCGGTTGAGCGCCTCGTAGATCGGCACCGTACCGATGGGCACCGGGCTGTGGCGCAGAATCGCCTCCCGAATCTCCGGGATATTGCCCCCGGTCGACAGGTCCATCACCGTGTCGGCGCCAAAGTTGACCGCGGTATGCAGCTTATCCAGTTCTTCACGGATATTCGAGGTCACCGCGGAATTGCCGATATTGGCGTTGATCTTGCACTTGGTCGCCACCCCAATCCCCATCGGTTCCAACTCCGGGTGGTTGATGTTGGCGGGGATAATCAGCCGTCCGGCGGCGATCTCATCCCGAATCAGCGCCACCGGGAGCTTTTCCCGCTCGGCGACAAATGCCATCTCTTCAGTAACCTGGCCGCGGCGCGCAAAGTGCATCTGCGACATGTTGCTATCGCCGGTCCGAGCCGCTTCGAGTTTCCGCTTTACGATCCACTCCGCGCGTGGCTTTAGAATCTCGTGCGTCGGGTTGACCGCCACTTCATGGTTGCCGTTTCCATTGCTGTTCATATGCGAATCGCCTCGTTCGGGGGTTGGATGTTGGATTAGGCCTTTGGGATCGATCAGCGCTCGATGTCGATTATACGTTCAGATGCGGAACAGCTGCGCTTGACGGAAGCGCACTTGACGGAAGCAACGGGGGCTCCTACCCTTATAGATGCGATGAAGATATCTCCGCTAACACTTCGTATTGGCGCGGCCACAGTGATCATCCTGAGCACCATCATCTACCTGGCGATCACCGGAGTTCAAGCGGACAAGAGCTACTACGTCACCATCAGCGAATTACAGGCCATGGGCAACAAGGCCTATACCCGTCATCTCCGCGTAGCCGGCGATGTAGCCGCCCATTCCATCGAGCGCACCGGCACCAACGCCAAATTTGTGCTCTCCGAGCAGGGTCACACGCTGCAGGTCAGCTATCAGGGCGTTGAGCCCCCGCCGGATACCTTTAAGGACGGTTCCCAGGCGCTGGCCATGGGCACGTACGGGCGGGATGGCGTCTTCCATGCGACCGAACTGCAGGCCAAATGCGCGTCCAAGTATGCGGCCGCCAAGCCTGCGCCCAACACCGCTTCCGTCCATCCCCCGGCTCCCGCTATGGCAGGCAAGTAAAACCCAAGCCCTCCCACTCTATACTCCACCCGGATTTCCTGTAGAGTTTATTGGCGTTGACGAACTTCATGCGGCTTTCTTTGCTGAAAGCCGCACACGCGGCCGTGTCCGGGGGCAGCGTACAGGAAATCCGGGGTAGGGGATGGCATCCACGCTAGCGCAGCTTGACAATGTATCGCGTCTCTTTGGCCGCTTCGCGGCGCTGCGCAAGATTTCGGTCAGCCTCGCTGCCGGCCGTTGTTACGTTCTGCTGGGCGAAAATGGAGCCGGCAAATCCACCCTGCTGCGGGTGCTTGCCGGGCTGCTCGAGCCCACCCTGGGCACCGCCCGGATCATCACTGCCGGCAAACCGGAAAAGATTGCCGGGCAGCGGGCGCGCATCGGCTACATGAGCCATGCCCCGATGCTCTATGACGAACTCTCCGCGGTGGAAAACCTGCGCTACTTCGCCGGTCTCTACCGCACTTGTTCTTGCCTTACGCCGGAGGAGGCGTTGCTTTCGGTGGGCCTCGACCCCGCGCTTACCCGTCCTGTCGGCCAGTACTCGCAGGGCATGCGCCAGCGTACTTCGCTGGCCCGGGTGCTGCTGCCCCAGCCGGAGCTGCTGCTGCTGGACGAACCCTTCTCTAACATGGACGCCGCCAGCGCGGGCAAGATGGTAACCCTGCTCGGCCGTCTGCGCGGGGCGCGCACCGTCGTGCTCACCACCCATCAAAGATCGCTCGCTGAACCACTGGCTGACTACTTCCTGATGATGGAAGCAGGACAGCTGGTCGCCACCACCGAGGGCCCGGCCCTCCACGCTCTATGAAGACCAACGCCGCCCGCATCCTGGAGAGCCTCGCCATCCCCTACACCCTGCAGGAGTACGAGGTCGATCCCGACGACCTCTCCGCCATTGCCGTAGCGCGCAAAATCGGCCTGCCGGTCGAGCAGGTCTTCAAGACCCTGCTCACCACCACCGGTCCTGACCAACATGCCTTTGCGGTCATCCCTGGCGACGCGGAGCTGGACTTCAAAAAACTTGCCCGCGCCGCCGGAGCTCGCAAAGCGGAGATGGTTTCGCTCAAGGATGTGCAGCCGCTCACCGGCTATATCCGCGGCGGCGTTACCGTCTTCGGCGCCAAGAAGGACTTCCCCGTTTTTGCTGACGAAACCATCGAGCTCTTCGATTTCATTTCCGTCTCCGCCGGTCATCGCGGTATCCAGATTCTGCTTGCGCCCCAGGATTACCTGCGCGTTGCCAAGGCTACGGTGGCTGACCTGACCAAGGACCAGGCGCGCCTGTGAACTATCTCCTCCTCCATTTGGCCAAGGATCTGCGCCTGGAGTGGCGATCGAAAGATGCCATCAACGGCATGCTCTTTTTCGCTTTGCTGGTGGTTGTGCTATTCAGCCTGGCCTTTGATCCCACCACTGATGATCTCGCGCCAGATTGCCGGAGGCATTCTTTGTGTAGCGACCTTATTTGCTTCCGTGACCGCGCTCAATCAAGCCTGGTCGCGCGAACTTCGTCACCAGGTGCTGGACGCGCAACGCATGGCGCCCGCCCCGGCTTCTGCGCTTTTTCTGGCCAAAGTGATTGCCAACTTTATTTTCGTGACGGTGGTGCAGATCGTACTGGCGCCTCTTTTTGCCATCTTTTACAACCTGCATCCGGTGGGAGAAACGTGGCTGTTACTGTTGGTTCTGCCCCTGGGCACCTGGGCCCTGGTGGTGAATGGAACTTTTTTTGCCGCGGTCTCAGTCCGCACCCGGAATCGCGAGTTGCTGCTTCCGCTGCTGCTCTTTCCCATCTTCATTCCGGCGTTACTGGGCATGGTCGAGGCGGCGACCGCGATCCTGGTAGGCGATTCCGAACCCGGGCTATGGATCAAACTTCTCGCCGGCTACGATGTCATCTTTACCACTGTAGGTCTGCTGCTCTTTTCCACTGTCCTGAACGCCGAGTGACAGGCGCCCTGCCTCAGTAGCGGCGGCGGTGTTGATTTTTTTTTGAGAGCCCAGGTGTGACTTCGCGCATCGAATCCCACACGAAACAAATGGAGAACTTATGAAGGGATACCTGGTTTTTACGCGCGACAAGATGCTCGACAAAGATGAGATGGCCACCTACTCCAAAGAGGTCCCAGAGACCTTTGCCGGGCACGAGATTAAGATTCTCGCGCTTTACGGCGCGTATGAAGACCTGGAAGGACCTGCGACAGAAGGAACTGTAATCCTCGAATTCCCGAGCATTGACGCAGCGAAGGCCTGGTACAACAGCCCGGGCTATCGCAAGGCGCGTGAGCATCGTTTCAAGGGGGCGACTTACCGCGTCACGCTAACTGAGGGCGTGTAAGACTCTGGTCCCCCCTAAATGTAGCCCAGCCCGGAAGAGCCTGTGTGAGAACTAACAAAACCGAAACCTTTGTGTGGGAGCCGGGGCGCACCGCAGATCCCTCGGCTGCCCCAGATTTCCTGTCAAGAACCGTAGCTTCGGTGGATTTCTTGCGGCTCTCTTTACGGAGAGCCACATGCGTTGCCGCCGGTAGAGCCGCGAAGTAGGAAATCCGGGTACGCTCCCACGGCACGCCGGGGCAGGCGGGATGACAAAGGGGAGGGGTGATGCATCCATGGGGAATTGGCTAGTGGCTGAAAGAATCGTTAGGTGAGTGCCGTGGTATCCCACTCAAGCCAAAACCGGGCTTGAATGGGGCACCCAGCGGTTATTGACGATGAAGCATCAAAAAAGTCACAGCCGCTGTGATGACAAAGGGGAGAGCATCGCTTCCATGTACGGCGGCTAAACGGACCCTGGGCAGAGCAGAAGGCGGCGTTTTGATCAGCGTCTATTCAGCAACCACTATCTATGGAACTTGTCAGCCTCCTCTTTGTCATCCCGACCGGAGCGTAGCGTAGTGGAGGGATCTGTGGTGCGCCGCGGCTCCCGCACAAAGGTCTGGTTCACACAGACTCGGAAGGGCTGCCTGCCCCGGCATGCGGTGGGTGCGCCGTAGGTGCGGCACTTTTGCCTGTATATCCTGGGACACCTCTAACTCCGAAATCGACTATTCGCGATTCGCGGCAGCGTGCTACGGGATTCCCGTACACTTGGCCACGATCAACGTGATGTCGTCGTGCTGCTCGTGCGGGCTGAACTTTTGTATTTCTTTCACCACGAAGGCGAGCAATCCAGCGGCAGTCAATTCGCGATGCCGCTGCAACGCTTCGAGCAGGCGCTCTTCTCCAAACTCCTCTTCCGCCGCGTTGAATGCTTCGGTGACGCCATCGGTATAGAGCACCAGCGTGTCGCCGGGATAGAAGGGACATTCCGCTGCCGGGCAGTCCCACTCCTTGAATAGACCGATAACCGTACCGGTGGAGTGGAGTCTTTCCACAGCGCCCCCATGGCGCAACAGAAGCGCCGGCAGATGACCGCAGTTGGCGTAGTGCAAGCGATGCGTTTGCTCATCGTACTCGGCGAAAAAGAAAGTGGCATAGGCGCTTTCCGCCGTGTTCTCGTAGAACAGCCGGTTCACGGATTGCAAAAGAAGCTGTGGCTGTTCGCGTGCGAGAGCAAACTGGCTGCGCAGGTTGGCTTGCAGATTAGCCATCAGGAGCGCAGCAGCGATTCCCTTCCCGGAGATGTCGCCGACCAACAATCCGAGCCGATCTTGCCCCAGCGAAAGAAAGTCATAGTAGTCGCCGCCGACATGGCGAGCCTGGATGCAAATGCCTGCGTAATCCAGGCTCCTGAGGGGAGGAAGCGTTTGCGGAAAGAGCCGGGCCTGCACCTGCTTGGCAATTTCCAGCTCCTGGGCGGCGCGCCGCTCAGCTTCCAGCTTTTCGGCGATTGCGTGCCTCTGGGCCTCGATTTCGCGGCTCATCTCGTCGGAACCCAGCAGTTCAAACGAGTTGCCGTCCACGTCGGAGAAGGTGGCGCATGCTCCGCCGAAAAGTGACTCCTGTGGGGGATTATGAAAGTGGACCCCGCGGCTACGCCACAGCTCGAAGGTCGCATTAATATCCTGGGCGATAAACCCAATCTGCGTATGCCGGCCAATATGCTTGTAGTTTTCAGAGCCCCGCTTGGGAGCGACCAGGGCGAGAATTGCACTGCCATCCGGAGGAGCTACGGCCACCCAACGGCCGCCAAACTCGAAGCGAGCATCGGCCAGCACACTGAATCCCAACTGGTCGACGTAAAACTGCAAGCTTCGATCATGGTCGCGAACGAAGACGGTGGATTTGAAGATACGAAGATAGGGGCTCTCCGGGTTCAAGTTGTGTCTCCCTGGAACACGGCGTCTCCTAACGCGCAGGTTAGCAGGGATACCAGGATGGACGTCAAATTTTGCTGTAGGCGAATCCGGGCCGCGTTGAGAACGTGGGGCGCAGAGCGTCGTCGTTCTGCAGGTCTCACCCTTCATTCTCGCGTGTCTACTACCAGCAGCAGTACTCCCCATTAGTGGGAGAAAACGAAGCTTTTCTCGCTCCCCCCGGGTGTATGCGGAGTGGGATACTAACCCCTGGAGACAGCGCCATGAACTCATATCCTGAGTCCTCCGCGCTCACCCGTCGCCAGATCATTCAGGGGACAGTCGCACTGGCGGCAACGTCGTTCTGGGCCGGATGCAGCGCGTCGAGTAGCTCGACCGATCCGAGCAACCCGACAAGTAGCAGTCCGCCTGGCAATACGCCGGCTCTCGCGAATCCGCAGCCCGTGCCGGCAGGACCAGTCACGCAGGCCTCTCTAACAGTCACCTCGGGGGCAGCGGGATCCATCGGGCCGGCGTTTGCCGGTCTTTCCTACGAGAAAAATAAGCTCTGCTCCCCAATCTTCAGTGCTTCCAACAGTGACCTGATTGCTCTCTTCAAGCGCATCGGCCCGAGCGTGCTGCGCGTTGGCGGCAACTCGGTGGATCAGAACGTCTGGACTCCGAACGGCGCCGGTCAGACGGCGGGTCAAATCGCTCCCTCCGATGTTGCCTCGCTTGCCGGCTTCGTAAAGGCTGCAGGCTGGCAATGCTTGTATGGAATCAATCTCGGAGGAGCGGCCACTGGCGCCACGACACCTGCGCTTGCGGCCGCCGAGGTCGCGTATGCTGCCGGGCAGTTCGGATCGTCGCTCCTCGGCATTGAGATTGGCAACGAGTGCGACCTCTACGGAGACCCCGGGAGCTACTTCGCGGGCAACTGGTCCCTGAGCAAGTTCCTCTCCCTCTGGGGCCAGTTCCGCAACGCGATACTCGCAACCACTCCGGACGTGACCATCACAGGACCGGCCGCAACCACCCCCGTCACGAACTGGACCATCCCATTTGGCCAGGCTGTCACGAAAAGCGAGATCGGCTTACTTACCCAGCACTACTATCGTGCCAATGGTGCGTTATCCACCTCAACCGCACCCTTCCTGATCACTCCTGACCCTTACCTGGTACAGGAACTCGCACAACTTCAGACCGCAGCCCAAGGTATCGGGATTCCGTTCCGGATGTCGGAGTGCAACTCCTTCTACGACGGCGGCAGCCCCGGGGTCAGTAATTCCTACTCGTCGTCACTCTGGGTCATCGACTACCTCTTCAACTGCGCTCAGGGCGGAGCCATCGGTGTGAACTTCCACGGAGGTGGCAATAGCGCGGGATACACACCCATCGCAGATAGTGACAACGCGGTGGTAGATGTGCGGCCTGAGTTCTACGGGATCCTGCTGTTCAGGCTTGCTGGGCAAGGAACTCTGTATACGACGCAGGTGTCCGCCGGCGCACTAAACGTCACCGGCTACGCCGTCCGGACTTCCTCGGGTGGCTTGAACATCATCGTCGTCAACAAGGATCTTACGCAAAATCTGCAGCTAAGCGTGGCCCTGCCCCAGAGTGCCAACTCAGCCACGCTACTGGCGATGACTCAGCTAAGCAGCGGGGCCACGGCCCCCGACCTAACCGCAACCGCAGGCGTTACCATCCAGGGCGCCACCGTCAATGTAGACGCGACGTTCTCTCCATCGGCCGCTTACAATCTCACCGCGAATAGTCCGCAGCTGACCTGCTACGTTCCCGCGTTGAGCGCCATATTGATTCAGGTCACTTAGTTCAGGGGAACAGATTGACAGCGTAGAGCATGAGAACGCCAACCTGCGGAACTCACTCCTCTAACAGAACCCCGGTGGAACACCAGCCTTTCAACACCTCGTACTGAGGTTGCTAGAACGAGCCCCTCATGTCACCTCCCTAAATCGGCCCGGATGATATTCCCCCCTAGAAGTTCTATTGGTGTACACTTTTCCTGCATAGATGTTCTATGGGAGGGACGCCTGCCGAAAAAGAAAGAGGAAAACGCGGAGATGTTGAAGGGGACCTTGGACATGATGATCCTGCGCACCCTGATCGGTGGCGATGCCCACGGACACACCATCGCGAAGGTCATCGAGCGAACCTCGGAGGATGTGCTGGAGGTGGAGCAAGGATCGTTGTATCCTGCGCTGCACCGCCTGGAGGACCGCGAGTGGGTAACGTCCTATTGGGGGCTTAGTGAAAACAACCGCAAGGCAAAGTTCTATCGGTTGACGGCGCGTGGGCGCAAACAACTCACGCTCGAGACCAGCCGCTGGCGGCAAATGGCTCGGGCGATTGCATTGGTGATGGGCGATGCGTCAGCAAAGGAGGAGGGTAAATGATGAGCATGCGCCGCCTTCTCCGACGCAGACAGAGCGACACCGAACTGCGACAGGAGATGCGAGATGCATCTCGCCGAAGAGATTGCGGAAAACATCGAACGCGGCATGACTGTAGACGAAGCGCAGCGTCAGGCCTACGTGAAGTTTGGCAGTCCTCGCCGTGTGCGCGAACAACTGTGGCAGCAGAATTCCCTTCCCGCAGTGGATACTCTTTGGCGTGATATGCGCCAGGTACTTCGACGCCTGAAAAGGTCACCGTCTGTCGTGCTGACCGTAACGGTTTCGCTGGGGCTGGGGATAGCGGCGAATGTCTTCATCTTCACCGCGGTAAACAAACTCTTGTTGCAAGAGCCGCCGGTAGGGCATCCGGCAACGTTGCTGAATATTTACTCAACATTCGACCATGGCGGACGGCAAGGCCCATCGTCGCTGATGACGTTTAACGATCTGCGTGAGCAGGCAAAGTCTTTCTCCGGTGTGGCCGCCTACAATAAATTTCTGCCGGCCACGATCGCAGGGCCGGGCGAGCCCGAACGGGTTTGGGGTCAGAGCACGACGACGAACTTCTTCGACGTTGCCGAATTGCCGATGACAATGGGCAGAGGCTTTCACAACGGCGAAGACCGATCGCCGGTAATCGTATTGAGTTATGGCCTTTGGCGCGGCCACTTCAGCGGAGATCCCGCAATCCTGGGAAAAACGGTCTCGCTCTCGGGGAAGATATTTACCGTGATCGGCGTTACCCGGCCGGGATTTCGTGGACTTCACAAGCTCGCGAATGTCGAGTTCTGGGTGCCTCAGGGCGAACGGGAGCAACTGGCGGCCGATAAGTTGAACGGTATGGATCCTCACGAGCTGGTTTTGTTGGACGTTGTCGCCCGCTTGAAACCAGGGGTGAACAGGACGCAGGCGCAGGTCGAGCTGGACGCTTTGGCACTGCGGTTGGCGACTGCCTATCCCAAGGAAGATGAAGGGCTCGGTTTTCATATCGAGCAGGCGGGCAGGATGTTGCCAAGCGCGAGGGCTCACTTCGAAACTTTCCTGACCGCGCTGACTGTGGTTGCTTTGCTGGTGCTGTGCATTGCCGGTTCGAATGTCGCTAACCTGCTCCTGGCACGTGCAGCAGGGCGGCATCGGGAGATGGCCGTGCGCATTGCGCTGGGAGCGACACGCTTCCAGCTAATACGGCCCATGCTGTTAGAAAGCACGGTGATGGCGCTAAGCGGCGGTGCATTTGGAGTGGCGCTGAGTGTCGCAGGGCTTCGCGGCCTAACCGCATTTCATCTACCCTTTGCCACGCCCGTTCGATTTGAGTTTGACCATGGGTTGGCGGGTCATCTTGTATGCCTTTCTCCTAAGCGTGGGAACGGGGATGCTGTGCGGAGTTGCGCCGGCACTCACGGCATCGCGCCCGGTAGTTCCCAACTCGCTAAAGGGAGAAAGCACGTTGCAGCGTCCCGGCCGCGCGTGGACCCTGCGAAATATTCTCGTGGTGGTGCAGATTTCGTTATGCCTGGTGCTGCTGTGCACCACTGGGCTTTTTCTTCGCAGCCTACGAAAGACCGCAGAGGTTGATCCTGGATTCCGAACCCGCGGAGTGTTGATGATGTCGATCGATCCAGTGCATAACGGATATACCGGGCAACAGACGCCTCTGCTGTTGAAGCGCATTGGGGACAGGGCTGCGGCGGTACCGGGAGTAAATTCTGTAGCGTGGACAGACCATGTTCCGCTTTCGCTCTATGGCCAGACGAGCGAATTTCACACCGCTGCCAGGGAAGCGCATGCCGGACACGATCCACTCGCCGAGGTCTACCAGGTCAGCTCAGGCTACTTTGAGACCATCGGAATACCGTGGATTGCGGGGCGCGATTTCAATACCGTTGATCCTGGTGCGCCAAAGCAGGCCGTGGTGAACGAGGCCTTTGCGCGGGCGATATTCGGTGCGGGCCGAGCAATTGGCGAACGGGTAACGAACGAGAAGACGACGTATGAGATCGTAGGTGTGGTGAAGGATGCCAAATCGCAGACCCTCAGCGAGGCAGACGAACCGATTCTTTATCGCTCTTTGCAGCAGAATATCGGTTTGGCCGCGCCGACTTTTGGGTTTTCCCTCCTCGTGCGCTACGAGGGAAATGCAGCAGAAGTAAGAACCGCGGTACGAAATGAGATCCATACACTGGACCCGCAACTAGCCATCTTCAACGACAAAACCATCGAAGAGCACCTGGGCGATGCGCAGATCCTTCCGCGGGTATCGGCGGCGATGTTCGCCTTCTTCGGCTTGGCAGGATTATTGTTGGCGGCGGTCGGTCTATATGGCGTGATGAGTTACTCGGTAAGCAGCCGCACCTCGGAAATCGGTATCCGGCTGGCGTTGGGGGCAACGCGAAGCGGGGTAGAGCGGCTCATCGTACGACAAGGAGTACTGCTCTCGTGCGTCGCGATGGGGACCGGATTGCCGCTCGCGTGGGCCGCATCGCGGGTCGTAGCCGGAGTGTTGTACGGAATTGCGCCACACGACTGGGTCACCTTTACGATGGTGCCTGTATTTCTGGCATCAGTAACCCTGCTTGCATGCTGGATTCCCGCACGTCGTGCAGCGTCCGTTGAACCGCAGACGGCGTTGCGGCACGAGTAGGCCCGCAGTGAGCCTCGGAGGGATCTTCTCGATCCCCAGCTCAGCGATGACAGTGGCCCAATTAATCCGCGGCGAGCATCGTGGCCACGCAGTTCATCCTTTTTGACAAGCGCACATTCTCTCGCTACGCCGATTGGCTAAGCGCTCGCCCGTTCTTTAGCTCCCAAGCCCTACGCAGATCCTCGCGGCGCGCAAGTACGTAAGCCTTGGCCTCTTCAAAACTGCCGTAGACGCGCCGTCCCTTGATCATGTTGCACGGACGACAGCAGGCCACCAGGTTGCCTGGGTCCTTCTTCCCCTTGTGAGCGCGAGGAACCACGAAGTCAACCGACATGATGAGAGCGTTTTCGAAGCTGGCCAATCCGTCCAGTCCACAGTAGCGGCAGCGGTAGTGATCCCGTTCCAATACTTTGGTGCCCTCGTCCAACGTTACCGGCTTAGCTACCAACGTTAAAGTAGTAAGGTCCAATGGCATGTAACACCTCCTGATCGGAATCTATTGTGCTGAGCCCTTTTTCTCGCGAACACGGCTTTCCGTTAGCAATAACGCGCATTGGCGTTTGCCATATTCCAGGGTATGTTTTTCGTACGGTTGTTCGTCGGCGTAGTTCAGCGAGGGAGTTGAGGACGTGATCCCTCAAACCTCCATTCCAAAAACGCCAACCAGTGTATACCTATCTCGCCTGTTTGCGATATTGGTAAAGCGATTTTGCCGGGCAGCTCTTCGCCGCCCCCTTGGGTCTGAGGAAGCTCTCAAATGGGTGCCGGCTGACTCTGTCCATCCAACTCCACCACTCTCAAGTTGCAGCGAAGCTGAGGATCTGCGGTTCAGTAACGAAAGCTGGGTGCCCCATTCAAGCCGTTCTTGGGTCTTGGGCTTGAGTGGGATACCACAGCTTTCCACGAGATCTTCATCTGAGGCTATGCAGGTTTGCCGGAATGCTTTCTGCCGCCCAAACGACACCTAAGGCATGCAACATGAGCTCATCTCCAGGACTCAACTGACTGGCATCTTCAACGGCTTGAAATGCGTAATAAACATCACCGCACTGTGTGACACACCAGGATTCGTGACGAATGACTCCGTCACAGTGGACACAGGCTGCATCCGCGCTGTATTGATTGCTATGGCGCAATGGAAGGGCGTTTTGTTCCGGCATAAGTGACCCCTGCGGCCGTCGTTGATGGACTGGTATAGGAAGACGCTCTCGCCACTCGTACTGACGTTCTTACTTCTCGTACTACTGCCAGAGGTTCCTACTTCTCATCAGCCTTACGGCCCCGATTTGATATCGGTTCGCACGTTCTTAGTAACTTTAAGAAGGAAAATACGCTTCCGCGCAACGTGAGCACTGCGTTTCCCCTGCTTAAGTACCACCATAGATTTCGTCCTTGGTGCAGTTGTCACGCTTATGTCACTGGTTTGTAAAGTATTCTCGGCCGGTCTTCAGTCGAGGATCTGGCCATCCCGCATGCGAATGGTTCGTCCACCGTAGGCGGCTGCATCCTGATCGTGAGTGATCATGAGAATCGTCTGGCCAAGATCGCGATTGAGCCTCTTCAGGAGCTCCAGAACTGCAGTCGTATTCTGGCTGTCGAGATTGCCGGTAGGCTCATCGGCCAGCAGAATGGAGGGCTCATTGACCAGGGCTCGCGCGATGGCTACCCGCTGTTGCTGCCCACCTGACAGGGCACGAGGTTTGTGTTTCATCCGGTCCCCAATCCCTAGAATGTCGAGGATCTCACGAAAAGCCGGGCTGAAGTTCATCCCTCGTCCGCCAATGTATTGCACAATGCGGATGTTATCTTCCGCCGTCAGCGTTGGCAGCAGGTTGTACTTCTGAAACACAAAGCCCACGGTTCTTTTGCGGAGCGCAGCTCGATCCGGCCCTGACAAACTCTCCAGGTTATTTCCTGCAATGCTCACCGTACCGGAGGTTGGCGAGGTAAGCGCACCCAAAATGTTAAACAGGGTCGACTTACCGGAGCCCGAGGCGCCCACGACAGAAACAAACTCACCCCTTTCCACCTGTAAATTCGCTCCCTGCAGTGCGTGCACGTCCACGTCGCCGGCCCTGTAGGTCTTATAAAGATCCTGTACCTTGATGATGGGCTGTTCACTCATAGGAGAGCGCCTCCGTGGCATCCTGTTTGACTGCTCGTATTGCAGGAACGATGACCCCGAGCAAGGAACCCCCGACGGCGATGGCGCCCGCGATCGGCCACCAGCCATAAACGGTTTCCTGGACCAGGCTTGCCGGTACCGTGTAATGCATCAGCCACTGTGTCACGTAGGTAAGCAAAATGCCAACCACTGCCCCCAACAGTGAGAGCAAGAGCGTCTCCCGGATAAGCAGGTTCAAAATAAATCCGGACGAAGCTCCCACGGCTTTGAGGATGCCGATCTCCCGGGTACGCTCGAGGACCGCGGTATACATGGCCATGAAAACCACAATGAAACCTACGGTGACTGCCACGCCGATCACCACCCCAATAAAACTGCGCAGCATGCCAACGCTGTTAATCGAAAGCAGAGACGTGAACTCCTCCATGGTGTAAATCGGATAGCCGGGCAACTTGGCTCGCAACCCCTGAAGCACTTGCTGGACATTCGCCTCATTGTCTGCCTTGACGTAGATCTGGCTCAGACGGTGGGGATTACCCATGAGCTCCTGGAGAACCGGGAGGCGCACGCAGATCCGGGCCAGCTTGCCGGACTCGAATATCCCAGCGACGTTCCATTCATGACTGATGAGCTGCAATTTGTCCCCGACATGGAGCCCTTTCTCCTTGGCGTAGTACTCGTCCACCAGCATGTCCTGGTCGGTCTTGAAGGGTCCGCCTTGCAGATAATGGAAGCCGCCGCTCATTTTCGAAAACGAGTCCAGGTCCAATCCCGTGATCGAATCGAAACCAGACAACGGCTGGATAGCCGTTCCGGTCGCTATGGCGACGTGGGGCATTTTGCCGATAACACCGATCAGCAGGTCGCTGATGGGCGCCGTGCTGAGTCCAATGATGGAGGATCCGGGAGGACGGATCATGATATCCGCGCCCACTCCACGGGCGCGCCGCGCTGTCCCGTCCAGCGTTCCGTAGCTAACGCCGACGAGGGTAAGGATCATGGTAACTTCTACGGCTATGGCAAGAACGCTTAAGATCGTGCGGACCGGGCGGTGGGCTAGATTGGAGAGAACCAGTTTATTGATCAAGGCTACCGAATGATTTCGCTGACATACTTAGAGTTTACCGGAACAATGGCTGGGGAGAGTTCGAAATGGCCCTAAAACGCACTAGGCCGCCCCTTCGGTGCTATAAGACTTGCAGTCGCTGGATATCCCGGCAACGGAGGTCATTTTCAACAATGTTTACCACCCGAAGGCAGCTTGGGTTTGCGCTTCTTTCCGGGAGTCTAGTGTTCGCAGCCTCCCTCTCCGCACAGACTCCGCAGCGGCCGCGCATCACCGGCATTTCGCACTTCGCGATCTATGCCCACGACTACGAGAAGTCCCGCGCGTTTTATGGCCAGTTCCTCGGCTTCGAAGAGCCCTATTCCTTGCAGAACCCGGACGGGTCGGCATCCATGACCTTCTTCAAGATCAATGACCGCCAGACCATCGAGCTCTTTCCCGAGCGCCAGGAGGGCTCTGACAGGCTAAACCATATCTCCTTTGAGACCGACGACATTGAGGCGCTGAGAGTGTATCTGGCATCGAAAGGCGTCAAGGTCCCGCCTGAAGCACACCGGGCTCGCATCGGAAATCTTGGCTTCAACATTACCGATCCCGAGGGCCATACCGTGGAGATGGTGCAATACATGCCAGATGGCAAAACCATGCTTGCCAAGGGGCAATTCATGAGTGACAAAGCCATCTCTCATCGCATGACGCATGTGGGACTTGTTGTCACCCACCTGGATTCCGAGTACAAGTTTTACACCGACATACTCGGATTTAAGGAGACCTGGCGAGGCAGCAAATCAGGTCAGGTGCTTTCCTGGATCAATCTGAAAGTTCCCGATGGAGATGACTACGTAGAGTTCATGCTCTACAAAGATGCGCCGCCGGCCACGGAGCGCGGTGGCGCTCATCATCTCTGCCTTGAGGTCCCGGATGTCGCCGCAGCCGTAGCAAGGCTCAAAGCTGAGCCGTATGACAAGGTATACGGGCGTCCCATTGAGATGCACCTTGGGATCAATCGTAAGCGCCAGGCGAATCTCTTTGATCCCGACGGCACCCGAACTGAAATAATGGAGCCCCGCACCATCGACGGAAAGCCAACACCGTCGTCCACTGCGCCCCCTCCGCAATGAAGAGGGGGCCGGCCCGGATCTTCAGTTCCCTTGCGCTACAAAAGGCAGCTCGGCCGTGCTCAGGCAGATATCTGCGCGATGCGCCAGGCAGGTTTCTTCTTGCGCATGTGGATCTGTTCTCACCGACCTAAGCTTGGAGAAGGCCTTGCTTGCCAGAGCCTTGGCAAGAGCGGCATTCATTTCGGGATCACGGACGCTGGTGCACGAAAAAATCCCTGCAAGCGTCACCACGCGGATGGAAAAGCCATTTCCTTCACGGGTGATCTTTGCAACAATGCCACCACCGCCGGCGTCCGTTGCGCTTCTGGTAGCCGTGAGCGGCAAGACCAGGCGGCCCCGGTGGGACAGCCGCTCGAGCCAGAGAGGATGCGGGTGGGTGACGCCGGCATTGATAAATATCGCGTCACGTTGGCCGGGATCGAAGGCCGCGCCATCGCCCACGTGGACCGACACGTTTGCGTAAACAGCGAGGTTCTCTCCAGCCCGAGCGGCCAGGCCTGGATCCACCTCGCTGGCGGCGACTCTCCCACCCGGACCAACGACTTCGGCCATGATCGCGGTGTAATAACCAACACCGCAACCCAGGTGGTATACGCGGTCTCCAGCCCGAAGTTCGAGTGCGTCGATCCATCGCGCCAGCGCGCTCGGCTGCCCGTTGTTCAGATGACGGTCCGGATCGAGGGCAACCAGAACATTGTGATAAAGATCCCGGGGATCATCCGTAGTTAAATAAGCCTCTCCGGTCAAGCCCATCGACGCCATGGAGGCCATATCCGGTGATGCGATCTGCCACGGCCCTGGCCCCATAAACTTCTCCCGGGACACGGAAGCGAAGGCTGTAACCAGCGCAGCCGAATCCACCCGGGCTGCAATTCTAATTTCATCCGCATAGAAGAGACGGCAGTCGTCAAGGGTCATAGAACGGTTCAGTATCTCATCGTAGCAATGTCGATGTCTTGTGCGTGAGTAACTCAAACCGCGAGGAGTCGGTTTGAGTTCTCACGCAGAATGAGATCCCATCCCCTCACTCGTGTAGTACCACACGGTTCTACGTGTAGCACCCTCTATTTTGTTTCCCCGATAGCAGACTTATTGTCCTTCTAGAGGTTGGGCTTCCGCACTTACAGCATGGGGATGGGTCCCGCGGATTATCGCTCACCGGAGGATTTCATGATTACGAAATGGATGAAACAGACAATGTCGATGGTGGTCTGCACGACCCTGATGATTGCGGGCGCGCCCACCGAGCTTCTTCAGGCACAGAGTGCCTCCCAACCGGCCTCGGCGTCTGTACCGCCGGCCGTCGCGCCGCTGACCAGCAGCCAGCTCGACTCCCTGGTTGCGCCCATCGCGCTTTATCCGGACGCACTGGTCGCGCAGGTGCTTGCTGCCGCCAGCTATGCCGATGAAGTGGCTTTCGCCGACCTCTGGCTCGCGCAAAATCAAAATTTGCAAGGAGCCGCACTCACCCAGGCAGTGGATCAACAATCATGGGATCCCAGCGTAAAAGCGCTGACGCAGTTCCCATCCGTACTCCACAATCTGGCCAAAAATCTTTCCTGGACCTCGAGCCTGGGCCAGGCCTTTGAAAATCAGCAATCGGACGTGATGGCCGCGGTACAGGTCATGCGCGCCAAGGCGCAGGCCGCTGGAACGTTACAGTCTTCATCGCAGATCAAGGTAGTGCAGCAGAGTCCGCAAACCATCATCATCGAACCCGCCAGCAGTAACGTGGTTTATGTTCCGCAATACAACCCGGCAGTCGTGTATGGCGCGCCCTTGGTGGTGCCCGCATACACACCGCCTGTTGCCGTGGCAGCCGGTGTTTCCTTTGGCGCCGGGGTAGCGATTGGCGCGGCCATTGGCGGCGGCGGCTTCGTTGCCGGCGGCTTCGGCGGGGGCTGGGGCTTCGGAGCATGGGGGATGAACTGGGGTGGTGGAGGCGGTGGGGGAAACATCAACTACAACCACAACACCTACATCACCAAAAATCAACAGGAACAGCAATAACAACAACAACAATGGAAACAGGAATAACAACAATGGCAACCGCTACAACTCCGGCAATGAGGCCAACAACCGGAATAACGGGAACCGGCCGGATGTGCCGAACGGTGGCCGCAACGGGAATCACGGCCTGATCGGCGGCAACGGAGGGGTTCAGCGTCCGGTCGCTGACAATGATCGCGCCGGCAGGTTCGGAAGTGACCAGCCGCGCTCCGCCATGAGTGGCAATGGCAACCAGGCCCGTGCCGCGTCCGATCGCGGACGCGCCAGCATGCATCCCGCCGCCTATCAACGCCAACGACAGGGTCAGCAACGCCAACAGCAACCACGCCAGCAGCACCAACAGCAACCACGTCAGCAGCACGAACAGCGAGGTCGGGGGGGTGAGCGCAGTGGCGGCGGGGAGCGCGGTAGGGGACAACGCTAAGCCGCACCCCACAGAATCTTAACCACCACAAATCAAGTTGGATTATAGAAAGGAAGGTAGAGACGTGAGTTTGCAAAAGAAAAGCTTAACCACGCAGCGGGTTCAATCGATCGCTGTTGTCATCATGGTTGCGGTCGTTTTTGTTCTCGGCTGCTCGAGGAAACAAGACAACCCCGCGGCGGAAGCACCGCAGAAAACCTTTGCCACACCGGCGGAAGCCAGCCAGGCATTGCATGCGGCAGTCCAGGCCGGGGATGACAAAGCACTTACCCAGGTATTGGGCTCGAAGGCACAGAAATTAGTAAACTCAGGCGATCCGGCAGAAGACAAGCATGCGGCCGAGTCGTTCACCAGGAAATATGACCAGATGAATCGTTTGGTGGCGATGACCGATGGCACCCAGGTGCTCTACATCGGGGCCGACAACTATCCCTTCCCTGTGCCCTTGGCTCAGAATAGCTCGTCGAGGTGGTACTTTGACGCCGATGCCGCTGGCCAGGAATTGCGCGCGCGGCGAATCGGAAGCAATGAACTTTCCGCCATGGAAGCATGCCGGCTCATTGCCGAGCGCCGAGGAACTCTACCACCAGGGCACGCACCGGTACACAGACACGATCGTGAGCACTCCGGGCCAGCAGAACGGCCTTTACTGGGAGGTCTCCGAGGGCCAGACGCCCAGCCCGATGGGGACCCTCAACCAGTTTGCAAAAAGCATCTTCAACGCTTCCGCACCCAGCAAGGAAGTGGTATCACATGGATACTCCTTCCGTATCATGACCACGAAAGGCGGGTATACGATCTTTGCCAGCCCTATCAATTATCAACATACCGGCATCATGACCTTCAGCCTGGGTCGTGACGGCGTTATCTACCAACAGGATCTCGGCCCGAAAGCACCAGATACTTTAATAGCTATCGAACAACACAACCCAACCCACGGATGGACGCAGGCGGAGTAGCTTGCGTCCAGTACGTTCACCCGCTGGAGGAGTTTATGAAGCGCTATCAGTTCCCTTTCACTTTGCTGGCCCTCTTGTTGCTGGCGCTAGGCCACATAGCCTTTGCCCAGCAGCTGCCGCAGGAGGATCATCCCGCTGCCGATGTGGCCGGCACCTGGATGATCTACACCCATGGCGACGACGGGAAGACCGGCACGCACACGGTCCAGATCGTGCAAAACGGCAACACCTTGACCGGGCACTTTAAAGGACCGTACCAATCGGGAGGAATCGAAGGCACGATGAATGTACGCCATATCCTGTTTCGCACCAAGACGAAAAACGTGCTCACCTTCCGCGGAATGGTCGACGGAAACACCATGCAAGGAAACTTTGGCGTCCGCGGACACCACGGAACCTGGGAAGGAAGACGCGCAGACTGACTGCCGTCAAAGCAGAGACTTGATGCCAAATCCATTCACTAGACGTTCCCTGCTCAAGTATCTGACCAGCGCTGCCGCGGCAGGCATGGTTCGTTCGCCGCTGCAGGCGCTCTGGCTCCCGCAGGCCGACACCACCACAGGACAGGAGCGCGGCGAGATCGGACGCCTTGCTGCGGCATTCAAAAGGAGCTTCAGCGTACCCTCGCTGTCCATCGCCATCTCACGCAGCGGTCAATTTGTCTTCGATCGGGGATTCGGCTTCAACCAGGGCTTTCGCTTCGGCAACGTGAAAGACATGGGCCCGACCGATATGTCGAGCCTGTTCCGCATCGCTGATGTGACCATGCCCATCACATCCGTGGCTATCTTCACCCTGATCGAACAGGGCAAACTGAATCTTACCGACAAGGTGTTCGGTCCATCGGGCATTCTCGGGACCAGGTATGGCAAGAGTCCGTACGGGCAATACGTGACCGATATCACGGTGGACAACCTTCTGACCCACACCTGCGGCGGCTGGCCGGCCGATGCGAACGATCCAATGTACAAAAGCAATTCCTGGGATCAGACCAAGCTGATCGGCTGGACACTGCAGAACCTGCCGCTCGCCAATCCACCTGGAGAGCACTGGGCTTTCTCTAACTTCGGCTACTGCCTCCTGGGACGGGTCATCGAACAGATCACCGGCCAACCCTATGCCGCTTACGTGCAAAGCGCGGTCCTGGCGCCTTGCGGCATCACCGGCATGCGCATTGCGGGCAACAGCCTGAAGGAGCGCGCACCCAACGAGGTTGTGTACTTTGGCCAATACAATGAGGACCCCTACAAAATAAACGTTACCCGCATGGACTCGAACGGCGGATGGCTCGCCACTCCCTCTGCCTTGGTTCAGTTTCTCAATCACGTAGGCGGTTCAGGGCCGATCCCCAGCATTTTGAAAGCGTCAACGATCCAGGTCATGACGACACCCAGCCCGGCTTTTCCCGCGGGCTCCGCGGCTAAGTATGCCCGGGGCTGGATGGTGGGGTCGGGCAACTGGTGGCATAACGGCAGCTTCCCAGGTTCCACGACCCTCATGGTGCGAACCGCAACCGGAATGTGCTGGGCCGCCCTCACCAATACCCGCACCGAACCGCATGACGAGATGGACAATGCACTCAATGGGATGATGTGGAACATGGTCCGCAGCGTACCCGAGTGGAACGCCTGAGCTCGTGTGGTACTACACGGCCATCGTGTAGCGGCCTCTATAGGCTTGGTCGAGTGAGTACCGTAATCTCAACATTGTGAACGCAAACAAAACTCCGGGCCCATTTTATCTATTAAGCGTGGAGCATCTGATGACAACGACAAGAGTGTTCTTACCTGCGGTGATCCTGGTTCTCTGGGCTTCACCAGGCTTTGCACAAAAGACATACTCCGATCCCGCGCCTTATTGCAAGGCCGTCGGAACAATCGACAAACCGGACGCGCGATACACCGGTCCGAAACTCCCCGTGTGGATGGCAAAGCAACTGAACATGCAGCCCGATCAGGGCAAGCTCATGGAATGGCGCTGTGCCGGAGGAGCTGTGCTCGCTTGCCAGTACGGCGCAAATATTCCGTGCGACTCAAAGGCCGCAACCAGCCAGAAGCCGACCCAGCCGATCATGGATTACTGCAAGCAGAATCCCGGCTCGGACTTCGTGCCCATGTACGTCACCGGTCACGACACTGCCATATCGTGGGCGTGCCACGGATCGACACCGGCGGTTATCCACTCCGCGCAAGTCGATGCTCAGGGTTACCAGACAACGTATTGGCACAAGGTGTCGCCGTAAATACACCCACCTTTACTGATAGGAAGCAGGATGAAGATATTGATTGTTGACGATAACGCTGGAATGCGGCGCTTGCTGCGCCGCGCGGTGGACGAAGCCGCCAGCGACATATGGGAGTGCACAGACGGCGCGCAGGCTTTGGCAGCATACGACAACTGGAAGCCAGATGTGGTGTTGATGGATATTCGCATGCCCGACGTGGATGGACTCGCGGCCACGCGCCAGATTCGGGAAGTCTATCCTTCCGCTAAAGTCGTCATGGTGACGGATTACGATGATTACGACCTCCGCATCGCAGCCGCGGAAGCAGGCGCTTGCGCCTACACTCTCAAGCAAAATCTCACCAACCTGGCTGGCTTGGTTCGATCCGTTACCGGTAAAGACAAATAGACCAGGAGACACCCGTACAGGAAATCGCGGTCATTCCATCCGATCTAGCGACCCCTAATAAAAGTCGCTACACAGGCCCGGTGTGATTCCACACAGCATGATCAGCCATCCGTGTATGCTCTCTATGAAACGATTCGCATCTTGTGAAAGTCACCTTACCGGCAGTCTGTTTATAAGCTGACGGCAATGCGCGTTGCCAGAAAGGAGAGGAAGGGTTGATATCGGAGTCAAGCCGGCAGCCCGAACCGGATCTCCGGGTTGAGCGCCCATCGCGGTTTAAAAATCCCGCCCGCTTCCCAGGTCTTCTTTTCCAGTTGACAGTTCTCTGCTGCATGGTCGCGCCGGCGCATGCGCAGTACGGCTTTGAGGTCTGGACCGTCGACAATGGCATGCCGGAGAACGAGATACGCGGCATTACTCAAACACCTGACGGATACCTCTGGATTGCTACCTTTAATGGACTGGCGCGCTTTGACGGCGTACATCTTACCGTCTTCAACCGAGAGACCCCCGGGCTGCTTTCGAATCAGTTCGGCACCATGCTCCAGGGAAGAAATGGAGACCTGTGGCTCGACAGCGTCGATCATGGCCTCGTCCGCTACCACGATAGCGCCTTCCACGCCTATGGAAGGCAGGGCAGACTGGCGAGTGACGTCAATGGATTAACCGGGGACGACCATGGTGACATTTGGGCGCTTGCTGGAGGGCGCATCATTCGATGGGATGAAGCATCGGGACATTTCGTCGACGTCGCGCCGGAACGCCCGAGCCTGCGATATCGGCCTCTCTTGTGGGACTCGGCTGGATTCTGGGGTCGCGAACATGAAAAGGTCAGCTGCTTCAGCCATGGGCGTTTCGTCGACTTCACGCTGCCCAAGGAAATCCTTAACGATGCCCTCTGGGGCGCGGCACTCGATCAGAGTGGAACACTGTGGCTTGAAACCGTCGACGGAAAGCGGGTGCGAATCACCGCGGACAACGTGAGCCACATGATCGCCCCCAAATCTACGCAAGAAGTGACCGTCGGCACTACCTATGACAAGTCCCTGCTGATGCACGTGAGTCCGCGGCTTCAGCGAACCTTTCAGTTCGTCAGTTCCAACCAAGTTGTTTCCGTCACCCCCTGGCACTTCTATGAGGACAGACAGGGAAACCTCTGGATCGGCACCCAGGAGGCAGGACTCTACCGGCTGCAGAAACAATTGATGCACAGCTACACCAGAGAGCAGGGACTGATCGACCGCGATACGTACGCCACCTATCAGGACCGGTCAGGCGCCCTCTGGATCGGAGCGTGGCATTCGGGGCTCAGCCGTCTCGCAGATGGAAAATTCACCAACTACACCATGGCTGACGGGCTCCCCAACGAACTGGTGACCGCGCTGTTCCAGGACCGTGAAGGTCGTTTCTGGGTGGGCACCCATGGCGGGCTCAGCATATTCGACCACGGGCGCTTTCGCATTCCGAGCGGCCCGCCCCTTCCTTATGATGCGGTGGTGCAAACCATCTGCGAGGACCGCCAAGGAACACTATGGTTCGGGACCAGGGCAGGGGTTGGCCGCTATGAGCACGGGGAAACCCAGTTTATTACCGAGAAAGATGGGCTGGCGGCAAACGACACCCATGCCATCGTTGAGGGGGCCAATGGAGATATATGGATCGGCGGTTACGGCGGCCTGACTCGAATTCGCCACGGGGAGTTTACCCGCTGGACGGAGAAGGATGGTTTGCCGAGCACCAACATCTGGTCGATTTACGAGGATACCGACGGCGTTCTATGGATTGGAACTTATGAAGGCGGCCTGGTGCGCTTCAAGGATGGGAAGTTCACCACTTATTCAGTCAAGGACGGTCTCTTTGATAACGGCGTATTTCGGGTTCTTGAAGATGCGCATGGCTACTTCTGGATAAGCTGCAGTCGAGGTATCTATCGCGTAAGTAAGCACGACTTGAACGAATTCGCCGCGGGCGATCTGAAGAAGGTTGCATCCACGGCTTACGGCAAGATCGACGGCATGTTGGATATCGAATGTAATGGAGGAGTAGATCCCTCAGGCATCAAGACACGCGATGGAAAACTCTGGTTTCCCACCAGGGATGGCGTGGTGATCATCGATCCGGAATCTGTCGTACATGATTCGGTTCCTCCGCTGGTGATGATTGAATCCTCTCTGGTGGACAACGTAAGTACACCCGTGGATACTCCGCTGCGGATTCCGCCTGGCAGGCCCAACGTGGAAATCAACTACACGGCCCCAAACTTTATCAACGCTGCGCAGACGCATTTCAAATACAGGCTCGAGGGGCTGGACACAGACTGGGTGGATGCCGGAGGACGGCGCATAGCCTATTACTCGCACCTGCCGCCGGGAAATTATATTTTTCACGTGATCGCGGGCAACAGTGACGGCGTGTGGAACCAGGAAGGCAAGACCTTCGCCATCACCGTGCTGACCCCCTTCTATGAGACCCAGTGGTTCCGGATGCTGGTGCTGCTCACCTTGGGTGCCATGGTCGCGATGGCCTGGAAATATCGCGTGTCGCAGCTTGAGCGCGTCCAGGCTGCCCAGCAGGCCTTTTCCCGGCAGCTGATCGCCTCCCAGGAAGCCGAACGCAAACGTATTGCCGCCGAGATGCACGACAGCCTGGGCCAGCGGCTGGTAGTGATTAAAAATCTCGCCTTGCTTCTTCTCCGCCCCAAGAAGAGCGGCCCAACCGATGACTCGGATGCGCAGACCCTCGCGGAGATCAGCGATGAGGCTTCCTCGGCGATCGCGGAAACTCGCGAGATTTCCTATAACCTTCGCCCGTTTCAGCTCGACAGGCTCGGACTAACCAAGGCCATCGAAGCCATGGTCCGCACCACGCGCATCGCATCCGGCATCGGCTTTACTTCAGAGCTGGACAATATCGATGACGTTTTTCCCGAGGATCTGCGCATCAACTTCTACCGCATCGTTCAGGAATCCCTGGGCAACATCATGAAGCACGCACAAGCGACAGAAGTAAACGTCCGCGTCAAGCGGCGCATCGAGAATGTAATTCTGACCATCGAAGACAATGGCCGCGGGTTCACGCCCGACGAGCGAAGCCCGCTGTCCTCACAGAGCGGCTTCGGATTAACAGGCATGGCCGAGCGGGCGAGGCTGCTCGGCGGTGAGTTGAAGGTACGGTCGACCCCAGGGACGGGTACGACAGTGATGTTTGAAATTCCATTGAGACAAAAGCAACCTCGATGATCGAGCCGATTCTATCGGCTTCGCGGTTGTGGTACGGTGGGATGGCGAATCTCGATCGAGGAACCAGGGCTTGGACGAAGGGATTCACATTCTGATTGCAGACGACCATCCGCTGATGCGGAGGGGGTTGAGGCTCAGTGTTGAAGAGGATCCCGGCTTGAAAGTAGTTGGAGAAGCTTCCGATGGAGAGGCGGCTTTGACGCTGATTACCAAGCTTCAACCACACGTCGCGCTGCTCGATATTGAGATGCCGAAGCTTGACGGACTAGCCGTCGCGCGTGAAGTAGTCAAGCGCAGGCTGAAAACAGAGATCGTCATCCTCACCTTACATTCGAATCAGGACCTCTTCCGTAGCGCCATGGACCTGGGATGCAAAGGTTATATTCTCAAGGACAGCGCGGTCCAGGAGGTGGTGGCCGGCATTCATGCCGTGGCTTCGGGACGGCCATATATCAGTTCAGCTATCACCGCAGACTTGCTGCAGACCCGCAATCAAGCGGATCCTAAAGCAAAGTCTGCCTTGACCAACCATCTCACGCCCACCGAACTCCGCATTATGAGGCTGATCGCCAGCGGCAAAACCAGCAAAGAGATCGGTGCTGATCTTTCTATTCACTACCGTACCGTGGAGAACCACCGGACCAATATCTGCCGCAAACTTGAACTGGATGGTGAAGGCGCAAATGCGCTCCTTCGATTTGCTCTCCAAAACAAGAGCATTCTTTAATTACAGGGCTGCTCTACGGGACAAGACCGGATTTACCAGAACTCAGCCGCGATAATCTGCGGATGGCCGGCACGTCCTCCGATGACCTCTGTCTCCACCACTGCTTCCATATTCATACTCCGCCAATTACCCGGCGCGTGGCGCGCAAGCTGGGTCATGTACGCAGCCGAGCTGACAAATTTGCTGGCGCTTTCCGTGCCGCCCGACCCCAGCCCGGCGATGACCATCACCTCCCCATCCGTCATAGTGGCGTGAAAGCGGGCGATGATGGCATAGTCATGAGTCAGCGCGCTGACGGGTTTGTGAAAGTCCACTGTCCAGGGAGAACCCGGCTGATTCTTGCGATCGGCAATCTGCAAAACCTGCGGAGCGGCGGTGTCGTCGCTGTCGCCAACCCATCCCTCGCTGGCTGACTTTAGAGAGAAGCGAAGAGGACTAAGGATGCGAAGGCTCCAGGGATTATTGAATCCTCCTACCAGGATGGTTGGGCCCTTGCGCAGATCGGACAAAGAAGTGGAGCTGGCGCCGGTGATCTGATAAAGGTGATGATGCGCATCGAGTACGTTGGTCAGGTGAGCCATGGCGATAGCGTCCGCAAGCTCCAACTCGCTGGCGGGGCTATGCTGGTATACGCTAAAGGGCGGTGGGTTTTCCGTCTGCGCTACGTGCGGCTGGCCAACCACCAGCAGAACCGGAGCCGGTGAATTCAGCAGCGGATACCACATCTGGGTTCGCTGATCTTTGGCTTGCCGGGAAGCCGCTAAAAACAGCAGCGCCGCCCCTATCAGTGCAATGGTTATCAGGGCCAACGCCCAGACTTGCCTTGTCCACCTCCGCTTCGCCGTGCCGGGCAGCGGTTCCGTTGTTTCCAGCGATACCTGGAGAGGAGCACTTGCTGCAAACAGGACCGCTGGCTCCTTTGTTTCAGCCGCGATGGGGACAACCGGGTAGAACTCTGGCACATAAGACCCCGGCCGAAGATCGATGTACATCTCTTCCCCGTCGCCTTCTTCATGGTAAAACTGCGCAATGCGCTTGCGAATTTCACCCGCGGTCACGCGAACGATCGGATCTGCGTTGGCGTCGTAGTCCGGCGGACGGTGGAAGACCGCCATCCCCAGAACGCGTTCTTTCAATGAGTCGGCATTGCCCGCCAGGGTCTCCCGAATGATGTACTCCAGCAGTGCCGGGTAGCGCTTGCTGTTACAAAAGTGGTGGCTGTTGAGCAGCCGATCCATCTGCCGCAAAACTGCGGCGCGCTCTGCTTCCGTCGTTGGCATCCAGGGTATTTCTGCACGTACAGTTGACTGCATCCTGAGCTCTCTTCAATTGCGTATGAATAGTAGATCCGCCCGCGATCTTCTGTCACTCTCCGAATTCGGACGTATCATACCCCCCTTGCGCAGCCGGCGGACCCCTTCCCGAATCGCGGACTGGCTTGCGCCCGAACCATGGCAGTTTCTTTGACGGCAAGCCTAATCCCTTGCCCGCCAACGACATGGGCTGGTCATTCTGCCTCCGCTTGGATCCTGGCGAGGCTGGCCCGAGCCACAGCGCCTACAAGCGCACGGATTCCGGCCTTCTTAACGGTATGGTACTTGCCGTCTTAGCAGCCGGGAGATAAGGTGCTCCAGAATTTCCTACAAGCTCCAGATGGCGCGTGTGCGGCAGCGGAAGAGGCCCGCGTACCGGCTTGGGCCAGACCTACAGGCGGGGTTTGCACAGAGCATAAGCCTGCTGTTTTGAACGACGTTTACCGGAGGTCATCATGAATCACCTTGATACGAAATCACCCACGCTGGCGATACACGCCGGATCCCTATTGCGCTGTCTCGGAGTATTGGTAGCGATTCTGGCCCTGAGTGTTACCGGTTTCACCCAGGTGGAACGCGGCTCCATTACCGGCATTGTTACGGATTCAAAGGGTGGCGCCATTCCCGACGCGACCGTGCGCGTCACCGAGGAGACCACCAACCAGACCATCACGCTCCAAACCGATAGCGCCGGAGAATATACGGCCCGCAACCTCAATCCGGGCTCCTATACCATCCAGGTCGAGAAGGCAGGTTTTGAGTCCCACGTCAACAAGGGTTTCATCATTCAAGTCTTTCAGGCCGCGCGCCTCGACGTGGCCTTGAATGTGGGAACGGTCACTGAGTCCGTCCAGGTGACCAGCGCGCTGCCCTTGCTGCAAAGTGAAAATGCTTCCGTAGGGCAGGTGATTTCAACCCGGGCCATCAATGAATTGCCCTTGAACGGAAGGAATATGGCTCAACTGGCCATCATCGCGCCCGGCGTCACCGGGCTGAACTATGCCCAAACCGGCACCATTGCCTCCGGCGTACGGCCGGATGAGCTGCGGCCTGGGGGCACCACCATTGAGGCCAACGGCGCTCGCGATAACGCCAACAAGGTGCTGCTCGATGGCATCGACAACACCGAGATGATCGCGGAAACCTTCATCGTTCGTCCCAGCGTCGACGGGATGCAGGAGTTCGCCGTTCTTACCAGCAACGTGGGAGCCCAATTCGATCGGGGAATGGGTGCAATCGTGGTTACCAGTACCCGTTCCGGATCGAATGAGTTTCACGGTTCCGGGTATGAGTTTTTGCGCAATTCCTACGTCGACGCCAAGAACTTCTTTGTCCGGCCCGGCGCGCCCAATCCTGCTTACAGACTCAATGATTTCGGGGGCCGGTTGGGGGGACCGATCGTGCATAACAAAACCTTCTTCTTTGTGAACTATGAAGGCTACTTTGAGCGGGCGGCATCCACCCTGATTTCCAGTGTGCCTACGCTTGCCGAGCGGCAGGGAAACTTTTCCGGGGTCACCAAGATTTACGATCCCTTGACCACCACCGCATCGGGGTCGACCTACACCCGCACTCAGTTCCCCAACAATATGATTCCCGCGGCGCGTTTCGATCCCATCGCATACCAACTGGTGAACTTATATCCCGCGCCGCAAACCTCCGCTCTTTCCAATAACTACACGTCGTATCCCCTCAAGTTAAGCGACGACAATCGGGGCGACGTCCGCATCGATCACCAGATCACGGCCAGCCAGAGTTTCTTTGCCCGCTACTCGCATCGACGATACGCAGATTGACATGCCGAATACGTACAACAACGTGATCGGCGGCAATGAAAACTCCTTCTCCGGCCACCAGGCAGACCGCGGACAGCAAGGAGTGCTTTCCTATAGCAAAGTGATTACACCGAATATCATCGGGGAATACCGGTTCGGATTCAATCGATACACCAGCTTTCTCATCGCTCCCGTGTTAACTGCCCCGGTTTTTTCGGAGATTGCGGGTGGCGGCCCGAATCCTGGCTACCAACCGGTAGCGGCTGCGAGACGTGGTAACTCGGCTCCGATTATCAGCCCATCCGGATTTGGAGGCTTGGGCAATTCCCGGGGCGAACCACAGATTCGCCGTGAGCACAGCATAGAAAACGTCGGCAACGTGTCCTGGCTGAAGGGAACACACAGTTTCAAGTTTGGTGTCGACGTCATTAATCACTTGATCAGCGAGAGCGACACGCCCCCATCGCAAAGCGCTTTTGGGCGGTTCAATTTCGATGGCAATTTCACCAACAACCCGGCGTCCCCCACCGGCACGGGGAACGCCATGGCTTCGATGCTGCTCGGATATCCGACCCAGACGGCGAAGGACTACTTCATTCCCGGAACGGCCCATGTGCTTTCCACAGAATTCAATTACTATGCCCTCGACGACTGGCGCATTACCCGTAAGTTAACGCTCAACCTGGGCCTGCACTACGAGATCGACACGCCTTATCATGAAGCCCACAACTATTGGGTTAACTTCAACACCGTTACATCGGGAGTCGAAATCGCGGGCCAGAACGGAGTATCAAAATCCGCCGGCTGGAACACTGATTACGGTTCCGTCGCACCACGGATAGGGTTTGCCTATGGCTTCGACGCCAAGACTGTGATTCGCGCCGGCTATGGCATCTTCTACGATCCGCAAACGCAGGCAGGGACAACGATCCGGCAGCAACGGCAGTGGCCCTTCGATCTCATCTACATCATTACTCCGGGCAGCTTATTTCCGCAGAACACCGTTTCTCAGGGTTTCGTGTCCATTGGGGACATTCCGCCCAGCGTCCTCAACGCGCCTTACGGCACGCTCAAAGGCATTGCGCCCAATTTCAAGAACGCCTCCGGCCAGCAGTACAACCTGAGCGTGCAGCGGCAGCTAACCGGGCGCTCGACCTTAACTGTCAGCTATGTGGGTTCCGACGGCCGCCACTTGTCCTGGACCAATCCCATCGATCAACCCTCTCCCGGACCGGGTAATATCCAGGCGCGGAGGCCGTACAATGTGCTCTATCCCAACGTGACCGCAATCTCCTTTTTGGAGTCAGTGGGAACCTCGAACTACAACTCACTGCAAACCAGCTTTCAGCAGCGCCTGACAAATGGCTTCTTTATCACCGCCAACTACGTGTGGTCGCACGCCTTCGATAACGCCTCCTTCGATGGAGGAGCGGATGGACCGGTACCTCAGGATCCGACCAATCGTAACGCCGACTGGGCCAGCTCAGACAGCGACATCCACAACCGGGCGAGTATCTACGGAACCTACGAGCTGCCGTTCGGACCTGGGAAGGCCTACCTCAACGGCAACTCCATAGTGAATCGTTTCCTCCTCGGAGGATGGCAGTTGAACGGAATTTTTGCCGGGCAATCCGGTTTGCCATTCACCGTTACTACCAGCGGCACCGCGACCAATACGGGCGCATCCGCCAGCCGCGCCAACGTGGTCCCAGGCGCACCGCAATACCCTGCGAACAAGACGGTCAGTGAGTGGTTCAATCCTTCGGCCTTCTCCGTGCCTACCGCTTACAACTGGGGTAATTCCGGGAGGAACATACTGCGTGGACCGGATGAAATCAATCTCGATTCCTCAGCGGAGAAGAAGTTCCCCATTACGGAAAGAACAAACTTGCTCTTTCGCTTTGAGGCGTTCAACATGTTCAATCATCCTCAATTTCAGATTCCTGCCAGCGTGATCGCCCAAGGCGGGGTGGGAAGCATCACCAGCACGTCGAATACGGCGCGGCAACTGCAAGTCGCGCTCCGGTTAACGTTCTGAGACCTGTACATCAGATAGCAAACGAGGCCATCCATGCCCATCGCTTTGACGCCCAGCCTTTTGGCGCGAAGAAAATCCTTGCTGCTCTTCGCGCCGCCTCCATCCTCCGATACCATCGCTACCGGCCCGGATCCGGTATCGGAAATACGTGCCTTCCAGATGGGCTCTCCCGGTTCCGGCAATTCCCACGTAATTCTCCAGGTCCGCACCCAATCCGGCCTGGTGGGCTATGGGGAGTGCAATACCCTTTCCCCGTCTGACCTAAAAGCAACCAACCAGGCCGTGGTGGGGCATGCGCCGTCGGCCTACCAGGCTTTGGATGGGCTGGTGCCCCAGGCTGTGCGCGGAGGCCTGAACATTGCCTTGCTCGACATCGTAGGCAAAGCCACCAAGGCGCCGATTTACCGCGTGCTTGGCGGCCCAACCCGCAACAAGGCGCGGGCCATCACGCGGCTCAACGGATCGTCGGACGAAGCCCTTGCAAAGCGACCTGGAAAAGCAGCTCAGTGCAGGCTTCCGAGCCTTCCTCATCCCGATTCCCCTGCCCACCGCCCGCAACCAGGGCAGCGAGTTTGTTCGCGTTGCCGCCGCTCGCCTCAAAGCAATGCGCACCTCTGCTCCCAATGCGGATTTCGCTTTTGAAGCCCACGCTCAACTCACCCCTGGAGACGCGGCCAGCCTGGCTGCGCAGGTGGAGGGCATGCATCCCCTTTGGTTCGACGAACCCTGTCCCGTTTCCAATCTGGAGACGATTCGCAAGATCTCAGAGGAAACGGTCGTCCCCCTGGGTTTTGGGCGCACCATTTCCGACCCTGGAACCTTTCAGGATCTGCTGCGTGAAGGCCTGGTCGATCTGCTTCGACCAGACCTTCTCACTCACGGCATCAGCGGAGTTCGCCGCCTATCGGCCATGGCGGAGACCTACTACGTGGATGTGGCCCCGTGGCATCAAGGCGGGGCGATTGCCCATGCCGCCGCACTCCACGCTGCCGCCAGCATGCCCAACTTCTTCATCGCTCAATCACCCGGCTCGGGGGTTGGGGCGGCGCCAGTCGATGGATTCTTCGCCCTGCCGAAGGGCCCAGGATTAGGCATCGAGGTCGACGAAAAAACCTTCGAAGGGAATCGAATCGCATGAATCGAAGAAAGTTTCTTGGCGCAGCAGCAATGATGGCGGCGGCAGTACCTGGCTCCCGAATAGGGGCCGCGGTCGGCGGCTCCCAGCTGATTGATTCCTGTGGCTGCGACCCCTTTCTCGGTCAAGCGAGAGACGCGTCGTACGCCATCGATCCCAATGGCCCAACGCTGGCCAGCGACGCATTTCGCGACCTCAGCTCCGGCATCAAAATCACCAACCTTAAAGTCTTTGGAGTTTCTCTGACCCCCAACTCCGATCGCCCCTACGTCTTCGTCAAGCTGGAGACTAACCAGCCGGGTTTGATCGGTTGGGGCGAGGCCACGCTCGAGGGCAAGGCCCAGTCAACCATGTCCTGCGTCGAAGATTTTCGCGACTTCCTGGTTGGCAACGATCCGATGCAGGTCGAGCACCTGTGGCAATCGATGTATGTGCACACCTTCTACCGCGCCGGCCCGTTGATTGGCTCTGCTATCTCCGGGATCGATCAGGCATTGTGGGATATTCGCGGCAAAGCCCTGGGCGTCCCTGTTTATCAGCTCCTGGGCGGTCCTTACGATCAACGCGGTATACGCGGTTACTACCACGTTGAGAACATTCGCACGGCGGAAGATCTCGCCCACCTGCGCGAGACCGCGCTGCACGACGGAGTCTCTTGTCTCAAGATCGGACTAGCCGATCACGACTACGAATGGATTGAGACCAATGCAAAACTCGATCGCGCGGTCAAACATATGCAGCGCGTGCGCGAAGGCCTGGGCGACTCTATCGACATAGCCGTGGACTTCCATGCCAAGATGGGCCCCGCGGTCGCCTCCATTCTCATCAAAGAAGTGGAACCGCTGCATCTGCTCTTTGTCGAGGAGCCGTGCCCTCCTGAGAATCCCGGGGCCATGGCGCGTATTGCCCGCCACTCCACCACGCCCATCGCCACCGGCGAACGCCTGGTCGCGGCGTATGGCTGCCGCGAGCTCATAGAAATGGGAGCGGTCGACATTTTGCAAACCGACATTAATCACGTTGGCGGCATCTCCGCACTCTGGAAGGTCGCGGCGATGGCGAACATCTCCAACATTTCCATGGCGCCTCATGCCTGCGAAGGGCCGATCGGCGGTCTGGCAACCTTGCACGTCGATTCTGCCATGCCCAACTTTCTGGTTCAGGAGATCTGCAGCTTCGTAAAACCTGGAGACAAAGAAAAAATCTGGGCCGAATGGTTTGGTTTCCCCGCCATGCGCATGGTGGATGGACGCGTTCCCCTGCCCTCCAAACCAGGCTTGGGCTTCGAGCTGAGCGAAGCCTCCTTGAATAAGTATCCCTTCGGGGGCACCAAACCGATGGAGTTCGTTTGGCACCAGGACGGTTCAGTCGCGGCGCTATAAGTCAGTGAATAAGGAAGGATGGTCCTCCTGAATATCAACAGCAATTCATGGTCTCGCCGTCGTTTCGTCAAGATGGCGCTCGCTCTGCCCGCGGCTGGGCTTTTCTCCCGCTTGCACGCATTTGCGGCGCCGCACATCAATCGCGTGAAAATCACCGACATCAAGGTGATGCAGATCCAGAAAATCGCCGGCAATTCTCTGATTAAAATCGAGACCGACAGCGGCCTGGTTGGCTATGGCGAAGCCGGTGTCAGCGGCCCCATGGGGCGCGCCCGCATCGACGCCCCGATTCCGCTCCCAGGCGGGGTCGAGGGAATCGGCAGGATGCGCGACCTGCTGATCGGCAAAGACCCTCTCGCCATCGAGGTTCATTTTCAAAACATGACCTCGCTCATGCATTACTACATGGCCAATATTCCTACCGTGAGTGGCATCGATATTGCTCTCTGGGACCTCGCGGGCAAGATCACCGGCCTCCCTGTCTACAGTCTGCTTGGCGGTCCATTTCGCGACTCTATCCGCATGTATTCCCACGGAGACGGCGTGAATATGATCGACAAGGGATCATGCCGCGCCTTTGCCGACCGCGTAAAGGCCATGCCGGAAGGCTTTAACGCCTTCAAGTTTGGTGGGCTTGGCGTCCCGTCGGCTCGTTTTGCGCCCACCCTTGATCAGTCGCAGATACGTTATATCGCGCAGGGCTACAGCAATATCCGGGAGGCGTTGCCGGACAACATTGAAATCGCGTGCCATTGCCATGACGAATTCGACGAACCAAGCGCCGTTGCCGTCGCCAAAGCAGTGGAGCCGATCAACCCCATCTTTATTGAAGATCTTCTCTTCCCCACCTTCTCCCAGGCCTGGATGTCGGTTCGCCGCCAGGTGCGCGTGCCGCTTCTCACCGGCGAAAAGCTGGAGCTGCTGGACGGTTTCAAGCCCTTCATTGATAACGAGGCGGTGGATATCATCCATCCCGACCTTTCGTTTGCGGGCGGATTTACCGGGGTCAAGAAGATCGCAGCTTATGCCTATCTTGCCCGTATGCCGGTTGCGTTGCACAACGTAGGGTCGCTGATCCTCACTTGTGCCAACGCGCACTTCGGCGCATCCATTCAGAACTTCTACCGTTCCGAAAGCCAGCTCGGCGAGCATGGCAACTACATCTATGGCATGTCCACGACGCCGCTCGAAGTGAGGGATAGCCATCTTAAAGTCCCAACCGGCCCGGGGCTCGGACTCGATATCAATCCGGATTTTCTCAAACAGAATCTCTCCCCAGGCGAGGTTTACTGGGGATAATTCAGGCGATCGACGTAACAACTGGACAGAGTCAAGCAACCATATTCCCCACACTCCCAGACTGCCCACTTGTTCCGAAATAAAAGTGCGTGAAAAGCGCGATAAGCGTGATAAGTCCACTGGTGAGGTGAGATCCGGCCGGCGGTTGTGGGTTTCGACAGTTTCGGCAGACGGAAATGGCACTTTGACAAACGGCAAAGCGCCACTTCCGTCATCGAACTCCTAGTGCTTCCAGTGCTTGTAATTGTCCTGATAGTCCTTGAGGCGCGCCACATCATCGTTGAGCACCGCCCGGTCGCGGGGCGCGAGTCGCTGATCATTGGAGGATTTTCGGATGGAGTCGATAACGTCGTTTAATGTGCCGTTATCAAACTGGCCCCGATCGAGCTTCGCTTGCAATTCCGTCAGCTCTTCCTTGGTCTTATCCAGACGTGTATTTTCTTTTTCGCTTGCTCCTCGAGCACTCCAGATATGGTCCAGGTCTGATCGTACCTCGGTGAACACCTGAGACCGCCATTGCTCACCGTGGTAGCGTGTATCTCGATCGGCGTACCAGTCCTGAGCGGCGGCGCTCAAAGTCACGAGTACCGCCAGAACCAGCCCTGCTGTGATATTCCGTTTCATGATCAAACCCTCGTTGTGGCGATTGTCAGAGGCATAGGCGAGCGTGCAACCGACCACGCGGGCTTCCCTCCCAGACACACTCACATGGATGTCGGCAAGCCGTTTTGGTTGCCTTCTATCCGAGTTGCGTTGTTTAAACTATGGTTTGTCACGTCATTCGGCTTAAGACCACCGTGCCGCCTGCCCAGCTCGACGGTAGGATTGAGCCGGTCAGGCCGTCGTGGCAAGACGGCGCTGACGAGTGGATTCTTACTTCCACAGTGGTACGGTTTTGGTGCCGCGTCGAGAGCAAGAACATATCTTTTGGTAACCAGGCGCGTCCATTACCACGCGTTTGCCGCATTCGCTCCTCGGCGTTGCAGTCTCTTTCTCCTGGTTGTAGTTGGTGTCAGGTTCGGGTGCTCTTTGTGGGATATCAAACTGAGCGCATCTGCGCCTGGCCCTGGTGAACTTAACCCATTGAGATTCCAACTGCGGCGTTCTCCTCGGAGGTCGCCATCCAGTAACCATAGCGTCTGGCTGCGTCCATCAAATGTTGTAACTCGTGCGCCGTTGGCATCTTTTGTTGACTTCCTGGATCTAGCGAACGGCCGATTTCCTTATAGAAACGGCCTAGTTTTGCGGTTGTGACGATAAGGCTGGACGCTGGTTTAGCAGACCGATTCAGAAAGCCGTGCTTCGCCCCGCTGGGCACCTGGATGAACTCGCCGGCGTCGCAAACGATCCATCTGAACTCACCCTGTTCTTCTACTACAACCTCTTGCTGCCCGGAGAGCATAAAGAAGCACTCGATACCTTCGTGACTATGGATAGGGATAAAACCGTTTCTGGGAATTACACCTATCAAGATACAGAATGTTTCCTCTGCCTCCTCAGGCGCGGTGAGGAATTGTACCGTCGGCCCGAATAAGTCAAGCAGCGGATGTTCGCTCTCATGCAGCATTCGCGGGCCGTGAGTCACTTCTGTCTGGTTCTGCATAGTAAGCTCCTGGTGCACTGGCCGATGCCGCTTTCTCCCGAACGTTGCAGACATCTGTTACGTAGAACACGCGGAGTGAAGATCTATTCCAGTTCGCAACGGTCAGCTAATCCATAGGACGCACTCGAGGCGACGACACGATACTTATTCACCCGAGCTCACTCGGCGGCCGGACTTGATCGGTTGAATTGCTGCAACAGGTGTACTGTCATGGGATAAGGCGAATACCAGGCTTGCCATGGACTTCGCCCGTATCGCCTTCTATCACTGATACGAAAACTGGAGCAAGTTCCGCCAGCGATCAACCGTCCTCAATTTGCTGAGGGAGGCTCGATGTGATCAATCACCAGCACTGGCACCGGGCCCTTGCCGGACTCAAGCTTGAGGCCGAGTTGGTCCTGAATGGCTGTGAACAGGCCTGGCGGAGCGTTGGGATCGGGGTCACCGTTTAGAAGTGGGGTGGATACATCGTCAGGCGTCCAGCGGAGACTCAGATCATAGCGGCCCGTCAGGCCCGTGTTGTTCACGACTACCCGGCCCTGCGACTGCGCGAGTTCGCGCGCGAGCAGGCCGATGGTGTCGTCGCTGCCCTGGACGTGAATGCGAGAGCGCCCGGCATCGATGGTGGTGCCGTCGCGGCCGGACGGTTGGAACTTTGGGCCACCCTTGGCGAGAACCAGATTGTAGACCGGAAGTACGCGCGTCTCCTGGTGTGTGGCGAGGGAGAACCGCTCCTTGAGCAACTCCTGCACCATCGACCGTTTCTGCTGCGCTGCATCTGAGTCCGGCATGGCCTTCAGCCGCGCATCCACCTCGGGGCTCGACTTGGCATCGATGTCGTACATCGCCGAATCAAGCCACCCAGGACCGCCGACGATCTGGGACTTGGGCAGATTGTAGGCATACTGGATCAGGTCGCGGATGGAGAGGTTGCCGGTGCGGAAGTGGCTCTCGTGAATATCGTTCCAGATGTGATGATGTCCATCCGGCGAATGCGCCGATAGATGGATGGACGCTACATCGAAGATGGGTGCCGCAGTGGGATGGTCTACCGGCAGCGCAACAGATTGCCGAACAGGTGCGCCGGTCCGGGCGAAGACGACTCCCCAACCATGGTCCCTCGCACTGGAAGCGGCTCCCCCAATTATGCTGACCGTCGCCAAAGTAAGTAGGGTGACGCGCGGCATACGCATCGAGGCCATGAGAAATTGTACGACGTTGGCGCGTCGGGGCGCGGCTTACGGGCAGGGCGGTCATTTCGTTGTCGTTTGCCATTCCTATCCTTATTCATAGAGGATGATGTTATCCATGGAGGAGCGCATGAGCCTTGCCGGAAGGCACTGTTGGAGTCTGTTGCTCGCCCTGCCGTTGTGCTTCGGTACCGCTGTCGCCCACGGCCAAGCCAGCAATCAGAACCTCGGCCAATTCCAGGGCCAGGGGGACATAGGCACGATTCTCCTTCCTGGTAGCGGTCATTACGACATCTCCATGGATAGCTACACCATCTCCGGCAGTGGCGCCAACCTCTGGTTTGGCATTGATGACTTCCACTACATTTGGAGAAAAATGTCGGGCGACGTGGCCTTAAGTGCTGACATCGACTTTGTCGGCGAAAAAGGCAATGCCCACCGGAAAGCGGTGCTGATGATTCGTCAGTCGCTTGATGCGCATTCGATCTACGCCGATGTCGCCCGTCACGGCGACGGCCTCACCTCATTGCAGTACCGCGACACAGTCGGCGCGGACACCCACGAGGTAGAAACCTATGGCAAGGGACCGCATCGCGTGCGCATCGAGAAGCGCGGCGACGACGCCTATGTATCCATTCCCGACGAGAACGGCAACATGGCGCCTTCCGGTGCTGCCATACGGGTCAGCATCCAGGGCGACTTCTACGTCGGTCTCGGTGTCTGTTCTCACGATGAGAAAGTGCTGGAAGCGGCGATCTTCTCGAACGTCAGGATTGAACCTTTGCCCCCGATTACCGGTCAACCTGTGCTGCACAGCACCCTCGAGTCGGTCATCGTTGCCTCCACTGATCGCCGCGTCCGTTACACCGCACCCATCCATTTGGAAGACCCCAACTGGACGCCTGACGGCAAGGAGCTGATCTTCAACCAGGACGGGACGCTGCAGCGCCTGGTACTCGACAATGGCATCCATCCCATTGACAGCACGATTCCGCGCTCGACCTCGTCCACGCTCATTCCGACCGCCCCGGAGACGAAGATCAATGGCGACCATGGCATTTCGCCCGATGGCAGCCTGATTGCGATCGGCAATCAAGATCCCGACGGGCAGGCCCGGATTTACGTTGTTCCCAGTGCCGGCGGAACGCCCAGACGTGTCAGTCCGAATGGTCCTGCCTACTTTCACGGTTGGTCGCCCGATGGCAAGACCATCTCCTTTACCGGTCTCCATGGCAACGACTTCGACGCGTACACAATTCCTGTTGCCGGTGGCCCCGAAACTCTCCTTGCCTCAAAGAGCGACGTGGCCGAGTTCTCCCCAGATGGTCAGTGGATCTGCTTCCAATCGGACCGCACCGGTCACATGCAGATTTGGCGCATGCACCCAGACGGGAGTGCACAGGAACAACTCCTGGTCAGCGCCACGAGTGACTGGTTTCCGCACATCTCACCCGACGGCAGAATGATTGCCTTCCTCGCGTACAAGCCAGGCACGCAGGGTCATCCAGCCAATCAGGACGTTGAGATCCGCGTGTTGTCGCTGGCCGATAGGAAAGTGCGCACCCTCGCCACGCTGCTCGGCGGCCGTGGCACTATGAATGTTCCGTCCTGGTCGCCCGACAGCAAGATGCTGGCCTTCACCAGTTACGAACTTCTACCACAGTAGCGATTGGCATCGATCAGGCCTCATCCGTAAGGAAAACTCCAGAACCCGTTCTCACCACTTCGCCGAAAGTACACCGGCCTGTACCGCCTAATTCACTTCGGGACAATCAGAGGGCCGTTGGTGATGAGTTTCGAATCTACTAAGCCGATCTCAACCCGGCGGTTGGCAGCACGCGCCTGTTCGCTGTCGCCCGGGACGCGAGGGTCGGATTTGCCAAAACCTTTGCTCGTGATGGTCGTCGGGGAAATTCCGGTCTGCACCAAGAAGTCGCGGACAGCTTCGGCGCGACGCTGTGAAAGTTGCAAGTTGTACGTCTGATTGCCGACGTCGTCCGTATATCCATAGACCGCAATCGAATATCCCTTAAGCGTCATCAGAATCCCGGCAATGCGATTAAGGATGTCGCGATATTCCGGCTTGATGTTTGCCTTATCAAAGTCGAAGCGGATCGACTTGCTATCCAGCGTCATCACCAGGCCCATGGCGGTGCGATGCGTTTCGGCGATTTGGCCGAGAGCCTCTTGCAGTTGTGAAAGTTCCGCCTCTCGCTCTTGCCGATATTGCTCGGCCTGCTGTGTGGCTTGATCGGCCTTTTGCTGCTCGGCGGCGGCCTGCTGCCGCGCAACTTGCGCCTGCGCCTCCGAGTTCGATTGATCCTGCTTAGCCGCGTCGCGCTGCTGAGCGGCCACCTGCGCGTTCGCAGCCGCTTGCGAAGCCTGCTGAGCCAACGTCTGCGATTGCTCCTGGGCGCGCACGACCAGCCGGCTGAGACCTTCCGTCTGCTGGGTGAGCCGTGCCACCTCGCGCTCCAGACGACGGACCGAGATCAGAAAAACAGACCCAAGAACCAAGCTGAGCGCGATTGCGATCACTCCCAGAGCCAGCGCTAACTTCCCTTGAGAGTTGCCGGGTGCATCCCCAAGTCCACGCTCGTCCGTATTCAGCGCCTCGCGTGAAGAGTCCATCATTTGCCAATCTTAGCGTGGAGTTCCAGATTGAGGCAAAAGGCCCCCAGGCGCAGGTTCAGGATCGCTTCAGACTGGGTCCAATGGTCCAATGAAAGCCGTGCGGTGTGAAATGAAGATTCGTCTAAGTGCCGTCCGGTGAGTGCGTCAAAGTTCTAAACAAAACCTGATGACCTACGACGATCTCCGCCTCCTCATCGACTACAACTATTGGGCACGCGACCGGGTGCTCGACGCCGTGGCTGCAATCACGCCCGAGGAGTTCATAAAAGGATTCCCATGGCGCCAAAGCGAAATGACCGACAGAAAATCGAATTAAATGTTGAGATCGTTGAGGGCCATTCTGGCGGCATGAAATCCACACATTCCATGAACACCGCCACCTGGGGGCGTGGATGCTCCGCAAAGGTAGAGTCCCGAACGCGAGGTGCGGTACAAGGACCGTGTGGGACGAAACAGTAGCTGGCGGACATTCATTGCTCCGCCCAAGATATCGCCGCCGACCAGGTTGGGATTCCAACTCTCCAGATCTTTAGGCGTAGAGACGGAACGGGACAGAATGCAATCGCGGAATTCGGGAGCGAAGCGCACGATTTGGCGTTCAATGGATTCGCTGTAGTCTTCGGTGCTGCCGTTAGGAACATGACTGTAGGCCCAAGCGGTATGGCGGCCAGAGGGTGCTCGACTGGAGTCGAAGAGCGATGGCTGGCCGAGCAGAACGAATGGTTTGTTGGGTGATAGGGTCCTTTCAGCCTGAGCAACTTCTTCAAGAGAGCCTCCGATGTGTACGGTGGCGGCCCGCAGACATTCGCGAGCGGTCCACGGAATCGGTGCATTGAGTGCGTAGTCAATCTTGAAAGCACCGGGTCCATACCGAAATCGCTGCAGTTGTCTTCGATAGTCAGGGGATAGATGGGAACCGGCGATGCGAAGGAGTTGGCGCGGGGTAATGTCTGCGAGCACGAGGCCGGACGCAGGTAGCTCGGTTACTTCACGACCGGTTTCCACCCGGCCTCCGAGATGCTCTAAATGTTTCACCAGGGCATCCGTGAGAGACTGCGCACCGCCACGCAGGATCGGCCAACCCTTGGTGTGTCCAGCGGCTAGCAACGTCAAGCCAACAGCAGCAGAAGCGGTCGTTTCCAAGGGGAGGATGGAATGGGTGGAGACGCCGGCAAAGAGCGATCGAGCCCGTTCTCCAGCAAAGTGGGACCGAGCCAACGACAGTGCCGGTAAAAGAGCGGATAGGCCAAAACGAGCCAGCAGGAACGGACTTCCGGGGATATGCAGGATGGGGCCGAGAATTTCTTCGACCAAAGCAGCGAAGTTAGAAACAACGGGTTCTATCAGTGACCGGTATGCTTTGCGGTCACAAGCATCCAGTTGGTCGATGGTTTCTTCTATCGAGTGTTCCAGCACGACCGCGGTGCCATCGTCCAAGGGGTGAGCGAATGCCGCGTGCGGTTGAATCCAGGGAATGGCGAACGGAAGAGAACCATAGAAAGGGCTTGCAGCGCCCAGGGGGTATGTCGAAGAGCCCAGGTCATGAAGAAAGCCAGGCTGTGTGACCTCGGCGGTTGAACAGCCACCACCAATCTGCCCATTACGTTCCAGTACGGTCGTCTCCACGCCCGATGCTGCAAGGACAATTGCGGCTGAGAGTCCGTTCGGTCCTGAGCCGATTATTGTTGCCGTAGACATACCCCCCGCTTTCTGTAATCCAACCGAAAACCGAATGTAGATTGGATGTGAGCAATCTTTTAAGGGAGGTTTTCTCCGCGATGCACATCCTTATCGCGAGACTTCTTCATCTCCTTCAGTAACCAGATTCTCGCCAACGCCCAGTGCCGCTTTACGGATCGCGGAGACATCTCCAGAATATCGCCAATCTCTTCGACGGAGAATCCCCCGAAGTAGCGCAACTCCACCACTTTCGCCTGCCGTTGGTCCAATCCTTCCAGGGTGGTAAGCGCCTCATGCAAAGCCAGCACCTCATTTGATTGCTCGCTCGAAACCATCACTCTCTCTTCAAGCTCGACGCGCTCAAGGCCTCCCGCTCTCATCTCGGCGTTGCGTGCTCGTGCGTGATCGACAAGCAAGCGACGCATGACATTTGCGGCCACTCCGATAAAGTGCTGGCGGCCCTGCCAATCGACACCGCCGCGGGCAAGACGCAAATATGCCTCATTGATGAGAGCCGTCGGCTGTAAGGTGTGGTCCGGCCGCTCCCGTTGCATATAGGACCTGGCTAAGCGGTGAAGTTCGTCGTAAACCAGGGGCAATAGCTTCCCGGCTGCAGACTGGTCTCCATTTTTCATGGCCTTCAACAGAAGGGTGACTTGCCCGTCATCTGCAGACATGATCGTTGGCTCCCATTCGGGTTTCAGACCTGGTCGCCAGTCGACGCTGGTTCTTCAATGGTTGATAGGCTAGGCCTTCCGGCGGCCGCTCGCAACCCCATTTAGTTCTCAGAAATGTTGGCCCTTTTAGGTAGTGGACTCCGCTTAACAAATTGAAGGCGATCAACCTTCAAGGTCTCATTGAAAGGAGACACTGTCATGAAACGGACCACAGCCATCGCGCTTCTCGCCATCGCAAATTGTGCCATTTCCGGCACGTCGTTCGCGCAGTCCAACGAGGTTCGGGCGAACGTCCCCTTCGACTTTACCGTGGGAAACGAACTGCTTCCCTCCGGTACTTACACGATTAGACCGGAATCAACGGACCCGAATGTGATCGTCATCAGAAGCTACGACAAACCCATCGTGGTCCTCAGCCTTGCGCATCAGGACGGCAATACGTCAGCCGACGGGGGAAAACTGCTGTTCCACAAGTACGGCGGTCAGTACTTCCTGAGCGAAATTCTCTGTCCCCGGGCGGGCATGAACGTCGAACTTCCTACCTCGAAGAGGGAGAAGAGAACCCTGCTCCAGCAAGCAACGCTCAAGTCGAGCAGCCAAACTGTCGTTGCTGCCCAGTAATGGAGTAATGGGAATAGGAAGGCCGGAAACAAGAAAGGCTCCAGGCCCCTCGTTGCGCTAACCATAAGTTTTGATGAGACGCGCGCGGAATTTACAAAAAAGCTGATATTTTTTGTAGCTCCCACGCACTAAGCAATAGGTAAAAAGCACGGCGGCCTATTATGGCGAGGACAACGAGTCGGGACCGTAAGTACCCGGCAAGGCGGGTAGTATCAGCAGGGGCGCGAAAAAGTGCAGCTACTACGCGCCGGTTGGTATAGGCTTGGTGTCATCTTCAGCAACCGCTAGTGGGGAAACTGCGGTGCTCTCACTCCTGCTAGATGTCATCCAGAACCCCCTCCGTTGCTGGAACTCGGGCAGTTCTTCCTGCCGAGGCCCCAAAAGTGCCCAGGGTTTTATCTGCCGCTGTGCTGGTGTCAAAAAAGCGCAGGGTCACAGCACAGGTCTTTACAAATAAACGCTTTGTGGGACTGGGTTATGACGATTCAACCCGAGATCGTGGAGCAGTTGTTCGAGGTGGCATTAGCGCTCAAGCCAGCCGAGCGAGAAGCTTTCCTCGACCAGGCGTGCAGCCACGACCCGGAGCTAAGGCGCACGGTGGAAGAACTGCTGGCCGAGGATGCAAACGCCGGCAGCCTTCTTGAGCATCCGCCCTTTGATTTTTTTGGTCAGGCGCTGATGGGGCCACCGCGGGCCTCGGGCACCACCGGTCCTATCGACGACAATGAGATTGCTTCGCGGATGGCTTCCGGGCGGCTCCAGCCCGGTCAAGTCCTGATCGACCGTTTCGTCATTGTCCGTTTCATCGCCAAAGGAGGCATGGGCGAGGTCTATGAGGCGGAGGATCGCTTCTTGCAGGGCGTCCACGTCGCCGTGAAGACGATTCTTCCTCAAATCGCCGATGATCCGGCCTTGCGCCAACGGTTCGAGCGGGAAGTGTTGCTGGCCAGGGAGGTTAGCCACCCAAATCTTTGCCCGATCTACGACATATTTCGTTGTGAGCAGCCGCCAGGTAACTTCTTGTTCCTGACCATGAAGCTTCTGCCCGGCGAAACGCTCTCAGCGCGACTGCGGGGAACCGCGTCCATATCGATCGCGGAAGGGTTGGCCATCGTCAAGCAGATGGCCGCCGGGCTGGCCGCCATCCACGCTGCGGGTATCATTCACCGCGATATCAAGCCGAACAACATCATGCTGGATGGCACCGGTTCGGAAGTCCGGCTCTGCATCACCGATTTCGGCTTAGCGCGCGACCCTCAAGCAGATCCCACTCTTTCCGGCAAAGGTTTAGTCGCTGGAACACCGGATTATATGGCTCCGGAACTATACCAGGGGCGGCCGCCCTCGCAAGCCAGCGATCTTTTCGCCCTGGGTGTGGTCCTGCACGAGATTTTTACCGGCCAGAAGCCGGTTGTGGCCCCAGACAGCTCGCACGTGATCGTCAGCCCGCGATTGAATACCTCAGGTGTGCCTTCCTATTGCGCCCAGTTCATCGTGGGATGCCTCGATCGGGATCCTCCGCGGAGATGCGAGGCCTTTGAGCGGATACTCGACACACTGCAAATCAAGCATCGAAGTAAACAATTGTGGAGCCGGCGCCGTTTTGCCGGCGCCGCAACCGCGGCCATCGCTACCATGGCCGGCGCCGCGTGGTGGAAATGGGATGACGTGGAAGATCTTCTGCGTCCACTGCCTAGCAAGCGGTTCGTTGCATTGTTGAATTGGCCGAAAACATCAGACATCCACGTAACGCCAATGCTGACCAGCGTTCTGGGTGCAATCAAGACGGAACTTACCCACTTCGAGACCCTTGATCAGAATCTGTTTGTTATTTCGCCCGAAGACGTGGATTCGAGTATCGCCAATGCAGCCGGTCTGAAAGATGTATGCGATCCTTTGGGAGCTAACCTGGTGCTGGCCGCTTCCGGCTCGCCCGGAACCAAGCACTTTCAGCTTTATCTGCGGGTGTTGGATCCCTTATCCGGTCAACCACTTCGGGAAAAAAAGCTGACCTGTGCGCTTGACCAGATAACTTCGATGCCGCAAAAGGCTGTCCACGCGGTGGAATCGCTGCTGGACCTGGAGAACTATTCACAACGCGATAAGCAGGAAGAACCGGGGACCCATTCGCCGGCCGCCTTTACCGCCTTCCAGTCGGCCGAAACCCTGAAAAACCAGCCAAACGACAGCCGGCTCGATGCCGCCATCGAGCAATATAAGCAGGCCATCGACCTGGATCCTCGCTATGCCGTTGCCCATGCCCGGCTGGCGCTTGCCTATACCCGCCTCTATGCAATTCGGCGAATCCCCGAAGCACTTGACCTCGCTTATAGAAATTGCCAGCTGGCTCTATCGCTGAATCCTGATCTTCCCGAGGGACATCTCGCTCTGGCGTGGGTCTTTCAGCAGACTGGTAATAACCAGGGAGCACTGAGTGAGGTTGACCGGGCGCTTTCACTTGATCCCTCCAGCCGGCAGGCTTTGGTTTGGCAGGCGCAGATCTACGCTCGTATGAATCGGTGGGAAGACGCGGAGAAGACGTTTCATAGGGCGCTGAAGGAACACCCCAACTACTGGTTAGCCTACAACGAACTTGGCTTTGGCTTACACGGGGAGGCGAGGTATCGGGAGGCGATTCAGGCTTTCCGCGCTGCCAGCCTGGCCGCTCCAAAAAACGCGCTGGCATTGGCTAATTTGGGCGCGGAATATCTCCAGATCGGCGAGTTCGCTGAAGCTATGCGGAGTTTGCAGCAGGGCCTCGCCCTCGAACCTAACTCGGATATAGCGGCGGCGAATACCTCGCTCGCATATCGTTACCAGGGTAAGTACGAAAAGGCGCTGCCATTCGCACGCAAAGCCGTGGAACTGAATCCCGCTCTCGACTCGAACTGGTTGGAGCTCGCCGATTGCCACGCTTCTTTTCCCAACCACCAAAGCGAAGCGAAAGCTGCCTATGCGCGGGCTGCCAAAGAGGCTGAGAGCCATCTCTTAACCGACCCGGGCGATGCCCCGGATTGGATGCTGCTTGCCCTCTACAAGGTTAAGGTGGGTAGTCCGCAGAATGCCCCTCTGCTTATTGAAAGAGCCGAGTCGCTGGGAGCCCGCGACATGGACTCGCAGGTTTATAAAGCAAGAATATTGGAATTGCTGGGAAAGCGTGAGGAGGCGCTCACTACGCTCGCTGCGTGCTTCAGGAAAGGAGCCAGCGACCTGCAGGTGCTGGAATTTCCTGATTTGCAGCCGCTCCGGAGGGACCCGCGCTATCGCAAATTGGTGCAGGCAAAGGTTCTTGCCACTGTTGCCAATGCTTCCCCGGGTGGAGTGAATCTCTAGCGGTTCCATGCGCTGATAGTGATCGCTGCTTGAGGTTGAGCCAGGCCCAAACGAGTTGTTCCATGGCATTGCCGGGACAGCGCATGCCGACGATAGTTTTCCTGCCGAAGCATTTTGCCGAGGTAACTTTCAACCCGATAACCTTCCCAGAGAGCGAGGATGATATGACTACTGCAATCGAGCGTGAACGAAAAATAAGGAATGTGGACGTAACTCCACTCGAGGTCGAGCCGGGGGAGATACTGGTATTCCAAAACCATTCCCCGAAATATCGCTGCTTTACGGTAGAGTTTAGCGATCCTACTTTCGCCAGTCCAAATGACAAACTAGAGGGAGAGGAAGAAGTAACCATCCATGTAGCAAAAGACGGACGATTTACCTACAGGGTTCGACACTATGAGGACAAATGCAAGAAAGAGCACCCAGTGGAGGCGGGTCCTTTTGGGGTTCGGTCTTGCCCCGGCGGCTGTAATCAATAAAAACCTCAATAGGGCAGGCGAGACGTTCACTCATCCGTTGAGCTCATGTAAGCAGAGAAAACGTCTCGTCCGCCACTCACCATGATGGTCTGAGCTGAAAGAACCATTGGAGCAGTATGGATGGCGACGCTTTCGGTTTTCAATCACCGGAAGGGCCGCATGAAGGTAGGAGTGACGCTGCAATTCCTACATGCGCTCAGCTTCAATAACACGGAACTCGGAGGGACGACATGGCGCGCCAAGACCGAACATCTGCACTACGCTCTACAGATCTGAAGAACCTGACAGCGGCCAAGTCAGAGTGGTCGAAACGGCTATTTCCGCCGCCGGGGAAGAAAGCCGCGCAGTCCGCGGACTCGCCGATAACGGCCGCGCGGGCGCTGGTGCGCGCTGTTAGCCCAGTGCCTACAGACAACGTGATGGGGGTAGGGGTTGGGGAGAAGATCAGCGACGGAAGACACACAGGTGTTTGGGCGGTCAAGTTCTTTGTCCGGTTGAAATATCCGGAGGCGCAACTTGAGAGCAAACATCGCCTGCCGAAGTCCATCAACGGTTTGCCTGTGGACGTCGAGGAAACCGGCCTCTTCCGCCCCTTTGCCGCCCGAGTGAAGCAGCCCGCGACGAAAGCGGCAACGCTGGACCCACGGACAGAGATTCGCCCGGCGCAACCCGGCTGCTCAGTCGGTTTCCAGGATCCCACCAACCAGTTCACCATGGCAGGTACATTTGGCGCCCTGGTTAGCGACAAGACGGGCTCGTACATCCTCAGCAACAACCACGTTCTGGCCGATGAGGACCGTTTATCCTCTGGTGCTCCCATCTTTCAACCGGGCTTGCTGGATGGCGGCAACTCCACTACCGACCAAATTGCGGAGCTGACCAAAGCGGTGACGCTGCAAGTCAAGACCCCAAACCATGTCGACTGCGCCATTGCGAAGCTCCTCAAGCCTTCGCTGGCAACGAATCAGATCCTTTTTATCGGAGCTCCTCAGGGGACGGCCGATGCTCAAATCGACATGACCGTGCACAAGTTCGGTCGTACTTCGGGCTACAGCGTGGGACGCATATCCAGCATAGATACAGATGTTAAGGTGCAATACGACGCGGGAAATCTGACTTTCGAGAGCCAGATAATCATTGTTGGGCTGAATGGGGCAGCGTTCAGCGCGGCCGGCGATTCAGGATCGCTGATCCTCGAGCGGCCTTCAAATCAGGCCGTCGCTCTGTTGTTTGCCGGTTCCCCCAGCCATACAATTGCTAATCACATAGGCGATGTCTTGAAAGCTCTGAAGGTTAAGCTCGCCTAGCGCATGTGGGAGCCAAAGTAACGATGTTAACGGAACAGGAAGCTCACGATGTCAAGCGCCGCCACTCCGCAGAATTGTTGAGTAAGCCCGGTGTCTCCGGGGTAGGAGTTGAAAAGGATGAGGAGGGAAACTTCGTCATCGCTGTACATCTTGACGCAGACTACCCGGGGGCTCAGGAGCAGTTGCCGAAAGACATTGAAGGCTTTCCGGTGAAATTCGTTCGCAGCGGTCCCTTCCGCCGGCTCGCTGCGGAATAAGACCCAGCAGACCTCGCACGCAGGCGTTCGTCAGCCTGCATCGCGAGTTTTGTTTTTTTTAACGCCCCATTGAACTTTACCCCCGGAAAGACGGGATGTGTTGACCCATCCCAAAGAGGGGGATAAAAGTACCTAGGGCGCTTTCGCAAAGGCGCTGATGCGCCGATGATGGGGGCCGGATGAAGGTGAGAGTCTGCGCCTTCTCCGCACCGCCCGAAATCCAACACGAAAGCGATAGGAGATCTATGGATACGATCAAGGTGAAAGACGGCACGCAGATTTACTTTAAGGATTGGGGCACAGATGAGCCTCTTTTTTTTCATCACGGCTGGCCGCTCTGCGCGGACGACTGGGACGCGCAGATGATGTTCTTTCTGAACCAGGGTTACCGGGTGATCGCTCACGATCGGCGCGGGCATGGGCGTTCCACGCAGACGATCAACGGTCACGACATGGATACATACGCCGCCGACGTATGCCGACCACGAATGCAGACCAGATCAATGACGATCTGCACGAATTCGTAAAAGCGAAACACGTTAGAGCCATAGCGGCTGCCTGAGTTTCAGCCAACCGCAGAGCATGTCTATTGCTGAGGCCACCCAGTCAAGCTTTATGACAAGGCGGCTTACGAGAAGTAGAGGAGAGGAAAACCTGGGTAGCCCAGGCGGATGGGAAGGGGGCGTGACGCGCAGAAAGGATCGGGTACGAGGCTCTCTACATTTGAAGTTCTAAGTGCTTCCGACTCAAATTCAGTGTGCAGCCGGACTAAACACGAGGAGACTCGCCGATTACACTGTTGTTCGACCTACCGTGTCGTAACGGGGGCCGCCGCCACCAAGCCCTGAGCCCTTTTCACGCGATTGGTTTCAGTTCGGCATGGTTCCTGATTTTGTCACCTTTATTTTTCAGCCTTATCTGCAGTTAGTTGTAGATAGGGGATATACCCCATTCAACCAGGTTACCTACAGACCGTGTACTACACAGCAGTAACCGGTGGCGAGGGTACAGCAGCGCTATCGTATGCCTCGTCTGGTCTTGTGGTAGCGGACTTGATAGTGCATGCTCGGGAAAGCTGACGCGCACGATCCCCCTGGCAGCACCTTATGCCTTGGGAGATTTTGCCATGGTTAGTGCAAGCGACCAACTGTCTGCGCAAGCTGCAGCCACTCCTGAACACCGCCTCCTCGAACTGAGCGTAGTGATACCCACTTATAAAGAGCGACCGAATATCGCTCCGCTTCTCGCCGCGCTTGAACGCTCCCTGGAGGGTCTCAATTGGGAGGTCATCTTTGTAGATGATCACTCGCCGGATCATACCGCCGATGCAGTCCGCGAGCTCGCGTTGGTGAATCCACGCGTGAGGATCATCGAGCGCATCGGGCGGCGTGGCTTGTCTTCCGCATGTATCGAGGGAATGATGGCAAGCCCCGCTCCCTGCCTTGCGGTGATGGACGCTGACATGCAGCATGACGAAACCGCATTGCCGGAAATGTTTCGTCTGTTGCAATCGCAGAATCTGGACGTCGTCGTCGCCAGTAGAAGAACCACGGGTGGAAGCATGGGCGAGTTTGCCAAGAAGCGTGTTCGCTTGAGCGACCTTGGCTCTCGCGTCAGCAAATTGGTCTGCCACTGCGAGGTCACCGACCCCATGAGTGGCTTTTTCATCGTAGACAGCCGCTTTTTCAGGGCCTCGGCGCCCCGCCTGACCGGAACCGGGTTCAAACTTCTGGTCGACATCCTGGCCTCGAGTCTGGTTCCGCCTCGGATCGCTGAAGTGCCTTACCGATTTCGTAATCGCCTGGCCGGAGAGAGCAAGCTCGATGTGAATGTAGAGCTGGAATATGTTTTTCTGATTGTCGATAAACTCGTGGGCCGCTATCTCCCCACTCGATTTGTGCTCTTCCTGGGCGTTGGCTCACTCGGCCTTTTGATTCACTTATCGATCCTGGGAACGTTCCATGTCTTCGCACCAGCTGCGTTTTCAACCGGGCAGGCGGTCGCTACGCTCAGCGCAATGATGTTTAATTTCTTCCTGAACAATATTGTGACGTTCCGGGATCGCAGGCTCAAAGGAATGGCGCTGCTACGTGGATTGTTCGTCTTCTACACTGCCTGCACACTGGGTGTGCTGATCAATTTGAGTTTCGCGGAACGCCTGTTGGGTGCGGGCTTGCCATGGTACTTAGCCGGTCTTTGTGGCGTGGCGATCAGCTCTGTTTGGAACTACGGTGTAAACACGATCGTGACCTGGCGGCGCACGCGAGGGTCTATGGACGAGCCTGCCAACCCGCCGCGGCGGCGCAGGGAACTTTTCCGCAGAACCATTCCCGAAAGACCGTAGCCGGGACGCGGCTTTGCAGATCATGGACACGACCGAGGTCGAAGGAGTGCGACACCACCCAGACGGACTGATTGGCCTGAATCGCTTGCAATATCTCGGGCCCTGAGATCGACGCGACATGAAGTTTTTTCGCCGCCGCGCTCATAATGGTGGGATGTAACGATTCATCCCACAGCCGAACATTCTTAAGCTGCGGCCCATAATAGTCCAGCACCATGGGATTGGAAGAAGGGCTAAGCACCACGAGATCTGCTCGTTCGAGCTCAGGTGCGAGTACCTGCGAAATCTCTCGCCAGGGCTCCTTGTCACTGCCCGTCTTTGTCACCTGGAAAAACAAGCCAATGCCGAACGCGGCAACCAGGGCAACCAGGACAGCGTAACGGGCGCGCCCAGCCGCCCGAAGTTGGCTCGCGGCAATCAAACAAAGGGGCACGGCCGTCCAGGCGAGAATGCGCGGCAACAATATCGGACGGCCAATGCTTACCACGAACACCAGCGCCACATAAAGGCAAGGCACGCCGATAAGGATGACACTCGCCCGGCTGGGGAGCGGCTGGAGGCACAGCGAGAGGGTCAGCGCTACGAACATCCCAGCCGCCAAAAGGAGCCCAGGCCACGGATAAGGCGTTACTGGACCGGTCACCACCTGCGAAGCGGAGTAGACGAACTGATGAATGCCCGCGGGTGGCACAAAATTGATGATGCCACTGTGGCTGGCGGTGAACGCACGAAGGAAATAAGGCACTCCGAGCAACAGGACGAACCCGTTCAATGCTGTCCATTTCAACAGCGCCGGACGCCTGCTATTGCCTTGCAGCAACAAAAAAAGCAACACGGCGGCTGCGCACGCTACGACCAGCAGCAATCCAGTGGCATGGAGATAGAGAGAGAGCGTGCCGGACAAAGCGTAGAAAACGGCTGCTTTCACGGAGCGGGGGTCGCGTTCAAAGACGGCGGCGGCCCAGAGCACCACCGAAGCGGCCAACATGAACAGAGCATAGACCCTTGCCTCCTGAGCGAAGTACAGGCTCACCGGGCAAAGCGCGAACAGAAGAGCGGCAAGTAAACCCCACGACTTACCGCCCAACTCGCGGCCAAGCGCATAGATTGCTGGAATGCACAGCGTGCAGGCGACCACAGACAACGAGCGCAAGGCTGCTTCGCTGTGCCCCCACAGGGCCATCCAGCCATGCAATAAGAGATAGTAGGTGGGAGGGTTGGTCTCGAGGGAAAGCCCATCGGTCAAAACGTAGTGCAGCCCAAACACATCCGTGTAATAGCGGGAAAAAATCTCGTCACTCCACAGCGAGGCCGACCCGAGATGGTGGACCCTTAGCGCGACGCAGAGAACAAGGATGAGGCCCAGAACGAAGATATCGAAAGATATCTTTCGCTGGCCGAATAACTCCTCAGAGGTCTGGCTGGCCGAGGGGGAGTGAGGCCGCAGGGTATGTGTAGCCATTTGGGCATTTCTCTAAGAACGCAAAGGAGTTATGACCAATCTCACACCTTACGGTCTAGCTTTCAAGATAAAGCAACGGAACTCAACGGCAATACAACTTTCCGTGAGGCATATGGCGACGGAATACTCCGTGGCACCACGCATTCGATACTGTGCTGCAGGCTCCCCATAGGTTGGTTCACTCTATTCCTGAGCTTAGAAGTTCAGAGCGAAGGCATAGAGCGAATCGCCAGAGGCCGCCAAAATATACTGGCGCCCGTCCAGCATGTAGGTTTCCACAGCGTTTGACACTCCTCCGAGGTGGGTGTGCCATAGCGGCTTTCCGTTGGCCGGGTCATAAGCGACCAGGTTGCCGTTGGCATCGCCGCCGAAGAGCAATTTTCCCGCGGTCGTGGTCAAGCCGGTATTGCCTCCGCCCTCTCCGGCTGAAACCTGCAGATGCTTCCACGCGATCTTGCCCGTCTTGTAATCAATCGCGGTTATGTATTTTCCCATTGAGCCCACGCGCTGTTCTTGAATGCCGTTTAGGCCCTGCAGGGCCTTCAGGTTAGGCTCGGTGCGGTAGAAAACTGAATAAACTTCGTCGGTGGCGACGTAGAAAAGCCCGGTTTGCGGATCATAGGTAGGCGGCTGCCAGTTGACGATGCCGTCGGAGTCCGGCGACACCAGAGCCCCGCCGGGCGATGCATCCTTTTCCGGATTACCCACAGGCCGCCCCAACTTATCTATGCCCGTCGCCCAATTCAGTGTGCTCGCATAGGGCACCGTAAGTAAATGCTCGCCGGTCACGCGATCGAGCACAAAGAAGTAGCCGTTGCGGCTGGCATCCAGTAACAGCTTGCGTGGCTTCCCCTTGAATTCACCATCGACGATGACCGGCGTCTGGGCGGCATCCCAATCGTGCGTATCGTGCGGTGAAGGTTGGAAATACCACGCGAGCTTTCCCGTATCCACATTCAAAGCGACAATGGTGGAGGTATAGAGGTTGTCTCCTGCGCGCGTGGCGCCGGAAAATGCGGGGGTAGGGTTGGCTGTTCCGAAATAGTACAGGTGAAGTTGGGGGTCATAGCTTCCTGGAACCCACGTGCCCGCTCCGCCGTGGCGCATAGAGTCGAGGTTCGGCCACGTTTCAGAACCAGGATCACCCATCTTCTCCGGTTCGCTGTACCACTTCCACTGCAGCTCGCCTGTTTCCGGATCAAACGATTGCAGGAAGCCGGGGGCGTCCAGATCGTCGCCCGTGCCGACAATCAAGTGATTGCCGATCACGATGGGCGCCATGGTCGAAAAGTATTGCTCGCTGAAGTCTGAGATCACCTTGTGCCAGCGCTCCTTGCCCGTTTTGGCATCGAGCGAAACCAGGTAATCGTCCGGCGTCTCAAAGTACAGCCAGTCGTGGTACATACCCATGCCGCGGTTCCCAATGTGGGTGCCACCCTTGGTCTTCCAGTAGTAGTGCCATAGCACCATTCCATCCCGAGCATCGACCGCCCAGGCATTGTCAGGCACAGATACATAAAGAATCCCGTTCACTTGCAGGACCGCGCCCGAGATGCGCCCGGCGCCGCGTACCGGAACGGCCTCATCGATTTCCCCGCCGACGATCGTGGGCGGGTTTCCCGGGCCGGGCCTGGAAAATGGTCCTGCGGCGCTCATTCCGGGGGTCAAATGGCCTACCCAGGCGAGTCCCAGGTTCTTCACGTTCCCCTGATTGATCTGGGTTAACGAACTGAAGCGCCGGCCTGAATAGTCTCCGGAGTAAGTCGGCCAGGAATCCGTCGCCGGTTTGGTCAGGGAAGCGGGGTCGAGCCCCTGTGCCCGCGCTATGGCGGCCATGGAAACCATCAAAACCGCGAGCATGAGATTTCTTGTCGTCTTCATTTCAGCGTCACCAGGTAGGCAGTCAGATTATGGATGTCATCATCTTTCAAGCTGCGAAGCATATCCAGATGGGGCCGCAGTGGATCGTTCACCACGACCTTTGGAGAATCACCCTGCCGAGCGTAACTATGATAGTTGCCGTTCGCATCCATGAGGGAAACGATGAAGTCATCAATCTGATAGAGCGTGCCCTCGATTGTTTCTCCGTTAGGGAGCGTTACGGTCACCGTTTTTCGGGGCATCTCCGATGATTCTCCCCTGGGTTCCCCGGAAAGCATTGCACCTTGCAGGGCCCGCACGTCGGTGTACTTTGCGCCGATGCCGGCGAGGTCTCCCGAAACGGAATGGCAGGAGGCGCATTTTCCCGGTCCGTTAAAATAGGCTTCTCCGGCCTTCGCGTCGCCCACCAGGGGATCAACCGTGCCTGTGGTAGCGGCGCGGCCACCGACCGGCATGCTGTGAATAAACGTCGCAATGCTGGCTATCTCTTGCATCGAGAGATCGAATTTGGGCATGCCCTTATCCGGCCGGCCATTCTGAACTACGGTGGCGATCAGTTCGCCGTTGTTGTCGTCCATCACCAACTGGCTACGGATTAAATTGGGACCGCCTTCCCCGCCGCGAGCATCGGATCCATGGCAAAAACTGCAATTCGCGCTAAAAATCTGGCGGCCGCGCGCAATTACGGCGGGGTCGGCTGGCGGTTTCTGAGGGTATGCCGACGGGCGGGCCACATGAACGGGGGGATTGCCGGGCGGTTGGGTAGGAGTTGAAGGAGCTGCTTGGGGGGCGGCGGGCTGGGCACCGGGCTGTTGGATGGGAGCGGAAACCGAAGGCTGCTCTGCTACCAAGGCGGCCGCGCCCAGCCCCAGTAACGTAAAAAAGACGATTTTCACCCGATGCAAAATGGCCTCCAGGCTGAGATTGCGACGAACGTTTCCACTTATCTTACCGTTGCCGCCGCCGGAGGCCTATGACCTGGATCGCTTTAGTGTCCTTGGACCGGTCGGGCTCGCCACTGCAGGGGGCAAAACTCCGCCAGGCGTGCAAAGTCCCGTTGCTTCGTTGCGAGCACTGGGATGCCGGTACGAGCTGCACTGGTTGCAATCAGTCCGTCGTTGGTTAGCCGGGCCGGTCCAATTCGCTCCTACCATACTTCTGCGCCAAGCGGGGGAGAACGCTTGCGGCGTGGGTCCAATGGCAGAGATTTGGGATGAGACCCAGCAGGATTGTGTACGCAGAGGAGATTTGTGAACGGGCCTGGGTGGGCGGCAAATGGGGCAATTCCCTGCCGCGCGGCCCCTTCGATTTAGACGTCGGTGGGCCGTGGATCGGGAACGACGTTCACTTTGGCAGCTTCCTTTTGCTCGGCAAATTTTCGCGCCGTGCCCTTGGAGACCTTTTCAAAGTGCCGTCTGAGGTAAATGTGCAATGTTTCTTCCGTGTTGGGTGTGACCATTTCCATGCCTCAGATCAAGAGATCAGATGAATTGCCAGTCAGCAGTTCTATACCAATAAACAGCGACCCTCCTCGTTGCCTCTCATCGAGTCCCTCCCCCGAAAGAATCGATGAAAGGTGTTCTCAGAGAATCGCTGCTTGTTGGTAAGCATAGCGGTTCCAGCCAGTTGCGCCATAGTTCTTGGGTGACAGGCAGGGCAATCGTAGTTGTATCGTCACGGCCCGATAGTGGCCGGCGTTAAACCTTTGTGGGACAGCAGGGTTACTGGCGCTGGGCAGTTGCCTCGCCGGGGACAGAAGCGATCGAGACTGCGTCCTGGCCGAAGAAGTTCATCTTGATTTGCGTCTCCACTTCGACCGGACTGCCCTGCACTTGATAAGGACTGTAGTGCCATTGGCGAACCGCGCGCACGCCGGCTTCTGCCAATGCGTGGCTGCCGCTCAATACCTTCACTTCTTTGACCGCGCCGTCCGCGCCAATCAAGGCCTTCAGTTGCAACTCCCCAACCAGATTACCCCCGGGATCGACAGGACGAGCGAAGTGACCCTGCGGAAGTTCCGCGATAAAGATGCGTTCTGGACTAGAGGAAGGCACGAACGGAGCCGCCCCGGGAATCGTATCTGAAACCGTAGCAAGAGGCGCAACCGGCGAACCGCTGGCGCGCATAGAACGGCCCGTCCCTTCTGCCGCCGATACAGACTCCGGGGTCCAGCGCTTTAGCCTTCCAGGGAACGGAATTAAAGCGGCCGGTGAAATCAAAAGCGGACTGACTGCAACCCGACGGGGATCTGGCAATTTAAGGGTGTTTCCTGCAGGCTCGGTGGACGCTGACAACCCCTGGGGACTCCGCATCTCGATTGGACCTGAAAACAACGGAGCCCAATAAGCGGAGGTCAGTATCAAGAAGAAACCAACAGCAGCCAGGAAGCCCAACTCTTTCCATTGCTGAAAGGGAAGGTCGCCGGCATTCCTTGCCTTCGTGGCACCGGGCATCCTGGTCTCTTTTGGCTTAAAAGCCACTGACAAATCTGGACTCGCCCAGTCGCGAGTCGCAGGCTTCACCCACCCTACTCGCGCCGCGGGCGATGCCGGTCTCAGCGTGACCACTCGATGGGCAGAAGCCGGCGCCTTTGGACGCACTCTTTCGACCACTCCCAAAATGGCCTCGCGGGCCACTGGCAGAGCAGGTGTTACCACGGCCGACTCAGTCAGTTTGTCAATCAGACGCTGATCAGACCGGCTCAGAACCTGTGGCGAAAGAACATGGAAGTGACGGAATGTCCATTGCAAACGAAGGCGTTGCCAGCGTGATGGCTGAAGGTAAATTGCCCCATTTTCGGTGCGAATTTCGAGGAATCGAGGGCCGTTCTCCTCGTTTTCCCTCTGCCTATGAGTGCTGGCTGAAGCGGATTGCGGCGCTTCTGGGAGTTGGAACAGCGACGCTGTGTTTGCCATGACGGCCTCCGCCTTGAGATTTCACAGGGGCCCGTCTACTCATTTTAAAGGAAAACGGAGGGCATCCAGCGCAGCCGATTGTTCCTCAGCACTCTCTTATGATGCCATTGAAAGTGTTGCGATACCATCACTGTTCGCGATTACAACGCGTTAAATTCTTGTAGTCGGTATAACAACATTCTGCCACGTCACACAGCTGGTAAAAGTGCTAGATAACTTCCGGCCGCGAGCGGAGTCCAATTGTACTAGAGAAAATGCCAGTTCCGGGGCATTTGATTCGTCCAGTTCGTTCGCCGCTCCTTCGTGGGTCAATGTGAACCTACCAAGGAGCGACCGATACTACAAGCGTTCGCCTAACATCGAGAACGCTTTCGGATCGCCCGGCCCAGTGGGCTGATTCCCTTCTGCAATTGCCCGTCGATACAGCGAAAGTTCGCCTGTTAATCTAAGAGAGCAATCTCACGTATCGATGATCGAGACCATCCTGATTCACTTCTCCGGCCGGGACCGGCCGGGACTCACTAAAGAATTGACTGCAATTCTGGCCAGCTATGACGCCTGCGTGCTGGATATCGGGCAGGCCGTGGTCCATGAAACGCTTTCTCTCGGGCTGCTGGTAGAGATTCCGCGAGGGGAGAGTTGTCGTGGTTTGCAAGACACGCTGATAGCGAGGTCGAGCGAACTGGGGCTGCGAGCCGATTTCACACCCATCGCGAAGGCCGACCTGGATGACTGGATCTCGTCACAGGGCAAGGATCAATTTATTGTCACCATCCTGGGCCGGGCGATTACCGCAGACCATCTCGCCCGGGTGAGCGGCATCATTGCGGATCATGGTTTGAACGTGGACCGCATTGAGCGGCTCTCCGGGCGTTTGTCGCTGGCCGTGCACACCCCCGATGCGAACGCCTGCGTCGAGTTTATGGTGAACGGCAATTCCTCTTCTGAGGCGTCGATGCGCGCGGCGTTTCTTGCCACCGCTCATGATTTGAAAATCGACATTGCCTTCCAGCGAGAGAGCATCTTCCGCCGCAACCGGCGGCTTTTTGCCTTCGACATGGATTCCACGCTGATTGAGGGCGAGGTCATTGATGAACTGGCGAAGTTGGCCGGCGTAGCCGATGAGGTGGTGAAGGTCACCGCATCTGCCATGCGCGGCGAAATTGAATTCCAGGAGAGCTTCCGGCGGCGCGTGGCGCTGCTGCGCGGGCTCAAAGAGACAAGAGTTCGCGAGCTGCTGGAAACCATTCCTTTGGTGGAAGGGGCCGAGCAGTTGATCGGCACGCTCAAGATGCTGGGTTACAAAACGGCGATTCTCTCCGGCGGGTTTAATTTCTTCGCCCAGCATCTGCAGCGGCGCTTGGGGATCGACTACGTCTTCGCCAATGATCTGGACATCGTGGATGGCGTGGTGAGCGGAGAGGTGCGAACGCCGATCGTCGACGGCGCACGCAAGGCCGAGTTGCTGCGGCAAATTGCCGGGCAGGAAAATATCTCGCTCGACCAGGTGGTCGCGGTAGGGGATGGCGCCAACGATCTGCCTATGCTTGGCATCGCCGGCATGGGCATCGCTTTCCGGGCCAAGCCGCTGGTACGGCAAACCGCCAGCCATGCAGTATCGTTCTTAGGGTTGGATAGCCTGCTCTATCTCATTGGTGTGCGCGACCGGGATTTGGCTATCTCGGATAAATGATCAGCGGTAACTCACCTGCCAATAAGTCAGGCCGAAGTCATCTTTCATCGGCGTGAGATCGAAAGGCGGGAAGCTCATGGTATGCGTGCCTCTTGTTACGGCGAGAGCAACTGCTGTTTTGCGCCCATTGATCTCCACCGCCAACAGGGTGTTATTGCCATAGGAGGTGGTATGTAAGACTTTGTGGCTGGTGATGCGGCCGTAGTCGCCGCCTCTGCCCCAGTCGACGACAAAACGGCCGAACGGATAGCCATCTTTTGCGTATCGCCCGGCGTGCTCTTGCCAATCGGGATCGTTATTCCAGATGCCAAACGCTTTCGAGAAGTCCTGCGCTTCGAGCGCGGCGAAGAATTGGTTGACGCGATGTTCCGCGGGCAGATTCCAACAGAGGCCAACAACGATGCCGGCAACTCCACAGAGAAGGAGAGCGCCGATCACGAGATTGCGGCGCCGCCTGGCGAGAGTTCGGTTGTAGACAGGTGCGTCCAGCAGGGTCATTGGTCCTCCACCCGGAGTCGAATCCCTGTCTTATCAGACACCGATGAATGTGCGAATGTTCCTTTTTGTTGCGAAGGGTAGATACCACCACAGATCCCGTTAGGAACTGGACGGGTTCTGTTAGGAGAAATGACTCCTGGCGGGTTGAGTCTCTAATTCGGCTTGGGGTTATCGGGCAGCTTAGATGATTTCGGCGCGCCGCCATGGGTTGGACTGTTTGGCGGTGCTGACGAGGTGCCTTCGGCTTGGGCGTTGTAGGCCTTGATGAGCTCGTCCGTGATGTCCATGTTGCCCGCTGCGTACCACACAACCGGATAAGCATCCGATCCGCGCTCGATCACCGCTGAGTAGCCATGCTGCTGCGAGAAGGTCTGCAAAAAAGCGTAAACCTTGGTCGCCACTCGTTGAAAAATTTGTTCCGATTCGCTTTGCGAATCACTTTTGAAATCCTCAGCTTCGCGCTGGAGTTCCTTCTCTTTACTTTCCAAGGACCGCGCGCGGGTTGCTCTTTCGGCATCACTGAGGTTGCTGGTGGTGTCAGCTAACTGCTTTCGCAGATTTTCGACTTCGTCATTGAGGGACTGTAACTGCTTCTGTCTAGGGGCGTATCGGGCCTCCAGCGCATTGAGGCTCTTCCGCGCCTCAGCTGTTTGCAGCACGGCAGCGTTGAAGCTCACCGTGACGATTTTCTGGGCTTGACTGGGAGACGCCTGTGCGTGAGCCACCCTCGGAACACACAAAAGGAGCAGGAAAATTTTCCATCGAGCCATCGCGGCCTCCATCCGTTTGCCGTGGTCTACTGAGTCACATCCTGGGCAAAGTGAAACTTGAGAGAAGCGTCCCTGAACTCAAAATTTGGATCGAGACGGGAGTGAAAGCCCAGTGCAGCAGGAGTTACAAAAGTGAACTCCGATGGAATGATCATCGGGTTGGCTGCTGGGGGGACTGCCAACCTGAACCTCGACGGCATGTATGGCCAAGAAGACAAGCGGCCTACGTCCGGCGGCAGTGCAGCCAACAGGTAATGCGGCGAGGACAAAGCGGCGGGAACATAGTGGTTTTGGAAAGCTTGCAGATGGCCTGGTAACGCTCGCGATGGATCGAGGCGCCATCGAACCTGGAAACTCCTTGACCTGGCGCGACGATCTCTTTTCCTCGGAAGGAGATTCATCGTAGAGTCCGGTGGCGTGGGGTTTGCGGCGTGAATGGATTTTGTGTGCTGCGCAGCGTCGAAGCGACCGGCATCCACAACCGGCCTCGAGAATGGTCCCGTCCTGATCGCTGCCGCCGTAAGCAGCAGGATAATAAACAGCGCGCTCGCCATACCGAGATTGCCCAATCCAACTGCCGAAGGAGAAGTGAGGGGAATACCCTCCTTGATCGCTCGAGCTATGAACCGTTCCCGCATGCCTTGCGACGGACGTCCATTGCGCTGGTTAAAGCCGTGCGCCAGGAGCAGGCATGCATTGATTCGGTTTCTACACGGGGCACACTCAACAGAATGCTCGCGAAGTTCAATCAGCTCAGGTCCGGTAAGCTCATCGCTGGCTGCGAGTGCGCACAGGAATTCGAAGTAGTCATGGTTCGACGTCATCTTGACTCTCCCTCCGAGTCCGAAGAGACATGCGCGCGGAACGCTTTTCTGAGTTTTTCGAGACCCCGGTACAGATTGTGGCGCACTACACGCACGCTCTCACCTGTCCGTTTGGAGACTTCCTCTGCGGTAAGGCCTTCGTAGTAGACAAGCTCAATCGTCCTGCGCTGTCGAGGCTGGAGCGTACTTAGTACCTGCTCGACTAACACGGTCATTTCAGGCAGCGAATAGCCGAATGAACGCTCCGTCAACGGAAACACCGCAGGTAAGAGCTCGTCAAAAGGGTCGGTGTCGAAGAAGCGGCTCGCTGCAAGTGATCGGCGGCAGTTGAAAATCCGATGGTATGCGAACAGCAGCAGCCACGTTTTGAAGCCGCCTTTTTCCGCATCGAATTGCTGAATGGATCGAAAGACATCCAGGAAGATCTGCTGGACCGCATCCTCTGCTTCCGCTTCATTGCGCAGGATACGTCTCGCGATTCCGAAAAGACTGGCGGCGTGCCGTTCAAACAGGACTGTCAAAGCATCAGCATTTCCGCGTTGCAAATCCCTTGCCAGAGCCTCATCCGACAGAAATCTCTGTCGTAGCTGTCCGAGGATGGATATTCCGGCGGGGGCGGCCTCGGTGGCGGCATCAGAGACACACGCGCCGGAAAATCGTCCGCCCTGGGCGGGACTGCGCCGAATACGAGCCTCGCAATACGTGAGCTCACCTTGTCCTCACAGGAGCAATCATGCCAGCAATTTGGACTCTTTTATGTGTATGCACACAAAGAACCCGGTCTTCCCCACCCTTACCGTATTTTTTTGCTGGGCGAGGCCTGCCGGATGATGCTGCATATCACCGACGGAGAATCGCTTCGCGGGAAAGCTCCGGCAGTCCCGCGGAATCGCACGATGGCTCAGAGGCGTTCATCAGGCCGCTCACCGCGATGGCCAGGGGTTCGAGAATTGAGGGTTGTGCAGGAAGTCTTCATCGGTGAGCGACTCCAGGAATGCTTTGAGGTCACTGCGCTGCTGCGGAGTGAGCGTGAATCCCGATACAAAGCGGAGACTTATTCGGATTCTTGCTGCCATCGCCGGCGTTTGGGCCCTGTAACACAATCGGCCCCCGTGGATGTAGTGGTCGAAGACTTCGTCAAGGCTGTGGAGACTGCCGTCATGCATATAAGGCGCACGCACGGCTACATTGCGCAGCGAGGGAGGGCGGAATTTACCCACATCGGTGGGATTGTGGGTGAACTCATAAAGGCCGAGGTTATCGGCCGGGTAGGAGAATTTCCCGGCGAGGTTGTAAAGACCGTTGTTTTGAAATTCAATGCCATGCCCATCGTCCGTTGTTTGATAGATGGTTTCGCCGCCAAAGGTGAACCCTCCGTGGCATCGGGAACAGCTCAGCGGCGCATGGAAAAAGAGGTCTTCGCCACGTTTAGCAGATGCGGAGATGGCGTTCTCTTCATGGCGGTAGCGGTAATGGTCGTAGGGAGAGTTGCCGGAGATAAGGGTCCGCTCAAAGGCAGCCAGGGCCTTGCGAACATGGACGAAGGTATATGGGCCTGAGTCGCCAGGGAAGGCGCTGGGAAAGAGTTGGCGGTAAGTAGGATCGGTGGCGATCACCTGGAGGAATCGATCGTTTTGCCGGACCAGTCCCAGTTCGATGGGGTGGTCGTTGAAGAGCGGGGTCACCGATTGATCTTCGAGCTGGGTGACGGTGGGATTGGCCCAGTTGAAGACGGCAAACCATGCTACGTTGGCCAGCGGCATGACGCGGCGCGGGTGAGATTGACCCGTTACCCCGACGGCCACGGGTCGCTGATCGGTGAAGCCGAATTGCTGCATGTGGCAGGTGGAGCAGGAGCCCTTGCCATTCGCGGACATGCGCAAGTCATAAAAGAGATAGCGGCCCAACTCCACCTTGGCGGGCAGCATGGGATTGTCTGCCGGAACCGGAGGCGCGGGGAATCCGGCGGGGAGATTCCATTGGAACCCGTTGCCCGGCTGGTAGGCCAATGCAGACGCGGCGCCGAGGACAAAAAGCAGAAAGACGCTGGCTACTCCAAAGCGTTTATCGCGAGCCGAATTTGCTCAACCGATTCGTACGGGCCCCCGGGCGACAATCATTGCGATTTCGAGAATCCATACTCATGCATGTTTGGGCCGCACCGCTTTGGGTTACATTGTTGCTTATGAAGAGTGCGCCGGCAAAGGTTCGTTAGGCATGTCGCGGGATATTTAGCTCCGCTTCTGGTGGTTGCCGCGCTTGTCTCTGGAGATCAGTTAGCCAAGCCGGCAACCGTATACGCGGCGCCCGATACAGTTGCGGCGCCGGCGGTGCTTAAGGTCGACGGGGCGGTGCCGACGCCACTTTCGCTCACCTCCGAAGACCTCGCGAAGATGCCGCGCGCAACCGCTCAGCTGACCTCGGACGGAACCACCACTACCTATGAGGGCGTGCTGCTGTACGACATCCTGGTAAAGGCCGGATGGCAGTTTGGCCGCAGGATGACAGGCAAGCCGATGGCCAGCTATTTGATTGCCAGCGGGAAGGATGGATACGAGGTGGTGTTTGCACTACCGGAGATTGATCCGCAGTTCTCCGGAGCCAAGGTGATCATCGCCGACAAGGCGGACGGTACGGCACTGCCGGCGCAGGGAGCAGCCGTTTCGGATTGTGGCTCCCGAAGACAAGATGCATGCCCGATCCATTTATTCCCTGGTCCAGTTGGAAGTGGTCCGGCTGCGGCCGTAAGAACTGGTCCTTATCAATGATTGCCGCCGTGATGGAGAACGATCCGCCCCACCGCCACAGCAATGAGCACCAACCCCGCCAGGGACAGCGTTAACCGCGTGAGCACGCGCCAGATGCGGCTCTCAGGGGGCAGAACACCCCGTTTGGTCTTGAGGCTGTATGCCTGCCCCAGTATTCCGGACAGCAGCAGAAAGAAACCTAAGGCAAGCAATAGCCAGGTCATGGCTGGTCCTCCGTCGCTTTACCACCTTACATCCGCGACTCAGAACACGCTTCCGCGTGCGGCGAAACATCTTTATTTTCGCTCCTGCGCGGGCGTGGGCCGGGGATAGAAATGATCTAAACTGGTGGTGTTGGCATTAGGAGTCGCGTGATGAAGATCTTCCGCTGGGTCTGGCTCGCTTTAACCCTTGGCCTGCTTGGCTACGCTTTTTACCAAGGCATGTATGTCGCGCCCACCGAGGCTACCATGGGCGACATCCAGCGCATCTTCTACTACCACTTCCCCTCGGCGATGATGGCGTTCCTGTTCTTCTTTGTCAGCTTTGTCGCCTCCATCGTTTATCTTGCCTCCCGCCGTAATCATCCCGCAGCGGGCGCTGGCCGCCGATGCCGCCGCCCTGGCCGGCGCAGAGATGGGAATCGTGTTCTGCACCCTGGTGCTGATCCAGGGCCCGCTCTGGGCCCGGCCGGTTTGGGGTATCTGGTGGACCTGGGATGCGCGCCTTACGACCACCCTGGTGCTTTGGCTGATTTACGCCAGTTATCTGCTGCTGCGCAAGTTTGCCGACGGTCCGCAGATGCAGACCCTGGCTGCGGTGCTGGCTATCTTCGGCTACGTCGATGTGCCCATCGTCTACTACTCCACTACCTGGTGGCGCACCCAGCATCCATCTCCGGTCATCAGCGGAGACGGCAGTCTCGATCCCGCGATGTGGACTGCGGTGTTGTGGAACCTGGCTGCGTGGCTTGCCTGGGGGATTTTGCTGGCCGGCTGGAGATACAACATTGAGCGCCGCCGGCAGGTCGCCGAACAGCACGCTGCCTTGCACGCTCTCGAAGCCAGCCTGGAAGTCACGCTCTAGAGCAGAAGGAACCATGGCCCATCGTCATCTCATTCTCGCCTACGTCTTCACCATTGTGGTTCAACTTGGGTATGCGGGCTGGATCGGCCTGAAATACCGGGAAACGCGCAAACTGGAGCGCGAATTTCCCCCCTACCCCTCCAACGCAAAATAGAGGGATGCGGGAAAAGCCGGTTGAGGGGAAAATCGCCCATCAGCAGCTAGGGCCGTTCCTACGCCGGGAAAAGAAACAGCAGGTCCCTCCACTGCGCTCCCCCGTACTCACACTCTTAAGGCACGTGCGATGGGGGAGGTACTTCCCTTACTTCTTCGCCCATCAGCTCCTCGGTGTGATTTCCCAGCAGCTCTTCTTCCGGCTCTATGTGCACCAGGACCTCGGCGATCTTGTCTACCCGCTCCCGTACCTGGTCGGCGACGGCGTGGGCAATGAGGTGCCCCTGGCGGACCGTTAGATCGCCCCGCACCACCACATGCAGATCCACGTAGTAGCGGAAGCCTACCTTACGGACAAAGCACTTCTCTACCCCAAAGACCCCCTGCACCGCGGCCGCTACACGGCGGACGTGCTCCTCAATCTCCGGCGCGGGCGCCGTATCCAGCAGCTCGGCTACAGGGCGGCGGAGCTGCTGCCAGCCCCCCAGAAGGATCACCGGAGCGGCGCACAAAGCGGCCCAGTCATCGGCCGTCGGGTCGCCCGTCCAGAGCGCGGCCGAGATCCCGACAAAGGCAAAGGCCGAGATAATCGCGTCGCTCAGATGATGCCAGGCGTCCCCTCTCAGGGCCGAGCTCTCAATCTTGCGGCCGACTCCCGCGACATATCGTGACAGCAGGGTCTTAATAGGAACCACGCAGATCAGGACCCAGAGCGTGTACGCCTGGGGCAGCTTGTGGGGGGTGCGAATCAGGTTGATGCTCTCCGCGGCGATGCCCAGGGCTGCCGCGATCATGGCCACACCCACCACGGCGGCCGCGATCGGATCGGCCTTGCCATGCCCGTAGGGATGATCTTTATCCGGCGGCTTGATGGCCAGCCGCAGCCCGTAGTAGACAACCGACGAGCTGATGACGTCCAGGAACGATTCGATTCCGTCCGCCAGCAGGGCAAAGGAATGCCCGATGAGACCGGTGAGGCATTTGACCAGCGCCAGGCTGAGGTTGATGACGATGCCGATCAGGGAGGACCGCAGCCCGCCTTCCACCATCTCTTCGGTTGTCGGCGGGGCCGTCATGGCTGCATTGTCTCTTATTTCCGTGCTCGCAGGCAGCGCCCATCTGGCCCCAAACGGGGTAAGTTCCCAATGGATGTCTTTTTTTCCGATCCAACTTGCCGCATCTGGACGATCCTTACTAAACTTAGTTGGAACTCGCGCATTTCACGATTGCTGTGCCCGATCTCGCCTCAGTGAAGTGGGGCTTTTCGCCGCCCGAGGCTTCTTCACTGGATAGAACCATCGTGAAACCGCGTTAGGCCCCGGAGGCGTCCGTTGTTGCGCTTTTTGAAGCTTGCTCTCATTTTCGAACTATCCACGGTACTCGGGCTCTCGATACTGACGGGACAGTTTTTTTACCGGGCCTACAACAATTCCAGCCGGGAGCATCTGCCGGTTAGTTTTCTGGCTGCGCTGGTCATGCTGGTGCTGGGCACGCAGCAGACAGCCATGTCGCTTCGCCGGGAAAAACTGCGGCTGGCTTACGGTCGCCCGACCGTTAAGGAAAAGCTTCGCCTGAAGGTGGCCTACAGCACACTGACCCTGCTGCTCTTTATCGCCGCCGGAGTTTTGCTGGTAATTCTCAGGAACCATCTCCGCTAGATTTCACCTCTTCTCCGCAGAGGTTGGGGCAACGTGCGATTTTCCCCACTGGAAAAAATCGCACCTGGTTTCCCGTTCCGGTGCAGGACGAAAGTGAATACCCTTTAGCGGCTGCCGCCGACCGCCCGCTTGGGGCGTGGAACCACTGATTGCGGTTTTCTGGGCTGCGCAACATCCGGCTCCGCCTTGCGCGGCTGGGCGCCCTGGGATGACTGTTGGTCCATCCATTCGTCAAGCCGTGACCGCTTAAACCGCCAGCGATTTCCCAGCTTGAACGCGGGGACAAAACCGTCAGAAGCATATTTGTAAAGTGTATCGGGACTAATGCCGAGGTAGTCAGAAGCCATGCGAATGTCCATGACTTCGCGAACCTCACTCCTCGCCGGTGTTGTTCTCATCGAAGCTCTCTCCTCTGGGAACTGCAGGACCGGGCGAGACTACATACCCGCCGTTGTGCTTATACCGCGTTTTCACCCTATAACACAAGAAATTATCGCGAATTGCTGTAGTCTTCCGGGTTTTACGCGGTATTCAGCGGTTTTGTTTAGTTCCGGTAGGAGCGTAACAGAATTCGCGCGCATGGGATGCATTACTTGGGGCATGCGCGCGGTTACCAAGGACATCGTGCCTGACCTGATCCCTTCAACAGGATCGTTCATCCTGCACATTGTGTATCGTCCATATCTCGTTCATTCATCAACTCTAACTGTGTAAATCTAGCAGCCCTACTGATTACAGTTCCGGTTGCAAACCGGCGGCGAGGGCAATCAAGTCGTCACCTATGGTGCGGGTTTTTGCGATCGCATCTTCCAGCGGTATGTGGGTGATCTCGGTTCCGCGAAGCACTACCAGTCGGCCAAACTTTCCTTCGTGCACCAAATCGATTGCAGCCGATCCATACCGCGTGGCCAGCATACGGTCGTAGGCGGTGGGAGTACCGCCGCGCTGCGTATGTCCCAGATTGACCGAGCGCGTTTCGTATCCGGTCTTCTCCTCGATCAGCTCGGCAACGGCTTGGCCAATTCCCGCCAAGCGCGCGTGCCCAAAGGCGTCCACCTTGGCGCCCAGTGTGGCTTGCTTGTCGGCGCCGGGAATCTTCGCGCCCTCCGCGACCACGACAATAGAGAAGAGCTTGCCTCGCTCGTGACGCTCTTTGAGGATCTTCACTGCAGAATCAATATCGATTGGCTTTTCAGGCACGAAAATGACATCGGCGCCTCCGGCGATGCCGGAGGTAATCGCAATCCATCCCGCGTCGCGTCCCATGACTTCACAGACGATGACTCGATTGTGAGCCTCCGCGGTGGAGTGCAGCCGGTCGACCGCTTCGGTGGCAATGGAGACGGCGGTGTCAAAGCCGAAGCAGGCGTCCGTTCCGCTCAGGTCATTATCGATGGTCTTGGGAACGCCCACCACCTTGATGCCCTTCTGGACCAGCGCATTGGCCACACCCTGGGTGTCATCGCCTCCGATGGTAATCAGCGCGTCCAACCGGTTGGCCTTGATGTTGGCCAGGCATTTGTCGATGCCGCCCTCCATCTTGCGCGGGTTGGTGCGTGAGGTGCGCAGGATGGTGCCGCCCAACTGCAGAATTCCCGAGACCGTCTCGATGGTGAGCGGAGTGGTCTTGTTTTCCACAACTCCCCGCCAACCTTCAATAAAACCAACGAACTCATCGTTGTGGTGAAAAATGCCTTTGCGTACGGCGGCTCGAATGACCGCGTTCAGTCCGGGGCAATCGCCGCCGCCGGTAAGGATTCCAACTCGCATGGTGCTTCTTCTCCTGGAGTGCCTTGTGAATCATACTGCTGAGTTCACAAGAATGAAATCCGGGGAGCCAGCAGCAGTGCAATCTGACCAGACAAATCTCTTGCAAGCAGCCCTTTATCGAAAATACTTCTAGTGATGGAAGAGCTTTAGCACGTCGCTCGCATTGGGTTGCTTATTGCCGTTACCCAAGAGCTGCTGCTTGATGATATTGCCCGCATTCTTTTGCAGCAGCTGACTGAGATCGGCCTGGATCACGGGATTCGATGTGGTGCCGGTGATGTGCACGGGGATTCCATTGGCCGCTGCCGTGTTGAGGGCTTGACCTACGGCGCCGCCTCCGAGGGCGCTCACTCCACTGAGCGCCTGGCTAGCCACGCCGGAACTGGTGTTAAGCTTGGCCACCACCTGAAAGTTAAGAGCTCCCTGCGGGGAAACAGTGCCCGCGCCGGTAGCCGTGCCGAGCACCGGAACGGAAGCGTAGAGATTATCAATGCGCGTTCCCTGAGGCGATGAGTTCACGTTGGCCCGAACTGTCTGGATCTGCGTGCCACCCTTGGAGCCCGCAACCGGTTTCAGGCCGCCGATTTTCGAAGAAAGATCAAAGCCGGCCAGCGTGGTGTTGTCGACCTGCACCGGGCCGCTGATGGTCGGCGCGTTGGCTGGTCCGGTGATCGCGAGGTTCGCCGTGAGCGTTCCACCCTGCAAGCTGGAGCCGCTGGGTAAGCGAACACCGGCCGCGGGCAATAGCGCCTCAACCTGGTTGATGGGCAGATTCGGAGCAGAGAGGTGGAGCGCCAACGTCACCTGCGGGCCAGTCATGCTGTAGGTCCCGTTCACATGCACGACAACTCCGCCGGTCTTGATACCGAGATCGTTGACCTGACCGGTTCTGGCGTCCAGGTTGTGGTTGACGGTGTAGGAAATATCAACCGGGTTGGGGGTCGGCGCTCCGTTCGGCGCCAGCTTCAGCCGGGCCGCATTGACGGTGCCGTTGCTGGTCAGGGTCTGGCCATTGGAAGTGACCTGGGCGGTAATATCGGCCAGCATGGAAATGCCCTGGCTGGCCTGGATCACGCCTGCGGCAACGGGATCGAAATGCTTCAAGTTAATCGTTGCATTGAGTGGCGTATCTGAAGCGTCCTTTTGGTTTACAGGCCCAGCGTTGCCCTTTACGTCGAGTGACCCGCCGGCGGGAAGACTGGCTGAGAGCGTGAAGGGGAACGACTTGGTAAAGGAGAATTGCTCCGCCGACAGGTTCAGGTTGCTGTAGGTAAATGGAGCTCCGGTAGCCGGCACATCGGAGACCACCGCAGTACCGTTCTCGACCTTCATCTCACCCACGGTGAAGTTCGGTATTGCGTTCTCCTTCTGAGTGTTTTGCGTGCGGCTGGGTGCATTGCGTCCCATGTCGGAGAAGTTCCACGTCCCCTGCGCGTTGTGAACCAGGTTGATCGACGGTGAATCAGCCACAAAGCTCGTAACCACCAGCTGCTGGTGGAACAGCAGTGGCCCGACTTCCACACCGATGTGCAGCGACTTCGCCTGGAGGAAGGGCTTAGGGCTGAAGGCGGGATCGTCGGCGATGGAAATATTGTCGGCGACCAGGCTGCCGGAGAAAAGCGAGAAGCTCAAATTGCCCAGGGTCACCTTGCGGCCAAGTGCACTGGAGAGCTGCGATTCCAGGGTGGGCCGGAAGGTATTGGCATTGACGAACAGCGGCACCAGCAGAACCGCCAGCAAGAGAAGAACGACGAGGGCGACGACAATGCTAATCAGCGGATGCTTTTTCACGGGGACACCTCTGCAAGAATTGGATGCAGCACTCTAGCGATGGGCGGTAGATTCGTCATGGTAGAAGGCGGCGATCTCTGCTGCATAGCGCTCGGCGACCACGCGCCGGCGCAGTTTCATGGTGGGTGTCAGCTCACCGGTGTCCATCGACCACTCGTCTGGGACGAGCTGGAAACGCTTTATGGTCTCAAAGTTCGCCAGCCCCTCATTAACGCTGTCGATGAGGGCCTGGTATTCCGCTTGTATCGCTGGATTCGCAACCAGATCGGCGCGCGAGGAGAAGACGATTCCCTGCTGCTGCGCCAGGTTCTCGAGCGCGGGAAAGTTAGGCGCGATCAGGGCGCTGATAAATTTGTGCCGGTCACCCACCAGCACGGCGTTGGCTACCAGCGGGCTGTTATTCAGCTTGCTTTCGATCGGCTGGGGAGCGATCATCTTGCCGCCCGAAGTCTTGAGCAGTTCCTTTTTGCGGTCGGTGACGTAGAGAAATCCGTCCGCGTCCTGGCGCGCGATATCGCCGGTATGGAACCATCCGTCGGCTTCGATGACCTGGGCGGTGGCTTCCGGTTTGTGCCAGTAGCCGGCAAAGACAAATGGCCCTCTTACCAGCAACTCGCCATCGTCAGCAAAGCGGCATTCTACCGACTCGATCGGCTTGCCCACGGAACCAATACGGTGATCGCGCCCGTTGTTCAGGGCCAACACGGGTGAGGTTTCTGTAAGACCGTAGCCCTCGAAGATGCGTATGCCGACATCGGCAAACCAGCCCGCGGTATCCACGCCGAGCGGTGCTCCTCCAGCGATATAGTCGCGGACTTTGCCTCCGAACGCCTGCTTGACCTTCTGGAAGACCAGTCGATTGGCCAGGCGCCAGCTCAGGGAAGAGGGTGTTTGCCCGCGGAGAATCTGCTCCCGGTGGCGGCGGCCGGTAGCGAGCGCCCAGGTAAGAACTTTCTTGAGCGCCGGTTTGGCGCCCGCGCGGCGCTGCACCTCATCGCGAATTTTCTCGTATACCCGCGGCACGGCGACAAAGACGGTGGGCTGAATGGTGGTGAGCGCGCCCGGCAGGCGGTCGAAGTTTCCGCAGTAGGCAATGCTCGCGCCGTAACAAAACAGAGCGTAGTCGAGATGGCGCGCCGTGATGTGAGAGAGGGGAAGAAAGGAGATGCAGGAGGAGTTGGGACCCCAGGAAAATGCGCGGGTGGAGTAGTTCAGGTTGGAGGCGATGTTGCCGTGGGTGAGCATGACTCCCTTGGGCTCACCGGTCGTGCCCGAGGTGTAGATGAGGGTAGCTAGATCCTGCGATTTAACCGCGAAACTGCGCAGCCAGTGTTGCATGTCCACAGTGGCTGCGGCGGCATCGGCATCCTTGAGCAAGGAGGAGAGCGGCGTGCCTTCGCCGGCGGAGATGTCGTCCATGACGACGATATGCTCGAGCTGAGTGCGGCTGCGGATGGAGGCAACCTTGTCGTACTGCGCTTTGGTCGACACCACGGCGATGCGTGCGCCGGAATCGATGAGCAGTCCGGCGATCTGCTCGGCCGTGAGCGTGGGATAGATGGGTACATCCGCTGCACCCAGCACCAGGGTAGCGAAGTCGACCACCGGCCACTCCCAGCGATTTTCGGCCAACAGGGCGATGCGGTCACCCTTGACGATGCCCCAGGAGGCGAAGGCTTGCGCAACGGCATACACACGGGCTAAGAGTTCGCCGGTGGACAAGGGGTGCCAATTCCCGGCTGCATCCTGCCACAGAATTGCGCGTTCCCGCTTACTGGCTGCAATCAGCCCGACAACATCCACTAAGGTTTCGAGATTGAACATGAACGGGGTTCATTGTATCCCGCGCTCACGGAAATGATGATGAAGGGAAGGGGCATTAGCTTGGGGAGAAGCAGAACAGCAGGTCCCTCCACTCCGCTGCGCTCCGGTCCCACGGCGCGCAGCGGCAGGCGGGATGACAATTTTGTTTAACGTTGGGAATGCTGGTGTCCGAGCAAAATTGTCATCCCGGCTGCCCTGGCGCGCCGTGGGACCGGAGCGCAGCAGAGGGAGGGATCTGCTGTTCGGCTAGTCGTGCGCCTACGCCTGCGGTAGAGGCGTGAGGCGCACGAAGCGCGAAGAAAGGTTGGACCAATCCGACAGGATCCAGCGAGCGCGCGTGCTGGCGGTCTTTTCCGCGTGCACCGGATGAGCTCGCGCAGCTCCTCGACCGCGCTCGAATCGAGCTCCGAGAGAGGCTCCGGCGCAAGAAAGCTGGTGTGGTAACGAGTCTGAGACATGAAGGTGCCGTCTTCATCGAAGACCCAAGCCAGACCGCCCGTCATCCCCGCGCCAAAATTCTGGCCCGTGGAGCCGAGCACCGCCACCAGCCCGCCAGTCATGTACTCGCAGCCGTGGTCGCCAACACCCTCCACAACCGCCAGAGCTCCTGAGTTGCGCACCGCGAACCGTTCACCCGCCCGTCCGGCGGCGAAGAGCGAGCCACTCGTCGCCCCATACAGGGCGACGTTGCCGAGGATGACATGCAGCTCGCTTTCCCGCGCCGCTCGCCCTTGCCCACGAAGAATCAGTTCTCCTCCGCACAGCCCCTTGCCCACGAAATCGTTGGCCATGCCCTCCAGCACGAGCTGCATGCCGGGCACGGCGAAGGCTCCGAAGGATTGGCCGGCAACACCGGTCAATTTGAAGCTGAGCGGCGATTTCTCATGGTGCAGTCCATGCCAGACCAACTCCCCCGCCAATCGCGCGCCTAAGGTGCGATGTTTGTTGGAGATGGTGGCCTCTACCGCGAAAGGCTCATGGGCCGCGCGGGCGGCCAGCGCCGGCTGCACCCACGCGTTATCAATAGCCGCATGGTCGGTGGGGCGGCGGTTGCGCTGGCCTTGCCAGCGAACATGCCCCTCTTGAGCGGGCGCCAGCAACGCACTCAGGTCGAGTCCGCCGGCAGCACTCACTTGCTCCAGCAGATCGACGCGGCCGGTAGCCGCCTCGAGCGAGGGCAGGCCGAGCGAGGCCAGCAACATCTGAATGTCGCGCGCCAGCTCTTCGAAAAAGCGGACGACGTTGGCCGGCTTGCCGCGGAATTTTGCCCGCAGATCAGGCCGCTGGGTGGCAATGCCGGTAGGACAGGTGTTGAGGTGGCACTGCCGCGCCATGTCGCAGCCCAGGGCTACCAGAACCGCGGTGCCGAAAGCGAATTCATCCGCCCCCAGCAAGGAAGCGATCACCACATCGCGGCCCGTCCGCAGCCCGCCATCGCAACGCAGGCGCACCCGCCCGCGTAGACCGTTCTGCATCAGCACCTGTTGGGCTTCGGCCAGACCAATCTCCCAGGGATTGCCGGCATACTTGATGCTGGAAAGAGGCGACGCGCCGGTGCCCCCGGCGTGACCGGCGATCACGATGTAGTCCGCGTAGGCCTTGGCCACCCCGGCCGCTACCGTGCCTACTCCACACCCCGAGACCAGCTTGACCCCAATGGCCGCGCGCGGATTCACGCGCTTCAGGTCGAAGATCAGCTGGGCCAGATCTTCAATGGAATAAATGTCGTGATGCGGCGGAGGGCTGATCAGCGGACCCCCGGTTGCGCATGGCGCAGGCGAGCGATCAGCTCCGTCACCTTGTGGGCGGGAAGCTGGCCGCCTTCGCCCGGCTTCGATCCCTGGGAGATCTTGATCTCAATCTCCTCGGCGTGGGCGAGATACTCGGCGGTGACCCCAAACCGTGCGGAAGCAACCTGCTTCACCTTGTTATTGAGGATCGCGGGAGCTCCGGGATAGGCCGGGTAGTGGGTCGGATCTTCTCCTCCCTCGCCGGTATTGGAGCGTGCGCCGAGCTGGTTCATGGCCTCGGTGATGGTCTGGTGCGCCTCCGGGCTCAGCGAGCCCAGCGACATGGCGGACGCAATGAAGCGGCGCACGATGGTGGGGGAGGACTCCACCTGGTCCAGCGCCAAAGGCGCGGCGGCGGGGCGAATCTCCAACAGGTCACGCAGCACTGCAGGCCTGTTTTCAGTCGCCTGGGTACTGAAAGCGGTCCAGGCTTGAGCCGGCGAAAGGCCCGCGCCACCCGAACCGCGAGCGGTTCCGGTCACGATTTGCAGAGCTTTTACCGTCTGCGGCTGCCAGCCATGGGGCTCAGCACGATCGTCTTTGCGGAAACGAACCCAGCCGTAGTCGGGCAGGGTTTTGGCCTCTCGCTGCGCGACGGGCGCCTGCGCGGTGGCGGTCGGCGGCTGCGAATCCCCGCTCGCATCCTGGTTGCCTGCATTAACCAGCGCTGGTTGGCTGTCCTCGTCCTGCGCCGAGGCCCACCGGTCGCGCGCTGCCGCTTCCAGCTCGGCAAAGCCGATGCCCGAGATAGGCGAAGGCGTCCCTTCGAAACAAAGCTCCACCACCTCTTTGTCGAGCCCAAGGATGTCGAACAGATGGGCGCTGCGATAGCTGTCGACCACGGAGATACCCATCTTCGACATGATCTTTGCCAGGCCCAGGTCGAAGGCATGCAGCATGTTGACTTCGCCCTTTTCCGGATCCAGGTTGCGCGCCGTTTCCAGGGCCAGCCAGGGGCAGACCGCCCCGGCTCCGTAGCCAAAAAGGACGGCCGCATGGTGCAGGTCGCGGCAGTCGCCGGACTCTACCGCCAAGCCAGTCTGGGTGCGGACCCCGGCCTGGACCAGGGCATGATGGACGGCTCCCGTAGCCAACGCCATGGGGATGGGGAGAAGATCGGCGCGTCCTCCCGGTTGGGAGATGGCGCGATCGCTGAGCAGCAAAATGGCTGCTCCGCCGCGCACCAGGTCAATGGCGCGGGCGCACAGATCGTCGATGGCGCGGCGCAGGTTACAGGTGGGCGCAAAGACGCAGTCCAGAACCGCCGCGGCATCTCGTCGGCCAAGGGGTGCTCTCGATTGCGCAGCGTATGCATCTGGCCCAGGGAGAGAAAGGGCGACTCCAGAGAGAGGCCGGGAATGCGCGCATTGGTATTGAGAAGGTGCGGCCAGGGACCGAGACGGGTGTGCAACTGCACCACGATCGACTCCCGGACGGGGTCGATGGCCGGATTGGTCACCTGGGCAAAGCGCTGACGGAAAAAGGCATAGACCGGCCGGGGGGCATGCGCCAGGGGCGCCAGAGGCGTGTCGTCGCCCATCGACCAAACCGCATCCTTGCCGTCGCTGGCCATGGGGGCCAGCACCATGCGGACATCTTCGCGGGTATAGCCAAAAGCCTGCTGCAGCTGGGTCAGGTCCTCGACCGCCGGGGTAAAGGCCGCCGGCTCCAGGGGCGTGTCCTCCACCAGCGCGCCGTAGGTGGTGAAACGATCGAATTCCTTCAGCAGCTGATCGTTTTCGAACATCTGGTGTGCAGCCAGGTCGGCGACCAGCATTTCGCCCGGACCCAGGCGGCCGCTATGGATGATCCTTTCCGGATCAAGGTCCACCAGGCCGGCTTCCGATCCGGCGACCACCAACGCATCTTCGGTCAGGAAAAAGCGGCAAGGGCGGAGGCCATTGCGGTCCAGGGCGACGCCCACCAGGTGGCCGTCGGCAAAAGCCAACGCCGCGGGGCCGTCCCAGGGCTCAACGCAGTCCGCGTGATAACGAAGAAATGCCGAATCCTTCTGCCGGCCGGCGGGAGGCAGCAACATTCTGACCGCTTCGGCGACGCTGCGGCCGTTGCGCGCCAGCAATTCGACCACCTCGTCGAGGCTGGTCGAGTCCGACCCGTGGGCAGTCAGGATGGGATGACACTCCGCGGGGATGGTGGCCGCCCGGGCGTCCATGCGGCCCCGGTTGCCCCAAACGGTATTGATCTCCCCGTTGTGAGCCAGGGTACGGAGTGGCTGGGCGCGATCCCACGAGGGCGCAACGTTGGTGGCGTAGCGCTGGTGGAAGATGGCAAAGGGGGTCACGTAACGCGGATCCGCCAAGTCGGAATAGAACTCCGACAGCAGGCGTCCGGCGCACATGGCCTTGTAGACCATGGAATGGGAGGAGAACGAGCAGACGTAGCCGGAATCTCCCGCCTCGCGCTCGAATTGCTTGCGTGCCAGGTAGAGGCGGCGCTCGAAATGCTCAGAATCGGTGGCTGTCACCAGCACGTGGCGAATCACAGGAATGCTGGAGAGCGCGATCTCGCCCAGAATCTCTTCGCAAGTGGGCACCACTCGCCACGTGAGCAGGTCCAGTTTTTGCGCCGCCAGCGCTTGCTCCAGTGCCTTCTCGCCGGGGCCCGATTCGCTGGGGAAAAAGACCACGCCCACCCCAGCGGCTGCCCGGCGTCGAGCGAAATGCCGGTGGAGGCGAGCAGAAACTCCCGCGGGATCGCGGTCATGATGCCCACGCCATCGCTGCTTTTGCCGTCGGCGGCGATGGCTCCGCGATGCGCCAGACGGGCCAGGGCGGTGAGCGCCTGGGTCAGAATTTCATGGGAGGGAATATTGCGCAGGGTGGCCACGAAACCGACCCCGCAGGAATCGTGGTCAAACCGGGGATCCAAAAGGGTAGGGGTACAGCACTGCGCTCCAGCGTCTTTGAGGCAAAGAAACCCATACGTAACTATAATCCCCGTTTCTGTGACAAGCAGCCGGCAATTAAATTTTCTTTTGCACCACGAGGGGCAACGGCGCCGGCGATGACTTTTGCTTAAAAATAGGCATCCATTCGTTGACAAATGGACTCTGTATATTTATACATGTGAATGTATTTTTATGCACACCGAGCGCGGCCGTCGGCCGCGCTCTGACTTTGCAGCAAGAAATGGAACAAGAAACCTGATCGCTGTCATCAGGCGGTAACGAAAAGGAAACATAATGAAACAGGATCGGCACAGTGCAATTCGCGAGCTCGTCGCCGGCGCGCCTATCGGCAGCCAGGATGAACTGCGTCGCCGGCTGGTCAAGCGTGGATTCGAGGTAACGCAGGCGACGCTCTCGCGCGATATTCACGAGCTGCATCTTTATAAAGGTCCCAACGGCTATGCGGTGCCAAACGGCGTAGCGTTGGATGAAGACGATTCCCTGCCTGGAACCGGCGAAATGCTGAACAGCTTTGGATTGAAGGTGAAGCAGGCGATCAATCAGCTGGTGCTGATCACCACCAGCGGCAGTGCCCAGCCGGTCGCCCTGGCCATCGACGGCGAAGACTGGCCGGAGGTGGTCGGGACCATCGCCGGAGACGATACGGTGCTGATTATTTGTCCCGACCAGAAGCGGGCGACCCAGTTGCGGGAACGCCTGGAGACCATGATTGGATGATGCGCAAGGACTCAATACAAACCGCCGTTGCAGGAGTGAGCGGCTACGCCGGCCTGGAACTGGCGCGATTGCTTTTGCACCACCCTGCTCTGAAGGGGCGGCCGCCGGTGTTTGTTGGCCGCGACGCGGAACCGGTCCGGCTCACTGAGATGCATCCCCAGCTGGCCGATAACAACGGCAGCTCGGGATTGCTGGTCGAACCTTTCTCCTGGGAGCTGTTGAAAGAGCGCGGCGTGGAACTGCTTTTTCTGGCGACGCCGCATGAGCAATCGCGCGAGCTGGGTGCCGGACGCGCTGGCAGCACGGTCTGAAAGTGGTGGATTTGAGCGCGGCATGGCGGTTACGCGAGCCCGAAAATCGAACCATCTACGGCTTCCATGATGCGGATGCGGTTTTGGCCGAGCGGGTGCAGACCCGGAGCGTCTATGGTTTGCCGGAGCTGCATCGGGCGTGCATCCGTAATGCGCAACTGGTGGCTAACCCCGGTTGCTACGCCACCTCGATCATCCTGGCGTTGAAGCCGCTGGTGGCCGCGGGCTGGGTGGATCTGGATCGGGGAATCATTTGTGATTCCAAGTCGGGCGTCTCGGGCGCGGGCAAAGCGCCCACCGCCACCACCCACTTCATGTACGCCGCCGACAATCTCTCCGCCTATGCGGTCTTTGGTCATCGCCACATGGGCGAAATGCTGGAGCAGTTGAATCTGGAGGAGTCGCAGATCATTTTCACACCGCACCTGTTGCCGATTCCGCGGGGTATTCTTTCCACCACCTACGTGACCTTCCGGGAAAAGAAGGAAGCGGCCGAGGTGGAAGCGTGCTTCCGTAATTTCTACGCCTCGAGCCCCATGGTGCGGGTGACCAAGAAACTGCCGCAGATACAGTATTCGGCGTATACCAACTACTGCGACATCGGCTTCCAGCTGGCCAAAGACGGCCGGCGATGTGTGATTGTTTCCTGTTTGGACAACCTGCTCAAGGGGGCGTCCGGGCAGGCGGTAGAGAACATGAACCTGATGTGCGGATGGGACGAAGCGGAGGGGCTGGCATGAAATTCGTGGTCAAACTCGGTGGTTCGGCCTTGGAAGATCAGGCCTTGCTGCACGGCTGTGCGCGTGCGATTGCCATGCTGGCACAGGACGGTAACCAGGTAGCCGTGGTGCATGGCGGCGGCGCCGCACTGACGCGCACCCTGAAGCAGATGGGCAAGCAGAGCGAATTTATCGCCGGCCTGCGCATCACCGATGCCGAAACCCGCGATGCCGCGCTGATGGTGTTGGGCGGCCGTGTGAACAAGGAACTGGTAGCCGCGCTCGGCGGCCACGGCCAGGCGGGCGTAGGCCTTTCTGGTGGAGACGGATTGATTTTCCGCGCGCGCAAAAAGCGCACCACGCCGGACCTGGGGTTTGTGGGCGAGATTGTAGCCTCGGATACCCGCTGGCTCGATGCCATCTGGAAGATGGGCGCGGTGCCCGTGATCTCGAGCCTGGCCCTGGGCTTCGACGGCGAGTACTACAACATCAATGCCGACGAAATGGCGTCGGCCTGCGCAGTCGCTTGCAAGGCAGATGCGCTGGTCTTTCTTACCGACGTGCCCGGCGTCCGCGGATCCAACGGCGAGGTGATGCGCTGGTTGAGTGTGGACCAGATTGCCGGCCTGACGCGGGAAGAAGTGATCAGCGGCGGCATGTTGCCCAAGCTGCACGCCTGCCGCGAGGCGCTGCTGGCCGGGGTGAAGAGAGTGCGCATCCTGCCCGCCGATGCGGCATCTGTATTACCTGACTTGTGTTCCACCCGGGTACTTCAAGGGACTGAGGTGATGGTGGCATGAAGCTCGAAGCGATCCAGGCGGCAGAGGCCAAGCTTCTGCTCCCCACATATGAGCGCAATCCGATTCTCTTTGTCGAAGGTTCAGGCATGTACCTGATCGATGGCAACGGGGAACGCTATCTCGACCTTCTCAGCGGAATCGGCGTCAACGCACTGGGCTATGGACACCCGGCGGTGACCAATGCCATCGAGCGTCAGAGCCGCAAGCTGGTGCATATCTCGAACCTGTACTTCCATGAAGGACAGGCCGAGTTGGCGCTTCGTCTGACGGAGAGGAGCGGTCTCGACCGCGCCTTCTTCTGCAATAGCGGCACCGAGGCGAACGAAGCAGCGATGAAGCTGGCGCGCGCCTACTCCGGCCTCAAGCGCAGTGAAGGTAAGGCCCTGGGAACCAGGTTCCTGGCGCTCGAAAACAGCTTCCACGGGCGCACCATGGGCGCTGTATCCACCACCCATAAGGACAAGTACCGCGAGCCCTTCCAGCCCCTGATTCCGGGAGTGGATTTTGTGCGCTTCAACGATGTGGATCATCTGCGGGCCAGCTTCTCCAACGAGGTCTGCGCCATTTTGATCGAAGCCATCCAGGGCGAGGGCGGGATCCGTCCCGTGTCGCAGGAGTTCTTTGCTGCCGCGCGCGAGCTTACCAAGTCGACTGGCGCGTTGCTGATCGCGGATGAGATTCAGTCCGGCCTGGGACGCACCGGCAAATGGTTCGCTTATCAGCAGTTTGGCATTCAGCCGGATGTGACCACGCTGGCCAAGCCGCTGGCTGGTGGCCTTCCCCTGGGAGCCATGCTGTGCAGCGAGGAAGCGTCGCACGGCATCCATCCCGGCCTGCACGGAACCACCTTCGGCGGCGGCCCGCTGGCGTGCGCGGTGGCCATCGCGGTCATTGACGCCATCGAGCAGGAAGATCTGCTGGGCAACATCGCCAAGACGGGTGCGTACTTCAAGCACCAATTGCATGACGTTGCCGCCAGACACGAGAGCGTGGTCGACGTGCGTGGCATGGGGCTGATGCTGGCTATGGATCTGAACTCCGCCGACCTGGCCAAGCGCGTGGTGGCCAGGATGCTCGAGCGGCACATCCTTATCAACCGCACCAGCGAAACGGTTCTGCGTTTTCTACCGCCTTTCATCACCGGGCGGGAGCACGTGGATACGGCGATCTCCGCACTGAACGATATTTTGAGCGAAGAAGGCGCAGCCGCACACGGTATGGCCGCGGCGCATCAAAACACAGGGGGGCCACGCAATGGCTAGCAGGACTTTATTCGCCGCTGAAAAGGCAGTACATCAGGAGAGCAGCATGCTGGCTCAAGCTTCCGTGACGCTCGCGGGCCGTGACCTTTGCTCCATTGCCGATCTTTCGCAGGCAGAAATCGCTGCCGTCATGGAACTGGCGCATGCCATCAAGGCAACGCCCAGCGATTACCGCTATTCACTCGATGCGCGGCAGATGGTGATGTTTTTCGAAAAGGCCTCCCTGCGCACGCGGCTGACCTTTGAAGCCGGGATGAATACCCTGGGCGGTTCGGCGATGTTCGTGGACCAGACGCAATCGCCGCTGGGAGAGCGTGAATCGCTCGCCGACATCGCGCGCAACGTGGAGCGCTGGGTGAGCCTGATCGTGCTCCGCACCTATGCCCACGAAACCATCACCGAGATGGCGGAGTACTCCCGGGTTCCAGTAATCAATGCGCTGAGTGACCTGGAGCATCCCTGCCAGGCGCTGGCCGACTTCATGACCATCGAGGAACGCTTTGGCACCGCGCGCGGGGTTAAGTTCACCTACGTGGGGGATGGTAACAATGTCTGTCATTCATTGATGCTGACCGCTGCCCTGCTGGGCGCGGACTGCACTGTAGCCTCGCCCAAAGGGTACTTCCCCAAACAGGAGGTCACGGCCCAGGCGCGCAAGATCGGCGATGCGTCCGGGGCCACGCTCACGCTGACCCATGATGTAGTGGGCGCGGTACGCGGCGCCGATGCTGTGTACACCGACGTGTGCACCAGCATGGGTTTTGAGCATGAAGTGACCAAGCGGGCTCCCATCTTCAAGCCTTACCAGGTGAACGAGGCATTGATGGCCCACGCTGCGCCCCACGCCGTGTTCATGCACTGCCTGCCCGCGCATCGCAATGCCGAGGTTACGGATGCAGTGCTCGACGGACCGCAATCCGTAGTCTTTGAGCAAGCGGAGAATCGCCTGCATGCCCAGAAGGCGTTGATGGTTCTACTGCTGGGCGGCGGGCTGGCCGGCGCCCGTGATGGAGTGAGAGCTTAAACAGTGGTTCAGAGAACCGCAGATCCCTCCACTCCGCTGCGCTCCGGTTCCACGGCAGGCCGGGACAGGCGGGATGACAATTCCGTTTTAGCGTTTTGATGCTGGTGTCCAAACAGAACTGTCATCTCGCCTGTCCCGGCCTGCCGTGGAACCGGAGCGTAAGCGGAGTGGAGGCATCTGCGGTTCTCTAAACAAGAGTGAATGCTGGGTGCCCCATTCAAGCCCGGTTTTGGCTTGAGTGGGATACCACAGCACTTTAAGCGTCGACGAATGCGGCTATTTAGCCCCTAGAATTTTGAAGGAGTTTTGCAATGTCGAAGAAGGTTGTGCTTGCTTACTCAGGTGGTCTCGACACCTCGATCATTATCCCCTGGCTCAACGAGAACTACGGTATGGATGTAATCGCCATGATTGCTGATGTAGGCCAGGGAGAAGACCTGGACGCCGTGGTGGCCAAAGCCTACGCCACAGGCGCCAAGAAGGCGGTGGTGCTCGATCTGCGCGACGAGTTTGTGCGCGACTATGTCTATCCAACGGTACGCGCCGGCGCCATCTATGAACACAAATACCTGCTGGGCACCTCGATTGCGCGGCCCGTAATCGCCAAGCACCAGGTGGAAGTGGCGCTCGCAGGAAGGCGCCGAAGCAGTGGCCCATGGCTGCACCGGCAAAGGCAACGACCAGGTTCGTTTCGAGCATGCCTACCAGGCGCTGGCGCCGGATCTGAAGGTCATCGCTCCCTGGCGCGAATGGACGCTGAAGTCCCGCGAGGACTGCCTGGACTATGCCGAAGCCCACGGCATCCCCGTTGCGGCCAGCCGGGAGAAGATCCACTCCCGCGATCGCAACCTGTGGCACATCAGCCATGAGGGCGGCGAGCTCGAGAATGCTGAAAACGCACCTTTGCCGTCCACTTGGGTCATGACCCGCTCACCCCAGGAGGCGCCCGATCGCGAAGAAGTGGTGGAGATCGGCTTTGTCGAAGGCAAGCCCGTCTCGGTGGACGGAATGCCATTGGAGCCGGTGCAGATCGTGGAACTGCTGAATGAGATCGGCGCGCGCAATGCCATCGGCCGCATCGACCTGGTGGAGAACCGTTTCGTCGGCATCAAGAGCCGCGGCCTCTATGAAACTCCTGGTGGCACCTTGATCACCACCGCCCATCGCGAGCTCGAGGCATTGACGCTGGACCGCGAAGTGATGCACTACAAGCAGCATGTCGCCCTGAAGTATGCCGAGCTGGTTTACTTCGGTCTTTGGTTTACCCCGCTGCGCGAAGCCCTCGACGCTTTCGTGGAAAATACCCAGAAGCATGTCACTGGGTCCGTCAGCCTCTCCCTGTACAAGGGCAACATCAGCGTGGCCAAGCGGCATTCGCCGTTCTCGCTCTACTCCGATGATCTGTCTTCGTTCACCATGGGCGACAGCTACGATCAGAAGGACGCCAAGGGCTTCATCCAGATCCTGGGGCTGCCTGCGCGTACCCGGGCGCGGCTGCTGCAGAAGAAAGAGGCTCACCAGTGAAGATGTGGTCTGGCCGCTTTCGCGAGCCACTGGACCACGACTTCGAACAATGGCAACGATCACTGGTATTTGACTGGCAGCTGCTTCCCCAGGAAGTGGCTGCCAGCAAAGCCCACGCGCGCACCATCGCGGCCGCGGGTATCCTCTCCCCCGAGGAACTGGAGAAGATTGTGGGCGCGCTGGACGCCATTCGCGACGAATACGCGCAGCGTCCGCCCAGCGACATTTACGGCCGCACGGAAGCGGAAGACATTCACCACTTTGTGGAGCTGGAGCTGGTAGCACGCATCGGAGACCTTGGTTTCAAGCTGCACACCGGCCGCAGCCGCAACGAGCAGATTGCGACCGACCTTCGCCTCTACGTGCGGGAGAAGTGTGCTGCCATCGCCGGCCACCTCGCCGACTGGTCGCGGGCATTCACGGTCCAGGCCGAAGCGTCGGGTGATGCGGTGATGCCTGCTTACACCCACCTGCAGCGCGCCGAACCCGTATTGGTCGCGCACTGGCTGCAGGCCTATGGAGAGATGCTGCTGCGCGACATGACACGGCTGGGGGATTTGAGCCGTCGCTTGAATTATTGTCCACTGGGTTCTGGAGCCGTGGCGGGCGCGACCCTGAAGCTGGACCGAACGATTGCCGCGCGGGAGTTGGGCTTCTGCGGGCCAACCGCGAACAGCATGGACGCCACCAGCGACCGCGACTTTGCGCTCGAGTTCCTGCAGGCGCTGACGCTGATTGCGTTGCACGCCAGCCGCTTTGCGGAGGAGATCACACTGTACGCCACGGCAGAGTTCGGGTTCGTCGAGCTGCCGGAAGCCTTTTCTACCGGGTCGAGCGCGATGCCGCAGAAGAAGAATCCTGATCTGACGGAACTGGTGCGCGCCAAAGTAGCTCGCATCAATGGCGCGGCCCAGACGGTCACTATGTTGCTCAAGGGTCTGCCGCTGGCTTATAACAAGGACTTGCAGGAGAGCCAGGAGCCGCTCTTTTCCGCCGCCGATGCGGCGGAGCGGATGACCGCCTTGCTGGCCAGGTTTACCGCCGCGCTGCGCTTCAACACGGCGCGCATGCGCAGCGCCTGCGAGACCGGCTTTCTCAATGCCATGGCCGCCGCGACCTACCTCGTGCATAAGGGAGTTCCCTTTCGTAAGGCGCACGAGAAAATCGGCTTGGCGGTGCGTTATGGTCTGGAGAAGGGTTGCGAACTCGATGGCCTTACGCTCGACGAGCTGAAGCAGTTTGGGCCGGAGTTCGAAGCCGATTTTTTTTCCAGCATCACCCTCGATGCCACGGTGAACTGCCATGATGTGATCGGTGGTACCGCGGTAGGGCGAGTGCGTGAGGCGTTAGCAGCGCAGGGGGCAAGACTTTCTGCAGTGATGGGACAGATAGATGGAAATACGTAAGGCGCGGCTTCAGGACGCGTCCAACATATACGAACTGGTGAACAGTCTTTCGCAGGATGGCACGCTGCTGCGGCGGGCCTTCGCGGAGATCTGCGAGAACGTGCGCGACTTTACTGTCGCTGAGTCAGATACCGGCATCTTCCAGGGTTGCGGCGCCTTGCATCTCTACGGTCCGCATCTAGCGGAGGTGCGGTCAATCGTGGTGCGTCCGGAAGCCAAGAGCAAGGGCACCGGCGGCATGCTGTTGCAATCCTTGCTGGATGAAGCCGAGGATCACGGCGTGGGCTGCGTCTGTCTCTTCACCCGCATCCCCGATTTCTTCTTCCGCCACGGCTTTCGCGTGGTGGAGGATCGAACCGCGCTGCCCGACAAGATCTACAAGGACTGCCAGAACTGCCCCCGTCTCTACCGCTGCGATGAAGTGGCGATGGCGCGCGGCCAGATTCCCAAAGTCTCGATCCTGGGAACCAGGATCGAGGCCGAGCAACTAGTGCGCCTGACGGGGTAAGATTGCTCCAAATCAGTCCCGAAAGGACGGCTGAGAATCGGTCTTGTCCAATTAGTTTTTTTGCGGCGGTTTCTTGCGGCCCAACTTAAAGTCGGGCCTGACTCATCATGCCTTTACGAGTGATCAGGCGGATCCGACACCCGTTTCTTGGCTGTATTGCCTGGTGGGCTCGGCGCACTGTCTATCTCCTCATCGCGCAGATCGCGCACCCACTTATTGATCTCTTCGCGGGAAGAAAAGGCCGGGAGCGCTCCGGCATACTTCTCGAACGGGTTTTCGAAGCTCGGAGGCATCTGTCGCTTACTCCCCTGTTCAAATAGTAGGCCTTTTCTCACCACACCTCTGGCCTGCCTACTTTCGACTTGAGCCTTGCCTGCCTCTCGCCCGCCACGGGCCAAAGCCTGGCGTATTCTGCATACACAATGGCGTGTTTTGCATATCATCAACCAGCCAAACCGCCTACCTTTGACCTATGTACAACGCAAAGGCCTACTCCGCCACCAGCGATACATCGCCCGTTTCGTCCACTATCATCGCGCGGCGCGATCCAACTCCCAACGACGTACAGATCGAGGTTCTCTTCTGCGGAATTTGCCACTCCGACCTGCACCAGATTCGCAATGAGTGGAGTGCCATGCCCACCGTCTACCCTTGCGTTCCTGGCCACGAGATTCTGGGGCGCGTCACTAAAACCGGCTCCGCTGTAACCAGGTTCAAAGCCGGTGACCTGGCCGCCGTCGGATGCCTGGTCGACTCCTGCGGGGTCTGCGGCGAGTGTAAGTTGTCCCTGGAGCAGTTCTGCCCCAATGCCACCCTTACCTACAACTCCCCCGACAAGCACCTCGGTGGCGTCACCTACGGCGGCTACTCCGACAGCGTGGTAGTCGATCAAAAATTTGTCCTGAAGGTTCCATCGAATCTCGATCCTGCAGGCGCCGCGCCGCTGCTTTGCGCCGGCATTACCACCTACTCTCCCTTGCACCATTGGGGCGTGACCACAGGCAAGAAGGTGGGCATCGTAGGACTCGGCGGACTGGGCCATATGGGGGTCAAGTTCGCACACGCCCTCGGCGCTCATGTAGTTCTCTTCACCACCTCGCCGGGCAAGAAGGAAGACGCCCTTCGTCTTGGCGCCGACGAGGTGGTCGTCTCACGCAACGCCAACGAAATGGCGAAACACGCCGGCAGCTTTGACTTCATCCTCGACGCGGTCTCCGCCGACCACGATATCAACGCCTATCTCAACCTGCTGCGACGCGATGGAAACCTCACGCTCATTGGTGCGCCGTCAAAACCCCTGGCCGTGGCTGCCTTTAGTCTGGTGTTTGGCCGTCGCAGCCTCTCCGGTTCGCCCATCGGCGGAATTGCGGAAACCCAGGAGATGCTCGACTTTTGCGGCCGGCACAACATCACCGCGGACGTCGAAGTGATCCCCATCCAGAAGGTCAACGAAGCCTATGACCGGCTCTTGAAGTCCGACGTGAAATACCGCTTTTCCATCGACATGGCCTCTCTCAAAAGCGAATGATAGTTCCATGAGTAAACACTTTCGGGTCCCCGGCCGCCTGGCGGCGAAGTTGCAGGAGTCGGGGATCCGTCTGCCCGCTTTATTGCGCGATGCCGGGCTGCCGCCGGGGCTGCTGGATCAACCGCGCATTCTCGTAACCACCGAAGAACTCTTTGCACTTTGGCGCGGGATCGGCCAAGCCAGCTCTAACCCCGCGATTGGCCTTGAGCTGGGCACAGAGACCAAGCCCGAGCACTTCGATCCCGTGGCCCTGGCCGCACTCTCCACCGGCAGCTTCGGCGAAGCCATGCGCCAGGTCGCCCGCCACAAGCAGCTCTCCTGTCCGGAAGAGATCGCGCATGAAACCGACGAGACAGAATGGAGCATTCAGTTTCGCTGGCTCCTCGCCAACGATGCCGAGCCCGAAGTCCTGACTGATCTCTGTTTCGCCTGGGTGCTCTCCATTGCGCGCCACGGAACCGGCACCCGCCTGTCACCGCTGCGCGTCGAGTTTGTGCGCCCGCGCGCCTATGCAAGAATCCTGGAGCGTCACTTCGGCTGCCGTATCCTCTTCGGAGCGGCCCGCAATGCAATCGTCTTCCGCGCCTCCGATGCCGCGCTGCCCTTTGTGACTCGTAACGCAGAACTCTTGGCCATGCTTGCGCCGCAGCTGGACGAGGAACTGAAGCAGCACAGAAATCAGGAGAGTTTCCCCGAACGCGTTCGAACCACCATCCAGAGAAAACTCGCCGGCCGTCGGCCCCGCATGCATGATGTCGCCCGCGAACTCCACATCAGTGCTCGCACGCTGCAGCGCCGGTTGCAGGACGGGGGCTATAGCTTTCAGCAGGTGCTTGAGGAGTCGCGCCACCAACTCGCCCGCCACTATCTCAACAATCCGCTTCTGGAACTAAACGAAACCGCTTACCTGCTCGGATATGAAGACCTGAACTCCTTTGTGCGCGCCTTTCGCACCTGGGAAGGAGTTCCGCCCGCTCATTGGCGCGGAACGCAGCGAGCGAAAACCGCCTCCTAGACTCTTCGCACCTGGCGGCCGCTGCTATTTGCCGATCTGTACCGGACCCAGTCTCTTCACTCGTAGCGCGGGCGTGCCGCTGATGGCTGCGAATGGCGAAAGGCGTCCCTCCTGCGTTGGACCGCACAAGTAGGTACGCGTCTCCCTTGCGGACCGGGAGCTCGAGAACGGGGTCCGCGCCCTTAAGAACGCTCTTCCCCAGCGCATCCATGACTTCGACGGGCTGACCCGGCCAGGGATTCCGAATGTGCAGAGTCGACGTTGCTCCGGCTTCGATGGCGACCGTAGTGGGAACACCTGCACGGACCTGCACATCCACCCGGGTGTGATCGCGCACCCAGACGCTGCCCTCAAAATCCCACTGTGACGGCGTTCCCGGCGCAATGCGAATCAGGCCGTCGTAGTCCTGCACCAGGGCCTCTGCGAGCGCCAGCGCTACGACGCCTTCCTGCTCGATGTAGAACTCTCCTGCGGGACCACCCCAGTTGGCGAAGCCGTTTATGTAGTTCTGGTATCTCTCCGTCAGTGCGATCAACGTCGATCGCACTTCATCGCTGAGGCCGAGCCGCGCGGCCTGCACCGGATCAAAGCTCCAGTCCTGGTGAACCGGGTAAGGGCGGGTGGCATAGGTGGATTTCGCCAGCGCCAGCATGGGCGAGTTGTCGCCGATCAGGTTGTAGGGCCAAACCGGCTCCAGGCCGATGTTCTCCTCGTTATGCGCAACCGCGGCTGGATCATAGGACTCGGCGATCACCGTTTGCTTTCCCGCGGGGCTAGCTTTCTCGGCCTGAGGGAAAGGGGGAATCTGGTTCAACTCCGCATCGAGCCGTTGCACCAGCTGGACATCGGTGTGAAGCAGCTTTGCTGCCTGGGCAACGGCGGGAAAGAGGGCTGAGCGCGCAGAAAGATCCGTGGTCGGGTCGATGGTATCCCACTCTTGTTCGTGGGCATTCGACGGGTGGGTATGCATTTTGCCATCCCCGCCGCGCGTTTCATACGCGAGCAGGAACTCTGCGCTGGCGGCCATGACGGGGTAATTCGAAGCTAGAAAAGCGCGATCGCCAGTCGCCAGATATTGCCGCCAGATCCAAAGTGAAACTTCCGCGCCCGTCGATAGAGTGCGCGCGTTGTAGTACGGCCGTGAGCCGGCGTCGCAGTTCAGGCCGATGACCGCGGGTCCCGACGGATTCAAATCGGGCTCATACTCCACGCCGGGTCCGTTGAAGCGCATCGTCTCCGGTACGCAGATGCCCGGGCGGCCGGCCATGTGCTTCGCTGTCCAGTCTTTGATGTTGGCAAGATTCTCGCGATACAAGCGGAAGTACGGCGCGTTCAATTCAGACACGCCTGCATCTATATTCGCGGCCACCTGCATGCGAAGATTCCAGTGCCAGAAGGCAGCCGGATCCCAACGGTGAAGATCCTGGACGGCAGAGAAAAGGTCGGCGATGCCTGCCTGTGAACCAGGAAACCTGTCGCCGCCCTCCGCAGCGGCGCTATAGAGGTAGAGGTTGCGAAGGTTCTCCAGGTACTCTCCGGAACCATCTCCGGAAGTGACCTTGATGAGCCCTGCACGATGCCAGAACGAGTGCCACCAGGCGAGGTGTTCCTGCGGATCGGAGTTCGCCAAAGCACTGTTGATACCGGCTAGTTGATCTTTCCCGCCGTTGTAGTGTGGGCTCGCGACCGTCACCCGAAAATGCCCGTCCTGCGCGGGCTTGAAGGTGACCGTCACGGAGCGAGGGCCGCTCACCGCGACCGACACATCGCGACCCGTCGCGGTGATGGCGGCGAGGGCTCCGAATGTTTCGCCGGACGCTCCGGGACCATAGTGGTCGATCCAGGTTTGCTCGAGCATGCCCACCCTGATTGGCAGCCGTGGCGTTCGGCTTACGGGGCTCCCAGAGCCGAAGTGTGGCAGTCTGGGTCACGTTTGGATCTGCGCCCGTCACGTCGACCACGAACGTATCGGTCGATACCTGAACGTACGCCATGAGGCTGATACCACCGCCGTGCTCGACCAGAGATCCGTTGTACAAGTCGAGACGGCCGCTGAAATCCTTGGCCGCTGTAAGTTTGGAGAGGCCGGGAATGACAAGCTGGCCAGGAGAATCCCGATGCGGCAAAGTATCTGCGCGGTTCAGCTGGGCAGTGAATCCGTCCGCAGCCCACACGGCGATGCCTAGTCCGCCGTTGCCCATCGGCATCGCTTCGCCAGGCTGGGTGTTTGGCTTGCCCAGCACAATGTCAGATCGGCTCAACAGCCCGGCGGCATCTACGGCAAAATGCCCGCCCTTCCATGCGGTCGTCGAAACATGTTTGTCGCCCTGCGCGAGCGCGTTCGGCTGCATGGTGGCGAGGCCGAGAAGGACAACAAGATAGAACGAGTTCCGCGGCGGTAGAAGCATCCATAATGGTTTACCACAACAGGAACGGGCGTGCGGCTCAGGCGTTCAAGCGCGGCGCCGCCAGAGGCATCACCATCAGAATGACGAGAACGGCAATATCTAACCATGCAAACCAGTCGCCAAATCTTGAGTAAATGGTTGCGTCGTGGCGAACAGGGACTGTCGCTATAACGGTGGCAAATGGAGTGGCGAGGGTGTCACGCTCAGCTAAAACGCGGCCGCGGTCATCGGTTGCAGTAAGGATGCCCAGCTTGGCGGACCGCGCAATGCTGAATCCGCTTTCGACCCCCCGCAGCACCGCCATGCGGCCATGTAACCAGCCGTCCTGAACAAAATCCCATGCCGGCACAAGCAGCAGACCCACTCCATCCTGAGAATACTGACGGCTCAGGCGCGGGAAATCCATGTCCTTGCATATCTCCATACCCCACTTGCCTGAAGATTGGTTAACCACCGTGCGCTGGGTGCCAGGGGTTTCATTCTCCCAGTGGGGCAGGAGGTGATGCTTGTTATAGGAAGCGACAAAGGATCCGTCTGGCGAGTAAAGCCGCTCTTGATTCCAGGTAGCCGTGGGAACACTTCGATCAATGCCAACCGTCACGTAGGCGCCGGTCTGCTTCGCCATCTGCCCCAGAAGGCCGTCGAATTCGGCCTGGGAAGCGTTGGTCACGGGTCCACTGTGCTCAGCCAGGACGAAGACTTGAACTCCCTGCGCGGCCAATGTCTTCATCTGCTCGGCATAGCGCTGAAATATCGCCTGTTCCTGCCCAGGAGATCCCGCTTGTAAGTTTGTGGCTTCATCCGAAACGATGAGACCGACCCTCACGGTTGGCGAATTTTTCGGCGTTGTGGCCAGACGCCATACTCCAAACCCGAGCACACCGGCGAGGAAGATGGAAACAACGATAGCCAGAGGGGCCTTTGCCGGTGCTGGGCCCACGCTGAGAAGCGCTGCAACCGTAGCCGCGAAGAGAAAAATACAGAAGCTGATGCCCCACGCCCCAGTGACGGAAGCAATCTGCAAGATCGGCAGAAAGTTCATCTGCGAATAGCAAATATCGCCAAAAGTGCCGTGAACGGAAGTGATGGCGATGACGTATTCAACGGCAACCCAAAACAAAGGAGCAATCAGCGCCGCTTGCCACAATTGTCCACGACGGATACGGCTCCGGAAAAGCAATACTGTGCAGGCAAAGACGCAGGAAATGAAAAGCAAGATCGACGCAACAAGCCACGTAGGGAGCACTGAGCGCGAATAACTCCACTCGTTCAATCCGCCCAGCGCGTACGCAGCAACGGCAATGAAAAAGGCCTCTCCGCCCGATACGCGCGGCGCAATCCACAGCACAGGAATCGGCGCCAGCCAGGTGAGGGCCCAGAGCGGCGAAAGCCCTGTACCAAGAAAGAACAACACCGCGGAAAAAGTCAGGCACAGCGCGATAAGAAGATTATTACTAGGCCTTGAGACCATGGATCATTCTCCTGATTGAATTGCGCGTGAGCGTACGAAATTCTGCTTCCGACAAATGGAACCGGCCGGCGCGGTAAAGCATGATGTATCCGTGACCATGCGCCCAGAGTTGCAGCGCAATCTCCCACACGTCGTGACGTTTCAGAAATCCGGCATCCATGGCCTGCGATACGAGATCGGCGACTGCGTTCAAAGTGGGCGAACGCTGCGCACGGAAGTCATCCGGATAGCGGCGGGCATTGGGCCGCGGCTGCGAAAAAACATAGTCGAAGATACAAGGGCGGTCGAAGGCATAGTCAATGTAGGAGTCCATGCAGCCGGCCAGACGAGCTTCCCAGGACCCGCGCATAGGGCGAGCCTGGATGTATCCGAGGAATTTGGAAAACTCCCGGTCAACCACAAAATCGAGCAGTGCTTCCCGCTTGGGAAAGTGGTGATAGATGGCCATCGGGGTGATACCGACCGCCTGGGCTACGCGGCGCATACTGACCGCGTCCTCGCCTTCCTTTTCCAGGATCTTCAGCGCTTCTTCGGCAATGCGCTCCGCCGTGGCAGTTTCCTTCATCACCTATACACTGTATACCAACTAACTATACACCGTACAGGAAAATTTCAGGACGCGTTAAATTACAGATTGGAGTGCTAAACTTTGCCAGCGGAGGGCGGCAAATGCACAGCAAGCGTGGATTAAAGAACAAGGAGTCTGGGGAGACGTCATCGGAAGGATTCGCATCCACCTGCAGTGTCCTTGCGGTGGGGCTGTTTGCGCTTACCTTTGTGTTTCAAAATTTCGTGATTCCCTCATCCTCAATGGCCAGCACGCTTCTTGCCGGCGATCACGTTGTCGTCGAGCGCGAGACCCTGGCGCCGGCGGCAAAGTGGGCGGGCTTCATGCACTACCGCGAGGTGCGTCGTGGAGACATTGTTGTCTTCTACAAGCCGACCGAAGAAGCCAATGGCGAACATATATTTGTGGTCAAGCGAGTCATCGGGATTCCCGGCGATCGCATTCATCTGCGTAACGGCATCGTCTACCTCAACGGTGTGGCCCAGGACGAGCCTCAGGCGGCTAAGCCTACCTCCGCGAACTACGACCCGTACGTCGATGACTTCCCCTCCGTAAATCCCTCTACCGAGCCTGGAGTTACAGCGGAATGGTCGGCAAGCCTCCCCGCCCACATGCAGGGCCCGGACGTGGTCGTACCTTCCGGCAATTATTTCGTTATGGGCGATAACCGCACCAACAGCATGGACAGCCGGTACTGGGGATTTTTGCCGCGGCAGAATATCCTAGGGCGGCCGCTCCTGGTCTACTGGTCAATTGTGACCCCTGAGTCCGGCCCCGATGAGGCCCCGTTGTCAGAGCAAGCGGAATCCACCCTCCATGAGTTCATTCACTTTTTTGATGAGACTCGCTGGAGCAGGACCTTTCACCGGATTCAATAACGAGTCTGGGTAGGAACTCAGTTTGCAGGATTCTGCGTCCCAATTTGGGAACGCTTCCCAGGGTGGACCTGTGATGCTTCGTAGTTCGCATTTCCTGTGCGCAGTTTAGGTCGACGACGGTACCTTTGTAACAGCATTTCGTCTTTCTAAATTGCATCTCAACCCAGCAGGAGAGTTTATGAGAGCCTATTGTGTAATTCTGCGCAGCCATTCTTTCATTAACCCCACATCCTACCCGCGTACCAAGCGCTTTTATGTGGGAGCACTCACGGCGAACAGGGCCATACGCACAGCGTGCGAGATGAACCCGGAATTCCGCGTCCTTGGTATCGAGCATAGTGACCTGCGAACCTCAAACCCGATAAGCTAATCCTGCGATAGCGAGGCGGCTGATGCGGAAGGAAATCGTAGGGCAAAAAGCGGTGGCCGCAGAGGCCACCGGCGCCGAATGGCTCGATCTAAACTTGATTGCTCGGGTGCAGCTCACATCGGAAGATCCAGCCTTCCCAATCGAAAACGCGCTCAGTACGAACCCAACGCTCAATGAGCTTGGCTGGCGCGCCAGCGGTCCCGGAGTACAGACAATCACCGTGCTTTTCGATGCCCCGCAACGTATTCGACGGATCGTACTGCATTTTGTCGAACACAAGATGGAGCGCTCCCAGGAGTTTCTGCTGCGCTACTCTTCTGCAAAAGAGACAAACCGAGAGATCGTGCGCCAGCAGTGGACATTTAGCCCAAATGGCTCCCAGCAGGAGGTCGAAGACTACGCGGTCGACCTGGAATCTGTAACCAGCCTTGAACTTGTGATTGATCCTGATCGCGGACGCCTGCACAGCGTCGCGACACTCAGCACCTTACGACTGGCTTGAGGCGTTTGACCTACGAGCCCGCGTCTAGCCGGAGAGCGTTGGAACCACTTCCTGCTTTTGGATTTCTCGGCTTGTTGGCCGTAACTCGCTGCCCATCGGGTCCTGGCTCCCGGCGTGGAGGAGCCTGTTCATAGCCGGCGAAGCGCATGAAATATGCAGGGCGCCCATACCTGCTCGAGCGCAACATCTCGGAAAGTGGCACGATGGCATGGATTACTGCCAAACCGGCTTCATGTGTAATATTGTCAACTCTTCCGCGTCGATCAGTTACATCGCGAATGGCCGCGCCCAGAAATTCTTCTTTCACCGCGACTTCGACTGCCATAAGAGGCTCCAGAACGATCGGACATGCCTTACGGGCGGCCTCTTTGAAAGCCATGGACCCGGCGATTTTGAAGGCCATTTCATTCGAATCCACCTCGTGAAAGCTGCCGTCGAACAACCGCATCCTCAGATCCACAAGTTCATAGCCGGCAAGAACACCACCGCGCGCGGCTTCCCGGATCGCCATCTCGATCGAGCCGATATGCTCTGCCGGGACCGCACCATTCTTGATTTCGTTGAAAAATTCGAAACCCGCGCCTGTCGCATTCGGCTCTATCCGGATCTTGACGTGCGCATAGTTATTTGGCCGCACGTATCTGCTCTCCCCCTCGGCGTGCTTGCGAATCGTCTCCAGGTAGATAACCCCGGCCTCACCCACGTCAGCCTCGATTTTGTATTGCCGCAAGAGGCGATCGCAGGTGGATTCCAGTTGCAACTCGTCCACCCCGCTAAGGATGGTCTGCCCGTCTACTGACGTCTCCTGAATCCAAACCGTTGGACCTTGTTGTGCGATCTCCTGCAGCGCTTGGAGGAGGCCCATGCCATCGCCAGGGTTCTTCGGACGGATGGTCAGAGAAATCACGGGGCGGCTTTGCATGTCCAGTTCTTCCTATGCGCTATCTGTGATCGCTAAACCACGCCGTGACCTTCCCCGGTCATTTATGAGCGCTATCAGTTACGGAACAGGCGCGAATCGCCGCACTGAAAAGCTTCGCCGCCTGGGCGGCCGCATCGGACGACGCCATCGGTAGCACGATTGCTTTCGCTTTTGAGTCAACGTCCTGGATACCGTTGATGGTCCTGGTTTCGGCCATTCCGCTCTTGGGCGCCGTGATTTGGATCCAGGAAAGATTGCACGAACGGTCTTCCTCGCAGTGAACGGCGGTGTGTATATTCAGCTGCCCGGGCATCGCACTCAGAGCGTGGACCGCATCCGCGCCGAGCTCACCAAGACCAAAGCGATATTCATAGACAGTATCGTCTCTCAGCTCGCCAGTCGCCTCGAAGTGAACTCGCCCAAAGTTCCTATGCTCGATGGCGCCTGTATATGTGTCCTGGATGGCGACCTGAACCGTCACTTTACATTCGTCCAGCTTGAAGTGATGTATGCCCGCGTAAAGGGTGCCCTTATAGGAGACCTTCTCGTTTTCATCGTCTACGTAGGACTGCGTGTAGGTCAGCACGGAACCACGCTGTTGTTCAGCAGCGATGAAATCAACGAGTTCGCCTTCTGGAGTCATTTGCGCGTGCGCGCTTATAGCGATGGCGAAAGCAACCAGGACCGCACGCCGAACTAAATCCATAAGCGACCTGCCCGTCGCATCTCAGGATAGATCGTCTGCCCGAGAACTTCGATCGAAAACGAGCTCCGTAGAGACGAACGCGTGGAGTCGTCGGCTACTTAGAAGTTGCGTCACTCATGATGAATGCGGCGGACGGGTGCTGGACAAAAGTCGGCCGGTCCCACATCTATAGGGACCGGCCGGAAGCGACCTAAGTTTCCAGGAAGTGTCTTATGTCGCTGATTGCGTCAATTGGACCGCGCTCTCTAGTGATGACCCTCGCCGCCGCCACCCCCGTGAGGCGCGCCACCACCGCCGTGAGGTGCGCCGCCGCCGTGATATCCAGGCAGGGCATGTTCGTTGGCGCCATTGTGGGGAGCGTTGCCTACGTGGCCTTGGCCATCATGCGCCTCGTTTGCCTGGAAGTGGTTGAAGGGCTGTGCCCCGCGTGGGGGCAACGGTCCATGGTAGCCGTGGTGAGGATCGTAGCGATTGTCGACATGGCCATAAAAGCCGTGAGGACCGTGGAACCAGGGGCCGGCGCCGATGAACACCCCACCGGAAAACCAATCCGGCCCATAGTAACCGTAGGGCGCGCAATCGTACGGAGGGTAATCAAAGTACCCGTAGGGGCATACCGGCGGCACTCCAATGTTGATCGAAACCTGGGCTGGGGCCATGGTTGCGCAGCTTAACAGGGCAGCTGCGAAAGCTGTTAAAGCAAGGTTCTTGCCGTAGGGCATAGTTTCTCCTCGGTCTAACTTAGAGGTTCAATCGGAACAGCGAGTTGCCTCCCTGTACCTGCATAGCAAAAGCCGGTTGACTGCGGCGTCCCGTATCTATACGTTTTCAATCACTACCACGCTTTGCACCGGCTTAGTTTTGCCGCGACCACACTTCCGTCTCGCGGCTGGAGTCAAGATGACCAGCAAGCGGCCACGCATTTTTTACGGTTGGTTGATCGTAGTCGTCAGCGCCGTCGGGCTCTTTCTCGGCGCACCACTCGTCATATTCTCGTTCAGTGTGTTTTTCAAACCGCTGGTGGTGAACTTCCATGCCAGCCGCGCCGCCGTGTCCTTCGCGTTTTCCCTGATGAACACGGTGGGCGCGCTTTGGATTCCCCTCAGTGGCGCGCTCATCGACCGCCTGGGGGCCAGGCGCGTCATCATTTGGATGACCCTGTTCTACGGCCTGATCCTGATCGCCGCCTTATGGGTAGGGAACAGCATCTGGCAGCTCTATCTCTTCTTCTCGATATTAGGCATTGCCCTCAGCAGCGGTCCGGTGCCGGTGCCCTACGGCGCGGTGATCTCGCACTGGTTCAACCGCCACCGGGGGCTTGCCCTGGGACTGGCGATGCTGGGCATTGGCGTGGGCTCGATTGTGGTTCCCGTTGTGGCCCAGCGGCTGATCACGCTCTTCGGCTGGAGGATCACGTACGCGCTCTTTGGTGGCGCAGTCCTGCTTGTGCCGCTACCTATCGTCGCCGCCCTGCTGCGCAACGATCCCGCGGAACTTGGCCTGCAACCGGATGGAGACGAGACCGCCCCGGGCTCGCTTCTGTCGCCGCAAGGCAAACAGGGCATGACCTGGCACGAAATCTGGCATAAACCCGCGTTCTGGCTGTTGATCTGCATCTTCTCCCTGACCGGCGCATGCGTGCATGGGGCCATCATTCACATGTCGGCGATCTTCACCGATCGGGGTGTGAGTGCAGAGCACGCCGCCCTGGCCGCCTCCCTGGTGGGAGCTGCTTTGATTGTTGGGCGGCTTGGCTCGGGCTACCTGCTGGATCACTTTTTTGCCCCCTGGATCGCGATCCTGTTTTACGGCGCAACCACCCTGGGCCTGGCCATGCTGTGGGCAGGCACGAGCGGAACGCCCGCGCTTGCCGCTTCGTTTCTGGTCGGACTTGGCATGGGGGCAGAAGTGGAAACCATGGGTTACATGATCAGCCGTTACTTCGGCCTGCGCGCTTTCGGCACCGCGTTTGGATGCACCTTTGGCGCCTTCATGCTGGCCGGCGCAGCCGGGGTGCTGCTGATGGGCGAGGGATACGACCGCTTCCATTCGTATACCGTCCCTCTGGCAGGCTTTTGCGGAATCATGGTCCTGGCGCTGCTCTTGCTTACCCGCCTGGGTCCATATCGGTACGGTGTGACCCGGGAAGCGAGTCCGCCCTTGGGGCCGGTTCAGGTATCGGCCGGCGCATAATCCCCGTACCGGGCGCCCTTATTTCAGATAGGCCCGGACCAGGTCGATGAGGTCCTCCGCCAGTTCGTGGGGCGGAGCGGAATTCTTCTCTGGCGTGAGCAAGTGCAGCCGGATATGGTCTTCCAGTACTTCGGCCATCAGGCTGTTGACGCCGCCGCGCACATTTGCCAGCAGCATCAGTATGTCGGCGCAATTGTCCCCGGTGGTGAGCGATCGCTCGATGGAATCCACCTGGCCACGGATGCGTTTAATGCGGGCAATGAGCTTCTGTTTTTCTTTATCGATGGCTGCCATATTTCCTTGCGTATACCCTAGGGGGATATGGTACAACATAAGAGGCGGGGACTTACTCCCCGCCGGAGAATTAAAACCACTTATGAGCATCGATTCCGCACCAGAACCTCCCAGTACCGGAGATTCACTTGTGCTGGAATGAGCGCTCTGGAACCCGCCCTTAGCCCGGCTATCGACGCCTTCCTTGCGCTCATCCCAGCATTCGGCCTGTGATTTGAGCGCGTGAGCCGGCGGCTGCGAAACCACCCTCACACCCTCCCCAACCGATGATCCGTGCTGCCCTTCCATGTCCCATCCGGGCTGTGAAGGCGGGTGTGCCTGCACCAGCAGCACAAGGAGGAACCCATGAACATCATCCTTTCCACGACTGGCAAATCCCCACAGCTAACTTGCGTCTGGGTGCGGACCGGAAACCCAAGGCTCCCCCTAGCGTGTGTCTGGAAAGAGGCCTCTGCCTCCGGGATGGAACTCGCAAACCAATCCTCCCTCGAGGACGATATAGGGAGGATTGGGCTTTGCGCCTAGAGGAAGCTAAAATTGCGCCTCAATCGTCGAGGCGGCTATGGAGTAGACAGAGTTATTTCCCTTGCACTTCGACACAAGTGTGCTCTAGAGTCTCGTGTAGAAGTGGAAGGGTAGGCCGCACATGGCTGACGAACGGCTGGAACTGCCCCAAGGCACACTCGATCTCCTTATCCTGAAAGCCCTTGCTCTGGAATCGCTTCACGGCTGGGCCATTTCAGAACGTCTGCAGCAGATCTCACGCGAAGCATTGCAGGTGCAGCAGGGCTCCCTGTACCCGGCTCTGCACCGTCTGGAGCGGCGTGGCTGGATCAAGGCTCATTGGGCGGTGAGCGAAAACAATCGACGGGCCAAGTATTACGAACTGACCCGCCAGGGCAAAAAGCAATTGGAAACGGAGAAGTTGGCGTGGCGAAAACTGGCAGCCGCTGTTGGCCTCGTCCTCGATGAGGCTGAGGGAAGCTGATATGTTCAGCGACCTGCTCTATCGGCTCCGTGTCCTCTTTCGCCGCAAAGCGGTAGACCGCGAGTTGGAAGAGGAACTGCAGTATCACCTGGATCGCGAGGCGGAAAAATGCCGCCGAGTCGAAGCCTCGCCGGACCTGGCAATGCGTCGCGCGAAACTAGCACTCGGCGGAACGGAACAAGTCACACAACAATGCCGTGAGGCACGGGGCACGAAGCTGATCGAAGATCTGCTCCAGGATCTGCGGTACGCCGCGCGGCAGTTGCGCAAGTCAATTGGTTTTACCTGCGCCGTGATACTGACCCTGACGCTTGCGATCGGCGTGAACTCCGCGGTCTTCAGCTTGCTGGATGGCTTTCTGCTGCGCACCCTGCCCTACCCGCACGCAGAACGTCTCGGCATTTTGATGACGCACATCGAAGGCATCAACCCGCGCACTGGACAGTACGGTTCGGAAGAGGACGACAGCCAGGACGGCGCAACCTGGGAACTGCTGAAGTCCAATTTGAACACAGTGACGCTTGCTTCCTGGGGCGGTTCAGGAGGCGTGAACCTGCAAGCGGGTCCGACGGCGGGTAATGCTGCTCGGTATGTACACGCGGGCCGCGTTTCAGCGCACTACTTCGATGTGCTCGGGCTTCCGCTGTATCTCGGGCGCAGCTTCACCGACGACGAAGACCTTCCGGATGGCCCACAAGCAGTAGTGCTCAGCTATGCTCTGTGGCAATCCGCATTCCATGGCGACTCCGGCATCCTCGGTGAAACCATTCATCTGAAGGGCGAAGCTTACACCGTCGTCGGTGTACTTTCCAACAAGGCGATCGTTCCGAATGCTGCCGATCTCTTCACTCCTTTGCGGCCGGCAACTACAGGCGAGTGCGGCGGAGACAACTGCGGGGTTGTGATGCGGCTAAAGCCGGAGGCTACCTGGGAGCAGCTCAGGGCCGAAATCAGCCACCTGCCTAAACCCGGTTACGTCGGGCGCCGAGACAAGGCCTGGTTCTATACATTGCCGATGCAGAGTTATCTGGGCGGCTACATGCGGCCAAGGGTAGAAGCCTTGATGCTCGCTGTTGGCTTCGTTCTGCTGATTGCCTGCGCTAACCTGGCGGGTCTGTCGCTGGTGCGGATCGCCCAGCGCAATCTCGAAGTGGCAACACGGATGGCGCTGGGAGCTTCGCGCGCCCGGGTCCTGTGGCAACTGTGGATCGAAAGCCTGTTGCTGGCAGCGGTTGGCGGAGCCGCCGGCCTTGGGCTGGCATTTACTTTGATTGGCGCAGCAAGAAAGCTGCTGCCCGAGGAAATGGTTCCCATCGGCGGTTTTGGGCTGGATAACCGGGTGCTGATATTTACGACCGCTGCCACGGTGCTGACCAGCTTGTTATTTGGCGCCATGCCGGCATTGGAAACGCGCAGGTTGGACCTGCGGCAGACGCTTGCAGCCGGCACTCGCGCTTTGGCCAGCCGGTCCGGCCGGATCCGTCAATGGCTGATTGGAGCCGAAGTCGCGCTCACCGTGGTTCTACTGGCTGGCGCCGGTCTGCTGGTGCGCACGCTTATCCATTTGGAAACGCTGCCACCGGGCTTCGATGCAGCCAATGTAATGACCGCCAAAGCGTCTCTGAACGCGGTGCGCTATAACGATCCCATCACTTTCGTTGGCCTGCTGGACAAGAGTCTTGCCTCCATGCGAAGGATTCCCGGGGTGGAGGATGCCGCAGTCGGGCTCAGCGTTCCCTACGAACGCGGGCTGAATTATTCCCTGACCCTTATGGACGGCCCACAGGCGGGCAAAGATGATGGCGCAAACTTTACCTACGTCACGCCGGGATATTTTTCCACGCTGCGGATTCCCCTGCTCATGGGCCGAGGCTTTGTATCCAGCGATACGTCCACTTCGCAGCCGGTGGCCATTGTGAACGCAGAGTTCGCACGCCACTTCTACAAGGACCGCGATGCAGTTGGGCGGCACTTCCAAATCGGGGGCGGAAGAATCCAATACGCCATCGTCGGCGTGGTCGCGAGCGTACAAAAGAAGCCCAGTATGTATGGAGATGGTCCTCTGGCTACCGAGCCGATGATTTATCTGCCCGCTGCCCAAACCCCGGCATCGATCCTGGCTGCCGGGCATCTCTGGTTCCAGCCCTCGTGGATCGTGCGCACACGTGGCCCCGTATCCGGCTTGACCGAGGCCATGCAGCGAGCTCTGGCCGAAGCCGATCCAGATCTGCCCTTCTCCGGCTTCTACTCCATGCGGGACCTGCTAAACCAGCGGTTGCAGATGCAGCATATCGAAGTGATCTTGCTGGGAGTTCTCGCTGGGCTGGCGCTTCTGCTCTCTTCGATTGGCCTCTATGCCCTGGTCTCCAACCTGGTGGTGCAGCGGACAAGAGAGATCAGCATCCGCATTGCGCTGGGCTGCACACTGAGGCGAGCTATCTTAGGAGTCGGCGCCGCCGGAGCAGCACCGGTGGGCGGGGGCGTCCTGGCCGGGCTTGCATTGTCGTTCTTCGCCCTGCGAGCGTTGCAGAGCGAGATCTATGGGGTGAGTGCTTACGACCGGGTGACTCTCGTTAGCGTTCCACTTCTGCTGATAACGATCGCCGGGCTCGCCAGCCTTATGCCGGCACTGCGCATCGCCAGGATCGATCCCGTGGAAGCGCTTCGAGCGGAATAGAGAAGCCGCCCGGCGACTACTATTAGCACCATGGATTTTTTTTACGTTGTGCTTCCGGCGCTGCTGGTATTAGCCGGCATTCTGATTGTATGGATTTCGATTCGCCGGTTGCTGTCTCTTGCAGGAAAGAGCTATCCCGGGTGGCGGAAGATCACCGAGCGCATCGTCCTCTCACTGGTGGCTGTAGCTGCGTTGGCTGTAGCTGGAAGCAGCGGCTGGAACGCAATCGCCCTGTATCGTGTGCGCCATCGACCACCGGGCAAGACGTACCTGGTGGATGGGCACACGATGCGCATCGACTGCATGGGCAGCGGGTCGCCGGTGATCCTGCTGGATGCGGGACTGGGCAACGATGGGCTGATCTGGGGCGGCGTGCAGCCGGTGCTCGCGAAAACCACGCGCGTCTGCTCCTACGACCGGGCCGGCTTCGGCTGGAGCGATGCGCTGCCGCCTCCGCGCGACGCCGAGCATATTGCTACCGAACTCCATGGGCTGCTGGCGGCGGCCGGAATCCATGGCCCCATCGTTCTGATGGGGCACTCGATTGCCGGGATCTACATTCGCGAGTACGCGACGCGCTTTCCAACGGAGCTTGCCGGATTAATTTTTGTGGACGGCTCAACGCCGCTGCAGAATCGCAACCCGGCATTCAAGGCTCACGATTCCAGGGCATCCACGCGCTGGTTTTGGATGCTGGTGAACCAAGGCGCTCTCACCCTTGGCATTCCACGCCTCCTTGGGGCGTGCTCAGGCAGCTTCCCCGGGTTTGAAGCGCATGCCGCAAAGCTGCAGGCCGCGGACCGATGCCATGAGTCGTTTCAAGCCTCTGCCGCCGAGATAGGGAGCTTCGACCGGTCGGGCGAAGAGACGGTGCGCACCGGCCCGTACGGTGCGTTGCCGATCCTGATCTTCTCGCAGGACCCGGCGAAAGCTGTTTCCGATGGAGAACCAGCGGATATTGTGCAGGCCTGGAACCAGATGCAGGAAAACCTGAAACGGCTTTCTACGCACAGCCGCAGGATCATTGCCAGGGGCAGCCCCCATTACATACAACTTAAGCGCGCGGACTTGATCGAGAGAGAGGTACCAGTGTTCATCGAGCAGATTCGCGGAACAGCACCGGAGCCAACCAATTACGGGTCGACAACGACGGAGTGAAGCAGGAGTGCGCGGAGTTCGTTGCACTCTGGCGGGCTCCGATTCACCATCTTTTCTTCCCCACCCTGGTCTCCAGCCAATACACTTCCGATGCAGACGAACAGGAGAAGCCATGGCCCTGCACAACACCGAAGAACTCAAAGCCGGCCCTACCAGCCAACTCGAGTCCGAAGTCCTGAACGACCAGAAGCAGACCTACGAGTTTCCTGAGACCAGCAGGACCCGCAAACCGTCTACCAGACCATCCACGATCAGCTCATCCTTGACGGCAACTCGGGGCAAAACCTCGCCACCTTCTGCACCACGTGGATCGAACCCGAAGTCATGCACCTCATGGATGAGTCCGCCGACAAGAACATGATCGACAAGGATGAATACCCGCAGACCGCAGCCATCGAAGAGCGCTGCGTGCACATGCTGGCCGATCTGTGGAACTCCCCGGAAGCCGCCAGCACCATCGGCTGCTCCACCACCGGCTCCAGCGAAGCAGCCATGCTCGGCGGCCTGGCACTCAAGTGGAAATGGCGCAAACGCCAACGCGCCCAAGGCAAATCCACCGATGCTCCAAACCTCATCATGGGCCCGGTGCAGGTCTGCTGGCACAAGTTCTGCCGCTACTTCGACGTCGAAATCCGCGAAGTCCCCATGGAAGGCGAACGGCTTTTGCTTACGCCGGAAGAAGTGATCAAGCGCTGTGACGAAAACACCATCGGCGTGATCGTCACCCTCGGAGTGACGTTCACGCTGCAATTCGAGCCGGTGCACGAGATCAGCATCGCCCTTGACAAGCTGCAGGCTGAGACCGGGCTTGACATCCCCATCCACGTCGACGGAGCCAGCGGCGCCTTCCTCGCGCCCTTCGTGCAGCCGGATCTTCTCTGGGATTTCCGCCTGCCGCGGGTAAAATCCATCAATGCCTCCGGCCATAAATTCGGTCTTGCGCCGCTGGGCGTCGGCTGGGCTCTGTGGCGGGAAAAGGAGGACCTTCCCCAGGAGCTGATCTTTGAGGTGAACTACCTCGGCGGCAACATGCCCACCTTCGCGCTGAACTTCTCCCGGCCCGGGGGCGAGATCATTTGCCAGTACTATAACTTTCTACGTCTGGGCAAAGAGGGCTACCGCGCAATTCAAAACGGTTGTTATGATCTGGGCCGGTATCTCGCGGAAAAGATCGGCGACTTCGGACCCTTCAAAATTATTTACGACGGCCACGGAGGGATCCCCGGCTTGTGCTGGGAGCTGAAAGACCCCGTGTCGTCGAGCTTCACCCTCTATGACTACGCCGATCGATTGCGTGAGCGTGGCTGGCTGGTTCCTGCCTATTCCATGCCACCGAACCGCGAAGATCTCGTGATTCAGCGCATCCTCGTCCGCCACGGCTTTACGCGAGCCATGGCCGACGAGCTTCTGCTCGAAATGCAAAGCGCCTTGGAACATTTAGCCCAATATCCACCAGAGGCGTCATCAACCCTGGCGCTGGCCGGCGCAAATGCCACCTCGCATGACCATTCCGGCCGATAGCTGAACCCGCTGTTCGAACCGTACGGGCTTGATTGTATGCGCGAGAACTACCCTCTCCGAATTGAGTCCCGAAGGGACGGCTGAGAATCAGTCTTGTCCAAATTAGTTTTTTTGCTGATGGATGGGTAGCAACCATCAGCAAAAAAACCAATTTGGACAAGACTGGCTGAGAATAGCCCAGGACGAACCCGGATTTCCTGTGCGGCTTGGTGGAATCACTGAGCCTCGTGCGGCTTTCCGTGAAGACAGCCGCATGCGTAGACTTGTCTAGAACAGCGTGCAGGAAATCCGGGGTAGTCCGGGGTCGTGCTATCCACCGCGATCAGTCCCGTAGGGACGGCTGAGAGTAGCCCAGGACGGACCCGCATTTCCTGTGTGGTTGGGTGGAGTCACTGAGCCTCGTGCGGCTTTCCGTAAAGAAAGCCGCATACGCAGATGTGTCGAGAGCAGCGTACAGGAAATCCGGGGTAGTCCTGGGTAGAGTTATCCACCAAGATCAGTCCCGAAGGGACGACTGAGAATGACCCAGGATGCAATCCTGGGTGAACTCGACCACACGTAAATGCTACGGGTCTCAACTGGGGCAGGCAGTTCTCACACATACGCTAAAGACCGTATCCTTCAGCCATCCGTCCAACTCAGGCGCGCCCGGCAAACTCCCGGTTCTCGGTCGACACTTTCACCTTTTCCCCTTCTTTAATAAAAAGCGGGAACGCGGATCTCAAGCCCCGTCTCCAGCCTGGCAAGCTTGGTCACGCTACCGGCCGAGGAGTCGCCCTTTACCGCCGGTTCGGTGTAGGCCACGTTCAGCTCAACGAATAGCGGAAGCTGTAAACCGATGGGGTTGCCGTTGTAGATATGCATCTGCAGCAATGCGCCTTCGATCAGCAAGTCCAATGCATTCCCTACCAGCCCTTCAGTAAGCGTGAGGGTCTCGAAGCTCTCCTGGTCCAGGAAATGAGAGCCGTCGCCATCGCTGTACAAATAGGAGGCCGGAACCAACTGCAGATCCGGCTCCTTGAACTTGTCGCTCGCCTTGAAGGTCTTTTCAAAGACCGCGCTGGTAAGCAGGTTGCGCATTTTGATGCGCACCAGGGTCTGACCGCCTCGAGCGGTGGGAGAATGCACTTCGACCTCGAGACAGGAGTAGGGGATATTTTCAAACTCGAATACACTCTTGCGCTTGACGCTGATCGCGTCGATCAATGCAGCCATGGATTCCTCACCCTCGAGTATAGAGCGCAGGGCCGGTCAAAAAATTCTCAGGACCGATTGTCCATTTCCGGCTCTCGCAAGCGACTATCTTACGTAACACGGAGTTGCGGAGGAAAGCAGAATGAAATACCTGTGCATGGTTTTGGTCGACGAGAAAAAACTGCACGCGCTCTCGGAGAGTGAATCGCAAACGTTGGATGACGAAAGCCTGGCCTATGACGACACTCTCCGAAAGAAGGGTCATCTGTTAGCGGCCCAGGCATTGGAATCCGTGAGCACGGCCACCGTCGTGCGCGTGCGCAGTGGCAAGATGTTTGTCACCGACGGACCCTTCGCCGAGACCAATGAGCACATCGGCGGATTCCTTCTGATTGAGGCGCAGGACCTGAATGAGGCCATCCAATTGGCCGCGAAAGTCCCGGCGATCCGGCTGGGAGGGATTGAAGTACGGCCGATCAAGGAATTGACCGCCAGCAAACCGTAAACACGAACGCAGCTCTTTCTTCAGGCGGCTCCAGATATGATGGAGGTCGATCAGGAGCCGCCGATGGGCCTGCCGCAGAAGGCCGAGGACGATGCAGCACGCGCGATGGTGGATGCGGTCTACCGCTCTGACTCGCGCCGCGTCCTGGCCACGCTCATCCGTTTGCTGGGCGACTTCGACCGCGCCGAAGAAGCGATGCACGATGCCTTTGTTGCCGCGGTGGAACAATGGCCGCAACAGGGGGTTCCGGCGAATCCCCGCGCATGGCTGATCTCCGCGGGACGATTTAAAGCCATCGACGGCATGCGCCGGCGCGCCCGTTTAGACGCCACGCTCACCGAGCTTGAGCTCCACCTGGATGGGGTAACCAACGACCCCGCCCAATTCAATGACGAAAGCATTCAAGACGACCGGCTGCGGCTGATCTTCACCTGCTGCCACCCAGCCCTGCCGTCCGATGCCCAGATCGCGCTCACGCTACGGGAAGTGTGCGGCCTTACCACGGAGGAAATCGCCCGCTCCTTTCTCACCGCCGCTCCCACCATTGCCAAGCGCATTGTGCGCGCCAAGGGCAAGATCCGCGATGCACGCATTCCCTACGAAGTGCCCTCAGAAACCGATCTGCCGGAGCGGCTGGATGCGGTGCTGCATGTTATCTACCTGTTGTTCACCGAAGGCTATTCGGCCTCATCGGGCGGGTCGCTTACGCGGGCGGAGATCTCGATCGAAGCCATTCGTCTTGGACGGTTGCTGGTGGAGCTGTTGCCGGAGCCCGAGGTCGTTGGCTTGTTGGCCTTGATGTTGCTGCAGGAGTCACGGCGCGCCGCGCGTTCGACCCCGGAGGGCGATGTGGTGCTGCTGGAACATCAGGATCGCTCGCTCTGGAACCGGGAGCAGATTGCAGAAGGATCCGCCTTGGTGAAGCGCGCTCTGTCCTCGCGGCAAATCGGACCCTATACGCTGCAAGCGGCCATTGCTGCGGTGCACGCCGAGGCCCCCAACAGCGCCGCGACCGACTGGGCGCAAATTGTTGGCCTGTACGACGTACTGCTGGCGGCGAATCCATCCGCTGTGGTTGAGTTGAACCGCGCAGTGGCGGTGGCCATGCGGGATGGGCCGTCGGCGGGACTCTCGCTCATCGAGGCGATTCTGGCACGCGGCGAGCTCGAGGACTACTACCTGGCTTACTCCGCGCTCGCCGACCTGAAACGGCGGCTGGGCAGAACAGCAGAAGCGCGCGCCGCCTACGAGCAGGCGCTCAGCCTTGCGCGTCAGCAACCCGCGCGGCGATTCCTCGAGCGGAGATTAGAGGAATTGAAGTGTGAAGCGGACGGACTAGCGGGATGAAACTCACGCTTAGCGATTTACGCCGTCACGCAATCGCATCTTCGCTCTTCCCCGAGACCACGCTGCGGCGGGCGATTGCCCGCGCCGGTTTCATTCAAGCCGATCCTATTCGTTCCCCGGCGCGAGCTCAGGATTTGATTCTGCGTCATCGCGTCGCCCACTATCGGGCCGGCGACCTGGATCGAAACTATCGCGCGCTCAAGCTGGAAGAGGATTACCTCTACGCCTATGGGTTCATGCCGATCGCGACCTGGCAACTGCTCCATCCCAGAAAACGGCGGGCGCTCAGCAAGGCAGAGCAGAAGGTACTCGACATTGTTGCCAATCAAAAGCATCTTCATCCCAGGGAACTGGAAGCGCACCTGGGCAAGAGCGTGGAGATGAACGCATGGGGCGGTTCTTCGAAATCGACCACCCGGACACTGGAAAGGCTTCACTACCTCGGCCTGATGCGCATCGCCGGCCGGGTGAACGGTATCAAGTTATATCAGCGAGCAACCATTACCCACGAACCACTGGACCCGGCCGAGCGCCTTCGCCGCCTGGTGTTGTTGATCGCGGGCATCCTGACGCCGCTGCCGGAGAGTAGTCTGCGCGCGGCGATCCAGCACCTGCGGTATTCCGCGCCGGACCTGGCGGGAAGAAAAGGCGCGGTTGCCTCTCTCTTGAAGTCCGGGGCATTGGAGAGCGCCGTGGCCGACGGGGTACGCTATGTGTGGCCTGGCGGCCGATTGAAGCGCAGTGAGCCGGAAGATGTAGTTCGATTTCTCGCGCCCTTCGATCCGCTGGTTTGGGATCGGCGGCGATTCGAGCATTTTTGGGGCTGGCCCTACCGCTTCGAAGCCTACACGCCACCGGCGAAACGCAAGCTCGGATACTATGCTCTTCCTTTGTTATGGAAAGCGGATGTGATCGGGTGGGTGAATGTGTTAGGGCGCGGCAGCGAGCTCACCATCAATCCGGGTTTTGTCAGCGGGCAGCCACCTGCAGAGAAAGCATTCCATGAGGCGTTCGCGGCGGAATCAGAGCGGCTGCGTTATTTTCTTTCCCCGCAGAATGAGTCGCAAGCTTAATTCCCGTGACGGTGTAGCAGCACAGTGGTGATCTGCCGCCATTCTTCATCCGGCGACGTTTCAGGATGGGGCTGGTGCGCGCGCTTGTACCAGTACCCCGCGTTCTCGCGGTCCCCCTCCCTGCGATGCAGATAGGCATGAACCCAGGCTGCTTCCTGTCCGGACGCGTCGTCCTGGGCAATGTCATGGGCGCGATCGAAATTTCCCCGGGCATCCCACCACAGAGCCTGGAGCAGGGGCGACAGGCCCGCCGGAGGCACCCCCTCGCGTAGAGAAGCACGGAATTCTTCAATCGTCATGGCCGCATTCTACGCCGCCGCGCAGGCAGGTGCTGCAGTTGACAACGGTAACCACAAATCGGAATTTCGCTTTCCCGGTGAGGGATTGTCAGCAGCCCGGCAGAGCCGTATAGTTAGATATGCGACCTCATCGGTCGCATTTGGTCACTTTTCCCCCGGATCGCGAGGACTACCCCGACTTCCATGCCCCGCACGCCTGCATCGACTGCGCTGAGTGACCTCGCTATTGGTTCCTGTGCGACCTTGGCATCGTTCCAGCTCCCGGAGGAAATCCAGGGTCAGCTGATGCACCTGGGCTTTGTCCCGGAGAGCCGGGTGCTGGCGCTGCGCCGCGCGCCGGCCGGTGATCCGACCGTGTATTGCGTAGATGGGGCCGAAGTAGCGCTGCGTAAAGAGACTGCCAGATTCATTAGCGTCCACAGCGTGTTCGATGCCGTCCGGAAGGATGCACGATGAGCCATTGCAGCCCCGGCGGCGGCGTTGCTGTCGAGTCCACCCAGCCCAGGGTCGCGGGCAAGATCAGTACGGTTGCCCTGATCGGGCCGCCGAACTCTGGTAAGTCAACTCTTTTCAACCGTTTGACTGGTCTGCGCCAAAAGGTGGCCAATTATCCCGGGGTCACCGTGGAGCAGCATTCGGCCCGCATGAGCGGTATCGGCCATCGCGAGCTGACGCTGATCGACCTGCCCGGCATCTATAGCCTCCATTCCTATTCTGAAGACGCCCGGGTTGCGGTTGATGTGCTGCAGGGCAACATGCCCGGCACCCCCGCGCCGGATGCTGTCCTGCTGGTGTTGGATGCCTTGCAGTTGAACCGCCAGCTCATGCTGGCCGCTCCAGTGCTGGCCATGGGTTTGCCGACCCTGGTGCTGCTGAACATGTCTGACCTCATGACGGCGCGCGGGGGTGAGATCGATCCCCTGGCCCTGGCCCGCGAACTGGGTGCTCCGGTGGCCATGATTAGCGCCACCAAGGGCACTGGATTGGACGCCATCTCCCGCTTCCTGGTCCGTCTCTCTGAGCCCCTGGAGCTGCGTCTCCAGCCCATGCAGCTGCCGGTCTTGCAAAATGCCGCCTCCTGCCATCAGTGGGCTAGCGGGGTAAGCTCGCGCACCAGGTACAAGGCTCCGAACTCGTCCAATTGGACCCGCCGGCTCGATGCCGTGCTGTTGCACAAAATTTGGGGCCCCTTGATCTTTCTAGCCGTCGTCATCGGAGTCTTTCAGGTGGTCTTCGCCGCCGGCCTTCCGCTGAGCGATTGGCTCACTGAAGTTTTTACCAAGGCAGGCGCAGCGGTAGTCAGCTTCCTGCCCCTGCCCTGGCTGCAGGTTCTACTGCGCGACGGGATTTGGAATGGTGTACAGGCAGTGCTGGTCTTCCTGCCCCAGATCCTGCTGCTCTTCCTGGTGATCGGCGTGCTTGAAGATTCCGGCTACCTGGCGCGCGCCGCCCTGATTGCCGATCGCGTGATGCGAGCGATTGGATTGAATGGCAAGGCATTTATTCCGCTTCTCTCCGCCTACGCCTGCGCAGTGCCGGCGATTATGGCCACGCGGACCATTGAAAACAAGCGCGACCGGCTGGCCACTATCCTGGTGGCCCCGTTCATGACCTGCGCCGCCCGGCTGCCTATCTACACGCTCATTATTGCTGCGTTCATTCCCAACCGGCCTATTCTGGGCAATTTTTTCGGCCTGCGCGCAGCCGTGATGTTGAGTCTTTATCTGCTCGGGTTTCTGGCTGCGCTGGCCACTGCGCGGATCCTCAAGTCGTCTATCCTCAAGGCCAATGCGGCCCCATTCATCCTGGAATTGCCACAGTACCGGTGGCCGACCCTGCGCTCGATCGGGCTGCGGCTGCTGGATCGTGGTAGGGTCTTCGTGCAGCAGACCGGAACCGTCATCCTGGCGGTTACGTTTGTTCTGTGGCTGCTAAGCATCGTGCCCTTTCATCACGGCACGATCGCGCCGTTGACCGAGAGCGTGATTGGAAAGCTGGGACATTTCATCGAGCCGGTCCTCCACCCGCTCGGCTTCAACTGGAAGATCGGCATCGGGCTGCTTTCCTCGATCATCGCGCGCGAAGTGATCGTAGGTACCCTGGGGACGCTCTATGGCGCCGACCCGGCTACCCAGTCCGTCGGCCTGCAGGCGGCGCTGCGGCACGATATGACCATCGGCGGCGCGATCGCCCTGGTGGTGTTTTTCGCCTTCGCCATGCAATGCACCTCGACCCTGGCCGTGGTGCGGCGCGAGACCAATAGCTGGAAGTGGCCGGCGGTGCAGTTCTTGTACATGACGGGACTTGCCTACGTGGCGGCGTTAGCGGCCAACCAGATCCTGTCGCGCATCTTCTAGCAGCGTCGAAGGCTTCGCAGTAGATGTACCTCGAAGCAAAAGAACTACACGTGGTTTTCCGCTAAAGAAAACCACTCCTCGCGATCCTGGCGAGGCAGAGTAACTGCGAAGCCGCAAGAATCTGCGAAAATAGAAGTGAATCTAAGAAAACAAGAGAACTGAATCATGATTTCTGTCAGCGATGTAACTATGCGTTATGGAGCCAAGCTCCTGTTCGAAGAGGTTTCAACCCAGTTCATTCCCGGGCGCCGGTACGGACTTACCGGCCCGAATGGCGCGGGCAAATCCACCTTCATGAAGATCCTGTCGGGTGAATTGGAGCCGCAGAAAGGCACCGTGGTGCGGCCCAAAAAGCTCGGCGTACTGCGCCAGGACCAGTACGCGTTCGACGCCTACCGGGTCATCGATACCGTCATCATGGGCAACAAAGGGCTGTGGAAGGCTCTGGAAGAGCGCGATGCCATCTACGAGAAGGCCGAGCTGACCGACGAAGACGGCATGCGGCTGGGCGAGCTGGAAGGCATCGTGGGCGAGGAAGACGGCTACACCGCCGAGAGCGATGCCGCCATCCTGCTGCAGGGCCTGGATATTCCCGACGAGTTCCACGAGCGCAAGATGAGCGAATTGCAGGGCGGGCAGAAGGTGCGCGTATTGCTGGCCCAGGCGCTTTTTGGTAAACCCCAGGGCCTGCTGCTGGACGAACCGACGAACTCGCTCGATCTTGACTCGGTGCACTGGCTGCAAAACTTTCTCCTGGAGTTCCAGGGTTCGCTCATCACCATTTCGCACGACCGGCATTTTCTCAACAGCGTGTGCACGCATATCGCGGACATCGATTACGAAACCATCATCACCTACACCGGCGGCTACGATGAGATGGTGCTGGCCAAGACCCAGGTCCGCTCCCGGCTGGAATCGCAAAATGCCCAACGGGAAAAGAAGATCGCGCAGCTGAATGAATTCATCGCGCGCTTCTCCGCCGGCACTCGTTCCAGCCAGGTGACGTCGCGTAAGAAAGAAGTGGAGCGGCTGCAAACCACCGAGCTGGCGCGCTCGAATATCCAGCGTCCTTATATTCGTTTCGATCTGCTGCGTCCTTCGGGCAAGCACATCCTGGAGTTCGAGCACCTGAGCAAGTCGTACGGAGAACAGCTCGTCATTAAGGACTTCAGCGCGGCCGTGATGCGCGGCGAAAAGGTCTGCCTGATGGGCCGCAACGGCTTGGGGAAGACGACGTTGCTCAAGTCGCTGCTGGTAAAGATGGAGCAGGCCGAGCCCGGTTTCGCCCTCGACCAGGGATCGGTGAAGTGGGGACACGAAGCGCAGATAGGCTACTTCCCTCAGGACCACACCGGTTCGATTGAAAAGGGCATCACAATTTCCGACTGGCTACATCAGTTCGATCCCCGGGTTACCAAGGAAGACATCCGCGGTCTGCTGGGGCAGATGTTGTTCAGCGGGGAGGAAGGGCTAAAGAAGACCGAGGCGCTCTCCGGCGGTGAGGCAGCGCGGCTGATCTTCTGCCGCTTGATGCTGTTGAAGCCGAACATCCTCATCCTCGACGAGCCAACGAACCATCTCGATCTCGAGGCGATCAACGCGCTGAATATCGCCCTCCAGCGCTATGAAGGCACAGTGCTCTTGGTCACCCACGACCACGATTTAATCGACGAAGTGGCGACCCGGATCTGGCACTTCGATCAGGGCACCATCGATGACTTCAAGGGACCCTACGAGGAATACATGACGGCGACCGCCGCAGCCCGGTAGAAGAATCGGCGGCGCAAAGCGCAAAACAGCAGGTCCCTCCACTACGCTACGCACCGGTCGGGATGACAATTCAGATTGGGAACAGGCGCCTTCCTGCGAAGTCCTGAATTAGCAGCAAATTTGTCATCCCGACCGTAGCGGAGGGACCTGCTGTTCAACTATTTCTCAACGGAATCCTCTAAGGACAACATTGGCCCCAATTCTCAACGCTCAGGGAATCTCGAAACAATTCGGGGCCGACCCGCTTTTACGCAACGTCGCCTTCACCGTCGAAGAGCGCGCCCGCATCGGTCTCATCGGACCCAACGGCTCGGGTAAATCAACGCTGCTTGGCATCCTCGCGGGTGAGATCGAGCCCGACAGCGGAGAGGTTGCGGCGCGCAAGCGCACCCGCCTGGCCTATGTCGCGCAGCAATCTGAATTCGCCTCCGGCACAACGATCCGGATGGTTCTGGAAGCCTCGCTTAAGCGCATCGCTGCACCATCCGCAGAGTGGGAAGGACGTATCGCAGAAACGCTCGGCCGCGCCGGCTTTGAAGACATGAACGCCGATGCGTCCCGCCTCTCCGGCGGCTGGCGCAAGCGGCTGGCCATTGCCGAGGCCCTGGTGCAGCAGCCCGATGTCCTGCTCCTGGACGAGCCCACCAATCATCTCGATCTGAGCGGCATCGAATGGCTGGAATCCTTGCTCAACACCTCGTCATTTGCCTGCGTCGTGGTCAGCCATGACCGCTACTTCCTGGAGAACGTGTGCACAGAAACGGTGGAGCTGAACCGCGCCTATCCTGACGGCCTGCTGCGAGTAAACGGCAACTACAGCGCGTTCCTGATCAAGAAGGAAGCCTTTCTCGAGGCTCAGGCCAAGCAGCAGGATGCACTTGCCAACCGTGTGCGCACGGAAATTGATTGGCTGCGCCGCGGTCCGAAAGCACGCACCACAAAATCCAAAGCCAGAATCGACCGGGCCAACGAGTTGATCGGCGAACTGGCGGAAGTCTCCAGCCGGAACCGCACCGCGACCGCCGCCATTGAGTTTTCTGCCACGGATCGCCAGACCAAGCGGCTGGTGGAACTCGAAAATCTGAGCTATGGTTTCAACGGACGCACGCTCTTCGCCGGCCTCAACTTTGTGCTCACCGCAGGCATGCGAGTGGGCCTGGTGGGGCCCAATGGCAGCGGTAAGACGACCCTGCTGAAGCTGCTCCGCGGCGAGATCGAACCGCTCGATGGTGGCATCAAACGAGCGACCGCGCTGCGCACCGTCTACTTCGATCAGAATCGCATTCTGGAACCGGAAGTCACGTTGCGGCGGGCATTAGCTCCCGATAGCGATTCAGTGATCTATCAGGATCGGGTCATTCATGTCGCCTCCTGGGCGGCACGATTTTTGTTCACCGGCGATCAGCTCAATCAACCCGTGGGGCGGCTGTCAGGCGGCGAGCGGGCACGCGTGCTGATCGCGCGACTGATGCTGGAACCAGCCGACCTGCTGCTGCTGGACGAGCCCACCAACGACCTCGATATTCCTACCCTGGAGATCCTGGAAGAAAGCCTGCTGGAATTTCGCGGAGCGCTGGTGCTGGTCACTCACGACCGCTACATGCTCGACCGGGTGTGCACCAGTGTGCTGGGCCTGGACGGTCGCGGCAATGCAGAGCGCTTCGCCGATTACGGGCAATGGGAGGCGTGGCAGGCTGAGCCGCAGCAAGAGCTCAAGCCGGCTGCTCAGCAGGAGAAGCGAAGCCCGGCTACGAAAAAGAAGCTTTCCTACCTGGAAGCGCGCGAGTTCGCGGGCATCGAAGATCGAGTGACCGCGGCCGAGGAACGCGTCGCCCGGGAGCGCGCAGTGGTCGAAGATCCTGCGGTCGCCACCGATGCTGTGCGGCTGCAAGCAGCCCTGCTCGCCATGGAGGAAGCACAGCAACTCCTCGATGATTTGTATACACGCTGGGCCGAACTCGAAGCCAAGAGCGTGTAAGCGTCCCTTATCTGTCCTGGAGTTAAAATCGGCCCCATTGGTCCCAACAGGACCCGTAGGAACTGGACGTGTTCTGCGTGAGAACTACCACTACGGAACAACTTCAGTAGCGCTGGCAAAGCTCAACTGGTGGATGGCCAGCCAGGTTTGCGCATAGGAATTCAGCGCGTTCAGGCTGGTGGTTCGGTCATCCTGCAGTGCATTCAGATAATCGAGCAAAGCTATCCCGCCATGCTCGTAGGCAAATTGTGCGATCGACAACACATCTTTCGCTTCGGCCAGATAGTGTCCGTTGTAGCGATCGGAGAGCACCTTCGAAGTGGTGTATTGTATCCATGCCTGATCCACATCGGAGTAGACTTGGTTCTGCGCCGCCACCTGGCCGAACCGGCTCGCCTGCGCCAGGTACTTGCTGGTGTCTTTGTTGCCCTGGTTACGATCGAAAATCCGCAACGGGATGCTGACACTAAACCCGGCCGAGCTGTCGACGCCACTCCGGTCGTATTCCCCCTCCAGCGTGGGATCTGTGGTTCCGTTGGCGTAGGCCAACTTCACATTGGCATCCGCCACCCGCACCGCTGCCTGCGCAGCCTGGTAATCGGGCCTCGCCGTCAGCGCCTTCTGCTCCAGGTCGGTCAGGTTTGCCGACACCGGCGGCGGCACAAGCTCTCCAGAAACATCGAAGCTGCGGCTGGGCTGGACAATGCCTAACAAGGTTTGCAGCTGATCGCTGGCCTGCACCAGGTTCATCTCCGCATTCGATTCGTCCGACTCATACTGCGCCAACTGCAAATCCAGCCGCTCATAATCCAGCTTGCCAATGTCTCCGGCGTTGTACCGGTCAAGGTTGATCTGCAATGCATGGCGAAAACTGCTCAGATTATCCTGCGCCAGCTTCAAGGTCGCTTTGGCCAGTACTAGATTGGTGAAGTTTTGCCTGACCAGGAGCGTCGTCTGCCTTATCTGATCGTGATACTGCGCCTCGGTCTGGGCGGTCGTTGCCCGCGCACTGTCCAAACGCCAGCGCCGCTTCTGACCGCGCTCGAACAGCCGGGAAAGCTGAGCACTATAGGAATAGGGATTCCCCGGGTTATTGGCAGGAAGCGTGATGTCGCTTCCAGTAACCGCGAAGTTAGGGTTGGCCCGCAGCCCCGCCTCGACCTCCTGCCCTTTCATCGATAGCAAATTCTGCTGCGCTGAAAGCAGCACCGGATTGTGCACCAGGGCCATATCCACCGCCTGCTGCATGGTGATCGGAGCGGTGGGAGGAGGTGGGGGAGGAACTGGCGGCGGGGCCTGCGCCTGAACTACTTGCCCCACCATGCAAAGCAACAGGGCGAACGTGCTTAGTCGGTTGGAGTTCAATTCTCAAACTCCGTTTCCGGTGTCGGGAGCACGTCCCGGTCACCCGCGATCCATACATAAAGCGTTGGCAGCAGAAAGACGCTCATCAACAGCGCGGCAATCAGGCCGCCCACAATGACGATCGCAAAGGGACGCTGCGAATCCGAGCCGATGCCATGCGACGTAGCTGCCGGCAACAGACCCAGCGTGGCCACCAGCATGGTCATCATGATGGGACGGAGTCTCAGCACCGCGCCTTCGACCGCGGACTCCTCAATCGAGTGCCCGCGCACCCGCAGCTGATTGATGTATTCCAGCATGATGACGCCGGTCTGCACCGAGACGCCAAAGAGGGCAAGAAAGCCGACCCCGGAAGAAACGCTGAAGTTGGTGTGCGTGAACAACAGCGCCAGCATGCCGCCGACCGGAGCCATGGCCACGTTGCACAGAATGAGCAGCGCCCACTTCGCCGAACGGAACATGGTGTAAAGAATGATGAAAATGATGGTGATGGTGATGGGCAAAACCAGCGCCAGGCGCTTGTCCGCTCTCTTCTGGCTCTGGTATTCACCCGCCCAATCAAGGTGATACCCCGGGGGTAGCTTTACCTGGGCGTTGACCTTGGCAATCGCTTCCTCCACGGTGCTGCCCAGATCGCGTCCACGAACGCTGTATTTGATGGCGACGTAGCGCTGGTTAGCCTCGCGATAGATCTCCTCGGCTCCATCCTCCACTTTGACCTGGGTCACCTGGGCCAACGAGACCCGTTCACCGGAAGGGGCCAGCAGGCGAATGTCCTCAATCGCCTGCTGGGTGTCTCGATAGGGTTTCTGGTAGCGAACCACCAGGTCGTAGCGCGCCTCGCCCTGCAGCACCTGGCTGACCGCGCCCCCGCCCACCGCCGTCTGAATAGCGTCCTGCACGTCAGACACATTAATCCCATAGCGCGCTGCGGCTGCCCGGTCGACCACGTAGTTCAGATTGGGCTGGCCGATCACTCGGAAGATTCCAAGATCCTGGACTCCTCGAATCCCGCCCATAATCCCCAGAATCTCGTTGGCCTTTTGCTCCAGCAACTTCAAATCATCCCCGTACAACTTGACCGCCAGTTCACCTTTGACGCCGCTGACCGCCTCCTCCACGTTGTCCGAGATGGGCTGGGAAAAGTTCCATATCACCCCCGGCATCTTCTCCAGTTCGCGGTCCATCGCGCCGATCAATTGGTCTTTGTTTTGGTGGAAGGCGGGCCGCCACTTAGCCTTGGGAAGCAGATCGACAAAATATTCGGTGTTGAAAAATCCCGTGGTGTCGGTGCCGTCGTCGGGCCGTCCCACCTGGCTCACCACGTCCGTAACCTCTGGAAATGAGGCCAGAAGGACGCGTGCCTTATCCATGGTGGCCACGCCCACGGTCGGGCCGCTGCTGGGAGCCAGAGTACCGCGGACCCAGATCGCGCCTTCATCCAGGTGGGGCAGAAACTCCGACCCGATCACCCCACTCAAACCCAGAAACCCCGCCAGCACTAGGGCGCCTACAGCAACGCCGACGGTAACGTATCGATGTTCGATGGCCCAGGTCGCCGCATGGCGGTAGCGATCGGTGAGCCAGCTCATCACCGGGTTATGCCATTCGCGCGCGCCCTTATAGAAGAGAAAACTCGATAGCACGGGCGCGATCAACATGGAGAAGACCAATGCACCGAGCAAAGCAAACGCCACCGTCCAAGCCATGGGCTTGAACAACCGCCCCTCAACCGCCTGCAAGGTAAAGATAGGAAGGTAGGCGGTCACGATGATGCCGATGGCGTAGAAGACCGGGCGCTGCACCTCGTGAGCCGCCTCACGAATCTGCTCGCTGGGGCTGCTGCTATCGGCGCGCCGGCGGCCGAGATGCCGCACGATGTTCTCCACCATAACCACTGCGCCATCAACCACCATGCCAAAATCGAGCGCGCCCAGCGACAGCAGGTTGGCCGGGATATGAACCAGATCAAGGCAGATGGAAGCAAATAGCAGGGAGAAAGGAATGGTGAGAGAAACGATGATGGCGCCGCGAACATTCCCCAGAAAGAGAAAGAGAATGATCACCACCAGGATGATGCCCTCGGTCAGATTGTGCAGAACCGTGTGCGTGGTGTAGTGCAACAGGTCGCTGCGATCAAGGAAGGGAACGACCTTGACTCCCTTGGGCAAAATCAGGTTATTCAGCTCGTTGACCTTGGCATGAATGCCGACCAGGGTCGAATCGGAGTCGTCACCCTTCTGCAGCAACACGATCCCCTCGACCACGTCGCCGTCATCGATAACCTTTCCGTCAACGCGATGAATGGCCTTGCCGATCTGGCCCAGGCGGATCTTCGGCCCCTGCACGACATCGGCGATATCCTTCACCCGCAGCGCGGTTCCATTGGACGTCTTGAGGACGGTCTGCTCGATATCCTGGACGTTGCGATAGAGGCCCACCTCGCGAACATTGACTTGCTGCTGCCCCTGCTCGATAAAACTGCCACCGGCGTTGATGTTGTTGTTGGCCAGCTGCTGCTCCACCTGGCCGATGCTCAGCCCGTAGGCTATGAGTTTGTTGGGGTCGACGCGCACCTGGTATTCGCGCGTGATGCCTCCGAAGCTGGAGACATCGACAACGCCAGGAACCGACTTGAACTGCTTCTCCAGCGTCCAGTCCTCGATCGACTTCAACTCCATGTTGTCGTACTCGGGATTGGTGCTGTGCAACGTGTACCAGTAGATCTGCCCCACCGGGCTCCAGTCGGAGCCGATCTGCGGCTGCAGATTCGCCGGCAGTGTGACCTGGGAAAGCCGTTCCAGAACCTTCTCACGATTCCAGTCGTTGACCGAGTCATCGTCGAAGATCATCTTGATGTCGGAAAGACCGGCCAGCGAAAAGGACCGCAGATGCTGCATGTGCGGGATTCCGGCCATCGCAACTTCAATGGGCACCGTGACCTGCTGCTCCACCTCTTCGGCCGCGCGCCCAGGCCACTGCGTAATCACCTCGACGTAGTTGTTGGCTACATCGGGATAAGCCTCCACCGGCAGATTATGAAAAGAGATGGCCCCCCATACGAACAGGAGAATGGCAATCGCCAGGATCATGAACCGGTTGTTCAGTGCAAAATCAACCAGACCACGAATCATTACTGGTCCACCGTGTTTTGCAGTTCAAGCGCCCTGGTCACTACCTTCTGGCCCACAGCGAGGCCGGAGGTGACCTCCTGCATTCCACCAGGGAGCATGTCACCACCCACAACTCCCACGCGCTTGAACTTCCCCCCCTCCACGGGCACATAGACCCAGTCCCGATCATGCAGATGGAGGATAGCGGCGGCGGGGACCGACGTGTGGTCCAGGAGCCGGCGGCCGTGAAAGGTAGCCGTGGCAAACATACCGATGCGCATCAGGTGGTCAGGATTCGGAACCTGAATGCGCACCTTCGCAGTGCGGATACTGGGATCAAGAATGGCGTCGATCTCGCTAATGGTCCCGGTGATCACGTGGTCGGGATAGGCATTCAACCGGATATCCGCTGTCTGGCCAACGTGAACCATAGGCAGATCGTTCTCGTAGACATCGCAGATTACCCACACCTGGGAGAGATCCGCGATCGTGAAGGCGGTAGAAGATCCCGCGAAGGTCACGCCCGTCGCCGCTGCGTTGGTGACATTCTGCGCGATCACCACCCCGGTTGCCGGGGAATAGACTTTGGCCGTTAACGAAGGATGGGCCGGATCGACACCTAGAAAATGCAACTGCTGCTCCGCCGCCGTCAGATCGGTCTTGGCGTCCTGCTCGGCGTCGTCCGCGATTTCCAGCTGGCTCTTGGCGATCGCGCCCTTCTCATAAAGAATCTTGGCTCGTTCGTCTTGCGTGCGCGCCAGCCGCTCGTCATTGACCGCCTTCAGGTATTGATCGAAGGCATTGGAAATGTCGGTGCTCTGCACCTCCATGAGCAACTGGCCCTTCTTGACGAAGGCGCCGATTTGCGTATGAATCGCAACCACACGCCCTGAGGCTATCGAAATAACCGGGATGGTTCGGGATACATCCGGATTGACCGTACCCGTCACGTTGAGCGTAGAGGCCGACGCATATTGCGTGGCCGTAGTTACAGGAAAGCGGTCGGGGTGATCGACGGTGATGAGGGCGACACCCCCTTCATCCACCACCTGCGCGGGAGGCGGGGCCTCAGCCGCTTTATCATGCTTCTCGCCGCCGCAACCACTCAACATGACAAGACCGAGAGCGGCTGCGATAAGCACCGTGTGCTTCATGCATAGACCTCACGAAAGTTAACCTCAAATCCCAAGGCAGAGTTCCTATCTTCCCCGGGGCAAATGTCTACCAGGCCGGGATCAGCGGTTCGCATACTCATGAACGTGGTTGGACGGTGCAGAAAACAGGGCCGGGTACAACGCCACCAGGCTCCACGGAAAATTCCTGGGCCGGCCACATCGACCAGCCACTTCCGTGGCTTGGGATTCTGTTGCCCCTCGTTGGCTTGCCGGATGGACCGTATCCGATTATCGGATCCTGTTCCACCTTTGCAAGGAAAGCCCCCTTCAGCAAAATGAGGCGCCCTTCTCACGCCGAGCCAGACCGGCGTTCAAACGAACCGCAGCACCATAATCGATGTTACTTGAGGCCAGGGGCCACGATTGGTCAGTTAAATGTATCTTTCGATCTAGAGACTACATGTTTAGCGTGAATCACCACATAAAACTTTTGTTATGAATTCGTAAGCGCGAACCCCCGTTTATACCTCGATCGTAACCGGGATAGATCTCCCCGGTCCTCCTTAGACCGTCTCTTCGCTTCCCGGTGCGCTGTTTTTCCACTACAGTCTTGATCCAGGCTGCAAAGTAGAGCCGCAATCGTCAAAACATAGACACACACAGGGCCATTAGAATGAAGATGGAAACCCCGGACAGCGAAGAAATGTCATTCCTTTCCATGTTCTTGTCGGGAACGCGCCGCACGTCGCTGCCCATTGCAGCTCTGATGATCGCGTTGATCGCGGCCGCCGATGCCCATGCCGCGGCGGAGATCCCGCTCGGCTTCCTCTACCTGGTGCCCATGCTGGTCGTCGGCGCCGCCTTGACCCGCTGGGAGATAGGCGGGGTCGCGGTCATCTGCGCCTGGCTTGCGGAGTCGTTCGATGAGTTCGCCTGGGGACCCAATACAGGCCTCCCACGCGACCTGCTCTATTTCTCTGCTTTTTTCTTGATGGGACTCTTCATGCACGAGGTAGCGCGCAGCCGCAGGCTTTCGGCCCAGCACATGCGCCAGATCGAAGGCGAGATGACGGCGCGCAGAGATGCCGAGGAGCAGCTGAAAGTGCTCGTGGATAGTAGCCCCGCGGCCATCATCACCACCAGTTCGAACGGTACGGTCCTGCTCGCCAACGACGCGGCGAACCGCCTATTCGGCCTGGAACCCGGCAAGCTTTCCGGTCTGCCCATCCGCGATTACCTGCCCTCGCTGCATAACGTGCCTGCCATGGATAGCAGCCGCCAGGTTTTTCGCACAGCCATGCAATGCCGCGGGCGCAGAGCGGATGGGGAGGTCTTCCAGGCCGACGTCTGGTTCTCCACCTACGTGACCAGCGCCGGCCCACGGCTGGCAGCCATGGTGCTGGATACCTCGGAAGACCTGAGGACCCACGAGGAATCAGCTTTTCACCAGATGTTGACCAGTTCACGCATCATGGTGGCCGCTGTTTCCCATGAAGTGCGCAACGTATGCGGGGCCATTGCCCTGGTCCATGAGAATCTGGCGCGTAGCGGCAAACTACAAGAAAACAAAGACTTTGAAACGCTGGGCACGCTGGTCCTGGCACTCGAACGCATAGCCGCCATGGACCTGCGGCAGACCACCAGCCATGCCATCGGGACCGAGGTGCAGCCCCTGCTCGACGAGCTGCGCATCGTCATCGAGTCTTCGCTGCGCGAAGCAGGGATAACCAGCCGGTGGCAGATAGACGACGACCTGCCTCCGGTGTGGGCTGACCGTCAAAGCCTGATGCAGGTCTTCCTCAACCTGACCAAGAATAGCGAGCGCGCCATGGAGGGGCGAGAGCGAAAGGAATTGACCGTAAGTGCCCGGAAGGACGGCCCGGCTGTAGCGATTCGCTTCTGCGATACCGGCGGCGGGGTTGCGCACCCGGAGCGGCTATTCCATCCCTTTCAGCAGGATGCCCAATCCACCGGGCTGGGCCTTTATCTCTCGCGTGCTTTGATGCGCAGCTTTAGAGGCGACCTGCACTACGAACCGGAAACCGGAGGCTCCAGCTTCGTGGTGGAGTTGTCAGCCGCCGCACGAGAAAGCAAGAATGATAGTTATGAGCAGCGAAATTCGGATATTGCTGATCGACGATCACAGCCTCTTCCGCGAGAGCCTCAGCCGGCTGCTCCAGACCGAGCCTGACTTCCGCATGGTGGCCACCTGCGCCTCCGCCAGCGAGGCGTTGGCGTTGCCGCGGCTGCAGGAGATCGACGTGGTACTGCTGGATTACGATCTAGGTCCTGAGCAGGGAACGCGGTTTCTCGAGCGCGCCCCCGGTGCCGGCTTTGCCGGCCGCGTTTTGATGGTGACCGCAGGCATGTCCGATACCGTAATGCTGCGCATCCTGGAGAATGGCTCTTCCGGCGTCTTTCTAAAACACAGTCCCCCCAGCCGCCTGGTGGAGGCCATCCGCAAGGTCTTTGCCGGGGAAGTCTGGCTCGACCCCGCAGTCACCCGATCGATCATTGCTGCCGCCACCGGCGGCGCGGTGGCGCCCCGCCGGGCGCAAGGCCTGACCCAGCGCGAGCAGGCGGTACTCAAGGGGGTCTTCGAAGGGCTGACAAATAAGGAAATCGGCGCCCGCCTGGTCATCTCCGAGAGCTCGGTCAAGGCTGTGCTGCAACAGCTTTTCGAGAAGACCGGCGTACGCACGCGCAGCCAGCTGGTGCGCATTGCTTTGGAAAAACACTCCGATGAGTGGCTCACAAATCCTACCTGAGCAGGAAAACCTGGTGCATGACGGCGCTCAGCTTTGGGATGCAATGGTGGTGGGAGCGGGACCCGCTGGTTGCGCAGCAGCCTACGATCTGGCCGCCGCCGGCCTATCCGTTCTGCTGCTCGACCACAAGGATTTCCCCCGGGCCAAGGCCTGTGCCGGGGGTCTGACCAGCAAGGCCGTCCAGGCGCTCCGATATTCGATCGCACCGGTGGTAAGGAAGGTGGTCGGGCGGATCCGGCTGGAGGGCGACCCGGATTTCCTGCACGCTGCACCGGACATGACCGCGCGTGCGGCTTTGGTTAAGGAAAGCCGCATGAAGCTTGCCAACGACGGCAAACTCTACAGGAAATCCGGGGTGAGCATCTCTTCTTCGCCCGCGGACGCGGTGGTGCTGAAGAGCCGCGAACCTATCTGCGTAATGACGGTACGGGCTGAACTGGATGCATATTGCCTGCGCCAAACCACCGCGGCGGGTGCTTGTCTACGCAAGATCGCGGGTGTGGAGCAGGTTGTGCGTCACGGCGATGAGGTGCATTTGCTTACCCCCGGCGAGCGCTATCGCGCGCGCTTTGTGGTGGGCGCCGACGGGGCCAGTGGTCAGATGCGCCGGTTATGCGCGGCGGGCTCCTGGTTTTCCCAGGGCTTTGCCTTGGAGGTGCAAACCGCGGCGCCTCCGGGGGAGGTCGATCTTACCTTCGATTTTGCGTCCGTCAGCAATGGATACGCCTGGATCTTTCCCAAGGGTGACCACCTGAATGTAGGCGTGTATTCCCTGTCGTCTGCCGGGTTAACCCGGAGCCGGCTACTGAGTTACGTAAAGAGCCGGCTGGGCGTCGACACGGTGGATGGAGTTGTTGGGCAGTATCTGGGGATCGGTGCAGGAGAGAATCCGGCTGCATATGTTCAGGCGGATTTACGTGATCGGGTTTTTCTGGTGGGCGATGCGGGCGGCTTCGTTGACCCCCTCACCGGTGAAGGAATCTACGGCGCGCTGGTGAGCGGACAGGCAGCGGCTAAGGCCATCCTCGCAGAGTTGCGGGGAGAGAGTACTGCCGCGGTGGCATTTGCCGGTCATCTCGCCGGCTACCGGCAAACACTTCGTTTTTCTTCGCGGGCCGCAACCGCTTTCTACGCCAATCCATCGCGCGGATTCCGCGCCATGCGTCTGCCCTTCGTGCGCAGGTCGCTGGTCAGAACCTACACCCATGGGCTGAACATCAACAGCCTGGCCATGCGCATCGCCCTCGCCCACTG
>CAVRHZ010000006.1:0-95748 GCA_963721125.1 uncultured Acidobacteriaceae bacterium | reverse complement strand
ATCAGTTCACTGCAATCGAGTTGCAACATCGGGTCTCCCTACGGCAGCAAACGATGAAAATACAAGAAATGCTCTTCGCGCACGTAGCCCAGCTTCTTATAGATATGCTGGGCCGCCACGTTGTCGTGGGCGGTAGCCAGGGTAAGCCGCTCGGCGCCGGTGCTGCGTGCAAACTCTTCCGCATAGCTTAGCAATGCGGTGGCAACGCCCTGGCCCCGGGCTGATACATCCACATAGAGATCTTCAAGAAACCAGATCGGCCGCATCGCCAGCGTGTTGCTGGAGGGCATCAGGTGCATAAAGCCAATCGCGGAAGAAGCGTCGCCCCAAGCCAGGAAATACCGTCCCGACGATTGTGTGACCCGGTCGCGGATGAAGGCGATGGCGCGCTCTTCTTCCGGAGCCTCGCCATAAAAGACACGATAAGCGACGTACAGCCGCGACAGCTCGCCCAGCTGCTCAATCGAAGCAGCTTCTATCCGGCAGCCCGGTCTATCCATACGACTCGTGAACCTCTCGCAGATTAAACAGCTGTCGGCGACAACCCTCAACGAGAGGCAGCTCTCTAGCCCTTCGCATAGAACCCAAAATGTGCTTTAGAGTCTGAGTAAGAACTACCCCTCCCAATTGAGTCCCGTAGGGACGGCTGAGAGTAGCCCAGGACGCAGTCCTGGGTAAGACACGAAAACACGTCCAGTCCCGTAGGGACGGCTGAAAATGTCCCAGGATGCAATCCTGGGGCTCTTCTACCTCCGAACGGGCTATCTGCAATTCGTGGCGGCCTGCGGGGCCCAATCTGGAAAGGATATATCTCACTCAAACTATTTAGCCCCTGAGGTACGCCCTTCAATCACATCTATTTCACAGCTGGAGCCGCCCGACGCGGTTAATGCGCAGCAGCGCCCGCAAGCTCTCCCAACTCCGCCGCCACGGCGCTCAGACCCTCTTCCATCACCTGCAGAGCATCGCCGAATTCCTCATCGCTGATATTCAGCGGCATCAACAGCCGGATGACGTTGTCATACGTCCCCGCCGTCAGCACCAGCACGCCATGCTGCAGGCAATGCTGCACCAGCTTTTTCGCCGCCGGCGCGCAAGCAGCTCCATGAGCATCGACAAACTCCATCGCCTGCATGGCCCCCACCCCACGAACATCGCCGATAAAGGCATGCTGCCGTTGCCAGCCCGTAGCCCGGCGTTGAAATTGCTCTCCCAGCCAGCGCCCCCGCGCCAGCAACTTTCCATCCGCAAATTCCTCGAAGACCGCCAACGCCGCCGCGCAACACGCGGGATTGCCGCCGAATGTGCCGCCCAAACCACCCGGCCCAGGAGCATCCATGATCTCCGCGCGCCCGGTGATCGCCGCCAACGGCATGCCGCCCCCAAGAGATTTAGCAGTGAGGATAAGATCCGGCTCGATGCCGAAATAGGCTGCTGGCAAAAAGCTCCCCAGTGCGTCCGAAGCCGGTCTGTACCTCATCGGCGATAAAGACAATGCCGCGCTCGCGGCAGATCTTAGCCAAAGCCGGCAAAAATCCCGCAGGAGGCACAACAAACCCACCTTCCCCCAGCACCGGCTCCACCACGATCGCCGCAACCGACTCCGCAGCCACCACACGGCGGAAGGTCTGGTCAAGCAACTCGGCAACTTGACCCTCGGTCATCGGCCCCCGGCTGGAGAGCCGCGCATTCGCAGGCACGCCATAAGGGATGCGGTAAACATCCGGCAGAAAAGGCCCGAAGCCTTCCTTGTAGGGATGAGTCTTGCTGGTAAGCGACAACCCCATCATGGTGCGCCCATGAAAGCCATCTTCCACCGAGAGCACCGCGGGGCGCCCCGTGAACGCGCGCGCAATCTTGACCGCGTTCTCCACCGCCTCCGCGCCGCTGTTCACCAGGAACGTCTTCTTCGCAAAGCTACCCGGCGTGAGCTGATTGAGCTTCTCCGCCACGGCAACGTAGCTCTCGTACCCCGTGACCTGGAAGCAGAGATGAAGAAAAGCATCGAGCTGCGCGCGCACCGCGCTGACCACGCGTGCATTCCGGTGGCCAACATTGACGCACCCGATGCCGCCGCCCAGGTCGATGAAGCGATTGCCGTCCACATCCTCGAGCATTGCGCCCTCAGCGTGGCGGACAAACAGCGGGGTAGACGCATACACCCCGCGCGGGACAGCCTGCAACCGGCGGGCCGTCAACGCGCGCGATTTGGGTCCCGGAACTTCCGTCTTCAGTCGGATGCTAGACATGTCAATACCACCCAATCGGCTGTTCGTTCAGATTGATGTAGACCTGCTTGGTCTCGAGATACTCGTCAATGCCATGGATCCCCAATTCCCTGCCGAAGCCCGACTGCTTAAACCCTCCCCACGGCGCCTCCACGCAAGTAGGCTGCATGTGATTCACCCACACCACGCCGGCGCGGATGGCCTTAACCATGCGCATGGCGCGATAGATATCGCGCGACCACACAGCGGCAGCTAATCCGAAAGAGGTGTCGTTGGCAATCTTGAGCGCCTCGCGCTCGTCCTCGAATGGGATCACGCAGACCACCGGGCCAAAGATCTCTTCCCGCGCAATCCGCGCCGAGTTATCCACGTCGTAAAAGATCGTCGGCTCAACGTAATATCCGCGGGGCAGCGAAGCCGGCCGGCCGCCGCCCAGCGCCAGCTTGGCTTCTTGCTTACCCAGCACCTGATAAGCAGAGACCCGGTCATACTGTTCCTTGCTCACCAGCGGACCCATCTTGGTGGAGCGATCGAGCGGCGCTCCCAGCTTGATGGTGCGCGCCTTCTCCGTCATGGCCTCGAGAAATTTCGGATAAATAGACCGCTGCACCAACACCCGGCTGCCGGCCGAGCAAACCTCACCCTGGTTGATGAAAACGCCAAAAAGCGCGCCATCGATGGCCGCTTCAAAATCCGCATCGGCAAAAAAGATATTGGGCGACTTGCCACCCAGCTCCAGCGTCACCCGCTTCAGCGTGTCCGCGGCCGATTTCATAATGATCTTGCCCACGGCGGCTGATCCCGTGAACGCCACCTTATCGACATCAGGATGGGCCACAATCGCGGCCCCCGCCGTCTCTCCCAGCCCAGTCACGACATTGACCACTCCGGCCGGCACTCCGCACTCCGCCAGCCAACCAGCCAGCTTCAACATGGTGAGCGGCGTTTGCTCCGCCGGCTTCAGCACGCAGGTGCACCCCGCGGCAATCGCCGGCGCAAGCTTCCACGAGGCCATGCCCAGCGGATAATTCCAGGGGATGATCTGCCCGGCAACCCCAACCGGCTCTTTCAACGAGAGGCTGAGTGCATTGTCGGGAACCGGATTCACCAGCCCGGAGACCTTGTTAGCCAGTCCCCCGTAGTACTCAAAGCAGGTGGCAGCATCGGCGATATCGTATTCCGCTTCCACAATCGGCTTGCCGCAATTCCGCGACTCCAACTCCGCTAGTTGCGCTGCTTCCTCACGCAGCTTGGCCGCGATGCGAAACAGGATGCGGCCCCGCTCCTGGGCCGTAGTCTGCGGCCATCCACCTTCATCGAAGGCATAGCGCGCCGCAGCCACAGCAGCGTCGATATCAGCCGCGCTGGCGTCGGGAATTTCCGCGATCACTTCTTCGGTCGAAGGATCATAGACAGGAATGCGCTTGCCGGAAGTGCCTTCCGTCCATTCACCATTGATAAACATCGGTTCAGAACTGGTCTGTGAGATAGCCATGGGGGAATCCTTTCGAAAGCTAGGTATGGGCGGCGGCATGCCGCCGCCCAGGAAACAACTACGCCCGCGCCATGCTTTCCTGCTGCGCCTGCGCCAGTGCCGGGGCAACTTCCTCAAAGGCCGATAAGTGCTTGTCAATATCCGCCATGGAGTGAGCGACGGAGATGGTCCACTGCTCATCCCACCAGTAAGGTTGCGCCATCACACCACGGTTCAACATGCCGAACCAGTAGAGCCTCCACAGATCCGTATCCACCTTGAGCCAATCGCGGTAGTTACGAATCTTGTTGGGATAAAGCAACATCGCTCCATTCGACCCGGCGCTCTCCACGTAGGCTTCGAGCCCGGCCTTCTGCACAATCTGCTTGTACCCGGAAACCAGGGCATCGCTGACCTTGGCAATGTGCGCGTAGCCCGCGGGCGTGAGCACTTCGCGGAAGGTGGCAATCCCCGCCGCCATGACCAGCGGATTGGTGGCGTAGGTGCCGGCATGAAAAACCTTGTGCTGCGCGATCACGTCCATCACCTGCTTGCTCGCGGCGAAGGCCGCCAGCGGAAAACCGCCACCGATGGACTTGGCCAAGGTCACCATATCGGCCTTGATGTTGAAGTACTCGCAGGCTCCGCCGCGGCCCAGCTTGGCGCCCGTCTTCACCTCGTCGAATATGAGCAGCGCGCCCTCGCGGGTGCAGATCTCGCGCAACCCTTCCAGGTATCCCGCCTCCGGCATGCAGATGCCGATGTTCATCATGATGGGTTCCACGATCACGGCGGCGATCTGGCCGGGATTCTCGGCGAAGAGGCCGGCGACGGCCTTGAGATCGTTGAACTGGGCCACCAGCGTGTTCTTCACCGTGTCGGCGGGGACTCCACCCGAGGCCGGTACCTGGTTGGGGCGATCGGGATCGCCGCACAGCTCGAGCTTGGGCTTCATGCTTACCATGACGGAGTCGTGCACGCCGTGGTAGGCGCCTTCCATCTTGATGATCTTGTCGCGCCCTGTAAAGCCGCGCGCAATCCGGATAGCGTGCATGGTCACTTCCGTGCCGCTGCTGCCAAAACGCACCTGCTCCATCGGAAAGCGCTGGCAGATTTCCTCCGCCAGGTCGTACTCCAGGGTAGTGCGGCATGCCGTACATGGTGCCGGTGGCCAGGCGCTCCTGCACTGCGGCGACCACGGCCGGGTGGCAGTGACCCGCCATCAGGGCGCCAAAACACAGGTTGAAATCGATGTACTCATTGCCATCCAGGTCATGGATGTGGCTACCCTTGGCGTCCTTCACAAACAGGGGCCAGGGCTCGTAACTGCGGAAGTTGCTGGCTACTCCGAGCGGCATGCGTGGTTCTGCCCGCTTGAGTGCAGCGCGCGAGCCTGGGGTACGGGATTCAAAGCTGGAGAGTTCTTTCTCAAGAAGGTGGTACATGGAATTCTTCCTTTGCCCAGGGGGCGGTCAATAGCAAAGAGGGCCGAACGGCAGAGGTAAGCCGGCAGACGCCGCGGAGCGGGTCTAGCGTTCGATGAGGATGGGGTTAGGCAGCCGGCACAGCCGGCCTTCACCGCGAGCATAGCGAAGAAACCAGCGCATCCGGCAAAACGTACCGGCGATGAGGCAATCTTCGTAGCTGGAGAGAACTGACATTTCGAGTGCCCCAATTATACGTTGCCACCAATAAACCCTTATAGTAATTTTTGAAAACCAGCCACACCGTCATTGCACCACCAAACGCCGGGTCCATCGTGCAGTTAAGGCCGGGTCTATTTGTGCAACTAAGGTCGGGTGCCCCATATCTCGCTCGTTTTTCGCGAGATGTGGGATACCACAAATTTTTACCCCTCCCTGTCGAGCGATCAATTGAGGCTAAGGTTTCCGAATAGCAGCGGACACCCCATTTGGAGCAGCATGAGCGCGAAGCCAACAAGATTACTCGTACTATTCACCGTAGCTGCGCTCGCCCTTCTTTCCGGCTGCAAAAAAGCACCCCCTACGCTCAGCCTGCTGGTGTGGGAAGGCTATGCCGACCCGTCCTTCATTCAGGGCTTTGAAGCCAAATGCCAATGCAAGGTCACCGCGGCGTACATGGGGTCCAGCGACGAGCTGGTGGCCAAGCTTAGGGGTGGCGCGTCCTCCAATTACGACGTGATCTCCCCCTCGAGCGACGTAGCCACCATGCTCAGCCGCTCCGGCCTGGTAGCTCCGCTCGACCTCAGCAAGATTCCAAACTACAGCCAGCTCTCGCCCACACTCACCTCCAAGCCCCTGGTCAAGCAAAACGGAAAAGTCTACGGCGTGCCCCTTACCTGGGGTCCCAATCCCCTGCTCTACGACACCACCGCCTTCGCCAAACCACCCGCCACCTGGGCTGAACTTTGGGATCCCAAATTCGCCAACAAGCTATCGTTCTGGGACGATCTCTCCACCATGTACATGGCGGCCCAGGTGCTCGGCTTCGGCAAGCCTGATCCCACGGCCATCTATAACCTGAACGATGAGCAACTACAGCAGGTAAAGCAAAAGCTCATCGCGCTCAAACCAAATATCCGCAAGCTATGGACCACCGGCGGAGAGCTGACCAACCTATTTCAAAACCATGAGGTCATCGCCGCCATGGGTTGGCCGCTGGTGACCAACCAGCTGCACAAGAGCGGCCTCCCCATCCAGGAAGAGATTCCCGCCGAGAGCACCACCGGGTGGATCGACCACCTGATGATCACTCAATCGAGCGATAACAAAGACCTCGCCTACCAGCTGTTGAATTACCTCATCTCCGCCCAGGCGCAAAAACAACTCAGCGATGTTACGGGATATATCCCAGCCAACCCGCAAGCCGCCGCACTGATGACGCCGGAGCAGCGCCACAGCCTGCACCTGGACGATATCGACGCCTACCAGCACCAGATCGTTTTCTGGCAAGACGTGCCCCGCCGCGCCAAATACACCGAGATTTGGAACGAAGTGAAGGCCAGCCAATGAAGGGCGCAGCATGAGTGGCGCAGTCTTCCTGCGCCTGGAAAACGTAGGCAAACGCTTCGGCGAGCACACCGTGCTCGCATCCATTTCGCTCGATGTGGAGCAAGGTGAATTTCTCACCCTGCTGGGCGAAAGCGGCTCGGGCAAGACCACGCTGCTGCGCATTCTCGCGGGTTTCGAAGAGGCGACCGCCGGCCGCATTCTGCTCGACGATCAGCGCCTCGATGCCCTGCCGCCCCATCGCCGTCCCATCCATACCGTCTTCCAGAGCTACGCGCTCTTTCCCCACATGAGCGTCTTTGACAACGTGGCCTATGGCTTGCGAGTGCGCGGTTGTGCCCGCGCAGAGATGACTGCACGGGTAAACGAGGCGCTGGAAAAGGTGCGCATGGAACGCTTCGCCAAACACTTTCCCGCGGCAAATCAGCGGAGGGCAAAAGCAGCGTGTAGCGCTGGCCCGGGCGCTCGTCAACCGGCCCCGTCTGCTGCTGCTCGACGAACCGCTCTCCGCGCTCGACGCCAATCTGCGCCTGGAAATGCAGCGCGAGCTGAAGCTGCTGCAGCGCGAAGTCGGCATCACCTTTATCTTCGTTACCCACGACCAGAGCGAGGCGCTGGCCATCTCCGATCGCGTGGTTCTGCTGCGCCACGGCAAGGTAGAGCAGTGCGGCAGCCCGCGCGCCATCTACAACACACCGCGGACTGCGTACGCCGCGTCCTTCCTGGGCAAGAGCAACCTGGTCACCGGCATCGTTCGCCAGGGAGTAGCAGACTGTGGAGCTTTCTCCGTACCGGTGAAACTGCCCGATGGCCCGGTCACTTTTTCTCTGCGTCCGGAGTGCATCGCCCCCGCCGGCCAGCCTGGCCGGCAGCTAATTCAATTTGCCGCAGAAGTAGTTGCAGAACAGTTCCACGGAGCCGACTCTTTGTTGACCTTGCGCTGTGCGGGTGGCATGGAGCTCTCCGCGCGCGTGGCCGGGCCGTTGAGCAACGGCGCGGGCTTTGCCTTCGAGGCGCAAGACCTGGTTCCACTGGAGCAGGAATAAATGCGCCGCGCACGCCTCTCCGCATGGCTGGTGGCCTTTCCGCCCTTCGCCTGGATTGCTCTCTTTCTCTTTACCCCTTACTGTCTTCTCTTCTGTTACAGCTTCTGGAGCCTCGACGCAAGCCAGCAATTGCTTCACCACGCAACGCTGGCCAACTACCTGCACCTCGCCACCACTCCCCTCTACATCACCGTCATTCTCCGCTCCATGCGCATCGCCTTCTCCGTGGTGGTGCTCTCGCTGCTCATCGGTTATCCCCTGGCCTGCTTCCTTGTTTTTCAAGCGGGCAAGTACAAGCGGATTCTCTACCAGGCAGTGATCATCCCGCTGTGGATCAGCTACCTGGTGCGCGCCTACGCGTGGAAGGTCATCTTCGGCAACGAGGGCGTGATGAATACTCTTTTGTTATGGGCCCACGCAACCCGGCATCCTCTCGGCTTCCTGCTGTACAGCCCCTTCGCCGTGATCGTGACCCTGACCCACATCTATGTGCCCTTTGTGGTGCTGCCGGTGGTGGCATCGCTCGAAAAGATTCCCCATGAGCTGCTCGAGTCATCGAGCGACCTGGGCGCCACCGCCTGGCAGACCTTTACCCGCGTCATCCTTCCCCTCTCGCTGCCCGGCGTGCTCTCCGGAGCAACCTTTGCCTTTCTGCTCAGCTTTGGAGACTTTCTCGCCCCGCTGCTGTTGGGTGGCCCAAGCAGCGTGATGATCGCCAACATCGTCGCCAACCTCTTCGGCGCGGATTACAACTGGCCGCTGGGAGCAGCGGTAGCCGTACTCATCCTGGTGATGGTGCTGGTCATTCTCACCATCACGCAAAGGCTGGAGCGCCGCTGGAGGATGGCATGAAGGCCTTCTCCACCACCTTCGCCTGCGCCGCGTATGGCTTTCTCTACCTGCCCATCGTGGTGCTGATCGTTTACTCCTTCAACCTGGACGGCGTAGGCGGTTTCCCGCCGCAACATTGGACGCTCAATTGGTACCGCATCCTCTTTAACGACTCCGCCATGTGGACCGCGGTGGGCAACAGCGCCATCGTCGCCTTATCCACCGTCGTTCTATCCATGTTGATAGGCTTCCCCGCCGCCTATGCGCTCGATCGTTATTCGTTTCCCGGCAAAGCGGCCTTTCAACGGCTGGTGCTGCTGCCGCTCATCGTTCCCGGCGTGATCACCGGCATCTCTCTTTTATTGTTGACTGTCAGCGGCGGATTTCATCTCAGCCTCACCACCGTGATCCTCGGCCATTCGACTGCCTTGACCGCGGTGGCCGCAACCGAAATCTTAGCCGGCCTGGCCAAGCTCGATCGCTCGCTGGAAGAGGCCTCCGCGGACCTGGGAGCCAGCCGGCTGCAAACACTGGTACGAATCGTCCTGCCCGGCCTGCGAACCTCTCTGCTCGGCACCGCTCTCCTGGTCTTCACCCTTTCCATGGACGAAATCGCCGTTACTTTCTTCCTCATCGGAAGAGAGAACACCCTGCCCCTCGAAATCTGGTCACGCCTGCGGCGCGGCGCGACCCCGGAGATGAACGCCATCGCAACCCTTATCTTCCTGTTCTCAGTCATCACCATCTTTCTGTCACAATGGCTGACCACCCGCCAGCCTGGCCAGGCAACTCCCCTGGCAACTCAATGAACCAGCACCCGCCGCCACTTCCTGGCCAACGCCGGCCTCATCGCCGCCGGCTTGCCTCTTTACGCCGACCCCGCTGAAACCGCAACATTCCTGCATCGTCGTAGGCGCCGGATTCGCAGGCCTCACCGCCGCCTACCGCCTTTGTGCCGCGGGATGGAAGGTCACAGTGCTCGAAGCCCGCAACCGCACGGGAGGCCGCGTGTGGTCCTATCGCTTTCCCCAGGCGCCGGAGCTGGTCTGCGAGATGGGCGGTGAATGGATCGGCAAAGATCATAAGAAAATAATCGCCTTGGCGAAAGAGCTGAACGTGCCCCTCGAGCCCCACGCCTACCGCGTGTGGTTGCTGCAGAGCGGCCAGATGCACGCCCCCGGCACGTGGGACTTCTCCCCGCAAGCGCACGCAGCATGGAAGAAATTCCTCAGCGACTACAAGCACTACTCCGAGCAGGATAAGCGCCGAATGGACCAGTACGACTGGTGGACCTGGCTGGGAAAGATGGGATTCGCCGGCAACGACCGCCGCATTCACGAGCTCATCGATTCCACCGACTACGGCGAATCCATCCGCGAGGTCTCCGCCTATGTCGCCGCCGAAGAATACGTCGACACCGACTACACCAACCCCAACAACACCGATGAGATGGACTGGCACGTGCTGGGCGGAAACAGCAAGCTGGTGCAAGCGCTGGCCAATCGTCTTGCGCCGGGCGCCCTGCACTTGAACTCCCCCGTCGTCTCCATCAAGCAGCGCGCCGGCCTGGTCACCGTGGCCACGGCAAAGGAAAGCTTCACCGCCGACGCCTGTATTTTCGCCGCGCCCGCATCGGTCTTATCTTCCATCCACTTCGAGCCTGCGCTCTCTTCCGCGCAAGCGCTGGCCGCCGACGAGCTCGAGTACAGCCGGATTATCAAGACCCAGCTGCTATTCAATCACCGCTTCTGGCCGGCGGAAGACTTTTCCCTGATCAGCGACGAAACCGCGCATGAATACTTCCACACCACCCAACGGCAACCCGGCCCGCGCGGCATTCTCTGTTCCTACTCGGTGGGCGACAAGGCCGACGTGCTCGCCGCCCAATCGCAAGCCGAGCGCCAGGCGCAGTTGGTTCGCGACCTCAGCGCCGTTTCTGGCGACGCGCCCAAAGCGCTCATCACCTCTGTCGATCAACCCTGGCAAGACGACCCATGGGTACACGGCGCCTACGCCATCTACCGTCCCGGACAGTGGTTCCGCATTCGCCCCCTGCTCCAGCAACCGCACGGCAAGGTGCTCTTCGCCGGCGAACACCTGGCCGAATGGCAAGGCTTTATGGAAGGCGCCGTCGATACCGGCGAAATCGCCGCCGCCCACCTGATGCACTAATTTTTTCCGGGGGAAACAGCAGATCCCTCCACTACGCTACGCTCCGGTCGGGATGACAAATCTGTTTGAATCCGCATTGCTAGCCTCCAAACAAATTTGTCATCCCGAGGAGCCGACTTGCCTATGGCAAGTTAAGCGTGAAATGACACCGGCAGCAAAAGCATTGGGGCCCCATTCAAGCCGTACTTTGGCTTGAGTGGGCTAGGATGCCTCCCCGGCCTGTTTGTCATCCCGACCGGAGCGAAGCGCGTGGAGGACCTGCTGTTCCCCACCCCCAAGCGAACCTCACGCAGCTACCGGATGCCCAGGCCAAGCCTTCCCCCGGGACACAAGCCCCGCCAGGATGAGATACAACAACAACCCAATAGGCCCGAAGAGAAACGTCAGCACCAGGCACGGCAGCACCAACCAGAACGGCACGTGATTGCGCCGCGCATCCCGCACCTGCCAGCTTCCAATAAAAAGATCGAACGCCAGATAATGGACCCATCCGGCGAGCACCAGCCAACGGTCAGTGAACAGCAGCATAACGTTGCTGAGAGAATTAAACCCTCCCCGATGGCCACCCCAATGAGTAAGTATGAGCACCAGGTACAAGCCGCACAGAAGCGCCGGCACCAGCAGCCCCGTGATCAGCGAAGAAATCACCCGCGACGCGCGCGGAGACCATCCCGTCACCACCAGCAAAACCCAACCCGCCAGCGCCGTGCTATTGCAAAGTCGAAAAAGAGAATCCGCCGTCATAGAACACCTTTCTTACCTCTCATCGCAACTACCGCAACCGCCGTAAGCACCAGCCAGGCAGCAAAGCTCGCCCAGGTCAAGCTATCAGGTTGCGCAATCGATTGCCCCCGAAATGCCTGCCACAAAATCAGCCCGAAAAGCGCCAGGTAGCTGGCGGCCATAGCAAACACCAAATTCCGCTGAGTCCGCTCATCTGCAGCAACCTGCCCCGGCCGCCGTGGGAGCGGCGGCGCACCATCCACCACGCCAGCAGCGGCAATACCTGCAATCCATGCATGCCCAGGAAGTGAGCCACACGCAAATCGCCATGATCCGCGCTCCATCCGGTGACCGGCAGCCCCGGCCCCCCGTCCGGAGCACCCACCGTGTGCGCCCCCGCAATCGGCAGCCGCCCGCTCACACGCGCCTCCGCCAGTTGCTGGGAATTCGGCACCGCCATCAAGCCCCCCGACCCAGTCCCAATCAGCGCCAGCACCATGCCCAAACGCAGCGACCATCCCCAGGCCGGCGAAGCAAAAGGTTGGCGGAACAGCACAACCGTGAGCAACAGCATCGCCAGCCAGATGCAGAGGATGCTCACCCCCATCACCGCAAACACATCAGCATCAAATGGCGTCGAAACGTTGAAGTGGCTGGTAGTGCCCCGCGCCGCCTGCATGTCGATCAACGCGATCTCAATGGCCAGGCCCGCGGTCAGCGCGATGTCCAGCGCCCGCGTGACCCGCGGCCAGATACGGGTCGATGCAATGCAATAGGCGAAGCTCCAGGCCGCGATCATGGTGGAGAGCGCGAACTTCGCCGGTTTCAGCCAAGCCGGCGCCCCGGTAATCACCTGCCGGTCCACCACCAGGCCGCACAGCGCCAACACCAGGTCAGCCGCCATGATGAATCCAAGAACCGTAAGCCCAGGCGCAGCGGCGAACAATACCGAAAACCGATGTCTCATGTAAAAGAGATTAACATAAATGTTAAAACGATTCACATTCAGGTAAAATAAACCAGGAGGAACCACCCCTGACCTTGAAGACCCTGAAAGCCAGGCGCCCCTATCATCACGGAGACCTGCGCGCAGCCCTGATCACCGCCGCGCTTGTCGCTCATCGACGAGCACGGCGTCAAGGGCCTGGCCCTGAGTGATGCGGCCCACCTGGCAGGAGTCAGCGTAGCCGCTCCCTACCGTCACTTCAAAGACAAAGAGGCCTTGCTGGCGGAAATCGCAGCCGAAGGATTCACCATGTTTCGCGACGCCCTCGCGCACGCATTCCAGAGCCACCCTGAAGACAAGGCGAAGCGCCTGGTGGAGATGGGTGTGGCCTACGTCGACTTCGCCCTGCACCACCGCCCTTACTTCAAAGTGATGTGGGAGAGCGAAATCGTCCAGGCAAACTACCCGGAAATGCAACACACCGCCCAGCAGGCCTATCGCTTATTGGAAGAGGCGGCGAACGCCCTTCATCCGCGGGCCCACCCCAGCCGGCAGCAGGCCCTGATCCAGGCTGCATGGAGCCTGGTTCACGGCTACGCGACGCTCACCCTCGCAGGCGAACTCCCAGCCCATGGAAGCGAGCCAAGCGACAGAAACCCCTTACGCCAGTCGCTCCACCTGCTGGTCGACCCAATCGCCGCCAAAGCCACCAGAAAGATTTAATTCAATAAACAGTCGCTGCGTGTATACCTGCATTCATTCCGGCCACTCATTTGGCAGCAGAACGCTGCAATCGCGACAGATTGAGGTACCCACTGCATGGCAAACGCCGCACCCGAAGCCTCTTGGACTTCCATCGAAGACCTTTTTGACCGAACCCTCGGCAGCCGCCCCTCCGCGCCTCATTTGGCGCTCATAAAAAAGGCTGAAAACGAGCGCCCCGAGGTGAAGGAATTTCTCGCAGCGCGCCTGTCGCCTGATGGCCATCGCCAATGAATCGCCGGCGAACATGACACCCTCGCTCGCCTGGATCCTGGGCGTCATGATCCCCGGGCTCCTCCCAGGCGCCTGGGGAAATGTCGTTCCCCCATTCACCATTGAAGACCGCCACAAGCAGATCAATGCCTACCTCGCCGCAAACCCCTGGGGTCCATTTCCCGAAGGAACCGTTCTACTGGAGATGGGCTGCGGATTTCCCCCACAAACCGCCGCTCGATGCTGCGCGCGATTTCCCTCATTGGCAGGTCATCGGAGCTGACCTGCAATTTGACCCCTACGTGCTCTACGATGCAGACGGCAACTATGCCTGTATGGATTACGAAGGCGGCGTCCGCTACTTTCACCCCGACCCCAGGAATTCTGCAAACTTCTTCTCGCTCTACGCTGACAAAACGTCCACCTTCCAACGTTTTCGCGCGACCTTTACTGCACTTCGTGAAAAGCTGCCGCCTTCCCATAACGGTGAGTGCGTATCCATCGAGCACCAGGGCGCGCGCCTCGTGCACCATCCCATCCGAACCTACGAACGCAAGAATCTCAAATTGATGCAAGCCGGCCTCGGCCAACAAACCCCGCCCGCCAACATCATTCGCGTCTTCAATGTTCTCTTCTATTTCGATGCCGCCTTCCGCAGCCGCGCGGAGCAGTGGGCACTGCGCACCCTCCAGCCGGAAGGCCTTTTCCTCTGCGGTGCGGATGGCAACCAGACCTTCGAGGCCCGTTATTCTGTCTACCGCAAAGAGCACGGGAACCTGGTCCCCAAAGAATTCGCCTTCAGCCTCGACAACCTTCGCCCCCCGACGGTCCTACCCTGGTTCTCCCTCCACAACGATGAGAAGGAAACCTTTGCCCTGGCCAAGCTAATGGGGATTCTTCGCTCCGATGACGCCTTCCGCCTCGACTATGACTCCCGTGTAGACGAGCTGCTAGCCGAAAGCAGGATGCTGGTCCGTCAGCAAGATGGCTTCCTGGCGGCGTCACCTGACCCGCTCCCCTTCTCCGAGTGGCAGGGGGTCTATCTCGCGATGCAAAAAAAGTTGCAGCAGGAAGGTTTCGTGGACCGCGCCGTCTCCGTCCTCAAACGCGCTGGCCACCACGCCTGGGTAAACCCCGTGGGCCACATAGCCGTGGACCCACAGGGCATTCCTTCTTTTTGATTATTCCGGCTGGGGAACCAGCCGGATATACGGCTTGGGCGATTTCCAGCCCGAAGTGTACTTCTGTTTAGCTTCCTCATCGCTAACCGAGGGCAGGATAATGACCTCTTCTCCCGGCTTCCAATCCGCCGGTGTGGCCACCTTATGTTTAGCCGTAAGCTGCATGGAATCGATCACCCGCAGCAGCTCTGGAAAATTCCGCCCCGTGGTCATGGGATAACTCAATTGCAGCTTGATCCTCTTATCCGGACCAATGATGAACACGGTGCGGACCGTAGCATTGGCCGCGGCCGTACGTCCGTCAGAAGTCTCCCCTGAATCGGCGGGCAGCATGTCATAAAGTTTGGCTATCTTCAGCTCGGTATCCCCAATCATGGGATAGTTCACCTTAAAGCCGCCCGTCTCCTCGATATCGATGGCCCACTTGGCGTGGTTGCTCACCGGGTCCACGCTCAGCCCAATCACTTTTGTATTGCGCTTGGCAAACTCGTCTTGCAGACCGGCAACGCTCCCTAACTCCGTGGTACAGACCGGAGTAAAGTCTTTGGGGTGAGAAAAAAGAACAGCCCATCCGTCGCCGATCCACTCATGAAAGTGAATCGTGCCTTGGGTCGTTTCCGCGGTAAAGTCGGGAGCAATGTCATTAATTCTGAGGGACATGGAGCGTCTCCTGCAATCGCTTGCGTTTTTCTTTAGTTTGCGGGCGCCTTTAGCGCCCAGCCAGGATTTTAGCAGGCCCATCGAAGCCGCCGCTGACGTGAGCGCTGCTCTCATTGTTAACCAGCCACGTATGACGACTTCGATTTCCTAGAAGCTGCTCTATAACCACCACGAGGCCGACACGAAATCCGGAGCAAGCCGAGAACCTGCCCCTCAAACACAGCCGAACGAGCCCCGCTCTCATGTTTCTATCAGCGCACGACTTAAGCGTGCCGCAAAAAGAGCAAAACTGAGGGCTGCGAGTCTGCATGAAGCCTCTCCAAACTGAGTCCCGCACAGAACGGCTGAGAGTAGCCCAGGACGCCCGGGTACACAGTCCCACCGAGACGCAGTCCCGAAGGGACGGCCGAGACTGTCCCAGGACATGGTCCTGGGTGCCCTCAATCAGGAAAAAAAGCCCAGGACTCAGTCCTGGATCATTCTCAGCCGTCGGGACTCAATTTGCAGAAGCTAGTTCTCACGCAGACTCTTTACCCCCCGCGTGAGAACTCTGCAGTTGGGCACGTCCGGGCTTCAGCCCGGACCTCAACCGGGCCACGTTCCTTGGCCTTTAGGCCCTGAGATATTTGCTTTCCTGCCCTTCCTCCGCATCGTCCAACGCCTCGACAACCGCAGCTATTAACCCCCTGGTACCCCCCGGCCCCGAGCCGGGTACGACCAGCAGTTACCGATTCCAAAAAACTTTCCAACACTCGTTTTGCACCATTTACTGTGACCTCGCGCTGGTTTACGCTGACGCTGATTCGATAAAAAGGTTTACTCCCCCGCAGAATAATTTTCGGGAGCTAAATCTTCTCGGACGACAGAAACTCGTCTCAAGCCGGAGAAGACACTGAGCTCAGTCGGGTTATTCGGTATAGACAATTCCGTGGACCATCGTCTCCCCCTCGACGGGCGAGGCCCTGGCCCTCTGCGCGATAGCTGCGCACGAACCACCAGCCTCATCCTCGGGGAGAAGAAGCTGCGTCCATTCCTCCAGGAGATTCGCGACCTTCGTCTGCGCTGTGGTCAGCAGGACGACCTCACCACCGATCCCGAATATTTCATCGCTGCCAACACCCTCCGCTTTAGAAGAGTGGCGGCCGTGCTCATTCGCCGTGATGGCGAACTCGAGGCCTGTGTCTACTTTTTTGAGCACTGCATCCTGGGTGTGGGTCTCGGCTTATTAGAGGGGGGAGACGCCGCCGGCGAAAGTCTCGTCGTAGCTCCCGAACCATTCCGGGTGGAATATGTCCATTTGGCGGCGCAGTCCCTCCTGGAAATCTGGCGCATCCACGGCGTAAGCCTGCTGATGAGTGGGTCTTTCCGTCGCTGTAAGGACGTCCTGGGGCCGGAGAGTCGATACCGCGTCCTGGTCGCCAGGGACATGCCGCGCAGGCTACCGTTAGAAACCACCTACCGCAAGATGCTGGCCGGCATGGGGCCGCGCACGCGCCGGAGCCTGGCCGGCAAGCGCCGCCAGTTGGAACAGAGCGCGCATGTCGTCTTTCGGCCCCTGTTGCAGCCGGACGAGGTGCTTGCGGCCATGATGCAGCTTCGTCCCTGGGCCTTGCCGCGTCGGATGGCGAAGTTCTATCGTGCCCGGCACCGGCTCTTTTGCGAAAGGCCAGAATTCTTCTGTATGGGGATGTGTCTTCCCAATGGCGAGTGGTTGAGCGTTCTCAGTGGCTGGCGTCGCGATCGGGTGACCCATGTCGATTTGCAGATGAACGACCGCCGCTACAAGAAGGAATCGCTCTCTGCGGTGATGCGCGCCTTTATGTTGGAGCACGAGATCGCCCGCAAGCAGCAGTGGATTAACTTCGTGGGAGGAACCTCCTTGTTGTTGAGGAGATACTGCTACCCCATCGAGCCCTGCACCGACATCTTTCTCTGGCGCCCTGGCCTGCGCGCCCTCCTCTCCAAACTCGTTTACCCCCTCCTCAAACGCGACAGCATCTACCAACGCATAAAGAATCCAACCGCCTAGTCAGAGCTCGGATACAAGCAAGAAGTGAGCGAAGGGTCGAGCCGGCGCGGACCGAGCCGCGTCTTAGTTTTGCTGGCAGGCTGCGGAAAAACTCATGCTTTGTATCAGGGCACGGCTTTAGCCGTGCCGCACAAAGCACAGCAATGAGGGCTTTAGCCCCTGAGGTATTGCTTCGCTGTCCGGTGCAGAGTCTCTCCGCAAACTGCATAGGGTGAGTCGCGGGTGAGGAAAACCCGGGCGTTGTCCGCTATGTATACTGAACCGACCGAAGGCGTAGAAGTAATCGCCATTGATGGAGGACCGTCCTCCACGTCCACTTGCTCGGATCGATTGTTGTTACCACCAACTAAGTTCAGGCCTCCTTCACACCGGTTCAAACCCCGGGGCCCAGGCCCCTTCGCTTAGAGTGCAAGACTCGCATCAGCCGGAGAAGTAATTGAGCGCAACTCGATCATTCGGTATCGAAAACGCAACGCCAGACCAACAAAGAGCTCACCCCACCTTCGATGTCCGCACAAGAACCACGGAGCTGGTAATCGGCGAGCGGAATCTACGGGCTTTTATCCCGGCGATTCATGAACTCCGTCAGCGCTGCGGCCAACAGGATGAGCTCACGACCGACCCGCAATATTTCATTGCTGCGCACACTCAAAATAGACGAGTGGCCGCTGTGCTGATTCGCCATAATCAGGAACTCGAAGCCTGCGCCCTCTTCTACGAACACTACAAATTTGGGATAGGTCTGGGTATCATGCGCGGAGGCGGCTACATCGGCGAAAATGTCGTAACAGGCCCAACAGCCTTTCGCCTGCAGTATATGCAGTTAGCGGCGCAAGTTCTCCTGCAACACTGGCGGATACATGGCGTAAGTATCAGCGTAAGGTCTCCCCTCGACGAATGTCTTGAAGTCATGGGACCTAAGGGAAGATACCGCCTCTTCTCCGAACGAACCATCCAATACAAGTTGCCGCTGGAACGCACGTACACCGCAACCTTGGCCGCCATGGGCCCTCGCACCAGACGCAGCCTCGCGGGAAAGCGCCAAAAGCTGGAGAAGAACGCTAACGTCGCCTTCCTACCTTCGCTTGAGCCGGCACAGGCTCTCGAAGCGATGCTGCGACTTCAAAAGAGGTCATTGGCCAAACGAATCACCACGTTCTATCGTGCGCGCTATCGGCTACTCCAAGAATCCCCCGATTTCTTCACCATGGGTATGCGCCTTATCGACGGCACATGGTTGAGCGTCCTGAGTGGCTGGCGCCGGGGCCGGGTCACCTATATCGATTTGCAGATGAACGACATGCACTTCAAACGGGAGTCCATCTCCGCTGTCATGCGCGCCTTTATGTTGGAACATGAGATTGCGTATAAGCAACAGCTCATCCAATTCGTTGGAGGAACATCCTTACTGCTCAGAAGATATTGCCGGCCGATCGAGCCATGCACTGATGCATTTTTCTGGCAGCCCAGCCTTCGGGCCACGCTCACCAGCATGATCCTCCCACGCCTGAAGCCGCATAGTTTTTACACACTCGTGAAGACCGGGACCAATGAAAGTTCTGCGATCTTTGATTAACCTGGAACTGAGCAGCCGTTCCTCGCTTGTCCCTCCCTGCAATACACACTCAACAGTCTAGCCCAACCAACAGCCGCTGCTGATACAGTCGGTAACTTCGGTTACCCGGATTTGTAACTTTGGTGTTTTTTTGCTGGCTGATCCCATCCACACTTGTCGTACCGCAAATGCTTGTATCCGCAGAGTTCCATTTGGGAAGAGAAGCCCTGCCATCGGCCTCTCGATTAGGGTTACTCTTGATTGTGATCCTTGTAGGGATGGCTCTCGCAGCGCTAACAGGGTGTGGGTTCAGCGGATCGGCGACTGCCGTGGAGATGCCTGTTGCTCTGCACGGCACAGTAAACGGTGGCCAGCAGCCGGTGGGTGGCTCAAGCGTTCAGCTCTATGCCGCTGGAACAACCGGGCCTGGCTCAGCCGCGCAACCTTTGCTTAGCAATCCAGTCCAGTCCGATAACGACGGCAACTTCTCCATCCCTGCCTCCTACCGCTGTCCCTCCGCAACGGCACCGGTCTACGTGGTCGCGAGCGGGGGAAATCCCGGGCTCCCTTCAGGCGCGGGCAACCCAGCCCTTGAGCTCGCTGCCATGCTCGGCTCTTGCAGCGATCTGTCTGCTTCCAACTCCATCATCGTGAATGAGGTCACCACAATCGGCTCAGTCTGGCCTCTAGCCGCCTACATGACGTCCTCATCCCGTCTTGGTTCCGCACCCGGCGACACTTCCTTCATCAATGCAGTCGCCAGCGTTCCCGAATTCATCAACGTCGCACAAGGAAGCTCTCCTGGCAAACCCACCTCCACCAGCTACTTCGCCGAAAACAGCAAGCTCTACAGCCTTTCCGACCTTCTCGCTAGCTGTGTAAATTCTACCGGCGGTTCCGCTGGTGACGGTAGCTCTTGCGGCCTCTTGTTCTCCATCGCCACCCCCCCGGGCGCCGACGCACCCACAGACACGCTGACCGCTGCCCTGCGCATTGCGCAGAACCCGGGAAACAACGTGACACAGATTTTCGGTCAGACTAAAGCAGACACTTACTTCCAGCCCGCGCTGACGTCTGCACCCAACGACTGGACCCTCGCCCTAACCTACATGGTTGCCACCCCATCCATTTCTCTCGCTACGGGCAGCTACGCAGGCGCTCAAGAAGTGACCATCAGTGACTCAACAGCGGGAAGCAAGATTTACTACACCACCGACGGAACGATCCCGACGAATTCGTCAACGCCTTACACCGGCCCGCTATCCGTCGCTACTTCATCGACCGTGCAGGCCATTGCTTTTTTGCTGGGCTCCCCGAGCGCAGTTGCCACTTCCACGCTGACCATCACATCGCCACCGTCGTCGCCGACACCGACACCGCCCGCCCCACCGACTCCTGCACCAACGGCGCCGGCGAAGCTCGCGTTCGCCCAGCAGCCCTCGAATGCCTTGGCTCAGGCGACGATCACACCGCCCGTTCAGGTCTCGGTAGTGGATAGCAATGGAAACTTGGTGGCGACCGCCGCCAATCCAGTCACACTCGCGTTAGCTGGTGGCCAACCTCTTGGAGGAACGCTAACCGCCGTCCCCCAAAATGGCATCGCAACCTTCAACAACCTCAGCGTCAGCACTGCCGGCAGCGGGTACACGCTCTCCGCCACCAGCCCAGGACTCGCCTCAGCCACTAGCTCCAGCTTTGTCATCAACAGCGCAGCCAGCGGCACGACCCCACCGTCGCCAACCTATACCTTTTATGTGGCCAACTCAGGAAGTGATTCCAACAACGGGACTAGCCCCGCCACTCCATGGAAAACGCTGGCCAAACTCAACACCGCAAAAATGTCGCCCGGCAATTCCGCAGGCCTGCAATGCGGCAGCGTCTTCCGCGAGGGCCTGACGCTCACGCAATCGGGCACCCCCAGCGCTCCAATCAGCTACGGCTCGTACGGCTCCTGCACCGGCTCCAACCTCCCTCTCATTAGCGGAGCCGATCTGCTCAGCACGTGGTCAGCGCAGTCAGAAGGCGCCTATACAGCGTATTACACCACGGAGACCACAGCACCCGCGGTAGTCTTCGAGGATAACCACCGTCTCACCAAGGTAGCTGCGCAGACTGCGATGACGGTGGGCTCCTTCTTCTATAATCCCGTCGCCCAGCGCGTCTATGTGCGAACCAAAGAGGATGCGGCTCCCGGATCCCATGTGATTGAAGCCAGCGTCCGCGCCAACGTGGTTACGCTGGGGGCGGCCAGTTACGTGAACATCACTGGCATCGAGGCGGACAAGGGCACACAGAATGGAATCATGGCCTGGGGAACGCTCACCAACGTCAATTTGACCGGAACCGTAACCAATTACTCGTTCGGCAATGGCATCTGGTTCACCGCGAATACCGGCCAGGCGCAAAACAACGTACTCATTCAGAGCTGCACCGCCAACTACAACGGCGAAGACGGCGTTACGAAAGGAAACTTCGGAAACAATTTTGTTATCGAGGGATGCACGACGAACTATAACGCCTTCGATCCGCAATATACCTACACTGGCGGCATACGATTTATCAGCGACGGCACCACCAACGCGAACCGGGTAACCAACTCCGGCGCCAAAGGAAATACAGCGGCTTTCAACGGCATAAACCCAGACACCGGCCTTCCACAAACCAGTGACGCCGGCCAGGAAGGCATGGGTGTATGGTGCGACACCTGCGGCAACGGATCATTTCTCACCGGCAACATCGCCCACGACAATGCGAAGAACGGCGTGATGCTCGAGTTCACCGGAAGCACCGGAAGCCTCTCGATGACGGGAAACATCGCCTATCACAACGCCTCGATAGGCATTCTGCACTCCAGGCGTTCGCACAACGATGTCGTTTCCAATAACACGTCCTACGACAACCTCGTCAACTGCCAGTTTTCCGGAGAGTATGGAGGAGGCGAGACCACTGTAGGGATGGTGAACAACACCTACGAAAACAATATTTGCGCCAGTCAGGTGCTGAACGCTAATGGGACCGTCTTTGTGGCAGAGTGGGGCGCCGAGAACAACTCCTTGGGCGAGGGCTCAGGTAACGTATACCGCAACAATTCTTTCGGCGTACCAACGGCAACGAACGGTACCTTCGCTATCTTTGGCGCAGGCAAGACAATGTCAACCTACGCTGCACTGAACGGAGCCTACGGGTCAAGTATGAATTCCATTGAGGGCAATCCGTTGCTGACGAATCCCGCCGCAGCGAACTTTGCACTCATGGCCGGTTCTCCCTGTATCAAGGCCGGGTACGGCAGCGTGGACCTGGGGGCTGTCCCGTACACCGCGACACAGTCAAGTCTCTCCCCTACCCAATCGACTTGGCCCAAGCTGCAGGTAGGCGAGCCCCTACCATCCGCGCCTTAGCACACCTCTGAAAAACTCAACATCGCCTTTCCTATCGACCCGATGAGTAAGCGGTTGTCCCAGTCTGCCATGGAACCGGAGGGATCTACGGGAGGAACAAAATGCTGGGTGCCCCATTCAAGCCGGCGGTTGGCTTGAGTGGGATACGCTCCTGTCCAGGTCCATGTTTTTCGAGCGAGTATAAAGATTGCGAGCGGCCTCCTATACTTTGGTGACTGAAAAACAGGTCGACAAGTGCTATTTCCAAAACGACGCTTCGGACCGAAGCCAGTCCACCGTTTCCCGTACCCCTTCGTGCATAGAAATCGGTGAAGGTCCAAGTGCCTCGAAGGTCGGCTCCATCGGTGTCACATAATCCTCGGTCATGCTGCGGTAACGCGAGCTGAAAATAGGAAATTTCCCGCCACTTCGCACCACAACATCCCCCACCTTCGCCAGCGCCTTCAGTGCTGGCCGCGGCACTACACGCACTGGCCGTCCAGTCAATTCCAACGAGAAGGCGTTGGTCCATTCGAACAGATCGATCGGCGGATCCCCAAGATAGAGAACACTGCCGCTATGAGCGCCATCCTCGCGCGCAAGCAGAGTCATCACCTGGTCCACAACGTTTCCTACATATCCGTAACAGCGCGTTACGCGCTTGCCCCCCGGGTGGACATAGCGGCCCTGCTTCAACACTCGCCAAAACTCCGTTGGGTAGCGTGGGTGCCACCGTCCCCAGATATTCGTGGGGCGGATAATCGCCCACGCACAGTCCAGACGCGCATCCCGCACCGCCTTCTCGGAAAGAACCTTGCTCTGCCCATAAACGGTATGGGGGCGAAAGTCTTGGTCATGTTTCGGCAACGCACCCGGCCCGACGACATACTGACTGGACGTAAAAACAGCATTCTTTACTGAAGAGGTACGTTTGATCGCAGCGGCCACATGTTGCGTGCCGACGTGATTGGCAGCGTACTCGTCCACCGTTGTTCCAAAGCAGTCCGTACGCCCTGCGAGGTGCACAACATGGGTGGGCTGAAACTCCTCAAAGCAACGACCGAGGCTCTTGTGGTCGAGCAGATTGCAGTTGCGATACTTGCCGTTCTTGGTCGGTGTAGCAGATTTAGGCTGTGATTTTGGTGGTGCGATATCGAGGTTGAGGATCTCAGCACCATTTCGACGATGTGCTTCCAGGATGAGGTTGGTTCCTATAAAACCACTGCCGCCAGTTACCAGCAAGCGCCGCTGACTCATTTCACTCCTTCTCCGGCTTCGTGGATTCATCATTCGTCAGAAACCCACAACGCTTTCGATCAAATTGGCCTGTTGTTTTCAGACTGAGTCTGGCTTGAATACGCGGCGCCGGTCAATGGGTCGAAGAGCGATTGCTGGTTGGAACCGGCAGCCGCGAGGTCTTAGGAAGAAAGGACCAGAGAACATTCCCCCATAGGAGCACACGACCTACTTCGCTAGTCTATTGTTGATCCACAGCAAATTGGTTGCCTTCAGGATCGTCCCTCTTCAACATGAAAATTCTTTCCGTCAACAACACGGCAGACATTTATGGCGCCAGCCGCTGCATGGAGCGCGTCTTTGGCCGCTTCGCTCAGGACGGACATGAGGTTCACGCAGTGCTGCCCGAGCACGGACCGCTTGCGGATCTTCTCCAAGCTCGGGGTGTGCATGTCCACATTCATCGCCATCTTGCCATCATCGACCGCGCTCAGTTCCGCTCCATCTTCGGAATTCTTAAATTTCTCTTCATCTTTCCCATCTCCGTGCTGTGGCTGGCGGCGTTAACCCTCCGCCTGCGCATCGACCTGATTCACACCAATACCATCGTCATGCCCTCACCCGCCTTGGCCGCCTTCATTACTGGTCGAACTCACGTCTGGCATGTTCGGGAGTTGCTGGGTGAGTTTGGTTGGTTATTCAAGCCCTACCAACACTACATCCACCTGTTCTCCTCAGCGATGGTGGCTATTTCGTACTGCACACGCGACCAGTTCAGCCCCCGTCTGCGAGCCAAGGTCCACGTGATCTACGACGGCCTGGACGCGACCGCAGCCATGGCAGACCCGGTCCTCGTTCAAGCATTTCGCGGGGCCTTTTCTTCTCAGGCAATGCTTGTTGGCGTGGTTGGCCGCATCAAATGGCATCGCAAAGGACAGGAAGTGCTGGTGCGAGCGGCCGATCTGCTCCGGCCTCATCATCCAAATGCGCATTATGTGATCGTCGGCTCCACTTCCCCCGGCAACGAGCAACACGAGGTTCGCTTACGTGAGTTAATTACCGCGCGCGGCCTTGACGACGTGTGACGCTTACCGGGGATATGAGCGATCCTGCGTCCGTTTTCGCTGCGCTCGATATTGTGGTCGTCCCCTCGGTTCAGCCGGAGCCTTTTGGATGTGTGGTCATCGAGGCCATGGCTGCGGGAACCCCGGTAATCGGCAGCCGCTGCGGCGGAATCGCCGAACAAATCGTCGATGGAGTCAGCGGCATTCTTTTCTGTCCGGGAAGTGCCGAGGATCTTGCGGAGGCACTGAATCGCATGCTCACTGACCCGGATTTCCGCGAGCAGTGCTGCCGCCGAGGGGCGTCGCCGCGTTCGTAACAAGTTCCCGCTTGAGAGTACTTACCGCACCATGGCCGCACTCTTCGATAGAGTTGCTGGTCCCCAGGTCGACGTCGCACTGCAAGACTCTCCGCTCTGAGCTCTAAATCTTAGCCGTCCGGTACGGTTGTCCAGGGCGAGCTGAAAAGTATTCGCCAAAATGAGCTCTCCTTCGACAGAGAGACTGCGCAGCCGAGCTAGGAATATCCGAAGCCCGGATCCCCCCTCCATCCGGCATCTCGCTCAAGAGCCCCGAAAGGGTAGTTCTCTCACCCGACGTTGATCAACGTGCTATGCCCACATCCTTTGGTACGGAAGACTCGCAGTAGACCCTTCGCATCCGCCACGGACTGGGCACCCCGCTTCTTACAGCTCAAAATAGGAACCAAGTGGGACGCTCAACATAGCGCAAAAGCTGTAGTACAATCGCCAACTTGTAACCCAGCGTCTGCTTAGGACGTAAAGAGTGCGCCCACCGCCGCCGGCCGTGCTCCACCTTTTTGCACTCGATAGCTGTTAAGGTACCCCCTGCTTCCAGCTTATCTAGAGCGCAGGTTATCTCAAACAGCATTTTCAGCTTGTCTTTGGACATGCTGGTCTCATGCTGGCGGTAGTCCAGAATACACTCGGTATGACGAACCACCCTTGTAAGGCGTGCCGCCCGAAGAAAAAAGTCGTAATCCGCAGCGGCAGAGAGCGGACGCTCCTCGTCGAACAGCCCCGCTCTTAAAGCAACTTCGCGTTTCACCATAGCCGCGCCGGGCGTCTCAATGGGATTGCACTCCAGAAACATTGAAAAGTAATCGTTGCGCGATCTACATATGTGGGGTCCTCGGTTATCTCACCACGTCCGTTGATGTGGCGGACAGCGCCAAATATCACCCCAGCCTCAGGACGTTGGGCACAGATGGCTACGTGAGATTCTATGGCCTTAGGGAGCAACTGATCGTCAGCGTCCAGAAAGACAACGTATTCCCCCTTACTCTGTCCGAATCCAAAGTTACGTGCGGCAGAAACCCCCGAATTTGCTATTCGCAAGATCCGGATGCCTTCGAAACCACGAAGGACAACATCCGCTGGCACAGACGACCCGTCGTCAACAACAATAATCTCAACATTTTGATAGGTCTGCCGCTTTACGCTTAACACAGCTTCTGCAACATATGCTTCCAAGTTATAGTAAGGAATCACGATAGAGACAAGCGGACACCCCAAGCTAACGGATACGGACGCATTTGCGTCCGGATAACTATGCGCCGCGAGTTGCCATTGCCAAGTCGTCTTGACGATAACCTCGAGATCAGAATGGACAGGCTTCCAGCCCAGCACCTCGCGCGCTGCATGTGAATCAGCAATTAAGGTAGCTGGGTCCCCGGGTCTCCTAGGACACTCACGGGAGGTGATTGGCCCACCGCTCACCCGCTCTACAGTGGCAATGATCTCTCGAACGGAATAACCCCGTCCAGTGCCGAGATTAAATGCCCTGCTCTCACCACCCCGACGTAGATGCTCAAGCGCCCGCACATGAGCGTCAGCCAAGTCAGCAACGTGGATAGTCTCTCGGACAGCTGTACCGTCAGGAGTCGGGTAGTCATTTCCCATTATCTCCACAAAAGACCTCTCTCCGGCTGCGGCCTGAACGACCAGCGGAATTAAATGAGTCTCAGGGTCGTGACATTCGCCAATCTCACCTGCCGGATCTGCCCCGGCTGCGTTAAAGTACCTTAGCGCTACCCAGCGCAATCCATAGGCGTGGCCGCACCAATGCAACATGCGCTCCACTACAAGCTTCGATTCCCCATACGGGTTCACCGGGCACTGCACGTGATCTTCTGGAATGGGCATTTTGACTGGGGTTCCATAGGTAGCACAACTAGAGGAGAATACAATGCACTTGGTCCCCAGGTTATGCTGCGCTTCCAGCAGTCCGAGGGTATTTGCAATGTTATTTCGAAAATACTTAAGGGGCTGAGCCATTGACTCCCCCACGTAAGCATCAGCAGCGAAGTGGATGACAGCCTCCACATCGTACCTGCTGATTGTTTCGCGGACCAAAGATCGATCTGCCAAATCACCTACAACGAGTGGCCCCCACTTCACGGCTGACCGATGTCCCTTGGCACAATTGTCAAATACGACCGGCCTAAACCCAGCACAGGCCAATGCCTTCGCTGTGTGGCTTCCGACATAACCGGCACCGCCAGTCAGTAGAACTGTCGGCATACTCATGATAGTGCTCCCATACTCTTGTAGAGTTTGAGCCCACCGAGAAACGAAGTTCTCTTCGCCAAACCTGACCACTGATGCCCGGGCTAGCAATCCCATCTCCAGCCGCGCCTCATAGCTCAAACTGAAGAACTTGCGCAGGCCCCGTTGAACCCCACTAGGTGAGCAGTCGATGCAGAGTCCGTTCACGTCATTCCCCAAGGAATTCTTCAGTACCGTTGATCTTGCCACTAAGGATTGGAAGCCCTGCGGCGGCAGCCTGCAGCGTAACCAAGGAAAACACTTCGTAACGCGAAGGAAAGAGAAACAAGTCGGAACACCAGAAGAATTGGCGTATGTTGTTCTGAAGGCCGACGAAGATGCCATTGGCCGCGATCCCGAGCTCGCTGGCTTTTCGCCGGTACTCCGCAATCGCATTCTCCCTCCCTCCGACTATCAGGAGCTTAAGTTTGGTTCCCGCATGCTCTGCATGGCCAAAAATATACGGGAGCCCTTTGCGCTCGAAGTGCCCGAGAGCAACGAAGGCGGCCACAATATCCTGGCTGGACAATCCATCGTTCTCACGGAACGCACCGGAGTCGAAGCCATCTGGTCGCGCGAAGCGCGCCAGATCGACTGGATTGCTAATGACCGTAATCTTGTTAGCAGCCACGGATATTCCTGACTTAGCTCCCGCTCTCAGAATCCGAACGCGACGACCACAGCGCGTACGCGTCGGTACACTAGCCCTTCAGTTAAGGAACGCAGACGATGGTCGATCCACCAGGACAATTTTTTTACGCCCTTAGGGGAAGACGCGGGCCATTGTTCCCGCAGGTAGTGTCTATGACAAAACTGGGAGTACGAAATGTCACCCGCCAGCAGGGAGCTATACGTTCAGTACTTTGGACCAAATCAAAATGCTGCCCTCTGATGCGAATTGCCCAGAAGAAGATAGGCAAAATCGCGATTTGGTAGGACAACATACAACAACGCAACGGGCGTGTCGGAACGGGCACCTTAACGAAATCAATACGGTCGGCCTGGGGTTGTCGAACTCCGCGGCAAAGGCGGTAAATCAATTGTCGCACAAGTGTTCCAAGAAGCGCCAGGTGGCAACTGCCAATCGGACTCCTTTTGGTCAGATGTAGTCGCAGATAGCAATACGCGGGCAGCTTTTTCCGTCCTAACCCGGGTGGGGGGTATCTACCCCAACGGACAAATGTCTCCATTGATTCTTGACCTCCATCTTCAGTCAGCAAAACCGGCTCCCGCGCAGAGCCCGAATCTTAGTAATCGCGATTTACTAGCCAGCCTGCCTGCCTTTCTAAGACCGGCATAAATTACGGTGACCAACAGAAAAATCGCGAAGAACGAGGACGATCGAACACTGGTGCTACCATCGCCAGCGAAAAGAAATAAAGGTTCAAAGCCAGTACCTTGACCTTCCACGTCCGGTGGCCGACAAGCGCGTCCTAGTGCAGAATACCAACCAGCCGCCAACGCCAGCATTCCTAATACTCCTGCGGGAAGTGACGCCTGTAGGAATCCGTTATGCGCATGGCCAGACCAGGAAACACCACGGATCAGGGAATCCCGGGCCCCCTCAAAGCCATAGCCCAGCAAAAGATGGCCTTGTGCCAGCTCCACTCCCTTCCTCCAGACATCTGCACGTCCATCCAGGCTAGCGACCTCAGTGGAGACCTTCGTGCCATAGATTCCATTCCGCCGCGCGACCAGCGAACATGCCCAGCGAATTCGCAACAAAACCAACCTGAACACAAATTAGGCCGACACACGCCAGTGCCACAGTCCAAACGACACCGGCCAACCTCCGCGGAGTGGCGCGCTGTCCAAACAGAAATATCAGCGTGGTAGACAGCGCTAACGCGGCAGTGGCAGTCTTCTCTCCAGCCAGAACACTGATGCTCAATAAGAATCCTTGCCAATACCACCGTGTTCGAATGGGAAGCACAAGAGCCAGCAAAAAAAGCAATCCACTCACTTCGCCGATGGCGTTTGGATGGGTGGCCAGGAGAGTAAGCCGCGTCCGCCCACTGAAGTCGTCGACGGAAAATAATGGATACTTGGCGGGAGATATCACCGCAATCACCAAGCCGCCAACCAGGGTAGCAATGTAACCCCTGTAGACGCCGTCGAGGAAACCACAGACATCCCCAAGTTCCGCGGAAAGATATGCAACGATCAGAACCGAAAAATAGATAACGCCCTTCGCCACACTCAGTTTTGTGTCGAATGAGTTGACGGATGACGCGAGCGCAAACAGCCCATAGGCTCCGAAAAGCCACACAGAGGGATGCAGTCCAATGCGGGTCCGCGCTCTCTACCCTGAAGAACAATGATTAGGCAAGTTAGCGATGCCAAACCGAACTCAAGGATCCCCTGTAATCCGACTGATTGGCTTAGCGCGTCACGAATTAGATACTTTTGGAACGTTAACGAAACAGAAAGCCGGCGAGCAGAACGAACGTGCGTCGACCACGCTCCTCAAGCAGCGTGTCATCCACGTTCCGCATACTCCTCCTCCAGCTGGTCGATCCGCCGCTGCGCAGCAGAACCGAAGAAACGACCCTACCGGCCTCTCTGCCCGGACCTGCCGCGACCCCGCTCCCACGCCTTAGCAGGAGCAGAATGCCGGTTAAGGCTCTGGCCGCGTTTACCAAAAGCATGCCGAAGCCGGCTGCCATCAGACCCTTCCAGTAAACCCACGGCAATACAATGAGCACTGCCATCGCTGCCCCGCTGAGCTGCACAAGAAAGAGAGCGCGCGGCTCACGAAGTCCACCCAGGATCGAGGTCGCCAGCATGGCGATGACCTCAAGCGACCAAGCCGCTGCAAAGATACGCAACAGCGGTGCATACCTCAGATATTGGGACCGGCTCCCATACAGCAGTCGCATTACAGATGGTCCCGCAACGGCCAAGAGCAAGAGATAACTGCCTAAGATGGACACGACAACAAGCAGATGGTTTCGGACAGACTGCGTCTGGTATGCTCCATCTTTCGCGACAGTCGACATGATAAGGCCGCCGATGCTGAATAGCAGCGGGTTAGTGAAGGCAAGGAACTGGAAGAGAGCCTGGTAACCCGCTACCTCCACTCGGCCGTGCCGCATCAAAATCAGCCAAGGAAATGCCTGGAGGGTCAGAAAACCGACCACCCTTGCAACGACTTTCCAGCGCCCTAAACCAGAACTCCTTAGCTAAGGGGCGCACGTCCATAGCGGCGGAGCCATGGGACGCACCTGCAGGTTTGCACCCCGAGCCCGAGGAACGACGTACCCGCGATAATCCAAAAGATGACACTGAGACTCGGTCTCGCCCGGAGACATATAGCGCCCAACAGCAGTGCCTGGCCAACATAGCTAATTGAATCTCCCAAAAGCGCCCTGCTCTGCTCCAGCTTTGCGATAAATCCCGCACGCAGCGTGTCCTGAAGCTGCCAGAACAAGATCGCAAACAACGCCGCCGCAATCACAGCCGGACGATGTAGCGACGCCCCAACAACAGAAAGAGCGGGTCCAATGAATGTCAGCCATAGAAACAAAGTGCAGAGAAGTGCGAACGCGAGGATATGCCGAAATCGTCGGGCATTTGCCCGAGCCCCCCGCACACACACCGAGTAACCGATAAATGACTGCTGGATACTGTTCAAGAAGAGCATCGCATTCAGGATCAACGCATATGTCCCAAACTCTACGGGGACAAGAGTTCTCAGCAAGATCAGCATTTGTGAGGAAGTTCCCACCACTGACAGCGCACTGATCGGTGACCGCCCACATGGTACGTCGGGGAATCGCCGGAGAGACGACGTCGCAGAAAGTCGAGCGTCAGATCGTCCCCCTTCCAATTAATTGGTAGAAAAAAGACGCGACCGCTGGGTGCACATCTACAGAGATTAGCGGAGATCCTTCAGCGGCTCAATGGAGACAGTTTCCCGGGGATTTTCTTCTCATTCCGGGCCTTTGCCGACGGTTCACGTGGTCGACACAAATGCTATCTCTAACCTTAGGCGAAGTCTCTCGACAGGCCTTGGTCAGCGCCAAAGCTGGGGTGGCGCCGTGCTCACAGACGATCCGCTTCTAGCGCAAATTTATAGAACGACCCTGTTCACAGAACACAAACGGGCCTAAATTTACTGGCAAATCGTCGTTCCGAAACGGCCATCGGGCGCGATTACGCTGTCCCGGTTTGTGTGTCAAGGGAAGACGAGGCGCGAAAAGGCGCGATCCGCTGCTCACGCTGGCTGATCGCGTATAAAACCGCCTCCATCCTGTTTGACACCCCAAGCTTGTCAAAGATCCTAAACAGATGATTCTTGACCGTATGCTCGCTGAGCTTAAGCGTCTTGGCGAGGTCCCGGTTGCTTAGGCCGTCCGCCAGCAGGTGAAGCACTTGCTCCTCGCGTTGGCTCAACAGCGAGTCCCCCATCGTATTGGTGACCTTCAACGATCGCGGGTGCGATAAGGAGCGAAGCAGTTGCTCCAGTTGGTCCGAAGTTGGCCCAGACCTGCCCTGCGCCCACGCAGCGAATGCACTTCAGCAGCACGGATACGTCGGTGTGCGATTTGCATACCAACCCACGCGCCCCGTTGCGAAAAAAGGAAACAACATCTTCCCGGCCCATGTCTTCTGACATGACAATCGGCCGAACACGCGTACCCGCAGCCGCCATCTGTTCCAGAAAAGGCAGGGCGACAGACTCCTGCCGCGATCCGCTGCTACCCACCAGCGCTACATCCGGAGAATATTCGTTCAGAAGCGTATCAAGCTCGGACGGGGTCGTAGCACAGCCAACAAGCTGGATCGCTTGCTGCCCCGCGAAAGCGAAGCGCAGCAAATCAGCGGCCATTGCAGTGATATTGACAAGGATGAGAGTGACAGATGGGCCAACGCCGGCGATTTCTTTGTTCCTCATTAAGGTCCTCTACCTGAATCGTGCAAGGGGGGGTCGGATATCAGCTAAGGGGCCCGGTTGACACTAACGAGCAGTCTCGCATCCATCGTTCACCAAGTCAAAAGATTCAAAGGTAACCTGCACCGCCGCAAATCGTTGGGGGGTACTAGTCACTTGACTTCAGCGGTGCTTGCCCTGAGAAGAACCGCTCGGGGTCTTCCCGACTATAGGTCCATTGACCCCCCCGGGGTAGGCTGCTGACGTAGAGCGGCGTGCATTTCGACGGCGAATCGACGAAAGATTATAAACGATTTTATGCGACAGCAAGTTCTCTTTCAGATTACTGCCTCATGCCGCTTCTGGTGGTCTGGCTTCTCCGGGGAGACGAACTTCGCAACCGGAAAGACGCGTGACCTCGGTTCCGGAGGAGTGTGTGTGATTGCCGACGTTCTGCCTTTGCCCGGGTCCGTGGTCATGCTCGAGATCGATCTTCCGCGTGCAGGCGACGCCCACGGCCAATTACAACCCGAGCTTCTTCTCCGGGCGGAGGGAACTGTACTTCGACACCAAGGCAACGAAAAAGAGTTCGTGGTGACGATTACATATGCCGCATTAGATCGCGAACACCGCGCCGAAGAAGGCAAGCGTTTGGAGGGCAACCTTGATGCGCCAAATTGATTTTGGCTTGCTGGCGCTGTTGGCCCTCATGCTACCTCAGTGCCTCCGCTCGCAAACTGCGTCTCCCCCCCAACCAGCTTCACCTCCCGCGCTCGCCGTCAGGCAAGCGCCAGCAGAGTACCGCTTGCACCTCAGCGACAAGCTAGAAATCCAGATGCCGTTTGCGCCTCAATACAATGAGACCACGACCGTGCAGCCGGACGGACGCATCAGCCTGCGTGAGGTTGAGCCGGTACGAGTCCTCGGCAAAACCCTTCCCGAGGCCGAATCCCTCATAGCGGACGCCTACCGCGGAATCCTCAACAAGCCAGTGGTTTCGGTTCTATTGCAGGATTTCCAAAAACCATCCTTTTACGCAAGCGGCGAGGTCGGCCGTCCCGGCCGTTACGAGATCCTCAGCGACATCACCTTGATTCAGGCTCTCTCTGAAGCTGGAGGTCTGCTGAACGAACGCGCCCGTAAAAAGGAGATCATTGTCTTCCGTCCCCAGGGCAACGGGACGTACGAATCCAAAGTGATCGATGTTAAGCAGATGCTCGATGCCAAAGGCCCGGGGGAGGATTACGCAATCCTGCCCGGAGATGTGATCTACGTCCCCCAGAATCGGATGTCCAAGGTTCAGCGCTATATACCAACCGCCAACATCGGCACCTACGTCGGGCCGACTTTTTAGCAGATGCCAAGATGCGCGAGGACCCCGTGATGCAACTCGTCGAATACAAACCTCTACTCCCCACCCGCCGCGACCTGGTAGCGCGCATTTTCCGGCAGCGCACCGTCTTTGTGACCTGCCTGCTGCTGGTAATTACCGGTTTTATCGTCACCGGCCAGTTTCAGCCAAAATACCAGGCTGAGATGAAGATCCTTGTCCGTAAAGAACGTGTGGATCCGGTGGTGACGACGGATCAGAACAGTACGCCCGAGTTGCAGACCATGAGCGTGCGCGAAGAAGATCTCAACTCGCAGGTTGAGATACTCAAGGGAGAAGACCTGCTGCGCGACGTCGTCGTTCAGGCCGGCCTGACGCAGGGGAACAACGATCCAATCGCTGTCGCAAAGGCGGTTCGTAAACTGGAACGTCATCTCGACGTTTCAGCGCTCACCAAGACGGACCTGATTTCCATCAGGTATGAGTCCGCAAACCCGGACCAATCACGTCGGGTTCTGGCAACGCTCGCATCCCTGTATCTGAACAAACAGCGCAACGTTCACGGCCCCGACTTTCAAGTTTCATTCTTTCAGGAACAGGTCCGGGAGCACGGCGCCGCTCTCCAGGCGGCCGAAGGAAAACTGCTCGAGTTCACGCAAAGGACGGGTATTGTATCTGCCGATCTCGAGCGCGATTTGACCATCCGGCAGATGAAGGAGATGAACCAGGAAAGAATTCAAACCGACGCCGACATCGCCGCCCTGCGAGGGCAGACCGGGCAACTGGTCGCCCAGGTCGCTGCGCAGCCGGACCGCATCCCGACCACAAGCAAGGCGGCCGACAACCCGCAGCTTCTCAATCAGCTGAAAGGGACGCTGCTGACCCTGCAGCTTAAGCGCACCCAGTTGCTAAACCAATTCGACCCGCACTATCGGTTGGTGCAGGACGTTGATCGCGAGATCGCGACCACACAAGCGTTGATCGACGCACAAGCCGCCGCTCCGGTTCGCGAAACTTCCTTTGATAGCAACCCGACGCGCCTGACCCTTCGCACCGAACTTGCCCAGTCGCATGCACAGCTGACCGGACTGCAGGCAAAAGCTTCGCAGCTCGAAGAAGCCACGGCTTCTCTCGAGCATTCGGCTCAGGATCTCACCGAAAAGGATGCGGAGCAGGATGTTCTGCTGCGCAACGTCAAGACCGAAAAGGATCAGTACCAGCTCTATGTCGACAAACTCGATCAGGCACGAACGACCCACTCGCTCGACAAGGGCGGGATCCTGAATGTGGCCGTTGTCGAGGATCCTCAGCTTCCTGCACTGCCCGTGCACTCTACTCTGGGCATGGTCGCCGCGGCCATCTTTACCAGCAGCTTGCTCAGCCTCGGCGCCGCATTTATCTCCGACATATTCGATCCCACCATACGCAATCCGGAGGAACTCGGCGAGGTCCTGAGAGTTCCCCTTCTCGCTCAGTTTGGCCGCGAGATGTCTCTCGAGAGTGGCGAGTGATGACACGAGGTGAGCTTCGGGGAGGAAATCCGGACTCCGTCGCGTTTATTGAAATAGAAGTGAGGCAAGCCTATGTTTCGTGATTTTTACCAGATGCAGGAAGAGCCGTTTGGCGTTACACCAGACCACCGGTTTCTCTATCTAGGAGACAGCCACCGCGAGGCCTTGGCATCGCTCTACTGTGGCATTGAAGCGGATCGTGGCTTCATGGTCTTGATTGCGCCTCCGGGCTTGGGTAAAACGACACTTATTTTTCAGCTCATTGAAAAGCTTCGCCCAGATGCGCGGACCGTGTTCTTATTCCAGACGCAGTGCAACTCGCGCGAACTGATCCAGTTCCTGTTGAACGATCTGGGAGTCGACGTCAACGGCATGGAGACGGTTGCCATGCATAACAAATTGAATCAGATTCTCCTAGAGGAGAGGCTTGCCGGCCGGCGATTCGTGCTGATTGTCGATGAAGCGCAGAACCTCGATCCCAGCGTACTGGAGACGATTCGACTGCTATCTAATTTTGAGACATCGCAATCCAAGCTGCTTCAGATTCTGCTGGTGGGGCAGCCGCAGCTTGCTCGCAAGCTGGCCAGCTCCTCTTTGGAGCAACTCCAGCAGCGGATCTCCATGTTTGCTAAAGTGGAACCATTCAGCGCAGACGAAACAGCTCGCTATATCGCTCACCGCCTCAAGGTAGCGGGCTACACCGGCGGCGAGTTATTTACCTCCGGAGCCATGGATATCATTAAGGATCGTTCCAAGGGCGTTCCGCGCAACATCAACCGGTTATGCTTCAGCGCACTTTCTTTAGGGTGCGCGATGGGTCGCAAACGAATCGACGCTGAGATGATGCGGGAAGTGGTTGCCGATCTCGACGTGGAATCGCATGAACGGGAATCCCAGAACAACCAGCTGGCGCTCGTGCCCCGGGTCAGCAGCGCGCCGGAAACAACCGCATCTCCCGTCATCTCTTATCCCGCCGCCCCCAGCAGCCGGTTCCCAAGATGGGCTCTGGGCGTCGCCGGCTTTGCCGCATCGATAGCAATCGCTGCGGGACTGTTCTCTTATTCCCATGACTGGCTCGGACGGTTCATGCCCGCGAAAACCGCGGCGTCTACCACCACCGCGAATCCGTCGCCGTCAATGCACGGTTCTGTGCAGACCGTCCCCGCTCCCATCCCAGCTTCTTCTCCAAATGCAACCACCGTGCCTGCTCCGCCGGTGGCGACGCCTCCGCCTGCGGCACCGAGCGTCGACACGCAGGCCCCACCGGACAACGAACCCAAAACCGTGAAAGTTACGGTTCGGCCAGGAGAGACTCTGCAACAGATTGCCCTCCGCACTCTGGGACAGGACGATAGCCAAATCCTCAAACAGATTCAACAGCTCAACCCGCGCATGACCAATCCGGACCACATCGAGGCAGACCAGGAAATCCGCCTCCCGCAAATTTCCAGGGCTTCGACTCCCCCGCCTGCCGCCGGCGCAAACGATCTGTCCCGGAAAAACTGAGGAGCAACCCACCCCAAAATGAGCAGGAACTTCGAACTTCTGGAACGGACCGCGAAAGAAGAGTTGCTAACCCCCGGCAGCCTGCCCGAGATCCTTCGTCCCCCGATTCCTTTTCCTGCCCTGAAAGGGGCAGCCAAGGAAGAGATCAACAAACTTGTGCAGCGCTTGTTCTTCTACGGCGCCCCCGCCCCTAAAATCGTCTCCTTCTCCGGGATCGCACAGGATACCCGGAGCAGCTGGATCTGTACCCGGGCGGCAGAATATCTAGCCTCCCAGGTAAACACCTCCGTCTGTTTGGTGGATGCAAGTTTCAGCTCGCCGCGATCGCACATTCATTACGACATCAGCAACCGCACTGGGCTGGCGTCCGCTCTGACCACCGAGGGTCCGATCAAGAGCTTTGCCACGCAGCTCCCTATAAAGAATCTTTGGCTCATGCCCACAGGTTTAGCAAAGCCGGGACTGGACGCCAACATGAGCCGTTGTCGCGCACGCTTCGCCGAACTGCGCGAAGAGTTCGGTCACGTGCTCGTAAGTGCACCTCCGCTCGCGCGTGAAAGCGAAGCTACCCTGATGGGGCAGCTAGCCGACGGAATCGTCCTGATCATTGAAGCGAATCAAACCAGGCGAGACACCGTCCGCCAGATAAAGGAAAACCTCGAGACGGCCCAGGTGCACATATTCGGCGCAGTGTTGGACCAACGCAGATACCCCATTCCGAAGTTCCTCTACCGCAGGCTCTAATCGATCCGGCTCCTCACCGCCCGCAGTCAATTGGGCATCCCACCTAATCGGCAACGTAAGGAACAGCGCCCAAATCAACTCCCGCGGCACCCGCGGCGATGGCCGGGGAGCCGGACTGCAAACTGAACACACTTGCGGAGGGATCGGCGAGCATCGGATCGGACTCCATGGAATGCGTGCACCCTATCGTGCCGCAATTGCCGCTCCCCACCTCCCAGTTCTGATAGGTGGAATAGGTTGTGTTCCCCCAGAGGATGAAGTTTGCGGCCTCCACCCCAAAGGCATCGTAGGTATAGACGTTCCCCGAGCCATCGAGGCCCGGATTCTCGCAGCCGGCATCGGCCTGAAAATCATAGCTGGCCGAGTCATAAGCAATATTGTTCTGGACGATGTTGTTTTCGCATCCTGCGGCGGTCTCGCCCGCATCCGGCCCCTGCATGTGGATCCCGGTCGTGTTTTTAAACACAGTGTTGTTATAAATCTGGTGCCCGGTCATCGACGCGTTCCCATCGGCATAGGCGATGATGCCCGACTGTAGGTTGCCGTACGAAATGTTGCCGTAAATAACGGCATAGTTGTCGGCATCAATGTCGATGCCCCGCTGATTGTTGCCGCACGACGTATTGTTACGAACGATCCAACCCTTGCCGATGGTGTCGGCCCAGATACCCGAGCCCGTGATGTAACTCGCCTGGTTGGGCATCCCGTAGCCAGGCTGGGCAATTCCGTTGTAACAGGCGGTGGAGTCCTCGACCATCGGAGCGATTGAACCCGAAGACGGATCCCATTTGATCCCGGCGAGATAGAGAGCCGCAGGCTGTTGAACATTATAATTGGCCACGACCCCACTAATGACCAGCCCCGGCGTGTCGTAGAGCTCCAGACCATCCACGCCGTTGTAGTCTGCGGTGTAATTGGTAACCGTAGAAGGTGCGATTGACCCCTGCAGGTGAACCCCGCTGCCCCAGTTATTATTGCTGACCCCTCCTGTAAGGGTCCAGACGCCCCCTCCACAGGTCACAACCCCGTCACCATTCGCTTCCTCTGTCTCCAGTCCGGCGAGAGTGATATAAACGGTGCCACTACAGGCGGAGGAAATGGCATTGGTTCGTTGCGAAGCCTCAAGAACATGCCCACTGGGGTTGTCATGAACCCAAATGCGTGAGTTGGCTGTATCAAGCCACCAGGCGCCAGTCAGCAGAGCGCCTTGCTCGCTCACCCGATAGAGCCTTTGCCCGTCTTGAAAAACCTGGTTCGGTGCAGTGGTGTAGGGTGTGTAATAAGCTCCCGAAGACGGGGTGAAAATAGCCAGGGTATTGCTGCCGGAGATGACCGGCAGATTTCCTGTGCCATACGATCCAAAGGTGATGGGATTGCCCGCGGAACCGGCCCAGCTATAAGGCATGCTCAGTTCCTCCCGCCACACGCCTCCCGCCTGAAAGAAGATGGAGTCCCCTGGGTTAAAATTCTGAGCATTGACGTGGGCGATGGTCTGCCAGGGTGAACCCGCGCTCATGCCGTTGTTCTCATCGCTTCCGGAGTTCGATACGTAATAGGACGCGCCAGCCGGAGGAGCCAGAGCCACGCTGGCACTGGCCGACTCAAATGGATCCGCAACGCTGGTAGCGATTACCTCTACCGTCTGAGCGTTTGTAATCGAGGCAGGAGCGGTATACATGCCACTCCGGGATATCGTGCCTACTGCGGAGCCCAGCGTCCATTTAACGGCGGTATTCGGCGTACCGATTATGGTTGCTGTAAACGGTTGGTTCTGAGAGATGGTCAGGGTGACGTCACCCGGAGCGAGCACCACGTGTGCTGTCGCGATCTGCACCGGCACCGCCCGGCTCACCGGAGATTTCTGCGCCGCGTTGGGATTGAGGACGCCTACGCTGACTGTGGCCGTTCCCACAGGAACACTGATGGTGCTCTGCAGCTCAGTGGTGGAAACGAAGATGGTGGCGACGTCCGTTCCCGCGAGCAACAATTGCGAAGTGGCGAGGAAGTTTGAGCCACGAACATCCAGCAAAAAGCTGGTACCAGGTGCCGTCTGTGTGACCGAGCCGCCAGTCAGAATTGGGAGCTGGTTAAGGATCTTAACGCTCAACGATGCTAAAGACACCGGTGTTGAGACAGTTGCCGCGCCAATCGTTACCGAGTGGCCAGCGTAGATTTCGTTCCCCGGGGTGTACATCCCTGAGGAGGATATGATGCCGTAAGAAACTTTACCGCCGGCAAAACCATCAACCGACCACACGACGCTGGCGTTTGCGCCATTGACGAGAGCGCTATAGTTCCCGTAACCACCGAGCCTTACCTGGGTCGGACCAACAATGGATACCGGACTTTGCGCCTGAAGGCTGCCGATGCCGGCAGCCAGGAACAGCGCCAGCGAACTCACTGCGCGTCGGCAGGGCCGACAAATCAACACGGTTCGTCTTGCGGTCTGCCGGGAGAACTTTGCCATGGTGGATACCAGCCCCCACCTTAGTGAAGTTCTCCAGAAGGTCTATACAACGTTCATCCACTTACCATTAGTGCGGAAATTGGCAAATTCGCTGGGATTCTCCCTCTTGCATTTGGACAGAATGCCGATCAATACAGGGCCGATGCGCCACTCAATTTGTAAAGCCCTAAGCCCCTAAGCCGCCCGGCGACGCACAACCAACATATTATTATCCGGCACGCCCCAGGTATTCGGCAGGCTGACAAACGCAAACTCGTGCGTCGGATATCTCTTCGTATAAACCTTCTCAAGAATATTGAACCACTGTTCAGCGTCGTCTCGGCTTATATCCTCGACCACATAAATCCCACCGGGATTCAGGTGCTCAAGCGACCCTTCTAAAAATGACGTATTCCCCTCGAAGGTATGCAGCCCATCTTCAATAATAATGTTCGCGCCCTGCTCTAAATCAGGAGTCGACCATAGAGCGGCAATCGCAGGTTGACTAAGCTGGTTGCAATAGAACGTCTTGATCCGATCTTCCTCGAACAGGATGTCGCGATCAATGTCCGCCCCATACACCCGCGCATCCGGAAAGATTTCACGCCAGCCGCGAAGCGATGCCCCCGGTACGCCATGGATCCCCATGGTGGATACGGCTTCGGGGTTGTTGGTACCGAGGCCCAGCTCAAAAACCCGCACCGGTTGATTGGGCAGTCTTTTGAACAGGGCCGAATACACAGTGGTGTAGTTGTGCGGAGCATAACTCTTGTCGCTGCCGTGCCGCAGCATGACTCTGCACATTTTTGTCCGGTTGAGCACATTCACGCTCTTGATCGTCGCCACAAGATCGGGCGCGCCGCCCCCTGCCCCAAACCCTCTCACCTCTGGTGCGCGCGTGGTGAACCACGATCGGACGGTTTCAAGACAAAACACCGCTTCTCGCCGGCGCAGTCGCAAAAAAGCAAACGCTGCGGGGGACAACGTTCTACGAAGCAGCCCTTTGAATGTAGGTTTACTGTTCATCAGGGATCCTTTCTAATGCGCCGGCATTGTTCAAAAATCAGGACGAGCGCGCGCGGTTCACGCGCTCAGGGATTGCAAAGATGTGGATCGGTTCCCGTATAAGTAGATAGCTTCCCTATAAACGCCTAGCAACTTAGGGAGCATGACCCCATGGTCAAACGCGTCGCGAACTCTATCCTGCGCCGCCTGCTTCATCCGCGTACGTTCTTCGCTGCTCATGCCAAGAGCCGAGCTAAGTGCGGCGGCCAGGCCGGCCACGTCTCCAGGGGGAGCGAGAAACCCGCTGCTGTGATCGAGCATCTCGGCCATCCCGGTTCTCAGCGAGCCCACCACCAGCCCCCCGCACGCCATCGCTTCAAGACTCGTATAGTTAAACGGCTCGAGCAAAGACGGAAAACAGCAAGCACCCGCGTCCCGGTAGAGGCCGGCTAAGCGTTCCCGCGGGCAATTGCCCAGACGCACAACCCAGTCCGGGAGCCCTCTCCCAAGAGCAGCCTGCAGTCGAGTGAAGCGTTCAAACTGAGAGGTTGTCCGTCCTGCCAGCATCAGCCGGCCTCGCCAACCGTTCTGCCGCAGCAAATGCGCAGCCTTGAGAAGAGTGAATATACCCTTCTTCTTTACCAGGCTGCCGGCGAACAAAATATCATTCCCTTCTAAACCTTCCGGCGCGTTTGACGAAAGCTTCCTCCACAGCGCCGTGTCGATCCCGTTGTGCACCACCCGCACCCGCTTGTCACCAAATCGCGCCCTCACCAATGAGCCTTGTTGCTCCGATACCGCGGTGATCACATCGGCGGCCCTGAATTCCTGGCTTTCCCACTTGACCTGGAGCCGCCTCGACGCGGATACATCATCTTTCCAAACTCCATCGATGCCGGCAGTAAAACCATGCATCCGCGCGACCATAGGGAACAAACGCGGTCCCTCAAGCCAGGCAATCGATTCGCCCCGGAATCCTGGAAATTCAATGATGTCTGGACGCCGATCGTTGGTGAGCGTTCCCACATACTCGGCAATCCGTCGCCGATAAGCCTCCCCCTGTTTGAGGGGTGCGCAAAAGGTCCGTGCGACGATGTTCCTGTTCCAAACGTCTATCTCGTCGTCTGGCAGCCGCACCACGGTCAGCCGGGGTACCGGCGTCGATGACGTGAGCAACCCATCATCGGCCGCGGCTATGATCGTCACATGATTGCCCAATTGCGCAAGGCCTCGGCCGGTTTCGAGGACGTAGGTCCCTATACCCGATGACCGCGGCGAAGGTGGACATTCCTTCGATACCAAAACAATGTTCATGGCTTGGCACAACCGTCCGAACAACAACAGTCTAGCCTCACACCCGATCCGCAACACCGCCGCGCAACGATTTGTATTGTGAATGTGCCCTAAGCATTAAGAGCCGCGGGTCTCTCAACCCCTTTCCCCTCTTCTCTTAGTTGCCACCTAATTAAGACGCGCTTCCGTCTAATCAATCCGGTTGTTGCCCATACGCAACACCCGCTCCTTGCCCTGCCAGACAAAAACGCCCGCCAGCCCCGGGGGCAGAGTCACCGTGCCCGTCAGCGCCTCCCCATTGCGCTCGAAGTGCACCGTGATCATCCCCTGAGGATGCGGAAATTCCGCCGAAACCTCCCGCAAATCCCCCAGGTGCGGAGCAATCCGGACCGAGGCAAACCCCGGCGACCCCGGCTCGATCCCCGCCACCAGCGTAAGCAAATCGTACGCAGGATGCGCGCTCCACGCATGCGAATCCGACCGCGTCTTGCCCGGCGTCTCCGGCCACGTGCTGAAATGCAGCGGAAGCAAATCGCGCCACGGCTTCAGACTGGCGAGATACTCATCCGCCATCCCGCAGTGGTCAAGCGCCCGCGCCAGGTAGAAGCGAAAATAATACGACGAACTCAGAACCCCGCCCGCCGACGTCGTCCCCGGCTCAATCCCCATCACCTGCCGCAAAACCCCCTGCTGCTCCGCCCGCGGAATCACATCGAACAGCACTCCCAGCACATTCGTCTGCTGGCTGAACGCATTGTGCGCGGGATTATCCGCCAGCATCTTCCGCCCCGCATCCCAGCATTTCGCATACAACCCGCTGCGCACATGCTCCGCCCTCCGGCTCTCCCGCTCAGCGCGATCCTGGTCCCCCAGCGCCCGTTCCAACTCCGCCGCATCCCCCAGCGCGCCCAGGTACTGCAGCGTGGTGGTGCACGATTCACCCTGTTCATCATAAGTAGGCAACTCTCCGCTCGACACCCAATCGATAAAGCTCCACCACGGCAGCTTGCGCAGCAAACCATCCGGCTGCTCATACTGCGCGAACCAATCCAGCACCGTCCGCGAGCCCGGCAACCCCGCCTTCACCGGCGACGCATCGGGCCGATACATCCAATAGTCATGCAGCATATCGATCCAGATCAGCGAAAACGTGGGAATGATCTGCGGCTGCGAAGTGGGATAGCGGCTCTGCGTCAATCCCGCCGGAATGCGCGAGTCATCAAAGCTCTTCAGCGCCTGCCTGGCCAGCCGGTCATCCCCCGCCACCGCATACGAAATCAGCGCCTGGATCCGCGTATCGCCCACATACTGTAACTGTTCCCAATAAGGAGTATCCATATACGTCTCATGCGCATCCAGCCGCGCCGTGCGCCAGCTTATCTCCCATATCTGCGCCAGCTCGGGATCCTTGCTCGTGAACGAAGCCCGCTCCTCAAAGGGATAAGCCGTGAACTCCGCCTGCAGCGAATCCAGCGTCAGCGGCTCGTCCGCCGTCTGAATATCCAGGTCGAGATACCGCCACACCCGCCACCACAGCGGCTCAAAGGTGCGCTGCGCGCCGCCGTCGGGAAGAAAGCGATCGTGCACCCCCAGCGCCCGGCGGTTGTCCACATCATTCCGATCGCCCTTCTGCCCCTGGGCGTCATAGAGCGCCTCCGAGTAGGTCAAGCGGATGCTGGAGCCCTTTCCCCCCGAAACCGTCAATTGCGGATAGGCGCTGGTCAACGTCCGCCGATCCAAAAGCAAATGCACATGCCGATGCGCGGCAATCGTCACCGGCTTCGCAGGAAACGCGCCGGCCCCCGGCTCGTCCGACCGCACCACCGTGCCCGCCTCCGTAGGCGAGTACGCCATATGCGGCAGCTCATCCGGCACCAGCCCCCAGTAGTTATCGACCTGCTCTCCCTCCAACCCCGCGCGGGCCGCCGAGGGATAAATATTCTCCCGCATCGGACTAGCGGCAGCCACCCAAGCCGCGCTCGCGTCTGCCGGATCATTCCACTGCCAATCGTAGGCCGCGCCGTTCAGCTCTTCTCCCGGCCCATTCGCCATATACCCGTCGACATCGCCGGCCTTGCGCGGAAGAGCCGTGCGCCCGGGCTCGACCGCCACCATCCACCCCGCAGGAGTACTCAATCCAGCTTCGAGCGCGCCATCGCCCTGCACCAGGAAAGCCGTGCGGTCGGTAATCTGCGCCGCCGGAGCATAGATGCCAAAATTCCAAACCGTAGCAGTTACGAGATTAGAGCCCGCGGAAAGAAACGGAGCCAGGTCAAAGGTCTCGTACCGCCAATGCGGCAGGTCGCCGCGAGCCGGGCCGTCGCCCACCCGATGCCCATTGACATAAAGGATGAAGCGGTTATCCGCGCTGACATGAACCACAAACCGAGCCGGCTTGCTCTCCAGTTGCAGTGAACGGCGAAAGTGGAGCACGATCGGTTCCCGCAGTGGAGCGCTAGGATGTGTAATCCAGCTAGCCTTCCAAACCGGCTCCGCCGCAAAACCACCCGTAGAAAGCAGCACCACCAGGGCAACCGACAAAATCCGACCCATCATCCGTGCACCGCCAAAGCGCAAACGCGCGACCACCATCCTACAGGTGAGTGGGAGCACCCACAGCGATGTCTATGCGCAGGGGGAGGAGTGGAAGCCCCCGCATTCATGCGGAGGTCGAAGGAGCGCCTCTGTGGTGGGAGCCCCCGCATTCATGCGGGGGAAGGAGCGCCTCTCTAGCGCTCCGTCGAGAAGACGCTCTGTGGACCCATTATCGAGGCGCGCTTTAGCGTGTCTCGGCTCCGAGGCTGCCTCGCGCAGGAACACCCACTCCCAATAAAAAACCCCAGAACCCTTAACCGAATTAAACCGAAACTGTATCTATATATGTGTGCGCACCAGAAACAAAAGCCGCGAAGGCCAAGATGCTCAGCGCTAATTAATCTGAAAATTTTGAGCACCTTCGTGAAACAAAGGACTTAGCCGCCAAGCGGCTCACCAGGGCAACAAATTCGCGGCCGAATCAAACTCCATAGCGCGGGCCGTCCCCGCGGCGCTCACGGAGTGTCCATTCGTCGCGCCAACGCAGGCCTCAGAAGCCTGAAACCGCTCCAGGTTGAGCGTATCGGCAATCCGCACCACGCGCACTTTCGCCGGGTCAGGAGCTGCCAGGGAAGCCAATGCCGCCTCGATTGCGCCGCGGTCCGTATCGAAATAGATAGGAATCTTCGCCCCCTGCATCCCAAGCGAAGTCAGCGCATTCATGTAGGTGTATTCCAAATTAAGCGCCTTCACAAAACGCGCCGTAGTGAAGTCCGCCATGCCGATCCCGATGCCGTTGCCATTGCTCGCCGGCGTCAGATCGCGTACGAAGATGCGCGAGACCCGCGGAGTCACCGCGCTCGAGGAGTGGAGTGTGGACGTATATCCAATAATGTCGCGCCCAATCACGTTAGTATCCATGCCGCAGCCGCTGATGTCCTTGCCGATGCGGTCAACAATCAGCAGATCGATCTCATCGAAGGGCAGCCGTGCCAGCAACGACTCCGCCTTCTTGAACAGCCGGTCCTCTTCGCGCACGATATTCTCCGGCCGCAGCACCTCGATCTCGGCGGTCTGGTGATGCTGATCCTCCACCAGCGCAATGCCGCAAAAAATCGGAGCCGCGCCCAGGATCACCCGCGCAATCTCCCGCAGCACCACCTCATACCCCATATGGGCAGCGGCCCGATGCGCATTGTTAGCCCCCACCTGTTTCCCAAACCCGATCACCATCATCTTCTGGATGCCGCTCCCCAGCGTCCCCCGGAAATCGGTATGTGGCTTGACGCGGTTCAGCACCACCACCCCATCCGCCTCCAACGCCGGAACACTGAACACCACATCCACCCCACCGAACGCCGTGCCGATCTTCTTCACCGCCATGCTGGCTTCGATAGGGACACCCATGCTCTGCGGCCGTGACCCCATACTCCGCCAGCACCTGCAGCTGGCCCTCCGCGGTAGCACCCCCGTGGCTCCCCATCGCCGGCACAATAAAAGGCCGAGCGCCCGCATCGATCAGGACGCCCAACGCCGCCTTCACAATCTCTTTCAGGTTGGTGATGCCGCGGCTGCCGACCCCCAGGGCAATCCTCATGCCCGGAGTAACCTTGTCCCGCAGCCCTTGCGCCGCGAACTGCTCCTTAATAACGGACGCAAAATCCATCTTGCGGCGACGGCGGATAGCTCTGCTCCATCTCCAGCATCTTGGGAAACTGATCGGCCATATTCATCAAGAAAAATCTCCGCCCTCAATCTTAAACCTTGCGGTTCCGTCAGCAACCACCCTAAACCTTGTCATCCCGCCTGTCCCGGCCTGCCGTGGAACCGCAGCGACCATATCCCTACTCTCACCCTTAACCTCAGCAACCACCCTAAACATTGTCATCCCGACCGAAGCGCAGCGCAGTGGAGGGACCTGCGGTTCTCCTCACCGGCAACAAACCCTGGGTGCCCCATTCAAGCCGCGTTTGGCTTGAGTGGGATACCACAGCACTTATACGCGCTTATCAGCGCTTTTCGCGCACTTTTATTCGAGAAACGCATCCGCACTACCCCGCAAACCCAATTGCAGGGCGAACCCCTTCCTAGTACACTCACCGCTTGTTGACTCCCACCCCAACACGCCTCCTGGTCCTGTCGATGCTGGCCCTATTCCACGCGCCCGCCTTCGCCACCTGCGAAGCGCTAGCGAACCTGCAATTCCCGCACACCACCATCACCAACGCAGAAGTAGTACCCGCCGGCAAATTCATCCCCACCACCGGGAAACCACTCCCCGACCTCCCAACCTTCTGCCGAGTCACCGCCACGCTTAAAGCCAAGCCCCGACTCCGACATTCGCGTGGAAATCTGGCTGCCCCAATCCAACTGGAACGAGCGCTTCAACGGCACCGGCAACGGAGGCTTCGCCGGCAACATCAGCTACAACGCCCTGGCAGAAGGACTGCGCCGTGGCTACGCCGTAGCCAACACCGATATGGGCATGTCCACCCCGCCGGGCGCAACCGCCAGCATCTTCATCAATCGCCCCGAGCGCTGGATTGACTGGGGCTACCGCGCCACCCACGAAATGACCCTGGTCGCGAAACAAATCGTGCGCGCCTACTACGCCCGCGATGCCAAGCGCTCTTACTTCACCGGCTGTTCCACCGGAGGCGAGCAGGCCCTGATGGAATCCCAGCGCTACCCCGATGACTACGATGGCATCGTCGGCGGAGCCGCAGCCAACAACCGCACCGGCGTCCACGTCAGCATCCTATGGAACTTCGCCGTCAACGAAAAAACCCCCGCCTCCTACCTGCCCCCAACCGCCCGCGAACTCCTTGCCCACGCAGTCATGAATGCCTGCGACGCCCTCGACGGCGTCAAAGACGGAGTCATCGCCGATCCCACCAAATGCCAATTCGATCCCGCCTCCCTGCTATGCAAGCAAGCCGGCCAGGAGAACTGTCTGACCGCACCCCAGCTCGAGACCGTGAAAGAAATCTATGCCGGACCCTCCAACCCGCGAACCCACGAAAGCCTCTATCCAGGCCTGCCCAAAGGCAGTGAATTCGCCTGGGAAGGTTTGGATCGCACCCCCGGCCCCACCGCCATCCCGCCCTTCGAACCCATCTTTCAATGGGTCTTCGGACCGGACTGGAATTGGCGCCAATTCGACTTCGATCATCAGGACACGGCCTTTACCCAAAAGCTCGCCCCCATGCTGAACGCGACCAGCCCCGACATCGACGCCTTCCGCGCCCGCGGCCACAAGCTGCTTATCTATCACGGCTGGGCCGACTGGCTGGTACCTCCCGGCGAAACCATCAACTACTACAACTCTGTAATCGCCCGGGCGAAAGACGATCCCACCATCGATCAATCGGTCCGTCTCTTCATGGTCCCGGGCATGTCGCATTGCAGCGGCGGACCGGGCGCAACCCATTTCGACGCCCTCGGCGCCATGGTCGACTGGGTAGAGCACGGAGTAGCCCCCGATAAAATCATCGCCTCCACCCTGCCGCCCACGGACACCACCGGCGCAGTCAACACCCAGCGTCCGCTATGTCCCTATCCGCGCACCGCCCAATATCAAGGATCAGGGAGCACCAACGACGCGTCCAATTTCGTTTGCACCATGAGGTAACGGAGGAAATTCGTAAATGTCGATCACCAGACGCCGCTTCATCAGCTCCACTTCCGCAGCCGCCGCCCTGCTCTACACCGGACGTGGGCCGAGCCGCCTCCTTGAATCTGCCCGTCGGCCTGCAGCTCTATTCCGTGCGCACGCTGCTGCCCACGGACTACGCCGGCACCCTCAAGCAGATCGGCGCCCTGGGCTACAAAGAAGTGGAAGCCGCCGGCTTCTTCAACCTCCCCGTGGAGCAGGTAAAGGCCGCCATGCAAGCCGCCGGCCTGCGCTGCGTCAGCGCCCACTATCCCCTGCTGCTGCTGAGGCAACACCTCGATGAGATCCTGCCCTTCTGCAAATCCCTGGGTGTCGGATATGTAGTCTGTTCTTCCCCCATGCATCAGAAGGAAGGGGTCAAGGGGCCGCTCACTCTGGATGATTGGCGCTGGAGCGCGGACCAGTTCAACCAGGTAGCCACCAAGGTCGAAGCCGACGGCATGAAGTTCGCCTATCACAATCACGTTGCCGAGTTCGGCGCCATCGACGGCATCCTGCCCTACGAAGAGCTGCTGAAGAACACCGATCCGGCCAAGGTCAGCTTTGAGTTGGACTGCGGCTGGGTCATCGTAGGCGGCCAGGACCCCGTGCATTATCTGAAACAATATCCGGCACGTATCGTGATGCTGCACGTCAAGGACTTCAAAGACAACAAGCCGCCCTCAGTCGAACTCGGCACCGGCTCCATCGACTACGCCCCCATCTTCGCCGCCGCGGCAGCCACCGGCCACATCCGCCACGCCTTCGTAGAGCAGGAGGAGTTCCAAACCCCCATCATGGAAGCGCTCGCCGTCGACGCCAAGTACATGAAGAAGTTCCACGCCTAGTGGCCAACCAGCTTCTGCACCAGCAATGGTTGCAAAATCGGCAGCGGCAGCGGCCCTTCATCAAGCGCGGTATCGTTGAAGCGCTTGAGCGAGAAGCCGCTGCCCTGCTGCTTCTGGATTTCGTCGCGCATATTGATCCACTGGTGATATCCGACATAGTAGGTAATGAGCTGGCCGGCGGTCAGCTTGGCCCGGCGCAGCTTGCCCTGCGCCTCGGCCGCAGTCTGAAACGCCTTGTTCTCCATCAGGTCGAGCGCCTCCTGGTCGGTCATATTGCGGCTCTGCATGCGGATGTCGAGAATGGCATTCGCGATCACGCGCAGGCGAATCTTCTCCACCATGAGAACGAACCGAGGATCATGGTTGGCGTACCCCGCATCCTCCATCTCCTTCACCCCATACTCTCCCCAACCCTCCTCGTAGGGCGTGTTCCCCAGGAGCACGCGCAGCACCCGGCGCGACGACGGCTTCAGATTGTTCGCGTGCTCGAACTGCGTGTAGTGGCCGGGCAGCGCTTCGTGCATGGTCAGGTACAACAGCATCCAATTGTTGTACTCGCGCAGCTTCGACTCCGCCTGCTCCTTCGGCATCTTGGGATCGATGGGAGTAACCCAGTACTCCGCTTCCTCCTTAGGTTCAAGTGCCGGCGCCGGATGGAACCCCGCGACCGAGATATATCCCGCGCTCAAACTCCGGAGTGGGCACGATGCGCATATTGTCGCGATCGCTCAAAGTAAGCAGGTCCTTCTGCACAATGAAAGCGCGAATACCGCTGGCGTCGGCCTTCACCTTCGCCAGCAAGTCAGCCGGCGCCGCGTGGTCCTGATTGATGCGGTCAATGACTTCGGCGATGACCTTGTTCTGCAGCGCATCCCCGCTCAAGTCGCCATGATCGCCATGGTCTGGAAACCACTTCTTATGCAGCGGCAAAGCGACCGAGTACATTTCGCTGCGAACCCGCGGCAAATCCCGCTCCGCAGCGGCCAGCACCGAGTCCGGAGTTTCATGCGTGCCCGGGCCCAGCGAGTAGGCGAAAATCTTCGCGTAGACCGTAGGTCCGGTCCGCCAGCTAACCGTGTGCGGCCTGTGGGCCAGGTCATCCTTGAGCCACGCGGCATAGCTGTCGAGCGCAGCGCGCGCCGCCTTGGACGCCGCGTCATAACGTGGACGCAGCGGCGACCCGGCATGGATCATGCTCCCGATCTGCTCGATGACCGCAGTGTTCCCCGCGTTCTCATCCAGGGCCGTATCGAGAAACACCGGATCGGCCTCCTTGAGATTGTGACGTGCCTCGTCGAGAACCCGCGGAACCTGCTCCATCCGCGCCAGCACAGACGAGAGCCGCGACTGCTCCGTACCGTCCGTCGAAGTGAGCGGGAAGAACAAGCCGGACCCAATCATCTCCACATAATCCTGCGGCTGGTAGCGGTAACTCTGCAGCACATCAAGTTGAAACAGAGTGGACTCAATGTTGTCGCGCAGCAGCGCAAGATCCGCCTCCTCCTCGGGATTAGCTGCCTTGGCAGCCGCGAAACACGCCTTGCCGGCAATGAACACTGCGCGTTCAGCGGCGATGGTCGCCGGGCTCAAATCGTCGAGCTGGTTATCCAGTGGAGCGCCGGGCTCGCCGTGGTACCCGGCCTGCGTGGCCTCCACCGGTTGGTAGCGCAGCGTGGTCAGGATGAAGCGGTTTGCCTGATCAAGAAAGGGCTCGTGCGCGGCAGCATTGCAATGAAACATACTCCGGCACTGCGGCCGCTGCGCAGTATTGAAAACTGGCCAGACAAAGCAAACCGAAAACAAGACGAAACATGGAAAAACAATAGCATGCCCTGGTTTAGCTACTCCCGATCCGCTCGATCAACTCAGGAGACAGCGGCGGAGTAGCCCCCGGCTGCGAGGCTACGTAGCTGCCGCAAAGATTGCCGATCTCCGCCATCTGAGCCAGCGACGCGCCGCGCAGGTAGGCGTGTACCAGGCCGGCGGTGAAGGCGTCGCCCGCGCCGACGGTATCAACCACCTTGATAGGAAATCCCGGATGCCCGACTGTGCTCTCACGAGTAGTAAGCAAGCATCCATGTGGCCCCAAACTCATGGCCACCAATTGGCATCCAGGGAAATCCTCAAGCAGCGTATAGGCCGCGGCCTGAAGACTAGCCGGCGCTCTGTGCTGACTCAGCATAGAAAAAACCTGCGGCAGCTCCTCATCGCTCAGCTTGATGATGCTGGCGTGCGCCATCGACCAGTGCAGCACCTCCGGAGTGCAATCAGGCATGCGCAGATTTACATCGCATACCCGCGCGCACTTGGGCGCAGTAGCCTCCACGAAGCTCCGTATAGTGGACCGCGAAACCTCATGCCGCTGCGGGAGCGTTCCAAAACAAATAGCATCCGCGCCACGCGCCACCTCGAGCAGCTCAGGAGTCGAACGAATAAAGTCCCACGCGACGTTGCGATGGATCATGTAGCGAGGCTGCTTATCGGCGGAAAAGGAAACTTCGACGGTTCCAGTCGGATGGGCCCTATCTACCTGCAGCTGCTCCAGCTCGAGGTTAGGCTGCTTAAGGGCAGCGCGGGCTTCTCTGCCATAGTCATCGTCACCCACGCTGCTGACCAACGTAGTACGGTTCCCCAGCCGAGCACAGAAGACAGCAAAGTTCGTCAGCGCCCCGCCGAGCCTCGGTCCGCTGGGCAAAAGATCCCACAGCAACTCCCCGATCCCCGCGATCCGCGGGGTCGAGTTCTTAGAGAGGATGGAATTCAGGGTCGGTCCTTTCCTTCATGACATCCTCGTTGAGCGCTACCCCGATTCCAGGAGTGGTCCTCACCTCCAGGAACCCATCGTCATCCAATGAAACCGGCTCGGTCAGCGAGGTGTAGGACTTATCGACATAATGGGTAAATTCAAGCAGCATAAAGTTCGGCGTCGAGGCAGCGACGTGAGCAGCCGCCATCGTCCCCAGAGGCGACGCCACTCCATGAGGCGCAATGGGGATGGAGTAGACCTCCGCCATGGCCGCGATCTTACGCGTTTCGAGCAGGCCGCCGGTCTTCGAAACATCCGGCTGAATCACACTGAGCGCTTCCTTCTCCAGAAACGGACGATAGCCGTAGCGGCTATAGATATTCTCCCCAGCCGCGATAGGCACACGGGTAGCATTGCGCACCCGCACCATGGCGTCGACATCGTCGCTGGGGATTGGCTCCTCCACCCATATCAGGCGGAACGGCTCCACCAGCCGGCAAAGCTGGATGGCCGTCTCGACGTCGTAACGTGCGTGGCATTCCAGCGCCAAGGTCATAGCTGTTGCCCACCGCCTCGCGCATGGAGGCGACAAAATGCACCACGTCATCCAATTGCACGGTGTTCAGATGAATGCCCCAACGTTTGTTCGGGTCCCAACCCTTGTTCAGAGTCCATTCATCCGGACTGTAATCGATGCCGATCTTCAGCGCTTTGACTTTCGTTTTGGCAATAAGGCTAGTCGCCTCGCCCGGGTTGGCTGCATGCAGATACACCGGCAACTTAGTGCGCACGCGGCCGCCCATCAGCTGGTATATGGGCGCATTCAGCGCTTTGCCGGCCAGATCCCACAGCGCCATTTCCACCCCGCTGATGGCAGTGAGGTAGGGTCCGCCCATTCCGCGCATGAAGATAGGCGAGGGAGAGCCACCCGCCGCAAGATGCTTCCCGCCCCACAGGTCGAGGAGAATGGCTTCAATATCCAGCGGGTCCCGGCCTGCGAGCGCCGGGCCGATGTTGTTGTTAACGATGTACTCCGCGCCGACGGTGTCCAGCATCTCGCCCGTGCCGGTCAGGCCCTGGTTGGTGTAGACGCGGACGAACCGGCTATTGAATCCGTCGCGCAAACGAACCGCTCGAATTTCGCGGATGGTGAGGCCGGGGGCGTGAGAGGTTCCCTGGCCCCGCGCGTGGAGCAGCAAGGCGCCGTAAGCCATCGCAGCCTGGCCAAGAAACATGCGTCGATTCATCGGGCAGGAGTGTAGCACATGTACCCTCGCCCCGGATTCCCCGTTGCGCAACGGCGATGTAAGCGGCAAGCTAATAAGCATGCCGGAATTACCGGATATAGCCGCCTACATCAGCGCTCTCGAACCGCGGATTATCGGCCAACCGCTCGAGCACGTGCGCATAGCAAGCGCCTTCCTGCTGCGCACGGCGCGGCCGCCGGTCGCCAGTGTCGAAGGCCGTGTGGTGCGCGAACTGCGGCGCATCGGCAAGCGCATCGCTATCGGAGTGGATGGCGATCTCTGGCTGGTGCTGCACTTGATGATTGCCGGACGCCTGCACTGGCGGCCACCCGGAGCCAAGCTGGCAGGCAGGCAGAATCTGGCCGCCTTTGATTTCCCTCATGGCTCCCTGGTGCTGACGGAAGCGGGAACGAAGCGCCGCGCATCGCTGCACCTCTTCGAAGGAGAGGAGGCGTTGCGTTCCATCGACCCGGGAGGAATCGACGTGCTCTCCAGCGATCTCAACTCCTTCCGCAAAGCACTCACCATCGAGAATCGAACGCTCAAGAGAGCTCTCACCGACCCGCGCATTCTTAGCGGCATTGGGAACGCGTACTCGGATGAGATTTTGCACGCGGCCCAATTATCCCCAGTGAAGATGACACACAAACTGGACCCGCAGGAATGGGAAAGGCTCTATGCCGCGACGCAGGCCACGCTTAAGTTGTGGATCGAGCGGCTTATCGAAGAGGCGAAAGCGAGCTTTCCGGAAAAGGTCACAGCCTTCCGCAAGGATATGGCGGTGCATGGACGCTATGGAGAACCATGCCCGCGTTGTGGAGAACCGATCCAGCGGATTCGTTACGCCGATAACGAAACGGATTACTGCGTCAAGTGTCAGACGGGCGGAAAGCTTCTAGCCGACCGAAGTCTCTCGCGCCTCCTAAAATCGGACTGGCCACGTACCCTGGATGAATTGGAAACACTCAAGCGCCGTTAAGAAGCTAGGGCCGATCCTGCGCGGTATGGTAAATGCGCAAAACTTCAACGCTCTGTCCAGTAAGACGATAGACGACGACATAAGGCAGAGGAGAAAACAAGAACTCTCGCGTTCCTTCCTCGCGCCCGATACGGCCCCGCTCCGGCCACTTTTTCAACGAGACAACCACGTCATACAGTTTGCGGATGGTTGGCTGGCGGTAACGTGGATGGTGCTCCTTAAGGTAGTCACTGATGTGCTCTAAGTCCGCTACGGCAGCCGGCGTCCAGCGGAGTTGCATTTTCAGGAACGCAACATCTGTTCTAACCGGGCATCCATTTCTTCTTCTTCAATGAATTCGCCCCGGTCGGCCTGTGCGACGCCTTCACGAACGGCGGCGCGAAAACGGGCGTCTTCTTGAAGCAAGCGTAATGCAGCCTCTTTCACCAAACGCTCCGGTTCGGTCCCTTCGGTGCTGGCTATTTGCGCAAGCTGCGCTTCCTGCTCGGGTGTGAAATGGACTTCCATGCCCTTCAGGATAGGGAAAGGTCTGGCCGGTGGCAAGCCTTATCCATACACCTTGTTCTCGGCTGCTTCCTGTCCGGGCGGAAGCAAGTCCTGCGATGCCCTCAACGGCAAGCGGATCTCGGCTCCGCAACCGGGACCATCCGGGCGATTGGCGACTTGCAGCAGACCGCCGTGGGCTTCGCATATTTGCCGCGCCAGGGCCAGTCCGATGCCGCTTCCTCCAGGCTTGGTGGTGTAGAAGGGCACGAATAAGTTCGACGGATTGATCAGGCCGACACCATTGTCCTGGATCAGAATGACCACCGCCTGAGGAATGGTTCTCCAGCTGATCGACACTTCAGGAACATCCTTCGAGATATGGCCGTTCGACGGCGTCTCGGGAAAACGCGCTAACGCCGCTTCCGCTGCATTGCGTAATAGATTGATCACCAGTTGTTCAATCTGATCGGGGTCGATCTGCAGCACGATATCGGGTCCCGGATTGAGCTGCACGGCCACCCTGGTTTCGAGCGCAACGGCACGCTCCATCAACGAATGCAACGAAACCGGTTGTAATGCGGGCGGCGGCAACTGGGCAAGCTGCCGATATGCCTGGATGAAACGATTGAGCGATTCGGCACGGCTCTCAATAATCTTGAGACCGCGATCGAGGCTGAATAAGTCATGCTCTATTCCGGATGCATCCGTGTTTTGCTGCGGCCCACTTACATGGATCCAGGAACGAAGGCTGCCGGCAATGGATTTGATAGGCGTCAGCGAATTGTTGATTTCGTGGCCGATCACCCGGATAAGGCGCTGGAAGGCATCGCGCTCCTGCTCGCGCAACGCAATACTCACGTCGGACAAAACAAGCAGCGTGTGCGGGATGCCGTGCTGACGGAAACTGGATCTCCTCACCATCCAGTGCACGGGATTGCCCTTGCCGCCAAGAACAAGGATTCCCCGATCAGGCTGATCCAACACCTCGGCAAGTTGCAGATCCTGCGCACTCGAGGCCAGGTCTCGCTCCGCTATGAGATGGAAGATGCGCTCGGCAGCAGGATTGACCAGGCGGAGGCGATGCTCGGGGTCGAAGGCAAGCACAGGCGCGTCCATGGAAGAAATAACACAGCGCAACAAGGCCGAGGCCTCCAACTCACTCAGGCGCTGTTCCTGCAGCAGGTCGGCAAATTCGTTGATCTCCAGGGCCAGCTCCCCTAGAGCGTCGAGCTGCCGCGCACCGCGAGCGCGAAAGGAGTAGTCCGACTCGCGCAGCGAAGATACCACGTTGGCCAGCGTCTGTAGCGGGCGGATAATCTCCTCCATGAGGAGCGCCCCCGCAATCAGGGAAATAAAAGCGACCCCACCAAGCAGAGTCCAAGCCGCGCCCGGGGAAAACTTTGCCTGCCATATCAGAACCGCTGCGAGTACAAATGCAGGCGCGGCAACGAGCAGACAAAGAAGGCGAATACGGCGCTCGAAGGGGATGGTGCGATCACGGTGTTTGGCGGAGCGTGGGTGTGCGCTTGGGGCTGAATCACTTCCGTTGCCGGCAGTGGGATCAGATTCCATACTTCTCCATCCGGCGATAGAGCGCACCGCGGCTCAATCCCAGCGCCTCCGCCGCATGGCTGACATTGCCGCCCGCACGAGCCAGGGCCTTGCGGATGAGAATGCTTTCCACGGCTTCGAGGCTGAGTTCATCAAGGCTTTGGCCGGAGGAGCGGACCTGGCTCAAGCCCAGGTCGGCGATTTGAATGCGCGGACCGCGAGCCATAAGAACCGCGCGCTCGATCGCGTGGTCCAGCTCCCTGACGTTGCCCGGCCAGCTGTGTTGGAACATAGCTTCCAGCGCGTTGGGCTCGAAGCCGGTAGCAGCCTTGCGGTAGCGCGAACTGTAGCGGGCGAGGAAGTGACCGGCGAGCAGAGGAATATCTTCGCGGCGATCGCGCAGCGGGGGAAGATGAATCTCCACCGTGTTGAGACGGAAGAGCAGATCTTCGCGAAAGCGTCCCTGGGAGCACTCCTCATGCAGGTCAGCGTTGGTCGCCGAAATCAAACGCACATTCACTCGCTTGGTTTGCGAAGAGCCCACACGTTCCAGATCACCGGTCTCGAGTACGCGCAGCAACTTAGCCTGCTGCCGCAGCGGTACATTGGCAATTTCATCCAGAAAGAGAGTACCCCGATCGGCGAGCTCGAAGCGCCCGATGCGATCCGTGCGCGCGTCGGTAAACGCTCCTTTGACGTGGCCGAAGAGTTCGCTCTCAAAGGTTCCCTCAGCCAGCGCGCCGGTGTTCACGGCGACCAGCGAGCGAGACGCGCGGGAGGAGAGCGCATGCAGCGTCTGGGCTACGACCTCTTTGCCCGTGCCATGCTCGCCGGTAATCAGGACGTTGGCATCCGACGGCCCGATGCGCGCCAGCAGTTCCAGCACGGGCTGCATCGAAGGCGCCTTGGCGATCAATTCGGGACGCCCTTCAGCGCGCAGCAGGCGGTTTTCCGCTTCCAGCATTTCGGCCTGCCGAACTGCCCGGCGAAGTTCGATCTGGGTTCGCAGAATAGAAATCAGGCGGGCATTTTCCCACGGCTTTTGGATAAAGTCACAGGCGCCGCGGCGCATGGACTCTACGGCGAGATCGAGATTGGCCCAAGCCGTCATAACGATGATGCGGAGGCGGCTGTCATGAGCACTGAGCTGGGCCAGCAGTTCCAGACCCTCGGCGCCGGAAGTAGTATCCCGGGTGTAATTGAGGTCAATGAGGATGGCATCGTAGGTTTCGCTGGCAACCCTGTCCCGTACTTCGCGGGGCGATTGCGCTCTCTCCACCCGGTAACCTTCCGGCTGCAGCAATAACTCGATGGCATCCAGAATATGGGGCTGATCATCGGCGGCCAGTATTCTGGGCGCCTCCGCTTGCGTACGGGTTCCCGGGGTCTCTTTGGCGGCTTGCGGGAAGGTGGCCATCATTGCCTCAAACGGTAAATCAAGTATAGTGCGACACCCACCGTGATAGCTGTCGCTAGGGCATGTGGGTGACAACGCCATTTTTTGCGTCGTCTATCGAGACGGCCATGCGGGCCAACGTTGTCCCAGTAGCGCGGTCAATGTCCGCCTTGGCCTTCTCATAGGCAGTTTGCGCGGTAAAAAACGCGGATTCCGCGACAGCGAGGCCTTGTTCCATGACCAGGGTGTCGTACCTGGATATCGCTCCTACGTCTTGCTCCTTCTTGGCGATATCAAAGGTCTTCTGCGCGAGATCGCGTGCTTTTTGCGCGGCCGCCACGCGGGCTTGCGCCTGCACGAGAGCGAACTGCGAGTCGCGGATGTCGAAACGAAGGCTCTTTTGCTGCTGCTCCTGGGAGATCTGGCTTTGCCGGTATGCGAGCACGGCGCGGAACTGGTCGGCTTTGACCACACGGTTGCGGAGGTTGATGGAGAGATTGACGCCAACCTCATACTGGGGCGCCGAGTAGTTGAAGGTGTTGGCGAACATGTTGATGAAGTCGGTGGGTAGGTTGGTGGCGCACTCCTCCGCGCCGAGACTGCAATACGGGTTTTTGGGGCCGGCGGTGCCCGTGCCTCCGTAGTAGCCGAATAAATAGAGTTGCGGCAGCAACTCGCTGTTGATGTCCTTGAGGCTCTGGCGAAGGACCTCGGCCTGATTCCGGAAGATCGCGACTTCAGGACGGTTCTTCATGGCCTCGTCGATCAGCTCGGTGATGGACTTGGATTCGTTGGGATCAGGACCGCCCTGCAGGTCGAGCGGAATGACCGGGATTTCGTCGATGGACGGGTCGTCGGTTCGGGTGAGATCGTTCTTAATGAGCAGCTCGTTGTGCCTCAGCGTGGCCTTGGCGATGGTAAGGTCGCCCTCGCTGCTGGCAACGGCAGACTGGTCCTTCATGACCTGCAAAGCGGGAATGTTCTGCAGTTCCAACTGCTTCTGGTCGTCGGTCAGGGTCTGATTGGCGTATTCCAATGACCGGGTCTTCACCTGCACGTCCTGATAAGCGTTGACCAGATCCCAATAGAGATTTTCAATGTCGGTCACGGTGGCGATGACCTGCTGCTGAAAGGCCAGATCGGTGGTCTGCAGGTTTCTTTTGGCGATGTGGATGTAGCGCTCGTTGCTGGCAAGACCGAATCCGTACAGAAGCGGCTGCTGAAGGTAGACCTGGAAATTGGAATACAGTTCGGGATTGACGACGTTATAAGGGCTGTTGCTGGCGACGCGCTGGCCGGTGTAGTTGACCTGCAACTCGGTGCCGAGCGGAAAGTACTGTTGGTACTGCGACAGGACCTCGATATTGTTGGTCTTCAGGATCGGAGTGCCGACCAGGAAAACGTTCGCCTCCTGGGTGACGGTGTGGTTCACAAAGCCGCTGAAGTTGAGGTAGGGGTCGAACGAAGGAACGGCCGCGCCTGCGCCGAGAGTCGAGGTGACGATGCCGCCGGCGCCTGCGGCCGCGTTCCCCGCGCTCGAGGAGCCACCGCCGCCCCCGGAGGCGCCAAATCCGCTCGCCGTAGTCTGGGTGACGGCAATGTTGACGCCGTTTGCGAGGCCTCCCGCCTTGGTGCGCTGAAGGTCGGCTTGCGCGATGGGGAAGTTGTAGCGGAAGGAGGCGAGCGTGAGATTATTTTCGAGGGCCAAAGCGATCGCGTCCTGCAGGGAGATGCGGAGCTTGCCGTCGCTTATCAGGCCGTAGAGGCGCTGCGAGTTTTGCAGGTCGACTGGTGGCGCAGTGCTGGGCCTATACGGCGCAAGGGGGTTGTGCGAATGCGGCAGTTCAATATGGAAAGGTCCCTGGTAGGTAACCGGCCGCGGCTCCGCCGCCGCTTGCGCCTGCTGTGCGATGGTCAGGGGCGGAGATTGTTGCGGGGCCGCAGGCGCGGAAGGCAAGGGCGCCGTGGAGTTCGCTTGCGCAAAGGTAGTGGAAGCGAGAATCGCAGTTGTGCACAACTACGGCCAGTGATTTCTGCACAATGCATTCCCGCGCAGGAGACACCCTTCATGCCTTCACCTCGGTAGCCTGGTTCAACCCCGGGTTGGCAGTATCACCCACCAACCATCCATCCCGTACCTCCAGCACGCGGCTGCCATAGCTGGCGTTTACTTCCGAGTGCGTCACCTGCACGATGGTCGTTCCCTCGCGGTTCAGCTGCTGGAAGAGCTCCATAATCTCCTTAGCCTGCGTGGAGTGAAGATTGCCGGTCGGTTCATCGGCCAGCAGCAGGGCCGGACGATGAATCACCGCGCGGGCGATGCCGACCAGCTGTTGCTGCCCACCGGATAGCTGGTTGGGAAAGAGATCCTTTTTGCCCACGATGCTGAAGCGATCCAGCGTGTCCGCAACCAATGCCTGGCGTTCGCCCTTGGAGATGTTCTTGTAGGAGAGCGGAAGATCGATGTTCTCCGCCACGTTGAGATCGTCGAGCAGGTGGTAGCTTTGAAAAACCATTCCGATGTTGCGCCGTGCCAGGTCTGCCCGCTGCTTGCGGTTCATCAGGTGGACGGCCTCGTCATTGAACCAGTACGACCCTAACCATTGGTCGTCGAGCAGCGCCAACACATTCAGCAGTGATGACTTCCCTGCCCCCGAAGGTCCCATGATGGTGATAAACTCGCCCGCCTGGATCTTCAGGTGGATACGCCTGAGTACCCAGGTCTGGCCAGCGCCAGTTTTGTAGCTTCTTTCGACATTTTCGAGCGAGATCATAGTGCAGCCCTCATCGTCCGCCCCGTCGGGGACGGATCGTCGCGCTTCAACCTTATCTGTTTACCGAACCGGAGTCGTGAGAGCCCGGTTATTGCATTTCTAGAGCGTGATCGGCAAATTCACCTTCGGCGACAATCTTTCCGTCGAAGAGGTGGATATTGCGATCAGCATGGCGGGCAAAGCGCGGGTCGTGAGTCACCATGCAGATGGTCGCTCCTTCACGATGAAGGTTCTTGAGCAGTTCCATCACCGCTTCACCGTTCTTCGAGTCCAGGTTACCGGTGGGCTCATCGGCCAGCAGGATAGAGGGCGACCCTGCCAGTGCGCGCGCGACGGCTACGCGTTGCTGTTGGCCGCCCGAGAGCTGCGAGGGATAGTGACGCATGCGGTGGGCCATGCCCACGCGCTCGAGAGATTCCTGCACCCGCTGCTTGCGGTCGCTCGATGCCATGCCGGAGCGATAGGTCAGCGGCAGCTCCACATTCTCGGCCACGGTAAGATCACCAATCAGGTTGAAGCTCTGAAAGATGAACCCGATCTCCTGGTTGCGAATGCGCGAACGCTCGGCGAATTTCAAATTCTCTACCGGACGGCCGTTCAGCTCGTACTTGCCCGCTGTCGGTGTATCCAGCAGGCCGATAATCGAGAGCAACGTCGATTTTCCGCAACCGGAAGGGCCAGACATGGCCACGTACTCCCCGCGGTCGATGGAGAGGTGCACGCCGGAAAGGGCATGGGTCTCGATCTCCTCGGTGTAGAAAACCTTGGTCATCGCTTCAATCTGTATCAGTGGCTGCATGCTTTCGCTCCTGTTTTCGTTAGTTGATACTGCTTCTTATTCCAGACGAATCCGGTCCGTCGTGTCGTACCTCGACATGTCGCTCAGAATCACCGTATCCCCTTCGTGCAGTCCTTCCAGCACCTGGATGGCATTCACAGAGGCGTGGCCGACTTTGACCGGAACGCGGACCGCCCCTTTGCCATCCGGATCCAGACTTGAAGAGGCTGATGGTGCTGTTCTCGTTGCCAAAGGCCGGCCGGCCCACATAGAGAACATCGCTCAATCTTTCCAGATCGATGGTGCCGTCCACGCTCAATTGATCACGTGCGCCACTGGGCAGAGCGCCAATCAGCTCCACGTCGACAGTGACGGTTCCGTTCTGCACCGCGGGATCGATTCTCGACACTTTGCCATCGGCCAGGCCGTTATGGGTATCGATCGAGGCAGGTTGGCCGATGAGGATGTCGCGCGCCTGGGTCTCAGCAATCTTCAGCTGCGCCTTCAACTGGTTCGGCTGCACCACCTGGGCCAGCATGGTTCCGATGGTTACGTGCTGGCCCACGGCGAGGGGCAGATCGGTCAGCACTCCGGAAATGCCTGCGCGCACCTTGAGCGCATCCAGTTGTTGCTTCTTCAGGTCATAAATAGCCTGCGCCTGCGCCACCTTGGCCTGCTGCACGGCGAGCTGTGATTCGATGGCCTTTTCGTTGATCTTGACGGTCTGCTCCTGAGAGCTTGTTACGAGTGCTCAATTGATCCGCCGTGCCTTGAGAGCCGCTGTACGCAAGACCGGAAATCACGCCCAGGCTGTATAGCGTCTTGTCGATCTGCGCCTGCCGCTGTGCCTGCTTGTAGTCGGCATTTACGGTGGCCGCGGCAGACTTTTGCGCCATCAGATCGCTCTGCACTTTCACTTGTACGTTGCTCAGGTCGGCACGCGCCTCTTTGAGCGAAAGCTCGGCGTCGATTGCCTCCTGGCTCAGTGTCGGGTCGCTTAACTCCACCAGGATGGTGTCGGGCTTTACGATCGAGCCGGGCAGGGTGCGGATGCGCACGACGGTGGCCTCGGTTTGCGCCGGGATCTGGCGGATCGCGTCTTCGCGGGGCACCAGGGTCCCGAGTCCGCGCACCTGGACGTACCATCGGTCCGCGCTTGACCGTGTCGGTCCATACGGCGGAACGGTCGACGTTGGGGGCGGCCGGCTTGAGCCGCATCACGAGAAAAGTGACGGCGGCCAGAACGACTACGCCAATTGCGATCGTCACGACCTGCCGCCGCCGCTTCTTGACTTTCAGGTCTGGGCGCGAGATATCCATACTAGTTGCTGATGCATGCTGGTGACCAAAGCCGTCCAGCGGTGCTTTCCCTGGGTTTGTTGGTCTTTGCCACATGCATACCTACGCAGGCGGTTGCTCGATTTGTTCAATTTTGTCCTCAGATGTCCACTTTCGGACAGCGGAGCATTGGGGAGGTTGGAATTCGGTGCCGGTCACGCTGGGATAAACAGGATGTCCAGGCAAAGTCGTCTCGGATGAGTTGTTTCCCTCTGGCCTTGAAGGCAACACAGGAGGGCGAGCGTTATTGGCCAGCAGGCTGAATTTAGGAGCACCACCCTCTATGAAGTGTCACCCTCTCCTTTGTCATCCCGCCGGGCAGCGATCCCATGACCGCACTGCGTTGCGAGTAGGGCTATGCGACGCTGTGGAGACTACAATAACGTGTTGACCTGAGACTCACCTGAACAAAGGGACCCCTGAATGATCCATCGCTGGGCCGCCTTCACGGCGGCAATGTGTATCGCTTTGTCTCCCGCCATGGGAGCAAACGTCAAAGACACCCCAAAATCCGACCCGGCAGGTTATGACTACCGCCATCCTGCGCCTCAGCCGGCCAATGAGTCTCTAGATCTTGGCATGTATGCGCGCATCCGGGAAGAGGGCCTCACTCACTCGCACGTGATGGAATATGCCGGCGCGTTATTTGACGATATCGGACCGCGGCTTACCGGCTCACCGAACTTGGCCAAAGCGAACGCGTGGACGCGCGACCAGCTCACTGCCATGGGATGCGCCAATGCGCACCTGGAAAGTTGGGGCGATTTCGGCATGGGCTGGCGCCAGATCAGCACCTCGGTCGATATGGTCACGCCGGATACGGCGGTCTTTATCGCCCAGGCCACGCCATGGTCGCCGGCCACCCACGGGGCGGTAACCGCGGAAGTCATTGCCGTGCCCCATCTAAAGGAAGAGAAAGACTTCGACGCGTGGAAGGGCAAGCTGGCGGGCAAGATCATCCTCTACGGAGATGCACCCAGGATCAACCCCGATCCCGCAGCCGCTGCTGGAACATTATGACGAGAAGAAGCTAGTGCAGATCTACCAATATCCGCTGGACGGCGACATGCAGGAACAGCATGTCTTCTCCGAAGGACCTAAATATTGGGAAGATGCCTTCAAGAAGATTCGCTTCCAGGAACAGGTGGCCAAGTTCTTCGCCGATGAACATGCGTCGGCCGTTCTGGTCCACGGATGGGGCGGCGATGGTGGCATCATGCGCGACGACAACGGCGAGCAATTGGGGGAACTCGCTTACCTGCCCGATCATAAGCAGCCTATTCCCTCCGCTGTAGTCTCCAGCGAAAACTTCGGCCGCGTTGGCCGCTTGCTGGAACACAAAGTGCCGGTCACTGTCTCTGTCACTATCAACACTGAATTCACGGGCGACCACGAACAAGGCTACAACACCATCGCGGAGATCCCCGGCACCGATCCTCAATTGAAAGACCAGGTGGTCATGGTTGGCGGCCATCTGGACAGCTGGATCGCCGGCACCGGAGCTACCGACGATGGCGCAGGCGTGATTATCGCCATGGAAGCCATGCGCATCCTCAACGCGCTGCATGTGCAGCCGCGGCGAACCATCCGCATCGCTTTGTGGTCGGGCGAAGAGCAGGGTGAATTCGGCTCGCTCGGCTATGTGCGCCAGCATTTCGCCACCATTGGACTGTCTACCAAACCCGAGGAACTCGCAGTCCCTGAGTTCCTTCGGGAACAGGTTGGGCCGTTGACCGTTAAGCCTGAGCATGCGCTTATCTCCGGGTACTTCAATCTCGACAATGGCGGAGGGAAGCTGCTGGGCATCTACGCCGAGAACAACGCTGCGATTGTTCCCATTTTCAAGCAGTGGATGGAGCCGCTGAAAGACCTCGGCGTCACTACGGTCAGCATGCGGAACACCGGCTCTACGGACCACGAATCCTTCGATCAGGTTGGCATACCGGGATTTCAATTCATCCAGGACCCGCGTGACTACGAGACGCGCAGCCTGCACAGCAACCAGGATGTCTACGAGCGCCTATCGCCTGACGATCTGAAGCAGGCGGCGGTGGTCGAGGCGATATTTCTCTACAACACCGCGATGCGGGAGCAGATGCTGCCGCGTAAGCCGCTTCCGCAGCCGGGAGCTGCTGATAAGGAGAACAAGCCGCTTAAGGATCTGTATCCCGGGCGCGGAGAAGAAGCAGTAGAAGACGGAGCTTTCGTAGGAACGGATACTGATTGAGAGACCCGTAGGTCCCTCCACTCGCTACGCTCCGATCGGAATGACCAAATTTTTGGGTACCGGGCGCTGATGTTAGACAATCTGTCACCCTTCCGGGCTAGCGGAGTGGAGGGCCTGCGGTTTGCAATTTTTCCCGCTCGATTACTCTGTCCTCAGCGCCTGCATGGGCTCGATTTTCGATGCACGGATGGCCGGCAACGCACAGGCAACCAGCGCGGTGAGCAAAAGGCCGCCCACCATGGTGATCAGAACAATGGGATCGAGTGGGCTGGTTCCGTACAGAATGGAGCGTATGAACGAAGCAGCCGTCGACCCACCGACTAAACCAATCAGCAATCCAAGAAAGACCGGACGCAAACCATCGAACAGCACCAGGCGCAATACCTCGGATCTTTGTGCACCCAGTGCCATGCGAATGCCGATCTCCGTGTTGCGCTGGGCGACGAGATACGACAGCACTCCATACAGACCAATCGCCGCGAGCAATAGAGAAAGAGTGGCAAAGGCCAGCACCAGCGTAGCGCTAAAGCTCTGCGTGGCGGTGGACTTACCCAGAATCTGCTGCATGGTCAAGATGTCAGAGACGGGCAGCGCGGGGTCGAGCGCCGCCACCTGCTGTTGAATGGGAATAGACAGCGCGAGTGGGTCTCCGGCGGTGCGCGCTACGATGGTCGCGTTGCGGGCCTGGTTGGGATCGCCGGACAAGATCGGGAAGTACATCATGGCCTTGATAGGCCGGAGCAACGTCATAGACAGTGTCGCCGACAACGCCCACGATCTCATACGTTCTGTTCAGGAACCCGACGGTGACATGCCTGCCAATTGGATTTTCGCCGGGGAAAAACTGGTCCGCGAATTTCTTGCTGATAATCAGGTATCCGTCGTGATTAAGGCGTTCCTGATCGGTGAAGAACCGGCCGGCGATCAACGGTATCTGCATGGCGGTGAAATAGCCGGGATCGGCGGTGCGATTGTTTGCCTCGTTCTGGAGTTGAAAGCTGCTCGAAGGGTGCTCGGGAAGGGTAAAGACGAAGTCGCCAGCATAGCCTGCACCCGGCGCCGAGGAGACAAGGCCCGCCGCGATGACTCCGGGCAGACGGCGCACGCGCTCCAAAAGAGATTGGTGGAAGGCGATGACCTTCTCCCGGGTGTCATATTGCTTTTCGGGTAAGCCGTACCTCATGGTGAGTACGTGATCGGTGGCGCAACCCAAATTGGCGGTGCGCAGGTGCAGAAAGCTCTTGAACAGCAAGCCGGCAGAAACCAGCAGGATGACGGTGAGCGCGATCTCTACGGTAAGCAGGGTCTTGCGCAGCGTGGCGCGTGACAAGCTACCCCCGATGGAACGGGATGATTCCTGCAGCCCGGCGAAGATGCCCGCGCCGGTGGAGGAGATCGCCGGCAACAGTCCTGCAAGTAAAGCCGTAAAAAACACCAGGCCGACCGCAAACGCCAACACCGTTCCATCCAGATGAATGGCGTCGGCACGAGGCAAATCACTCCAGTGGTCCGCAAGCCAACGGGTCGCCGGAAAGAAAGCAGAACGCCGAGCGTTCCCCCGGCCGCGCAGATAAGCAGGCTCTCCGCCATCTGCTCTCCGATGAGCGTGAGCCGGCTGCCCCCTAACGCTCCGCGCACCGCAAGTTCTTTACGCCGGGACGCGCTGCGCGCCACCAGCAGGTTGGAAACGTTGAGGCAGGCGATCAGCAGCATACATCCCACGGCACACATCAGAACCACCAGTGGTGTCTTCACGTCCTGGGTCACGTCATCGAGGATCGGCCGCAAGCGAACCTCTTCCGCCACCGGCGCTGATCTATTTGCAAGATGGATCTGATACTGCAGGGCGCCTACTTCATTCAGTGCAGCCGCTGCGCTTACCCCGGGCCGGAGCCGCGCGACCACATGGCTCTGATGCATGTCATGCCGGGCATAATCCGCCGGCTGAAAAGTCGAAGCATAAGGCACCCACACCTGCACCCGGGAATCGGGATAAGTGAACCAGCGGGGCAATACGCCGATCACCTCGTAGGGCGTGCTATTCAGCCTTATTTGCTTGCCAATGACTGAAGCGTCTCCCGCGAAACGCCTTTGGAAGAAGCTCCACGTCAGCATAACTACATGGTTGGCTCCAACTTGATCTTCCTCCGGCCTGAAGGCGCGGCCCAGCGCCGGCGGCGTGCCCAGGACGGAGAACAGGTTCCAGGAGCCTCCCGCACCCTGGACAACCTCTGGAAGCTCCGCATGCTCGCCCGTGAGATCGAAATCGGTCCTGAGGCAGGCAGCCATATCCGCGAAGCCGTGCGTCCGCTGATGCCAGTCGTTGAAATCAGCAGGCGAGACAACATTGAATCCGTCGCCGCTGTTGTCCCCGCGAAAATGCTCATAGACCATGACCAGGTTGTCCGGATCGCGGAAGGGCAGTGGCTTAAGCAGCACCGAGCGCACAATGGTAAATAGAGAAGTGGTAGCGCCGATGCCAAGCGCCATGACAAGAATCGCAGTCAGGGAAAAACCCAGGCGAGCGGGTGAGGGTGCGCGCGCCATAGCGAAGGTCGCGCAGAAATTTCTCCAGCCAGTTCCAGCTCCAGCTGGACCGCGCTTGATCGCGAAGTTGCGTAGGATTGCCGAACGTGCGCAAGGCCGCGTAGCGCGCTTCGTCAGGGGCGATGCCTTTGGCGATGTTCTCTTTCACCTGCTGCTCGAGATGAAACGAAAGTTCGTCGTTAAGCCGCTTGCTTTGGCTCTCACGACGGAACAACATCAACATCGACCATGCGGAATTGTTCGATCCAGCGCATGGACGCCTCCTGTCTCTGTTTACGCGCCCTCAACCACCAGGTTGATAGCGGTCGAAAGCCGGCTCCAGCTTTCCTTTTCCCGTTCCAACTGAGCGCGGCCGGCGGTGGTAAGCGAATAGAACTTGGCTTGGCGGCCACTGTCGCTCTCAGCCCATTTGGCGCGTATCCATCCTTGCTGCTCCAAACGGTGGAGCGCGGGATAGAGCGAGCCCTGTTGCACCTGCAAGACCTCATTCGAGATCTGCTGAATACGCTTTGCAATTGCCCAGCCATGCTGCGGCTCAAGCGAGATTGTTTTCAGGATGAGCAGGTCAAGGGTGCCCTGTACCAGATCGCTCGGTTTGCCCATACTATGACTATCTACACGAGTGAATTGTAGATAGTCAACAATGCCGTGCTTGCGCCGGGAATGAAGGACTGTCCAGTTGTGGGCTTCAGTGTCCGCTACTGGACACCGTCCTTCTTCTTACACCAACTCTTCTGCGCCATTTGCAAAGGACTTAGCCAATCCTGGGAACCTGGACTCTCAAATGCTCGTAAGACTGGTATGCAGACCTTGCGGCAAGATATCTCGTACGCTCTGCGGCAGATGCGCCTGTCGCCTGTCTTCACCCTGACGGCGATGCTTACCCTGGCCCTCGGGATCGGCGCAACCACTGCCATCTTCTCCCTCATTTATTCTGTGATGCTCAAATCTCTGCCGGTAGTGGATCCCTCGAGCCTCTATCGCATTGGCTCAGGTACCGACTGCTGCGTGGAAGGCGGACCCCAGGATGATTGGGGCCTATATCCCTACTCGCTCTATCAGCGTCTCCAGAAGGAGGCGCCGGAGTTCGAGCAGATGGCAGCGTTTCAAGCTGCCGGAGCCCAGTTCAGTGTGCGTCGCGGGCAAAGCGACAATACTGCCAAGCCGCTGCGCGGCGAATTCGTCAGCGGCAACTACTTCAGCACTCTGGGTATTCGCGCTTTCGCCGGCCGCACGATCACGCCCAGCGACGATCAAGCCTCCGCCACCGCCGGTCGCCATACTCAGCTATCGCGCCTGGCAACAGCAGTACGATTCGGATCCTGCAGTGGTGGGATCAACTTTTATCGTCGACGGGCATCCTTTTACCGTCGCCGGCATAGCGCCCCCGGGCTTCTTCGGTGAGACGCTGCGTAGTAATCCTCCTGAACTTTGGATGCCCTTGCAGCAGGAACCCTTGGTGAACGCGCAAAATTCGCTGCTCAAGCAATCTATCTCCGGCTGGCTGCGGGTGATCGGCAGGCTTAAGCCGGGGGCAAGCGTAGCCGGCGTTGCACCGCGGCTTACCGGAATTCTGCGTCAATGGATGATCCATGACTCGGGATGGCCGGCCGAGTTTTTGCCGGTGATCGAGAAGTCCCTGCCTAAGCAGCAGATTCAGATAGTCCCCGGCGGTTCGGGGGTGGCGACCATGAAAGCCGATTACGGCGACAGCCTACGCATTCTGCTCGCTGTTTGCTGCCTGGTGCTGTTAATTGCCTGCGCGAACATCGCCAACCTGTTGCTGGCCCGCGGGGCTGCGCGCCGTTCGCAAACCTCGGTACGGCTCGCTTTGGGCGCATCGCGTAGACGGCTCGTCCGGCAATCGTTCACAGAAAGTGTTGTGCTCTCCCTGCTCGGTGGCATGGCCGGCGTCGCAGTTGCGTACCTCGGGGTGAAGCTCGTTGTAGCCCTGGCCTTCCATGGCGCCCGTTTTGTGCCTATCGATGCCACACCATCATTACCCGTGCTGGCATTCGCCTTTGGCTTATCCCTCTTCACCGGTGTGCTATTCGGCACCGCGCCGGCATGGTTCACTTCGAACGGCAACCCGGTCGACGCATTGCGCGGGGCCAATCGCAGCACCCGCGACAGCGCGACATTGCCGCAGAAAATCCTGGTTGTGGTGCAGGCCACGCTTTCAATCGTCTTGCTCGCCGGCGCGGGTTTGCTGACCCGCAGCCTGCGCAATCTCGAGCATCAGAGCTTCGGCTTCGAGACTGACCACCGCATCAGCATTGTGATGAATGAACCGCCGGCCAGTTATACCGAACCCCAACTCAACGCGCTCTACCGCGAGTTGCAGGGCCGGCTGGAGCGAATTCCCGGAGTTCAACGCGCCGGGCTCGCACTGTACACCCCGTACATTGACAATTGGGGCGAACTGATCGTTCCCGAAGGTCATGGTGTGCCCCAAATGAGCGACGAATTCAATGCATCCTGGGATCGCGTGAGCCCGGGTTATCTCGAGACCATGGGCCAGCCTATTCTTCGCGGGCGGAGCATCAGCGAACAAGACACAGCCACCACGCGTGGGGTTGCCGTGGTGAATGAGACCTTCGCCAAACGATTCTTTCCAGGACAGGATGCCATAGGGAAACATTTCGGGCTCGATCTTCCGGAGTACAGCACGGCCTTTGAAATCGTAGGCATCGTGCGCGACGCCAAGTACATGAACCCCAAGCGCCCTGCGCATCCCATGATGTTCGCTCCACTGGCCCAGCATGTTTCCTATGACCAACCGGTGATGGCCTCAGTGGACCACCACTCGCACTACATTACCGGCGCCGTACTGGAGTTGCGAGGAAGCACTGAGGGGCTTGAATCGCTGGTCCGCAAAGCATTCAGTGAGGTTGATCCCAATCTGACTATCATCAACATTCAACCCATGCAGCAGCAGGTGGATGCTACTTTTGACCAACAGCGCGCGGTCGCGCGAATGACCGGTCTGTTTGGGATGCTGGCGCTGGTGCTTGCTGCGGTGGGTCTATACGGCGTGACCGCATACACCGTCGAACGGCGCACCAGCGAGATCGGAGTGCGCATGGCGCTGGGCGCCGACCGCGACAATATAGTTCGCCTGGTTCTGCGCGGCGCGTTTAGCCAGGTGCTGATCGGGCTCATTATCGGCGTTCCCATTTCCATTCTCTGCGGACACGTGATCGCCGCCCAGCTCTACCAGGTGAAGAGCTGGGACCCGCTGGTACTCGCCGGCTCGATTACAGCGCTGGGAGTTTGCGCACTCCTAGCCAGCGTCGTTCCCGCGCAGCGGGCTGCTTCGATCAACCCGGTTCAGGCTTTGCGTACGGAGTAATGTGCGAAAAACACGCACCTATAAAGGAGCGATCCTTGTGGTACCGCGGATGTTTCCAATTCAGAGTCCCGAAGGGACGGCTGACAGTAGCCCAGGACGTCAGTCCTGGGTTAGGTTCGAAAAGCGTGACTAGTCCCGAAGGGACGACTGAAAATGACCCAGGACGTAAGTCCTGGGTGACCTCGCACTCTCGAAAATTCCCCGGTTAGGAAAGAGCCTACCCAGCACTACGTACTGGGCCATTCTCAGCCGTCCCTTCGGGACTGGTCATGTTTCCCGAATGTGCCACCCAGGACTGGCGTCCTGGGCTACTCTCAGCCGTCCCTTCGGGACTCAATGTGGAGAGGGCAGTTCTCACGCAGCCTCTTTGGCCCCAATTTTTACAGAAGGGCAATGACACGTTGGCCCTATAGGGATGAAAAACGCCGGGGGAAGCAACCACCGACTGAGCAACCGCTCATTGCGCACGAAGCGTTTCGGCCGGGTCGATGCTTGCGATCCTGAACGTAGGCAGGACCGCCGCAACGAGAGCGACCAGCGCGAGCACCGCACATACCGCGCACAAAGTAAGCGGATCAAACAACGCGACGCCGAAGAGCTGGCTGCGCAGTGCCTTCACCGCTGCAAACGACATAACCAACCCAACGGCTAAGCCGGCCCCGGTGGCGCCGATGCCAGTGCGGGAAACCTCGAACATCGCCCCGCGCACCGTGCAACCAAGAGCCATGCGGATGCCGAGTTCGCGGGTGCGTTGATTGACCAGGTTCGAGACTAATCCGTAGATGCCCACCGAAGAGAGCAAGAGCGCCAAACCGGCAAGTACTGCGAGCAAGGCCGCCTCCACATGCTGCAGGAGCAATGCCTCCGCCAGCACGTCGTTCATCCCATAGAAACCGGAGACCGGCAGATCAGGATCGACACTGGCGAGGGCCTGCTGCATTTGCCGGGTTATGCCTGGTGACTTGGCCTTGGTACGGACGATCCAGCTGGGCTGAAACCACACGTGCGCAAGATTGACCAGCTGCGTCGGCATCTGCGTCGCAGGCACGTACACAGTGGGCTCTGCGACCATCGGCGCTCCAGGCGTGAAGCCGGGTGGGGCAACGACATTGCCAGTGACACCAACAATCTCGATGGTGTTGCCATCACTCAGCAAGTGCCGCCCTACGCTATTCTCGCGGCCGAGATACCTGGCGGCGAAGGCCCCGTTTACCAGCGCGACCAACTGGCTGGTCGAGGTATCGCTCGCGGTCAAAGGACGGCCTGCGCGGAGCGGTATCTGCAGCGTCTCGAAGTAGGCCGGCGTGACATAAACCAGGTTGGTCATATCCTGCTCTCCCGCCTGCGGGCCGTCGGCTACCCGTACGGCGTAGTTCAGTGCGCGTTCGTAGGGAACGGTGAGTCCGACGGCAGCCGAGTCCACTCCGGGAATGTTTTTGAGCGCCGCTGTGCTTTCATCCAGCAGTTTCAAAAACGAAGCCCGATCGTTGTAGCGGGCGTCGTCCAGCGACGCTTTTGCGGCCACCACATTTTCCGGATTGAATCCCGGCGGCAGCGTTCTCAGGTAGACGAGTGTCCTTATGAGCAAACCCGCGACGGTGAGCAGAACGACGGTCAATGCCACTTCTCCGATAATCAGCGCGTAGCGCGTGCGCGTGCCGCCGGCTTGCGCGACGGATCGGCTGCCGCCACTGGCCAGCGCCGCCTGCACATCGATGCGGCGAGCACTGAGAGCCGGCAAGAGACCGAAGAATAAGCTGGCTCCGATACCAGCCATGGCGGTGAACAATAGGACACGAGCGTCGAACGAGACCCCGCCAATGGGGAGGAAGCCCGGGGGAATACGCCGGTTCATGAGCTGCAGCGTAAGCCCCCCAACCAGAAGGGCTGCCAGGACACCCACGGTAGTGAGCAGCAAACTCTCAATCCAGAATTGCCGCAGAATCGCCCATTTTGTCGCGCCCAGGGCAAGACGGGTCGCAATCTCAGAATCTCTGCGGCCAATGCGTACCAGCGCCAGGCCGGCCAGGTTTGCGCACGCAACCAACAGCACAAAGCCCACCGCCGACATGAGGATCATCGCCGGCGTGCGCGTCTCCACGGCGAGACTCTGCTGCAGCGGGACTGCATAGTACGAAATTTGGGCGCCGGGATACTTCTTCTGCAGAAAGCGAGAAGTCAACGATTGTAGCTGGCTCAACTGCGCTTCTGCCTGTTGCCAGGTAGCGCCATCCTTTAGCCGGACAATGGGCTCGTAGTTATCTCCTCCACCCTCCTCGGATGTTTCAGGGCGAAGAGAAGTCCACAGATCAACCGGCGATGGAGTGTGAGCTCCCGGCGGCAGAACGCCGATGACGGTGTACGGAACCCCTTTGAGCCGTATTGCGTGGCCGACGAGGTTGGCGTCTCCATTGAATGTGTTCTTAAACAGGCGGTAGCTTAGAACAACAGCTCTCGGTCCTCCGGCCGTGTCTTCGCTGGCCGTAAAGCTGCGACCGAGCATGGGGTGAAGGCCAAGGACATCAAAGTACGTCGCTGATACTCGCTGACCATGCACATATTGAGCCCGCCCGGCGCCCTCGAGGTTGACACCGCTAGCGTCGCTGGCAACGGCCGCGGTTACGGCAGGAACATTGTCGCGCAGCTGACGCCAGGTATCGCGATCGATATCGACCGGATAACTACTATTCGATGGGCCGGAGATTCGCTGCATCAGGGATCCCAGGCGCTGCGGTTCCGGATAAGGAAGCGGCCGCAAAAGCAGCGCGTCTACCACGCTGAAGATCGCGGTGTTCGCGCCGATGCTCAATGCCAGGGTGAAGATGACGACAAATGAGAAACCCGCGTTCTTCGACAACTGCTTCAGTGCGTAACGCAGGTCGTGGAGAATTGTGTGCATATTGGGAGCGCCCCTCACACTGGAGTATGCATTTCGATGGCCAAATATTACTCGTCGCGCAGAGCGACCATGGGATCGACCCTGGTGGCACGCCGTGCGGGAAAGTACGCGGCCAAAAGCGCCACGATAGAGATGGCAAGGATGGCGGCGATAAACGTGGGCGGGTCGGATGGGGTAAGGCCGAAGAGCTGCGCCCCAACCAGGCGGGTCGCGGCCATCGTCGCCGGAACTCCGAGAAGGACGCCGATGCCAAGAAGCAGCAAGGACTCCCGGAGAATCATCCACTGCACTTCCCTGTTCTGAGCGCCAAGCGCCATGCGAACACCGATCTCGTGGGTGCGGCGGGCGACGTTATAAGTCATGACGCCATAGAGGCCGATGGAGGTGAGCAGTAAAGCCAGCACCGCGAACCAGGTGCAAAGTTGAGAGATCAATTGCTCCTGATCCACCAGATGGTTCACCTGTTGGCTGATGGTCTCCATTTTGAGAACCGCGAGGTTGGGATCGATTTGTGCGAGAGCTCGCCTGACCTCTTCCCGGCGACGGATGCAGGATCCCCAACCGTCAGCAGCTGCAAGGAGTGCGCATAGGCGTGGGGACCGGCGATCTGCACCAGAGGCAAATAGATCATTCGCTGCGGCGCCTCGCGCGCGCTGCTGTATTTTGCGTCACGGACCACGCCCACGATCTGCCACGTACCTGGAACCCCGGGATCGGCAAATCGTGAAGCTGCGCCCGATCGCATTCCCACCGGGGAAAATAGTCGTTGGCAAAGGTCTGATTGACCACCACGACCTTGGATGAATGTAGCCGTATCCTGCGGCCCGATCGGCCGGCCGAGCAGCACGGGTATGCCTACGGTTTCGAAGTACCGCGCAGCGCACATAGTTGCCCTGGTGTCAACTGTTTCGTCCTGTCTGGCTGCGTACCCCAGAATGGATATAGGTGAGCCCCACTGCCCCGGATTGATCACGGGCACGCTGGAAAGCGTTGCGGAACGCACCCCGGGAAGAGCTTCGACCCGCTCCAGAATATTTTCGTAGAGGCCACTGAGTTGCGGGGCGGTATCCCGCTGCCTCGGGTAAGAATTGCGACCAGGAGCAGTTTGTGGTTTTCGAAACCCAAGATCCTGGCTCTCCAATTGCGCAAGGTCCGCAGAAAAAGGCCCGCGCCCACCAGGAGCATGAGAGATAGCGTTACTTGAACGGCCACGAGGATTTTAGGGATAACGCGGCTGGAGCTGCACCTCCGCCCGCATGCGGCGTTGCGGGCGTTAAGCCCAGGAGCCACGCGGTGTGCGCGAGACACGCACAGCGGGCGCGATTCCGAAGAGCAAACCGGTCAGCAGGCATACACCGAACGTGAAAAGCAAGACATGCGCGTCTGGCTTGGGATTAAGCACGGTATAAGTGGACCCGCCCACGACGAAATTGATCAGGGCGCGGCGTTCCCCAAAAAGCCAGGAGCACCCCAGAGCTCCTCCGCAGAGAGAAAGCAGAAGCGTCTCGATCAGGATTTAGCCAACGATGCGCGCTCGAGTCGAGCCCAGCGCAAGCGGGTTGATATCTCGCGCTCGCGAGATATCGTCTTGGCAAGGAGAAAATTCGCCAGATTGGCGCAAGCGATCAGCAAGACCAGGACCACCACACCCATAAGAATCTTGCAGCGGCTCCTTGTACTGCTCTCGCAGATCAGAACCGCCACGGGCGCCGGGCATCAATGAACATAGATTCGCTGTATCTGCTCTTTGCGGGCGGGCGTCAGCGGCCCGCCTTCCAGGTCTTGCATATACTGCCGTACCTGGGCATTGAACCATCCTGCGCCTGCGTCAGGCTCATGCCCGGCATTGCGCCGGCCCATCAAATGAAGCCAGTACAGATCGCGAGCGCCAGCAAAGAGGAATGCTCCATCAGTTCTCTCTGCATGGTGAGCGGCAGCCAAAGGTCCGGCGGCTGCGCGTCCACATTTAACACCAAAAAATCCCGGCGGCGCCACACCGATGATGGTGAATGGAATTCTGTCGACTGTGAGGACCTACCGACCACAGATGGATCACCCGCCAGGGTCGACTGCCAATAGTGATAACTGAGCACGGCAACGGGGTTGCGGCCGGGAACCTCTTCATCCCTCGGAAGGATCGCTCTACCGATAGCAGGTTGAACGCCGAGGACACCGAAGTAGTTCCCCGACACCATCTGGAAGAAAGCGACGTCTGCCGGCCCCGCTGAACTCGCCGGAGCCGCACGCCGGCGGGGAGGGTGAAACTGGCAGAGGCACTGATGTCCTGGAAAAACTCGTGCTGCTTCTCGATCTGGCGATAGAAGTCGTAAGAAAACAGCCCTCCTGTTCCCACCGCACTGTGCCGGCAACGCCACCGCCGGAGGCTTCGCCGAAAGAGACCAACTGGTCCGGCTGGCGAACCGGAAGTTGCTGGAGCATGAGCTCGTTGATCAAAGTAAAGATGGCCGTGTTCGCGCCTACGCCGAGCGCCAGGGAAAGAATTGCGATTGCCGTGAAGCCTGGGCTCTTGGCCAGCATGCGCAGGCTATAGCGGATGTCCGAAACCACCGACATACAAAGTCTCCCCCGCGGTAGTGTAATTCGCGTGCGCAGCTCGACCCTGCTGGTCTAACATGGCTGCACAGCAACGGCAAATGGAGCAGGCCTCATGAGCAATTTCCGGGACAACTTCAAACATGCACTGCGCATGTTCCGCGCCAACCCTGGATTTACTTTCGCCGCGATCGCTGCATTGGCGCTCGGCATCGGCATCAACACCGCCATTTTCACTGTGGTCGATACGGTATTGCTCAAGCCGCTTACTTACCCTGACGCGGATCGCATCATGCAGTTCATTCTCACCTCGCCCCAGGGCAATGGCCCCGCCGCATCTATCCCTAAGTTCATGCTTTGGCAACAACAGACCAGTGCCTTTCAAGATGTGGCCGCCTACGATTTTGGCGGGCCCGGGTTCAATCTCACCGGCGCCCAGCCCGAGCAGGTGCACGGCATCCATGTTACCCGGGGATACTTCCGTCTCTTCGGCGCATCGCCCATTCTTGGGCGCACCTTCACGCCGCAGGAAGACTCCCCCAACGGCGGCAAGGTGGTCGTGCTGAGTTATGGGCTATGGCAGCGCAAGTTTGGGGGCAATCCAAATATCATCGGGAGCGCGCTGTCGCTGGGCAATGAGCCTTACACCATCGTTGGCGTCCTCAACCAATCCTTCGTCTCCGACCCGGAAGCAGACATTCTGCTTCCCTTTCAGTTCGATCCCAATAGCACCAATCAAGGCCACTACTTCAAAGCTGCGGGGCGGCTCAAGCCCGGTGTGACCCTGGCCCAGGCCAATGCCCTGCTGAAGGTTGCAGCTGATCAGTTCCGCCGCCGCTATCCGGATGCGCTTGGGCCCAAGGACGGCTTTGCCGTGGAACCGCTGCGCGACTCCATTGTTGGCGATGCGCGCAAGTCGTTGCTGGTGATGTTAGGCGCGGTGAGCCTGGTGTTGCTGATTGCCTGCGCCAATGTTGCCAATTTGCTGCTGGTACACGCTACCGGGCGCAAGCGTGAGTTCGCCATCCGCGCGGCCATGGGTGCAGGACGTAAGCGCATTGTGCTGCAGCTGCTTACCGAGAGTGTGCTGCTCTCGGTCACCGGTGGAGTGCTGGGCCTGGTGCTGGGCTACATCGGCTTACGCGGCTTGCTGGCCATGAGCCCCGGCGATATTCCCCGCATCGGCGAACATGGCGCTGCAGTCACGATTGACTGGCGGATACTCGCCTTCACCCTCGGCGTCTCGCTCTTCACCGGCATCCTCTTCGGACTCTTCCCTGCCATCGGCGCCTCGCGTCCTGACCTCAACTCCACGCTGAAGGAGAGCAGCAACCGCGCCGGCACCGGATTTCACCAAAGCAAAGCCCGCTCCCTGCTGGTGATCAGCGAGATCTCCTTGGCCATGGTGCTGCTGATCGGCGCGGCGCTGTTGATTCGGACATTCCTCGCCTTGCACGAGGTCAATCCCGGCTTCGACCCGCACAATCTTCTGACTATGGAAATGTCGCTGACCGGCGACCGCTTTCAAAAGACAGCCGGTGTAGCCGAACTGGTACGCAATGGCCGCGAGCGGCTGAATGCTATTCCAGGGGTTGAAGTCTCCGCTTCCACTTGCTGCCTGCCCATGGAGGGAGGTTTTGGCCTGCCATTCATCATCGTCGGGCGGCCGGTAGATAAAGGGCAACCGGTCGGCGCCGGCTGGATGAGCGCCTCAGCCGGGTACTTCGAGGCTTTCAAGATACCGATCCTGCGCGGCCGTGACTTCACCGACCGCGATGTGGGCGGCGCGCCTGGCGTGGTGGTCATCAATGAGAGCATGGCCAAGAAATACTGGCCCAAAGAGGACCCGGTCGGCCAGCAGATCATCATCGGCAAGGGAGTTGGACCGGAGTTCGACGAACCCGCGCGGCAGATCATCGGCATTTCAGGCGACATTCACAACGGCGGATTGGGAAGGGATCCGTTCCCGACCATGATCGTTCCCCAGGCGCAGGTTCCCGACGGCATGACCGCTCTCAACGCGCGCATTGGCCCGGTGATTTGGGTGGTGCGCACGCATACCGAGCCGCACCAGCTCATCTCCGCGGTAAGCGAGCAGCTGCGCGAGGCCAGCGGCGGATTTCCCGTGGCCCGGGTACGCACGATGGACGAGGTCGTAGTCCACTCGACGGCGCGGGAAAGCTTCAACATGCTGCTGCTTTCCATATTCGGCGCCTCCGCACTGGTGCTCGCCTCCATCGGCATTTATGGGCTCATGGCCTATTCCGTGCAGCAGCGCACGCAGGAGATGGGCATCCGCATGGCCCTGGGAGCGGACCGCAGCAGGATTCGCAACCTGGTCGTCTGGCAGGGCATGCAGCTGACGATCGCGGGCGTGATTGTGGGCGCCGGCGCAGCGTTTGGACTTAGCCGCCTGATCGCCAGCCTGTTGTTCGGCGTGAAGTCGTGGGATCCGATCGTATTTGTAACTGTACCTGTGGTGCTGGCGGCGGTCGCGCTGCTGGCGGTATGGCTGCCGGCCACGCGTGCCTCCAGGCTCGACCCCATGGCGGCGTTGCGGGTGGAATAGGGACCTACATTATGGAGAACGTCACATGACACTGCATGCATCCAAGCGAGGCTTGATTGCCCTAACCAGTCAGTTCCTGCTATTAGGCGTCCGTACTCCTCGCGCAGGGTCCGCCTCCCGGCAACCAGCCGCCACCGCCTCCGCCAACTGCGGGCATGAACGCTACCATTGACCCCGATGGGTCTTCGGCAACTTACATCGTTACAGAGCAGTTGGTGGGCATTAACTTTCCCAATGACGCCGAGGGCACTACCCCTACCGTCTCCGGCAACCTTGTCATCGCGCCGGATGGCAGCATCCCTGCCGGGTCCTCGAAGCTCACCGCTGACCTGCGCAACCTCAAGAGCGACCAGGATCAGCGGGACGGCTACATCCGCAAGAATGTACTCGAGACAGACAAGTTCCCAACCGCTGAGTTTGTTCCAACGAAAATTGAGGGCCTGCCAAAGATGATCCCTTTCACTGGCCAGGCCGGCGTACAGATTACCGGCAATCTCACTGTCCACGGCGTGACCAAGGAGGTCACCTTCCAGGGCATCGCCACCTTCAATCGGAATGGCACCGTTGCCGGCCGCGCCAAAACCACCTTCACCTTCGCTACCTTCGGTCTCAAAAAACCCGCCATCGCTCGTCTGATGAGCGTGGACGACAAGATCACCCTGGAGCTGGTCTACAGACTGAAACGTAGTTAACCTGGATTTCTCACAAACCTACCTCTCTCGACCAGTAACAAATGACGGGGTGCCCCATTCAAGCCCGCTTTTGGCTTGAGTGGGATTCCACCGCGCTGGACCGGCAGCTTTCCCTACTGCAACACATGATCATTTGCACCCTTTACAGTCAGCGGTCGAGGTCCGTGGAATCCCACTCAAGCCAAAACCGGGCTTGAATGGGGCACCCCGTCATTTGTTACTGGTCGAGAGAGGCAGGTCTGTGAGAAATCCAGATTAGGGCAAGATCTTTCGCAAGTAGTTATAGCTGGCGCGAACGCTCTCCATGGGCGGTCCGTCGATACGGTCCTGCTCGATGAAGTAATGTTCGATTTGGAGCTTCCGGGCTACCGCCAGGATATGCGGCCAGTCGATCGAGCCGGTGCCGACTTCGGTGAAGTGTGCCGAGCTCTGGCTCATGTCATGCGATGAGGGAAAGCCGGGCTTGCGATCCTTGATGTGCAGCATGCGGACACGCTTACCTAGCCGGTTGAGCATCTCGACCGGATCGAGCCCGGCCTGCGTGATCCAATAGCAGTCCAATTCGAAGAAGACCAGCTTTGGGTCGGTCTCCTTTAATAGGATGTCGTAACCGGTTGTTCCGTCGAATTGGCGAAACTCATAGTCGTGATTGTGAAAGGCGAAGCGCATGCCCATATCGCGGGCGCGCTTGCCCCACTCGTTGAACTGGTGCGCTGCGGTGTGGAAGCCCTCGGCCGAGGTCCACTGCGATTTGGGGAGCATGGGACAAACCACCCACTTTATACCGGAAGCTTTGGCGTAGTCCCATTGGCCGGAGAGATCGGTGTATTCAAAGTGGCCGCTCGGCGCCTTCAGGCCGCTGTCCGCAACCACCTTGCGCAACTGCTCCACGGGAAGTGTGTAGGCCACAGGCGTGAGCTCAACTTCCTGGTAACCGATGGCATGGATCTGGCTGAGAGTGCCGGCAAGGTCCGCCTTGGCCATGTTGTTCAGGGTAGAGAGTTGCAGCCCAATAGGAGTGTGCGTTTGCGCCCACAGAGGATGGGCAAATCCCGGCAAGGCTGCTACGGAGAGTTCAAGGAAGTTACGCCGGCTAAGCATTTTCACTTCCGGTGCATTTGATGCAACCGCCCCCGACGCGGCTTTTCCTCAAGAAAAGCCGCACCTCGCTTAACCTGACTGTACAGAGTAGAAGTGAAAATGCTCTAAGCATGACCGCTTCATCCTAATCTTTCGGACCGGGTTAGCAAAGAAAGTTCAGGCTGCGCGGAAGCTTAGCCGGCGAGCGAATAACTGAATGATCAGCAACAAGAGAAGCTGCGCGGCTATGGCTCCGCCTAGATCGATGCAGACGTCGATAGGCGAACTGGTCCGGCTGGGCAAGAAGCTCTGATGGTACTCATCCAAAATGGCGATGAGCAGAGTGCAGAGCACCGCCAGGACGGAAGCTCGACGCCAAAGGGTCCAATGCTTGACCGCCATGCGGATAAGCGTCTGCCGCCAGCTGTAGAAAAAAGCCACGCTGACCAGTCCGTAGCCTACGAAATGCCCGGTCTTGCGGATGAGATGATGCACCTGGTCCCAGTGCGCCATGCTGATCGGGCCAAAGAACCGAACCCAGTATGGATAAAGCCATTCGCTGGTATTTTTTGCCGACATGGTCGAGGTGGACTCGAGAGCGATCATGAGAACGCTGAGCGCGGCCGGTACCCAATCCAGAATTGGTTTCAATCTGGACAATTTGAATGAGCCCATGGCTGAATTATAAGGGCTGGTTGTGGACGCATCGAGGCCGGCAGCTCCCGCTGGAGCCAAACTGAAGCTAACTGGATACCGGCTTCCCAGAATGGTTCTAGCGCGTAAAGAGCGCGTCCGATGCGGCACGCAGCCACACGGCGATGGCTTTCGCGCCCGGGTCGGGATAGCCGAGCACTCTAACACCAAGGTAACTTGACCGTCCTAACTTGGGCTGCATGTGAGCGGTGGCTTCGGCCCCGCGCTCCGCCGCTTCGACCGCGGCAAGAACCGCATCCCCTGTTGCCTTCACGCCAATCTCCCGTTGCAACATCTTTGCGAATGGATCCAACGCGTCCAGCATGGTGCGGTCGCCTGGCTTCGCTCCACCCAATTCACTGATGGCTCGGCAACCTTGATCGATCGCTTCTGCCCACTGCGCCAGTCCGGTTGCGCCGCTCGCCTCGAGAACACTCCCGCAGCGCAGAAACAACACCCCGTAGAGCGGTCCCGATGATCCACCTAACTCACGCCGGAGCGTATGAGCGAGTGCTTTGAGCGTGGCGGGAGTGTTGTCCAAAGGATAGGACGCGACTGCGTCTTGAACGGCCTTGGCCGCGCGCGCCATACTGACGCCCAGGTCGCCGTCGCCGGTAACGCGGTCCATCTCCGTCAGTTCGTTCTCGGCTGCCAGAAGCGCCTTGCACGCAGCTTCGATGGCTTGTTTTGTTTTTCTGCCGGTGTCAGTTTGCGCTCCGCTGCCGGAACTCACTTCTGTGCCGGCCGCGGTGGCGATCTGAGTTTCTGGATTACCCGGACGCTGTTTGGCTGCATTCGGCCACGCGGGAGCCGTAGTTGCTGCGTCAAGCCAACGCAGCCGATCTTCGTTCAGCCCGAGAACCGAGATCGAAATGCCTGCCATGTCGAGTGAGGAGAGAAATGTTCCGGCGTAGATTCGCTCTACCGTAAGTCCCTTGCGCGCAAGAAAGCTCGCTGCATGGCGGGCCACAATGGCAAGCTCCATTTCGGTGGTTGCTCCGAGGTTGTTCACCATCACGGCCACGCGCTCGCTCATCGCCAAAGCTTCCACGCTGCAGAATCTCGCTGAGCAAGGTCTCGGTCACCTGGTTTGCGGGCTGCAGCTCCATGCGCTTCACGCCGGGTTCTCCGTGAATGCCGAGGCCCAGCTCCATCTCATGCTCGCCAAGCTCAAAGCTGGGCTTGCCGACGGCGGGCGAGGTTCCGGCTGAAAACGAGACACCCATGGTGGCCAGGGACGCAACGGCCTCCTTGCCTATGGCTGCCAGGCCGGTAAGGCTCCTGCCCTCAGCAGCGGCGGCCCCCAAAAGCTTGTGCATGAAAACCGTGCCCGCGAGACCACGCGCCCCGGTGGCTTGCCCCGTACCTTTCAGTGCGACGTCGTCATCCACGATCACCATTTCGACCGGGATGCCTTGGGCACGCGCCATCTCCGCGGCTAAGCCAAAGTTCAGGCGGTCGCCGGTGTAGTTTTTGACCACCAGCAATGCTCCTGGCTTGGCCGCGACGGACTGGATGGCGGCGAAGACGGAGTCGCTGCTGGGCGAAGTAAAGACCTCTCCGGCCACCGCCGCGCTTAGCATGCCGGCTCCGATATAGCCTGCATGCGCCGGCTCATGGCCGCTGCCTCCACCGGAAAGTATGGCAACCTGCTTATCACGGACCTGCTGCGCATCTGCCCGGATGAGAACTTTGTGCCCGGGCAGGCGGACGGAGCCCGGGTGCAGCACCACCAGACCCTGGAGCATTTCTTCAACCACGTCTTCGGGACGGTTAATAAACTTCTTCATAATGGGGCCAATCTACAGGGTTTAGCGGTAGACAGAAAAGCCGCTTGAGCGGAATTTGCAGGGCGAACATGGTAAGATTTCTCCCAACGGAGGAAGACCTATGGCTCACTACTCCAGGCGTCAATTCATCAAAACCGGACTCGCCGCAGGTGCCCTCGCAAGCACCGCAAGCTTAACTCTAAAAGCGGCTCCCCAGACAGCAACGGACATGGTAACGCTAGGCAACTCCGGCGTGAAGGTCACGCGGCTCGCCTTTGGGACCGGGACTATGTCCGGACAAGTGCAGCGCGACCTGGGGCAGGAGCAGTTTACGCGCCTGGTGCGCTACGCGCACGAGCGCGGCATCCGTTTCTTCGAGACCGCCGAATCTTACGGTGGAATGCACGAGATGCTCGGCATCGCATTAAAGGGCGTTCCACGCGATAGCTATCAGCTCATGACCAAGCTCACGACCCATAATGGCGTAGACCCGCAAGCGAAGATCGACGAACTGCGCCGGCAGGCGAACACCGAATATTTCGACATCGCATTGCTGCACTGGCAACATACTCCCACGTGGCCAACCGACACCCTGCGCTGGCAGGACGGGATTTCTGAGGCCCAGTCGAAGAAGGTGGTGCTGGCTCGCGGCGCTTCGGTGCACGGGCTGCCGGCGTTGCGCCAGACACCCGATACCAGGTGGCTTGAAGTGGCCATGATCCGCATGAACCATAAGGGCGTGCGCATGGACGCCGAGGACTACGACACCAACGGCCTGGGCAACGTGAACGAAGTCGTGGAGCATGTGAAGCAGGTGCGCAAGGAAGGCATGGGCGTGATCAGCATGAAACTGGTGGGCGAAGGCGCCTTTACCAACCGTGCAGACCGCCAGGCAGCAATGAAGTTTGCCTTCCGGAACGCCGGTGTCAATGCCGTTACAGTCGGCTACAAAAACACGGCCGAGGTCGATGAAGCGATCGAGAATTTGAATCTGGCGCTGGCGTAGCAATCGTCGTCCGTACCACTGTTGTTGAACCGGTAAGACGGAGCGGCAGATGGGCCTGGCATTCATCCTCGTGTTGGCGGCCACTGTTGCGCACGGCGCTACCACTCCTCAACCGGCAGCTAGCTCAGTCCTGTGCAGGCCTTCTCCAGCTTGCACTGCCAAATGCCTCGATCACATCTGCACAGGTGGCAGGCGCCGGTGCGTTTACCACCAGCAGCGCTTTCCCTGATCTGCCGGCGTTCTGTCGTGTCGCGGCCACGCTGAGGCCGTCGAGCGACTCCGAGATCAAGATCGAGGTGTGGCTCCCCATCGCCGGGTGGAATGGAAAATTTCTGGCTATGGGCAGCGGCGGCTGGGGCGGAGCGATTGACTATAAGGCGCTTGCCTACGCACTCCGCCGGGGCTACGCCGCCAGCGCAACCGACGATGGTCACGAGGGCCCGAGCGGCTCCTTTGTGCTGGGGCATCCGGAAAAGTTCATCGATTTCGCCTACCGCTCTGAACATGAAATGACCATCAAGGCAAAGGCGATTCTCCGCTCCTTTTATGGTAGCGACCCGCGATACTCCTACTGGGATGGATGCTCGGGCGGCGGCAGAGAAGGGCTTTTGCAGGCCTATCGCTATCCTGACGAGTTCGACGGCATCATCGCCGGCGATCCTGCAACCTTCCGGCGGAACGCGTGGGCGCTGTGGTTGGCGAACGTAAGCTTTAAGGATCCCGCCGCTTATATTCCACCGTCCAAGTACCCCATGATCCACCAGGCGGTGCTTGATGCCTGCGACACGATCGATGGATTGAAAGACGGGTTGATCGATGATCCTACCCGCTGCCATTTCGACCCTGAGGTTCTGCAGTGCAAGGCAGGGAGACGCGCCGTCGTGCCTCACCGCGCGTCAAGTGCAGACGGCGCGGAGCATCTTGAGCCCTGCCACCACTGCCAGCGGACAGGAGATTTTCCCGCGTCTGGAGCCAGGAACCGAGTTGCGCTGGGCTCGCCTGGCCGGCGGACCGGTCCCTGCGGATCTATTTCTCGATTACTTCAAGTACGTGGTCTTCAAGGATCCGCAGTGGGATTGGAAAACCTTCGACCTCGAACGGGACGCGGCGTTGTCCAACGAGATCGACAAGAATACGATTGCGCTGGATCCCGATCTCACGCCATTTGCCCATCGCGGTGGCAAGCTGCTTCTCTACCACGGTTGGGCCGATCAACAGGTGGCGCCAGGCGCCACGGTTGAGTTCTACGATTCGATCGTCAAAGTAAGTGGCGACGCCGCGCCCGGCTGGGTGCGGTTGTTTATGGCTCCCGGTATGGCCCACTGCGCGGGCGGCGAAGGACCAGATACTTTCGACAAGCTCAGCGCGATGGAACAATGGGTCGAGCAGGGCAAGGCGCCCGATCAGATCGTCGCCTCGCATAGCGCCAACGGAAAAATCGATCGCACGCGCCCCTTGTGCCCTTATCCGCAGGTTGCCAGGTACCAGGGGACGGGCAGCACGGACGAAGCTGCGAACTTTACCTGCAGGTCGCCGCAACCGGGCGAGAAATGAAACGGTGGGGTAGGAGTCGCCATCATGCAGCGTTGTGGTGCCGCCTCCGCAATGGTACTTGGCTTTGCTCTTCTTTGCGCCGCGACACTCGCTAGTGGACAGATACAGCCGCCGCGCCCTACGGTCACTTTGACTGTGCTCGATGAAGACGGCCTGCCCGTCTCCGGCGCCCAGGTTATCCTCACTGAGCCCGGGCGCTCCACTATCCAGCTGCGAACGGATTACGCCGGACGATGTACCTATTCGTTGCAACGGGACTTGCCCTACCAGCTCGAGGTGCAAAAGCCAGGCTTCTACCAAAGCTTGGAAAGCCAGACGGATGCGCATCAGCAAATCATCGAAGTGGTGCTGGCCCATGAGCAGGTGGTGCGCGAACAGGTAAATGTGATTTCGTCCACCGCCGGGATTGATCCCGAGCAGACCTCCGACAAGAGCACCTTTAATACTCCCGAGATCGTCAATATCCCTTATCCCACGTCCCGGGACATTCGCAATCTGCTCCCCTTCACCCCGGGCGTGGTGCAGGACGGAACCGGCCAGATTCATGTTGCCGGATCGCCGACGTATGCGACGCTCGACCTGCTGGATGGATTCGATATCCGTTCCCCAATCAGCGGGGAGCTGGCCATGAGAGTCAGCGCAGATGCAGTGCGTTCTATCGACACGGAAACCACCCGGTATCCGGTCGAGTTTGGCAAGGCCACAGGAGGAGTGGTCGCGTTCTACACCGGGATGGGCGACAACAAGTTTCGCTTTAACGCCACCGACTTTATCCCTTCGGTAAAAGAACTCAATGGGCTGCGGTTCGACAAGTTTGTTCCCCGTTTCACCTTTTCCGGCCCCATTGTGCGCAAGCGCGCGTGGTTTTTCGACGGCCTGGAGACAGAGTACGACCACATCTATATCCAGGAGCTTCCGGTGAATGCCGACACCAACGACTTGCTGCGCGGCAGCAACCTGGCGAAAGTTCAAGTGAACCTCACGCCCGCTAACATCCTGTCGGTTGGATTTCTCTTCAATGATTACCATTCTCCCTACGACGGTCTCTCATCCCTGGTGCCGCAGGAGAGCACTACCAAGACCGATATCACCTCGTGGCTGCCCTATCTACGCGACCAGCATAGCTTCGCCAACGGAGCGCTGCTGGAGGTGGGCGTGGGCGTCTTGCACTTTCGCGATGGCTACGAGCCGCATGGAGATAGTCCGTACGAACTTACTCCGGAACTTCCCCAAGGCAGTTATTTTCAGAACCTGGTTTCGCACTCGCAGCGAGAGGAAGGAAAAGCGACTCTATACTTGCCCCCGCACTATTGGAAGGGACGTCATGACCTGAGGGCCGGTCTCGCTCTCGACCATATCGGCTTCGACGAAATCGTTGTGCAGGCGCCGGTGAGCTACCTGCGCGAAGATCGAACGCTGCTGCGCCGTAGCGTCTTTTCGGAAGTGGCTCCCTTCACGGGCCATAATGTTGAAACCGGCGCTTACGTTCAGGATCGCTGGCTGGCACATCCGGGCCTGCTTATCGAGCCCGGCCTGCGCTTTGACTGGGACGAAATCGTGCGGCGCCCGCTCTTTTCACCCCGCATCGCTGCCACGTATACGCCGCCCGGTGCGGACGAGACGACTAAATTGTCGGCGGGCGTTGGGCTCTATTATGAGCACACACAGCTGGAGTATTTGACCCAGGCCCTGACTGGTATCCGCGATGACACGTATTACGCAGACGATGGAGTGACTCCGGTCAGCGGACCGTTGCCCACCGTCTTTACTGCGAACTACGGCTCGCTCAAGGAAATGCGCGCCATCAACTGGAGCGTTGGCCTGGAGAGGAAACTTCCCGGAAAAATCTATGCCGGGGCGAATTTTCTCCAGAAACGTGCCAGCGATGGTTTCGTTTATGCCAATCAGGGTCCGGCGGGGGCGTTGTATGGAACGTACCTGCTCACCAATGCGCGGCAGGACCACTATACTTCCGAGGAGATAGACGCCCGGCGCACGTTTGCCAATGGATACAAGCTCTTCGCCGCCTATACACACTCCTCTGCGCGAACCAATGCGGCTCTCAATTACATGCCTGCTATCTCCGCTGCTGGGCCCGCAACAGAGTGGTCCGCTGCCCTGGGATGTGCCCAACCGCGTAATTTCCTGGGGCTGGTTGCCTTTGCTGCTGCCGAAACTGAAGAAGAACTGGGATTTCGTGTACACGCTGGACTGGCATTCCGGCTTCCCCTTCGATGCCGTGGATGCCAATCAGCAGTTGGTGGGTGCGGCCGGCTCTCAGAGATTTCCTGATTATGTTTCCTTCAGCCCCGGCCTGGAATGGCGCTTTCATTTTCGCGGATCTTACTTTGGTCTGCGCGGGGTGATGGAAAATGCCACCAATAGCGGCAACCCGGCGATCGTGAACAACAATGTGGATTCCCCGCAATTTGGGACGTTCAGCGAGTTCCTGGGACGGGCGCTTACGGCGCGCATACGGCTGATTGGCAGTAAATAGCTGTGCTAGCGTGTGCTAGCATCTCCGGCATGATCACGATTAACTCCGACCGGCTGTGGAGCCGCATAGAGGCTCTTAGCCGCTTTACAGATCCGGCAAAGCCCTGGACGAGGCGCGCGTTCGACAGCCAGTTTGCGCAGGGCAGGGCTTGGCTCACGGAGGAGTTCAACGCGGCCGGCTTGGCAGTTGAAGTGGATGCGGGTGGGAATCTCATTGGCCGCATGCCGGGAACCAGCCGCGGCTTAGGAGCCCTGGTCGCAGGATCGCATTCAGACACGGTGCCGTCAGGCGGCCGCTTCGATGGCATGCTTGGGTTGCTCGCGGCTCTTGAAGCCGCGCAGTCGATGCGGGAACAGAAGATCTCGCTCACGCATCCTCTGGAAGTCGTCGATTTTCTGGCGGAAGAGCCCAGTGAGTTCGGTATTTCGTGCATAGGTAGCCGCAGTTGGGCCGGCGTATTGAGTGCATCCGATCTGGCGCGCAGCTTGCCTTCCTCCACGGTTACGCTCGCTTCCGCGATCGATAGTGTAGGTGGAAGAGCAGAACAGCTGGGTAGAGCCATTCGTAGTCAGGATTCCGTGGCAGCTTACGTCGAGTTACATATCGAACAAGGCATCGTACTCGCGGAACGAAAGGCAGAAATTGGCGTCGTAACTGCTATCGTCGGCATCCGCCGCCACGAGGTTACGGTCGAAGGACGCGCCGATCATGCGGGGACCACCCCCATGTCCCTGCGCAGGGACGCGCTGGTTGGGGCGGCCGGGTTCATCCGCGCGGTCGACGAGTTGGCGCGATCGCGGCCAAGCGAAAGTGCCTACCTGGTGGCGACAGTAGGAAAGCTCTCTGTGGAGCCGAACGCGATCAATGCGGTGCCGGGGTCGGTCCGCATGATCCTCGAAACGCGCAGCACCGATGAGACGGAGTTGCTTCGTTTTGAGCAGGAGTTGTGGCGACAGACCGAAGGCGAATTGAATGACCGGGGATTGCGCCTGACTCGTTCACTGCTGAGCCAAACATTGCCCACTGCCTGCTCGCCATTGATCCAGAGCACAATCGAGGAAGCATGCTTGGCGGCGGGATTCAGCAGCACTCGATTGCCCAGCGGAGCTGGGCACGATGGCGTCTTCGTGGCCCGCATTGCTCCCATGGGCATGATCTTTGTGCCCTGCCGGGAGGGTAGGAGCCACGCCCCGGAAGAATGGGCAGAGGCTGTTGATTGCGCAAACGGCGCCAGGGTTCTGGCCGAGACGCTGATCTTGCTGGATAGGAGCCTGGTTTAGACCGGGCCTGCGTCCCCTAGCGCCAACTTGTCTAGGGTGTGGACTAGCAAGTGTGTGAGAGAACCGGGACTGCTCGCAGAACCGAGATCGGGGCTCTCAGATCGACCTGGACGGCCCTCACCGCGTGCGGACTTGATCGTTGATTCTGCTTTGTTTGCAGGCATTTAGGGCAGCCGCTCGATCGCTTCTAACCCTTTTGTAGGGTATGACACCCATCCACCGCTATTGCTTGCGCGTTTTGCATGCACTATAAACACTTCAACTCTTCTTGATGTATCTCTCTGCAGGTGGTTTGCTGATGCCCTTTGACAGGGTGGTGGTCAGTTCCGAAGAAATCGAACAGATCAAACCGGCGCCCAACGCGCCGCCGTCATCGTTCAATCGGCTGCCTTCTCCGGTTCCCTGGTGGGCGCGGATAACCCTTTCTCCGTTGGTGCTGGTGCTGCCGGTGCTCTGCGCGGTGGCAGTCATCCTGCGCATCGCGTTTCGTAGCCAGCCACCGCGCGTCAAGTACGCCTGGGTGTCGTTCCTCTCTACACTGCTGGTGATCAGCGGCATCCTCACCACTGCCGGCACGGTGCTGGTGGTCTCTTTCGCCCCCATTCCAGCGCTGGTGAATACCGGGCTCTCTGAGCTGGACGAACGGACCCAGTTCCCCGCCCTCCCATCGGCTACCGACTTGAGCAGCGCGGATGCCTCCGCCCAGCTTAAGCCCCTGGTCATCGTAGTGTCTCCGGCGGTCAGGTTGTGGAACCGGCAGGAAGTGGCGTCCAGTTCTTTCGGCGCCGGCGTGCTGCTGCGCGCAGATAAGGATGGGTATTTATTCGCCACCGCCAACCATGTCGTCCATGCCTCCGGTTGGGGTTCGAGTGGCGCCGCAGGACATGTGCTGGTCGCAACCGAAGCTGGCATTTGGGCGAAGGCGGAGTTGGTGGGGCAGTCGCCCCAACTGGATCTGGCATTACTGTGGATGCCCCGCCACTCAGGGTCCGCCGACTTTGTGCAGCCGCTTTCCGTCGGCCGCGATGGCGCGGATATTTTTGTCATCGGTCATCCCGAGGGCCTGCGATATACCCTCAGCACCGGCATTATCTCGGGACTCCGCGATGATGAAGTGCAGATTTCCGCCGCTGTCAGCCCGGGCAACAGCGGCGGCCCGGTGTACGACCATCATGGCAACCTGATCGGCATTGTGAGTTCCAAGTTCGATCGCAATCGCGATGCGAATGCGGAAAACCTGAGCTTCGCAGCCAAGGCCGATGGCTTCCAGCAGAAATCCAGCTGGACCTTTCGCAACGATGGACAACAAAAGCTCGACCAATACCTGGAAGCCGTCAAAGGAAAGAAATAAGGAGTCTACGGGACTGATCCATGGCCTATATCAATGTAACGGTGTACGACTCAACTGAGAATAAGCGCGTTCCAGCGGAGCTACCCGACGACGCGCCTTGCAACAAGATTGTAGCCGTCCTGATACAGAAGCTGCAGTTGCCGGCCAACGGTCCTGATGGGGCTCCGTTAAGTTACAAGTTTCACCACAAGAATTCCGGCCGCCAGATCCAGGATGGGCAAACCCTGGCGGATGCCGGGGTCCGTGATGGTGACATTCTTCGCCTCCAGCCAGAGATCACGGCCGGGTAAACCATGCCGCCAGAGAGCATACGAGTCGACACCGGCCACGCAGAGGATCGCTACAGCCGCCTGCGCTTGATCCCGTGGTGGGATCAGGACAAGATTCGTGCGGCGCGGGTGTTGGTGATCGGAGCCGGCGCCCTGGGCAATGAGATCCTGAAAAATCTGGCACTGCTCGGATTCCTCCATGTGGTCGTAGTCGATCTTGATCAGATCGAGCTTTCCAATCTATCGCGGGCCATTTTGTTCCGCTCGACCGACGTAGGACGATCGAAGGCAGATACGGTTGCACACGCCTACCGGGAGCTGCTGCCCGAGGCAACGGTACAGCCGCTGACCGCAAACGTAATGCAGGACTGCGGACTCGGACTCTTTGCCTGGGCCGACCTCATTCTCGCCGGACTCGATAACCGTGAAGCGCGGCTATGGATCAATCGCGCAGCCTGGAAGACGAACCGGCCCTGGATCGATGGAGCGATCGAAGGAATCAATGGAGTGGCTCGGGTGTTTTTACCCGGCAGCGCACCCTGTTATGAATGCACCCTGGGGGAAACAGACTGGGCCATCCTGGATCGGCGCATGTCGTGTAACTTGCTGCTGCACGAAGCGACTTCCGAAGGCCGGGTTCCCACCACGCCGACGATTTCGTCGATCATCGGCGGCATTCAAGTGCAGGAGGCGGTAAAGCTGCTACATGGAATGCCCACGCTGGCCAGTAAAGGTTACATTTTTGAGGGCCTGCACCACACATCGTACGTGGTCGACTACACGGAGAATCCCGAGTGCCTCAGCCACTACGTTCTGGACAAGGTAGTGGAGATCCACGAGGCCTCAAATATGTTGACGTTGGAGCAGCTGCTCCAGCGCGCGGCCCGCGACTTGAACAGCGATGAGGTGGTTCTCGAATTCAGCCGCGACATCATTCACAAACTGGTTTGCCCGCAATGTGCCGCGGAGGAAGAGTGTTTCGTGCCCGTCGGAGCCATTCGATACCATCAGGGCCGGTGCCCGAACGATGGCCACATGCGCGTGGTGCAAACACTTTCGGGCTATCGAGGAGAGCCGGAACTTGGCCAGCGACGGCTCGATCAGCTTGGACTGCCACGGTTCGATATCTTCACCGCACGTTCGCAGGAAGCAGAGATTTCCTATTGCATTGCAGGCGACGCCGAAGCGGTGTTGGGTCCGCTCGCTGCCTCGAGCCTGAGTGAGGTCCGCAGATGAGCAAAGGTCCGCTCTTCGAGATCGATAACGAGGTAACGCGACGCATTCGCCAACATGCGCGCTCCCATATGACGACCGAGGTCTGCGGCGTGCTGATCGGCGACAAGCACAACGGCGTGGTCGAAGTACGGGCGTCGATCGAGGCGTCGAATGCCGCTCAAGCCGGCACCCATGTCACCTTTACCCAGGACGCGTGGGAGACGATTTACCGGGTCAAGGATGAGTCCTATCCCGACCAACGAATCATCGGCTGGTACCACTCCCACCCTGGATTTGGGGTCTTTCTTTCTGAGCACGACATGTTCATCCAGCGCAACTTTTTCTCTTCACCCGACCAGGTGGCGTGGGTCTACGATCCGCATACCGATGAAGAGGGTTGCTTCGGTTGGATCGACGGAGATATTCATCGCATCTCCAGCTTCTCCATCGTCGACAACAACGGCGATGGAGTGGAGCGCACGCCCAAGGAAATGGAGGCGGTGCTGCCGGAAGCGGCTGAAACCAAGCCGCGACCGGCAGGCGCACCCCCCGCGTGGATTCGCTGGAGCACGACGGCTCTGAAATATCTGACTGCGATGGTGCTTGGCTTTGCCATCGCCTATTTTCTTTTCCCGCGCTTCTACTTAGTCGCGATCAATCCGGTTACTGGAGAGCCGATGCTGGTGCAACCCCAAAAGCCGGCACCTCAACCTGATCCGAATGCGGGGAAAAGCAAGTGAGCGATCAGCAACAGCCGCTGAGAGTGACTCTCGAGGAATTGGCGGATGCCGCCCGGTCTGAACCAGCCGCGCTGGTCTCCACAGGTGAGCAGCCTGCGGTTGTGAGCCCGGGCGCGAAGAGTTACGGCAACATCAACGCGACGCCCGATGCTCCCACGGTGCTTCATGAAAAAAGCAGCATTCTGCTACAGGCATGGTTCTACTTAGGATTGGCCGGCCTGCTGGGTGCGCTCGCCGGCTGGGGAATAGCGGAACCCGGCTTTGTTGACGGCCCTGAAAACGCGCACCGCTGGGGCAACGTGTGGATGATACCGCTGCTGGTTACCCTGATGTGCGTCGGCTTCGCGGTGGCGGAGAGTATCGTCGAGCGATCAACGAAAAAAGCCTTGATTCGGGGCGGACTCGCATTACCGCTCGGCGTAGTTCTGGGCTTTATCTTCAGCGGAATGGCAAATGTGTTCTACTCGATCGGGCTTAACATCTGCTTCCAGGCCGGCGTGCGGTCCTTTCACAATCCCGCGGTGTGGATCGCGCGCGGAATTGCCTGGATGGTGCTTGGGGCTGCGGGCGGAGTGGTCTACGGCATCATTGGCCAGTCTATGAAGAAGACCGGCTACGGCGCCCTGGGCGGAGCCATCGGAGCGGCGGTCGGAGGCACGATCTTCGATCCCATCTCCTTTGCAACGCACGCGGGCGCGACCAGCCGTGGAGTTGGTTTCGGCCTGCTGGGCATGGCCACCGGCATTGCCATAGGGCTGGTCGAGAGCGCGCTCAAAGACCGCTGGCTGTACGTAACCGCCGGGCCGCTGGCAGGTAAGCAGTTCATCCTCTATAAGCCGCAAACATCGGTCGGCAGTTCGCAGAACTGTGACATCTACCTCTTCAAGGATCCGGAGATCCTGCCGCAGCACGCGATGCTGGAGCTCAAAGGATCGAAGATCTATCTGATCGCGCATGGCGCGGCCTATATCTCCGGACAGCCGGTTCGCGGGACCCGGGTGCTGGAGAGCGAAACCATCATGCAATTGGGACGGTACGCCTTCCGCTATCAGGAGAGGCAGCGCTGATGAGCGGCGGCAGCTGTCCCTATTGCCGCACCGCGTTTGAAGCGGACGATGCCATCGTCGCCTGTTCGGGATGCCAGACGAAGCACCACGCCGACTGTCTCCAGGAAAATGGCGGCTGCACCGTCTTCGGCTGCTCTCAGGCTCCCGCGGAAGAGCCGAAGATCAGCGTATCCGATCGGGACCTGGTATCGGGCGCTCCCTCACCGCCCCCGCCATCTGCCCCTCCGAATTCTTTCCTGAACCTCTCGCAGGCCGCTCCACCGCCGGCGTATACCCCGACTCCGCCCCCACCACGGCCAGCGGGAGCGCCACCGCCGCCAGCCAGAAGCGGTTTTCAAACCAGCCATGTTCCGGTGATGAGCTACCCCACCTTTGCCGGATATGCGCCACCGCCTCCTTCTCCCATTCATAGTTATGAGCCGCGGAAGAGCCGCGTGGTCTTCGTTCTGCTTGCAGTGTTTTTAGGGGCCTTCGGCGGCCACAACTTCTATGCCGGCTATGTGAAGAAGGCAGTGATACAGCTTTGCATCACTCTCTTTTCCTGTTTCACTGGTTCGTTCATCAGCTGGATTTGGGCGATCGTCGAGGCTTGTATAGTCAACCGCGATGACGATGGCATCGCTTTCGTATAACCTGATTCCACCTTAGCCCTGGAGAGCGCATGAACTATTTCATTACCCGTGACGGGCAGCAATACGGTCCCTACACGCTCGCAGACCTGCAACGGTATGTGGCCTCGGGAGAAATCCTCCTCACCGATCTGGCGCGCAGCGAGGGAATGAGCGAACCTCTGCCCGTCTCGCAGATCATTGGCACCATCTCTGTGCCGCAAGCGCAAATTTCAAGCCAGCCCGGTAATCAACGCTGCCATATATCCTGACCCGCCTAATCTGCATTGGGGGCTGGTGCTCCTGTTCAGCGTACTCAGCTGTGGGCTTTTCAGCGCGGTATGGAACCTGGTGCAGGCGGCTTGGATGAAGAAGGTCGCGCCCCAAAGCACAGCTCTTTACTATTACGTCGCCGGCATTTGCGTTCTGGCGGCCATATTTTTTACCAGCTTCGAAGCAGGCTATACCCACTCCCGGCATTCTTTTGGGGGAGCCTTGAATCTCGTTTATGGCATTCTCATCTTGATTGGAAGATTCAGCCTGAGGAGTTCTCTGGAGCAGCACTACAACTCGGTCGAGCCTATGGGACTTTCTCTCAGCGGGGTCATGACGTTTTTCTTCGGCGATATCTATTTTCAATACCATCTCAACGACATCATGCGGCGCAAGTACGCCGCCCGCCTGGGTCCCCTGTCCGCATGAGAGTGAATACACGGCGGTGGCTTGCCAATCTCGCTGCCCTGGCGGTTGCTGCCGCTGCCTGCGTTCTCCGGCGTTATCCTCCTGCCAGCTCGCACTTCTATCCGCGCTGCCCCGTCTTCTTCTGGCTGCACATCTACTGCCCCGGTTGCGGCGGAACGCGCGCGCTGGCGGCACTGCTGCACGGCAGACTGAACGAGGCCATGCATTGGAATGCAATGGTGGTCCTCTTTCTTCCTTTTGCCGCTGTCTTCCTTGCGTTGACTTACTGGCGTGCCATGAAGGCAGCCACATTCCTCTGGCCCACGATCCCCAACTCCTTACTCAAGCTATCCCTGGTGCTCATCGCTATCTTCACCGTGGCCAGAAACCTTGGGCCACTTTAGAGAGAGGAATTTGGCATGGCGTCGCCGCGCACGCGCAGATTGAAAATAGATTACGAGCTACTGAGCAGACGTTTCGCCAATTGGCCGGTCATCCAGATAAGTGCTTCGGCGGGTTTGCCGCCGGAACACTACCGCTTCGTTTACTCACTCAAGGGATTGTATGTGGACGCGGCGGGGAAATCCTGGAGCGAGACTCGCACGTGCTGGAGGTGAACCTGTCGCTGGATTATCCACGCCGTGCGCCGCAATGCCGCATGCTCACCCCGGTCTTTCATCCCAACTTCGATGACGCTACCGTGTGTATCGGCGATTTTTGGGCGGCGTCGGAGGGGCTCGACGACCTTGTCATACGGATAGGCAGAATGATCGCTTATCAGGAATACAACACACGAAGTCCTCTGAATGGCCTGGCGGCAAAGTGGGCTGCGGAACATTTGAGCGAACTACCCATCGATAGCCGTATCGTCGCTCCGCCATCGGACGCGGAGGAAACTGCCACTAAGCTCCCGGTTGGAGTGCCTGACGCAAACGCTGGCTGAGCAGGTCGACGTTGGGATCCTGGAACATGGATTCATGGTCCCGTCCACGAAGACCCCTCGACACCGC
>CAVRHZ010000005.1:0-325358 GCA_963721125.1 uncultured Acidobacteriaceae bacterium | reverse complement strand
TTGCCCCCCAGGGATTCGAACCCCGATATGCTGCTCCAGAGGCAGCTGTCCTACCATTGAACGAGGGGGCAATGCGGCAAGGCTGACTTCACTATAGTAAGAGCAGGACGCACTCCGGTCAATGCGCCAGCCCCCAAGCGTCCCCAGCGGCTAAAGCCGCGTTCGTTTCAAAGTATTTACCTACGACCTAAAGGCCGTACCCTTCGCAAGAATGCGTTTTTCCGCAGTCCGGACTACGCAACAAGAGGCTTTTTCGCACGCTACTCTTCCCTGAGCACCTGTAACGGCTTTTGGCCCAGGATCCTGAAGCTGGCGGCCCAACCGGTCACCGTGGCCAACACCGCCGTTCCTACCAATGCAATCGCGGTCGCCAGCCATTCCACGTGAAAGGCTACATCCAGCCGATGTAGCAGCACGCGCGAAAGCAGATTGGCGAAGATCACTCCTACGAACCCCGCGAGCAGCCCCAGCACAATAAATTCCACACTAAAGACGGCGGCGATGTGGTTTCGCTTCGCGCCCAGGGTCTTGAGCACCACCACCTCACGCACCCGGCGAAATTGCGTGCTGGCAATGCTCGAGGCCAGAATGACGGCGCCGGCAAGGATAGAAAATGCGGCCAGGAAACGCACTACGATCGTGATCTGCTGCACCACTCCCTGGATGGTCTCAATGACATCGGCAATGTTGATTACCGTCACCGTGGGATAGGCGTTGAAAAGCGCTCGCTGTACTGCCCCCACCTGCCGCGGGTCCACATGGGCTGCGCCGTACCAAACCACCGGCAGCCCGGCCAGCGCCCGCGGGGTGAGGATGAATTCGCTGCGCGAGTAGACGTGCTGACCATTGTGGCGGATGATCGCAACCACATTCGTCTGCATCGTTCTTCCATTCGAGGTGAAGACGATGCGGGAACCAAGATGCAACTGCAGCCGTTGCGCAATGTGCTCGGTCACAACGAGTGATTGCCCATCGTCTTTATCCCACCACGTTCCCTGCACCATCGTGGATCCCTCGGGCAGCGCGTTCGACCATGTCAGGGACACAGTCTGGAGCAGGCGCTTGGGGTAATTCTTCAGCTTGAGGCCCTCAGCGGCTGTGCCATCCACCGATAGGATTCTTCCGGCGACGGAGGGGAGCGTCTCCACATCTCCCCAGACCGAGGGTTGCTGGGCCAACAGGTGCTTGACGCCGTCCAGTTCCTTGCTGCTGATATCGACCAGGAAAATGTTCGGCAGGTTGGGGCCGGCCGTCAGTTTCATTTCCCCAATCACACCGTGCTGCATGAGAAAGACGGTCAGGATAAGCATTACGCCCACGCCCAGCGCGGCCAGCACAGCGGCGGATTGATTACCCGGCCGGTACAGGTTTGCCAGGCCATGACGAACAGCGGATTGCAAATGCATTCGGGTGCGCGATAGAAAGGCACGGAGCACGCGCAGGGTCAGGGCCGACATTCCGAGGATGACCACCAGCAATGCACTCAAGGCCCCGGCGAACCAGCGCCCAACTACCACGGAATCAGAAAGCGCCGCAGCGATACCACCCAACCCCAACAGGATGACGATGGCAATAATCCATTGCGCCTTGCTCTGGCGCACGCGCGCCCTCCAACTCCGCTGCGCGCTCGGCTCCTCCACCATTCTGCGCAACACCAGATTTGGACGGACGGAACGAATCTGCAGCAGTGGCGGCAGGCAGAAGAGGACGGTGGTCAAAATGCCAGTGCCCAGCCCCGCGAGCGCGGAACGCCAGGGAAACTGAAGATCCAGGGTGATGGGCAAGAACCTCCCTAACAGGCTGGGAAAAATCCACTCCACTCCCAAGCCCAGAGAAGCGCCGATTAAACCACCCACCAACCCCAGCAGCACCGTCTGAAAAAGATAGATACGCAAAATATCAGAGGAGCGCGCGCCGATGGACTTCATGATGGCGAGCACCTCGACCCGCTGCTGCAGATGCGCACGCATGGCCATCGCCACCCCGATGGCGCCCAGCACCATGGCCACCAGGCAGATCAGGCTGAGCAGCCCGGTCGATCGCTTCAAGCCGTCGGTGAGCGCGGGATTGCTTTCCCGGAAGTCGGTAACCTGCGCATCGGGCAAAACCTGTTCCAGGCGCGCGCGCGCGGTGGCGATACTGCCGCTGTTACGTGACAGCTTGAAGAGGAAACGCTCTCCCGAGCGGCTTCCCTGCTGCAGCAGGCCGCTCTTTTCGAGCGCGCTCTGGGTCATCATCACACGCGGCCCCAGCCCCATGCCTGAACTCATACGATCCGGCTCACGCACCAGGATGGCTGCTATGCGGAAGGTGGAGTCGCCAATTTTCAGGCTGGCGCCTACCTGGGTGTGCAGCCGGATGAGCAGGTCTTCGGCAACCACGACGGTTGCATCTGTGAGCACCTGGCGGAGATCTCCCGCGGGGTCGAGAACGACGGTGCCATAAAAAGGATACTGTCGTGGATCGACCGCCTTGAGCGAAACCAGCAGCGGCACTGGATCGCCGGGCGAGGAGACCATAGATACCGTTTCGCTTACTTCGGTTCGCCGGATGCCACGGGAGGCCAGCGCATTCAGTTGCTGCTCTTCTTCTGGTGTGGGCTGGCGGAACATACGCGCGGAGAGATCAGCGGCCATGATGGTGCGCGCTTCGCCCAGCAAGGTCTTCTGAAAAGAATCGCTGAAGCCGCGCACCCCGGTAAGCGCGGCCACCCCAATCGCCACGGAGAGAATCACGAATAGAAACTTGGCCCGGGAGGCCTGCAATTCACGCCAGGCAATCTTCGCTGCCGAGGCCCAGGTTAACGTGGGTTTCCGGTTGGCTCCCATATCAGGCCGGCCTTTGCATGGTGTCTTCCACGATCATGCCGTCGCGTAGAACGATGCGGCGATCGGCGTGGATGGAGACCTGCGCATCGTGCGTCACCAGCACCAGGGTGGCACCGCTGGCGCGGTTTCGTTGGAGCAACAGATCGAGTACGTGGGCGCCATTCTCGGAGTCGAGATTGCCCGTGGGCTCGTCGGCAAAGATGATGGGGGGCTGGAGAACGAAGGCGCGGGCCAAGGCCACCCGCTGCTGCTCCCCTCCCGAAAGCTGGATGGGATAGTGATGCATGCGGTCGCCCAGGCCTACACTGCGCAGTAGATCTTCGGCGGCCACACGGCCGTTGCCAGAGCCGTTCAGTTCATGGGGTAGCAGCACGTTTTCAAGCGCGGTGAGGGTCGGTATCAGCTGAAAGGATTGGAAGACGAAGCCCAATTTTTGGCCGCGTACTTCGGCCAGCTTGTCTTCCGGCAGACGACTGATCTCGGTGCCATCGATCAGGACTTCGCCCGCGGTGGGAGAATCCAGGCCCGCCAAGAGTCCCAGCAGCGTGCTTTTGCCGCTTCCCGAAGCGCCCATGATGGCCACGAATTGCCCGGAGGGGACGAGCAGATCGATGTTCTTGAGGATCTCGATCGTCCGGCTGCCGTTGCGAATCGACTTTTTCAGCCCGCGCACTTCAATCATGGACTTCCCCATCCCCAGGGTTTGGTATACGAACGTTGGCGGAAAATGTTCTACAGTGGGCTTGTGACCCACCGACGACTCGCCTGCGTTTTGTTCGCCAGTTCCCTGCTTGCCGGTTGCCGGTCGAAAGCGCCTGAGGCAGCGGCTCCTCAACCGGCCGCGCCTGTAGTTGATTCCTCGCCGGCCAGCGATGTTGCAAAAGATGGGCGGCCGGTGATCGTTGCTTTCGGCGACAGCCTCACTGCCGGCTATGGGGCCGACCCGGGGGACAGCTATCCCGACTACCTGGAAAAGGATTTGGACGCGAAGGGCTACCACTACCAGGTAATCAATCAAGGCATCAGTGGAAACACCACCAAGGACGGAGTCGATCGGCTGCAGGACGCATTGGGTCTGAAGCCGGTGCTGGTGATCGTGGCCTTCGGCGGGAATGATGGTTTGCGCGGGCTGCCCATCGCGAGCACGCGTGAGAACCTCGATCAGATCGTATCCACGCTGCTCAATTCCGGCGCCAAGGTTGTGTTGGGTGGCATCACCCTGCCGCCCAACTACGGGCCGGACTACATCCGGCAATTCAACCAGACCTACGCGCTGCTGGCGGCCAAGTACCACGTGCCGCTGCTGCCGTTCCTGCTGCAAAACGTCTAGGGAGTGCCCGGCAGCATGCAGGCCGACGGCATTCATGCGACGGATCAAGGCAATGCCCAGGTAGCGAGAAATCTTCTTCCCCTGGTCGTGCCCCTGTTGAAGAAGTCGTAAGCCGGGGGCCATCAACCGAGAACCACGATGGGTTGAAAGAGTGTTCCGGCCACGCGGCGCACGATGGCAACCAGGTCGCGCTGCCCGGCGAATACCTTGGCCAGCGGAGCGGTGGAGTACTCAGGCAGATTCACGGCGTTCCCGTTTCTCAGACGGCCGGCAACCCATAGATCGGCGGTGGTGGCGGGCAAATCCGGCAGCAGCGTCCGAGGGTGCGGGAGTCTCTGCTCCAGAGTGCCGGCGGCCGCCTGGTCGCTCAGCTCTTCCAGCGTCATCGCCTGGGCCAGCGTGAAGGGGCCAGCCGCAACCCGGCGCAAGCGCGCCAGGTGGGCGCCACAGCCCAGGATCTGCCCCAGGTCATGGGCCACGGAGCGGACGTAGCCTCCGGAGGAGATGCGGATGGTGAACTCCGCGTATTCGCCTTCGAGCGCGCCAATGACGAACTCCTCAATCATCAGAGATGACGGGTTTCAGTGCTACCGTTTCCCCGCGCCGTGCTGCTTTGTAGGCAGGTTTGCCATCGATTTTCTTGGCGGAGAAAGGTGGAGGGGTCTGGTCCACCTGTCCTCGAAAAAGCGCGGCTGCGGCCTGGAGGTCGTCGTTGGCCGGCAATCGAGCGCCCAGTTCAGCCGGCGATACCGGCATTCCATCTGCGTCGTAGGTGTCGGTGGCAAAGCCGAAGCGGATAGCTCCGGTGTAGGTCTTGGTGAGTGGACCGAAGAATTGGGCCAAGCGGGTGTACTTGCCGGTTAATACGGGCAGGACTCCGGTGGCCATTGGGTCGAGCGTACCCAGGTGGCCGGTACTGGACTCGCCGGTGATGCGGCGCACCCGTGAGACGACATCGTGGGATGTCATTGCGCTCGGTTTATCAATCACCAGGAGCCCATTCACACTCTTAACTATAGAGACTTATTTCTGATCCGATCAGCTAGGGGGCGGAGAAGTTGCTGTGAGCTGAAAAGGTGTTCGCTCAACGGCTTTTAGCCGCTCGAAAAGGGAAGCGGCACATGGAGAGCCAGTATCCCACTCAAGCCAAAGTACGGCTTGAGTGGGATTTCTTGCCACGCTGTGCTAGAGAGGTCCGCGTGTGCGCCTTTCATTAAGGAAAGGCGCATGGAGTGTATCAGCGCCACAAGCCTCCACAGGAAATCGGGGCAAATGGGGCACCCAGCATTTGTTGCGGTGGCAAAAACCCAACCTGGTCCCGCGGGAGAGTCTTTCGCAACCTTGTAAAAGCCTTCGATGGGGCTGGGCCCCGTCTTTCTCTGCCCAGGCACGCTGGGGCTAAGCTGGGCACCCGTCGGCTCTCGCCCTAGAGGTTGTTCTGGGGGCGCGATTGGACGAGGGAGAGAAACTCGGCGCGGGTATTTTGCTGGTGGAAGACTCCTACCATCGCAGAGGTCACGGTGGATGAGTGCTGCTTCTCTACGCCGCGCATCATCATGCAAAGATGCCTGGCCTCGATCACTACGCCCACTCCCTGGGGATCAATGGCGTCCTGAATGGCGTCGGCTATCTGCCGCGTGAGCCGCTCCTGTACCTGCAAACGACGCGCGAATACCTCGACCAGCCGCGGAATCTTGCTCAGACCGATGACTTTTCCGTTGGGGATGTAGGCCACATGAACTTTGCCGAAAAAGGGCAGCATGTGATGCTCGCAAAGGGAAAAGACCTCGATGTCGCGCACAATCACCATCTCGTCGTAATCGACTTCGAAGAGCGCGCCGCGCAGAATCTTGTCCGCATCCTCCTGGTAGCCCTTGGTGAGAAAGCTCATCGCCTGCTCGGTCCGCTCAGGCGTCTTCACCAACCCTTCGCGGTTGGGGTCTTCACCCAAACGCGTGATCAATTCTGTGTAAAGATCCTGGGTGGAGTATCCACTCAATCCCCTGCCGACCGGGGGCTTACGAACGACCGTTGGATGTGCCATGCTTTCCCTCTCCCGCATATTCGAAAAAATTGTTCCGCGTCTCTTCCACCCTCACTCGTTCAAGATCAGCGTGAACAAAGTGCTCCGCGAGCAGGTCGTGAATGGCTATACATAGATTCTCGGTGGTGGGTACCTGGTCCGTGAAGCGCTCGTCAAAGTTCAAATTCGTGTGATCAAAGCGGTCGATCACTGTGCTCTGTACGCAACTATCCAGCTCAGCCAGGTTGCAGACCATGCCGGTCACCGGATCGACCTGGCCGCCCACTGTTACCTCGACAACATAATTATGGCCGTGGCCGTGGGGATTGCTGCACTTGCCATAAACCGCCCTGTTTTTTTCCTCGCTGAATGCCTCGGAGTACAGACGATGCGAGGCGCTGAGGACGTATCTTCGCGAAAGATAAGCTCTCATGCCTCACCGTAATAATCAGAGAAAAGGTCGGGCGTCTCGTAAACCCGGATGCGGTGTAGCCTGGCGCCCGCGATGCGATTTTCCAGGCGCTTCCAGATGGCGATAGCGAGGTTCTCGGTGGTTGGCATTACGTGTTTGAACTCCTCCACCTCGAGATTCAAATGACGGTGATCGTACACATCCACCACCTCGCGATGCATCACGTCTTTGAGCTCTTTCAGATCGACGACAAAGCCGGAAACCGGGTCCACTTCTCCTTGAACCGTCACTTCCAGGGTGTAGTTGTGCCCGTGACCGTTGCGATTCGCACACTTGCCAAAAAGACGCACGTTTTCCGCCGCCGACAACTGGTCGGACCAGTAGTAGTGCGAGGAGGAGAATTCAGCCTTTCGAGTCAGAAGAAGCATAAGCAACCAATCGCGCAGCCCTGTAGTCTAAAATCAGTATAGCGGTTTCCGGTTCCATTCTTGTGATGACGCCGGACAGCTATCTTATTCATTATTTTGAGGTTGGTTACCGAAATTTAGTGTGGGTCCGGTTTATTGCCTGGCGGTGGAGTAGTCTCTTCCCTTCCAGGCCACTTGATTGCGCACCGTGTGCTGCCACCAGCTTCTCAACAGCAGGAGGCAGAACAGGGGCAGCGCACACACCGAAATAGCACAATCAACAGCAGAGAAATTAGATTTAGCCACCCTTGTGTAGAATCGCCATAGAAGTCTTAACCAAACAAGACCCAAGGCGTAACGCGCCAAAGGCACCGAAAAGAAGCGCCATAGCAGCAGCGGCAGGGCAACCATGAGGAGCAGATCGAGAGCCCTCCCGGCCGCCATCATCAGAGGATAGCCAAAAAGGCGGGCCAGATTTTTGGTCCAGCCTTCAAACATCGCCGTAAAAGTCCGGTACATCCGGGTACTGAGCGCGTCAGGCGCGTAGCGGAAGCGGATGGGGTACTTGCGACGCTTTAATCGGAAAGCCAGATCTACATCATCGAGCAGAGAGCCGGCCACCTCTGCATGGCCGCCAACCTGGAAGTAGGCGGCTCGCTGCACCATCATGAACTGACCATTGGCAGCAGCCACGCGCGACTCCGCACTGGAAACTTTTTGCGGCGGATAAGCAACGGCGAGCTCGGCAAAGATCAACGGCATAAGGGCCCGCTGCCAGAAGCCTGTCACTAGCTGCCTGGGAGAATAAGAGAGCATCACTACATGCGCATGTTCCGCTTCGTGAATAGCTCGACGCAAGTCGCCCGGCTGGTGAATGGTATCCGCATCCGTGAACAGGAGCCATTCTCCCCGCGCCATTTGGGCGGCAGTCCAAACGGCATTTGCCTTTCCTGTCCAACCGGGGGGCAAGGGCGCAGGATCGAGCACCTGTACGCCGGCCAAGCCGAGCGCGATGGTGCGGGTCTCGTCAGTCGAGCCGTCATCCACCAGGAAAAGTTCCCAGTCCTCTCCGAGCGCAAAGCCCTGGTCCGCCTGGGCCAAGAGAGACTCGAGGCACGGGCGGAGAACATCGGCCTCATTGCGGGCGGGCACGATGACGGAGAGAAGCATCGGGGATGTTCCTTTCTCCGTATCCCCTGTGCGGCTCGCGGCTTAAGCGGGCTTGATGTGGCTTTCCTAAAGGAAAGCCACACACGCGTACAGGAAATTCCGGGTCCAGCAGTCGACCGGCTTGCCGCAGCGGTCCGCGAAGATTCCCAGCATTATAGAAAATGTAATTTCAACCCGGGTCCGCCCAGTTCTTCATCGCGGCGTAACGTCCCTCATCCAATGATCGACTAAGGCGGAAAAATGACAACAAAACTCAGCGCTACTAACGCTACACTCCCGCCACTGGTTTCGGTGGTAATTCCCTGTTACAACTCAGCCCGTTATCTTGCCGAAACCATCGAAAGTGTACGGCTGCAGACCTACCCCCGGATCGAAATCATCGTGGTCGACGATGGTTCGACCGATGAGACAGCGATCATTGCACGGTCGCGTGGGGTTCGTTATATACATCAGGCGAATCGGGGGATTTCCGCTGCACGCAATACGGGACTTCTGCATAGTCAGGGCAAGTATGTACTGTTTCTGGATCACGACGACCGGCTTTTGCCACGCGCGGTCGCGACGGGAGTCGAACTCCTGGAAAAGCATACGGACTGCACGCTAGCCGTGGGCGAACATCGGTACATCGGGCCCGACGGGGCAGCGATTGGTTATTCCAACAAGTGTGCCGTGGGGCGCGATCATTATCAGATGCTTTTGGAACATAATTTCGTCGAGACCCCTTGCTCCGTGCTGCATCGGCGTTCAGGGCTAGCGGAGACCGGCGCCTTTGACGAGAGCCTGCAGGTCGCCGAGGATCACGAGTTTTACCTGCGCACTGCGCGCCAGAGCAACTGGGTTGCCCATGAGACGCCGGTCGCGGAGTACCGGCTTCACGAATCCAGTACCTCCCGCGACGCGGAGCGAATGCTGGAGCTGAGCTATCGGGTGCTGGAGATGGAGTTGCCCTATGTCGAGGGCGACCGGGAGAAGTTGCGCGCCCATCGCCGGGGGGTCAAATTCCTGGAACGCCAGTATGGCCGGAGGCTTACGCGCGAACTGCTTGGCGCACGCCTGACGACCCCGGAAAACCGGCGCAAGCTGAAGCTCTTAAGACGTCATTACCCGGCGGGTTTCGCGGTCGTGCTGATGAGCCAGATTCTGCCGCCAAGGCTGCTGAATCTATTGCTTGCTTCGCGAGCCCATTATGCCCAGTGGGGGGAACATGCCCGGCGAGCGCAGCGTCGCGAGAGCCTTTCTGTAGGCTGACTCCAAGGGGCGCAGGCAGCCCGCTGGAAGTATTATTAGAGACGTGGCATTTCGTATGCGCGGTTCCGTTTTCCTGCTCTCGCTCCTGCTGGCTGCAGGGTGCGACCGTGGCGACCATCCTCGCTTTGTGGGGAAACCGGCGCCTGACTTTACCATCTCCGACGGCGGACGCAGCCTGCAGTTAAGTAGCTACCGGGGCAAGGTAGTTCTGCTGAATTTCTGGGCCAGCTGGTGCACTCCGTGTGTGGAGGAGATTCCTTCGCTGAACCAGCTACAACGGGAGATGCCGCAGTTGGTGGTGGTAGGCGTAGATGTGGACCAGGACCCCGCTGCGTATCATCGATTTCTGGCCCGGCACGAGGTCGATTACCTGACCATCCGCGACGCACAGCAGCACAGCAATGCGCTCTACGGAACCCATGTTTTCCCGGAGACGTTCGCCATCGATCGCAGTGGGCAGATTCGGCGCAAGTTCATCATCGTGGACAACTGGACCTCGCCGGAAATACTGGATTACCTTTCCCATCTATAGAACGCTTGCGCTTCTCCCGCTTGCTATGATGGGCTCATGACGACCAATCTTGACGTTCTCTATCGCTACGAGCTCCACCCCACCGAGGCGGCCATGATGGCGTTAGGCAAGGCTCGTGGGGTTTATGGGATTCGTAAGATCACGCTCAACGAGCAGCAGAAGACGATGCGGGTGGAGTTCGACTTTACCAGGCTTAATCGTGCGGTGGTGGCGGAACTGCTGCGCAGCGCGGGGATTGATATTGTGGAGGAGATCCCGCTATCGGCTCCCCTGCCGCCTAAAGAAGAGCCGGCTGTGCCGTTGCCGGCCAAATAGAGTCCAAAGTGAATCCGGGTCCGCTTCGGTCTGGATGACGATTCTGTGGGAGAACTAACGGAACGGAGACCTTTGTGTGGGAGCCGGGGCGCACCGGGGGTCCCTCCACTTCGCTACCCCGGATTTCCTGTCGAACTTGGTGGCGTTGGGGAGCTTCATGCGGCTTTCTTACGGAAAGCCGCACACGCGGATGTCCAGCGCTGCGTGGCAGGAAATCCGGGTTCGCTTCGGTTCCACGGCAAGCCGGGACAGGCGGGATGACAAAGTGGAGGGTGGTGCATCCATGGGGAAGTGGCTAGTGGCTGAAAGAATTGTTAGGTGAGTGCCGTGGTATCCCACTCAAGCCCAAAACCGGGCTTGAATGGGGCACCCAGCAAAAAGTCACAACCTCTCGGGGATGACAAAGCCAGCGTTCCACCCGCCGTTGGGCCGACAGAGGCAGCTACCGAACTTGCGAAACCGCGGTGCCGTTGGTTTGCGCCATGTTGGAGAGGATCTGCACTTCCACTCGCCGATTCTGCGCCCGGCCAGCGGCGGTCTTGTTGGTCGCTACTTCCACATCCTTACCAATGCCGATCAGGTAAAACTTGTGCGGCGGTATATTGAACTTGGACGCAATATACTGCACCACTGCTTCGGCGCGGCGCTGGCTCAACTGGTAGTTGTAGTCCGCACTGCCTACCGAATCCGTTCCACCGGTAACTTCCAGGATGTAGGCTTTGGCGGTGCCGAGCTGGGTTCCAAGGCCATCCAATTGCGCCTTGTCGGCCTTCGTCAGCTCGCTCTTGTCGAATCCAAAGGTGACCGAGACGTCGCCGATCTGCTTGTAATTGTCGAGGTTGGCTACCACGCTGGCGAGCGAGTCGGCACGATTGACCGCCTCCTGCGCGCTGCCCTGCGCCTGATTTGCCGCCGCAGTAGCAGCCGTAGCGTTCTGCGTGGCGGTATTGGCCGACGCCTGCGCTTGCTGGATACCCGCCTGAGCGCGGTCATTGGTGCTCTGGATGGCACGGTTGTTGGCTGCCGTGGCGTCGTCGAGCTCGTTGGTCTTTTGCACCAACGGAGTGGTCTGCGAGCGAACGTAATTCTTGGTGGAGCAGCCGGCGGTGACCAACAGTGACACGGCCCCCAAAAGGATTGCTGCTTGCTGCGACGTCTTATCGATTCGGATCATAAAAGGCTCTGCTCCCGTACTTCACCCATCCAGATCTTACTTGCACGAAGACTGCCAAACCGCCGATCTCACCTTACTAGTTTCGCTGCAATCACTTGCAGGCGAAAGTGTACAGCTTGGTGCACTGTGAATCGAGCAAACAAGGAAAGTTTTACCAGCTAATTGCGCAAACTGTCGCATGAAGTGCATAGCGTCTAAACTTTAGTTAGGACATTCCATGGATCTGCACGAGAAGATACGTACCCTGCCTACCCGGCCAGGGGTGTATCTGTACCGCAATGCACAGGGTGACGTGATCTACGTCGGCAAGGCCAATAACCTCCGCTCCCGGGTACGTTCGTACCTGCTGGGAGCGGCCCAGGCTAACGCCAAGACGGGCTCACTGATGCGCGAGGCCGTGGACATCGATTACATCCTGGTAGAGAACGAACACGAGGCGCTGGCGCTCGAAAACAACCTCATCAAGCAGCGCAAGCCGCGCTTCAACATCCTGCTGCGCGACGACAAGACCTACCCTTACGTCAAACTGACCCTGGCCGACCGGTACCCCAAAGTCTTTGTGACCCGCAGGCTGCGTAAGGACGGCAGCGCGTACTACGGGCCCTTTTTCCCCGGAAATCTGGCGCACCGGGTGGTCGACCTGATCCACCGCAGCTTTCTCCTGCCCAGCTGCAAGGTCGACCTATCGCGCTACCATCCCCGGCCTTGCCTGCAGTACTACATCAAGCGCTGCCTGGGACCTTGCGTCGAGAATCTCACCACACCCGAAGACTACCGGCAAGCGGTGCGCGACGCACAGATGTTCCTGGAAGGGCGGCAAACGGAATTGAGCCGCTCGCTCGAAGAGCGCATGGAAGCAGCAGCAGCTTCACAGCTCTTCGAACTCGCCGCCCGCTATCGCGATCTGCTGATCACCATGAGCCAGGTGCAGGAAAGGCAGCGCATGGCCACGGCGGATGGCGATGACGCAGACGTCTACGGTTACCACCACGAGAACGGCATGCTGGCCGTCAATCTCTTTCACATGCGCGGGGGCAAGATCGTGGATCGCCGGGAATTCTTCTGGGAAGAGCTGCCCGAGTACCCGCCTGAGCTCAACGCCTCCGAGCATGCTTCCTCTGAGGCGGAGACGGATGCTCCTGCGGCGGAGGCTCAATCTTATGGAGCCGGGTTCGACCCCGCCTTCTTCTTCTCGGCGCTGCTCAAGCAGCTCTATATCGACCAGCAGTATGTGCCGCGAACGGTCTACATTCCGGTGGATTTTGCCGATCGCGATTCGCTTGCAGCGCTGCTCAGCGAGCGCGCCCAGCACAAGGTGGAGCTGGCCGTGCCCCGCCGCGGGGAAAAGCGTTCGCTGGTCGACCTGGCAGGGCAAAATGCCAAGCAGAGCTTCGATCAGCGCTTCCGTGTGATGCAGCCTTCGCGAAAAATGATCGAGGAATCACTGCAGGATCTGTTGACACTTCCGGAGCTGCCCCGGCGCATTGAGTGCTTCGACATCTCCCACATCCAGGGCGCGGAGACGGTCGCCTCCATGGTTGTTTGGGAGGATGGCGCCATGAAGAAATCCGATTATCGCAAGTACCAGATCAAGACGGTCGAAGGCGTGGATGACTTTGCATCCATGCGCGAAGTGGTCGGCCGTCGCTACCGCCGGGTGCAGGACGAGCAGTTGGCCATGCCCAGCCTGATCCTCATCGACGGAGGACTGGGCCAGTTGCACGCCGCAGCCGAGGCTTTGGAACTGCTTGGCATCACCACCCAACCGCTGGCCTCGATTGCCAAACGAGAGGAGATTATCTATCTCTACGGGCAGGAGGATGAACCCATCGTGTTGGACCGGCGCTCACCGGTCTTGCACCTGGTTCAGAAAATTCGCGATGAGTCGCACCGCTTCGCCGTGACCTACCACCGCAAGCGGCGGGAGATCAGGGATCGCGAGTCGGAACTGCTGGCCATTCCCGGCGTCGGGCCACAAACGCGCAATCGGCTGGTGGCCCACTTCGGCAGTGTCCGCGGCATACGGGAAGCGAGCCTGCAGGCGCTTGCTTCCGTGGTGGCACCCCATTTGGCTACGGCCATCCATGACTATTTTCATCCCGCGGATACGGTCGCGTCTCCGCCCGGTCAAGCGGTGTAAGCACGCTTTCTAGTCTCGCCCGCAAGGGAAAATGCTAGACTCGCCTACCACCGATGAAAATTTCTTCTCCATCGGAGCACGGCGCCGTGTCCCCGGCACCGGACCTCCCGCGCGTGCTCGGAGTCTGGCACGCGACCGCGATTGTGGTGGGCACCATTATCGGCAGCGGCATCTTCCTCGTGCCCCAGGAAATGATGCGGGCCGTGGGCTCCAGCGGGATGGTCTACCTGGCGTGGATCGTCGGCGGCGTGCTCACGCTCTTTGGCGCCATGACTTACGCGGAGCTTGGCGCCATGATGCCGCGGGCCGGCGGGGAGTATGTCTTCCTGCGCAACGCCTACGGCGACCTGCCCGCGTTTCTCTACATGTGGACGTGGTTTGCGGTGGCCAAACCGGCGTCCATCGCCAGCGTCACCACCGGCCTGGCCCGCGTCATGGGCGTCTTCCCCGCCTTCGCCTGGCTCGATGGAGTCGTGCTGCGTGCTCCTGTCCTGATTACCTGGTCACAGATCTTCGCCATCTTTGCCGCGTGGCTTATCACCGGGCTCAACTACCTGGGTATTAAGAAAGCGGGCGACTTCCAGCTCTTCTTTACGTGGCTTAAGGTGGTTCTGATTCTCGTGATCACCGGTTTCTGCTTCGCTAGCCCGCGCGGTGGCGTGGCCAATTTCCATACCAGCTTTTCCGGCGCACAGGGCGGATTGGAAGGGTTCATGGTCGCGCTCATCGCGTCGCTATGGGCTTACGACGGGTGGAACGACCTCACCATGGTCGCCGGCGAAGTCAAGCGTCCGGAGCGCAGCCTGCCGATTGCGCTCATCGCCGGCGTGGGCGTGGTGGGTGTGCTCTACATGGCCACCAACGCGGCCACTCAGTACATTCTTCCCGCGGCCCGGATCGCAGACTCCTCGCGCCCGGCGGTGCTCGCTATGTCGGTGGTTTCGGGGCACTGGGGCGCATCCCTGGTTTCTGTTGCTATGGCTCTGAGCATCCTGGTCGGGCTCAACGGAACCACGATGTCTGGCGCTCGCGTGCCCTTTGCCGCAGCTCGGGACCGGCTCTTCCCGTCCCGCATGGCTCACATTCATCCTCGCTTTCAAAGCCCTTCCACTGCTCTGGTGGTGCAGGGACTATTGAGCACACTGCTGCTGTTGTTGGTGGGACGCTTTCAGCAGCTGTTTGAGCTTGCCATCTTCGCCGAATGGCTCTTCTACCTGCTTACGGCGACGACCATCTTTGTTTACCGGCGCCGCATTCCAGCGAGCGAGCGGCCCTTCCAGAGTTGGGGATATCCGGTGTTGCCGGGGCTCTTTATCGTGGCGGCTGCTTTCCTGCTCTACTATTCTTTCGCCAGCAACGTGCGCGGCTCGGTGGTGGGCACGCTGATCATCCTCGCCGGCCTACCGGTGTATCTCTACTTCCGCGCTGCCAAGCAGAAGGCAGTTTGACCGACGGGAAAAAAACTGCAGGTCGAGTGCTGTGGTATCCCACTCAAGCCAAAACCGGGCTTGAATGGGGCACCCAACCTTCGTTGCGGGTCAAGTAAGCCGCGATGGTGGCCGCAGACTCGCGGCGGCGAGTTGGGAGCGGGACGACCAGATTACTCAGCGGCAACGAAAGCTGGGTGCCCCATTCAAGCCCGGTTTTGGCTTGAGTGGGATACCACAGCACTCGACGCACCGAGGGATCGGCGGTTCTCCGTTTCACTCTCAAGAACGTCTGCGGACGATCTCCTCGTAAAGCTGAATGTATTCTTTGGCCGGCTTGGTCCACGAATAGTCGCGCGCCATGCCGTTGCGCATCAGCTTCACCCACTGATCCTTATCTGCGAATGAAGTGAAGGCCTTGCGCAGCGCCTGCATCAACTCCTCCGGCCGGTAGTCGTTAAACCGGAAGCCCGTTCCCGTCTCCTCCACCGCCGACCATTCCTGCACCGTGTCATCGAGGCCGCCAGTGGCGCGCACTACCGGCACAGTGCCGTACTTCATGCCATAGATCTGGTTTAACCCACAAGGCTCGGAGCGCGAAGGCATGAGAACGATGTCCGATCCGGCCTCCACCTTATGCGCCAGCGTTTCGTCATAGGTAATCGCGACTGCGACCTTATTGGCATGCCGTTCCTGCCAACCACGCAGCAGGTTTTCGTAATAAGGTTCCCCGGTGCCCAGGATTATCAGGAACATGTTTTCCTGCAACAGCTGGTCGAACGCCTGGGCCAGCAAATCGAAACCCTTCTGCGTGGCCAGGCGCGAAACCATGCCCACCACCGGCGTCTCATCAGCGAGGTTGGACACACCGAAGGCATGCAGCATGTCCCTACGGCAGGCCACCTTTCCCTCCAGCCGCTCCGGGGTATAGTGAGCTGCAATCTTGCTATCGGTCGCCGGATTCCAGATCTGATAGTCGACGCCATTCAGAATCCCGTGTAGATCCTGCGCCCGAGCGCGCAACACGCCTTCCAGTCCGTTGCCATACTCCGGGGTCTGGATCTCCTCAGAGTACTTGCGGCTCACCGTATTGATGGCATCGGAATAGACAATCCCACCCTTGAGAAAATCGAAGGTGCCGTAAAACTCTGCGCGCTCGACCGTGTACACATCCCACGGCAGCAGCAGCTTTTCCACTGTTTCCCGGGGAAACCACCCCTGACGATCCGAATTATGGATGGTCAACAGACAGGCAACATTCTTGAGCACCGGATCGAAGTAGTAGACGGTGCGGAGCAGAATCGCGAGCACCCCGGCAGGCCATCCGTGGATGTGAAAAACATCGGGCACTCCCAGGATCTTGGTGCTGTCGAGCACCGCACGGCAAAATAACCCAAAGCGCTCCGCGTTGTCGGCATAATCGCCCGAGGCCGTCTCGTAGAGAAACTCGCGATCGAAGAGCTCAGGGCAATCGATGAAATAAATCTGCACTCCATCGGGAGTGCCTCCATTGACGACAGTCACAAAACGGTTGTAGTAGGAAAAAGGAATAGTGAGACTGCGAATGGCGATCTTGCGCTCTTTCAGATGCTTTTGCACTTGCCGGTAGAGCGGTATGTAGACCGTGACCTGATGGCCTTGCCGTACTAGTTCCTTAGGCAGCGCGCCAACCACTTCTGCAACTCCGCCCGTCTTGGCATAAGGAACACACTCCGACGCGGCAAAAACAATATGCATCGCCAACACCCCTTTTTTAATGCGGACCCGCTTCCGTATGATGCAGAGGAGGATCCTTGGATTCCCGATTGCGCGGCCCCAGTCATGGTAGCGTGTGCGGCTTTCATTGAGGACCCCACGAGGCTGTACAGGAGATCCAGGAGGAACCGTCGCAATTGCGTAGTCTACCTATGAGAAACGGCGCCAGCAATCCAGGGCGGGCGCGCCATGCCCGGCCGTAAGCAAGGCCCATCGCGACCTAAGCCGAAGTTGGGGCAGAATTTTCTCGTCAGTCCGACAGCACCGCGCGCCATCGTAGACGCTTTGGGCGATTTGAGTCAGGCCACTGTGCTGGAAATTGGCCCAGGCAAAGGGGTCCTTACCAGCCTGCTCGCACCCCGCGCCAAACAGCTCATCGCTGTCGAACTCGATCCCGCTCTGGCTGCGTCGCTGCAACAAAGCTTCGCCGGAAGCCCAATCGAAATCCTCTGCCAGGACATTTTGACCGTTGACCTGACTCAACTGGCGGCTCAACGTGGGGTTCGCCTGCAGATCGTCGGCAACCTGCCGTACTACATCTCGTCCCCGATCCTGATGCATCTCTTCGCCCACAGTTCCGTGATCGATCGCGCCGTGCTCATGGCCCAGCGTGAGGTGGCGGAACGCATTGTCGCGCCTCCGGGCTCGAGCGCTTACGGACTGCTATCAGCGACTACGCAGATGTACGCCACGGTAGAAAACCTTTTCACTTTGCCCCCGGAGGCTTTCGCTCCGCCGCCGGAGGTCTACTCCACCGTCTTCCGCCTGACGATGCATTCCCGATTCGAAGAGTTGGGGGTGGAACCGGTGGGCTTCCAGCGCTTCCTGCGTCAGATCTTTGCCCTGAAGCGTAAGACTCTGGCCAATAACCTGCGCGCCTCCGGTTATAGCCCCGCCGTTGTCGACGGAGCTTTCCGGCAATGTGCCCTGGATGCACAGGTGCGGGCCGAGGCAGTGCCGCTGGAGAGAATGGCGTGCCTCTTTCGCGCCGTCACGGCTGCCTAGAACCAGCCGCCCCGCTCAACGATGAGCCCCGGAAGGCGGCGAATGCATCGCGGGCGGAGCCGAGTAATGGGGCGCAGGAGGAGGCGAATAGTGCGTGGTGGGCGTCGGCCGGGCTACGTAGGTCGAACGCTGGTTGTATGACCCCGCGGCGGGGTAACCGACGTTGGGCCTTTGGTTGGGGTTCTCTACCGCACGCGGCGGATTGGCACCCCAAAAAGCGCTATTGGAACTCGACCGCTGGGGCACCCCGACGGGACGCCCTGATAACACGGTGCGCGTCCCCGGCGCCGTTCCCTTCGCCGCGACGAACCCCTGTCCCTGTGTACGAACGTCGACTCGATCCACGGGTGCAATCGTGCGTCCATTAAAGTTCAGCGCCTGCTCATGATCTGCCCTGGGCACTGTTCCCATTCCCCACGGACCTTTGGCCGCTGGCCCGCGGTCAATCGCAACCAGTCGTTGCGCGGGAAGCGGATACACACCGGCGCGATAGATCGGCCGCACGGGCATGCTCCAGCCCCGCGGGTAGGTGCGCGCAATGATCACCGGAGACCAGACATGGCCGCAGCCGCCCGGATGCCATCCCCAGCCGAAGGAATAATAACCCCAGGCGCCACAGTGATAGGGCAGCCAGCCCCACGGATAGCCTGAAACCCAGGTATAGCCGATGGTGGGATAGAAGGCCCAATAGCCGGATCCATACGGGTCCCAACCCGGACCAACGCCGGAGGGAACCCACACATTGCCGGTTCCCTCTACTGGATACCAGTTTCCGTCGGCGTCCAGATCATTCCAGTTTTCGTTATCCGGATTGGCTGAATCGTCACGCACCGGCGTCTGCTGGGAGGCCTCCTGGGCAATCGCCTGGTCCCGATCCTGATTCCAGGCATCCCAGGAGTCGCCATTGATTCCCTGGGCCACGGTGTATGGGGCTCCGCTGTTCTCGGCGCCGGAACGGATGCTCTGGTTTTCCGCCACGGTGACGCTGGGGACGCCCTGCCCCTGAACATTCACCGAGCCGCTGATGACCGCAACTTCCCACCCGGTGTCCAAACCCACGCGCAGGATTGAGTTGGCCAGCGGCTGTGCATACAAGTTGTTGAATTGCACGCTGAAGGGCGGATGTCCGTCGCCCACGTTGAACTCGTAGTAGCTCAAACCAGACAACTGCGACAACTGGACCCGATCCTGTCCCAGGTGATCGAACTGCAGGCTGCTGTTGGGTGTCAAACGGGCCACGCTGCCGTCACCGAACTCGACCTCTGCCTGGCCGTCTCCCCCGGTCTGCAACCGCGATCCATCCAACACCGGCATGTTCATCACTGCCTGCTGGAAATCGCCTCCCTGGCCGGTAAGCAGCTGCACCGAGCCTTGCACGAAACTGACACGGGCAACGTTGGGCGAAGTCGGGTCCTGGGCTTGAGCCACCGCGCGGCGGGTTCCTGATCCTATCCACAGCAGACAAAACAAGGCCAGCGCCAAATACCCGGCAATCATCTTTCTATTTTCTGGGTGCTGCATGACGAGCACCTCCATTTCCTGGTGGGACCTCTGTCAGGTTCCCTACTGACTTAAACCAAATCTCACGCAATAAGTTTCCCGGTGTGAGTTCAACACTTTACCCAATGCTTGGACGCGGTTGGATGCGATTGGTGAATCAATCGGTCGGCGCCGCCGCCAATAGGGCTCGGGCGCGGCGCTGCACTCGTTGTAATACGGCCTCGTCCCCGGCAAGCGTCTGCAAAATAGGGGCAATATTCTCCACTTCAATCGCCCTCCCGTCGTGCACCGCCTGCTCCAGAAATTCCAATTCCGTGTCCAGGCTGAGGCGCCCGTGCTCATATTCGCGCTGCAACTTGCTGCCTTCGTCCAGGGTCAACGCGATGGCTTGAAACTGGTCCGTAAGCTTATCAATCTGCGAGCTCTTGCTCCAGTTGTAGGTACAACTTCCCTGCCCTTCGGGACCCTCGTATTGCAGCGTCTTGCTGCCCTGAAAGGCTATGTTCTTTCCCCCGTCATCACAGGACGTGGCGAAGAGTTTATTCTTGCGTGCGCTGGCGAACATGGCCTGGCGTAATGCTTTTGAAACGTGTATCGGCCGGTCCTGGGGGTCCGCCGGCATATTCGCAGGATCATTCGACACTGGACCGCCCCCCTCCGAACGGAAGTGCCCGGTACCGTCTTCGGCCACCGTCACGACATATTTGGACGGCTGCAGTTTAGGGTTTTCGTAGGTGAACGTGATCTGCGCCTGTCCCGCGCCCTGCGCTCTACGGGGCAGCCCGGCAAATGCAATCACCGCGGGTAGCACTGCCCACGCCATGCTTCGCAGCGGATTCAACCCAAACCTCAAGCGCGGGATTCCGCCTGCAATGAGAGCGTCTGCGCGGTATGGACGTGGCATATCGCGATGGCCAGGGCGTCCGCCGCATCGGCCGGTTGCGGTGCACAATCGAGGTTCAGCAGGCGGGCAACCATGAACTGCACCTGCTCCTTCTGCGCCAATCCATAGCCAACCACCGCGGATTTGATGGTAAGTGGAGCATATTCGGCCACCGGCAGGCCGTGCATCGCTGCCGCCAGCAAGGCCACTCCGCGCACATGTCCGAGTTTCAGAGCCGACTTTGCATTCACCGAGTAGAACACCTCTTCCACCGCCACAACTTCCGGGCGGTGCAGTTCCAGCAGGGACGAGAGCTCGGCATAAATATAAGCCAGCCGCATGGGTAACGGCTGATCTTTGGCCAGCTTCAGGCCGCCGGCAGCCACTGCGATCAAGCGTGTTTCACGCGGCCCGTATTGCACATCTACCACTCCATAGCCGGTGCAATTGGTGCCACAATCGATGCCGAAGACGCGCATGTGACCGAGTCTATCCCACGGTTGGGATGACCGTAATACTCATGTGGATGCAGAAACTCTCTTCTACTTGGAAAGACCTTCGAGCGGCGAGCTGGCGGTGGCGTAGAGTTTCCTGGGCATGCGGCCGGAGAGATACGACTGCCGCCCGGCGAGCACAGCATGCTGCATGGCCTCGGCCATCAGCACCGGCTTGGCTGCGTGCGCGATGGCGGAGTTGATCAGCACCGCATCCGCTCCCATATCCATGGCCAGGCACACATCCGAGGCCATGCCAACCCCGGCATCCACAATCAGAGGCACCTCGGTAATCATCTCGCGCAGGATGCGCAACGTGGCCAGGTTCTGCAAACCCATGCCGCTGCCGATGGGTGCGCCCAGAGGCATGACGGCCGCAGCTCCGGCATCGATCAGCCGGCGCGCGAAAACAATGTCGTCGGAGGTGTAGGGGAGGACGGTAAAACCTTCCTTGACCAGAACGCGGGTTGCTTCCAGGGTTGCCTGCACGTCCGGATACAGGGTGGCCTGATCTCCGATGACTTCGATCTTCACCCAGTCGGAAATTCCCACCTCGCGCCCCAGCCTTGCGGCGCGAATGGCTTCGTCCGCGGTGTAGCAGCCAGCAGTATTGGGTAGCAGGAAATAGCGTTCGGGGTCGATGTAATCGAGCAGTGATTCCCGGGTGCGGTCCAGGTTCAACCGCCGCACCGCCACCGTGACCATCTCCGCTCCTGAAGCTTCAATAGCCGCCTGCGTCTCTGCGCCGTCCTTGTATTTTCCAGTACCCACGATCAGCCGGGACTGAAAGGCCTTACCCGCAATCACCAGTGGTTCCATGCATTTATTGTAAGCCTGCCGGAGGCTGGGAGGGTGTAGGCGTTGGTTGTGCGACAAATCTCCCACTTGCCACCAAGCCCCGCCCAGGGGGCGGGGCTTGGTGGCAAGCTGAGAAAGCGGTGGACGAAATGACAGCCAACCCCAAACAACCGATGAGAGGACCTGCGATTCTACGCAAAACGTAAAAGGCCCGCGCCATTGCTGGTCGCGGGCCTTTTACCGGTGAAGCTGTGGAGTTTGGCTGAGGCGTCCGCTCTTCTTACGAAGTGGGCCTCGGCGGACGAATTACTTTACCGCCAGGTCTAGAGCGCACGCTCTAAGCCTCAGTCACCTCACGTATTGCACAACTACTACCATCAGAATTTTTCATCAGCTGGATCATCCTCCTTTCCCGTGTAGCCATAAACTAAAACGACCACGGGGCGCAGGTCAAGTTGCAATCTTTGCCGCCACCGAACCTCACCAGGAATGCCAATAGCCGTTCCGTTCTGTCAATTCCAGATCGACGCCAAAAAGCTCGCCTAGCCTGGCCGCTTGCAACAATTCCTGCTTCGGTCCATCAGCCACGATACGGCCTGCGCGCATCATCACCACGCGATCGATCTCAGGCAAAATATCCGCCAGGTGGTGGGTCACCATCACCAGCCCGGTTCCGCGCCGCTGACCGTTGCCCACGGCCACCGCACGCAAGATCTCGCGTAATTCCCGTTGCGCTGCCAGGTCAAGAGCGTTGCTTGGTTCATCCAGCAGCAACATCTCCGGCCGGTGCACCAGCGCCCGCGCGATCATCACCCGGCGCTTCTCACCCGCGGACATCTCGCCCACCCATCGGTCGCGCAGGTACTCGGCTCCGAGCAGGCTAAGCGCATCCAGCGCGCTACTGCGCATGCTCTCGGTCACCACCAGATTCGGCCACAAAGTAGAGCTGGAAAAGAAGCCACTGACCACAGCGTCCAGGCCGCGCGTCACCGCAGTCCGCTCGCCCGGCAGATCCGTGGCCACCACGCCCAGGTGCTTGCGCAGTTCCTGCACTTCCCAGCGGTCCCGGCCATAGACCATCATCTCCATGCCGGGACGCACGATGGGATAGCATTCACAAGTCATGGCCTTGATCAGAGTCGACTTGCCACATCCATTCGGGCCTAGAATGGCAATGTGTTCCCCAGCGGCGATGGTGAGGTTCACATCTTGCAGCACAACCTTCTGCCCGCGCGCCACATCCACGTTGCGCATGCGGAGAAACTCAGGAAATTCCTTCTGCATTCGTAGCTATCCTAACCGAAACGAACATGCGTTCTCTTGATAGAGTAAAGACCAGATGGCTGACACGGCTCCCGCTCCTCAATCTCCTTCTCTGAACGCGCCCCTCAGCGACGACCAGGTGCCTCGCGGCTTTTCCTTCGCTGCGGTGCGCGCCGGCCTCAAGGCCAGCGGTAACCCTGACTTCTCCTGCGCCGTGGCTGATCAACCGGCAACCGCCGCCGCGATGTTCACCAGCAACAAAGTGATCGCTGCGCCGCTTATCGTTGGACAGCGCCACCTGGAACGGAGCCAACATCAACTCCGGGTTGCGCTGGTCAATGCCGGCAATGCGAATTGCGCCACCGGCGAAGCGGGGGTGATGGCCGCGCAGCAATGCTGCGTCAGCGCCGCGGCGATCTTCGGCTGCGATGCGCATTCCGTCTTCCCCTCGTCGACGGGCATCATCGGTGTACCGCTTCCGGTCGACAAGCTAACCGCGGCGATGCCTGCGCTGCACGCTGCCCTGGGCTCTACCGCAGCTCACCTGCAACAGATGGCGGGGGCCATCATGACCACCGATACGCGCCCCAAGATTGCGGTGGCGAGTTTTTCGGTGGGCGGGGTCACTGTGCGTATCGCCGGCGTCGGCAAGGGCGCGGGCATGATCCACCCGCAACTGCAGGCTGCTCCGCCGGCCGCTCCGCATGCCACCATGCTGGTGTATCTCTTCACCGACGCCGCCGTCGAACCCGCGGTTGCTTCCGATCTGCTCCATCACGCCGTCGAGAAGTCGTTCAATCGCATCTCCATCGACGGGGACACCTCCACCAATGACACCGTTCTGCTGCTTGCCAGCGGGGCCAGCGGAGTGGCCATCCGGGGCCACTCTCATGCCACAGCACATCCCGTCGACGACCCGCCGACAGCCGCGTTCTCCTCGGCGCTGGAGAGCGTTTGCGTATCGCTCGCCATGCGCATCGTGGAAGATGGGGAAGGCATTCAACACGTAGTCGAGCTGAACATTGGTGGAGCGCTTACCGATGCGGACGCCCTGCGCGTAGCCCGCTCCATTGCCCATTCGCCCCTGGTCAAGACCGCGTGGGCGGGATGCGATCCCAATTGGGGCCGCATACTCGCGGCGATCGGGTATGCCGGCGTCGCCATCGATCCCGCGCTGATCAACATTTCCTTTGGCGAGCTCGAGATCTGCCGTGGGGGCTGCCTCTCGCCGCGCTTTGATGAAAGCGCCACCCATGAATATTTGAAACAACGCGATCTGACGGTTCATGTCGACCTGGGTGTAGGGCCGGGCAACTGCCGCTTCTGGACCACTGATCTCACCGAGGAGTACGTGCGCATCAACTCGGATTACTCCACATGATGGTTCCTGTGCGGCGAGCATCGGAAGCAGTGCAGAGTGCTAAAACCCCTATGAATTCAGTAGCTGCGCGCCATCGAGGTCCGGGAAATACACAGGCTTTTTCACATTTCTGTGAAAAAGTCCGGGCAGCTTTCCACCGTTCGGATAACGACAGTTATACCGATCAGGAGCGGTGTGATTTACAATCAGCGCTTTAACCATCATCATTCGCTCGGCAGGAGAAGACCGTAACTATGGCTGGTAGGGTTGGCCAGACAACCGCCGCCGTGGCCGTCTCCACCGGTGGCTCGCTGATCAGCGATGCCAAGCTGAAGCAGCTTTACGCCACCATGGTGCATTGCCGGCTGCTCACGGAACGTGCATGCCGGTTGCGCGGCCATCCTCGACCTGCGGATCTCTACGCCGCTGCGATGGGCCAGGAGGCGATTGCCACAGGCTGTGTGGTTGACCTGCGGCCAGAAGACACGATCGCCCTGGCGGCAGAAAACTCAATTGCCACCCTGGTCAAGGGAGTTCCGCTGGACGGCATCGTGGCCCAGATGTACGCGCGCCGCACTGCATCCGACCAGTCGGCCAATATCATCATGCCCTCCCCTACTCAGGGCACGCAGCTCAGTGTGGCAACCAGCGTGGCGCGGACCAACAAGCAGAAGAAGAAGGGCAATATAGTAGTGGCTTTTGCTGATAAGGCCACCGCCGCTCTTGGCTGCTGGGATGAAGCGCTGGCACTGGCCGCGAAGAAGAGCCTGCCCATAATTTTTGTCGTAGAGGATAATCCCTGGACGGATCTGGCCAGTTTCACGGTGACTGAGGACTCCACCGGGAAGGCGCGGAACTACGGTTTTCCCATCATCGCCGTCGACGCCAATGATGTTGTGGCCGTGTACCGCGTAGCCTACGAAAGCGTGGAACGCGTGCGCCAGGGCGGCGGCCCAGTGCTGGTAGAGGCCAAGCCATATCGCCTGTCCAGTCCAACCAAACGACGCGTAGCCACGCGGCTCAGGGAACGCGACCCTCTCGCCCACATGGAGCGTTACCTCAAGGCCAAGGGCCTCTTCACCTCACGCTGGAAGGACCAGGTGGCGCAAGAGTTTACCCAGAGACTGGACGCCGCCGTGAAAGCAGCGCAAAAAGCGCAGAGAGCATCGCAGAAGTAACCTCCGCCCTCGATCACCTACCCCGTTATCTTCGGGCTTCTCAGCCTGCTGCAAACGATTGACCCTAAGACTTCGTTTGGTTAGCTTGAAAAGAGGTGAACGATTCTCCTCACGTCTCTGGGCCCGGTACTTGCCTCCGCCACAGGTTTTATCCGGCATTAACCGTTTTTGTCTCTGAGGTGTAAGTGGAATTCCTTGCTGTTCTGTGTGTGCTGGTCTTACTGACCCCAGGAATCTCAGCCGCCTCGACTATAAATACAACAGATCAAACCCAGGCGGACCAGTCCACACCGGCCCCACAGCAAACACCTCCGCCGACACACCTCCGCCGGCCGCAGCTCCAGCGCCTCAGTCTGCCGATCAACTTCCCGCTGCGCGCGACACCATTCACTTTGCGCCCTACGAGCCGCTCAAATCGATCGAGGGCATGAGCTCCACCTATATTCCTCTAGACAGCTGGATGTATCCGGCAGTGATGCGTCTGTATGGGCTGGGCTTTGTCGACACCGTCTTTCTCGGTATGCGTCCCTGGACGCGTCTGAGTGTCGCCCACATGCTGGACCTAAGCGCAGACCGGATCACCGGCAGCACGAGCGACGAAGCCATTGACATCTACACCGCGCTCGAACGGGAGCTGCAACCCGATATGCGGATCCCGCTCGACCAAAGATATGGAAGAATCGCGCTCGCCTCGGTGTACCAGGGTTTCATGGGTATTGCCGGCACGCCCTTGCGCGACAGCTTCCATCTCGGCCAGACCGACGTAAACGACTTTGGCCGCCCCTACGCAAGTGGCCTCAACAGCTACAGCGGCTTCAGTTCACGCGCCCACTACGGCATGTTTTCCGTTTACTTTCGCGGCGAATTCCAGCATGCCCCGGCGTGGGAGGGCTATTCGCTTCCCTTATCAGAAGTCCTGGCCACCATCGACGATTTCGCCACCTTTAGCTCCGTACCTCTCTACGGAAATACCACCATCCCGCTGGGTCCGGTGGAAACGGTCAACAACTTCACCGTGCTCGAAGGCTATGTCTCGGCCCACGTCATCGGCAACGAAGTCTCCCTGGGAAAAATGGACAACTGGTACGGGCCGGGAGTGGGCGGCGGCATGGCGTGGAGCAACAATGCGGAAAATATCTGGAGCTTTCGCATCGATCGGGTTGAGCCGCTCTATATTCCGTACATCTCCCGCGTCGCAGGGCTGATCCGATACGACTTCTTCGTGGGACCACTCAAGGGCCACAACGTCCCGGTGAGCCCCTGGGTCCACGCGGAAAAGATTTCCTTCAAGCCCACGCCTAACTTTGAGTTCGGATTTCAACGAACGGTTATTTGGGGAGGCGTGGACCACGCGCCAATTACGCTGGGTACGTTCTGGCATAGCTTCTACAGCATCAGCGATACCAACGGAGGGGAAAAGTTTTCGCGCAACGACCCCGGCGCCCGCTTCAGTGCCTTCGACTTCTCATGGCGCCTGCCCTATCTGACCAAGTGGCTGACCCTCTATTGCGATTCTGAAGTACACGATGACGTCTTCCCCGTTACCGCGCCGCGCCATGCCGCCATCCGCCCGGGCCTTTACTTATCGCATTTTCCCGGCGCGCCAAAACTCGATCTGCGCGCCGAAGCGGCTTCGACCGATCCCGACACCGGCCTCAGCACCGGTGGCCAGGACCAGTACATCGAGGTGGTGCAGAGGAATGGATACACCAGCAATGGCTTATTGATGGGGGACTGGATCGGGCGCGAAAACAAGGGCGGCCAGGCTTGGCTCACTTACCATCTTTCACCCCGTGAATGGCTGCAGCTTTCTTATCGCAGCGACAAAGCCGCCAAGGATTTTATTCCCGGAGGCACCACGCAAACTGACTTCCGGTTCGATGTGGTCAAGCGCCTCTCACCGGACGTGGAGTTGAAAGCCAATGTCCAGTACGAGCAATGGCTGATTCCGCTCTACAAGGCCGGACGGCAGTCCGACACCAGCACCGCAGTCCAGCTCACCTGGTATCCCAAAATTGCCCGGCGCTTCTAGGGGCTCGGCGGGATCGGACGCGGGAAACCGTTCCCTCAGTGGCTAAAGCCGAATTCGTTGCGAAGCCTTTACGTACGGCCTGAAGGCCGTACCCTTCAAACCAAGCAGCATTTTGAAGGGGCGGGCCTTGAACTCTGGTCCTGCAGCAGCATCAATTGTTGCGCAGTGCGATCATCGGGTTGATGCGCGAGGCTCTTCGCGCCGGAATATAGCCAGCGAGCAGCGCTACCATCAGCAGCAACAAAATCATGCTCAGGAAGGTAACCGGATCGGTGGCCTTCGTTCCGTAGAGAAGTGACGCAATGAGATTGGTGATTACCAGGCACGCCGCCGTCCCGGTTGCGATGCCGATCAGGGCCAACAACATTGTCTTCCCGATGACTGCCAACTGCACCCGCGCCTGGCTTGCGCCGAGCGCCATCCGAATGCCAATCTCCTGGGTGCGCTGCGTGACCGAGTAAGAGATCACTCCGTAGATTCCCAGCGAAGCCAAAATCAATCCTAGCCCGGCAAAGACGCCCACCAACAGGACAAAGAAGCGGCGCGGTGAAACCACATGATCCACCAGACGTTGCACCGGCCGGAACTCTGTCGCCGGCTGACCGGGATTGATCTGCCGCAGCGTGCTCATCACCGTGGAAGCCAACGTTTCCGGCGGCAACTTGGTGCGTACCACCAACTGCGCGCCCTCTGGCCCGAACTGCGGCGAGGCTCCAGAGAGATACATTTGCCAACCCGGTTTGCCTTCGACGCTACTCTCGCGGACATCGGCCACTACTCCAATGACACGGGCATCCATACCGATCACATTCGCGATGCGGCCGACCGGGTCTTCGCCCGGCCAAAGCCTTCGCGCGATGGTCTGGTTAATGATGACGACTCCTACTTTCTTATCCGTGTCGTCCCACCGAATGTCGCGCCCCTTCACCAGGTGCATTCCAATCGCGTTGAGGTACCCGGGCGAAACAATGTAGACGAAGGTGCCTTCCAGTTCCCCTTTGCGGTAGTCTTTGCCCTTTACCGAAATGCCCCAGCTTCGATTCCTGCTCATAGGCAAGTTGTCTGTGATGCCCGCTGTCTCTACTCCCGGAATCTGCTCCACCCGGCGCAGAACTTCCTGCCAGAACATGCTTCTCTTGGCCGGATCTCCGCCATCGTTGTAATCCAGGCTGATGGAAGCGGCGCGGCTCGGCTCAAATCCAAGATCAACATCGAGGATGCGCAGAAAACTCCGCAAAAGGAGTCCAGCCCCCACCAGCAACATGCAGGCTAAGGCAATCTCCGAGATGATCAGCGCCGAGCGCAATCCATCGTGCTTCTTGCCGTCGCTCGCACCGTGGCCCGAGTCTTTAAGAGACTCCTGCAAATTGCCGCCGGCGATCCTGAGGCCGGGAACAAGGCCGAACAAAACCGCCGCGGACACGGCCACCAGCAGTGTCCAGGCCAGCGCTGCTCCATCGATACGCACGGTGCTCAGCAGGGGCAGCGCGATCGAACCCTGATGGGCTAGATACAGAGTGATGGCAAGGGCAATGGCCAAGCCAAACAAGGCGCCTGCGAATGACAGGATGAGACTCTCGGTCAGCAACTGCCGCAGCAACCGGCCCCGAGTAGCGCCTAAAGCCGTGCGCATGGCAAACTCCTTGCTACGCGCCGCCCCTCGCGCCAGCAACAGGTTCGACAGGTTAACGCAGACAATGAGCAAAATGAGGCCCACCGCGCACCACAACACGATCAACGAACGGCGCAGCTTGCCCGTCACGTAGTCCTTCAACCCGAATAGGGCGCCGGTGTAGCCTCCGCCATACTCTGGATGCTTGACACTGAAATGAAGGGTGGGAAAGAGGAGATCGGCTTCAGCCTGTGCCTGCGCCAAGCTGACTCCTGGTTTCAGGCGGCCGACCAGGGCCATGGTATTGCCTTCATCCCGGATATCGTCGTAGATCACTGGCCCGTACATATCCACCTTGTAGCCGGGAGAGAAGATGGAGCCAAAGTCAAAACTTTCCGGCAACACGCCAATCACCGTGACCGGGGTTGCATTCACGTCAATCGCCTGGCCTACGATGGTCCGGTCGCCGCCGTATTGCCGCTTCCAAAACGCATAGCTCAGCAGCACCACAGGTCGGCTGTTGTGCAAGCATTCTTCTGCGGTAAAGACCCTTCCCAGAAATGGCTCAACGCTCAGGGTATGAAAGAAATTGCCCCCCACCATCAAGCCAGTGACCGGCATCGGCTGGCCGTGCCCCATGAGCTTGAGGTTTTCGGGTCCGGAGAAGGCGAAGTAACCCGAGACCGATTCGAACGACCGGTTGAGCCGCTGAAACTCCTCGGTGGCGTCCGCGGAATAGGTCATGCCGGATTCCCCACCGGTGGCGTCCTTGGTAAGGATTCGGACCAGTTCCTGCGGATTGCGCAACGGCAACGGCCGTAGCAGGAGGGTGTTCACTACGCTGAATACGGTAATGTTGGCGCCAATTCCCAGCCCCAGGATGACCACCGCAATCACGGTAAAACCGCGGTCGCGGCCCAGGGTGCGAAAGGTGAACCGCAGATCCTGCAGCAGCACTTCGAGCCAGGGCAAACCGCGCGCCTCGCGTTGCTGCTCCTTGGCCTGCAGGACACCCCCGAAACGGATCAGCGCCTGGCGCCGCGCTTCTTCCGCAGACATGCCGTGGCGTATATTCTCCTCCACCGCGAGCTCAAGATGCTCCGCTACTTCTGCATCGAGTTCCGAATCCCGCTGCCGGCTTTTAAAGAAAGACCGCATACGTTGCAGACCTTCGCGAAGGGCGCCCATCACGACTTTCCTTCCGCAGGCATGGCCAGCACACGGCCCATTACCCGCGACAATCGGTGCCAGTGGGCGGCATCTTCGGCCAGTTGCTTGCGGCCGCCCCTGGTGATTGAGTAGTACTTAGCCTTGCGGTTGTTATCGGAGGTGCCCCACTCCGCGGCAATCCATCCCCGTTGCTGCAGCCGCACCAGCGAAGCATAGATCGTGCCCTGGTTGAGCAGAATCTCATCGCCGCTTACCTGCTCGATGCGCCGGGCAATGCCGTAGCCGTGCATGGCTCCCATGGTGACCAGCGTCTGCAGGACCATGAGGTCGAGCGTACCTTGCAACAGGTCTAGTTTCGATTCCGCCATCAGCCACTCCTGTGTGAATGCCACACTAGGATGCCACATTTTCTGTGGTATTACCACAGGACAATGGGGATGGGGCCCTGTTGTGTCCACCACGAAAGCGCGGGGATTAGAGGAGGCGACGCCGGGCGCCTACGCAAGCGCAACCGGGGCTGGCGCTTTTCGTCAAACTCCAACAGAATCGTCATCCTGACCGGAGCGCAGCGCACTGGAGGGACCTGCTGTTTCCTTCTCCCCGCCACAAAATCGTCATCCTGAGCGAAGCGCCTTCTCGATTCATCGCGTGACACAGCACTTCTGGCGCGGAGTCGAAGGACCTCGGCGGTGCTTAATTTACCCATGCTGTTCGGGGCTTTTCAACCACCGAAGGCTGACGACAGGATGAGCTGCGTATGCACTTGATGGTCACGGGTAAATTGATACACTGCGTGGTTCTTGGCCCCCAGGGAAAGACCGTGGTGAGTCCGCCTGGTGCGGGCTCGGTGGTTGAAAAGCCCCGAACAGCATGGGTAAATTAAGCACCGCCGAGGTCCTTCGACTCCGCGCCAGAAGTGCTGTGTCACGCGATGAATCGAGAAGGCGCTTCGCTCAGGATGACGATTTTGTGGCGGGGAGAAGGAAACAGCAGGTCCCTCCACTACGCTGCGCTCCGGTCGGGATGACAATTTCGTTCAAAACTCGAAGACTTCGCACGAAAAATCAATTTAGTCGCAGCCGCTCAGGATGACAATTCTATGGGAGAACTAACGGAACGGAAACCTTTGTGCGGGAGCCCGGGACGGGCGGGATGACAACTCTATGCGCGAAAAATCTATAAAGTCACAGTCTCTCAGGATGACGATTCTGTGGGAGTTAAACCTCAGCAGTCCCTTGCGGGACTGACCTCTGACCTGCGGTTCCCACCGGGCAATATCATTCAGTCACAATTGCAAATCATCGATAAAGACAAGTTCAGAGCTCAGCGGCAGAGGCAACGTCACAGTTACCCCCTGGTCGAGCAGTTCGCGGCCGGAAACGGTTCGATCCGGTGCGCTGCGATCAGAAAAATGCAGCCGGTAATTGTGACCGGGCTGAACACCCTCGACTGGAAAGCGGTGCCGGCTCTCATCGCGGGTCGAACCGCGGAAGGCATAAAGGACGCCTCTGCGGCGATTGCTGTCAAAATACTCCATGCCGTCCCAGTGAATGCCATCGGGCCTTTCTGAGACGTGGTAAAGATCCGCGTCGCGGATAAGCGGCCGCAGCTTCTCCTTGTAGAGTGCGAACTCCGCCTTTGCTGCCGCATGTTCTTCCACAGTCCACGTATTTGTATCCTGCATGACAGTGAGCATACCCATCATGCCGCTGCGCAGCATGTAGCGAAAATTCGCAATCTTCGGCGTTGGCCATTTCTCCGCATAGGCTTCCAACATCGCCGCGGGCAGCATGTGGCTGGCATCATAGAACGCACGACGATTGGAAACCGGATCGTAACTGTCAGTGATAGAGAAGTAATCTCCATGCGAGGCGCTGCCGAAGTCCACCATACGCCCTCCATCGTTGCATATCTCCAGCAAAAGCTCCGGGTGCTCACGCCGAACCTGAGAGTAAATATTGTAGTAGGCGCGCACCGCATGGTAGCTAACGTCCGTCGAGTTGGAATTATCCGCCATTGCAATGCCACTCCCTGCAACGGTAGACATCTGAGGAGGGCTTGCAGCCGCATGGGGATGGTCGGTGCGGCTGCAGTTTTTCGCGACTACGTATCCGTCATGTTCCAGCATGTCCAAGTGGTACTGCGTGATGATGCGTTCCACCTCTTGCCGGGCATAGTTGCCTGCCGGCGGAAACCCCAAGTCGATGGTTCTTCCCACAAAATCCGCGGGCTGCCAGTCCGGCGGAACATCGGCAACCAGCCAATCCCTGGTCTTAGGATCATGCACGCTGAGAGCGCCCGGGTTGTTATCGATACCAGCCTCTGCCCAGTTCACCCAGATGCCGAATTTTAGGCCTCGACGATGAGCCTCACTGACAATGGGTGCAAATCCGTGGGGGAACTTACTGGGGCTCGGATACCAGTCGCCGACCCCGCGAAACCAGCCGGCGTCGATGTGGAAGAGTTCGAGGCCAAGCTCCGCGGAATCGCGCACCATGCGGAGTGCCAGGGTCTCGTCGATCTGCATGCCGCTGCCCCAGCTGTTATTCACCAGCGGCGGGTATTCGCTGTTCTTCCAGGTCGCAGGGTTATTCAAAACCTGCCTTATCCACGGACGCAAGATATTGCCCGCACCGTCCGCACCGCCACTGAAGCCGCCGACAAAGACCGTAGGAGCGGCGAACATCTCATGAGGCAACAGACGCGTGCGAAAAGGCCCAGGATCGGGATCGAGACCGGCGGCGCCCTCAATGGATGCCCCATCACGCTGCAAGGTAAGACGCGTTCGTCCACTGAACTCAATCCCTACATACCACCCATCCCGGGCACGATTCTCTCGCTCCACCATGAACCAGGGGATGATTTCGCGTTCGTCCTGATCTCTCGCATAGGTGCTGGACCTGCCTCTCCAGCGATAACCGGCCCCTATGGGCACTTGGTGCGTGCCCACTTCGGATGGCTTGCCGGCACCCTTATCTACGTACCAATGCCGCAGTGGATGACTCGCGTCCTCCTGGAAGCGGAAGCGAAAACTATCCTGGAGCGGCAACCATATCTCTGCAGGCGAGAGGTTCTCGATGGTGATGGAGTGTTCGACCGGCCCGTATTCGGCCCGCGCTTCCCATTTCCAGGTCAAGCGGAGCCGTGGTAAGGCGCTTTGATAGACAAAGGTTGCAGTGCGTCCAGTGATGTGGCTGTCTCGCTCATCGAGCTTCCAGTGCAAAGACACAGTGCGGCCGTTTTCTTCAATGGAATCGATCAATCGCTCAGAAATGCCATTGCGCCAGGCGGGAAAGCCTCCGCTTTGCAAGCTGACCAGGCGCGGCTCTTCCCTTCCGGCGTGCAGCACTAGAGTGGTTTGCTGGTTACGTATCGAGCCGGCTACCTGTGAATGCAATGCTGTGCCCGAGATCAGGAGGAGCAGGAGCCATCCACAGCACTTGTTATAAAGACCCACTGGGAAAATCCTTGAAGACGGAGCCGTGGACTGCATGGAGTTTGCAGTGAAGGCCTCCTCTAATCATATGGCGATACAATCGTCCTACGGTTGGCAATCGATCGACATTTTCATGCCGTCGGGCTACGCCTGTCTGTCGGGTCCCTTCGCTTAAGTAGAATCTGCGTCGCGTTATGGGTAGACCTTTCCAGAAGACTAAATGGTTGTTCGCGGCGGCTCTCCTACTCACGCTGTACAAGGGCATCCGTGGAGCAGAAGTTTGGGCGGCCCCGGTTGCTGAGGCGACGAACTTCCACCACGACATGTGGACTTCAGACAATGGTCTCGGAGCCGTGGTGGATATCCAGCAGGCGGCCGATGGATACCTTTGGCTCACCACCTCGACGGGGGTATTCCGCTTTGACGGAGTGCGCTTCCAATCCGTTGAAGAAGCCACCAACGGCGCGGTTCACAATAGCGAAATTCACGCAGTGTTTCTCTCCGCCACGGGGGGAGTCTGGCTCAAGACACGAGCAGCGGGACTTTTGTTCTGGAAAGCTGGACACCTGACCACCTTTCCTGATCGGCGATGTACGCCCGTCTTGCAGATGGAAGGAATCGCCGAGGACCGGGATGGCTCTCTGTGGCTGCAGGCGTCGGGTGGTCTCTTCCACATGCATGGATCTGTGTGTGAGCAGATTGGCGCGGAACATGGATACCCTGGAGGTTTTCCCGCAGCCATTCTGGTGGATCGCGAAGGGACAGTTTGGGTAAGGACGCTGGAGGGGGCCCTGCTCTTTATGTCCCCCGGCCAGACCATGTTTAAACGGATGGAATACGATGCTGGTGCGACCTCGGCCGCTTTCGTTTTGGCCGCGGCCACGCACAACACCTACCTGCATGAAGCCCCGGATGGCTCCATCTGGCTTTCGGACGATCATGGGCTGCGCCGCGTGGTCAATCCTGACCGCACCGCAGTCACGAACGTCCACGGCAAAGAGCGCAAAGAAAATGTCCAGTTCGGAGACTTTACTTTCACTGGAGACGGTTCCATTTGGGCGGTAAGCGATAAAGGCCTGCGGCGCTTCGATCATGTCGACCAGTGGCGAACACCCGAGGCCACGGCCAGTGCTCCCGGTATGAGCTTCACCACCAAACAGGGACTTAGCTCCGACGCGGTATGGAAGGTGCTGATCGATCGCGAAAACAGCGTATGGGTGGGTACCAACTCGGGCCTCGACCGGCTTCGCCGCACGGCGCTTTCCAGTGTGGCGCTTCCGCCTGCAGAAGAGCATGACTTCAGCATCCTGGCCGGAGATCAAGGTTCCATCTGGACGGGAAACCTGAGCATGCCACTGACCCACGTAGCCGCCGATGGGAGCATCACCAGCTTTCCTAAAACGCAGGGAACTATTTGTCTTCGACGCGATCGGAATGGGACCATTTGGTCTGCCGGCGGCGGTGACTCCACCCTCTGGCATTCTTCTGGTTCCGGCTTCCTTCCTATGCACTATCCGGAGGGAGAATTGGGCCCGGTAATCTCGCTCGCTGTCGATCGCAACAACGACCTATGGATCCATACCGCGACGGGCGGAGACTACCATCTGACGAAAGGCTCCTGGATCCGCCAGAACGATGTGCTGGGCAAGAAGCCCGGCATTCTGGGCACCATGACGGGCGATGAGGCGGGCAACGTCTGGTTCGGCTTTTCCAACTACGTGGTGGAGTGGGACGGCACCAGTTACCACCGATTCTCCTTTCCTAACGGTACGCGCGGGGTCTCGGAAACCACCATGTTCGTGCGCGATGACCGCCTTTGGCTCGGCGGGTCCGGTGGGGTTGAACTGGTTCGCAATGGACATTTTTACCTTTTGGGCTGGAAAAACCACGAGCTGCCCGGCAGGGTCTCCGGTGTGCTGGAAACAGAGACTGGGGATCTGTGGATGAACGGATTCTCCGGCATCACGCATGTCTCCGCGGCAGAGTTGGCCCGGTGGCTGCGCGACCCCAGCTACCTTGTTTCCGGCGAGCGCCTGGATGCTTTGGATGGGCTTCCCGCGCTTTCGGCAGAAAGAATTCCCGAGCCATCGGTTGCGGAGTCGCGCGACGGCCGGATGTGGTTTGCCACCACCCGCGGCATCGCCTGGCTTGATCCGGCGACGCTGCACAAGAGCCGCAACCGTTTACCGCCCCCGGTGCTGATCTCCACGGTCATCTCCAATGGAATGACCTACCCTGGTTCCGGCGACCTGACACTTCCTGCGCATAGCGAAAGGCTGGAGATTAATTACACCGCGCTCAGCCTGGCGATTCCCGACCGGGTGCTCTTCCGCTACAAGCTCGATGGGGTCGATTCCGAATGGCAGAACGCAGGGACGCGCCGCCAGGCCTTCTACACCCGCCTGCCTCCGGGACATTATCGATTTCATGTGATCGCCTGCAACAACGATGGTGTGTGGAATGAAGCCGGCGCGAGTCTGGCGGTTTCGATTGAACCGGCTTTCTATCAGACGTGGTGGTTCACGGTGCTAGTGTTGCTCGCCTGTCTCGCCCTGCTGTGGTGGGCCATCCGTCTGCGCATCAGCAGTATCGCCCGTCAGCTTCAGGGCCGGCTCGCCGAACGGGTAGCGGAGCGGGAGCGCATCGCCAGGGAGCTGCACGATACGCTGCTGCAAAGCTTGTTCGGGCTGACGCTGCGTTTTCATACCGCGGCGAATCGCCTGGCCCCCGACGATCCTGCGCGAGAGGCTCTGGATGAGGCCTTGAAGCAATCGGACCGGGTGATGCAGGAAGGACGTGAACGAGTACTGAATCTTCGCGGCCGGCGGGTCGACAGCACCAGCCTGGCGGAAGCTTTGGCCGAGACGGGCCATCAGCTGCGCGCGATTCACCCAGCGAATTTTCAAGTCTCCGTAGAAGGCGGAGCGCGGCCGCTGGACGAGATTGTGCAGGAGGAGATTCTGCTGATTGGGCGTGAGGCGTTGACCAACGCCTTCAGCCACTCCGGGGCGCAGAATATCGGGGTGGAGATCGCATACCAGCCCGGCGCTTTGCACGTGCGGGTGCGCGATGACGGCCGCGGCATCGATGAGGGCGTGTTGAAAGCAGGCTATCGCAGTGGCCACTGGGGCCTTCCAGGTATGAGGGAGCGCGCAGACAAAATGCGTGGCGAGCTGCGCGTTCACTCCTCCAGCGAGGGCGGGACGGTGATCGATCTGCAGGTCCCAGCGAACATCGTCTACCGCGCCCAGGGTTCCAAGGGACTGTGGCCATGGCGTCTCTTTCGGCGCAAGAGCACGGAGAAGGGCGACTTCGCCGCGGATTAAAAGGGTTGGGATATTTCCTATGAAAAAAGCCTTGGTCGCAGGAGCGTTAGGGGTCAGTGGACGCGCTTTGGTCAATCATCTGGTTGGCCTTGGTGATTGGGAAGTGGTCGGGCTGTCTCGACGCCGCCCCGAATTTGAAACCCCGGCCCGGTATGTGACGATCGATCTACTAAACCAGCCGGATGTGGACGCGTGCATAGGTCAGCTGGGGGAAGTCACGCACATCTTCTACGCCGCGCTGCAGATGGTGGGAAACTTCTTCGAAGAAATTGCGCCGAATCTGGCCATGCTGCGAAACACGGTGGAAGCGGTGGAGCGTTCGTCCCCCGGGTTACGCAAAGTGGTGTTGCTGGAAGGGGCGAAGTACTACGGCGCGCATCTGGGTCCGTACAAAACCCCAGCGAAGGAGAGCGACCCACGGCACATGCCGCCGAATTTTTACTATGACCAGGAGGATTACCTGGTAGCGCGCTGCGCAGGAAAATCCTGGTCCTGGACGGCGCTGCGTCCCTCCTGTATTTGCGGATTTGCCGTGGGTAATCCTATGAACATGGCCACGGTGATTGCGGTCTACGCCTCGCTATGCAAGGAGATGGGCTTGCCTCTTCGCTATCCCGGCTCGACTGCGTCGTACGGGGCACTGATGGAAATGACTGACTCCGAGTTGCTGGCCAAAGCCATGGTGTGGGCTGCGGAGACTGAACGCTGCAACGGGCAAGGATTCAACATCACCAATGGAGACTTTCATCGTTGGCAGCATCTCTGGCCGCGACTGGCGGAGTTTTTCAAAATGCCCTACGCGTCTCCGCAACGTTTCCCGCTGACGCAGTTTATGTCTGACAAAGGGCCGTTGTGGGATGCCATGGTCAAGAAATACGGTCTGCTGCCTTACTCATTCAGGGATGCGGCCTCATGGCAATTTGGCGAAGCAGTCTTCAATTTGGAGTATGACGTGATGTCGGATATGACGAAAGCCCGGCGATTCGGTTTTCATGAAGCGATAGACACCGAAGAAATGCTGCTGCGCATGTTCGCGCAGTTTCAGGAAATGCGCTTCATCCAGAGGTGACGGCCTCCGGCGCATCCCCCTCTACTCATACCAAGGTGAGCCACCGCCCTCCAATTTGTCATCCCGACCGAAGCGCAGCGTAGTGGAGGGATCTGCGGTTTACGTTCATGGAGAAACTGAGCCCGGCGGCGATTCACCCAGCCCGCATTCGCTGTCCCCGAAAGTGAAACTGCAGATCGGCTTCGCTCCCGCGGCACGCCGGTGCAGGCGCGATGATAAAGGGGAGAGCGGTGACTTTTGTCAGGAGCCGTCAGATTGGATGGACGGAAAGTAACCGCAGATCCCTCCACTACGCTACGCTCCGGTCGGGATGACAATTTTGTTTAAAACTCGACAGACTAAAGAGCCCCTTGTATCTGACAAAGGGGAGGGCGGTGAATTTTGTCAGGAGTTGTCAGATTGGATGGACAGAAAGAAACAGCAGGTCCCTCCACTACGCTACGCTACGGTCCTAATGAACAATCTCCGGTTGAGGTAGGGGGACGAGCTGGAAGCCTAGGGCAAGAGCTTGTTTGTGCAAGCGATGTTGGTTGCGAAGAGCTAATTTTTCTTCTTCGATGGCGAAGATGCTCTCGTTGTAAGCGGTGCGGGTGGTGATCAGGTGATATACGATGCGAGCCAGTTTATGGGCCGCAGCGGTGATGGCTTGCGGCGCGCCCAGGCGCGCCCGCATGCGGCGATAATATGCGCCCAGGTAGGAGTGGCTCTTATGGAGCGTCTGCGCGGCCAGTCGCAGGGCAGCGGCTAGACGGCTGTTGGATTTGCGGGTCTTTGAAGAGAGAACCTTGCCCCCACTCTTCTTGCTCCCGGGACACAGCGTCAGCCAACTGGTGAACGCCGCCACATTGGGAAAACGACCGAAATCGGTTCCGATCTCCGTCACCAGTGTATGCACCGTCAGCGCGCTCAACCCGGGAACGACCGTTAAGTCGGTGCCCAGCACGCGATACAGTTCCTTGCCCATGTCGAAATGGAACTGGTTCTTACGCCGTTTGCCCCGCTTATGGCCCTGCAACGGTTGGCCTCCGTTGGGTTGGTTGGGCAATTGGCCCATGCGCTGCTCGATCTCCCGATCACAGTCCAGCAGCATCTTCTGATAATGCCGGTAGGCTTCCAGCGACTGACGCAGCGTGAACAAATGCTCGGAACGGTAGTTACCCACCAGCGACTTGATGACTGTTTCCCTTTCCGCACGAATGCGCCCGTCGGCCAACCTGGCCAACTGTTCGGGATCTCGTTTGCCTGCCAGAATAGCGTCTACGATCGCCAGACCGCTCTTACCCGTGATGTCGCTGAGCACATGATGTATCTGCAGATTCATCTGCGTCAGCGCTTTTTGCATGTGCTGCACGTGCACCGCAGCCGCTTCCACCAGGTTGGACCGATGGCGGCTCAGCGCACGCAGAGCGCAGATCGCTGCCTCAGGACGGAAGGAGCTACGCAGCAGACCCACCGAATGCAGATACTGCAACCACTGACAGTCGCTTACGTCAGACTTGCGTCCCGGTACATGTTTGACGTGCCGTGAGTTGACTAGACACACCCGCAGCCCGGCCTCTTCCAGCACCTCGTAGAGCGGTATCCAGTACACCCCAGTCGATTCCATCGCTACGCTGGCCACGCCGCACTGCTTTAACCACGCCGCGATGGCTCGCAGTTCCTCCGTAAAGGTGGAAAAACAACGTACCGGCTCAGGGTCTCGATCCCGCGACACAGCCACGTAAATCTCTCTCGCCCCTACATCAATCCCAGCCGCGTTGGGCTCAATACACTCCAAACTCAACTCCCGGACCGCCTTCTTCTCTCTTCTCATCCCCTCTCCCAGACTGGGCCGAAGGCCAGGCGGCCAATATTAGTAATCTCCTAAACGGGATCGCTACCTAAAAAGGCAACCTCACCAATCTCTCTACCACGCAGCCTGGGACCATCCTCGGGATCGGGCTACTACGCTCCAATCGAACGCCGGCCTACTTCCTCCAGACTCAGTCCTCTCAAGCTTAACCGCACTCACCCTACCACCGGTTCATTGCTCCCTTAACTTGCCGCAGGCAAGTCGGCTCCTCGGGATGACAATTTTGTTTAAAACTCGACAGACTAAAGAGCCCCTTGTATCTGACAAAGGGGAGGGCGGTGACTTTTGTTAGGAGCCGTCAGATTGGATGGACAAAAAGAAACTGCAGGTCCCTTGTATCTAGATAGAGGCGGCATTTGATGTGAGAATGTCGTTGCGCGAGACCCGATTGCAGTCGGATCTCGCGCCTGGTAGACGGCGCCCGTGGTCCCTCCGGTTTACAACCGCAGGGGAGCGTTTTGGGACCGCCACCATGGGTCACTTACGACCGAACAGTCGCCTGACTTCCAGTCGAACGTACAAGGCAGGTCACCGTGACCAAGCAACCATACCCTATTGTGGAGCCAAGCAGATGATTTGTGGAGTGGATGTTTCGTCGAAGTCTCTGGATGCCCGTATTGGCCGTGATGGGGCAACTGCGCGTTTTACCAACAACCCGACAGGGATTGCAGAACTGGCGGAGTTTTGTCAGTGCCATCAGGTGCATTTAGTGGCCATGGAGGCCACTGGAGGGTATGAGAAGAAGCCCTTCGCGCTGCTGTGGGCAGCAGGCATCCAGGTAGCTGTGGTGAATCCCCGGGCGGTGCGGAACTTTGCCCAGGGGATGGGTCTTTTTGAGAAGACCGATCGCATCGATGCCGGGGTGATCGCCTGGTATGCCCACACCAAGCAGTGTGTTGCCGTAAGCCCAGCTTCGGCTGAGCAGCAGCAGTTGAAGGCCATGGTGACCCGGCTGCGCCAGCTCACCGAACTGCGCGCCGCGCAGCGCAACCAACGCCTGTTGGTAACCGACAAGGTGGTGCTAACGTTCTTTCGCAAGTTTCTGGACCTTGTACAGAGGCAGATACGCGATCTGGAAGTGGCCATCGCTAGGCTGATCGACGCTGATGCGGTGTGGCATAAGCTGGATCAGAGTTTTCGCACCATCAAGGGGGTTGCCGACCGCACGGTGGCCAGGCTGATGGCGGAGATGCCGGAGATCGGCAGGCTGTCCAACAAGAGGATTTCCAAGCTTGCCGGCTTGGCTCCGCTGGCCTGCGATAGCGGTCAACAGAAAGGCAAACGCAGCATACGTGGAGGACGACGCACGATCCGGGAGATTCTCTTCGTCGTGGCTGCTGGTGTCAGCCGTCATAATGCTGACTTCCACGCCTTTCGCGAGCGTTTAGCTGCGGCCGGCAAAGCCAAGAAAGTGATTCGTATCGCTCTGGCTCACAAACTCCTGGTGCGACTCAATGCAAAAGCCCGGGATGTGCTGCAACAGCTGAGCGAGGCGCCACCTGCTGCTGTTTTGCTTTCTTAAAAATCCCCCAGCCGCCGCAGCGTTGGGGGAAAGTGGGAAACGCAGCCGCGTTTCCCAAGTGGACTCCGTCCACGTCTTTTCCACAACCAAACCAACCCTCACTCGCTTGACAAAACAGACAGTCGCTCCCCTACGCTACCCCGAATTTCCTGTTGAGGTTGGTGGCGTTGGCGAAGTTCGTGCGGCTTTCTTTACGGAAAGCCGCATACGTGGCTTGGGTGGTGTCTTGATGTAGGAAATCCGGTTCCGCTTCGGTCGGGATGACAAATTTGAGGGCGGTGGCCCACCTTGGCTTGGGTGGAGGTGGATGGACAGAGTCCAGCAACCAGCGTCCCACGCCTACCCAGAGGTTCTCACGAGACACAGAAGCTCTACCCCTGTGCTTAAGCGTTGAGACGGAACTGCTCGCGAATTTCGTAATCAGAGCCGCCCGGCCTCACCAGGCTTTCGTAAAGAGCAATCGTTTCTGCGACAAAATGCGTAAATGCAGGCTCGCGATGGATCTTGTTTTTCAAGTCCCGCAGCCCGCGCGCTCCCTTCTTCTTGCTGCGGGCCAGCGTGATGTGCGGATGGTAGGGGCGAGTCTCCGGCACAAACCCGCATGGACCGGTTGCAGCGGTGACGTGCTGCTGAAGTGTTGCCAGTTGGGGCGTGAGGCGCACACCAGCAAAGAAAATCCCCGCGCGCTCAAAGAATCCCAATCCCTCGAGTTGTATCGGCACCACCGGCGTGCGCAGCTCGCGAAGCCGCGCCACGGTGCACTCGTATTCCGGAGTATTGCCCAGAAAGTGCAAAGTGATATGCCACGACTCCGGATTCGACCATCGCAGGCCGTCATCGCCCGATCGAAGCCGCATCGAGATCGCCGAGAGCTCCTCGATCACCCCAGCCGGAAGTGGAATCCCAACAAAAAGCCGCATACTACTCCACAGAGTTCAGCATCTTGGAGAGCCGATCCAGAAAAGGCGCTTGACTTTTGAGGATGCGTTCCCTCGCCTCAGCGATGGAATACCAGTCTCCTCGATCCACTTCCGGAATCTCGATCCTGCGCCCGGATCGCGGCGGCCATTCGATTTCACAGCGATTGCTGATTAGCTTGCTGGGGTCGCAATCCCCTTCGAAGGCCCAGGCCGTCACTACCTTGCCGCCTGCCTGCTGCACCGCGCCCAGTTCGCGGAAATCTCCCGCTGCAGCAAATCCCGTTTCCTCCTGAAATTCACGCCGCGCGGCTTCGAGCGGAGGTTCTCCTTCCACGTACTCACCTTTAGAGATGGACCAGGAGCCCAAATCCTTCTTCGCCCAGAAGGGACCGCCCGGGTGCACCAGGAAGATTTCCAAGCGGCCCTCACGCCGCCGATACATCAATAGACCTGCGCTGCGTTTGGGCAAGAAGGCTCCCGCGTTAAGATTGTAAGCCCGTACCTCGGCCGGCTCATCCCAACGCGAATGAACTATGCTGGTCTCGCGCACCAGGAGAAAACCATGTCCAAAGATCCGGGCTTCGTGACGCCGGCTGCGATGGAAGGGCAGGGCGGATACAACCGCAGCTCGCAAGTACAGGCTGCGGGACTTTCTCCGGCCGTTCCCATGCTGGAGCTGGCCGCCAGGACGGTGGCAATTCCGCCTGGATCGCAGCCCATTGTCATCGCTGACTACGGCTCGTCAGAAGGTCACAATTCCCTGCTGCCACTGGGCGCAGCGATCATCCTTCTCAGGCAACGAATCGGCCCGGACCGTGCAATCTCTGTCGTTCACACCGATCTGCCCGAAAACGACTTTTCTGTACTATTCAAAACCTTGAACACCGACCCGAACAGCTACCTGCGTAGGGATCATGCGGTCTTCGCATCGGCCGTCGGACGATCGTTCTATGAACAAGTGCTTCCCGCCGGCAGCGTGACGCTGGCATGGAGTTCCTGGGCCGTGCAATGGTTGAGCCGCGCCCCAGGGCCCATTCCCGACCAGGTGCAGGTAGCCTTCAGCCAGGATGCGCCCACACGGGCTGCGTTTTCCAGGCAAGCGGCAGAGGATTGGCAGCGATTCCTTAGCCACAGGGAACGTGAGCTGTGCCCGGGAGCCAAGCTCGCGGTCATGACGATGGCGGTCGATCAGGATGGTGAGTTTGGTTACCGGCCGCTGCTCAACGCCATGTACTCCGCGCTGGTCCACATGGTCGATAGCGGTTTCATCCGTGGCGAAGAAATGCGGCGGATGGTCATCCCCACCGTTGGCCGCAGCCGGGCAGAGTTTCTCGCTCCTTTCGGAGCGGAAGGCCGCTTTGGGAGTCTCCGTCTGGAGGAGTTGGATATCTTTTTGGGAGAGGACCATTTCTGGTCGGATTTCGAACGGGATGGAGATGCCCAGAGGTTCGCGGCCCGTTGGGCGGCCTTCTCGCGCGCTTCGGTCTTCCCCACCCTTGCAGCCAGTCTCAACGGCGGCCGGAGTGACTCGCGAGCGACTCAATTCATCGAAGACCTGGAAGCCGGCACAACGATGCGGCTCGCCGCCAACCCCGAACGTATGCTGATCCCGCTGGGCAGGGTGCTGCTCGCAAAAGAACTGATTTCGGCATGAAACAGGAGCAGACCTTACCATGAAACACATGGCAAACACCTTCCGAACCTGTAGGGCGCTGGGGTTATCCGTGTGCCTGTTTGGCTTGCACTCCTTGTGGGCTCAATCGCCGGAGCCTAGCTACGCTTTGCGCGGCACCCTGGTCACCCCCGCCGGCATCGTCGAGGACGGAACTGTCCTGATTCAGCAAAACAAAATTGTAGCCGCCGGGGCTAGAGTGAAGCTTCCGGCGAATGCAACTGTGATCGATACCCATGGGGTCATCGCGCCCGGGCTCATCGACCTGCACAACCACCTCACCTACAATGTTTTTCCGCGCTGGCATCCTTCGGGCGAGTTCGGCAACCGCTACGACTGGCAGCAAAAGCCGATTTACCAGACTTTGATCGAGTCCCCGCATGCTTCGATGGTGGCAGACGGCCTGGAATGCGAGATGGAGCGGTACGCCGAAGTCAAAGCGCTCACCGAAGGCGAGACCTCCGCTGTCGGCAGCCTGGCCGAGGCCTGCACCACCGGTCTTGCGCATAATCTCGACAGCGAAGACGAGTGGCATGTCGCGTACAACGTATTTCCCCTGCAGATGTCCGAAAGCGACCTGGCCCCCATTCGCCAGGGGCTGGCCAACCATCAGCTGCATGCCTTCTTGATTCATCTCAGCGAAGGCGGTCACCAGGACGCATCCGCGGCGCGCGAGTTCGCCATGCTAAAGGGCCGCGGCTTGCTGGTTCCCGGAGTTGCGCTGATCCATGGCGGCGCACTGCAACCGGAAAATTTCGTGGAGATGGCGGCTCATGGAGTCAGCCTGATTTGGTCGCCACGGAGCAATCTGGAGCTTTACGGCAGTACCGCCGATGTGGCCGCTGCCAAGGCCGCTCACGTCAAGATCGCGCTGGCGCCGGATTGGAGTCCCACCGGCAGTGACGGCTTGCTCGCCGAATTGAACTATGCCGCGGCCTGGAATAACACTCAGACTCCCCCTCTCTTTAGCGATCGCGAACTGGTTGCCATGGCGACCACGGTTCCTGCGGAGCTGATCGGGGCAAGCGGCCGCCTGGGTGCGCTCGAGCCCGGCCACGATGCCGACGTGCTGGTGCTTCGCCCGGAGACCGGCTCTGCAAAGCACGACGCCTACTGGACGCTGACTCATGCAACCGCGTCCCAGGTGACGTTGGTGATGGTGGGGGGCGAGCCGATCTATGGCGATCCTGATTTGCTGGAAAAGATGGAGGCCGGCCACCCCTCTGAGCGGCTGGAGGTTTGCGGCAGCGGCAAAACGCTCCTCTTCACCGGTCTACACGGACACGTGGACGCCGCTGATGAGACCTGGGCGCATACTGCGTCCACGCTCCAGGACGCGCTGCGTCACTACGGCCGCAATCTTGCACCGCTGGCGGAGTGCGGCCAATAGCCCGCTCAGGCTTCTCCGATGCACTCTTTCCATAGATCCGGACGGATGCGCTGAAACTCGGCGATCAGGTCGATACATTCCTGCGAGTGCAAGTCGACGATATCGATGCCCTGCTGGCGCAGCCAGTGCATGCCGCCCTGGGCATTGACGCTATCGCCCACGATCACCTGGCGGAAGCGAAACTGATAGATCAAGCCGCTGCAGTACCAGCACGGAGCCAGCGTGGTGACCAGGATGGTGTCGTGCCAGGTGGGACGGCGTCCTGCAGCCCGAAAGGCATCGGTCTCGCCGTGCAGCGATCCATTGCCTTCCTGCACCAGGCGGTTGTGCCCTACCCCAAGTAGCGTGCCATTGGTGTGGAAGATGGCCCCACCCACAGGGACTCCACCCTCGGCAAACCCAATACGCGCCTGTTCCAGGGCGACCGCCAACATGCCATGTGCATCCAGAGTAGCTCCGACGACTGGTTCCATCTCCGGAGCCTAACATCGGCAATCCTCGCAACTCAACCGCATCCTGCGCTTAGTGGGCGATAACCTTCTCGCCGCCGCGCGGATCGTTCTTCTGCAAGAAGAATGTCAGACAGAACATGGAGCCGGCGGCTATCGTCAAGAGCCAGAAGGTGTCGATGTAGGAAAGAGTGGAAGCCTGTATTTGAAGTGTTCGATAAACTTGCCCGTAAGCATGATTGAGCGCATCATGCGCGCTAAAGCCGCTCTCCCGCAACTGTTCCGCCAGCCCATTTACCATGCTGCGGAAGGCTGGATTGCCCGCGGTAAGATTGCTGCCGATCCTCTCCTGGTGGAACTGGTCGCGGCGCGCGAGCACGGTGGTGACCACGGAAGTTCCCACACTGGCGCCAATGTTGCGCATGAAGTTCACCAAACCGGCAATGGCGTTGTTCTTTTCCTTGGGCATGCCGTAATAAGCAGCAGCGGTGGTAGGGATAAAGACCAGGCCCAAAGGCGCGTATTGGGCAATGCGCAGCCAGGTAGCCGAGCTGAAACTAATCAGCAAGTCGATGCGTCTCGTTGACAGGAACATGCTGCCGGTCAGCAGCAGCCATCCCGCGGCGATGAGATAACGGCCCTGAAAGCGGCCCGCCAGCATGCCGATGAATGGCAATGCGCCCAACAAAACAAAACCCGCGGCAGAGAGCACCATACCCGCCGATTCGGCGGTGTACCCCATGTTGGCTTGCAAGAACTGTGGAACCAGCACCGTCGTCGCAAACGACATGCCGCCCACTACAAACATCATCATGCTGGAGGTGGCGAAATTGAAATGCCCAAACAGCCTGACATCCACGATAGGGTTCTTTTGATAGAGCTCCCATATAACCAGAGCGGAGAGGCAGACACTGGCAATCACAATCAAGGTGACAATAAAGTGGGAACCGAACCAGTCGTCCTCCTGACCCTTGTCGAGCAGGATCTGCAAAGCGCCGACGCCCAGGGCCAGCAGCGAGAAGCCAACATAGTCAAGCCGAGCCCGCCTGCCCAGAGCCCGCGCTCGTTCCATGTAGGGCGGATCTTCGACCAGCTGGTAGACCAGGATAAGCGCCAGGATACCCACGGGAAGATTCATCAGAAAGATCCAGCGCCAGGTGTAGTTGTCGGTGATCCATCCCCCGAGTGTCGGACCAATCGAAGGGGCGAAGATTGCCGTCACCCCATAGAGAGAAAAGGCCAGTCCACGCAGACGGGGCGGAAAGGTGTCGGCCAGAATTGCCTGGGCCATCGGCTGCAGTCCGCCACCGCCCGCCCCCTGCACTACGCGGGCGACCAACAAAATCCCCAGGCTTGGCGCAATGCCGCAGGCCAGAGAACTGATGGTGAAGATGACGATACAGGTCATGAAAAACCGCTTGCGCCCAAAAACGCTCACCAGCCAGCCGCTGATGGGCAGAATAATGGCATTCGAGACCAGGTAAGAAGTGAGCACCCAGGTGCTCTGATCCTGGCTGGCGCCCAGGTTTCCCGCGATGTGAGGCAGGGCAACGTTGGCAATGCTGGTATCCAGCACTTCCATGAATGCCGCCAACGAAACCACAAAGGCAATCAGCCAGGGGTTTGTTTTGGGCTTCCAATCGTGGTCTGCCTGGGTCAGTGTGGTGGCAGCGGCGGCGCTCATTCAGTCCTTATAGGTTTGGTGTAGCCTGTGCGGGTGCGGTTGATATCACGTTTTCGGTTTGAACACAGGCCCAATGGGCGGCAGACAACTCGCCATAAAGGATGCGACAAGAGGAAAGTTGATTCGAATTCTGCTGCACTCAGTAGGTTACTACTCCCGTTAAAGAAGACTGGACGGTGCTACGAAATTGACATCGACAAAGTCTCCTTTTTAGGATGTTGTTTGGGTTTCTGCAGCGCTGTGGTGGAGTTGTCGAGACCACATTGATCACCACTATCGAAAAACGTCCCCTTATCAGCGATGATCATAGTTAAAGACGTTACAAAAAGGTACGCGCGCGCGGTCGCCGTCGATCACATCTCGTTCTCCGTCGCCAAGGGCCAGATTGTTGGATTTCTCGGGCCCAATGGGGCGGGAAAGACAACGACGATGCGCATTCTCACCTGCTTTCTCCCCCCATCCGCAGGTACGGCTTCGGTTGCAGGCTTCGATGTTCTGGAGCAGCCCTTCGAGGTCAAGAAACGCATCGGATATCTGCCCGAAACTCCTCCGCTCTATCCTGAGATGGAGACGGCCGAATACCTGCGCTTCGTGGGCAAGCTAAAGGGCCTCTCCGGCACGGAGCTGCAAAAGCGCGTCGATTATGTCTGCGAACGCTGCTTTGTGGTGGATGTCAAGAATAAGCTTCTGGGCAAACTCTCTAAAGGCTATCGCCAACGAGTCGGGCTGGCGCAGGCGATCATCCATAACCCTGACGTGTTGATCCTGGACGAGCCGACCGCGGGGCTCGATCCCAAGCAGATTAATGAAACCCGCGACCTGATCAAGAGCCTGGCGGGGGATCACACCATCATCCTCAGTACTCATATTCTTCCTGAGGTCGAACAGACCTGCGAGCAGGTCATCATCATTAATAAGGGCAAGCTGGTGGCGACCGATTCGGTGCGCAACCTGCAGGCCCGGACGCGCGGCGCCGAAACGCTTCTGCTCGAGGTGACCGCCCGCGATGGACAGCCGGAATCCGTGCTGGTGCAACAGAAGCTCGAGGCGGTGCCCGGAGTCAGCCGCGTCGCGTGTACCGAGCACAAAGAGCAGGGCCTGGTCTTTGAAGTGGAGAGCCAAAAGGGACAGTTGGTGCGCGGAGACCTGGCACGTGCGGTGGTCGGTTCAGGCTGGGATCTCTATGAACTGCGTCCGGCTGCAAGAAGCCTGGAAGAGATCTTCCTCCAGCTCACCGGCAGCGAGGCGCCGGCCAAGGCTGAGACAACTACTCCGAACGAGCCGCAACCATGAGAAATACCTGGACCATTTGCAGCAAAGAACTGCGCAGTTATTTCGTATCTCCCGTCGCCTATCTGCTGTTGACTATGTTCGGCCTGATCTTCGGTTTCTTCTTCTGGAATGCGCTCGGTTATTTCGTGATCGAGGGCATGGAGATGCAACTGCGCGGCCAGGCATTTCCCATGAACGTGAACGAGCAGATCATCCGGCCGCTGCTCTCCAATGTCAGCGTGGTCGGTCTCTTCTTCATCCCCATGATCACCATGCGCCTCTTTGCCGAGGAGAAACGCACGGGGACGATTGAACTGCTGACCACCTCACCGATCCGCGATGTGGAAGTCATCCTGGGCAAGTGGCTGGCGGCGTTGATCCTCTACGCCTGCCTGCTGCTGTTTACCGCGTTGAACTTTGCCTTTCTCTTCCGCTACGGTAACCCGGATTGGAAGCCGCTGGCAGTGGGCTACCTGGGTCTGCTGCTGCAGGGCGGCACGCTGCTTGCGCTGGGGACCTTTATTTCGACGCTGACCAAGAACCAGATTATTGCCGGCGCCGCCACCTTCGGCGTTTGCCTCCTGCTGTGGGTGCTGGAGTGGTCCAGCGGCTACGATTCGTCCACCTGGGCGCGGGTGCTCGCTTATCTCTCCGTCATTACTCACTTCGACTCCTTCGCCAGGGGAGTGATCGACTCGAAAGACGTCATCTTTTATCTCAGCGGGATCTTCCTCGGGCTCTTTCTCACCGCGCGCTCGATGGAATCGCTGCGGTGGAGGTCGTAGATGGCGAGTCAGTGGCTTAAAGCAAGACAGACCAAGTACGGCGCATACGCGGGCGTCTATCTGCTAGTGGTGCTGGCCATCCTGGTGGTGGTGAACTTTCTGGCGAACCGCTATAACAAGTCCTTCGACACCACATCGAATAAGCGGTACAGCCTCTCTGAACAGACACAAAAGATCGTGAAGGGGCTGAAGCAGAATGCAACCATCACGTACTACAACCAAAGCACGCACTTTCAGGAAGGGAAAGACCTGCTGGACGAGTATGCGAACCTCTCCAGCAAGATACACGTCGCGTATGTCGACCCGGATAAGAGTCCGGAGCTAGCGCGCGCCGCGGGCATTCGCAACTTCGGCACCGCGGTGGTGCAGGTGGGCGCCAAGAAAGAGATTGCCAAAGACATGACGGAAGAAGGCATCACGGGCGCCTTCATCCGCGATCTCAAGGGCACGACTCGCACGGTCTGCTTCGTTACCGGCAGTGGAGAGCATCAGATCGACAACACCGAGCGCGATGGCCTTTCCCACTTCAAGGACCTGGTGGCGCGGGATGAGTACCAGTCGAAGTCCATCGATTTGCTGCAGACGGCGCAGGTGCCGGCCGACTGCACGACGGTGGTCATTGCCGGCCCTACGCACGATTACCAGCAGCCTGAAATAGACGCGATCAAGAACTACGTCGAAGGCGGCGGCCGGGCGTTCTTCATGCTCGATCCGCCGATTCAGTTCGGGAACTCTGCCATCGCCGCGAATGATGGTCTCACCAGCATGCTGCAGAGCTGGGGCGTGACCCTGGACAAAGATATGATTCTCGACCTGAACCCTGTGGGACAGCTTGCAGGGCTTGGGCCACAGGTGGTGCTGGTGACCAGCTACGCTTCCCAGCCGATTGTCTCTGACATGCGGGGAAGCGCAGTGGGCATTCCCCTCTCCCGCTCCCTGGAGATCAAGGATACGGGCAAGACCAGTGTGCAGAAGTTGTTCGATTCGTCGGGGAGCAGCTTGGCTACGAGCAATCTGAGTTCCGCTGAGGTTAGCGTCGCTGATCCGAAAAACCGCAAGGGGCCGTTCACCATTGCGGCAGCGGGAACCTACAACACCGGCAAGCCCAACTCGGAGGGCCGCTTCGTGGTGATCGGCAGCTCCTCGTGGGCGGCCAACCGGTTCCTTGGCTTCAACGGCAATGGCGATTTGGCCTTGAATGCCATTAACTGGCTTTCTTCCGACGAAGACCTGATCTCGATTCGGCCCAAACCACCGGAAGACCGGCGCATCACGATGACCCGGGCGCAATTGATCCTGGTGCGGACGGTGAGCCAATTTGTGCTGCCTCTGATCGTGGTGATCGCCGGAACCATGGTGTGGTGGAAGAGACGGTAAGAGACTCGTTTGCCTTATGAATTTCCGCGGTTTGATCGTTGCAGTCGTGATTCTCGCCGGACTCGGCGGTGTTCTTTACTGGTCGCAGCATCGCAAGCCACCTGCAGACAACGCGGCCGCATCGGCCAGTGCCACGCCGGTGATCCTCAAAGTCAATACGGCGGATGTGAACCAGCTCATCATCAAGCAGAAGCAAGCCGATCCGGTCACATTGCAGGCAGATGCCGGCAAGTGGCAGATTACCCAGCCGAAGCCGTACCGCGCCGATCAGGAAACGGTTGCAGGCATGCTGTCTACCCTATCGGGGTTAAGCGCAGATCGAGTGGTCGAGGACAAGCCATCGGACCTCAAACAATACGGATTAGATCCGCCCGCAGTTGAATTGGATATTAGCGGCAAGGTTCAAGGGACCCGGCGGCTGCTGCTGGGTGACGACACCCCGACCGGAGGCGACGTCTATGCGGCGCTCGCCGGGGATCCCAGAGTTTTCACCATCTCCAGTTACAACAAGACCAGTTTGGCCAAGAGCCTGAATGACCTGCGCGACAAGAGCCTGCTGACCGTCGACGCCGACAAGGTCAGCCATGTTGCGCTGGCGAGAAAGGGTCAGGAAATAGACTTCGGCCGCACCAAGGATGTCTGGCAGATACTGAAGCCGCCGAATTTGCGTGAGGACAACACCGCGGTGAGCCAGCTTATTACTGGTCTCACCAGCGCCCGGATCGACCTCACTGCAGGGACCAGCGACGCGGCCGCGGAATTTGCCAAGGGGACTCCCATTGCAACCGCAAAAGTGACCGCTGATACGGGCACACAGACCATTGAGGTGCGCAAGAACGGGAACAATTATTACGCCAAGGCGAGCGGCATCGAGGGCGTTGTCAAAGTTGACTCCAGTTTGGGAACAGCGCTCGATAAGAATCAGGACGACTTCCGCAACAAGAAGCTGTTTGATTTCGGCTTCGATGAGCCGACGAAGATTGAGCTGCAAAGCGGCTCACAGAGCTGGGTCTTCACGCGTAGCGGCCAGGACTGGTCGTCAGAAGGAAAGAAGGTCGATGCGAGCAGCGCTGGATCGCTGGTTTCGAAGCTGCGCGACCTTACCGCGGTGAAATTTGTCACCTCCGGCTTTAGCCATCCGGAGATGGAGGCTACGGTCACTTCCAACGATGGGAAACGGGTGGAGAAGGTTTTGATCTCGAAGGCGGGCAAAGACGCAGTGGCCAAGCGCGACGGCGAAGCCACTCTGTATCAACTGGATTCATCCAGCGTCGACGATCTTGCGAAACTGGCCGGCGACGTCAAGCCAGTCGCGACGTCCAGCAAGTAGCTCAGTAGTTGGGATCCTTCTCAGCAACAGACTGACGGGTGCCCCACATCTCGTTCGTTTTTCGCGAGATGTGGGGCACCACAGCTCTAAACCTGTGGTTCTTCCGCTCAATCAGCAACAGATATCAAGGTTCGTGGTATCCCACATCTCGCGAAAAACGAGCGAGATGTGGGGCACCCGTCAGTCTGTTGCGGAGAAAGATCCCGAAGCCTTGGTTTCAAATCTCCAAGCGCAGGTCGCCGCCGGTCATCGTGCCCGGCTTATCCAGGTTGAGCATGCCCAGCAGGGTGGGAGAGATGTCGCGCAACGAACCTCCCTGGCGCAGGCGGTACTTGCCCGCATCGTCGCTGACCAGGATCACCGGCACCGGGTTGGTGGTGTGCGCGGTGTGCGGTCCACCGGTCACGGGGTCGATCATCAACTCGGCGTTGCCGTGGTCGGCAGTGATCAGCATCGATCCGCCCCTGTGCCTGAGCGTCTGATAGATGCGCCCCAGGCAGGCGTCAATCGTCTCCACACCTTTCACGGTTGGCTCGATCTTGCCCGAGTGCCCGACCATGTCGGCGTTGGCGAAGTTCACCACCACCAGGTCGAAGGCCGGATCACCGATTGCCTTGATCACCGCGTCCGCAATTCCCGAGGCGCTCATCTCCGGCGCCAGATCGTAGGTCGCGACTTTTTGCGAAGGAATCAGCACGCGGTCCTCGCCGGGAAAGGGCTTCTCGATGCCGCCATTGAAGAAGTAGGTCACGTGGGCGTACTTCTCCGTCTCGGCGATACGAAGATTGCGCAGATTAGCCTGACCCAGCAAATCCGCCAGCAGATTCTCCATCGACTCGGGTAGGATCACCATGGGCAGCGTGAATTGCTTGTCATACTGCGTCATGCACACGTAGTGCAGCCGCTTCGGCACCTCGGATCGCGGAATCGCCAAGTCGAGATCTTCGGCGCCGGGCAAGGTTTTGCCATCATCTTTGGTCAGGCCGCTATTGCGGGCCACCACGCGCGTGATCTGCCTCACCCGGTCAGCGCGATAGTTGAAGCAGATGACTGCATCTTCATCGCGCAGCGGGCCTACCGGCCTTCCGTGTTCGTCGATCACCACGAACGGCTCCACGAACTCGTCGGTAACGCCGTTGTGATAGCACTCCTTCACCCGCGCGATTGGATCGGCATATGCACCGCCTTCGGGGATGCCGACGATGGCGTCAAAGGCTTTCTTCGACCGCTCCCAACGGCGGTCCCGATCCATGGCGAAGTAGCGGCCGCCCACGCTGGCGATCTTGCCTACGCCGATTTCGCTGATCTTTCCCTGTAGCTTTTCCAGGTAGCCCACTCCGCTGGTGGGCAGAGTGTCGCGGCCATCGAGGAAAGCATGCACAAAGACACGCTCCACACCATGCTGCTTCGCCGCTTGCAACAGGGCGTAGAGGTGGGCCTGCTGAGAATGGACTCCGCCATCGGAGAGCAACCCCATCAGGTGCAGGGCTCGCCCCTTCTCGGCGGCATGCTTCAGCGCCTGCACGATCACCGGATGACGGAAGAATTCGCCCGTACGAATCAGATCGTCGATACGGGTGATGTCCATGTGGACCACGCGGCCGGAGCCGATGTTCAGGTGGCCCACTTCGCTATTGCCCATCTGGCCATCGGGCAAGCCGACGAAATGATCCGAAGCATAGAGCAGACTGTTGGGATACTCTGCCAGCAGCTTGTCGTACGTGGGCTTACGGGCCAGCGCTACCGCGTTGGCGAATTGCTCCGCGCGGTAACCCCAACCATCCAGAATTGTCAGTACTACCGGCTTTTTCAGAGACACGTCTACTCCCCGGCGTTCACGGCGGCACGGCCGAGGAACTCTGCTCCCTGCCCCAGCTCCTCCTCGATGCGCAGCAGCTGGTTGTACTTGGCGATGCGGTCGGTGCGGGAGGCGGAGCCGGTCTTGATCTGGCCTACACCCGTGGCTACCGCGAGGTCGGCGATGAAGCTGTCTTCGGTCTCACCACTGCGGTGGGAGATGACGGAGGTGTATCCATAGCGGCGGGCCAACGCAATCGCCTCAAAGGTCTCGCTGATGGTGCCAATCTGGTTCACCTTGATCAGGATTGAGTTGGCCACGCCCTGCTCAATGCCTTTCTGCAGGAACTCAGTGTTGGTCACGAACAGATCGTCGCCCACCAGCTGGATCTTATCGCCCAGTTCCTTGGTCAGGAATTTCCAGCCGTCCCAATCGTCCTCGGCCAGCCCGTCTTCGAGCGAAATGATGGGATACTGCCGCACCCAGCTTTCATAGAACCGGGTCATCTCTTCGCTGGTCTTCTCGCTGCGGTCGCTCTTCTTGAAGACGTAAAGCTTCTTTTCCTTGTCGTAGAACTCGCTGGATGCGGGGTCGAGTGCGATGGCGATCTCTTCGCCGGCCTTGTATCCTGCCAGCTCAATCGCCTCCAGGATCACTTCGATGGCTTCCACGTTGGATTTCAACGAGGGTGCGAAGCCGCCTTCATCGCCCACAGAGGTGCTGTATCCCCGCTTCTTCAGAACGCCCTTCAAGGTGTGGAAGACCTCCACCCCCCAGCGCAGCGCGTCGCCGAAACGCTCCGCTCCCACCGGCATCACCATGAACTCCTGAAAGTCCACGTTGTTATCCGCGTGAGCTCCGCCGTTGATGATGTTCATCATGGGCACCGGCAGGACGGACGCATTTACGCCGCCGAGGTAACGGTAGAGCGGGATCTGCAGGGCGTTGGCTGCGGCCCGCGCGCAGGCCATGGAAACTGCCAGGATGGCGTTGGCGCCCAGCTTGCCCTTATTTTCGGTGCCGTCCAGCGCGATCATGGTGGCGTCGATCAGGCGCTGGTTGGCCGCATCCATGCCCGTAAGCTCGGGGGCCAGAACACTCTCCACATTTTCGACCGCGTGCAACACACCTTTGCCAAGGTAGTGCGCCTTGTCGCCGTCGCGCAGCTCCACGGCCTCGTGTTCACCGGTGGAGGCTCCGCTGGGTACAGCTGCCCTGCCCATGGCTCCGCCCGCGAGAAGCACATCGGCTTCTACCGTAGGATTCCCGCGGGAATCCAGAATCTCGCGTGCGTGAATGGCAACAATCTCGGTCATATCACTCCTTGAAATGCGATGTCGTAGGCGGTCCTTGAGACGGGCGCGGCGATCGACGGCAATTGCTTTTCCATCTACTCCGCCGATTGTGCTGATGAAACTCCCCATCTCCGCGCCAGACCCCGGATTTCCTGTTAAGCCTATTGGCTTTGATGAAGTTCATGCGGCTTTCATTAAGGAAAGCCGCACACGTGCCCGTCTCATACGCCTGCGTATAGGAAATCCGGCGCAGATCAAATTCTAACAAAGGCCGTCACGACTGGTATTTCGCGTGCTGCATGTTACCCCCGTGGTTCTTTCGTTTTGTTGTTAGAATAGTTGACGCAAGCTTGAACTAATCTGTAAGTGCAGTGTTACTACTGTAGAAACAGCTTAGGTGCAGCATGACAAAGACGCGTTTTTCCCTGACCGCAGCGGCTACATTGGTTTTGAGCACAACGTTTCTCTCTGCGCAATCTGCTCCGGCGGATGCCGGGCAGGCGGCCAAACCAAGTCCCTATCAGGGCGTCTCCACGCCGCCTGCGAATGACGCAATCACCACTTCTGAGCAGGCGCCTGCAGCGCCTGCGGTCGTAAGTCGGCCTGCACCTGCCGCGGCACCAGAGCCAGCGGCACCAGCACCAGCGCAGGTTGCCCCCAGCAATCCGGATGCGGGCATTGTCGAAACACCGCTGCCGCCGGCGGCTCCCAGCTCGAAAGGTCTTGATGCGCGGGGCTTCGATTCTTCGAAGGACAATACCGACGACGGCATCGTCACTTATGTTCCCGGACCGGCGAATGCGTTACCTGAGGGAACAGTTTTCCGGGTTAGCATGCTGCAGGATATCGAGGCCTACGGCACCGCCCCGAATACGCCTTTCAGTGGCAAGGTCACCCAGGACATCATGCGCAATGGCAAGGTGATTGTGCCTGCGGGCTCGGAGTTGCACGGCCGAATCGTGTACGCCACCGCCGCCAACCGTCTCCACGGCGGATCTACACTTCACCTGCGTGCGGATGAATTCGTTCTGCCCGATGGCACCCGCTACCATGTGCATGCTCAAGTCATCGATACGCAGGGCTCTGATACCAACGTCAAGGGCGAAGGGAACATTGTTCCCAGCTCGGAAGTGAAGCGAAACCTCGCTGTACTGGGCGCGGGCGCCGGCGGCGGAGCTATCGTGGGCGCTGCGATTGGCGGCGGTGTGGGGGCGATCGTGGGCTCGGCTATTGGAGCCGGCGCGGCCACCACGCATTGGCTGCTGGTGCAGAGGTCGGCCGATCTTCCGGCTTCTTCCGTGCTGATCTTCAGCCTTACGGATCCCATGCTTCTAAACCCGGTTCAGGACCAGAAGACAGAGTTGCTGCCTCAGACTTTCTGAACCGCAGGTAGGTTTCCAGCAATTCGTGTTCAGACTTGAAAATGCCCCAGGATTGCATCCTGGGGCATTTTCAGCCGTCCCTACGGACTCAATTTAGAGAGGGTAGTTCTCACGCAAGACTCTGAGGCCCGTAGCCTCCGAACAGCGTTGAAGTAATTAAGCAAGTTTCTCTGCTGGGACTCGCTCCAGCAGGCGCCTCCAGGTCTTCTGGTTGACTCTGTGGCTCTTCTTTAAATCTTCCAGGATACGTTCGAAGTCGGTGTGGCCGTGCAGCTTGTTCCAGGCTGGATTCTTTGAGAACCAGGGGTAGTTCTCGTTGCCCAGGTAGATGGCGCGGCGTAGCCAGTGCAGCGCTTCACTCTCATCCCCCTCTACTGCGAAGTAGGTCGCCAGGCGATAGGCCATCTCGCTGTCGACCTCCGCGGCGGAAAGCGAATCTTCTTCGATCAACGCAGTAGCACGCTCGCGCTCGCCTACCTGCACATAGCACAAAGCCAGCGTGGGAAAGGCAATGCGCATGCTCTCATCATCGCGGATTACTGCTTCCAAAATCCCGATGGCCTGCTGCATGTCTCCCTGGCGCATTCTCTGGTACGCAAGGGAGGTACGGAGCAGAGGATGCTTGGGCTCCAGGGTCAGCCCCTTCTGCAGCTCTTCCTCCGCCAGCTCGAGCTGGTTCTGATATTGGTAGACGCGCGCGCGGTGGTTATAAATGATCGGCGCGTTGGAGGGATTGAGCTGCAAAGACCGATTGAATTGCTGCAGCGCTTCTTCATACATTCCATCCAGGCGTAGGGTCTGGCCGGCCACCAGGTGCACGTCCCAGTTATTGTCCGCGGTCAGCAGCAGGTGCTCGATGCCGTGGCGGGCACTCTCCTTCTCTCCTCGCGAGAGTAGCATGTAGACGCGATAGAGGTTCGCCTCCACCGATCCGGGATCAATTTCGAGGGCCCGGTCAAAGCTGCGCCGCGCTGCCAGCAGATGGAGTTGGCCGCCCAATCCGTGGCGCACATATTGCAGTTGCGTGATGCCCAGGCCGCTCCAAGCCGGAGCAAATTTGGGGTCGCGTGCCACCACGCTCTCAAAGATCTCCCGCGCCTTGTCCAGGTCGCCGCGAGCTCCGGAGCGGGACATGAACGACGAGAGCAGGGCCCGGGCTTGCAGATATTGCTCCGACAATGCCTCCGCCAGGGGTGCACTTTGAGCCGACTCGCCGTTCTGTTGCAGTTTTCCCAGGCCTTGCAGGGTGCCAAAGACTTCGTTGCAAATCTCCGTCTGCACGGCGATGAGGTCGAAAGAAGGCACGCTGATGGTGCCGCCGGAGCGCACGGACTGCCCGGGTACATCGAGCAGTTGCCAGTTGAGGTCGAAGCCTTGCTCCGAACGCATGAAATTGCCCGCCAACACGAACTGCACCAGGAGCTTCTTGCCCACCGACAACGGGTCCATCTGCTGCATGGGCACGGGCAACTGCATCAGCGAACTCGAAGGCCGCACTACCAGCGAAGACATGCGCGCCAACCGCGCGGCAATAGCATCCGCCAACGCGTAGCCGTACAGAGGGGATTCGCCCGTCTGTCCGAAGTTCTGAAAGGGCAGCACGAGAATCGTATTTTGCTTCTGCGGCGAATCGGCAGATTCGCGAAAGCGCTCTGCCAGCATGGAGAGAAATCCCGTCGCCCGTTTTTCGCGCTCAGCCGCGGGCACGTGCAGATTGGTTGCCGTTTCGCCGGGCAGAATGCCGGTCTCGAATTGCATCGTCTTCATGATGGTCTTCAAGGCTTCGCGAAGATCGGCGGCCGAGGAGTAGCGCCCGCTGGGTGTCTTGTTCAAACAGGTAGCGATCACGCTGGCCAGCTCGGCAGGCACCTCGGTCAGAGGCGGCGGATCGGCAAATTGAATGGCACGCACGATCTGAAGCTCTTCCGCATCGGGCCGGACGAATGGATGACGGCCGCTCAACAGTTCATAGAGGGTCACGCCAACGGCGAAGATATCGCTCTGGACGCTGGTTTGGCCGGTTACGAATTGCTCCGGCGCCATGTAGGCGATGGTGCCGCCGCGCGCGGTGTAGGTGGTGCGCACCTCCTTTTTCGAGGCATCCTGGCGCGGTTTGGAGGGATCGAATTCGGCCTCGGCTGCCGAAAGTCGCCGAGCCAGGCCGAAGTCCAGAATCTTGACCACTCCGCCATCGGTCAGCATCACGTTCGCAGGCTTCAGATCGCGATGGAAGATCCCCAGGCGGTGAGCGGCACTCAGACCGTCCGCAATCTGAATACCTACCGACAGGCCCAGCTGCACGCTGGCGGCGCCGTTAGAGATGATCTTGTCCAACGACTCGCCGGGCACGTACTGCATAACGATGTAGGCTTCGTCTTCTGACTCGCCTACTTCATAGATCGCGCAGACGTTTGGGTGCTCGATGGCCGAGGCCAGCCGTGCTTCGCGCAGCACGGTGCTGCGCATCTGCTCGATGGTCAACGAGCCTCGCTTCAATATCTTCAGCACTACCGGCCGCATGAGCAGCGTGTCGTTGGCCAGATACACCACGCCACTGCCGCCGGCGCCCAGCTTGCGAGTCACTTCATAGTGCTCAATGAGCCGCCGCTTCATGCTTTCAGTCTACTGGTTGGCCGTTTTCTCAAATAAAAGAGCGCTAAAAGCGACATAAGCGTTATAAGGGTCCCCCTGGGACCGCTCTATAATGCTTCGCATGGCCGACTCCGCTAACAAGAAGCGCAACGCACGCTGGAACTGGCTGCTCTTTCTTCCTGCCCTCGGCTTGCTTTTTCCCGCTGTCTACGCGCGGCAGAGCCCCGCTCTCTTCGGCTTCCCGTTCTTCTACTGGTATCAGTTTGCGTGGGTGTTCCTTACCGCGGCGATCACCGGCCTGGTGTACTTTCTGGTAAAGGACTAAAAATTCAACGCGGCCTTCACCCGTCCCAAACCGCTGGGACCGCGCTTCTCCACGCCGGATCGCGGCGCCTGGTATGCCGCCTTCAAACTGGCGACGGCCGAGGTCGAGGTGATCTTCACAAGAGCATTGAGTTCGCGGAAATTGATTGGAAGGAGCGCCCGGTCGAGCGGCGTCAGTTCCCGGACCACTTCACGTCGTTGCGGCGAACGTCGTCGAGGGTAGATGGCTTCCAGGTTTTGCCGCGATCCACGCTTACCCAATGCAATTCGGTGGTGCTGCGCAGAAGGACAGCAGCATAGGGTTCCTGATCGGAGTCGGATCGCGGGGCCTGGCCACTTCCGGGTGCGGCGGTCAAGGGCGGTATGCCCAGGAGCTCCACCGCTTTTCCGTCCCACTGCTGGTGAACCTGGCGCCAATGCTTCCCCTGGTCGTCGGAGCGGAAGAGGGTTCCATTGCTATCCAACGCCAGATGCGCGCGTTCCACCACCAATTGGCTCACAGGAGCGAGTCCGCTGGGCAGCGCCGGCGCGGCCGTGTTCGTGGCTGCCGAAACTTGTGCATGGGAAAGATAAACACCGCTTGATGCGACGACGCCGAGCGCCAGCAAAGCAATCTTGGAAGAGCCCCGGAGGAAAGTCATACGCAGAAGCTTATCGGCCATAGAAAAACACGCAATGCCCCTTCCGTGGCGGTAATAGCTCGCTTGTGGTGCCACGAACCTGGGTCAAAAAGCACCTGTCTGCCGTGCCATTAATAAGCTGCCCCCAAAGTGTTGCAAGGCTGGGTGGGGCGGTACTTCGACCTGCGTCCGCACGCTAAAGCCCTGGTTCTCAAAGAGGGCACGGGCGGCTACGTTATCGGCCCACACGTTTGCAGTGAGGCGGGCAAAATCTTCAGCCCTGGCCTTTTCGATGGCCATCTCCAGGAGCCGCTTGCCAATGCCTTGCCGCCGATGTGTTGACCGAACCGCTATGCTGTTCACGAGAAAGGCCTCCCAATCCTGTGCCTGATCGATGGGATCGAGTATTTGAACCCGGTCCTGGGGAAGTATGTCGCGTTCCTCCTCCCGCAGCCATGCGGCGGGAAAGGCGTTGATCATTCCTACCACTCCTTTATCGTCGGCAACGAAACAATGGTGAAAGGAGAAGCCACCTGCATCCTGCTTCAGGCCGCGGGCTATCAGGCCGGCTAGCATCTCCCTGGGCGCCATGTCTTCCAGGAGAAATTCGTACATGCCGTCGCCGCCCAGGATCGACAGCTCGGCCAGTGCGTAGGCGTCGGCCGGCAAGGCGGGCCGAAAGACGATTTCTGTGGTCATCAGGCGGTCGCGCCCTGCTTCTGGCGCGGGGCGAACTTTTTCTTGTAGTACGCGGTGGTTAAGGCGATGGCAGGACTGCCGATCGCGGTGGGCAGCACCCAGATCACCCAGCCGCCATGGACAAAGCGGCCGATGGTCACGACACTGAATGCGGTCCAGGCGGCGATGTAGCTGGCCAGCATGTTACCAAGGTGCTCATACCACCAGAACATCTTCTCCTTTGGTGGATGCAGGAATTGCCACATCGACTTGGCGGCGAGCCACATGCCTATGATGCCAAAGACGATCGCCGGAATCGCCAGGTTTTGCACGAGCGCTGGCTCGAGAAGTCCTAACGACGCCAAGGCAAGGCTGGCTGCGAAGGTAAAAATCGCGGCGGCCCAGTCGGGCCACGCCACCTTCTCTCCCTTCGGGAGGTTTTTGTGGAAGAGGACGCGGTAGGCGGAGAATGCTGCATAAAAGCTGAACACAGCGACCAGCGCCAAAAAGAGCACCGGGCGGTACAGGGCGAGCACGAGGGCGGTCGATGCGACCACGGCCATGGCCCAGAAATAGATCTTGCCCCAGCGCCGGTGGGCTTTGCCTCCCTTGGCCGTTAGCAAGGCGAAAGGAGCCATGACAAAGGCCGTTGACCCGGCAGCTATGTGGATTCCCAGGAGGGACTTTATCCAGACAGGGTCTTGCATTTCGGCCTCCTGCATCGATCTGTCCACCATATACCGATACTATGTTGACCATGGCCGTGGTGATCGCAATGCTGCGCGGCGTCAACGTTGGCGGCTACCAGAAACTGAACATGGAAGCCCTAAGAACCCTGTGCGGTGGGCTCGGACTGCGCGACGTGCAAACGTATATCCAGAGCGGGAACCTGGTGTTCCGCGAAGACAGCGGGGATGCAGGGGCGGTGGCGCGCAAAATCGCGGATGAAATCAAACGGAGGTTCGGTTTCAGGCCGGAGGTTATCGTTCGCACGACGTCTGAGCTGCGTAAGGTGATTGCCGGCAATCCCTTCGCCAAACGCCCGGAGGTCGCGCCCAACCGGCTGCTGGTTCTTTTTATGGGCAGCACGCCCGGGCGACAGGCCCGCGAGCGGGTGCTTGCGTTGCCCTGCGAGCCGGAGGAAATGCACATCAAAGGGCGCGAGCTTTATATTTACTACCCCAATGGGATGGCTCGCCCGAGGATTCCTGTGGCGCGTATCGAGAAGCTGCTGGAGACGTCGTCCACGGGGAGGAATTGGAATACTGTCAATAAGTTACTGGCCATGGCGGAGATGCTGGAAGGTTAGCCGCTGGAGTGTTCGGTCGAAAAAACGGTGCCCTCAGAGGTTAGGAGAACTACCCTCTTTAAGTTGAGTTCCGAAGGGACGGCTGAGGTTAGACAGGACATGGTCCTCGGTTGACATGCCCGAATCGCGAATAGCTTATTTCGTAGGTTAAGAGTCCCCAGGATTGCATCCTGGGGGATTTTCAGCCGTCCCTGCGGGACTGCTCGTTGGCGCGCAGAGTAACCCAGGACTACGTCCTGGGCTACTCTCAGCCGTCCCTACGGGACTCAATTTGGTCAGGGTGAAGGTTTGTGGTCGGGGTGAAGGTTTGTGGTCGGTGTGGAGGTTTAGACTGTAGGGAGCATGATACCTACCCTTGAATGGACTGCTGACGGCGTCCGGTTCCTCGATCAGACTCGGTTACCTCTTGAAGAGGTTTATGTGCTGGCCACTAGTAGCGACCAGGTGGCTAATGTCATCACCACCATGGTGGTTCGCGGGGCGCCGGCGATTGGCGTCGCCGCCGCGATGGGCTTTGCTTTGGGGGTCAAGAATAGCTCGGCGATAACGATTTCGGCGCTCACTGACGAAATGGAAGGCATTGCCAAAACGCTGGCAGCCACCCGCCCAACAGCAGTCAACCTGTTTTGGGCCATCGAACGGATGCGCCGCCGATTCTTGGCACTGGCCGCCCGGCCTGGCGCGAGTCATCGAGGCTATTAAGTCCGGCCTGGTCGAGGAAGCTCGCATCATGTACGACGAGGACATCGCCGCCTGCCGCGCTATGGGCGCGCACGGGGCAGAGCTGATGCCGGCTTCGGGTGGAGTGCTGACCCACTGCAACGCCGGGGCTCTCGCTTCCTGCGGTTATGGGATGGCCCTGGGGGTGATCCGGTCCGCAGTCGAGCGGGGCCATCAGTTGCATGTCTATGCCGATGAGACACGGCCTTTCCTGCAGGGAGCGCGCCTCACCGCTTGGGAGATGATGCACGACGGCATTCCGACTACGGTATTGTGCGACAACATGGCCGCCAGCCTGATGCGGCAAGGCAAGATCCAGGCGGTGATCGTGGGCTCCGACCGGGTGGCCGCCAACGGCGACGTGGCCAACAAGATTGGCACCTACGGCGTGGCCATCCTGGCCAAGGAACACGGCATCCCGTTCTACGTTGCCTGCCCATGGTCGACCATCGACCTGGCGACACCGAACGGCGACGCTATCCCCATTGAACAACGCCCCGCCATCGAAGTGACACACCACGGCGGCAAACAGCTTACCCCGTATGGAGTGGGTATCGAAAATCCCGCCTTCGACGTGACCCCGGCGCGGTATGTCACCGCCATCATTACCGAGCGCGGCGTCCTGCGGCAGCCTTACGGAGAGGCATTGCGCGGCCTGGAAGCAGCCGCAGCCTCGGCCCGTTAACCATAAGCCGGATTTTTTCCATCCATCCGGCTTGCTCCCCAACCCGGCCGTCGTCTTGGGTAAAGTAAAGGCGACGGCATGGGGTCTCCTGCAATGGTCTTCAGCGCCCTGAACCCCCGCAATCGCTCGCTGCCTCGAGGCACGGCGCTGGTTCTTGGCAGCCTGATCCTGGCCTTCCTGCTGTCCGGCTTTCCAGAGGATCGAGCCTCGCTTAAGCTGCTTATTCCTACTCTGATGGCTGTGTTGGGAACCCTGGACACCATACGCTGTCTGCAAGCTCGGTGGAGCTTTTATCACGGAGCGGTCGTGGTGCTGATCTATACGGACATCCTGGCGCTGTGCATGATCCTCTTCCTGCTGCTGTATCCCTATGGCCGCTGGCTGTTGTAGGGCATGCGGAAAAAGCGCGAGTTCGAGGGGGAATTTCGTACGGGCTTCACAGGCTGCGGAAAAAAGGACCCATGCTTGGTACTTTTCGTTGAGAGTTGAGGTTGGTAATAAGTTGGCATGCGTGGAGACGACAAGAAACAGCGTGGTTTGTACAGCTATGTGACATTAGAGCAGCGGGTACCAGCGGAGCACCCGTTGCGCAAGATCCGACCGATGTTTGATCGAGCGCTGGAGCGTTTGGACGGGGAATTTGAGTTGATGTACTCGCGCAAGGGTCGTCCGTCGATCGCGCCGGAGCGTCTGCTGCGGAGCCTTTTACTGCAGATCCTGTACTCGGTCCGGTCGGAGCGCCAGCTGATGGAGCAGTTGGATTACAACCTGTTGTTCCGCTGGTTTGTGGGTTTGGAGATGGACGATCGGGTATGGGACGTGACGGTGTTCACCAAGAACCGGGAGCGGCTGATTGATGGTGAGGTAAGCCAGCGTCTGTTGGGAGCGGTACTGGAGCAAGCCCGGGAGCACAATTTGCTCAGCGAAGAGCACTTTACGGTGGATGGAACGTTGATTCAAGCCTGGGCTGCGGCACGCAGTTTTAAACCCAAGGACGATGTACCAAAGCCTGGGCAGGGTACAGGATCTGGAGGGGAAGTGTTGCTGCGCGATAAGGTGAAGTCGGAGACGGACCCAGACTCCCGACTGTACAAGAAAGCGACCGCTGATAAGAGCGTTCCCAGCTATCTTGGCCACGCTTTGATGGAGAACCGCAACGGGTTGGTGGTAGCAGCGGAGGCGAGCCAATCAGCCACCAGCGCGGAGCGTGAAGTAGCGCTGAAGATGATTGATGAGCAGTTGCGCCACGACCGGCTGAACGATGCAGAGCGCGAGTATACGTTGGGAGCCGACAAACAGTATCAAGATTCGCATTTCGTTGTCGGCCTACGCCAGCGCCACGTGGCTCCGCATGTCGCCGAGTATGAGAGCGGCATCAACCAGCGCAAAAATAGTCTAACGGAGGCGGAAAGAGCTGACGAGCGCCGCTCGATTAGCCAACGGAAGCGGAAGCTGATCGAGCGTGTGTTTGGTTGGGCTAAGCTCGACCGGCCGCTCCGTCAGGTCAAGCTTCGGGGACTGAGGCGTGTAGATTGGTTCTACCGCTTGACCATCACGGCTTATAACTTGGTACGCATGAGGAGGCTCATGCCAATCGCGGCGTAACGCTGGGGCAGAGGTGTCTCTGCAGTCGGGAATTCTCCCGCTGCAGCGTCAGAAAACGGCCAAAAAACGGCTTTGGTGGTAAAACAATGACCGGCGAATCGACTGCTAGCAAACCCAGACGCAAGTCACTGGTTTTTTCCGCAGCCTGTGAAGCCCGTACCCTTCAGAATGAGTTTTTTTCGCAAGCTGTATAGACGACAGCGCCCCCATAACCCGGTTTTATGGGCGCAAGCCCAAAAACAAAATAGGAGGTGGAAGCCGGCTCGTGCTGCAGTAGAATTCTCGGGCAGACCGGCCAAACAAATTCCCTCCCTTCCGGAGAAACAGATGATTAAAGGATTTCGCGATTTCATCCTGCGCGGCAATGTGGTCGATCTTGCCATTGCTGTTGTGATCGGCGCCGCATTTACCGCGATCGTAAACGCCCTGGTGGCGGACATCATCAACCCACTGATTTCGGCGATCGTCAGCAAGCCGGATTTTTCGTTCCTGGTGCTCCATGTCCACGGCGGCGTTATCAAGTACGGCGACTTTCTCAACGCCACGATCTCTTTTCTGATCATCGCCACCACGGTTTACTTTCTGGTGGTGTTGCCAGTCAATACATTAATGGCCAGATTTAAACCCAAGGTGGTTGAAGCGCCCGCCACCAAGCCCTGCCCGGAGTGCCTGAGCGAAATCCCAATTGCCGCCAAGCGCTGTTCGCATTGCGCTCAACTGGTGGCGTAAATACCAGGGACTGCACCGGATTTTCTGCCCACCAGGGCGGCAGTCCCTTTCCACGGGAGAGAAAGCTCATTGGCAAAACGATTTGTCCTCTGTTCCCTGCTTGTCATCGCGCAAACACCGATGCTGGCGCAGGTTACTCCTTTTCCTGATCGTGTTCTGGGGTACCGCGACTTCAGCCGGCAGGCAAAGATCGACCGGGATTTCCTGGCGGTACCCGACGCCAAGCTGGCCCAGGAAGAGCTAAAAACGCTGACCGCCGCTCCGCACGTCGCCGCCAGCAAAGAAGACTACGACACCGCCGTCTACGTGGCAGGCAAGTTCAAGGCAGCCGGCCTGGATACGCAGATCGTTCCCTACAAGGCATGGCTGAATCTGCCCGAGGAAGTATTTTTGCAGGCCAGCAACGCCGAAGGGAAGGTTCTCATGACCGGACCCACCCGGGAACATGTGGACAACGATCCCTACCAGGATGATCCGCGTATACTGCCCGCGTTCAATGGCTCTTCCCCCTCCTGCGATGTGACCGCGGACGCGGTGTATGTGAACTACGCGCGTCCTGAGGATTTCAAGAAGTTGGAGGATATGCACATCAGTGTTGCGGGCAAGATCGTTCTGGCCCGCTACGGCATGAACTTCCGCGGAGTGAAGGTTTACCTGGCCCAGCAGCGGGGCGCTGCGGGGGTCATCATCTACTCCGATCCTGCCGACGATGGCTACTTCCAGGGAGACAAATATCCCCACGGCCCATGGCGCCCGGACACCGGGGTGCAGCGCGGCTCGGTGCAGTACATGTTCAAATATCCGGGCGACGCGACTACGCCGGATGTCGCCTCCACGCCAGGCCTGTCCGCGTCGCGGCGTTTGCCGCTCTCGCAGATAACCAGCCTGCCCACTATCCCCTCGATGCCGCTGTCTTATCACGATGCGGCGCCGATGCTGGAAAACATGGGTGGTGCGGTGGCGCCCCGGGAGTGGCAGGGCGCTCTGCCCTTCAGCTACCACGTGGGCGGCGCGGGATTGATCCGAGTGCATATGCGGCTGAAGATGGATTATGCCGAGCGCACGATATGGGACGTGATTGGGAAGATCCCGGGCAGTGAGCTTCCCGATGAGTGGGTGGTGGCCGGAAATCATCGCGACGCGTGGGTCTTCGGAGCGGTCGATCCCAGCAGCGGAACAGTGGCCATGCTGGAAGCTGTGCATGGTGTCGGTACCCTGCTTTCGCAAGGGTGGAAGCCCCGCCGGACTATGTACTTTTGCAGCTGGGATGGCGAAGAGGAAGGCTTGATCGGTTCCACCGAATGGGCCGAGGAACATGCCAAACAACTGGCTCACGCGGTCGCTTATATCAATACGGACGCCAGCGTTTCCGGACCTCATTTTGAAGCCTCCGCAGTGCCGTCGCTCAAACAGTTCATCCGCGAGGTCACGATGGAGGTCGCGAGCCCCAAGGGCGGTTCGGTCTTCGACGAATGGCGAAAGGATCAAGGGGATTCTTCGGCGCGGCGGCGCAATGTTTTCAATGACTCTTCGCAGGCAAGCACAGCGGTGAGCGGAGACGTCCGCGTGGGCGATCTGGGCAGCGGTTCGGATTACACCCCGTTTATTCAGCACCTCGGGGTCCCGTCTACGGATGTAGGTTCTACCGGCCCCTACGGCGTTTATCACTCCGCGTTTGATAATTACGCGTGGTTCGTCATGAATGCTGACCCCACGTTTGCTTACGAGCAGCAGATGGCGCGCGTGTTTGGGCTGGAGGCGCTGCACATGGCGGATGCTGACGTCCTGCCCTACGATTACATCACTTACGGCCGGCAGATCCAGGCTTACTTAGGCGCCGCCCAGATACGAGCTAAGGATGCAGGCATGGCGGGGGTTGACTTCAGCGATGCTCTGGGCGCAGCTACCCGGTTCACGGCTGCGGCCACGGTCATGTACTCCAGGCAACTGACCGGGAGCGGGGATCCGGCGGCGTTGAATGCTTCTTTACGGGCGGTGGAGGGAGATTTTCTCGCGCCGGACGGGCTGCCCGGACGGCCGTGGTTCCGGCACACTATCTTCGCGCCGGGTGAGTATACGGGCTATGCCGCGGTTGTGATTCCGGGAGTGAATGAGGCGATCGATGCCCACGATCCTGCTCGCGCCCAGGCGCAGATGGCTAATGTTACGGCCGCACTGGTGCGGGCTGCGGTCACGTTGGAGAGTGGGATGTAGGGAGTGGTTCCTCGGCAAGGCGGGTTGAGTGCTGTGGTATCCCACTCAAGCCAAAGTGCGGCTTGAATGGGGCACCCAGCCTTCGCGGGTAGTTAAGAGAACTGCAGTAGCTCGGCTGCTCCTAATGAACAAAAAATAAAGCCAATAGAATCAACCTCGATTTCCAGCGTTCATTTCACTCTTAACTTGCCGCAGGCAAGTCGGCTCCTCGGGATGACAAAGGGTGTGGGGTGGCTGAAAAATCGCCGACGACAGCCTTCGCTTAGGGTTTGAGAGAAACCGCAGATCTCTATCCTGGGTTGGGCTGGTTGGTCAGGATTTCTTCGCGAACGTTTTTGAGGACGGCCAGGGAGCGCTGGACGCCGATCTCTCCGCTCAGGATTGGGTCTTCGTTTTCGATGCTGAGCATTCCGTTGTAGCCCACTTCCATGTAGGCGGCGATGATGTCCTTCCAGGCACTCGCGCCGTGGCCGTAGCCGACGGCGCGGAAGAATTCTGAGGCTTCGTGGTCGTCTTTCTTGCCGAAGTTCAAGACCCCGTAGCGGTCTACGTTCTGGGGGAAAAAGGCAGTGTCTTTCATGTGGGCGTGATAGATCGCTCCCTGCTTGCCAAGAAAACGGATCACCTCAACCGCGTTGCACTGCTGCCAGAAGAGATGGCTCAAATCGCAGTTGGCTCCGATCTCCTCGCCCACCGCCTCGCGCAGCCGCAACAATGACCGCGGGTTGAAGACCACAAAGTTGGGATGCATCTCCAGCGCAATGCGGTGAACACCCTGCTGGCGGGCAAACTTTACCGTTTCGGTCCAGTAAGGAATCACCCGCTCCTTCCACTGCCAGGCGAGCGCAGCGCCGTGCTCCGGCGGCCAGTCATAGACCACCCAATTCGGCACAGTGTCAGTTTCCGATCCGCCAGGACAGCCGGAGAAACCAACCACGGTACGAATTCCCAGCATGCCGGCGAGCTGCAGAGTCTGACGAAATTCCTCAGTGGCCTGCCGGGCCTTGGCTGGATCCGGATATAAAGCGTTGTTGTGGCAGCTCAAGGTCATGACCGGAATGCCGCGGTCGTCAAACTTCTTCTTCCAGGCTCGCGCCTTGGCCGGGTCCGCGACCAACTCGGGACGAGGGCAGTGCGGCGAGCCATTGGGACCAGCCGCGCCAACCTCAACGGCCTCAATGCCAAGACTGGCAAACTTGTCCAGCATCTCGTCTATGGAAAGCTTATTGAAAGGAGGATCAAAGACGCCGATAGGCAGGCTCTTCATGGGTGCGGCCGGCTTGTCCTGCGAGGCTGACTGTGCGGCGGCGGGCATGGATAGCGGAGCGGAAGCCAGCGCCGCCGCGGTAGTACCTAAAAATTGCCTGCGATTCATGAAATGCTCCAAGGGCTGAATAGGGTGATGCCACGCATAGCATAGTAAGCTCTGCCCGATGCCGCTGTACATGAAACGCATTCACGTTTTATGAAACGATTCCATGCTATGCTGCTTCCATGGCGAAAGCCGCTAAGACGAGTGCCGGCAATCAGTACCTGTCACGCGCGGTAAGCAAGAGCCTAAAAGTGCTGGAACTATTGCAGTCGGCGCGGTCGCCGATGGCTCTGCATGAGATTGCCAGGCGCATTCAACTCTCAAAAACATCCACCTTTCGCCTGCTGCGTACGCTTGAAGCCGCAGGGTGCCTGGTAGCCGCCGGCGCAGGCGAATACGGCCTGGCGCCGGGAATTTATTCAGTTGTGCCCACGCTCTGGCTGGCTCGCCTGCTGCGGGTGGCGACGGTTCGCATGCAGGAACTGAATGCCAGCCTGCGGGAAACGGTGAGCATGGCGGCCCTGTTTGAGAACCGGATCGAGGTGGTTGCGGTGATCGAGAGCCCACAGACCATCCGGATGAGCAACGTGGTGGGGCATATCGTCCCGCCCAATGCCAGTTCCCTGGGAAAGGTGATTACGGCGTTTCAAAGCCAGGAGCAGCGGGAGAAACTGCTGCGCAGTTACGGATTTTGGCGCTTCACCGAGCGAAGCATTACGGACCCACTGCAGTTACAACAGGAATTTAGCCGAGTGCAGGCGGAGAGGTTTGCCACGGATCGCGAGGAGTGTGTGGCGGATGGGATTTGCTTTGGGGTTCCAGTGGTGAACGCCGCCGGTGAAGTGAATGTTGCCTTGAGTGCATCACTGCCCAAGATGCGAGTGCGCGACCAGGGGCACGAGAAAGCAATCGTGGCTGCGCTGCGCAGCACGGCGGATAGGATTTCCGCGGACTTCCGTGCCGCGCAGTCGCCCGAGTTAGTCAGTACGTCGCGCGGCCGCCGCTAGCGTCGTAGCATTGCGCGGTGACGAAGGAGCACTCACTGCTGGCCAGGAAATGAACTACGTAGGCGATTTCCTCCGGCTTACCGGTGCGGCGCATGGGAATGCGGTCGGTCATGTACGCTACCTGCTCCGGGGTAAGCTGATCGAGGATTTGCGTTTGAACCACGGCGGGGGTGACGGCGTTGACGCAAATACCGTCCGTAGCCAACTCTTTTCCCAGCGCTTTGGTCAGGCCGATCACGCCCGCTTTGGTGGCTGAGTACGGGATCATGCGGGGATTGCCTTCCTTGCCCGCGATGGAAGCGATATTTACGATGCGCCCATAGGAGCGGCTGCGCATGTGGGGCACGACGGCACGGCAAAAATTGAATACGCCGGTCAGATTGATGGCGATATTGCGCTGCCAGTCTTCGTCCGTCTGCTCCCAGATAAAGGCCGCGGGCCCGGCGATTCCTGCGTTGTTGACCAGGATGTCTATCTGGCCGGTGTTTTGCATGACGTGGTTTACAGCGCGGCCAACCGAGGCCGCATTGGCAACATCCGCTTGCACGGCAAACGATCCATGCGGTAGGGATGCGGCTACTTTCTGCGCTCCGTCCAGATTCAGATCGATGACGGCCACGGTCGCTCCTGCCTGGGCCAGCCGGATCGCGATGGCCTCACCGATGCCGGTTGCGGCCCCGGTGACCATGGCGGTTCTTCCGGCCAGGCTGAACATATTCTCCGACGCTGCCATTTTGGAATCCTCTCGGGAACGCACTGCCGGGATTATAGGAAGACGGAATCTTGAAGTCAATAAATGGAACGCATAGTCAATTTTAAATAAGTGCGTTCCACTTTAGTCCTTGACCCAACTTACGAACGGAATGTATTACTGGACAGTCAAAAACCTTCTCTCCGTGCGTCGGTCCCGCCACAAAGCGCATTGTTGGACCACGATGGCTGCCGTGTTGGCACTCCACACTTTTTGGGGAAGCGCCCAGAACGCGGAATTCGAAAAAACGTGCGCGGTGTGCCATGGCGGCGGCGGGGAAGGTACCGATCGAGCTCCGGCATTGGCCAACAACCGCGAGCTGCGCGGCGTCAGCGAAAAAGAGATTGCAGCCCTGATCAGGAATGGGCGCGGCAATATGCCTGCATTTTCGCTTTTGCCCGCAGATCAGATTGAGGAACTGGCTCACTTTGTGCACTCCCTGAACGCGGACGCATTCGAAGCGAAACCGGCCGGAAATGTCGCCGCAGGGTCTGACTTCTTTTATGGGAGTGGCCGCTGCATCTCGTGTCACACGGCGCAGGGACGCGGGGGCACGAATGGACCCGATCTATCCAGCATCGGTCGCCAGGTAACGTTGTCTGAACTCGAACAATCGCTGCGCCAGCCAGGCGCCCGCATCGCGGTGGGCTATACGGTGGTCGAGGTCACGCTGAGGAATGGCAGCACGCTGCGCGGATTTGCCCGCAGCCAGGGTGCGCACGATTTGCAGCTGCAAACGCTGGACGGGCAGCTCCACCTGCTGCTGGACAGCGAATACACCCGGGTGGCTGGGGAAAAACAATCCATCATGCCCGCGTTCAGCGGCACACCCCAGCAGTACCGTGACCTGGTGGCATTCCTGAGCACACTGAGCGGAGTGAGCCCAGGGGCCAATCCTGCGGCGCTGGAGAGGGTGCCCGCACAGGCGATCGCCCAGGTGCTTCAGCCCAAGCCGGGGGATTGGCCGACCTATTCCGGAAATGTTAATGGTAACCGTTACAGTTCTCTTAGCGGCATCGATGCGAAGAACGTAAGCTCGCTGCGGCCGGCATGGATCCATCCCCTGCCCTACTTCGGCCTGGAAACAACGCCCCTGGTGATCGATGGCGTGATGTACGTGACCGGTCCGAACCAGGTGCAGGCGCTGGACGCCCGCACGGGCAGAGAGATCTGGAATTACTCGCGGCCCCGCGCGGCGGCGGGAAGCATTCCGGGCGATGCCGAGAAAGGCGCAAACCGGGGCGCCGCGGTGCTGGGCGACCGGGTCTTCTTTATTACCGACAATGCACACCTGATCTGCCTGCAACGCCTAACGGGGGCGTTACTTTGGGAAGTAACGCTCGGAGGGCCCCGCTATGGCGGAACGTCGCCGCCTTTGATTGCAGGCGACCTGGTGATTGCCGGTGTTTCGGGAGGCGATGAAGGGATTCGAGGCCTGATTGCGGCGTACAACGCAAGCACGGGCGAGGAGGTGTGGCGATTCTGGACGGTTCCGCGGGCCGGCGAGCCGGGCTCGGAGACATGGAAGGATGATCCGCATCCACAAGGCGGCACGACGTGGACAGCGGGCAGCTACGACGCCGCAAGCGGCGTTCTGTATTGGGGGACGGGTAATCCTTATCCTGATACGGATGGCGACCAACGGGGCGGTAACAATCTCTACACTGCGAGCGACGTGGCGCTCGATGCGAGGACGGGAAAGCTGTTGTGGTATTTCCAATTTACGCCTCACGATATCCACGACTGGGATGCCAATCAACCGCTGGTGCTGGTCGACGCGCCCTTCCATGGCCGTGAGCGCAAGCTGCTTCTGCATGCCAATCGCAACGGCTTCTTTTATGTTCTGGACCGGACGAACGGAGAGTTTCTGCAAGCAACTGCGATGGTCAAGAAGCTGACCTGGGCCAGTGGCATCGGAGCCGATGGACGGCCACAGTTGCTGCCTAACAACGAGACTACACCGGGGGGTGTGCAGACCTGCCCCGCGGTACGAGGGGCAACGAACTGGTATTCCACCGCATACAATCCTTCGACCCGGCTCTACTACGTGATGACGGTGGAAGACTGCAGCATCTATCGCAAGGCACACGACGGCGGCTACGAGCCAGTCGACGATCCGACCAACCCAGCAATGAAGGTGCTGCGGGCGTTTGCATTGGAGACGGGAAAGATCGCATGGGAGCTTCCGCTTGCAGGAGGGCCGGAAAGAAATTATTCCGGGGTTCTCAGCACTGCTGGAGGCCTGGTGTTTTTTGGGGAAACGAGTGGAGGCTTCGCCGCTGTCGATGCCGAGAGCGGAAGATATCTCTGGCACTTCGAGGCCAGTGAGCCGTGGAAGGCTTCGCCCATTACTTATATGGTGAACGGGCGCCAATACGTCGCGATCGCTTCAGGATCGAATATCCTATCGTTCGCACTGCCCGAGAAGTAGTGCGCTCAGGCGAATTCTGCCTGGCTTCTCCACGCAATTCACCGCAGGTTAACGTGGCGCTAGAAGACTAGAGTGCGTCGAATGAAAATATCCTTATGGTTCACTGTCGTTGTTTTGACCTTCATGCACGGGTTAGTACGGGCTGAGAGCAAATGCCCGCGCCCGGAGCCGGGGAGTGTAGTCGAAGAGCCGCTAGACCTGCGCAGCCAGAATGGAGTTCTGGAGGCGCGGCTCACCGCGAATGACGCTGCGGATGCGAACGGCGCGGTTCGCTATTGCTACACAGATGCAGCCGGGCACGAATCGCCTAATTTACGCGTGCATCCTGGCGACCAGGTCATTCTCCATTTAACCAATGCGATGACCGACCTGGGCCACGGCAATAGTGCGCCCACGCATGATCACGCTCATGCTGCGGGCAATTCGTGTACCAGCGGAATCATGAGCCCGGTGTCGACCAACCTCCACTTTCACGGTCTTACGATCCCTCCGGTCTGCCACCAGGATGATGTTCTTAAGACCTCAGTGCAGCCGGGCGATGCGCCCTTTGAATATCGCTTTCGTATTCCCGACGATGAGCCGCCGGGGCTTTACTGGTACCACCCGCATATTCACGGTTTCAGCAAAGATCAACTACTGGGCGGAGCCTCCGGGGCGTTGATTGTAGAAGGAATCGAGCGGGCGAAGAAAGCTACCGCGGGCTTACCGGAGCGGGTGTTCATTATCCGCGATCAGGACCTCATTAATCCTAATGCGCCGCCGGCTAAATCGGAACCGGTAGCGGGGAAGTTCCTGATCGACAAGGATGGAGATGCAGCCAACACGGGGACCGGCTTCGGCAAACCGGCGAAAGACCTCTCCATCAATTATGTGCCGGTTCCCTACCCTGACTACCCTCCCGCGACGATCAACATGAGGCCCGGAGAACGGCAGTTGTGGAGGGTGTTGAATGCTTCGGCCATCACCTACCTCAATCTTGCAGTGCTGTGCGACCGTCAGCCGCAACCCCTGGGATTGGTTGCCATGGACGGAGTACCGATGAACCAAAATGATTCTCTGAAGGACTCGGTGGATACGCAGACGCATATCGGACTGCCACCTGGCGCCCGGGTGGAGTTTATCGTGACCGGTCCTGCTATAGGTGAAAACAGCTTGCTGGTGACAAGAACCGTGGACACGGGCCCGGGAGGCGAGAATGACCCCAACCGGACGCTGGCCAACATTGTTGCCTCAGCAAATGCACCGGAAGCCCGATCAAAGTTGGAGAGTTCGCCCCAACCTCTTCCTCCATCGAGCGAAAAATGGCTGGGATCTGTGTTACCGGTGCGGGTACGCCATCTCTATTTTTCAGAAAAGCTGACCGATCCCAATGACCCCACCAGCGCGGTCGAATTTTACCTGACCGTGGACGGACAAGAACCGAAGATGTTCGACATGAGTTCGGATATCCCCAACATTGTTGCACAACAGGGTACGGTCGAGGACTGGATCATTGAGAATCGTTCGCGAGAGCTGCACGCCTTCCATATTCATCAGCTCCATTTTCTTTTGCTCGAGTATATGGGAAGACAATTAAATGAAGACTTTTTGCGCGATACGGTAAACGTGCCCTTTTACGATGGCCGCTCGCTTAGCTATCCCAGCGTTCGCCTGCGCATGGATTTCCGCGATCCAAATATCGTGGGCACCTTTGTCTATCATTGTCATCTTCTTGAACACGAGGACAAAGGGATGATGGGGTCGATCCAAGTAACGCCTGCACGACCCATGTCAGAACACATGGCCAACTCGCGATGATTTCCACAGCGCCACTGTATAGAGCGTTGAGGCGAATTCATCGCGTGTTCATTGGATGAGGAAGCAATTTCAGCCTAGTTACACCTTCTTACACACGAAAAGTTTCTAACCATGTAAATGCTGCGCGACGCTGCTGGTAGCACACGTCAGGCTATTGCTTATTTCCACACTTGTTACTTTTGGAATACCCGTCCTAATTCACTGCGCGTTCATGGAATAAAGATGCGGCATTCATTTTGTAGGCCTATTTCTCAAACGGGTTGCGGCCCAGAGCCTCAACTCGGGAGGAAGTATGACTGCAAAGCACCTCGCATCCACAGCCATGAAAGCTGTGCGGACGGGACTCATATCGACGGCAGTGTTCCAGCTTGCCATAGGCAGCGCGTTCGCTCAGTCGACTGACACTGGATCACATGACGCCGATACCACCACGCCCATCAAACACGTGATCGTCATCATTGGCGAGAACCGCACCTTCGATCATATTTTCGCCACCTATGTACCCGTGAAAGGACAGACGGTAAACAATCTTCTTTCCGAGGGAATTGTGAAGGCCGATGGCACGCCCGGTCCGAACTTTCCAGTGGCGGAACAAAAAGCTGCGTACGATGTAGCGCCGGACGCATTTATGTTGAGCCCAAGCGTCACCACATCATTCCAGGGAAATGTGCTTCCCGCCCCCATCAATGGCGGTCCCACCGACTCCTATGTACCGAACGATAGCCTCACTCTCGCGCGGCAATCGGAAAACGGACTTCCCTCGGATTACTACGCCTACCTGGTAACCGGTGGCTCGGGGCTGACAGGTAAGGTTCCCGACACCCGCATCAAGAACGTGAACGCCCTTCCTCCAGGACCGTTTCAGTTGACGAATGGAGACACGTTTACCTATAACGACTACGCGGCCAGCCCGGTGCACCGCTTCTACCAGATGTGGCAGCAGCTGGATTGCAGCGTTGCCCACGCGACGGCCACTAATCCTTCGGGCTGCGACTCAGCGCTGTTTCCGTGGGTGGAAACGACTGTAGGCGCGGGCACAAACGGCCTGGCGCAACCGGTGAATTTCAGCACCGATTACTCGCCGAGTGCCTCAATCACCGGTGAAGGTTCGACGGCGATGGGTTTCTATAATGTGCAAAATGGTGACGCTCCCTACTTCAAGTATTTGGCGGACACCTATTCCATGAGCGACAACTTCCACCAGTCGGTAAACGGTGGAACGGGCGCCAATCACATCATGTTCGGCCATGGCGACATGATCTGGTTCAGCGACGGGAAGGGCAATCCGGCCACTCCTCCTCACAATGTTGAAGTGGCCGCGGGCACCAAAAATGCGGGCATTGTGGACGAGGTCGAGAACCCCAATCCGGCTGTTTCCACCAACAACTGGTACATGGAGGACGGTTACGGCGGCGGTTCCTTTGGCGCAGCGTCCTACGGGGGCGGATCTTACACCGACTGCGCGGATACAACGCAACCGGGCGTGGCTCCGATCGTCAACTACCTGAAGTCGCTGAAGACACCGATTAAACCCAATTGTGAAGCGGGGCACTACTACCTGCTGAACAACTACAACCCCGGATACTTCGGCAATGGCAACAATGCATATACCGACACCAACGCCAACAACACGGTCTTTACCATTCCTCCGTCTTCCGTGCCCAGCATCGGCGACGACCTGATCAAAAATAACGTTTCATGGAAGTATTACGGCGATCAGTGGAATGCCTATGTGCCGGATCCATACCAACTTAACTACGGCGCCATCGGTAAGGACACGGACGAGTACTGCAACATTTGCAATCCCTTCCAGTACGACACTTCCATCATGGCCAATGCCAGCGTCCGCACGGCCCATATACAGGACACTGCGAACCTTTACAACGATATCAAGGACGGAACACTGCCAGCAGTCTCCATCGTCAAACCGAGCGGTCTGGTCGATGGCCACCCATCCTCGTCAAAACTGGATCTGTTCGAAGGCTTCACCAAGAAGATTGTGGATGCAGTGAAGAAAAATCCCAAGCTGTGGAAGGACACCGCAATCTTTATCACCGAAGATGAGGGCGGCGGTTACTACGATTCAGGATACGTGCAACCGCTGGACTACTTCGGCGACGGCACCCGTATTCCGCTCATCGTTGTGTCTCCCTACGCCAAGGGCGGTAAGATCAACCACAACTACGCTGACCACGTTTCTATTTTGAAGTTCATCGAAGCCAACTGGAAGGTGCCGCCGGTTAGCAGCCGTAGCCGCGACAACTACCCCAATCCGACTGCCACGACAGATAACCCCTACGTGCCGACGAATAGTCCGGCCATAGACGATCTCATGGGCCTGTTTAAATTTTAGTAAGTGTACTTGTGACAAATGTGGCCGGGGCTGGCTTTGCCAGCTCCGGCTTTTGTTTTTTCTGGGGTGGTGGTGGTTCCGGGGAGGCAGTGACCTCTGTGCGGGAGCCGGGGCGCAAGCTAGCGCTTATGGGACTACGTCCTGGGTTAGGCGCTGGAGCTCTTTTCCTTGAAGGTTAGGGTGATGTTGCGGGTGTCGCCGCCGGCGTGCTCGATCAGGATTTCTCCGTTGCTTCGCTTGACTACGTTGGGAAATTTTTCGCCCCATTCCACCAACAGGATGGCTTCTTCCGTAGCCAGGTCGTCAAAGCCTATGGTTTCCAGCTGGCGCTCGTCTTCAATGCGGTATAGGTCGATATGGTAAAGCTTGATCTCGCGATCCTTGCCATTCACCCTCTGCCTGCCGTCGTATTCGTGAACCAGAGTAAAGGTGGGACTGGTCACTTCATCGGGATCAGCAGCGTCCAAAGCCTGGGCGATTCCCTTCACCAAGGTGGTCTTTCCCGCGCCCAGGTCCCCACGCAGAAAGAGCAACATGGGCGATGAAAGCATCCGGGCTATCTCTCCACCGATCTCGATTGTTTCCCTGGGACCGTTGCTGATGAATCGCCGAACGCTCATTCCCTCTCCTTCAACATGCCTGGGATTCCCTGCAACCAAACATATCCTCCCTGGTCCTCGGCCCGGAAGCGGAATGCTTCGTAGAGATGCGCCACCGTGTCCATGGCCAGCAAAGTATGCTGATCCTGCCAACGTACCGCAAAATCGGCTGCCAGTCCGTGAAGATATATCGCAGCTTCGACCGCTTCAGCCGGCTGCTCGGGATATTGGGCGATCATGGCAGCGACGATCCCGGTCAAAATATCCCCGCTTCCTCCCTTGGCCATGCCCGGGTTGCCAGTGGTGTTGATGGCGATGCGGCCGTCGGGATGGGCGATGAGCGTGCGCCAACCTTTGAGCACCAGGGTGACGGCATGGCTGGTCGCGAACTGCCGGGCAATGCCCTCCCTGTCGGCCTCCACCTCCTGGATGCTCATCCCGGCGAGCCGGGCCATTTCACCGGGATGCGGCGTGAGTACGAGCAGCCGGCCACGGCCGTTCAGTTTGCCGGGATTCGCCGCCAAGGCATTGAGGGCATCGGCGTCGATGACCATGGGAACCTTGGTCCGCTCGAGCAGACCCAGGAAGAACTTGACCGCTTCCTCCTCCTGACCCATGCCGGGTCCCACGGCGATAACGGACTTCTTTTCGAGGACTGGGTCGAGTAAAGCGGGTTCAAGGTTGCGGCTAGAGATTTCGCCTTGGGCTCCCTCCAGCAAAGCGTGGGTCATCAGTTCCGGTGTGACGGCGGCCACTGTGGGCAAGATGGATTGGGCGATGGCAGCCGTGACCAAACCGGCGCCGGCGCGCAATGCAGCCACAGAGCTCATACAGGGGGCGCCGGACTTGCCTCTGGCTCCGCCGATCACCAGGACATGGCCGAAGCGGCCTTTGTTGGAGTCGGCGGAACGAGGACGATCGGCAATCGCTTTGGAGGTGCCCGCCCAGATCAGGCCAGTCGCGGATTCGACCGCTTCTGCCGGCGAACCGATCGAGGCCACCACAATGGGCCCTTGCTGATGACTGCCGGGCAGCACGGCGCCGCGGGTGAGCATTCCGGAAACATGAGCCAGCTTGGGAGCAGTGAAGGTAACTACGGCATCGGCGCGATAGGCGTCGGGCGCAAAGATCTCGCGTGCGTCCGCATCCCAGCCCGATGGCAGATCCACGGCGACCACGGGGATTTGTGGATAGCGTTCAAGCAGGTTGCGGCCGGCGATTGCCAGACCGCGCATGGGAGGACGAAAACCGGTGCCCAGAACGGCATCGACAAAGAGCTGAGCACCCTCTAGCTGGCCTTTGCAACCGTCATGGTATAGGCCGGCTTCGTCTTCGATGACCATGGGGGTCACTGGGAGACGATCCAGATTGACCTTTACTTCGCCATGCGCTGCGGAGACGTCTCCCAAGATCACGACGGAGACAGCGCAGCCAGCTTCCACCAGATACCTCGCCGCTACCAGGCCGTCGCCGCCGTTGTTTCCTCTGCCACAGAGCACTACGATGCGCCGGCATTGGGGTAACTCACGGAGGATGAAACGGGCGGTGGCACTGCCGGCGTGCTCCATTAGTTCGAGGGAAGCAACCCCGAAGCGGTCGGTGGTGACCCGGTCGGTCACGCGCATCTCGTCAGCGGTTAGGATCTTCATTCAACCAATCGTAGAGCATTCCTGGGGCTGTGCAGTATGCGGAGTGATACTCGAGCAACTGCAGGTCCCATCGGCTTCGCTCCTAAGGACAAAAAAGGCGCGTCGAGTGCTGTGGTATCCCACTCAAGCCAAAACCGGGCTTGAATGGGCACCCAGCCTTCGTTGCTGGAACAACCGGCTTGGAGGCAAGTCGGGCAGCCAAGTCTCGGACGCTCCAACGAAAAGGGCCTCCCTGGTGGAGAGGCCCTCTGTTCAGCTTAGGTCTTTGCTGTTATTGGGTGACGGTTTGGGCGGTGTTGGTTTCTGTCTCAACCGGCATTTTGGTTGCGAAGTAACTGTGGTCCCAGAGATTGCGGTAGAAGACACCGGTCAACGCAGCCGCCTTCGGACCGAAGGTCGGACGGCCTCCCTCCAGGAAGAAGACGGTGACGATGCGGCCGTGCGACGTGTTGGCGAAAGAAGCAAACCAGCCGTAACGGGTGCCGTTGTTAGAGCAGGTGCCAGTCTTGCCGAGAATGGGGAGCTGGTTAAAGCTGGCGTGCAACGAGCGGGCAGTGCCGTAATCGACAGCACCCTCCATGCCGACAGTAACGTCCGGGATCAGGTTGGCAATGTCCAAAGTCCGCTTTATGCGGGGCTGAAAATTGGCTACTTCTTCCGGCGAGGTGGGGTGCTGCAGATAATAGAGCGTTCCACCGTTGGCAATTGAGGCCACTAAAGCTCCCAACTGCAATGGGGTCATCGAGATACCCTGACCGAAAGAGCACATGCGGCCAACCCCGCCCTCGCTCTCGGGCAGGACCTGCTCGGGATAGATGCCCAGCTGCTCACCGGGTATGTTCCAGCCGGCCAGCTCGCCCAGACCAAAGGTGTTGGCGTAGTGGCGAACACGCTCGAAGCCAAGACGACGGCCAATGGTCTCAAAATAAAGGTTATTGGAGTGCGCCAAAGCCTCGGTCATGTCCAGGTGGAAGCGACCGCCAAGGTTTACCGGAGTGTCCTTGGTGACGATGCCCTCTTCAAGGGCAGCCAGCGCAACCGAGACCTTAATCGTGGAACAAGGCTCCGCACCGCTGGAAAGAGCAAGCTTCTGATTCACCATGGCCAGGATGCGGCCATTGCTGGGGTCGATGGCTACCACGGTGCCATACATGTTGCCCAGAGCATCGATCGCCGCCTGCCGCACCACGGGATCTTCTCCCGCAGTCACATCGCCCTGAGTGATGTCGGCGTCAGTAAAAGAGCTGGCAGAGAAATGCTCGTAAGAACGGTGGCGCACCAGAACCGCATGGCGGACATGCCCTGAACGAGAGTGGACCGTGACCAACGTATCCACTGGGTGGGTGTGCCGCAACTGCGCCATGTGATGGCGAGCGTGCGCGGTCTCCTGCACATGGGCAGCGTGGGCGTGATGGGTTGGATGGGTGGGACGGGCATGGGCGGGTTTCGCGAAGGCAGCGGAGGCCAGACCAACGACAAGTGCAAAGTGAGTGAAGCGCCGAAGAGATTGTCTGTTCACCGCGTGATGTCCTCTCGAAACCATGGCATTCAAATCAAAGAACTTGCCCGGAAGACCGGGTACTCCAGTAACCAAAACCACAGAGCCGAATGCCTCGAAAGGACCCTCGATTCCCTGTCACGAACCTAACCTTATTAAACCCTACTTTGCCATAAAGTCTGTCCGCTTTTCCATATTCCAAGAAACTCTTCGCGGTGTCCGTACCACAATTGGGTACACGCGCGTAACAACTAAGCATTTTTGCTTCTACTCTACACAGAAGCGTGCAGCGATTCGGGCCGGGAGACGCGGAAAACAGTACCCGCGTCATGAGACGTTCAATTCACAGGCCGTCGCAAAAAAGCGGGTATATCTAAATTGTCAAGATGCGGTTCATTAGTCGGTTCGATTTCGTGGCGGTTTCATTTCCGGCTGAAGCGGCGCGCTCTTCGGCCGGTTTGCTGGGAATCAACCGCGCGTACTCCTCTTCAAAGGGCTCGTCGAAATCGATGTGGACGGCGGGCATCACAGGGAAGTTGGTTGCCGGGGCTGAACGCGGCGGCTCCGGCGCCTCTTCGATCAGGACTGGCTGAGGCTCCAAGGCGAAGGGAGTGCGGTTCCACAAACGCTTCCTTGACCGCAACCTTCTCGGGCGCCGCGGGAGTCTCCGCCACTTTGCGCGACTCGAAGAGGGGAGTAAATTCCTGCTCGGCAAGCTCTTCGCTGGCGAAGCGGGGCACGGAGGACCGCTCCTGGAGCGAAACGCGAGGCACAGCCGAATCACCGGCCGCGCGCTGGCGGCGGCCCATCTGATCCTGACGAAAGCCAGTGGCGATGACGGTGATTTTGACCTCGTCGCCCATGGACTCATCCAAAACCGCGCCGAAGATGATGTTGGCGTCTTCGTGAGCCGCGTTCTGGATCAGGGTAGAGGCTTCGTTCACCTCGCTTAATTTCAATGTACTGGACCCGCTGATGTTGATCAGGATGCCCCGGGCGCCGTCGATCGCGCCCGCCTCGAGCAGCGGAGAGGCCATGGCTGCCTGGGCGGCGGCGATGGCGCGGTTGTCGCCGCTGCGTACGGCGGTGCCCATGACCGCGTAGCCCATGCCGGCCATGGTGGTTTTTACGTCGGCGAAGTCGCGGTTGATGATGCCGGGGATGGTGATGATGTCGGAGATGCCTTGCACGCCCTGGAGCAGAACGTCGTCGGCGATGCGGAAGGACTCGAAGAAGCCGGCGTCCTTGGCGACGGCCAGCAGCTTTTCGTTGGGAATGACAATCATGGTGTCGACGCCTTCGAGCAGCTCTTCCATACCGCGCTCGGCCTGCTGCATGCGGCGCTTGCCTTCAAAGCCGAAGGGACGGGTGACGACGGCGACGGTGAGCGCGCCCATTTCGCTGGCCAGCGAGGCGATGACAGGAGCGGCGCCGGTGCCGGTGCCGCCGCCCAGGCCGGCGGTGACAAAGACCATGTCTGCGCCTTCCAGGGCTTCGATAATTTTTTCCGAGTCTTCCAGGGCGGCGCGCCTGCCAACGTCGGGATTGGCGCCGGCGCCCAGTCCGCTGGTCAGCTTGACGCCCAACTGCAGCTTGACCGGCGCCTGGGAGAGCTGCAGCGCCTGCACATCGGTATTGGCCACGATGAACTCGACGCCTTCCAGCTTGGCCGCAATCATGCGATTGACGGCATTGCCGCCGCCGCCGCCGACGCCTATGACCTTGATCTTCGCTCCGCGAGCGATTTCATCGTTGTAGTGAATGCGTATTTCGTCGGAAAGATTCATCGGGTTCTAGCTCCATTCTTCGTATCCTACTTCGATCCTGCCGTTATGCAACTTACAAACTGCCTGCGAATATGGCGCGCAATTTGGCCCGCAGTCCCTGGTCTTCCGCCGCCCGCAGCACGCTGGTGCGGTGGGTGTACAGCAGCATGCCGATGGCGGTGGAAAACTCCGGCTGTATCAATTCGTCCGGCATCCTGGAGAGCGGCACCGGATAACCCAGCCGGGCGGGAACGCGCAACAGGCTTTCGGCTACTTCGAGCAAGCCGGCCAGGCGGGCGCCGCCGCCGGTGAGCACGCAGCCCGCGCCGAGCGCGCCGAGCACGCCGCCCTGGCGCAGATTCTCGCGCACCAGGTGGAAGAGCTCGCGGGCGCGCGGTTCGAGAATCTCGCTCAGGTAACGCTGCTTGATGGTGCGGATCACCTGGGTTCCGCCGGCGATCAACTCCAGTTCGCTGGAGGAAGGTACGGAGGTTACCACGCAGTGCCCGTAGTCCAGCTTGATGGCTTCCGCTTCCTGCACCGACATGTGCAGGCCCACGGCAAGATCATTGGTAAAGTGGTCGCCGCCGATGGGCACCACGGCGGTGTGGGCTACGGCGCCTTCAAAGAAGACGACCAGTTCGGTGGAGGCGGCACCGATATCGAGCAGGCAGGCGCCGAGTTCGCGCTCGTCCGCGGAGACCGTGGCTTCGGCGGCGGCGATGGCCTCAAACACGGTGTCCGTAACTTCCAGGCCAGCCTTGTTGGCGCAGGTAACCACGCTTTGCGCCGCGCTGGCCGAACAGGTGGAGATATGCAGATTCACCTCCAGCCGGTTGCCGACCATACCGACGGGATCATGGATACCGGGCTGCTCGTCGAGAATAAACTGTTGCGGCAATAAGTGAATAATCTCGCGATCGGCGGGCAGGGAGACAGAGCGCGCGCGATCGACGGCGGCGCGTACATCCTCGCGAGTAATTTCGCGCAGGCGGTTTCCCAGGCTGATGCCGCCCTGGCTGTTGACGCCGCGCACGTGGGGACCGCCCAAACCGACGACACAGCTGGCGATGACTGCATTGGCCATCTTCTCGGCCTCGGTGGCGGCGTGGTTGAAGGCTCTGCTGGCGGGCTGCAGATCGCTGATGAGCCCCTTGCGCATGCCCTCGGCATTCACCACACTATGCGCCCGATAGCGCAGTGCACCTTCATGCAGCTCGGCCACCAGGACGCGAATCCTGGAACTGCCCGCATCCAATACCGTGAGGAGTTCTTCGCTCTTCTGGCTCATCAACCCTTGGCTTTTCCCGCTTTGAGCGATTTTGCGGCCGGCTTTGGCGCTGCGTGCCCGGCGTGTTTTGATTCTGCTGCGTCGGCCTGGTGCGAACTGGAGGCTGCGCCATCCTGCCCGGACGCCTGCTGGGACATATCGAGCACCACCTGGTTCTCATAGCGCATGTCGACCGAGGACAGATGGGGATACTGTTGCCGCCACTCGGGCAGATGCTGCTGGTAGCTGCGGTAACGGGCGAGGAAATCGGAATCGCCAAAGTGTACCTGGATATCGGAGCCCTGGGCCGGGAGCAGGGCCCAGATGTCCTCCGGATCGGAGAGGTCGACCTCGCTGAGCTGGGTGGAGACTTTGGTGCCGCCGGAGTCAAGATCATTCACGAATTGCTGGAACAGATGCATGCGCGCGGCACGCACCGACAACGGATCCTTGTCGGAGATCCCAGTGACCACGGGGAAGGAGTAGTGCTTAGCGGCCATCGCTGCCGGAGGCAACTGCAGGAGGACTCCGTGGGCGTCGACCAGGCCGATGGTGTTGCCGTGGCGCACGAACGCAATCGGCGTGCGCTCCACGATGGCTACGCGCAACTGGTCGGGCAGCAGGCGCATGACCGTGGCATGCTCCACCCACGGCAGATCTTCCAGGGAGGCACGGCGCGCACGCAACGGAATGAAGAAGATGTTGCGGCCCAGGTCGGACCCGAAAACGGAGAGGAGCTCGGGCCGCGTCACCTGGCTGTTGCCCATGATCTGGATGGAGGAAGAGGAGGCGATGCGGAAGCGGGGATCGTCACGGAAAAAGTTGCGAATGCCGATGGCCAACAACACGCAGGGCGACGAGGGCGAAGACGACTACTACCGCGGCGACGATGCGAGCCCTGCGGCTGGCGGGAATGATCCCGCGGCGGACAGGGACGCGGCGCCGCGCGCGTAGAAAGGCGTCTTCTTCGCGGTCGTCGTCATCGCCACCGGCCGGCTGGGCCGGCCGGCGCGCGGCGCTGCGCTCCGATGCGCTTTCCTGCGTCACTTTGGCGCGCGCAGGCGACGGTGCTGTGGGACGATAGAACTGTCCCATCGGTTCATCCGCATCGTCGCCCGCGTACACCGTTACGCGGCTTGCATGTGAGTCGATTTTTGCCACGCCTGAGCAGGTCGTGAGATTTGCCATCCAAACTATAGCGTGGTTTTCCAGGGTCTGCTTGGGCATTTTCAGGGAATCTTGGGCGGTATCTGTGTTGAAAATAGGGTTAATAAACCTTGATCCAATGGTTCCTCATCTGCGGCCGCTCCTGCTTGCCGGCAAAGTTGAAGACGATGAGGTTGGTATCCTGCCTGGGCATGTGGCAATCCACGCAATTGTTTGAGACTTTGTGATCGGGCCTGGCGAAGGTCGCGGAGTCTGGCTTGTGGCAGGTCAGGCAGCGCTGAGAGAACTCAGCCAGATTGTGCTGCGGGGCGTGCACGTTGTGACAGGTGAGGCAAGTCATACCTGATTCGCGGAAGCATCGGCTCTGCTTTAACATCTCCACCTGGTTGCCATGCACATCAAGCGGGGTGTTGGGATCGGCGGGGGGAAATTGAATGTACTTGTCCAGCGGCTCACCGGGAAGGTAAGAGAACCAAGGCTGCAACGCACGGCCGTGACCGGCGTGGCACCAGGCGCACGCATCCATTTGGCGGTCGCGGGAGAATCGCGCCGGGTTCACGATGGTTGTGGAGGATTGCGGCCTGGACTTCTCTTGCTGCACGTGTTCCCTTCCCGGGCCGTGACATTTTTCGCACTGGATGCCAAGGGAAAAACCCGTGGTGCTGTAGCGGTTGGTGGGCGGAGGAAGGGCCTGGAAGTAGGTTGCGTGACACTCCAGGCAGCGGGGAATGATGGCGCGCTCGAAATCGGCAAAGCCGTCGCGGTAGCCTGGGCTGTTTACCCAGCCCAGGTTGGTCCAGTACGACACCGGGAGCTGAAAGAGCTGATCTCCATCCCAGAATAAGTAGGTTTGACCTTTTTCGCCGGAGCCCACCACGATCGCGAAGCGCTCGGTGCGTGGATGGGTGTGGGGTGGCGTGCCCGCTACCGCAGTTTGGAAGAAGCCTCCGTCTTTGGCTTCCATCTGGAAGTAGAGATTGGGATTTACGGTTTTGAGGAGGTTGTCGCCTGGTGTGAACTTGCCCAGGATGGATTTTTCGGTAGGCGGGCTGGAGGTGAGGAAGTGTGCGGTCTGGTGAAATGATTCGACTTGGGCAGCGTGACAGGAACGGCAGGCTTCGTCTCCCAGGTAGTTGCTTCGCGACTGCGGGGACTGGGGCACGAGTGGCGGGGCGCCCAACAGCACGAGAATGATGAACGGGAACAGTCGACTCATCTGTATTGCCAGTTTAGCTGTGGTAAGACAGGCAAAAAGCTTTGGTGGGCTTCGCCCGTCATTTTCGGCCCAGGTACGCTCCACGGCACCCCGGGACAGGTGGTGCGAACCTGGGGCCCCGTCCCCTTTTTAGATCCCTCCGCTACGCTTCGCTCCGGTCGAGATGACAAATCTGAGGTTGGTTCTAAACCTTTAGGTCTGTTCATGGGATCGGTAGGTCTGTTCGTGGGAACGCTATGTTTTTCTGTCAGTAGAGTAGATAGGGTTTTCGTTTGGTGTTGAAGTCCTGTAGTTGCTGCTGCCAGTCCTCGGCTATGCGCTGAGGATCACGCCCTGCTTCAAGGGCTTCGAGCACGGTCCTGTTGGCTAGCAGGATGTTGATCTTGCTCAGTTGAAATTTGTCCGCATAGAGCTTGTGTAGCGCGGTCGCGATTTCAAGGCCTAGTTCGGGCGAGTCGACCACGTTGCGGTCGGTTACGATCAGCTCGATTCCCTGGCAGAGCTGATCGGCATACGGATACGGAGACCGGGGCGTGAAATTTACCGGCACAAAGCGCACTCCGGGCAGGAATCTGGCGTTCAGGGTGCGCGCCAACGCCGGGCCATCGATCCAAGGCGCGCCTACGTAGGCGAACGGAGTGTCCGTTCCGCGGCCGACAGAGATATTGGTCGTTTCAATTAGGCCCAGCGCGGGATAAAGGATGGCTTCCTGCAGGCTGCGGAGATTGGGAGAAGGATTTGTCCAGGTGAGGCCGGTGGCATCAAACCAGTCTCCCCGTTGCCAGCCGTTCATGGCGATCACACTGAGCGAGGCATGCAATTTGTATTCGCCGTTTAGATAGCGGGCGAGCTCACCCAGCGTCATGCCGTGGCGCACGGGGATCGGCGCCACGTTGACGTAGCTCTCGCTGCCGGCGTCGGAGAGCGGACCCTGCACAAACGCGCCTCCGAGCGGGTCGGGGCGGTCGAGGATCACGATGTCTGTGCCCGTCTGCCCGGCGGCCTCGAGAAAATAGCGGACTACGGTTTCGTAGGTGTAGAAGCGAACGCCCGCATCGGCGAGGTCGATGAGGACGGCATCAAGCGAGCGCAGCGTTGCCGGTGAGGGATGGCGCTGGTCTCCATAAAGGCTAATCACGGGAAGGCCGGTCGAGGGGTCGGTCGAATTCTGAATGCCCTCCTGGTCGAGCGCGCCGTTGATGCCGTGTTCGGGGCTGAAAAGGAGCTTGAGCTTGAGCCCGGGAACGGCTTCTTCCGCGTCATGAGCGAGGACGTCGATGGTTCTCAGGCCGTGGGCGTCAAGACCTGTCTGGTTGGTGAGCAGCCCTATGCGCAAGGCGCCCGCGTGCTTGGCGGCGAGCGCGGCAAGTTCTGCGAAGTCGTCCTGCTCCAGCATGTCGATGCCGGTCGAGACGGCACCATTTCGGTCGTGCCAAAGGCGCTCACCGGCGATGGATTCGTTGTAGCCGGTCAGCCGCGCAATAAGACTCCCGTTATCGGGATGGATCTTGGCCCACGCGGCGACTACATTGGCGACTGCCCCGCGGATGGCGTTGATACCGGTGGGTCCGTTGGGATAAACGGCGTTGGACATGAAGACGACATAAGTATCGCTGGATGGGTCCATCCAGATGGAGGTGCCAGTGAAGCCGGTGTGGCCGAAGGAGCCGACGGGGAACAACTCGCCGCGATTGCTGGAAAACGGCGAGTCGATGTCCCAACCGAGCCCGCGCAGGGCAGTGCCGGTGGCCGGCTGGCCGGGCGTGGTCATCTTTTGCAGCGTGAGCTGCTGCAGAGGAAAGTTGCTCGGCCTGCCGGCAAGCCGGTCGAGCAGGTTCTGCGCGTAGATGGCGACGTCGCCGGCGGTGCTGAAGAGTCCGGCGTGGCCGGCGACGCCGCCCATGCGACGCGAGGTTGGATCGTGCACCACTCCGCGGAGCATGACGCCATGGTCGTACTGCGTGGGTGCGATGCGGCTTGCGCCAGGCTTCAGGAGGCAGATAGCGCATGTGCTCCAAGCCCAGGGGTTGGGCCAGGTAGCGCTGCTGGTATTGATCGAGGGTGAGGCCGGAAAGCTTCTCGACCAGCGCACCCAGGACGATGAAGTTGATGTCGCTGTAGCGAAATTGCACTCCTGGAGCGGTGACCGGCGTGGATGCGAAGGCGCGGCGCAGTCCCTCCTGCTTGCCGGCCCAGGTATCTTCGAGCGATACATCCGGAGGCAGGCCGGAGTAGTGAGTGAGCAGCTGGCGAATGGTTATGTCCTGCTTACCGTTGGCGGCGAACTCGGGCAAATACTTTGCTACAGGATCATTGAGCCGGAAGCGGCCCTGCTCGTAGAGTTGCATGACCGCAGGCGCGGTGGCCAAAACCTTGGTCAACGATGCGACGTCGAAGATGGTGTTCTCGGTCATCGCTTCGGGTACGGGCGTCAGGGAGCGGTTTCCGTAGGCCTTCTGAAAGACGATGTGGCCGTTGTGACCGGCGATCACTACCGCACCAGGGAATTTTTTGGTGGCGATCCCCAGGGCAATAATGCGATCGATTTGTTGGAACCCTGGCTCGTCCGCCGCACGCAACGGCGCGGTTGAGGCGAGCAGAATCAGCAGCAGAATTACGATCTTCTGAGCACGCTTGTCTTTTGGCAGGATTTTGCTCATGGACCAACCCAGAATAAACGTAAGCACAGATCCGATGAGCACGAACCACGTCCAGGCAATCTTTGGAAACAGAAGTTGTGCCTTGCCTAAGGTAAGCGGCAAGGCATGAGGCTGCTTCCAGAGCAGTATATTGGCTGCCAAGCCGCCGATCATGCCAATCATGGCGCCGGTTTCGGTAGCGGTTTTGGTGAGCGTGCCGAGCAAGAAGACTCCCAAGAGAGCTCCGTAGGCGACGGAGGCGATCGACAGACCCACCTCGACTACATGGCCACCCCCGCGCGACAGCAAGGCTAGCACGAACAGGAGCGCGGCCCAGAAGAGGGTCATGACGCGCGATAAGCGGGCACGTTCACGTTCATCGGCGTGTGGCTTCCATGCCAGGTAGAAATCCACCATGCTGCTCGAACTCAGGGAGTTTACCGCCGCGCTCAGGTTCGACATGGCTGCAGCCAGGATGGCAGCAACCATCAGTCCAGCTACGCCATGGGGCATCTCGGTCACAATGAACGCCGGGAAAACACGGTCCGGGCTCGATGGAGCCACGCCATTGGCAGCGCTGCCGTAGAAGTAGTACAGCCCCGTCCCGATGGCAAGAAATAAGGCGAATTGAACCAGAATAACCCCGCCGCTGCTGAGCAGGGCGATGCGCGATTCACGGAGGTTTTTCGCCGCCAGCAGACGCTGGACCATGAGTTGATCGGTGCCGTGACTGGCCATGGTGAGGAAACAGCCTCCCATAAGACCTGCCCAGAAGGTATAGGTCTGGCTGAGGCTGAAGGCAAAGTGGAAGATGGTGAACTTGCCGGCGGATGCGGCCACGGTGTGAATCGCGGGCCATCCTCCCGGGATGCGATGTCCCAGCATAATCACGCTGACGATGGTGCCGGCGACATAGAGGGCCATCTGCACCACGTCGGTCCAGATGACGGCGGCCATTCCGCCCTCGAGGGTGTAGATCAAGGTCAGGACGCAAATGATGGCGATCGAAGTTACATCCCGGGTACCAATCGCTATGCCAACCACAATGGAAACGGCGAAGACGCGGACGCCTTCGGCAGCGGCGCGCAGAAAGAGAAAGAGGAAGGCGGTGAGCTTGTGCAGCCGCGGACCAAAACGCTCACCAATCACTTCGTAGGCGGTGAGCAGCTCGCCCCGAAAATACCGGGGCAGGAAAATGATGCAGACCACGATCCGGCCCAGGAGATAACCGAGGACGATCTGCAGAAAGCCCCAGTCTCCGGTAAAGGCGAGGCCAGGGACGCTGATGATGGTGAGCGTGCTGGTTTCCGCGGCCACGATGGAGAGCGCGATGGCCCACCAGGGGATCCTGCGATCGGCGAGGAAATAGCTCTTTAAGGAACGGTCTTTGCTACGAAAGCGCAGACCGAAGAGGGTGATGCCTACAAGATAGATGGCTACCAGAGACAGATCGAACGAGCTCAGCCGGTGGAGCATGAATCCTCTGCGTTAGAAGTAGTTGCTCGTCAAGCCCGTTCCATCAAATCTTCTGCACGCCCTCGCCCTCGACGATGGTGATGTATTTGTCGATGGGCAGGGCGGTAAACCTTTCTGTTTTGCCGCTGGGCTCAGGCCACTTCACTTCTACCCAATCAACTTTGGTCTGCTTGCCGAGGCCTAGAACCATGCGTGGATCGTGCGACGACAGGTAGCTGCCTCCGCCCACTTTGGCTCTGCTGCGCTTTAGATCGCCGGCCTGATAGGTGACGCGCGCGCCAATGGCGTCGCGGTTTGATTTCCTGCCCACCAGCTTGATTCCCAACCAGTGGTTGTCTTTAGCCGCGGTGTTGCGTAACAGCAACGGAGCAGCGTCGTTCACGGAGATGAGGACGTCTACGGCGCCGTCGTTATCGAAGTCGCCGATGGCGAGCCCTCGGGCAGAGAGATTGCGGGCAAAGATCGGGCCGCTTTCCGCGCTTACATTCTGCAGTGTCTTGCCATCGTTATGAAATAGGAGCAGCGGCTCGCGGTAAGTCACATCTTTTTGCATGGTCTCGATCAGGTCGTCGGGATTACCGTTGGCGAGAAAGAGGTCGAGATTGCCGTCGTTGTCGTAGTCGAAAAACTTCAGCCCCCAGCCGCTCATGAGACGGGTCGCCGAACCGATCGATGTCTTGTCGGCCTGATCATCGAACGTTTCGTCATGATTGTTCTGGTAGAGGGAAAACCTCTCGTGATCAAGGTTGGCCACGAAGAGATCCATCCAGCCGTCCTGATTGATATCTGCTGAATCCAAACCCATGCCCGAACGGGCTTTGCCGGTTTCGCTGAATCCCACACCTGCCATGGCGCCAATCTCTTCGAACTTGCCATTGCCTCGATTCATGAAAAGAAAGTTCGGCATCGTATCGTTGGCGACGAAGAGGTCCATTCTTCCGCTGTTATTGAGGTCGGTCGCTACTACACCCCAGGCCTTGCCCAGGTGCTTCGCGATGCCGGACGACAGGCTGACATCGGTGAAGGTGCCATCACCGTTGTTATGGAAGAGCCAGCTGGGGGACGGCTTGTACAGCTTGGGAATGCAGTATCCAGGCTTGTTGTAGGCGGTGCAAGGAAGGTTCTTTGCTTTGCTGAATTCTACGAAGTTGCAGACAAACAGATCCAGGCGTCCGTCGTTGTCGTAGTCGAACCAGACCGCGCTTGAAGCCCATCCGGGGGCTGCGACACCAGCCTTTTCCGTAACATCGGTGAACGTTCCGTCGCCGTTGTTGTGATACAGAATGCTTTTTCCGTACTGGGTTACATACAGATCGGGAAAGCCGTCGCCATCATAGTCGCCCACGGCGACGCCTTGCCCATAGCCGCCGGCGGCAACACCCGCCTTCTCGGTGACGTCGGTGAAAGTGCCATCTCGATTGTTACGATAAAGCGCATTGCGCAAGGGTGGGTTGGGATCGTAGAAGTCACACTTGCCGCTGTTGACGAGATAGATGTCCATCCACCCGTCGTTGTCGTAGTCGAGAAAGGCGCAGCCTGCCCCGGTGGTTTCGGGCAGGTATTTCTCTGGAGACTTGCCGGCGGTGTGTACCCAGGTGATGTGGCTGGCGGAAGACGGCACTTCTTCGAAGGGATAGGGCGTTGCAGCGCGAGCGAAGCGGCCGAGCGCAACGGATCCGGTGGCGCCTGCCAGGGCCCTGAGAAAACACCGGCGAGATAGCTCGAGGCAATTGCCGGTCACTGCGGATTCTGGGCTCCCTGTCCGCCCGCGTGGTCCGTGGCCTGCTGCTGCAGAGCGAATTGGCGGTCCGCATCTTCTTTGCGGCCGGTGCGGGAGTAGGCGGTCGCCAGGCTGTAGTGTGCGGCCGGATTGCCGGGCTGTAGTTTGACGGCCCTTTCCAGAGGAGCCACGGCCTCGGAATACTTTTTCTCCTCCAAGAGCGCCATGCCCAAGCCGAGATAGGCATCGGCGAAGTTGGGCTCGAGCTGCGTGGCCTTGGAGAAATGCTGTTCCGCAGCGGATAGATCCTGGGCCTGACGCGCCAGCTCGCCGAGGACGTATTCCGCGCCGGCGTTGGAGGGATCGATGGCGAGTTCCGCCTGCAGCTCTTTCTTTGCCTGCTCCGCGAAATCCGGCGTTGGGTTGGGCTTGGAGAGCAAAAGGCGGGCGAGGCGGAAGTGAATACCGGGATAGCGCGGATTTTGTTCCAGGATCTTGCGGTAGTCCTTTTCGGCCTGGTCCCACTTGCCCTGCATCTCGCTCGCATCCGCATCCATTTCGAGCGCAGGAAGTGAATTTGGAGCGGTGGTTGCCAGCTCTCGCGCGGCATGCGTGGATAGATCGGAGAAGGCGTGGGTCAAGACGTACAGCACTTCGGGATCATGGGGAAACTGCCGGCTCAGGTTGCGGAGGAACTCAAACAGGGCATCTTGCTGCTGCAGCACGGTGGCACAGCGTACGCCATCGAGCCCGATTCTCTTTTGCAGCTCTTTGTCGGCGACGTGAGCTGACTTCAACAGCAGGGGCAAAGCCTCGGCACAATGGCCACTCTCAGCCAGCGATGCGGCATGCTCGGCAGCTGCCGGGGTCACGGCCGCCGTCTTGCTCGAAACCTGCGCTATGGCGGAGAAGCCGACTGCGAATACCAAGCAGAGCGGGGGACCCAACTTAAATAATGTACGCGACATTCACCTTCCAAAAGAAAAGGGGCAGACGCTGATGGAACAGCGTCTGCCCCCGAGTTTATCAGGCCGCTAGAAGTAGAACTTCAGAGCGAACTGGATTTGCCTTGCGGGCTGCGAGTGACTTGTCAAACCGAAGGTTGCACTGGGGTAGCTGACTGAAGGAGCCCCCAATTGGACATTGTTGAAGGTATTCAAGAAGTCGCCCCGGAACTCGAAGTACCTGGCTTCGGTCAGGTGGAAGGCCTTCACCAACCCGATGTCAGTATCGGTATAGCCTGGTCCTCTGTCGGGACCTTCAGCCGGGCAAGTGCCAAAGGTTCCAGTCGGTGGTATTGAGTAACCATCCGGGCTCTCCCATTGATAGCCTTGAAAAGCTCCGCCGATAATGCTGGGTTGACGGCCGAGGGTGTGCGTCAGTCCGCAATTGGGTCGCGGGCCGCGTCCATTGGTTCCTGAGCTGTCGGTCCCGGTGGAAACCGCCAGAGGAAAACCGGTGTGAAAGGACATGATGGTGGAAGCCGTCCAGCCGCCAACGACGGCGTTGGCGACAGAATTCATGTTGTTGCCGAACGCCCTACCGTGGCCAACCGGCAGATCGTAGGTGGCGTAGGCGGCTACAATGCTGCTGGAGTCAGAGTAGCAGCTAGCGTAGTCGCCGTGGGGATTGTACAGATTCTGGTAGTACGGCGAGGAAGGCGATCCCTGCGTCGCTGAGCCCCAGGTTCCATAGTATCCGCTGTTGTTGGTCAGACAATGGGACCAGGTGTAAGCAACCTGCCCCTCAAGGCCATTGGAAACGCGCTTTTGTAATACAGCCTGAAGTGCGTTGTAAGTGGTGAAACCGGTGGAAGCGGTTCCGGATACCTGAGAAAGATCATTGATCAAAGTGGGATTGTCCCGGAAGTAGAGACTAGGCCCGACCACGCCGTTATTGAGTGTGCCCTGTAAGTAGGGTGTGGGAACCATCAAGTGCGTATCGTGGCTACCCACGTAACCGAGCTGAAAAGGTTAAGTCGCGGCCGACTTGGCTTTGCGCGGTCAGGTTCCACTGCTGATCCATGGCAGGTTGCACCTTCTTGTCCCACACATACATGACAGCCCCCGCAAACGGATCGCCCGGGACGGCGCCACCAGGACCTTCCTGGGTCTGGTAAGTGGGAGTGAGATAGGTAGCGGTGACTTCGGCTGGGGTGAACGGCGGATTGCGCGGAAGGCGCAGGTTGGTGCCGGTTCCTTCCAGGTAAGACGAGATGGTGAAAGCGCCGCGGAGGACGGTCTTGCCTTGCCAAGCGGCCGGGGACCAGGCGAAGCCGATGCGGGGTTGGAAGGCCGGTAATCCGTAAACAGAGTTATAGAGGGAGCGGCTGTTGCCGTCCACACCTGCATACTCGAGGGCTCCGGTGGTCAGATCCAGGTTGTCCTGGAGATTATGGAGTTCTACCCAGGGAGTAGTCGCTTCGTAGCGCAACCCAAGATTCAGAGTCAGAGTGGGGGTAATACGCCAGTCATCCTGACCGTAGCCGCCGAATCTCCAGGCAAACTGGTGCCAGGTGCCGCCGGTGCTGACACCCTTACCGGTGGCTTCCGGATAGCCGGTGAAAAAGTCACCCGCCGGATCACCGGTGAAATTGCCCGCGAACAAGATGGAGCCATATTCACCGCTGTTGCCGCTGTAGAAGGTGTTGATACGGAAGCGCCACATCTGGAAACCCGCCTTGAAGACGTGCTTGCCATGGGTAATGACCAGACCGTCATCGAACTGGATCACGGTGTCGGCGAAATTCTGATTGATGATGTTGTTGCCGACGTTGGTGAGTGTGCCAGAGCCGCCGGGCGAGGGAGCGGTGCCGCCGTCGAAGCCCAGCAACAGCAGGCCAGGCCCAACTGTATTGGCGTTAGCGATTCCCAGCTCCGTGCCCAGATTGCCGATGCTGGGGGTGAAGCTGGCTCCGCTCAGGATCGTGATCCAGGATGCGCCGACACGGGCTTCGTTCAATATGTTGGGGCTTAAGGTGTGGGTCCAGGTTCCGACAGTATTGTGTATTGGGACCTTGGTATAGGTGTTGCCGAGGATTAGCTGCGAGTTGGTCGCGGGGTCGTTCTGGTATGCCTGCGAGTAACGGGCGGAGAGACGATCCTTTTGCGTGATATTCCAATCAACCTTGGCATCGCCCTGATCAGCATTGAAGGCGGAGTTGGTCTGGTTGATCGCGTTGTTGGTCAAGTTGCCGTTGATTGGTTTGGGATAAAAGCTGTTGGCGAAGAGAGCAGCGGCGACAGGATTTATCTGAGACAAGGGGATCTGGTTGCCCGGATAAGGCGCACCCGTGATCGGATTCTTCAACTGGGTGGAGAGCTGAGAGAAATCGCCGGCCCGCTCCTGGTTGGTGAACACCGTCATGTTCGAGCTGGTCGTGGGATGATCGAAGCGCTGTCCTTGATAGTCGAAGAAAAAGAATAGCCTGTCTTTCAGGACCGGACCGCCAACGGTCCCCCCGAACATGTTCCAGCGCAGAGCCTCTCTAGGCAATTCGGCGCCAGGTCCGAGGAATTTATTTTCCCACTGGTTGGCGTTGAGGACGTTGTTGCGGAAGAACTCCCAGGCGTCGCCGTGGAACTGGTTGGTGCCGGACTTGATGGAGGCATTGATGATACCTCCGGAGAAGTTGCCGAACTCAGCCGGTGCGTTGGCAGTGATGACGTTGAACTCCTGAATGGAGTCGGGCGAAGGGGTGACAGCCAAGTCATTCTCGGAGGTCTGGTTGTTGTCCATGCCGTCCAAGATGAAGTTATTGGACTGCTCACGGTGTCCGTTGATGTACGGGCGGCCGCCGCTGTTGACGTTGTCTCCGTTATTGAAGGTGGAGTTGTCCACGGTGACGCTGCCGGGCGACAGCAAAGTCAGCTCGACATAGTTGCGGGTCGCCAACGGAATACCGGTGATGGTCTTGGCATCGATCAGGGTGCTGACCTGGGTGGTATCGGCCTGCAGCTGCGGAGCTTCGGAGCTCACCTGCACGGTGTTGGTAACCGCGCCTACCTTCATTTTGAAAGTGAGACGGGCGACCTGATTGAGCACCAGGGTGATGGGCGGCTCGACAGCGGTGTCAAAACCTGCCGCCTCTGCCTTTACCTGGTAGGTGCCGATGGGGAGATTGGAGAAGGTAAATACGCCACCCTGACCTGATTTGGTGGTGACGGCCGTGCCGCGCTCGGTGTCGCTGGCCGTAATGGTGGCGTCGTTGAGAGCCGCTCCGGCGGAATCTTCGACTGTGCCAGTAATGCTGGCGGTGATTCCTTGAGCTAACAGGGGTTGGCTGGCGCTACACAGCCCAAGGGCCATTACGAGGGCTACGCCCCATAAGGTAAAACGTCTCATACTCGCCTCCAAAGATTTACAGGGGCCCTACAAATACAACTGTCAGCAACTCGTCTAAGGGTTTGCTTTCTAATCGACCATTATGAAGATCGGTAGTTGAACTATATCCATAGCCTGACAACAATGCAAGGGAGAACGACTACAAAAACAGCACTTTTTTTGTTGCAATTTTCATAGAAGCCGCAAAACGTTCGGCGTGACAACCGTTTGTCTTGCGCTACTTAGCGCGGATTCGAAAATCGGCTCCCCCGGACTAGAGCGGCTGCGGAGAAAGTCGGCTCGAGGGGGAAAACCGTCCCTTCAGCGGCTAAAGCCGCTCCTGCTTTTAAGCACATGCGTACGGGCTGAAGCCCGTACCCTTCAGAAAGAACGAGTTTTCCGCAGCCTCTAAAGTCCGGGCCTGGCACAGCTTAAGGCGCCAACTGCTCCACAAGTATTTCGGAGAGCTTGGAGATAAGGAGATTGCCCGGATTGTCGACTCCATAGTCGACCTGGGGAATATTGTTTACGGTAACGGCCATCGCGATGGGCCCGTGCGGGGAGTAGACGATGGCCACATCGCTTCTCAAGTGGTCGAGCGCGCCGGACTTGCTGGCGATGACCGTGTTAGTCATATCTCTGCCCACGCCATCATGGTCGTGCTGGCGTTTGAGCACGGCGATCATTTCGGCGGAAGCCGCTTTGCTCACCAGCTCACCCCGGTAGAGTTTTTCAAGAAGAAGGACCATGTCGCGTGGACAGCTTCTTCCCGTGCCCCACTGATCATTTCCGGGCTTCTTGCCCTCCTCTGTTACTCCCTCAGGATGGGGTGTAGCGTGGGGATCGGGAAAAAGCCTGGCTTGCATGATTTTGCGCATGACGGCGGTCTGCTTTAGCCCGAGCTGCGCCATGCGAACATTCACGGCATTTCCGCCGATGCGGTCGAGGATCAGGTTAGTCGCCGTGTTATCGCTGACCACGATCATCAGGTGCATCAGGTCGCGTATGGGGAAGGCGTCTCCCGCGGAGAACTCCGTGAGGACCCCGCTGCCGGAGACTTTGTCCCGATCGGTGAGCACGAGTTTCTGGTTCCAATCGAGCTTTCCCTCGCTGGCTTGGGCAAAGAGCTCGACCATAATGGGGAGCTTGATGGTGCTGGCGGTGGGGACCGGTGCGTCTGCACGAAGTGCGTAGCTGATACCGGTGTCGAGGTTTTCGGCATACAGACTGACGCTACCGGGAAAGCCCTGAATCGCGGCCTGAATGCGCTGATCGATCGTCGCCGGAGGGTTCGCTGGTGGAGCCGAAACCAGCCACGCAGAGAGATTGAGAAGCAAAGCAGAGAACAACAGGAGAGAGCGACCCACCATGAATCCAGAGCCTCCGTAGAAGTACGTTGACACAGGATGGCGAATCTTCCAACTCGCCGGGCCTGGGGGTTATCTCTCTGGAAGCCATCAGCCAAACAGTCTGGTATGGTTCTAACGGCTCGCGCCAAGCAAAAGGGAGGATAGGGTTGAGAGCAAGAAGTGCGCGCAAGAGCAAGGTAGCAATGCCGGCAGAAGAAGCATCACGGCCAACCAGCTTGCGCCATATCAACGTGCGCGAGTTATATCAGCTCCTGCGTGCAAACGGCCCGTGCTCGAGGGCAGATCTGGTCAGACTGTCCGGTTTAAGTGGACCTACTGTCTCGAGAGTCATTGAGTATCTGGAGCAGAGGGATCTGGTTATCTCGGTGGGATTTGGAGAATCTGACGGCGGGAGGCCACCCGATCAGCTGTCGTTGAATCAAGGTTACCTGTATGTCGCAGGCCTCGAAATCAAGGATTCGGGAATCAGGGTTGCGTTGGCCGATCTTCAGGGGAACCAGATTGCACAGTGGAGTTCGCGTTTACCATCGCGGAAGACCGCCGAAAAAGTTGTTCATGCGCTGGTCGCCGGGATGGAAAAGTTGCTGAAGCGGCACTCGATTGCGAAGAGAAAGCTGTATGCGATTTGCGCCTCGGCCCCGGGAATTATTGACGACAGCACAGGCAACCTCATCTTCGCGCCATTTCTTAAAGAGTGGGGAGACCTCCCGCTGAAAAAACTACTGGAAAACGCTTTTGAAGTACCAGTAATCATAGACAACGAGGCAAATTTACACGCGCTGGGAGAGCGAGCATACGGCGCCGCCAAGGGCGAAGACCATTTTGTTTTTCTGGAGGTCGGCGAGGGTGTAGGCGCCGGCATTTTCATCAATGGAATGCTGTACCGGGGAGCGACCGGCAGCGCAGGCGAGATTGGATATATGCAGGTGCCGGGGGCTCCGCGTGGTCCCTTCTCCACCCACGGGCCGGGCCCTCTGGAAAGGGTGGCGGGCGGGAAAGGCATGGAGGAAACATGGCGCGGCATGCAAACCAAACTACCCGCCAGGGCACCGGCGACTGCTGCGGAGATCCTGGCTCTTGCGGAGGCTGGAGATGTATTGGCGGTCAAGGTTATCGAGACCGCGGCGAAAGCCCTCTCTGATGTGATCGCGAATATTTCTGTTCTTCTCGATCCTACGCTGATTGTTTTAGGCGGCCCACTCGGGCGCTCGCAACGACTTTTTGATGCTGTATCGTATCAATTGCAGTTGCAGAAACATGACTCGGGCCGGATTCGAGTACGACTGAGCCTTTGCGGAGAAGATGCAGCGCTGCTGGGCGCGCTGAAGACGGCTCTTGAGGTTGCAGAGACGCGCTTGCTGAACTTCAACTTGAACTGACCATGCGTGATTGGCGAGACCATTTCGAAAACCTAACATGAAGAGACACTGCACGTTCCTCCACTGCGCTATCCTGAATTTCCTGTTGAGGTTGACGGCGTTGCGAAGTTCATGCGGATGCTTACTGAAAGCCGGGATGACAGGTGGAGGGTGGCGACTCCGCCGGCTCGGGGCGCCTGGTCTCTTACAATGGCCGGAGGCCTATGAATCTATTCATCCTTCGCCACGCCAGCGCCGGCACCAGCACTACAGACCCTGAGGTAGACAGGAAGCGCCCCCTCGACCAGGAAGGCGTTCGCCACTGCCTGCAACTGTCGCGAGTCTTGAACGCGATGAAAATCGATTTTGATGTCATCGCCTCCAGCCCGCTCAAACGGAGCCTTCAGACGGCAACTCTTGTGGCTACCGAGACCGGGTACAAGTCACGCGTCGTGCAATCCAACAGTCTCGCTCCGGAAGCCACTCTCAAGGATTTCAAGAAGCTGCTGGATGAGTATAGCGACCGCGAGAACGTTCTCGTAGTAGGACACAACCCTAACCTAAGCGTATTTGTGGGTGCCCTGGTGGTTCGGTCCGCCGGCAGCCCAGCCCGTATCCGGCTGCGTAAAGGCTCCCTCGCGAGGTTGAGTTTTGCTGCGGGTACGGCTACCCTGCAGTCCGTGCTCGACCCTCGCGTCGTCCGCACCCTCTACGCGCTTTCGGCCAAGAGCCCCGGGGGCAAATCTCGCAAGCGTAAGGCCTAGCCCGAACAGGATGAGCGTGTCAAAGCAAGCAGCAATGACGGAAGGTCGTGAACCCATGAAGACGAATCACAAATTATTATGTGCCGTGCTGATTGGCGTCTCCGTTGGTATTACCGGTGGCCTGGCGATCCGAGGTGAGGAGGACCATACAGCACCTGGCTACGTGGTTGCGGAAGCCGAAGTGACCAACCCTGCAGCGCTGCAGAACTATGCAGAGAGGGTAGAGGCATCGCTGGCGCCTTTCAATCACCACTTTGTCATTCGTGGCGGAAAGATCCAGGCTTTGGAGGGCGACGCGCCCAAGGGCAGGTTTGTGGTCATCGCTTTCGACAGCGTGGAGAAGGCGCGGGAGTGGTACGACTCGCCGGCTTATGCGGCGATAAGGCCGATCAGGCAGAATGCAGCGAAGAGCCGGGTATTTATCGTAGAGGGTCTCGCTGACCGCTAATCACGTGTTCTTCCAGGCCAATGCTTTTGCATTGCGTATTGCGGTAAACAAATTGTTCATATCAGCTTCGAATTGCGGGAGAAGATCGGCCGCGCCGCTGAGGTTGTTCGAGCGTCCCATTTCTTCAATTTGACTGGCCTTTTGCGATATTCCTGGTACGCCCAGATAACCAACTTCTCCCTTCAGGGTGTGGGCAGTCTTCTCTACTGTTTCCGCCTGCCCGCGTTCGATTGCAAGACGCAAGGCTGCGAGGTGTATCGGGGCTTCGGCAAGAAAGATGTCCATCACTTCCTGAAAAAGCGCCAGATCACCCCCGAGGTGCTCCAGGGTCTCAGATATATTCCAAGGCATGATGACCAGATCTTGCAGCAAGTTGGATGGGGCGCCCTTCACGTATTCCGGCCACTCTGGGTATAAAGGCGTGACTTGGAGTTCCTATCGGCAATCCCAGTCCGTTACTTTAGGCGCCGACGTGATCGCGTAAGGTGGCGAGGGCATTTGGGGTCCAAGAGTCGTGGGTTGGGGGAAAGAACTGCAGATCGAGTGCTATGGTATCCCACTCAAGCCAAAACCGGGCTTGAATGGGGCACCCAGCGTCGGCTTCGAGATGACAAATTTGTTCTACTTCCCTACCCACAGGTGGGATACCACAGCACTCGATCGGCAGTTCCCTTCCCGGATTTCCCTTGTGCCGAAGAGACAGGCTAGGAAAGCATTGCTTCGGCTTCGATTTCGACGCGCCACTTGGGATTGAGCAGCGAGGCGACAACCATCGTGGCTGCGGGGCGGATCTCACCAAAGACTTCGCCGTGGGCACGGCCGATCGCTTCCCAATCTTCCTGGTGAGCAATGAACATAAGGGTGCGGTACACGTGCTGCAACTTCGCTCCTGCCTGTAAGAGCGCGGCTTCAATGATCTTCAACACAGCGCGTGTTTGCTCGGCGGCGGACAGATCATCGGCACCCACCGGGCCGGTGCCGGACACATGTACAGCGTTGCCAACACGCACGGCACGTGAGAAGCCTATGACTGCCTCATAAGGACTGGTTCCAGGGATATTTTGGCGATCCATAAGGAAGAGTGTAAGCCCTTTGCCCCCCCCAAAGGTTTATCTCTTAAGTAATCGTCACGGTTGCGGGTGGCCGCGTTCTGCACGCGGCCACCGCAAGCGGTTTAAATGGACAGGTTCAGGACGCGGTTGAGGCGTTGCACGAAGACGGCCGGGTCCTCGAGGGGTACGCCTTCCATCAACAATGCCTGATCGAAGAGCAACCAGGCCGCGTCCTCGCGGGTGGCGTCGTCGGGCCGATGTACCAGCTTCTTGATGATCTCGTGATCGGGATTGATCTCCAGCGTGGGCTTGAGCGCAGGGATATCCTTCTGGCCCATGGCGCGCAGCATCTGCTGCATCTGCATGGAGGGCTCCGCTTCGTCGGAGACGATGCAGGAAGGGCTGTCCGCCAGCCGCACCGAAGCACGCACATCCTTAACACGATCGCCCAACGTGGCCTTTAGCTTGTCAAGCAGCGGCTTGAGCGACTCGGCCTTATCGGGCTCGGCCTCGTCTTTCAGGTCTTCGCTGGTGGAGGCTTTGTTGACGGCCTTGAGGTCGATGTCGCCGTACTTGTCAATGCCGGCGAAGACGATCTCGTCGAAGTCATCGTCAAGAATGAGGACCTCAAGGTCCTTCTTCTTGTAGATCTCCAGAAGAGGCGAGGTGCGGAGCAGGGATTCACCGCCGCCGGTGATGTAGTAGATGCTCTTCTGCCCTTCCTTCATCCGTGACTTGACGTCCGCCAGGCTGGTAAGGCCCTCTACCTTGGTGGACTTGAAGCGGACAAGATCGAGGAGCGTTTCGCGATTGGCGTAGTCGCCGTACAGGCCTTCCTTTAGGGGACGGTTGTACTGGGCGACGAACTTCAGATATTGATCGGGCTGGTTGGCCGCAATGTTTTTCAGCTCGGAGAGTATCTTCTTTACACTCGCGGTGCGGATGCTGGTGAGCACGCGGTTCTGCTGCAGGATTTCACGGCTGACGTTCAGAGGCAGATCTTCGCTGTCGATGATGCCGCGGATAAAGCGCAGATATTGGGGCAGAAGCTCCTTGGCGTCATCCATGATGAAGACGCGCTTCACATAGAGCTTTACGCCGGCCTTGTATTCCGCCTGGTAGAGATCGAGCGGGGCCTTGGAAGGAATAAAGAAGAGCGTGGTGTACTCGAGGCTGCCTTCTGCCTTGGTGTGAAACCAGAAGAGGGGATCCTCCCAATCGCCGGTGAGAGATTTGTAGAGTTCCTTGTAATCCTCATCCTTGAGTTCGCTTTTCGGACGGCGCCAGAGAGCGCTGGCGGCATTGACCTGTTCCGTGGTCCGCTTCTTAACCGACTTCTTCTCCGCCTCGTTCCATTCGCTCTTGTCGTAAGTAAGAAAGATGGGAAAGGCGATGTGGTTGGAGTACTTCTTGACGATCTCCTGCAGGCGCCAGCTATTGGCATACTGGCTGCCTTCTTCGTTGAGGTGCAACAAGACCGTCGTGCCGGTGGTAGAGCGCTCTGCAGGCTCAATGTCAAAGCCGCTCTTGCCGTCGCTGGTCCAGCGCCAGGCTTGGTCTTCGCCGGCCTTACGGGAGACGACCTCGACGCGGTCGGCAACCATGAATGCACTGTAAAAGCCGACACCAAACTGGCCAATGAGGTTGGAGTCTTTTTTAGCGTCGCCGGAGAGTTGGGCGAGAAAGGTTTTGGTTCCGGAGCGGGCAATGGTGCCCAGGTGCTCGACCAGATCCTCCTGGTTCATGCCGATGCCGGTGTCGGCGATGGAGAGGGTTTTCTTCTCCTCGTCAAGCTCCAGATCGATGCGGGGCTCGAACGGAATGGATTTGTAGGCCTCATCGGTGAGGGTCAGGTGGCGTAGCTTATCGAGCGCATCGGAGGAATTGGAGATGAGCTCGCGCAGGAAGATTTCAGGGTGGGAGTAGAGAGAGTGGATGATCAGCTGGAGCAGCTGATTGACTTCGGTCTGAAATTCGCGTTTCGACATGTGTATGGCTTACCAGAACGGTTGATTTACAGCATTTATAAGTATAGAAGGTTTGGCAGGCATGACGGCCATCGCGCCCGGGAAGCAGGTCAATTGCGACACCTCGCAGAATTCACTGCCCTGTACCGCGCGATAGCCGGATTGTTCCTTTTGACCCTGGTGGGAAGCCTCTCGCCCGGGGCGAGGGCCCAGCCGTGCGGCGCGAATGCACAAAGCCCGATTGCGACCGATCGGCCGCAGATCACCAGTTCGAGTGTTGTGGTTCCTTGCGGCAGCCTGCAGTTTGAGAATGGGTTTGAGGAGACCGGCTACGGGGGACAGCGGGGCTTTGATTTTCCCGAGACCGCAGTGCGCTTCGGTGTCACAAACAAGACGGAGCTTCGTTTCGGGGTTCCGGACTACTTTCAAAATGCCGGCACTGCATCTGGTTTTGCGACCGGCCTGGGTGACCTTAGCTTAGGTTTCAAACAGCAGCTGGGGCCAACGCGCGGCGGATTTGACGTCTCGCTGATCCCTTCGGTCAGCTTTCCGACAGGCGCCAATACTATATCGAGCCATGGCTATGATCCGACGGTTCAACTCCCCTGGTCGCACTCGTTCAAGAAGAACTGGACAGTTGCGGGCATGTTCTCACTGATGTGGCCAACGGAGGGAGCACGGCGAAACTTGACCGGGCAGGCCAGCATGTATTTTGACCGGCAGCTTACGCAGCCCTGGGACGCCTATGTGGAATACTCAGGCGCCTTTCCGCAACGCGGAGGACCGCAGCACGTGATCGATTTTGGCACATCCTACAAGATCTCGCTGCACCAGCAGCTCGATTTTCACTGGAACTTCGGCCTTTCGGCGGCAGTACCCGATCACTCGATCGGCTTCGGCTATTCGTTCCGATTGCAGGCGATTCACTCCAGGTGATGCAGATCAGGTCTTGCTCCTCTCTGCATGTTGCAATGCGTCTTCGACCTGCGCCAGGATGTCCTCTGCATCTTTGGCCGGCTTTCCTTCCAGGATCAGCAAGTAGGAGTTCCGTAAGCGGCGTAGCGCGGCCGCCAGGTCAATGTTGCTCTCCAGAGTCCACCGGATCCAGCCCTCCATTTGCGCGTCAATGATCTCGCGGGGCACCGGGAATTCCAACACGTTCTGTCTCTTCACCTTGGTAGGCGTCTGCCGCGATCTACTCCCCGATTGCGCAACCCGGGGCTTGGCGGCGGGAAGAAATACCCGTCGGAACGCGGGCCAGAGGAAGAGTGAAAACCAGCTTTCGCCTTGCTTAACGCTTTCTTCCCGCAAAGTATGTATGGGGGCATCTGTTTTCGGCATCACAATCGATTCCTTCTTGTTTAACAAAATCACTGGAGAAGGATTGCAGAGAGGACCAGGTTCTGTCGTTGCTCTCCAGCAAGGAGTAGTTTTGTTATTTGGCGGGTTTTTGGCTCGTGCACCGGCTCTTCAGCCGTCCCTTCGGGACTGATCTTTGAGTTCTCACTCAGCGAGCGATGGAGTGGAATTCGTGGGTTGGTCGTAAGCGGCCGCATCGGCGTATGCTAATCGCGTCGTGTGCGAAGGAGGGGGAAATGTTAAAGCGCGCGTCTGCACTGTTTGCGGTGAGTCTGCTGGTGACCCTCGGATTTGCCAAAGACAAAAAAAACGCTCTGCCGGCCTATGTTTTGAGCGCTAAAACCGTCGCCGTCATTATCGACCCTAGTGCCGGCATTTCGATCGACGATCCACGGGCAAATCAGGATGCACAAAAGGATGTCGAAGCAGCCCTCCTAAATTGGGGCAGGTTTGAGCCTGTTATGTCGACGCAAACCGCGGATTTGATCATCGTATTGCGCAGGGGGAGCGGGCGCATGATGAATGAGACCATGCCCGATCCCCGGAGCGACCGCGTGGGCGCGATCACGCCCGCTGGCAATGGAGGGTCCATGGGGGGGCAACGCGGTCCCCAACCCGGTGTGGTGGGTGGACCCGGCATGGGGCCGGGCCAGCAATCTCCAGATTCCCAAATCGGTATGGCAGACGATTCGTTTGTTGTCTATAAAGGCGGCGACGAAAAGCCGCTCGAGACGCCCCCTGCATGGAGGTATGTGGCCATGGATGGCCTTAGCCCTCATTCGGTTCCCGCTGTGGCAGTGTTCAGGAAGGCCGTGGAGAACGCAGAAAAGGCCGCGGCCGCCAAGAAACCTTAGGACAAGATGCTTAAACGAGGAGCCATCGGCCCCTCGTTTAAGGCAGCGTGTTAGTGAGCGAATAGCCAATGCTCTAAAGGTGAAAAGATCCAGTCCCAAGTACGGAGGTACATTGCGAATAGAAATACAAACAGGATAACGACCAGGGTGGTCGAGCGAACCTGTTGCCAATCAGGATAGTGTACGAGCTTCATTTCCTGCTGTACCTGCCCAAGAAATTGAAAGAAGTCCTTGACGTGCCGGACTCTTCCGGCGTTTTCCTCTCTGGTAACGGGCATTTTCTCAGCATCTTGTAGCGACAAGAGACACGCTTCCTTTCTGGATTTACCAGTGGTTTGCCTCACGCGATCACAAGCCGGGAGTGCAGAAGTCCGGCCGGATGGGATGTCTGGAAAGGAAAGCTAGGCTGGAGGTGCGCGGGTGAGAGAGGTAGAGAATCGCGACTTGGGTTCAGTAAAGAGGTCTTCCACTTGCAGCCAATCGCCAATCGACGTTGCCAAAAACAAAAAGACAAAGAAGATGGGCAAGGCCAGCGAGATCTGGTTAAAGCCATGACCTGCAGCAGAGGCGGTGGCAACGGATAGAACCAGCAGCAGAGCGATCAGGGACAGGACCGTGAAGGCCCATAGGGATCGGACGGTCAAGCACTGTTGTTTCGCTCTGCGCATCGCCTTTGATTCTACAGAAGGTGTACTTCCTTTCCCTAAATGGCTTCCGCGCGAAAAAAGTGGCTTTGCGCGTAACTTTTGCAGTCGAGATGGACTCAAACTCGGTGGATCAAAATGGATGAACCTGAAAATAACGGGAGCCCGGTGCATTCTGAGGGCCAAGTTCCTGCTGATGGCGCAAGGGTTGACGCGGCGATTCCTGCTGAAGTAACGGCAGCGCCAGCAAGCGAGCCGGCGACGGCGAAGCTCGGCGAAAACGAGCGCGTCGTGCCGGATACTGCCCCGGCCTCCCCTGTCGTCCCTGAAGAGATAAGGAGAGAGCCGCTTTCTCCCAGGATTCGCCTGGATAAAAAGCATCCGCTAGCGATCCGCTGGATGCACTGGATCAATTTCCCCGTGCTCTTCACCATGATCTGGAGCGGGCTGCTGATTTATTGGAATGACTCGGATAACGCCTACAAACATCCTCACGCGGTTTACCGGCTCGGCGTGGGTCCTTTCACGGTCGTTCGTTTTTTTCCACCGTGGTTCTGGAAGGCGATGAATGCTCCCTACCATGTGACCGAGGGGCTGGGATATCACTTCTTCTTCATGTGGATCTTCGCCATCAACGGCATCCTCTACGTGCTGTTCACGATCTTCTCCGGTGAGTGGCGCTTTGTCGTTCCCGACCGGAAGAGCCTCGTGGAAGCCATTCAGGTGACGCTGAAAGACTTGCACCTGAGCAAGTACCTTCCGCCCCAGACCAAGTACAACGGTGCACAAAAAATTGCCTACACTTCGGTCATCCTGATGGGCGCCGGAAGTCTCATCACCGGCCTGGCTATTTACAAACCAACCCAAGCGCATTGGATCACGACTTTGCTGGGCGGCTACGAGATGGCGCGCTGGGAGCACTTCCTCCTGACGATGGGTTTCTGTGGATTCTTCCTCATTCACGTGACCCAGGTGGTGCTGGCGGGCTGGAACAATTTCCGCAGCATGGTCAGCGGGCTGGAAGTGAAGCCAGTGCAGGAGCCGTCGCTTGAAGCGGAGAGAAAGAGTTGGGGATGAGCGATCTCGACGATAAGCAATCGGGGCCTGCGGAGCAAGAGGCGGCGGACGCGGCGGTATTGCAGGAGAGCCGCAAACACACGCGGCGTAGCTTTGCCGTCGCTGCCATCGGTGCTGCTGCCGGATGGGGTCTATACCAATGGATCGATCGCAGCCAGCGGCTGAGCATGCAACCGGAGCCCTTTCGCAGGGCCTTCCAGGCCAATGCGAAGCTGGCGCGGACAGTGTTCGACGACCGGGCGCTGGCGCCTACCTACCCGCTCAAGCGGGCTGAGGATCTGCGAGTCAACGGGGTTTATGGCTTGAAGCAGGCCTTGGTTCCGAACAGCTGGCGTTTGCAGATGACGGGAGTGGCGAATGCGAAAAGCTATGCTCAATACTCCGCGGATGTGACGGCTTGGGAGTATCGCTATGAGGATGTGAAAAGCCATGAAGACCAGGGGCACGACACCAAAGTAGCGCCCAGCGCTGACACCGCGCAGAAGATGGCGCCGGCGTCGATGGTCGCCGGGGAAGAAGTTCGCCAGGAGCGCGCGGGCCGCATGCCGCGCGGGCTGGAAGAGGCAGGGGAAAGCCGCTCCACGCTGGCCCCTGGGACGCCGGGTCTGCTGTTGACCATGGACGATATTGTGAAACTCCCGAGACATGAGCTGGTCACGCAATTCAAGTGCATCGAAGGATGGAGCCAGATCGTGCATTGGGGAGGAGTACGGTTGGCCGACCTGATTGCCGCCTATCCACCGGAGAGAACGCCCGATGGACGGCTGCCGCGCTACGTATACATGGAGACGCCGAACGGCGACTACTATGTCGGTTACGATTTGAACGTCTGCATGCACCCTCAAACGCTGTTGGTTACTGAGATGAGCGGAAGCCCGCTCACGCAATATCATGGCGCGCCGCTGCGGCTGCACGCGCCCACCAAGTACGGTTATAAGCAGATCAAACGGATTGGGCTGATTGCTTACACCGATCTACAGCCGGATGATTATTGGACCAAGCTTGGTTATGACTGGTACGCGGGACTTTGAGTGTTGTCCCTCGGATTTGCAGGGTTCTCCACTGAACGAGAACTAGAGTCATGTCCCGGTGATAGGCCCACCAGCGCTAACTTCTTTACGGTGTTTTTCGTTAGCTCTCCCACAAAATCGTCTCCTGAGCGGAGGCCTCACCGATTCATCGCTTTAGACAGCGCTTGTGGGACGCATTCCTGGGTAGACTGCCCCGAATCGCGAATAGCCCATTTCAGAGGTAGAGGTTCCCCGGGACTGCGTCCTGGGCTACTTCAGCCGTCCCTTCGGGACTGACTCTGAACTGGCGGGTTATCAGCGGGCGTGGCGCCGAGGGCTTCGAGCACCAGGCCGGCCGCTTGCGAGATGCTGCCCGCGCCCAGCGTGAGGATTACATCGCCGTCCGCGGCCTCAGCGACGGTGCGGCTGACAGCCTCCTCGAAGGAGGACGCATACTGGACCTCTTTACGGCCGACGGCTCGGACCAGGGCAGGGGCATCGACGCCAGCGATGGGTTCTTCGCTGGCGGCGTAGATGTCCAGAATTTGTACCGTGTCGGCATCGTCGAAGGCGGTCGCGAACTCAGCCATCAGGTCGCGGGTCCGGGTGTAACGATGAGGCTGAAAGATCACGTGCACGCGGCGAAAACCTGACTCCCGCGCCGCGCTCAGGGTGGCGCGGATCTCGGTGGGGTGATGGCCGTAGTCATCGACGACGGTCACGCCGCGAGCACAACCCTTCAACTGAAAACGGCGATCTACCCCGCGGAAACCAAGCAAGGCGTGCGCAATATCGTCACAGGACACATCGAGCTGGGTGCCAATGGCCACCGCGGCGGTGGCATTCAGCACATTGTGACGGCCAGGCACATTCAGGGCAAAAGGGCCCAACACCAGGCCACCGGCTGCCACCTCAAAGCGGGATCGTACGTTCTCCGCAGGGGGCAGCAGGCGCAGCACGTAATCGGCATGGGAAGACATGCCGTAGGTAAATACCCGCCGCTTCACGCGGGGCAATATCGCCGCAAGCTGTGGATTGTCGATGCAGGCCGTACAGGCACCGTAAAACGGAACCCGCTCCATGAATTCCAGGAAAGCAGCTTCCACGTCTTCCATGTCGCGGTAACAGTCCATGTGTTCGCGATCGAGATTGGTGACCACGGAAAGAATGGGCGAAAGCTTGAGGAAGGAGCGGTCGCTCTCATCCGCCTCGGCAACCAGGTATTGCGACTTGCCAAGACGGGCGTTCGAACCCAGCGCATCGACCCGGCCACCCACCACTACGGTGGGATCAAGCCCGCCGGCGGCCAGCACCGTAGCAATCATCGACGTGGTCGTGGTCTTGCCGTGCATGCCCGCCACCGCGATTCCATATTTGAGCCGCATGAGCTCGGCCAGCATTTCGGCTCGCTGAATGACGGGTATCTTCCGCTGCCTTGCCTCTACCACTTCCGGGTTCTGCTCGTTGACGGCGGAACTGGTTACCACCACCCCAGAACCCACTACATTGCCGGCCGCGTGCCCCTGGAAAATGGTGGCGCCCAGGCTGCCCAGGCGGTCGGTAATACTGGAACGACGCAGATCCGAACCGGAAACGGCGTAGCCCAGGGTGAGCAGAATCTCTGCGATCCCGCTCATCCCAATGCCGCCAATACCAATGAAATGAACGCGTTGTGCCTTGGCGAACATGGCTGGGGAGGGTAGGGTGGCGAGCGCTCACTCCCCCTTACTGTATCAGCCCTGGGGTTCTGCTTCCCCTTTAGCAGGCAGTGCATCTAATATGTTGTGACGGCTAAGGCCAGACGGGAAACAAGGCGGAGCGTACTTCTCCGGTGGATAGCTTTCGCTGATCGCAATTTGCTTGCCACATCCTCGAAAGGGCCGCAACTTTTTACGGAAAGTGTTGTTTTAGATAGTAGGCGCCCGAAGATAACCAAGGGTGCTGGAAGTATCGCCAAAGCGGTTGGTTACGCACTGCATGATGCCTTGGCGCGGAGGTCCAAAATGAAGTATCTAAGATATTTCCTGCTGCTCAGTGCGCTGGTGATCCCCGCAGCGTTGATGTCTACTCCGGCTAACGCCCAGGTAGGTGTAGGTATCGGGGTTGGTTACGGGGGGTACGGCGATTACGGCTATGGGTATCCTGCTCCGGTCTGCTCGTGGGGCTATTACAACTATTATCCCTACGCATGCGCTCCCTATGGCTACTATGGACCAAGCTGGTTCGTAGGTGGCGTCTTTATCGGCGCCGGCCCGTGGTATCACGGCTACTGGGGTCGCGGTGGATACTATGGTCGCGGTGGCTACTACGGCCGCGGTGGATACTACGGCGGAGTCGGGTATCGCGGTGGTGTTGGCTACCGCGGTGGCGTAGGCTATGCCCACACAGGTAACAGCTATGCCGGCGGCGGACATGCATTCGCAGGCGGCGGCGTTTCCCACGCCGTGGGCGGCAGCGCAGCTGGGTTCCACGGCGGTGGTATGGGCGGTGGCGGCTTCCACGGCGGTGGCATGGGCGGCGGCGGATTCCACGGCGGCGGCGGTGGTGGGTTCCACGGCGGCGGTGGACACCGGTAAGACTTAAAAACGATCCACAGGAAACGGCTGGCGAAATTCGCCAGCCGTTTCTCTTTGTGTGGATGCGTCTACTTGGCAGCCGCCTTGAGGAAGGTGTTCACGTTTGGAGTGCCATAGCCGGTTACATTGTCCCAACCCGTCGTAACCGTCAGCGACGTATCCAAACCAAAAGAGAGGGCAAAGTCTATATTGCTGCCCGCATTCGCTACAGCGCTGGTGAACCCCGTAGCACCGTAGACTTGCCCGGCAAAGAGACTGCTTGGCGAGTAAAAGGTGACGCCGGTGCTGTCGTAAATGCTCCCGGCTACGTTGGTGGCGCTAGAAAGAGGGAGAACGTCCACCAGCTCCCCAGGCTTCAACCCGGCGATGGTGGGTGCCGCCTGACCCAATGGATGGCCGGCATATTGATTAGCGATGGCCCAGAGCGCGGTAAAAATGGGACTTGCGAGGCTGGTACCTCCCCACCCGGCTTGTACGCCCTGCACTCCATTCGCCGTCAAGACGATGGGGACGCCAGTATAGGGATCGGCCAAGGCAGAGATGTCGGGCACCTGGCGGCCGGTACCGGGAAGACTCGATTGCCAGGAGGGTTTGGGAAAGTAAAGGCTCTCTCCTCCTCCGCTGCCACCGAAATAGGGGAGATACGCCGACGGCGGATCAAGAACGCCCTGGTTATTGAGGGTGACAAAACTGCTGCCCCATCCGAGCGTTTCGTAGCCCGACCCGTTGATGTTGTTGAGGATGGATGTGCCACCTACGCCGGTCGCATGGGGTGAGTTGGAAGGGACACCAGGTGCTCCGATGGGAGTGCCCAGACCCTCATCCCCACCATCGCCACTGGAAAACTGGAACGAGATTCCCTTGGCCGCGGCTATTTCCAGAACCTGGTCGAAAGCCTGCTCCTCCAGCGGACCGGCAAACAGATCCTGGTCAACTTCCCAACTGTCGTTCACGGAGTTGCCGAGATTGTTGGTAGTGATATAGCTCATCGCGTCGAGCAGACTTTCGTTATCTTCTCCTGCCGCCGCGACAACCACGATTTTGGCGCCCGGCGCGATGCTGTGAGCCCACTGAACATCGAGCGCAATCTCAATATCCCACCCTGCCAGCACGCCCGCCATCGGACTCACAGGCGGCCCCTGGGGATAAACGATGCTGAAATTGGAAGAGGTCAACGGGGGCAAGCCGGTTAGCTGGCAAAATGCATTGGCATCCGCCTCGATGGTCGGATACCCATAGGCCTCAAGCAGCACGATGGTCTGCCCTTTTCCGTTGAATCCTGCTTTGTAGGCGGTGGGCAAACCATACATGGCCTGAAGCTGCGCCGGGGTATAGTCAGGAATCAAGTTTGGGTTTGCACCGTACACGTTCCCGTAATACACACCTACGGGAAGCATCGCACCCGGCGTGGTGAAAACAAATGTTGTTGGAGGGCTGAGAATCTTATCGGTGATGATGGAAGACAATCCGCCGGAGGCTTGCACCTTGCTCAGAGCGATCGTTGGCACAGTCTGGTTGGTTTCGATACGGCGTAACTGAGGCCGAGCCTGATGACTCTCAAGACCGGCAACCCCCGCCACGTAGTCCCCGGCAGTCCCGGATAGTCGCGCACTCGCCACGTTTGCGCGGAAAACTTTACCGTTACGCTGAAATTCGTGGAGCTGCGTGTTGAACGCGCTCTCTACGTTTGCCGCGGTACCACGAGCACGAATCGAGAAGCCATTTTTGTCTGTCGAGACAATTTCAAGATTGTGACTTTGAAGTTCTTCGCGCACGGCGTCCGATTGCACCTGGGCGGGTGCGTACTTCTTCAGATCCTGGTCCGTAAACCAGTGGTGAAAGGTGGGAGAGGTGGGATCGTAGAGTGCGTCCACTGCTTTATCGAAGGCGGCTTTATTTTGCAGCTGCAGTTGTACGGTAACGTTGATTTCCTGGGTTGATGCCACGCGGCCTAAATCGCTGGCTTGACGTGACCCTTCAGGAACGTTGTCGACGATCCGCTGAGCAACGAGAGTCAGTGTGGCGATGGACATCAGCGAAGACGCCGCCAGAAAGGGCAATGTTTTGATAAGCATCACGGTTCTCCTAAAGTCGGGCTAGATGCAGTGAACAGCGGGCCCAAAAGCCAGCGCACCCAGATTTCAGTCCTTAGGGTTGAACCTTTTTATGTACATCCGAAAGGCGCGCAGCAGACGGAGACTGCCGTAGCTCGCCTTCGGTGCCGCGCAGACGATTGGAAACGATGCAAGGCAGAAGTAGAGAAGTGTCGTAACAGGCCATGTAGACGGCCAGAAAAAATGACCAGCAGATTTAACCTTGAATCGGGTTACGATGTCAATCGATTTTCCAGCTCAGTGGCTTGGTGACGTTGCAAGCCCGGCGACTATCTCAGCGATTCTCGCGGCCGCGTGGGGATGAGCAAATGTACGCGCGCGCACTGACATCTCGCTCAGCTCCTCCCGATGCTCGAGGAGGCCGGATAACACAGCCAGCAACGCTGCCCCGGTCATGTCTTGCTCCAGCAGCATCTTCGCGGCGCCGCCCTCAACCAATACTTCGGCATTCTTTCGCTGATGATCGTCGGCTGCCGTGGGCAAGGGGACCAGCAGCGACGGCTTGCCGCTGGCGGCTAGTTCAGCCACTGTGCTGGCTCCGCTGCGGGCGAGAATCAGATCCGAGGCCGCAAACTGGGCCGGCATGTCTTCGAGAAAAGCTTGCACCTGCCAACGATCCCGGGCCGCTCCGCTGGCAGCGTAGGCCGCTTCTGTGGTCTCGGCGTGGCGAGCTCCGGCCTGGTGCAGGATGGTGAGGGCGGGGACAGAGTCCAGTAGCGCGCGGACAATCTCCGGCATGCGCTGGTTGAGGGCGCGCGCACCCTGGCTTCCGCCCATAACGAGTAGCCGGGGCGGGCTTTCCCTGGAACGGGGTGGGAGCGCGAAGAAATCGGCTCGGACGGGAATTCCAGTGAGCTCAGCATTGCGGAAGTAGGCGAGCGTGGGAGCAAAATTCACGGCAGCCGCGCGGATGCGCTTGCCGATCAGCCGATTGGCAAGACCGGGAACAGCGTTGGGCTCAAAGGCCAGAGTGGGCACGCGTTGCAGCAGAGCGGCCAGCATCCCCGGCCCCGAGGCGTACCCACCGACACCCACCACCACCTGCGGCTGCCAGCGGCGTAACAGGCCCATGCAGTAGAAAATGCCGCGAGGCAGCGCCACCAGGGTCTTGAGTTGGGTGGCGAGGCTGACGCGGTTAAGCTGGCCGACATCGATGAGTTCGAGGGGATAGCCGGCTTGCGGCACCAGGCGGGTTTCCATGCCGCGCGCGGTGCCGATAAAACAAACTTCCGCCTCATAGGCTTGCTTGAGGGCGCCGGCGATCGCCAGGGCGGGAATGACGTGGCCGCCGGTTCCTCCGCCGGCAATCATGACCCGCATGCGCGTCAGTCGATCTCCCGGGTAAGACTCAGCAGGACGCCGATGCTGGCCAGGGTGATAAACAGGGACGTTCCCCCATAAGAGACGAAGGGCAGGGTGATGCCTTTGGTGGGAACCAGGGCGAGCACCACGCTGATATTGAAGAAGGCCTGGATCAGGATGGTCGCGGTGATGCCAAAAGCAAGAAAGCGCGCGAAGACATCTTTCGAAAGACTGGCCGCCCGCAGGCCGCGATAGCCGAGAGCGACGAACAGGGCGATGATGGCCAAGGCACCAATCAGTCCGAGCTCTTCGGCGATATTGGCAAAGATGAAGTCGGTGTGCGGCTGGGGCAGATAGAAGAGCTTCTGCCGGCCTTCCATAAAGCCCAGCCCGCGTATCCCGCCGGTGCCAACCGCGATCAGTGACTGGATGGTGTGGAAGCCGGATCCTTGCGGATCGGCCTCAGGATTGAGGAAGGCCAGCATACGGGCGCGGCGCCAGGGTACGCGGAAGAGCAGGATATATAGCACGGGCGCGGCGGCGAGCACGGCGTAGCCGAAGTATTTGGTTTCTGCGCCGGCCAGGTAGAACATCAACCCTGCCACGGCAGCGCAGACCAGGGCGGTGCCCAGGTCGGGCTCCTTAACAATGAGGAGAATGAAGACCAGGGTGGGCAGAGCCGCGGGCAAGAGGGTGTGGCGCCAATCGCGGATGGAATGGAGCTTGTCCTGCAGAAACCAGGCGAGAAAAAGCACCAGCACGGGCTTGGCAATCTCCGAGGGCTGAAAGGAGAGGCCGGAAAAGCGAATCCAGCGGTGGGTGTTGTGCGAGTCGCGCAGCAGAAAGACGCCCAGCAATAAAAGCGTAGTGACGGCCACCGCGGGAAAGACGACGATGGGCCGGTTGAATTTGCGGTAATCGATGCGCATCAGCAGGATCATGGCCACCAGGCCGAGAAGCGCCCAACCCACCTGCTGGCTGACAAACTTATAGGGTGAACCATAGCGGTCTTCGGCCATGACGGCGGAGGCGCTGAAGATCATCAGGAGTCCAATGAAGGTCAGCAGGACGGTCACGCCGAAGAGCCACTTGTCGACCCCTACGCGCTTTGCCATACACCTGCCCCTTCACCCGCCGCCTGGCGGGCCATGACTGCTTGCTTGAAGACCCTTCCCCGGTGCTCGTAGTTTTCAAACTGGTCGAAGCTGGAGCAGGCAGGCGCCAGCAGGACCACATCGCCGGCCACTGCCTGTCCGGCTGCCTGGCTGACTGCCGCCTCGAGCGTACCCGATCGAGTGATGGGGACGACCCCGGCGATCTGGCCTTCAATCTTCTCTGCCGCCGCGCCGATGGTGTAGACCGCTTTGACCCGCGCCCGGAGCAGAGCGTTGAGCTGGGTGTAGTCGGAGTCTTTATCTTTGCCGCCAAGGATGAGGTGAATATTTCCCGGGAAGGAAGCAATCGCTTTGGCCGTGGCGTCCACATTGGTGGCTTTGGAATCGTTGTAGTAGTCGACGCCGTTTATGGAGGCGACAAACTCCAGCCGATGTTCGACGGCATGGAACGATGCCACTGCGCGTCCGATAACCTCGGCCGGTATTTGGGCAACGGAGGCGGCGCAAACAGCAGCAAGTACATTTTCGATATTGTGCTCGCCTTTGAGCGGAATATCGGACAAGGGCACGACCGGGACCGGTGACCCCTGCTCCGAGGCGCGAAACACCACCATACCGTTCATGAGGAAGGCACCGCGGCGGACGATCTTGCTGCGGCTGAACCATAGCACTTGCGACCTGGCGCGGCTGGCTGCCTGCTGCACCACTGGATCATCGCCGTTCAGGATCAGATAGTCATCGCCCGTCTGGTTGGCGAAGATCTTCTCCTTCATGGCTACGTAATTCTCAAAGGTGCCGTGGCGGTCGAGGTGGTCGGGAGTAATGTTCAGGATCATGGCGATCCGGGGATGAAAGCTCTCTGTAGTCTCGAGCTGAAAGCTGGAAACCTCAAGCACGGACCAAGCTCCGGGCTTGCTCTGCTCTACGGTCTCGATCACGGGCAGGCCGATATTGCCGGCGACCAGCGTTGGCAGCCCGGCGGCGCTGAAGATCTCGCCGCACAGGGTGGTGGTGGTGGTCTTTCCGTTGGAGCCGGTGATGGCCAGAACTTCTCCCTTGAGGAAGCGGGCTGCCAACTCGAGTTCGCCGATGATGGGGAGGCCCAGGTTCCGCACCTGCACCAGCTCCGGTGTATTCAAGGGCACGCCGGGGGAGACCACGATCAGATCCTGACGGCGAAAGGTCAACAGCCCATGGCCTCCGGCTTCGACCAGGATGCCTGCCTCCAGTAAGGAGGGAATCTCTTTGCTTAGCGCCTGCGCACTGCGCAGATCGGAGACGGTGACCTGGGCGCCGCGACGGCGCAGGAAGAGCGCCGCGGCGAGGCCGGACTTGCCGAGGCCGACGACCAGTACTTTTTTGCCCTTTAGTTCCATCCAGCTATTTTCCACTTCTGCCTTGGTTTTTCAGCGCAGTTTCAGCGTGGTGAGTGCAAGGAGCGCAAACACCAGGGCGGCAATCCAAAAGCGCACAATTACTTTCGACTCCGACCACCCCATCAGCTCGAAGTGATGGTGCAGGGGGGCCATTTTGAAAATGCGCTTCTTGCGCAGTTTATAACTTCCCACCTGCAGGATGACGCTGATGGCTTCAATGACGAAGATGCCGCCGATAAACGGGAGCAGCAACTCCTGTTTGATGACGACCGCCACCGTACCAATGGCGCCGCCCAGCCCCAGCGAGCCCACGTCGCCCATGAAGACCTCTGCGGGGTGGGCGTTATACCACAGGAAGCCGATGCTGGCGCCCACCATGGCTCCGCAGAAGACGGTGACTTCGCTTACCATGGGCATGCGTTGCAACTCGAGGTAATCGGAGAACACGGCGTTTCCACTGACGTAAGTCAGCACGGTGAGAGCCGCCGCGGCAATGATGGTGCAACCGATGGCCAGCCCGTCCAGTCCATCGGTAAGGTTCACTGCATTGCTGGAACCAACCACGATCAGCGTGACGAAGAACACGAAGGGCAAGAAGGCGAGTACGCCCAGATGGGGAATCACGCCCAGCGCATGGATGGATAGATCGGGGCGAAAGCGCTTGAGAAACGGCATCATGAGGTGAGTGGAGTACATACCCTCACTGCGCATAGCGAGCAACGCCAGGGCAATGGCCACGCCGGCGATGATCTGCAGGCCCATCTTCTGCGTTGGGGTAAGGCCTAGATTGCGCCGCTGGACGACCTTGATGTAGTCATCGGCAAAACCGATGGCGGCAAACGCTAAGGTGGAAAGCATTACGAGCCAGACGAAGGGATTGGAAAGGTCGCTCCACAACAGCGTGGGCAAGAGGATGGCAATGCAGATTAGTACGCCACCCATGGTGGGAGTGCCGGCCTTTTTCTGGTGGCCTTGGGGACCGTCCTCGCGAATGTACTGGCTGATTTGAAACTCGCGCAGCTTCTCAATGACGAAGGGCCCGATGAGCAGAGCAATGAGCATCGCGGTGAGACTGGCGAAGGCAGTGCGAAACGTCAGATACCGGAAGATACGGAAGGGTCTGAAGTAGGGAAAAAGTTTTTGATACAGCAGCCAGTAAAGCAAACTTCCTCCGCTACCCGTGCAAAGAATTCGAGCGTTTGGGGTTATCTTACAGGCGATCACGCGGGGTGGATGCGTTTGCATTTGCGCGCGAACCACAGCGGCAACTAGCCTGGCAACTCTATCCTGACCACCGAACGACGGGTGCCCCACATCTCGCTCGTTTTTCGCGAGATGTGGGATTCCACGGCTCTTTCCCTTTGACTCTCAATTGATCCGATACGCTTAGCGGTCAACATCGGTGGAATCCCACATCTCGCGAAAAAACGAGCGAGATATGGGGCACCCGTCGTTTCTTGCGAGTCCAGAGCTTTATTCCTGCAGAACGCGCAGGGCTCGCTCGAGGCCGACGCCGCGGGAGGCTTTGAGTAGCACGGCATCGTCTTTTCTCAGCTCGCCTTTCAGCCACTCGCCGGCTTCCTCGGGCGAGGGAAGAAAAAGGGCCAAGGCGCCAGCCTCGCGCGCGGCTTGAACAAGATGCTCAGCGTTGCCTCGGACTCCGATGACCAGGTCGATGCCGCTTTCGGCAGCAGCCTTGCCGCACTGCTGATGCAGAGCGACTGCTTCGCGGCCCAGTTCCAACATCTCGCCAGCCACCAGGATGCGCCGCTTGGCCGGCATGGAGGCGAGGGTTGCAATCATGGATTTGAGCGCTTCCGGATTGGAGTTGTAGCAATCGTTGATCACTGTCGCTCCGCCGATGTGGAGCACTTCGCCGCGCTTGTCCGGAGGGCGTAGGCGCCCAACGGCAGCAGCGCACTCTCGCAACGGAATGCCTGCTTCGACGCCGGTGGCGATCGCCGCCATCGCGTTCCAGATGTTGTGGCGGCCGAGCAATGCCAACGTCACGATGGCCTGTTCTTCGCCGGCGGTCACCTGAAAGCGCACTCCATCCGCACCCAGCTCCTCGATATTTGCGGCCCGCGGATCGGCGCAGGGACCGATGCCGAAGTAGATGGAACGGCCGTGGAAATCACGCCCGAACTGGCCGACGTAGGGGTCGTCGCAGTTGAGGAATGCGACCCCATGCGCAGGCAGGCTTTGCACCAGCTCGTATTTGGCGCGCGCAATGCCCGCTACACCGTCGGGAAAATTCTGCGCGTGAGCGTTGCCGACATTGGTGATCACTCCCCAATCGGGGTGCGCGATGTGGGCCAGGGCCGCGATTTCGCCGGCGTGCGACATGCCCATCTCGATCACGGCCATTTCATGCTCCGGCTCGAGTTTGAGCAGTTGCAGGGGCATACCGAATTCATTATTGAGGTTTCCCTGCGAGCGCAAGACGTGGAAACGCGCCCCGAGCACTTCCGCGACTGCTTCCTTGGTGGTGGTCTTGCCTGCGCTGCCGGTGACTCCGATGACGCGCTTGTTCCAATGCCTGCGCACCGCGGTGGCCAGGGTTTGCAGGGCGACAAGTGGATCGTCAACAATCAGCAGCGTGTGGGTATGCGCCAGATCAAGAAGATCAACCACCTTGCTGCGGGCGACAACGGCGGCTCGAGCGCCTCGCTCCAGCGCGGCGGCGACAAAGTCATGGGCATCGTAACGCTCACCGCGGATGGCGAAAAAAAGGTCCCCCGGCGCGAGCGTGCGCGTATCGATGGAATATCCGGCGGCCGGCTGCTCGGCCGGATCACCTGCCCGCAGCCTGAGATCAGCCCCCGTCCAATGAGCGATGTCCTGCAGTTGCAGCTTCATTTGCTTTCTTCCCTGGCCAGCAATAACTGCCGCGCGATGGCCACATCATCGAACGGTATCACCCGCTCACCGATCGTCTGAGTCTTTTCGTGCCCTTTACCGGCTAGAAGCACCAAGTCGCCGGGCCGCGCTTGGGCGATGGCCAAGGCGATGGCACGGCGGCGATCAGGCTCGACGAGGACCGTGGCCGGGGTCTGGCTGAGTCCTGGCAGCACCTCCCCGATGATAGCCAGAGGATCTTCTCCGCGCGGATTATCTGAGGTAAGCACCACCACCTCGCTGCCCGCTCCAGCCGCCGCGCCCATTAGGGGACGTTTTGTTCGATCACGATCGCCGCCGCAGCCGAACATGGTGATCACTCGCCCGCCTCTCCGGCTCACAAATGCGCGGGCTACGGCGATGATATTGCGCAGGGCGTCGTCGGTGTGAGCATAGTCGACCACCACGGCAAAATTCTGCCCGCAATCGACGGACTGGAATCGACCCGGCACATAGTCCAGGGAAGCTGCACCTTGAGCGACCTGGTCCAGGGTCAGACCGCGGGCCACAGCAGCCGCACCCGCAGCCAGCAGATTATAAACATTCACCCCTCCGGTAAGGCGGGTAGCAATGGGGACTTCTCCGTGGGGGGCGATCAGGGTGAAGCGCATGCCCGCAGGCTCCATCTCCAGGCCGTAGGCCCAGAAGTCGCCGTGGTCCATGCCGTAGGTGTAAACCAGCTCGGACCCCGCCGCGCGCGCGGTCTCTTTCAGGCTGGCGCCGTATTCATCGTCATGGTTGAGGATAGCGGCTCGCGGCGGTGGTGCAGCGGAGCCATCGAAGAGCTTTCGCTTGGCCGCGAAGTAATTTTCCATGCTGCCGTGATAGTCGAGATGGTCGCGGGTAAGGTTGGTAAAAATGGCCACGTCGAAATGCAAACCGAAGATTCGCTGCTGGTCAAGAGCGTGGGAGGATACCTCCATCACCGCCTCGGTCGCGCCACCGTTCACGCCTTCACGAAATAGCTCCAGCAGGTCACGCGATTCAGGAGTGGTGTGCGGCGCCGGGATGATCCGGCCCGCAGCGTGATACTCGATGGTGCCGGCCAGTACGGTTTTGCGGCCTTGATGGCGGAGCATCGCTTCGAGGAGAAATGCGGTTGTGGTCTTGCCGTTGGTTCCGGTTACACCGCTGAGTTTGAGCTGGGCTTCGGGGTGAGCGAAGAAGTTCGCCGCAAGAGCGGCCAGCGCGCGGCGCCCATGCGCTACCTCGATCACGGCTACAGCCGGATAGGCGGCCGCGGCGGCGAAGGCGGCGGCGGAGTCTGTGACGATGGCTCGCGCGCCTTGCGCGATCGCTTGCGGGATATAGCGATTGCCATCTGTTGTGCCGCCGCGAAAAGCGACAAAGAGGGAGCCGTCGACTACCCGGCGTGAGTCGTATTCAACACTCGTGACCGCAGGGCTGGGGCCCGTGCGCCTGAGGAGATCAACATCAAGCAAGACCGCATCCACCTCCAAGCTTGTTCCTTTCCTGTTGTGACAAGCGTACCTCACGAGCTGAGAACCGGCGTAGGAACGACCTGCGGTTTCTCTTCCGGTTCTTCTACTGCAGTCCAACAGAAATAGGGAGCACGGATCTAACGGGTGAAGCGGACGACGATCTCGGTGCCGGGGGGCACCATGCTTCCTGGCGCGGGAACCTGCTCGCGCGCGATTCCACTGCCTACGATCTGCAATGCCAGGCCAGCCGTGCTGGCTGACTCGATAGCCGCACGCAGTGGCTCACCCAGGAATGAGGGAACCCCGACCCGGTTGGCTGCAACGACGACACCATGGCCGGAAACATGCGGCTCATGGGCTGCGACAGAGGGCTCAAGCGGAGGTGTTTCCTTTTTCACCTCGGCGACTTCGCGCGGTGCAGGAGGCGAAGCCACAGCCATCGGGATGTTTTTCACCGGCGCTGTCTTTTCGACTGGCGGCGGCACCGTTTGCGCCTGCTCTGCGACCGACGTCATTTCACTGGCGGCGGAAGGCACCGGTTGTTGCTGGCCATTGCCCTTGCCGCGTAGTGGATCATCCGCGGGTAGATTGTTGACTTCGGCAAACAGCGCGTCGAGATCCCCGGTGTGGTCCGAGGGCGCATCCTCCTCTATATCGCTGTCCGCATTTCGCTTGGCCAACTCCGGTTGCGCGACCAAGGGCGTATCGTGGGCCACACCCAGGTATTCCAGCGCCTTTTGCGCTACCTCGGCAAACACTGGCGCGGAAACTGCTGTGCCGTAATACGACGGCCCCTTTTGCGGGTTATCGATGATTACGGCAATGGAGAGGACCGGATTATTTGCCGGCGCTATTCCAACAAACGATGCGATGTGCATGGTCTTGGAATAGTGATGGGTCACCGGATCGATTTTTTGCGCGGTGCCGGTCTTGCCGCCGGCGGAGTAGCCGTCGAGCTGCGCCGGTTTGCCCGAACCGTAGAGCACCACCCCTTCCATCATTTTGCGCATCTCAGCGGCGGTCATGGTGGAGATAACGCGATGCGCACCTTCGGGCAGTGAATCGGGCAGCTCCCTCTCGGAATGAAATGCGGCTGGACGCAGCTTACCCGCGGACTTGCCCGTTTCTTCCATCAGGATGTGCGGAGGCAGGTAGACGCCGCCGTTGGCGATGGTCGAAACCATAGACACGAGCTGCAGCGGCGTGACCGCGACCTCCTGACCAATGGCGATCGAACCGATCGACGATGGTCCCCACTTGCGCACGGGGCGAAGCAGCCCGCGGGTTTCGCCCGGCAACTCTACGCCGGTACGCGCGCCGAAGCCGAAGTCGTGAATGTATTGGATGAACTTATCGGGGCCGACCCGCAATGCCAGTTTCACCGCAGCCACATCGCTTGATACCTCGAGGGCCTTGTGGACTGGAATCACCCCAAAGTGTTCGCCTTGATTGTCGTGAATGATTCTTCCCGCGAGCTCGATCTTGCCTCCCTGGCAATCGATCATCTGGTCGGGACCGGTGACTTTTTGCTCCAGGGCTGCGGAGTAGGTGACAAGTTTGAACGTCGAACCCGGTTCGTACACATCGCTTACTGCGTGGTTCTTAAGCAGGCTGGTGGTGGCGTGGCGAAAATCGTTGGGATTGAAGGTGGGGCGAATCGCCAAGGCGAGAATCTGGCCGGTATACGGATCCTGAACAACGATGGTGCCATTTGAGGCATGGGTGCGTTCGAGCGCGGAATCGAGCGCACGCTCCGCCATGAACTGGATGTTCTCGTCAATGGTGAGAACCAGGTTTTCTCCCGGATCGGGCTCGCGCTCCTGGCTGTCTAGAACATGGCGGCGGGCATCGATCGCAGTGAGCATGCGTCCGGCCACCCCGTGGAGATCCTGATTGTATTTCCGCTCTATGCCACCCAGGCCATTGTCATCGGTGCCTACGTAGCCCAGCACCTGGGCAGCGAGCTGCGTGTTGGGATAGAAGCGCTTGAACTCTTTCTGAAAATACACGCCTTTGAGATTGAGCGCTTTCACGCGCGCGATCTCCGCGGGCTCGAGCTTGCGTGCGATCCAGGCAAAGTTTCTGGAGGCGTTGAGGCGAGCCGCAATCTGATGCGCCGAAGTGAAGTGATCGGTGGGGTCGGTGTGCACCACTTTGGCCAGGGCGTTGGCAACTGCCTGACGCTTGGCGTCTCCAGCAGGATCAGATCGATCGGCGATTTCCGAGGGCACCGCGTAGACGGAGTCTGCCAGCACGGTCATGGCCAGCTCATGCAGATTGCGATCGTAGAGGATCCCGCGGCGCGGCGCAACCTCGAAGGTGCGCTGCTGCTGGCGGGCGGCGCGGTCGACGAAATCCTTGTGATGGATTACCTGCAGCCACACCAGGCGGCCACAGATCAAACTGACCCAGCAGACAAAGAAGATGGATATATGCAGCAGGCCGAGGCGGCGATGGACGGTTCCCGCCTGCACTGGGCCGGTGGGCGAAGCACCCGCCCGCTGTACAGGTGGCTTCGTGCGGGTTGGTTGGCCAAAAAACAAGAACTGCTTCACCCGGACCTGCCGTTGCTCGAAAGCTTGAGCTTGTTGTCCCCTCGATGATTAGGGTTAGGTTTCTCGGTATCCTGCATCTCTCCGGAACTAGCGTAGATGAGGCAGCGGCGATGCTTCTGCAATTACAGGCGCGTTGGCATCGAAGGTGTTGTCTCCACGAACTACCTGGCCGGGCTTGGGCGCGTCCAGCCCCAATTGGCGGGCCATGCGATCGATGCGGTGCGGGTCGCAGAGTTGCGCTTCGGTAAGACGCAGCTCGCGGTTCTGTTCCTCAAGCAGGGTGCGCTGCTGCTTCTCAGCCTCCACCCGGTATCCATACTCAATGGCGCTGAAATGCTGCCAACCATAAAACATGATGCAGACGAACAGGACGGTCATGGCCGCGGTGAAGATACGCATCTCGCGCACACGCACCGGATCGGCAGCCTTCACCAGGCGAGAGTTGTCCAGCCGCTTACTGTAAAAGACCTCTGGAGTGGGCCCTCGCCGGGCACGTTGCTGGGCCGCGAAGAGATAGAGGTTGCGCTCCGCCACCTGCTGGCTGTTCCTTTTCGATCCGTACTTGAGGTCGTATGCTGCGATTGCCTGTGTCGCCATTTGTCCGTCCGCCTTAGTCCCGTCGTTCTTGATAACCCTTTGTTGCTAAACCTCACGTACTCTGTTCCATTCGCTTTTCGGTTCTTTCCGCTGCTCGCAGCTTGGCGCTGCGGGCGCGTGGATTGCGATCCGTCTCCTCTTCGCTCGCCGTCGCCGGCTTGCGCGTAAGCACTTCAAAAATCCCTTGCCGCGCACCTTCGCGCAGGGCATCTTTTGCCAGCCGGTCTTCGAGCGAGTGGAAGCTGATCACCACCAACCTTCCCCCGGGCTTCAGCAGCCTGGGCGCCGCTTGCAACAGCGCCTGTATCTCGTCCAGCTCAGCATTGACATAAATTCGGAGCGCCTGAAAGATTCTGGTCGCGGGATGGATTTGATGGCGGCCTCGCTCGGATTTCATCGCCGGGGCGACGGACGATAAGACTTTGGCCAGTTGTGCCGTGGTCTTGATCGGCCGCGCCCTGACAATGGCTCTGGCAAATCTCCGCGATCTCCTTTCCTCTCCGAATTCGTAAATCAGGTCGGCGAGAACTTTTTCGTCGGCCTGGTTTACCACTTGTTCGGCGGTCGGGCCCCTCCGCGGATCCATCCGCATGTCGAGTGGCCCGTCCGCCTGAAAACTAAATCCTCTGTGCGCTGAGTCCAACTGCATCGAGCTGACCCCAAAGTCCGCCAGCAAGCCATCCAGGCTGCCTTCCGCGATGGAGTGGCTCATGGCGGAAAACGGCTCGCCAAGAAGCTCCCATGTGGGCATCTGCTCGCCCAACTCTTCGCTCAGTGCCTGGAACCTTCCCCGCGCCAACTCCAGCGCATCGGGGTCGCGGTCAAAGCCGATGAACCGGCCAGTACCGCCTAATTCCCGGGCGATGGCTGTGGCGTGCCCTCCCAACCCCAGAGTGGCATCCACATAAGTTCCGCCCGCACGCACGTTCAAATATCGGATCGCATCTTGTAAAAGAACCGGCACATGCCGATCGCTACTCGGTACCATGTGCTCCCCCTGGGGGGTTCAAAAACTAAAGTCCAAAACTCGCTAATGTCTGCTGGTCGTCCGCGGTCAACGGATCGGTTTCCATGGACTGCTTGAACTCGTCGTGGTTGGCCACTTCGAGATACGTCTGCTGCCCAAAAACCACTGCATCTCCGGCCAGCTTTGCCGTTTCCCGCAGGATTTGGGGAAGAAGGACGCGGCCTTGCGCGTCCATCTCCGCCATTTGCCCGTAATAATTGACCCGGTCCAGGAACTTCTTTCTGGCCGGATTCATGCTGGGTATCTGCGCCACCTTCTCCTCAATTTTTTGCCACTCCGACAAGGGGTAAATCTCGGCCCGCCGTCCATCCTTGCTGGTGATGTAAAACTGCGTTCCGTAGCGTTCGTCGACCAGGCGCTTGAACTCCGCCGGCAGCTTGAGCCGGCCTTTTTCGTCCACGCGCGTTGGGTGATTGCCACGAAACATCCAGCTGCCTTCTCTTCCCTGCTGCTCACTAGCACTTGCTCCCGGGGCTCGGGTTTGACACTTCCCTGGAGGCTGAATTCCCTGTTCTCATCGCTTTTTGCTTCGAGCACATGACGAAACCAGTTTTCTTCGCTGAAATCGTTTCTTTGATTCCACTTTGGACCACTTTTGTCCACATCTTAGATCAGCTGCAGGGAGTGTCAAAGAGGAAATTCCGGCAAATCCTTGAGAAAGAGAGGGTTTGGTGGCCTGACGGCAAAAAATACAATTGGTGCGAGGGAAAGCTGATTGGGCTACAACAGGTTGTGTTGCCTTAGTTGATTCAGGTTGCGTGGGATGTACTTGCCAAGATGGGAGAACTCAGGCAGACCGTACGGTACTAAAGTGCTAGACCTTCCTGATTACGCCGGTCTCCGGAGCCTGTTGACGGGCACGCACCTTATCGTTGAGCACGATGGCGAGATAGATAAAGACGAGCAGGTTGAGGAGAGTCAGCACTACCTTGAGCACCGTGATGTGACGAATGATTTCGTAAAACTCCCAGGGTAGGAACGATCCGGTCAGGATGAGGGTAAAGTACTCCGCCCAGCCCTTCTCCAGCACCAATCCGGTGCCTTCGATGATGTCCAGAGCCGCGTAGAGAAAAATGGCGAAGCTGATCTCTTTGAGCCGGTGAGGGCTGAGCAAGGCAGATTTTTCCAGCAGTACATTGACGAAGCGATTCTCGGGGTCGAAGCGGAGAGCGGTCGTGGCCCGCAAGAGGACGTCGGCAACATCTTTGTGCAATAAGTTGATGACACCGAAACCCATGGAGACGAAGAGCACCGCCTTCAGAAGCTTCAAGACGCCAATTGCGATGAGCCAGCGATTGCGGTTTGGATGGGAATGCGTTGTCAAAGCGCCGTATTAATCAAACCCTGCATTCAAGGCGATGATACACCCTGAGATCAGACGGGGTCTGATTAGCCCTTGGTTGCCCCGTTCCCTCAGCAGGCTGCGCCGGGCTTGCATCGGCCAGGAAATCCGTTGGCCACTCCGGCCCGTACTACCAGTGAAGCAAACGCCATATCAAGTGAAAGGAAATACCCATGAACAAGAGAAGTGTGCTTGCAGTTGCAGTAGCGCTGATGTGTGGATTCTTCGCTCTTCAGGCGCCGGCAGCGACGGATCCCATGGTCGGTGGCGCAGCGATGTATCCCACCAAGAATATTGTGGAGAACGCCGTCAACTCAAAAGATCACACCACACTGGTCGCTGCAGTGAAGGCGGGCGGCCTGGTTGACACTCTGGAGGGCCCGGGGCCATTCACGGTGTTCGCGCCCACCAACGAAGCGTTTGACAAGCTTCCCGCGGGAACGGTGGATACCCTGTTAAAGCCGGAAAATCTGGATCAGCTGAAGAAGATCCTCACCTACCACGTAGTGGCCGGTAGGCTGACCGAGAAGGATATCGCCAAGCAGATCAAGGCGGGCGGCGGCAAGGCAACGTTGACTACGGTGGAGGGCGGTACCTTGACTGCGATGATGCAGGGCGGCAAGCTCGTTCTCACCGACCAAAAGGGCGGAACAGCGACAGTTACGATCGCGAATGTATTTCAATCGAATGGCGTGATCGACGTAGTCGATACCGTCTTGATGCCCAATTAATTTTGTTCCCTTGGTTCTCGGAAGCAGGCGCTTGACCGGCGCCTGCTTTTTTTTAGGGCGTAGTCTTAGCCTCATGCGGCACAAATTCCAGACCGAACAGTGGGTTCCCTATCCCAGGGAGAAGGTGTTCGCGTTCTTTGCCGACCCGGCAAATCTTCCGCCGCTGATGCCCCATTGGCAAAACGCCCGGGTGGAAAAGGCGGAGTATGTTCCGCCGCCTGTCAGTTCCGACGCTACCGGTTTTGCGGCCGGCAAGGGCTCCCTGATCACGATCAGTTTTCGGCCGATTCCCTTTTTCCCCTTACGGCTAAAGTGGGAGGCATATATCGCGGAATTCAGATGGAATGATTTCTTTTGCGACGAGCAGCGACAAGGTCCTTTTCAATACTTCTACCACTGCCACCGCACCCGGGAAGAGAATCGCGAAGGAACTGCAGGCACCGTGATTACCGATGCTTTGGAGTATGAGCTGCCCTTCGGGCTGCTCGGCGAAGTGGTGAATGCGGTGGCGATGAAAAGACAGATACGGGCGTTGTTTGCTTATCGGCAGAAAATGCTGCCGGGGCTTTTGTCGCGAAGCTGAGAGAAACAGCAGGTCCCTCCACTGCGCTTCCGCGGGTTTCCTACGCTGCGCTCCGGTCGGGATGACAAATTTGTTTGAGTACCAGAATTCCAGTGCCCACACTAATTTGTCATCCCGACCGGAGCGTACCCGCAGGAAACCCGCGGAAGCGCAGTGGAGGGACCTGCTGTTTCTTTATTCTGGCGCGACTACTTTCACCCTAGCGGGCGACGAGCCGTTTGCGGGTCCGGTGTTGCAGGTAGGGGGCCAGTTTTTCCATTGCGGCCTCGACGCTGATGCCGTACTTGGCGCGCAGTTGGTCGACTTTGCCGTGCTCGATAAATTTGTCGGGCCAGCCGATGCGGACCACTGGCACGTCTAACTGCATGTCACTCAAGGCTTCCAGGACAGCGCTGCCAAATCCACCCATCAGCACATGATCTTCCAGGGTGACGATCACCCCTGCGCGGCGAGCGTAGTCAGCGATCAGGTCGCGGTCGAGCGGCTTGACGAAGCGGGGATTGATCACGGCGGCGGAAACGCCCTGCTGGCTGAGCTGCGAGGCAAGTTGCTGCGCCAAGGGCAAGAGTGCTCCCAAGCCAAAAATTGCTACGTCATCGCCGTCGCTGATAATTTCCGCTTTGCCAATCGGCAGGGCCACCGGCTGCGCCTTAACCGGGGCGCCGGGTCCCGTCCCGCGCGGATAGCGCACCGCGGTCGGTCCGGGCTGCAACAACGCCGTGTACATCATGTCCGCCAGCTCATCCTCGTCTTTGGGGACCATGTGAATGATGTTGGGAACACCGCGCAGATAGCTGATGTCAAAAAGACCGTGATGCGTAGGCCCATCATCGCCAGAAAGGCCGCCGCGATCCATGCAGAAGACAACCGGCAGGTTCTGCAGGCAAACGTCGTGCACGATGGGATCAAAGGCGCGCTGCAGGAAAGTGGAGTAGATGGCACAGAAGGGACGAAAGCCCATGGTGGCCAGGCCGGCGGCGAAGATGACGCCGTGCTCCTCGGCAATGCCCACATCGAAATAGCGGCGAGGGTGATGGGGGCGGAATAGGTCGAGCGCCGTTCCGTTGGGCATGGCCGCGGTGATGGCCACCACTTTGGGATCTTGGTCGGCCAACTTGACTAGGGTGTCGGCAAAAACCTCGGAATAGGTGCGTTGACCGGCAGGCGTCGTTTCGCCAGTGTCCGGGTCGTAGGGGCCAAGTCCGTGAAATTTCTTCTGCTTATCGAGCGCCGGCTGAAAACCCCGGCCCTTTTGCGTAATGGCGTGTAACAGGACCGGACGCTCCTGCGTCTTGAGGAACTGAAATGTCTCAATCAGCAGACCGATGTTATGGCCGTCGAGCGGGCCGTAGTAGGTGAGTCCAAACTCCTCAAAGAGCAAAGAGGGCCACAACATGCCCTTGGCGGCTTCTTCCGCCTTGCGCACCATGTGCCGCGCGGTCCTGCCGCCCAATTTTTCCAGCAGACGGGCTGCCGAGTCGTGCAGATTGGTGTAGCGCTCGTTGGTGACAATCTTGTGCAGATAGTTGGCGATGGCGCCTACATTGCGGTCGATCGACCATTCGTTGTCGTTTAAGCACCACGATCAGGCGTTTGGTTTGCTCGGCTATGTTGTTGAGTGCCTCGAAACTTATGCCGTTGGTGAAGGCCGCATCCCCGGCAAAGGCGATCACATTCTCTTTGGTACCAGCCAGATCGCGGGCCACCGCCATGCCCAGGGCCGCCGAGAGCGCAGTACCGGCGTGGCCCGCGCCGTAGCAATCATGATCGCTTTCCGTGCGCAGCGCGAAGCCGTTCAGTCCGCCCGGCTGGCGCATGGTGCGAAAACGGTCGCGGCGCCCGGTGAGCAGTTTGTGGATGTAGGCCTGATGGCTAACGTCAAAGACGAACTTGTCGGTAGGGGTGTTGAAGACGTAATGCATAGCCAGCGTCAGTTCTACGACGCCGAGGTTCGGCCCCAGATGGCCGCCCGTCTTCGACAGTACGAGAATCAACTGCTCGCGTATCTCCTGAGCCAGTGCCTCCAGTTCCGGCACGGTAAAGCTCTTGATATCCGCGGGCGAGTGAATCGTATCGAGTAATTTCCCCATGGTGTCTCGCGTATGCCCTGACCGCTCGCGCAGCTTTGTCGCCCCATCAAAAAAGACCCCGGGTGGGGCCTGCTGGTGCGCCTAGCTGCTCTCTGATCTCCTAGTATAACAAGCTTGCCCGGGGCACCCACATTATCTTTGCGGCAGGTGTTTGGTTCCTATGCACTTCCCGGTCTCACGCGTCTGAGGCGGGCAGGGCGTCCATGGTCTCGATGGCCGGCGCCTGGGAGCCGAATTCGCCTTCCCAGCGCGCGACCACCGCCGAGGCCAGGCAATTGCCCACGACGTTTACGCTGGTTCGCCCCATATCCATCAGGGCGTCGATACCCAGAATGACAAAGATCGGCTCTTCGGGCAGGCGGAACATGGCTACGGTCGCCAGCAGCACGATGAGCGTAGCGCGAGGTACGCCAGCCACACCTTTGCTGGTGAGCATGAGTGTGCCCACCATGAAGATCTGCTGCTTCCACCCCAAATGCACCCCGGCCGCCTGGGCTACAAACACCGACGCCAGCGACAGGTAGAGCGTGGAACCATCCAGATTGAAGCTGTAGCCCGCAGGGATAACAAAGGCGACAATGCGGCGGGGAACGCCCAGCGCTTCCATCGCTTCCATGGCGCGGGGCAACGCCGCCTCGGAGGTACTGGTGGCGAAGGCTATGGTCGCCGGCTCAGCCACGGCGCGCAGGAATCTGCGCACGGGCACGCCCGCAATCAGGGCGGCGGGCAGCAAGCCGAGCAGAGCGAAGGCGAGCAGCGCAGCATACAACGTAAGTAGCAGGCGGCCGAGATGAAGCAACACTCCGGGGCCCATCTGGCCCACGGTGTAAGCCATCGCGGCCCCCACCCCAACGGGGGCGTAATACATCACCACGTTGGTGAAAGCAAACATGGTTTCGGTGAACGATTCGATCACCCGCAGCAAGGGCGCACGATGCTCCGCGCTCAACCGGCCCATGGCCACGCCAAACAAAATGGCGAACACCGCTACCTGGAGAATCTGGTTGTCGGCCACGGACTTGGCGATGTTCTCGGGAAAACTGTGCAGCAGGACCTCATCCCACCGCAGGGGAGGCGCCGGGGCAGGCCGCGTGACATTCGCCGCCGCATGCAGCTGCAGGATCTAACCCCACCCCCGCATGCGTGATGTTGATCGCTGCCAAGCCAATCAGCATGGCGATGGTGGTAAGGACCTCGAAATAGACCAGGGCCTTCAACCCCATCCTTCCCAGGCTGCGCAGTTGTCCATGGGCGGCGATGCCGGTGATCAAGGTGCCCAAGATCAAGGGCGCAACGATGGTCTTGATGAGCCGCAGGAAGATGTCGCTGAATACACGCAGGCTGACGGCGAAGGCTGGAGCTTCGGCTCCCAACTCGCCGCCGGCGAGCATGGCCCAGAAGATCCAGACGGTCAAGGAACGCTGCCGCCAGGCGCCCCACGCAAGCAGTATCAGCCCGGCCACCCGCAAAGGCACGGAGACGTGCCCCGTAGTGTGGCTGAGAGTGGCCAACAAGCCCGCGCAGTAGAGAACCGATCCCGCGGTTGCGACTCCGTGTCTGCGCGTCAACGCCACCATGCTCTCTCTGCTCCCAGTTGAAAACTTGCACCTGGACAGCAGCGTATCCCAATGAAGCCAATAGAGGGCTTGAATGGGGCACCCGACATTTTTTAACGATGTTGGACGTGCCCTTTGGTGACGAGCTGTTACCGGCGATCGTTACCTTCTTGTTAGTGAGAACCGAGCCGGGGGACAGAAGCGAACATAGGTAACCTGATGCCTGCAACTTGGAGATATTGTTGCCGCAAAGGCGCATACAGGAAGACCAATCTCAGGTTAGGATGTACCCAGTTCAGTTCTTATCGCTCACCCCCCACAGGCGATTGCAGTGCCCCGTTAGATGCCACGAACGTTTTCCGTTTCGCATTACATCTGCCCCCGGTAATTAAGCGATTTGGATCATTGCGCGGCGATCATCGAAGGGTGAACGGTGATCAGAGGATGCAGATAACTCCGATGCTTTCAAGTTCAACGCCGTTGCAGCATGACGAGACGGAACGGCTCAGGTCTCTGCTGCAATACGACATTCTCGATACGCTTCCCGACCCCGCCTTCGATGAGATCGCGCGCATGGCAGCTGCGATCTGCAATGCCCCGTATGCGTTCATAGGCTTTCTCGATTGGTCGCGAGTCTGGTTCAAATCCAGCATCGGCTTCACCGGCCGCCAGATACGCCGCAACGGATCGCCGTGCCAGTTTCTGCTGCTCGAAGCCAAGCCGCTGCTGATCAGCGATGCGGCCTCGGATCACCGCTTTGGAGCCTCGGGCATCGTGCTCGACAATGGCATTCAATGCCGGTCCTACGCGGGTGCTCCCCTGATCTCTGCCTCGGGCACGATTCTGGGGACGCTCGCTGTTTGCTCCAGCGAGCCGGACGCATTCGGCCGCAGCCACCTGGAGAGCCTGCAGGTGCTCGCTCGCCAAGTGGTCACCCGCCTGGAGCTCTACGCCACTGGTCACACGCAGGAGAATGTTCTGCGCTCGCGCCAGCGTTCCGAGCAGGCGCTCACGGTAGAACGAAATTTTGTCGCCGCGGTGCTCAATACCATCAGCGCGCTGGTGCTGGTATTCGATACAGCGGGCCGTATCGTGCGCTTCAATCGGGCCTGCGAGACCATCTCCGGCTACAGCTTTGCCGACCTGGCCGGGCGCTCGTTTCCTGAAGAGCTCTTCGCACCGGGAGAACGCGAGACCGCCATCCGGATCTTCGAAGAAGTGCGCGCCGGCAACGCGAACCAATCCTATGAGCTCGACTGGCGCACCAAGTCAGGACGCATGCGGAGAATCGCCTGGACCGCGACATCGCTGACCAACGCCCAGGAAGAAGTGAGCTTCGTGATCATGACCGGCGTGGACGTGACCGAACAACGGGAAGCGGAAACAGCTCTGCGCACCAGTGAATTGCGCTATCGGCAGTTGGTGGAAAGCAGTCTTGGCTTTGTTTGCACCCACGATTTGGAATGGGGTTCTGCTGTCCATCAACTCTCATGCCGCCGCTACCCTGGGCTATGAGCAGGAGGAGCTGATCGGCACTCCGTTGCGCGACTACATCGATCCCGATCATTTGGCCGATTACGACGCATACTTTACGGCGCTGAAGCAAGATCCGGATCAAGATCACCAGGGGCGCTTTTATCTGCGCGGAAAAGCCGGGCAGCTGTGCATCGTCGCCTATCGCAACAAGCTGTTGCAGCTGCCGGGCGTGGATCCCTTCGTGCTCAGCCACGGCATTGACATTACCGAGCAGACGCACGCGGAAGAAGAACTCCATGCACTCACGCGCCAGCGTCAATCGATCCTGGACTCAGTCGGCGATGGGATCTTTGGTATGGATATGGAGGGCCACCTCACATTCATCAATCGCAGCGGAGCCGAGATGCTGGGCTACTCTCCCCAGGAACTGCTGGGAGAAAGCATGCATGCGCTGATTCATCATTCGCATGCAGACGGCTACCCCGGCGGAGGAGTCCTCCATCTTCGGCAGTGCGCAGCGCGAGACTCCCTTGCATGTCGATGACGATGTCTTCTGGCGCAAAGATGGAAAATCGTTGCCGGTCGAATATGTTGCTTGCTCGCTGGTGGAAAATGGCCATGTGGACGGCATTGTGGTTGCCTTCACGGATGTTACCGAGCGGCGCCGGCTCGACCGGATGAAGGACGAATTCATCGCCACGGTCAGCCACGAACTGCGCACGCCTCTCACTTCGCTGCGGGCTGCGTTGGGCCTGGTGGCCAGTGGGGCATTGGAAAAGCGTCCGGAGAAGGTTCCGCAAATGCTCGATATTGCCCTGGCCAACTGCGACCGGCTGGTTCGCCTGGTCAATGACATCGTCGACTTCGAGCGCATCGGCAGCGGAACGCTTCCTCTGCACAAGAGCGAATGGAACGCCATTGATCTGTTGCGGCGGGCCATGGACCCGGAGCGATCCTCCGCCTCGCGCGCGGGCCTTACCTTCCGCATCGATGCCCAGCCGGTCGATGTATGGGTGGACGGCGATCGCATTCTGCAGGTAATGGGTAATCTGATCCGCAATGCGATCAAGTTTTCCGAAAAGGGTGGGGAGATCCGTCTAGCCGCGCGGGCGACCAGCGAGACGGAAGTCACCTTCGAGGTCCAGGATCAGGGTCCTGGTATTCCAGAGGACAAGCTGGATTTGATTTTCGAACGCTTTCAGCAGGCGGATGCTTCGGATTCGCGCGTGCAAGGCGGGACCGGCCTGGGACTGGCGCTGTGCCGCGGCATCATTAATCAGCATGGGGGCCGTATCTGGGCGAAGAACAATCCGGGACGCGGCAGCACGTTCTATTTCACGGTGGATCAATACGTGCCCCAGCCCGAAGCTGAGACTGAGGGAGAGACTGCAGCAGAGCCAGAAGCAAACGAGGACGAGACGCTCTCCTAGATCTCTTATTCGGGCATCTCTAAAAGTTGAAGAGAACGCGAGCAAACTGGGAGCCCCCTGCTTCAGCAGGGGGAGCGACGCTTCAGCGTCGCGGAAAGAGTCGGACTTCGACCAATCGGGCTTTAGCCCCGGCTTCCATTGGCCGGTGTGATGACGTCGGCTCTGGAATGTTGCCTGCACCGCAAGAGACTCGCACGTTCTTCGCCTCGATCCAGCCTCACCGCAACTCCGACTGAAAGGCCGCGGCTAAAGCCGGAGGAGAATTGTCCTGCGCGAACCGCTCGGCTTGAAAGCCGAGCTCCCCCGCATGAATGCGGGGGCTCCCACCACCCAATTCGGACAAAGAAAGGCGCATACGCGGACGTTTCCAGAGCAGAGTGCAGGAAATCCGGGATGGTCCTGGGTTGGCTGCCCCGAGTCGCGAATAGCCCAGGATTGCATCCTGGGCTATTTTCCGCCGTCCCTTCGGGACTGTGCGCTTTACTCTTCCGTTCCCCGCAGTTGCGCGATGACGGTGAAGTCTTCCAGGGTGGTGGTGTCGCCCTTGATTTCGCCGCTGGTGGCCAGCTCGCGCAGCAGGCGGCGCATGATTTTGCCGCTGCGCGTCTTGGGCAGAGCCTGGGTAAAACGAATGTCGTCGGGACGAGCGAGCGAGCCAATTTCTTTGGCTACCCATTCGCGCAATTCTTCTTTGAGCTGCGGCGAAGGATGGTGGCTGTGCTCGAGCGAAACGAAGGCCGCAATGGCCTGTCCCTTCAAGTCGTGGGGACGCCCGACCACGGCAGCCTCGGCTACCTTGGGATGAGCCACCAAGGCAGATTCCACTTCCATGGTTCCGAGCCGGTGACCGCTCACGTTGATCACGTCGTCCACCCGCCCCATTAACCAGTAGTCGCCATCCAGGTCCATGCGCGCGCCGTCGCCGGTAAAGTAGCAGCCAGGAATCTCCGACCAGTAGGTCTTGGTGTAGCGATCGGGATCGTTGAAGATGGTGCGCGCCATGGAGGGCCACGGCTTGCGGATCACCAGCAACCCGCCGCTGCCGGGAGGCACAGTTTCGCCTTCACGGTCGACGATGGCGGGCTCGATGCCGGGAAACGGACGGGTGGCCGAACCTGGCTTGGTGGGCACCGCTCCCGGAAGCGGCGCCAGCATGATGGCCCCGGTTTCCGTCTGCCACCAGGTGTCGACGATAGGACACCGTCCCTTACCGATCATCTCGCGGTACCAGATCCAGGCTTCGGGGTTGATCGGCTCCCCCACCGTGCCCAGCAGGCGAAGGCTGGCCAACGAGTGGCGCAGCGGATACTCGTCGCCCCACTTGATGCAGGCGCGAATCGCCGTCGGAGCAGTGTAGAAGACGGTTACTTTATGGTCATCGACGATCTTCCACAAGCGATCCGGCTGGGGATAATTCGGAGCGCCTTCATACATGACCGTGGTCACACCGTTCTGCAAAATGCCATAGACCACGTAGGAGTGCCCGGTGACCCAGCCCACATCGGCCGTGCACCAGTAGACGTCGTCCGGCTTGAGATCAAAGATCAGTTTGCTGGTGAGGTAGGTCTGCACGGAATAACCACCGGTGGTGTGCACCAGGCCCTTTGGCTTGCCGGTGGTACCCGACGTATAGAGGATATAAAGCGGATCTTCCGCATCCAGCGGCTCGGCCGGACACTCGGCAGGCGCTTTATCCAACAGATCCTGCCACCACTGATCGCGGCCATCCTTCATGGTCACCGGCGAGCCGGTGCGGCGATAGACCACTACTTGTTTTACTGTGGGGCAGTTGACCAGGGCCTCGTCGACGATGGCCTTCAGCCGAACCTCCTGGCCGCGCCGGTACGATCCATCCTGGGTAATGACGGCCACACAGGAGGCATCGTTGATGCGATCCACCAGGGCGTTGGCGGCGAATCCGCCAAAGATGACGGAGTGCACGGCGCCAATGCGCGCGCAGGCCAACAGCGCAATGGCCAACTCCGGCGTCATCCCCATGTAGATGGCGACCCGGTCGCCCTTGCGGACCCCGAGGCCTTTGAGTACGTTGGCGAATTTCTGTACCTCCAGATAGAGGTCGCCGTAGGTGAGCTTGCGGACCTCGCCGGGCTCCCCCTCCCACAAGATGGCGATTTTGTCCTTGTTGGTACCTAGGGCGTGGCGATCGACACAGTTGTAGCAAAGGTTGATTTTGCCGCCTACAAACCACTTGGCCCAGGGATGGTTCCATTCCAGAACGCTGGTCCACGGAGCAAACCAATGAAGTTCGGCGGCAACTTCTGCCCAAAACTTTTCCGGATCCTGAATGGAGCGGCGATAAAGCGTCTCGTATTCCTCAAGACTCTTCACGTGGGCTTGCGCGGCAAACGCAGCTGGAGGGGGAAAGACCCTTTTCTCCCGCAGGATCGAATCCAAATTGGGTTGCTGCGAAGTGGTACTGGATTCCATTGCTTCTTTTCCTCTCACCGCTGTTCTGCTCTATGGCGGTTACGAAATGGGGATGTTTCAGGCCGGTTCGCCTTGATAGCGCTGCTGATGCCACTCCCAGGCGCTGCGCACAATATCATCCAGCTGAACGTACTTCGGCCTCCAAGCGAGATCGGCCTCGATTTTACCCGAGCCGGCAATCAATACCGCAGGATCTCCCGGCCGGCGCGGCAACTCCTCCACGGGGATTGGATGCCCGGTCACCCGGCGAGCGGACTCCACCACTTGACGCACGGAGAAGCCGTGTCCGTTACCCAGGTTGTAGATCATGCGATCGCGCACATCGAGGCCCTCAAACGCCAATAGATGCGCCTCCGCCAGGTCCTGTACATGAATGTAGTCGCGGATGCAAGTCCCGTCAGGGGTGGGATAGTCCTGGCCAAAAATCTTGATACTGGCGCGCCGGCCGAGGGCTACATCAAGGATGAGCGGAATGAGGTGAGATTCCGGCTCATGGGCTTCGCCGCGCCCTGGAACGGCGCCCGCAACATTGAAGTAGCGAAGGCTGGCGTAGCGTAGTCCATGTATGCGGTGGATCCAGGAGAGCATCTGCTCCACCAGCAGTTTCGATTCGCCATAGGGATTTGTTGGCGCGAGAGCGGCCTCTTCCAAAATGGGCGTGCTGACGGGTTCTCCATAGACCGCCGCGGTCGATGAAAAAACCAATTTTTTTAAGTTTTTGTTTATCATTGCCTGCAATAAACCGAGAGTCGCCGCCGTGTTGTTACGGAAGTAAGTCTCTGGTTTTCGCATGCTGTCGCCGGCTTCGATGAGGGCGGCAAAGTGCATGACGCCGGCGAAGGTATCGCTCGCGAAGATCTCTTCAAGCCGTTTAGTGTCAGCTACATCGCCCTCGATAAAGGTGGCCCCTGCGGGCACCATGGACGACCGCGCATGGCACAAGTTGTCGTACACCACGACCGAGTGCCCGCGCTGCAACAGCAGTTTCGTAACGGTTCCGCCAATATAACCTGCCCCACCAGTCACCAGAATCTTCACGAGTTCACATGCCCTTCTTGTACTCTTAGTGCTGAGCCTACATGGCCGTAACGCACGAGCAACGAAAAGTTGGCAGTGCGAATCAAATGGTGGTGGTTTATGGGCGACGCTGATTCAGTAGCATCGTGGCGCTCCCAAGTGGGGTTCTGGCAAGCTTTGGGTTTCGATCGAGGCTGGCAGTTGCATGCTATGGCCCTCTTCATGCCTTATCCATACACTTCTGTTTCCAACGGCTCCACCTTTGGGTTACTGCGTACGCGTAGAAACTCGTCTATCGTGAGCATATCCGCAAGTACTTTGGTACTGAGATTTGGCACGGGGCGGAAGTCGATAGAACCTGCAGGATCCTCGGCAGGAACTCGGGAATGTTTAAGCGTCCGTCTCGAGTATGCGTCTGTTTGAATGTTCGAGTTTTTTTCGCTGCTCATCAACACCCTGGTGGCTCGCACATTACCTTAGGACTAGAGAGAATTAGGGAACTTTAATTATGCCGAAAGATCTTCCGATCCGCGATAGCTTCGGACTCCTCCCCGAACCGGAGGGCCGTTGGGGCTCCTTTGGGGTCAGTATGGTCACCAACCTCACCATTATGGCGCTGGTGGTCCTGCTGACGGCGGCCGTCCATAAAGTGGAGAAGCAAAAGTATATCGAGCACATGGTTTTCGTGGAGAAGAACCCGCCGCCTCCGCCGCCGAAGGTCATCATCCCCAAGGTGAAGGTAATCGCTCCTCCGCAACCGGAAGTGGTCAAGCTGGAACCGCCGAAGATTGTGATGCCGAAGATCCAGCCTCCCCCGGAGCTGCCCAAACCGGTGAAGCTCGATACGCCGGATCAACCCAAGCTGCCGCCCGCGCCGCCGAAGGCAGTTGCGCCGCCGCCGCAGCCGAAGGTTGGACTGTTTTCGAGTCCGAAGCCAACGGAGGTAGCGAACAACCAGGTGAAACCCGACGTTAAAGCCGGCGGTTTCGGCGATCCGATGGGGGCTAAGCCCAATCCGAATTCGACCAAATCGCAAGTGGTTGCGGTAGGAAACTTCAACTCCGCCCCGGGACCGAATACCGGCGCTGGCGCAGCGCGCAAGGGTGCGGTTTCCGGCACTTCCTTTGGCGCGGGCGTCGCCAATGGCGTTCCCGGCGGTCATGACATGGGCAAGGTAGCGTCGGCAGGCTTTGCCAATGGCATCGTCGGGGGCACCGGCAAGCCCGGTGGCACCGGCACGGTGGCGACGGCGGGTTTTTCCACCAACATGGGCCCTTCACCGAACCAGGTGGCGATCAAGACGTCGGAACCGGCATTCGTTCCGCCGGTGGTCATATCCGAGCCGCATCCGCAATACACCCCGGAAGCTGCTCAATTGAGAATCCAGGGTGAGGTAACTTTGCAGGTGCGTTTCCTGGCGACTGGCCAGGTCGAGGTATTGCGTGTAGTGAACGGGCTGGGGCATGGTCTGGATGAGCAGGCAAAGCGCGTTGCCGAGCAAATCCGGTTCAAGCCCGCAGAAAAAGATGGGCATCCGGTAGATCACACAACATTGATCCACGTGACCTTCCAGCTGGCCTAGCCAGTGGCTGCCCCCCGGTTCAGACGTTTCTTAAGTTCAACCGATTTTTAGATCTATGCAATCAGCAACAGTTACCAATCGTTTAAAGGTTACAGGAGCCAGGAAATGACCCTGCGTCGAGTTTGGATCACCAGTCTGCTGTTGACGCTGACCGCGTCCATGGCACAGGCCAAAACCAAGTATCAGCCCCCCCAGCCTCTATCCCCGGAACAGAGCGCACTGGTGCAGAAAGCGATTGCGGCCGAGAAGGTCACCATCAAGCAGATCCAGAAGCACTCGCCGCTGGTGCAGACCTATATCCAAAACATGAGGCCCGACCAGGTTCTGTATGCGGTGCCGGAATCGGATCAGTATCTGCTCGGCCGGGTGGACTTCGGTAAGTCGATTACCGACACTTCCTACTCCAGCGAAGGCAACAGCCACGGTCTGTTCAAGGGCTCGATGAAGTATGTCTCGGGCCTGACCAAGGCGTTCAAGATGCAGTACATCTCCGCTGGTTTTATGGAGATGATGTTCCTGGACCCGATCTCCTTCGACCAGCAGCACTATGACTTCAGCTATGTTCGCCGCGACTTCCTGGGGGCGGTGCGCACGTTGGTGTTTGACGTACACCCCAAGCCGGGAACCGGCAGCGGCCGCTTTACCGGCCGTATCTGGGTGGAAGACCAGGGCGGCAACATCGTTCGCTTCAACGGTACCTATACCGGTGGCAACCAGGACGACGACAGTTCGAGCTACTTCCACTTCGACAGCTGGCGCGAAAACCTGCAACCCGGTCTCTGGCTTCCGGTCGGCGTCTACGTAGAAGAGACGCAGAAGAGCTCGGAGCACCCGGTTTCGTTCAAGGCGCAAACCTATATTTGGGGATACGCCCTGAAGCTGCCGACCCACGAGTCTGACAACGAGTCGATCAAGATCGATGACGTGCAGGACCAGAGCGATGCCAACCAGGATCTGAGCCCGTTGGCCGCCCAGCGGGAATGGATCTCACAGGCCGAGGAGAACGTTCTCGATCGCCTGGTGCAGGCTGGATTGCTGGCGCCGCCCAGCGACTTTGACAAGATCCTGGAGCAGGTGGCTAACAACATCGTTATCGGCAACAACATCCAGGTCAGCGATGCCATTCACTGCCGGGTACTGCTTACCGCCCCTCTGGAATCGCTGGCGGTGGGCAACACCATCATCCTCAGCAAGGGCCTGATCGACGTTCTGCCTACCGAAGCGGACCTGGCTGCGGTGCTTTCCTTCCAGCTGGCGCACATAGTGCTGGGCCACCACATCGACACTCGCTACGCCTTTAACGATCGCCTTCTGTTCCCTGATGAAGCGACCTTTGAGCGCATTCACATGTCGCACTCGGACGCTGACAACGAATTGGCCGCCAAAAAGGCCCTCGAGTTGTTAAATCACTCCGTCTACGCCAGCAATCTGTCCCAACCTGGGCTGTTCTTCAACCAACTGGATGCACGCTCCAAACAGCTGACTGCTCTTAACACGCCAAGGATCGGAGATTCGCTGCTGCGCCCCACCGGGGAGCCGTGGTTGAATGGCCTGATGTCCAAAGCGCCGAAGCTGGATATGAACAAGCTGGATCAAGTTGCGGCTCTGCCCCTGGGCAGCAACTTGAAGATTGACGCCTGGGACGACAAAGTCATTCGCTTGAATGCCAGAATGCCTCCCATCATGAACGCGCGGGATAAGATGCCTTTCGAGGTGACTCCGGTCTTCTTCCGCCTGACCCGTTACACGCCTCCCGTTACCGCGGCTCCGACCCCGGCAGCAGGATCGGCCGAGACAGCGCCTCCTCCGCCGGCAGTCGACACCCAGCAGAGTGCGGCGCCAGCAACGGCTTCGGCCACTCAACCGAGCCCCCAGTGAGTTCTTTGTAAACAGTTACCAGGGGGTTTCACCGCCGTGTCGTACGGCAGAGGCGGGGTAGACTAAAACCTACCCCGCCTTTTGCTTGTGTATCTGGGGAGTCATCTGAGTGGTGCGCATGATCAAAAGGTATCTGCTGGCCAGCCTGCTCTCCCTTTCCTTGAGTGCAGTTCTCCATGCGCAGGTAGTCGCTGCCGGCCGAGGGGGCGCTCACGTGGTGGCTGGAGGCTTCGTCTCCGCCTACAGCCCCGACTACGGGCCCAATGAGCTATTTGGCCTCGGCGGTTACGTGGATTTGAATTTGCACGGGCATCTGGGTGTGGAAGGCGAAATGCGTTTCCTTCGCTTCAACCAGGTCTACGATGTGCATGAAGACAACTACGAGCTAGGTCCCAGGTACCGCTGGCGTTTCGGCCGTTGGGAACCCTATGGGAAGTTCATGATCGGCAACGGCCAGTTCAACTTTCCCTTCAGTTACGGCCACGGCGGCTACCTTATGCTGGTGCCGGGAGGAGGGCTGGATATTCACTACCATCGCTTCACGATCCGCGCGGTCGACTACGAATACCAGCACTGGACAAACTTCCAGAACAGTTCCCTGAGCCCGGATGGCTTCAGCTCCGGGATTGCCTACCGGATTTTCTAGGGATCGGAAGAGGCAGTAAGAAGGGCACAGCTTTTTTCGGTTGCGAAAAAGCTGGGGGTAGCGTTGCCAAGCGCTCACTTGTTTATCATGTCCCGGAGCGCTAACGCGTTTAGGGTGTTTTCGCCAAAACTCCCACCAAACCGTCATCCTGAAGCCGAGCGCCTCAGCGATGGATCGCTGACCAGCGCTTAATGCGCGGAGTCCTCTGTTAAGCGATGGGTCGCGAGGCGCTTCGCTCAGGATGACGGCCTTGTTGGAGAAAGCCTGGCCGAGAGTGCCAAGGAAAGCTAGAAATACCCCAGGTTGCATACTGGGGTATTTTCCGTCCCTCCGGGATTCGCTTTCCGCAGCCTGTGAACTCCGTAAGCCTGCAACGAACTCTAGAAGTGGTAGGCGACACCGATCACTGGGTTGTAGACGTTATAGAAGCGGCCGGTCTTCTGCGGTTCCAGACCGAAATTTGGCGTTTTCATCAAGAGCCCGCGGTACTCCGCGCGGATGTCCCAGCTGGGGCTGAGCTCATAGGCCACACCGGCACCGTACATCGCTCCGAGAATGGTTTGCCCCTTTACATCGATCTGCGTCGTGCTGGCGTCGTCGAGCGGAGCGAACATGAAGGCCGCAGGACCACCCTCAAGGAAGGGATTCCAGTTTTTGAAGTTGGCATTCAAAACGTAGGCGCCGGAAAACTCCTGCATCCGGTCGTGGACGCGCACATTATTGAAGCTGGTGTAATACTTTTGCGAATTCTGCGCATATTGATAGTTGAGCTCGAGGCCGCTTCTCGGGGTCAACATGTAGCGGTAGCTCACCAGGCCACCCAGTCCATCCGTTGCGCTCTGTTGCACATCATTTCCAGTAATAAACGGGGAAAAGATCCCGGTCACGCTCACACTCACATCCTGACGGCTTTCCTGGGCGTGACTCGCAACTGCCACAAAGGGCAGAAGCAGAAATAACAACAGCGTTTTCTTCATTCGTTCCTGAACCTCTCGCCTGCGACCGCCAGCAGGCTCCACCCGCCTCTCGGGCTCGTCGATTTTCCTTGAAGAGTCGAATCCCCGACCCACTTTCGCAATTGTACCTGCGCCCAGCATTCGAGGCGACATGTGTACCCCAGCACGCACGCCTAACCAGTCCGTTCGACGCGAAACTCATACGGCGCACCGCGATCAAGAGAGAGCGAGCGCACCACCTTGAGAAAGGCAATCGCGGCGTGCGACAGGTTGGCTCGCTTGCGGTGTACCAGGCGGAGGTGACGTTCAAAACGCAGCGCCTCGACCGGCACCTGGACCAGTTCCCCGCTGGCCAGCTCGCGGCCCACCGTCAATCCGGGCACCAGGGCGACTCCATTGCCCATGGCCACGAAGCGCTTGACCGCCTCCAGGCTGGGCAACTCGACCCCCATGTTGAGTGGCGTCTTATGCTTTTGGAAGGCGGCAACCACCTGCCGGCGTACCGGCGAGGGAACATTGTGGGCGATAAAACTCTCGGCTCCCAGGTCTTCGATCGCTACCCCCTTCTCTCTCGCCAGGGGATGATCCGGGTTGACGACAAAGGCCAACTCGTCGGTGTAAACAGCGATCGACTTAAAGAGATCCCCTTCGGGGCGAAAGGACAAAATACCGATCTCCACGGTTCGCTGCAGCAGATCGTCCGGGATCTTGCTGGCCAGCGAGCGCTGGATGCTTACCCCAATCTGCGGGCAGAGGCGGCGAAACCGATCCAGCACGGGGAGCAGGTAGAGGCAAGTGAACTCGTTGGCGGCAATCAACAGCCGGCCGCGGTCGAGCGACTTGAGCTCCGCCATCGCGCTGACCGCTTCCCCCCTTAGCGCCAACATCCTGCGCGCGTAGTCGCATAGCACTTCGCCGGCAGGGGTAAGGGTTCCGTCTCTGGCGCTGCGCTCGAACAGCACCTCGCCCAAGTCGCTCTCGAGCTTGCGCACCACCTGGCTGACGGCGGGTTGCGTGCGGTGCAGCCGATTGGCAGCGCGAGAGAACCCTTTCTCCTCGGCGACCGCGAGAAAGGTCTCCAGTTGATGAATATCCATAATGTTCAGGCGCTCAGCTCATGAGCCGGCTGGATCAGTATAAGTAGTTATTATGGTTTTTAGAAGGATAATAAATTTGATCTATGCACGGCTTTATTGGAGAATGATGTTGAGCAGGATGCTCAGGCGGCGCTTCCATGAACCAAGCTTTCTCCAAGCAGGAGCAGAACGGCCAGGACCGGGTTTTCTTCTTCGATACCACCCTGCGCGACGGCGAGCAGTCTCCCGGTTGCAGCATGAACACCCCGGAAAAGCTGCGCATGGCCCATGCTCTCGAAGCGCTGGGCGTCGATATCATCGAGGCCGGTTTCGCCATCGCCTCGCCCGGGGACTTTGAGGCTATCAGCAGCATCTGCGGTGAGGTGCGCGGCCCGCGTATCGCTTCCCTGGCCCGGGCGCGGAGCGAAGACATCCAGGCCGCGGCGCGCTCGCTGGAGGGCGCGGACCGCTCGCGTATTCACATCTTCCTGGCCAGCTCGGACATTCACCTGGAGCACAAGCTGAAGATTCAGCGGGCAGAGGCGCTGGAGCAAGTCGACGCCTCGGTTCGGCTGGCGCGCACTTATGTGGACGACGTGGAGTTCTCTCCCGAAGACGCGAGCCGCTCGGATCCGGACTTTCTGTGCCGCATGGTCGCGGTGGCCATCGATGCCGGGGCGACGGTGATCAATCTGCCCGACACGGTCGGCTACTGTGTTCCCAATGAGTATGGGGCCATCTTCCGCATGCTGCGGGAGCGGGTTCCGCAAGTTGCCGGCATTACGCTTTCCTCCCATTGCCACAACGATCTGGGCATGGCGGTCGCCAACAGCCTGGCGGCGATGGAAGCGGGCGTACGGCAGATTGAGTGCACCATCAACGGCATCGGAGAACGCGCCGGGAATGCGGCGCTGGAGGAAGTGGCGGCTGCCATGTTGGTGCGGCCCGACAAGTTTCCTTACGTCCACGGGTTGGTGCTGGAGCAGCTCTACCCCGCGAGCCAGTTGCTGGCTGAACTGATCAGTTTTGCCCCGGCGCCGAACAAAGCCGTGGTGGGCAGCAATGCCTTTGCCCACGAGGCAGGCATCCATCAGCATGGCGTGCTGGCGCACCCCTTGACGTACGAGATCATGACCCCCGCGTCGGTGGGTGTGCCCAACAACCGGATGGTACTGGGCAAGCATTCCGGGCGCCGTGCCTTGATCCATCGGCTCAAGGAGCTGGGCTATGTTCTGGATGCCGAGGATCTCGATATTGTTTATCACCGCTTCAACGAGCTGGCGGATCATCGAAAGGCCATTTTTGACCAGGACCTGATCTCGCTGCTCCCAGAGCGCCACCGCCGGGCGGAATTGATTTCTGCCCCACAGATCTGAACCGCTCGCGCAACAGGGTCTGCGCAGAAGGGATTCATCCATGCAATTGAGAGTGCTCGTGGGCGCCGGAGATGGCATCGGTCCGGAAGTTACTCGCGAAGCAGTGCGCATCCTGGTTTCTGTCGCGGAGTTCGGCGGCCATGACTTCCAGTTCAGCGAGATGCCCATCGGCGGATATGCCATTCGCCAGACCGGCACGCCCTTGCCGGCGGCCACGCTGGACGCAGCTCTGGAGAGCGATGCCGTGCTGCTGGGAGCGGTGGGCGGCAACGAATTCAATGCGCTCCCCCCGGATCGCAGGCCCGAAGCCGGGCTGCTGCAGCTGCGCCAGGCTTTGGGCGGATTTGCCAACCTGCGGCCCTCGTTTGCCTACCAGGCCTTGTCGAGCAATTCTCCGCTGCGCCCGGAGGTGACCGAAGGGGCGGACATCCTGTTCGTGCGCGAGTTGCTGGGCGGCCTGTATTTTGGAGAACCGCGCGCCTGGGACCGGGAGAGCGGTGCGGCCTGGAACACCATGCGGTATACCCGCGACGAGGTCGCCCGGGTGGCCCATGTGGCCTTCCAGCTGGCGGGGCAGCGGCGCAAGAAAGTTACCTCGGTGGATAAGGCGAATGTGCTGGAAGTGTCGCAGATGTGGCGTGCCACGGTGATCGAGATTGCCCAGCAGTATCCCGGCATCACGCTGGAGCACCAGTATGTGGATGCCTGCGCGATGCACCTGATGAACACGCCGCGCAATTTTGACGTGGTGCTCACGGAGAATCTTTTTGGAGACATTCTCAGCGATGAGGCTGCGGTGATTACCGGGTCGTTAGGGATGCTGCCGTCAGCGACTATTGGCGGATCAGTCAACCTGTACGAGCCGGTGCACGGCTCGGCTCCCGACATCGCAGGCAAAGGGATTGCCAATCCGCTGGGCGCCATTCTTACCGCGGCCATGGTGCTGCGCCACTCGGCCAATCTGGAGCAGGATGCGCAGGCGGTCGAACTGGCGGTCCGCAAGGTCCTGGAGCAAGGCTATCGCACCGCGGATCTGCTGCGCGCGGGGCAGCCCGGGAAACATGTAACGACCCAGGAGATGGGCAGCGCGGTGCACCAGACTCTCAACGAAATCATCGACCGCCGGCAGGCCTTGCACGCCGTGTAGAAAGTTGCGGGTCCGGCGCCCTGGTATCCCACTCAAGCCCCACGGCACGCCGGGGCAGGCAGAAGAAGGCTTGAATGGGGCACCATCGATCTGTGGTTAGGACAAAGGGAAAAACAATATATGTCGCAAGGCGCAAAAACGCTGTTCGAAAAGGTTTGGGAATCGCATGTGGTCGTAGCACCTGAAGGCGAACCGGCGCTACTGTACATCGATCTGCATCTGCTGCATGAAGTCACTTCGCCGCAGGCGTTTGAAGGACTTCGCCTCGCAGGACGAACGGTGCGCCGGCCCGACCGGGCCATCGCCACCGTGGACCATAACGTCCCCACCACGGCCAACCGGCTGGTCATCGCGGATGCGATCGCGGCTAAACAGATGGATGCATTGCGTACCAACTGCGCCGACTTCGGCATTCCACTCTATGACGTGCAGTCGCCGGAACAAGGGATCGTGCATGTGATCGGTCCCGAGCTTGGGGTTACCAAGCCCGGCATGACCATCGTCTGCGGAGACAGCCACACCAGCACCCATGGAGCATTCGGCGCCCTTGCTTTCGGTATCGGCACTTCGGAAGTGGAACACGTTCTGGCCACCCAGTGTCTGCAACAGTCGCGGCCCAAGACTTTTCGCATCACGGTGGATGGCGAACTGGGCCCAGCCGTGACGGCGAAGGACATTGCCCTGGGCATCATCGGCCACATCGGCACCGACGGGGCCAGCGGTTGCGTGATCGAGTATGCCGGATCGGCCATTCGTGCGCTCTCCATGGAAGGCCGCATGACGCTATGCAATATGAGCATCGAGGCCGGCGCACGAGCGGGCATGATCGCTCCTGACGAGACCACCTTCCGCTTCCTGAAAGGGCGGCGGTTCAGCCCCACTGGAGCCGATTGGGATCGCGCCGTGGCCGAATGGAGATCGCTGGCCAGCGACCCGGGCGCCGTCTTCGATCGCGAATTGGTGCTCCATGCGGAAGACCTCGCACCGTTCGTCACCTGGGGCACCAGCCCAGGGATGGTCGTGCCGATCACCGATCGCGTGCCCGATCCCGCGTCCAGCCACTCCCCCGCAGAACGCCGCGCCTGGGAACGAGCGCTCGAATACATGGCGCTGGAACCGGGTAAAGCCATCGAAGAGCTGGCTATCGACCGAGTCTTCATCGGCTCGTGCACCAACGCCCGCATCGAAGATCTCCGCTCCGCAGCCAAAGTGGTGAGCGGGTATCACGTTCATCCCAAGGTGCAGGCGATGGTGGTTCCCGGATCGCAGCAAGTGAAGAAGCAGGCCGAAGAAGAGGGTCTGGATGAAGTGTTTCGCGCCGCCGGTTTTGATTGGCGCGAGCCCGGCTGCTCCATGTGCCTGGGCATGAACCCCGATATTCTGGCTCCCGGCGAACGCTGCGCCTCCACCAGCAATCGCAATTTTGAAGGGCGCCAGGGGCGGGGCGGACGCACCCACCTGGTGAGTCCCATGATGGCCGCCGCGGCCGCAGTCTCCGGCCACTTTACCGATGTCCGCAAATGGCAGTTCAACCCGGTTCCTACAGCAGAGGTGTCGCTCCCATGAAGCCATTCCGCAAACATAAGGCGCGTGGTCGCACACCTGGACCGCGAGAACGTCGATACCGACCAGATCATCCCCAAGCAGTTCCTGAAGCGGATTGAACGCACTGGCTATGGACCGTTTTTGTTCTACGACTGGCGGCGCATTCAGGAGGGACCAAACGCGGGCGAGCCGCATCCGGATTTCATCCTCAATCACCCTGATTATCAGGACGCTGAAATCCTGGTGGCGGGCAAGAACTTCGGTTGCGGGTCTTCCCGGGAACATGCCGCGTGGGCCCTTAACGACTACGGATTTCGCTGTGTGATCGCGTCTTCGTTCGCCGATATTTTTCATTCCAACGCGGGCAAGAATGGCCTCCTGCTGGTCACGTTACCAGAGGAACATGTGCAGACTCTGATGGCGCGGGCCGCGTCCATCCCGCGTTATCAGCTGACGGTTTCGCTGGAAGACGAGATGCTGCACGATGACCACGGCCTCTCACTTCCCTTCTCCATCGATCCATTCCGGCGCGAGTGCCTGCTGCTGGGCCTGGACGATATCGGGTTGTCGCTCAAACATGGCGGAGCGTTGGAGACGTTCGAACAACGCCACGATAAGGAGTTCTGGCTTGCACCGCGGCCGGCGGATACGAAGACCTACCTAGGAGCAATATGAGCAGCCAAGCGGATCAAAAAACCCGGCTCACGGGCGCGGAGATTATCTGGGCAACACTCGAAGGGGAAGGAGTGCGCGAAGTATTCGGCTATCCCGGTGGCGCCATCCTGCCGGCGTATGACGCCCTGCGCAAATTTCCTATCCGTCATATCCTGGTGCGCCATGAGCAGAGCGCGGTGCACATGGCCGATGGCTATGCGCGGGCCTCGGGACGGGTAGGGGTAGCCATTGCCACCTCCGGGCCCGGCGCCACCAACATGGTTACCGGCATCGCCAACGCGATGATGGATTCGATTCCGGTGGTCTGCATCACCGGCCAGGTACCGAGCAAGGTTCTGGGCACGGACGCTTTTCAGGAAGTGGATATTACCGGGATCACGTTACCGGTGACCAAGCACAACTATGTTGTCACGCGCGCGGAAGATATAGCTCCGGTGCTGCGTGACGCCTTCCGCGTTGCCACTTCCGGGCGTCCCGGGCCGGTACTGGTCGACATCACCAAGGACGCGCAACAGGCTACGGCGGAGTTTGATTTTGCGGCGGCAGCTCCGGAGAAGCTCCGTAGCCACCCCATGCTCCATGTGGCGCAACCAAGCATCGTGGAGGCCGCGGAGTTGATCCGTTCGGCAAAGCGGCCCCTGATCCTTGCCGGCCACGGCATCATCCATTCCGGCGCGATGGAACAGGTGCGCACGCTGGCGGAGCGGGCCCAGATCCCGGTCGCCTGTACCCTGCTGGGCCTGGGCAGCTTTCCCGCCTCTCACGAATTGAACCTGGGCATGATGGGTATGCATGGCGAGTCGTGGGTCAACCACTCGATTCAGGAAGCAGACCTGCTGATTGCCTGCGGTATGCGCTTCGACGACCGGGTCACCGGCTCGCTGGCGACGTATGCCACCAAAGCGAAAAAGATCCATATCGACATCGACCCTTCGGAGATCAACAAGAACGTCCCCGTGCAGGTGGCGTTGATTGGCGACCTGGCCCGGGTGCTGGACCAGCTTTTGCCGCTGATCGGCCCGCGCGACGGTGCGGCGTGGATTCATGCGATCGACCGGATGAAGGGCGATGCGGCCGTGCTCGATATCAAGAACCTGCCCGACAATGGTCATCTCTACGCCGCGCACGTGATCAACGATCTGTGGCGTGCGACGTCAGGAGATGCGGTGATCGCGACCGACGTGGGCCAGCACCAGATGTGGGAGGCGCAATACTACAAGCACGAGGAGCCGCGCTCCCTGATCACTTCCGGTGGCCTGGGGACCATGGGTTTCGCGTTACCCGCAGCCATCGGGGCCAAGATCGCCTGTCCGGACAAGGAAGTATGGGTCATCGCCGGGGACGGCGGTTTCCAGATGACCTGCCCGGAGCTGGCCACGATTGCCCAGGAGAAGCTCGATATTAATATCGCCATCATCAACAATGGTTACCTGGGGATGATTCGTCAGTGGCAAGAGACGTTTTACGAAAAGAACTATGAGTGCTCGCCTATCTTCTCGCCGGATTTCGTCAAGCTGGCCGAGGCGTTTGGCATCCGGGCGGTAGCGGTGAGAACGCGCTCCGAGGTGATGAAAGTGGTGGAGGAGGCGCGCACGCATAAGGGCCCCTTCCTGATCAATTTCCTGGTGGAACAGGAAGATACGGTGTACCCGATGATCGTGCCCGGCGCCGCGCTGCACGAGATGATCCGGCGGCCTTCGGGAAACCCGTTGGTGGAAACTGCTTCGGACGTATAGAGAGGCCTGAGCCGGAAAAGAAAACGCAGATCCCTCCACTGCGCTTTCTCTTCCGGCTCTCACGCCAGAGTCTAAAGCCCGTGCCCTTCGACGGTTTCACCGGGGCCACTAAGAAAGGTAAGTATGCAGCACACATTCGTCGCCTACGTGGAAGATAAGCCAGGTGTGCTCACCCGCGTGGCGTCGTTGTTCCGCCGGTTGAACATCAACATCTCCTCGGTTACCGTCGGGGGGTCGGAGCGCGCGGGCATTTCGCGCATGACCCTGGTCGCCGACGCTCCGCCGGCAGCCGGCCATCGCATCATGGCGTCGCTTTATAAGCTGGAAAACGTGGTGCAGGTGGATGACGTGGGCCGCTTCTCCTCGGTCAGCCGGGAGTTGGCATTAATTAAAGTGGCCACTACGCCCAAGACCCGTTCGCATATCTTTGAACTGGTAAATGTCTTCCGCGCGCGGGTCGTCGATCTTGCGCCCGGTTCGCTCATGATCGAAATCACCGGCAGCGAGAGCAAGATCGAAGGCTTGCTGCAAGTGCTGAACGAGAACGAGGACCGGGTGCTCGAGATTTCGCGCACCGGGCGCATGGTCATGCGCCGCGGCCACCATACCAGCCGCGTACTCGAAGCCCTGGGCGACGTGGAATCACAGAACGGCGCGGCAGCCTTGCCCATGGTGGAGGAACTGCCCGAGGAAGAAGAGCCCGACGGCTTCGCCAGCGATAGCGATCTTCCACAACAAAAAACGTAACTACCTCTGTACACAAAGGAAAAGGAATGACCAAGACTTATCACGACCAGGATGCCGATCTCTCGCTGATCCAAGCTAAGAAGGTAGCGATCATTGGCTACGGATCCCAGGGCCATGCCCACTCGCTCAATCTCAAGGACTCAGGCGTCGATGTCCGCGTCGGACTACCGGCCAGCAGCCGGTCCATCAAGAAGGCCAAGGCAGCCGGCCTGGAAGTGCTCTCCGTCGCCGATGCTGCGAAGTGGGCGGACGTCATCATGATCCTGGCCCCCGACACGTCTCAGGCAGCTATCTACAACGAACACATCGCGCCTCACATGGGCAAGGGGAAGACGCTGATGTTCGCTCATGGCTTCAACATTCGCTACGGCACCATCGTCCCGACGAAGGAGATCGACGTCAGCATGGTTGCCCCCAAGGCCCCCGGTCACCGGGTGCGCGAAGTCTTTACCGAAGGCGGCGGTGTACCAGCCCTGATCGCCGTGCACCAGGACGCCTCTGGTAAGGCCCACGCCTTGGCGCTTTCCTACGCCAAGGCTATCGGCAGCGCGCGAGCCGGTGTGCTGGAGACCACCTTTACCGAGGAGACCGAGACGGATCTCTTCGGCGAGCAGACGGTGCTGTGCGGAGGCGTCAGCGCTCTGGTGAAGGCTGGCTTTGAAACTCTGGTGAACGCGGGTTACCAACCGGAGGTGGCCTATTTCGAATGCCTGCACGAGTTGAAACTGATTGTCGATCTTATGTATCGCGGGGGTCTTGCTTACATGCGGTACTCGATTTCCGACACGGCCGAATACGGCGACTATACCGCCGGGCCGCGGCTGGTTACGGATGCCACGCGGGCGGAGATGAAGAAGATACTGGCCGAGATTCAGGACGGAACCTTTGCCACCAACTGGATCAAGGAAAATGAAACCGGGCGCAAGCAATTCGATAAGATGCGTAGCCAGGAGGCCGCGCACTCGATCGAGGAAGTGGGCAGCAAACTGCGCGCTGCCATGCCATTCCTGGATCCGGTAACGGTCACGGTAGACAGCCCCGGCGCCGCACCACGTCTGGCTGAGCCGGTGGGCGCGTAGCGGGAAAATGTCGCTTGAGGGCGGGCCTTGTCCGAACGAAGGGTAGGGCTTCAGCCCGTACATAAGACCGTCAGAGTTATTGGGCCTTTAGGCCCTGAGGTCCGGCTTTTGGCATCTCGACCGAAAGTGCCTCAGGGGCTAAAGCCCATTGATTTCGTTTGTTCTTACGTACGGGCTGAAGCCCGTACCCTTCATTTAGCGGGTCTTCCGCCTGGGGCTGAAGCCGTACCGGTATCGTTTTGTCTTCGCTTGGGCAGTGCTCTTCAGTTTTCACGCACCCCTAACCTCTGTTTTCGAGTCTACTTAGCATGCCTCTGCCGCTGGTTTTACGGTCTTCCGTTTTCGCCCTGCTCACGAGCCTTTGCCTGGCTACGATGACGGGGCAGACGCGGAACCCACAACCCAGCGCAGGGTGCCCGGCCCAACCCAGTACCCTGCGCGCCATGCGCAACTGCTACCACCCGCTGCTGGTCTTCGCTCCCGCGATGGACGATCCCCAGCTGGTGGAACAGTTCAACCAGCTCAAGGCCCACGCCTCCGAACTCCGGAGCCGCGATCTGTTGTACGTCCCCATCGTTCCGGAAGGTCATAACCAACCCATTCCGGGCTCCAGGATCCACACTGCCAGCCTTAGCGAAGATGAGCTGGCAGCTATGCGTCACCACTTCAACGTCGAACCGGCTGAGTTCCTGGTGATCTTGATCGATAGGGGTGGAGCAGAAAAGCTGAGCAGCCGAACTCCGGTGCCGGTGGACAAGCTCAAACAACTGACCGACCCCACGCCTATGCATAAGGCCGAGATGCAGCCGGGCCCGCAGGGCGATGAATAACATCCCGACCTTCGTTGCCCCTGCTTAGACAGGCGTAAGCGACGTACCGTTCTCCTTTCCGGCCCCGTAATTCCCCTTCAAACCCGCGGTCCTGCCGTCTGACAGGATTTGCGGGTGAGACGCTACCGCATCGGCTAACATCAAAAGAACACCGCGAGGTGCCATGACGACCCAAGCTACGACCCCTGCTTTACCTGCGGTTCCCCCTCCGTATCGCGCCCCGCACGACCCGGCGCGGGTTCCCGAGATTGTGGCTGCACTTAGGAAAGTAAGCCAGCTTAACGGCCTGGAACAGGCGGAATACGAGTGGCTGGCCAACCACGGTACCGAAGTTTTTGCCGAATCGGGCGCGGTCGTCTTCCGTGAAGGCGATCCCGCCACCAAGATGACCATCCTGCTCCAGGGTGAGATTTATGTGCGCCGGGAGCATGGAGGACCGGCCGCCCTCTTCATAGGCCGCTCCGGACAGATCACCGGCCTGCTTCCCTACTCCCGCATGAAGGCTTATGGAGGGCTAGGTTACACTTCGGCCCCCACCTGGTTGCTGGAATTTGACCGGTCCCTGTTTCCCGAGATGGTCAAAGCTATTCCTTCGCTCACAGAACGGGTGGTGGGCATTCTTCTGGATCGTGTGCGCGAGATCACGCGGATGGAGCAGCAATCAGAAAAACTGAATGCGTTGGGCAAGCTCGCGGGCAATCTGGCCCACGAGTTGAACAATCCCGCTTCGGCAGCTCAGCGTTCCGCCGCCGGCATTCTGGAAGAGCTGCGCGTTTACGGCCACGAACGCTTCAATCTTGGCCGCCTTTGTCTAAGCGCCGAAAAGACTGAGGAAGTGCTGGCCTGGGAGGAGCAGGTCCGCGCCGAGGCCAAGCGGCTGGGCAAGCCGGCCGAAACGGAACAGACTCTTCGTGAAGAAGAGATTGTGCGCTGGCTCCATCAACATGAGATCCAGGAGTCTTGGCACATCGCTCCGGAACTGGCCGAGTTCGGTGTAGTGCCCAGCCAGTTGGAACCCCTTACGCGACAACTCGACCCGGGAGCGATCGCGGTGGTGCTCTCCCAGTTCACCTCTTCCCTGCGCACGGAGAGGATTGCCGAGGCCATGATCGACTCCACCGCGCGCATCTTCGATTTGATCCGGGCCATCAAGGATTACTCCTACATGGACCAGATGCCTATTCAGGAAGTCGATTTACCTCAGGGCCTGGAGAACACGCTAGCCATGCTCGCATCCCGGCTGCGCAACGTAGAAGTGATCCGCGATTACGAGCCTAACCTGCCCAGCGTCAGCGCTTATGGCCGGGAACTCAACCAGGTGTGGACGGCGTTGATCGAAAACGCTTTGGATGCGGTGCAGGATAAGGGTCAGATCAAGCTCATCGTGCGCACGGCCGGGGATATGTTGCTCGTGGAGATCTCGGATAATGGCCCCGGCATTCCACTTGACCTACAGGGGCGGATCTTCGAGCCTTTTTTCACTACCAAGGCCCCGGGAAGCGGGTTGGGGCTTGGCTTGGACGTGGTGAGCCGAATCGTTCGCATGCACCGTGGTTACGTGAGCGTGCAGTCGAAGCCGGGCAATACGTGCTTCCAGGTCCGGCTTCCATGGCAGCAGGTGCAGGCCTACTAAAGGGCTACCGCGGCGTATTCGTAGCACCCGGGGCAACTACCTTCACGATGCCGCAACTCACGTGGTTGCCCTGGGTGTTTCTCACTTCGCCTTTTTGGCCATCCACTTTGAATTCCAGCGTAGAGCCTACAACGAATTGCGTCGGCTTCATGGAGCTGCCCAGTTTGGTGCGGCAAACGTATTCGTTGGTTGGTGTGTCGACGACGAAATCGTATTGCTGGTGCTTTTGCTTTTTGCTGGTGCTTCCTACGGTTTGCAGATCTTTAAGCGTCGCTGTTGTGGTCGTGCTGGCGGCCAGAGCGGCCGCGGAAAACAGGGCGGTAAACACACACAGACCAGTTACTTTGAAGAACATTATCGCTTCTCCTCCTGCTCAACTACCTATATTTAAGCACCTGCGAGTTTGGCACCAAAAGCCAGCAGCAATGAGCCCAGGATAATACGATAGACCGCAAAGACAACGAAACCGTGGCGCCGCACCCATAGCAGGAACCACTCCACTACCCCGAGCGCAACGGCAAAGGAAACTACAAAGCCGATGGCCAGCACGATCCATCCATGGGTGGTCATTACCAGTGGGACCATCACCTCTTCGCCGGGCACCTGCTTAGGATGGACGGTGCGGAGGAATTCATAGCCGGTGGCCGCGAACATAACCGGGATGGACAAGAGGAAGCTGAACTCGAGGGCCGCAGTGCGCGTCATGCCCACCGCCTGGCCTGCCGCAATCGTGGACATGGATCGCGAGACGCCGGGAAAAACCGCCGACGTAACCTCCCACAGGCCAATCCAGATCGCCTGGAAGAGCGACATTTGCTCGACATCCTTGGTTTTGAGATCGCGGCGCACGCTCCATGCGTCCACCACCCACATCACGATGCCGCCAATCAGCAGGGAGAGCGCCATCACACGAATGCTTTCCAGATGCTTGCCGATCACCTTGATGAACAACAGAGAGGGGACCGCTGTGCAGACGAACGCCACCATGGTCAGGGAGAGGGGGTGGGTGAGTAGCGTGCGGTCGCCGTTTTCGCCTTCGGGAAAAGTGCGGAAAAACTCCAGGATTCGCCCCGTGAACAGCAGGACCAAGGCCAGGATCGCACCCAACTGGATCACCACGGTGTACATCTTCCAATAGGAGCTGGTCAGGTCGACGTGAAGCAAGGCCTCCGCCAACCTCAAATGCGCCGTGGAGCTGACGGGGAGGAATTCGGTCAGTCCTTCGACGATCCCTAGCAAGACCGACAGGATGTAATCGTTCAAAAAGGCCCTCCGGCAGGCGCAGTGTTACTGGCGATCGTTGCCGTATACGGGAATTGATTCCTGCAACTGGTATACCAGAGTGGCGGCGCGGGCGGCATAGTCCGATTGGGGATATTTGGTCGCAATGGTACCTGCGATGGTTACGGCTCTTGCTTTGGCCTCACCGGCCTTTTTGTCGTCTCCATTTGCGGAGTACATGTCGTTTAACGCGCCCTCGCGGTAGACGACGTTATACAGGGCCTCCGCAGCCCGCGGCGATTCGGGATGCTCTTCGGCGTATTTCTGGTACATCTCGGCTTCTTTTTCCGGACACTTGGTGGAACCCTGCCAATCGCCGCAGACCTTGTTATCCAGCATGTCCCAATCGGCCAGGTCGGCCCATCTGGAATGGGGATAGGTTTTCTTCAGCTTTTTCATTTCTTCATCGTCGATTTGTTCCCGCATGTAGGCGTCTTTCTCATGCGCGGAGGGCAGGGAGAAGACATCCTGTTTTTGCAGCTGCCAGCGAATATCGGCGGAGCGCCAGGCAGCCTCGGGCGCTAGCGGCGACTGAGGAAAAAAATCGGCCATGCGCTGGTATAGCAGCCGGGCCGCCTGGGCAAAGTCCTGCGGGGCGTGGGGCAGGTTGGCATCCCTCTCCTGGCTTGCAGCTGCGCCGAAAAGGATCAGGTCTCCTTTGGGCGTTTCCACACTGACCACCCCGGGAGCTTGCATCCAGCCGGCGATGGGGACAGCCGCCGCTTCGTGGCCAAATACTGGCGCATCCTGGGACTTGGAGATTTGCTCGTCGGTATTGGCGAAGACGCGTACCCATGGGCCGTTGCGCTCCCCAATCACCATCTCGCGTCCAGGGGAGATCTCAGCCATCCGGGCAGAACCGGTGTCGGGTGCAACGTAGAGGTTGGTGTTGCGAATGACCGTCGCCTTGGGACCAAGGCTGGGAGCGGGGGGTTTGGGCGCCGCCGTTGCTTGGACCGCGCAGAGCAGGAGGGCAGATAAGGCAATGAATCCGTTGCGCATAGATGCTTAGACTCGACAGAGCTAGAATACGCCCCTGCCAATTGAAGAAACCGCAGATCCCTCCACTCCGCTGCGCTCCGGTCGGGATGACAAGTTCGTTTGGATACCAAACCCATCACCCAAACAAATTTGTCATCCCGACCGGAGCGTACCCGGATTTCCTTCATCGCGACACTATCCAAGGCCACGATTGCGGCTTTCCGTAAAGAAAGCCGCATGAAGTTCGCCAACGCTACCAAACTCAATAGGAAATCCGGGGTAGCGGAGCGGAGGGATCTGCGGTTTCGCCTAAGGTGGCTAGGCATCCAGCACGCTGCGCAGCATGGCCGCTTCGACGTTTCCGCCAGTTATGACTGCCACCATCTCCCGGGCGCTCGGCAACTGGTCGCGATGAAAGAGGGCGGCCGCCACGGCGACCGCTCCGCTGGGCTCCGGCACCAGCCGGGTGGCAAAGATGATCCGTCGCATGGCTTGGCGGATCTCGGCTTCGGTTACCGTGACGATGTCATCGACATAAGCTTGCATGTGAGCGAAATTCAACACGCCCACGCTCTGGCTTCTTAACCCATCGGCCGCGGTCTGGCTCTGGTCGCCGGTAAAGGCCACGATTCGACCGGACTTGAAGCTCTGCGCGGCATCCGCGGCGAGTTCCGGCTCAACTCCGATCACCCGCGCGGCGGGCCGGCTCAACTTTACTGCAGCCGCGACGCCGCTCAGCAATCCGCCTCCCCCCACTGGCGCCAGGACCAGATCGACCGTCGGCCGGTCAGCCACTATCTCCAGCCCGCAGCTTCCCTGCCCGGCGATAATGTCGCGATCGTCGTACGGGGGAATGATGACGTAACCGAATTCGGCGGCCAGCTCTTCTGCTTTGGCTTTGCGCTCGCCGGTGGTTGGACCAACGGTCACGATCTCCGCTCCCAACGCCCGGGTGGCATCTACCTTCACCTGGGGCGCATTGCAGGGCATCACGATGAGGGCTTTCGCACCCACAGCTCGAGCCCCGTAGGCGACTCCCTGGGCATGGTTCCCGCTGGAATAGGTGATCACGCCGCAGGCGCGCTCCCGGGCCGAGAGCTGAGCAATTTTGTTGAAGGCGCCGCGTAGTTTGAAACTGCCTATGGGCTGCAGACCCTCTGCCTTGACCCAAAGCGCCAGGGGCTCTCCAGGGTTTTCGAAAGCAACCAGCGGGGTGTGCATGACGACCCCGCGCTGCCGCTCCTGGGCCGCGCGCAGCTCCGCCAGCGTGACCAATCCTGTAGGCTTCTCAGACAAGTTAGATTTCCAGAATGATGGGCATGATCATCGGGCGGCGCGACGTGCTCTTTTGAATGTAGCGCTTGAGATCAAGACGGATCTTCTCTTTCATCACGCCGTAGTCGGCCTTCTCTTCTGCCGAGGACTGCTCCAATGTGCGGTTGACAATCTCCCGTGCCTGATCGCCGAGCGCGATCTCGCCGGTTACAAAGCCGCGGGTTACCACTTCAGGAGCGCTCTCAACCTTGCCGGTGCGCTTGTTGATGGTGATGATGGCGAGCACGAGGCCGTCCTCGCTCAGGTGCTTGCGGTCGCGAATCACCAGGTCTTCAACCACGTCCGTGGTGGAACCGGCATCGATGCACACCCGGCCGGTGGTGACTTTGCCCGCCTTGACAGCGGTATTGGCGTCCACTTCGAGGATGTCGCCATCTTCCAGTAGCAGCGCCTGCTGCACGACCCCGGTATTTTTCGCCAGCTGCACGTGCTTCTGCAGATGACGGTAGTCCCCGTGGACGGGGATGAAGAACTTGGGCCGCAGCAGGTTGATCATCAACCGCATCTCTTCCTGGCTGCCGTGCCCGCTCACGTGGATCAGTCCGGATTCGCCGTCGTCGTAGATGACGTTGGCTTCACGGCGGCAGAGGTGGTCAATCACGCGGTAGATGCTCTTCTCATTGCCGGGAATGACGCGGGAACTCAACACCACAGTGTCGCCACGCTCCACGCGCGCATGTTTGTGGTTGTCGACCGCCGCCCGGGAAAGCGCCGACATGGGCTCGCCCTGGGTGCCGCTGATCAAAATCACGACTTCAGACGATTGATAATCGCGGATCTGCCCGGGATGAATCAGTAAGCCGGGCGGCACCGTGAGGTAGCCCAGGTCCTGCGCGATCTCAGAGGACTCCACCATCGACCGGCCCACGATGGCCACCTTGCGGCGATGCGCCTGGGCCAGTTCGAGGGCTATGCGGAGGCGGTAAATGGAGGAGGAGAAACAACTGAAAAAGAGCTTCTGCTTGGTGCGAGAGAAGATCTCGTCCAACCGCGGCCGCACCGCCCATTCGCTGGGTGTGTATCCGGCACGGTCGACGTTGGTCGAATCCTGCAGCAAAGCCAACACGCCGCGCTTACCGTATTCTGCGAAGCCATGCAGGTCGAATGCCTTGCCGTCCGGGGGAGAGAGGTCGATCTTGAAGTCACCGGTGTGTACGATGACGCCCACCGGAGTCTCGATAGCCAGCGCGACACAATCAACCAGGCTGTGCGTGACCCGAATGGGCTCGACAGTAAAGGCGCCCAGATGAAACTTCTGCCGCGGCGTAATCTCGATGAGCTCTGCGCTGTCGAGCAAGCGGTGCTCTTCGAGCTTGCCTTCGACATAGGCGAGGGTGAACTCGGTGGCGTAGACCGGGACCTTCAGTTCACTCAAAATCCAGGGCAGGCCGCCGATATGATCCTCGTGGCCGTGAGTCAGGATGATGGCGCGAACATGCTGCCGGTTCTCGATGAGGTAGGTGATGTCGGGGACGACGATATCTACGCCCAACAATTCGGTCTCGGGAAACATGAGGCCGGCATCGATGACGATGATGTCATCTGCCCAGCGAAGCGCCAGGCAGTTCATACCGAATTCGCCCAGACCACCTAGGGGGATGACTTGTAACTTACCTGAGGACATCAACGTTTAATGCTACCACGCAAATTCACCGTAGCAGTTCCTCCAGGGTCGAGCTTAGGTCCGTCTTATCATCTCGATACTTGACGATGACCGGGGTATAAAGACTCAAACCCCAGGCGGCCTCCGTGCCCGTGATGCCACGCTTCAATTGTCTTGACCCGGGCACCACCACGGCCGCCTCTGGAATGACCAGGGGGTGGTCACCGGAAGCCCTGAGGACTTCGCCGCGCACGATATCGTAGACCGGCGTACCCCGGGTCAGGATCGTGCCTGCGGCCAATACCGCGCGCTTCCGCACCAGGGTGCCCTCGTAGACTCCGGTGTTGCCGCCAATGAGCACGTCATCTTCAATGATCACCGGCGTGGCGTTGACCGGCTCCAACACCCCGCCAATCTGCGCCGCGGCACTTAAGTGCACCCGCTTCCCGATTTGGGCGCAACTGCCGACCAAGGCGTGGGAATCGACCATCGTGCCTTCGTCCACGTACGCGCCGGCGTTCACGTACATTGGGGGCATGCATACCACTCCGCGAGCGAGGTAGGCGCCCTCGCGGATGGTCGAGCCGCCGGGTACCACGCGCACTCCTTCTTCCAGTCCGAAGCGGCGCGCCGGGTAGGTGTTCTTGTCCACGAAGGAGAACTCGTCGCCGCCCATCTTCTGGAGCGTGCCCAGGCGGAAGCCGAGAAGGATTCCCTGCTTGACCCAGGCATTCACCCGCCATCCCAGCGAGCTTGCGGGATCGGGCTCGGCGGCCCGCACCCGGCCTTCGCTGAGTGCGATGCGCAGCTCCAGGAATGCATTCATGGCTGCCGGGTCGCCGATGGCATCGGCGCCGGCGGTGAAATATTCCTCTATCTTCGTTTGCAGCGTGGTCGTGTCAGTTGTCATCGTGCTCCAGAGATTTACCGTAACCGGCTTTTTTTCGATTGCTTCCATTGATCAATTAACCGAAAGCAGTGGAGGGGGCTGCGCCCCATCTTTTCGGCCCAGGTACGCTGGTGCGAACCTGGGGCATCCGTCCATGCCCTTGGCATTGGTTGTTGGTTTACGGTTTTGACAGCAGGCCTAGTTCAGCAGCCAGCACCTTCAGCTTTTGCCGGGTCGCTGCAGTTACGGGAACCATGGGGAGGCGATAGTTTTCCTGGAGACGCCCCATCATGGCCATCACGCTCTTGACCGGCCCAGGGCTCGACTCCCAGAAGTTGGCGGTGATCAAGCGAAAGTATCGGCGATTGAGAGCACGAGCGGTCGCCCAGTCGCCATCCAGCGCCGACGCCACCATCGTCGTCATCTCTGAGGGAATCTCATTCGAGGCCACCGACACCAGTCCCGCTCCGCCCAGGGCAATCACCGGCAACGCCATCACATCGTCGCCGGCCAAGACGGCAAAGCTCGGGGGCAGCAAGTGAATCAACTCAGCGATCTGCTGCAGGTTGCCACTCGACTCCTTGACTCCCTGGATATTGTGTACGTCCTCAGCCAGCCGAAGGATCGTTGCCGGCTCCAGGTTGGTTCCAGTGCGACTGGGAATGTTGTAGAGCACTACCGGGCACGGAACCGCCTCCGCGATGGCGCGAAAATGGCGGTACTGGCCCTCCTGACCCGGCTTGTTGTAGAAGGGGTTTGCCGTCAGCAGGCCGCTGACCCCAGGCACGGACGCAGCTTCACCTGCCCGGGCCACTGCTTCCATCGTGGAATTATGGGTGCAACCAGCCAGGACCGGCACTCTCCCAGCGGCGGTCTCGGTTACGATCCCAATCACCCGCAGCCACTCCGCATGGTTCAGGGTAGGGGTTTCGGCAGTCGTTCCGCAGGCCACCAGGAAATGAATGCCGCTGGCAATTTGCCACTCGACCAACTGGCTGAGGGTTTCCTCATCGAGGCTGCCATCGCTGCGAAAGGGAGTCACCAGTGCTGTGCCACAGCCGCTGAGGGTCATAACAAATGGAGTCTACTGCAACCGGGGATAGATGTGCTTGAAGTCGTAGCAGCCTGTCTTGCCGCAGAGCCATTCCGCTGCACGGACCGCACCCTCGGCGAAACTACGGCGGGAGAGTGCCTCGTGGTGAATCTGGATCACATCGTCTCCCATCCGGGCGGTGACCGTGTGCGTGCCTACAGCCTCACCTTCGCGAAGCGAGACAATCTCCACCTGGAGCGAAGAATCGACTTCCAACAAGGCCTGCTTGATGGCTAGTGCCGTTCCCGAGGGCGCATCTTTCTTACTTTCGTGGTGGGTTTCGCTGATGCTGATCTCAAATCCACGCACCAGGGGCACCAGCTCGTGGACCAGCTTATACATCACCTGGATACCGATCGAGAAATTCGCACCGTAGAGCAGAGCGCCATTCCGCCGTTCACATACAGCGCGTATCTCGTCGAGCTTGTCGTACCAACCCGTCGTGCCTACAACCATGCGCGCGCCATTGGCCAGGCAGGCGCGCATGTTGGTGAGAACCGCCTGCGGGGTGGTGAAATCAATCACCACGTCGAACTGCGCCAGCATGGGCGCAGTGAGTGCCGAGGCGTTGGTGTTCTCCTCTTCGCCGATGACCCGGACGCTGTGTCCGCGCTGACTCGCGACATCGGCTACCACCTGCCCCGTCTTGCCCCGCCCCAGCACTAAAAAGATCATGGTTACAAATGCACGCTTTCTACCTTGGTTGTGCCAATGTTTAGCTCGGTCCCAATTGCGGCTGCCTGGTTTCTTGCCGACACGTCGAAGATCTCAGGGTCAGGATCGACAAAGAAAGCCGCGTGCAGCGACCGCACCGCCTCATCCACATCATCCTCGTCAATCATGAAACTCATGTTGATTTCCGAAGCGCCCTGCGAAATCATGCGCACGTTAATGTGGCGAACGGCATGAAAGACCTGGGCGGCAATGCCATTCTGACCGCGGATATTGCCTCCGACCAGGCAAATGAGCGCCTTGCGCCCTTCATAGGTTACATCCGCCAGCTTGCTTAGGTCTGCGGCCAACGCCGGCAGTTGCTCATTCGAATCGACGGTAAGGGAAACGCTCACCTCCGAAGTAGACACCATATCCACGGCGCACTTGTGCTTGTCGAAGACCTCAAAGACAGCACGCAGGTAGCCATGCGACATCAACATGCGGCTGGCTACCAGGTCGACGATGGTCAGGCGCCGCTTGGCTGCAATCGACTTGAAAGGGCTGCGGCAGTGGGTCGCCAGCGCGGTGATGCGCGTGCCCTCGTTCTCCGCATTGCGCGAGTTCAGCACCAGCACGGGAATGTTCTTCTGCACCGCGGGCAGAATGGTCGCCGGATGCAGCACCTTGGCTCCGAAATACGCCAGCTCCGCCGCTTCCTCAAAGCTGATGGTCTTGACCCGCAGCGCATCCGGACAGACCCTGGGATCGGCGGTCATGATGCCGTCGACGTCGGTCCAGATCTCGATCGCCTCCGCATCCAGCCCGCCACCAATCAGCGCCGCCGTGTAGTCGGATCCGCCGCGGCCTAACGTGGTCGTGGCGCCCTCGACTGTGGAGCCGATAAAGCCGGCCATAACAGGGACATCGCCAGCTTCAATCATGGGGCGCAAATTCTGCCCGCACCGAGCCTCAATCAACTCCGGATTGGGAGTCGCTTTGCCATGCTGGGCGTCGGTAATGATGCAGGTCCGCGCGTCGACGTGTACCGCCGGAATGCCCTGGTCGCGAAATGCCTCGGCCACCAGGCGGCTGGAGAGCCGCTCGCCGAAACTCACCACCAGGTCATTGGTCCTGGGTGTGAGTTCACCCACCGCCGACAGACCGCGCAGAATTTCGTCAATCGACTCGAATTCGTGCTGGATCCAGCTCTGCAGTTCGCCCTTGCGGTGGGCCGGGAGGAGGAGTTCCGAAGTGTCGCAATGGCGGTGACGCAAGCGCGAGCTGATGGCTAACGCCCCGTTGCGATCTCCACGTCCAGCGGCATTGGCTGCGGCCAGAAGCTGGTCGGTGACCTTGGCCATAGCGCTGACCACGACCACGGGCCGTTGGCCACGGGCCAGCCTGCCGGCGACAATTTTGGCCGTGCGCAGGATTGCTTTGGCATCTTCGACCGAAGTGCCGCCAAACTTCATGACTACTGGCTTCATGCGGTCACAGCCACGTGGTCGTGGGCCCCACTAGGCGCTCCGGAAGGGACCAGCTTGCCTTGCGCTGCCAGGAACTCGCCATTCAACACCGCCGCACCCGCGCCACCGCGAATGGTGTTGTGGGAGAGGACGACGAACTTCCAGTCCAACAGCGAGCAGGGGCGTAAGCGGCCCACGGTAGCGGCCATCCCGTTGCCGCGCATGCGATCCAGACGCGGCTGCGGCCGGTCTTCGGCGGCGCTGAACTCTACCGGCTGCAAGGGCGCGGTAGGCAGAGTATACCCAGCCAACGGCGCAAACTCATTCCAGGCGGCGAGGATTTCCTCTCGAGTCGCCCGGGCCTTCAACTTGATGCTGACGCACTCGGTATGGCCATCTTCCACCGCCACGCGATTGCAGTGAGCGCTTATCTTCGCAGGAAGAGCTTCCACCCTGGCGCCGTTGAGCTTGCCTAACAATTTGAGCGTTTCGGCTTCGAGCTTCTCTTCTTCGGTGCGAATGAACGGAACCACATTGCCCAGGATGTCGAGCGAAGGGACGCCAGGATAACCGGCTCCGCTGACCGCCTGCATGGTGCTGACAAATACGCTCTCCAAGCCAAAGCGCTCGGCCAGCGGTTTGAGCGCCAGGACCAGCCCGATCGCGCTGCAGTTGGGATTGGTCACGATGTAGCCGCCGGATTGCTTACGCCAGGCCTGGGTCTCGAGCAAGCCCAAGTGGGCGGCGTTGACCTCAGGCACCACCAGTGGAACATCCGCCTGCATGCGAAAGGCGCTGGAATTAGAGATTACGGCACAACCGGCCGCGGCAAACTTCGGTTCCAATTCGCGCGCAATGTCGGTGTCGAGCGCGGCAAAAATCACGCCTGGAGCACCTTCAGGACCCGCGGGCGAGACCGTCATCGCGGCGATGCGGCTGGGGAGGGGGGTATCCAACTTCCAGCGCACCGCCTCGCCGTAGGTTTTGCCACTTGATTTGTCGCTGGCGGCCAGCCACGTGATCTCAAACCACGGGTGCCCCTCAAGCAACTGGATGAAGCGCTGACCGATGACTCCAGTAGCGCCAAGAATGCCTATCTTGTGTCGTGTCTGCATGGCCGTATCGTCGTGAAAAGATTCTGCTTAATTCTAGACTATTCCGCGGGTGCCGGACCTGCCCGCATCACCCGGATTACCTGCCACGCTACACGGGATACTGCCACGTGTGCGGCTTTCACTAAGGAAAGCCGCATGAAACTCGCCAGCGCCACGAAGACCAACAGGAAATCCGGGTTCACCGCGATCACTGCTCGCCTCTACTCAGAGCGCCGCCAGGATGGCGCTGGTAAAGGCCTTGGTGCCGCTGTTTCCCCCCACATCGCGGGTGAGGGTCTTTTTCTCGATATAAACCTTCTCCAGCGCCGCCTGCACCCGATCGGCGGTGGTGTCCTCGCCAACGTAGCGCAGCATGAGGATGGAGGACTGCAGCAGAGCGGTAGGGTTCGCCAGGTCCTTGCCCGCAATGTCGGGCGCCGACCCATGGACAGCCTCGAAGATGGCGCACTCCGTGCCTAAATTAGCCCCCGGCACCAGTCCGAGGCCACCCACGAATGCTGCGCACAGGTCGCTGATGATATCGCCGTACAGATTTTCAGTCAGCAGGGTGTCGTATTGGTACGGGTTCATTACCAACTGCATGCAGGTGTTGTCCACGATGTGTTCACCATAGGTGATCTCGGGAAAGCCCTTGGCCACCTCCCGTGCGCAGCGCAGGAAGAGCCCGTCGGACATCTTCATGATGTTCGCCTTATGGATGGCGTGGATCTTGCGCCGCTTGAACTTGCGCGCGTATTCGAAGGCAAACTTGGCAATGCGGGTCGAAGCCTTTTCGGTGACGATCTTCAGCGACTCCACCACTCCGGGCACGACTTCATGCTCCAGCCCGACATACTCGCCTTCCGTGTTCTCGCGCACGATGATCAGGTCGACGCCCGGGTAACGCATATCCATCCCGGGAAGATTCTTGATGGGACGGAAGTTCGCGAATAGCTCAAATTTCTTGCGCAAGTGCACATTGATGGATGAGAAACCGCCGGCGACCGGCGTGGTGACCGGGCCTTTCAAGGCGAGGCGGTTGCGTTCGATCGACTCGTACACTGCCTTCGGAATGTACTCGCCATACTTTTCAAAGGCGTTGGCGCCCACAAGAAAGGGCTCCCAGGCAAATTTCGAACCGGTTCCCTCAACCGCCGCCTCGAGGATGCGTACTACGGCCTCGGTCACTTCCGGCCCGATGCCGTCCCCCGCGATCAGTGTAACTGTGTGTGTCCTGGCCGAGCCCTGCGATCCTGCCGCCATTCTTTCTCCTGGTTCCTTCTATCTGATATCTATCGCCTGCCGGCCTTGGATGCTTCCCTGGTATTCAGCAATTGCTCCAGCTCTTCCTTGAACTCGCGCACGTCTTTGAAGTCCCGATAAACGCTGGCGAAGCGAATGTAGGCCACCTTATCGATGGTCCGCAGATGGTCCATGATGAGCTCGCCAATCTCGTTGGTGGTGCGTTCGCGCTCCGGCGAATCCATGAGAAAGGCCTCGGTTTCATCCACGATCGCTTCTAGTTTGGCAGCGGAGACGGGGCGCTTCTCGCATGCCCGCAGCAGACCGCTCAGTACCTTTTGGCGCTCGAATTTTTCCCGGCGGCCATCTTTTTTCACCACCATGTAAGGGATCTCGTCGATGCGCTCATAGGTAGTAAAGCGCTTGTTGCAGCCTTCGCATTCGCGCCGGCGGCGAATCGAGTCCGCTTCTTTGCTTTCGCGCGAATCCACCACTCGATCCTGCGCGAAACCGCAATAAGGACATTTCATCAGTAGCTAAATTCTAGCAGTCGCGACACTCGGCAATAACGATCATGCCTTCGATTACCGGGTCTTCGTATCAAGCAGCCGGTCCAGCGTGGCCATATCCCTAAACCGGGGAGTTGGCGCACCTGTTCCATAGTCAGCCGACCATCCCTATATGCTGCAGCCACGGCTTCTTCTAATAAAGCGCGGGGCGGCATCGTGGCCTGGGGGCACGAGGTGCTGGACAAACTGGTCGGGGATGTCTAGGGTAACCCGCATGAATAGAGCGGGTAGGCTAAGCGACCAAGCTTTATCCCGGAGAAAACTCCACCCGTCACTGGGACCCCCCCTGTGGCGCGTTGAGGCTTAGCTTACCGCCGGCGTCGCTTCTGCATCTTCATGGGCGAACTGCTCCGACTGTTCGGAGACCTTCTTAAGCGAGACATGCTCGATTCGCGCCCAGATCAGGCCGACCGGTATCACGCACATGAAAGTTACGATCAGCAGCATGGTGCCGCAGGCCAGCGCCGGTTCGAACTGCACATGGAATACCTTCTGCATCACTCCAGTGGTGACGCCGATCTGGGTGAACCACCCCAGCACCGGCAGTTGGACTATCGAGCCAACCATGCTCGCAGCCATCAAGACCATGCAGCGTGCAAGCGTCATCGCAGACAACTCCGGCGAAAGCACAAAAGCCCGGGTAGTCTCCAGATAAACCGCCGAGATAAAGCCCCACATCAGCAGTGAAAGCCCCAGGGAGCGAAGGAAATCACCCAGCGTGGCTATGGAATCGAGACCGTCCCGAAAGGCGTGAATCTTGGCCCCCACCGAATGACCGAGCGTGTGCGAAATAGAGCCCAAGCCTTTTTCCGCCAGGCCGGCAACCGCACGGCCCGAAGCACGCACGGTGACGGCGAAAATGGCCAGACCAATAGCGACCGCCAAGCCGGCCAGTGCGGCGTGCTGCAAGACCTCGTGATAAGGCAGCGTGGCCCGGTCCGGCGCCAGCAATAAGGTGCCGGAAAAAATCATCGCCATCGCGCCCAGATCGAACATGCGCTCCACCGTGTAGACCGCTATCTGCGAAGTTAGCGGCAAGCTGGTTCGCCGCGCGACCAGATAAGGCCGCACCAGGTCGGCCAGGCGGCCGAACAGGGCTACCGCGGTAAAACCGATCACCTGCGAGCCCAGCAGCGAAAACGAGCTGACCTTTTTCTGCGGTTTCACCAGTACCGCCCAGCGTGCCGCGCGCAGCCAGTAACAGAAAATAATCATGACTACGCCGAACGTGATGCGCCACCAGTCCACATGCTGCAACTGATCGCGAAAAACGCTCCACTGAAAGTGGACCCGGGTATGGGCCACCCATCCCAGCGCCGCCAGTAGAACCGCTCCCGCGAGGTAAATGATCCAGGAATGCTTTTTCACGATGCGACTCCAAAATGAAACCGGGCGATGGTCTGCGACTGTCTACTGCTTCGTTCCAGCGGTGTCGATACGATTGATCCGCAGCTCAGCCTTTTCCAATTGCTTTCTGCGGTTAAATTCACGGATGACCCGCGCGACGTAGATTCTTGTCTCACGGTATGGAGGCACGCCATGGTACTTGTCCACGGCTGCCGGCCCGGCGTTATAGGCGGCCAGCGCCAGGGCCAGATTGTCGTGATATCTCACCAGCAATCCATCCAGATAAGCCGTACCGCCATTGATGTTTTGATCCGCGCGAAAACTGTCTGCTACCCCCAGCTCGGCCGCGGTTCCAGGCATCAACTGCATCAGGCCCTGGGCCCCGGTGCGGCTCACGGCATGGATGTTGCCGCCGCTCTCTGCCCGCACAACGCTGGCCAACAAGTCGACGTCGAGGTTGTGGTTGGCCCCAGCCTTGGAAATCAACTCGTGCACATCGGCATCGGTAAGTTTGGGCTCTGCGCTGCGGGCACTTGGCGCCGTCACGGCAGGCGGGTCGGGAACCGTGTCCACGGAGGCAATCTCGGCCGCATCCACTTCGACAAAATTGCTGCTGTCCTTGCTGGTAAACAGCCGCACTTTGTCGCCGGTCTGCTCCTGGTGATCGCAGAGGAGATCAAAGCCATTGGTCAAAGTGACCTCTTCGGCTGCGTGCAGGGCGGGGACGGCTCCCAACAAAGCAAGGGCCCCTAACCAGCTCCTGAAGATAGACCTTTTGCTCATTGGGCAAACTCTACCACGGCGTTGCCGGCAATTACCTGATCCACGTTACCTTCGGCATTTTGCTTTGCCAGGGATTGGCGGACCACCTCTTCGACGGCCAAGGCCACGCCGTCGTCATTGTTTGAGGCGGTAATCTCCCATCCCCGGCGCATGGCTAAAGACAGGACCTCCTCGCCGGCGTTAGCCATCACCACCGCCCGGCCGGCATACTCCAACATTTCCAGGTCGTTGAGGTTGTCACCAATAGCCATGATCTGGTTGCGCTCCAGGCCGCGTATCCGGGCCAGGCTGTCCAGCGCTGCGCCCTTCGAACAACCAGGAGGTAAGAGGTCTAAAATGCCGAGGTTGCGAGCGACGTACTCGGTGCGGTGCGTGGCGATTTGTCTCCCTACGTCGCTCAACAGCAATTGCCTTTGCGCGGCCTCCATTTCCGCGACCGTGCCGCAGACCATGCCCTGGATGGGCTCCTCTCCTGCATCGAAGGCTCGCTCCAGCGGCTGCACCTCCGACAGGTACGGCCGATTGGCTTCTACCCATCGGTCGATGCGGGCATGGAGCTGTTGCAGGTTCTCGATTACCAGGGCGCCCGTTCCTTCGCGATCGAAGGTGAAGACCAGGGTCCCGTAGCCACGCAGGTCAACACAGAGCTGCCGGGCAGTTTCCACGGGCAAAAAGCGGCGATCCAACAACTGTCCATCAAAACCACGCACCACCGCTCCATTGGAAGAGATCATCACCGAATTCTCGTCCAATCCCACCTGGGCGATCAGTGGCATGGCATAGGCCTGCCTACGTCCGGTGGCGATGACAATCTCAATGCCGGCGGCTTCGGCCGCGCGCAGCGCCGCGCAATTGCGAGGGCTGATTCTGGGGCCAGTCGAGGACATTAGGGTGCCGTCGATATCGATAGCAATTAACCGGATACTCACTTCTCTATTTTACCTGTTGCTTCCCCATGCTGCGGGTGTTGCACCCAGATGCAAACCCTCAAATATCATGAATTTATGCCCTCTATTGCCTACCTGGAATGCGCCCGCTGCCGTACCCAAATCGCCGCCGAAACCGCGCAAAGCCTTTGCCCTCAATGCGGAGGAGTGCTTTTCGTCCGCTACGACATGGCTGCTTTGCGCGCCTCGGCTTCCCGTGACGATATCCAGGCCCGAGCCGCCGCCTCCCCCACCTCCCTGGGTATGTGGCGTTATGCGGCCGTTCTGCCCGCGGCGGACCCGGTTACGCTGGGCGAGGGCTTCACTCCCATGCTGCGCAGCCGGCGCTATCCCAACCTCTTCCTGAAAGAGGAGGCGGCTAACCCAACTGGCACTTTCAAGGCCCGCGGGCTCTCGTTGGCCGTAACCATGGCGCGCCATTACGGCTTGACAAAGCTCGCCGTGCCATCCGCCGGCAACGCCGCTGGCGCCCTGGCGGCCTACGCGGCAGCCGCCGGCATCGAGGCCCATATCTTTATGCCTCGCGACGTTCCCCTGGCCAACTACCTGGAAGCCGTAGCCTATGGCGCAAACGTAACGTTGGTGGACGGCTTGATTTCCGATTGCGCCCGCATGGTCGCTGAACGCAAAGATAGCGAAGGCTGGTTCGACATCTCCAGCCTCAAGGAGCCATTTCGCGTGGAAGGCAAGAAGACCATGGGCTATGAGTTGGTGGAGCAGTCAGGCTGGCAATATCCCGACGTCGTGTTCTATCCCACCGGTGGCGGAGTTGGGCTGATCGGGATGTGGAAGGCCTTCGAGGAGATGGAGACTCTGGGTTGGGTAAACGGCCGCAGAAGACCTCGGATGGTGGCGGTGCAAGCCTCGGGCTGTGCCCCGGTGGCCAAGGCCTTCCGGCAGGGTGACGCGGTCTCGCAGATGTGGCCCAACGGGGCTACCTTTGCCTCCGGCCTGCGGGTCCCCAAACCTTACGGAGATGCACTGATTCTCGACATTGTCCGGCAGTCAGGAGGGATTGTCCTGGACTTCGACGATCAGCAGATTTTAGCGTCGCTGCTGGATTGGGCACGTCACGAAGGGCTCTTTCTCTCTCCTGAAGGAGCCGCAGCGACCGCGGCTTACGATCACCTGTTGGCGACCGGATGGCTTTCTCCCGAGGACAAAGTTGTTATTTTCAACACCGGCTCAGGTCTTAAGTACGCGGACGTGACGGCCGCCGCCATGAACCTCAAGCTCCCTGCGCCACGGCAGAGCCGGGAGGAAGCAGAAAAGGACCACCGCGGAGTGACTTTGCCGGCGCGGCATCGCGCCGGGGGAATCATCACTCCGCAATGAGGACGCGGTGACATTTCGTTGTCGGAGCTTTACTTCTCCCTTACCTTGAACCTCATGGAAGTGCACTTCTCTCCCGAGACGGAAAAGAAACTCCAGGAACTCGCGGCGCTCAGCGGACGCAGGACGGCTGACGAGCTTGTGCAGGATGTCGTTGCAGGCTACTTCGATGAGCTCGAGCCGACGCGGGAAATGCTCACCGATCGCTATAACAATCTGAAAAGCGGCGGGGTGAATCCCATGTCAGGCGAGGCGATTGTTGCCCACTTTCGTGAAAAGAGCTCGGCCGTGATTCTCAAAGACAGAGAGTGACTCGACTTGAGCTATTTCTTTCCCGTAACCAGAAGAATACCGCCGCCGAGAATGGCAACCACGCCCAGGATTGGGGGTAACGGCACCGTGCTTGTTTCTTTTTTGGAGGCCTGGATGGGCCCCAAATCAACCACCTTCTTCTGGTGTGTGTAGGTAAATCCGCCGTAAGCCAGCGCCAGCACGCCCAGAACGATCAGTACTACACCTAAGGCTTTCATTTGTACCTTTCACAGTCCGTTCGAAAACGCTAAGGGAGATCTCTCCTCTTGAACGCATCTCTTTCCGCAGCCGCCTCCCGCTCCGCCGCGACTTCGCCCTTGACCGTGTTCTGATGGAGCCGCGCAGCCAGATCCTTGGCGGCATCCTTGACATCGCCCCAAGCCTGGTGCGCCCCACCCTTGACCTGGTCGAATTGGCCCTCGGCCTTCAGGCGTTCGTCCCCCGCGAGCGCACCAACCGCTTCCTTGATGCGGCCTCCCACTTTCTCTAAACCGCCCTTAACATGCTCTTCGCTCATGGGTTCACCTCGCACGGGTGAGATGCCCGCTTAGCGAACGAGGTTGCACCTTTGCTTATGAATCGGAGCGGGTAACGGAGGGAATCGGCTCAAGCGCGCAACGAGATTTGCGGAGCGAGCGAGCTGATATGTTCGATGGTGACAGAATTTCCCTGGGTGTAATACAACGCGATCGCAATCAAGAGCGACACCGCCACCAGCGCGATCACCAGAACCAGGTAGCGCAGCATTTCCTTTTTATGCCTTGAACGCCTGGTCGGCTTGCCACTAACGGCGCATTTGATCGGTTCGCTCATGTCAACAGAATGCCGGTCCACACCTGCAATGATTGGAACTTGCATGAGCGTCCTCCCTTCTTACTGCCTAGATAGACGTTCAAAGCACCCCCGAGGTTGTGTCGAAATGCAAACGAGATGTGCCTTTGGAGTAATCGCGGGATTTCCGCACGCCAGCCATCCATAAACGCTGGCCGACCGGCCGTCGAGCGGTAACTGTCTGATTGCTCTAGAATAGAAAAGTGAAGCAAGAGTTAACAGAAAGAGCGCCAATCGGCACTGCCGGCGTCGCCGGCAATGCTTCGGGAGTGCTCGAGCCGCGGACGCGGATTGGCTTTGTGAGCCTCGGTTGCCCAAAAAACCTGGTGGACAGCGAAGTCATGATGGGCCTGCTTGACCAGGCCGGCGCGGAGATTACCAATCATCCGGAAACTGCAGACATTCTGGTCGTAAACACCTGTTCCTTCATCGATAAAGCCAAGCAGGAGTCGATCGACACCATCCTGCAGATGGCGGAACACAAGGTATCAGGCAAAGCCCGCAAGTTGATCGTGGCCGGCTGCCTGGTGGAGCGCTATCGCGACGAAATCCGCAAGAACATGCCGGAAGTCGACGCCGTGGTGGGCACCGGCGAACTGGAGGCAATCCTCGCCGCCGCAGGGCTGGAAGCGCCCGCCCCCCCGTCTGACCAACCGCAGCTCTTCTCCATCCTGCGCAGCGACAACGGGCAGAAGGTGGCTTCGCGCGCCGAGGGCGATCTGCGCGAGTCTCAAGGGCGCTTTGCGCGCGAAACCTGGGAAGGCGCGCAGCCGAAACTTCCCCAGTATCTTTACGACCACACCACGCCGCGGCTGCTGGCGACACGCAAATCCTCGGCATACATAAAGATCGCAGAGGGCTGCGACCATCCTTGCAGCTTCTGCGTGATCCCCAATCTTCGCGGCAAGTTTCGCTCCCGCCGCTTTGCCTCCGTGGTCGCCGAGGCGGAGCAACTGGTCGCCCAGGGAGTGCGTGAACTCACCCTGATTGGCCAGGACACAACCTGCTACGGCGAAGACCTGGGCATGAAGGATGGACTGGCGCAACTGCTCGACAGCCTGGCGCGAATTCCTAACCTCAAGTGGTTGCGCTTTCTGTACGCCTATCCCAACAAGGTCACCGGGCGCCTGCTCGACACCATTGCCCGGCATGACGTGATTTGCAAGTACCTTGACATGCCGCTGCAGCACGCCTCTGGCCCGGTGTTGAAGAGCATGCGCCGCGGCGGCAATGCTGAGATCTTTCTCAAAACTATCGAGCGCGTGCGGGCGAGCGTACCCGGGGTAGCCATCCGAAGCACGTTCATCACCGGATTTCCCGGCGAAACCGAAGCGGATTTCAGCGTCCTTAGCGACTTCGTTCGCGCCGCCAAGCTCGACTGGCTGGGGGTCTTCAGCTATTCCGACGAAGAAGGCTCAGGGGCCTTCCATCTCGGGGATAAAGTTCCAGCGAGAACCATTGAGTCGCGGCGCCGCTCCCTGATGCGTCTGCAGCAATCGATCAGCCGCAAATCCAGGGCAAGCCTGGTCGGACGCAACTTTGAGCTCCTGGTGGAAGGAGCTTCGGAGGAAACTCCGCTGTTGTGGGAGGGTCGCACGGAGCATCAGGCTCCGGAGATCGACGGCAAGGTCTACATCAATGACTTTGGCCCCTTTGAGCAGCTGAACCCCGGGCAGTTTTATCACTGCGAAATTACTGAGTCGCAGGATTACGATCTGGTAGGCAGAATTGTCGCCGAATGACCTCAAGGAAATGAGAGATGAGTCCCTCGGGAAAGAAACTTAAAAGCCTACGCTGCCCCACATGCGGACAGCTTGTCACCGTGAACGATGCGGATTTTCCCTTCTGCAGCGACCATTGCAAAACCATCGACCTGGGGAAATGGGCCAGCGGCGTATACCGCATATCATCGCCGGTGCTGGATCCTGACCTGCTGGAAGAGATTGAAGGGATGCGGCCGCGCTCAGCTGGTGATGAGTGAGGCTGCGGTAGGCAAAAAGACGGCGTGGGCCTGGGCGGTAGGGACCTTTCTGGGCGCCGGGCTGACTTCGTCCCGGCCCGGGCACCTGGGGGTCCGCCGCTGCCGCGGTGCTCTGGCTAGCGGTGGCCATGGGTTTGCATCTGACCCCAGGACCGCTGGCGTGGCTTACGCTGGCAGCAGCCCTGGGCGCACTGGCTATCGGAATTCCCGCCGCCACCCGGGTGGAGAGGGAGAGCGGACGGGAAGATCCCGGATACGTGGTAATCGATGAGGTCGCCGGGCAATGGATTGCGCTGATTCATTCGCGCGTAAACTTGAGTCACTTGCTGGCCGGATTTCTGTTCTTTCGTTTATTTGACATCGTGAAACCATGGCCTGCCAGACAGCTCGAGGGCTTGCCCGCGGGCTGGGGAATCATGCTCGATGATGTCGCTGCGGGCGTGTATGCTTTGCTGTTAATGCAGGCGCTGCAGCACTGGATTGGGTAAGAAAACAAATTGCTCTAGCACGCAGGGATTCAGCCGATGCGATTCTCCAAGGAGTCACCTATTCCGAACTCACCCAGGATTGATGCCGCGATGCCGGATGCTGCGCTTCCGGGCGGTGAAGTCGAGGTCCGCGGAACCCAGTTGGGCGCCGTGCGCTCTCGCCTGCCGGTGGCCGTGCTCGACGGGATCCAGGCTCCGGTTCTGCTCAGCCGTTCCAACCGCATGATCGTGCGCATACCCGAGGATGTGCAGACCGGGAGACTCGAGATCCGGCAAAACGGACAATCGAGCAATACGGTTCGTCTCAAAATCGCCCGCCTGGTGGCTGGAAATCTGCACCCGGTTGGCAATCCGGCAGTGGATGCCGAGGGCAATATCTTCTCCACGGATTCCGGCCCGCGGGGGCAAAAGACCGCGGTTTCGGTCTACCGCATCACCCCGGCGGGAGAAATGCAACCCCTGGTGAGCGGAATTACCAACGCCACCGGCCTGGCGCTTGACCCTCATGGCTACTTGTACGTCTCCTCCCGGCTGGATGGCACGGTACACCGCGTCTCCCCCCAGGGTGCGTCCTCCGTGTATGCCGAAGGCATGGGCATCGCCACCGGGATTGCGTTCGATTCCGCCGGGAACCTCTACGTAGGCGACCGCAGCGGAACCATCTTCAAGATCGCCCAGGACCGGCAAATCTTCGTCTTTGCCACGCTGGAACCCAGTATCGCTGCGTATCATCTTGCCTTTGGCCTGGATGGAACGCTCTTCGTGACCGCTCCCAGCACCTCCAGCTACGACTCGATCTATGCCATCGATCACGCCGGAGTGGTGCGCGTCTACTACCAGGGATTGGGCCGCCCGCAGGGACTGGCGTTTGACGTCGCGGGGAACGTGTATGTCTCTGCCTCCTTCCACGGCACGCGCGGAATCGTCTGCATCACCCCTGCAGGAGAAGCCTCGGTGGTTCTTGCCGGCTCCGGTATTGTGGGCCTCGCCTTTGTACCTGGCGGCAACGCGATCCTGGCTGCCAATGGCGCCGTCTATGATGTACCGTTGGGCATCGAAGGCGTGCGCTTGTTCTAGAACGTTTGGCGCGTACCCAGGCCGGAATACCAAATTCTTAGTGGAAACAGGCAGGCAACGAAGTCGGGATGAATTGCGAGATTATTGCTGTTGGTTCGGAACTGCTTTCGCCTTACAGGCAAGACACAAATTCCCTCTTCCTCACTGATCGATTGCTGCAGCTGGGCGTAAACGTGGTTTTCAAAACCATTGTTGGGGACCGGCTGGGGCACCTCGCCAGCGCGATTCGCATTGCGCTGGGGCGCACGGACATCGTAATCACTATGGGTGGACTCGGCCCCACGGAAGACGACCTGACGCGGCAAGCAGTTGCGGAGGCGCTGGGTATTCGCTTGCGCCGTCACCCGGAGATCGTCGGCGCACTCTATGCCCGTTTCGCTGCGCGGCGTGCACAGATGACGGAGAACAATGCTCGCCAGGCCGATGTGCTGGACGGCTCAGTGGTGCTTGAGAATGCCCGTGGCACAGCGCCCGGGCAATGGTTGGATACGGTCTATGGTGAGCATCGCAAGATAGTCATTCTGCTGCCCGGGCCGCCTTCGGAAGTGAAGGGCATGTTTGACGCGCAATGCATGGAGCGGCTGCGCGCGGTTGTCCCCAAGCGAACCATTGCCACACGCACACTCAAGATTGCCATGATCGGCGAGTCGCAGGCCGATGCCCGCATCGCGCCTATCTATACCAAGTACAAGGATGTGGATACCACCATCCTGGCGCACACGGGCGATATCACGCTCATTCTGAACTGCTCCAAGGGGGACCAGGAAACGGCTCAGGCCAGGGTGGATGAGCTGGCAGGAAAAATCGAAGAAGAGCTGGAAGAGTATATCTACTCTTCGCAGGGCGAGTCACTGGAACAGATCGTTCTCTACTACCTGGGCATGAATGCCTCTACGCTGGCGGTAGCGGAGAGTTGCACCGGTGGCCTGGTGGCCCAGCGCCTGACCAGCATCAGCGGTAGCTCGCGGTCTTTTCTCGGCGGGGCAGTAGTTTACAGCGACCGGCTCAAGAGTCTCTTCGCCGGCGTTCCTCCATCCATGATCGAAGCCCACGGCGCAGTCAGCAAGGAGGTAGCGATGGCTCTCGCCGAAGGGATTCGCAATAAGACGTCCGCAACCTTTGGTGTCGGGGTTACCGGCATCGCCGGTCCCGGGGGCGGGTCGGAGGAAAAGCCCATCGGCCTGGTTTACGTCGCGGTGGCCGATGGCAAGCAAACCGACGTGGTGGAACGGCGCTTCGGCGGAGACCGGGAACACATTCGCTCCTGGACCAGCCAGTTAGCGCTGGATATGGTTCGCCGCAAGTTGAAGTAGAAGACTCTTTCCTAGCTGCGAAGCCTGACAGGGGCACAGTCTGCATGAGAACTATTCTTTCCAACTTGAGTCCCGTTGGAACGGCTGAGAATAGCCCAGGACGACAGTCCTGGGTGTACATTCCCACCAAGACCAGTCCCGCAGGGACGGCTGAGAATGACCCAGGACGTCAGTCCTGGGGAACCTGGACCGCACGCGAATGCTGAATGGCTGACCCGCATGGCGAACAGTACGTTTCAGAGGTAGAGGTACCTAGGATTGCATCCTGGGCATTTTCAGCCGTCCCTACGGGACTCAATTTGGCGAGGGAGAGTTTTTTACTTAGACGCTGAAGCCAAATTCTCTTCGGTCCTCTACGGCCCTGGCTAAAGTCCCGCTCAGGCGGGACATGCCTCCACGGCTTCGGCTTCGCTGTCATAGACCTTGAACAGGCTCAGGATACCCACCATCTTGAAGGTCTTGGCGGCAAAGGGGGAGGGGCTGACCAGCTTGGCGTCCCCGCCTACTTTTTTGGCCTGGCGAAGAGCATCAACGATCGCACCGATCCCGCTGGAATCGATGTAGGGCATGGCGGAAAGATCCAGCAGCAGGTGAATGTGTCCGCTGCTGAGTGCGCCCTCAACCGCCTCGTCAAGCTGCTTGACACCTTCTCCGTACTTGAGCGGGCCTTTCAGCTTCAGGCAGCAAATAGTTCCGCTCTGTCGAATATCTAGATCCACGGCTTCCTCTCCCGGCCAAGAATTTGCTGGCTAGTTTCTATTCACCAAAAGTTAAAAATGCTGTACTCTCCGACCAGATTAACAATCAACCTATCCGGCCATATACGTCAAGCAGACAGACGCGCGCATGAAGATCGAAACCGGCAGCCGGCTGAACAGCGAACATTTCTCGGAACTAGCCCAGTCCCTGCTGGCCTCGCCCGAGGTCGCGGCCCGGGCGGCATTGCTGGCCGATGCCGTGTGCAAGGCGCTGCCGGGTAGCGCATGCGCACTCTATAGTCTGCGTTCGAACACAGAAGGCGCCGTCTGGACCACCCTCGGCGTGTCCGACGAGATTTCGGTGGAGCCGGAAATCGCGGCCGGCGCACCGCTCTTCGCTCCTCTGCTCGAATCGCCGCGTCCCACAGTCTACTCCGCCAGTCAGCTGTCCCGCGAAGATTACGCTCACATTCACGTGGTACGCACTATCCGGTCCATCGGGTACTTGCCCCTGCTCCGGGAGCAGGAACTGGTTGGGACGTTCGAGATCGTCAGCTTCAACGATCCAATTGCCGAGGCCACTTTGCAGCCGCTTGAAGGACTGGCGGAGCTGGCTGTAACTGCCCTGGGGTCGGCAGAGCAATACGAAGAGCAACGGCAGAATTTGCTCGATTCCATCCATCGCTTGAGCCAGCTCTATGACCTGGAAAAATCGCTCAATGAGACGCTCGATTTTGAGCCCCTGCTGGAACTGATTCCGGTCAAGGTAGCGGCGATGCTGCCCTGCCAGGCCATTCATCTATGGATGTTCGATGGCGGCCGGCTGCGCCTGGTCTCCGCATCCGGAGAGGATGCAACCGTTGAAGTAGGGGCCACTGAGGATGCCGGCGAAGGCTACGTCGGAGATATGGCGGAAGAAGGCGTGCCGCTGTTGATCAACGATCCCGAAGACCCCCGGCTGGCAACCCGCAATCAGCGCGCCCCTGGGGGGCCGCCGGTTACCGATGCGCTCCTGGTGCCGCTCATCGAACGTGCGCAGGATGGCGGGGAGAGCGAACTGGGTGTGCTCGAAGCAGTTAACAAGGCAGGTGGCGCGGGCTTCACCGACGACGACCTGTTCTTCATGAACAGCATGTCAGAGACGGTGAGCAGCGCGCTCAAGAACGCCAGCCTGATGCATGCCGAGCGCAAGCTGGAGATTCTCGAAGCCCTGGTGCATGTCAGCTCCGAGATTACCTCCACCCTTCGGCTCGACCATCTGCTGCAGATTATCGTCAACAGCCCGCAGTCGGTGTTGCCCTTTGAGCGTTGTTCGATTGCGCTCGACAATCGTGGGCGGCTGCAGTTGAAAGCCGTCTCCGGTATGGCCACTATTCCTCTTGGCGACGTCCAGGTGGAACACCTGCGCACCTTGCTGCAGTGGCTCTCCAGTTATGATCGCCAGTTGCTGATCCGCCAACATGAGGAGGAACCGGAGACAGAAGAAGCCCCGGTGCGCGCCGCCATCGGCAAGCACTTCGAAGCCAGCGGCTATCGTGCCCTCTTTGCCCTTCCGCTGGCCGACGACCAGGGACGAGTGGGCTTACTGCTTTACGAAAGCACCGACCCCGATTTTCTCGAGGTAGCGCACCTGGAGATGATCAAGGTCCTGGCCGGGCAGACCACGGTAGCCATCCGCAACGCCCTGCTCTACCGGGAGGTGCCGCTTATCAACCTGCTCGCGCCGCTGGTGCAGCGTAAGCAGGCGTTTCTACGCAGCGACCGAAAGCGGCAAGGAGTCATACTCGGAAGCGTAATGGCCGTGATCCTGTTGCTTATCTTCTGCCCCTTGCCGCTGCGCATAAGCGGCACGGCCGTGGTGGCTCCGCAATCCCTTGCCACCCTCGCCGCCCCGGTCGAAGGAACCATCGCCAACGTGTACGCCCGGGAGGGCCAGCACGTGAGCCGCGGCGAAGTTCTGGCTACCATGGACGACTGGTCCTGGCGGAATCAGCTCACTGCGGCGCAGGCCAAGTATGAAGCGGCCATGCTGGCCATGCAGGGAGACCTGGCTCATCACTCCGCCAAGGCGGGAGAAGACCGGACCCAGGCAGACTACCTGTATGCGGAAATGGAGAGGACACGGTTACGTATTGCCAATGCTCAACTTCGCTCCCCGATCGACGGCGTTGTGATGACACCCGATCTACAGAACGCGGTTGGGGAACACCTCGATGCCGGCGCCGCCTTCGCCCAGGTCTTGAACCTGGCCAACGCGAGGATCAACATCGCCGTAGATCAGGAAGATGCCAAGCTGGTGCAGGCGGGGCAAAGAGCCGCCATCAAGCTGAATAGCTTCCCCGCGCAAACGCTGCATGGCCAGGTCTTCAGTGTCAGCCCCGAAGCACAGCCCAGCGGAGACGGCCGCGTCTTTTACGCCCACGTTCTACTATCCAACGGGAGCGCACAACTGCGCGCCGGGATGGACGGCCGGGCCAAGATCTTCGCCGGCTTCCGCCCGGCAGGCTTTGTTTTATTGCGGGCGCCAGCATTATGGCTCTGGAAACAGCTCTGGGATTGGATCGGTTGGTAACCATGCCGCAACAGTGGAAAGGTAACCGTAACGCTTGCCCATGGATCGCGGCAGCGATGTGCTGCATCGCCGGGTTCAACGTTGCCGGTTGTAGCCACGGCCCCGCGGCCCCAGCCTCCCAGCCGGTTCTGGCCTCTTCATCACCGTCCAGTACAGCGGCGGAGCCGGTATCCGCACCACCTTCCCCTTTTGCAGGCGCATCCGCCTATCTGACGGGGCCGGACGCGCCCCATCCTGCCGGGCCGGCGACGGGCGATGCGCGCAACTTTACCACGGTCGGCCCGCTGGTCGTGGAGCAACAGGCCGACGTCGTGGCCGAACGCGACGGCCGCGTCACCTCGGTAAGCGTTGAGATTGGAGATCATGTCCACCGGGGACAGGTGCTGGCGCTGCTGGACGATCGCGCTTTGCAGGCGGCGCGCGAAGAGAAGTCGGCCAGGATCGACTCCCTGCGAGCCCAGGTATTGACCTGGGAGGCCGAGCAAAAGAGCAATGAGGCGGATCTGCGGCGAGCCGATGCCATGCGCGCGGAGAAAATACTCGATGATGAGGACTGGGAGCATGTGCAATATAAACTCACCGAAACCAGGTCCCAGGTGGCCCGTTACAAGGCCGATGAACTCGCCGCCGAAGCCGAGTTGCATGCCGCGGATGTCGAACTCGGCCAATCGCGCATCATGGCTCCCTTCGACGGCGTGGTAGGGCGGCGTTCAGTGCATGAAGCGCAAGAGGTAAAGAAGGGCGATGCCCTGTTCTGGATTACCGCGCAGGCGCCGCTGCGTATTCTCTTCACGGTGCCTGAGTCTGCCATGGCTGCCTTCCCTCGGGGCGCGAAGCTGGAGCTCACCACCACGGATTACCCTCATCTCAAGCAGCCGGCGACCGTATTTCGCGTCAGCCCCGTGGTTGACCCGGCGAGCGGTAGTATCGAGGTCATCGGCAGCCTGGACAAGGCCTCGCCCTTGTTGAAGCCGGGCATGTCGATGCAGGTGAAGCTGAGCCCGCGATGAACCTGAGCGAGGCACTCGACGCAGCCCTACCGGAGATCCCCCGCAGCAGGCTCTCGCGTAAGAACCCGCCGCGCGTCGATCCGGACCTGATCATTCGCGAGGATGTAACCGACGGCGAACCCGTCGTGGTGGTCTACCAGCGAAGCACCGCCAACCTGTTACGGCTAAAGCCGACCCAATGGCAACTCGCTCGCCTCTTCGATGGAGTGCGTTCCTATGAAGAGATCGCTGCTGCGTTCGAGACCGAGACGGGCATTCCGCTTTCCCCGGAGGAGGTGCGGACTTTCGCAGAAAATATGGACGAGGGCGGCTTCTGGTACAAGGATCCGCAGGAAAAAAACATCGCCATGAATGAGAAGCTCGCGGCCCAGCGCAGCCGCCGGGTGCACAGCCGTTCCAGCTTCAACGTGGCGCATATATCGTTCTCAGCCTGGGATCCGGATCGATACCTTACCCGGCTTGAACAAAAGATTGGAAAATACATTTACAACCGCTGGATGACCCTGGCGGCGGTTCTGCTCTTTCTCTTTGAAGCTGTGATCTTCACCACCAAATGGAGTATTTTCGGTCCCGATATACCGCTCTACTACGATTTTGGCAAGAAGACCTTCTCTGACCTGGTGCAGTTCTGGGTGCTTCTTTTCGTGATCGGTTTTGTTCATGAGAGCGCGCACGGACTCACCTGCAAGCATTTCGGCGGCGAGGTCCACAGCATGGGCCTGATGTTCCTTTACTTCACACCTTGTTTTTATGTAGACGTCACCGAAACCTGGGTTTCGGCTGGCCGGCTACAGCGCATGACCACGATCATCGCCGGAATATGGATCGAAATGATGCTCTGTGGTGTGGCGACTATCCTATGGCTGAACACACAACCGGGCAACTGGATGAATGATTTCAGCTACAAGCTCATTCTCCTCACCGGCCTGGCCGTGGCCGTCATTAATCTCAATCCTCTCATCAAGCTCGATGGCTACTACTTCTTCACGGAATGGCTTCGTGTGCCGGATCTCAAGGAGCGTTCCACTTCTTTCCTGATCGCATGGGTGCAGCGCCATATCTTTCGTCTTCCGGTGGAGGTGCCCATGGTTTCCCGGCGGCGCGTGCCGCTATTCGTGTTGTATGCTCTCGCCTCCGGCGCTTACAGTTACTTGTTGCTGCTGGTGTTCATCCGCTTCAGCTACAACATCTTCTTCCACTGGTTCGCCGAGCTTGCCCTGCTCCCGGCGGGATTATTGGCATTTGTCATCTTCCGCTCCCGGCTGCGCGGTCTTCAGACCTTCGCGCTGGGCTTCTACCGAACTAAGGCTGCCGAGGGCGCACTGCGCCTGACGCCTCTGCGTGCCGTGCTGGCGATCGCTTTGCTTGCCATTCTCTTTGTGCCGATACTGCGCGATCGCGAGAATGCCTACTTTGTTATCGAATCCAAGGAGACCCACCAGGTGCATGCCGGCGTGCCGGGAAAAGTTTTGGCCGTGTACGTGAAGGAGGGCGACGCGGTGAACCGTGGACAAGTCATGGCCAGGCTGCGGAGTTTAAGTGAGGCCAGTGACAAGCAGCAGGCGGAGATGCAAGTGGCCTCCTCGCAGGCTGAGGTTTTCGCCGCCGAACTCCAGCACACCGGTCTGGGGCAGGCTCTGGCGGAGCAGCATGCCGCCCACCGCAGCCGCACAATCGCGGATGAAGAGAGCGCACAACTTGCCATCACTGCACCCGTCGGCGGCGTGGTTGCGACCCTCGATCCGGAGAACCTTGTGAACCGTGACGTAACCACCGGCGAGACGCTCCTGACGATCGTCGACCCTTCGCAGCTGGTGGCGAGGCTATTTGTTCCCGTTACCGAGATGGATTACATTCGCGCAGGAGATCCCGTCTCCCTGCAACTGCCCTCGCAATTCATGGAAATTCATGGGCGGCTGGGCCCGATGGAGGGATCCGCGATGCCCTTGCCGGCTGGCATCCTGGCCCAACAAGCATATAAAGGGATAGCGCTACCGGCCTTCTACACTACCCGAATACCGTTGGAAGAGCAGGTGGGCCAGATCCGTCCCGGCACCAGCGGTGAGGCGAAAATCTTCGGCAGGCGCCATAGCCTGGCTTACCGGCTGGCTTCTATCTTCGCCAACGTGCTGCGCACACATTTCTGGTGACCAAAACGACGACAGCGGCTCATCGCCGCTGTCGTCATTCCCAAAACAGATTGGCCTCTACCCGATCGTTTTTTTTGTTGTCAACATTCTGGCCGTCGAGAGCCTCGCGGTGGCAAGTTTCGCCATTGCCAGTTTCTTAGCCAAGATCATCTGTGGCGGCTTCTCGTTTTTGCCGTTGGGGTCGACGCGGCTGGTCCCTGCTTGCTTGGACTTTGCCTTCTCGGCCCCTCTGAGCGATTTCTTTTGGATAGCCATTTGTATGATCCACTCGGGTGCTGTGCCCCGGTCTTTGATTGGTCTCGAGGAGATCCAGCTTACCCGCTATAAGGAGCGCCCGGAATGTGGCCGCCCTTGGCTGCAACGACTTTGCTTGCCGCCGGCTTGGAGGTATCAACCTTCGACTTGGTGGCCTTGCCCTTGGGGGTGGATGCCTTCTTGCTGACGAGAGACTTCTTTTCCATAGCCATTGTGATTTTCTCCGAAGTTAGATTTTTAATGCCCTACGCCGTGACAAGTGCAATTGAAGCGCCAAACTTTTACCCCATCGATTTCCCCAAATCGCATCGGATTGGCGGCTTCCAGCGGTCTCCCAGTGTGGCCAAACAAGTAGGTACCGCTCGAAGGGTTAAAATTTAGCCTGGCGGGGGTTAAAAATTAACCTATTTTTTACGGGCTTGAAGACCAACCCATTTTCCGGCCAAATAAAAATAAGGCGGCAACGCCATGGGAGCGGTTGCCGCCTTACTTCCCGGCAAGGTTGCCGGGGGAACACTCGGAGGGACTACGATTACGGCAAAATCCTCAACGCGGTGGCGACTTTGGTCGGCGAGGGCTTTGAAATATCAACTTTCGCTTGGACGTTCCGCTTGACCTGGGGCGCGGCGGAGGTGGATGCCTTCTTGCTGGGTAGCGATTTCTTTTCCAGAGCCATTGGTTCTCTCCAACATGGATTGTGTCGTTACCGTACGCCTCCTCTTTTGCATGCACAATGCCAAACTCTACCTGCCATACTTTTTTTTGGCATGCTCGGCCCAACGCCACGGATGAAGCCTCAATGGGTCAAAAATTAACCTATTGCTAGAGCGAATACTTGCGGCAGAGATATTTCATCCGCTGCGAGTCCAAATGCAGCAGCCGCGCTGCGGCCGCCTTGCTGCCAGCCGAGCGGCGCAGCGCGGCCTCCAGCAGTGCGACCTCCAGTTCCCGTATCTCGTCGTCGAAGCGAACGCCCCCTGGCGGCAGCAAGATCGCCTCGTGCGCGGTGACACTCTGCGCCAGCAGTTGCGGGGGTAGATGCTGCAGATCGATGGTAGGGCCGGGAACCATGATGACCAGCCGCTGGATCAGATTTTCCAGCTCGCGCACATTGCCCGGCCAGGAGTGCTCCTCCAACGCGGCCAGCGCGTCCGGCGTCAGACGCTTTTGCTCCAGGCCATTGGCCGTCAGATGAATACGCAAAAAGTAGTCCGCGAGCAGGGCGATATCCCCGGTCCGCTCGCGCAGTGGGGGCAGCTGGATCGGCACCACGTGAATACGGTAGTAGAGGTCTTCACGGAATTTGCCCGTGCGCGCCATCTCTTCCAGCGGCTCGTTGGTGGCGCAGATCAGCCGGAAATCGATCTTCCGGCCCTGGCGTCCACCCAGCCGTTGCACCTGCCGGTCTTCGAGCACGCGCAACAACTTGGTCTGCAGTGGCATGGTGAGGGTGGCGATCTCATCCAGAAAAAGCGTACCGCCGTCCGCCAGCTCAATCTGCCCTGGTTTGGCCTCGTTGGCGCCGGTGAAGGCTCCCCGCTCGTGGCCGAAGAGCTCCGACTCGATCAAGTTCTCCGGCAGAGCCGCGCAGTTCAGGCTGATGAACGCTTTGCTCCGCCGGCTGCTTAAGGCGACGATGGCCCGGGCGACCAACTCTTTGCCCGTCCCGCTCTCCCCGCGCACGATCACGTTGATACGGCTGTCGGCGACCTGCGAGATCGCGTCGTAGACCCGGCGCATGGCTTCGCTCGCCCCCACCAGGTCCTGAAACTTGCTGCGCTCCAGCACCTGCTGCTGCATGCGCGCCCGTTCCATCTCCTCGATGCGTTCTTCGAGCGTGGTTTTGAGCACCAGGCGCAGTTCGGAAGGATCGATGGGGCTATGGAAGTGGGCATCGCTGCCCGCCTCCGTGGCCTGCTTTTCCACCGCGCGGGCGCGCGAACGGCTGAGCGAGATGAGGACCAGGCCACGATCCAGAATGCGCAGCTCGCGCAGCACCCGAACACCGGCATGGGCTTCCTCGCCCTGGGTGTCGATATCGACCAGCACCGCCTGGGCCCGCTGTTCGCGAACCCAAATGGCGGTGTCTCCATAGTGGTTGCGGTGGCGTACCCTGTACCACGGCGCCAACTCCGCTTCGATCTCCCCCTGAAAGTCCTCATCCGCGGTGATTAAGCAGATCGCGGGCAGGGTCTCATCAGCAACGCCGGTGGAACGATGCGGATTGGGCATGTGTCAGCTCATTCTACGGAGCCGCTCCGAAAAAAGGACAGCAGTTCGCTCATTGCCCCCATACCTGTTGCAGAAACAGATACCGGTCGCGGTGCGGATCCGGAGCGGCTCCAGGGTCGGAGCTCAGGCGCATCACCTGCCAGTTGCCCGCGGCATCATAGGCTGGCCAATGCGGCGCTCCGCCGCCGTTTGGATCTCCCGTTCTGGCAAAATTTGTCCAAAAGGTTTGTATCAGGTCGGAAAGCTTGAAGTCCTCGGGCTTGAATGCAGCTCCCTTGCGTGAGTCGAGGTTGCCGAAGACGTACTCAATCTCGTCGGAGTGAAAGGCTCCGGCAGAGACCGGATGGAAAGGATCCCCCGGCGACGGCTGCGCGAATAGATACCGATAGGCCTTGTTGCCGGACTTTACCTGCGCCTCCAGCCATGCCCAGGTGGAGTAAACCAGGAAGCGGTCGCCGGCAAAGTCCTCCGCCACGCGCAGCGCTTCGGCGTCATCATTGGCGTGGTACACCTTGAGAAAATCATCGGCCCGCGGGACCGAATTCCGTAGTGCCCGTGGCTCGCAGGCCGTCTATTGTCCCTTTTTCCGGCTCCTTTACCACGTTGCTGGTTCCCTCGTCGCGATTCCAACCGGCAAGCAAAGGCACGTGGGCCTGATTGCCCGCGGCAAAGATCGCGGAAACGCTTTGGGGTAGGAAGTAGCCGTCGGTATCGGGGGCGAACGGAGGCTTGCCCAGGCCTTTGTGGGTGGCCAGTTTCAGGATCTCTTCGCTGCTGGCGGCGCGCAAGGTTGCCAGACTGCTGTCACCGCCTGCCTCACGAATAAATTCCTCGTTCTTCTTCTCGGCCTCCGCGAGCGGCGGAAAACTCAGTTCCTTGCTGGCAAAGGCTCCGCCGCTTTCTCCGATGGCATGGGCAAACAGACCCTTGGCCAGCGGCGAGGCCATTTGCGCGCTGACGGCAAAGGAACCGGCGGATTCGCCGAAGATGGTTACATTGTCCGGATCGCCGCCAAAGCGGGCGATGTTTTGCCGCACCCACTTTATGGCGGCCAATTCATCGAGCAGCCCCTGGTTGCCGGCTGCATGATGGGGATCCTCAGCGGCCAACTCATGGGTGGCGAAAAATCCAAAAACCCCCAGACGGTAATTCATCGAGACCACCACCACCCCTTTGCGGGTGAGATGTTCGCCATCCTGGCGCGGCTCCGAGGTACCGCCCCCGACAAACCCGCCGCCAAAAATCCAGACCATGACCGGCAATTTGCCCTTGGGCTTGGCGGCCGGTGTCCACACGTTGAGGGTGAGGCAATCCTCACTCTCACCAGGATCGCGGAAGACCATGTCGTCAAATTTTTCCTGCTGGTAGCAGCGCGATCCGAAGCTGGTGGCCTGGCGGACACCTTGCCACTTGGCCGCGGGTTGCGGGGGCTTCCAACGCAGCGGACCGACGGGCGGCGCGGCGTAAGGGATGCCGAGAAAGTCGCGCGCCTGACCGTCGGCGCTTAGCTTTCCCTGCACCTTCCCCTGATCTGTCTTGACCACCAGTGGGTTAGTTGCGTGAGCCGGCGACGCGAAGGCGGCCATCCCCGCCGCGGCGCAAAGATACCTGGAAATAGACCTGCTGAACATGCGCCTTAATCTACCAGATGACCGGGGTATCGTTTGCCCCCGGATTTCCTGGGGCTCCCTGGCGTTGGCGAGCTTCATGCGGCTTTCCTTACTGAAAGCCGCACACGCAGTAGCGTCCAGCGCTGAGTGAAGGAAATCCGGGTCTTGCCACCAGCGCTGCTACACTCAAACCGGATGCAATCATGTCTTTGTTTTTGATCGTAGCCTGCGTGGCGTATCTGCTAGGTTCCATCCCCTTCGGATTCCTCCTGGTGCTGCTGGTAAACAAGGAGGATATCCGGGCCAAGGGTAGCGGCAATATCGGCGCTACCAATGTGCTGCGCTCGGGCGCAAAGGGATTGGGCATTCTGACCTTTGTGCTGGACGGTACTAAAGGTTACGCCGCAGTGGCGGTGGCAGATTTCCTGGGCCGCAACCAGGGCCCAGCCACCATGCATAATCTCGCCATCCTGGCCGGACTGTTCGCGATTCTGGGCCACATGTTTCCTGTCTGGCTGCGCTTCAAGGGCGGCAAGGGCGTGGCCACCGCGTTTGGTGTTTTCCTGGCGCTTTGTTGGCTGGCGGCGCTCTCTGCACTGGGATTATGGATCGCTATCGTGGTCCTGACGCGTTATGTCTCGCTGGCGTCGATCCTGGCGGCGGTTGTGCTTCCCTTCCTGACCCTCTGGCTCTCACCAGGCAGGTACGGCCCCGCCTCGGGGGTGGTTGTTTTCATTAGCTGCTGGATCGTCATCGTGAAGCACTGGCAAAATATCCAGCGCCTTCTGCAGGGCACGGAGCATGGCTTCGGCGCATCCAGGAAAACGGGAGCATGAGCCGAATTGCGATTGTGGGCAGCGGCTCCTGGGGAACCGCTCTCGCCCTGAGCCTGGCGCGCCGTGGCGACCACTCCATCGCCTTGTGGTCGCATTCGGCAGCGGTGGGCACCTACCTCCCCGGGTTTCCCATTCCTCCGCAGGTGGATCACGTAACAGATCTGGCCGTAGCCGTGGTGGGTGCGGAGATTGTGATCAGTGCGGTGCCGTCGCAGCATGTGCGCGCGATCTATCGCGCCATGGCGCCGTTTCTTGTACAGGGGCAAACCATCGTCAGCGCCACGAAAGGAATCGAAGACCAGAGCTTTCTGCGCATGACGCAAGTCATCGAGCAGGTGCTGGCGGAGCGAAATCTCAATGGCAGTCTGCCCTGCGGCGCACTGAGCGGGCCGTCGTTCGCGCAGGAAGTGGCATCGGGCGCCCCCACGGCAATCACCCTCGCCTTCGCCGATAGCCGGCTGGCCGGCCGGCTGCAGGAGGAGCTCACCGCGCCCGCACTTCGGCTCTATACCAACGATGATGTGATCGGCGTGGAGTTGGGTGGCGCACTCAAGAACGTCATCGCCATCGCCGCGGGCATCGCCGCCGGGCTGGGACTGGGGCACAACAGCGCCGCGGCCATCATCACCCGTGGAGTAGCAGAGATCACCCGCCTCGCGGTCGCCTGTGGGGGTCGCAGGGAGACGCTTGCCGGTCTCTCCGGTTTGGGCGACCTGGTACTCACCTGCACTGGTCCGCTTTCGCGCAACCGCTCGGTAGGGATTGAACTCGGCCGGGGGCGTAAGCTTCCCGCCATCCTGGCGCAGCTGCAGGGCAAAGTCGCAGAAGGAGTACGGACCACCTCAGCAGCGCTCGGGCTGGCCGCAGCCCACGGCGTGGAGATGCCCATCACCGAGCAGATGGCCGCCATTCTCGAGCATGGCAAGTCGCCCCAGGACGCGATCCGCGAACTGATGGCCCGGCCGGGACGCGAGGAATAGGCCTGGGGGTGTCCATCCACCTCCACTCACGTCGAGATGGATGGACAGAGTGAAGCACCGGGAATCCCACGGTCCGCAGGCTAGTACACTCAGGTTATGGCGTATCGAGATGCCTTTTAAATGATTCAGACCCTGTTTGGCAGCCTGGAAGAACCAGAAAAAAAGAGCATATTCGGGCGCATGAAGGAGGCCGTCTCGCGCACCCGCGAGACCCTGGCCGACCGCATCGAAGACATCGTCTCCTTGACCCACGAGGTCGACGAAGCCGCCCTGGAAGAACTGGAGATGAGTCTGGTGGCCTCGGATCTCGGTGTCGGCACCTCCACCGAGATCATCGATGCCCTGCGCGGCCGGATGAAACGGCACGAGATACGCAACGGCGCGGAGCTGAAGCAGCTACTCAAGCAGGAGATCCAATCCATCCTGGATGCCCGGGAGGAAGAGGACTTTTTCAAGCCAAAATATACGGCGCCTCCCAGGGTCATCATGCTGGTGGGCGTGAACGGCACCGGCAAGACGACCACAACGGGAAAACTGGCATCCTTTTTCCGCCGCCAGGGCAAGACCGTTTTGCTGGTTGCGGCTGACACCTTCCGCGCCGCGGCCATCGAGCAGCTGGAGGTGTGGGGCCAGCGCACGGGCGTGGAGATGATCAAGACCAAACAGGGAGGAGACCCCTCCGCCGTACTCTTCGACGGTATACGCGCGGCCCAGGCGCGGGCCATCGATGTCCTCATCGTGGATACGGCCGGCCGATTGCACACCAAGGACAACCTGATGGCCGAACTGAGCAAGATGCGGAAGAACCGCGAGCCGCATCATTCCCAGTGCGCCCCACGAAGTCTTGCTGGTGATGGATGCGACTACAGGGCAGAATGGGTTGCAGCAGGCCAGGCTCTTTACCGAATCTGCGGGCGTCACCGGCATCGTGCTCACCAAACTCGATGGCACGGCCAAAGGCGGCATTGCCGTAGCCATAGCACGAGAACTCAAAGTCCCGGTCCGTTACGTCGGCGTAGGCGAGAAACTCGAAGACCTTTTACCATTTGACAGCAAAGCATTCGTGGATTCCATGCTCGGCGACTGAAAGAAAGTGATAGATGCCGGAAACTGACCAGCAGTGGATGGAGCGAGCCTTACAGCAAGCGGAACGGTCCGTCGGCCTCTGCCTCACCAAACCCGGCCGTCGGCTGCGTCCTGGTTCGGGGCGAGGAGCTGGTGGGGGAAGGCTTCCACGAATATGACCGCCGCGACCACGCCGAGGTGGTTGCCCTTAAGCAGGCCGGCCCTTTGGCCCAGGGTGCGACCGCTTATGTGACCCTGGAACCTTGCAGCCACCAGGGACGAACCGGTCCCTGCGCGGACGCGCTGATAGCCGCCGGAGTCTCGCGGGTGGTGGTGGCCACCGCCGACCCCAACCCGCAGGTGAACGGCAAAGGCATCGCCCGCCTGCGTGCGGCTGGGGTGGAGGTCAGCACCGGTGTCCTGGAGGAACAAGCCCGCAGGATCAACGACGGATTCGCAAAATTCATCACCGCCTTCCTTCCCTACGTCACCATGAAAGTTGCCGCTACGCTCGATGGCCGCATCGCGCCCTCGCAACAGCGAAGCCCGTGGTCATTTCTGGATCAGCGGCAGTGAAGCCCGCGCCGAAGTGCATCGTATGCGCCACGCCGTAGACGCGCTGATCGTGGGGGTGGGAACGATCATTGCCGACGATCCTTTGCTTACCGACCGCAGCGACTTGCCGCGGCGGCGGCAATTGATGCGCATTGTGCTCGACTCGACGCTGCGCACTCCGCTGGACTCGCAGCTGGTCAAGACCGCTTACCAGGATGTGATGATCTTTTTCAGCCATGCCGAGGTCGCGACGCAAAAAGCACTCGAAGCTCGCGGCGTTCGCCTGCAGCAGATCGCGCACCGTGGCCCGCGCGTTTCGTTCCAGGATGTGCTGGTGCGGCTGGCGGAAATGCAGATCACCAGCGTGCTGCTCGAAGGCGGCGCAGCGGTCTGTACGTCCGCTCTCAACCAGGGCCTGGTGGATAGACTCATGCTGTTTTATTCGCCCAAGTTTTTTGGCCAGGCAGGTGTTCCCATGCTCTGCGATGTCGATGGATTACCCACGATTGAGAACTATTCGCTGAAACAGTTTGGCCAGGATTTCGCGCTGGAAGCGCGCCTGCATGATCCCTGGTCGGAAGTGATTTAATTGAAGCTGAAATGTTTACTGGGTTGATAGAAACCACAGGCACCATACTCGCCGTCGAACAGCGCGAGGGCTCGCGACGCATTGCCATTGCCGCGCCTATCGGCGATGGGGTTGCGCTGCGCACCGGGGACAGCATCGCGGTCAGCGGTGTTTGCCTGACCGCGCTGGATATTGAGCCCGGCCGCTTTCATGCGGATCTGGCAGCGGAAACAGTGGCCCGCACTTCCCTTTCTCTGCTCACGCCGGGATCGACAGTAAATCTGGAGTTGCCGACACCGGCGGGGGCTCCGCTCGGGGGCCACGTGGTGCAGGGCCATGTCGACGGCACCGGAACGCTCTTGAGCCTTGAGCCGGTCGATGCGCACGCCGACCCCGCACTCGCCGACTGGTGGCTGCGTGTGGCCGTGCCCGCTCCACTAAGCCGCTACATGGTGGAAAAGGGTTCGATTGCGATTGAGGGAATCAGCCTCACTATAGCCCGCTGGGAACCGGGGACCGCGGAGGGCGGCGTGGTGTCGGTGGCCATCATTCCGCACACCTATGCGCGCACCAATCTGCATACGTTGAAGGCTGGGCAGCCGGTCAATATCGAGGCCGATGTGTTGATCAAGTTCATGGAGCAGCGCGGACTCGAAACCGGGTTCGATCTGAGCGTCGAATACCTGATAGCGAACGGTTACTGAGCAGCTCTTTTGGCTTTTTTCCTGGCCCGTTCGCAGTGCTATCATCAAGGTGTGCCGGGTCCTACGCGACGCAACCCCGCCAACCCCGCCAGGTCCGGAAGGAAGCAACGGTAACGGGTCAGTGCGTGCGCAGTAGGTTGCCCGGTACAAACGATAGCCCGTGATCCTGCCAGCCTATCCACTCCTCATCCGATCATTCCCGGCAGTTTAGTTCTGGAGAAGAATATTGAGCATCGAATTGCGTCCGCGTGCACAACGGCGCGCCAAAATCAGCGCCCTCGGAACCTATGTGCCGCCACGCATCCTCAGCAACGCCGACCTGGCGACCATGGTAGACACCTCTGACGAGTGGATCATGCAGCGGCTTGGCATCCGCGAGCGCCACCTGGTCGAGCCGGGCATGGCGACCAGTGACATGGCCGTGGAAGCAGCGCGGCGTTGCCTTGCCCAGCGAGGCATCATGGCCAGCGAGGTCGAGGTGGTCATCGTGGCCACGGTTACGCCCGACATGTTCTTCCCCGCGACCGCCTGCCTGGTGCAGGACAAGCTCGGTGCCCACGGCGCCTGGGGTTTTGACCTTTCCGCGGCGTGCTCGGGTTTTCTCTACGCCCTGCAGGTGGGGGCCAAGCTGGTTGAGTCCGGCGTTCATTCCAAGGTTTTGGTGATCGGCGCGGATACGATGTCTTCGATCATCGACTACACCGACCGTACGACCTGCGTCATCTTCGGCGATGGCGCCGGTGCGGTCCTGGTCGAACCGACGCAAGAGGGCGAGGTCGGGCTGATCGACTTTTGTCATGAGATTGATGGTTCCGGGGCACCGGCGCTCAACATGCCGGCGGGCGGCAGTCTCTGCCCTGCTTCCCCCGAGACCTCGCGGCCAGACTGCACTATGTCCACCAGGATGGCCAGGCGGTTTACAAATACGCCGTGCGCAAGATGGTGGAGACATCCAGCAAGTTGCTACAGGCCAACAACATCCAGGCCTCCGACCTGGGCTGTTTTATCCCTCACCAGGCAAACAAGCGCATCATTCTCTCCACCGCCGAGCGCCTGGGCCTGCCGTTGGAGCGGGTGGTCATCAACATCGATCGCTTCGGAAATACCACCGCCGCCACCATCCCCCTGGCCATGCAAACCGCGCTCGACGAACATCGCCTGCAGCGCGAAAGTCTGGTCATGCTGGCTTCGGTCGGCGCGGGCTTCACGGTAGGGGCGTGCCTGCTCCGCTGGGAGATGTAAAGGGCACCGCGGTTGCTCCGCAGCTTGCTTAATCGGACCCCAGCTTCTAATTCGCGCTGAGCGCAGCGGCCTGTGGCGCTGCAGCCTGCCTTCTCTCCCGGCGAAATTTCCACACTCCGTACAAAATGGCGGCCACCATCACGCCCAAATACACCCACATGAGGATGGTGCTCCAGCCGGCCAGGTAGTGGCGAAAGGCGCGGACCATGGCCCTGCCATAAGCAACAGCCAGCCAAGCCACCAGGGCATAACGAACCGCTCTCGCCAAGCCAAAGGAGACAAAGAATTTCTTGCGCGAAACCCCCAGGGCACCAGCGGCCAATATGAAAGGCATCAGAGGAAAGGGTGGGGGAAGCAAGGCCGAGATGGTGACGGCAAGCGTGCCGTTCTTGTCTACCCAACCCGTCAGCCGGCGCGCAAATCGTTTGGGAACATAACGATGGACCGCTGCTTCTCCACCTTTCGCACCCGCACCCCAGGTGAGATACCCGCCTAAGATGGAGCCCGCGAGGGCAGCGATGGCGGCGAACACCGGGTCCGCGCGGTGGACCACCAGCAGAATCAACAGCAAATCGGTACTGCCAGGCAGCGGCAGCGGAATGATCGAGGAATCGATCGTGGAGACGGCGAAAAGGCCCAGGGTGCCAAAGCCCATGAGCCAGTGCAACCCATGGGCGGAATGGCCAGCCTTGACGGCCTGCCGTGCGGCTCCGTGTTTGCCGGCTATCTGAAGCATCTCCTGATTGGACGCAGATGCGAGTATAACCGTCGCAGTATCAATGGAATGCCCTAAAGCAGCCGCAGGGGCGGCGCGGCTGGAAGCGCTCCACATTCAGCAGCATAACGGTAGAACTGGTGGAGTCCGCGGAGGCACGCTTCATCTAATATGTAGTGAATATTTTGGGTCAGGTAATGAGTGGATCGTCTCCGCCGGCACCGCAATCCGGGTCGACCATTCGCCCACCAGATCCTCGATATGCTCGAGCCCGTGGTCGCGTGAGGTCTGCAGATCCTCGATCAGCTTTGAGGCGCTGATCCCGGTCTCTTCCAGACCGCCCGGCCGGAGTGCCCAAAAGGCGGAAATCCAGGGCAGACCGGTGAAGCTATGCCACTCATGCGCCAAGTCCAGGTAGAGCAGCCGTTCGCCGGTGCGGGCGGCGCGGGCTTCCATGTCCTCCAACGCCAGCAGGGCTGGGTCCCCTATCAGCAACGCAGCGTCGGCGACCGCGAGCATAGATTCGAGATCGGGCTCCTGGGGAATGAACACAGCCGGAACCTTCCAGAAGATTTCGAACAGGATGCGCGTGTACGTGAAAGAGGTAAGTGACGAGGTGTCCGCGGCAACGGTACGCACCGCGCTAACCCCCAGCGGCGGACGCACCACCAAAATGATGGAACGCACGTGATCGAGCGCCGCCACAGTGCAGCCCGGGACCACCACCAGCGAGGGCGTGGTGGCGTACGCGGCCACGGGAACCAGGCCGATATCGGCCTCGCCCGCAGCCAGCTCCGCTGCGCAGCCCGAAGGTGTGGTGTAGCCGATCTGGTAAAGCTCGCGCAGGTAGCTGCGCTCGGGTTCGTGCTCGAAGTCCCACATCAGAGGAGCAGGATTCAGGAAGTGGATAGCCGCCATACGGACGCGGCGCTTTAGTTGGAGGGTCACTTGTTAGTGTACCTTGGCTGTCAGCCATGAATGGACCCGACCCCCTGCCCACAACTGCGCCGGAGAATCAGCTCGCCTGGCTGGCGCTCACTCTCACCCCGGGCCTGGGACCGAAGCGCATCCTGAAAACCGCGCAGACTTTACAGGACGTATCGCGTCTGTTTCAGCTTTCTCTGACGGAACTCGAATCGCTGAATTTTCCCGCGCCGTCCGCCCAGTTCCTTTTCAGCGGCAAAGCGCGCGTCGAAGCGGAGCAGGAGTGGAAGCGGTGCGCGAACAGCGTGGCGACCATCCTTACTCTACGAGGATGAGGACTATCCCGAGCGGCTGCGCGAGATCTTCGATCCACCACCGGTGCTCTGGGCACTGGGCGACGTGCGGCTACTAGCTCGCCCGGCAATCGCCATCGTGGGGACGCGTCATCCCACGCCCTATGGTTTGGGTATGGCAGAAGTGTTGGCTCGCGACCTGGCCAGCCGCAGGATGGTGATTTTCAGTGGGATGGCGCGAGGCATCGACACCGCGGCGCATCGCGGGGCGCTGGCGGGCAACGGCAGCACCGTGGCTGTCTGGGGCACCGGCATCGACGTGATCTACCCTAAAGAAAATAAGACTCTGGCCGAAAATATTCTCGTTGCGGGAGGGACCATCCTCTCGGAATACAGGCTGGGAACTTTTCCTGCACCGCAAAACTTTCCCAAGCGCAACCGCATCTTGAGTGGCATGAGCATCGGCGTGCTGGTGGTGGAAGCAGGAGAGAACAGCGGCACCCGCGTGACCGCGCGCTGCGCGCTGGAGCAGGATCGCGATGTCTATGCGGTGCCGGGTAACGTGACCACCAAGAACGCCTGGGGACCCAACACGTTGATTAAACAGGGCGCTAAGCTGGTGGCGACATGGGAGGATGTATGGCAAGAACTGCCCACGCAGGTGCGGCTGCAGCTCGAAGGAGAACTAGGTTTTGCATCGTCAACAGAGCAAGCTGCATCGATTGTGGAGGAACTTCCGCTGCAGGAGCCAGAGAAGGTCGTGCTGAACGCGCTGCGGCACGACGAAGCGGTGCAACTGGATGAGCTGATGGAAAAGCTGGAGTCCAAGTTGACCTCGTCTGAGATCTTCACGGCTTTGTTCGAGCTCGAGCTGGCTAGCCGGATCAAACAACTTCCCGGCAAAAACTACGTCCGACGCATGTAGCTTTTTGCGCATCTCTACACCAGAAGTTGCAGACGCGGAAGTTGCAGACGCGACAGGAGAAAGCGTGTCTTACGGAGCGCCGATGGAGCCTCCTGCCAGGACGCGGATCACGATAAGTAAATAACTATGAACCTTCCAGGTGGTACAGTCAGTCCCATCGGAAGAGGTTTTTCTTGAAGGGTACGGGCTTCAACCCGTACGTACGTAGTAGGGATGGAGTTTAAGGAACGCAATGAGTAAATCACTTGTGATCGTCGAATCACCTGCAAAGGCAAAGACGATCAGTAAATATCTCGGGAAAGACTTCACTGTTGAAGCTTCCGTCGGCCACATTAAAGATCTGCCCAAGAACAAGATCGGCGTGGATCTGAGTGATGGCAGTTTCGCGCCCGAGCTAATCGTGATCCCGGGAAAAGAAAAAGTTGTCGACCGGCTGAAGAAGCTGGCCAAGGCAGCGACTGTTATTTATCTGGCTCCTGACCCTGACCGTGAAGGAGAAGCGATCGCGGCCCATCTTGAAGATGAACTGCGCGGGCTCTCCAAGGGCAACTCGATTCGTCGCGTAACCTTTAATGAAATCACCGCAAAGGCGGTGCACGACGCCTTTGAACATACGCGGGATGTCGATCGCAATCTGGTCGACGCACAGCAAACGCGCCGCGTCCTCGATCGCATCGTGGGTTACCAGATCTCGCCGTTGCTGTGGGACAAGGTGCGCCGCGGCTTGTCCGCAGGCCGGGTGCAGACCGTGGCGTTGCGCCTCATCGTCGAACGGGAACGTGAGATCAAGGCCTTTGTGCCGGTGGAGTACTGGACGCTCGACGCCAAACTCACTCCGGCCAACGAGAACAACGAGTTCACTGCTCGCTTCATCGGCATCGATGGGGAGAAGGCTACGGTTGAGACCGTGGATGCGCCGGCGCTGCCCGGCAAGCAGCCGATGGATGCCGTAGTAGCCGCGCTTGAAAAAGCAAAGTGGTCGGTACAGAACGTAGAGAAGAAGGAGCGCCGGCGTAATCCCACCGCGCCCTTTACCACCAGCAAACTACAGCAGGATGCATCCCGCCAGTTGGGCTTCAGCGTACGCCGCACCATGGGCGTGGCGCAGCGCTTGTACGAAGGCATTGAGCTGGGCAGCGAAGGGGCGGTAGGTCTCATCACCTACATGCGTACCGATTCCACCCGCGTCTCGCCCGATGCCATCGCCGATGCACGCAAGTGGATTGAACAGAACCATGGCAAGGACTATCTTCCGGCCACGCCGAATGCCTTCAAGAGCAAGAAGGACGCGCAGGATGCGCACGAGGCCATTCGTCCCACCAGCGTCACGCAGCATCCGGAAGAAATTAAGCGCTATCTCAGTGACGAACAGTATCGTCTCTACCGGCTCATCTGGCAGCGCTTTGTGGCGTCGCAGATGGTCCCCGCGGTCTTCGACCAGACCACGGTAGACATCGTAGGCAAGGCGGATCGCAGCTATAACTTCCGCGTGACCGGCTCGGTGATGAAGTTCGATGGTTTCCTCAAAGTCTATGAAGAAGCCAAAGAAAAGAAGGACGATGAGGACGAGGAGCTAAAGAACCGTCTTCCTGCCCTGGAGAACGGGCAGGCACTGGCGCTGAATGCTTTGTTGCCCGAAGAGCACTTCACCGAACCACGGCCACGCTTCAATGAAGCCTCGCTGGTCAAGGAGCTGGAAGAGCGCGGCATCGGTCGGCCCTCCACATACGCCACCATCATTAATACGATTCAAGAACGCGAGTACGTGCAGAAGGTGGGCACCGGCCGGGGCGCCAAATTCGTTCCCACCGAGATCGGCTTCGTGGTCACCGATCTGCTGGTGGCCAACTTCCCTTATATCTTCGACCCGCAATACACGGCCAAACTGGAAGAAGAGTTGGACGACATCGAAGACGGCAAAGAGTTGTGGACCGACTTGCTGGGTGCGTTCTATGGGCATTTCGAAAAGGAGCTGGTCCACGCCGGCAAGCACATGGAAAACATCAAGCGGATGGAGAAGCCGACGGACGAGAAATGCGACGTCTGCGGCTCCCCGTTGGTCTTGAAGTGGGGTAAGTTCGGCAGCTTCTTCGCCTGCAGTACGTACAACAAGAAGGATCCGGCAAGCTGTACCTTCACCAAGGAGAATTTCGCCGCCAAGCCGGAGATGAGTGCACAGGAAGGCGAGGAACAGGCGGAAGAATATTGCGAAGCCTGCGGACGGGTGATGGTGCTGAAGCGCGGGCGTTTCGGCGCCTTTATGGCCTGTCCCGGTTACAGCGAGGATCCGCCCTGCAAGACAACGCGCAAGCTGACCCAGAAACAGCAGCAGAAGGCGCCCCAGCCGCTGGACGAGAATTGTCCCAAGTGCGGCTCCCAACTGGTGCTGCGCAATGGCCAATACGGAGAATTTGTCTCTTGCAGCGCCTACCCCAAGTGCAAGTACATCAAGCAGAACATCATCGAGGGGATGAAGTGTCCCAAGTGCGGCGACGGGGACATCGCGGAGCGGAAAGCGCGGCGCGGCAATCTCTTCTATGGCTGCACCAATTACCCCAAGTGTGACTTCACGTCGAACAACAAGCCCGTTCCGGAGAGATGTCCGGAATGCGGCAGCCCTTACCTGCTGGAGAAGACGCGGGCGGCCGGGGTCTACCTGGTCTGCCCCAATAACCGCAAATCAGCTGCGGAAGACGAAGCGCCCAAGAAGCGGGCCAAGAAGGGTGCGGCAGCCGAAGCCGAGGTCGCAAGCCAGGTGGTTTGCACCTATGCGCGAAAGATTGCCGAGCCCCAGATGGAATCCGTCGAGGCGATGCGTTACCAGACCAAGGCAGAGGCCCTTCCCGTCGCTTGACCCGCAAAAAACTCCGCACTGACGGGCGAGCAATGGCTTTAGATTCTGCGTGAGAACTACTCTCTCCGGATTGAGTCCCGTAGGGACGGCTGAGAGTCAATCTTGTACAAATTAGCTCTTCTCGGTCGGTCCGATTTGGACTGCAGCTGCTGAAAAACAAATAAGCTATCAGGGCATATCGCAATTAGTCCCGTAGGGACGGCTGAGAGTAGCCCAGGACGCAGTCCTGGGTTAGCGGGCGCGCCAACGAGCAGTCCCGTAGGGACGGCTGAAAGTTACCCAGGACATGGTCCTGGGTTGGCCCCCCCAAAATCGCGAATGGTCCGTTTCAGAGTTAGAGGCAGCCCAGGATTGCATCCTGGGAAATTTTCAGGCTAAACCAGGACTACGTCTTGGGCTACTCTCAGCCGTCCCTGCGGGACTCGATTCGGAGAGGGTAATTCTCGCGCCCCCAAAGCCCGACGTTTTCTGGATCATTTATAGCCCGACTACAGTCGGGCGCGGTCAGTTGCGGGCCGCTCGAAACGGTTCGCATCCTGGCCTTGCCAGGATGCGGGGCTGGGCGTACAACTCAAAGTGCGGTTGTTTTACCCCATTCGATCGCATGGAGCGGAAATGAAATTATTCGTGGTGGTTTTGGCATTCTCGACGATACCGGCTATGGCTGCGGATATGAGTGCCGCGAAGATCAACGGTTATGTCAGCGACTCCAAGTGTGGAGCGATGCATAACGGAAGCACCCCAAATGCGGCCTGCGTGAAAAAGTGCATTGACGGTGGAGCAAAGCCAGTCTTTGTTGATGACGCAAAGAAACAGGTCTACACCATCGACGATCCCGATTCGGTAAAGGATCACTATGGGCACCACGTCGCCGTGGTCGGCAAGGTGAACGAAAGCGACAAGACAATCCACATCTCCAACGTGTCCATGCTGGCCGACCAAGGAAAGCCGAGCGGCCCGTCGGAGATGCACTAGACACCGGTAACGAACCCTTCAGCTACTCTGCGGCAGTATCCCAGGACTATTTCGGAACTGCCGCGACCACCCCACACGCCTGCGCGGGGTGGTTCGGTGCGTCTAGCGAGCGGAACGTTCTCATTCAGGAGCATCACCCGCTCAAAATCAGGACACCCGGCAGGATGTCAGAGCGGGCATCCTTCTGCTAAGGTGGGAGAGGGTGGGAAGGAAGCAAGAATAAACCCAGTTATGGCAAAGGCAACGTGGAACGGCAAAGTAATCGCGGAGAGCGAAACAACAGAGATGGTTGAGGGAAATCTCTATTTTCCAGAGAGCTCACTTAAGCGGGAGTACTTCCGCCCCAGCTCGACAATCTCGACCTGTCCCTGGAAGGGACAAGCGAGATATTACAGCCTTTTGGTGGACGGCCAGGAAAATCAGGATGCTGCCTGGTATTACCCGGATCCCAAGCCGGCCGCCCGTAACGTCAAGAACCATGTAGCCTTCTGGCGCGGAGTTGAAGTCGAGAAGTAGGATCCATGGCCGTACCGCCCTGGGCATGGGGGTGCCAGCCATGCTTCTGAGCCTGGTGATCCTGGTTCCCCGGGGGGCGGCCGGCCAAGCTCCGCCACCTACCCAGTCCAATCAGATACCAGGCCAAGCGGGCCAGCAGAGGGATCTTGAAGTCTTGCGCCGGCTGGAAGAGGAATATCTACGGGCCGAGATCGAAGACGACACGGCCATTGCCGGTTCAATTCTTGCGGACGACTACGTCGGCTTGCGGGCAGATGGCTCAACCACCAGTAAGGCGGATATCCTGAGTAACCTGGAGCGGCACGACCGCCGTCGCGCCCCCTACCAGATCACCGCCACCAATCTGCGCGAGCACCTTTTTGGCGACACCGCCTGCGTGACCTACACCAAGGTCTACACCAAGCCTGGACAGCCGACCGCCTATAGCGAAAACGTCCTCCACATGCTCATCCGCCGCAACGGCATCTGGCGCCTGCAACTAAGCAGCCCCCTGCCGGCTCCCCCGAGAACAAAGTAGGGAAACAGGTCCCTCCACTCCGCTTCTTCATGCAACCAAAGCACTTCGCCCTCAATTACTTGGGGAGTCACGGAAACGGTTCCCCGTGATTACTCCCGGGCACTGTTTTTGGCTTTCCGGGGCTTATCTCTGGGATAATTAACCCACTCTGGCGTTTCGAATTGGCGACCGCTCCTGGTACTCCAGGCGGCAAGTCCCGCGTATCCCCCATGAAGCCACTCGAACTGGCACTGACCCCGACCCGCAACCGTCGCCTGAATGAAGTCACAGGCATGGTGCTCCTTGTGGCCGCGAGCCTCCTCTTCCTTGCGCTGGCTTCTTATCACCCCACGGACCCGTCCCTGAACACCGTGGGCGCTGCCGGCCGGCAGGCCCACAACTGGACCGGGGTGATCGGCGCGACCATCAGCGACCTGCTGCTGCAATTGGAAGGCGTCGCCGCCTTCTTCATCCCCTTGATGCTGGGTGCTCTGGGCTGGACGTGGCTGCGCTCCTGCCCTGCCGGCTCCCCGACCGCCAAGGTTTCCGGGGTTCTGCTCTACCTGGTATTTGCGCCCGCTGTCTTCGGCCTGATCCCGGGTCATCTCCGTTGGCTGCATGCCCTGCCGGTAGAAGGCCTGACCGGGCGGCTGGTAGTGGACACGTTGGTCCAGTACCTTAACCTTCCCGGCGCCGCCATCGTGATTGTGAGCATGGTGGTGATTGCACTTTACCTCTCCACCACCTTCAGCTTCGGTACCGCGCAGCAGTGGGTGGCGATCCGCTTCGCCTTCGCTTACGGATGGCGCGACCGCGTGCGCAACTGGCATTCGGCCTGGACCAGGGCCCGGGCGGAAAAGCAAGCCATCAAGCGCGAAGCCATGAAAGACAGCGCGCTGAAGAAAATGCAGAAGACAGCGCGCAAGGCGGCGGAAAAAGCTGCCGCCAGGCAAGCCCAGGGGGCGGAAGACGCGGAGCCCACTGCGCGGCGGGGCGCCTTTGAAGACGGCAGCGCAGCCGAGACCGCATCGACACCCGAGCCCCATACCCCGTCGCTGTGGAACCAGATGCCCCGAACCAGTATTCCCGATCGGGAGCTGGAGATGTCCGAAGCTGAACCCGATTCGTCCCACGAAGTAGAAGATCCCGCACCCGCCGTTCGGGTGCAGACCCAGCGTCCCGCGCCGGCCGCACAAGCAATCTCCGTAAAAGGACGCGCCGATGCCGAAGCCAAGCTGGTCACCCTCGCCCCCCGATCGGTCAGCGGCTTCCGCCTGCCGCCGAGCACGCTGCTGCACCGCAGCGACGAGTCGCAGATCGTGCGCGAAGAGGATTTGCGTGGGGAAGCCCGGATTCTGGTTGAGAAATGCGCGGAGTTCGATGTCCGCGGCCAGGTGGTTCAGATCAATCCCGGCCCGGTGGTAACCACCTTCGAATTCCGCCCCGAAGCCGGTGTTAAGTACAGCCGTGTGACCGGCCTGGCGGAAGATCTATGCCTCGCGATGCGGGCCGAGAGCATCCTGATCGAGCGCATGGCGGGAAAGAGCACTGTGGGCATCCAGGTGCCCAATCACGACCGTGAAACCATCTGGCTGCGCGACGTGATCGAAGCGGAAAACTTCACCGGGACCAAGTCCAAGTTGACCTTGGCCATGGGCAAAGACATCAACGGGCGCATCGTGACGGCCGACCTGGCGACCATGCCCCACGTGCTGATCGCTGGTTCCACGGGCAGCGGCAAATCCGTCGCTATCAACGCCATGATCATGTCCGTGCTGTATAAGGCGACCCCGCAGCAGGTGCGCATGATCCTGGTAGATCCCAAGCGGGTAGAGCTGGGCATGTATGAAGGCATTCCCCATCTCTTCACCCCCATCATTACCGAGCCCAAGCTTGCGGCCAATGCCTTGCGCAACGCGGTGCGCGAAATGGAGCGTCGCCTAAAACTGCTGGCCTCGCGCAGCGTCCGGAACATCGATCAATTCAACAAGCTCTTCGACAACCAGACCCCCAGCCTTTTTGATGATGGGGAAGCGGAGCAGCCGTTGCCCCACATCATCATCATCATCGACGAGCTGGCCGATCTGATGATGTTGGACAAGGCCAACGTCGAGGAGGCGATCACCCGGCTGGCGCAAATGGCGCGCGCGGTGGGCATCCACCTGGTGCTGGCTACACAGCGGCCTTCGGTCGATGTCATCACCGGATTGATCAAGGCCAACGTGCCCACAAGGATCTCCTTCCGCCTGGCCACCAAGGTGGATTCGCGGACCATCCTGGATTCGAACGGGGCCGAGGCGTTGCTGGGGCGCGGCGATATGTTGTTCCTGCCCCCTGGGACTTCCCGCTTGCAGCGGCTGCACGCTCCCTTTGTCACTGAGAGGGAAATCGCCGCCGTAGTTGGTTTCTGGAAGAATCAGGGCGAAGCGCAGTACGTGCAGGGCTTTCTCGAGTCTCCCCGGGACGACAAGGGCCGTGATCTGGATGCGGAGCCGGAGGATGGGGACGGCAACGACGAGTTATTCGAGGACGCGGTACGGTTGGTGCTGGAATTTGGGAAGGCCTCCACTTCCCTGCTCCAGCGGCGCTTGCGCATAGGCTATGGCCGCGCTGCGCATTTGATCGACATGATGGAGCGCGACGGAATCGTCGGCCCCGCCGACGGCTCGAAGCCGCGCGAGATCCTCAAACCACCTGACTGGCTCAATCAGATTGAGCCCGCGATGCGCTAGGCGACGAGTGGTGTGGTATCCCATTCAAGCGTAGTTTTGGCTGGAGTGGGATCCTACAGCACTCGTCGCTCCTTTTTGTCATCAGGAGGAGCGTAGCCGACCTGCGGTTCCCTCCCTAACCCCGTAGCCGCAGCCAGTCTCTTTGATAGGCAAAGCTTACCGCCAGCAACAACACACCCAGGACCAAAAAGCTAAGGACGCGGTACCCCTGGCTCTCGTGACTGACGCCGTTCAAGAAAACCATCCCGATGCTGAAGGCAAGTAGAACCAGGGCCTGCCAGCGCAGAAAAGCACTGCGCCGCAGAAAACCCGCCGTCATAAGAGCGGAGCCGTAAAGCATGCACCAGGCGCTGTAGCTGAACCCGGCAGCAATGTCGCGGTGCTCCCGGTCGTTAGAGCGGCAAAAATCACGAAAGATACCTGCCCCGCAATACCAGTAGTGGTGAATCTCAAGGCCGACAGCAACCAACAGGGTGATGCTGAATGCGACACTGGCGAAGGCCGCCAGGTAGGTCCAACTGCCAAACCCGCGCGACGGTGAAGGATGCTCACCCTGACTGAGGTAGGTGACCGCAGCAAATACGGCTGCGCCGATCAGGTTGGTAGCGAAGTACATGTTGGCGGCGACCGCCAATGGCTGTGGCGTGGGGAGGATCCATTCCAACAGCAAAGAATAGGAGGCCAGAGTGAGCACCGCAGTGCCAAAGACGCGCATAGCCGCGTGCGAGCGGGCCTTGGCAAAGGCAACCAGCGCCAGCGATTCACCCAGCCAGCAGAGGGTGGCCCCGTAGCCGTGGAATTCTAATGGAACCGCCACAGCGACGAAAAGTACACCCAGCCCAAGATAGGTGCGGGCAATTGCAACCGCGGCTGGCGCACGTAAGGCAATCGCCATCACCAGGCAAGCCAGAGCCAGGGCAAGCGTAACCCAGGGGCGCACGGTATGCTGGTCGCTGGCGGCGAAAATTGCCATCAACCCTATCCAGGTTGCGCACGCATTGACGATCGGAAAGGCGATGGGGAAACGCAGCTCAGGAGCTTCCGCCTGGCGCAGGATCAGGAAGGGCACCGCGGCAAACCCGGCAAAAAACAAACCCAGAAAACAGCCGGAGACCAGAAACCGGAAGGGATCGTCCTCGCTCAAGGTCCAGCCAATGTAATAAACCGCCGTTCCCGCCAAAGCCGCCCAAGCCAGCCGCTTCCAGGGATGCAGCGCGAGCAAGAGCAGCGCGCCCACATTCAGCAGCGCCAGGTAGGAGAAGAGAAGAAGCGCGCTGTCATGGCCCATGGCCAGCAACCCGGGCGTTGCCAGACCGCCGGCCAGTGCATAAATGGCCAGCAATTCCGACCTTTGGCGCCGGGCGAGTACCGCATTGGCGATGGTCACTGCAGTCATGGCGAGAAAAATCAGCCAGGTCGGAGCCAGATGATAAACGCTCGAGGCAGCCCAGAGCGAGAGATAGGCAATGCTGGTGCCCAGCGCCTTCAGGCTGTAGGAAAACGCAGAGAATCCACGGCGCCGAAATCGCTCCGACCAAACCACCAACGCTGCGGCACAAACCAGGCCGATCCAGATCCGAATTCCAGGCCCGATCCAGTCACGATCAAAGGCCAGCTTCAGAAACCATGCTGTGCCGATGAGCACGGCCAGGATGCCGATGCGGTTTAAGAGCTGCGCCCCGATTCGGCTCTCCAGCGATGTAGCCGGCTTCACGGCTGAGGTCGACGGTCCAGGAGGAGGGGGAGGAGGGGGAGGAGGGAGAGAGTGGACAGAAGCGGCCCCCACGGCCGCTGCGGAGTCAGGGTGGACTGCCCGTAATCCCTCAACCACCGCCTCCAGGGACGAAACCGTTGCTCCAAGCGACGCGACGCGGGCTGACAATTCGGCCATTTGTTGCCGGAGATCGTCTTCTGGAGCCATAGCAAAGACTCTAGAGCATTTCCCCAGTCGGGGCTGGCTCGATCTCTGGCGTCTTGCCGCACGTTACCAAGGTGTAGTCTGGTAACTCATAATGGTGTCGTTTTGCAAAGAATGGCTTAATCTTCGGAGAGTAAGCCCACTCAAGGAGAGCTTTTCCCTTTGATAACCAGGTCAACTGGAATCGAAACCCGGCACAAAGTTCTGCTGGTGGACGATGATGCCATAAGCCTTGAACTGATGGCTGTGATCCTTGCTCACGAGGGTCACCAGGTGCTACGCGCCAACGACGCCGGAGCAGCCCTCGAGCTGCTGGCAGCCAATTCGGAGGCCCGCCCGGATGTGCTGCTGGTGGATCTTCAGATGCCTGGAGTCTCCGGCGGACAACTGGCGGAGAAGGTCCGTGCCCTGAAGGGGCCGGAACCGTTGCTTTTGGCGATGAGCGCGACCGAGGTCCAGCGGCAGCAACTCCTTGCTTTTGACGGGTTTCTGCTCAAACCACTGGCCCTGGGTGACCTCACCAAGGCATTGAAACCCAAGAAACGCGGCCGTCCCCCTGCAGTGCGCGTTGCCCATCCTGGAAGGCCGGCAACGGTACCCTCCATCTGCCCCTGCTCCTACCGTGGACATGACGGTAATCGCCAAGCTGCGCGCCATGATGCCGCTGGAGGCACTGCACGACGTGGTGGCGGCCTGCATTGCCGATACTCGGGCCTGCGTGAACGCGCTCCAGAACCAGGTACAAGCGGGGGACACGACCGGGGTACGGCAGTCCGCCCACCGCATCAAAGGCGCGGCCGCCATGATTGGAGCCGCCCACCTCGCCCGGCTCGCCAGCGGACTTGAAATGGGGGGTAACAAGGAAGCGGCCACCCCCGTTGTTTTAAGGGATTTACTGAATGCATGCAGTGAGTTGGAGCGTATGCTTTTGGCAGGTAAATTTGCGTCAACCTAGGGCCCCCCAATGACCACATCAACCATCGCAGCTACACCGAAGAACAGCAACGACCGCCTCCACCAGATCCGTATCGTCATTGCCGACGACCACCCGGTAGTGCGTATCGGCGTACGTAACATGCTGCAGAGTGATTCCGGCCTCGATGTAATTGGTGAGGCATCCGATGGCGATGAAGCCATTACTGGAACACTTGAGCTGTTGCCTGACATCCTCCTTCTTGACCTGCAGATGCCTCGTCTGCCTGGCCTGGAAGCGATGCGCGCCATCATGAGTGGTTCGCCAACGGTAAAGATCCTTCTGTTGACCAGCACCATTACCACCCAGCAGATCATCGAAGCGCTGCAGATCGGCGCCCGTGGCATCGTGCTCAAAGATGCCCTGGCCGACCACCTCACCACTGCTATCCGCGCAGTCTCCTCAGGAGACTATTGGATCGGCGGCAAACGGGTGGTCAACCTGGTCGGCGCACTGCACGAACTGATGCAGCAGGCTGCCGTGCCCGAGCGCAAGACCTACGGGCTGACCCCGCGTGAACTGGAAGTCGTCGGTTGTATCGTCGAGGGTTGCAGCAATCGTGATATTGCCAAGCAGTTCAGCATCAGCGAAGAAACCGTGAAGCGGCATTTGTCGAATATCTTCGACAAGACCGGGGTTTCCACCCGTCTGGAACTGGCACTGTTCGCGATCGCACACCAATTGGTTGCCCTGCAAACCTAATTCTCTTCTCCCCGCTCGATTCTTACCTAAACGGCCTTAAACCACTTCCCGAATTGGGTTTCCGATTCGGGAAGTTGCCGTTTGCGGCACCTTATCTCTCCGCCATCTTTCCAATTTGCATCTGACTAGACGACGGTGCTGCTTTGGCGCCGCGCGGGGTTTGCCTGCGCTCGATGATCGAGTCCATCGCCGTTGAACGCGCTTTGAGCCTTGAACTGGAGTTTAGCTAAGATGATTACAGCAAGACTGGTCCTGATTGCTCTGCTTTGTACTGCCTCCGGCGCTGTGTATGCGCAGGAACCAAACCCTACCGCCCAGCAACAGCCGCAGCAGCCCGTCATGCCGACGGAGACCGATAATCACGTCCCCCTTTACAAAATTCAGGTCGTCGGCCGGGATATTCCAGCTATTAATTACTGGCATCGCAGCGGGAGCACTAAGATCGGATTTGCCGGGACCAGCCTCCTGCCCCAGGGAAAGGGAGAGGCGACTGTAACCAGCAAAGGGCAGACTTTTATCGATGCCAAATTTCAGGGATTCGTGCCCGCCAACAGTTTCGGTGTCGAATACCTGACCTACGTGCTATGGGCGATCACTCCACAGGGCCGGCCGGTGAACCTGGGTGAGGTAATGCCTGGCGGCGGCAAAGCCGAGATGAAAGTGACCACCAGCTTCCAACAGTTTGCCCTGATCGTGACTGCTGAGCCCTACTTCGCGGTCACGACACCGAGCGATCTGGTGGTGATGCAGAATACGGTCAACAAAGATAAGACCACGGGCATTATCGACACCGTGAATGTGCACTTTAACCTTCTGCCGCGGGGCGCTTACATACAGACGGCCGGTCAGCACGCGGTGCTGAACCCGGTGAAGCCAACCGACAAATCGCCGCTTCAGCTGTACGAGGCCATCAACGCGATCCAAATCGCGGAGGCCACGGGCGCGGCTCAATATGCACCAGATATCCTGGCCAAAGCTAAACAGGAACTGGAGAATGCACAGGCGCTCGACAGCAAGAAAAGCCAGCGCAAGGAGATGATCACCTATGCCCGGGGGGCGGTGCAGGACGCGGAGGACGCACGCGTAAGCACATTGCGCAAGATCGTGGAGGAGAAACAGCATCAGCAGCAACTGGCGATGCAACAAGCCCAGGAGGCCGCACAGCAAGCGCAAATCGCTGCCCAACAAGAGGCCCTGCAGAGGGCTCAGGCTGAAGCCCAGAGGGCGCAGGCTGAGGCAGCCGCAGCCAATGCCAGGGCGGCGCAGGCCGCAGCGGAACACAATGCCCAGCAAGCAACCGACCAGACGGAACAGATGCGCGAACGCCTGAAGGCGCAGTTGAACCAGGTTCTACAAACCCAGGAGACAGCTCGCGGATTGATCGTGAACTTGTCCGATGTTCTGTTTGACACCGGGAAATACACACTCAAACCGGACGCCCGGGAAAAGCTGGCCAAGGTTTCGGGAATCCTTCTTGCCTATCCGGGCCTGAAAGTGCAGGTCGAGGGCTACACCGACAATGTAGGCGGCGATCAGTATAACTTGACGCTATCGCAGCAGCGAGGCGATGCGGTGCGCGCATATCTCGTTTCGCAGGGCGTCAGCCCTGACAACATCACTGCGACCGGTTATGGCATGAGCAACCCTGTGGCAGACAACTCGACGGCTGCGGGAAGAGCACAAAATCGGCGCGTAAACCTGGTAGTTTCCGGCAGTGCGATCGGCGTGCAACAAACCCAGCCTGCACCGGCAGCAGCTCTGCCCCAAGGTACGAGCAATCCGCCGACACAGTAGCACTTACCCGTCGAGCGACCCCGGATTTCCTGTACGTGGCGCATCCCACGACTGCGTGTGCGGCTTTCATTAAGGAAAGCCGCATGAAGTTCGCCAACGCCAACGAGCTCCGCAGGAAATCCGAAAGACGAGCCGGGCGCACAGGTTATCCTGTGCGCCCGTATTTTTTCGCTCGGGGTTGCGCAAGAGCCGCCGGTCAGAATTGATTCCCGCAGGGGCGTCTTCATCCTCTCGAACGAGTCTGTGTGAGAACCCAGACCGTAGTGCGGGAGCCGAGGCGCACTGCAGATCCCTCGGCTGCGCGGGATGACAAAGGGGAGGGTTACTTCCATGTACAGCTGCTAAATGCTGGGCAGAGAGGTGGCATTTTCGTCGGCGTCGAATTCAGCAACCACCCTCTGTCGATTTAGCAACCACCATCTATGGAAATGTCACCCTCCCCCTTGTCATCCCGAGGAGCCGACTTGCCTATGGCAAGTTAAGCGAGAAATGACACCGGCAGCAAAAGCATTGGGTGCCCCATTCAAGCCGTACTTTGGCTTGAGTGGGCTAGGATGCCTCCCCGACCTGTTTGTCATTAGGAGCGTACCCGGATTTCCTACTTCGCTGCTTTCCCAGCGGCAACGTATGTGGCTCTCCGTAAAGAGAGCCGCAAGAAATCCGCCGAAGCAACGGTTTTTGACAGGAAATCTGGGGCAGCCGAGGGATCTGCGGTGCGCCCGGCTCCCGAACAAAGGTCTGGGTTTTGCACACACTCTGACGTGCAGGGCTACTCTCAGCCATCCCTTCGGGATTCAATTCTGAACCGGGCATCCTCAGGCAAACTCTAAGGTCCTCGCATAATAGATGTGGCACGGCTAAACAGGCTGCGGACGGAACTCCTACTTCTGGAGGCTACGGACTTCAGCCCGTACGTAAAATACTTTGAAACGAACTCGGCTTGAGCCGCTGAGGAACGATTTCAGCAGAGATCATCACCACGCAGGAGACTGAGAAATGCGGATAGCACTGCTTGGACTGGGAAAGATGGGCACACCCATAGCCCGCTTGCTGCTTAAAAACGGGCATAAGCTTACGGTATGGAACCGTACCGCGGCAGCCGCGGATCCGCTGGCTGCAGAAGGCGCACAGGTTGCACCATCAGCAGCCGAAGCGGTCAGCGAAGTCCCGGTGGTCTTCACCATGCTGAGCAACGATGCGGCGACAGAATCCGTCGTCTTCGGTACGGAGAACAGGCCGGGCATTCTCGCAGCGATGGAGCCGGACGCAGTGCACGTCTCACTCTCCACCATCAGTGTCAAACTCTCCCGGCTGCTGGGGGAATCGCACCAGCAACACCACCAGCACTTTGTCGCCGCGCCGGTTTTCGGCAGGCCTCCCATCGCGGAACAAGGTAAGTTGTGGATAGCGGTTGGCGGAAAGCCGGTGGCCGTGGACCGTGTGCGTCCTCTGCTCGAGGCTGCCAGCCGCGGCATGACCGTCGTCTCCGATGAGCCATGGCGGGCGCATGCCCTCAAGCTGGGCGGCAATTTCATGATCGCTGCGATGGTGCAGGCGATGAGCGAAGCGTTTGTCTTTGCTGAGTCGCAGGGCATTGCCCCGGATCTATTCCTGGAGACGGTAAACAGCGCGCTCTTTCAGAGTGCCTACTACACCCGGTATAGCCAGACCATTCTCCATCCGCCCCCAGTTCCTGGGTCTACGGTGGCCATGGGCAACAAAGATATAGCCTTGTTTCGGGAAGCCGCGGCGGCCGTTCACAATCGCCTGCCGCTGGCGGATTTAATTGCCCACCAACTGCATCTCGCGCTGGAGGCGGGCATGAAGGACGAGGAGTGGGCGGCGGGGCAGTACCACATCGCTCAATCGGTCTCAGTATCAGACTGAGGAGAGGCGGGCAAGACGGGCTTCAATATCGGCTAATGCCGCTTCCAGCGCAGCCCTGCGCACCGGACTTGACGTGCGTTCCGAGAGGATGCGTTCCCGCTGCAGGTCAAGTTCCTGCTTTTGCCGCTCACGTTTTGCCCGCTCCAGCCCGTCTCGCTTGCTGGAATCCAAGGCCGCGCCCGAAGCACTCACCTCTGCGGACGATTGCTGCTCTTCAACAGACTTGCTCTCCCAGCCACGCGCCATATCTCTATGGTACGTCATTGCGAGGGCCGACTCATAGACTAAGATCTGGTTTTGGGCGCCCTTTCGCGTCTCCAATGGCGACATCTCGGTTGCCATGTGGCCGCCAACCCTTGTTTCACGATGGCCTGTATCGGGACGGCGGCGCGGAGAAAATATGAAAGTCTGGCAAATTCGATCGTTCGGCATCGATCAACTTGCTTTACAAAACGTGCCCCAACCGCGCCCCGGGCACGGAGAAGTGTTGGTGAAGGTCCACGCTGTATCACTGAACTACCGCGATCTACTCATGGTGCGCGGCCACTATAACCCTAGAATGCCCTTGCCTCGTATTCCCTGCTCCGACGGAGCGGGCGAAGTGGTGGAAGTGGGGTCCGATGTAGAAGGCGTCACTGTGGGCCAGCGGGTAGCTGGAATTTTCATGCAGAATTGGCTGGACGGACCTCCGAACGCAGAACGAAGTCGCGGTGCACTGGGCGGCGACATCGATGGCATGTTGGCTGAATACGTCGTGCTGCCGAAGAGCGGTGTTGTGAGGATCCCTGAACATCTCTCGTTTGCAGAAGTTGCTACGCTGCCCTGCGCCGGTGTCACCGCATGGAACGCATTGGTTAACGCGGGGCAAGTGATACCTGGGGATGTGGTAGTCATCCAGGGCACAGGAGGAGTCTCGATCTTTGCCCTGCAATTCGCCAGGATGATGGGAGCCACGGTGATTGGTACTTCCAGCAGTGATGAAAAACTGCAGCGCGCGAAGACTCTGGGACTGCACGCCGGCCTCAACTATCGACAGACTCCGGAGTGGGCGAAATGGGTGCTGCGAGAAACCAATAACCGCGGTGGTGACTTGATTGTCGAAGTGGGCGGAGCCGGCACCTTCAGCCAATCGGTCCAAGCGGTGCGCATTGGCGGCACGGTAGCCCAAATCGGAGTGCTGAGCCAATCGGACCAGCCGCTGCCGATCACGCCGCTTCTCCATCGCCAGGTCCGGATCCAGGGAGTGTATGTAGGTTCACGAGCTCACTTCGAGACCATGAACCGGGCCATCGCGGCCAGTTATCTGCGGCCCGTGGTCGACAAAATCTTTGCCTTTTCTCAGGCGCGCGAGGCGCTCACAACTATGGAAAAGGGCTCTCATTTTGCCAAAATCGTAATCCAGGTTGTTGCTTGATGGCCCAAGCCTAGGCGCCTATCTAATTGAATCTGCAGGGCTACCGGAAGGACAGTAACTTTCGGGTGATCTGTTGGAACGAAAGCTGTATTTTCCGTACGACAAACGCGACATTTTCGTGCAGAATTCATCTTAACGGTACGAACTTGCACGACAACCCGACGTTCTATAGGGGAGCGATTTTATGACATGGATTCAAAACCTGCTTGGTTTCTTCTACGACATTGTCTTCGGCTGCCGCCATTGGAGTCAGACGAGGCCGTTCACGTTGGAACAGCAAACCTATAAGGTTTGTCTGGATTGTGGGAAGCAGATTTACTACTCGCCGGAGCGCATGACACCATTGAGCGCACGGGAAGTGCGCCGCATGAAAGCTACCACCGCGGGTCCAGTTGCGGTCATGGGTGCATCCATGCCCGCGCCCAGCTTATTCGCCCGGCGCGCGAATAAGTCGAACGCGGCTGCTTAAAGTACACAGCGAACACAGCCGGCAAAGTCCAAGCTCCGTATCGTATGGCGAGCGCAGAGCGCAGCCAGATACGGAGCTTCTCTTTTGTTGCAACAAACCCACTCTATAAATCATTTCTGGAATTCTCTTGATGCGGTCAACGAGCGTCTCTTCGGATGTTTCATACTGTATGTAACAGTACAAAGATATTGATGATGGCAAGGTTGGGATCGGTGATCGTCGAAATCCGCGGCTTGACCAAGGTTTACGAAGAGAAGCAGCGCGTGGTCGCCATCGATGGCATCGACCTTTCCGTCAAGCAAGGGGAGATCTTCGGTTTGCTGGGACCGAATGGAGCCGGAAAGACCACCACCATCAGCATTGCGACTACCCGCGCGTTGCCGACCAGCGGCCAGGTGACGATTGCCGGAGTGGATGTGGTCGCGAAGCCGGCGACGGCGCGGCGCAACATAGGGGTGGTTCCGCAATACAACACCCTGGACCGCTCCCTCACGGTATTTGAAAATCTATATTTTCACTGCAGGTATTTCGCTTTTTCCAGCGCCGCCGCAAAGACCCGCGCGCAACAACTACTATCACAGTTTCATTTGCAGGAACGAAGCGCAAGCTTCCCCGCACAACTCTCCGGGGGCCTACAGCAACGGGTACAAATTGCGCGCGCCATTGCTCATCGCCCGGCCGTGCTCTTCCTCGACGAGCCCAGCGCGGGGCTGGATCCACAGAGCCGAATGGCCATGTGGGATGCGGTGAAAGGATTGGGCGGCGAAGGAATCACCGTGGTGCTGACTACCCACTACATGGAAGAAGCCGACGAAATCTGCGACCGGGTGGCGATTATGGATCATGGCAAACTGCTGGCGCAGGATACCCCCGAACTGCTGAAGACCACGTTCGGCGCGCAGACCATCTTCGAGCTCAAGCTGCGCCAGATGGAGGGCTCGACAGAATTGGTAAAAACGCTGGAAAGGCTGCCCAATGTAGCCTCGGTCGAAGCCATCGGCGATGGAATTCGCGTCTTCTCGCAAGGGACAGACGGGCTGTTGCCGCAGATTGTGCAGGCCGCCCAGAGCCTGGGCCTGCGCGACCTCTCGATCAATGAGCCCAGCCTGGAGACGGTGTTCATCCGCCTCACGGGGAGGGATCTGCGTGAGATGCATGGACGCGGACCTTATGTTTCGGCCTTCCTGGGCCTGATGCTGCGCGACTTACGCGTACTGCGGCGCGAACTGGGACCTTTTGTGGTTCGCATCGTCATGCAGCCGTTGTTGTTCCTCTTCGTCTTTACCTATGTTTTTCCCCACCTGGGGCAAGGCAATCCGATGGCTGCGAACGGCGGCGCTTTCGCCACCATCCTGCTGCCCGGCTTGATGGCCGTCGCCATCATGTTCAGCGGCATCGCTGCCGTGGCGCTGCCGCTTTCCCAGGAGTTCGGCATTACCCGTGAGATTGACGACCGGGTCATGTGTCCCCTGCCGGTGGCCGCGGTGGCCGTGGAAAAGATGTGCTTCAGCGCCCTGCAAAGCATGCTGGCTGCGCTCCTGGTAGTGCCGCTGGCCTATTTCATTCCCGCAGTGCCGGTGAAGCCGCAGGTAGACAACTGGCCATTGGCGATTGTGGTGCTGGTGCTCTCCAGCTTGGTGGCCAGCGCGCTGGGATTGGCCATCGGCGCCAATATCAAGCCCCAGCAAATTGGCTTGCTCTTCTCTATCGTGGTGGTGCCCATCACCTTTCTCGGCTGTGTTTATTATCCCTGGGCCTACCTGGATCACCTGCGCTGGCTGCAGATTGCGGTGCTGATCAACCCCATCGTTTACATGAGCGAGGGCCTGCGCGCAGCGCTCACCCCAGGCATCCCTCACATGCCGGCGCCGCTTATCATTTTTGCCCTTTTGATGTCACTCACCATTTTGGGCAGTATAGGAATCCGAGGATTCCTCAAGCGCGTAATTTCATAAAATCGAGCGGTCCCCCTGTCATATCCTTACTCTTGCCGTAGGCCCTTCCGCGATCCCTTCCGTCTGATGAAGCGGGGAGCAGCTCGGCAGTTTCGCAATTGGTTTAGATCGGAGCGATAGACTTTTACGTGGTTTTCTTCCAACGAAAACAACACCTCGCGATCTTTATCAGGCCAAGGTAATTGCGAACTGCCTAAACGCGCACAGATATAGATGGAGCGGCAATGCGCAAACCCGGTCTGACACTTCTATCAGTCGCCACACCGTTGCTGCTTTTACTGGTGGCAGGCTGCGGAGCCGTGACCGCGCCGGCAGGCTCCAGCTCGGGCGGGCTCGTCATCAGCGCGGAAAAAGCCGCCATCGATACCACCACCACGAACCAGCTCAGCGCCAGGTTGGCCTCCGGCGCCCCTGCCAGCGTCACGTGGGCCATCGTGGGCGGGCAAAACGATACTTCCCTCGGCCAGGGCACCATCAGCGCAAATGGCTTGTATACGCCGCCCACCCTTGCTTTCGCGCGACCAGGTGCAAGTCCAGGTCATGGCGGCTTCCAAGCTCGACCCTGCGGCGACGGCAAGCTATCTGCTCACGGTTACCCCGGGATTTGTCCAGGTGCTTACCCCTGAGACCGCCAGCCTGGCGCCTGGGGGCACGGTTCAGGTCACAGGAGAGATCGCCGAGGTGAACTCCGGGTCCATCCAGTGGTCGCTGGGGACCACCCCTGGGGGTGAAATCGACCCCGGCGACAGCTACGGCAGCATCGGCGAAACCAGGTGCTCTCACTCCAGCCGCATCCTACACCTCCTGTACCGCAACCTATACCGCTCCCCGTGCCCTGCCCGCGGGCAGCCCATCTGTCTTTGTGGTTGGGCTTGCCGCCGGGAACCCCCACTCCGCCGCGGCGCTTCACATTCTCCTCAATGGGGCCGGGTTCTCCAGCTCGGGCCTGCAAAATCAATCCGCGCAGACCGGCTACGTCGAGATGGGCTCTTCCGGAGGCAATGCCAACGATTACGACTCCAAGCAGGACAGCAGCGGAAAAGAGTACGTAAACGACTGCTGCGGAGGAACGCTGGGGGCGCTGGTCGCGGACCGCAACAGCAACCTCTTTATTCTCAGCAACAACCACGTACTCGCCGAATCGGACCAGGCGCGCACCGGCGACTCCATCGTGCAGCCCGCGCTGGTCGATCTCAACTGCAATCCCCAAGCCGGCCGGACGGTCGGATCGTTGCGCTACGTGGTGCCCCTGCAAAGTACTCAGAGCAATGTGGATGCGGCATTGGCGGCGGCCACCCCCGCGGTCGACGCAAGCGGGGCCATCCTGCAATTGGGACCATCGATCAATGGCGTTCTCACCCCCGCGGCGCCGGCAGCGGGCACCGGGGAGGCGCTCAGCGCCGGCGTACTGAACCAGTTGCGGGTAGTCAAGAGCGGGCGAACCACCGGGCTGACCTGCTCGACGGTGAACACCGTCGACCTGAGCGTGCAGGTGGACTACTACTACGATTGCGCCGAAAGCCAGCCCTACTACACCAAGACCTACGTCAACCAGATCGGCATGCCCGGGGCCAGCTTTGCCGATAGCGGAGACTCAGGCGCCCTGGTGCTGGACGCCAGTAATGCACAACCTGTGGGGCTGTTTTTTGCCAGCGGCGCCGACGACAGCAACCACGGCTTCAGCGTCGCCAACCCCATCCAGGATGTCCTCAGCGAGTTGGACCAGACCAGCCATACCGACGGGCTGCAGATCGCCGGCGGAGCGCCGCATCCCATCATCTGCTCCAATTACGATGAGCACACCACGCCCGTGACCCGCGCGGTCAGTCCGGCCCGGATGGCGGCGGCGAAGTTAGCGGTCGATGCGGCGGCCGCCCTGCTGACCCGGCCGGATAACGGAATCCTGGGCGTCGCCACCGGCCAGAGCCTGGACAGTCCGGGCGAAGCGGCAGTCATTGTCTACGTGGACAAGAACAAGCCGGGCATCGCGGTGCCCAAGGTCATCCATGGCGTCCGCACCCTGGTGATCCCGACGGACGCGGCCAGCATGGCCGCAGGCACCGAGCCTACGACTCTGCCCCAGGTAGAGGGCATCCACCTGCCTGCCGAGGTGCTGCGGGCCGCGGCGGCGGTACAGCGGCAATTTGCCCCTCAGCTGATGGCCGACCCGGCATTTTTTGGAGTGGGTGTCACCCAAAGCTACGACAACCCAGCGGAGGCGGCGCTGCTGGTCCTGGTGGACCTGACCAAGACGCCGCGGTCGATGCCCGATCAGGTCGGGGGCCTACGGCTGCGCTACCTGCGCGTCAATCGGCTGCATGTCACGCGATCGAAACTGGCCCCGGTGCAGCAGGCGCCGCGCTGCGCGCTTCCTTCGCGGCAACCGGCCAGTGATGTGAATCCTTAGAGAAGTAATTCTTGTTTACGTCCGTAAAGAGACCGATGAGTGTATTTTTGTAAGGGATATCGGGCTTTTTCCATCGATAGTCGTGCATTAAGCTTCCAACTCGCCAAAGCCAACAATCTTGACAGGTGCACCTTCAGGGAAGGAAGCCAGGATCGTAAGTTCGCCGCCGAGCGCTTCGACTTGGCGGCGCAGTGTCGAGATCAAGAGATCGCTACGCTTCTCGATACGCGAAATTTGCTCCTGCTTGACCTTTAATTCCTTAGCCAGCCTTGCCTGTGTGATGTTTCGCGCCTTGCGCAGCTCGCGCATGGTCATTTCCTCGCGCATCAGCTCGTCAGTACGGGCCGCGATCTTCTTACGCCGGTCGGCCGGAAGGCCCTTCAATTTGTCCTGTAGCGTCTTCATTTCTTCCTCCCCTTGCTGCCGGTCTTTGTCTCTACCTTCACTCTCGCCAGGTGCCGCTCGAAACGAGCATCTGCCTTGGCGACCAGTGCCTTGTAAAACTTCTTTTCGCTGATTCCGGTCTTGCCGCCGGCAACCAGCAGGATTGCAACCTGTTTAGGATCGAACGCGAAGGCGACCCGCCATTCGTCGTTCATGGCCTCGAAACGTAATTCCTTCATGTTGGCGTAACCCGAACCGTGAAGCCTATCGACGTGCGGCCGGCCCGTTAAAGGGCCAAACAATTCGATAAACGCGGCTTCTGCTAACAGCTCGTCCTGCACCTCGGCCGGAAGCTCGTCGAATTCAGGTTCGAATTCGTCATGAAACGCTACCGTCCACTTCGTCAATTATGCTCCCTAGCGCATATGCGGTCAAGCGCATCTTCCAGATGACTTCGAACCATCCCTATTTCCCTCTCTGTGTATTATTGGCCAACCTTGTCCGCTGAACGGATTGCGTGGTGGCGATTGGCACGCGCAGCGGAGCTACCCGATCCCGACGTCCGAAACCCCGCTGAGTCAACCTCCCTTCAACTGGAAAGTTGGTGATAAAGCCGGTACTTCTCGCCCTGAATCTCGTCAAAGGTCCGGAACTGGATTTGCCGGTTGCCTGATTGCACCAGGTATGTCGAGCCCTGCTGCCGGGCGGCAAGAAGTTCAGCGCGCTTGAATTGGCCGACAGTAGGATCGATCGCGAACAGGCTGAGTGGTCCGTGAAGCAGCGCCACAATATTCGATTGCCCGGGCTCGATCGATTCCAGCCTGAACGGCATATCGACGGAGTACTCGATCCGGTCTCCGTCCTTCCACTCTCTCTCAACGGCCGCGAAGGATCCATCGTGCAGCGGTGCCGAATAGCTCTTGCCGTTGATGGCAATCGAAGTCTTGTTTCCGGCCCAACTGGGCACTCGAAGATAAATCGTAAATTTCTCCGGCTGCTCCGCACCGACTCGAATGCTGACTTCTGGCGAATTCGGATAGTGAGTCTGCTGCTCCAGCGAGTAGCGCGCCGCCCCCACTCGCCAGCTCACCCGCGAAGGGACAAACAGGTTGACGTAGATGCCATCGGTAGAGTGGAAATACGAACTGATGCCGTAGTCCGCCGTGACTTGCGGAAACGTGCCCGAACAGCAAGGCCACTTTTGCTCATAGTAAAACTTGGAGCCATTGTTGTTGTAATCCGAGTAGTAAAAGCTTGTCCCATCCGGTCGCAGCGGTTTCGCCCCCAGGATGGTGTTGTAGAGAACTCTCTCCATGCTATCGCCGTAGCGGCTGTCACCGGTCACGCGCAGTAGATAGCGAGCGACCTTGAAGTGTCCGTAAGCCCCGCAAGGAGTTTCGAAGCTGGAATGAGTTTTCTCCAGGCTAGCGGCCAGATCGCCGCTGCCGGGAATCCGGAACGTCTCATTTGGACCCCAGCCGCCAGTGGCAAAACTTTGTGTGGTAAGTACGAAATCGAATCCGTTGCGGGCTGCTCGCAAATGTTTCTCGCTGTTCAGCACCAGGTAGGCTTGCGACGCAGAGCAGAGCGCGTTGACGTGACTGTAAGCGTGCAAACCAGGCAGCACATTCTTGCCATCCGCCAAGGGATCAAAATAAGTGTCGTCTTCAAGAAAACGCGCTGCCAGCTGCTTGTAGCGAGGGTTTCCACTCCTCTTGAATGCCAGAAAGAAGTTCTCCGGCAGCGTGTAACTCTCATCCCACGTGAAGGCAATGTTGAGGTGCGGCCGTGCCTCCATTTCCTCACGGGAAAGCGCCTTTGCTGGAAGATAGGGCAGCACCGCTTCCGTCGCATGGTCGAGCACCGGCAGTGCCATGGGATCACCGGCAAATTGGTGAGCATCGATCAGACCGCAGTTGGTCTTGTCGAAAGTATAGGCAGGCAGCGGATAATCGACGTAGAACTTCCCCGTGACGGTCTTTCCGAAGCCTTCCACCAAACTGTGAACTTTCTGCCGCGTTGCCGCATCGCCGGTAACCGCATACGCCCGCGCAAGCCCCGATAAGTATTGGCCGAAGCTATGGCCCGGAATATATCCGGTCATATTGTGCGGCGGATCAAAGTCCTTCGACCAGCTATACCAGCCGCCCATGTCCTCCCCAGGAGCCGCCAGGCCAGCCCGCTGCCGGAACGGCTTGAGTAGTGCGTCATCGCTGAGGGCCAGGAACAGGGCATGGTTCCGCTCGAATTGCTCGTGCATCGGACCATCCAGGAGTTGCACGTCGCCGTAGTCAAACTGCTGCAATTTGGTCGTTACAGCATCGGTGGCAGAGGGAGCGGCCCGCAACTGACGCGGTAGTAGCTGAGCCCCGGCAACGACAGCACCGCCCTTAAGAAATGTCCTTCGTGATGGATGACCCATGTTTTGATTCCCTTCTGCGTGAGCTTCGACAGATCCTGATCAAATCGTCTGAGCTTAATCTCTCTCATCCATGATTCCAAGTGGGCTCGATTGGTCGGCTTCGCGCGTGGGTGCCTAGGGGAAATAAATGCCTGCGATGCGTTGCTTCTCCGTTCGACTGCTCCGGAGAGACATACGGATGAACACTACGCGCTCTGCGTAGTAGCGACCTGCGGCAGAGGAGCTAGTCCGATCCCGCCCTCGGGGAAAAACAGCATAAATACCGTCCCGGACTGCTTCCCGCTCCCCGGGTCAGCCGGGCGGCTGGCGACGCGCACTGTGCCCTTGTGCTTGGCGATGATCTCGCTGCTCACCCATAGACCCAGGCCGGTTCCAGTCGTCTCCTTGGTGGTAAAAAACGGCTCGAAGATCCGCAGACGCGTGGCCTCTGTCATGCCGCAGCCATTGTCCGCGACGAACAAGCGGATACCGGGTGCGCCGTCCACCCAGGAACGCGACCGGCGCACACTCAACCATAGATGCCCTCCGTGGACCATGGCATCGATCGCATTGCCGATCAGGTTGGCGAAGACCTGGCGCAATTCGCCGGAAAAACAATAGAGATCGACATCGGGCCCATCCTTGCGCGAGATCTCGATCTGCAACCCAAGCAGCCTTCCCTTGAAAAGCGTGACCACTGAATCCAATAACTCGGCAATATTGGCAACCACCGGCGACGTGGACTGGCGGTAGAAGCGCAGCGTCTGTTGCGTCATCTCGGCTACCCGCGATATTTCGTGCTGCGCCAGGTCGGCATAGGAAATGGCCAACGCGTCGAGCGATGGCTCGTGGCGCAGCAGGTAGAGCAGATTGGTGACCGCCTCCAGAGGATTGTTGATTTCGTGTGCGATCGAAGCCGCAAGGCGGCCTGCGGCTGCCAGTTTTTCTGTCTTCCGCAAAGCATCCTCGGCACGTTTACGCTCGGTGGCTTCGACCACAATCGCTCCCACCCATCGAACCGCCTCAGACGTCGTCTTCACCGGATAGACATTGATGAGCCAACTGCGCGCCTGCGTGGCATCACCGGAAAGGTCGGTGTTCAACTCGAATTGGGCCACCGGTTCCCCGCTTTCGAAGACCTTCTGGATGCAGCCCTGCAGCATCGCAGCCGCCGGACCGGGGAGCATTTCCTCGATGGTGCGCCCCAGGTGCCGGCTGATCGGCACATGGTTCATTTCCGCCAGAAACTGGTTCACGCGCACATAGCGAAACTTCCGATCGAAGAAAGCGAACCCGATGGGCGCGTTTTCCAGCATGGAGTCGAGCAGTGCCAGGGTATCGCTGAGCCCCGCTCTCTGTTCCTCCATGGAGGTCACCATCAGGTTGAAGGCCCGGGTAAGGTCCGCCGACTCGTTGGTGGAGGTCACTTCCAGGGGAAATCCTTCTTTGGTTTGCGGGTCACGAATCAACTTGCGCGTAGCTGCGAGCAAGGCCCGCAACGGGCGGGTGATGGACCGGGCCAAAGTTCCGGCGATGATGGCCGTGCCCAGAGCCCCCAGGCCGGCGAAGATAACGGTGATGCGGATGAGCGAGTAAATCTCCTCCCATGCAGCGCCGGCATCTTCGTATACCCAGGCAAAGCCGCTGAGTTGACCGCCCACGTGCACCGGCAGAACGGCTTCACGCGCTCCGCCCGGCACGCGAAAAATCTCCGCACGGGTAGTGTCCGAAAGGTGCTTCTTTTCCAGGCGCGTGAGCATGTTCTTGCCGTTCATGCTGGGATCGCTTGCGGCGATGATCCGGCCATTCACGTCGGTAACCATCGCTGCACGGATGCTGGGGGAATTGGTCATGGCGCGGAGGATGGGCACCAGGTATCCGGCTTGCCCCTGGGCCAGCGACTCCTGACTCTGCAGCGCCAGCAGGCTCACCTCCGATTCGAGGCGCATGCGCGCCCGTTCATGAATTTCAGAGGCCTGTTCACGCACCAGCAGCGTAGCGAAGGTAATCACCAGCAGACCTTCGAAGAGGACAAGACCGGAGATGAGCTGACCTCGAATGGAACGAGGTTTTAGCCAACCCATTAGGCGGCAACCTTTCCTTCAACGCTGAAAGCTTCTCGAATCAATCCAAGTCACAGTAACAGTAACAGGTTCAGCCGACTCTCACGGAAGTGCGGCCGGCGAGCTTGGCCTCGATATCCTGGGCAATCTGACGGCCATGAAAACGGCCGTTCTCGATGAAAATCTCATTGGTGCGCATGCCGGCAACGATCACTCCCGCGAGGTAGATACCAGGTATATTGCTTTCCAGCGATTGCGGATCGCACGCCGGGCAGCGGTCTTCCCCTTCCATCTGTACTCCAACCGCAGCCAGAAAATCAAAGTCGGGGTGGTACCCGGTCAAGGCAAAGACAAAATCGTTCTCTAGAGTCACCACTCCTTGGGGTGTAAGCAGCTCGACCGAATCTTTCGCGATGCTGGTCACGGAGCTGGAAAAGTAGGCAGTGACTTCGCCGTTCTTGATGCGATTGTTAATATCCGGCAGAATCCAATATTTGACGTGGTGATGCATGGCTGCACCGCGATGCACCAGGGTCACATGCGCTCCGTGGCGCCAGAGGTCCAGGGCCGCAATCGCCGCTGAATTCTTGCCTCCAATCACCAGCACACGCTGGTCGTAATAGGGATGCGGGTCGTGGTAATAATGCAGCACCTTGGGCAAATCTTCCCCGGGCACTTCAAGGTAGTTCGGCAGGTCGTAGTAGCCGGTGGCGAGAATGACCTTGCGCGCGCCGTACGACCGCTGACGCGAGAACTGGTCGACGGTGGTGATGGTGAAATCGCCATCCTCCCCGGTGAGGCTGGACACGGTTTGATAGAGGCGCATCTCCAACTGGTAATGCTCCGCGACCTTGCGGTAGTACTCCAGCGCCTCATTGCGGGTGGGTTTCTGGTTGGGGCTGGAAAATGGCATATCCCCAATCTCCAGCAGCTCGGGCGTGGTAAAAAACGTCATGTTCGAGGGGTAGTGAAAGAGGGAGTTGCAGAGACACCCCTTGTCTACCAGAACGCTGCGCAGTCCGGCCCGCTGGGCCTCGATAGCGCAGGCCAAGCCGGTCGGGCCGGCGCCCACGACCAAAACATCAAAGTTTTCCTTTACGGCACTGCGGCCAGGCTCCATCTATATAGCTTAGACGATGAGAAGCCCCTGCCGTCTCCCTGGCGTCCGTAACATGACCGAAGTGCCCGGAAAGGCCGGCACAGCCTCCTGTCCCCGGGGAGCGCCTAAATCGCTGTCATCGAGCGTTCTAGGGCTATTTACGCTTCCGCGTGACAAAGAAAGGTGCGTCGAGTGCTTTGGTATCCCAAGCCCGTCACTGGCGCCCGAATCGATAAACAATGCCGATATTGAAGCCGAGGTTCTTCACCTGCGCGGTGCCGCTGAAGGTGGTCAACCAGTAGCCGGGCTGCAAACGAAAAGCGAGTGCGGGACTCAGGTTGTAGTCGACGGGCACACCCACCGCTGCGCTGAAGTTGGTGCCGTTGCTCCAAAGCCCAATGAAGGTGCCGGGTGGAACCGCCGAGCTACTCGCGTTGAAATTGCCTTTAGACCCGCCCACCAGACCCTGTGCACTGACGGCCCAGTGCTCCCTGCGCACGAAGCGATATTGCGGCCCAGCCATAAAGGTGTACTGGCTGATGCTGGGCTTGAAGATGTTGTACGGATTGGGTGGGGTGAAGGCGGTTCCGTAGTACCCGCGTAGGTCCGCCGTAAGCCCCAGGCGCCCCCAAAGATAATCAGTGAGACCCCCATTCCATGCCGCTTCATTGATGTGCTGCAGCGAACTACCTGGGCGGAAGCGGGTGTAGCCGCCGCCGCCGTAAGCCTCGAACTTGTGGCTGTACGTATCCTCAACCACGCGCTGGGTGCGCGCCTGCCGCCGTGCTCGTATTCTGGCCTGAGCCTCCTGGGCCAGGCGAACCTGATTTTGCTGCGGATTCTCCGGTTCCGTCTGCGTCTGTGCGGGTGCGGGCGCCGGAGTCCCGCTACCGGTGGAATTCTGCGCTATGAGCCCTGGTACCGCGAGAGTGATCAAAAAAAGAAGCGGATACACTAGGCATCCAAAACGCTTGCTATGATGCATGAACCTGAAAGCCTCCACTGCCTGCCGCCGTTCGGCGAAGAAAATAACTTTTGCTGTCCTGGTTAGTATTAGAGCATTTCTCCGCTTGCTATATCCTGCTCGGGGGGCGAACAGTGCAGCTTTTCTTGTCCCGCTTGTCAGGGAACCGAGAGAGACCCGCTTTGCTGCGCAGAAACGAAAGGGTTAAAAAATGAGATTCCTTATCGGCCTTGTGATCGGCTTCCTGCTAGTTCCACTCGGCATTGCGGCCTACCTCAGCTTTGGAAACCTTCCAGTCGCCACCGGCGACGCGCCCCTACCTTTCGAGGAGCGGATCGTCCACCTTCCCCTGCACGCGCGCATTGACCGTGAGTTGGTCAAGACGCCCCCGGTCGAAGCCAGCCCCACCAACCTGGAGATCGGCGCCCACATCTACCGCCAGCAATGTGCGGCTTGCCACGGCCTCTATGGGCGCCCTGCCAGCTTTGCCAAGGGCATGTACCCGGAAGCGCCCCAGCTTTGGGAGCCGCACCGCAATGGAGTAGTCGGGGTCAGCGACGATCCGCCCGGAGAAACCTATTGGAAGGTGGCTAACGGCATCCGGCTTTCCGGCATGCCCGCCTTCAAGAAGATCCTGAACGAGACCGAGATGTGGCAGGTCTCGCAGCTGCTCGCCAACGCCGATAAGCCGCTCCCCCCAGGCATACTGGCGCTGTTGAAACAGCCGCTGGACCTCGATCCGGCGGCGCCGCCGCAATAAAGGATAGGATGGCGGCCCCTGATGGGTACGGGCTTCAGCCCGTATGTTAGCCAAACAGGGCCTCATCCTTTAATCGAAAAGCTGCCCTCCGGCGCGAAAGCCCGTTGTTCTTTCCTTAAGTACGAGTTCCCAGATCCCGCTATTTAATGGTGTAGGTAACGCCTGCAGTGAACTGGAACGAGTTCTTCTTGCTGCCGATGGCCGGATCGTTCAGGAAGTCGTCCAACGTTCCTATGCTAAAGGCGAACTGCTTATACACCGGGAATACCAGCCCCGCTGTGCCCACAGCCGACCAGGCGTTGGTCTGATTAAACGCGGGGGTGATCGTCGCCCCCTCGTTGAATATCAGGCCATGGGGCAGCTTCAGCATGTAGGTGTCTCCGAAGTCCATCCCGATGAGATTCTTGCTCGGGGTAAGGGGCGGGGGAGGAAGAATGTTCGGGGTTACGAAGTATGTCTGCTTCTCGTAATGCACGTCGAACTTTATATCCAGCTCCTGCTTCGGCTCCTTGATAACGGTGTAACCAATTCCGCCTCCATAGGATTGCTGCAAACTCAGGCCTTGGGAGTAATTGTGATCCCAGGACCCATCCACCAGGAAGTAGAGGCGCGGCGAGAAGTACCAGTCATGCTCTGCATCGCCGTGAAGGATGTTGGTCTTCGTCCCCACGGTGCCCGGTTGGGTGACGGACCCGTAGGCTCCGGTAAAGTCCACCAGGGTGCGGTCGCGCGGGTCAAGCCAGGTGACGCTGGGAATAGCCCTCACCAGCGCTACCCCACCGGTAAAGTTGCGGCTGTTCTGCGTGGCCTCAACCAGGGTCGCGCCCGCCGTAACGGAGCCGGCCCAGCCGGAGAAGAAGCCCGGATTGCCGCGTAGTTCCTTGTTATAGGTATCCTTATCGATCACGTATTGCGCGTTCTTCACCGGGATGTCTTTGGTCGCGGCGCCCGTGGCTTGAGTCACCTTGACCTGATCGTCTTCAACATGGACATTGCCCTGGACAATATCGGCATCCGCTGTCTTGCGGGTGACATGCTGGCCCTGCTGAATCACGGCAAACTGCTGCCCGGTTTTAATGGACTTGATCTTGTCCCAGGTCACGGTGACATCGCCGGCAATGTCGCTATGGAAGGTCACGCTGCCGCTGACCTCGCGTACAAGCTTGCCGGTCAGCTGATCGCCATTGGTAAAGATAATGACATCTGTGCCTGGCGGAGGGGCTGCTGGAGCTTGTGCGTGCATGGGTGCGGCGAAGACCAGCCCAAAAGCAGCCGGTAGAACAGTCAGCAAGGTGTTCAGCACGGGTCGCAAAAAACGGCGACTCACAACTCTGAATTGAGGCATTTGGGAACCTTTCACGAAGGAGATAGGTAGCGAAAGACAGGCAGCGCTACTCGGTAATGAAATGGCCCACGTTCCTGACAAACAATGGTAAAACTCGGATGTGAACGTACCGCAAGCGTTGGCATGCACACCCGAAACTGATTGTGATAGGGCGCAACGGCCTCTTGCCCAGTCCGGCTAAGCTGTATAGGCCCTGCGCAGGGCGGACACGGTGCCGGGATGGCTTAAATGATCGCCGAGGACCACGTCTCTTGCACTGTAACACTGGATTGTCGGCGGCCATACTCGTAAAATAGCTAGGTGGCGATTACCAGGACGCAAGCTCTCGACTATTTCCGCTCGGACGACCTCATCGGCCTGGGCATGGAAGCAGATGCGCTTCGGCGCAAACTGCACCCCGAGGGCGTGGTGACGTACATCATCGACCGCAACATAAACTATACAAACTTCTGTACCGAGTATTGTAGCTTTTGCGCCTTCTACCGGCCGCTTAAGGGTAAGCTCGCCGCGGAAGGCTACATCCTCGACTTCGAGACTATCTACCAGAAGATCGCCGAGACGGTGGAGATGGGTGGCACTGGCGTGCTCATGCAGGGCGGACTACACCCCGATCTCAAGATCGAATGGTTTGAACGCTTGCTCACCGGCATTAAGCAGCGTTTCCCACAGATCTGGCTGCACTGTTTCTCCGCCTCGGAGATCCTGGCCATCGCCGAGTACAGCAACCTCTCGCTGCGAGATACGATTGCCCGGTTGCGGGATGCGGGGTTGAACTCGATTCCAGGCGGCGGCGCTGAGATCCTCGACGACGAAGTGCGGCATCGCATCGCGCGGCTCAAGTGCTCCACGCAAGATTGGGTGGACGTGCATCGCACCGCTCATGAGCTGGGCATGCGTACCACCGCCACCATGATGTTCGGCGTGGGAGAGACTTTTGAGCACCGCGTCAACCACTTCGAACAGGTGCGGCGCTTGCAGGAAGAAACCGGCGGCTTCACGGCCTTTATTCCCTGGAGCTTTCAGCCCACCAACACTGCCCTGGGGGGCCGTAAGTGGGACGAGGCGACCTCGGTCGAATACCTCAAGGTGCTGGCGATCTCACGTCTCTACCTGGATAATGTGGAGAATGTGCAATCCAGCTGGGTGACCCAGGGGTTGAAAGTATTGCAGCTAGGCTTGCGCTTCGGCGGCAACGATGTGGGTTCGGTGATGCTGGAGGAAAACGTGGTCAAGGCCGCTGGAACCTCCAACTGCACCACGGAAGAAGAGCTGCGTCATGTGATCCGCGGCGCCGGCTTCCGGCCGGTGCAACGGGATACCCTGTACACCACCTTTTTTCTCAGCTGATCCGTCCATTAATTCTGAGTAATGCGACATCGGGCCCTGTGAGATGAGCATCTTAGGAGACCATGTGGATGATGTGTGGAGGGAGTGCCCTGCTGGCAATGATTGCTGACAAGCTGAGCTTCCTCCCCATTGCGGCTCTGCGCGGTTACGCGGGGACTCTTGCCTTGTGGTCGTACGGTCCGCAGCACGGCCTGCAGCACTACTTCAAGACCCATTACGCCGATCGCACCTTCGAGCACTTGTATCACTGGAACGCTTTTGACACCGGGCTCCTGATTCCCTACTTCGTGGTGATGATTGTTCTCTCCTTCTATGGCATTCATCGCTACCAGCTGGTTTATCGCTACTATAAGTACCGCAAGAATGCTGCGCGCGAGCCGGAATCGCTCTTTGCCGAACTTCCCACCATCACGGTGCAGCTCCCTATTTTTAACGAGCAATTCGTAGTTGACCGGTTGATTCAGGCCTGCTGCAACCTGGACTATCCCGCCGACAAGCTGGAGATTCAGGTTTTGGACGACTCAACCGACGCCACAGTAGAAGTTGCCCAGGCGGCCGTGGAGCTTTATCAATCCCTCGGACACAAGATCACCTATATTCACCGCGCCGATCGCCACGGCTTCAAGGCAGGGGCTCTGGACGAGGGCTTGCGTGTGGCGACGGGCGAGTTCGTCGCCATTTTCGACGCCGATTTCGTGCCTCCCAGAGAATGGCTCATGCAGGTCGTCCACCACTTTGCCGATGCCAGGATCGGTATGGTGCAGACGCGCTGGACGCATCTCAACCGTGACTACAGCTTCCTTACCCAGGTGGAAGCGATCCTGCTCGATGGCCACTTTATTCTCGAGCACGGCGGCCGATCGCGCACCAACGCCTTTTTCAATTTCAACGGGACTGCCGGGATGTGGCGCAGGGTTGCAATTGACGGATCGGGAGGCTGGCAGCACGATACCCTGACCGAAGACACCGACCTGAGCTATCGCGCGCAGATGAAGGGCTGGAAGTTTCGTTATCTGCAGGATGTTGAGTGCCCGGCCGAACTGCCGGTAGAAATGACCGCCTTCAAGACGCAGCAGGCGCGCTGGGCCAAGGGCCTGATACAGACCTCGAAAAAGATATTGCCCATGATGTTCCGTAGCGATGCGCCGTTCCACGTCAAGCTGGAAGCGTTTTACCACCTGACGGCGAATCTCAGCTATCCGCTGATGGTGGTGCTTTCCACGCTGTTGATGCCGGCCATGATCATCCGTTTCTATCAGGGCTGGTTTCAGATGTTGCTGATTGACGTACCGCTGTTCATGGCGTCCACGCTTTCCATTTCTTCGTTCTACCTAGTTTCCCAAAGAGAGCTGTTTCCCGGCCGATGGTACAAGACCTTCCTATATCTTCCGTTCCTGATGGCTCTGGGCATAGGCCTGACGATCACCAACACCAAGGCGGTACTGGAGGCGATTTTCGGAATCAAGACCGCCTTCAAACGCACCCCTAAATATCGTATCGAGAAGCGTGGCCAGGTTCCTCAGGCCAGCAAGTACCGCAAGAGACTTGGCATCGTGCCCTGGATTGAGCTCTTGATCGGCAGTTATTTTGCGTTGACCATCTGGTATGCAATCGTGAATGAGAACTATTTCACTGTGCCGTTCCTGCTGCTCTTTGTGCTGGGTTATCTGTACACCAGTCTCATGTCGTTGCTGGAAGGCAGATTTGAACGCTTTCGCATGGGAGCCGATACGGATGAAGCCTCGCCCAAGCCCTTTCCCGTCGGGTATCTAAGCTGCTGAAAACTTCTGCCTGAAACCAATCAGTCCCGCAGGGACGGCTGACAGTAGCCCGGCACGCCAGTGCTGGGTAGGCCATTGCAACTGCGTTCAGTCCCGAAGGGACGGCTGAATATGACCCAGGACGCGAGTCCTGGGCTTTCAACGTTTTCGCAAAAATGAGGGCACCCAGGACTGCGTCCTGGGGAATTCTCAGCCGTCCCTGCGGGACTGATTCTGAACCGGGCGGTTCTTACATAGAAAGAGATTAGCTTTCGGAAGAAAGCATCGCCTTCAGGAGCTAAACAGCCGTGCCTTTTGAAGAGCGCTTCACGCATCTACCAACGGAAGCCGAAAGTTATGGGGATCATACCGACTGTGCCCGTTCCCACCGCATTTGCCGAAGTGGCCGGCGCGTCGACCCAGATGTAACGCACCTCTCCGTAGAACTTTGCCTTGCCGTCCGCATTGGCTTTGTAGGTGATCCCGGTGCCGATGTTTACGCCGCCCTGGTTGCTGGAGAAATGGCTGAGGGTAACGTTTTCGTACTGCGGATAGCAGCCGTAAAAGTAGTCGCAGTAGTCACCCACATAAACCGGCTCGGTAAAGGTCGTCAGCTTGCGATAGAAACCGCCGCCCCCAGTCACGTAACCACCAATGTGACCGCTCGTCTTGTAGTAGAAGATGGGGTCCAGGGTTAACGACCACACGTGAACATTGCCATTGGGCTCGCCTACGTTGGTCAGCGTGTTCTGAGGGATATTGGCATGGTTGAAGCCGTATTCGGCCAGCAACCCGATCCTGTCGGTAAAGTTCCAACCGCCACCCAGGTTGATGCTCCAGCCAACGTTCTGCCATGTCGTAGTATTGCCGACCGGCACATTGAATCCCCCGCCAGCCTCAATCGCCAGATGGTCGATAAGCGAATCGTTATGGTGAGTGTTGTAGCCTTGCCTGTTATATCCGCCCTGATTGGGATACTGATCCTGCACCAGGGCATCGAAGTCCACATGATTTTGCGCGCTTGAACTGTATTGCGCGAAGCCGGACGGAGCCAGGAGACAGGAGGAAAGGGCCGCAAAGATCAGTGCAGATCGGCCCGGGAACCGGGGTAAGGAACGCAACATCTTGTAATCACCCATGGGTAGTGGAATTTTGGGAGGTCCCCAAAAGGATCTCTCAGCTCTTAACCCTTATGTGACGCTTTTGACTCGCCGAAGGTTGGCATTTTGAATACCGCAGCACGGTAAAGATGTTGAGGCCCTGCCGTCATTTACGGCGGCTGGGCCTCAACTCCTCTTAGTGGATGTCGAACTGCTCCGGATGCAGCGTGGGATCGCTCTTGACGATGATCGTCTTGCCGCTCATCTCCTCCAGCTCCTTGAGCCACCGGGCATTGCCCAGCTTCAGCGTCTTGACCACTTCCGGATGGACGCGCAGCAGCACGTCCTGACGCTCCAGATGGTTCTGCATCTTGCGCATCTCGATGTAGATCTCGTTGCATACCGTGGTCGGACTCTTGACCATCCCGGTACCGGCGCAGATCGAGCACTGGATGCTCAGGGTGCGCTCCAGCGACTGCTTCACCCGCTTGCGGGTAATGGCAACCAGGCCGAAGTCATTGAACTGCAACACTTTAGAGGGAGCCCGGTCGGATTTCAGCTCGTCCTCCAGGGCCTGCATCACCTTGTTGCGGTTCTTGCGCTCATCCATGTCGATGAAGTCGATCACGATGATTCCGCCCAGATCGCGCAGACGAATCTGGCGCACGATCTCGGGGATGGCATCGAGATTGGTCTTGAGGATCGTGTCCTCCAAACGCGCCGTCTTGCCGACATACTTGCCGGTGTTGATGTCGATGGCCACCAGCGCCTCCGTCTGATTGATCACGATGGAGCCGCCGGACTTGAGCCAGACCTTGGACTTGAGCGCCTTGGTGATTTCATCCTGAATGCCGAACTGCTCAAAGAGCGGCGTTTCCTTGGTGTACAACTTGACCCGGCGTACCAACGAGGGCTGAAAACGGTTCAGGAAGCGAACAATGCGCTCGTACTCCGCCTCCGTATCGACCCAAATGGTGGAGAAGTTGTCACTCACCTGGTCGCGCAGGATGCGCTCCACCAGGTTCAGATCGTGATAGATGAGCGCCGGCGCCTTGGCCGTATCGGAGCGCTGCTTGATCTCCGTCCACAGGCTGATCAGGAAGCGAATATCTGCGCGCAGATCCTCTTCGCTGGCCCCGTCCGCCGCGGTGCGCACGATAAAGCCGCCGCTAACAGTTCCCTTCTCGCTGATCAGGATGCGCTTGAGACGCAGACGCTCCTCATCGGAGGAGATTTTGCGCGAGACGCCGACATGATTGACCGTCGGCATGAAGACCAGGAAGCGGCCGGGAAGCGCAATGTGGCTGGTGATGCGCGCACCCTTTTTCGCAATCGGCTCCTTGGCGATCTGCACCAGGATTTCCTGCCCCTGCTTCAACAGCTCACTGATGATCGGCAGGTCGCTGGTTTGGGTGTTTTGCCGGCGGCCATTGTGGCGGCGGCGGCCATCGTTACGCTGTCCCCGTCCTCCACGGCGCTGATCGTCACGCGGACGCCGAGCCGGCTGCCCGGCCACTGCAGCTACCTGCCCTTCTTCCGATTCTGTCTCCTCGACCCCGTCAGCGGCCTCCATCTCATCTTCTTCCGCTTCTTCTTCCTCTACCGTGAGGCCGGAAGCCTCGCCATCAATGCGCTGCTCAAGGTGGGAATCGCGCACCATTTCGCCGATCTCACCGCCGGCCGCAACTTCCTGGTCGAGTGTCTCCTCTTCCAGTTCCTGCAGGTCGTGGTCTTCGCTCTCGACAAAAAGAGGCGTAAAGTCGTACTCCTCTTCCTCCGCAACCTCTTCTTCTTCCACCAGGCCGGTTGCCGGAGCTTCACCGTCCAGGTCCTCGTCGTCCTCTTCCTCATCGAAGTCCGTTTCCAGTTCCGCCAGGCCGGCGGTGGGCGCAGCCAACGCTACAGGCTCCTCGCCACCGGCATCTGGAAGCGTGTCTTCAATGTGCTGGAAGGCTTCCTGTTCAGGAGCAACCTCCTCTTCCTCGACCAAGCTGGAGGATGAGGAGGCAAAACGAAATTCGCTGGGCGCAGAAGGGTCAATCCGATACGAGGCGGAAGCCTCCTCAGGCTCAAACTCCACCGCCGCCGCCAACGGCTCGTCGGCAAGAACGCTCTGGACTTCTTCCTGTGTTTCGCCAATCACTACGGCTTCAGGCGCCACTTCTTCAGACACCCAAACTGTTTCCTGCACTTCCGGCTCATGCAGCGCCGGAGCTTCTTCACCCCCGGCCACAATGGCATGCGGCTCCAAATTCTCGGTGGAGACGGCAATTTCCTCGTCATAGGCCGTCTCTTCCTCCACGCTGGCGGAGGTCAATGGCTCGTCGTGAACCGCGGCAGGCGCTTCAGTGGCGCCCCGATAGCGGGAAATGGACTCACCGGGAAGCGGACCGGCGCCGTCCCACGCCAGCGGGGTCTCGATCAGCGTCGAGGGCTTGGCCATGACGACATTGGCTCGCTGCTGCTGCGGCGCGCGGCTTTCGCCCGGCAAAGTGGCCGCCGGGGCAGCACTCTGGCCGCCGTACTTGGAAAGCGACTCCCCGGGAAGAGAGAAAGCGACTGCCGGCCGCGCGCCGGTTTCCACTGGTGCGGTGGGCTCGACAGCCTGGACGTCTCTGGAGGCCACGTCGCGGGATGATCCGTCCGTGCGGGTAGGAGCCGTTTGTTCCTGGGCTGCCTGTTGCCCGCCTTGCGGTGGGCGAAAGCCTTTGCGGCGGCCACGGCGCCCCCGCCAGCGCCGGGTTCCATCCTCAAACTCGCCCGCCGGGCCCCTGGCCGGATGCTACCCCTCCCGATCCTGGTGGAACCCCGTTGCGCCGTGGGGCTTCTTCTTCTGCGCCGGATGCGGCACGAGGCTGCCGCGGTTCGCGGTTCTCCCTGGCCTGCGGTTCTCGAGCCTGTCCCTCCTCGGGCCGGCCATTCGCTGGAATCCGCTCAAAGTCGGAGGAGTCTTCCTGCTCCTCCATGAAATCGGTGACGTAAAGAAAAGCGTCGCGCTCCAGGCCCAGGTCGACGAATGCCGACTGCATACCGGGAAGCACGCGGGTAACGCGACCTTTGTAAATCGAGCCGGCGAGGGTGTATTCATTCTCGCGCTCGTAATAGACCTCTGTAAGTTGGTCGTCCTCAAGGATGGCCAGACGCGTCTCATGGGGCGTGCTGGAAATACATATTTCTTTTGACATGCTGCCTCTCCTGTCCGCAGGTCTCACCTGGCGGACGGCCGGCGCGGCAGAATCGGAGGGTAAGCTGCTATCCCTCTCGCGGGATACCGGGAAGGATTAGGTCAGCGAGCAAGCCTTGGGCAAAGGCGCGTGATCCATGGGGTGGAATCCAGCGAAATTCTTTGTGCGGGGATGCCGGCACAGCACGGTAACGACCGGGACCGGTCCCTGTGCTGGCTGGCGTTCCAAGGCTCTCTAAACGCAAAGAGTCGGTGACCACTTCAACCTTGTACTCAGGCGGGGCCGTTACCCTTCTCTGCGTGTTCATTCCTGATCCTGCCCGGCCCGGTGATTCACCTGGCCGACGTATATAAACTGCTAAAAACTTAGGTTACTGACGCCGCTTATGGTGCGGCCCGACTGCAGGCCGGGAACCCTGCTCTAATTCACAAAGCGGCTCATGCGAACGTTCATCGCCATACCCAGAGCCAGGAAAGTGAATAATACCGAGGATCCCCCATAACTCATTAACGGTAGAGGAATTCCCGTGACCGGCATCAGCCCGATGACCATTCCGACGTTAACTGCAATCTGAAAGATGAGTACAGCGACTACGCCCATGATCAGGAACGTACCGGATACATCCGCGGCTGTCTGAGCATTTTGAATCAAACGCGTCAATATGAGGAAGTATATCAGGAGTACAAACACGGCGCCGACGAAGCCATGTTCCTCGCAAAACGCGGCAAAGATGAAGTCCGTATAGGGAATAGGCAGGAAGTCGCCCTGGGTTTGGGTACCCTTGGTGGCTCCCCGGCCCCATACGCCTCCGTCACCCACGGCGATCAGCGACTGTTTCACCTGGTAGCCGCTGCCTCTGGGATCGGTGTCCGGGTTCAGGAAGCTGGTGAGCCGCTGCTTCTGGTAAGGCTTGAGCACCTTGGCCCAAACCGGTACCACCAGGACCAGGCCGGCGACCACCAGGATGACCCCCTTCTTCCACTCCAGGCCGCCCAGAAAGAGCCCGATGATAAGCACGGGGACGTAGGTGAGCGAGGTTCCCAGGTCGGGTTGCTTCAGCACCAGCAGCATCGGCAGCCCGACCATCAGGAAAGCCTTGAAGATGTCGCTCCAGGTCAGATCCCTGCCGGCGAGGCCGGCGAAGTATCGCGCCATGGCGACAATCAGCACCACCTTGACCCATTCCGACGGCTGAAAGTGAATGCCGCCAGGAAGCTTGATCCAGCGCCGCCCACCCAGAACCTTGGTGCCAAAGAGAAGCACCCCTACGAGCGAGACCAGGCAGAAGCCATAAACCCAGTGAACCGCCTCCAGCAGCCGGTGGTAGTTGATCAGCGAGAAGAGAAACATCGCGGCCAGCCCGCCGATGAGCCAGAAGATCTGCTTGGTTTCAAAGCCCACAAACTTGGTATGCAAGGTGGCGCTATAGATCTCCAGGATGCTGATAACCGACAGCAGCAGCACCATGGCCAGGAGCAACCAGTCGAAATCACGAAATGAGATAAATCGCCGCATCGTTCTCCGTGTCGTTTCTTATCCTTGAAGGCGTCGGCCTTCAGCCCCTTTAATAAGCTCCAGGGCTTCAGCCCCTTGAAGGTGCCGAGCCTCAGCTCTCTGAAGGGGCGGGGCTTCAGCTCCTTGAAGGTGCCGAGCCTCAGCTCTTTGAAGGGGCGGGGCTTCAGCCCCGCCGTAAAACCCGCCAAACTGGACGGCTTTAGCCGCTGAGGGATCCCCTCGTTAACAGCGATTTTCCCTCAGAGGCTAAAGCCTCGACTATTTGCTCCTTCAACGGACGGGCTAAAGCCCGTCCCCTTCAACCCTTGGAAGCTCATTGCGCCGGCACCGTGAAGTGGCCGCCGTGCATCGCGGGGGCAGCGTCCTTCGCCGCCACCACGGTTGGCTTTGCGCTCCCCGCGCCGCCGGCCACCTGCTCCGGCTGTTCCGACCACACCGCCCCTACCTCGACCTTCTTTGCCGGCACCGTGGCTTCCTGCAGGTTGTTGTCCAGCCGGCGCTGCTTATCCACGAAGGCTTCGATGACCCGCGCCGCCAGAGGTGCGGACGCCGCTCCCCAGCCCCCATGCTCCACCAGGACCACCACGGCGATATCCGGATTGCGCCGCGGCGAAATTCCGACAAACCAGGCGTTGGCGCGCTCCGCCCCGGTGCCAAGACTCTTCATTCCGGCGCTGTGGTTCACCACCTGCGCCGTGCCTGTCTTGCCCGCAAAGTCGATATTGTCCAAATGAGAAGCCGCCGCCGTACCGCCTGTTGGTCGGTGAGCGCCATGCCGTCGGTGATGGTCTCCCATATTGCGGGACTGATCGGTATCGTCGCGTCGCCGCTGCCCGGATACGAGTCATAGAGCGCCTGGCGAAATTCGGCGGGCAACTGATCAGGCTCGACTACGTGCGGACGCTTGAAAACGCCGCCGGAAGCAATTCCGGCAATCGCCCGCACCAACTGGACGGGGCTGATGGCAACCGCTCCCTGCCCGATGCCTACGGAGATCACCTCGCCCGCATACCATTTCTCGTGGAAGGTCTTCAGCTTCCATTCTTCCGAGGGCATGGTGCCGCTGACTTCCCCGGGTAGATCGATGCCCGTCTTCTGCCCTATGCCTACTTTGTGGGCCCAATAGGCAATCTTCTCAATGCCCAGCCGTTCCGCCAGCGTGTAGTAGTAGGTATCGCAAGAATTGCGGGATAGCGTGCAGAATGTCGACCGGGCCGTGACGCTTATCGCAGGCAAAGAAGCGGCCGTAGAACGTGGCGCCGCCGGTGCAGTTCACCTTCATATCCTGCGCCACATTGTCTTCCAGGCCGGCCAGCGACATGATGATTTTGAATGTGGATCCCGGCGCCAGCTGGGCCTGAATCGCTTTATCCAGCAGAGGATGGCGAGGATCGGTGATGAGTTTGTTCCATTCGTCCCGGGAGACGCGCACCGAAAAATCATTGGGGTCGAAGGCGGGCCGTGAGACCAGCGCCAGCACCGCGCCGGTATGTGGGTTGATGGCGATAATCGCTCCGTTGCGATCGCCCATGGCCGCTTCCGCCGCGCGTCTGGATATCCAGATCGATGGTCAGCTTGAGGCCCTGGCCCGGAACCGCCGGTTCCCGGCCCAGGATACCCACTTCCCTGCCGTGGCTATCCACGATAATGTCCTGCGAGCCGTCCTGGCCCCGCAGCAGTGATCGTAGCTATTGCTCCACGCCCGATTTGCCGACCACGTCGCCCGGCTCGTAGTAGGCGTAGCGCGGGTCGTTCAGCATGTCGTCGCTTACCTCGCCGACATAGCCGATCAGGTTGGCGGCAAAGCCGTTGCGGGGATAGAGCCGGCGCTGTTCGTCAATCGTTTCCAGTTCCGGCAGCTCGTCGCGATGAGCCTCGATGAACTCCACCTCGTCCGGAGTGATGTCCTGTTTGAGCGGGATCGGCTCGTACTTGGGCGCCAGCGCGTAGTGCTTCAGCGTGGCTTCCAGCTGGTCCGGCGTCATATGCAGGCCACGCGAGATCAGGGGAAAATCCGCCCGCAAGTCGCGGCCCGGCTCGCGGATGAGAAAGCAGGAGACAGAGGGATAGTTATCCACCAGCAGGCGTCCTTCGCGATCGAACAGCTTGCCCCGGGGAGCGAGGATGGGCACCTTGCGAATACGGTTCTGCTCCGCCAGGGTGCGGTAGTTTTGCGCTCCGATGACTTGCAGCCGCCACAGTCCCGAGAGCAGCACCAGCAGAATGGCCACGATCACGTATTGCACGATCGTGAGCTTGAACGCTGGCAGTCGTTCTTCCCGGTTAACCGATGAGTAATTGTCCATGTCTATGGCCCGCGTACTGTTACTGTGACGCTCTCGACCCCGATTCGCTGCTTTTTTTGAAGGGTACGGGCTTCAGCCCGTACGTAAATGGTTGCGAAAAGCTCCGGCTTTAGCCGCCGAGGGCGCCATTTCCATCCTTCTCAAGAAGCCTCTTTAATCCCGTGGCCTTATACGATCCAGAATATCGAAGAAAAACACGCCCACAATGGAATTGATCACTGCCTTGATTACCTCATGCAGCCAGTTCGTATTGACATTGAACGCCAGCATGCGATGCATGATGAACAGATAGATCCCGATGTTCAACAAGGTGAAGGCGAAGTTGATCAGCAGGCGGGTGCCCGGATTCTCGACGTCGATCTTGACCCCCAGCGAGGCGGCAAAGAATCCCACCACGCATTGCGAGATCCCGTTAATTCCCAGGGGGCGGCTGGTCAGCGCATCCTGAATAAGCCCGATCACCGCTCCGGTAACCGTGCCGGCTATTGGATTACGCCAGCCGACGGAGAAATAGATCGTCACCAGCAAGGGCAGATCGAGAATGTCGAACTTGGGGATAAAGCGGGGGATCAGGGCCTGCAAGAAAATCGCCAGCAACGGAACCAGCACCACCACGATTAAGGGATAGCGCTGAACATCCAGTTCACGACGCGCTAGTGATGCCGACATTGCCATGAAAGTCTTTCTCCTACCCGCAAACCACTCTAGATACCCAAAACCGCTCATCCCGAACCAGCTCATTGGGGAGGACTCCCACTCCCTGAAGCTGCCGGAGGCTCGGCACCAGGTTCACGCCGAGCGCAGCCGGCTGCTCCGCTGGCGGTACCTTCGGCGTCTTTGGCTTGGCCGCTGCCGGATGAGTCGTACCCGGCGCAGCCTCCCCGCCAGGGGCTGCAGAGGCGGTGGCAGCATGATGCACCGCAGGCTTCACTTCCTCTCGCCTGCCCCGTAGCATCATCGGCCGGTTCCGGCTTCTTACTCTCCGCTTTGGCAGACGGGGCGGCGGCGGCGGCGCGTATTTGGGGTCAACAATGGCCTGCCCTGGGGTCAATGCACTGGCCGGAGCCGTCGCATCGGGGCTGTAATGATCCGCATGCAAGGCCGGCGGCGGATGCAGCCTCGGAGCAACGGCAGAGCCGCCGCAGCAGCCGCGGCAGTCCCAGCGGCGGCGTTGTTTGGCTGGCCGGGCGTATCGGCCAGCGCACTCGGGTCATTCAGGCCAGGCAGCCGCTCGGCGAGGATATCCGACGCCCGCTGTTGGGTCGCGGCCATGGCTCCTGCGGCAGCACTCTGCGCCAGATCCTGTTTCTCTTTCTCCGGCATTTGATCGCCCGCCTGGGTGATCACCAGCAACTCTTCCAGATGCCCTAAATTGGCGGCCGGCTTGATAAGGATGTCCATGTAAGGCGGATTGGAAGTATCCGGGACCACCTGGTCGACCACCCCCACCGGCAGCCCCCGGGGATAGATCTGGTCCCCACCGCTGGTTACCACCCGCTCGCCCGGCTTAACCCGCTCATCGGGAAGCATGTTAATGATCTGCGGCTGGCCCAGGGCATTCCCCCGCAGAACCCCGCGCAACCTGGTCTGCTCCAGCAGCACCCCGGCTCCGCTGGTCTGATCGGAGATCACCAGCACCTGCGAGGTGCCGCCAAACACATCCTTCAACTTGCCCACGATGCCGTCAGGGGTAATAACTGCCATATCCGGCTTGAGACCGTCTTTGGCGCCCTTATCGATGTACAGGATGCGTGACTGGTCCGTCCCCGACGTCCCGATAACCTGGGCCGGCACGGTGGTGTAGATATAGTGCTCTTTGAAGGCCAGCAGCGACTGCAGCCGTTGCCCTTGGCGCGCATCCTCGAGCAGCGTTGCCTGCTCCAACTGGAGGCGACTCACCCGTTCTGTCAGCTCTTGATTCTGCTGCCGGACGTGGCGAAGGTCGAGATAGTTCGACCACAGGCCTCGCAGGCCGCTTCCGCTACCATGCAGAACCTTTTCCGGGGGCGACATGAGGCCGATGGCCCAATAGCGTATCAACCGCACCGCCGGCGCATCCCCGCCATTGGGGTTCGGCCGGCGCACCTGCACGGCTAACCCAATGATCTGGGCCACCAGAACCGCCACCAGGAACAGGATGTTCTTATACCGGCTCAAAGCAAATCCATGGCTGCGTTCGCGGACGAATGGGCCATCCGTCCCCTTCTCGGTTGATAAGTCGACTCGCTGCCTGAGGAAGCATATTCACTTCTACGTTGCCCGGTGAGTTCAGCGATATGCGTGAAATGCTTCAGTCGATCTTGATTTTGCGCAGCAAGCGGAAGTCACTGAGCATCTTGCCGGTGCCCAGCACCACGCTGGCCAGGGGATCATCGGCGATAGAAACCGGCAGACCGGTTTCTTCGCGGATACGCTTGTCAAGGTTCTTGATCAGCGCACCGCCCCCGGTGAGCACGATGCCGCGGTCACTGATATCAGCGCTGAGCTCTGGCGGGGTACGCTCCAGGGCCACGCGGATAGCATTGAGAATGGTCGAAATGCATTCCGTAAGTGCTTCACGGATCTCGCTGTCATCGATGGTGATGGTCTTGGGCACGCCTTCGATCAGGTTGCGCCCTTTGATCTCCATGGTCAGCGGCTTGTCCAGCGGATAAGCTGACCCGATGTCGATTTTGATCTGCTCGGCCGTGCGCTCACCGATGAGCAGGTTGTACTTACGCTTGAGGTAATTCATGATGGCTTCGTCCATCTGGTTGCCGGCCATGCGGACGGAACGGGAATAGACGATGCCGGAGAGCGAGATGACGGCGATATCCGTGGTGCCGCCGCCGATATCCACCACCATGTTGCCGCTGGGTTCGGTAATCGGCAAGCCTGCGCCGATGGCCGCTACCATCGCCTGTTCGACCAGGAACACCTCGCTGGCCTTGGCGCGATAGGCGGAGTCTTCCACCGCCCGCTTCTCCACCTGAGTGATCTCAGAAGGCACGCCAATGACGATCCGCGGGTGTACCAGCATCTTGCGGTTGTGCGCCTTCTGAATAAAGTAGTTCAACATCTTTTCGGTAATTTTGAAGTCGGCAATAACGCCGTCTTTCATCGGCTTGATGGCGACGATGTTTCCCGGAGTGCGGCCAAGCATCTCCTTGGCCTCTTTGCCAACCGCCTCCACCTCCCCGGTATTCTTGTTAATGGCGACGATGGAGGGCTCATTGACGACGATGCCCTTACCGCGCGCATACACCAGGGTGTTCGCGGTTCCTAAATCAATTGCCAGATCACTCGAGAAGACGCTGAACAACGAACGCACACCGTGCGTCCGCGAAGAACGCGAATGGAAACCGTTTGATGACATGAATGCCGGACTTTTCCTGACGACCGGATTTCATTGTACGGCCACGGTTGCATTGTTGCACCGCTACTCTTTTGAGTCTTTACCACCACTTTTAGGGCATACGCCCCGTTTTGGACGCGGTGAGTTATGCTCGGAAGTTCAAAGAAGGGATAGGAGCGATGACGATGAAGAGCTACAAAAACCTGATCGGCGGCCAGTGGCTGAGCGCGGAAAGCGGCAAGACTTTCCTCAATCACAATCCCGCCAATACCGACGACGTCGTAGGAGAATTTCAGGCGTCTGGCGAAGCCGACGTGGACCGGGCGGTAAAGGCGGCCCGGGCGGCCTATCACCACTGGCGGCTGGTTCCGGCTCCCAAGCGGGGAGAGATTCTCTACCGCACCGGTGAGTTGCTATTGCGCCACAAAGAAAAGCTGGCGCGCGATATGACGCGGGAGATGGGCAAGGTTCTCAGCGAGACACGAGGCGATGTACAAGAGGCGGCGGACACTGCATTTTATATGGCAGGGGAAGGGCGCAGGCTCTTCGGCCAGACTACGCCGTCGGAATTGCGGGACAAGTTTGCCATGTCTGTGCGCATGCCGGTAGGGGTCTGCGGCATGATTACGCCCTGGAACTTCCCCATGGCAATTCCCTCATGGAAGCTCTTCCCTGCCCTGGTTTGCGGCAACACCTGCGTGATCAAGCCGGCGGAGGACACTCCGCTGTCGACGATCAACCTGGTGGAGTTGTTGCTGGAGGCCGGACTGCCGGATGGCGTGGTCAATATCGTAACCGGCTTTGGTCCGGATGCCGGTGCGCCCTTGGTTACGCATCCTGAGGTAAACGCCATCTCCTTCACCGGCTCGAGCGAGGTGGGCCGGGTTGTCGGCCAGACGGCTGCGGGCCTATTCAAGCCCTGCTCGTTGGAGATGGGAGGTAAGAACGCCATGATTGTGCTCGAAGACGCCAATCTCGATCTGGCGTTGGATGGAGCAGTTTGGGGCGCTTTCGGCACCACCGGACAACGTTGCACGGCGACCAGCCGCATTATTGTTCACAAGAGCATTGCAGGTGAGTTCACCCGCAGGCTGGTAGAGCGCGCGCGGGCGCTCAGGGTGGGTGACGGCCTGGACGCGCAAGTGGAGATGGGCCCGCAGATCAACCAGCAGCAGGTAGAGACCTCTGAGCGTTACACCGCGATAGCGCAGAAGGAGGGCGCCGGGCTTTTGACAGGTGGACAGCGCCTGGGGGGCGATGGGTTGAGCAAAGGATATTTCTTTGCCCCCACGGTTTTCGGGGGAGTCGGTGCGGAGATGCGCATCGCCCGGGAGGAGGTCTTTGGCCCGGTCGTGAGCCTCCTGGAGTGCGACAGTTTCGACCAGGCGATAACCATTGCGAATGGCATTCAATATGGATTTCCACGGCGCTCTATTCACGCAATGTAAACCTGGCATTGAAGGCGGTGCGTGACCTGGAAGCCGGCATCACTTACATCAACGCGCCGACCATTGGGGCTGAAGTGCATCTGCCCTTCGGAGGTGTCAAGCAGACAGGCAACGGGCATCGCGAAGGCGGCACCGGCGCGCTGGATTTTTACACTTCCTGGAAAGCGGTCTACATAGATTATTCCGACCGTCTGCAACGCGCGCAGATCGATACCGGGGAGTGACGGATGGGTTGCAGATCTTTCCATCCACCTCGCCAATGCCAAGGTCCGAAACCCATCTAAACCTTGTCATCCCGAAGCGTAGCCGAGGGACCTGCAGTTCCCTCTCGGCCGCAACCACTGTCAGAACCCTCCATCCGAATAATCAACGCCAAGGTTCGCCAACCATTTAAACTTTGTCATCCCGAAGCGTAGCCGAGGGACCTGCAGTTCCCTCTCGGCTGCAACCACTGTCAGAACTCTCCATCCGAATAACCAACGCCAAGGGCAACCAACCATTTAAACTTTGTCATCCCGAAGCGCAGCCGAGGGACCTGCTGTTCCCTCTCGGCCGCAACGAAGTCAACGATGAGCAAACGCGACCACCACTATTACGTCTATATCGTTGCCAGCCGAACCCGAGTGCTTTACTGCGGCATGACCAACAGTGTTGCGCGCAGAACAGAGGAACATCGAGCGGGCGTCATTCCTGGCTTCTCTGCAGACTACAAGTGCCATCGCCTTGTGTGGTTTGAGCATTATCGCTATGTTCACAACGCTATCGATAGAGAGAAGGAAATCAAGCGCTGGACACGGGCCAAAAGGATAGACCTCCTTGAAGAGACCAACCCGTCTTGGACCGATTTAAGCGAAGCGTGGAGGGTAGAAACTGCAGGTCCCTCCCCTCCGCTACGCTCCAGTCGGGATGACAAAGTTTAGGCAGGTTACCTTGAAGAAGGCCATTCGAATGGGATGGCAAAGCTTGCAAGGGTCCCTCAAGCCAGCAGTTCCCACGGCACGCCGTTACAGGCCGGATGACAAACTGTAAGGCGGTCCGCTTGAGCAAGGACAGGTGGCAAAGGCTTGCACGGCTACCTTCGGATCGCCCCCCCGCCCCCTCGCATTTGCTAGCATTCCCTTGCGAGGCAAATCTAGATGATCATCGGCGTTCCCAAAGAAGTAAAAGACCACGAATCCCGGGTTGGCATTACCCCTGCCGGCGTAAAAGCGCTGGTCGATGCGAGCCACACCGTCCTGGTGGAAACCCATGCCGGTGACCTCTCCGCCTTCTCTGACGACGAATACCAGTCCGCAGGCGCCGAGATCGTTGGCTCCGCCTACAACGTCTGGGGACACGCCGACATGATCGTCAAAGTCAAAGAACCCGTCGAAAGGGAATATCAATTCTTTCGCGAAGGCCTGGTGCTATTCACCTACCTGCACCTGGCGCCGCTACCCGCGCTGACCGACCGTCTGCTGGCCAGCAAAGTAACCGGCATCGCCTACGAAACCATCCGCGACCGCGCCGGCACTCTCCCCCTGCTCACCCCCATGTCCGAAGTCGCAGGAAGAATGTCGGTGCAAGTAGGCGCAACCTACCTGGAAAAAGAAAAAGGCGGCCGCGGCGTACTGCTGGGTGGAGTCCCCGGAGTACCGCCGGCGGCTGTATGCATCCTGGGAGGCGGCATCGTGGGCACCAACGCCGCCAAGATCGCGTTGGGGATGGGCGCAAACGTAACCATTGTTGACCTGAATCTCAACCGGCTGCGTGAACTCGACGATATCTTCAACGGCCGCGTCTACACCCTGGCCTCAAACTCCTATAACGTCGCCCGCGCCGTGCAGGGCGCTGACCTGGTCATCGGCGGCGTGCTCATCCCGGGCGCCTCGGCGCCCAAGATCGTTACCCGGCAAATGGTCTCCAGAATGAAAAAAGGAGCAGTCGTCGTCGACGTAGCCATCGACCAGGGCGGCTGCATCGAAACTGCCCACCCCACCACCCACAGCGACCCCTCCTTCCTGGTCGATGGAGTGGTCCACTACTGCGTAACAAATATGCCTGCGGCTGTTCCAAATACCTCCACCCTGGCTCTCACCAACGCTACTTTCCCTTACGTGCTCCGCCTGGCACAGCACGGGGCCGCTGCCGCAATCAAGGCTGACCCAGGGATGGCTGAAGGAGTAAATACCTACGCCGGGCAACTCACCTATAAGGGTGTGGCGCAATCCCTGGACAGGGAGTGGAAACCGGTGCTGGATCTGCTGCAGTAACTGTGGCTGATCACCGGCGAGTTCCAGGGCTGGAACTCGCCGGTACAGCGTTGTTGGGTCATTACTCAGCTGCGGGTCCGCCGGCTGGGGCTGCGCCGTGCTCCTGCATGTGTTCCTGTCTCCGCTGCTTGGTCCTGAGCGAACTTCTGCTTCTGACTATCGTTCAAGAGCGCCTGGATCTTGGTGCTCGAGTCGTCGCGGATGCTCTTCATCTTGGCCATCTTGTCTTCCCGGGACAAAGAGCTGTCCTGACGCAGCGCCTGCATCTGCTGCTGCTGGTTGGCAAGGATCGGCTTGATTTGAGCCTGCTGGTCAGAGGAGAGTTGTAGCGCTTGGTCATGCGCGCAACCTGTTCATCCGGAGTCCGGTGTCTGCCCCATTGTCCGTGACCATTCCCGGGTTGTTGGGCAGAAGCATCGGGTGCGGGGGTTGCATTATCCTGCTGCGCAAAAGCGGCAGCCGAGCCAAGGGTGAGTCCAGTAGCCAAAAGACCACTGATCGCTAAACGGCAAAGTTGGTTCTTCATGGTGTATCTCCTGCGTATCTACTTCACTTGTAGAAACCCGCACTCCAGCGCTTGGTTGCTCAGGAACTGCAAATACACGGCGAGGCTCAAGATTTTGGCGGCATGGGCACGGGAGCGGACCGCAAACCACAGGAGAGAAATCCCGCCGGCTGGCTCGCGCCGGCAAGATATGCATAGGCAAAGACCACCTGGTACTCGCGCTCCCCGGGATAAGAGCAAATCGGACAGCCAGGCTTGTACTCGAGAACCGGGTTCTCCCGCTGGCTTTCGTCCATTCCCTTGACTGGTGCGGTGGCAGCGTGAGGATGCTGGTCTCGCCCCGGCGGGCGGAGCATACACCACCACCCGGCCATGCTCGTTGCCCGCGTCCAGCAGGCTTCCACCGGCTCCATTCGATGCCCTCCACAGCCAACGGCCATGGGCGCGCGCATACCAGTGCGAGCTGGACGGAACCGGCTGGGCAAGCCTGATCTCCCGGCCGGTCCGGTTTACCAGTACGAAACGAAAACCCGGCACCTGCTCCGGGCCGACGGAGGCAAGATAACTCGCCGATAGCGACACGCCGGAGCAGATCGGAATCGAACGCACTGGCTTGGTGGACACTCCATTGCCCGCCTGGCAAGCAGAGGCTGCGCAGGCAAAAACTACGAAACCAATCATGCGGAAAAGAGCTCCGGTGGAGGTTGCGATCACACCACCCCTTTCCCTTCCACGATGTGGATGTAGCGGTTGGGAGCAAGATTGGTGAGTTTCTCGATCTGCTTGCTCGGGGCGGGCCAGTGAATCTCCAACTCATCGATCTGCGTCGCGGCTGCCAATCCCCAGCACTTCACGGGGATCGTGCGAAGAGAGATAGCTGCCGCCATTATTCTTGAGCCGCTCGTACTTCTTGCCGCCCGCTTTCCAAACCATGCGCGCGCCAATCGCGTCCCGGTTGCAGGTAACGCCTTCCAGCTTCAGTCCCAGCCAGTTGTTACCCTTGGCCGCGTTGTTTTTCAACAGCACGGGAGGGCCGCCGTTGACGCCAACGATCACGTCCACCGCTCCATCATTGTCGTAATCGCCCACCGCCAATCCACGCGCAGGCCAATCCTTTTTGAATGCCGGACCCGCGTCCGCACTCACATCGTGCAGCTTGTGATCCGCGTCCTGGTGGAACAACAGCAGCGGCTCTTTGTAATGCACCTGCATGGAGTAGGAATCGATCATGTCGTCAGGATGGCCATTGGCCAGTATCAGATCGATCAGGCCGTCGTTGTCGTAATCGAAATACTTCAGACCCCAGCCGCTCATCAGCCGGGTGCTGCGAGCCACGCCTTCGATCTGCGCAGCATCGGAAAACGATTCGTCTTTGTTATTGATGTAGACCGAATACATCTCGTGGTCTACGTTGGAGACAAACAGATCCTGCCATCCGTCTCCGTGCGAGGTCGGCTGCATCCACGCCCATGCCCGAACGAGGCCGTCCGCTGTCGCTGAAACCAACCCCCGCCTGCAAGCGCGATCTCATCCCACTTCCACTGGCCATTCGCTCCCGGACCGCGATTCACGAAAAGAAAATTCTGCACCGTGTCGTTGGCCACAAACAGATCCATGCGGCCATCGTTGTTGATATCGGTTGCGACCACGCCCAGGCCTTTGCCCAGCGCTGAAGCAATGGCTGTTCCCTTGGTGACGTCGGTGAATGTGCCGTCGCCATTGTTGTGATAAAGAAAACTGGTCGATGGGCTTGAATACCCGCGGGACGCAGTAATAATTTCTGCCGATCTGGTTATTGCCGCACTCCAGCTTGCGCACGCCCGCAGTATTCCACAAAACTGCAGATGAAGAGATCGAGCCTGCCGTCGTTGTCGTAATCGAACCAGACGGCGCTGGTGGTAAAGCCGGGCGTGGCGACGCCGGCATGCTCGGTCACGTCGCTGAAGGTTCCATCGTGATTGTTCTTGTACAGGATGCAGCTCCCGTAAGCGGTCACCAAGATGTCCGGCCAGCCGTCGTTGTCGTAATCCCCTACGGCGACGCCCATGCCGAAATAGGCTCCCGGCCACCCCGGCCTTTTCCGTGACGTCGGTAAACGTTCCGTCCCGGTTGTTCTTGTAAAGGGCGTTGCGCACCGGCTTGGGCGGCTTCCAAAAGTCGCTGGGGCCGCTGTTCACCAGGAAGATATCCATCCAGCCATCGTTGTCGTAATCCAGAAAGGCGCAGCCCGGGCCCAGCGCTTCGGGCAGGAAGCGGCTCGGTGACATGGCGTTTTCATGCACCCAGGCGATGCCGGAGGCCGACGCCGGCACTTCGCTGAACAGCGGCCCGCTCGAAGCTGGCGCCGCCGGTGCGGAAACGCGAAGAACATTTGCGGCCCCGGCAAGCATGCCCAATCGCAGAAGCCCGCGTCTGGAAAAAGTCATTGAACCTATCCTATCTACTAGCGACTTTCGCTTCGGTGTTCAAAGCATGTCGGGCGCGGCTTCGTGCACTCAACCCGGGAAGGGTTCATTGGGCTTCACAATCCGGATGCGATGATCGGTGAATTTGTAATGCGCCCCCGGCAACTCGATCCTCGGCATATGGCAGGACACGCACTTGTCTTTGGCGACCGGGCAGGCCTTGGCGCCAGGCTTTCCACCCGCATGACAGGCCAGGCATTTGGGGTCGAAATTTACTTTTTGCGGGTTATCGAAATCGTGGTGTGGGTTGTGGCAAGCCAGGCAGCCGATGCGCGCGTCGTCCGGGTCATAGCATTTGCTCCCCGTCAGCCGGTAAGGCTGGAAGCGGATGTTGGCAATACCGGGGTTCGGTTGCGCCGCTATTTCCGCCCAGGTCCGGTGACACTGACCGCAGAAATTGGCAGTCTGTTCCGCGGAGAGACCGATCAACTTGTGCAGGTCTTTGGGCGGCGCCGGGTCGTGGTTGCCGGCCAGCACCGCGGCCAGATGCGCGTCGATTCCCTGATGACAGTGCGCGCACTGCACTCCTGGAGTCAATTTGTCCAGGGTGAGTTGCTTTCCCTGCACGGCATTCGTTGCATGGCACCCGAAGCAGCGCAGCTTTTCATCCATGTGAATCAATCGCCCGGCAGCCTGCGTGAGGTCCGCCGGTGTCGTGCCCTCGTACCCCATCGTGGTCCCCAGACCATTCAATTCCCGGAACCAACTCACGCGGCTCTCATACGAGCTCGCCGTCTTTCTCCAGGATGTATGTCTGGCCCAGCGCAGCACTGCCTCCCATGGCCCACGCGATGGGCATGGTCACCGTATTGGTTCCGTCCGTGACCGAATATTCGCTTTTGTTCCCCTTGCGTTCAATGCGATAGGTGTACTTGCCCACGGTCGTGGTGAGCAGAGGATGTTCGTTGAGAACCTTGCACTTCTCCACCGTTTCGAGCGCGTGTGCCATGTACGTATTCGGCTGAGTCAGCGCCTCCACATGACATCGCGCGCAGGCCGCCGGAGCGACAGAGTCCGTTTGCGCCGCCGTGGCTAAGGGCAACAGCAAGCACAACAGGAGTCCGTACCACTTCATCACCACAATCCCTCGAGGGTTAACAAACTACGCTTGCAAACTGAGTCCCGCAGGGACGGCTGAAAGTTACCCAGGACATGGTCCTGGGTTGGCTGCCCCGAATCGCGAATCGTCCATTTCGAAGGTAGAAATACCCCAGGATTCCATCCTGGGTAAGTTTCAGCCGTCCCTGCGGGACTCAAATTGGAGAATGTCGTTCTCACGCAGACTCTTCAGCCCCTGAGGCATAGCCCTGCCCTTGGCTCACTGGATCTTGGCGCCGGGCTGCTTGGCTTGCGCTTGCGCCGTCAACTTGAGAACCGTCTCCCGTTCCCGCTTGCTGTCTTCCGGCCGCTTGAGGCGATAGTAAACCAGCGACAGAGAGACATGCGCCTCGGTGAACTGCGGAGACTGCTTCACCAAACCCTCGAGAATTTGCCGCGCGTCATCGAGACGTCCTTGATCGATTGCGACCAGCGCCAGTTGATAACGAACGCCAGGATCTCCCGGCCGCGTCTCTTGCGCGCGCTCGAAATATTTCTCGGCTTCGTCATAGTTTTGCTCCTGCCTGGCGGTCGCGCCTAATTGCAGGTTCGCGTCAAAGTTGTACGGATCCACAGTCAGTTCCGTCTTGTATTCCTTTGCCGACATGTCAGAGTCGCCGGTCAACACCAACGCCTTGGCGTACAGCACATGCACTTCGGGAAGATTGGGATTGAGGGCAACCGCCTTGGCGAACTCATCCCGGGCGCCTGCATAATCCTGAACGTTCATTTTTGCCGAGCCCAGCATCAAGTGCGCTTCCGCCGAGTCACCATTGCGCAGAATCCGATCGACCAGCACCTCGCCCTCTTCGACTCGCTTCTGCCGTATCAACGCCGTTCCCAGCATGTAAGCAACCGCCATGTCGTCTGGATATTTCTGCTCCTCCGGCTCGAGGATGCGAATCACATCCTCTTCGCGCGCCATGCGCAAATAACAGTCCGCCAGCAACAGCACCGCCTGGTGATTTGCTGGTTCTTCCACGTAGACCTTTTCCAACTCTGTGACTGCATCGTCGATCCTGCCCATCTTGTAATACACCAGAGCGAGATTGAGCCTGGCGCCCGCGAGTTTGGGAGATTGCTTGAGGGCAATCTTGTATTCCGGAAGAGCCTCTTCAAACCGGCCCAACCCAACCAACGCCGCACCCAGGTTGGAATGGATGGCCGCAGCGTCGGGATGCTGCTTCAGAAATTGCCTGTATTCGGTAACCGCGCCCTCAAGATCACCCGCCTGCTGCTTCTGCATGGCGTCCTGCACCAGTTGCTGAGGAGCTCATCTGTGCCTGCGCCGGGGCTAAGAGGACTGAGGCGAGGACTAAAGCAAAAAGGAGAGAGGGCTTCCGCATACCGAGTAACTGTTCCCTGTAAGATCAGTATAACGGTATGGCGGAAGCCCTCAGTGCTAAATCAGTTGCTCTTCGTATACTCGGCTTGAGTTAGAAGTAAAACTTCGCTCCAAACTCGATAACGCGCTGCCCCTGCTTTTGGTTGGCGACACCGAAGTTGGTATTCGCCTGGGTGATGACCTGGGAGACCGGATCCTGCTGGAACTGCAGGGTCAGGTTGTTGCCGCTGGGGAACGAATACAGCGGATGGTTGAGGAAGTTGTAGGCCTGCGCACGAATTTGCAGCTTCATGCTTTCCTTGATGGCGAAGTTCTTGAAGATCGACAGATCCGAATTGAAGAACGCGGGGCCGTAGGCTACAGGAAGCATGATCGGCCCACCCTGGCCGGGTACTGTGGGAGCGTGCAAAGCAGTTCGAATTTACGAAGACATGCGAACCGGCTTGCCCTGGCCTCCTGTTGCCGCAGGTGTACAGCGGATTCAACGTCTGGTCACTGGTTCCCAGGATGGACTGATTGTTGATGGCGACACCCTTTGGATTCGCCGTGGTGATAGAACCGGGGATGATCGCAGTCGATTGCGGGCACGAGATACCGGCAGCCGTCTCTGCCGCGGTCGCCACGCAGGTAAGGGACATGTTGTAGTTGAGTATTCGGCTGTTGGTTACTAATGTTGCCGCCATAGGTCAGGTTTGTGCCGCTTTCCACCTGAATAATTCCCGAGAGCTGCCACCCGTTGGCGACCCCATCCACCAGAGCATTCGTGTGGAACAGGGTTCCCTCGTCAATCGAATAGGCGAGCGTTAAATAAGTTTCTGCGATCCGAGGCCTGGGGGCCGTAGTTCGCACCGAGGCTGTACGGATCATTTGTCGGGTTAACGATGCCCATGGACTTCTGCCATGTGTAGTTGGTCTGAATGGTGTATCTGCCTGCGTGGCGGGCCCAGCTGACCTGTAAGGCGTTGTAGTTGACGTACAGGTTGTTAGTGGCTTGGACTACGTTGCCGTAGCCCTGCAACGGGCGATACAGATTCGAGTTGGCCGTCCCGGGGTTACCTGCGGTAAGCATGGCGCCGTAGGGGACCAGGTTGAAGCTGCTGCCTACACCGCCGGATGTGTTCGCCTGATCCCGGCTGTGATTGCCCACATAGCCGATTTCCAACAGGCCCTGCCACGGCGTCTGCTGGTCGAGGTTGACGCTGTAGCTATCGGTATTGGGTTGGTTGTTATCCGTCGAATCGACAGCCGCCGGAGTAGCCGGCGTGGCCGTCACATTCAAACAAGACAATTGGCCGGCGATAAGAGAGGATCCCGCCGCAGGATTGGTGGGACACCCTGGTCCTCCAACCCAGGTACTGGGTGTGAGTGTGACGCTCTTAACCCCGGCAGAAGCATCCAGGCCGTTGGTGAACTGACCGGAGTGGTAAAAGAAACGGCCCCAGCCTCCCCGAAGTACTGTTTCGCCATTGCCACGGAGATCGTATGCAGCGCCCAGACGGGGTTGGTAGAACAACGCCCGGGTCGGGAACCCTCCCACTGGAACGGAGGAGTCCTTCGCATGCCACTCATAGCCGCAGTATTGAGACTGCGCAACTTGGGCTGAACGCGGAGGGGTTGAAGATCGAATAGCCAAAGCCAAGAGCATCTAACCACGGCTGGAAGTGAGTGAAGCGAACGCCATAATTAAGGGTCAACTTCTTAGTCATCTTCCAGGTGTCCTGGACAAAGAATTCATACGTGTTGTATTGGATTTCGTTGAGGCGATTGAAGTTCTGGTCCTGATATTGGGACAGGTTGCCGGTCAGCAAGTCAGCATATCGATTACCATAGCTATAAGTATTGCTGACATTTACCTGCGAATATCCGTTGGTGTCGCCGTTTGCCGGCTGCGAGTTGCGTATCCACTCGTAGAAGAAACCGCCCTTCAACGTGTGATCGCCCCACACCTTGGTCAACGTGTCGCTCATGCTGGGCATCCACTTGTCGGCAAACAAGCCCGCTGAGCCACCATCTTCAAACCCACCGGGATTGAAGACCAACGCCGCTTCGCCGGCATTCCCATTACCACCAAACGACGGGATCTGGGCTACACCGTTGTTGAACAGACCTTTGTACGTGTAACCCACATTGGCGCGATTTACCTTTCCCGGATCCGCGAAAATATTCGGGAAGCCGACATAGGTGAACGCAACGATGGTTTCGTTGGTCATGGTCGGACTGAAGACGTGGGTAATCGAACCGGAAATTGAATCTGACTTATTCTTGCCCTCGATCGGCGTCGGATAAGGAACTTGGTCGGTTTGCCGCCACCAGAGGCCAACCGGGAATTGCTGCACTTCGCGCTGGTAGTTGTAGCGGACGAAAACCTTGGTCGCGTCGCTGATATTCCAGTCGCCGCGAATGGTCCACTGCCGATTGTTCTGGTTGAATATTTCCGATTGGGTGTAGTTGTAGCCGCCTGTGGTGTTGGGATTGGCGTTGGCGGCCGGATAAAGCTTGGCTAACGCCAGCATGTTGGGATCGAGGCAGGTGCCGTTGGCAGGGCCGGTACAAGGGCTCAACTGCGTGGTGCCACCGAACTTGGCAATGGCGGCGTTCGTGAGCTGACCGGGAGGAATACCGGCTGCAGTCTTGGATCCCTCCCCCGCTATGGACTCGGGAGAAAAGTCACCGCCCAGTTCACTGGCAGTCGGTACAGTCGCGCGGAGCAACCCGGTATCCAGAACCTGGTAGTAGTACTCGAAGCCAGTCCAGAAAAACAGCTTGGTATTGTCCTTGTGGAAGCGCGTTCCCGGGATGAAGATAGGGCCGCCGATGGTACCGCCAGGATAGTAGTACTTATCCTGTGGCTGCTTGACACCGCTGTAGTTATTCAGCCAGTCGTTGGCATTGAGCGAGGCGTTGCGGGCGGTAATAAAGGCGCTGCCGTGATAGCTGGTGCCGCCGGCTTTGGTGACCGACGTGATCACGATCGGCCCCTTCTGGTCTTCTGCGGCGAAGTTCGAGGTCAGTACTTTGAATTCCTGCAAAAAGTCAGAGTTGGGGTTGACCGGCGTATCGCAGTTGCAACCAGGATCGGAAACGTGCGCTCCGTCGGCCACGATGTCAAGTGAGTTGTTAGGCAGACCATTGTAGGAATAGGCGGCGTTGAGCGGGCTCTGGCTGCCAGAATCACCGTTAGCGTTGATACCGATGGTCGCGCCGTTGTAGTTCGACTTGTTACTGGTGCCGTTCTGGATGCCGAAACCAGGGACAATCTTGATGTACTCCGCGGCGTTGCTGCCCACCTGGGTGAAGTTCTCCAGTTCCTTGGTGTCAAGTGCAAAGGACCTCTCGCCCGAGTCAGTCGTCGCCAGCGCGATGTTCTCCGCGTCTACAGAAACGGTCTGGTCGGCTGTCCCGACGCTCAATGCGACATTGACGCTCCTGTGCTCACCACCACCCAAGGAGATACCCGACGCAGCGTAGTCCTTGAAGCCACCGGCCGAAACCGACAATTTGTAGGTGCCGACAGGCACCGAAACAAAGTTATAGAACCCCGCACCGTCGCTTACAGTATCGCGGGCAGAGCCGGATATAGAGTCTGTAAGAGTGACCTTTGCGTTGGGCACCACGGCGCCGGTGGGGTCGGTCAAGACTCCGTCCAACGTGGCGAAAACACCCTGGGCAACTAGGAGCCTTCCGCAGAAGGCAAGGAGGCAAACAAACGCGGCAATTCGCGACACTTTTTTTACGTTCACTGACACACCTCTCCAAAACAAAGCAAGTAAAACGATTCTGTAGCGAACCTATTTTGAGATCGACCGTCATCTAATTCCTCCACGTATGAGCTTGTCAAGGAAATTTCTAAAGATATTTTGGTGAGCCAGTGGGAACGGCTCACTTGGCTGTGCAAACCACGGAATGCAGAGCGATTGTGCCGGAGATGCCTGGCCAGGAGGTTCTACAGAAACGGACAGCTGCCCCTTAAATACCCGCGTTTCAACGGTCTTTCGAGGAGAGCATCCACTAATCGAAAGTAGGGATACAAAAAGCAGTAATTGTTCCCGAAAAGATACTGCCAGTTACGAAATGTATACGGAAAGCCAGGGGAAGAGTGCAGCGAGCGCATTTCTCCCGCCTATTTCCGGCAGCCGGAGTAAGAAAGGCGAGGTTAGAGCTGCTTTACCATGTGGACGATGGGTAGAGATACACCCGGCCGGAGCGGAACCTCGCGGTGCTCCGCTTCGACGTAACCGCGGGCACGGTAGAGGGGTACTCCGGTAAGGGTGGCCCCCATCTCCAGTCGCTGGAAACCCGCTGCTGCCGCGGCGGCCTCGCAAACTTCCAGAATTCTGCTGCCCACTCCGCGCCGCGCCCAGCCGGGATGGACGAAGAAGGCACGTATCTTGGCCGCATCGTGCTGGGGATCGAGAAGAGCGTCCTCGCGGCCGGCGCAGTGGTCACTTCCATAAAGCGTCTTGCGCTTGCTCCACCCTCCGCAACCGGCCACGACCTGGTCCCCGGCCACTCTGGCTTCCGCCACAAAGTAGGTCCCATCCTCAATCAGCTGCGTGTCCACTCCAAAGACCAGCTCCAGAGCCTGCTCGCGCTGCTCGGGCGTGTAGTCTGCCGTCTGCAGCCCCAGGACGGACGCCCGTATGAGCTCCTCGAGCGCAGGGACATCGGCCGGAACAGCTTGTCGGACCAGGAGGAGCATGCGGTTGCAGAATAGCAAGAGCTACATAAAGTTACCTTGGTAATTTATGGGCGGCGTCTTCATTCGTTGGGATTTGAGTCTGCTGCAAATACTGAATGTATCCAAGCAGGGCGCCCCAGTGATAAAACCTGTCACTGCTGCGCACATCGTCTCCCACGCCGGTCATAGCGTTATAGTTCTCGTGCACGTGACCGTTCTTTTTCCATTCCTGGAGAAAAAGGTCGTAGGATTTCTGCGCGAACTGGCGCGAGACCTCCGGGTCGTCATAATTGCGCAACCCAAGGTATACGAGATAGTTCATTGGCCCCCAGATGCGCCCGCGCCAATATTCCTGATCCTTGAAGGCCGGATCATCGCGTGCAATCGAAGGGATAATCCACTCACCCCAGAATTCCTTAGGGTTGAGCAAGTGGTTCCTGATCATCGCCTCAGCCTGCTGTGGAGTCGCTGCTTTGGCCAGCAGCGGATAAAAATTGGTGGGCGAAAGGCGGGTACTGAACTGGCCCGTGTGTAAGTCCTTATTTAGAAAGATGCCCGCATCGCTACTCCACAAGGTCGCGAGCTGCGCACGATAACGGGCGGCCCGGCTCGCGAACTTCCTTTGCCGCTGCCGCCTCGCCCAGCGTATCAGCTATGGTTGCCAATGCGTCGCAATCGGCGATGTACAGGCTCATGAGGCCCACGTCGGCGAATTCCAGCTTGTGCGTGGCCGCGTCGTAGACGGCATCGTCGTACATGGGGCTGTTGTCCAGTCCGGACTCGAGGATAGCCCCCGCGCGCGTTCCTCGCGAAGTGTCGTCCAGGTTTTCCGGCGCATTCTTCCCATCGCTTCCCCACGTCAGATAGCCATGGATATCGCGATTTTCGGCCCACCAACGATTCCAGCGCAGCAAAGGGGCGAAGGCTTCCTGGAGAAACCAGCGATCGTGAAATCGTTGGTAGACGCCCAGTACAGTAATGGATCCGACGGGCGGCTCGGAGCGGTCAGAACTTTTCCAGTCCCCGGAACGGGCATAGTTGGGTACGAAGCCCTGCTGCGTCTCACTGCGCAAGGTTTCAATGGCATCGGCATAGGCCAGGTCGCGGTCGCCAATAGATGCCATCGTGGCGGCGAAAAACGTATCCCAATCGAAGATGACATAGCCGCCCCAGGTAACACTCCACACCCGGCTCACAGGTGAGATAACCCGCCGCCCTTCCGGCTCGTAAATCGTGTCCCATCCCAGAACGGTCTGGATCGCATCCACCACATCCGCAGTCTTCCCGTTCTTCGCAACGGATTCCTTGTAGGCTTCGCTGGCGTGTTCGATGATCGCCTGGATCCTATCGATGCCAAGGGGGGCGCCCGTGCTGATCCCGACGGGTTGAACAAAATCGGTGGAGAAGTAAGGACCGCTTACGGGTAAGTTCACATCTTGTTGCCACTTTGTTGGTTGCAAGTGCAATACACCGCGACGGAACGGCCCGGCGCCGCGCGCCTCAATCTGGCTGGCCTCTTTCGTAACGCTGCCAGGCCGGTCCCAGAGATAGTTCACGGAGAAAACGATGGTCGCCGGCAGCGGGGATAACGGCTTGGACGGTAGCGGTGTCGCCAGCATGACCAGGTTGCTGCCCTCATGGGCCGTCTGCAGGCGTAGTTCGTGACCCTTCCAGGAAAGCCGCAAGTCGGTGTAACTGCCCTCCCAGGAATGTGGACCGGGAAAGACCTGCTCCGCGCCTGGGGTCAATCTGCCGATGAGGGCGTCACCTAAAAAGGCATCCTGATACAAAGTGGTGTTGTGCTTCAGTCCAACATGGATGGCCAGCCCGTCGGGCAGCAGCACCTGCGTGGTCACACTGTGGACGTCCCAGGTGTTCCACCCCACGGCCAGCCGCTGTTGCAATTGTTGATAGCGCGCAGAGCCCGGAGCCACAGGCGGTTGCACCGCGTTTCGGGAGGTCGGCGTCTGGCCCCAGGCTATCAGTGGTAAGGCAGCCAAAAACTATCGCGACGGACCAGGCTGCACCGAACCGCTTCATAGACCCCTCTGAAAATCCCGATGATAGCAGGCGCCAGCGGGGTGCCCCATTCTAAGCCTGCTGTTGGCTTGATGATCGCGGATGTCGGCTCCCACTGCTCTTTCCCTCGCTCTCGATTACCCTCAAAACACAGATGGCAGGTCTCGACAGGTAGTCTAGGATTTAACTTTCGCTCACCCACTGGAGGCCGGACATGCCCGGGCCCCGCTCTCACGGACTCCCCAGCCCCGCAGTCTGCGCATGGATTGTGATTGCCATGCTGGCGATGATCGTCATCCCTGCCGTCATCACTCTGCAAACCGTCCAGCATCCCGCCTCGCCCATTCCTGTCGACCAGAACTCCACGCCGCACGGCTATACCTTCAGCCTTCTGCTCTTCATTGTTCCCACGGTGTTCATCGCCGGCTGGTTCCTGCCCAGCGAAGGATTGCACATCCCCAAGCGGGCTTTTTACTGGACCCTCGCTATCCTGGTCCCTCTGGGCTTTCTGCTGGATTTCTTCTTTGCCCGGTGGTTCTTCGAATATCCCAATGTGGGCGCGACCCTGGGCTGGCACGCTCCCGCGCTCGGCAGGCCGGTTCCGGTGGAAGAGTACGTCTTTTATCTCACCGGCTTTCTCGCCGTTCTTCTTCTATATATCTGGCTGGGAGAGTTTTGGCTGGCGGCCTACAACGTACTTGATTATCCAGGCGAAGCCAAACAGGTGCGCCGCCTGCTGCAATTCCATCCCACATCGTTGATTCTCGCCGTCGCTCTGATCGGTGCGGCTTGGTATTACAAAAAGCACCTTGCTCTTCCCGAAGATCAGGCAGGGTTTCCCGGGTATTTCACGTTCCTTGTCGCCGTAGCCTTCTTTCCTTCGATGAGTTTCTTCCCCGTGGCGCGGCGCTTCATCAACTGGCGCGCCCTCAGCCTGACGCTTTTCTTCATGCTGCTCGTCAGCCTGCTGTGGGAAGTTACTCTGGCTCTCCCCTACAACTGGTGGAACTTCCAGCATCGCCAAATGATCGGGCATTTTCGTCGGCGCCTGGTCGGACCTACCCATCGAAGAAGTTTGTCTCTGGGTCGCCGTGACTTACGCCACGGCGATCATCTTTGAAGTAGTTAAGGTTTGGCTGGCATCCGAACGCACCGTGCGCGACGCCTTTACTGGGTGCGCGATAGAGCTACGCAATCAACCAGGTTGTACGCGCGGATTCAGGGTGTACGTGCCGGTAAGGCTGGCTTGCGCCAGCACGTGGCCGGCAATGGCGAGCCTTGCATTGGCGCCTGTCAAATCACCATGAACGTCTACGTGCGGCACATCCAGCGCATAAAGGGTGAAGACATAGCGGTGGAGCCGCAGGTCGTTCCACGGCGGGCACGGACCATCGTACCCGTAGTAGTCACCGCGCATCTTTTCATCGCCGGCAAACCATTTGGTGTAATTGTTTAGACCGTGGCGCGTCCCGTTTGGAGCAGCAGGCCCAGGTTTGCCCTTCGGAGTAATGCTATCGCTGTGGCTGCCGGCAGGAATCTCGCGAGCGGCCGCGGGAATGTCCAAGCAGCACCCAATGGAAAAACAGATCCCGCGGAAACGACTCTGCAATCTCCCGGTCCTCTTTGTTGACGTCGTCGGCGCGGTTCGGCACATCCGCGTCGTGACAGATCAGCGCGAACGACTTCGTGCCCTCAGGAACACCGCTCCATGCCAATTGCGGGTTGCGGTTGGTACTCAGCGCGATGTGGTTCACGGGATCGATCACCGCGAAGGCGAATTCTCCGGGAATGGGAGCGCCATCGCTAAAACTTTTACTGGTCAATTGCATTGGAAACATCCTCTTCTTCTATTCTCTACACCCACAGCGCCGCGGATCCACCCACCCACTCGAGGTTTCGGTTGTGATCTACGCCCATCATGATGCCTCGCCCCATGCGCAGCAGGGGCAACACGGGCATTAGCTCTTGCCCTTCAGGCCATACATACATGATGCGGATCTCCGCTTGGGTCAAACCGTACGGAGTCTCAATCACCGGCTCGAAGCGCATACGCTCCTGCAGCATGTACTGATGACGCTGCTCCGCGGGTATGGCATCCACATCCGCCTGCGTGGGATTGAACTTGATACCAAGGCCGGCAAAGGAGTAGAGCGGTTTCAATACATAATTCTCGTTGTCCTGCGGCACGGTGCGTGTTGCGGTCCAGCAGCCACGTCTTCGGCACACATTTGTGTTTCAAATACGGAATGGAAAATTTGCTGATGCGGTAGTACCAGTTGGGATGCCCTGCCCACTCCACATCGAGCGGCTGCGTCAGGTCGAAGGGCAGCTCGATGCCTTTGCGCTCCAGCTCATCTACGATGCAGCGGTTGTAGATGCGGTGTACTGGAATTTCACGACTTCCCTTCTGGTAGAAGAGGCGCCGGCCGCGCTTCTTCAGCTCAAGGATATCCACCATCAGCAATGCCAAGCTCCTTCTGCGTGATGAGGAAATCGCAGAGCGTCTTCTGCTTCTCCGGATGGATCTCCAGCAGGATCACATTTTCAGGATCGTGGCCGGCGACGATCAGCTCACGCATCCGTTGCTGATACGTATCGTGATCAAGGCCTCCGAGGTAGATTCCCAGGTCAGCGGGCAGCGCATACGACTCTATGTACTGCTGAGCCAGCACCGGCTGGTATGCGTAAAGCGAAGGAAACGCCTGCAGCTCGACCAGTTTGGGCTCAAGCTCGCCCTGCGCGTTGCGCACCAGGCCGAAGTCCACTTGCAGGAACATGGGGCGCGGCGACTCGTTGGCTACGTTGTATTGCTTGGGGACGGTGACGTCCGACGCGCGCAGATAGTCCGGGTTGTTCACCAGTTGCAGAACCAGGTCGCGGCCATACTCCGCCATCTGATCCAGCAACGCCTTGGGCAGAAAGCAGGGTGTCTCAGAGACCCGAAAGGCAATCGGCGTGCCCGCGCTCGCCTCCAGACTCTTGAGGAATTGCTGGTAGGTCTCAGGAAGGAAATTGCGGTTGAAAGCCTCGCGCAGAGCGGGGATCATTGTCAGTCCTCGATCAGGAAGCGACCCTTCTCCATGATCTGGCGCCCGTCTACCCAGATATCGAATTGGCGCCCAACCACGTCGATGTGCGTGCCGGAGTACCACTTGGCCCCGGTGTGCTCCCCGTAAGGGTTGCCAAAGGCAATGTGAATGCCGGGGAACTTCTCGTCCTGCAGGATCTGCCCGATCACGTCGGTCAATTCAATATTGGTGCCGATGGCGAACTCGCCCACGCGGTCACTGTTTTCGTCGGTGTGGGTGTAAGACCAGAAATCCTGCTCCAGCGCCTTGTTCTCGCTAAAGACTTCGGTGATGCGATTACTCCTTCATGCGGATGGTCAGCGGCTGATGCTCGAGATCGCCGTATTTGTCGCAGAGATAATCACCGACTACGCCGTCGACTACGTACACCCCGTTCACCTCTCCCGGAGAAGTAAAGATTTCGCCTCCGGGCAGATTGCCCCATTTGTCGCGGCTGATAATGCCGCTGGTCTTGATCCAGCGATACTCCGGATTGAGCGCTCCGGTGAAGTGGCAGCCCGCGGCCGTCTTTCCGGTAATCTCCTTCGCCTGGCTGACGATCTCCATCACCTTGCTGCTGAGCGCGTCGACATGGTTGAAATCGGCGCGCATGCCTTCGAGCATAATCCGGCGGTTGATGTTCACCATGTGCGCGTGGCGCATGCGCCGGCGATTGACGATGGCGGTCATCTCCATGCGCGACTTGAGCTCGTTGGGCTGCACACGCACGGCGAAGATGCTTACGTCGCTGGTCTCCATGTCTTCCGCGATCTCGTGAGGCAAACCGGCCAGAGGACGGGGAGCGAGATCTTCCAGCAGAAAGGCCTTGAACGCACAGCCAACCTTGGCCAGCTCCTGCGCGATGCTGGCGGCAATTTCCCGGCAGGCATTGTCGGTAATCAGGGTGACCTTCTCGGATGGTTGAATGCGCAGGCAGGTGTTCACAGCGTTGTAGGCGCCGGGCGAAAACTGGGGATCGAATTCGATCCGGGTGATATCGGTCAAAACGGGCTGGGCCAAGCAACTCCCTCTCTTTGCTTATTCTACCTGTGCAACGCCGCCGTCTTCCTGCATCACGCCCACACGGGTCTCCGCCACGATGTAGTCGACCACCTTCTTCAAATCGCCGGTTTCCTCATAGACCTTGAGTTGCCGGTCTGCGCCCGTGCCCATCCTGAGCATTTCGTGGATATAGGCGATGTCGCGCTCGCAGCCAAGCTGCTTGGCTGCATCGGAGATAAGGTCGATGTACTCCAGCATCAGGTCGCGCATCGGCACCTCCTCTTCCCGGCCAAAGTCGATCAGCTTGCCATCGATGCCATAGCGGGCAGCGCGAAACTTGTTTTCCATAATCAGCGCGCGCGAATAAATGCGATAGCTCTTGTTCTTGGCGTGAAGGTCATAGAGCATGCCCACGGTGGCCTGGATCAGCGCCGCGATGGCCATGGTTTCATCGAGCCGCATGGGGATGTCGCATACGCGCACTTCCAGCGTATTGAAAAAGGGATGAGGGCGAATGTCCCACCAGACCTTCTTGCCGTTATCGACGCAATTGGTCTTGACCAGCAGGTTGATAAAGGTTTCGTATTCCGCCCAGTTGGCATAGATGTCGGGGATGTTGGTGCGGGGGAAGCGCTCAAAGACTTTGGATCGATACGACTTGAACCCGGTGTTCATCCCCTCCCAGAAGGGCGAGTTCGACGAGAGCGCTAGGATGTGGGGCAGAAAGTAGCGCATCGAGTTCATGATGTGGATCGCGGTATTGCGGTCCTCTATGCCCACGTGGATGTGTAGCCCGAAGACCAGGTTGGCCCGCGCCACCAGCTGCAAATCTTCCACCACTTGCTTGTAGCGGTCATCGGGGTAGATATCCTGCGCCCTCCAGTCGGCAAAAGGATGGGTGCTGGCAGCGGCCAGCCACATGCCGCTCTCGCTGGCCAGCGTGATCATCTGCCGCCGCAAATCGAGAATGTCTTCGCGGGCTTCCTCGAATATCGCGGCAAACCTTGGTGCCCACCTCCACTACGGCCTGGTGCAGCTCAGGCTTGGCGCGGTCCATGGTTGCGAGCTTGGCTTTGGGCAGAATTTCAGAGTGGATGTGGGAGCGCAGATCGCGGGTTACCGGATCGATGGTCTGATACTCCTCTTCGATGCCTATGCTGAAACTGGGACGGTTCATCGGCTTACCACCTCCTGCTCCACGCTTTCCGGGATGGCGGAAGGGCCGCCCAGGAAAGCACTCCAGCGATATTCAGTAACTTTGCCTGTATGTTGCCTGGCCCGGGCCATGGCGAGCTCAGCTACCTCGTTCACGATCCAGTCGAAGTTGGCCTGGCCCACGGAGTGTATATCCGCATCGGGCGCCGGATTCATGAAGTCGATGGCGTAGGGGATGCCGTCTTCGCAGGCGAATTCCACGGTGTTCAAGTCATAACCCAGGGCGCGGCACAGCGTCAGGCAGTCGAGCTCCACCCGCGCCAGCAGCTTGGGATCCACGGGCGCGGGATTCTTTACATAGCGTTCGTGAAAAGGCAGCTCCAGGATCGTATTGCATGATGTGGACCTTCTGCTGGCCGACACAGTAACAGCGAAAGTACTCCTTGAACTTGACCGCCGTCTGCAGAGTCATGCAGAGATCGCGCGTTTGCTCGTAGGCGTCGAAGAACTCGCTGGGCGAATTGACTTTGTAGACATCTTTCCAGCCGCCGCCGTCGAAGGGCTTCAGGAACGCAGGAAAACCGATGTAGTCAAAAATGCTCTCCCACGGCAGGGGTACTGCAGGTTGCGCATGGAGCGGTCGGTGGTCCCGGGCGGATGGTGCTTGTGGGGCAGCAACACGGTTTTGGGGATGGCAACGCCGAGCTTGGTGCCCAGGGCAAAGTTGAAGAACTTGTCGTCTGCACTCCACCAGAAGGGATTATTAATGATGATCGATCCGGAGAGCGCCGCGTTCTTGAGGTAGCCGCGATAGAAGGGGATGTCGTGGGAGATGCGGTCGATGATCACGTGGTAGGGAGAGGGCTCAGCCATCCGCACTTCGCCGATGCTGGCCAATTCAGCCTGCACCTCCGGGTCGTTGAAGGAATTGATCTTGTCGACCAACGCGGGTGGAAAGGTCGACTCCATCCCGAAGATGATTCCGATTTTCTTCACGGCGGCTCCTTAAAGACAACACGAAACTGAGTGCGCTTGAGAGCGAGCAGGCCCGAAACATTACGATGGGTGGGTGAACAGCCCAATTCTAAAGCATATTCCGCTCGAGCCACATTTCCTTTTTGAAGTTGGCCGAAACCGCCCTATCATCGGGAGAAATGGCGTTTGACTACTTCTTGGGGTAACAAGTGCGGGCCGGTTGGCAACTGAAGTTTGGATGGCTACTGTTGGCCGCTCCCCTCGATGGCGTGGGGACAGACTCCGCTGCCTCAAACCGCGGCGGACAGTTGCCACGTCCGCCGAGTGACCGAGCCTTCCTGGAAGCCGCGAGTTTGCCAGTGATTTCCTTGAAGCCATGGCCAACGATCCCGATCCCAAGGCCAGGGATGCCAACGTCGTATGGGGTCTCACCGCGGACCTCAGCAGCAGGGTTCCCGCCGAGGATCGGGCCATGTACATATCGAAATCCACCGATAGCGGAAAGACCTGGACGGTGGTGGCGCGCATCGATTCCAAATACTTCGATGCGGACATCGGCGAGGGCGAGCGTAACGGCTTAGGCGTGGTTCCCGGTGGACGCGAGTTTGTGATCACGACGCAGCTGGGAGCCTTTCAGGTTTTGCCTCAGCCGGGCACAGCGGAGCCCGTGGTGCGACCGATCGCGGGCCCTCGCGTCCCTGATACCGATCCGGAGGTGACCATTCCCAAGAAGAAGGGTGAGCCGGTAACGGCAGGTGTGGTGAAGATCACCGCCGACGGCAGACATATGATTGTCGGCTATGGCTACTTTGACCTGGAGCCACAAATCTTTACCTACCGCAAAGGTAGAGATGGCTCATGGATCGAGGATAAGCCTCTGCCGCAGTTGCCAACCGACATGGATATCCTCTCCATGGAGTTTGGGGCAGGCTCGGCTGTATGTGGGAACGGGCGATCAGGCCTACCGGCTGAAAACCCACGCACGGCAATGGACGCAAATCGAGGGAGTGGGTGACGACTCAGCAATACAGGGAATAAGCACCGTGGGCGGTCCGCACCTGGCGGCCTGTTGGGGCGTTTACAACCCTGTGAGCGCAGATGCGGTGGAGCGCGTGATCCATGCGAGCTTTCTTCTGCATAGAAATGAAGATGAGGCCGGCCCCAACATTCGGGCCTTCGGCGTATGGGTCGACCCGGCAAGACCAAGTCATCAGGTGGTCACGTCGCTTACCGGCGTGTACACCAGCAGCGATCGTGGGCAAACCTGGCGAAGACTCAATGAGATTCCCGAGGGAGAATTCCGTTCCGCGCATTTCAATTCGGCAGATGGAACAGTGATTGTGTCCGGAATCTTCGGAACCTATCTGGCCAATCCATTTTCGAAGAGCTGCTCGGTCCGGCTTAGAACGCGAGAGAAGTAAGCCCCGCGCTACTCCAGGTACATCCTCGCCATGGGCTTCCAGAAGGGCCAGTCGTGGAAGCTGTGATCGCCCCAGACGTATAGCTCATGGCGTATGCCTTTGTTGCGCAGGACCGCGGCGAAACGCTCGTTCTTCTCCCAACAGAAGTCCCACTCGCCGGTGGCGAGCACGGTGCGGATGTGGTTGTACTTCCAGGGATCGGTGCAGTTGGCGAGGTAGTCGGGAGGATTGTTGAAGTAGAGGTCGTCGCCGTACCAGCCGTCGACAAAGTCCTTCATGTCAAAGGCGCCACCCATGGTTACGATGCCGGTGACCTTATCGGGATGGCGGAAGCCGAAGTTTGCGGCGTGATAGGCGCCGAAGCTGCAGCCGGTGGCGATCAGCCGCGGCGTCTGGTTCTTCTCGCCCATCAGGGCTAGCACTTCGTTGACGATGTAGCGCTCGTACTGCATGTGCCGCTGCACTCGCCAATAGGGTTGGGCATGCTTGTTGTACCAGCTCTCGCCGTCCACGCTGTCAACGCAGTAGAGCTGCAACTGGCCGTTATCGATGCGGTCGGCGAGAGTCCCAACCATGCCGTTGTTCTCGTACTCAAAGAAGCGGCCGTTGGAGGTTGGGAAGACCAGCACCTTGGTTCCCGCGTGGCCGAAGCATAGCAGTTCCATGTCGCGGCTCAGATCCTTTGACCACCAGCGATAGTATTCGCGCTGCACGCATCACTCCTCAGCATTTGGTTTTGCTATGCTAAAGGACCACGGTGCGCGAAGCCATAGCCAAAGACCAAGCTCCGTCCCCGCGGCTGCACAAGCACGAAGACTTTGTTTCCAGGCTGGTCGAGGATCACCACGACCTCGTGGTCTATCTCCCGCCCATGTATGAGACCGACGGGGAACGCCGGTTCCCTGTCTTGTATATGCACGATGGGCAAAACCTCTTTGATCCCGAGACCTCATTTATCAAGGGAAACTACTGGCACATGGGCGAAACTGCGGATGCTCTGATAGAGGCTGGGACGATCGAGCCGCTTATCATCGTGGGCATTTACAACGCGGGGGTGAAGCGGGTGGACGAGTACACGCCGGTCGAAGACAAGCGTCTCGGCGGCGGGCATGCGGATGCCTATGGCCGCATGCTGGTGGAGGAACTGAAGCCCTTCATCGACGCACACTACCGTACGCTGCCCGGGGCGGAGCACTGCGGAATGGGAGGCTCCTCGCTGGGCGGTTTGGTCACACTGTACCTGGGCTTGCGCTATCCCACGGTATTCTCCAGGCTGGCCTTGGTGTCGCCCTCGGTCTGGTGGCGCAACCGGGCGATCCTCAAGACGGTTGCGGAACTTGCAAGAAAAGCCGAATCTGCGCATCTGGCTGGACATCGGTACCAAAGAATCGAAGTGGGCAGTGCCCGATACGCGGACGCTGCGCGATGCGCTGATCAGGAAAGGCTGGCGACTCGGCGAAGACCTGGCCTACTTCGAAGCGGAGGACGGGGAGCACACGGAGTCCGCCTGGGCCGAACGCGTCGACCCGATGTTGCGGTTCTTGTTTCCGGCTCGGCCTTAGCTCGCGGGATGAAGGTCGTCGAGCTCGGGCAACAGGACGACGCTTTCCTGTTCGTTGGGGTCGGTGCGGGCGATGACAGCGACGGCGCTTTCCGTAGTGCTGGGATTGTACGGCAGATGGGGCATGTCGGCCGGGATGTAGAGAAAGTCCGTTGGGCTGAGCTGGACGTGGTGCTCGAGCTGATCGCCGTACCACATGGCGCCTACGCCGCTGAGCATGTAGATCGCGCTCTCGTGGGAGGCGTGTTTGTGGGCTTTGGCGCGGCCTCCGGGCGGTATCGTGAGCAGCTGCATGTGGATGGCCTGAGAGCCAACCGTTTCCGCGGAGATGGCAGGGGCATACATGAGGCCTTGTTTGCCCTGGAAGGCTTCGCCCGCGCGGACAAGCCGGCAGGTGGGGTTGACTGCAATGGGCGCCATAGCGGTCCTCCTGCTGTGAATTGTCTACCAAGTGGAGCGCGAGCGGCGTGGAAAAATGGCAAGCCGCTCGCGCTTCTTTCCCTACCAGCCGCCTTCCTGTTCCGGCTTTTGCGTCAGCCAGGGGGTGAAGGCTACACCCGCGGTGGTGGTGGCGCAGTTGGCTACTCCCGGGCCTTGCGGGCAGCCCCACCAGTTCAGGGTTCCGTCCACGGTGGCTTTGCCGAGGTTGCTGATGCCGATGGACTTGGGGTCGAATTGGTTGAGATGCGCCTGCAGTTGCGGCGGCGCGCCGGTGGCGGTGGCGGATGTGTTGAAGGAGATGCCGATCGCTTCGTCGTCCATCACGTTCCCGGTGACGACCATGCCGGTGAGGGGCTGGACGCCGTAGATGTTGATGCCGGTGGGTCCCGCTGTTGCGGCGTCTGCCGTGTCTGCTCCATTGTCACGGAAATAGTTACCGATGACGGAGTTGTCGCGGAGGGTGACGGGCGGCGCTCCGGCAGGGGCTGCATGGTTGTGCATGGCGACACCTGGGAGCCCGTTGCCGATGAGCTGGTTGCCGATGGCGACGTTGCCGTAGTTTATGTTGCCGGGACCGGCCGCGTACATGCCGACGCCGGCGCCGCCTCCGTTGTTGAGGCCGTTGTAGCTCGATTCATTTTTGAGCACGGTGTTTTGAAAGACACCGAAGCTTAAGGGTCCCATTGGATGGGCGAGGGTGGCGGCGGGATGAGAGGCGAGCGTGATGCCGCAGGCTTCTCCGTTGTACCTGACGACGTTTTCAGTGATGAGGTTGGCGTAGTTGGGACCGGTCTCATCGGAGACCAGGATGCCTCCGGAATTGTAGTCGGAGAGATTGCCGGCGACGATGGAGTGATCGGTACCGATGAGGTGAATGCCCTCGCCGCAGTCCATCGCCTCGTTGGTCTCGAAGGACGGGATGCCAGGGCAGGTGGCGCTGGCAAGGCTCAGGTTGTTTTTGGTTACGTGGTTGTGGGTGATGGTGACCCCGGTGGCGCTGGCGGCGAGGATGCCCTCATAGTTGGCGCCGGTGATGGTGAAGCCGGAGATGGAGACGTTGCCCACGCCTGGGATCGGGGAGGTTGCGGTGCCGTTGATGAAGATGCCATTCGGTTGTCCGTGAGCGTCGATGGTGGTGAATCGGTCACCAGCTCCCTTCAACGACAAGGATTTGGTGATGATCACTCCCTCCTTGTAGTCGCCGCGCGCGACGTAGATGGTATCTCCCGCGGAAGCAGCGGCGACGGCGGCGCTGATGGTCTTCTTGCAACCTGAGGTCCCGCTTGGGTTGACGCACCAGGTGGCCGCCGAGGCAACCTGGGTGATCATCATTAGAGATGCCCCGATCATGGTGAGTGGGAGTGTTCGCTGGTTCATATCTTGGTCTCCTTGTGCATTTTGTGGGAACGCTGGGGCCGATTCGCGGATGGTAACTCTTCTTTCAGACAACGACCGTGATGGTAAGCCGAAAGCGATTCATTTGGCTACCCACTGGCTCTCGCGGACGCTTCTTAATGACTAATGCGCAAACGCTTAGACAAAAGTGCCACTCAGCTGGTTTTATTCCCTTGTTCTGGTAGATTTTGTAGTCCCGGCTAGCGCAGGAGGGCGGTGCCAATGCGCACCCACCACGGCGAGGCGTGGAGATAGGTTTGATAGCAGAAGATCTGGAGCGCGATGAGCAGGGGAAAGGCGTAGAGGTATACCTTGTGGAGCCGGCGGTCGACGATGAGGTCGCGCAGGATGCCGAGAACTACCAGAAAGTCTACGCCGGCGGGTGCGTAGACGAGCGGTATCAGGGGAAAGCGGGCCCAGGCTGCGTCCGTGAGACCGCTCGAGGCTATCAGCATGAGCCGGCGATGGAACTCGGGCCGCCGGCGCCAGTAGATGGCGAGGGCAAAGGGAATGGCGAAGCAGAGCAGGTCCATCAACTGGATGATGAGGAAGGGGGGTGCGCCGGTGTCGTGGAGGCGTTGTAAGAAGAAGCGGTCCATGCCGGTGGCGGTCAGGTAGCCGATGACGAGGACGCCGGCGGCGAACGCAAGGCCGAACCAGCCGAGGGTGCGATGCAGGCGCACATTACGAGAACGCACGAGCGCGGATTGGAGGATGAAGAAGAGCACCCACCCGGGGAAGACGACGGCATGGATGGTGAGGATGAAGGGTGGAATGGGCGAGGCGTGCAGCAGGTTTTGCCCGATGGTGTGGCTGAAACCGTAGACCGCTACGACGGCAATCAACAGCGACATGCAGAGGTAGAAATATTGGCGCAGAAAAGCCGCTGGGGCAAAGTACGGGCGCGGGAGCGCTACGGGCCTAGTCGTCATAAGGAGCTCCGGAAGGGGCCCGTGGTGTGCTGAGTTTTGTGGTGAGGGCATAGTAACAGGTCCGAAGGCTGGCTCAGGCATCGATCGTTCCCATGCCGGAGGTAATGCCGCGAATGGCCTTAAACGCACAGCGGCGGGTGCAACTGGGCATGCTTCGCTGCTTAATCCACTGTTCTGCCCCGTTGGTACTCTGGCGCCAGGAAACTATCGGAATTACTTTCTCCTTCACTCGCGGTTGCGCGAGCATCCTGAGAAAGGTTAACGGAGGAAACATTGAAGAGAACTCTACGCGGAGTGCCTTGGTATCGCGCGCGGATCGCGCCTGCTGTGCTGACACGAGCGGACTTCAACCGTGCGAAGGCGAGATCAACCGGCAGCGTAGCAACGATTCTGCTGGCGCGGCCTTCTGATGCGTTTCCTCACGGACCGTAGATTTCGGCGGATGGAAAGTCCGCGCGCTCTCCTTACACTGGGTGGGGCGCTTTCTGTTTGCGAGGGGCCGGAGCTTTGCCCGGCTGGCAGGTTGGGCACCAGTAGAGAGTGCGGCCGGCCAGGTCTATCCGTCTTATGGTGGTGCCGCAGACAAAGCAGGGCTGCCCATGGCGGTGGTAGACGTAGTGGACCTCGTGGTCCTGGGCTGTGCCTTTTGGATGGGGCCGGTCTTTGGCCCGAGTGGTTACGATGCGCCGGTCCACCATGCCGTCGGGCATTAGCTTCACCGCATCACTCCAGATGGCGTTCAGGGCTTTTTCGGGAACATCCTTGCCCCTTGCGAACGGGTTCTGGTGGGCGCGGTAGAGCAACTCGGCACGATAGATGTTACCGATCCCGGCGAATACGGTTTGGTCCATCAGGAGGGCGGCGATGGGCGTGTTGGCCTTGCGTATATAGGCGATGCCGGGCGAGGGGTCAGCGTTGGGCGTGAGCGGATCGGCACCGAGGCGGGCTTCGACCGCTTGCCACTGGGCATCGGTATAGACGGAGACGTCGGTGGCGCCGCGCAACTCCAGCCAGTCGGTCGCGGTGGACCAGCGCATGCGCAGGATGCCTTTGACTTCGGGATAGGGCATCTTGCCTTCGGTGAAGTCGCCGAAGCGGCCAAGGTGGAGGTGGAGCTTGCGATCGCGGCCAAAGTCGTAGGCCAGGTGTTTGCCGTGGGCGATCACGGATTTGAGCTTGCGGCCGGTCAGTAAGGCGGCGCCGGGGAAGCGGCCGTTGGGCGATTCCACGCAGATGGTCTTACCCACGAAGGTCGCGGTGTGTAGTTTGGCGAAGCGGTGTATCTCATTTCCCTCCGGCACGTGTGGTTCCCTTCCCTTCCTTGGCTTGGTGCGCTTGTCTTCTTGTTTTGGGATGCGCACTTCCATGCTAGACGGTGAGCGGCCCCGCGCACCGGGTGTTCATTCTCCGGCGTCGTTTTTTCCTTGTGCAGAAATGTGCGAACTAAGCTGACTAAGCGAATTAAATCTTCGGCGACTGGAGCAGGGCCGAACCGCAGATCCCCGTTCGACTTCGCTCAGGGCAGGCTCTCCACTTCGCTTCCACGGCTCGCCGGGACAGGCTGCTTCGGTCCCACGGCAAGCCGGGGCAGGCGGTGTCGTGCTTCCAGGTTGTCAAAAGTGCTCTATCAAGAGGACGCGCTGAACGGCCCCTGTTTTACGACAATTTCTGCGCACCTTCTCGGGCCGCAGGAATGCAGCGGGAAGGCGTGATCGGTCACTGTCACATTAGCGTTTGCTAGCCCCGAGTCGTCGGGCTGGCACGCGCTGATCATTTTCTGTTGGTTGGCGGCGGATGCACGGGCAGAGCGCGCCGGTGCAAGGCCAAGCAGGGCCGTCATGGCAAGACGGCGCTGAGATGTGAATACCTACTACCACAGTAGCACGGCTTTTTGGGCTTTTTCGCGGGGACGACGATTCTTTGGTAACCATGGCTGCGCTGTGTTTCTTCATCATCGATATGTGCATTGTGTGATGTAGATCACAGCGCAAGAAGCGGGATCGGCATATTGTCCTAGGACAGAGACGGTGTCCAGTCCTATCCCCCAAAAATTATCCGGCGATGCCTCGTTTTTAGGGCTCCGCCAGAGCAGGTGACAATGAGCTTCGATGGCACAAATTTGGTCATTATTGGCGGAGGGCCTGGGGGCATTGCTCCGCTGCTTGCGGCTCATCGGCGCGGGCGGCTGGCGGAGCTGCTCGAGGGCGGCGTTGCCATCGTGGAGCGCGGGGATTCTCTGGGAGCCGGCACCATTGGTGACTGGTGCATCAGTTCCGACAGCACGGGATTTACCTTTGCCGATTGCCTGGCGGGACCTGACGACGGTGAACTTGCGGCGCTGCGGGAACATCCCCTTACGAAAGAGATGGGCGAGGCAGCACAGGGCACGGTGAACCTGCGTCGCGCCGGCGAATTCTTGGGGGTTGTGGGCAAGGCGATTTATGAGCTGGTTGCGGCTTCGCCCCGCGGCCAGGTGCTGACGCGCCACCATGCCATCTCAGTCCGGCAGACGGAGTTCGGGTGGGAGACGCTGGTTGAATACGAGCAGACTGGGTTTCAACGGGTCTTGAAATCCCGCAACCTCTTATTGGCTACTGGCGCGTGGCAGCCGTACGAGCGCATGCGCAAAGAAGAGGTGGCCGGGGTGAACCTGGTGGAGAGGTACGGCGATAAGCTGCTCCAGTCGGGAGACGCGATCAGTCACCAGGGTTTCGCGGACCTGACGGCACGGCTGGCTGGCCTGGGGCGGCCTCCTCGGGTGGTGATCATCGGTGGGTCGACGAGTGCAGCTTCCGTGGCGTGCGCGATGCTTTCGCGGATGCCCCAAGTGAAATGGGGCGCGGCCGGGCTCACGCTGATGCACCGGCACGAGCTGCGCATTTACTACCCTACGGTGGAAGCGGCGCTCAAGGACAATTACACCGAATTCGGCCTCAATGACATCTGCCCGCTGACGGGGCGGGTTTTTCGTCTCGCAGGTTTCCGCATGGACTCGCGGGAATTGATCATGAGCGCTCGCGGCATTGGGGGGCGTCCACCAGAACCGCGGTTGCAGTTGCACCGTCTTGATCGGGACAATGCTGCGACACTCGCTCTGCTGGATCAGGCGGATGTTATCGTCACTTGCTTCGGTTACCGGCCGCGGGGGCTGCCGGTTTTTGATCAGCAAGGGCATCGCGTCGTTCTGCATTGCGAAACCTCTGCGCGGGCGCCGATGGTCGATGGAACGTGTCGGGTAATGGACGCCTCGGGTACTCCGTTACCGCACTTGTACGGGATGGGGCTGGCGGCCGGTTTTGTTCCTCACGGCAAGCTGGGTGGTGAGCGCAGCTTCCGCGGGCAGGCAAACGGACTGTGGCTGTGGCAGAGCGACGTGGGAGCGATGATCGTCGACGCTGTTTTGTCGCCCCGTCCTACGGAGGAGTTTTCGGTAACGCCTGAGGAACTTTCCAGGTATTACGAAGTTGGTGAACCACAAAGGACGTGAACGGTCCGCTGGTTCGTCCTGCTGCGCCTCCGGTTTTCGCGCAGCCGATCCGCGCTCAGCGAGCAGCTTCACGGTCCGGCTCAAAGCTGATACGCAAGCGAGTGCCGGTGGCTTTTGCAAACCTCTCGAGCGTGCGCGTTGAGGGCAACACCTTTCCACTCTCAAGGCGCGCTACCACGGCTTGCGTCGTTCCCATCGCCTCGGCAACCTGTTCCTGGGTCATATCCGCTTCGCTCCTCGCCTTGATCAAGGCCGATGCAAGGGCGAACTCCTCTCCCAACGCCTCATATGCAGCGAGGTACTTTGGGTCCTTCCTCCATTGCCTGAAGGACTCTCCTGCCGGAATGAACTTACGCTTCATCGAATCTCCTTCGCTCGTTTTAGGGCGGTCATGATCTCCCGGCGGGGCGTGGTCTGCGTCTTTTTGGCAAAGACATGGACGATGACGATTCTCTTACCGACGGCGGTAACGTAGATGGCGCGGACAATTCCACTACGACCCTTCATGCGCATCTCCCAAAGCGGCCCCTCGAGATGCTTCACGTAAGGCTCCCGCACACTTTCCAAACCGTGAGCTTGAATCAGTTCTACGATGCGCTGGAACCTCGCTCGAATATCCAGCGGGAAACCATCGAGCGACTCCTTGACGTCCTCATTCAGGAACTCAACGACCCACGCCATCGGCCCAATTATACCTTTTTTGCAATGTCTGCTCGAATGGTTTCTTTGATGTGTTCTATTCCTCGCACAACAATGGCCGCATCGTTGCGTGGTCTGACGGGCTGGGCTCCCCTTTAGCGGCCTCGGTGCACGAGGGGTGGAGTGGTGCACGGGTTGAGAAAGATCGGTCGGTCCGCCCCTTGGGGCGTGCCAGGGAGGTCCGGCCCTGGTTGGTGTTGGGTTTCAGGAATGCTATGTTCCCGTCGTTGTTTCTATTACTGGGCGGCGGCTAAGTCCTTTGTTTTACGAAGATGGTCAAATTTTATTTTTCCCGCCCCCATAAGCAATTTAGGGGACTACTGTGTCAGTCGTTGATTCGTTTCCCGGCAGGGCCCAAAACCAGGCGCCGGTGAAGGTTTCCTTTAAGCTCACGACGCCCAGATCGAACTTGGCGCGGCGCAAGGTGGTCATGCAGACACCGTCCTGTTGGGCGGCGAATTCGATGTTGTATTGCGATCGCTCGCCGTCGCGCAGATATTGGCGGAGCCATTCGGCTGCGCGTTTGCGTTTGGGGAGACCGGCGTCGATGGGCCGGTCCATCATGACTTCTTCCGGGGTGAGCGCGGTGGGGCCGGTCCAGGAGAAGGCGCCGGTGTTGTCGATGAGGTAGCCAAGCGAAGGCGCGAGGCAGCCTACGTTGGATTTCACCTGCACCAGCGCAGGCCGGGTGGGCGCATCGGGACTGCTGCCGGCGATGAATTCCGTGCGGACTGCGGCGGAGAGCTCGATCGAGGTGAGTCCGCGGCCGCGCTTGCGGAGATGGCGGACGAGGAGGATACAGCAGCGATGCTTTTCCGCGAGACGGGCCAGGGTGTCGAAGGCGCGGGCGAAATCGTTGGCACGGTGGCGATCGAGTGCCCACAGGTAGCTGTGCAAGGGGTCAATGATGAGCAGGCGCGCTTGGGTTCTGTGGAGAGCGTCTTCGAGCATGGGTGTGTCGCGGAGGCTCAGAGAGGCGGGTTGGGCGGAGGCGGTGAGGACTCCGCGCAATAAGATGAGGCGGGCGGGATCGCCGTCGAGCTGGGCAAAGCGGGGGCGGATGAGCTCGGCTGCTCCATTGGCGGCGGAGGCGTAGAGGACGGTGCAGGGTTGGAGGGTGTGGTTGGTGGAGGGGACTCGACCACGACTGAGGGCGGCTGCTATGGCCAGGGCGACCCAGGTTTTTCCTGAGCCGGGATCGCCGGAGAGCATGGCCAGGGTTCCACAGGCCAGCCTGTCTTGCCACAGCCAATCGATGGGGCGGGGTGGAATGTCTGCCAGGCAGACGAGGTCGGCGTGGCGATCGGTGGCAGCGGCGGGCTCGGGTGGTGCGGGTGGGAGGGGATGGGCCGGTGCGGGCTCGGGCGGGATCGCGGGATGCGGGTTGAAGGCGCCGCGGGAGGGCGAATTGCCGATGAGCGGTCTAAAGATGGTCATGCTGGGCCTCCGTCAGTGGATAGGATCCGTTTGCGCTGGAGCGGTGTGCCGAATTGATGGATGGGTGGTTTTTCATTTTTGAGCGCACTTCTCCGTTCCGCTTCTTGCGGGTTTTGGGTTCCATTGGGGAAGGAGAGGCTCGAGTAAGTTGGAGGCTCTTAGTTGGACGGTATTACGGGGGTGGTTGGGTGTCCAGGGCAGTTAGGAAAAAAGATGAGGATAAAGGGTAGGGGAACTCGTTAGGTTGGTGGGGGGTGGGTGGGATGGGGTGTTGCTTTGGATGTGTGTACGTGCTGCTTGTTTTGCTTGGTTAGCTGGTCAATTCGATAACAGGCAGGCTCCGGATTGCCGATGATAGCCGGTCCGTAGCTCTATCGTGGGTCTGCCCCAGCTCGCCGGGCAGGGGTCATTCCTTTGTTAAATATGTTTAATGAATTAGGGAGCCAATGGGATGGTCTAGGGCGTGATACTGTGCCGGGTAGAGGCTCCGCGGACATTGAACCCAGCACACCTTTTGAAGGCGATCGCCTTTGCGGCCGATAAGCACCGCCGCCAAAGACGGAAGGACGCGGACCTATCCCCATACATCAATCACCCGATCGCTGTCGCAACTGCCTTAGCGGTTGAGGGGGACGTGTCGGATGAGGCGACGTTACTGTGCGCCGTCCTCCACGATACCGTCGAGGATACCGACACCACTTTCCTAGAGCTTGAGCAACATTTTGGCCGCGAAGTGGCTGACCTGGTGCGCGAGTTGACAGACGATAAGTCACTCGAGAAAGCTGAGCGGAAGCGCCTTCAGATTGAACACGCGAAAGTAGCGTCCTTGCGCGCAAAACAGGTAAAGATCGCAGATAAGATCTGCAATGTTCGCGATGTGACAGTCTGCCCTCCGCCACATTGGCCGCTGCAGCGGCGTCTCGACTATTTGCTGTGGAGCCAAAAAGTAGTGGCTGGCTGCCGAGGTGTGAACCTCAAGCTCGATCGAGCCTTCGATCAGGCGATTGCGGAGGCGCGAGGGACTATCGGCTAGCCTCGATCGAGATTGCAAATGCACGTTCTACCCCGCCGCCTCAGGGCGGTGAGTGGCGACCGCCCGTGGGAGAACAACTGTCAAACCGATTAATTCTTTAGGAGGCCTTGGACAACTAGGCTCGTGATCACGTCGTGACTGATCTGCCCATTACCGAAAAAAGGAAGCAGCAAATGTCGCTGGCCGCGAGCTCGGCAAACTTTAGGGCTAACCGGGTCCCACCGAACGTCAAGAAACTCGGCAAACTCTTGTTTTCGACTTCCGTAGCATATAAATAATGCTCGGGGATTCGCCTTCATCATCGTTTTCAACGCATCGTTCCGGCCTTTCAAATTGCTCTCGAAGTGAGGATCATTACTTCTAAAAAACTGCATCCACTGCTTATCCCTTCCGTGCGCGGCGGGAATCGGGGATAACTCCGTCAGGAAGGTTTCCCCTATCTGGACGCTCGAACGCCCTAATCTCGTCTTTACATAGTTCTTAGCCGCGTCGAGATTGGAACAGCAATCTTTTTCGTTATGGTAGGCACGCATGATCTTAGCCATGTAGGTCCATACCTGGGTTGCTGGCGGTCTTCTGTCCCAATCGATCGGAGATCCACGCTCCCAAAGACGCAAGTGGTGAGCGGACCGTAAATCCATAATTGTTTCGAAACTGGCCCGAGCCTTCAAATTTTTCGCAGCTTCACCGGATGTCATGTCCCCTAGGCCCTCTTCTAAGCCGATGAACCACACGGGGGCGTCTGCGCGGCCATAGCCGGCGAAGCCGACAATTTGACTGAGCTCTTCCGTTGCGAGATCTAACTGAAGTTGCCCCATTACACTTCTCCAAAGCAGTCACTCAGACGGATTTGGCCAGAAATAGGGGGAGAGTCGTCTAAGTAGAGGGTCCAAGCGAGCACGGATTCACCAAGGGAAGATCCGCCAGGCAAGTCGAAGGTCAGAGCCGCCCCAGGAAACTGCCGCTCTTGGGATGGAAATATCTTCGAATCGACGGAGTGGAGAGCGCTTCCGGCCAAACCTCCCATTCGCCTGTTCCCCAGCATTGGAAACAGTTGTTCTTCCAATTGTTCAAGACTATTTTCGGCACCCGGGTCGCCCCTTGTAGGTAGTCCCCGGAGTCGGGTCGCCAAAAGGCAGTCACGGATTGTTACACGGCCAGTATTTTCAATGAAGAGCTGCAACGAATATTGATCAGAAGACCTTGGTGGCGCATTCAGAGTTTCCCGCTGCTCCTGTCGAATTAGATTTCCTTTTTCTGTTAGTTCGTGGAGCCTTTTTTGGCGCTTCTCATATTCCTCAGAAGAGGTTGCTATCGATGCTTTTCTTGCCTTTATCGTTGCCGTCGGAGCGCGCCCGAGAGCCATCTTGTAGCGAATGAGTTGATCGTCGAGTGGTACGCATTCGTATTCGGAGCGCCCATAGTAGATTTTGTCCTGAGCTTGATAAGCCGTTAGCCCCTGCGGCACGACAATCACATACGCGACTCGCCCGACGTTCTTGCCGCTGAGTTCGATCGTATAGTACCTAATACCTTCCAAGCGCGGATGAATGTTTCCCTCGATCAGTCGCTGTATGGTCTCAATGGGCGGCCAACGTGGGTCCACACCGCCCAGCACTTCGGCACGCCGAGGTGACTCGCGGGTTTCCCGAATACCTATGACGATCTGGCCGCCATAAGTATTTGCAAAGGCAGAGACTTCCTTTGATAAATCTTTCCGAATATTTTCTTTGTTCGCGGGCCATGACAAGAAGTCGTCCGGGCCTTTGAATTCGAGATCGATCGACTCAGATTCCCCGATCAGAGCTTCTAAATCTGCTTCACTACGAAGACTATGTGCTTTCATAGGTTCGCCGTCGCACCCTGGGTACCGTTGCCTGACATTGTAGGGAGTCTGTTGTACATGTTGGCTGCCGCTATACCTGCAACGGCAACTACACCTGGGTAATAGTCGATGCTACCGTTGAAAACTTGAGAGCGCTAATCGCTTTTTAGTGGTATGGTACGAAACATTAGAATGCCCATATTTTGGAGCAACGAGCGAGCAAATGTAAAGCATTGCAAGCCATATTAGACCACCCCCCCGCTTTTGAATCCGGTTGATATGCAGAGAGGACGCCTAGAGCGCACGCACGCATATGCCTTCTCTGACCAGATCAGCGAAAAAGTTGAATGCTTGGTCCGCCAATGCAGGCGATACGAGCAGAACCCCCATCTCGACGTTTCTGTTTTGGGCTGCTTCCGTGAAGTTTGCTGAAGAAATGAAGAGTTCCTTTCGGTCCCGAATGATGCATTTGGCGTGAAAAGAGGCTGGTTCCTCGGGGTTCGGACGAAGCCCTCTGCGGTCGTAGTAGATTTCCGGGAGCCGATGATTTGAAGGCCAATGTCGTTCGACGAACTCACTGGCTGACTTGGAGATTCTTTTGGAATCATCTCGGTTATCACCAGGTTTCGGGGTTAGGTTGAGATATAGCTTGACGTTCAATGCGGCAAGATCTTCCATCCGCGCTGCTAGATCACTGAATATCCGTCTTCCCTGATGGATGGCGTATCCGGCGATCACAACGCTACTCTCGGCCCTCCGAAAGAGGTCGGCAACCACTACTCTCGTATCTCTGTGAACCGCTGCGGTTTGGACTGGTCCGGTCATCACGAGCGTTGCCAGATCCTCCAGGCGAGGCCTTATGGACGACGCTTCTGCAAGAATTTCCAGCCATACGGGTAAGGCGGATACAGCACAACCCGCCTCAAAGACTTGCTGAAGCGCTGAGCTTACGTCCGCAGATGCGGAACCACCGATAATCCGAGACAGAGCGTTTGGTGAAAAGGGCGGCGATATGCGGCCGGTTCTTACAGCTAGCGCCACGCTCAAAAGATCGCTTCGCTGAAGCTGGGCCAGAGCATTTCCATCACTCAACTCGTCGGCTCCACAAAGAACTCAGCATTCTGGCCCTGCACTGTTCTGACTACGAGCGCCCGGTCTAAGAAATCGTTCTGCTGTTCGCAACTTGTTTCGGCGACAAGCAAACACCCGTGACAAGCAGCCCCCAGCAGAAAACTCCGTGCATGTAAGCTCTCGGGACCATGTTGTGCACAGATTGGATCGTTGGAACATAAGATACCTAGTTCGAGGGCATTGCGAACGGTCTCGGCGATGCGGCGCCCCACCTCGATCAATCCCCCCAGGGTGCCTTCTGCGTCCGAGCTTCCCGTGTAAAGCAAAATTCCGTATCCAATATCTGGTAGAGCATAGATGCGTTCACGAATTGAGCTTGCAGGATAGCCACACTCAAGAGCGATGGTCGTTATGAGCAGGTGTGCAAAGGAATGGAGCATGATGTAGGCGGGTCCGGCGAATCTTCGCGTCGAATGGCTATGCTCGGACTTCCAGGCATCGAAACCTCGCTTCAGCTGTACTGCCCGCTCCGTTACTTCTCTTCTCGCCGACCAATTCCCTATTGCGGACTTGTCAAACTGCAAAAAAATGCCTTCACCTCTATTCTCCGAGGCTGGCACCCAACGAAGATCACGCGCGAGATCTGCTCGGCGGACCCCGATATCCAATTCACCGTCCGTGTCTGGTGCGGCGGCTTCAAAACGCGTGAACCCAACGAGAGCCGTTACCTCCCGCAGTCGTTGTACTAGCACAACTTTCTGAATGCCGGTCATCCAGGGTTTGTCCCATTTTTCCTTAGGAAGGACGCGCGCATAGAAAAGTCCGTCCGGACGATCCTCGCCAATTTCCAGGGCCGTTGAGAGCAGGGTCTCCAGCTCTACTGACTTTACTGACTTATCCTGCGGTGGTGGCGGATTGCGCCGCGCTTGAACCTCCTGCCACACCTCCGCATCCGAAATACCCTCCAGAGCTTCGCGGACCTTCTGCTTCCTGCGCTCGTGCTTAACATCTTCCTCGCTCTCCGCCGCTTCCAGAAAAACCCATGCTGCTGAAACCGCGTCTTTAATGGTCTCTCTCCTGTCGGGGAGAGAAATTACGCTCAGTCGCTGGGGAAAATAAGCGTTGGAAGCCGTGCGGACCAGCAGCCGGTTCATCTCTTCGCAGCGCTCTTGCATGCGCGGCCCAAGCCAGGGCCGCGCGCCATCGCAAGGGCCGAACCCCTCAGCCCTGTGCGTTGCGACCTGCGCCATACTTCGTTCTGCTCGCCCGCATGAGCACCGAATCCAGATTTCTCCCAAGTCCCCGCTGGTGCCTCTCTCATCCAGGAATAAAAGCCGACCTTGATTGCGGCATGTGTTATCACCGGCATGTAGAAACGCATACCAATCGATGTCACCAATGTGGCCGCGTCTACAAGCTCGCACAAAGCGAACTGGCACCACTTTGAGCTTGTCTCTCGTCTCCGGGTGCCTGAACACATTCCCTCGTTCCAGTGAGCGAGAGTGGACAAGGTATCTGCTACGGCGCGTTTCTTCCCGGGTTTTTCCTGGAGGATCCTGCGTCACGAACCATTCCGGAAATAAGAATGCAGGAACGCCACTTGGACGGTGATCGTCTACATCACCGACCGAAGGTGGGGTTTCAAGCTGAATCGTAGGGACGCCGAGAAGATTCGCTACTTTCGCGCTGAGTCTGGGCTCGTTGATAACATCGCGATCTCCAAGCCAAAAATCAAGACCTGAAACCAGTACGGACGAGTTGGGCAAGTCGGTCATCGCACCCGGCCCAAACGTACTGATCAATTGCCCTTGGCGTACCTGCCCCTGTGGTCGGGCCACTCTCCGTCCCGTCGTCATTCTTCTTCATCCAAGGGAACGTTCTCCAAGCTTCGAACCCAAATATTTACATTCGCTTCGACATCTCTCATCGAACGGTTGGCGCGGAACTTCATCCTCCAGTTGCCGCTCGGGAGATTTCTCAGCGAGGGGTCAAGAAAATCATGCAGGAGGGCGATACCTGTGCCACGCTCGTACTGGTTGTACTGCAGGGACGCTCCGACCTGGCGCTGGTCCTGCACGACCCTGCACCACTCGTCCAGTAGATCGGCGGAACGCTGACGCACCCGTTGCCGAAGCGCATCCCTTTCCGCGCTGTCTGATTTCCTATGGTTATAAGCACGCTCCCCGAATTTGTCGACGACCGCATCCAAAGGATGCCGCTGGGCAACTACCTCCAGGGCCCCGTTGGGTGGGATCATCACCTGGAGACCGAGCCTTGACAACGCAACCAACGATGCAGCTAGACCTCGATCAAGTGCTCTGGGCGAAAACGGAGTAACGCTTGTCGCTTCGACACTCCGGTAAAAGCTCTCGTGGTAGGCACAGAACCTTTCATAGTGCGAACGATCGCGCGGCTTGTGGACGTTAAGAATCGTGACGATAAGACCGGGTTTTTGCGGGAGGCGCCCCACGCGGCTAGTCGCCTGAATGTACTCCGCTGACGTTTTTGGCTGGCCGAAAACGACCATCAACCCCAGTCGCGTGATGTCCAACCCGACGGAGATCATGTTTGTGGCGATCGCAACGTCAGCATGGCCCTTCTCGGTAAAAGGCAAACCAAGCTTTCTCTTTGCTTCGGAGACCTTGGCAGTGTCTACCCGGCTCGTCAGTTCAACCGGTTCGTAGGCGATGACTCGATCCGCGAATACCCCTTCAGTCTCGCTCACCCGCTTTCGGTCGGCATAGCGTTCGAGGCGGCTTCGTACCTCATCCTCAATCAGCCGTCGCGCGCCTCCCAATTCTCGCAGTGCATTGAAGTAGCCTACGAGCGTCATGTACGGATCAGTGGGGTTTGGCGAGGCGCGCCCGCATTCCTCATACCACTTCTTTCCTGCCCCGAGCAGAGCGAGATACACACGCAACATCGCCACCTTGGGGCTTCTGCCTTGCGCGGCAACCCCCACGTACAAACGAGGGTTGGTCAAAGGGTTCCCTTCTTCAGGAATGAGAGTCTGTGCAAAAAAAGAATTTCGCCGGTCCGGGCCTGGCGGAGGAAAGATATCAACCTGATCCCTGTTGAAGAGTGCACGTATCTGGCTGTCAGCTTTTCGCACCGTGGCGGTTGAGGCAACAATCTTGGGTCGAACCCCTTCGTTGACAGCTAGCTCTTCCAGCGCAGTCTCGTATAGGCCAACCATAGTGCCTAATGGGCCAGAGATCAGATGGAGCTCATCCTGAATGATGAGTTCTGGCGGCAGCAAACGACCGTTTGAGAGCAGAGCCCCTCTGTTAGGCTCTGTGGGACCGTAGAAGCCGGTGGGGTCATGCCGCTGCACTCGACCAAAAAAGTTGGCGATATCGCCTGTGAATGGCATCCCAGCAAACTTATCCACGGTGGCGATCATGAAGCAAGGAAGGCGACGATAGATCGGCTCATCCACAGCAAGAATCGGAAGCGGACGATTCCTTGTGAACTCGCAGGATCGGTTCACACAGACGATCTCCAAATCGGTAGGGTAGTCGGTGTTCGCCCTGCCGTTTGCGCGCAGCCGGAATGAATTTTGATCGAATTTCGTCCCGCACCATGGACACTCTTCCAGCGGCACGGGCGACGGCTTTCTGCTGTCGTTCAGGTAAGTGATCGTCCTTCGACGCGCAGTGTCAGGATAGTCAGCATCCTTGCTTCCCATGATGTTCGGCGTCGCCGCGCGACCAACCCACAGCCCAATCTCAAACGGCCAATCCCCAAGCTCAGAAGTCTTTTCCCTTAACAACTCCAACGCGCAAATGAGTGTCGCTCCGCGGCTGAGTTGATCGAGCGTCAATAGGCGGAGCGTATAGCGCATCAGGACACACAAGCCAGCGCCGTTGATGCCGGGATTCCGGAGGCGGCGCAAAATGAGCGTGAAGGCGGACAATGCAAGGTAGGCTTCCGTTTTGCCTCCGCCAGTGGGGAAGAACAGGAGATCCACAATCTTCCGGTCGTCGCTCGCTGGTTCCGCGATGCCCGGAAGATTCATGAGCAAAAAGGCAAGCTGAAACGGTCGCCATTTAGGGGGTTCCACAGATTCGATTGCTTTGTCCTGCATTGGACCGAAACGGCGACGATAGGCTGTTGCCATCGCTTGATTTGCAAGGCAGAAGGCTTTCAAACACTCGGCATTGCCGAGGAGGGCAATGCCCTTCTCGATTCGGCTCGCGGCAACCCTGGCGTTGTTGAGAAGACTGTGGCCTGTGGTAGCCCTCGTCGCTGGGCTCGCTGGAATCTTCGGAATCTGAGCCTCGATCCACTCTCGATAGCGCGCGACAAGCGGCGTAAGCTTTGCCGAAGCATCCGCCCCATCCGCCAAAGTGCCTAGCTCGTCGATACCAAGGACCACGTCATCGATGTCGGACGGTGCAACCCGTTCCACCTGGGCTTCGGGTATCCAGCAGGTGTAGGCTTCGTGGTTGTTTCCGGCCGCGGCAATGTTGTGGCCAACGGCATATTCACCTATGTCCTGGTACTGAATGTCTGCAACGTTCTCGTCCCAGTCGTCGGACATGAGACCACGTGTGTTCGGTCTCGGGAGCAATGGCTTGTCTGCGGAAAGATGGAGTTCCGTCTGGAATGCAAAAGCCTCATCGCGGAGTTCATCGCCCTTCGGCGCCCGCCGGTTGACCAGAAATACGGAAATCGTTCGCGAACCCTTGGGTAGACCGGCCTCGGATTGGAAACCGCCAACGGGCAAAATCATAAGCGCTACAAACAGGCCATGCTCTTTGACTCCAGTGCCAGGAATCTTCTTCTCCTTGGGTGCTGCGAGCGTGTCCGGGAGCTCAAGGGTAAGTATCTCTTCAAACTGCTTGCGGCTCCACTGCTCTGGGTTGGGGTGCTCGCTCTTGCGGTAGTCGGCCCAGCGGACCTGAACGGTGAGGCGAGTTGCCTCTTTTGGAAGCAAAACGCTCAGACCAATGGAACTCGGAAGGTATTTCTGCTTAGAAGCAGCAGCCGTCTCTGGAACCACATCGTCATCTAGCCCGGATTCGCCGGCGGAGTCCAGGTCGTCATCCGCATCAGCATCGCTTCGTTGCTCGGCTGGGGCGTCGAGCGGTGCGAGAAAGCCGGTCAGATACCAACGCGAGGGAGACTGGGGGAGAACCTCGGCGAGGTCGCCGAGGTTCTTCTCAGGACCGACAAGGTCGAGTTTGAGGGCTTCAACTAGCTTGCTTCGGACTTGGACGGACGTCATTCGTGCGGCCATGCTGCTCCCTCAAAACAATACAGGTTCTTCCTTCGTTCCGGACCTCTTGTTTACCTTGGCTCGCTTTGGCTTTCTGGAGGCAGTGGTTTCGGGCAGATGCTGGAGAGCGGTGCGCTCGAGATTTAGAGCGAGGAGCCGAGCTAGCACCTCGTCATGGATTTCGTCTGGCCACTTGTAGCGGTACTTCTTCGCCTTGACGCGCCCCGGAGCTCTGTCCTCTTCTTCGTCCTCCTCCTCGAATTCGAGGAAGAAGGTTGGTACAGGCTGGAGATCATGCCAACCGTAGGCGTCTAGCACCGCTCGGTCCATCTGGTCATGCAGGTGCCGAAGTTTGGCGATATCCGCTGAACACTCGTCTGGTCGGTGAAAACGGTTGTAGGTTTTAGTAAGGCCTTCGTTGTTACGGACCATCAGCGCGGCACGGAACTCATAGTATGCTTTGCCGGCTTGATCGAGTTCCTCGCTGGACTCGTAGTGCGGGGGAAAGGGAAAGGTTTCGAAACAGTCAGTTGGTGTATAGCGCAGACGGTCCTCCAATGACGAGGCCATAAAACGAGCCCAAACCTCGTGCGGTCGTGCTTGGATAGCACTGAAGACGCTGAATCGCTCGGTCGGAAAGATCACGAGAGAGTGAGCAAAAACCGTCTTTGATTCAACCCGAGCTAATGCTAAGTGTGGGCTCGCACCGGTGTTAATCACGAACACCTGGTTGACTTGCTTAAGAGCCCGAGTAAGGTTCGGCCGAGCTCGCTCGAATCTCCACCAAACGCTCAGACGATTATTTGTACGAACATCACGGACCCGTTGCGCTACATGAGCTAAGAGTTCGGGCCAGTCGGCAGCAACGGGCGTCGGGTAATCATATGACACTATCCCGCGTTGCAGCTGCTGGCGACGACTGGAGTCGCTGACTGCAAACCAGCTCTCACCCGTGTCCTCACGACGCAATGGAAAATCCTCAAAATTTATCACCCACCGGTGATGCGAGTGCCCTGGTTCCTTGTTTACTTCGTCTCCCCCAAGGTAGGGGAAAATACGTTCTTTATTCCTCGGATTAATCCCCAGCAAACGCTCCATGTCTGTCAGGGGTGACGCTCCTCGATTCTGGCCTCTACCAACATCATCAAAGGTGAAACCGCTACCCGTGATTTTTACTCCTTCGAATGCTTTGTCGTGGTTCGCTGACATGCGCTTGGGGTTCTCGTGACCGTAGGCGTAGAAGAGGAAAGCGGTAATCTCGTCGACCGGTTTATTGTTGAGCACATATGGACCGGCCGTCGGGCCTTTGCAAACATGCACGACGCTTACAACGACCGCTGCCTCGCCCGGCCAGGGGAGCCGCTTTTCGGCGCGGAAAATGACGCCCTCGTGCCTGCAAATCCAACGCAGGCCGCTGAACCGCGTGTCGCCTTGGGCAATCGTGTTTGTGGCAATTAACCCAAAAGTGCCGCCCCGTCGTAGCAGGGTGAAAGATCGTCGAAAGAAGTGAGCAACCAGATCGGCGTTGCCGTGAGATTCAGGATGCAGCTCCTTGAGCCAATCGATGTATCCGTCGGCTGAGCCCTCGATGATAGTGTTCCTGCCGGCGAACGGCGGATTACCAACAATCACGTCGAAGCCACGCTCCGGAAGAAGAGCGCTATCAAGGTTGAACACTTCTGGAAATTCCAGCTCCCAATGGAAAGCGACGAGTGGCTTGACAAACTTGCGTTCTTTCTCCGCAATCTTGCTCAGCTCAACGCCGGCTGCAAAGTCTGGCGGATTTCCAAAGGCGATCTGCACCTTCCCTTGTCGCAACGTTTTGGCAGTCCGCCGCGCGGCCCTGGTTTGGCCAGCGAAGAAAGCCCCAACCAAGACATCGCCGACGTTCCGTACAAGCCCCAGCTGGTCCTCTGCTACAGCGAGTTGTTGGGCCAACTGCGCATAGGGCGTTCCTTCCCTTGAATCCAGAATCTCTTTGCGTGCCTTTGCAGCGCGTGCGATACGCCTGCGCAAATCTCCTTCCAAGAAAGACAGCGAAGGGTTTGGCTCCCAGTCAAAGGCCGCGATTTGTCTCGCGGTCACTCCCAGGAGGGAATCGCCCTGACGCAGCGAGTGATCGAGGAACGTGAACTCATGATCGCGGGCCAATGTGGCAAGCCAGAGGGAGAGCTTCGCAAGATCAACTGCCATCTCATTCTTGTCCACTCCGTAAAGACAACGCTGAGCGACCAATCTGCGGGCATGCAGCAGCTCGTCCTCGTCGGGCGGAAGCACGGGCGTTGTCTCATGCTTGTGCCAGGTTTGGACGAGGGCATCGCCAAGCTGGCGGCACGCCTCTACCAGGAAGGCTCCAGAGCCCATAGCTGGGTCGCATACCTTCAATGCGAGAATCTGTTCTGGTTTCGGGTTCTCGCCGAGCCCCCCCAAGACGGGGGCCAATGCGGCCTCGACAATCGGCTGCGTCAAGGATCGTGGCGTGTAGTGGGAACCGCTGCGGCGACGTTCCGCAGACGGCTGGAAGATCATCGCTGCAGTGGGAACAATTGTTGGCGTTACGTTCTTCGCGATACGGCCGTCCAACGCAGCCATCAGGTCGTCGATGTTTGCGGCTTCCATCAGCTTCTTTTTCGCTTTGCCCGTGACTTCATGGGCCGCGACTTTGCCCAGCAATTCATTCCGCTTGGCGCCCGGCAATGCTCCAAGCTCAGCGAGATTGATGGTGATCGGTGCGCCGCCGCGCTTCTTTGCTTTCAGAGCTATGGACGGGCCCTGTGCAACGTGCAGCTCGAAGCCCATCATCGCCTCATAGACGCTTCCAATCTGCTCCACGTCCAGGTTGCGATAACTGAGACGCTCGCCATCGAGTAGGAGCAGGTTTCTCAAAACGCGGTAGAGCACACCATCCGGCACGCGCGGCACTTGTACTTCCTGTTCACGTGCATCGTTCCGACCTTCAAGGAATGGATAGCGGTCTGGGTCAAAGAGATATCCCTTACGACCCGGAATATTCAAGCCCCCATGCCGTGCGCCCCGGAAAATTAATCGGAAAAGGACAAGAAGTCGCGCCCAGGCGCCATATCGCTGATCCATCGTGTCTGGATTGTGAGCCTCATCCTGGCGAAGACCCTCAAAGAGTCCGTTCACGGAGTAGTTGTTGACGAAGACCTCGTCCGAGGAGAGCAGGTCGCGATCCTCGGCATAAAGAACAAAGACGAGTCGAAGCAAGACGGTGAGCAGCCCGGCGTAAACCTGATTCGGGTCGTCACGCAACACTTGGGCGAGAATACCAGTTTGGTCATGCGCCGATTGGAAGCCTCGGAGCAGCTCGAAGAGAGCCTCCATGACCTGACCAGATAGCTTGTTCGAAACAACGTTCTGGTGTTTGCGGCTTGCAGCAAGTATTGCCGGAAGACGCTGATCGTCGGCAGCGGTAAAGAGCCGATGTGCGGACAATAGCATGTGCAATGCCGCAAGGATCGGACGGCCCGCAACCTGAACCATGTCGGTGATCTTGAATGTGATGTGCCCGCTGGACTCTCCCTTGGGCGCGTACACAAGCCGGATGGCATCCGGACTGACCAGGAGCCCGGCAGGGACTGACGTTTCTCGCAGCAACCTTTCAAACCTGACCTGTGCCGATGCGTGCCACTTGCGTTGCTCGGGGGGCGGCACAAAATCGAAATCAGCACTGGTTCTGCAAATCAGCAGGATCGTAGTGTCGCCGTCCTTGACGACGTAGTCCGGGTGAATGATTTCTTCATAGCCAGGGACCAAAATCGTGAGGGACTCATCTGGAGCGACGAGATCGCCCACTGCCCAATCAAGAACCTTCGCGGTAAAAGCTTCGAAGTCGTACAGCTTGGGAATCGCATGACCGTCCGCGTCTTGCGGCAGTATCGAAAGGAATTCACGGTGAAGAGGAACGAAGTTTCGGTCAATCGACGCCCCCGCAGCAACGAGTGCAGGAATGGAAACCACGATTCCGACCGGTTGAACGTACCCCAACCACTCTTGATGTGAGTTCTCTATTGGGTTGTAGGCCATCTCTCAGCGACTCCCTTCTGACATAGGCCACAGGTAGACGATCCCGACTGGTTCGATCCGTTGGGCTTTGATGGCGTAGATATCCTGGATGCGAGATGGCTCCGTAGCTAACTCCTGCACCAACTGGTCCAACCTCTTGTCCCAATGCCGGCGATCCGCATGGAACTGGCGCAGCTCTTCTCCATCAAACTGAAGGGTTCTCTGGCTAGTCTCAAGCTTTTTCTCGTTGATGTGCTTTTGCTGAGCCTCAAGTAGTTCCCGCATTTGTTTGGATTCATCCATGCCGCGCTTCTGCAATTTTTGGATGGCATCGACCGCATACTCCTCGCCTCGTTGATGCAGATGGGGCAGCAGCTCCTCGATATCCTGGCCCACGGCGTTGCGAAGCATTTTTTCGATGGTGTCGTTGGGACTTCCGCTGGCCAACAAAGCTTGTTCCAAAAGGTCCAGCGTCTTCAGTTCCGCCTCTCGAGCGTACGGCGTCAACGGGTTTTTGCGGATTACTGGATCAATCCAGCGCGCCGTGATGGTGATGATCTCTTCATGGAGGCGGGCCGCGCCTGGACCGTAGAGCGCAAGCCTCCCCAGCAAGAGCACACGTGGGATAGCGTCGCGCGTCTGCGCAAGGCAAGCGCGGGAAAGATCATGGTGGACGAATCCTTGTGACAAGAATCGACCGAGGAGCCGTTTGACTACACGTTGTTCAAGATGGAGCTGGACCACCTCATCGGTCACCTTGCCAGGATCTTCAAAAACTACAGGCCGAATGGGTGAGGTGCTACGCCACTCAAAGAGCCGCTGACCGCGTTGCCGCGGCACTCGCAAGCTATCCATCGTCTCTGCCCAGGAAGACTGAGTGTCGTCTAGCTTCGGAAGAATAAACTCGCCTGGAACCGTCGGCTTGAGTGGGGCGACATGGAGCAGTTCCAAGGCGCACGAGATCGCCGAATGGAAATGCGCCTCATCCAGGCCCACTTCTTCCTTGGAGCGCTCCATCATGGTGCGGAGGACATCGATCGATCTGCGCAGCTCGGTCTGGCGCTCGCGGACTGCCTCAAGCTCTTCCTGCAAGGCTTGGCGCTTTTCGTCGTTGAGCTCTGCTGCCTCAACATTTTTCTGCAGCCTGTCAATTTCCCTACGGCGAATACCGTGCTTCAGCAATTCGTCGAGCTCGTCGTCTATAACCCTTGATAGGCTCCCCAGTTCATTGCGGATTGTTTGCGTCTTGCGGACGACCGTTTCAAGAATGCGATCCTCTGGGCGCTGCGCGTAAACGAAGTAGTAACAAAATACCTCATCCTCCGGTTGCAGCTTGCGGTCAATCCGTCCGTTGCGCTGCTCCATCCGGCTTGGGTTCCAGGGAACGTCGAAATGAAAGAGGTGATTGCAATGTGCCTGCAGGTTCAGGCCCTCTCGGGCGGCGTCAGTAGCTACTAGGATTCGGACAGGGTCTGTGTCAGGGTCTGCGTTGAAGGCCCGCTTGATCTCATCTCGTTCGTCTGTCGGGGTGGATCCACGAAATACGCGGATTCGCTCGAAAGCCGGGTCCGATTCGGCCACCGCAGCGCGCAAAGTTTGCTCCAGGTAGCGAAGCGTGTCTTCATATTCTGTGAAGATAATGATTCTCTTACGGTTCCACTTACCGGACGGGCACATCTTTTCGGATATCCAATTGATGATCGCGCGGACTCGAGCGTCTGGTAGGCGTCGGTAAGTTTCCGCGATCTCAGACATTTGTTTCAGTAAGGCTTGTTCGAGGGAATCATCCGCTGCCGGCGGCAACGTGGCTGTCGCAGCTTCGACTTGCAATTCCTCCTCTGCCGCTAACTCCTCCTGGGTGACGTTTGCGCGTTCATCGTCATTGCTTACTCCGCCACGAAGAAGATCGAACTTCGATTGCAGTGGCCCGGCGGAAATAGGCGCATTTCGTCTCTGCCTTTGCACCGTTCGTTGATGAACGCTGAGTGTTCGGGCAAATGCCTCGACAGACGAAAAGAGTCTTTGTTGCAACCCACAGATGAGTAGGCCGGAGGTGGCCTGCGCTTTTCGAGAGGCAGACGCCAAACGCAGTTCGCGCGCTTCCTGATACTCGTCAAGGAGGGCCGCCAGGCGCAACTCTGGCTCGTCCGTTGCTAAGCCTGTCAAAGTGATTTGCTCAACGATGCGCTTCGGGAACCCTCCCTGAATCTCACGCAGGTCTTCCTTGATTCTCCGAACCATGACATCCTCGCGGTTGTGCCTGGTCACCGGCACCCCTCGGCAGAACCGCTGCGGGTCCAGAATCTCAAGCAGGGCGGAAAAACTGTTGGAATGGCCGTTGTGCGGGGTGGCGGATAAGAAGAGACGGTGCTCGAAGCGAGGCGCCAGGTCTCGAACCGCATGTGTCGTTTGCGAGTCTACGGCATAACGCTGGCCACCAGCGGGCGCGGCATGATGCGCTTCATCAAGAATCAGAAGAGTGCCGGTCCGGAGAGTCCCTAACCAATCGCGTAGGCTCCCTGAATATGCCTCGTCAATCAGCAGGCGATGGGAAATCAGGAAGCGAGAGTGGGTTGACCAGGGGTTGACGCTGAAACCACGTTCGCGCCTGACTCGCTGGACATAGTCCTTGTCGAGAATCTCAAATTGCAAGCCGAACCTCGCCGAAAGTTCCTCCTGCCATTGCAGGAGCATGGAGGGAGGGCAACTGACGACGATTTCCTTGATCTTCTTCCGGAGGAGCAGCTCCCGAGCGATGAGCCCGGCTTCGATGGTTTTTCCGAGCCCCACGTCATCGGCTATAAAAAGATTGACCCGGGGAAGACGAAGCGCCTTTCGAAGCGGCTCCAACTGGTAGGGATCGAGTTTGATGCCCGCACGGAAGGGCGACTGTAGGAGCTTTGGATCAGTGGACGTTACGCAATTCCAGCGCAGCGTGTTGAGATACGCCGCAAAATGCTTGGCAGGATCGAACCCGCGTTTCGCGATTTGCGCCCAGTTTTCGCCATTCCGAATTTCCGCGTCTAGCTCGTGTTCCCAAAGAACGCTCAGAGGTTGCCCTTGGGCATCATCGTCGACACAAGACAGCCGGACCAGGGTTGCGTCACCTCCGCGTGGCGGAGGGACCACCTGTTCCACGAGGTAAAGACGCTGGCGAACGTGAACAATTTGGCCAGTCTGTGGCACGGTTGCAGCGTCGTTTATTATCCCCTCGCGTGAGGGGTTGGGCCCTGTGCTCATATGATGAAGGACCGGCTGATTATAACCGCGCGTAGCCAAATGCGACAATCCTCTTTGAAGTTCGTCAATAACAGCCGCAAGTGTAGAAGACTAAAACTTTTTTAATGTAGCAGGTCATATTCGATAGCAGGTTCGGGGCGGACGGACTGGCCTTGACCATACCTGATGGGAACCCATCGCGCTCTGGGGCTCTACAGGTCGGCGAGGATATTTTTGAGCTGTTCGATAGCCTCGGGGGAAAACCGAATCGACTGGCTCTTCTTACCGGGCATCTTCCTCTCACGAGACCCATACGTGTCGAGCTGCAGACATCGTTTTCCTTGCTCGTCCCTGACAACTGAATAAGTGCAATCAACGTCCTTATGTAACGCGTCTCTAACAAGGACCAGATGATCTAAACGTCGGACAATTGCCATCTCTATTCTCCTTCGGAGGGATTGCGATGACATGATACCTCTCATTCTGGAGGCTCGTGTAACGCAAGAGCAAATTAAGGCGGAGATTGAGAAAACTCAGAGCGCACTTCCGCTGGCAACCATGCAGTCGGTTCCCGCCTGAGGCGTGAGCACCTCGAGATAGCTGGTGTTCCCGCCGGAGTAGCGCAGTCTCGCCAGGCGCACCGTGTCCGCCGCAGAGACCACCGGCGCCGTCTGCTGCTCCCGCCTCTCCCGCGTCTCCTTGTAGCCGACCAAGGAGTCGGAGACGTCCTTCAGCGCGTTCAGGGTCGTCTTCTGGTAGTCCAGCAGCATCCCCTGCTACTGGGCCTACGAAAGATGGGCCAGGAGGTCTCGAATGTTACGAAAGGGGCTATATTGTTTCGGCCCGCATTACTTTTAAGTAATGGCTCTGGAATCGCATTTCGGTTGCGAAAAGGTCGCTGCTGCCAGGAAGTCCTTTGTATACATTAAAGCTGCTTAATGTGGAAACTTTGGATGGGAGGGATACGTCGACAGGACACCTCTTTCCCAGTGACGCAGCATGAGACTGGGCACAAGGCGCCGTCGAGCGATTCGAGTTGCTGAATAGGTGTTCTTAAGGTGAAACTGAACACGAAAGAGGAAACGAGGGAATAGGTGTCAGTGTGTCGGAGAAATGATTTTTTTTGCGTGCATGAACCGCAATATGCAGCCCAAGATCCATCGTTCGGCTACAACATATAGTATGCAAAATTCCTTTTCCGACACACCGGTGTCATGTCCCGTTATCTCCCTAGGCGCAAGAGAGCGAGCCAGACTAGCCAAGATACCGTCGCGGGCCGATGAAGAGTCTTGGGCACAAGGATTAAGTTAGAAAACAGCGAAATGGCTGCGACTGAGCGTCTGCAAGACGATTGCCTTCTGGATTGGGCAAACCGAGTTCAGCAGCGACTCTATCGCGTTGGAGCAGGCGGCTGAAACTATCGGAGTAAAGTCTTAACCATGTCCACTCAACGTTATTCTGTAACCCCTCATCCGATTGAAACCCTTCTAACTTGGGTGAAATCAGGTGAGATAGCGATTCCTGAAATTCAACGTCCGTTCGTTTGGGAGTCGACTAAAGTCCGTAACCTTCTCGACTCGCTGTATCAAGGCTATCCGGTCGGCTATCTCATCGCGTGGCGTAACCCGACTGTAAAGCTTAAGGACGGCACGTCTTCTGCCGGCAAACGAATTCTAATTGACGGGCAACAACGAGTAACCGCATTGATGGCCGGGCTACTCGGACGTGAGGTTTTGACGAAGGATTACGAGACAATTCGTATCCGGATAGCTTTTCATCCACTGACGGAGAAATTCGAAGTCACCAACCCAGCCATCAGTAGAGACGTGGCGTGGATCGAGGATGTGGCCTCGGTGTTCGCTCCCGATGCGGATCTGATCGAACTAACCGAGGATTATGTCCTCAAAAATCCGAAGGCCGACCGCAAACAGGTTGGGAAGGTGCTGCAAAGGCTCGGAAAGATCATCAACAACCATGTCGGTCTAATTGAGCTTGCTGAGGACTTGGACATCGAAACGGTCACGGAGATCTTCATCCGCGTGAACTCTGCTGGGGCAGAGCTGTCGCAAGCCGACTTTGCCATGTCTAAGATCGCAGCCAATGAGACTTACGGCGGAAACATCTTGCGCAAAGCTATTGACTATTTCTGCCATCTCGCCGTTGCCCCCGATTTTCTTGGACGCATCGAAAAGGGCGACAAGGCCTTCGCCGCTTCCGAATTCCTTCCGAAGATGCGATGGCTCAAAGACCATAACGATGATATCTACGACCCCACATATACGGACATGTTACGCGTCGCATTTACAGCGGAATTCGGTCGTGGCAAACTCGCAGACCTCGTCGCATTGCTCTCAGGGCGCAACTTCGAAACCAGGCAGTATGAGGACACTATCGCTGAGGCGTCTTTCGGGAGCCTTAAGCAGGGAATCTTGCGGTTCATCAATCAAACTCATTTCGAGCGCTTTACGATGATCTTACGCTCCGCTGGATTTGTGACCAGCGATTTGATCGGCGGACAAAACGCTGTCAATTTTGCGTACATTCTTTATCTTAGGGGGCGCGCCGAGAATGTTCCGGCTACCGATCTCGAGCGACTCGTACGCCGTTGGTATACCATGTCGGTCCTGCGTGGCCGGTATACTGGCAGTCCCGAGACCGCTTTCGACTTCGACATTCGCCAAGTCGAGGCACGTGGTCTGGTCACGTATGCTGATTCAGTGATTGAGAATGAACTGCCTGAAAGTTTCTGGACTGGTATGCTGCCGCAACTGATGGACACTTCTTCAGGGCAGAGTCCGTACTTTTTGGCGTACAAGGCCGCACAGGTCAAACAGAGTGAAAAAGGCTTCCTTTCGCGTGACATCACCGTGCACGATTTGCTGATGAACCGCAGCGACGTTCACCATGTCTATCCGCGGAATTACCTCAAGAAGCAAGGACTTTCAAGAGGTCAGTACAACCAGATCGCCAATTTCGTCCTGGCCCAAAGCGAGATCAATATCGCTATAGGCGACAAGGCCCCCCAAGTCTACTTTCGGGAGCTCACTGAACAGTGCAGTGGTGGCACCAAAAAGTACGGCGGTATAACGGATCAGAACGAAATGCGAATCAATCTTTGTGCGAGCTGCATACCGGAGTCCTTATTTGAAGGCACGCTCGCCTACGAAGACTTCCTTGACCAGCGACGGAAGCTCATGGCGCAAAAAATTAGGTTCTGGTTTCAAACACTTTAATGACACCAGTAGCCGCCTTAATCAGCCCTTCGCGTCTCGAGAGGCGGAAGACAACCGGCTGGCCAAACAGGCTGCGGAACACTCAGGAGTGGGCAAAGACGTAACTCAGGGGGCGAAACGGGCGGCGGAAAAAGTGCTGCACCGGGCAGGAAAGCAAAACCTCAGGGGCTAAAGCCCCCATCAGGCGCGCTGTTTTCGGCCCGACTAAAGTCGTGCCCTGATACAAAACATGAGAGCGGTGGCTCGTCCTGCTATGGTTGAGACCGCGAAATTGGCTGTTCTCACCAGGGCTCGCTGCGGCGAGGTAGCCCGGTCATTGCAAGATGGAGCGTTCCGCGGGTTTGAAAACCCGCTCCCCCGGACTGATGCTCGCTGCGGCGAGGTAGTCCGGGGCTGGCACATCTTTGGCGAAGCTTAAGTTGTGCGTCGATCCAGTTCTGCCTCCTACGCTGGACACACTCGAGAGCATGGCCAGGTAATAGAGGTACGAGAAACGGGAAGGCGCGGCAACGCAGAGGCCAGATCAGGCGCGCTACAAATTAGACCGATAGTGACACGTCTCCGCTCCGACGGGCCCACGGCGGGAGGATCAGCTTCGGGTGCCACTTCTGGTATAGTGGTGGCACAGATCCATTTATGACCCACACGGAGCTTACAACTCGCAGCCGCATAGAAGCGAAGGGCAGGGTGGTGATCCCAGCGTCGTTCCGTTCTGCGCTCGGTCTGAAGGTGGGGGATGAGATCGAACTGCGGCTTGAGGACAGCGAGATTCGCATTTCTACTCTGCAAAGCCGGCTTGCCAGATCTCGGGCGCGGCTGCGCACATTTGTCAAACCGGGACGAATGCTCTCGGACGAACTGATTGCCGAAAGACGCCGGGCAGCCCTGCTTGAATAAGGTAGTGCTCGACGCCTCCGCCATCCTCGCCTTGCTCAATGATGAGCCAGGGTCCGGGAAACTCACACCAGAACTGCTGAGCCGCGCAACCGCCAGCGCGGTAAATCTGGCAGAGGTGCAGACAATCCTGGTCAGGGAAGGCGGAGATCCTGACGAATGCTGGGCGCTTGCCGTAGACCCGATTCCCGAGGTCGAACCGTTTACTGCCGAACATGCCAGGATCGCAGGCACCCTCATTCAGGAGACGAGTTCCCTGGGCCTATCCCTGGGAGACAGAGCCTGCCTGGCACTTGCGATCGCTCTCGACGCGCCCGTGTATACCACCGACCGGCTGTGGAAGAAACTCAAGTTGAGCGTTCCCATCCATCTCCTGCGATAACTTTTCTCACGTAGGGCACAAGACACTGAAGTCTCGCACGGGGACCTAAGGCGGTCCCTTGAGAGGAGACGCACCTCTGGGGCTGAAGAGGGTGTGTGAGAATTTCGTCTCCACATTGGTCCCGTAGGGAGGGTGACCAAATTAACGAGTAAATCTGGTTTGGAGGGGGTAGTCCGTGGATTGTATGCAATCGGTGGTCTCCGAGAGAATCGGGTTGGCCTTGGGTGATTGCCATCGCATTCCCTTGTGTTTCCAGTGCACCCAGGACTGACGTCCTGGGTCATTCTCAGTCGTCCCTTCGGGACTGATCGCGGTGGATAACCCTACCCAGGACTGACGTCCTGGGCTATTCTCAGCCGTCCCTACGGGACTCAATTTGGAGAAGTAGTGCTCACACACCCTCTGAAGCCCTCCTGGGTGGCGTTGTGTGCGGCACGGCTGAAGCCGTGCCCTTCCTACAAAGAGTTTCTCGCAGCCGGAATAGCGCCACTACTACCGAGCACGACCTCTGGCATGATAAGAGCCATGGCGCATATCGGATTTCTTCCGGTCCATGCAAAGGGACATATGTATCCCGCCAGCAGCCTGGCTCTGCACCTTCAGCAACGGGGCCATCGGATTACGTTTTTTTGCATTGCGGATTCTGCGGCGTTCTTTCAGGAATACGGTCTGGATTGCGTCGTCGTTGGTGGCGATTCGTTTCCGATTGGGTATGGCGACCAGGTTTTCGAGAAGCTGGGAAAACTGAAGGGACAAGCGGGCGTTCTGTATACGATGAAGTTGTTTGAACAGCTGATCGATATGCACTTCGCGGAACTGCCGGCAGCGATCCAAGCCAGGCAGGTGGATGGATTGGTCATCGATCAGTTCCATATGGGCGGAGGCGCGATTGCCGACCATCTGCGATTGCCTTACGTGCATGCCGCTATGGCACTGATATTCATCGCGGAAAATGGAGTGCCGCTGATCAACATGGATTGGGGGCCGGAGAGGCATCTGTGGGCGAGGCTTCGGAACGCGATGGTGCATGCCCTGGCGCGAAGGATGTTGAGGCCGGTGCATAGGAAGATCAACGGGCAACGAGTGGCTTGGGGATTGGCGCCCCAGGCGCGGTATCCCAACGATGTGTTTGCCGGCCATCCGCAGATATCGCAACAGCCACCGAGCTTTGAATTTCCGCGGCGTGCACTGCCGGCGGAGTTACATTTTGTTGGTCCTCTGCATAGTGGCAAGACTCGAGCGAAAACGGAGTTTCCGTGGGAGCGACTCGATGGGCGCCCGATACTCTACGCTTCATTGGGCACTTTGCAGAACGGGCTGGAGTGGATTTTTCGGGTGATCCTGGGGGCGTGCGAGGGACTGGAGGCACAACTGGTTCTGTCGCTGGGGGGCAATATGGATCCGGCGGGATTTTTGGGGACGGCGGGAAATCCTATTGTGGTGAAGTTTGCGCCGCAGCTGGAGTTGCTGGAACAGGCCGCACTTTGCATTACGCACGCGGGATTGAATACGGCGCTTGAGTCGTTGGCGTGTGGTGTGCCCATGGTGGCTATACCGATCACTAACGACCAGCCAGGCGTGGCCGCACGGATTGCGTGGTGCGGCGTGGGTGAGTTTGTGACTCCGCGGCGGCTGACCGTTCCTCGGCTTCGTGCGGCCATCCAAAAGGTTTGGTCTGCGCCCTCGTATCGAGAGAACGCCCGGCGATTGCAGCGGGAGATCGCTGGCCTGCACTCACTCGACTATGCCAGCGAAGTGATCGAGGCTGGCTTACGGCGGTGAGATGTTCAAGGGAGTGCCTGGCGGACTTGATTGGCTTGGCGGAGATGACGCCGGCTATGGGCGTTGCATAGGGAGAAGAATTCCAGCAGGTTGACGCGGACGCAGCTGGTTAATGGGGAGGGAAAGCGGATGGCCGTCAGGTGGAAGCCCTCGGCATCGTCGATGCGCTGGCGGAGAGCTGCCTGGGCGATCAGGAAATGATCCAGTTCCGATGCACAGGAATCCAATAAGCGCGGCCGGATGGCTTTGGGAGCACGCATCTTGAGGATGGGCCGCGATTCCATGCGCCAGACCATGAGGCGGCCATAAAGGTTGAGCCGGAATGGTCCTGGGCTGTGCAGGTTTCGGTTTCTGCAGGCCTCGATGGTTGCATCCACTGCGGGCAGGAAGACTTCGGTGGTTCTACGAAGATGGGAGAGGTTTTGGGCGATCGACCATCTGCCCGGGCGGGGGGACCAGGAAAGCTGCTCTTCGCTTAGGCCGGCACATAGGTTTATGGCTTCGGCGTCAACGGCCAAGGTCGCTTCTTTTAGCTCGACGGTTTTGAAGTGGTTGTCCGCCAGGTAGACGAACTTTTCCGTCACGCTCAGCATGGTGGTCTCCGCACAACTTGACGCCGTGAGGGATCGTATCTGGCCCAGAAAGAGTGCGCCTCATCCTAAAGGTGGAGAAAGGTTTCCACCCCCTCAAGAAGGATTGCTTGTGGCGGGACAGAACCGCAGATCCCTCGGCTTCGCTCCTAATGAACAAAAAATAAAGCCAATAGAATCAACCTCGATTTCCAGCGTTCATTTCACTCTTAACTTGCAGCAGGCAAGTCGGCTCCTCGGGATGACAAACAGGTTGGGGAGGCATCCTAGCCCACTCAAGCCAAAGTACGGCTTGAATGGGGCACCCAATGCTTTTGCTGCCGGTGTCATTTCTCGCTTAACTTGCCATAGGCAAGTCGGCTCCTTGGGATGACAAGGGAGGGGTGTATCGCTCAACTCAGCCACGGTCGTCCAGGATTTTCGGGTGGGCCGTAGGGCCCATGACTACTTTCGGATGACAATTTGTATGGGGACGGGTAGGCTGTTCTGCGATGAACAGAAGAGAAGCTTTGTTTGGACTGGCGGGGATGTTGGCTCGCGCGGCACAGGTGCTGCCGGCGAACCGGAACGTCAAGTGGGCGCTGGGCTCCAATTTGTGGAACTCGTTTCCCGGGTCGCGCTTTACCGACATTCTTGACGTGATGCACGATACCGGGTTTATCGGGCTTCGTTTGACGCAGTATCCGCAGATCCTCACCAAGTACGAGATCACGCCGGAGCAGATGGAACGGGAACTCTCCAAGCGCGGCTTGCACGTGATTACTATCTCCTTCAATGGGGCGGCGGATGATCCGGCGCAGCATGCCGAGATCTTGAGCAATGCACGGAATGCCATGACGTTCCTTAAGCGCTTTGGCGCCGATCGGCTGGTGGTGTTTTCACCTTCGCGGGGGAAGCCTGCGGATGCATTTGTGACCATGTGCCGCTTCTATAACCAGCTTGGAGAGGTTGCGGGCGAGATGGGGTTCAAGGCGGGGCTGCATAATCACCTGGGGCAGATGGTGCAGACTCCGGAAGAGATCGACCGCTGCATGGCGCTGACGGATCCTAAGCTGTTCTATTTTTCTCCTGATACTGCGCACGTGTACCTGGGCGGTGGCGATCCGGCGGTCATTTTGGAAAAGTATAAGGACCGGCTGATGATGGCGGATTATAAAGATGCGAAGCGCGCGGGGCTGACCGCGAAGTACATCACCAATACCTATGACCTGGGCGATGGGGAGATTGATTTTCCGGCTTGCCATCGGGTGCTGCGGAGCATCCGGTTCAAAGGCTGGCTGTGCGTGGATCTGGATATCGCGAGAAGTGGTCCGCTGGTCAGCTATGACCGATGCGGGGCCTATGTGGTGCGCACCCTTGAACCTATTTATGCCTGAGGTGTAGGGATGGCTGAAGTGAGCCGGCGGGAGATGCTAAAGATGACAGCAGCGGTTGCATTATCGAGCGATCCTGCACCGTACCGGATTCTGGATCCGCATGTGCATGTGTGGAAGCACCAGGCTCAATTCCCTTTTGCGGCTGGGGCCAAGGTTCCCGATTATGATGCTACTCCAGAGATGCTGCTGGAGCTGATGAAGGCCAACGGGGTGGCGAAGACGGTGATTATCCAGGTCATCCATTATCGCTACGACAATAGCTATCTTGCGGCTGTGCTCAAGCAGTATCCGCGGTTTTTTCAAGGGGTGTGCCGGGTGGATCCCCTGGATCCCGCGGCGCCGGAGGATCTCACGCGGCTTACAGAGAAGGATGGCTTTCGTGGAGTGCGTCTGAGTCCGGCGGGCGATGCGAGCGGAGACTGGATTCGGGGGCCGTTGATGCCTCCGCTATGGAAGCGGTGCGAGGAGCTAAAGGTTCCCATGACGCTGCTGGTGCCGATCGGGCGGGTTCCCGATGTGCAGAAGTTGGTGGAGAAATTTCCGGAATTGACGGTTGTGATTGACCATATGGCGGATTGTCCGGTGGACCATCCAGAGCAGTTGGATATGCTGGTGGCGCTGGTGCGCTATCCCAAGGTGTTTGTGAAGATCTCGCATACCTGGTCGTTGTCCAAGGAGAACTATCCGTGGCTTGACTCGCAGCGGCTGGTAAAGCGCTTGTACGACACCTTTGGACCGCAACGGCTCATGTGGGCGACGGACTGGCCTATTGCCAAGGAGCGCGCTACCTATGCGCAGAGGTTAACCGTCGTGCGGGATGACATGAAATTTCTCAATGCGGACGACAAGAGCTGGATGCTTAGCAAGACGGTCGAGCGGGTTTGGCCTTTCCCTTAGGCAGAATTGGCATTGATGCAGTTTTCGCTCAATCACTTATCAAATTATGCGCCGCCGCAAAACCATCGATTTCTCTCCACCACGGGAACCTTGGGGTGCGATTTTACGTATTCCCCTTGAATAGTCACTGGACCTAACGGAGCGGCAGTCCTGTAGTTGCGTCCAGTCAGTTCAGGAGTGATCATGTCGACCTTCTTTCGGGATATCCGTTTTGCGGCGCGGCAGCTCTACAAGAATCGTGGGGTCACTCTGACGGCGATTCTCTCGCTGGCCTTAGGCATTGGCGCCACAGTCTCCGTTTTCAGCATTATTTATGCCGTGCTCGTGAATCCCTGGCCCTACCAGGGAGCGGATCGTATCGCCAATATTGCCCTGATGGATAAGTCCGGTAAAGAGACGGACTACTCACTGAACGGTCCGCAGACACGGGAATTGGCAAAAGCGCATTCCCTCGAGTACGTCGTGGCCGTGAACGGGTGGAACCTGACCGTAACCGGCAGCGATGTGCCGGAAGATGTACAGGCGAGGTATTTCACCGGCAACGTGTTTCAGATGCTTGGGGTTCCTGCGATGCTGGGCCGGTACTATGTGCCCGCGGACGCTCCGGACGGGCAAGACCCGCAGCCCGTCGTGGTGTTGAGTTACAAGTTCTGGAAGCATCATTACAATGGCGACCCGTCCGTGGTGGGCAAAACCTTGCAACTGGTGCACAAGCCTTACACCGTGATTGGCGTGATGCCGCCCCGTTTTGGATTTACTGGTCCTGATGTTTATCTGCCGTTAAAACTCTCTGGTGCGGTCAACGAAACGTACGGTACGTTCGTTAAGCTAAAACCCGGAGTCAAGCCGGAAGCCGCTGTGGCGGAACTGCAGACCTATTTCCAGGAATTCGCAAAACAAACACCCGATCACTATCCGAAGCACTACCAGAGGATTGCCATCGAGAACCTGAGCTATTGGGTAACGCACCAGATACGCAAAACCCTGTATCTGCTCTTTGGCGCCGTAGGGCTGCTGCTGGCCATTGGCTGCGGCAACGTCTCCATTCTGCTGCTCGCGCGGGGCACGGCCCGCCAGCATGAGTTCGCGGTGCGCTCTGCGGTAGGGGCCAGCGGGGCGCGCATCGTACGGCAACTGCTTACCGAGTCGGTCATTCTTTCTTTCATTGGCGCCGGTCTCGGTGTGTTGCTCGCATACGGGAGCCTGGGGTTTATGGTCGCCCGGCTCCCGAAGCAGTCTTTCCCCAACGAAGCTGACTTTCACATCCATGTGCCGGTGCTGTTGTTCAGCGTCGGGCTTGCGTTGCTCACCGGAATTGTCTTTGGGCTCTTTCCGGCACTTCAGCTAGCGCGGCCGGAGATTGGCCAGATCATGCAATCCAGTACGCGCAAAGTTGCCGGCAGCGTGCGCGGAAAGCGCCTCCACTCTAGCCTGATCGCCGGGCAAATCGCCCTGACGTTGCTTTTGCTGACGGCGGCCGGAGTGGCGATCGAAGGCTTCGTTCACATGATGCATGTGGATCTTGGCTACAACCCGCACAACATCATGTCGGTTGGGATTCCGGTTCATCAAAATACGTTCACCACGTGGGCGGAGCGATCGAATTATTTCACGCAGCTACGGGACAGGATCGCAACGCTGCCGGAGGTTGTTTCCACGGGCATTTCCACCAACGCCACTCCTCCGGACAGCGGATGGGAGCAGCCATTTGAATTGAAGGGCAAGACAGCGTCGGACGATCAGAAAGCAAGCATCAACTTTGTCGATTCGCGCTATTTCAGCACGCTGCAGATTCCGCTGCGGAAGGGCAGATTGTGGGACGAAACGGAATTGCAACACGGCGCTCTGATGGCCGTGGTCAATGAAACATTTGCGAAGCGCTATTACGCCAATAGCGATGTTCTGGCGGGCTCGGTAAAAGTCCCGTCGCTCAAGAGCACGTCGCAAGAAACATTAGTTGCTCCTGGCAGCGATGGTTGGTTGCAGGTGATTGGAGTGACTGCAGACACCCTCGATGATGGCCTGGACAAGCCCGTAAAACCGGCGATCTATCTGCCCTACACCGTGAATATGTGGATGTGGTCGCAGATTCTGGTGCGGACCCGCGTCGATCCACGCAGTGTGACCCACAGTGTCAAGCAACAGATTGTCTCGGTGAATCCTGACCAGCAGGCCACCATGTGGGATGATGGCGTGCTGGAAACATGGATCAAGAATCAGCAGGTGGTCGCCAGAGGACGCCTCGTTTCCGTGCTCTTTGCCGCTTTTTCTGTCCTCGCGCTGATCCTGGCGGCCATCGGCCTATACAGCGTCGTTTCCTACTCGGTAGTGCAGCGGACCAACGAGTTCGGTATCCGCATGGCACTCGGCGGGCAGCGGTGGGATGTGCTCAAAATTGTTTTCGCCTCGGCGGGCGTTAGTGTTGTTTTTGGTATCGTTGCCGGCCTTGGGTTGAGCTTCGCACTGAAGCAACTCATTGCTCAGTGGGTGGAGAATGCCTCGACGAACCCGCTCATTCTGTTCGCCGCTTCCCTTTTGCTGCTCGGCGTGGCGGCTCTGGCGTGCCTGGTGCCGGCAAGACGAGCGTCTGCAGTGGATCCGATGACGGCGTTACGAAGCGAGTGATTTGCGTAGTGAGGATGTCTTGGTCGTAGGTTTTCTGCGGCTATTCATCTTGCAGTCATCGGGGTTTTCCCCGCCGGGCGAGACGACCCTCGGAATTTCGTGTAAGCACATCGGGAGTTGTTTCTGTCGCGTATCTTTCAGGGAATAATGGGTCATGCGTGTAGGTAAAATCCTTGCTTTCTCAGTGCTCGGGCTTGCTTGCCTGATCGTGATCGTCGTGGCAGCAACTGCCATAGCCTTTTTTGCGTCGTCTCGGAGTAGGAGCGCACAAAACTTCTTACCCCCCGAGGGCCAACAGGCTGTGTCTCCAGTTGGGAATATGGCTCTGTTCTCACGGGCCAGCGGGGCCTCATCCTTTCTCTATCGCAAGAACGCGTCCACCGGGACGAGCGTTCGCCTTACCGGCGCCGTCAGCGGAATCGAGTCGGAGGCAAGTTTCTCGCATGACGGCAAGCTCGTGGTCTACACCTTTGCAAGCTCGGCGGATTCTAAAGCGTCGGTGTGGGTGGTGGGTGCTGACGGACGGAATCCTCATCCCATAACAGGTCAAGAGCAGGACGCGCTTCATCCAACTTTTTCTCCTGATGACTCGAAGGTGTTCTACGCAACGTCCAACTTTACTGGCAATCACTCTCCAATCGCACGTCCAGCGCGGCATGATTGGGATGTGTTTTCAATTCCTATTCAATCCGGTGCGGTCCCTGTCGGGGTTGCGCCTACCCAGATCACTCATAGTTCGTTTTACGATCTAGCTTCCCTCGATGTTGCTCCAGACGGAGTCAACCCGGGTGGAATCAAAATCCTGATCAGTACTACTGCCTATCCGATTGGCGCACTGCTCGAAGAATTCCCCCTTGGGGACCCCGGTAGAAACAAGATTTTCCAGCCGCATGTGCAAGGCGAATCAAAGATTGGGCCATCGTTCGGCGAGGCGCGTTTCATCCATGACGGCATGGACATTCTGTTCTTGGCCGCAACGGACACCTCGGGCGCCTACGATTACAATCTCTATTCTATGAGTGACGTGACCGGTAGCGGGATCAAGCAACTGACGCACCTAAAAGGGATGACCTCGGCGCTCAAGATTTTACCGAATGGCGAGGCTGCTTTCGTGAACAGCGGAGCGGCGCAGGCCCTGGATATTAGCACTCAGTCGGTAAAGCCGCTCTGAAATCCAGCGGGATTCAAACTGCCTGAAACCGCATCTTGGGGTGCCGGTTTTAACAACTCCTGGGAACGCAATTTGCGGTAACTTGACCTGTTTACCAGGCTGTCATCGCAATTTACCCATAATGACTTTCCAGGATGTTCGATCTGACTGCCACTGGGCGACTGTCTGGCCTATAGATGTGCAGCCGAGGTGGTGAGGGGTGACGTCATGAGTTTGAATTGGACGAGCCACGTGGTACCATGGGCAGCCGTCGCCGTAAGCGATTTGAGTTATTCTCCCAGGATAAAACTGTGTGATGTTTCCGAAACGACTTCTCTGGCTAACAAAGTGCCTGCTGTTTTCCTTTCTCGGAATATTCATCGCTGGAAGAGTATCGGACTTTCTTGACCCGCTTATCTGGTGGGTGTTGCATAGGAATGGAACGACCTTCTTGCAACGCACTTCGTTCATCGCGACCTATTATCTCCCTCTCGCCGGCGCATACGGATTCGTTCTCGGTTTGGTCCCGATCCACCGATTGCAAGAACTTATAACATCGTACTTTGGGTCATTTCGATCCAGGGTCTACATTCAGCCAGAAATGACGTTCAGCCGCCCCTTGCTCTGGGCCTGGGCCCCTGTCGGATTTGTTCTTGCATGTCGTCTCTTCACCTTCACCGCAAGGGAACATAGTGTGCTTGCACCGACTAATTACGGTGAGGGACGCTACGAACACTTTTTTGCACCTCTACACCTTGGCGCAACGTCGAATTTGTCCGCATGGATCTTTGACCGCTTCGTTCTCACTGGTCCCACTCTATTTCTCCTCGCCTATACATTTGGGGTCTGGCTCCGTCACGAATTTCCGGGCCAGCCGGCAAGTCCTGCTGAAACGCCATGAAGCGATTTGTATAAACGGCAGCGTATCAAATGAAGGCCTTCACCGTGGCCTCCGCAGATACTCAGACCGCTGAGATGCTGGCAACATCCATTTCAGACTGGGTTTTGGGTAAATTGCTCTGACTTGCCATCGCCGGGTCGAGATTTTGTCGATAACGCGCGACTTTGGAGGCAGTCGGAGGTTCGCCCAGAGTCAAAGGGACAGGACGGATCAATCACCACGCCGAAGTCGGAATGCCTGACGAATGCTGACTCCATGGTAGTTGTTCCCGTCTTCCCGCCTTTGCTAAAAAAAGCGGAAAGGCTCAAGAGACCTTGGGACAGTTTCGCGGCCGGTCAAACGGTGCCGGTATGCCAAACTCTTTTTCATATTTTTCGACTTGGGCACATTTCGCATCCGAGATGAGGCTCAACGCCATCTCGTAATCTCCCACATCGAGGAACTCATAATTGCTTGCAACGCCACGGTAAGTAACGTTGATCTCACTTATGATTTGTCCTGTTTCGGAGAGCACTTTTGATAGTTCGGGGACTGTCAAGGGTGCGACAGTGCTGAAGCGTTCCGGGTCTCGGACCGTTCTCGGGTCTAAGTGCGCCAAAGCCTCGTCCCGCCTCTTAACTATTGAGGCAAGAGTTGGCTCGATGCCCTGGATGCGCGATTCGGCGCCGCCAATCTCTTGAAGTGCTCCCGAACGCTCAGCTTGCGGTAGTCCAGAAGCCCATTTCTTTGCCTCGAAAACCAAGGAGTAAATTGTTATTGCGCCCGCTGTTTTGTCGTAAAGTCTGGCGGCGCACATCTGTGCCAATTAGAGGTTGGCCTCCATCGTCAAACCGAAGACGGTCGGCGCTGTTGCGCGGACCACTGGGTCTGCGTTCCATATTCCTTGGGCGATTGTCAGGCACGCCCTTCCCACCAGAACCTGATTGCCAAGGATCTCAGACATTTGCTCGATACTCGGTGGATTCGCCATAAGATTTTCCTCACCGTTCGCGCCGGAAATGCGAGCATACCGGCGCGACGTTTGATGGAACAGTTTACTCGTTGTTGGGCAGCCTAGAGAGTTGTGACCAGACGGAACGTAAGCCACCATAATCTCTCGCGGCACAGGTAAACATTCCGTCTCGGCCACTAATTCCTGTCACCGAGTTGAAAACGAGGTGACCGTCCCCGGGTTACCAAGTGACGATAACGGCGTTTGTCGGGACTGATTGTTTTGCCAGCCCGACCATGGAAAAGAGGCTAAAACGGCCAGCACGGGTCTACATGTTTCTTCCGCGTTGATAGCTGTGCGAACTGATACTTATCGGTATAGGATTAGTCATGCGCTTGCCGCTTTGGTTGTTCGCTCCTTTTTTTTTGCTTCCCTTACTCGCATGTGCGCAGGCTCCAATCAGTCCTGATTTTCAGAATGCTCTTCTAGCTGCCAGATATCCTCTCCTGCTAACCGGTTACTCCTACTCGGGATCGGGCGCTGCGATCCTGAATGAAGCAGTTGCCCAGTCGCGATTCGTTCTTGTCGGAGAAGACCACTTCACCCGGGAGATTCCGCAGTTCGTCGGCGCTTTGTGTGCCGAGATGCATCCCGATGCGTATGCGGTCGAGGTGGGGCCTTTTGCAGCACAGTACGTCAGCGGGTTGCTGCACAGTCCCAACCGCATTGCGTCGATGACTGCACGCGACCGAAAGTATCCAGACAATATGGCCTTTCTGAATATGCGGCAAGAGAGTGATCTGGCCGCACAGTGTGCGGCTTCCTCCGGTAATCCGCATTTCGCGTTGTGGGGGCTTGACCAAGTGTTTATGGGGTCAGCTGGAGTCTTGCTTGCTCAAATGGCCACTACGGGCCCAGGGCCACAATCTATGGCCGCTATCGGCGCGGCACAAAGAGAAGAACAGGCCGATGCGGCCCAGGCGCTCAAGAGCGGCAAGTTCGAACAGCTCTTTCTGAACGCACCGCAAAGCGCAAATGCGATCGAGAAACTGAACGAGGCTGTTGCCGTCGATGGCAAGCCTGAAACAAAAGAGATCGAAGAAGAGATTTTCAAGTCCTGGAAGCTATACACGCTAAACGAAGAAGGGGATTTCGGCGCAAATCTTGAAGCGCGGGCTGAACTCCTCAAGCAGCACCTTCTGATGGACTATCTGCCTTTCCGCAGGTTGGACCCCAATGCTCGTATCCTTTTCAAGCTGGGCGACAATCACACGGTCAAGGGCTTCAACGAAACCCATGATCTGGACCTGGGCGACTTTGTAGCAGAGCTCGCTGCGGCTGAGCAGGTCCGCTCTCTCCACATTCTTGCTTTGGGGCTACGAGGGATGCATTACACGATGCCGGCCTACGGCAAACCGATCGGTGGAGAGCCGTTTGTCATGGCTGAGGATCCCTACTATGCATGGCTGAGTGCGATCTCCGGCGACATGATTCCACAGCCGGCCGGGAGCAAAGGCACCATGCTGACGCTATTTGATTTGCGAAAGCTCCGATATCGGCAGTTCGCGCTGCCACCGGAATGGGAACGGATCGCTTACAGCAACGATCTGCTCGTCGTTTTCCCGACCCTGAGCGTGGCATCAGAGATGCGCTAGCTTTTTGTGTCGAGCCTGCCATCACATGTCCCTGAAGTGGCAAGTGGTTGAAGCCGTGGCATCGCGTGCGAACTCGCGTCAATGGCAGCCTAAAGATCTAGTCCTGTGAAGTCGGCTTCTCGTCAGTGATTCTCAACTGCTCACAAAAGTGTTGTTGAGGTTTCACCGCTATTGCGCCTCTGGACCCAGAACCTCCGCATAATGAACCTTCAATAGAAGCGAATGCTCATCCCTATCGGCGGGTGATGCAAAACACTCCCACGATGAGCAAGGCTGCGCCACCGCGGGAACTTGGGGACGGGAAGCTGTGAAAAAATCGCTTCGATCGCCTGAAGGGTCGCTTGGGGAGTTATCTTCGGCTCCGGCTCGGGCACAGGCTGGGCTGCGGGCATGGCCTTCTGGATGGGCAGGATTAGGGGGCTGGGATGCCGATCATGCTTGTCCCATAGGGTCTAATTAGTCTCGTCGCTGCGTGTTAGGCGGCTGCATTGGCAGTATTCAACTTGCGACGTATGCTGAACCAGCGGATGAGGTTGTAACTGAGGCAAGCCCAGGTAGCTTCCATGGAAGCTTTTAGTCGTCCTCGACATCGAAATTGCCGCAGCCCACAACGTTCCTTGATCCAGGCATGCGGGAACTCCGCGATCTGGGATCGCTGCTTGTAGATTTGCTTCGCCTCATCGGTTTCCATCTTGGCCTTGAAGGCAGCTGTCTCGGCCGGTTCCTCCAAGCGTGTGATGGACCGTCTCCAGTCGGGCGGCGCCTTCTTCGAGGCGCATTGATCACGGTGTGCGCAGCGCGGGCAGGCTGCCTTGGGTGCTCGATAGACATGCGTGCGCACGCCATGTTCCCGGTTCAGCACAGCATGGTGGGTGAGTCGTTGTCCGGCCGGGCAGAGGTACACATCATGTTCCGCGTCGTAGGGAAACGCATTTCCTATGAACTCGCCCGTACGGCCTTGCGCGTCGTACTCAGTCGGCTTCCAGCTATCTTGCCAGGAGCCGTAAAAATTGACCTTGCAACTCGCAGCGGCTTGCACAGACGCGTGATTGGTATAGTCGCCATCGGCTACGATTTGTTCTGGCAGCACTCCCAGCTTTGTCTGACAGCGCTCCAGAGCCGCGTTCAGTTGGCGGTAATCGATAGCGTCGGTGGTCGCTTCTACATTCACCACCAGCCCGTGAGTCGTATCCGTCAGCAGTTGCACGTTGTAGCTGGGTACCGTACCGCCTTCTCCATTTCGCATTACATGAGCCTCCGGGTCTGTGGTGGAGGCTCGTGCCGTGTAGCTCGCCTGGTCGTGTTTCTTAATTTGCTGCAGTCGCTCCACCTCACGTAACGCAGCTTCGAGGCGACTTGCGCGTTGCCTCGAAGCGCGCCGTTTTGCTGCAGCTCGTCGCTTCGCCGTCTTCTCTTCTTCGGCGGCTTGTTCATTCATCTTCTGCACCTGCTCCCGCGCAAGCGCAAGATGGGCTTCGATCTTCTCCTTGCGACGGAGGGTATTGCCGCTAGCGTTGGCTTTGATCTTTGTGCCGTCCAGTGTTATTCGCTGCATGGTGATCAGCCCTTCGGCACTCAACATGCCCACGACCTGCACGAAGAGGTTTTCCAACGCCTCCTGATGGTCGGACCGAAAACCGGACAGCGTCCTATGGCTGATAGGCTGCAGGCCGCTTAGCCAAGCGAAGCCAGGCTCGAAGACACAACGACGAGCAATCTCACGTGCTGAACTGATTCCCTGACTGTACGCATATAGCCACAAGCTAATTAATAATTGTGGCGCCGTGTGGTTACGCCCGGCTTGGCCTTCAACCGCAGCGATCTTCGCGTAATACAGACTCAGGTCCAGCTCACCGATCAATTGCCAAATGGCACGCGCGCTGTGGTCCTCTTCAATCAGAGTCTCCACATCCACCGTATGCAACAGCAACTGCGAACGGTCAATCGGCGCCAAGCGAGGAACAGATGACGGTCTATTCACGCCTGCAGTCTAGCCCGTCCCTCACATCCGCAATAGTCCCTTCCCGGATGCACCTTTCAATTTTTTCACAGCTTCCGGATAGGAAGTTAACCTCGGAGTACGGCGTCGGGTCGGCGCGGTTCAGTAAACTTCCAGTCCGTCCCCAGGTTTCGTCCCCAGGTTTCCATATTCCTTGGGCGATTGTCAGGCACGCCCTTCCCACCAGAACCTGATTGCCAAGGATCTCAGACATTTGCTCGATACTCGGTGGATTCGCCATTAGATTTTCCTCACCGTTCGCCCCGGAAATGCGGGCATACCGGCGCGACGTTTGATGGAACAGTTTACTCGTTGTTGGGTAGCCTAGAGAGTTGTGACCAGACGGAACGTAACCCACCATAATTTCTCGCGGCACAGGTAAACATTCCGTCTCGGCCACTAATTCCTGTCACCGAGTTGAAAACGAGGTGACCGTCCCCGGGTTACTCCCTGGCGAACGAAGCAATTCCGCTCCAGCGCCCGCCAGAAGCGTGATCGAGAGTTTGCGACGGCTCCGGCGCAAAATTGCCACTACCGGGTTCTGCACCCCACCGCTTATATAGACGGAATCTTGTGAATTCTCCGTCAAGCGTCTGCACCGTCGGCGGGCGGCGCGCCGGCGGGATGACTCTAGAGTTTGGTGATTATTTCGTCTGTCGCGGATCCCTGTCGCGGATCTCTGTCGCGCATCTCCGAGCGTAATGACGTGCATGTCGATCGTTTCGTATAATTTCCGCATGTCAGTGCTACGCGCCGTGCCTATTGCCTTTATCCTCACGATGCTGGCGGCGGCACAGCAAACCGTCTCGTTCCCAACGAAAGACGGTGGTAAGCTGTGTGGCGACCTTTATGGTCAAGGGGATCGCGCAGTGATCCTCGCTCACGGCGGCAGATTCAACAAGGAGAGCTGGAAGGAGCAGGCACAGGTTTTAGCAACAAAAGGATTTCGAATCCTTGCCATTGACTTTCGTGGCTTTGGCTGTTCGACAGGACCTGGCCAGGCAGATTTCTTCAGTGCCCCATTTCCTAACGACGTGTTGGCGGCCGTTGGCTACTTGAAATCGAATGGCGCTAAAACCGTATCGGTGGTTGGCGGGAGTTTCGGCGGCGCGGCTGCCGGAGATGCATCCATCATGGGTGCGCCAGGAGAAATTGATCGCATCGTATTTCTGGGCGCAGCACCGAACCTCTCCGCGGAAAAGTTGAAGTCAAGGGCGCTGTACATTGTTGCGCGTGAAGATCGCAGTGGAGATAGCCTGCGGCTACCTGGCATTCGTGCCCAATACGAAAAGACTCCTGAGCCGAAGGAACTCATCGTCCTTGATGGTTCTGCTCACGCTCAATTCTTGTTTCAAACAAACCAGAACAGTCGAGTGATGGACGAGATGGAACGATTCTTATCGACGCCCTAGTCGGACGCCGAATCCGACGGCAAAATCCTCAGTTGACGACGAAATCTCCTAGAAAAACAGGTAAGAAAGACAGGACGATTCTTACCTATTCATATTTCGAAGGTGATCGTCCTGTCTGTCACCTGTTTTCGTCACCTGTTTTCGACTGGTGCGATCCGGGCTCGCTTGATGTCTCCGTTCGTCTGGCGAACGAAGCAATTCCGCTCCAACGCCCGCCAGAAGCGTGATCGAGAGTTTGCGACGGCTCCGGCGCAAAATTGCCACTACCGGGTTCTGCACCCCACCGCTTATATAGACGGGATCTTGTGAATTCTCCGTCAAGCGTCTGCACCGTCGGCGGGCGGCGCGCCGGCGGGATGACCCTAGAGTTTGGTGACTATTTCGTCTGTCGCGGATCCCCGTATGTCACCCATCAAGACCCCGACCCCGGCATTCGCCCTGCCGCTGCCGACACAACCCCGCCTTCCACGAGAATAAGATCGAAGCTGGCTGCCCCTTCGCGGAGTTTCTTCACTTCCTGGTAGGTCGGGCTGTTGTACCACCGCCGTGCCTCTTCCATCGAGGAAAACTCAAAAAGTACGACGCCTCGCACCCCTCTATCCCCCTCAAGGACTTCGAACGGAGTGTAGGCTACGAGCGGCTTGGCGAGAACGTTCTTAAATGCTGGCACAACATTTGCCCAGTATTCCTCCAGGCGCGTTCGGTCGGTGACGTCTCTGCACAATGAAATAAGATACGCGGGCATGGTTTCTCCATAATCAGCTTGACCGGCTCGGCGAAGCACATGCGTTTAAGGTATCGCAGAGCCAGGTGGTGCGGGACTTCGGTCTCAGGCGGCGATAGACTTGTGCCTGACGGCGAAAGATGGGCGGATCATGGTTGCGGGGCGAGTGATGGCTTTGGATATTGGTAAGGTGCGGATAGGTGTCGCTCTTTCGGACCCGCTGGGCTATACCGCACAGCCATTGTTGACGCTGTGGCGCAAGAGCCGGGGCGAGGATCTGCGGAGCCTGCTGCGGCTCATTCGCAAACATGAGGTTGGGGCAATCGTCGTGGGGAATCCGCTGCATCTATCGGGCAAGGTGAGCGCCTGGGCGGCGAAGGTGCAGGCGTTTGCAGCGGAGTTGGGTACGCGTTCAGGATTGCCGATCGAGCTTTGGGATGAGCGGTTGAGTTCGGTAGCAGCCCACGAGATTCTTGATGAAGCGGGGCACGACCGGCGCGACCACAAGCAGTTGATTGACCAGGTAGCGGCGGTTGTGATTTTGCGTGGTTGGATGGAAGCGAAAGAAGAGGCGGCTTCGCGCCCCGGCTGAGACGTTTGATACGCCACCGTCCCACCTTCTACCAATAGAGGCCGGAGTTTGGGTTACTTCGTCCCCGATCTCCCCCGATCTCCGTCCCCGATCTCCCGCAGCACCGGTCAGATTGGCCGGGCGAACGAATACTACACCACCGTAGACGACACAATTGATGGTGAATAGGTATCCTGGACGATCACCTTCGAAATATGAATAGGTAAGAATCGTCCTGTCTGTCACCTGTTTCTGTCACCTGTTTCTACCTGTTTTCTGATTACCTGGATCCGTCTAGGCCCTGACATACATTTGGGGTTATTTCTGTCCCGAATCTCCAGCTTCCGCAGCCTTTTCCGTATCGATCTCGGCCCAGAGTCGAGCTGCTTGCTCCTCGAGCAGCGCCTGTTCGCCGTTACCTATTCGGTGCGCCTAAAATCGAGATCGTAAGCAACAAGACGCTTGCTCTTCAAATTGAAAAGGCGGGGATACATTTGGCACATGCGATTGAGCAAAGGGGCTTTTTCTGGTGGTTCAACGAACCAGCACGAACGGCCAATTCGAAGCAGAGTTCTGTCCCCGGTCTTCTCACAGTTACTCAAACTGGACAGGTGACGTTGAACCTGGATGGAGCCATCGCGGAGAACGGGGAGCACGCTGACTGGTCAAAGCCATATTCCTTTGGTAGATCCCGAATTGTTGGATTACTCGATACTCCGGGCGACTACGTTCTTCTCGAAGGAGTGGAACGGACCGACTTCTCAATAGCGGGCGACGATAGTCCGAAGAGACAGAGCTTATCTGCGGCCATCTGTACGCGCCGGCAATTTCCTTTCCCAGACGACTACGAGCAACGCGGATTCATAGAACTACGCATCGACCCGAAGGGACTCGAGGAGTGGCTTAATCTTGAAAGCATCATCGTACAGAATGATTACGGTTACGAAGACGGTGAGCGCAAGACCGTGACATACACCGACCACTGTGTAGGCCACCATGTCGCGACTGATGTTCCGGGCGGCGGCAAATGCAGCAATGGCACTCACCGTATCGCGGAAGGCCATCGTGCGAACCTCGCGGAGCGCTCGAATATCCGCAGCAGGTAGAAGCATCTCTCCCGCCACATCGTTGCAGAATTTTTCGATCTGCGTATCCGCGTTCTCGCCGCTTATGCCGGTCGCTCCGAGCCACAGATGCGCCACCTCATGCAGCGCAGTAAAAGACCATGCGGTGCACGCGTCCTGATCGTTGATGACGATAAAGGGTGCTATCGGATCGGCTACAGCAAAGCCCCGGAAAATCTTGACGGGAATGTTCGTACGGTAGTTTCCGAGATTGCCGAGCAGCAGCACATAAATCCCGGCACCCTCAATTTTGCGGCGTAGATAGTTGAAGGCAAGATCGGCCGTGTTCTGATTGCGAAACTCTTCGAGCGAGAAATTAAGCCGCTGCGCGATATGCGCCGCCAATTCGCGCGCCGGGGTCGTCATAGTGGCAGTGGCGATGAAATCCAGTGGTGGCACATCGGCTTCTTGGGCAACGGCGCGCACTATCGCTTGCCGTGCGCGGATGTCGCGTATCAGCGCATCAACAAGGGGATCGTAGTGAGGTGGGGCCGCACCGGGAACCGTCCTAAAATCCTCCCCCCTGTCGCCAGTGCGAGGCGGGGCGTCGAGATAAAACACCAATAGCGGGCGGCGGTAGGTTTTCGCCATTCTCAGCAACACGCTCCGCGAGACCTCTTCCTCTCCGCTCTCTATCGCCTGCAAGCGCTGCAAGGCTGTTCGGGCGCGGGTATCGCCAAAGCCAAGCGCCTTCGACGCCTCCGCCGTCGACAGTCCGGCCGTGTTTCTTGCCCACTCTAAAATGTCTGGATTTACCCTCATCGCCCGCCTAATTCTCCATTATCAGGTGCCGGCAATAGCCTCGTTTCTCCCTCACACACAACTTCGAGGACAGACTGAGTAAACCCCTAACGCTAGCTACGGGGGTTACTCAGTCCGTCCCTGTTTTCCCCCATCTGATCCTGCAAAACTGAACGAAGGGGGTTAGTTAGTTCGTCTCCCCGAAAGGTCCATAGAGGATGCTGTCCGTCACTGTCGGCAATCAAATCCGTAGCGAAGCTATCAGGAACTAAAGGAGATGTCTGCGCTATGTCCTTCCGTAGATGGTCGGCACACCGCTCTTTGTTTGGCCGCTCAGTCACTTGTTTTCCGGACCAACACGGATGAAAAAGTCTGGCTTCTCATGTCCTAGGATCGTTGGGGTGTAGTCAGACCCGCAAGGCGTGCCAGCGGCAACCAATGCCTTTCTCGCCATGGCTGAAGCGGAGGAGCCTTGGATTCCGTCATGACAGAGTATTCCGTCGCCGTGGTTACTTGCATTGACGGAACTGTATCTGACGCCTGCTATAGGGTGCCAGACTTCATTACTGAAGAGTGCCCAAAGCCCCCCTTCATAACCGGTCGAATCTGCGGATGGATCCAGCTGATCCATTTGGACGATATATCTCTGTCCGGTCGATGACTGAAGCAACTCGCGCGCCCACCGGACTGATTCAGACGTAAAGCCTCGACTATGATCATTTGGGATGGACGGTCTGGGCGATCTGTCAGTTTGGGACATAGTCTTGGCCGGGGGCGGCGGCGGAGTTTTGCCCAAGGCTTGAATCGGCCGAAGATTGAGTTCTGCGGGCGCAGAGCCTACTTTATAATTTGGCATGTCGGCGACTAAGTTTGGCGCAAGCTCTGCATGTATGTGGACGGGCTGGTCTTTTGTTGCTACACGATCAAACTTGAACTGTCCGTTTGCGTCTGTTGGCTTCGCTTCGTAGCCAACGATGCTGACCTGAGCGTTTGGGACAACTCTGCCTTCTGGACTTAAAACCGTGCCTCGAACCGGGAGCTCACCATTCTCCTTCAACAATAAGGTCATCGTCAGAGAATGATCGTCGCCGAGTAGTTGGTTGGCGCTACCGCTCCAACCCTTATCCGACACGTCAGCATAGACGGTTAGGGTCTGTCCCTTTACGACCGTAGGCATCACAATCGTCCAGATAGTATCTCCATCTCGATGAGATGGCCCATCCCCGAGATTGGCGGATACATGAGCATCAGTCACCGGTAAATTGTATGGACTCACCACGGTGATTGAAACTGTAAATGGCTCTAGGGTCGATGCTTTTCTTGGTAACGAGAGCCAAGCGAGAACTCCGAAGACCAACGCAACCAGTGCCAGAAGGTATCGTAAACCCCGTCGCTTGTCAGTCTTGGAAGCCCAGATAATCAAACAAGCTACTGTGACCCCGAAAACAAGAAACATGTAGGGCGTAGCTTGTTCAGCGGTTAATTTGGGAAAAGTCAGCTTGCCGAAAAGAAGGAAGAGAACTGCCAGTCCAAGGCCGCCAAGCCCGCCGTACTTTGCAAACAACTTCAGGATGTCAAGATCCGCTCCACGGCCTGGTTGATCGATCCCAGCTGGTTTGCCGCCACCAGTCCCCATGTTGATCTTCCTTCGGAATCGAACTCTTTTACGAGCCACGACGATGATATCAGTCCAGATCTGGGGAATCTGCTGGCTTCAGAAGGCGACGCATCAGACAATTGGAGTTAAAGGGACGGATCAATCACACGCCGAAGTCGGAATGCCTGTCGAATGCTGACTCCATGGTAGTTGTTCCACTCTGTCCCGCATCTCCTGTCCCGCATCTCCTGAGGTTACGTCCCGTATCGTCACTACTTCTTGGTCACTATTTCTGGTTACTATTTCCAAGTTCCTCGCCACACCGCTCTGACTCTCACCTTTGCCGGTGTGGGAGTGGTTCATGTGTAGGGCACTGACGTTTCAAGAATGGTTCTTGGCGGCGGCGAGTGGAACTGCAGATCCCTCCGCTCCGGTCGGGATGACAAAGGCGAGGGCGGTGACTTTTGTTGAGAACTATCAGATGGGATGGGAGGAGAAAAGATAAAGGAGGAGCTTCGCTCCATCGTCTTCAACCCATGTACGCGGAAGCGCGAACATGGGGCACCCGTCCGGTTACCCGTTCAGTTAGGCGGTGAACCTTGGATAAAAAGAAAAGGCCGCGATTGCTCGCGGCCTTTGTGGTTTGACTGACTGATGGAGCCGAGTTACTCGGCTGCCATTTCTTCGGCTTCGCCTTCCTGCCGCATCAACTCCAACTCGCGCTCGGCTTCCTCGAAGGCGGCCGTTACTTCTTGCTGCACGCGGGCAGCGGCTTCTTCGAGTTCTTGCGATAGCTGGATGTTGCGGTAGTACTCCATGCCCGTTCCTGCCGGGATGAGGCGACCGACGATGACGTTCTCCTTGAGGCCGCGTAGGCTGTCTACCGAGCCCTTGATGCTGGCTTCGGTAAGTACACGCGTGGTCTCCTAGAAGGATGCCGCGGAGATGAAGGAGTCGGTCGAGAGCGAGGCCTTGGTGATGCCCAGCAGCAGCGGACGGCCAATCGCCGGCCTGCCACCCTTGGCAATCACACGCTCGTTCTCTTCGCGGAAGCGGAACTTGTCGATCTGCTGTTCCAGCAGGAACGTCGTGTCGCCCACTTCCTCGATCTTCACCCAGCGCAGCATCTGGCGCACGATGGTCTCAATGTGCTTATCTGAGATCGCCACGCCCTGCAAGCGGTAGACTTCCTGGATTTCGTTGACGAGATAGCCTTGCAGCTCCTTCTCACCAAGTACAGCCAGGATGTCGTGCGGGTTCAGCGGTCCGTCCATCAACGGCTCGCCGGCCTTCAGACGCTCGCCTTCCTGCATATTGACGTGCACGCCGCGCTGCACCGAGTATTCCTTCTCCTCGCCGTTGTCCGCAGTGACGTAGATCTTGCGCTGACCCTTGGCCACTTCACCGAACTTCACCACACCATCGATCTCGCTGGTGATTGCGGTTTCACGCGGCTTGCGGGCTTCGAACAGCTCGACCACGCGCGGCAGACCACCGGTGATGTCCTTGGTGCGGGTGGTCTCACGCGGGATCTTGGCCAGCACGTCGCCAGGAAAGACCTCGTCGCCATCCTGAATCATGAGGTGGGGCTGGTGGGGACAGGCTGGTGATGGCCGATGGGCAGACGAAAAGTACCCCGTGTTTCGCGGTTCTTTCCGTCAGCCCCTCGACGCCCATAGGCAATCGCCTTCATGCTTCCTTGGCCGCCAAGAGATGAACTTGCCCGCGATGCTCCCCCGCCATATGAAGGATGGCTTTGTCGAAGGTGGCTAGAATGACTCCTTCGCGGATTGCGATACCGAGCAGAAACGCATGCGTAACCTGGTTGTGGCCATGCAGCCGGGCTGCGAATGGAGCCGTGGTTTGATGCCAGTCAGCCACGACGGGCAAGTAATCATAACCAGGCTCCCGCTTGAGACTTGAAAGTATCGCCGCAGCCTCGTCCATAGGGAGGTTGCGCGCCTTCGGGTGGGTCAAGAACCGCAGGAGGCCCGCTTCGGTGAAGGCGCAAAGCGCCCATTGTGCCCTTTGGAATTTTAAAGCCCCGGTTTCGATGGAAGAGCAAGCTCCCTCAGTGGCTAAAGCCATCCCACCTACGATGTCCGATTATGTACGGGCTAAAGCCCGTACCCTTCAAAGACGGCTGCTTGGTCGCCTAGAGTTGCTCTCTTCCGAGACGGAGTGGTTGGTGTTCACCAGCGCAGGGTCGAGAATGCCATTTGGCACCGATTCGATGCCAAATTAGTGCTTTGAACCTCCTCTAAAAATGGCATTTCTCTTTGGGTTGACCCACAGTATTATGCCATTATGAGCATCCGCCTTACTTTGGACAAGGCTGGTCGCATCGTGATTCCGAAGCCATTGCGGGAAGATCTCCGCCTGGAGCCGGGCGATGAGCTGGAAATGGAAAGCTCCGGAGAGGAAATCACGCTGCGTCCGGTGCGGGGCACGGGACCGCTCACCAAAGAGCACGGCGTCTGGGTATTTCGTACCGGGCAGCCCATGCGCGCTTCTGCCACGGAGGAGATGCTGCGCCAGATCCGCGAGGAACGTGACTCGGCCAACCTCGGCAAGAGCGAATGAAAGGGTTCCTCGATACGTCGGTGCTGGTGCCGGTTTTTTATGGGGACCATGTTCACCACCAGGCGAGTCTCCGGCTGTTCATTCAATTTGATAAATCGACCGGCTGCTGCGGAGCACATAGCTTGGCCGAGGTCTTCTCCACGCTAACCAGAATGCCGGGCAAACACCGAATTAGCGGGGAGCAGGCCATATTGTTCATTGGCAGCATATGCGAACGGCTTTCGCTCGTCTCGCTGGATGGCGACGAATACGCTAAGGCGTTGCAGGCTTCGGCATCTCTCGGTATCGTCGGCGGGGGAATCTACGATGCGATCCTAGCGCATTGCGCGCTGAAAGCCGAGGCCGAGACGATCTATAGCTGGAACAGCCGACACTACGCGCAGTGCGGACCGGAAGTTACGCGACGTTTGCACACGCCATGAATCCTTGAATTACTGGAGCAGGGTTCATCTAGGGGGGAAATCAGGTTGGGTTCCGATGATCGCCTCTCAGCATTGACGTTCGGTCCAGTTCACCCAGGACTTACGTCCTGGGGCATTCTCAGTCGTCCCTACGGGACTGGTCCCGGTGGGAATGTACACCCAGGACTGACGTCCTGGGCTACTCTCAGCCGTCCCTGCGGGACTGATCGCGATACCCCTGAGAACGACTTGTTTCATTGAGGTGCGGTCCAAACATAAGACTGGGCAGACGGCCAACTCGGTCACTTCTAAAGTTTTCGTCAACCGAGTACGCGCTTATTTCTGTTCACCAGCTAGGGGTCGAGGTTGCGATTTGGGCAAATAGAAGGCCGTCTTCCCAGTAAATAAAGCGACCTCAGGGCCTAAAGGCCTCACAAGCTCCTTTTTTTGGCCCGACTAAAGTCGTGCCCTGACACGAAACATGAGAGCGGTGGCTCATCCGGCTGTGGTTGAGGTCGCGAAATCGGGCGTTCTCACCGGAGCTAACTAAAGCCAAATTCGTTGCAAAGCGTTTTACGTACGGGTTGGAAGCCCGTACCCTTCGAGGACGGCCAACTCGGTCGCTTCTAAAGTTTTCGTCAACCGAGTACGGTAAGCGTCCGAACCTCCCCTCTTTAGGAAGAGTTGGAAGTGTGCATCAAGGTAAGCGTCCGACGGAGACCATGTAGACGGTCGCCCGTCGCTAGTGCAGCATGGCGAGGTGAGCGATACAGATTCAGTCAAGCCAGAAGTGGAACCCGCGCGGCGGGTGCGGAGAACAGCTGAGGAGAAGCGTCGGATTGTAGAAGCCACGCTGGTTCCGGGTGTCTCGATCGCACGCGTGGCGCGTGAGCATGGGGTGAACGCTAACCAGCTGTTTCAGTGGCGATACGAGTATCGTAAGGGAACCTTAGGCGTCAGTCAAGCTGCCGATGCTGAGCTGATGCCGGTGAGGCTGGCGGCAGAACCGAGCGGTGTTGCGGTGGCTCGGCCGAGTGCCATCCATATCGAGTTGCCGGGTCGAGCCTCGATCCGGGTCGAGGCCGGTATTGATCCCGAGCTTGTGCGTACTGTGCTGCGGAGCCTGTTGCGGTGATCGAGCTGAAGTCGGGAACGCGGATCTGGATAGCCGCAGGTTTTACCGATTTGCGCCGCGGCTTCCAGGGGCTTTCTTCGCTGGTGGAAACGGTGCTTGAGCAAGCGCCCTTCTCTGGCCACGTGTTTGTCTTCCGGGGCAAGCGTGGCGATTTGATCAAGCTGCTGTGGTTTGATGGCGACGGGCTTTGCCTTTTTCAGAAGCGGCTGGAACGAGGACGCTTCATCTGGCCCCAGGCAACGAGTGGAACAGTGTGCCTGACGCGAGCGCAATTGGCGATGCTTTTGGAAGGCATCGACTGGCGCCAGCCACAGAGGACATGGGAACCACAGTCGGCAGGATGAGAGGAAGCATTTTGATCCGTCACTGCGACGTACACGTGGCATACTCCTTGCCATGATGGGAGCCGCAGATGAAGCAGCCGATCTGAGCCAGCTGGATCGCGAAGCGCTGCTGGCCTTGGCATTGAATCAGCGAGAGAAGCTGCTCAGCCACACCAGTGAGATCGAACATCTCAAGCTGATCATTACCCAGCTTCGTCGAATGATGTTTGGCAAGAAGAGCGAGAAGATCGCTCATCAGGTGGAGCAGCTGGAGTTGAAGCTGGAAGAACTGCAGACGGCCGAAGCCGAACAGGCTGCGGCCACTGCGACTGCTCGGGCTAAGAGGCCACCACGTAACAAGCCCGGGCGTAAGCCCCTGGCAGAACATCTTCCACGCGAAACCCACATCCACCTGCCAGCCGAACAGGCATGCTCAGGCTGCGGTGGTCAACTCTCCAAGCTGGGGGAAGATGTTTCCGAGATACTGGAGTATGTTCCTGCCAGCTTCAAGGTCATCCGCCATGTCCGTCCGAAGATGTGCTGTACTCGCTGCGATACGATCCTGCAGGCTGAGGCGCCAGGCAGGCCAATCGATCATGGATTGGCAGGACCAGGCTTGCTGGCGCACGTGCTGGTGTCGAAGTACGCCGATCATCTTCCCCTCTATCGTCAGTCGGAGATCTATGCCCGCCAGGGCGTGGAACTGGATCGCTCGACCATGGCTGACTGGGTGGGAGCAGCCAGCTACCTGCTCTCGCCTCTGGTCGATCAACTACGTAAGCACGTGCTGGCAGCCGGCAAGCTGCACGCCGACGATACGCCGGTTCCCGTGCTGGCTCCCGGTACCGGTAAGACGAAGACGGGCAGGTTATGGACCTATGTGCGCGATGATCGACCGGCCGGCAGCCATTCCCCACCCGCAGTGTGGTTTGCCTATTCCGAAGACCGCAAGGGAGAGCATCCCAGGCAGCATCTGAGCCAGTTTTCCGGTATCTTGCAGGCCGATGCTTATGCAGGGTTCCATCACCTCTATGAAGGGGGCAGGATCGTGGAAGCCGCCTGTTGGGCACATGTGCGGCGTAAGTTCTATGACATCCAGATGGCCCACGGTTCGACCATTGCCGCAGAAGCTGTCCTGCGTATCGGTAAGCTTTACGATATCGAGCGCGACATCCGCGGTCAGAATGCCGATCACCGGCGTGAGGTCCGCCAGGTTCGTGGCCAACCTGTGATGGAGGAACTTCGCGGCTGGCTGGAAAAAACTTCGGCGTCTCTGTCGCGCAAGTCTGACACCGCAGAGGCCATCCGCTACGCGCTCTCCCGTTGGCGGGCGCTGGGCCGCTACCTTGACGACGGCGCGGTTGAAATCGACAACTCGGCTGCCGAACGAGCGCTCCGCGTGGTTGCTCTAGGGCGCAAAAACTATCTCTTCGCCGGCTCCGATGCAGGAGGCCTGAGAGCAGCCGCTATCTACAGTCTGCTCGGCTCCGCCAAGCTGAACCAGATCGACCCGGAACTCTACTTGCGCTATGTGCTGGAGCGCATCGCTGACCATCCTGTCAATCGCATTCACGAACTGCTGCCCTGGAACGTGGCCCAGCAGCTTCCTACCCATCTTGAAGCATCTCAAGTGTCCATCTAAAAATAGATGGACACTTAACCTACACCACAGATATCAAGAATCAAACACGGTGCCGGTCGGACGCTTACCATCAAGTGTCCACTTATTTTTAGTGGACACTTGATGTTTGGGTTTTAGGCCGCTTGAGAGGGATCGTTGAGATGTGAGGAAGTGAAATTCCAGGGCAGCAGTTGCTGAATCTGGTTGATGGGATAGTCAGGGAGTTTTTCGAGCAACGTACGTAGATAGAGTGCCGGATCAAGCCCATTGAGCTTGGCGCTGCCGATCAGGCTGTACAGGGCTGCGGCGCGCTGCCCACCTGAGTCAGAGCCCATGAAGAGATAGTTCTTGCGGCCAAGCACGACGGCCCGCAACGATCGTTCCGCCGCACTGTTGTCTATCTCCAGGAGTCCATCTTCGACGTAGCGGGTGAGAGCACGCCAGTGCGAGAGCGAGTAGCGAATCGCCGCTGCCGTTTCACTCTTCTTCGACAACAAACCCAGCGCCTTTTCCATCCAGTGCCTGAGACTGTCCAGCAATGGCCGCGCTCGCGCCTGACGGATCGCCGATCGTAGCTCGGCCGGCTTACCGCGGATCTCTTCTTCGATACCGTACAAAGCGCCGATGCGCATCAGCGCTTCGCTGGTCGTCGGGGAAACACGAGCCTGATGAATCTCGTGAAACTTGCGCCTGGCATGCGCCCAACAGGCAACCTCGTAGATGGCGCCCTCGCCATAGAGGTGATGAAATCCTGCATACGCATCGGCCTGCAATGCGCCGCGAAACCCCTTCAGATGCTGTCGGGGATGTTCTCCCTTACGGTCCTCGGAGTAGGCGAACCATACGGCAGCTGCACTCTGGCATACGGCCCCGCGATCATCTCGCACATAGGTCCAGAGCCTGGCCGTTTTGGTCCTGCCAAGCCCGGGAGCCAGCACAGCCACCGGCGTATCATCGGCATGGATCTTCGATCCCGCCATGACATACCGTCTGATCTGATCGACCAGCGGAGAGAGCAACTCAGTCGCCGCGCCTACCCACCCGGCCAGGGTCGAGCGGCTGAGCTCGATGCCTTCACGGGAGTAAATCTCCGACTGCCGATAGAGCGGCATATGGTCGGCGAACTTCGAGACCAACACATGCGCCAGCAGGCCAGGGCCTGGCAGACCTTGATCGATGGGCCGCGTCGGAGCGGGCGCCTGAACCACCTGCTCGCAGGCTCCGCAGGCGAACTTGGGGCGCACATGTTGGATCACCTTGTAGCTGGCAGGGATGCGCTCCAGTTGTTCGGACACATCCTCTCCGAACTGACGCAGGGCTCCTCCGCAGTCAGGGCAGCATGTCGTGGCCGGCGGATGCAGGATCACTTCGCGTGGAAGATCCTCGGGCAGCGGCTTGCGTGGCGCACGCCGCCGGGACTGCGTGCCACCGGCCTGCGCAGGAGGCGGCAGTCCCGCTTCCGTCGCGGCTTGATCCACCTCCAGTTCCTCTAACTGAAACTCCAACTGTTCCAGTTCACCCTCGAGCTTCTCGCTCTTCTTGCCGAACAGCATCCGCTTGTACTTCTCGATGACCAGCTTCAGATGCTCAATCCTCTGGCTGGCCGATTCCATCTCCTGATGAGCCAATTCCATCTGCCGGCGGACTTCTTGCTGCTGCACGAGCATCTGGTTCTGCTGTGCAAGCATGTGGCTGCGCTGATCGAGCACGATCTTCATCAAGGCTTCGCGATCAAGCGTATCGAGGTCAGGTAAAGGAGTGGAAATCACGACTGCAGTATGGCACGAACAGTCGCGCGCGCTCTGGCATAAAACCCGCATCAATACAGGAGAATCTCACTCATCACTCATACGGCAAGCTCGGGTGTCCAGGTTCTCTTCGGGGCCCGCCAGTCGATACCTTCCAGCAGCATCGACAACTGCGCTCGGGTCAGGCAAACCGTCCCTTCTGTCGCCTGGGGCCACACGAAGCGTCCCTTCTCCAGACGCTTGGCAAACAGACATAAGCCGTCTCCATCGAACCAAAGAAGTTTTACGATGTCTCCGCGGCGGCCGCGGAAGACAAAGACATGGCCGGAGAAGGGCTGCTGCTGCAACACGGTCTGCACTTGCGCGCTCAGACCATCAAAGCCACGGCGCATGTCCGTTACACCTGCGGCAAGCCATATCTTCGTTCCGGTACGAAGTTCGATCACTTGCGCAGGCTCTCCAGGATCGTGCGTAGCAACCCGGGATCAGCGCCACTCTCGATGCTGATCAGCGCACCGCCCTGAAGCTCGATGTGAATGCACCCAGAACTCGTCTGTGGCTTATCGACGCCAGATAACACCACCGGAAGCAAAGACGAGGCCACGGAGGCGGCGGCCGGCAACTTGCCCCGTTCAAACTCGCGTCGCCACTTGAACACCTGGTTCGCGTTCACCCCATGAGCCCTGGCCACTAGCGCCACGCTCGCCCCTGGCACCAACGTCAGCTCAACGATGCGACGCTTCTCTGCAACCGAACGCCACCGGCGAACACGCCGTTCCGGCACCAATCCCTCTACCTGCTCCATGACACAAGACTTGGGCCTATACCCGGCCTAGTGCTAGAGGGGAGGTTCGGACGCTTACGATCCCTCTACCTGCTCCATGACACAAGACTTGGGCCTATACCCGGCCTAGTGCTAGAGGGGAGGTTCGGACGCTTACCGAGTACGCGCTTATTTATGTTCACCAGCTAAGGGTCGAGGTTGCGATTTGGGGAAATAAAAAGGCCGCCAGTTTCCTGGCGGCCTTT
>CAVRHZ010000004.1:0-656208 GCA_963721125.1 uncultured Acidobacteriaceae bacterium | reverse complement strand
GGATATCGCGGAATTGCTGATGAAACTCCCTCATTAAAAAGTCGGAAAACTCCCCTGGTTCAAGAAATCGCGTATTATGGCCGGGACTGCTGTGGTCTTGACGCTCGTAAACCGCAAAAGCACGTCCTGAAGAAGGTTCATGATGATGGCCGCTGCCAACCCGGCGATGATGGTCTCTTATGATCCTCTCGAGGTCGCGCTCTCAATCATCATCGCCGTTTCAGCCTCCTATGCGGCGCTCGATCTTGCTGGAAGAGTTAGAGCCTCGGGAGGGGGACGCCGCCTCGTTTGGCTAGCTTGCGGCGCGATTGCGATGGGGAATGGCATCTGGGCAATGCATTTCGTCGGGATGATAGCATTCCGCTTACCTGTTGCGATAGCGTTCTATTGGCCAACAGTCGTGGCTTCTCTGATCGTTGCTATCTTCGCCGCGGGCGTGGCGCTTCATCTTGTGTGCCAAAGAGATATGGGAACCCTCTATGCCGGGGTTGGAGGCAGCATATTAGCAGCAGGCATCGTTACCCTCCACTACACGAATATGGGTGCCATGCGACTGGCTGCTCGATGCGAATTCAATCCCTTCCTGGTCAGCTTGTCGGTGGTATTCGCCATTGTGTTTGCGGTAGGAGGCCTGTGGATCGAGTCTTATTTTCGAGATGCGCGCCGCCAGAAAATGGTGTGGCGAAGAATGGGCGGCGCCATGGCTATGGGTGCCGCGATTTCAGCGATGCACTACATCGGCATGGCCTCGGCAACCTATCGGTCTTCCGCGGCTCCGCCGGACCTGACGCATGCTGTGAACGTGTCCTCTCTGAGCACTATTGGCATCGCTGTCGTTACATTGATCCTGCTCGGATCGGTGATCATTGCGTCCCTTGTGGATCGGGGTTTTAGCGCGCAAGCGTTGTTGCTGGCCTTATCTGAAGGCAGGTTGGAGGTAGCGCGTGAAGCTCGATTGGAGATAATGGGCGAGCTGACGGCCTCGATCGCACATGAGATAAACCAACCCCTGACGGCAATCGTTACCAACGGAGAGTTCTGCTTACGCAATCTGTCGAGTGGCAGGCCGGATCATGAGAGGCTGCTGGAGGCCGTTACCGAAATTGTGCATGATGGAAACCGGGCTAGCTCCATCATCTCAAGAATCCGAGCAGCTCTGATGAAGAGAGCTCACGAACACGCACAACTGGACATCAATCACCTCATTCAGAAAGTTCTCGACCTTACGCAAAACGAAATAACCAGTAACCATATCTCCCTTCGGACCAACCTGGCGGCGAAATTACCCTTGGTGCGAGGGGACCCCATACAGTTGCAGCAGGTCCTGATCAATATGGTCACGAACAGCATCGATGCGATGCGTGGTGTGACGAACAGGCCGCGGGAGCTTCTCATTCGGTCGTCCAGGAGCCCTGATGGTGTGCTCATCGAAGTTCAGGATTCCGGATCCGGAGTCGATCCGGACGATCTAGAGCGCATCTTCGAGCCATTTTTTACGACAAAGCAGGAAGGCCTCGGTATGGGATTGTCGATCAGCCGTTCCATCGTGGAATCACATGGGGGCCGCCTCGGGATCGTGCCCAGTTCTACCGGGGCGCTGTTCGAATTCACTCTCCCCACGGATGATGGTGGTGTTTCATGAGCGAACCCGACTCCATCGTTTTCGTTGTCGATGACGATCCCTCGGTGCGGAGCGCAATCAAGCGCCTTATCGAATCGGTGGGTCTGCAAGTCGAACTGTTCGGGTCCGGGCAGGAGTTTCTAACAAGCAAGCTACCGAACGTGCCCAGTTGCCTGGTCCTCGATATCAGGTTGCCGGGAATCAGCGGACTCGCGTTGCAGCGCCAACTCGCCGAAGCCAATGCTCGGATTCCGATCATTTTTGTCACGGCGCACAGCGACGTCCCGATGACAGTACGGGCCCTGAAGGCGGGAGCGGTGGAGTTTCTCACCAAGCCCTTCCGTGACCAGGATCTTTTGGATGCGATTCACCTGGCGCTGGAAAGGGATCGGGGCAGACGCCAACGAGATGCGGAGCTTTCAGTACTGCGCAAGCGTTTCGAATTGCTGAGCCCTCGCGAGCGCGAGGTCGTCGCCATGGTGGTATCAGGCATGCCCAATAAGCAGATCGCGGCACAGATTGGAAATGCTGAAAATACAGTAAAAGTTCATCGCAGCCGCGCGATGGAGAAGATGCAGGCAAACTCTCTGGCCGACTTGATCAAAATGATTGAAAGACTCCAGGTTCCTCTGGATAACATTCCGTAAACTAAAGCAGTACACACATCGTTCCTTCTGTTACCCCATCCTTGCCAATGCACAATACCTGTTTCCTACTCATCTAGTACATTCTAAGGTAGTGGTTCCGAGTCGGCGCTCACGGGGACAAGGTTATCGGGGCGAACGATAGCTATCTGTCAGGATGGAAACTCGGCAGTGTTGTAGCTGCAAAATAATGATGAGTATGCGTGCATTTGCATCAAACCTGCGGGATTGGCAGTATGGGGAGCGAGTCGGTTATAAAAGACTTCTCATGAGCACACGATCTAAGAAGTCGCGGTTGGTCCGGGGAGCTTCGTGTCGGTAGGGGTTGGGGCAAAGCTACGAAGAATTCGCCAACAATGGCAACTCTCTTTGCGCGAGGTTGAGGAACGGAGTCTCCGTTTCGCTCAGGAACAGGGCGACCAGTCTTACCAGGTTTCCGCCAGTTGGCTTGCCCGCCTGGAACGCGAAGATCACGAATTGACGGTCAGTAAGCTAATAGTACTGGCGGATGTCTATGGTATACCCGCAGAGCAAATGTTGGGCTCGATGTATACGCGAGACCCTCAACCCGTACTCCGGCAACTTTCCAGTCCGAATGCGACGATCTTGTTAGCGGGAGGTCCGCTGGAAGAGCAGGCAAGATATGTAATTCCGGATACGCCTACTCCCGAGCCGCCCATTGAGACCACGCTGCTTCCGCGCGATAACGGCTTGTTAGTAGCTACCTATAGACGGGGCATCATCGGGAAGCGCGATCGAACTTTGGATCCTATGATCCCGCCAGGTTCAATCGTTCATATCGATACCCGAGAGCGCTCTATCTCCACGAGCAAATCCTGGGCCCATGAATTTTATCGGCCCATCTATTTCCTCATGACCCCGGATGGCTACGTCTGCGGCTGGTGCGAATTAGACGGAGATTCGGAATGGCTGACCCTGATTCCCCATCCCCTGTCACCCGCTCCCAGCCGCAGATGGAAGTACCGAACGGAAATAGAAAACCTGGGGCGTGTTGTCGTCGTGGCGATTCGATTGACAGAATGAAGTCATCTGGCCGAGGAAATCCGCTGGATATCAAGATGCTATTTGCGGGGACACACCTATAGCGTCTTTTCCCATCCGAGAGCATGGAGATGTTACCCAGCTCCCGCCGCGTCAGGCAGCGCCGGATCTGGTGGCATCCGGCACGGCAAATGTGTCCTGTGCCTCAGGATGTTGGTCGAGACGCGATTGCGGACAATTCATCCTGGGAACCAGATCTTAGAGCGCCAGTAATCACGCTAGCGCGTTTTATTGGGAGAGATCGATTGATGGGTCCTTACCGGTAAACCAGAAGTGGATCTGAAGGCGTCTCCGGCCTATGTATCCTTGGAAAGATCTCTTTTAACTCGAGAGTATCTGATTCCGGGGTTTACAGAAATGCAATTCACCCAACAAGATATTCATCAGGCTCTTGAACAAGGAGAGTTTGTCCCTCACTTCCAGCCGATCGTAGACCTTCGTGCCGGCAATATTCACGGCTTCGAAATCCTGGCGCGCTGGCAGCACGCCACCCAGGGCTCTATTCTTCCCAACTTCTTTATCTCAACCGTAGAGCAATACGGCTTGATCAACGGGCTATCGGTTTCACTGCTGAATCAAGCTTTCGCGGCGGTACGGACACTTCCCACAGACTTTGGCCTTTCCATCAATCTGTCTCCCTCCCAGTTGCTCGACCGCGCAATGCCGGACCTGATCCATCACTTGGCCGACGAGGCGAAATTCGACCTAAAGCGCCTCACCGTTGAACTGACTGAGACAGCTCTTGTAGATGACCTCGATCTGGCCGGTGCTGTGGCCGCGGACTTCAAGAGACTGGGCATTCGCTTAGCGTTGGACGACTTCGGGACAGGCTATTCAAGCCTCCTGCACCTGCAATCACTTCCGTTTGATGAGCTCAAGCTCGACATCAGCTTTGTCCGTTCGATGGTGCATTCGCGCCAGAGCCGCAAGATCGCCTCTGCGGCCGTGGGTCTGGGTCTCAGCCTCGGTCTGCAAACGGTTGCCGAAGGCATCGAAGAGCAGAGCCAGGCCAATCTCCTGGCTTGGCAAGGCTGCGGCCTGGGACAGGGACACCTCTACGGACAGCCCATCCCCGCTGCGCAACTTATTGTTGCTCTCTCCAGGGTTCGTCCTTCGGCCGGCGTTGGGGCGGAGGTGCCCGCCTCGATCGAAGATCCCTTTCTCACTCTCGACGCGCAGCCTACAGAACGTCTCTCGCAGTTGCGCGCCATCTACGACAGCGCACCGGTCGGCCTCGCCTTCGTCAATACGAGTTTGCGTTACGTCAATTTGAACCAACGACTTGCGCAAATGAACGGGAAAAGCGTCCACGATCATCTGGGCCGCAAGGTCTCTGAGGTGGTTGCGCCTGAACTCTTCGCACAGTTCGAGCCATATCTCAGACGCGCCCTCAGCGGCGAGTCCTTTCCAAGTATCGAGGTGCGAAAAGCCTCCGCGAATCAACCCACGACCACTTTGATGCTGTCCTATCAGCCGGTGCAGGACGAAGCGGGAGAAGTCCTTGGAGTCTGCATTTCCATCACTGATATCTCCGCCTTGAAGCAGAAGGAAGAGGCTCTGCGAGAGAGTGAAGACCATTACCGCCACGCCGTCGAGCTGAATCCGCAAATTCCCTGGGTTATGGATCCGGAGGGAAATAACATCTCCGTCAGTTCTCGTTGGGAAACTGTCACGGGACTAACTCAGGAGAGAACTAAGGACTATGGTTGGCTCGATGCGGTCCATCCAGATGATCGAGCGCACGTGCCCGCTACGTTGAAATCATCCCTGCGCACCGGAACGCCCATTGACCTTCAGTATCGCGTTAGTAGTGACGAGAAAACGTGGATCTGGATGCGCTCTCGCGGCGCGGCGCGGCGCGATGCCTCCGGCACGATCGTTCGGTGGTACGGAAGTGTCGAGTCAATTGATGACTACAAGCGTGCTCTCGATGAGCTCCGCTGCAGCGAGGCGAGGTTACGTGCCATCTTCGACGCGGCCCCCGCGGGCATTGTCCTTGTGGAGTCACAAACTGGGAAAGTGCTGAGTGCAAATCCACGAGCCGGGAGACTTATTGGCTTCCAGTTCAAGGCCGGCATGGTTTGGAGTGCGAACGGCTGGAAGGCGTTCGATTCCTGCGGACAGCCGATCGACGGATCGAACCTCCCGCTGATGCGTGCGGTGAGATTGCGGGAGACCATCGATGCGGAAGAGGTGCTCCTACACCGGCCGGACGGCTCTAAAATCTGGCTCAGCCTCACCGCCGCTCCAGTATGTCTCGAAAACGGAACTCAGCTCGGTGGCGTTCTCGTCGTTCAAGACATTTACACGGGCAAGCGAGAATGTGAGCGACTAATCGAGCATGCCCGTGAACTGACAATAGTGGCCTCACGAACGGCCGAGATATATCATTACCCAGTCTCCTGAATTGATTCCGATGTAATCAGTAAGTAACGGTAAGTTCATAGCCGGGACCGCTGTGGTCTTGCTACTTCGCACCTGAGGGGGTGTTGATGGGAGGCGTTGGCGCGAGGCTCCTGACAATTCGGCGCCCAGTGGCAACTGTCTTTACGAGAGGTGAGAAACGCACCCGTTGCTTGGCCCAGGCAAAGGGAAATCAGTCGTACCATGTCTCCGCCAGTTGGCTTCACCGCCTGGAGCGCGAAGAGCACGAATTGAGCGTCAGTAAGCTAATGGCATGGCAGAGATTTATAACGTCTCGCCGGGGCAACTGCTGCGTTGCATTCATCCCGGAAGCGGACAGAACCTGATTCCCAGACAGCTCTCCCCTGACAATGCAAACATAAAACCAGGCGAGGGGTCGCTCGAGGCACGGCAAATTTCGTTTCGGATAAGCCTGTTCCCGCTCAGCCGCCCGACAACGAGACCAGTCTACTCGCTGCGGAGAGCGGTCAGTCACCGGCGCTATACAGGCGTGGAATCATTGGAAAACACGACCTGACCCTGCACCCGATGATCCCTGCGGGTTCTATCGTTCAGATCGATACCCAAAAACGGGCGATCTCAACTCGAAGAAACTGGACACACGAATTCCGACGGCCCATCTATCTCCTGATGACTCGTGACGGCTATGTTTGCGGCTGGTGCGAGTTGGACAAAAACTCAAACTGGCTGACGCTGATACCGCACTCGCTATCGCCAGCCCCCAGCAGGAGATGGAGGTACAGGACAGAAATCGAAAGCATCGAGCGTGTCATGATGGTGCCCAATCCATTGATAAGTTGACTATCGTCGCGGAGCAGCAGAGATGCCGCTCATGCTTTTCAGCACGAGGGAACGCGCAATTGGTCGATAACTGCGTACACCAGTTCCCGAATCAGGTGAATCTCACTATCCAGTCCTTGAAGCTTCGACCGAAAGTGGTCGACGTTTCTGGCAACAACCGTGGAGTGACGCGAAAGTTCCAGAAAGCTCATTTCCAGTCCTAAGTAATATCCGTGGATCACCTCATCAAGTCCTCGTAGCAGTTGCGTGCAGTGGTCCACTGCAAACGGCAAGTTTCCCGCCAGTGCGTCGAAGATCGCAGCCGACCCCCTTTTCCGCCGTGACATTCACGACAAAAAGGCCTAGTTGCTGCACTCGCTGCGAGCTGCCGGGGATAGGAAAGCAGTAATCTAACCAATGGCCGGTCTCGATCGTGTCCCTCACATGACCCGCCAGCCAGACGGACGCTGGCTTACCCGTCGCCAACACCCTTTCGTAAATTGGCTCGATCTGTGTAGCCAAATCACCCACAATTTCGCGTGAAGTCTTCCCGATATGTTGATCGATGGTCACTCGTGTCTCTTTTGCAAGAGCGGCATTTACCCAGTCAAATCGTGTCTCAGTGTCCAATAGGCAAATGCCTGTATGAGTCGCACGCTCACCCGCAGCGAATAGCGCCTTGACGTACTCCGGGCAGTCCAACCTGCCTGGGCCCCTCGGGCCCCCCTTTTTCGACAATGGGGCTTCCAGCGGAAATCCATTCTCCTCAAACATATCGTGCGACCTCGGGCGCGAAGCATAGAACTGCCTTACCGATCTTATCGGGCTACGTTGCTTGTGAATACTCGTCTCGAATCAGTCATGTTGTAGGCGAGGGGAAACGGAATACAGCTTGCTCCGGAGGCAGTAACGGCAGAAAAAACAGGGATGGGGTGGGCATTGGGACCGTTATTCCTGGCTCAAAAGGTTGTAGTCATCTTGCCCCACCGATTGCTTGTATTTATCGATTTGCCCGACCGAACAAGCTACCTTGAGGCGCCCATGGCTCCCCACACTGGGAAGAGACTTCAATCGGGGGATAGACTCTCTCGCAAATCCAAAAGCAGCGCTCGCTCTCTTCTCCGAACATTTTGCTCCGCAGTTCCGATTAAAGCAACGCTTGTCATCCGCCCTAGCTCCGCGACGCCAGCAGCGGGGACGGCCCGCTCCCCTGCCGGTTGCTCCCGCCTTACCAGGGCAGTACCTAACGGGCTCCCCGGTCATGACTCCTCCACATCCGTCTCCTGCGCCTGGCGGTTCGGGAAGTCCGCGGGTTAATTGATACCAGTCGCCCTTGCGGAACTTATCAGCGGCCCCAAATCTGCTCTTCTCTCGCTCAGCGTGTTGCCAAATTCGCAATCGGTGCAAGACCCGATCGAATTTTCAGCCGTGAAGGCCTTCAGAGGCTTCGCCGACACCAGAGGAGTTGATCGGTCAACAATCTGCTGAAAGGACACTCGGGCTACCTCCCTTTCTCGTGCGCGCCTTAGACGCAGCACCATCCTACCGCACATCGCCCGGCTAGAAATTCGATCTGCTGCATTCCGCGCGATGGCTTGGCCGGAAGCGAATTGCTTAGAAGAAGTCCCTTTGAACTTATCCGAAGCGGTGCCAATGCGTACCAGCATCGTTCGCAACCTGCACGACGAAGTTATCGGCAGGGGACAAAGATACGGGCTAATACGTCTTCCTTTGCTTATTCGGGGAAAGCCTACAGGGCCACAGAAGCGTTTGCTTCAACCGGGTCGCGTTAGGCTTCGTTGCCTCCCTGATGCTCTTGTCCAGACTTGAAGTATCAGCACTCTTCTTAACTGGTGAAAAAATAACGTCGCTCCCTCAACGGCGCGGTCACTCCTGTTACGTAGCTCGAACCCATGTTGCCCTGTGTGGCTCCGATTGCGGGGCTGGGCGAACTGCCGAGGGTTGTTTGGTGTAGCATGCTATCTCGTACAGGACAAGGAGCGTCCGTTTTGAAGCTGCTCGCAAAATTCAACATTCTGTTGATCCTAGTCTTCGGTCTAGGCCTGTTCCTGATCGCCTACGAAGCGCAAAACTTTTTGCAAGATCAGGCCCAGGCCGAGGTGCTTCGCGAGGCCGGCCTCATGGCGGCGAGCGCTTTAGCCACTCGAAATTACACCGAGCATTACATTACGCCTGTGATAGAGAAAACGACGGAGCACACCACGACCTTCCTGCCACAAGCAATCCCGTTCTTCGCGTCCACCACAACGTTTGAACAGATCCGTCAGACCTATCCTGACTACACCTACAAGGAAGCCGCGTTGAACCCGACCAATCTCCGCGATCGTGCCACGGATTGGGAGGCGGACATTATCAACTATTTCCGTAACTCCCCGAAGGAAACCGAACTGGTCCGGATGAGGGAAGGAGCTACCGGACCAAGCATGGTGCTGGCGCACCCAATACGGGTCGAGAGCGGATGCCTCGAGTGCCATAGCCAGCCCGGTGCAGCCCCCAAAGCACTCATCAAGCATTATGGAGCGCAAAATGGATTCGGCTGGAACCTGGGCGAGGTCGTCGGGGCCCAGATTATATCGCTTCCAACCTCTCTCCCGATAAAGATGGCACGGCAGGGACTGACTCGGCTCCTGATCAACCTATCGGTGATTTTCCTGGTGGCAATTCTGCTCATCGATTTGGGATTGTATTTCATTGTCATCCGGCCGCTACGCAGGATCTCCAGCTCCGCGGACCTGATCAGTCAAGGCGAGATGGATCTCGAACAGGTTCCTATCCGCGGCAATGATGAGGTAGCGCAGGTGACCCGCTCCTTCTACCGCATGCACACCAGCCTGAAGAAGGCGATGGAGCTGCTCAATGGATGAACCGCGGAGTTATTGCAGGGGCCGCGGACGGGTGTGCAGGAATTTCCTCCGGTCCGCCTCATTCTCGATCTGCTTCGACGCTTCCAAATAAAGCCGGTCGAGATCGGTATATTGATTTGCCAGCCGGGCGACGATCACCTTCGCGATCGGCCCAATAAATGATGCCAGGTGCCGCACCAGCTGCTGAATAGGTGGAGCGCGACGTTGCTTTGCATGGAGTTAGGAGGTCCTGAGCTGCCCGCTTATCCTCGTCGGCCAACAGCGCATCCGTCAATTGGTACATCCCTCCACACAATCGGCAGCCTGAAGGAGGATCAGGAGATCCTCCACTTGGTTGAAAGCATGGCGAGCTTATCGTTCATGCTGGGCTGCTGAGGCGCCTGCGATTGTTGCTTCGGTCTCTGGCCGCCTTGAGCGGGTCCCATGAGGGCCTTGATGGAGAGAGCGATGCGTTTAGTTTTCAGGTCAGCGCTGAGGACCTTTACCTTGACGATCTGGCCCGCTTTGACGGCCTCGGAAGGCTCCTTGATAAAGCGGTTGGAGAGCTCGCTGATGTGGACCAGACCGTCCTGGTGAACGCCGATATCCACGAAGGCTCCAAACTTGGTGACGTTGGTGACGACGCCTTCGAGGACCATGCCGGGCTGAACGTCGGCGAACTCGCGGACGGCCTCGGAGAAATTGGGAGCGATGAACTGGTCGCGTGGATCGCGGCCGGGCTTGCGGAGTTCTTCGAGAATGTCCGAGACGGTGAACGTCCCGGCGGAGAGCTGCTTGGCGTCGACCTGGTTGAGGAGCTGAGGGCTCTGGATGAGTTCGGCAATGGGGGTGTTGAGGGAGCGGGCAATCTGCTCCACGACCGGGTAAGACTCGGGATGGACGGCGGTGCAGTCGAGGGGGTTCTCGCCGTCTCGGATGCGAAGGAAGCCGGCGGCCTGCTCGAAGGTTTTGGCGCCGATTCCGGGAACCTGGTTGAGCTGAGTGCGGGAGCGGAACTTTCCGTGCTCGTCGCGGTAAGCGACGATGTTGAGCGCAGTGCGTTCGGTGACGCCGGCGACGTAGCGGAGCAAGGTCCAGGAGGAGGTGTTGAGGTCGACACCGACGCGGTTGACGCAGCTCTCGATGACGGTCTCAAGGGACTGCTGGAGCTGACGCTGATCGACGTCGTGCTGGTATTGGCCGACGCCGATGGACTTGGGATCGACCTTGACCAGCTCGGAAAGCGGGTCCTGGAGACGACGGGCGATAGAGATGGCGCCGCGGACGGTGAGGTCGAGATCAGGAAACTCCTGGCGGGCGATGTCGGATGCGGAGTAGATGCTGGCTCCGGACTCGGAGACGGTGACGGAGAAGAGATTGCTCAGCTCGCGCTCGCGAAGGAAGGCCCGGACGAAGGCGTCGGTCTCGCGGGAGGCTGTGCCGTTGCCGATGGCGATGGCACGGACGTTGTATTTGGCGATCAGCGCGGCGAGGGTGTCGCCTGCGCCGGAGGCTGCGTTCTTCGAAGTATGAAGGTACAGGACGTCGTGCGCGAGGAACTTTCCGGTCTCGTCGACGATGGCGATCTTGCAGCCGGTGCGGAGGCCCGGGTCAATGCCCAGGACTGAGATAGGCCCGGCGGGCGCGGCAAGAAGGAGGTTCTGGAGGTTATCGCGAAAGACCTGGATCGCGTCGGCGTCAGAGCGCTTTTTGAGCTCGAGGCGCAGCTCGCCCTGGATGGAAGGGCTGAGGAGACGCTTCCAGGAGTCGTCGATGGCGAGCTCGAGGTGCGGCGTCCAGTCCCCGGTTTGGCGGAGGATACGGGTGCGGACGAGCGAGGTGGCGCGGAGCGGGTCAATCTCGATGAGGAAGTAAAGCACGGACTCAGTCTCCGCCGCGGCGAATGGCAAGCATGCGGTGCGAGGGGATGGTCTTCACCGGCTCGCGATAGTCGTAGTACATCTTGAATTTTTCCTGTTCATCGACCGCGTCGAGAGATTTCTTGCTGACGATGATGCCTTCCTCGAACAGGAGTTGGCGGAGTGCCTTACGGAGATCGGCGTCTTCACTGATGGTCTCAGCCACGATATGGCGGGCGCCTTCGAGGGCGTCCTCGACGGTGGGCACTTCCCTTTCGGGGCTGACAAAAGTGGCTGCGAATTCGGCGAGGGGTTCCGCTGCCGGGAGCTGCGCCCAGAGGTAGTCAGCGAGGGGCGCCAGGCCACGATCGCGGGCAATGGTGGCCTTGGTGCGCCGCTTGGGGCGGTAGGGGAGGTATAGATCCTCGAGCTCGGATTTGTCGAAGGTGGCGTCGATACGAGCCTTAAGGTCATCCGTGAGCTTGCCCTGCTCGAGAATGGAAGCGAGAATCGTCTCGCGGCGGCTGACGAGATCGCGGAAGTAGGCTACCTTCTCCTCGATGTCGCGGATCTGGACCTCGTCGAGATTGCCGGTGGCCTCCTTGCGGTAGCGCGCGATGAAGGGGACGGTGCCGCCATCGTTGAGCAGCCCGATGACAGCGACGAGCGACTGGAGAGGGAGATTAAGGCTCTTTGCGATGTGCAGGAGGATTTCAGGGGAGAGGGTCTTTGCGTCGGCCATGTTTGCTGTGTGTATCGTAGCAGCGGCAAAGGGTCTGGAAAACGGGTCCGTGGAGGATCCATTCCCGGCAATTGCGGGAGCAACGCCGCGTCAGGTTCGGCAAACTGACTCCTGCTGAATCAGTGAGCTACAGCGAGTGCTCCGGGAGCCGTTCCGCAGGTTTCAAGCAACCGTGCAAGCATCGCATTGACTTGTTCTGGCACCTCCAGCGTGGGAAAATGCCCTGATCCGAGCGTCTGCGCCGTGATCAGCTGCGGGCATAGAGTACGAAAGCGAGGTAGATCAGCCATGGCGACTTCTGCGCCGATGTACGCCACTGGCACCCGGCAGGCCGCGGCCGCTGGACCGGCGTCGTACTCCGTGACGTGGTTCGCAACGCTGATGCGAGTACCTGTTGCGGAGTCTTCTTACCGGGCGATAGAGAAATAGTGACCAGGCGTGATGTTCACCTGCGCTGAGCGTGGCTATCATCGGTAACGTCCCGTGTCGCCACCGTTTTCTTCGCTGATGCTACTCCAACACCGGTATTGCCACCCGGACGTCATACGCCTGCATCCACTCGTTCACAGCGAGTACGCCGTCCATCTGGCTCCGTTCACTACCAAGGCTGACCTCGGTCAACGGTTTTTCCAGTAAACGCCTCAGCGCAGTTGTATCGAAGAGAGCCCTTATAGGCGCTGAGTTGTCACCAAGAAGCATCGAGAGTTTCGTTCGTAAAGCGCGCTCATAGCCGGGATCTTGTGTGGACGGGTATGGGCTTTTGCGGCGCTGCAAAATAGAGTCGGGAAGCAAACTGCTGGCCGCCGCGCGCAGTAAACTCTTCTCTCGACCATCGAACGTTTTCATGGACCAGGGAGTGTTAAAAACATATTCCACCAGCTCGTGATCGCAAAATGGCACACGCACCTCGAGTCCGACAGCCATGCTCATCCGGTCTTTGCGATCCAGTAAAACAGGCAGAAAACGGGTAAGATTCAGGTAGCAGATTTCTCTCATGCGCTTCTCCAGGCCAGTCTCGTCTTCGAGGCAGGGAGTGGCACGGACCGCCTGGCTATAGCAGTCTTTCTGGTATTCATGCAAACGAAGCTCTTGCGCAACGTCTTCGCAAACCAGAGGCGCCAGCTTGGGAAGCATGGCGTTCCAGGGAAAGTCTTCCGCTTGAACCATCGCCGGATCGTGGAACCACCGATACCCCCCGAAAACTTCGTCAGCCGATTCCCCAGACAGCGCTACCGTTGAATCCTTGCGAATCTCTTCAAAGAGCAGGTAGAGAGAGGGAAACATGTCTCCCCCAGCAGGCCATCCACAGTCCAGAGCCCGCATGACGGCACGCCGCGTGTTCTCGTCCTGCAGCCGGCCGCTATTGAGCATGACCTCCGTGTGATTGGTTCTGAGTTGGGCTACGAACTCTCTTACGAACGGCGTGTCAGGCTTATCCCGGCCAAAATCCTGAACAAACGGTCCCGCATTGTCGGAGAAATCTACAGAAAATGAGCGGACGCTTGCCTTGCTGCGGGATAGCAGCGTTCTGTTCGCGAGGGCGGTGACAAGCGAAGAGTCCAGCCCACCGGATAACAAGCTGCACAAGGGAACGTCGCACACAGTCTGCTGTTCCACTACCTCATGCAGACGTGTGCGGATTTTCTGGATCGTGACCCTGAGGCTGTCCGTGTGTTCGCGTGCTTCCAGCGTCCAGTATCTCCTCTTGGCGAGACCTTCCGCGCTTGCACGGATGACATAACCCGGTGGTACCTCATACATGTCCTCGTACATTGCTTCTCCCGGCACGGGGGTGGTGGTGAGAAGTCTCTGCAGACCCTTGATTCCAACTCGTGCCGGCACGTCCGGGTGGGCAAGAATTGCCTTTGGCTCTGAACCAAAGAGGACCCCCGCATCCGTCGGCTGGTAGAACAACGGCTTCACGCCCAGCCGGTCTCGAATCAGAAAAAGGCAGCGCTTGCGGACGTCCCAAATCGCGAAGGCGAAAATCCCAACCAGCCTCTCGGCGACCCTTTCTCCCCACTCGAGGTAGCCACGCAGAACAACCTCGGTATCGCTTCTGGATCGGAAGTGATGGCCGTAGCTTCTGAGTTCCTCGCGAAGCTCACCGAAATTGTAGACTTCACCACTGTAGGTCAAGCAGGCGATTGTTTCATTATTTTCTATCGCCTCCATTGGCTGCTTACCACCTTCAAGGTCAATGACGGAAAGACGTCGATGACCGAGGGCGGCGGGGCCGCTGATCCACACACCGCCGGCGTCAGGGCCACGAAGCGACATTGTTTCTGTCATCGTCTCGACTATAGATCTCTCAGCCTCAAGATTGCGGCTGTAATCGATCCATCCTGCTATTCCACACATCGTTAGCTCCTTCAGCTGGTATTGTGCTGACCATCGGCTATATGGCGTGCTTTTGCCATTCGTCGCGTACGATTCGCATAGCTTGCAAGCAGAGTCATCGTGGCTCTGCGTGGAACTCACAGACTGTTGCTAATTCGCTTGCATCACCCGACGGTCAAGGCCATGTTCCAGGCGCTGTTGATAGAACACACCCGCGCGGTTTGTATTCCCGCCGCAGCCGGTGTTCCGGGCGAGTTCGACACACATTTTGGGTCACACTTCAGCGCATCGACTTGCGAAGGCGGGCAAGTTACTGAATGTCTCGTTTTCCGGGGACGCCGGTTCGATAGCGGAAAATCCGCCTGTGTGGGGACTCGACTATCCCGGTCGAGCGACGAGAAGAGTGTTTATGAGGACTACGTGGAGGACCGGTTTGTCTGGCATTGGCAGCACGATAGCGGCCAGCAGTTCTTACTTTGGCCTGACTCCTAGGCGCAAGGACCGGCCAGCCTGCCTGAGATTATCTCCGGTAATAGCACTGCCAGACGCATCGCAAGCGCTGCCGTTCGCGGCGGTTGCACCGCGGCGGCAGCACTCACGTTTACCTTATCCCAGATGTTATCCACAGGTTTCCGATCATGCGGGTACTTCGCATCGAGTAGCCGGTACCAGGGCCGAAAACGCTTCCAGTTCGGAGCGGCCGCCAACCACCAGCGGGGTTCTCTGGTGTATGGCTCTGGGTATGATGTTGAGGATCGGCTCCTCCCCGCTGGTGGCGATTCCCCCCGCCTGTTCCGCAATCAATGCTAATGGGTTCGCCTCGTAAAGCAAACGCAGCTTACCGCTGGGGTGACTGTCCGTGGGAGGGTACAAAAATACGCCGCCCTTCAAGAGCGTTCGGTGAAAATCGGCAACCAGTGAACCGATATAGCGCGAGCTATAGGCCGCGCCTTCTGCAGGCGACCGCAGTTCCTGAATATAGGCGCGGTAATGCTCCGGAAAGTGGTTAAGGTTGGCTTCGTTACATGAATAGTATTTGCCCTTGGGCGGCATCTTCATCTGTTCATGGCTCAACACAAAGGCCCCAATCGTCGGATCGAGCGTGAACCCGTACACGCCGCGGCCTGCCGTGTAAACAAGGACAGTCGAGGGTCCATAGAGGACGTAGCCGGCTGCAAGTTGGCTGCTCCCAGGCTGCAAGACGGATTCGACGCCGCTAGAAGAGAAGTCGCCTTTGCGCCTGTAGATGGAGAAAATCGTACCGACGTTCACGTTCACATCAATGTTCGACGACCCATCAAGGGGATCAAAGACGATTACATATTTTCCCGTGTCCGGTTCCCTGCCGAAAGTGACCGGCTCGTCGTTCTCTTCAGAGATCAGGGTAGCGACGGAGTCGCGGATGCCAAGACAGTGAAGCAGCGCTTCATTGGCATACACATCAAGCTTTTGCTGTGTCTCGCCCTGCACATTGGTTTGCCCCGCCGTGCCGACGATGTTGCACAGTCCCGCGCAACGGATCTTGGCTTCAATCATTTTCGCGGCCAGGGTGATTCCTGACAGGAGCCAGGAGAAGTCCCCTGAAGCATAGGGAACCTCACGCTGCTGCTGGAGTATATGTTGCTGAAAGGTCGTAATCATCCCACGTCCTCCTCGTATTTCGTTGCGAGAATTCAGAAGTTCTTCCTGAGAGATGTGGCCCTGCGCCGTGGACTTTCAAACGTCGCGCGGTGACTGATAGAGTGAGGATTCCCCAAGGGAACACGCATTCTATGGGCAGTGAGAGCCGGCAGGGTCTCAGAATCCATCGATTGGTTTCTCACCGCGTCATCGATGAGCACCCACGCAGCCGACGCGGGAGCGCTGGGGAAAGGTGGTTTGCCCAAACTGGGTTACAAAGTAGAAGTCGTATCCGATCTGGCGCAGTCGCGCGCCGAAAGCGCGGTGGTCAAGCTCGTTCCAGCGGACTCCGTCAGGCAACGGCATGTGACCGAAGCCCAACTTCTTGCCGGGAAACGAAGACTGCACCTCAGAAGCGAAATGTGCCGCTTCTGCAAGATCGGTACTTTGGCTGCGCAAGCAAACTACCTCGGCATACCGGGCAAACACCAGCGCGCGAGAGATGGCCGCATCGAGACCTCCACAATAGACATAAGAGTCGTCTCTGGTCTTCATCCCGCTCAGGAATCTCCGGTCGCGCACATCGTCATCGTCCTCTAAAGCCGCGGCATTGCGCGCTTCTGTACAAGCGAGCACGTGCAGAGGGTGTTCGAGCAGGTTTGCAGCTTCCCGTGCAGCGTTCAGTCTGCGCACCGTCCCGGCAATGGAAAGCAATGTGCCGGCGGAGCGTGTCAACGGTTTCGGCCGTCTGCAGTTGCCCGTAGCAATTCGTAGCCAGCGCGCCGATTTCCATGAGACGCCGTGCAAGCACGATTGAACTGTTGAGCGCGAACAGCGCTGAGGAGCTGGACGCCGCCGCGAAGAGACGCATCGCCTGACAATGCTTCCATCACTGCTTTACCTCGCGAACTGGATTTGTATTGACTTGGGGAAGGAGGTCAACCGCGTCGTCCGCTGAGAGTATTTCCCGGTTGACCTGCAACCACAGTACCGGGCGGATTTGCACGAAACAAATCGGAGTCGTCCGATTCGGACGTGTCCTCTTTGGACGTGTTGATTCGAGGGTAAAATTTGTAATTTCATTGATAAAAGAGGGCTTTCACGCTCTTTATCGGGCGGCAAAGGGTCAATTGGTATGACTAAACATGTATTTACATGTCCAGAATGTCTCTGCTGAAATACGATGGATCATGACGCTTTCTCGGGGTTTGTTGGACAAACTGAACGCGGCGCTTGTGGACAGGCGTATCGCAGACGGCTTCCAGTTGCTGGCCCGGGCAGATAAAGAGCTGGAGGCCCTGCAGCCGAAAGACCCCCATGCCGCAGCCTATCTGCTCTGCATCGCACAGTGGGTTGATTTGGGATTTCGCAATGTCGACTATCTCAACGGCATCGCCGCGCGATTCGTAGATGTGCGTCGAGGCCAGATGTCCATCTGCGATTACCTATACCTCAGGATGGTCGAGGGGCATCTGGCATTTCTTGCTGAAGACGCCGTCAGGCAATATCGATATTCAATTTTGTACTGCAGACCGAAACCACGATTATGGAACCGTATCTCGTGGTGGTGGCGCACTTTTGGAAGTGCCGGGCGCACCGCAGGCAAGGAGAATACGAGCCCGCTCTGCACCATATCCGGGAAGCGAAGAGGCTGGCCCGCGAAATGAAGGCGCCAAAACTTGTCGCGGTTACCAACATTCACGAAAGCTGGCTTCTGTTTCAGCGCGGCGAACGGCGAGAGGCTATGCGCCTGCTGGATTTGGCAGAGAATGAGCTCAAATCGACAGGGCACGCGCTGTCCCTGGGGAACATTGAGTCCGCCCGAGGGAGGTTTGTACGGCGCTCGGGCGAATACACCAAAGCTCTTGGCCACTTTGAGAAAGCTGTTGCCATTTATTCCAGCGCCTTTCCGACCACCCCAACCTGGCCCGTGCACTGGTCAATGCTGCTTACGTCAAGCGATTGATTGCACTTGATCTGCTCCATCGATCGAAGTCCGGTAAGGCGAGAGGGGCCGACCATGCGCGATACCTGGAAATCTGTCAGGATGCTCTGGCTCTGCTGGCCGGGCGGGTGAAATTTACTCGCGCCAGCATCATCATTCCGGAACCGGATCTGTGCTGGTAAATGCCGGTCATCTCCACCTGGATAGCGGGGATATCGATCGAGCAGAGGCCGAGGCCGCTAAAGCCTACCGGCGGGGTGAAGAGCGGCAGGATCACATTCTGATGGCCCGGTCGCGCATTCTTCAGGCCACGGTGCAGAACGAGCGTGTTGAGGAGCAGGTGGGCGAGTCGGCGGATCTGTCACTGCATGGTCATCTTGCCCGAAGCTACTCGGAAGATGCGATCGCTCTGGCCAAGCTTACGCAAAATAATCGCCTGCTAGCAGGCGCCTACATCGCGCGTAGCTCGGTGGCGGCCAACGAATTTTTTCAGGATTGGGAAACAGCCAAGACCTTTGCCGCGTTGGCCGGCGAGTTGCTGGGCAAGGACGATCTCGACCATTTATCGAAAGAACTGATTGTGCTGAAGGCCAGAATTATCAGGGCGACGGGAGTCGATGAGATGTTGCGCGCCTGGTCTGAAGGAATTACGGGAGAAAAAACCTTTCAGGAGGTTACCGAGGAATTCGCAGAGCTGGTGATACCTAAGGTATGGATCAGAGAAGGCAGAAAGATATCTCGCGTGGCCGAGCGCCTTTCTATTTCTCCCAAAAAGGTGCGCAGGATACTTGCCAACGTGGATCTGCTGAAACGTTCGTGAATCTGGTCCGCAAGTGCGTTTTTTAGTTCTGTCCATCCGCCTTCAACCAAGTCAAGGTGGGCCACTACCCCTAATTTGTCATCCCGCCTGTCCCGGCCTGCCGTGGAACTGAAGCGCAGCGTAGGGGAGGGATCTGCAGTTTCACTTTTGTGCACAAGCGAATATGCCGTGGGCCAGTCGCCTCCCGGTTCCGTTTCTCCATCAAGCCAAACTGCAGGTCCCCTACGCTACCCCGAATTCCCTCTCGAGGTTGGTGGCGTTGGCGAACTTCCTGCGGCTTTCTTTACGGAAAGCCGCATACGTAGCCCTGGGTGGTATCGTGATGCAGGAAATCGGGTCCGCGTCGGTTCCACGGCAGGCCGGGACAGGCGGGATGACAAATTAGGGCTAGTGGCTCACCTTGGCTTGGGTGGCGATGGATGGACAGAGTCAAGCAACCAGCTTGAGAATCAATTGCTTGCTTGACGGCGGTATCCGTGGCGCTCAAACTTCCTCCGCACTTAGTAGATGTGGGGCCGATCCAGCGGGATCCGCACTTGAAAACAAGTCGCATGCGGTATCGATTGCACCGACACTGAGCCGAAATGCTTACTTACTATTCGGCGTACCGTGTCCAGGCCGAGACCAAGTCCTTGCCCCAATGGCTTGGTGGTGAAGAACGGCTCAAAGATGCGTGTGGAAAGCGCAGCGTCGATGCCCACTCCGTCATCCCAGATCTCCACAAACGCCATTTCTCCTCTCGATCGGGTGGTCACTTTTAGAGTGCCCTCCCCGTTGGTGGCGTCGATGGCGTTCTCTATGAGCGCCGTCCATACTTGACTCAATTCTCCTCCGAATCCGGTAACGAGAGGCATCACCGGGTCGTAGTCGCGCACCACCACCATGCGCTGCAATTGTGGATGGAGCAGCGCTAAGGTGTTCTCCAGCGATTGGGCCAGGTCGACTTCCTGGATGGGCGCCTGGTCCATGTAGGAATAGTCTTTGATAGCGCTGACGATGCTGAAGATGCGTGCCGATGACTCGGAGACAGCATCGACCATGTTGCCCGCGTCAAGAGAAGTCGAGAAGCTGGTTACGGCAGCCGGCAGGGCGCTGGGACCAATCATAGAGGCCAGCTCATCGAGCAATCGGAGCGGCAGATTCGCTCGCGCAAGCGCCGGCGCCACCGCCCACGCGGAGGGTACCCGATGCGCCTCCAGCCAGTGGATGAATTCCTCCTCCCGATCGCCCTCCGACAAGGAACCGGGAGCAATGGTTTTCGCGGCAGCTTCTGCCTTGACCTTCTTGCTCCACGCGATATAACTTGACAGCTCTTCATCAGAGCGGAACAGGCGGCCCAGGGTGCATAGCTCCAGGTCTCTGTCGATCAGCGATGACAGTCTGAGGGCGGCTCGCTGGGCCGCGGACGCCGGATTGTTGAGTTCATGGGAGAGATTGGCCGCCAGCTTGCCGAGGGCGACCAACTTCTCCGCCTGCTGATCGGCACGCGTAAAGTCTCGGGTTCGATCGAGTAGGATCCACACGCAACGCTGGGCCATGGAAGGTATCGCGAGCAGCATTTCCGGAAAGAGATCCTCGTGAATATCGAGCACCCAAAGGTAACCGGAACTGCTACCTTCTGCGGCCCAGGCGGTCATGCGCGAAAAGGGCAGCTTGCCGGTGACCGCGCCCGTACGGCCGATGAACAACGAGACCGAGCCAGAATTTCTTCGATGAACGTAGATTTCACCCTTGAGGATGATGTTCAGATGGTGCGCAGGCTCGTCCTCTCGGAAGACGACCGCCCGATCGGCCGCGACGCGCTCACTGCCGCGGGTAGCGAGCCAGTAATACTCCTCGTCAGCAAGGTCCTGAAGGCCCTCGACACTGCGCAGCGCGGTCACGATATCGGATATAGGCGTCGGGCACGCAGGCGCTACCGCGCTTACTCCGTGGGGCTGATTCGAAAGAGTCGCAGTCATGGCTCTCCTACTCTCTGCGAGAAGGTCCTTCATAGCACCCCCCTCTTTAGGGGTGAATTTAGACCCTCCCGGTTGTCCGCCCAACACTTCTCAGTGCGCCCCAGATCGGACGCTGACGCACGTCCCAAACCGTAAGGTCCTTCGCATGAATAAGAATCGGCTGCCTTCATCGTGAAGCCTCGATTGCATTATCGATACCCCATTTAGAGGTGAAATCCATCCGCACCATGGGGTGGAGACCATTAGCCGGCTAGCGCATCAAAAACTCACGCATCCGGGTCCGGAGAGCAGGTATGATTTCCGGCAATCTAACCCCATTTGCGGCGCCTACCGGTAGCCTGACGCATTTGCTCGTTTGGCAATACGGGAGGGCGCGCCCGTTGTTTTTCAGCATGACTTTACCTCGGGTGTTCCTACACCGGCAACGGACGGTTTTTTGCTGATGTTCTACGTCGTTGCCAACGATAAAAGTCCCTTACAACACGAAAATGAAGTGGTCATCGAGAAATTTCAATATTTGCCTTGAAGGGAGACATCGCGGCTGCAGTTGGTGATAATTGTGATTACCGGACTAATCATCAGTAGCCGTGCGCACCGGTCCTGCGTACGACAGCCGGTATTCACGTGGATTCCTGAGGACACCTGTTGAGCAACGACACCTTCACCATCGGCGAACGCGCCGGCTTGTATCGAATCTTCAATGCCTGCACGGCGACTCTCGTGGTGCTTCTCCTGGCTTTCCTGGGCGGTTGCCGCTCACAGAATTCATCTCATGCTCCGGCAATTGAGTTCACCAGGATCCCACCAGCGGCACAGGGTGGCCGGGAAAGAACCGATGTTATCTCCGGCCGCGTCGCAGGCGAGCGTCCCGGTCAGCGGATTGTGGTGTACGCCAGGTCCGGTCCGTGGTGGGTACAGCCGTGGCCTGAAAAGCCTTTCATTTCCATCCAACCAGACCACACCTGGAGCACCCCCACACACCTCGGATTTGAGTATGCGGCGTTGTTGGTCGATCCTGGCTATGAGCCGCCCTCAACCCTGGATGTCGCCCCCACCGCGGGCGGCTCTGTAGCCATGGCTGAGACCGTAAAGGGCGTTGGCACCATCCAGCTGGCTCCCACAAAACCGCTCAAATTCAGCGGATACGATTGGAACGTGCGCACGATTTCCAGTGATCGCGGGGGGCTAAACAATCTCTACGACGCAGATAACGCGTGGACAGATCAGAGCGGAGCTCTCCACGTCCGCATAAAGAAACGGGCAGGCCGCTGGTCATGTGCGGAAGTGGTGCTTTCCCGAAGCCTTGGATACGGAACTTACATCATCACCGTGCGTGACACTTCTCGTTTAGAACCTGCCGCGGTTCTAAGCCTGAACACATTCGATGATTGGGGAGGTGACCAGCATTTTCGCGAATTGGATGTCGAGACTAGCCGATGGGGCGATGCCAACGACAAGAACAACGCTCAATTTGGTATTCAACCTTTCTACATTCCCGGTAATCTAGCCCCATTTAAGCAGCCTGCTGGTACCCTGACGCATTCGTTTCATTGGGAAAATGGGCGCGCTAGTTTTAAGACCGTGACGGGATCGTCTGTGCACGCTGGAGCGCCGGTGGTTTTTGAGCATGTGTTTACTTCGGGCGTACCGACTGCAGGAGAGGAGAAATTTCAAATTCTGTTCTACGTCGTTGGCAGCGACAAAAATCCCTTGCAACACGAAAACGAAGTGGTCATTGATAAATTCCAATACCTCCCCTGACAGGAGACATGTGCTGCGGCAGTTAGTCATCAGTGTCATTGCCGGGCTAGGTTGTAGTTTCTGGGCCCCCCGGGCCAGTGCCCTCGATCCAGGGCGAACCATGGCTCAATATATGAGCGACCAGTGGGGCATCGACCGGGGATTTCCGGGCGGATCGGTAACCGCTATTACCCAGACCAGGGACGGTTATCTCTGGATTGGGACCAGCAAAGGATTGGTTCGTTTCGACGGGTTCGATTTCCGTGTAGTGCCGCAGGCTACTCCCACGACCTTGTCCATCGGGGCGGTTCAACAATTGGTGGTGGATGGGGATGGTGGTCTATGGATACTTCTGCAGAACACAAAGCTCCTACGCTACGAGGACGGAAAATTCGAACTCGGCCGTGAGGAAGCAGAGTTTGGGATCACCTCGGTGGGCAGGCAAAGAAACGGTACGGTCCTTTTATCGTCCCTGGCCTATGGGGCTCTTCAATACCGCGCGGGGAAATATCAAAGTCTCACTCCTTCAGCCTATTCAACAAGCTCAACCACGAATCAAACGACTGCAACCAGTGACAACCTTTCCAGTCGCCTCAGTTGGGCGACGGGGGTCGCGACGCATCGCTTTGCTGAACCCAACTCAGCGGTCATTTCGACGGCCGAGACGGCAGACGGCACGGTGTGGCTGGGAACACGCGATAAAGGGCTCTTCTACATGCGCGAGGGGCGGGTCCACCCGAGCGGGATGAAACTACCCGACGTAAAAATCAATTGCCTGCTCGCGGGAGAGAAGGGTGAGTTGTGGATCGGGACGGACAAAGGTATTGCGCGGTGGAACGGAAGCGAGCTCACTTCGGAAGGAGTTCCGCCCTCTCTTCGGCAGAGCCAGATTCTTAGCATGATCCGCGACCGTGACGCGAACCTATGGGTAGGGACCACTGGCGGACTGGTTAGGGTAAGCGCTCCCGGAGTTGCTGTAAAAGGAGTCAACACTCAGGAGCAGGGGACAATCACGGCGCTGTTCGAAGATCGCGAAGGAAACCTATGGGTTGGAACTTCACGTGGCATTGAGTGCCTTCGCGACAGCGCATTCGTAACCTATACAGTTCCCGGCCGGGCATCGGAAGGCAGTGGTCCGATCTACATAGACCAGAAAGATCGTGTATGGTTCGGGCCCATTGAAGGCGGACTGCGCTGGATGCGAGGAGGACAGGTTGGCAGTGCAAGCAATGATCTCCTCAACCAGGACGTGGTCTATTCGATCACCGGGAGTCAGGATGAACTCTGGATCGGGAGGCAGCAAGGTGGGCTAACCAGCCTGCGCAACATCGGCGGCTCGATCATTGCCAAGACGTACACCGAGCGCGATGGGCTGGCACAAAACAGCGTCTACACGGTTCATCAAAGTGCTGATGGAACGGTATGGGCGGGAACCCTTAGCGGCGGTGTCAGCAGGCTCAAAGATGGAGAGATCAAGACCTACACGGTGTCAGACGGGGTAGGAGCCAACTCCATTGCTTCGATTGCAGATGCGCCCGACGGCACGATGTGGTTTGGCACGTCGGGCGGTTTGAGCGAACTGGTGAAGGACCGTTGGCGAACGTATACAACCGGGGACGGCCTGCCTGCAAATGATGTGAGTTGCATCCTGCGAGATTCGGAGGGAGTTATCTGGATCGGTACTACGAGCGGGCTGGCATTCCTCAAAGCGGATCACGTTTACCCGGGTGGCGGCGCGAGTCGCGAGTCATTACGCGAATCAGTGCTCGGCATTGCGGAAGACCATAACGGATCGTTATGGGTGGTTACCTCGAACCATGTATTAAGGGTCAGCCGGGCAGCGCTTCTGCGTGGGGTGATACGCGACCAGGATATTCGCGAATACGGTCTTCCAGATGGCCTGCACGGAACGGAGGGGGTAAGACGCGACCGGTCCGTTGCCGAAGATATCCATGGCAACATCTGGCTTTCGATGAATCGAGGTCTCTCGGTCGTCATTCCCAGCCGCACAGATGGGGAGTCGGTGCCAGCGATCGCGCATGTCGAGAGTATCTCGATCGATGGCAATCCTGTGACCATGCAGCCTGAGTTCGTATACCTGCATCCCAGCGACGAATTTCTATCGATTACATTGGGCTGAGTTTCGCAGTGCCCGATCGTGTTCGTTTTCGATATCGCCTGGACGGTTTTGACCAGAGCTGGAGCGAACCGGTGTCGTCGCGCAGGGCCATCTTCACCAATCTCGGACCCGGTACGTACCGGTTTCGCGTGGTAGCGTGCAACGGCTACGGTCTGTGGAATGGTTCGGAAGCAGCCGTCTCCTTTCGTATCGAGCCCGCATTCTGGCAGTCGTGGTGGTTTCAATTGTCATCTATACTGGCTCTTGCATGCGTAACCTGGCTCCTCTATCGCTTGCGCCTGTACCAGATCTCAAGGCAGTTTGACATGCGAGTGGAAGAACGTATCGGCGAGCGCACGCGAATTGCTCGCGAGCTCCATGACTCCTTATTGCAAGGCTTCCAGGGACTTCTTTTCCATCTACAGGCAGCACAGAATATGCTGCCTGAGCGCCCGCAAGAGGCGAAGCGAGCACTCGACGGAGTTCTCGACCAGGGAGATCAGGCGCTCGCCGAGGCGCGCAATGCGGTGCAGGATTTGCGCGCCTCCACCATCGTTCATGACGATCTGTCAGAAGCGCTGGCGGTCACGGCTGAGGAACTTGCAGCGCACAATCCTTCGGTGAAATTCCGAGTCCTGGTAGAAGGCAAGCCACGCAACCTTGATCCAATTCTGCGCGACGAGGTCTATCGTTTTGCCCGCGAGGCCTTGCGCAACGCATACAACCACGCTCACGCGCACAATATAGAAGCGGAGGTCACGTATACGGATCTGCGCTTTGTGTTGCGCATCCGGGATGATGGCACCGGCATCGATCCAAAAGTACTTTTCTCAGGCAGCCGCCCAGGACATTGGGGATTACCCGGCATGCGCGAGCGGGCTAAGAACTTTGGCGGCCACATGGAAGTGTGGAGTGAAGGCGGGGCGGGTACTGAGGTAGAGTTGACCATACCGGGCTCAATTGCCTATGGAGGACCTTCCACATCAGGCAGATTTCGCTTCGCAGGCAGAAGAAGGACACCGAATTCATGAGCATCGATTCCGAAAAAATTCGCATTCTCTCCGTGGATGACCACCCGCTTCTGCGCGCAGGCGTGGTTGCGCTCATCGAAACCCAGCCGGACATGACCATGGTGGGAGAGGCCACGTCGGGACGTGAGTCCATCGAAATGTTTCGCACCCTACGCCCAAACATCACGTTGATGGACTTGCAGATGCCGGATATGAGCGGCATCGATGCCATTATCGCGATTCGCGGCGAATTTCCCGATGCGCGCATCATCGTCCTGACCACCTATGGCGGCGATGTACTCGCTCACCGGGCACTCAAGGCAGGAGCTCGGGCTTACATATTGAAAGGCATGGTGCGCAAAGATCTGCTGGAAACGATTCGGGCCGTGCACACCGGGCGCAAACATGTTCAATCCGAGGTGGCTTACGACCTGGCAGACCATGCCGGAGATGACTCCCTCACCGCGCGGGAAGTCGAGGTACTGACCTTGATTGGGAACGGTAACTCCAACAAATTCATTGCGGATAAGCTTTCCATCGCGGAACATACGGTCAAGGGACACGTCAAAAGTATCCTTTCCAAACTGGGCGCGAGCGACCGAACCCACGCGGTGATGCTCGGACTGAAGCGCGGAATCATTCAACTTTAGCGTAGCTCCCTCCAAAGGGTCGCTATTTGATCCCTCTCTCTGGTCATTCTTCTTTCTGCAAGCACAGATACCGTTTACACAGAGGTCGAGTCTTGCAGCGTCTATTTTCCACTTTTCCCAATGGGAGGCCGGGGGCGGGTCTGCTCCTGTTGCGTTTTGCTGTTGGGGCTTCTCTCATTGTTGAGAAGGTGCCGCTGATTTGGGTAATTCCCCAATCGTTCGGCCTCGAAATGCGCATCACGATGGTCTGCGTGGGAATCTCCCTGCTCTGTGGGCTTTGGACCCCGGTCATGGGAGCGCTTGCAGCCGTTGCCGAGTTGCTGATTGCTTTTTCACCGGCAGGTACTGACGCGACTCATGTCCTGCTGGCAATCCTCAGCTTCAGCCTTGCATTGCTCGGCCCTGGCGCCTGGTCCATCGACGGTCACATCTTCGGCAGGAAGCGTATTGATATCAAGGTGGGATAAAACTTAATCGCGATCGTTCCTGCACAGAAAGAGCAATTTCGTGCAAGCCGGTTCGTAAATCAGTAGCTAATCTTTTGCCTGGTAGTAATTCCGTCAGGAAGGAACAGGTTATGTTGCATGCGGTGTTCCACTTCGTTCTGGTCAACGGAGTCCGCGTAGCCTCGGCGATTCTTCCGGCGACGCCATTGCTTGGCCGAAAGCTACTTCCTGCTCCCGTGACATCGTTCTTGATAAACCCCACTCATCGCACCGTAAGCAAGATGCGCTGAGTGGGTAGCCGTGTGTGTTAGCGGATTCCGCCGGTAGCGAGTAGTTGCTCGCCGGTCAGCCAGCCTGAATCATCCGATGCGAGGAACACAGCAATGGGAGCGATGTCGCCCACCAGCCCAGTGCGTCCCAATGGCGCCTGCGCAATGAGATTCTTCTCAAGGTCCGAGCCTAGTATGCCTCCGCTGCGCGTGCCTTCGGTCTCGACCATGCCAGGGTTGATGGTGTTGACACGGATCTTCTTCGGCCCGAGTTCGCGGGCGAGCACACCGGTGATGGCATCGAGTGCGCCCTTAGTACCGGTATAAACCGTGGAGTACGCAGGAGTCAGGCGACTGACGCCGGAGCCAATGTTGATAATGCTGCCCCCTTCGCCAATATGCTTGACCGCTGCCTGCGTGGTCAGGATCGTGCCCAGCACGTTGATATTGAACATCTTGTGGAAGCTCTCTTCGGTGACGCCCTCAAGCGGAGCGAACTCGTAGACGCCCGAGTTGTTGACCAGGATGTCGAGGCGGCCATAGTTCTTGATGGCTGCATCGATAATGCCCTGCGCCTCGGCGGCCTTGGAGACATCTCCACCCACTGCGACTGCCTTGCCGCCAGCATCGGCGATTTCTTTCACTACTGTCTCGGCGCCATTCTTGCTGGAAGCGTAGTTCACGACCACGGATGCTCCTTCAGCAGCGAGAGCCTTCGCGATGCCTGCACCAATACCTTTGGACGCGCCCGTAACGACGGCGACCTTACCTGTGAGTTTGCCCATATGTGTTTCCTTTCGTGACTGGGAATCTGATGTTGCCTGGAGATAAAATGACCCAGGCAAATTACAGCATCGTTAGGATGGAGTGCCGGACGCTCACGATTCATTAGTTCGCATTATCTGAACTATTGCACGAGTTGGCCGGCACTTCGGCCACGATTAAACTGGAGGCATGGCGCTCCAGTTCACCACTTCGTATATCGAAGATTCCCTGGCCTTATTCCGGCAGTACAAGCGGCTTGCTGAATATGCGATGGACCAGGTCAGCGACGAACAACTTCTGGTCACGCTTGATCCCGAAACAAACTCGATTGCCAAGATCGTCAAGCACCTGTCAGGCAACATGCGCTCCCGTTGGACGGATTTTCTTACCACGGATGGTGAGAAGCCGGATCGCGACCGCGATCGGGAATTCGTCGATCCCCCGGCGAGCCGCAAGGCGTTGATGGATGCATGGGGAGATGGTTGGGCACGGCTCTTCGCGGCCCTTGAGCCCCTCTCAGAGGGGGACCTTGCACGCACAGTGACCATCCGAGGGGAAGCACACTCGGTGATGCAGGCGATCAACCGGCAGATCGCGCACTATTCGCTTCATGTGGGGCAGATCGTGATGCTGGCTAAGCATTTCGCACAGGATCGCTGGCAATCGCCGAGCGTGGCAAAAAATAAGTCTGCGGATTTCAATCGCCAGGTCGCTCTGGGAGAGCGAAGCCAAAGGTAAGAACTAGGCAGGATTACTAAAGTGTTAACGGCGATTCTCCTTGTCACATTTCATCGAATCCCTCCCCCGAAAGAATCGATGAAATGTTCCGCGGAGAATCGCCGCTTGTTGATGAGAATAGCCGTTTTGAAAAAATAAGCCATTGTTCTTGAGTAACAGATGGGTGAATTGTAGTAATCACAAGCGGTAACGGCGTTGACGGGTTCCGCAGGCGTGCTAATGGGTCATGGCGTAAACAACGTAGTTCACGCCCAGGCGCATGCCGAGATCGGAAAACTTCAGGGGATAGCTCGGAGTATCGGACCATTCCCAGGAATCGCCAATGTCCGAATTCAACGAAATTGCCACCATGATCCGGCCTTTGTCGTCGTAAATGCCCTCCCAGCGGGCAACGATCCCGTCCTTCTTGTAACCGGTATCCAGGTGCTCCGCGCCGGTGATGCGGTAGCGATCGTCAAGATCGAAGACGGTGTGAAAGATTGGGTCGTTGTTCGGGATATCAACAATGGGGCGCTCGGGGAAGACCATCTTCATGGTTTTTTCAAAGTAGGCCTGTTCCTCGTGGCCATGAAAATCGTCAGCCATGAAAAAGCCGCCGCGCAACAGATAGTCGCGCATTTTCTTGGCCTCGGCGTCGGTTAGACCCCACTCCCCTACCTGGACGGCGTAGAGCCAAGGCCAGTTGTAAACCTCATCGCCATCATCCAGGTTCACCGCCTCTTCCACCGATCGGGCATCGACACGAGTCAAACGCCTCACCGCCTGCGCGAACGCCCGGTCGGCGCGCGGGTAGTCCTGGGTCCAAAGCGAGAGGCCCTGGCGCCAGTCGCCATCGAATCTGCCTCGGTAGCCGTCCAGGGGGCCAGGGGGGTACATCAAGCGGGCAAAGGACCACTCGGCCTGCCGCTGCCAGTCCCGAGGCAGGGGCAGGGATTCGCCATATTCGACCGAAGGGTATTCACGAAACGGCCGTTGTGCGTAAAGTGCCCCCACCAGGGTCCCGGCGATAACCAGCGCCCAGCCTGATCGCCACCGAGCCTGCCCAAAAGTCATTTAAGACCGCCAACGACGGCTCCAAAGAAAAAGACTGAGGCGACCGCCACTGCAACAACACTCCACCAACCTACCAACAACACACTCCTTACCAGGGGCAGTAAGGCTGGGTTATCCTCGGAGTCGTCTTCCTTGGGAGCGGTCCAGATCTGCCATCGCAGTGTAATTCGCTCCCAGACCCACGCCAGCCGGCCGCACTCCTGCTGTGCGAACTCCGGCTCAGGTTCTCCCCATGATGCGAAGCGCTTCTTCGCTTCACGCTTACCCAGACGCCACGCCAGCGCCACCTCAGCCGAGGGCGCTGGACGGCCGGGGTACTTTCTCTCGTACTCATCGATTGCCGATTGAATCTCCAGCATGTCCGTTGGTCTGAGAGTCATGGCCTTACCGTCCTTCTTGGGGGCTCAACCTGTTCTAGCAAGCAAGCCCCACATCACTATGGTAATAGTCTGCGCCCGGCGAAGCGAGCGTGGTCGGAAGCCAATACAAACTTGACCTCACCGCTTTTTATAGCTGCACTGAAGCCAGGGCATTTTCTTCAGCGTCTGTTCCGGCCCTGAAGCACCATTCCATTATTAGAAGCAATTTCCAGCCGAGGAGAGGCACTTCCATGTACCCTTTTGTGGTCCGGACGAATGATTCGTTACAGGAGATAACCCGTGAAACAGGACAAAGATGCGAGGAAAGCGGCAGTCATCACGCTGGTTGCAGTGCTGGCGGTGTGTCTTGGGTCCGGTGTGAAGGAAGCCGTGGCTCAGTTTCCATCCAACCCACGGTCTGCTGCCTTCACCGGTGGGTGGTGCGCTCAGGGAGATTCCACGAAACAGGCCTCGATCAGCGATAATGGCGCGTTTCTCACCTTGACCAACGAGAACGGCGATACCTCCACGGGACAATACCAGGGACAGAATGGCATTGTTGCGCCGGGCTGGCAATTCGTAACCGGCACACTCAGCCCGGATGGCAGCCAGATTAATTGGTCTAACGGTACGTTTTGGGCACGATGCAATACAGGAGGAGGCGGGCACCAACGGCTAAACCTGACCGGTACGTGGTATGCCCAGGGGAACCACTCCCAGTCGTGCTCCATCCGTCAACGTGGCAACAATGTGGAGTTGAGCAACCAATCCGGTGATCATGCCAGCGGCCAGATCACTGGAAAACGACAAGTGACGACCAACTGGAATGGGACCAGTATCGTAGGCGCCATCACCGCCAACGGCAACCGCATCAATTGGGATAATGGAACCTTCTGGACACGCATTCGCGTGTACTCAGCGTCGAATTATTGAATGGGTGATCAGATCGGATGAAACAGCAGTTCCCTCCGCTACGCTACCCCGGAATTCCTGTCGAGGTTGGTGGCGTTGGCAAACTTCATGCGGGTTTCCTTACTGAAGGCCGCACACGTGGCCACCGCGAGTGCGGCGTGGCAGGCAATCCGAGGACGCTCCGGTCGGGATGACAAGTGGAGGGTGGTCAGACGAATGGCTGCTAATCGTCCCACAAAATTGTCATCCCGACCGGAGCGAAGCGTAGTGGAGGGACCTGCTGTTTCTCTTCCGGCTATTCCGCAGACTGCTAGGCCTTAACCCGCTCCAGTTTGGTCACGCGTCCTGACTGGTTCCAATCCGACACGTAGATGTTGGCATCCTGATCGATGTGGCATCCGTGGGCCGCGCTGAAATTGGCGAGTGCTATATCGCCGGGAAGCAATTTGTAATTCGCCCACTGATCGTGGTGTGGATTGTCTCCCAGAAAGGCGACGGGCACATTGTCTTTATCTAGAATAGTGACGCGCCCCTCCAACTCGGAAATCACGGCGTAGTCACCCCAAAAACTCACCTGGCAAGGACGACGCAGGTGCAAAGTCACATTGCTGACAAACTTGCCGTCGAAGTCGTAATGAGTGAGACGCCGGTTTTCGCGGTCGCATACCAACAGCAGTGGCTGCCCGTAACGCAAGTCCACTGCCAGCCCGTGGCTGCAGTTGCACAAGCCGTCTGCGCTTCCTTTCCCGGAGTAAGCCGCCTGATAATTGCCCGCCTTGTCGAACTTGAAGATGCGCGAGTCTCCATATCCATTGGCAATGTAGATGGAACCGTCGGGCCCGGGTACGGCGGCGGTCAGGCGCCATTCATTGGGCGCGTGAAAGCCCGCCTCTGGCGGAGCCGTGATCTTCTGCACCACGGTTCCATCCGTCTTCATCTTGACGAAAAGCCAATTCTCCTGGGGCGTACCCTTCTGCACCGTGACGTAGAAATACTCCTCGTTGTTTTCGTCCGCGTAAACCAGAGAATGAACCTCTGGATACTGGTTGGCTATGGTCTTTAGCAGTTTGCCGTCGCGGTCATACACCAGCACACCGGTGGCGCTCTGCGTGCTGACATAAAGAAGTCCGGCTTTGTCGGTGGCAATGCCGCCGTGGGTTCCGCCGAAGGCTTTTCCCTGGGGCAATTGTCCCCAGTTGGAAACCACGTGATAGGTCCATTCGCCATTTCCGGTCTGCAACTGTAATGAGTTCAAAGGACGCTCCTCTGATGATGTATCCGCGTGCGCTTGCGAGCCCAGCAGGCTGCCCAGAGCGGCTACGGATGTTATGGCACAAAAATCGCGACGCTTCATGGTTCTTTCCTCGCAGTGGATTGCCCATCAGCCACAGTCGATGCAGGCTGGGCCGGCGTGTTGTAGAGATAAAGATGACGCAGGTTCTTCATCGAAGAAAGCGGAGCAACCGCCGCCTGCGTCACCTGGGTGCCACTCAGGTTGAGATAGCTCAGTTGCTGCAGTTGTGTCAGCTTAGCCAAACCTGCTCCAGTCACGGCGGTTCCCTCCAGGTGGATCGCGCGCAGCTGACTGAACTTCGCCAGCGTGGCAAAGCTGGCATCGGTCACCGAAGTCCGTCCCAGTTCCACCTCGACGATATAAGGCGCAAACTTCTCCAGGCTTGCGAGCTGCGCATCGCCAAATTTCGTTCCCGCATCGACGGTATTCAAAATGAGACCATCTCCCAGGTTCTTTGACACCGGCACAAGTGTAACCCCAGCGGCCTTGGCTGCCTGTGAGATTTGCGCCAGCATTCCGCTGTAGTCTGCCACCGGCGGTGGAGGGGGCTCCTCTTCGCGCACCGAGATGCCGGCAAGGGTCTTTAGCTCAGGAGACGCTCCCTGCGCGATCCACGCCTTGATCCAGGCAATTTCCTCCGCCTTCAACGGGGGCTTACCGTCGGAGGGCATGAAGTGCTTATCGTCCGGCGGGAGCGTGATGCGCTTGTACAAGGTACTTCTCTCCGGCATCCCTGGGATGACGACAGCGCCATCCTCTCCACCCCTCATCAAGCGGTCGTACGTGTCAAGTCGCAGATGCCCTTTGACCTTTGCCTCGCCGTGGCAGGAAATGCAGTTGGCATCGAATACCGGGTAGATATGCTTGGCATAAAAGGAATCGGGATAAGCGAACGTCTTGGCCTGCACCGTGCCTAACCGCTTCAGCGGTCCAGGAAGATACTGCGTCAGATAGTTGTTTCCATGGGTAAGTGAACCACCCTGGTGAGCCGTCCATGCCAGCAGAAGCATCACGCAGCCCAGCATCCACGGATAAACGCCACGCAAGCTTCCGGATGCACCGCGAAACAACGCGCAAGCCAATACGCCGATGGTCAGCGCAATACCGCCCCACATGTGGCGCGCCACACCCCCACCTGCATCGCCGCTGCCGTACGCGAGCAGATAACCCAGTGTCAATGCGAGCAGGCAACTGAAAACGCTCAACGATAAAACGAACGACGCAGCTTCCAGCAAGGCGGGGCGAGCTCGTCCTGCGATCTCGAGCACGGGAACAAGCAGGATCAGGCCGATGGGAAGATGCACCACCAGGGGATGGAAGCGGCCAAGGAATTGCTGCCAGTCAGCGTGCGTTTTTCCGTCCAGCCTGAAGAGCGAAGGCAGCAGCAGTAATAGGATACTGGTCAGCAGCGACGCAACCCAGACCGGTTTGATCGCCCGGCCATTCGAAAGAATTTTGCTAAGTTGCAATGCCGAGACCCTTATTCATTATGCAAGCAGACCGTCGACCACCGCGGCAGGAGTGGTGCCGGTCAACTTCTGATCTAATCCCTGAAATTTGTATGTAAGCTTGTTGTGGTCAATGCCCAGGCAATGCAGGATGGTGGCGTTGAAGTCCCGCACTGGCACCGAGTCTTTCACCACGTTGTAGCTATATTCATCCGTCTCGCCATAGGTAATGCCGGGCCGCACGCCGCCACCCGCCATCCAGGTAGTGAAGCAGCGAGGATGATGGTCCCGGCCATAATTATCCGGCGTCAACCCACCCTGGCTGTAGACCGTGCGGCCGAACTCGCCGCCCCAAATCACCAACGTATCGTCGAGCAAGCCGCGCTGCTTCAGATCCGTGATCAGCGCGTAGGCTGGGCGGTCGGTTTCCTGGCAGAGGATGGGCAATAAGCCGGTAACATTCGTGTGCACATCCCATCCGCGCTTATATATCTGGGTGAAACGCACACCACGCTCTGCCATCCGCCGCGCCATCAGGCAATTGTAGGCAAAGGTTCCCGGCTCCTTGGCGTCGGGCCCGTACAAGTCCCATGTGGATTGCGGCTCGCGACTCGTGTCGGTGAGCTCAGGCACGGAGGTCTGCATCCGGTACGCCATTTCGTATTGAGAAATGCGCGAATTGGTTTCCGGATCACCGAGCTCCTGGTAGGTTTGGCGATTGATCTCGTTCACTGCGTCGAGCATCTTGCGCCGTACCTCGCGATCCACCCCTTTGGGATCGCTCAAGTACAAAACGGGATCGCCTGCGGAACGCAAGCCGACGCCCGCGTACTCCGATGAGAGGAAACCACTGCTCCATAAGCGTGAAGATACGGGCTGATTGTTTTCCTTTGTGTTCAGTTTGCTCAACAGCACCATGAAGGTGGGCAAGTTGTCGTTCATACTGCCCAGACCGTAGGAAAGCCACGCTCCGAGACACGGTTTGCCGGCATTCATGTTCCCTGTATTCAGAAGCATGATCGCCGGTTCGTGATTGATAGCATCGGTATTGGTCGACTTGATGATGGTGAGGTCATCCACCATCCGAGCCGTATACGGCATCAGATCGCTCACCCATGTACCGGACTTTCCGTACTGCTTGAATGCCCAGTGGGAAGGCGCTATAGGAAAGCGCGCCTGGCCTGCAGTCATGCCAGTCAGCTGCTGCGCCCCGCGGACGGAGTCAGGAATGTCTTTGTCATAAAGCTGGGCGAGGTTCGGTTTGTAATCCAGCAGGTCCATCTGCGGTGGTCCCCCGGACATGAAGAGGTAGATCGCTCGCTTGGCCTTCGGAGCAAAATGCGGCAGCCTCAGGCTTTGAGGAGAGGGTGGGACAGCCACGTTGGCAGCGCGCGCACCGCCGGTAAAAACCTGGTCGCCGAACAGGCTCGCCAGAGCCGCCCAGCCAAGGACCTTGCCCGCCTTGCCTAAGAAGTGCCGGCGTGTCTCGAGCTCGGCCCACTCTGTCTTCATACCTTCCGCAATGGGAAGGTCCATGACAGTTGGACCGTTATCAGGATCGGTGCACAGCGGATGTTGCTTCACGGCGGTTCTCCTATTTGTTCAAAGTCTCGTCCAGGTTCAGTACCTCGCTTACCACCATGGTCCACGCAGCCAGCTCGGGCGGAGGAATGGCTCGGTCCCGGGGCTTCTCCCCTACTTCGATCAAATCGCGGGCCGCAGCAGGATCGGCGGTGTAGTGTTGCTCCATCTGGTTCAGCGATTGTTGCAATACAGATTCCATCTGCGGCGATGGGTCATGGGAAAGAACCAGGTCGCTAAGATACTTGATCCGCTGCTCCGGCTGCTTTCCACCCTGCTCGATGAGGCGTTGCGCAAGTGCACGCGACGCTTCGACCCATTGCGGATCATTCATGGTTACCAATGCCTGTAGTGGAGTGTCGGTTCGTTGGCGCCGGGTGCAGACCGTGTCGCGCGTGGGGGCATCGAAGGCATCCATATCCGGCGGCATCGCCATGCGCTTCCAATACGTATAGAGGCTACGCCGGTAAAGCGCGTCGCCATGGTCTTGCTTATATCTGGTAGTGTCGCTGGTTGGGTACCCTACTGATTCCCACACATTGTCCGGTTGATACGGCTTCACGCTCGGTCCGCCGATCTTGTTAACCAGCAGTCCGCTGGACTCAAGAGCGATGTCACGGAGCATCTCGGCATCCATGCGGAAGCGGGGACCATGCGCCAGGAGAAGATTCTTCGGATCGCGGGCCAACTGGTCGGGGTAGGATTTCGCACTCTGGCGGTAGCTCGCAGACATCACCATGAGCTTGTACATATGCTTCATATCCCACCCGCTCTCGCGGAACTCGACCGCCAGCCAGTCCAGCAGCTGGGGATGCGAAGGCCGCTGGCCCATGATGCCAAAATCTTCCGTGGTCTCGACCAACCCCGCGCCGAATAGCTCGTTCCACATACGATTGACTGTGACACGCGCGGTCAAAGGATTATCCGGGCTTACCGTCCATTCCGCCAGGGCCAGGCGATTATGCGGTTGGCCCGCAGGCAGTGGAGGAAGAAAGTGCGGTGTGTCAGCCTCGACTCTCTCCTTGCGCGCGGTGTAGACCCCGCGGGTGAGAATATTCGCGTAGGCCAGGGACGGTCTCTCTCGCGACACCAGGGAGACATACCCCCCCTTGGATAGCTTGTCGAGTTCGGCATCAAGCAGTTGAATCTGGCTCTTGATTTGCCTGGACGACTCATCAACGTTATCGAAGTAGAACTGGCTCACCGCATGCCACTGATCCGCGTTCCACTGGTTGGTGGGCTTGCTGATGATCTCGGCTACGTAGTCTTCAAACGGGAGTCTCTTTGCCTCGTCCGCGGTCAGGACCCTGTCATACAACCGGAAATCCTGGTAGCGCGTCTCGCGTGCTGGGTCCTCATCCGGGGATATCCGCCCCAGTTGGAGTGGGGCCGAAGTGCGCATCGTAAGATGCTCCAGGTTATCTGAAACAATCTTCGTTACAGCCGGAGCTCCGTTCACATAGATCTTTACGCCCGCTGCCTTGCCCGATCCGTCATAGGTAAAAAAGATGTGATCCCAGCTGCCATCCGTAGGCAAGGGCACGGTGGTCATGACCTTGATCCCCTTGATGGGCGTCAGGTCCTTCGGCTCCGTAGGCTCTGCCTTCTTGGCCTCCTCCTTCTTGGGCTCTGCCTTCTTGGGCTCTGCCTTCTTGGGCGCTCCTTTTTTCGGCTTCGCCTTGGGCGGCACTTCCTTGGGCGCTTGATTGGCCAATTTGACGATGATCAGGCCTTGCTCGGCTTCCACATCCCAGCCACGGTAGTGCTGGGTGGAATCCATCTTGGAAAGCACGGCGCCCACAATGTTGCTCGAAGTGATGTTAGGCGCGGAACGCAACATGAACCAACCACCGCTGGAGAAGGGCTGGTTCCACTCAAAGTCCCCCGCCTGTCCCATCACTACCCGGGTGCTGACGTTCATGCGGAAATCCGGCCAGAGCCAGGTGGTCTCACCCCACTCCGGCTTGTACTTTCCAATGGGAAAGCTCTTCGGGCTGGCGTTGGGAGCGCTATTCTTCAGCACCTCGCCGCCGCCCTCATCGAGCCGCAAGCGAATCTGCAGCTTATCGGTTGAGACCGGCTCAGCCAGGTTCTGCTTCGAGCTGATCCATTGTTGAAGGATCTGCCCCTCCCGCAAGCGCGAGTCATACAACTGTTTCTCGAGCGCCGCCCGCTTGGCCAATACCTGGTTGTAAGCGTCCAGGTTCTCGGGCTTTGGAATGTGCACGACCGGCGCCCAATCCGGCTTATCAAAGTTGAACGGCTGCTCATCGATATTGTTGAAGAAGGCGCTTAGCTGATAAAAGTCCTTCTGCGTGGTGGGATCGTATTTGTGGTCATGGCACACCGCACAACCCACGGTGAGGCCCAGAAACGCGCCTCCATACGCCTCAGTCCGCTCCCGTGCGATGTTGACCCGTAATTCCTCGGGAATCGTGCCGCCCTCATTGCTGCTTACCCCGGAGCGGACGTATCCGCTAGCGATGATCTGGTCCAGGTTGCTGGCAGGCAGCATATCGCCCGCAATCTGCTCCTTTGCAAACTGATCGAACGGCTTGTTGCTGTTGAACGCTTTGATCAGGTAGTCACGATACGCCCAGGCGTATCGGCTGTTGTCTAGGTGCAATCCATAGGTATCGGCATAACGAGCGTAATCAAGCCAATAACGAGCTCGCTGCTCTCCGTAAGCGGGGCTGGCTAGTAGACGATCCACTAGGTGCTCGTAAGCCTGCGGCGACTGATCTTGCACGAACGCATTTACTTCCGCGGGGGTAGGCAGCAATCCGGTCAAATCGAGTGTCACGCGGCGGATAAGAGTGTTTTTGTCCGCCTCAGGCGAGGGGTGCAGACCTTCCTTATTGAGGCGCCGCAGTACGAACGCATCGATCGGGTTTTGTGCCCAGCCTGATGCCTGCAATTGAGGCACAGCGGGACGTGTCGGCTTCTCAAACGCCCAGTGGGGCCGGTAGTGCGCCCCTTCCGCCACCCATTGCTTAAGAATGGCGATATCCTGGGGCTTCATTGGCTTTGCTTCGCCCAGAGAAGTCTGCGGCATCAGGTAGTGCGGATCCTTGGATTCAATCCGCCGGATCAATTCGCTCTTCTCGGGATGCCCGGGCACAATGGCATCGGGCTTCCCTGGGCGTTTCTTGAAGGCGGACTCTTCCAGGTCGAGCCTCAGGTTAGCCTTCCGCATCTCCGGATCGGGACCGTGGCAACTAAAGCAATTGCTGGCAAGGATGGGCTGCACATCCTGATTGAAGTCAAGATGTTGCTGCGAGGAAGAGGCGGTGGAAGGCTTGCCTTTGCAACCCGCAGTGGTTGCCAGCAAGGCCGTGCCCATTACGACTGAGCCAGCCCAACGGAAGACCGTCGGCTTCAATGAGGCTATGTTCCGGGCCAAGCGGCAGATACTCCCCGACAAAAGGTCGGACCTTTAACGCTAGTCTCCGTTGCTAAGGGCTGTCAACGCGGATTGTTCGCTGAATACCCTGGCCCCATCCCGGCTTCGACCTGACCCGGTCCGGCTCTCATAAGCTATTGATATTTCATGGGTTCCATGGGCTGCGAAGGGCTAACCGAAGCCTGAGCCACCAGCAAATTCCGGCTATGCGGCCAAACTCAACCCACCAACGTCTTCGTAGGCGGGCGACGATCGCAAGGACGCGGGTATAAGATCGAAAGCACTCTTTTTGTACGAGGGTTGAACTATGGTCAATCGACGTGAGTTTCTCGATGCACTTGCAGTAGGGGCGGCCGGCCTGGCAATTCGCGCCAACGCCAAGAGCTATGGGCAGATTCTGGGCTCCAACAGCCGGCTCAATTTTGCGGTGATCGGCCTTAACAGTCGCGCCTATGCACACCTGTCGGCGCTTAAGGCGAACGAGAAGACCGCCTGTATCACCCATGTGTGCGATGTAGATAGCAATATCCTGAATAAGTTTGCTGCCAAAACGCTGGAGGCGATGGGATCGGCGCCCGCCGCGGAGAAGGATTTTCGCAAGATTCTTGACCAGAAGGACGTGGACGCCATCACCATTGCCACTCCCGACCATTGGCATACTCCGATGGCCATCGACGGGTTGCAGGCGGGCAAGCATGTTTACGTAGAGAAGCCCTGCAGCCACAACCCCGCCGAAGGAGCTCTGCTGGTGGAGGCGCAAAAGAAATATAACAAGTTGGTGCAAATGGGCACCCAACAACGCTCGTCGCCTCACACCATCGAGATCATCGGCAAGATCCACAACGGCCTGATCGGCCGCGCCTACTACGCCAAAGCCTGGTACAGCAACACCAGAAAGTCGATTGGGTATGGCAAGCCCGCGCCTGTACCGCCCCAGCTTGATTGGGATCTGTGGCAGGGCCCGGCGCCGCGCAAGCTCTATACCGACAACGTGCAACCCTATAACTGGCACTGGTTCAGGATCTATGGCACCGGCGAGGCGCTCAACAATGGAACCCACGAAGTGGATGTGTGCCGCTGGGCGCTCGGGGTCGACTATCCTCAGCGGGTTACCGCGAGCGGCGGAAGATACCAGTTCAAGGATGATTGGCAGTTCCCCGACACGATGGTGACTAGTTTCGACTACAAAGACAAGATGCTCTCCTGGGAAGGCAAGAGCTGCCAGGGCATGAAGTTTTACAACCGCGATCGGGGCTCAGCGATTATGGGCACTACCGGAACGGTGGTGGTGGATCGCGATGGCTATGAAATCTACGATCTCAAGGGAACGAAGACCAGCGAATACAAGACCGGGAGCAAGACATCGTCTTATGATCTGATGGGCGCCGATTCAATGACCGATGCCCATTTCGCAAACTTCATTGCCGGCATCCGTAATGGAGAAAAATTGAACGCTCCGATTGCGGTTGGGAACATCTCTGTCACCATACTGCAGCTCTCCAACATTGCCTGGGAAGTCAATCGTGAATTACTGCTCGACGAGAAAGACGGAAAGATCCAGGGCGATTCGGAGGCCATGAAGGGGTGGGGCCGAGAGTACGAGAAGGGCTGGGCTCCGCACGTCTAGGGCAGATCTTCACTTATGAAAAACATCCTTTCCCGCCGTAGTTTCGTCGGCTCCGGCGCATTGGCCGCGGCTGCGTATGCAACCTCGAGCGTTATGCCGAATGTGGCGCTGGCGGCAACGCCAAGTGCCGCACCACCTGTCAATTTGGGTTTGTGCAGCTATACCTTTCGCAATTTCGACCGCGCGCAATTAATCGGCTACATGAAGCAGCTCAACGTGCTGGCGCTGAACGCGAAGGACGTCAAAGACCATCTGCCGATGGATCCGGCGGAGGAAGCAAAAGCGCTCGACGACTATCACGCCGCCGGTATTCAGTTGCATGCCGTTGGGACGGTTTACTTTCCCAAGGACGAGGATGACGACATCCGCAGTAAGTTCGAGTACGCCAAGCGAGCGGGTGTGTCGGTGATTGTTGCTGGAGATCCCGCCCCGGCTACACTGCCTCGTATCGAGAAGTTTGTGAAGGAGTACGACATACGGTTCGCGATCCACAATCACGGACCGGAGGATAAGTTGTGGCATTCGCCTTTGGATGTGCTGAAGGTCGTGGGCAATATGGACCCACGGATGGGATGCTGCATTGATATAGGCCACACGGTGCGTGCGGGCACCGACGTGGTGGAGGCGATCAAGCAGGTGGGTCCGCGGCTATTCAACATGCACACCAAGGACCTTACCAACTTCACTTCCAAGGAAAGCCAGGTTGCTGTGGGGGAGGGCTTGATGCCCATACGGCGCATTTTTGAGACCCTGATCGCGATCAAATACAAAGGCTTTGTCGATCTGGAGTATGAGGTTCACGGCGACGATCCGATGCCAGGCGTGATCGCCAGCTTCGCTTATATGCGCGGGGTGCTGGCCGGCATGGGTTACTCGGGATAGTTGCGATACGGCGTCCTGAGCGCCTTTCCTAACGCAAGGGCTGCGTTGGACTGCAGGCACGAACGTGCGATAAAACTGCAAGCGATGCAGACACAGCTCGCCAGAGACCGAACTAAGTGGCTGGTTCTGAGTTTTGCGTTTCTGGCGACCGTCATCAACTACCTCGACCGGCAAACGCTGTCGGTGATGGCGCCCGTGCTGCTGGAAGAATTCCACATCTCTGCGCAACGCTATTCCTACATTGTTTCCGCCTTCATGCTCGCGTACACGCTAGCGAATGGCATCTCCGGCCGGATGCTGGACCGTCTGGGAACCAAGGCCGGCTATGCATGGACAATGGCCTGGTGGTCTACAGCAGAGATGCTGTGTGCACTCGCCACCGGAGCTCTCAGCCTGGGCATCTTTCGATTCCTGCTCGGCATGGGGGAGGCAGGCAACTACCCCGCTGGGGTGAAGCTGGTCGCGGAATGGTTTGCGCCGGAAGACCGATCGCTTGCTTCGGGTATCTTTAACAGCGGCTCATCCATCGGAGCAATTCTTGCTCCGCCCTTGCTGGCATGGATTCTGCTGACTGCAGGGTGGAGAACAGCGTTTCTTACCGTGGGTCTACTCGGGTTCATCTGGCTGGCGGCGTGGATCCTCTTTTATCCAGGCCTGAAGTCTATGGGGCAACAGGCTGCAACAGACCGTCTCCCGCTTAAGGCTCTACTGCGATCCAGATTTCTTTGGCAGTTCACTCTCTCCAAAGTCTTTAGCGATCCCGCCTGGTACTTTTATATTTTCTGGGTGCCGCAATACTTGAAGGTGGTCCACGGCTTCTCCATGCAGCGGATCGGTGAGACGGCCTGGATACCCTTCCTCACCGCCGCCCTCGGCAACCTCGCCGGAGGAGTCGTGTTCACGGCGCTGCTGCGCTTCGGTCGAACAGCGGCCACCACGCGGCGCCTTGCCATTCTTATCTTTTCAGTGCTGATGACCTCTGCCCTCTTCGTGGGCGAAAGCAAAAGTGCTGCCGGATGCATCGCGCTGATATCAGTCGCGACCTTCGGTTACACCGGCGCGCTTGCAAACCTGCTCGCCATTCCCGGAGATGTATTTCCCAAAGGAGCCGTGGCCTCCATCTGGGGCTTCGCCAGCACAGGCGCTGGTTTCGGAGGCATGATCTTCAGCCTGGTGACTGGTTGGCTGGTCCAGCGATATTCCTTTCAGCCGGCGTTCGTACTCTTCGGAATCATTCCATTGATCTCCGCTTGGCTGGTATGGACGCTGCCAGCAACGGAGAAGGTCGCATCCGCGCTGTCTTAGACGATGCGCATGGTCATTCCCCCGTCAATGACCATGTTCTCGCCGGTGATGAAGTCATTTTCAACCACGCTGGCGATCAGCTCTGCAACATCCTCCGGCTTGCCTTCCTGGTGTAATGGGATGCGATTCTCGATGTTGTTCTTTACCTGTTCTGGGGAAAGAGAATCCTGAAAAGGAGTGCGAATTACGCCTGGAGAGATGCAGTTGACACGAATGCGCTGCTCGGCAAGTTCACGGGCGAGAACGCGGGCGAACTGCGGCAACGCACCTTTCACCACTCCGTAAGCGGCCGCGCCCAGGCAACCGCGGAGGCCGGCGGCCGACCCCAGCAGAATGATCGCTCCCCCGCCCTGTTGCGCCATGTGCGGTGCGGCCGCCCGGGTAAGGTGAAAGATGGAATGCACGTGAACGGCAAAGGCGTTCATCCAGCTCTCATCGGTGACCGCATAAATGCTGCCTCGGACGGGCCCCCCGGCCGAGTGCACGAGCACATCGAGACGGCCAAACTCTTTGACTACCTGCTCGACACTCTTGCGGCAGGCCTCGGGGTCAGCGACGTCTGCCTTGAATGAGCGTGCCGTCATGCCGTGTCGCTCGGCAGCAGAGAGTAGATCCTCTGGCAACGGCGCAGCCCTTCTGGCAACGATGGCGACATGAGCGCCTTTCCGTGCAAGCGTGAGCGCAGTGGCGGCCCCGATACCGCTGGTTCCCCCGGTGACGAGACAAACCTTTCCTCTTAAATCCATGCGAACCTTTTTCTAATGGAAGCTACTGAAACGTCGGCAGCACCTGCATCTCCGGCACCGACGCGTGGGCCGGCAGTTTCGCGACAAATAAAATTACTTCCGCAACATCTTCCGCCTGCAATGCCTTGGCGAGCACTTCGGGGGACGGCTTCACCGGCCTCTTGTCCAGCAGTTCAGTATTGATGAGACCAGGACAGAGGACGCACGTTCTGATGCCGTTCTGCTTCTCTTCCATGCGAATCGCGTGGGCCAGTGCAACAACTCCTCGCTTGGAGGCCTGATACGCAGCCCCGGAAACATCCGTCAATAATCCGCTGATCGATGAGATGTAGATCAAGTGGCCCGAACCGGCCTTACGCATGGAGGGCAAGATTGCGTGCGTAGCGTAGAAGGCTCCATTGAGATTTGTATCGATGAGCTCGTTCCATACTTGCGGGGTAAGCCGCTCCATCGCCCGCTCCTTGGTATTGGTCCCGCTGGCGAAGACCAGGATATCGATCCTGCCAAATTTTTCCAGCGCTGCCTGTGCCAACTGCTGCATATCTTCAACTTTGGATGCGTCAGCTCGCCGCACGGTGATATCGCGCTGTTCTCTCGCCAGTTCATCCTTCAGAGATTGCAACCGGTCTTCGCGGCGCGCAGCGGCCACGACCTTTGCCCCTTCGCGCGCGAAGAGCACCGCCGCCGCACGGCCCGTACCGCTCGAAGCACCAACAATTACGACCACCTGGCCGTTTAGGGAAGCAAGCATTCTTTACCCCGCCATTGCTATGTATTTTGGAGAGTGATAATACTCCATATGTTTTATACACCTCCGCTGCTGACGCAACGTTTCCACGAGGACCGCACATGATGAGTGATTCCGCACCAAATGTTATGTCGCGCCGCACGCTTCTCATGGGCGCAGCGATGTCCGGCGCCTTCCGCGCGCTTGCTAAAGACACTCCCCACGCCACAGACGGAGCACCGGAAAAGCTGAAGATTTGCGTCTTCTCTAAACATTTGCAGTGGACCAACATTGCTGAGGCGGCTGCCATCGCAAGAGATATTGGATTCGATGGCGTTGACCTTACGGTTCGCGCCGGCGGTCACGTTTTGCCCGAACGCGTGGAGGCCGATCTTCCTGCGGCGGTGGAGGCGGTTCGCCGTGCCGGCCTCACCGTCCCGATGATCTCCACGGAGATTACCAGTGTGCAAACACCCCATGTCGAAGCCATGCTGAAAACAGCCAGCCAGCTGGGCATCCGCCACTATCGCTGGGGAGGGTTAACCTATCCGGCAAACCAGGGCATCGGCGAAAGGCTCAATGAATTGAAGCCGCAGACGAAAGCGCTGGCTGAACTAAACCAGGAACATCAGATTTGCGGCATGTACCACACCCATTCCGGACCGGGACTCGTGGGAGCCCCCATTTGGGATCTTTGGACGCTCTTCCAGGGCCTCGATCCACGCTGGATTGGGGTCAACTACGACATCGGTCACGCGACCGTCGAAGGGGGGTATGGCGGCTGGATCGACAGTTCTCGTCTGGTCAAGAATCAAATGCGAGGCATCGCTCTCAAGGACTTTACCTGGCAGCAGAACAAAGGGAAGAATATCCATCACGATCCCTTTGACAAGTCGCTCGGTGTCGAAAATGCCTGGGTCCCGCACTGGTGCCCCATGGGCGAGGGCATGGTTAACTTCCCCGGCTTCTTCGCCATCGTCAAGGCGAACGGCTTCTCCGGACCGGTGCAACTCCACTTTGAGTATTCCGGGCTCGGAGGCGCCGAGAACGGCGACAAGACACTCACCATTCCCCGGCAGGAGTTGATTGCGGCCATGCGCAGAGACTTGACCTATACCAGGCGCGTTATGCGCGATCAGCAGTTGCTGTGAAAAAATTAAGGCGCCGCGGAAGCCTGAAGACGCAGCGCATAGGCATACTGGCCGGGAAGGGATGCCGGCAACTCGACCTTAAGGTTCTCCCCGTCCGCCTTCCACTTGAGCGGTTGCGTATAGCCGAGAAGGTGGAGCGCGGTTCCAGGCTTGGCCTTAACATTCAGGAGCGTAACTTCGGGATGCTGGGGTTTACCCAGGAGGACGGCATAAAGGTCGCCGTTCTTGCGCGTGAAGCGGACGTTGATGCCGTCGGCGGTTTTGCCTGTAGCCCGCGTCCAGGGCCGCGTGCCGTAAATAGCATCCCCGTTCTGATGTAGCCACGCGCCCAGCGCGCGCAATCGCTCCATTTGTACCGTTGGAATGGTTCCATCCGCCTCCGGGCCAACATCCAGCAGCAGATTGCCGTTCTTGCTGACAATATCCACCAGCAGGTAAATCAATGCGTCGGGTGCGATGGTCTGTGCCTCGCCCTCGGCGCGATTGTAACCAAAAGACTGGCCAAGACCGCGGCACTCTTCCCACTTGGTCGTGCGAATTTCATCCACCTTCTCGTACTCCGGTGAAGTGAAGTCGGAATGCTTCACGCCGAAGCGATCGTCGACCACCCCGTCCGGCACCGTGTTGTAATAGTCGGCCATAATTTCGAGCGGCCGGCCGGACTTGGGCCAGTCGATGTCGTTCCACAAAACCGCCGGATGATAGCGAACGATCAGCTCTTTGATTTGCGCGTCGGCATATTTGCCATAGGCCGCGCTCTGGGGCTTCACCGTCTGGTAATCAGCGACCGTTTTGATGGGGCCCGGGACAAACGTCCAATCATAGCCGCCGGAGTAGTAAAGCCCCATGCGCATGCCCTGCTTGTTGACCGCAGTCGTGAGCTCGCCCACGATGTCGCGCGTGGCATGCTGCCGGTCTTTGGGAAGCGTGGGGTTGGGCGTGGAGCTGGGCCACAAAGTAAATCCCTCATGATGCTTGGTGGTGAGCACGACATACTTGGCGCCCGCATCATGGAAGATGGTGGCCCATTGCTCCGGCTTCCACTTCATGCTCTCCTGGTCGAAGATCGGAGCAAAGTTGTAGTAGTTGTAATTGGCGCCGTAGTGCTCCCGATGGTAAGCCTGGGTAGGCGAGCCATCAATGCGCATCACGTTGTAGTACCACTCCGCATACGGGTTGTTCTTGATGTAGTCGACGTTGCGGAAGTCGTGTTCGGGGTGCGACAGGGGAGCCCATCCCGGAACCGAGTACAGACCGTAATGAATGAATATGCCCAGCTTGGCATCGGCATACCACTGCGGCAGGGGATGCTGGTTGAGCGATTGGAGCGTGGGTTCATAGTGGATTTGCGCAAAGCCCGGCGTGGTTAACAGCCCGAGCAGTAACGTTTTAACCAACGATTTCCTGAAACCTACTGCCATTTCACATCCCATTCCCATCGCCTCGCATCCGTGCTCTAATCCGTTAATTAATATAAGCCCACGACGGCCGGAGCCCGAGGCAATACTTTGGCAGTCTTGTCCAAATTAGCTTTCTGATCGACTGACATCGGATAGCAGTAGCTAAAGACAAATTAGCTACGGCAGATCGCAATCAGTCCCGTAGGGACGGCTGAGAATAGCCCAGGACGTAGTCCTGGGTAGGGTTATCCACCGCGATCAGTCCCGAAGGGACGACTGAGAATGACCCAGGATGTCAGTCCTGGGTGAACTGAACCACACGGGAATGCTATGGCAAGCATCCAAAGCCAACCCGCTCCCTGAGACCACCGATTGCATACAATCTACAGATTATCTGCACCAAACCAGATTTGAATCAGTTGGGAAGTTCTTTAGCCAATTGCTCAATCCATGCCGCCTCATCCTGGAGCGCGCGGGCGGCCTGCACAATTTGCTCATCGGCTTCAGGGTAGCGGCCCTGCTCGATGGCTTCCCTTACCCCGGGCAGCGTTTTAACGCTGTAGCCCGTGTACCACCCAGGAGCGTAGAGCACGTGTTGCATCCACGGCCGGCGCGGAAGGCCTTGTTCGTTGATAAGTTTTCTCTCCGCCAGGGCGAGGTTCTGATTCAGGGTATTCACGCGATCCTGCGGCAGAGGCTTGCCCTGCGTGCCGGCGAGCGCTTTGCTGTAATGCAGGGCCGCCTGGCTGAGAGCGTTGGCAGCATTATCAAGCGGCGCGAAGTTGAGGTATGGGGGAATCTCCTCCGCGGGTGGAGCGACGGTGGGGTTTCGCGGATCATTCGTCGCCTGGTAGACACCCTCGTTCAGGTTTTGCCTGATCTCCACCGCTTGCTTGCGACGGCTCTCGAGCAGCGCTTTTACTTCGTCGACGTACTGCGCCACGGTATGCGAGAGGCCCTCAAAATCATAGGGCATGATGTCGGCGTCAGCCATGCGCAGTACACTTAAACCCGCGGCCTGAGCGAGCGCACGGCCGTAAACAAAATCGTAGTCGGAGAAATGCGTGTACCAGTAGAAGTCGTCGTAGATGGAGTGATAATTGCCCGACGGATCCTCTCCCTCGAATCCAAGATTGATGGTGGCAATACCGATATGGTCGATAAAGGGGCTGAAGTCCGAACCCGAGCCCAGAGCGCCGATGCTCAGGTTTCCCCCGGCCCGGGCCTCGGCATGCTGCGCGGGCGTGCCATGCAACAGAAAATACGCCTGCTGACGCTTGAAGACAGAGACGTTCGATTCAGGGTCTTCCACATCTTTGGCAACGCCATTCATAAACGCCTGCAAGGAATGCGACCCCTCCACATCCAGATAGCCACGCTCATTGGAATCGCTGTTGATATAAACGGCGGCATGCTGCCGCAGTTCGTCCGCGTGCTCCTCCACCCATTCCGTGGAACCCAGAAGCATGGGCTCTTCCCCATCCCAGGAGGCGTAGATGATGGTGCGCTTCGGCTTCCATCCCTGCTTGGCTAGTTCCGCAAGCGCGCGCGCCTCCTCCAGCAATACCACCTGCCCGGAAACCGGATCATCCGCACCGTTCACCCACGCATCGTGATGGTTGCCACGCAGCACCCAAAGGTCGGGCTCCTCAGCTCCCCGCATGGTGGCGATCACGTCGTAAACAGGTTTCAGGTCCCAGTTGAAGGCCAGCTTCAAATGAACCTTGGCCGGGCCTGGCCCCAGGCGATAAGTAATCGGCAACGCCCCACGCCAATTCGCGGGGGCTACCGGCCCTTCCAGAGCAGCAAGCAGTGGCTGGGCGTCACCATAAGAAATAGGAAGAACGGGAATTTTGGGGATGGATTGAGCATCCTCTCGCTTGAGCCGCTTGGCCTCTTTGGTGGCGCCCACTCCGGGGGTGAGCGGATCCCCAGGGTAGAGGGGAGCATCCATCACGCTGCCCCGCTGCACTCCTTCGGGAGGACGCATGGGCCCTTTGGGAAATTCAGCCTGCTGGCTATAGCCGTCATCGGCGGGATCGGAATAAATGATGCAGCCAATGGCGCCGTGCTCGGCGGCGATCTTAGGCTTGATGCCTCGCCACGATTCTCCGTAGCGGGCAATGACGATAGCCCCCTTAACGGAGACCCCGTGACGGGCGAGCTCCTCGTAGTCGGCCACCAGACCGTAGTTCACATAGACCAGGGGCGCGGTCACATCTCCGTCTGGAGAATAGGCGTTGTACGTGGGGAGCTGCTCGTCCTTTTGCTTCGAGGTCGGATCAACGGCTACCGCCGGCTCTTCCAGCTTGGCAGTGAACTGCGTGGGCGCCACCATCTCCAGCAAGCGGAATTTCGGCGTAGGAAACAGAACCTGAAATTCCTCGATGTGGGCATCCCACCCCCACTGCTTATACTGCGCCAGGATCCACTCCGCGTTCTCTTTGTCGTACGGTGAACCGACATGGTGGGGACGCGCGCTGAGCCGCTCCATGTTGGCGCGCATGCGCTGGGGGTCGGGCAATGCCTTGAAGCGTTGTTCCAGGCTGGCTTCGCCCGGCTCGCTCTGAGCAGTAAAGCCAGCAAGCGGGGAGCCAGCCTGCTGTGCAGTCAAAGTATTGGTAAGTGCGCAGATCAGTAGCGCGGCAACAACTCGGCCCACGTATCCCTCCGGTGAAAGGCTAGTAAAGTACGGTGCCCTGCCTAGAAGGATATCCGAAGGCTGAATTGCATCTCGCGTGGATTGTTGGCTTGCGTTATGCTCCCAAAACTTCCGGTATAGTTCGCGGGCAGCTGGCCGACTGTACTTAAGGGAAATTCGTTCCCCTGGTTGGAAGGATTGAAAAAGTTCGGGTGATTCGCAAGGTTGAATGCTTCCGCGCGGAATTGGGCCTTAACCCTCTCGGTGATGTTAAAGGTGCGAGCCAGGGTTATATCAACCTCGTCATAGCCCGGCCCGGTGATGGTATTGCGTCCCTCATCACCGAACTGACCCGGAGGTGCAATGCTGAACGCGTGGATGTTGAACCACTCGGTCGGCGATTTCGTGTTCACCCCCGCGACCGCATCGAAATGAGCGTTCGCATTTTCCCCGGGAATCACATTAGGGCGGTCCACATTGGCAAATGTGCCACTGTTATTGGAGGCCGCACTGTTGAACACGGAGAACGGTCTGCCAGTCTGGTAAGTAAAGATGCCCGAAATCTGCCAATCACCGGCAATGCGCGCCCCCCAGCCGGTATTAAGATACGGCTTGCTCGCGCCGAACGGCAGCTGTACTACCGGGCTGAAGACGATTCTGTGACGAACATCAAAGTCAGACAAGCCACGATCTCCGCGTATGTTGTTTGAGTCCTGGGGTAGACCCGATCCGCTGGACGCGGCAGTATAAGTACCAATGACATCACCTCCGTCGATCGACTTACCCCAGGTATAGGCCAGCAGGAATGATACGCCATTGCTGAAGTTCTGCTGCAGCTTATTCTGCCAGGACTGATACTCCGAATTCAGATTCGTCGTGTAGTAATAGATGGTTAAGAAGTCGGGGAAGGGACGAGTGGACTGGGCGTCGCTGGTCGAGAGCGTATTTGGGGGCGCCTGATTTTTGTCGATGATAAACGGTAGCTTGGTCCCTTTGGACCCGAAGTACGTACTCTCGAAAAACATGCTCTTGGTAAGCGCCTGCTGCACTCCTAGGCTCCATTCCGTGAGATAGGGCGTCCTGTAGTTTGGATCGACGCCGTTGGGGGAGAGGGTCGTAGAGCAGTCTCCCACCGGCTGCGTTCCGGTGCACTCCGCGGGCAACAGCGCCGAAGGAAAGGGATTGGCCAACGTGATGGCTCCGCCACTCGGCAGCGGTCCAGGCACAAAGGTCTGCGGGTTGTACTGCGGGAACTGGGTGCTGAACGTGTAGAAGTTGTTGTACAGCAGCGGTTGGTCGTAAAAGACCCCGTAGCCTCCCTTCAAGACCGTAGTCTCCTTGCCGTAGGGCTGCCACGCAAAGCCGATGCGCGGAGCAAAGTTGTTGTAGTCGTAGTGGTAGAGATGTGTATACGAACCGGGACCAGGAAGAAGATAGGTCCCTGTTGTCAGGTTGAAGTTAGACAGGTCGCCGTGGGCATCGTAAACCGGAACATCCAGCTCGTAGCGAAGGCCAAGGTTCAAAGTCAGATGTGGAGTGACTTTCCAATCGTCGAGAACAAAGAGGTGATAGCTTCCGTAGCGATTATGGGCCTTCGGGGCAGTTGGACTATTCGCAGTTGTGGCCGGAATCCCCAGCAACAAATCTGCGATCTCATATCCCGTAGTGCCAAAGTTCAGCGTTGGAGTGTCGTAATCAGCATTGATCGCCTGCAGCGTTGGGACGTCAAACGTCAGCGCCCCGCGCCCTTCCGTGACATATAAAGATGTGTTCTTGACTGCAAACAGGTCAACGCCCGCCTTTACGGTGTGGGCCCCGTGGTTCCATGTCACCTCGTCCACAATCTGCCAGTGGTCGTCGATGCGATCCTGTGGCAAGTTGGTCGCGCCACCAAATTGCGAGTAACCGGTGATGACCGTGGACGGCAATCCCAGGTTGTTAGCCGTGTCGCCGGTGAAGGCTCCGGGAAGCCCAGGAAACGCGGTCCCGATGGCCGTATTATCTTGGGAGACACGCGGCTGGTTGAGCCGTTCGAACCCAAACCGCGTTTCGTTCAGCCAACTCGAATTGAAAATGTGGGTCCAGGTGATATTTGCCAGCTGCGAGATCTGATTGGTGTAGCAGCCAAACTTGGGCAGCACCAGGGCCGAACACAGAGAATTAGAAGGCTCAAACGCCGGGTCTTCGAAGTAGTTGTAAGTTCCGAAGAGCGAGTTGGTGCTTGAGATCGTATGGTCGATTCGACCCGAATACTCGTTCATAGTCTCAGCGCGAGTCTCGCTAAAGTTATAGTTATTACCGGGTATCGTCCCGGATGGCGTTGCATAAGTCGGCGCCGGAAAGCCAAGACCGGCGATCTGCTGACCAACGGAAGCAGCTTTAGACGCCCACAACGTTGGCAACTGCTGGGGCAAGTTATACGAGAATTGACCTGGCACCAGCGAAGGTAATTGCTGGCCGGTCACAGGGTTATAGAGCGGCACGCCCACGTTGATGTTCCCGGCCAGCATGTCAGTGGTGGGTACGGTCGCCAGGGATGTTATCTGCTGACGAATCCGCTGCCCCTCATAAGCGAAGAAGAAAAAGGTCTTATCCTTGATGATCGGGCCGCCAATTGTGCCCCCGAAAGTGTTTTGCTTGAAGGCAGGGTTTACACCACCCACTTGCGTAAAGTAGGGCTTCGCATCGGTCACCTGGTTGCGAATAAACTCGTACGCCACACCATGAAATTGGTTGGTGCCCGATTTTGTGGCTACTACTACCTGCCCGCCTTCCATGCGCCCGTACTCCGCGGAATAGACGCCGGTCAGCAATTTGAACTCCTGAATGTCTTCGATGGAGGGTCGGAAGGATGGCTGGCCGGTGCCGATATCGTTGTCGTAAATGCCGTTGATGGTGAATTGATTGGTTGTTTCAGGCGCACCGGCCACATTGATCCCCCCCCGGAAACCCAATACTGAGCTTTGTGCGGGCTGGTAAGCGGCGGGCGATAACAGTGCCAGCGAATAAAATTGCCGGTTGCTTAGAGGGAGCTCTACCACCTTTTTGTTATCAATGACTGTGCCATTCGACGATGTCTCTGTATCCAGCAGCGCTCCTACTGCCTGCACCTCGACTGTGTCCACCACCTGCCCCACCTGCAGTTGGATATCGACCCGGGCGTCCTGAGATACCTGCAGAGTAATCCCCGACAACACTTTCTTGCTGAAACCTGACGCCTCGACCGTGATTTGATATGTTCCAGGATTCAGTGCGGTGAACTCGTAGCGTCCGGAGCTATCCGTTTGGCTGGAGCGCGAGATTCCAGTCGCAGTGTTTTCGACCTTTACTGCAGCGCCGGAGACACCGGCGCCTCCCGAATCGGAGACAATGCCTTCTACTGTCGCAGTCGTGGCTTGCCCGTAACAAAGACTGACACAACAGGCGGAAATCCAAAAACACAGCGTTAGTTTCAAACTAAGACGAGTCATTCCTTCTCCTGACGAGACATGTCTACCCTGTTGCTCGCAAGCAAGCAGCTTAAGCAGATCTTCCGTGATCACAGCTTCCGCAATGTCTTCGGCAAACAGACGTGGTAAGCCTCCAGACATCGGGCACAGCCCAACGAAGGTCGTATTCACTCAGAGCGTTATCAGGTAAGGGCGAGCGGTTCTCAACGCAGCCGGAAAACGACTGGCCAGCAGCATTTCTATCACCGCTTCACAGTGACTCTGAAAATGCTCCAACGGGGCCCACTGGTGTGGTCTTCGACGAGGAAGTAGTCTGGATCAGGCGGTATGCCATGCTTCAAACGGGTGGCATGGCAACCAAGGGCCGGCTGCGCACGCAACCGATGTGCCATCTTGTGTCGGTTTTGCTTTTTGTGTCAAGTGATTTGTCGCCTAACTCATATCTCGCTCAGAAATGAATGCCAGGTAACACAAGCTCTTGACTTTCGAGAAGAATCATCCCACTATCGACGCACAGCCCTCGAAAACAGCTTTCCCCGGAAGTAGGGCTTGCTCGTGCTTGTCGAAGTAAACTCTACGATTCTTCCCAGTCGAAGAACGTCCTAAGCCGCGGAACGCCCGGCCAGAACGGGGCGTCGTCGTTCGTTTGTTTTTTTGAACCAGTGAGGTCTGGAGGCATACCCTCTTTGCTGACAGCCAGAGGCAACACCTTTGCCGGCAGGTGGTATGCCGTCGCCCTGCCCACGCGCAGCTGCCTGAAAATGGGCGCGCTTCTGCTCGGCTGTTTCCTTCTTGTAGGCAGTCACAATAGCCCGAAGACACAAGCCACCGCTCTTACCGATGTAAGTCTCTCCTACACGCGGATTGCGGTTGCTCTTGGGGAGCGAGATCCGGATTCGATCGATTACTACTACGGCCCGGCGGGTTGGGTGACAGATATCCGTGAGAATCCCCCCAGCCTGGCGCAGATCCGGCGATCGGCGTTGGCGTTGATCGCGGAACTGCGGGATAAACCCGCCACCTCGTCCGCAGGCGAGGCGCAAAGGCAGTTTCTCATCGGGCAGCTAAGTGCCATCGCGAGCCGCGTAGACCTGCTGCTCGGGGTGCATCTCACCTTCGACCAGGAGACCAAGGCGATGTTTGGAGTCCAGGTTCCGCCCCGATATGACCAGCGGCGCCTGGCGCATATACGATCGCAGATCGACGCGCTACTGCCGGGCCGGGGAGTGCTGGCCGAACGTTACTCATCTTTCGATGAGAGATTTGCTGTTCCTCCTGACCGCCTCCCCGCGGTCATGGACCGTACGCTGCAAGGCTGCCGGGAACGGACGCTGGCCCATATGAACCTTCCCCCCGGCGAGTCCGTGACCGTAGAGTACGTGCACGGCAAACCGTGGAGCGCCTTCAGCCGCTATCAGGGAAACTTTCACAGTCTCATCCAGATCAATGCTGACTTCGGCCTGACTGTCGACCAGGTGCTCCAATTGGCCTGTCACGAGGGGTATCCGGGGCACCACGCGTATAACTCGGTGCGTGAGCTACAGCTGGTGCGTGAGCATCACTTGACGGAGTTCATGGTGCAGCCGACTTTCAGCCCTCAATCCCTGGCCTCTGAAGCGGCAGCAACCTTTGCCGTCGAGTTAGCTTTTCCTGAACCTGAGCGAACACAATTTGAGCGCAATGAGTTATTTCCTCTGGCGGGCCTCGATCCTCGCAACGCGGAGCTCTATGGCCGTGTGGAACGGCTGGTGGAGGACCTTCACCCGGCGGAGCCAGCCATCGCCCGGGATTACCTGGATGGAAACCTCGAATTCGTGCGTGCCGCCTGGGCGTTGGAAGCTCAGGTCTTGATGGTGCATAGCGAGGCGACACTCAAATACATCAACGAATACCGCAGCTATCTGACCGCGTACACGCTGGGCCGGGACATGGTGGCCGAGGCAGTCGACGATCAGCCAGGCCTTCCCGCAGCAGCGCGCTGGCAGCGTTTTCAGCAGCAGATAGAAATGACCGCGCCGCTGCCGGCTGCAGACCATGAAGCCGAAGGGGCTTTACTTCTTAGTCAAGTCACGGGTTACTCGAAGTAAGAACTGCTTATCAGGAGATAGAAATGCAACTCAAGCGGATGATGGCGGCAACCTTTCTGGTATTGGTCTTGGGCGTCGCAGGCTGTTCGAAGTCGGCGCCGCCGCCGCAAGAGGTTGGCAGCGCACCGAAAGCCAAGCTGGGCATTCGCCCAGAAGGGGATGAAACCATTCATCCGGATGTGAGCAAGCTACCGGCAGACCTGCAAAAAACCTTCGCTTACATCGATAGCCACATCGACGACCACGTTGAGGATCTGCAGAAGTGGATCCGCCAGCCCAGCATCTCCAATAGCGGCGAGGGAATCCCGGAGAGCGCGGAGATGGTGAAGGGTTTCTTCGACAAGCTTGGCTGCCAGCAGACCCGCGTCTACGACGTTGGCATAACCGAGTACGGCACTCCCGGCAACCCCGTGGTCTACGCCCACTGCGACGAGGGCGCTCCAAAAACGCTGGTCATTTACTGGATGTACGACACCATGCCGGTGACCCAGCCCGATGTTTGGATCTCGCGGCCCTTCGAAGCCAACCTGGTCGAACAAGCACCCTTCAAAAAAGTGCTGATTGGCCGCGGGGCAGAGAACTCCAAGGGTCCGGAGATGGCGCAGCTCGAAGCGCTGATGTCGATGAAGGCGGTCATGGGCAAGCTACCCGTGAATCTCATCTTCGTCGCGGAAGGGGATGAGGAGCGCATGGATATTGGCCTGCGCAAATTTGTGAAAGATCATCCAGACCTGTTCAAGGGTGCGAACGCAATGTTAGTGGCGGGCGAGCAGAATCTCGGCGGCAGTGGTGGAATTATGGGCGGATCGGAGGGATGCGTGTATGTAGAGCTGACCACCAGCGGCAAGAGCTGGGGGCGCGGCCCGATTCAATCCGACATTCACGGCGCCTACAAGCGCTCCGTCGATAGCCCCGCCTGGCGTCACATCAAGATGCTCGCGTCGCTGGTATCCGATGACGGCAATACGCCCCGCATCAAAGGCTTTTTCGACAACATCGAGCCGCTGAGCCCGTCGGAGATCGACAGCTTGAAGCAGGGTTCAGCCAAGATGCAGCTCAAGGTTGCAGAAGACAATGTGGGCGTAGCCCGCTTCATCTCCGATGACCCATTCACCATGCTGAAGATGTCGACGTACGGAACCTCTTTCAATCTGGATGGCATCTGGGGCGGGAACATGTATGCCGGCGGCGCGGGCGCCATCCTGCCCAACAAGATCACCTCCAAGCACAACATGCGCTATGTGCCCAACATGAACGGTCTTGACCTGGTGAAAAAGCTTCGTGCACAGCTTGACCAGAACGGATACAAGGATGTGCAAGTGAAACTGATCGGGGATGTACCGTGGTCGAAGATGAGCTACGACACCGACATCGCGCGCGCAATCAGCAAGACCTACGATGAGTTCGGCATCGCTCACAGCCAGCCGCCGCAGGGAGAAACAATCCTCGGAGGATACTGGCCTGCTTACCTATTCTCAAATAGCCAGGTCGGCGAGAAGGTTGCGCCGGTCTCCATGCCCATCGCCGGCGGGGGCGCGGGGTATGGTGGCCGGGCCCATGCCGCCAATGAGTATTATGTGATTGAGGGTGCAGGAAAAGTCTACGGCATGGCCGGGGCGGAAAAGTCCCAGGCCATGATCGTCTACAACTTCGCCACAGCCGGCCAGGGGTCAGCACAATGAATCCTGTCATATCTGTGAGAGAGCTGACCAAGACCTACCAGATGGGCGAGGTCGCGGTGCAGGCGTTGCGTTCGGTCTCTCTTGACGTCGAGGGCGGCGAATTCGTAACCGTCGTTGGCCCTTCCGGTTCCGGTAAGTCCACCTTGATGCACATCCTGGGATGCCTTGATCAGCCCACCAGCGGGCAGTACTTTCTCGAGGGCCGAGATGTGGCCAGGCTCAGCGACGATGAGATCTCCGGCATTCGCAACCGGCAGATCGGGTTCGTCTTTCAGGGCTTCAACCTGTTGGCGCGGACATCGGCGTTGGAAAACGTGGAGTTACCGTTGCTCTACAGCAGCGATGGCACGTCCAGCGCAACTCGCAGGAAGCGTGCGCTCGAAGCGCTGGCGGCCGTGGGACTCGCCGACCGGGCGCAACATCATACCAACCAGCTCTCCGGCGGCCAGCAACAACGCGTCGCTATCGCTCGCGCCCTGTTGAACAACCCGTCGATCCTGCTTGCGGATGAGCCCACCGGCAACCTCGACAGCCGGACCAGCGTAGAAGTGATGGAGATCTTTCAATCTCTAAAAGAGGCACGCGGCATTACCATCGTGTTGATCACGCATGAGCCCGAGGTAGCAGCCTATGGTTCCCGCATTGTCGCCTTCCGGGACGGGGTGGTGGTGTCGGACCAGATCAACGACCGCCGGCGCACGGCCCGGGCTGAAATTGTTGAGATGCCGCTGCGCATGGAGGAGAATGCATAATGGCGCTCCGTAACAGTCTTTCGATCGCGCTCAAGGCGCTGCGCAAGAACAAATTGCAAACCGCGCTGACCATGATTGGAATGACCATCGGCGTGGCCACCGTGCTGACGATGATCGCGCTCGGCAGCGGCGCCCAGGCGGCGATCCAGGACCAGGTGCGCGCCGCGGGAATGAACCTGATCGTCGTCACCGCCGGCAACTACCAGATCAAGCAGGATGCGGTCGATGAAGATGCGATCGAGCCTGCCGCCTATAACCCTCGCCAACCAGCCCGCTTGCTGCGAATCTTTCACCCTGAGGATGATCCCATGGCAAAGCACGATCATCCGCTGGCCAGGCAGCGGCTCGGCGATAGTGAGGCCGGGCTGGGCGCTGCGTCCACGTTGAGCATCAGCGATGCCGAAGCGATCCGCAAGTTGAAAGGCGTGCAGTATGTTTCCGAAGGAATCCATATGAACGCCCATATCGTGCGCGGCGGCAAGCGTTGGTTCACCCGCCTGCACGGAGATGATGTCGCGTTGCCCAAAATTCGCCGGGCCTGGACGCTGCCTCAAGGCAGGTACTTCAACCAGCGCGAGCAGTCGAAGGCCGAGCAGGTCGTGGTGCTGGGTGCGATTGCGAGCCGCGAGCTCTTCGGCAACGAAAATCCCACTGGCCAGACGGTCACCATCTGGAACCAGCCTTTCAAGGTAGTGGGCGTAGTGGGCAGTAGTAGTTGGATGGTTGTGCCGGAGGCGGGCGACGATCAATTCGACGCTGTCTATATCCCGGTAACCACGCTGCAACGGTTGCTTAATCTATCCAAGCTGAACGACATCACCATTACTACCAACTCCACCGGCGAAGTGACTCGTGTAGCCAAGGCGATCACCGATTTGCTGCGCGTGCGGCACCATATCGGCCCCCGGACTCCGGATGATTTCACCGTGACCAACCAGGCACGCCAGGCTCTGGCGCGGGGCGGCATGCGTCCTGAAGTGGCGCGGGCCGTGGTCGGCAATGTAGCCGGGCTGGAAAAGGTGACACTGGAACAGCTGGGCAAGACGCTGGACCGGGCAAGTGCAACCATGACTGCTTTATTGGCAAGCATCGCCACCGTATCCCTGGTTGTGGGCGGCATCGGCATCATGAACATCATGCTGTTGTCGGTGATCGAGCGGACGCGGGAAATTGGGATTCGCCGCGCCGTCGGGGCCCGCTCCCACGACGTGCTGCTTCAGTTTCTTCTCGAGTCGGTCACCCTAAGCGTAGCCGGCGGCCTGCTTGGAATATTGATCGGATGCCTGGTTTCGTTGCTCATCTCCAGGTCTTTGCAGTGGTCTGCCACCATCTCATTTCTCTCCGTGGTGTTGTCGTTCGGCGTTTCTGCGGCCATTGGTATTTTCTTCGGCTACTACCCGGCAAGGCAGGCATCGCGGGTGGCGCCGTTAACTTCCCTGAGGTATGAGTGATGCTGCTCACCAGCTGGCGCATCTCCCTAAGAGCCTTGAAGCGTAACAAGCTGCGCACCGGCCTGGCCGCTCTGGGCATGACCATCGGTGTGGCCGCCGTGCTCACCATGTTTGCCCTGGGCACCGGCGCCCAACAATCAGTGTCGGAGGATGTACGCTCCGCGGGCACGACGCTCATTTTTGTCAAGGCCGGCAACTTTACCCGCGGGGGCGAGGAATCCAATATCCCTAGCGGCATGGGTTCGGCCAACACGTTGACCCAGGACGATGCCGACGCCATCAGTCGCATTCCCGGGGTGAAGTATGTAGCCGGCCAGGTAAAGTTGCGGGGCTGGGCGCAAACCTCCGACGAGCGGTACTACTCTCAGATCATCGGCACCGCAGTCTCCTTCGCGCCCATGAATGACTGGTCATTTCCCCATGGCGCTTTTTTCAAAGCTGAGGATGTTTCGTCGGCTGCACCAGTCGCTGTGATCGGCCCCTCCGTGCAGGATCATCTCTTTGCCGATGCCAACCCAGTCGGTCACGAGCTCACCATTCATGGAGAGAAGTTTCACATCGTAGGAGTCTTTACCACCAACGATGAGGACCAGGCAGACATGGTCTTCGTCCCCTACACCACGTTGCAGAAGGCGCTAAACCTGCAGTCCCTGCATAGCATCACGGTGCAAGCGGAGCAAGCGGGCGAAGCCAGCCGCATCGCCGACGATATCAAGACGCTGCTCAGGCAGCGTCATCATCTCGATAGCGCACCGGGTGCGAATCACTCCCCGGCATTAATGGGCAACCAGATGCCCGGTATGGGCGCCGGGGGTGGCACGCCGGACGACTTTACGGTGAAAACGCAAGCCGCCGAGGCGTTGACCAAGGGGCTGTACACTTCGGTCGCTGCCTTTGTTCTGGCCAACATGCCCAAGGTAGATGAAATTAATATGCAGGAGATGTCGGGCACGCTGAACCGCGCGCGCAACACCATGACCGCGCTGCTGGCCGCCATCGCAACCATATCCTTGATCGTTGGTGGTATCGGTGTCATGAATATTATGTTGATGTCTGTGACCGAGCGCACACGGGAGATTGGCATTCGCAGGGCGGTGGGTGCGCGGACACGGGATGTTCGTCAGCAGTTTCTGGTCGAGGCTGTTACGCTAAGCTTATGTGGGGGCGCGATCGGTATTGTTTTCGGCTTTCTGGCGGCTCTGATCATCGAGCGCGTATTGGGCTGGCCGGCCTCGATATCGCTGCAGGCGGTTGCGCTTGGTTTTGGCATCGCCGCAGCAACAGGGATTTTTTTTGGACTCTATCCCGCACATCGCGCATCCAAACTCAGTCCGATCGATGCTTTGCGCTATGAGTAAAAGAACAATCGCTGTCGTCTTTTGCATGTTGGCTGCGGTAGCAGGTTTTGCGGCCGCCTCCCCAACTCTCTCAGGAACCTTTGCCTTCCAGGGCGGCCAAGCCAAGACCGTGGGCCATTTGCGCCTGACCGCGGTAGGCAGTGATCCCTTGAAGCAGCATATCGACATTTGGATGTGCTCTCCGGCCTCGACACAGCCGATCCGGAATTACGGGACGGAGATGACTAAGAAGCTCCACGTAGTCATCGTGAGCTCCGATTTTTCCACTTTCCTGCATGTACATCCAATTTTGGGCGCAGACGGCCACTTTACTCTCGAACAGCAATTCCCTGCCCCGGGCCTCTATTATCTGTACGCCGATGGAGAACCCAACGACGGAGACCACCAGGTATTTCGTTTCAATCTGCAGTTGAGCAAGAACGCGAGCCCGGTGCATCCTGTGCTTGTGCCGACAGGGAAAGAGGTTTCTGTTGGGCCCTATACAGTTGATTTGAGCAGGGCGCGGTTACACGCGGGCGCAATGGACACCATAGAGGTCCAGATCCTCAAGGGCGACACGCCTGCCCACGATTTGCACCCCTATCTAGGAGTGCCGGCCCACGCCGTCTTTCTGAACTCGCAAGACCTCACCTATGTGCACGTGCATCCCATGCCTCTAAATTCCGGCTCCGATGCGATGAACATGGGCGCCATGGATATGTCAAAGATGAATGTCGATATGCCGGACACCGCGAGCTCGCCGCCCAACATGATGCTGCATGTATCGGTAAAGGAGCCGGGAACCTACAAACTCTGGCTACAGTTCCGGGGCGGAAGCCAACTGTACATCGCGCCCTTCGTCCTGGTTGCTAACTAGGCAACCGGCTTATTGATTTTTCGCGCGAAGCTTCAACGACAACAAAGGCTGGGTGCCCCATTCAAGCCGTTCTTTGGCTTGAGTGGGATACCATAGCACTCACCTGACGGTTCTTTCAGCCACTAGCCAATTCCCCATGGATGCACCACCCTCCACTTGTCATCCCGCCTGCCCCGGCGTGCCGTGGGAGCGTACCCGGATTTCCTACTTCACGGCTCTACCAGGGGCAACGTATGCGGCTCTCCGTAAAGAGAGCCGCATGAAATCCACCGAAGCGACGGTTTTGACAGGAAATCTGGGGAAGCCGAGGGACCTGCAGTGCGCCCCGGCTCCCGCACAAAGGTCTCCATTCCGTTGGTTTTCCCACAGAATCGTCTTCCCGGCCAGAGCGAAGGGCAGTGGAGTGCCTGCTGTTTCTTTCTTTCCATCCGATCTGACGGCTCCTAACAAAAGTCACCGCCTTAAACTTTGTCATCCCGACCGGAGCGAAGCGTAGTGGAGGGACCTGCTGTTTCCTTATACACCCAACCAAATTACGTGGTTCTAAGCATGACCGGTAACCGCATGTACAGACGCCGGGTGGTTCCATGCTTCCGGTTTGATCCGCATGCCGAAGCCGCTCTCCTCCGGAACCTGCACAGCGCCATCTTTCGGAACAATTGGATTTTCCAGCATCAGAGGCCAGTCGTGCTCATAATACCTTTGGCAGCTCTCCTGGATCCACACATTGGGGCACGCCGTTGTGAGATGGGTGGACGCATAGAACAACAGCGGCCCTCCTGCCGTATGTGGAGCAATCGGCAGTTCTTGAGCATCGGCGAGCGCAGCGATTTTGCGCGCCTCGGTTAAACCACCGCACCAGGTGACATCGAACATCACATACTTTGACGTCCGCGACTCGAGCAAGCGCTCGAACTGCATCTTGCCTGCCATGCGTTCGCCGGCAATAAGCGGCAACGAGGTTGCGACCGCGAGCTGGTGATATTGGTCGAAGTTACCTGGCATCAGCATATCTTCCAACCACATCGGCTTATAGGGTTCAAGAGCATGGGCAATGCGGATGGCGGAAGTGAGATTCCACTGCCCGTGAAACTCGATGGCTATCTCGATCTCATCGCCGAATCCATCCCGTAGCTTCTTTACCGGAACCAGCGCCTCGTCGATATCCTGCCAGGTAATGTATTCGTTCCTGTTACGCAAGGCAGCGCCATCGAAGGGCCAGATCTTGATACCTTTAATGCCGCGCGTGTCGATCAGCTCACGCATGATCTTCTCCGGCTCGCGGTTGAAATCATACTTATATGGAAAGCAGGTGTTATACAAGCGGACCTGTGGGTTCGCTTTGCCACCGATGAGCCGGTAGACCGGAGCATTCAACGACTTTCCCAGCAGATCCCAGAGGGCCAGATCCAGCGCGCTCAGCACACGCATCTCCGTGCCCCCGGCGATTTGAAAGTCGAATGCCCGGTACAGGTCGGCCCAAATTCTTTCGATATCCCGAGGGTCGCGCCCAATCAGCGAAGGAGCAAGGGTATGCACCATCGCAGCTTCCACCGCGTTTCGTGGATACGTTTCTCCAATGCCGGATATCCCCGCATCCGTGTCGATCTTTATCCAGGTCCAATTCGGCCGAAACGGAGCATCTTCCGGAGACTTCCAGTAAACCGTCTCAACCCTTGTGATCTTCATTGGCGCAACCGTCGCGGCAAACGACGAGTAGGCAGCCGCGAGGGGTGTGGCAAGCATTCCAGAAACGAAGGCTCTTCGGCTAATGGGCATTCCGGGATTATAGTCACAACGCAAATAGTGCCAAATGGTACTATGGATCGTCTCATTTGATACCATAGAGAGAACTATGCAGGCATCCATCGACCAGATCTTTGAACAGTTGGGCGGGAAAGAGGCGATCGGAGTGAAGGTCCGCTCGGAAAGCCAAATGGAGCGGGTGCTTCGCGAAGGTCTTCCCGCTTCTGTCCTGGCGAACTTTCGCGAGAACTGGGGCTTCACGGTAATGGAGCTGGCGGGTAGCCTTGCCATTCCCAAAAGCACGCTGATGCGCATGCTGGAACGTCGCAACCGGATGGCCGCGGGTGATTCGGATCGAGTTTATCGTCTGGCTGCGATTTTGGCCCTGGCGGAGGAGGCAATCGGTGACCGTAAGAAGGCTCAGCGTTGGCTCAGAGAAACCAACCAGGTTCTGGGCAACCAGACCCCGCTCCGAGCACTGGAGACCGAGATCGGTGTGCGCCGGGTGGAGCAGATTCTAGGGCGCATTGCGTACGGCGGTGTGAGCTAGGTGGAGGTCTACCGGCTCACTCGCCGGAAGTTTGCTGGCAAGAACCCCTTTGATGGAGAGGGATCCTTTCTCTTTGGGGGCCGCTGGTCGAGCGCCGGCACGCGTCTTTGCTACGCAGCAACGCACCGCTCACTCGCAATTCTTGAATATCGAGCGCACATCGAATTGGCGCTCATGCCAGATGACCTCGTCATCGCAACGCTGGAAATTCCGGATAATGCTTCGATTACACCCACCCCCGCACTGCCCGAAGAATGGAAAGAATATCCCGCACCAGCCTCACTCAGGAAGATAGGTGATCGCTTCATTGCGGAAGCTCGGGCTGCGGTCATGCTTATCCCTTCGGTGCTCGTGCCGCAGGAGAACAACGTCCTGCTAAATCCGTTGCATCCGGATGCCGCGAGGATGGTTCGGCAGCGACGGCTAGTACCCTTCGTCTACGATCGCAGGCTCCTGTAGGTCACAATACGTACAGATCCACGTACTCCTGCACCGGCATGCGCTCGAGTGCCTGCTGGTCGAGCGAAGCCTCAAGTATTGCCTGCTGCTGTTGCGGCAAGAACCGGCGAGCAAGGTTGGTGCGGAACTTCGCTTCGAGCAGAGGAATGCCCTCGTTTCTGCGGCGCCTGTGGCCCAGGGGATACTCGACCGTCTCAGTTAACGTGCTGTCATCGCTAAGACAGAGCGTAAGCGAGTTGGCAATCGAACGCTTCTCAGGATCGTGGTAGTCTGCGGTGAAGCGAGGCTCTTCGCTGCAGTGCATCTTCTCCCGCAACGCATCGATGCGCGGATCCTTCGCGAAGGAGTCCTCATAATCCGAAGCGGTGAGATGGCCAAAGATAAGCGGAACGGCAACCATGTACTGCACGCAGTGGTCGCGGTCGGCAGGATTATTGAGCGGTCCCTTCTTATCGATGATGCGCAGGCAAGCCTCGTGGGTGCGCAGCTCGATGGAGCTGATATCCTCAGCGGACTTGCCGGCCGCGAGCAGCCTTGCACGCAACGCCATGGCGGCCTCTACCGCGGTCTGCGCATGAAACTCCGCCGGATAACTGATCTTGAAGAGAACATTCTCCATCACATAAGAACCGTAAGGGCGCTGGAACGTGAAGGGCCGGCCGCGAAAGAGCACATCGTAAAATCCCCAACCCTTCGCAGTCAGGACCGAGGGATAGCCCATCTCCCCGGCACGCACCATGAGCGCAAGACGAACGGCGCGGCTGGTGGCATCGCCGGCTGCCCAGCTCTTGCGCGATCCTGTGTTGGGCGCATGGCGATACGTCCGCAGGCTCTGACCATCGACCCAGGCCAACGATAGAGCATCGAGGATCTGGCTGCGGGTAAAACCGAGCATCTGTGCCACGACCGCGGTTGAGGCCACCTTCACCAGCACTACGTGATCGAGGCCAACCTTGTTGAACGAGTTCTCGAGCGCAAGGCAGCCCTGGATCTCATGGGCCTTGATCATCGCGGTCAGCACATCACGCATGGTAAGCGGAGCTTTGCCGGCGGCAACGGCAGTGCGTGAGAGCCAATCAGCGGCCGCGAGAATGCCGCCCAGATTGTCAGACGGGTGCCCCCATTCGGCGGCCAGCCAGGTGTCATTGAAATCCAGCCAGCGAATCATGGCGCCGATATTGAACGCAGCCTGCACCGGGTCCAGCTGAAAAGCCGTGCCCGGAACTTTGGCGCCATTCGGCACGATGGTTCCCGGTACCACAGGGCCCAACAGCTTGGTGCAGGCAGGGTATTCAAGCGCCTCCAGGCCGCAGCCCAGGGTATCGATCAGGCAGTTGCGCGCGGTGACAAAGGCGAGCTCGCTCTCGATGGTGTAGCCGCAGACGTAATCGGCAATATCGACCAGGACCTGGTCATAAGGGGGGCGCTCCCCCGTGGCATGGACGGACATTTTATCTCCGGGAGAAAATCCCTAGGCTCGCTTTGCAATGGGAATGAACGGAAGATCCTCAGGGCCGGTGTAGTTGGCTGCCGGACGGATGATCTTGCCATCGGCTCGCTGCTCGAGAATATGAGCGCTCCAACCAGAGGTACGGGCCAGCACAAAGAGCGGGGTGAACATCGCGGTCGGTACCCCCATCAGGTGATAGGAGACCGCGCTAAACCAATCCAGGTTAGGGAACATGCGCTTGGCCTCCCACATCACTGCTTCAAGCCGCTCGGCAATGCGATACATGGCAAAGTCACCGGTGGATTCGGCCAACTCCAGCGCGATCTTCTTGATGATGGCGTTGCGCGGATCGCTGACCGTGTAGACCGGATGCCCGAAGCCAATAACCACTTCCTTCTTTTCCAGGCGGGCGCGAATATCGCGCTCTGCCTCATCGGGAGAAGCGTAGCGCTGCTGAATCTCCAGAGCGACCTCGTTGGCTCCGCCGTGCTTGGGCCCGCGCAGCGCGCCAATCGCGCCTGTAATGCAGGAGTAGATGTCTGAGCCGGTGCCGGCAATCACCCGCGCGGTAAACGTGGAGGCATTGAACTCGTGCTCCGCATAGAGAACGAGCGAGACCTGCATGGCGCGAATCCACTGCTCGCTCGGGGCCTCTCCATGCAGCAGTTCGAGAAAGTGTCCGGCCAGGGTATCTTGTCCCGATTCCACGTCGATGCTTCGTCCGTTCCTGCTGAAGTGATGCCAGTAAAGCAGCATCGACCCAATAGTGGCGAGCAGTGTATCGGCGCACTCGATAGCGCCGGCGGGGTTATGGTCATCTTTTTCCGGCAGCGTGCAGCCCAGGGCAGAGACGCCGGTGCGCAACACGTCCATGGGATGGGTCGCGGCGGGCAGTTGTTCCAGCACCATGCACACATTGGCCGGCAGGCCCCGCAGCCGCTTCAGTTTCTGCTTGTACGCAGCCAGCTCGATGGCGTTGGGCAGCTTACCCCGCAGCAATAAATAGGCCACCTCTTCAAACTCGCAGTGGGCGGCCAGGTCGGCGATGTCATAGCCGCGATAGTGCAGGTCGTTGCCGGTGCGTCCCACGGTGCACAGGGCCGTATTACCAGCCGGCGTTCCGGAGAGGGCGACAGATTTTTTCGGTTTGAAAGCTGTTTGCTGCTGGTCAACGGTGGTCGTCATGATGAGTCGCCTCTCCCCGGGGTTCAACTGCGCTTGGTTGCCTCGAAAAGCTGGTCGAGCTTCTGCTCGTAGGCATAGTAGCCGAGAAACTCGTAGAGCTCGGCGCGGGTCTGCATCAGGCTAAGCACATTGCTCTGCGTACCTTCCGTCCGGATGGCATGGTACACCTTAAGTGCCGCGGCGTTCATGGCCCGGTAAGCAGAGCAGCAGAACAGAACAATATCTACTCCGGCGGCGCCCAGCTGTTGCGTAGTGTAGAGCGGTGTTTGACCAAACTCTGTGATATTGGCCAGGATGGGCACGCCCACCCTCTCCTTGAAGCGCGGATACAGAGCTAGATCGGTGACCGCCTCGGCAAAGATCATATCCGCGCCCGCGGCCACATAGGCAGCGCAGCGATCGAGCGCAGCCGCCAGTCCCTCTCCGGCCAGAGCATCCGTTCGCGCCATGATCACGAACTCCTGGTCGGTGCGGGCATCGACCGCGGCTTTGATACGATCCACCATCTCTTCCGCCGGAACCACTTCCTTCCCTGGCCGGTGGCCACAGCGCTTGGCGCCTACCTGGTCTTCGATATGCACCGCGGCCACTCCGGCGCGTTCCATGGAACGAATGGTGCGGGCGATATTGAAGGCGCTTCCCCAGCCCGTGTCGATGTCGACCAACAGGGGGAGGGTCGTAACCTCGGTAATGCGGCGGGCGTCAACCAGCACATCTTCCATGGTGCTGATCCCGAGATCGGGCATGCCCAGCGAGTTGGCCGCCACGCCTCCACCCGAAAGGTAGAGCGCGCGAAAGCCCGTCGCCTGCGCCATGCGCGCCGTGTAGGCGTTGATGGCGCCGATCACCTGCAAAGGATGCTCCTGCTTGACAGCGGCCCGGAAGCGTTCTCCCGGGGAGCCTGGACCTTCAGTACTCACGTGGTTCCCTTCGTGACAGCTAAATCCTAAATGGTCGCGGCCACGCTTGGCTCGGCAAGACATTTTTGTGGTGGATTGGGTAGACTCGCCGTGCAGCTATGAATAAAGTATTCGCCACTCCCGACGCAGCCGTTGCCGATATTCCCCCGGGCGCAACCATAATGTTGGGGGGATTTGGGCTTTGCGGCATTCCTGAAAACGCAATTGCCGCCCTGGTGCGCCGCGGGGTGACCGGCCTGCACACCATTTCCAATAACATGGGAATTGACGGCTTCGGCCTCGGCCTGCTGCTGGAGGCGGGTATGATCGCCTCGCACACCGGCAGCTACGTGGGCGAAAACCTGCTGCTGGAAAAGCTGGTGATTGCCGGCACCCTCAAGGTGTCATTGATCCCGCAAGGCACACTGGCGGAGCGAATCCGTGCCGGCGGAGCAGGCATTCCCGCCTTCTACACCCCCACCGGAGTGGGCACGCTGGTCGCCGAGGGCAAAGAGCAGCGTACCTTCGATGGGCGCGAATACGTCCTGGAGAGGGCGCTCAAAGCAGACTTCGCGCTGGTGAAGGCCTGGAAGGGAGACCGCCAGGGTAACCTGATCTACCGCCGGACAGCGCGCAATTTCAACCCCATGATGGCCACGGCCGCGCGCATTACCATCGCCGAGGTGGAGGAGCTGGTAGAGCCGGGCGAACTGGATCCCGACGCGATTGTGACCCCGGGCATCTACGTCAAACGTATTTTCCAGTGCACCTCGTGCGTAAAACATATTGAACGGCGGACGGTGAGGAAACCGAATGCAGGAGATTGAGAAACGCAACCGCATCGTCAAGCGGGTGGCAAAGGAGCTCCGCGATGGCTTCTACGTCAACCTCGGCATCGGCATGCCCACGCTGGTCGCCAACCATGTTCCGCCCGGCGTCGAAGTCGTGCTGCAATCGGAGAACGGCATGCTGGGAATCGGGCCTTATCCTCTGGAAGAAGAAGTGGATCCCGACCTGATCAACGCCGGCAAGGAGACGGTTTCCGTACTGCCCGGATCGTCCTTTTTTTCCAGTGCCGATGCCTTCGCCATGATTCGCGGCGGTCACATCGACCTGAGCATCCTGGGCGCCATGGAGGTTGACGTCCAGGGGAGCCTGGCCAACTGGATTATCCCCGGCAAAATGGTCAAAGGCATGGGCGGCGCCATGGACCTGGTGGCTGGTGCAGAGCGTGTCATCGTGGCCATGGAGCACACCACGCGCGACGGCCGTCCTAAAATCCTCAACGCTTGCCGGTTGCCGCTGACTGGGGTTGGTGTGGTCGACGCCATCGCCACCGAGTTGGCCTGGATCAGCGTAACCCCGGACGGCCTGGTGCTCGATGAGATTGCTCCCGGTGTTTCCGTTGCAGAGGTCCAGGCAGTCACCGAAGCTCCTTTGATCGTCAGCCCCACGCTCCACACCATGAACTGAGCTACTCGACGGTATTGCCGCCGTTCACCGAGATCTTCTGCCCGGTAATGAATCTGCCTGCATCGCTGGCCAGGAACGCAACCGTATTCGCCACGTCTTCAGGAGTACCCATGTGTTTCATGGGAACTTTCTCGGTGTAAGAATGTATCTCCGCCTGGGTCGAGCCCGCATGGCGTTCGGTGGGAATCCAACCTGGAGCGACCAGGTTGACCGTGATGCCGTTGGGGCCAAGTTCGCGGGCCCAGGATCGCGTTTGACCCAGCTGTGCTGCTTTGGCGGCTACATAGTGAGCGAACATCGGGTTGCCGAGTTCGAAGACCTCGCTGCCGATTTGGATGATTCTTCCGAAGCCGCGGCTTTTCATGCCGGCGAGGACTCGCTGCAAGATAAGCAGTGGTGACTTCACAAAAAATTCAAGTTGGTCGAGATAGCGTTCCCAGGTCTGCTGTTCGATGGTCAGGAAAGGTTGCGGTCCGGTGGCATTGATCACAACGATATCGATCTGCTGGTAAGTTTCTTCAATTGCGCCGATCATCTTCTCGATATCCGCTTCCAGGCGCACATCGGCGTAAAAGGCAGCGGCTTCCCCGCCCTGCTGCTTGATCTGTGCGCATAGTTGCTCGGCGCGGTCTCGCTTGGCGAAATAATTGACCGCCACCTTGGCGCCTCGGGCGCCCAGCTCCGAAGCAATCGCCGCGCCCAGCCCGCGTGAAGCGCCGGTAACCAGCGCAGTTCGTCCCTTGAGTGTTTCCATATTGACCTCAGTTTTATAGGTGCCGGACCAATGCAAAACGCTAAGGGAGGAACCGGGTTCTGTCAAACCAGGTAGGCGTGAACTCTGTCCATCCACCTCGGCATGGGTGGAAGTGGATGGACAGGGTCAACAAAACAACATATGACTACTCAGATACACTGCCCCTATAGAAGGAGCTGCCCTTGCGATTCTTGCGGTATCTGGCCGTTCTGTCTTTGCTGTTCGTCCAGTGGATCCCAGCCCGCGCCGACAGCCTGAGCGAGCTAAGCGACAGCTTCTGGCAATGGAGAGCGCAGGAGCAGCCCTTCAGTGACGACGACATCCCGCGCATTGATAGGCCGGCCGGCTTTGTTGTCGACTGGTCGCCGCAGACCGTCACGCGGCGTCTGCAAGAGCTCGACACTTTTGAGCAGCGATGGAAGGCTCTCGCGCCCTCGGCGCAAACCCCGATCCATGACCAGGTGGATTATCGGCTCCTCGGATCAGCAGTGGCTCGCGCTCGCTGGGAGCTCTCCATCGAACAGAGCTGGAAGCGTAACCCGCAGTTCTACGTAGACCAGACCCTGGGCTCAGTCTTCATTCTTCTCTTGCCCCCGCCACCCTTCTCTGCAGCGCGACAGCAGGAGATCGTGGCTCGCGTCAGGCAGATCCCGGCCACGCTGCAGGCTGCCCAGGAAAACCTCACCGATCTGCGACAGCCCTTTATCCAACTGGCTATCGGCTCCCTTGATCAGGTCGGCGACCGCCTACAACGCACCGGCAAGGCACTCGCACCGCAGCTCACTGCCGCCAACAACCAGGCGTTACAAGAAGCAATCCCCGCCGCGGCAACAGCGCTCACGCAATACCGCGCGTGGCTCACGGCCAAATTGCCTACCGCGCGCAAAGACACGGCCATTGGACGCGACAGCTTCCTGTTCTTCCTGCGCAAGGTTGCGCTGATCCCCTACACACCCGAGCAGTTGCTGGCGATGAGCCAACAGGAGTGGAGCCGGGCGGTCGCGTTTGAAGCCTACCAGCAGACTCGGCTTACCGGCCTCCCACCCGCGCCCTTCTTTCCCAGTGCAGCAGCACAGATACAAGCCGAAAAGGCCGATGAAGAAAAAGTCCGGGCCTTCCTCGTCGAGCAAAACATCCTCAGCGTGCCTGGGTGGATGAAGCACTACCGCAACCTGCTGCTGCCGGCTTACCTCGAACCATTCCAGGACATGGGAGAAAACGACGACCTCACCGGACCATCGCGGCTCGATCAGGACGGAACCAGCTACATTCATGTGCCGGGGCCGAACCTGGGCTTTTTCAAGCTTTCCCAGGCGCACGACCCGCGGCCCATCCTGGTTCACGAGGGAGTGCCAGGACACTACTTCCAGCTGTGTCTCGGCTGGCACAATCCCGATCCGATCCGTCGCCACTACTATGACTCAGGCGCCAATGAAGGCCTCGGCTTCTACGCCGAAGAGATGATGTTGCAGGCCGGATACTTCGACGACAATCCGCACACCCGCGAGACCATCTACAGTTTCATGCGGCTGCGCGCGCTGCGCGTGGAGGTGGACGTGAAGTTGGCGCTGGGCGAGTTCACGCTGCAACAAGGCGCTGATTACCTCGCCCGCACTGTCCCCATGGACGGGCCCACCGCACTCGACGAGGCCGCCTTCTTCGCCAGCACGCCTGGGCAAGGCATCTCATACCAGGTCGGCAAGCTGCAGATCACGCAGCTCCTCGCGGATGCCCGCCGGGCTCGAGGCAAAGATTTTTCTATGCTCCAGTTCAACAACTTTGTCTGGAACAATGGCAATGTTCCCATCGCACTGCAGCGCTGGGAACTACTTCAGGACGCGAGCGAAGTCCCCTGACCTAAGCACTCTGCGGATCTGCCATAGAGTGGCTGCCAACGCGGCGAGTCCAGCACTCCATACCACGAACACAATATGCACTGCCCACGCAGGCGCAACCCCGACGCGCCGCAGAACGAAGGGCAGAAAGTTCCACTCGGTGATGTGGGCGTAGTCCCACGGATCCTCGGTCATGGCGTGGTTGTTCAGACCCCAGGCATCCATCTTCCCCAACGCAAAGGCCACGATATTCTTCAGGCGCAAGAAGATCACAAAGGTCGGATGACCAAGGGTCTCCATCTGGTAGATCTCGAGCGGCAACCAGAAAGCCAGCGACATCAGTTGAATCAACGTGCTGATGGCCAACAGCGCCAATCCGATAAACCACACCGGCTTTGCCAGTTGGGCGCGATGACGCAGCAGTAGGGGAACCGCGAGCAGGGACGCCAACTCAACAGTAGTGGAAACGTAGCGATCGCCCCAGGCGAAGTCGCCGCTCCACACCGTATAGCGGGCGTAAAAACTCAGGTACGCCAATAGGAGCGGACAACTCATGACGGCGTATGCCTTCACATCCGGGCTGAATCGCTTCCAGGCTACGACGCATAGAAGAATCATCAGCACGATCAAAGGATCAAAGAGAAAAATCGACTTCTCCGGAGTAAAGAGCGCCCCGAAAAATCCGACGTGCCAGGGAGTCTCGAAGGGATAATTGGGGGGCAGCGACGGATTCCGCATCCTGGTTTCGCGGCCAATGATCGTGATGTAGGTAACAAAGACTGCTCCCAATCCAAAGCGGTAGACCTGGTAGAGGCGATCGAGCAATCCAAAGAATAAATACACCGGCAGAGCGACCGCGACGTAGGCTTTGCATCGTTCCCAAAGAGCGCGCCCCCGAACTCCTTCGAACCAAAGCACCAGCAACAAGAACAGAGCTCCAGAGAGAAGATCTAAGCCGGTCGGCAGGCGGGTCAACAGATTGAGGCCGAACGCACCGGAGCCAATCAACAGGGCGCGCCGGTTGCCGGTGCGCAACCACTCGTATTGATAGGAGAATCCCGTCAGGCTCAACAGGAAGATGTAGTTGTTCTCCATCATGTTCTGCGTGTAATGGAGATGCGTAGTGGCCAGCAGTAGAGCCAGAACGCCAATCACGGACTGCGTCACTTCGAAGTTCAACTGGCGCAGGAAGCGGAAGCAAACCAGCGCCGTCAGCACCGCCAGCAGGATGTTGGTGCTGTAGCTGACAATGATGTCGCGCACGCTGGGATCGGTGTCGTCGTACTCGGCAAAGATAGGAAGACGCGCGACATAGGTGCCAACCACATCCGCGGGCAAAAAGAGCAGCGACTGGCCGATGCTATACCAGCTCTGCAGCTTGCCGCCGCGGCCGTGGACACCGAACTCGGGAAATTCGTTAGGAAACACCTCGGGTTCGCCAGTCCAAAAGGAATGCGTAGTTTGCAGGCGATGGGTCGTATCAGCAGAGCCCAGCTCACCGGATTGCACCACGAAGGCGATGAGACCGGCGGCCAAAGCCAGCAGGAAAAGGGGGTCACGAAACCAGGATCGAAGGTTCAATACAGCCATTATGACTTAATGCGGCTGCTTCCCGGTGAGATCGGTAATCAGCACCACATCGGAACTCCTGCGCGACTGCAATACGGCCAGCTTGCTGGCTGAAGGCGACCAGGCAAAACCCGTTTGCATCTCGTGCGTGGGCTCGGTGAGTAGATGCGTCGGCGAGCCGTCGATCGGCTGATACTCCAGCGCATTGCTGCCCTTGGAGACAACCGTCACAACCGCTGCTTTCCCATCGGGGGTAAAGCCAGGAAAGGTGCCCTGCAGCATGGCGCTCGTATCCCAGGGAAGCTGGCGCAGCACCTGGCGGTTCGGAACATCCCAGATCTGAAGGACGTAAAGCAGGCTCTTGTTAAAGAACGACAGAGCGGACTTGGTGTCACGAGTGAGCACGATGGCGCCGAAGCTGTCGCTTTCCAGCTCTTTCCTGGGAGCCCCTCCCGATAACGGAACAGACCACAGGGCAACTACGGGGATGTTCTCCTTGGGCCGGATGGTGAAATAAACCGTCTGGCTGTCCGGAGCACAATAGGGTCCGCGCGCTATGCCCGACGTGGTCAGCTGAGTAATGGCACTCCCGTCTCCATCCATGCGGAACAGGCGCGACTCCCCTGCGCCCTTAGGGATGGCGATAAACAGGACATGGCCATCCGGGCAGGTGTTAATGAACGCGCCGATATCCAGGGTGCCGGTATCGATCGGCTGCAGGGTTCCCGATGCGCGTTCCAATTTGCTGATGCCTGTACCCCGCGTGATCAACCACAAGTGGTCCTCGTCCGCCCAGGCCAATGAGGTGGGAGTGATGCGCAGCGGTGTACTCGAGATCATTGCCCCGCCGTCTCCCTTGTAGTAGGCAATACTCGAGTCCACGTTGGTGAGGACGGTCGCCATGGTCTTCCCGTCGAGGGCTATGGCCAGCTGGCTATAGGCGTTCACATCATTCGTCAGGGTATGGAACGCGCCGTCAGGAACGCCAACAATGCCGATCTGCCCGCGGTCGGAATGGGCCTTGGTATACAGGACGAGCAGATGCCTTCCGTCAGGCAACCATGCCAGGTTGGTATAGCCGTCGAAGTTCGTGTCATAGATCATGCCGCTCGGCTGAGCCAGGGTTAACGTCTTTTTCGAGGCGATGTCGAAGACCTTGATGGCCGTATCGCGAGGTCCACTCGATTCGACCCACGCCATCTGGTTGCCCAGCGGCGACCACACTGGGCCCTGCACCTGGTTGACGGAGGTGTAGAGCAGATGGTCATCGCCACCGTCCTTGTCCGCAGTGTGGACCTCGGAAAGTTGGTCCTTGCGATCCGGCGTCCAGCGCAGATAGACAAAGTGGCTGCCGTCCGGCGACAGGCTAGCGGCGCTGTCTACATCGTGGATGAGCTGGCGTGGCGTGCCGCCAAACACGGGCATTACATAAAGAGAGTGCAGAGCGACATTGTCCGCTGTTCCGCGGGTGAAGTAGAGGTAGTTGGCATCCGGCGAAAAATTCAACCCGACATACTCGTTGGGGAACGCAGTCAGAATCTGAGTATCCGTATTGGTTGCGATGTTGCGGACCCACAGGGTTCGCTGGCCGCTGTCGTTCTTGATCTCGGCGAGGAACTTGCCGTCGCCAGATAAGGCGATCCTCTCCAGCGTCCCGGTATTGGTGATCTGGCTCAGGGCCACCGTGGTAAAGGGCACCGGACGCGGCCACAGTCGCCAAGCCGCGAATCCCGCGACTGCCAGCAGCAGGAGGACAATGATTGCTATGGGCAAAGCGCGCGATTTTTTCGCCGGCGGCGGGGCTATGGCTGCTGCGGAAACAGCCCCCGCTGCGCTTGCGCTCGAAGGACCGGATGGCGGCGGCGCTCCGCTCGGACTAGAGCCGGCGCTCACACCCCCGGCCGCAATGGGCCGTGGGGTAGAGCCGCCACTGCTCTTGCGCTGCAATCGTTTCAGGTCGGCGCGCAGCTCGGCCGCCGATTGCAGACGCAGCTCACGGTCCTTTTCCAGGGTCTTGTTAAGGGTCTCCTCAAACTCCGGCGGCAGTTCATGGTTGAGCGACACGGGCGCCGTCGGGGCGTAGTTCAAAATGCGGTCGAAGGTGACGGCGGTGGTCGTACCGCTAAACGGATGTTGTCCCGTGGCCAGCTCATACAACACCACGCCCAGCGAAAACACGTCGCTGCGGGGATCGAGCGGCTCACCCCGCGCCTGTTCCGGAGACATATAGGCAATGGTTCCCACCGCCGCGCCTGGACTGGTCAGCAGATCGTGCGGCTCGGCAAGGGTCGGGTTCCCGTTGTCTCCACCCGCCGTCCGCGCAGCATACCCTTCTTCGATCTTGGCCAGGCCGAAGTCGAGAATCTTTACCTGCCCGGATGGGGATAGGAAGATATTGCCTGGCTTGATGTCGCGGTGCAGAATGCCCTTGCGATGCGCCGCATCCAGCGCATCCGCCACCTGCACTCCGAGGTCCAGCAGCCTGGGGTACGGCATGGGCCGCCGGTAGTAGAGCTTGTCCAGGCTCTGACCTTCCAGCAGCTCCATCACGATGAAGGGCTGCTCCCCGCTTTCATTGAGCTCGTAAATAGTGCAGATACCGGGATGGTTCAGCGAGGAGGCGGTGCGCGCTTCGCGCCAAAAGCGTTCCAGCGCCGCCGGGTCCTGGCGCGTGGCCTCGGGCAACAACTTGATGGCGACCGACCGGCCCAGCTTCTGATCTTCAGCCTCGTAGACCACACCCATCCCGCCCTGGCCCAGGCGACGGATGATCTTGTAATGGCCTCGGAGTGTACCGGCAGTCAGTTCTTGCACGCAACTATCATGCAGCCCAGCAAGCGACAGGGCAAGCGCGAAACACGAGGCTTGAGAAAGGTTCGATCGAGGGTCGATCCTGGCTGCGCTCGTTGTTATCTTGGAGATTGTGATCCCCACCCTTCAGACCCATCGGCTCTTACTGCGACCGCTCCAGCTCGCCGATGCCGAGCAGACACAACGTCTCTTTCCCCAATGGGAGCTGGTCAAGTTCCTGAACAACCAGATTCCCTGGCCGTACCCGCCGGATGGTGCGTTTACCTATTATCGCGAGGTCGCGCTACCCGCAATCGAGCGGGGACAGCAGTGGCACTGGACCCTGAGACTCCGGCGATCGCCGGAGGAACATATCGGAGCGATCGGCCTGATCTCCAAGGATGGACACGCCACTCGCGGATTCTGGTTGGGACTACCCTGGCAAGGACAGGGCCTGATGACGGAGGCGGCGATGGCTGTGAATGACTATTGCTTTGATGTTCTCGGGTTCAGTGTGTTGCGCGTTCCCAAGGCCGTGGTGAATACTGCGTCCCGGCGCATATCAGAGAAGACCGGGATGCGCGTTATCGCTACCGAGGAGCGTGACTATGTCTCGGGCAGGTTGCTAACCGAGATATGGGAGATTACTGCCGCCGAGTGGCGAGAAAAGAGGCTGCTTATTCGGGCGAACAAGGAGGGGTAACTTTCTAACCTCGGGTAAGAACCGAATATACTGGACCGGAGGGTAACGGGGAGTGTTCGTGAAACGGGATGCAAACGTTATGACCAAGGCGCTGGGCTGGGGAGTGCTTTTCTGCTGCGCTTCTATGGCGTCTTACGCGCAACAAGCTGCACCGCAGGAACCGGCGCAACACGAGCCATACTCCGAATTGCCGGCAGGAGTGGGAAAGGACACGCTAATCCGCGTGTGCAGCAAGTGTCACTCCCCGGATAATGTGATCGCGAATGGGCAAGACCGCGCCGGCTGGGAAAATACCATTACCAAGATGGCGGGATTCGGTGCGGAAGGCTCCGACGAGGAATTTACCGCGATCCTGGACTACCTGGTGAAGAACTTTCCCCCGGTAACCACCGTCCATGTGAACCAGGCCACAGCCGCGGAGCTCGAAAGCGGACTAGGACTCTCCGCGACTGAGGCCGAGGCCGTGATTGAGTATCGAAAGAAGAACGGGGACTTCAAGTCCCTTGACGACCTGAAGAAGGTTCCGAATGTGGATGCCACGAAGCTGGATGCCAAAAAGGATCGCCTGGCTTTCTAACCTGTTCATTCGGGCCACACGATTGATTCCGGAATACGCTCCGCTGTTTGCAGCAATACCCAGTACTCAGTTTCCAATCTTCCTTTGGCGGGAATCCAGCGGTAGGTAGGGACATCGAATAGCCGCCCCCGATCCACGGTTTGACGACGTGTTTCGGGCACCGGCGCCACCCCGAATTCCAAGCCCAGGGTGGTGGTGCGGCCGTTCCAGGGTGGGGTCCCGCGGCTGCAGTTTTCCTGCCACATCCCTAGCCATGGGAAGTCTTCACGCTTCCAGATGTAGGCCAGCGCCAGGCGAAATGCGGGCGAAAAGGCAACGAAGAATTCATCCTGGCGTTGTCTATCCGCCAGATGCGAGGTGTATTCGCTCGAAGCCGGCGCTGCGCTCAAAGTGCGCAGGTCGGCGACACCTCCAGCGGAAAGAGGGGCCATTGGCCAATCGAACTCCGCACCCTGCTTCAGGTGCATGTTAGCTCCGAAATCTACCTCGGAGACCTTGGAGCGGGTTACGGAGGCCCGCAGCTGCGTTCTTCCCTTCTCGACAAATGGCGGCCCCAGGGTTACATGCTCCGTCCATCCGATAGGACGATCCCACGCGACCAGATTCTCCACAGATTCCCGGATCCTCAACGCGCGGCCGCGGAGTTCGATGGAGCGCTGGAAATCAAGTTGGGCGAGCGGGAGGTGAGCCTTTGCAACCACGATGCCCGCGCGTTCGGTTATCTCATACGGGACCACCGAGCCCTCGCCATGCACGGTCAAGCCGGCAGCAGCTTCTTCAGCAGATGGACCGCCGAAAAAATCGAGGCACAGATTGTGGCCCATGATGCCGGCCAGAAGCTTGGCCTCGGCGTCTGATCCATACTCCGGATGCTTGCTGAGCTCATAGCTGGATGGCTCGATCGAAGGCCACGGGGGGATCCAAAGAGGACTGACGCCGGCCTGCTTGTCAAAAATCTCGGCGATGTGACCACCCTCGCGCAAGACGGTGACGCGCAGATGGTCATTTTCGGTTGCCACTGCATGGCGGCCTCTAAAAATCGTCGCAGGCACAGGAGACTCCTAAGGCAATGTTTTCAACCATACGTTGCGGTGCGAGATCTTCACTACTCCGGGGCCTTCTATCTCGAATCCGATCAGGCCCTTGGACTCGCTGAAGGTGGGGTCGTTGTCAACCAGAATAGCCATCACATGCCCGTTGACGATATGGATGAGGGTGTTTCCATCGGCGATCACCTCGAACTGATTCCAATCGCCCATCTTGATGAAAGACTTGAGATCGTCGGAACTCCCCAGGGTGGCCAGCAGACGCGGATGCTTGCCCTGATCGGTCTTCGACCATCTGGCCCCTCCATGCCACGATCCCGCGCGGGCTGCTCTGTTCGTAGAGCTGGCCGGTGTATTTATTGGCATAATCGAAATCGGCCTGGTAGCCCTTCATGTTCCACTTGGCAAATTTCTGCGCCAGCGGGTTCCGCAGTTGCGCGGGCGTGGGCGGAACGTTGAGACTGCGGTATTGGATCCCGCCGTTGGCGCCCGTGCCCTCGAGCTTCATCTCCACCCTCAGGTCGAAGTTGGCGGGCTGGCCTCCGCGCCAGATAATGTTCGTCGTGCCCGAAGGATGCTCGGGGCTCGATTCGGCTACCAGGGACCCATCTTCCACATGCCATATTTCAGAGGATCCGTCCCACCCGTTCAACGTCTTGCCATCGAAAATCTGAGTGAATCCTTCGTGATCGTTGAAGTCGATGGGGTCCGGTTGAGTGAAGCCGCCGCCGGCATGATGCGCTGGAGCCTGCTGGGCGGCGAGCTGGTATCCCGGAGGTGGATAGATCAGTAACAGACAGATCACAACTATGACGGACGGTCTCACAGCGGTACATCTTCCTCCTCACACTCCAGCAACCTTCTCCCATTGCCGGGTCTTTGCGGATTTCAATACTGCGTCGGTTACGTAATCCGTGGCCGTGCCGTCCGCGAACGTGGGTGCGGCTCGTTCCCCCTTGCCGGTTGCCTGAAGAAAGTCGGCTACCTGGTGAATGAAGGTGTGCTCGTAGCCGATTTGCAGCCCAGGGACCCACCAGTTTTTCATGTAGGGATGATCGCCGTCACTGATGTGCACGCTTTTCCATCCCCGCAGCCGCCCTTCATCGCGATGATCGAAATACTCCAGGCGGTGCAGGTCATGAAGATCCCAACCGGCGGAGGCCTTCTCTCCATTCACTTCCAGGCTGAACAGCGCCTTGTGGCCGCGCGCATAACGCGTGGCCTCGAAGACGGCCATCGATCCGTTGGCGAAGCGGCATAGGAATGCGGATGCATCGTCGATCCCGACGGGCTCAACTTTGCCGGTGAGATTGTGCTTGCGTTCCTTGATGAAGGTTTCCGTCATGGCTGTTACTTCCACGATGGGCCCGTTCAGCCACAGGGCCATGTCGATGTTATGGGCCAGCAAGTCTCCGGTGACGCCGCTGCCCGCGACGGAGACATCCAGACGCCACAGCCCTTCACCGCCTTGCGGCAGGTCGCTTGAGATGGTCCAGTCCTGCAGGAAATTGGAGCGGTAGTGAAAGATGCGTCCGAAGCGTCCTTCGTCTAGTAACTGCTTTAACAGCACGACCGCCGGCACGCGGCGATAGTTGTACCAAACCATGTTGGGCACGTTGGCGGCCTCGACTGCGTCCGTCATGGCTTTCGCTTCCGCCCCGGTGCGTCCCAGCGGCTTTTCGCACATCACCATCTTGCCTGCTTTGGCGGCGGCAATGGCAATCTCGGCGTGGGTGTTGTTGGGGCTGGCGATATCGATCAGGTCGATATCCTTCCGCTGCTACCATCGCGCGCCAATCCGTCTCCACGGATTGGTAGCCCCAGTTTTCAGCGAAGCCTTTTACGCGCTCGGCGCTGCGGGCGCAGACGGCCTTGAGTACCGGTTGGTAGGGTAGGTCGAAAAAGCGCGGCGCCTGCAGGAAGGCGTTGGAATGCGTGCGCCCCATGAAGCCGTATCCGATCAGGCCAATATTCAGATTCTTGCGCGCCATCGTGGTCCTTCAAAACTTTCCGTCGAGGTTTGTTGTGTCCCACTCAAGCCAAAAGACGGCTTGAATGGGGCACCCAGCGTTTTGTTCGTCCTACAGAAAAAGCGGAGCTAGTCCCAGCCGTGGGCGTTGCGCACGGCGATCAGGGTTCCCAGTATGTCTTTCCAGGTCTTTGCCGCCAGTCATGGTGGCATTGGGAAACATGCAACCATCCCAGCAGATGTGCTCATAGGCTCGGGTCGGAGTTCCCGTTTCATCGCGCATCCAGAGACCGGCGACGGCGATGATATCCATCTTGCCTTTCGGATCGCCGACTACGCAGTGGCGTCCGGTCTTATCGTGCGAACCCGAGCCGCTTACGGTGCCGTCGTTCTGGGCCACGTGAAAGTCGATCGTCCAGGGCCGCAGGGCATCGGTCACTTTGCGCAGCGCCTCCATCAGAACGTCCTGCTGCGACCAATCGAAGTTTTCCGGCAACAGACGATCTTCCGCGGCGTTGTACCCCAGCGTGTACAGGAGAGAGTGCGCCATGTCCGCCTGAAAGCCCAGGGTCTTCGGCCGGTTCACCATTTCCAGCAGTTCGACCATTCGCTTCCAGCTGTGCATGCCTCCCCAGCAGATCTCGCCCTCGGCGGCGAGACGCTCACCGTAGCCTTCGGCGATGATGCTGGCCTCACGAAACGTCTGCGCGATTAGCTTGGTGTTGGCAACTGGATCCTTGGCCCAATCCGCCGGCGAGGCGGCGGAATCAATGCGAATCACCCCGTAGCGGCGAATGCCAAGTTCACGCAGCTTCTTGCCGATGGCACAGGCCTTCTTTACCTGGGTCAGAAATGCTTTCCGCTCCTGCCTCCGAACCCATGGCAGAGCCGCCACCGGTCGGCGGCCACACTGGGGCCACCAGTGAACCGACCACCAGGTTGCGCTTGGCAATACTATCCGTAAGCTGCTTCAGCTCGTCGTCGGTGGAGTCGATGCTGGTGTGCGGCAAGGACAAGAACAGATCGACTCCATCGAAGCGGATGCCGTCGACCTCGGCTTGCGCGGTCAGGTCGAGCATGGTTTCAAGGTCGATGAATGGTTCCGAGTCCGGTCCCTTGCCCACCAGGCCTGGCCACATCGCGTTATGGATCGCCGGGTTTTGTGTCACTGGTGTAGCTCACGATTCCTCAGCTATTTCTGATCAGCGGTTTTGCATCCGGATTGCCGGGCCCGAAATGCTTCAGCATGACGAGCGGGTCGGATGCGCTTGGGTTTTCGATGCGCACGCCCTGCTTTAGCAACATCCGCAGTGACGAATACCTCATCTTCCGTCATCTCTCCGAAACGGATCATGGAGGGAGTCGACACCGCCTGACCGCCCAGTGTTCCATAGCCCTGGGTCACGATCACCCCGTAGGCCGCGCTATCCACGACGGTCGCGCTCCGCTTGGGCAGGATGGTCAATTCCTTGGCCGAGTAGTAGGGCGTGCCATACGTAATCCACTTCTCGACGTAACCCTCGGCGTTCATGGATTCGACCGGGTTCACCGGGCGGGGGAAGGTCTTATTGCTCTCCCCGAACCGCGGATTCACATTGGCCTCCCAATCGAGCATGCTGATCAGGAAGTCGAGGTCCTTCTTATGCTCGTCGGGGACGTCCTTGGTCAGCAGGTCCCAACCGACGATGCGTCCTTCCACCTCGGACTGGAACATGGCAAATACATCGCTGTTCACCTGCGGCTCGTAGGTCACGAGCGATCCCGGAGCGTGCAGAATACCGGGGTTGATTTGCCACCCGGCGCCGGGCTCCAGACGATAGGCGCGGGCGTGAAAAAGAATTCCGTTGTCGCCCTGATTCCATTTTTCCAGGCAGCGCCGGATGTCTTCCTTGGTCGTGCCCGGCTCCAGGCCCATGTAGGTGTGGGGAAAATTGTTCTGCACCTGGTTGTATTGCGGAGGGAAGTAATAGGCTTCCGGCTTTCCCTTTTGCCCTACAAGCTTGGCGAAGGGATCGCTCTGGTGCATGTGGTGCGGAATGGGGCCCATGTTGTCGAAGAACTTGCACAGCAGGTTCCAGCCGCCTTCGCGCTCCATCACGTCGGCGCCCAGCAACAGGTCTCCGGCAACCTCGACCGCCTCTTTTAACAGGAATTTGCCGCCGCTCTTAGGCCGGACGTAACTCAGCCCCTCATCGGGCAGGGTGTCCGGTCCGTTCGATGCCTTGGTGGTCGAGGAAAACCAGCGCTCGTTGATGCCGCCGCGATGGCCGCCGAAGGCGTAGAGATCGTCCGGGTGGAGCTTTAACCTGCGTCCGGGAATCATGAAGGATCGGGGCACCCAGCAGGGTTCCAACCGCAATATGCCTGCGCCGGCGTCGATGGCTTCTTTTATCTGGGCTCTGGTCCGCATTGACTCCCTTATCTCGCGCCTACTAGTGCTCCAGCGGAATGCCGAAGGAGTAGAGCGTGTTGTCGTGGGTGGTGAAGAATACATGACCGTCGCCAACAGACATACCGGCCAGGTGCGTATAGGTTCCGATTGCGTCGCCGCTCGTATACAGTTCCTTGCCGGTGGCGGCATCGAGAGCGTAGAGAGTGGCGTGGCTGGATGCTATCGCCTCCGTCGAGGGCAAAGACCACTCCGTTGGCAATTGCCGGGGGCGCCGGATTTTTGAGATCGCGAGAGATCCAACTGGGAGTCAGCACCGGGCGCCCGTCTTTCTCTTCCACCTTGAAGGCCACGATACTGCCATGCGTTGCTGTGCCGTTGGTGGTGGCAAATTTCGCATCGGGCGATACCGGGCCGTCTATCGACACGAACACCCAGGTGGCGCCGGATTTATCCTGCCAGCTCGCCAGGCTCTCCCAGGCGCCGCGCTTGGCCGACTCTAGCAACCTTGTCTGTCTGGAACAGAGGAGTGTGATGATCGGCTCCGCCTAACGAGGCGCCATCCAGCAAAACGAGCGTGCCGTCTTTTCCGGGAGCAGCGATCAGTTCCTTATCCTTCAGGGTAAAGACTACCGGTGTGGCATTGAGTGTCCTGCTTTTCGCGGCGTCGGAAGGGGTATACCAGTCCTTCACCTTCAGGTCTTTTGCGTTGAGCGCCACCACGCTGTTGGCATAGAGGCCAGCCGCGGGATCATCCGGCCCGGTACCGGTGGTTATGTACGCGGTGCCGTCGGCCGATGGCCGGCCCGGTTAAACCAGCCACGCTCAGTTTCTGAGGTTTATAGCTGCTGACGGTGTAGTCCGGTGTGTTCAGGTCGATGGACCAAATGGCATCGGCAACATTTTTGCAACCGGAGCCCGCAGCGGTGTAGACGATTTTGTCGTCCATGTTGAGCCCGAAGGAGCTTCCAGCCGGGCGCGGGGAAAAACTTTACCGGCGGAGCATAGTCCAGCCCGGTGGCCATGATCTGTTCGTGCAGGTAGCCATCCCCGGTTAAAACATAGACGCCTCTCAAGCCGAAATATCCGCCTCCGGCGGCAACGCCCACACGGCGCGCGGAAGGGGCGAGCGGTTCCTCAGGTGGGGGAGGCGTTGCCGGGCGGGGAGTGGCCGGCTTGTGCACGCCGAAATGAATGACTTGCGGAGCTTCGGCGATGACCTGAATGTTCGAACCGCCGCAAGCCTGATGAGGGAGCTTGAAGTCCTTCTGCCAAACCAGTGTTCCCAGTTCGGAGTCCACAGCATACAAGGTGTTTGCGTCGGCCCAGAGCGCGAGGTCTTTGAAGCCGCGGCCGGTGATCAGGCCGGGAAAGAGAATGGGCTCGCTGAAGGACGATGCTTTCGCGGACCCGGTGCCGAGCTTGAGCTTCCATAGAAACTTGAAATTTTTGCTCACGGTCGCGGTGGTGATTTCCGTTTCCGCCTTCTGCCAGTTGTTATGCGCCGCGTCGGCATCGGGCGCGGTCCAGAACCCACGAGGAGTGCCTTGCGCGCGGGCTACGCCCGACACTAACATCGCGCCCGCAAAACCAAGGGTCAGGGGCATGGCGAGCAATCTACGCATCAATCTATCGTCAGTCCTCATGGAGTTTTCACTCCAGGCCAAAGCAGTAAATGGTCCCGTCGAAGGTGCCAAAGATCACCCGGCCCCCAGCGACGGCGATGCCGGCTTGATGCAAAAACGAAGCCACCTGGTCTCCGCTGGAGTAGAGTTCCTTCCCGGTCATGGCATCGAGCGCGTAGAGCTTGGCCGGAATGGAGTGCTTGATCCTCTCTTCGTAGCTGAACAGTCCGCCTAGCACATCGTCGGCCTGGGCAGTGAACTCACCGGCCGCGAGTACAAAGACGACGCCATTGGCGACTACCGGAGGCTCGGCGGTCATCATGTCGCGTGAAAGCCAGGCCGGAGCCAGCTCCATTTTTCCCGCGGTGTCTTTCAACTTGAGCGCGATCACGCCGCCATTGGGGGTTGGGCCGTAGGAGACGGGAAAGTCCACCGCCACCGGGCCGCCAATGGGCGCCAGCACCCAGCGCGTGCCATCCGGGCTCTCCCAACTGGCAAAGCTGCCCCAGGTGCCTTCGGTCTGAAAATTCACGTTCTTGTTGGAAACCAGGGGGCTGCGATAGAGAGGCGTTTCGTGGTCCGCGCCGCCCAGCGATTTGCTGTCCATCAGGAAATAGCGGCCTTCCTTGCCTGAGCCAACCAGGAGATCCCGTCCCTGATAAGGAAAGACGACGGGAGTGGTGTTCATGTCCAGGTCTCGCTTGGTCAGCCACTCGTGGTTGCTGGGGGTGTAATAGTCCTTGAGCGTCAGGTTGTCGTTGGAGGAGGTGTAGGCCTGCACGGTGGTCGATAACTTTCCAGCCGCGACGTCGTAAACGCCGTCTCCCGTTTCAAAATAGATAGTGCCGTCGGCGCCGATCGCGGGACCGGCGGTGCCGAAGATTCCGCCCTGCGGTGGAGTGGAATTAAAGGCCTTCTTGTTGGCCAGGTCGACGGCATACAACTCATTGGGAACCCCGTGGCAGGCTTGCCCGCTGACGGTGTAGACAATGTTGTTCACCAGGTTCAGCCCGTACGCTTTGCCGTAAGGCGCGGGCAACATCTTGATGGGCGCCTCGGTTTCGTCGCCGGTTGCCAGGTCCAGGGTGCGCAGATAGCCGTCGTTGCCGAGAACATAGACGAAGCGCTTCTCCGCTCCTGCCGGGGTAACCACGGGGGTCGCAGTCAACGCGTTGTTGCAAATAAAGCCGGCGCCCTGCCCCGGCTCCTCGGGCCTGTCTGACGCCCACTTCAGGTGCTTCTGCCAGAGCAGCGTGCCGCTGGCGGCATCCACCGCATACACGTCATCGGAGGAGCCGGCGAGAATTGCCAGGGTTTTCACCCCGCCGCCCGCGTTCACGCCGGCAACGATGAGCGGCTCGCGAAACGACTGCATCCCCTTCGGTTTGTTGTCGGTCTTCAGCTTCCAAAGCAGGCGGATGTTTTTGGCGTTGTCGACGGTAATTTTGGTTTCGTTTCTCTGCCACCCGTCGCGCTGCTGGTCGAAACTGCCGGTGGGCCATTCGGGAGCGCCAATGGATTGGGCCTGGACTTGAAACTGGGCCGCGGCCAGCCCTGAAGCTGCCAAACCGAGGCAAATGCGTGCCACAAGAGAAAGCACCTTCACGCTGCGAACAATATCAATAAGGAAACATTGTGTCAAAAGGCCAAGGGACCCGGATCTCCCGTACGCTGCACTGGAAATGTCCGCGTGCGCGGCTTTTATTAAGGAAAGCCGCGTGAAGTGCGCCGAAGTCACAAGCTGCACGGGAGATCCGGGGGAACGCCGCGATGTGGCGCGTCGTATCATGACCTTGTGCACTTCTGAACTGGAGGAAGCATGTCCACAGCCGCCAATCACCCGGGCGTCTTCGCCTCTCCCGCCGGCGCTCAGGTACAGGCTCGCCGCAGCACCATTCCCTGGTACATCTGGGCCGGGGTGCTGGCGATTACGTCGTCCTCGATTGGGGGCGCCTGGGATGTCTCGTGGCACCGGTCGATCGGGCGCGATACCTTCTGGACCCCGGCGCACATGGCCATCCAGGTTTGCGGAGTGGTCGCTGCCATCATCTGCGCGTGGCTGGTGGTCAAGTGCACTTTTTTTCGCGACCCTGAGTTGACGGCCGCGTCGGTCAGCGTTTTTGGGCTGCGCGCCCCGCTGGGCGTCTTCCTCGCCGGCTGGGGAGGCATCGCGATGCTCACTTCGGCCCCCTTCGATAACTGGTGGCACAACGCGTATGGGCTGGACGTCAAGATTGTCAGTCCGCCTCATGCTTTGCTCATCCTCGGTCTGCGCGGCATTTCTACTGGGGTCATGTTTCTCATTCTGGCGGCGATGAATCGTGCCGCCGATGTCGATGCGGGCGGGTTCAAGCGTCTGCAGCGGCTGTTTCTTTATGTTGCCGGCCTCGCGATCATCGGCCAGATGTTCTTTCTGCAGGAGTACACCTGGGACGTCGAGCTGCACCAGGCGGCTGCCTATATCGCCATGGGGATCGCGCTGCCCTTCTTCTTTGCCGCCTTCTGGCAGGCGTCGAGGTCGCGCTGGGCTGCGACTGCAACGGCTACCGTGTATACCGTGTTTGTCATTGCCGAAATCCTTATCCTTCCGCTTTTTCCCGCTCAGCCCAAGCTTGGCCCGGTGTTCTATCCGGTGACGCATTTCGTACCGGCGAAGTTTCCTATCCTGATCGTGGTCGCCTGCGCTGGCGCTCGATCTGCTGTGGCAGCGGGTGAAAAATTGGAAACCGTGGCAGATTGCCCTGGTCTCCGGCGTGCTTTTCATCGCTGTCCTCACCGTTGTGGAATGGAACTTTGCCAAGTTCCTGCTTTCTGACGCCAGCAAGAACCGCTTCTTCGGCACCATCTATTTCCAGTACAACTCGCGCGCCGATGGCTTCGATCGCTTGCGCCAGTGGTTTCATCCCGATCATGGATTGGTTCTTTACGCCGGTCTGTTGCGAGCCGCTGTCTACGCTTCCATCTCCGCGTGGCTGGGGCTGCTTTTCGGCCGCTGGATGCGTGGTGTACAGCGATGAAGTTACGGCGTTCCTGGTTCACCTTGCTTTCTTTCTCTTGTGCTGGCCGTACCGGCGTACGCGCATATCGGAAGCAAGGATGTGTACGAGCAGGTGAACGCGGGACCGTACAAGCTGTTCGTCACCATTCGCACGCCCAACGTGATTCCGGGCGTGGCCACGATTGAAGTGCGAAGCTCCGGGGCCGCGGTTAGCTCCATCCGCATTACTCCAACCCCGCTCACCGGCGAAGCCTCAAAACACCCTCCAAGCTCTGACCCCATGAAGCGTTCGGCCGACGACCCGGCCTTTTTTACCGGCTCGCTTTGGCTGATGGCTCCCGGCTCGTGGGAGGTGCACTTCGATCTCGATGGGCCGTCGGGCAAATCCAGCAGCAGCGTTCCGGTGCCGGCGATGCCGCTTTCCATTCTGCCCATGCAACGGCCACTGGGCATCATGCTGGCAGTGCTCGGCGTCCTGCTGATGGTTGGCATCGTGGGGATCGTTGCGGCTGCCGTTGGCCAGTCGCGTCTCAGCCCTGGCGTGGTTGGCGGCCCAGCCGCACGCCGGCGGGCACTGGTCGCGGGCTTGATCACCCTGGCGGTCACAAGCCTGATCGTCTACGGCGGTTACAAGTGGTGGAATGTCGAAGCCAGGGCTTACGCTGCGGATATTTATCACCCGCTTAGCCTGAGCCCTACGCTCTCCGGCAATACTCTCGATCTGAAGATAGGTAACTACGACAGCGACACGAAGCACACATTCCGGGCGCTTTCCGATGACGAACTGCTTCCGGATCACGGCCACCTGATGCATCTTTACGCCATACGACAGCCGGAGATGGATGCGGTCTTCCATCTGCATCCGGCGCCGGTCTCCCCCAAACACCTGCGGATGACGCTGCCCTCCATGCCTGCGGGCAACTATAGGCTCTACGCAGACATTGTTCATGCCAACGGTTTCCCGGAAACTCTTACCGCCGAGCTGGTGGTTCCAGCCGGATATGCCGCCCGCTCCGCTGGCGGCAGAAGACGCTTCGGGTGCGCCGCCCGCGCTGTCGCAGGGTGAGTTGGGAACGGCCTATAAACTGCCCGACGGCTACACCATGGTTTGGGACCGCCCCGCTGAGTTGAGCGCCAATACCGGCTACAACTTTCGCTTCCGGCTGCTGGACGCTGCCGGCCAGCCTGCTACCGATGTGCGGCCTTACCTGGGGATGGCCGGGCACGCGGCGTTCGTCAAGACGGACGGGACGGTTTTTGCTCACACGCATCCGGAGGGCTCTGCTGCCATGCAAGCCATGATGCTGGCCAATGGCGGTTCGGGGGAGATGGCGGACGCGGGCGCGATGGGCGGCATGGACATGGCGGTGGATGGGCACCACCAAGGCGGTGAGATGACGGCAAACATCCCGCCCACGGTCGAGTTCCCTTACGGCTTTCCCTCGCCGGGCCGGTATCGCATCTTCATCCAGATGAAGCACGCGAACACGGTCGAGACGGGTGTCTTCGATGCCGACGTGCACTGAGATGATCGCCGCCAGGAGCGGTGATGCCGCTATTGAGTGCTGCAAAGGTAATCTCCTCCTCTTAGGTTGAGTAGCCGACCGCTGGCCGAGGGCGAACTGATCTGCGGGATTCAGGAAATGCGATCGTGGGGCTACGCCCCATCGTTTTCGGCCCAGGTACGCTGTGGCGAACCTGGGGCACCCGTCCTATCCCTTCTGAACTTGCTACGACCCAGACTCTTTTCGGCACGACTGAAGTCTTGTCGGGTTTGAAAGCCCGCTACCCCGGACTGATGCTCGCTGCGGCGAGGTAGTCCGGGGCTGGCACGGCTTTAATGCCGGACTGGGCTAAGTCCTTTGTTTGACGAAGGTGCTCAAAATTTCTGCATAAAAAAACACGCGTCGCGATGATCATCTTGCCCCCTGAGCGCCTTGTGGCTCTTCTTCCGCGGCAGGCAAAGACCAATACCACGAGCCAGTTTTTCCGTCTTTGGCGCTGGTGACGCCGAGATCGAATTTGCAGCGGCGCAGAGTGGCGACGGAAACTCCGTCGCGCTGCGCGTCTATCTCGAGGCTGTATTGGGAACGGACGCCGGCCTGCAAGCTCTGGCGCAACCATTCAGCCGCAAACTTACGCTTGGGCTGGCCGGCGCCGGTGGGCCGATCAGTGAGCATCTCGTCCGGGGTGAGCTTGCTGAGGCCGGTCCAGGCGAAGCACCCCGCTTCGTCAATTCTGTATCCCAGAGCGGGAGCGAGGGGACCCAAGTTGGATTTGACCTGCAGCAGGGCGGGAGAGGACGGCGCGTCGGGTGAACTACCAGCCAGGAACTCTGTGCGGACGGCTGCTGAGAGCTCAATGGCGCGCATAGTTCTGGAACCACCACGCTTACTGAGATGGCGAACGAAGAGAATACAGCAGCGATACCGATGGGCAAGCCGCGCGAGGCTGTCGAGCACTTCGTTTCGCCGCCCAGGGCGGATGCTTGCACCCAAAAAGCTGTGCAAGGGGTCGACGACCAGCAGGCGCGCGCGGGTTCGCTGGAGCGCATCCTCGAGGACCGGGAAATCGCTGAGACTCAGGGAGGTAGATTGCTCCGCAGAATCGGAGACGACTCCAAGTAACAACTGCAGGCGCGTGGCATCGCCATCGAGGGTTGCGAAGCGCGGGCGGATTACTTCGGAAAACGTGTTCAGCGTCGAGGCGTACAGAACGGTGGCCGGTTCGAGGGCTTCCCCGCTGAACGGCGCCCGTCCACGACTGAGCGCGGCTGCGATGGCCAGCGCGACCCACGTCTTCCCCGCCCCGGGATCGCCGGAGAGCAGGGCTAACGTGCCCGACGCGAGCCGATCTTTCCAGAGCCACTCAAGGGGCCGGGGTTGGAGATCGGAGAGACAGACGATGTCCGCATGCCGGCCCGGGGCCGATGGTAGCGAGGGGGCTTCCGGGAGGGGCGGTGATTGCCGTAGATCTTCGCCGGGACTGAGGATTTCCGCGTCCCCGGAGGGAGCAGGCTCAGCCGGAGGATAAGTCCCTGGTTGCGGATTGAAGGGCCTGCCGGTGAAAATCGATCCGGGGCGTGGTCTGTTGAACATCATCAAGGTGCTCCTCCCATGTAGAGGCTTCTGCTAATGCGGTTTCACGAATATTTGTCCGATCCGCGCCTGAGTGACGTGGGCTTTCCTGGTGAACTGTCCGTAGGGGCAGTTCACTGGATACACCTATCGTGAAACCGACGAAGGGATGGCACTTTATAGATGCCAACGGTGATGGTTTCGGTTAGGGAAATCAGTTTTTAAATGTCGCTACCAGATATCAGGAGTGCAGATTACCGGGCCCCTGGCACGGAGAACTAACAAAAACCCAGACCTTTGAGCGGGAGCCGGGGCGCACCGCAGGTCCCTCGCCTCCCCCGGATTTCCTGTCAAGAACCGTAGCTTCGGTGGATTCCTTGCGGCTCTCTTTACGGAGAGCCACATACGTTGCCGCTGGTAGAGCCGCGAAGTAGGAAATCCGGGTACGCTCCCACGGCACGCCGGGGCAGGCGGGATGACAAGGGGAGGGTGGTGCATCCATGGGGAATTCGCTAGTGGCTGAAAGAATTGTTAGGTGAGTGCCGTGGTATCCCACTCAAGCCAAAACCGGGCTTGAATGGGGCACCCAGCGGTTGTTGACGATCAGGCAATCAAAAAAAGTCACCGCCTCTTGGGATGACAACACTCCCATAGATAGCGACGGGCTTTCGACATATTGGCTTTATTGATAAGACGTAATGTTGTATTGGGCTGGCAGGCCCTTAAAAATCGCCGCTAACGCCTCCGCCTCCCGATCCTCCTCCCCCAAACCGAAAGTCTGGATCGGTTGGTTGCGGGGTTGGCGTTATGGATGGAGGTGTTATCAGGCCTAGTACGGCAGAGCCGACGCTTATCGCGTGTTTGTCCTTCCCCGACAGACGGGCGGCGGTGAAGCCGTGGCGAACTCCGCCCGGACCCAGAGCGAGCCAGCGGCGAAGGAACAAGGAAACGGCAGCCAGTGCTATGCCGAGAAGTATCGGGTCCCAGGTGTGCCGCTGCCAGCCGAGGTATGGTTTGTTGGTGACAAGAGTGAGGACGGTGGTAATCGCGCCTACCGCGATGATGAGGCGATCCTTCTGGCGAACGCCGCGTGCAAGTATGAGGGGCGGCAGGCACCCTATAAGCACCCAGGTCGTCCAGTAGAACGGGACTGCGAATTCCGAGGCGGGCCGAGTGTTACTCCACCACTGCGAGGGCAAGCTCAGAGCTGAAATCTTGAGGTTGACGATCAGGTATAGACCGAGCCATAGAAACGCCTCAGCGAGCGAGTACGCATTTTCAAGGTAATCGAAGCGGTGGCGGGAGCGAATGGGGACTATACAGATGAGTCCGGCCGCATACAACACTGCGATGAAGATATGCTGCGCCGCGTGAGATGGGGTCCAGTAGCCGGGCAAGAAGATGGCGAAGATCATGGCGGCGGGAAACGCGTACCAAAGATTGAAGCGGTACCAGATCCAGAGCGAAGCAATGGCGCCAACGGCGGGAACCACACACTGAATTTCGCGCGAGGAGTGGAGGGCGCCGCTGAAAAGAAAGCGGTCCAGTCCTACGAAAAGAAGAGCAACCGAACAGACGGCGAGTGCTTCCTCGATGCCGTAGCGATACAGACGGGCCTGGGTCACGGCGACCTCAGCGGCCGTGTAGGAGACAGCAGCGAAGATCCATAAGAATATGGCCGTGGTTTGTTGCGACGGCCGCGAAAGAAAGATCGTGAAGAAGAGCGCGACTGCGGCGGCTACGCCGATCATGGTGAAGACGAAGAGCACCAGCCTCAAAAAGATATTGGTGACGCGAAGGCCGGAGACCGTGTCCTGTTCAAGGCGCTGGTACTGTTCCTTGCTGAGGGAACCGTCTGCGGTCCACTGCGTCAGGAGTTTGCGGGCACGCAGGTTCTCTTCGCTCAATTCCGTGTAGATTCTCACTCTGGCCTCCCAAAGCGACGCGCGATCTGGACAAGCATCACAATCATTGCGATTGCGGTGAGCACGAAGTAGGCCAGGATAAAAGTGCCGTCCGAGGCATTGCGGATGAGCATCCAGCTAAGACCCACGTAGCCGTACACGGCGGCGTAGGCGACGAAGGCAAACTGCCGTTGCTCCAGCCCCCAAACGAGGGACGCGGCACATGCGATCAGCAGACCGACAAGCCATAGGCCATAGTGTCGCGAATCGAAGACCCCGGAAAGGATTGCCCAGAATAGAACATTGGCAGCGACGTTCAGATAGGTGGTAAAAAAATGCGACTTCAGTTTGAGGCGCTGAAGAATCGCGCCAACGATAGCGACCAACAGGCAGTAGAGCAACGCATATTGCCGGTATGCCGCGCTCTGATGAGAGGGCCAATGCGAGATAGTGAGACCGAACCACCCGGCGAGTGAGGACAAAGCGAGAGACAGCACGAAACGATTGTCGAAACGATAGGCAAGGAAGAAGAAGAGGATGGCCGTGGCGAGGAGATAGAGATCCCATTGTCCGGAAAGGACGTGGAAACGGTTCTCCAGGTAAGCGAGTTCGACGCACCAGACCAGGCTGCCGAGGTAGAGGACATAGTCGAAGATCGGAGCCGGTGCAGCGGTCTCCGCAGCCGACCATGCCGGCGCGCGGAAAAAGCAATACGAAAAAGCGGCGGCGAGGATGATGGAGAGAATGGTCAGGACGAGTACATCACCGAGTTGCTGCGACCAAGTGGAGATAGTCCAGCCAAGTCCGGCAACGAACGCCAACACACCTGCATACAGGAGAAGGTTGAGCTCAAGGGAGAGGGATACGGGTTCTCCGCGAGAGAGACTCGCTAAATGAGCCTGCTGCTCAGTTGATATTGCACCTTGCTGCTTCCAGAGCTCCAAGCGAGCGAGGATAGTCATGGCGCCTTCATTCCGAACGTGGAGCAGCATGTCTCTGCTCAGCATTCGATTCCGATATCAGATTCAAAGGCCCGCACCGCTGGGTCGTAGCGCACGTTGGGAAATGCCGCGCCACACCCGGTCAAGATCTGCCGGGTCAACAAAGAGGATGTATGCGGTCAAGACATCCCATTGAAACATGGGGATATTAATCGCGTATTCAATAGACAAATGAAGCAGCAGCCCCATCAGCAGTAGCGGATAGCGAAATCGCCGGAACCAGATGAGGGTTCCGAGGCAAAACTCGAGGGCCATGATGCACCAGGCGCCCGTCTTGAGTATCACGGGATACTGGAACCATCCGGGTAGAGGGAAGCGCGCAATGGCATGGAAATGGGTTACGTAATAGAGTGCAGTCCCATTTCGCCACGGAGCCCCCTTCATCTTCCACGCAAACGAGACGAGATAGAGTAATGCCAGTTCGAACTGGATCATCCGTTGCGCCCACGGGGCTCTTGGAGACAGCTCGGGTCCTTCCAGCCGTTTGCGAACCCGGATAAGACGGTCAAAAGAGAGGGCTGCTCCAGCCGGCGCAAACATCAGGAAGAAGCCGACGACGCGCAGGAAGGTGTCCCCGCTGTGGTCGATGAAGAGATTTCTCTGCTCTATGGAAGTGAGGCAGAGGAAAACAGCCACACTACTCACCCGGGTCCATAAACCTATGGTCAGCAGCACAGCGAAACCCAGGGAAACAAAAAAAAATGCCGTGATCCAACGATCATCCTGGGGCATAACAGTGAACAGGTTCAGACGTACACCTGGTTCCACAGCCCTCATGGTCGACAGGGTTACCCAGCCATGCACACCAAACCACTCAAGCCAATCGGAGTGCAGCAGGATGAGTGTTGCGGAGACGCAGATACCGTAGAAGATACGGAACAGCGCGATGGGAAGGGGCGATTGCGGCGCAAAAAAAAACTTATCCCAGGCCTCTCGGAGCTTGCGCAGACTCATTTGAGATCCTCGGGCTGAACGTAATCGTCATAAAAGGCGAATGGCCTGGGAGCCGGTGCGCGGGTCTCATCCGCCCCAGGCGTGATATCCGTCTGGTATTGCACCAGTAATACTTTTTCCGGAGGGTCAGTTGGGCTGTTGAACAACCGCGCAATATGCTTCGCAATGTCAGGCAATATGGCGGCATTGTTGGGTTGCAACATGACTTCGGTAAATTTGCGGTATCTCTCTTTAAAGTACCGCTGGCTGTAGCTAAGTTCCTCCATTCGGGGAAAGGCCCAGACGTGGATGTGGCGATCCTGGGTCACCACCGCAGCCTTGACATAAGAGTTGGCGGTTGGCGGATTGGGAGCGAAGGTGTCCCACGATTGGAAGAGGCCGCTCCATAGCATATAAGGACGGACAAGCCCTCTGATCTCTGCTACCGGCCAAAAGGAGGTGGGGGCGGCCCAACAGGTGATGGCAATCAAGTGAAACAGGATAAAAGCGCTGATCGCACCCCGAAGAAACGCCGGGGATTCTGCATTGCCCGCCTGCCCAGGAGCCACCGTTTTTTTCTTTTTCTGACGAGCACTACTCATGTTGATTGCTCTTTCCTGCCTGGGTTTATTGACGCGTTGAGGATGCTCTTCGCTCATGCCTGTCCGGGGGCGCCCAACCATGTGAGACTCATGCAGCCCTAGAAAAGTATAAAGCTCTCTGTCAGGTCCGAGGTTCGGCGGAAGCCGGCTTGTCGAGTGATCGGTTACGCCTTCAAACAGGCGAGCCGCGCCGGTGATCGAACTCGAGTGCGCTACTTCTGCAAGTTCGATTTCCAGTGTTTAGCGAGACATTCAGCGGCGGACTTCATGGGATCTCCGGAGCTGTTCCTGTCTTTCTTGCAAGTGTAGCTATAGGTAACGGTCTTAGTCTGGTTATCGACTACCTGCATGGTGGCGCGGTCAAATCCACCAGGATCATAGCTGCCAGTGTTGATGGCGCTGGTGATGCCCTGAAAGACAGAACCATTGTTTCTGTCCAAGGTAAAGGTGACCGTGTAGCGAGCGTTTGCGGGCTCCGTAGTGACGACGACCGGCACGCTTTTCGCCATGAGTGCGGCGGTGAAGTCGGGCGTAAAGGGATTTTCCTGGTCAAGGTAGACGGTGGATTTACCGGTGGACGGCGTTTGAGCGAAGGCCAGGGCGGACCCGAGGACGATCAGCGAAAACTGGTGACGCATAAACATTCTCCCTCCGTTCATTACGAGTTTGGCAAGGCCCAGTGCGTGAATCATTATGCCTGAGTTTGGGTCCGGTAAACGCAAATTGCGATGCTAAAGCGCACCCGCTCGTTCGATTCCCCGGCTAGCTAAAGAGGATCGGGCCTACGATAGCCTGATTGAAAGGTATCGCGCAGCAGGATTGCTTCCCGGGTAAATTTCCACGGGTTCCCATGCGTTATTTTGATTTTGAGGTCGGATTTTTTTGGCTTGGAGATTATTATTCAGGCCAAGGCAACTCCGGGATTCTTTCGCATGTGCGGTACTTAGACGGGCGAGTTCGGTAGTCCACCAGGTAACCGTAATTTCGAAGGAAAATACGATGCCAACCTTTGAACCTCAGATTTGGAAGAGCGCAAGACTCACCATCGAACGCGATCAAAGCGAAACGCTGGGCACGATCTTTCGATTCTTTGGACCGTTCACCGGGCGAGATATGTACAACTCGCTGTCTCCCGACGCCTTTCGCAACATCTTCGAGCCGGCGCCAGACCAAGAGCAACCGACCGCACACGTCTTCGACCTGACTGAGGTTCCATATATGGATTCGACGGGCCTCGGCATGTTGGCCAGCCTTTACGTCCGGTGTCAGAGCAAAGGGATTCGGCTGAGCATCACAGGCGTGAACCCTCGGGTTCAGGAATTGTTCCGGCTCACGGGCATGTCGACTGTGCTGCCGATCGCCGCAGCCTCACACCGAATCATGATTCTCAAACAGTACTACCTGGGCTGCCTGGCCCATGCGTCTTACCTGCTGGGGGATGAGGCCAGCTCGACCGCGATCATTGTCGATCCGCAGCGCGATATCGAACAGTACGTTGCGGACGCGGAGCGATGGGGCCTGAAGATCCGCCACGTCTTTTTGACCCATTTCCATGCCGACTTTATTGCCGGGCATCTGGAGCTGCGCGACCGCTGCGGCGCCACGATTTACCTTGGCAGCCGAGCCAAGGCGGAATATGCCTTTGTGCCCATGGCGGATGGAGACACACTCGAGTTTCCAGGCCTGCGCCTGCAGGTTTTGGAAACGCCGGGCCACACCATTGAGTCCATCTCGATCCTGGTATTTGATCTGAAGAAGGACCCGGCAAAGCCGCAGGCCGTTCTCACCGGGGATACGCTGTTCATTGGCGACGTTGGCCGGCCAGACCTGCGGGCTTCGCTGGGATGGACCGCCAACGATCTTGGCGCGCATCTTTATGACTCACTGCACAACAAGCTGCTGACGCTGCCCGATGAGACGCTGGTCTACCCGGCGCATGGGGCAGGGTCGCTTTGCGGTAAGCAGCTTTCGTCCGACACGGTTTCTTCACTGGGAGATCAGCGGCGGATGAATTACGCGCTGCAGCCGATGTCGAAGGAAGAATTCATTCGCCTGGTTACCGCCGACCAGCCGGATGCTCCGCAGTACTTTACCTACGACGCCATACTGAACACGCGCGAGCGGGTAACGCTGGACAGCAACCTGGAGAGGGTTCTGCTGCCTGTTTCGCTCGACGAAGTGATCCGGCTGGGAGATGCGGGTGCGCAGTTGCTGGATGTGCGGGATCGCCGCGGAATTTGCCAAAGGGCACCTGGCCGGCAGCATCAACATTGGGCTGGGCGGCCAATACGCTACCTGGGCCGGCACCCTGTTGGATCGCGTCCGGCCGATTGTGATTATTGCCGAGCCGGGACGGGAGCAGGAAGCGGCCTTACGCCTGGGACGCATCGGATTCGATCACCTGAGAGGTTATCTAGACGGGGGAATGGCGGCACTCGCCGATAGGCCGGACCTGGTTTGGCCGACGGAACGGGTCAGCGCGGCGACGATTGCGGAAGAATTGGCAGGGCGGTGAACCTCCAATCGTCCTGGATATCCGGAATCCCCGGGAGTGGAAAACTAAACATATACCGGAAAGCCTGAACATTCCGCTCAACCACATGCAGGAGCGCATCGCAGAAGTTCCGCGCGGCCGTCGGATCGCTGTACACTGCGCGGGCGGCTATCGTTCCTCGATTGCCGCCAGTATCCTGCACCAGTATGGAATTACCAATCTGATCGAGATGGCGGGCGGACTCGCCGCCTGGGATGCCGCCAAACTTCCGGTGGTTTCGGAGACGTGATGACCGACTCACACAAGCGGACTGGCGGGTAAGCTGTAGGCATGACGAACCCTATTCTCGGCGCGGGTCTACACGGTATCGGCGCGTTCAGCTCGGCTCTGTGCTATACCCCGCAAAAGAAAACGAAAGACATGGTCCTGGCAGACCTATTGGATGGCGCAGGCGGCAGTGTGTTGGCTGATCTTGCCAATTATTGTGGCCGCCATGACTACGCCGCAACTGGTCTCGGTGCTTCGCGAGTCTCCGCGTGACGCCATGGTGCGCTCATTTCTGCTTGGCTTGTGCTACGGGGTGGGGGGAACTGCTTTTGGAGTAGCGATCCGCTACCTGGGGTTCTCCATGACGTACGCCTTGTCGGTTGGAATTTCCTGTGTCCTGGGAACGCTTTTGCCTCCGCTGATGGCCAGCCAACTCGGCGGCTTGTTGCAACGGACGGGAAGCGCATGGGTTTTCTCCGGGATCGCGCATCGCAACTGCCGGCATTTTTGCTTCTGGAATCGCCGGGAAGCTGCGCGACACGGACCAGGCGGGATCGACGGCAATCACTGTTGCGGAACGGCCAGGGTTGACCAAGGGTCTGCTTTTTGCCCTTGTCGCCGGTGTGCTGTCCGCAGTCTTCGGTTTGGCCCTGGCTGCGGGACAGCCAATCGCAGATGTCGCGGCGAGATATGGGGCAGGAAAATTCCAGGGTAATGTCATCCTCATCTTCGCCTGCGGGGGAGCTTTCGTAAGCACCGCGATTTTTTGTCTTTACCTTCACTGGAAAGATAAGTCACTGCGCGAATATGTGTCTTTTGCCGATGGTCCGGCACGCAATCTTCTGGCGGCGAATTTCGCACTTGCCGTTGTTACGGGTTTGCTGTGGTATGGACAGTTCTTTTTCTATGGCATGGCACACACCTACATGGGGCTGTACCGGTTCACCAGCTGGGCGCTGCACATGTCGATGCTGGTGCTTTTTAGCGCCTTCGTGGGGGTTTTCTTAAAGGAGTGGAAAGGCTGCCGCCGTAGTACTCAATTGGTTTTGTTCAGCTCGTTCGCAGCGCTGGTGGTCGCGGTTGTGTTTATCACTTATGGCAGCTACCTGGGCGGGGGGTAGAGGCCGGCTCCATCTTCCTCCTACGCTTCTTAATGAAGCGGAATGTGTGGTTCGGGCGGGAAATGCCACGAGAGATTCTCGTGATAGACGACTTCAGCGCGCTTAGCCGAAGCGCGATTTCGGAGAACAATCCAACCGACGGTCACCGTGCTGAGGCCCAAGAACGAGACCCGATTCATTTAGGACCTCCATCATCATCCAAGGTGTATTTCGATAGCACCCAACACCATACGGTTGGATGCAGAAACTGGGATTCCAGTACACCAGCGGACCGGCTTGGTGAATGCGTTGGAGAGAAGGCGAGCAAACCGAAACCCCCCGCGGCTAAAGCCGAAAGAGAATAGTCCCACGCGAACCGCTCGGCTTGAAAGCCGAGCTCCCCCGCATAAATGCGGGGGCTCCCACCATCCGATTTGGACAAATCTGATGCTGTCAGCCTCTCTCATAGCTGCTACACTTCGTGGCCATGAGCACATCTCGAAAATTTGCCCACGATGACATCGTCAAAGTGATCGAGACCGGCGAGACTGGGATAGTCAAAAGTTTCCACGAGGACAAGCATGGTTATGTTTACGGCGTACAGCTTAGCGGAGGGCCGGCCACAGAGACAGCTGTGCCTGAAAACGCCCTTGAACTCGTGAAGATCGCCAATGACGATGAAACCGGGTTTGCCGTACGCTACATTTCCTAGCGGGTTGCGGAAAAGTCTGTTTGGAGCGGAAGGTAATCCCTCAGCGGCTAAAGCCGGATTCATTGCAAGCATTTACGCACGGGCTGAAGCCCGTACCCTTCAGCTGAGCCCCGACTCTTCAGTTGCAGTCTGTCCAAATTAGCTCTTTAGGCCCGGGAACTGATCGAAAGCATGAGTTGGGCCTTTGGTAAGTGTGGGGACCCTGGTTGTGCTGACTCTGTCCATCCATCCCCCTGGTCGATGTAGTTGGACGAGAGCAACAAACCCGGTTTCCTTTACCAGCGCTCTATTCAACGCATTAAGCAAGTTGCACCGTCCAAAGGACCGTTTGCCCGTTAATTTGAACAGCTCTGATTCAGTTGAGCCCCGTACTCTTTGGCTGAAGCCCGTACCCTTCAGAAGAACGAGTTTTTCCGCAGCCTGTTTCGGGCACGGAGCGTCCCACCGCACACATGCTGCAAGCCACGAAATGGTGTCGGACGGCTACTCGCCTCGCAAGGCCAGCATGGGATCAGTTCCGGCTGCCCGTCTGGCCGGTAGAGCCGAGGATGCGAGGGCCAAGCAGCAGCATGGCGAGGGCTGCAAGTGAAAGCACGACCGGATCGAATGGGCTCACCTCAAATAGAAAAGAACGTAATAGGCGGGATGCGGCCAGCGCTCCAAGCAAGCCGAAGACACAACCGACTGCCGCAAGTTTTACGCCGGAGGCGAGGATGATCGCGACCACACCCGATCGCTGACAGCCCAGCGCCATGCGAAGAGCCATTTCCTGTTCGCGCAAGGCGACGGAGAAGGCAATGATGCTGTAGATGCCGAGCACACTCAGCAAGACAGCGACCAAGGCAAAGCACGAGATCAGTACGGTGTTGAAACGGCGCGGCGCCTCGCTGCCGGCGATGGCGTGTTCCATGGATTGAATGTGATAGAGCGGCAACTGCGGGTCGATCCCGTGCACGGTTGCGCGTAGCGCATTCTCCATCTGCTCGGGTTCGGCGTGGGTGCGGAACACGATGTAACCGTAGTTGGCGTTCACTTCTCCGGCGCTGGCGAAATCTCCTTCGGAGATGGAGGTCTGGTCGACCGGCTGATAGAACTGGTCGGGTGTTTTTTCATCCGGAGATCCCATTTTGATGCTATCCACCACGCCGACCACGGTCATCCAGGGAGTCCTGGTCTCCTGCATACCGCGGCGAAATCTCTTGCCGATGGGGTCCTGGCCGGGCCAGTAGCGCTGGGCCAAGCTGCTGTTCACCAGGGCCACTAATTGGGAGCCGGCGTTATCCGCCTCGGTGAAGGTTCGCCCGCGCAGCAAGCGGATGCCCAGCGCCTGGATGGGATCGCCGCGCAATAGCGACTCCATGGCCATGTTCAGCCCCGCTCCCTTGGGTGGGACGTAGCCTTCGATGGTGATCGCGGGGCCTTCCCAGTCGCCGGTGGAAGGCAGGACCGTGGTGATGCCAACGGCTTCTACCCCCGGCAACTGGCGGAGTGCGCGCAGCACTTGCTCATCGAATGTGTCGATGCTTGCCTGGGTCGCATACTGATATCTCGGGCAGACCGTAGAACGCGGTGAGGGTGTGGTCGGGGCGGAAACCTACATCCACCGCGCGCATCTTTTCGAAAGCTGCGCAGCAACAAGCCCGAGGCGGTGAGCAGCACGAGAGCGATGGCGATCTCCGCGGCGACCAGCACGGAACGCAGGCGGGCGTGACCGCTGCCGGTGGTGCCGGTGCGGCCGGTTTCTTTCAGGGTTCCATTGACGCTGGTGTGGATGGCGGCGAAGGCAGGGGCCAGTCCGCAGAGCAGGCCGGTGAGCAACGCGAGCGCCAGGGCGAAAGCCATCACCGGCCAGTTGAGACCAATCTCATGAATGCGTGGGAGTGTTTCCGGCAACAGGCTTATGCCCATGCGTAGCGCGGCTGCCGCTAATGCTAACCCCACGAGACCGCCGGCGAGCGAGAGCACCATGCTTTCTACGATGGCCTGGCGGAGTAAGGTTGCGGCGCGCGCGCCGAGGGCGAGGCGGACGGCGATTTCCCTGCGCCTGCGGATGGAGCGCACCAGCAGGAGGCCGGCCAGGTTGGCGCAGGCGATGAGCAGGATGACGACCACGGCAAAGAATAAGGTGCGTACCATGGGACGCGCTTCCTGAACCGTGTCCTCGTGGAGCGGTCTGACGGCTGCATGAATGCGGAGGCTGCGCATGAAGGCCGGGTAGTCGCGCACGGTTGCCTGGGCTACCCGCTCGGCGTCGCTCTGCGCCTGCTGGGGCGTGATGCCGGGCTTCAGGCGGCCCACCATGCGGAAGGTCCACGAGGCGGCCTGGCCGGCCAGGAATTCTTCCGGCTGCAAGCGCAGGGGAACCCATAACTGGCTGGCGTCCAGGTGCCCGGGCAAGAGTGGGAATTCAAAATTGCGCGGCATGACGCCGATCACTACGTAGGGCTTTCGATCGAGAAGGATGGTGGTTCCCAGGATGTTGGCCCTGCCCTGGTAATGGCTCTGCCACAAGCTGTAACTGAGCACGACGACTGGTTGCTGTTGCTCGTCCTCGGCCTGGGTGAAGGTGCGGCCGAGGAGCGGCGCGACCTGCAGCGCGGGAAAGACGTCGCCGCTCATGCGAACGCCAAAGACTGCTTCGGGGACGCCGGTGGTGGTCAGATCATAGCGTTTTAGCCGATAGCCACCGAGGTGGGTAAAGCTGTGGGTGTCGCGCATGTAGTTGCGAACGTCCGCAGCGGCGGCTCTGGGCCGGGCGCTCATATCGTTGGAGCCCTCGAGGGTGTCTCCCAGGATGACCAGGCGCTCCGGGTCGGGGAAAGGCAGCGGGCGAAGGAGGACACCGGCGACGATGGAAAAGATGGCGGTGGTGGCTCCGATGCCCAGGGCGAGCATCAGGATGGCGGTGAGGGTGAACCCGGGCGAGTTACGCAGTTGGCGGAGGGTGTAGCGCGTGTCTTGCAAGGTCTGCGCCAGCCCTTGATAGGAGCGCTCGTTGCGGTGCATTTGCTTGGCCTGCTCGACGCCTCCGTAGGCGCGCCTGGCAGCTTGTCGCGCTTCCTCGGGAGCCATGCCGCTGGCGGAGATAGTCGTCCTCTAATAACGCGAGATGCGCGGCGATTTCTCTGGCGAGTTCTGCTTCTTCCCGCGAATTGGTAAAGAGCCGGGAAAGCCTCAGGAAGAAACGTCTGAGTTGCTTCATGGCTATGACTCCTCGAGCAAGAGCCGCTCCACCAGGGCCGCCATGGTTCTCCACTTCTGGGTTTCGGCGCCCAGGGCTTTTTGTCCGGCTTTGGTGATTTCGTAGAATTTTGCTTCGCGATTGTTTTCGGTCTTGCCCCAGGTTCCCTTGATCCAACCGTACTGCTCCAACCGGACTAATGCCGGATAGAGGGTTCCCTGGTTGAGATTGAGAAGACTATCGGAGATTTGCTGGAGACGCGTGGCAATTTGATAGGCGTGCTGAGAACCCATGGTGGCCAGGGTCCGCAGGACGATGAGATCAAGCGTGCCCTGAAGTAGTTGGATCGATTCTTTTTCTTTACTTGGCATCCAAGTGGTCTCGCTTAGAGACAGGATGACGGTATTTCACTTGGATGTCAAGTGAAGTGTTTTTCTGTCGATCAAAGTAAACGGCATGTCCCGGGACAAGCGAGCGCTGGGACCGGCATAGCGAAACCCAGCTTGGGGCAGAGGTCGGGAGTTCCGGTTTCAGAGGTGGAGGTTCCCCAGGATTGCATCCTGGGGCATTTTCAGCCGTCCCTGCGGGACTGCTCGTTGGCCGATTGCTAACCCAGGACTGACGTCCTGGGCTAGTATCAGCCTTCCCTACGGGACTCAATCTTGAGAGGCTAGTCCTCACGCAGACACTCGATATGTTGGGCTCCTTTACGGCCCAACTGAAGTCGTGCCCTGATACAAAGCATCAGCGGTGACTACCGGGACGTTCGAAGACCAGTGTGAGGCGATCCTCCCTGAGCGGTCTATTCGGATTTGGGGGCACCTTGCACGATGAGGTCGTTGTCGACGCTGAAGACTCCGGGAGTAGAGTTGGCCATCATGCCGGCGATGGCCTCATCACTCGAGTTGTTGACTACCCCGTAGAGGGTAACGTTTCCGTTTTTCACGATGATGTGGATGGCATGGAAGCCTCGCGGCGGATCATTTGTGATGCCACCAGCCATCATGGCGACGCTGCGACCACCAGGCCCAAGCGCCTGCGCGACAGTGCCCTGATTGGCGTTGTATTTCCGCAGGCTGGGTTGGGTGTAGATGCGGTTGTAGACGGCAGCGCGGATACGATCGTCGTTATTGGAAAGCGGGAGCACTTCGATCTGGTTGTCGACCGATTCGATTCCTGGTATGCCCTTGAGCACGTTGGCCGCACTGCTCTTGAGAGTCGGACGAGAGGCGTAGCCTTTGAGGACGACGGTTTTGCCATGGAAGCCGAAGGTGATCCAGTCGAAAACACCGTAGTTAGTGAGCGAGCCCAGGCGCTTCTGCACCTCTTTGGCTATGCGTAGTGTGTCGTCTTGTGACCAGGTAGGGGATGGGCTCTGGGCAACCAGGGCTGGCGCGGCCAGACTGAAGGTGAGGGCAACGACCACTGCAGGCAGGGTACGGCGGGTCAGAGCAGACAGAACTTTCATTGGCGACTCCTTGCGCTCAAAAGAGTTAGGCTTTCGTCCGAAAGATACGCCTAACTGAAATCGGAAGTCTACTTTTTTAGGGCAATTTTGGAGCGGAGGAGGATTTTCACTTTCACTCTGCGCAGACGATGAGCTATGCTCCGGCTCATGCAAATGACGCTCACTCCCGCACTGCTGCTACTGGGCGCAGTTTTGGCCTCTATCCCGACGGCTCCTTCGGCACCGTTGTTGGAGAACAATGAGGTCAAGGTTGTCCGTGCGCTCGAGAAATATCAGGTGGCGGGGAAATTCCACCAGCACGATATGAACCGGGTGATGATCTACCTTCAGTCCGGAAAGCAACGATTCGAATATCAGGACGGGCGGAAACCGGCGGTGTTCGATTTTAAGGCGGGTCAGGTGGTCTGGAGCCCTCCAACGGGGATGCACTTAGGGGAGGTGATGGACCATGATTTCAATATCATCGAGATCGAATTGAAGACCAAGGGGAGTGACAAGGCGATGACGGAAAAACTCGATCCTCTCAAAGTCGATCCCCGCGATTACAAGCTGGAGTTTGAGAACCCACAGGTGCGGGTTCTGCGGGTCAAGATCCCGGCGCACGGAGTGGTTCCCATGCACGCGCATTCAACGGATCGCGTCACCGTCTTCCTCACCGACGAGAATTTTCGCACCAAAGACTCTACCGGCAAGGTCGCTACTGTGGAACACAAAGCCGGTGACGTCGCCTGGGGCACGCCCGTCGAGCACTCGGAGGAGAACCTGAGCGACCAGCCTTACGAAGCTGTGACCGTCGAGCTCAAGAAGTGACGAACTGACGCCCGAGAGAACGCCCAGGTCTTAGATGCGAGACCTGGGCCACTTTCGCAGCCTGCGGCGTGAGGCCAGTTTTGCCCACCTAGCTGAAATAAAAGCAGAAATCTTATCCCTTTCTTATGCCCTTGAGCGTGTACTACAGGGAGGAGTGAGTACCGGGTTCAGCTAAACAACGTGGGAACACGCGATCCAATTCATGAAACGGTTTTTTCTGATCCAGGGCAAAAGGGAGCTAACCATAGCGCCACCACTCAGGTAGACGACACTCCCGTTCCGGAGTGCCTGGTTCGTCCGTCCACGCTTGCAGACATACCTGCTATCACCTCAATTTATGCCAGGTTCGTGGCCACGAGCACGGCGACCTTCGAGATCTCACCGCCAGATGAGGCCGAGATGATGCGCAGACGGCGGGCCGTTCTGGAGCGCGATTTGCCGTATCTCGTCGCAGAGCTTGAGGGTTATGTCGTGGGCTTTTGTTACGCCTCGCAATTCCGCCCTCGCGAGGGTTATCGGTATACGGTCGAAGACTCCATCTACGTGCGCGCAGATTGTATTGGCCACGGCGTGGGCAGGATGCTGCTGGCCGAACTCATCTCGGAATGCAGGGCGAAAGGCTGTCACTCGATGGTTGCCTGCATCTGTGGAGTGAATGTTCCCTCGGTCGCTCTGCACGCGTCGCTTGGATTTCAGCAAGTCGGATTGCTGCCCGAAGCAGGCCGGAAATTTGGAGAGTGGCTGCAGTTGTTGCTCATGCAGCGTTCCCTGCAATAAGATTTCCCAATGCTCCGGCGGAGCTTCTCGAACTCGCTTCAGATACGGACTAGGGCTTACCGCATTACCCGGAACGGACCGGTTACCCTTTTACAATCAATGACATACAAATGCAGGTGCGGGCTGCTGACCGCAAAGCCAAGTTTCGCGGGATTTGGTTGTTATTTACCAATGCCCCAAGAGCGCTGGGCCGCGACGTGGCAAGAGAGTGCCAGTTCACAATTTTTTGCAATCTGTTGCGTTGTTGTGACATCGCCGCCCACGTTAGCTGCTTATTCTCTACCTAATGGGGTATCTCCACAGAGTCGATAACCAGAAGACTGGACAATGAGATAAACGAGTGGCCCGCCGCCTCAGTCTGAGCTTTGGGCAGTTTGACTTCGAGCGGGAGAACCAGTCTATCTATCGCGGAACGCAATGAAGCAATTTGGCTGCTTTCAACTCGACACGCAGAACGAATGCCTGTGGCAGAACGGGGCGCGGCTGGCCTTGACGCCGAAGCCGTTCGCCGTGTTGCGCTACCTGGTGGAAAACCCGCAAAGGCTGGTCACCCACGACGAGCTACTCACCAAGCTGTGGCCGGAGACGTACGTGCAGCCGCAGGTGTTGCGCACCTATGTGCTGGAGCTGCGTAAGCTGCTGGGCGACGAGGCAGAGAACCCGCGGTTTATCCGAACCGTTCGCAGGCGCGGCTATTGGTTCCTGGCACAGGTGGAAGACGGCGGCAGGTACACGGCGGAAGTTGGTGTACCGCGGCCTGCCGGCATCGTAGGGCGCAGGGACGAGTTCAACAAGATGAACGCTTTACTGCGGCAGGTCAAGCAGGGCGAACGGCAGGTGCTCTTCATTACCGGGGAGGCGGGCATTGGAAAGACCGCGCTCATCGACGCATTCTGCAAGGAAGTGTGCAACGAAAACCAGATAGATATCGCGCGCGGCCAAAGCGCGGAAGGTTTTGGGGGCAAGGAAGCATACTACCCGGTGATGGAAGCCCTGGGCCAACTCTGCAGGCAGAACGGGGGAGAGAAGAATTTGCGCGTTTTGCAGCAGAAAGCGCCGAGCTGGTATGCGCAGCTTGCGTCTCTGCCGCATGCCGATGACTCGCCGGCCGCGGCCAGTCCGATAAAAGTCGAGCGCATATTGAAGGAAGTATGTGATGCCATCGAGGCCATGTCGGGGGAGAAGACAGTGGTTCTGGTCTTCGAGGATCTGCACTGGGCGGACCTCTCGACCCTGGATCTGATTTCGGCGCTGGCGCGACGCCGGAGCGCTGCGAGATTGTTCTTGCTCTCGTCCTACCGGCCGGCGGATGTGAACACCGGGCAACATCCAGTGAAGCGATTGAAGCAGGATTTAGACACGCATAAGCTGTGCACGGAGGCGCGGCTGCGCCCGCTCGACAAAGCCGCCGTAAGCGAGTACCTGGCCCGGGAATTGAAGCAGGCGACGCTACCGAACGGTCTGCCGAGCTTTGTGCATCAGCATTCGGAAGGCAATCCCCTGTTCATGATTGCGATGCTCGAGCACCTGATCGCGCAGGGTTGTATTCGGCAAGAAGCCGGCTGCTGGCAATTGCAATCGGAACTCGCAGAGATCGAAATGGGTGTTCCGAGAGTTCTTTCCGAGATGATCGAGATGCAGATCGAAGGACTGGACGCGGAGGACCAGCGGCTGCTCGAAGCGGCGAGCCTGATTGGCGTGGTTTTCCCAGCATGGGCGGCGGCGGCGGCGCTGGCCGGCGACCTGGAGGAGATTGAGGAGCAATACGAGAAGCTAACGCGCCGGATGCACTTTCTGCATGCGGCGGGACATGACGAGCTGCCGGACGGGACGCGGTCGGCGTTCTACGTGTTTGCGCATGGGTTGTATCGCGAAGTGCTTCGGGGCAGGCAGTCTCCGGCCCGTCGCGCGAAGCGGCATCTGCGGGTGGCGGAAAAATTGGAGAAGCTGTTCGCCGGGCGCGAAGCGGATGTGTCTCACGAACTGGCCATGCACTTCGAGGGGGCGGCGGAGTGGGTGCGCGCGGCGCAGGCGCTATGCGCCGCGGCAGAGAACGCGCAGCGACGGGGTGCGTGCGATGAGAGCGTGAAGCTGATGAAAGATGCGCTGCGTCTGCTGGAAAATTTAAGCGAGCGCGACCGCGCGGCAGCGGAGAGCAAGATTCGCAAACAACTCGCAGGGATGGAGTCCTTGACGGCGGCTTCGCGCTGAGACCTCACACACTTGTTCGCCATACATTGTTTTTCTAGTGCAGTACGGTTATTTTGCGAGTAATTGGCGCTTCAGTCTTAATTGCTGATTCTCCATCAACAGCTCTGCGACCAACTGCTGCAAGCGTGCGTTTTGAATCTCCAATTCCAGAATTCGCCTCGAATCGGCATTGGTGTCTGTCTGATGATTCAAAGCTGAACTCCTCCTGACTCTACAGAATCGTTGTAAACGGGTTAAGCCCCCAATCGATGGGGGCTTAACCCGGAAAGACCGGACGTGGCGAAGAATCATCACAGAGCGTTCAACGTTGAACTTCCGCGCTGACCCTATTCGCCAACGATCCTGATCTCCCCCACCTTGTGCTTCGATTGCTCGTCGAGGTTCCGAGTCGTGAGCGTGCCATACTGGATCGATCGCAGAAACATGTTCTGTCCTATCCCGTCAAAGGTCAGACGCACCTTGGGAGGACGACCCTCACTGTCGGCAGGTCCGACGAGCCACATCCCCGACTGGGCTGGGTCCTCAACTTTTATCAATGTCAGGAGAGATCTTTCTGGTTCGATCTCGACTTTATACGCGCCTGCCTGATAGGTATGGTCTTTGCACACGAAGCTAAAGGGCACATTGACCCGTACCTCGTTGGCTGCGAAGGCTGCGGTGGAGCAAAGGGCTGCGGATGAAAGAATTAAGGTCCTGAGATTCAATCGCATGGCGTTGTCCTCTTGAGGAACACGCTACATCCGCGCCATGGCTCCAAGTGTCAAATTAGCGTCGAGTTTTCGTCCAATCTTTTTTGACGCTGGCTCATCGGGCGTAGAGAAATGTGCCGCATAGATCGGTTGAGTTGGCGATCACCTCGGGCTTAAACACCGGCATTTTTTCTCCGGAGAAGAATGCGAGGTGCAGATTGCGCCCGGCCACGAATGCGGCTACCCACTGAGTGTCCTCTGAGCCACAGATAGCAGTCTTGTGCAGGAATTTTTTTGAGGCCGGAATGCTCAGCCGATAGAGACTGCCGCGCGCACCGGTACTGCTGTCTACATCGAAGACAGAGCTTACCTCACCCGGCTCAAGATCACGAATGCGAGCGATGGGGAAACTGGAAAAGTCGATCGCCAGCCTGGTAGCAGAAAATGCCACGTCGCCGGTGATGGACTCGGCCGGCGAGTTCGCGGGACGCCAAGGTCCTATTTCCTGCGCTGTGGCCAATACACAACAGGCCAGGACCCATCCCGGAACCAGGCCAAATAATCTGTCTCGTTTCATGTCTGAGGATGACATCCATCGAATCTTTGAGCAACCCCGGAGTTGTGTTTCAATTGTGGAGGTTAAGCCGACGCGCAGAATGAGGAGAGGAATGGATGGCAACGACCCAGGAATTCAGGTGTGAAGTGTGTGGAATCGTGACCAGTAACCCCACGCACTGGTTCGTGATTCGATGCGGCGAGTCAGAACTAACTGTGCACCGATGGGACACGGCAACCGCCAACGCGGCAGACGCCCGGCACTACTGCGGTGAAGCTCACGCCCAGGTGTACATCAGCCGGTGGTTTGAATCAGTGTGCACACCGCCGAAACCAACCTTCAGGTAGTTTATTGCCAGCGCTAAGGCGCGAGACTCTTCACGGAGCGCTAAAGCGCTCCTCCCACCAGAAACACGCTACGGCATCGCTCCAAGGACAATCTCGGCGTGGGACGGCGCTTGAAGCGTGACCGTATAACAAGGCACCCGGTCTGACCAACGTACCGTGACGGTCCACGGGTTACGGTGACCTAAGAATTGCAAGAGACTGATGAGAATCAATGAGAACGTGATTCCGCCCTGCAGCAGGCGAAGGGGACCGATGCCCGGCGTGGTGATGATGGTTCCGGAAGCGATGGATAATTGACCATGATCGTGGTCGATCCTGCAACGCTGGCGCAGCAGAGAGAGGGCGCCATCGAGTAACACGTGGGCGCCCCTGCCCTGGTGGTGTTCCTGGTCGAAGATCCATAACATCTCGGCGCCGAATTCGTCTTGAAACCCAGCGGGGTGAAGGCGCAGCAGCAGACGATATGCAAAACGAGAAACTTTTCTGTTCATGCTCTTCCTACCTCGCTTCCCGAAGACGCAACCTGGCTTGGCTTACGACGATTTGCAAGCGATCCACCTCCGCGGCCAGAACGTCTCGTCCTTCCTTCGTGAGGGTATAGAAACGACGATCATCTTCCTTCGTAGAGGCAGACTTGCGCTTCGATGAGGAAGAGGGCGGGACATCAGAGACCAAACCGGCGTCCATCAGCTTCTTCAGGTTGTCGTACAGCGTACCTGGCCCCATCCTGTAGTGACCGTCCGAATTGCGTACGACTTCCTTGATGATTCCGTAGCCATGCAAATTGCCACCGGCCAGGGCCAGGAGGATATGGAGGGTTGCGGCGGATAAGGGAGCGTTTTTGGCGGTCTCGGGTTTCATGTCGAAATCCGACTATATCGGACTCCGACCACTCAAGTCAACATGCTTTCAGGTCAGCTTGCGGAGGGATACCTTGTCCGGGCCGGGAAAATTTGACGGTATGGGAATCGTCACAGTTCCGGTTGCAGCCCATTGGACTCCGCGGGCCAGGAGGGTTTGAAAGCCCACGCATTCAAGATTTGGATTTGGCTCCCCGGCCCAGGTATGGCCAAGCATGGTGGTGTAGACACGGCCCTTTCCGTAGTTCCGGACCCAGTCCATGGGCTCGTTCTGGTTGGACACCGGAGAGTGAGCGTAGGTAAGAATCGTCAAGCCTTCCGCAGGACCATGTTGACCGTGGGTGAGCTGCTCCGAAGGATGCATCCACACCCTGGGCATCCCCGCGGTGATGGGATGGTGGGTGTCGCGCACGTGGATTTGAAAGTCCAGCCGGGGAGGATGCCCTGGTTCCAAGCCTGTTCCCTTGGGAATGACCAGGATTTTGCCGTCATCGGATACGGCTAGTCCGGGGCCAAAGGATGGCGACCGCCAACCCAGCCCGATCATTTCGTTGTAGGCCGGCCAATTTAGAAACGCGTTGTTGGCTGCGTGGTAGACGACCAGGCCGCCCCCGCCCTGCACAAACTCTTCGAGCGATTTCTGAACGCTGAGAGGCCAAACGATTCCATCTGCCAGATGACCGCCATTGAAGTTATTGATGACCACGTCATAGCGAGAGAAATCGGGCGTCCAGGAGTTCCATGCATCCGGCGCAGCCCCGCGCGGCGGAGTGGTGGATACCTCGACTGAAAACAAGGTGGTCGCGGTCAAGATTTCAGTGATGGCATGCGTCGCCGTTGCCCAATCATGATTGTTGATGCCATCCACGATAAGTACCCGCGCGGGCGAAGGCGCGGCGTGCGCATCGCGGGAGGATATTGCCAGGAGCGCAAGAGAGCCTAAGGAGAATTGCCTTCGGGAAATGATCATGGATGTAAGTACGCCTGCTCCTTTATACAACTCCCAGGGTCAGGGGAGCCGGGGGGTGATTTTGCTACGAAAATAGACGGTACTGAGCGTCCCCATCAGAAGCAGCATGGCAAAACAATAGGGAAGGTAGCGCCAGGGCGCATCGGGAATCGGGACCAGGCTCAAGAACAGAACTGCCCCAATGACCAGAAGCGTGATGGCGGCAACCAGGAATTGTGTCACCGTCAAGGGATGATGGCGCGCGAGATAAAAGGGCGCAGCAACGCAGACGGAAAGATACCCTCCCAAAAATCCGAACGAGGCGATCTGCATTAGATAGTCCATCGCCCTGGCCATGGCTACGCCGTTGGTGATGAGAAGAATCGGGACGGCCAGGGCTACCAATCCAATCACCAAAAGCGCGCGGGATGGAGTGCCGTTGCGGGGATGAACTTTTGCAAAAAAGGGGGCGAATAAGCGCTCCCGTGCCATGGAGAAGATAACTCTCGCGCCGGCGTTCAAGCCTCCCAAGGCACAGCCGAAGCAGCTGAGTGCCACACCGAGAGAACTAATCCAGCCCAGCGCTGGCAGATCGATGGAACGGGCAATGAGATCGAGTGGGGCATTGGTTTGATCGAGACCAAGATTTCCATGATGCGAGAGCGCGGTGATGGAGTAGATGCCGGCCATGAAGAGCATGCCCAATAGCAACAGACAGAAGATCATGACGCGTGGAAGGGTGCGCCTGGCAGATTGGGCCTCCTCGGCCAAGGTGGTCGAGCTTTCGAAACCTGCCAGCATCATGAAAGCCAGCACCAGGCCCAGCTTGAATTGAGGATAGCCGGCACCTGCCAGATGCAGTTGTGCCCGATCGATGGCATGGCCATTGCGCCACATAGCCACACCAAGGATCAATAGAATCACGCCGACCGAGATGGCCTCGGCGCCGAGCATGACCTTGGTGGAAAGCTTGATATCCCGATAAGCCGGCAGCCAGGCGAGTAGCAGCACCAGCAGGGTAAGCAGGATGGAAGCTGCTTTGCCGGCAGGCCGATGGATGAAGTGAGCCATGACCATGCCCAGATAGTAGGCGCTGGCCACCACCGAGCTGGTCACGATAAATGTCATGGCCACGACGTAGGACCATCCGGTGAGAATGCCGGGCCAGCGGCCAAGCCCTTGCTCGGCAAAGCTACTGAGCCCACCTGCGGAGGCGAACCTGGAAGCAAAGACATTGATGTTGATGGAAATGAGGAAAAAAATGCCGAGGATTCCCAGAAACAGAAGCCAGGTGCCGTTTCCGGTTTTCGCGATCAGCAGAGGGATCACGGTTCCGAGAGTCGCGGCGGGGCCCATCGTGCCCACGGCTTGCGCCACATTCTCCAACGCCGAGAGATAGTTCGGCCGCAGGGTGCTTCCCTTGAGAAGGGCCGGCGGAGCGGCGGATGCTTTATTCACGGCGTTTGTGGTCATGCCATTTTATGGGGAGCAAGCGGAGCGCAGGGCGAGGCGAAAGCCAGTCTCGTCGTTGCGGCTATCGGGAAATTTCGGGTTTCGATTGGCCGATTGCAGGTAGGCGGGCCGGTCACTACCCCAGGAGCCGCCGCGGATAATCCTGGCCAAGCTTCCGGGGCAGTAGGCGTCCGCACACCATTCCCAGACATTGCCGGAGAGGTCATAGAATCCGAGTGCATTGGGGGCGAAGCTGGCGACAGGAGAGGTGCGGGGGAACGGATCTACGTAGCCGCCGGGGACGACACCCCACCAGGAAGGCATATCGATGCGGGACTCAGCGCCGGCATAGTTGCCGAAGTTCTCGGGTGGTGGCCAGCCCGGTCCCCACGGATACGTCCCGGCGCTGTGGTAGAGCCGTGCCTCGGGAGAGCTGCCCTCTTCCTCACCCAATCCGACGGCCAGGCTCCACTCAAGATCGGTGGGGAGAGCGTAGGTTTGCCGATCGTCGATCTTTTTCAAAGCACGCTCCTGAGCAGTGAGCCAGGCGCAAAACTGGAGGGCGTCGATATAGCTGACGCCGACCACGGGATGATCTTCTGCCTGGGCAAAACCCGGCGATTTCCAGGTGTGCCCATGGGGAAGCCAATCGTAGTCATCCTTACCAAGCGTCAGCATGTTTCCCGAGGCGTCGTATCGGGTCGCCGCAACAAAAGCCGCAAAATCCTTCACGCGGGTGGGCCAGGCTGCGAGCCAGGTGTCTTGCGTCAACGGGATGAGCGGGATTCCGAGCGTGTTGTTCAAGTTTTTCCTGGTGGAGGCGATTGGAGCAGTCACCATTCTTCAGGCTGCCCGCTGTCAGTGTAAGCGCCGACCCAGAGCGCCAGTTGCATTTGAATTGATTTACACCATGCCCGATGCATCTTGTCGACCTCTTCGGCGGAATTTCCTTTGGCCGCGAGATAGGGCTTGATGGTCTCGTTCATGACCGCCGTAAACGCGATGATGTCGCGCAGCGGTACATACGGTGTCGATTGGACTCCGTCGACCTGGTTCTTTTTCGCGCTGGTATGGCGCAGTGCTATCTCCTGCTGGTAGTTAATCCAATCCTGATCGTAGGGCCGCAGACAGGTATCCAGGATCCATTGCTCGAAGCGAAGATTGCTCGCCGCCAGGTATTGGGGGATCGGATCTCCCTGGGGCGTTCGGGAATGTCTGGCGAGGTTCGGGATGTTGGCGATGATGCGGCTGCGCCAGTGCTCGACGATCTGCCTGGTCTGGTTGGTGAGCACCTCACCGGCTAACTGGAGAGAGTGCTGGTCTTCTTCGGTGAACCCCGCACTGATTTTCAAACTTTCCAGATCCAAGGTCGAGACTGGCGAAGTGGCGACCTCGGCCGCTCCGTAGGAGTATCCCGGCATGTGTTCGGCGATTTTCTTCATTGAGAGTCTCAAAAAGCGAAACCTTATCCCTTACAGGCTGGGCGACTCATCGCTCGGCTCAAGGACTGCCTTCTTTCCCGTACAGCGCATGCAAGACTGAGAAATTGGCGAGCTGGCCGGCGAGCGCAGGATTGAGGTGAAACAGGGTGCAGCTTTTCTGCCATGTCGTCAGGCGCATTTGCCCCAGCTGCGGTGATTCGATGGTAGCAAAGCGCTTCATTTCCATCAGCGAACGAACCTGGTAATTCAGGTCTTTTCCGGGAAGATACCTGGAGACGAGCATGGCCGCGGTTTGGTTTGGATGGGCAAAGGCCTCCACCCAGCCGCGGTTGGTGGCACGTAGAAATTTGGCCAGGATTGCGGGGTGATCCCGCAGGAAATCAGTGCGCGCGAAATAGACCTGGGAGTAGGTGCTGTAGTTGTTGGCGTAACCGGGAAAGACGTTGAGCTGAATCCCCTTCTGCTCCAGAGCCACCTTTTCATCCACCAGGTAGAGGACCTGGGCGTCGATCTTTCCTGCAGGCAAAGAGGTGAGGTCATCCCCTATGTTTTTGGTTTTGACTTGGTGCAGAGAAAGGCCATTGGCTTTCAGCATGATGTCGAGTTGGGTAAGGTCATAGGCGTGGAGACCGATGGTTTTTCCGGCGAGATCCTTGACCTGGCTGAGGCCGCTGCTGCGAAGAGTAACGATGCCTAACGGGGAAGCCTGTAATGTAACGGCAAATGCCTGGATCGGTTGATGGTCCCGGCGAGATTGCAGCAGAATCATGCCATCCGCGCAGCCGATTACGTTGCGCCCCTTGACTACCGGTCCCACGGTGTCGAGCGTTGTTCGATTGATCGGCACAATGGTGACGTCGAGGCCTTGCTCCGCGTACCATCCCTTTTCTTTTGCTACCAGGAGTCCTGCGTATTGGGCATTCTCCAGCCAGTCCAGCTGAACGGTAATTGGAACTAGCGGGTCGGCGTTCGACAGCGGGTGGAGAAGCATCAGCGCCAGGCCAATGAGAGACAGGGTTGCAGTCTTCGACAGCGACTCGTTTCGGAATCTCACCAGATGTCCCTCGTTGAACCTGCTTACACTGTCGCATACGAGCGGAGGCGCAACGAGGCTTAACTCATTCGCACGATCAATGGAGCGTGGTGCATCCATGGGGAATTGGCTAGTGGCTGAAAGAATTGTTAGGTGAGTGCCGTGGTATCCCACTCAAGCCAAAACCGGGCTTGAATGGGGCACCCAGCGGTGGTTCACGATGAAGCAATCAATAGAGTCACAGGCTCCTCCTAATGAACAAGTGGAGCGTGGTGTCTTTTTATTAGGGGCTGTTGGATCGGATGGGCAGACGGGAACAGCAGGTCCCTCCACTGCACTGCGCTCCGGTCGGGATGACAATTTCGTTTAAAACTCGGAGACTTCGCGAAAAATCAATGCGCCCTGTTCTCACGCAGATTCTGATAGCCATAACCCTTCATGGATGGGATGAACGGCTCATGGTGGTCTCTAGGGGTGGGCGCAGAAAACCGGATACGACCTTGCCGGATTCATCAGTGTAATAGCCGGCGATAACGCCGCTGTCGTTGATACTGGTCGCTGTGGTTGACGAACTGCGTGGCGGGTCGAATGAACTAACGATCCCTTCCTCCGAGCGCACGAAACCGTGGGAATCCGCGGGCGTGGCGGGTAGGGTGTAGTTACCGAGGATCGTGCCGGCTACGTTTATGGCGAGGGCCGAGGGCACCAGGGTCCCAGGGGCACTGAATGTCGTCATCAGGCCATCGGTGGAACGTAGGAAGACTCCGCTTGGAGGTGCGTCCGGGGTGACTTGGGAATAGGGCGCATTTGCATCTGTGGTGAACCATCCCACAACGGTCCCTGTTGCATTTATGCCTGTAGGGAATATTCCAGTGGCCCCAGGGACAGCCAGGCTGGAACAATCACAACTCAACAGAGGGTTGGGGACATTACCTTCGCCATACCAGATGGCGCCTCCGGCTTCATCGATGGAAGAGCTGCTGCCATAAAAGACGATGGCGCCTCCGGCGTTGATGCCAGTCGCAACCGTGGAGTAGGCGGCTCCGTCACTGACGCTAAAGGTGATGATTGCTCCAGTCGCGGCACGAACAAAGACCCGTGAGGCCTGGGGTACGTCAGGGTAGTTCCCCACAATTTCGCCGGCGTCGTTCATGGCAGCCGGTTGAGCAATTTTATTGGTGGGGGATGCGTCCGTAGGGGCTGCGAAGGTGGTGATCTGGCCGTCAGCGCTGCGCGTGAAGGCTTGCGGCACGCCGGCAGTGAGCTCGTAGTATCCGACCACCTCGCCGGCGCTGTTGATGCCCACTGGCTCGGTCAATATGCTGCCCGGCACCTGAAATGTCTCGACTGCTCCATCCGCGGTGCGAACAAAACCACCCTGGGTCCCAGCCGGTTCGGTGTAATAGCCGGTGACGGTCTCGGAGTCGTTGATGCCCATTGGATAGGTACCCAGTGCTCCGGGCACCTGGAAGGTCGTAAATAGACCGGGACTCAGACGAGCGAAGTTGGGGGTAGGCCGGGCGCCGTCGAGTGCACCACAAAGCGAGGTACTTAGCACAAAAAACGAGGCAACCAAGCAATACCGGAACGAAAACGACACCTTTGTCATCACCTCAAGTGGGCCCTGAGAACAAATAATTCCAGGCGACTTGGATGCTTCCGAAAATCGCGTAGTCACCGCCGGAATCGAAGCATAGCCGGTTTAAAGTAACCCACGATGGTCACTTTAGTACCCTAGTAGGTAATCGCCACTTTCGAGATAGGTGTTGCCATTCTGCCGCTAAAGTCCAGGAGAGAGGTGGACGTTTGGACGACCAGCCGCGACGCACCGCTGGTTAAGAGCGGTGCGATGGGCGAGCAGGAAAATGGACTGCGAAATTTCTAGAAGGGTTGAGCTACGCTCACCTTCGTCAATGTCCCGATCATGGCTTCTTCAGCCTCGGTTAGCTGAACCACCAGACCGTCCTGACAACGGAAGCGACCGTAGTAGTTTTCTCCCAAGGCCCAAATTTCTTCGACGACCGCAGCACCCGAGCCGGCTAGCCGGACGATTTGGCCTCGCTTCAAGTCGGACAACTTACGAATACCGTTCACATAGGCAGATTTCAAAAGGGAACCCCCAAAAGCGGCACAGAGCTTTGCCGAGTGTGGTGATTATCGTCTTCCTAAATAGCACAGTCAATGTGACGTGTTGTCTATCGACATTACCTTTTAGCGGGAGCTTCGACGCCGCGGTACCTAAGTCTGTGGGGTTTGCGTTGATTTTGTACACCGGTCGTTGACCGGTGTGACACGGACGGGGGATTGTCCGTTCTTGATTGGGCCGCGATCCGCTTTTTCTGAAGTTTTCCCGGCAGTGAACGCATCTGTATGCTGGAGGCACATTGCCGAAAGCGAAGACACCGACCAGCACATCTGCGGTAACAGAACCCGGGCGTGCACGCGGGTTGAGCCACCCTAACCTGATCCTGGGCATATGCTGCATGAGCCTGCTGATCGTTGGCATGGACGTTACCATTGTGAACGTCGCGTTGCCGGCGATCCAACAGGATCTCCGGACCACCCTTTCCGGGCTGCAATGGATCCTCGACGCGTATACGCTGGTGGTCGCCAGCCTGCTGATGCTGTCGGGGTCGCTGTCAGACCGTTTCGGCCGGCGGCGTGTTTTTCAAATTGGCCTGGTTCTGTTCACCGCGGGATCGCTGCTGTGCAGTATGGCGCCTAGCATTGGGCAACTGATCGGTTTTCGCGCACTTCAAGGTCTGGGCGCGTCCATGCTGAATCCAGTAGCCCTGTCCATCATTGCAAACGCATTCCGGGAGCCAAAAGCGCGGGCACATGCTGTCGGTATTTGGGGAGCGGTAGCCGGCATTTCGCTGGCCATTGGCCCGCTGATTGGCGGCGCGTTGACCCAGGCCGTGGGCTGGCGGTCCATCTTCTGGATCAACCTGCCGATTGGCATCACGGCCGTGGCGCTGGCCGCCAGGTTCGTTCCCGAGTCGAAAGCGCCGCGCACGAGCATTTGATCCGGTTGGACAACTGCTGGTGTTTATCAGCCTGGCATCGTCGACAACGGCGGTCATTGAGGGTCCGCACACCGGCTGGACATCCGGGACGATCGTGGGCTTGTTTGTTACCGCAGGCGCCGCGCTGGGGCTCTTCTTGTTCTACGAGCCGCGGCGCAAAGATCCGCTGGTGGACTTGCGTTTCTTTCACAGTATCCAGTTCAGTAGTGCAACCCTGCTGGCGCTGTGCGCCTTCGCATCCTTTGCCGGTTTTCTTTTTTTGAATGCGTTGTACCTGCAACAGGCGCGGGGGTTCTCAGCTTTCCATACTGGCGTGTGTACGCTGCCCCTGGCCATCATGATGATGGTAAGCGCACCGCTTTCCGGCCGGTTGGTGGGCCGTTATGGTACACGTCCTTCGTTGCTGGCCGCGGGTGGGGCCTTCCTGCTGAGCACGTTGATGCTCACCGGGCTGAGTACCGGTACTCCCGTTCCCCTGTTGTTGCTGGCTTATGCGTTGTTTGGACTTGGCCTGGGCATGGTTAATCCGGCGATCACCAACAACGCGGTTGCGGGCATGCCGTTGTCACAGGCCGGGGTGGCCGCAGCCATCGCATCCACCGGCCGCCAGGTGGGAGCAGCATTGGGCGTGGCGGTAGCCGGCACTGTCGTCGCGGCTAGCCACGCGAAGGGGTTGGATTTTACGCAGGCTACCCATCCCATTTGGTGGATCATGAGCGGATGCGGCGCGCTTGTGCTGCTGCTGGGTTGGGCAGCCAACACTCCGTGGGCGCACGCCAGCACGGGGCGAGTGGCCCACTTGCTTGGCTGACGACTGGGGTGCGTCTGGAGCTTGCCAGCACTGGGTTATTGTCAGCAGTCCCTGGCAAATTCTAGCCAGGACTCTCAGCTTAGAGGATCCTCGTTTGGTTTACAGATAGTCAGTAGATTGTATGCAATCGGCGGTTGGCCTTGGATGATTGGCAATAGCATTCACGTGTGGTCCAGTTCACCCAGGACTCACGTCCTGGGACATTCTCAGCCGTCCCTGCGGGACTGGTCTCGGTGGAAATGTGTACCCAGGACTACGTCCTGGGCTACTCTCAGCCGTCCCTCCGGGACTGATCGCGATATGCCGAGAGAGCTGATTGGTCTCAGCGAGTGCGCTACAAATCGGGCGCATTGAAAAGGCTATTTTGGACCTTAACAAGAGCGCAAGATTTTCAAATGCTCGGGGATTTTCGTGAGTTCGATAGCCCCTTGGCTTAGAGGCGCGGCCTACGCGGCTTACGAGTGATCCCAATGCCTTCCTGGGATGTGTCCTGACCCGTGTCGAGCTCAGGTTGTAGAGCTGGCGGCAACATGCCGTGACGTGGGGTCCCACACACAGGACATGCTTCGGCTTTCAATTTAATCTCTGCCCCACAGCATGCACAAAAAGCCGCCATATCCTTTGCTCTCCACAACTGTTTTTCTTTTGGATGAGCGCGGCAACGGCGAGGATTCAGGACGTCAGGGCTGCTTTGGCTTCAGCGTGAAAAGCTTCAGGTCGATGGCGTCTCCCATCGCTTTGTAGCCTGCATCGTTGGGATGGAGGTGATCACCAGGGTCGTCGGCAGGTAGGTAGGTGTCGGGATGGTTCGGATCCCGGACTGCGGCCTCGAAGTCGACGACGCCATCGAAAGAGCCGCTGTTGCGAATCCAGTCATTCACAGCCTTGCGGATGGTTTCGCCGTTCTCGGTGTAGTAGCCGGCGCCATGGTACGGCGTGAGGGTGCAGCCGATGACTGCGATTCCGTGGGCATGGGCACGCAGGATCATCTGGTCCAGAGCAAAGATGAGATCGGCGGCCGTGACGCTATCGGGAAAGGTGTGCAGGCGGCCAATGTCGTTGATGCCTTCGAGGATGAGCAGATATTTCGCTCCGCTTTGGGCGATCACATCGCGATCAAAGCGCGCCAGCGCATTGGGACCGGCTCCATCGAGCAATATTTTGTTGCCGCTGATGGCTTCATTCAATACTGAAAGATGGCGATACTTCGGGTCCGCCTGCAAGCGCCGCGCCAGTTCATCGGGCCATCGCTGGTTGGTATCGATGGTCGATTTGGCACCATCCGTAATCGAATCACCGATGGTAATTACGGCTGCCGCATCGCCGGAAGCGAGGGTGTCGATTCCGTTGAGGTATTCCCAGCTGGTCAGCGTGGTTGGCGTTTCCAGGGTGTCGTTGGCGACTGCATTGCCGGGCGCGTGATAGCTGGTGGCATTGCCGAGTTGATGTTCGGTAATCGGGCCCGATGGGTGGGGCAGATAGAAGCTGACGGTCAAGTCGGAAAGGGGCGCAAACTTGAACGGGATGCCATCGCTGACAACCAGGGCCCCGGCGGGTATAGAAACCGAAGTCTGCCCGTGAAAGGTCAGCGGCTTACCGGAGCCAGCGACGACCGCGGCGCCCTTGAGGGTCTGCGCTATCTGCGCCGCGCCAATCATCAAAGGATCAGTGCCGTAGAGATTGGAAAAGCGGACCCGCAGCGTCTCTCCACCGATACTCACGTGGACCACTTCGCGCAGCGTGACCCCGGTTGTACCTGGGGTGAGGAGCTGGTCTGCAGGCTTGGCATGAGCATCCAGGAGAGGAGCAGAGGCCCAGGTGCCGACCCACTGTTGGTGGTCCGATTTTGCCGCCAAGGGTTGCACGCACAAGACGGCGGTCAAGGCCAGGAACAGCGTCCTGGCCGGCAGCATCGTTCGACCCATGATCATTGCTTCTCCTGCTCGAAGCTCAGAACCGCAGGTAGGCGCCCACGCTTGGTTCAGAAGTCGTTCGCCTGGCGCCCGTAGTCAGTAGCGTCGCGTTGTAGTCCGGCGTCTTGTAGCTCAGACCCCGATACTGCAGCCGGAGCCCGAAGTGGGAGGTGATGAGCGGATAGTTGACACCGACCTCATAGAGGATCGGTATGCGGTTCTGCTGGGGGTATTTTTGGCCGCCTACGGTGGTGGGTAGAAAGATGAGGGCGCCGAAGCCGATGGCGCCAAAGGGCTGAAGGCCCAGAAAGGGCAATGTCGGCCCTTGCACCAGATACGCAACGGTGACCTCGTTCAGGTTGTTCTGCACCCCGAACGGGATCGTGTTGTATCTCTCGCTAAAGCGGGTATAGCTGTAATTGACCTCGTAGCCCAACCAGGGATGGAAAGACTGGCGGAAAGTTGCTAACGTGCCCAGCGAGTCGGTCGGGCTGTCCTTGACGCCGTTGCCATTGGAGGTCCCGGAGAATTGTCCGAAGACAGCCACCGCGCCGTCCATGTTCTTTAATGACTGGGCCAGCGCCCGGTTACCGAGCCCCGCGATAAGAAGAAGAACCAGAAAAGAAAGGGACCTGCGAATCACCATCAGTTTGCCCACGCTCCTGCGCCTGAGAGGAAATAAAAAAGCTTCGACATCATGCTTTCAACCCAAAGAGATAGCATACGCCAGCCAGCCGTCATGCTTTGGCCGGGGCAGGGGGCGCGTTCCGCTCATCGAGATATTCCTCGATGCACTGGTTCAGAATCCCGTGCGCCTGCAGGACGAAATCGACTGCGTCCCGGCCGGCTCCCTCGCCGCCGGCATTTGGCGTGACGTAATGGGCCGCGGCCTTTACCTGGTCGCGGGCGTTGGCCACCGCAATGGCCAGCCCGCATACCCGCATTACGGGCAGGTCGATCACGTCGTCGCCTACGTAGGCGATCTGGTCGAGGCTAAATGATCCCCGCTGCATGATCTCGCGCACGGCTTGCATCTTGTAGTCCTGTCCCATATAGACGTATTCCAGGCGCAGGGCGCGAGCGCGGTGGGCAACCGCTTCGGAGGTGCGCTTGGTGATCACGCCGCAGTGGATCCCCCCGATGCGGGCCAGCGAAACGCCGATGCCGTCGTGAGCATGAAATCCTTTGGGTTCGAAGGTCTTCTCCATGGAGCCGAGGGGCAGCGTCCATATCTTGCCATCGGTCAGTACGCCATCCACGTCGAAGAGAATGAGGCGGACGCGGCGGGCGCGTTCAGCGGCAGTGAATTCCATAGCATTATTCATACAACTTTCGTTTTCGCTCTGCATCTTGCCTTCACCTCAGCCCGGCGCAATGATGAGAACGTTATGAGAACCACGAGACCTTCCCTATTGCATCTTGTAGTAGCCGGCGCCGCGATTGTACTGGCGCTGGTCGCAGCTCCCGCGTTTGCCTCCTCGAAGTATGCCGGCATCTACAGTTCGGAAGCGCCCGATACCACCGACGCGGCCGGGCCCGCCGGGCCGGCGTTCAGCATAAGCCTCGGTCCGGACGGATCGGCTACGGTGACACAGGACTTTGGCAAAGGCGCCATTACTACCTTTGGACATTGGGCCGATGCGGGCAGCCAGGTCACCATCAAGTTTGACGAGGTTGAGGGCAAACCGACTGAGCCGCCGATGGTCCTTCAGCCCAGCCACGATGGACTGCAGGCGGTTACCTGGAACCACACGTTGTGGGGAAAAACGACGCCTCCGCCGCTCAAGAAGGAAGAGTCGAACTGGCACGCGAACAAGAAGCACGGCTTCCTGTGAGATGCGTGCGCCGGTCTCCCGGGCGCACGCATCAAGATGGTAACTAGCTCGCGCTCCTGCCGCTGCCTTGCAGGTTCTGTTGATGAATAGGAAGTGGCGCATCAAGTGTTTGGCATCCCACTCAAGCTGAAGGACGCTTGAATGGGGCACCCAGCATTTGCTACCGGTGTTTGGCAGACCGACGCGCAAGCCGACTCCAATGCTGGGCCTAAAATGGACCCATGCCTCCTGTCCAAGCCGCTCTTCTTGAAGTCGACAACGCGCATGCGTTGGACTGGGCGCATCCTGTGGTGCGGGAGTGGTTCACGGCCAAGTTCGGTACCCCTACCTCTCCGCAGGAGCTGGGCTGGCCACCGATCCTGGCCGGCAGACCGACGCTGATCTCCGCTCCAACCGGCTCAGGCAAGACGCTGGCCGCATTTCTCATCTGTATCGACAAGCTGATCCGCCAGGCAATCGATGGCTCGCTCGCGGCCATCCACCGCGGTGGTCTACGTTTCCCCGCTGAAAGCGCTCAGCAACGATGTGCAGAAGAACCTGGAGCAGCCACTGCGGGAGATTCAGCAGCTGGCCCTGGAGCGCGGCTACTTGTGCGCACCCATCCGCACTGCCGTGCGCACCGGCGATACCCTGCCCGCGGAACGCCGGGCCATGCTCAAGCGGCCGCCGCATATTCTGGTCACCACGCCGGAGTCGCTTTACATCCTGCTGACCGCGGAGAAGAGCCGCAACAATCTTTGCGCGGTCGAGACCGTGATCGTCGACGAGATCCATGCGGTTGCCGATGACAAGCGCGGCGCCCATCTCACGCTTACCCTGGAACGGCTCGATGCGCTGGTCTGCGGAGAAAACCGGCTGAGCCCGGGAGCCCTGATCCGTGGACGATCGCAGCCTCCGCTGCGCATCGGGCTCTCCGCCACCCAGAACCCGATCGAGCTGGTGGCCAGCTTCTTAGGAGGATCGCGCGGGCCGGAAGTGGAGATCGTGCAGGTGGGCCAACACCGCACACTCGACCTGGGCATCGAGGTTCCAGGGGACGAACTGGGATCGGTCGCAACCAATGCGATCTGGGACGACATCTACGAGCGCATGGCGGAGTTGGCCCTGCAGCATCGGTCGACGCTGGTCTTTGTCAACACGCGGGCCATGGCAGAGCGGCTGGCGTTTTGCCTGGGTGAGCGGTTAGGTCCGGAAAATGTAGCCGCACACCACGGCAGCCTCTCGCGGAAGCTTCGCCTGGAAGCGGAGCGCAAACTGAAGAACGGTGAGATTCGGCTACTGGTCGCCACCGCGTCCTTAGAGCTGGGCATCGATATCGGCAGCATCGACCTGGTTTGCCAGGTAAGCTCCCCGCGCGCCATCGCCGCGGCCATGCAGCGCGTAGGCCGCGCCGGGCATTGGCGCGGCGCCATTCCCAAGGGACGCTTCTTCGTGACCACACGCGACGACCTGGTGGAGTCCGCGGCGCTGATCCGCGCCATGCGCGCAGGGGTGCTCGACCGGCTGGAGATTCCGCATTGCCCGATCGATGTGCTGATGCAGCAGATTGTCGCCGCGTGCGCGGCTGAGCCGTGGGAGGAGGACGCGCTCTTTGAGGTCCTGCGCCGCGCCCATCCCTACAGCCAGCTCACGCGCAAGGAATATGACGAGATCCTTTGCCTGCTGGCGGAAGGGATCGAAGCCAGCCGCGGACGTTACGGATCGTACCTGCTGCGCGACCGGGTGAATGGGCGTATGCAGTCCCGGCGGGGTGCGCGGACCATCGCGGTTTCCAATGGCGGCACCATTCCCGATACCGCGCTCTACGCTGTCATCGTGCAGCCGGAGGGAGTACAGATCGCCACCCTGGACGAAGACTTCGCCGTCGAATCGTCCGCCGGAGACGTGATTCTGCTGGGCAATACCAGCTGGCGCATCCAGCGCGTGGAGAGCGCGGGACGGGTGCTGGTGGAGGATGCCCACGGCCAACCTCCCAATGTGCCTTTCTGGCGGGGCGAGGCTCCGCAGCGGACGCATCGAGCTTTCGCAGTTCGTCTCCACCTTGCGCCAGGAGATCAGCGCGCGGACCGGCGATGTGCTCCCGGGATACATCAGCCAGTCGAATGCCCAGGTGGCGGAGACCGTGGCCTGGCTCAAGCAGGAATGTTGCGTGGATGATGCGGGCGCGGAACAGCTGATCGGCTATATGGTCGCCGGCCGCGCAGTGCTGGGAGCCGTGCCCACACTCGACACCATCATTGCCGAGCGATTCTTCGATGAGGGCGGCGGGATGCAGTTGATTCTGCATGCACCCTTCGGCGGCCGCATCAATAAGGCATGGGGCCTGGCGCTGAGAAAGCGCTTCTGCCGGGGATTCAACTTTGAGCTGCAGGCAGCGGCCACCGATAACGGGCTCAACATTTCGCTGGCCGAGCAACACAGCTTCCCGCTCAGCGATGTCTTCGATTTTCTTACCGAGCAGACGGTTACCGGACTGCTGGAGCAAGCCTCGCTCGACTCACCCATCTTCCGCGCGCGCTGGCGCTGGGACGCGGGCCGCAGTCTGCAACTGTTACGGTTTTATAACGGCAAGCGCATTGCGCCCCAGGTGCAGCGGACCCGCTCCGATGACCTGCTGGCCAGCGTCTTTCCCCAGGTGGCCGCCTGCCAGGAAAATATCGAAGGCGATATCCAGATACCGGAGCACCCGCTCATCCAGGAAGTGATGAAGGACGTGCTGACCGAGGCTATGGATCTTGAGGGATTGATCGGCCTGCTGGCGGGCATCCGTACCGGTGCGATTCGCTGTCTCGCGGTGGATAGCGCAGTTCCCTCCGCCTTCGCACACGAACTGCTGAACGCGAACCCCTACGCCTTCCTCGATGATGCGCCGCTGGAAGAGCGCCGTGCCCGCGCGGTGAGCATGCGCGGGATGGTTCCGGATAAGTTGCTGGGCGAGGCCGGCCGGCTTGACCCTGCGGCGATTGCCGAGTTGCGCGAAGAGTGCTGGCCCGACGTACGCGATGAGCACGAGCTGCATGACTTGCTCTGTTCGCTGATCGTGGTGCCGGCGGAGATTCAATCCTGCGAAGGGGCGCTCCACTGGCCGCTGTTTTTTGAGCGGCTGGCTGCGCAGGGCAGGGCCACGGTGGCCGAACATGGTGGACAGCAATATCTGGTGGCGGCGGAAAGAGCGCAACACCTGCGGCTTTTGTGGCCGGAAGTCCGGTTTGAGCAGCCACTTCCCTGCCCTCCGGAAGCAAAAGAATTGGTCTTCGGCGATGTGGTTCGCAAGACTGTGCAGGGATGGATGGCGCTGCTCGGCCCGGTCACTTCGCGGGTGCTGGGCATGCGCCTGGGGATGGAGCCGCCGGCCATTTGGGCCGCCATGCTGGTGATGGAAATGCAGGGCACCATCCTGCGCGGGGTGTTCGAGGGAAGCAATGAGGCCGCCCAGGACGAGGATGTGGAATGGTGCGAGCGCAGGTTGCTGCAGCGCATCCATAAGAGGACCCTGGCCGGGCTGCGCAAACAGATCGAGCCGGTTACGCCGGCGGTCTATTTGCAGTGGTTGATGCGTTGGCAGAGAGTTACGCCGCGGGCGCAGTTGAGTGGAGAGGCGGGGGTGCTGGAGGCGCTGCGCCTGCTCGAAGGCTTCGAGGCGCCGGCCATCGAATGGGAGCGGACGCTTTTGCCTCAGCGGGTTGCCGGCTACGATCCGCGATGGCTCGATACGTTATGCCTGGAGGGTGTGGTGGGATGGGGACGGATCTCCCCTCACCCGGCATTTGCGACCCAGGGCGGACTTCGCCGCCCCCAAACGGGTGGTGCCCACCAGCATGGCCCCGGTGACCTTCTTCCTGCGCGAGGAGGCGCTGTGGATGGATCGGTGCCTGGCGGAGCGCGCCATTCCCGAGCCAGCGCTTCAGGCCTGCCTGAGCGAATTGGCCTGCCAGGCACGGGCGCATTTGTCGCAGTACGGAGCAGTGTTTGCCGGCGACCTGGTGCGCGGACTGGGGGTCCCGGCCGAGCAGGTGAACCGCGCGCTGTGGGAGCTGGTGGCGGCGGGGTTGGTGACTGCCGACGGCTTCGATAGCCTGCGGGTGCTGATCGACCCGCGGCGCAAGGCCATCCAGAGCGTGCGGCGGACGCGCAACACGGTGGGGCGATGGAGTCTGCTCAACCCGGCGGCCGGGGCGGTTGAGACGGTGGGCGCCCAGGCGGAGCGGCGTGAGGCCGAGCTTGAGTCCGCCTGCTGGATGCTTCTGCGGCGTTATGGGGTGGTGTTCCGCGACGTGCTGGAGCGTGAGACCACCATCCCCCGCTGGCGGGAGCTGGTGGCCATGTTCCGCCGGCTGGAGGCCCGGGGCAGCGTACGCGGGGGGCGATTCGTTCATGGGTTTGGCGGAGAGCAATTCGCTGTGCCGGAGGCGGTGGCTTCCCTGCGCGAAACCCGCCTTAAGGGGGACACGGAGGAGGCCATTACCGTGGCGGCTGCCGACCCTCTCAACCTGGCCGGGATTGTGGTTCCGGGGGAACGGCCAGCCGCGGTTCCAGGGAAGACGGTTACCTTTCTTGGGGGCGCCCTGCGGGTGGAGGAACCTGGCCTGGCGGCGGCATTTTAACAGTCTCGAATCTTTGCCCAGGGTTGCTAATCTAACAGGCAACAATAAGCGTTATGCACATAGGGGGCAGGTAGATGAATCTGATCCTCACCATCGTTGCAATTGCCATCTGGGGTCTGTTAGCCGTGATCTGGTTCCGGCGAATCAAGGAGCGGCGTGAGTGGGAACGGCTCAGCATCACACCGGACGCGCTTCACGACCTGATTGTTGCCCACCACGACATTTTGATTCTGGACGTTCGGCAGCCGCTGGACTTGTTGGCCGACTCGGAGATCATCGAAGGAGCGCAGAGGATTTCTCCTCAGGATGCTGAAGCGAATCCGTCCCTGATCCCGGCCGATAAAGAATTGATTGTCTACTGCACCTGCCCCAGCGATAAGACGAGCCGCGCGATCGCTCAGAGGGCACAGGGCTTGGCGCCGAACATAGATATCACACGGGTCAAGTTCCTCAAGGGCGGTCTGGCCGCATGGAAGGCAAAAGGCTATCCGGTGGTGCCTTACGACAAGACCTTTCATTTGGACACCGGGACTTAAGTGTCCGCGTGAGTTCCCTCGCGAAGGACGGGTGCCGGAACCAGCGCACGAACACGTGTCTTATTTGCCTGATGCCTGTTTCAAATACATGATCAGGTCGCGGCGCTCCTGAGGCTTGGCTACGTGGAAATCCATGTTGTTGCCAGGAACCAACGTGTCAGGGTCGGTAAGCCATTGTTCGAGCGTTGACTCGTTCCATACGATGCGTGCGTGGATGAGAGCTGGAGAGTAGGCAAAGCCAGCCACCGTCCCGGAGGTTCGCCCAAAGACACCTTGCAGTCGTGGACCTTCCCGACTTTGCTCCATCGTATGGCAGCCGATACACCGCTTCTCGAAGACCTGTTTCCCTCGTACGGGGTCACCTTTCTCCGCAGATGGCCCCGACGCAAAGGACGGAGTCTCCTCCGCCCACCGGGTGACGGCTAGTACATCCGCATCGGTGATCCGGGCGTTCCAGTGAACCATTCGATACTGCGGCAGTGGCATTTCTCGGATTTTCATCTCCCTTACTATCTTGGCCTCCAAGGTCAGCTGCTGATCCGCGGAGTAGGTATCCCACGAAGAAAGGTTCATCTGCCTTCGGCCCTCCAGGATGTCTCGCTCCATCAGCCACGATACCGGCGCAAAGCGGCCATAGATATACGGCCGGGTCTGCAGGGAATGACAATCTGCGCACTTCGCTTCCAAGGTCGCGCGCACGTCAGGCGGTACGGAAGAGTGTGCCATGATGGGTCCTGGCGCGGCCTTCGGAGCGTACAGGGCAGCGTTGCCAAAAGGGTGAACCCGGCCGAGCAACAACGAGGTCATGAAGAGCATTGTGCATCCGATGGATGCTGCTCGGACGCCTCTCACACCTCACCTCCCAACGAAGCATCGACAATCGCCAGGTGGCTGTGCCGGGAAACATACTTGACCTCAGTAACGCCTAGAACGCTGTGCAGTTTTCCCGCAGGAACGACCATCGGTCCCGGGTTCGGCGCCTCCCCTGGCGCCGGTTGGGGAAATGCCGTAGAGGTTGCGGTATGGAAGGCGACGTTGCCTTCCACCTTCTGTACTACCTGGTGGATGTGCCCATTCAGCACCGTCACAGAGCCAAAACGCTTCAGGTAGGAGAGAGCCTCCGCGCCGTCTTGCGTGCCCCAACCCCAATTCGGGTATACCATCCAAAGCGGAATGTGGGCGAAGACAACAATCGGCGTCGACGCCGAAAGCGAGGCCAGATCCGCCTTGAGCCAGCTCAACTGCTCGCTTCCCAGTTGGCCCATGGCGTCGATCTGCAAGGAATTATTCAGCCCAACGAAGTGGACGCCTTTGTGGGTGAAGCTGTACCACCCGCTGCCCAGAGTGCCGTTCCCGAAGAGTTGGCGATAAAGAACGCCATCGTCGGTTGCGGTATCGTGCTCACCCGGCACATAGAACGTCTGGCCTACCCTGGCGCCCCGGATGAGCTGCTGCGCAGTATCGAACTCAGCCGGCCTGGATGAGTGACTGATGTCGCCAGTGTGCAACAGCAGGTCCGGCGCGACCGGAAGCCGGTTGATCTTATCCAGCGCCAGCTTCAAGGTTCCGGTTACGTCCTGGTTTGCCGCTTTGTTGAAGCCGATGTGGCTGTCGCTGATCTGCACGAAACTGAAACCTGCTCCGTCCGGAGTATGGTTCGCTGCTGTGCCCGAGGTGGCGGCAAACAGTCTGGATGATGGCACGCCTCCCGCCATGGTCCACAAGAGGCCGGTGCCTGCCCAGGCCATGCAACTGAGAAAGTTTCGCCGGTCGATGCCATCGTTCCCGGCAGTTGATTTGAGCGGCTGCTGCGTGTGTCGTCCGTTACGCGTATCCTTCATGGGGGTAAATCCTCCACGGATGCAAACTGGGCGGCGCGCATTTTATTCCGGGAATAATTTTGCCCGGCCCCAGTTCTCATGTGTGGAGAGATCAAGAGTGGGCGCCAGATGACACTGTTGCCATGGAAGCGAACGGTTCGCCCACGCGGCGCTCAAACCACTGCGTTTGAAGACCTGGCGCTGCCTCTGCTTCCCTCGCTCTACAACGTAGCCTCCTGGCTCTCCCGCAACCCCACGGATGCGGAGGACCTGGTGCAGGAGACATTTCTGAAGGCTCTTCGCGGATTCTCCAGCTTCGAGCCGGACAGCAACTTCAAGGCATGGATCTTTCGCATCCTCAGAAACACCTATCTGACCTCGCGCACCGGGCTAGCGGCCATGCGCACGGTGGCGCTCGAAGACGAATTAGACGACCGCAATGCATCTCTTTATCCTGAGGGTGCGATCGACCGGGAGACTCCGGAGAGGAATCTGATCCGCTTGAGCGACCGCGCCGCGCTCCAGGCCGCCATGGAGAAACTGCCTCCGCCGCTGCTGGAGGTGATTCTCCTGTGTGATGTAGAAGAGATGAAGTACCGGGAAATCGCCACTATTCTCGAGATCCCGATCGGCACAGTCATGTCGCGCATTGCACGTGCCCGGACCGCGCTCCGCGGAGCGCTGCAGGTGAAAGTGACACCGAGGGAGTTTCGCGCATGACCGACCATCTCTCTTCATCCATGCTCAACGGACTTGCCGATGGCGAGCTCACTGCGGACCAGCTCGCCGTGGCCAACGAGCATCTCGCCGGTTGCCCCGCGTGCACCTCGAATGCTCTTTACCAAAGCTTGCTCAAGTCCGCGACGGCAAAAGCCGGGCAGCGGTACACGCCACCGACACAGTTGCAGGAGCGCTTGACGCGGCTGGCGTCGTCCCGATTGGAGGCTCCAGAAACAGGTAGCGGCCATAGGCACCCGCAGCAGTGGCGATTTGGATGGGGCTGGGTCGCTGCCGCGGTGCTTCTGCTTGTCTCCGCGAGCACCTTGCTGATTCAACGCAGTATGCGCCATGCGGAACTCGCCTCGGTCGAGCACGCGGCGCTGGTTACGGAGGTCTTCGATCAGCATGTGGCCACACTTGCAGGGAGCTTGCCGCCCCAGGTGGTTTCCACGGATAGACACACGGTCAAGCCGTGGTTTCAGGGAAAACTGCCGTTTAGTTTCAATTTGCCGGAGAGCCTGCCGCGCGATACCACGCTCGAGGGTGCGAATCTGACTTACCTGCACAACCAGCCGGTGGCCCAGTTGCTCTACAACATAGGTAAGCATCGCGCTTCGGTTTTTGTGCGGGAGAAAGCTGGGGCGGCGAGCGCGGATGACTCGCCGGTCGAGCACGCGGGATTTCATGTGATGAGCTTCAGTACAGGTGATCTCGAAGGCATCGCAGTCAGTGATGCGGATCCGGCTCGCGTGGGCGAACTGGTCAGCGCGATTAAGCAGGCACAGGTGCGGTAGTTTGTGAATAAAAGTTGATCCGAGACTAGCGTGCTGTGCCGGTTCTTTCCATCCTCCTCCGCCACTGCCAAGGTGCAGTGTTGGAGGCGGATCGAAGGAGCCGACGAACAATGACAAAGCTGCCCAACAGATGGGCGCTCTCTACGCCGCGGCAAAGGCTGAGAGAATACCGTATGCAGGATGAATCGTCAGCAGATAAGCCGCGCCTCGATCCCGCAGTGCCAGAGCTACGGCCAGGAGAGGATTACTACTACGAAGGTCCCTACCTCGTCTTTACCGCGCAATATCACTTGAAACGCGGAACGTGCTGTAACTCGGGATGCCGGCATTGCCCCTACCGAAGCTCAACCACCGATTAGGCCGGAATTATGGCGTCAGTAAGACCTTCCCTGCCACTCCTTTTTCCGCCACCTCGTGGGCCTGCCGAATCTCCGCGAGCGTGAAGCGCCTGGCGATCGGAATGGTAAATTCACCACCCGCGATCTCCTGGGCGAGCTGCTCGAGGCGATGCGGATCCGGGACCGACCACACCTCGTGGACCTGAACGTCGCGGCCGGCGGCTGACTTTGGTGCTCCAACCACCGTGGCCAGGACTCCGTTCTTTCGGATGTGGGGTATCAGCCGATCGATGACGTCATGGCCGACGGTGTCTGCGACCGCATCCAATTCCTTCATATCGCCGAGTGGTTCGTCCACGGCGACGACTTCGTCCACCCCCAGCTTCTCTGCCTCCGTCCGCTTGCCGGCACGTACCCCGGCGATGACATAAGCTCCAAGTTTCCTGGCAGCGTGGACCGCCGCACGCCCTACGCCGCCTAGCGCGCCGGTAATCAACACCCTTTGGCCCCCACTCGGACGTACTCCCAACTCAATCAACTGCGTGCCGGTCAGCAGCACCAGGGGCAAAACGCCGGCCTCGACAGGGTTGAGCCCATCCGGCATTCGCGACAGGACTTCTGCTTTGCAAGTGACGTACTCCGCATAGGTCCGCTCGGCCAGCGCCAACACCAGGGCATCCACTTTGACCCCAGTGACACCCTCGCCCAGGGCTACCACCTGACCTGCAAGGTCGTACCCCAGAATGTAAGGGAGCTGCAGAGGAATGATGTCTTTCATTTCCCCGCGGCGGATCTTGTAATCAATGGGATTGATGCTGGCGGCAAAGAGCTTTACCAGCACCTCACCGGGGCCAGCAGTTGGGATTGGCACTTCCTCGTAGACGAGTTGGTCAACGCCACCATAACCATGCAGCAATACTGCCTTCATCGCGCACCCCCGCGAGTAGGATACGCGGGTTATTACATGGACGGCGCGCGAGTTCCAGCGGAGGGAGCGGGCGCCGGCGGAGTTGGGACGGCGGGCGGTGGTGCGGCGGCGCGAACCAACAACGCCTGCCGCGGGAAGCTGAAGCTGCCGCCGGTATCGTCGATGACATTGACCTGGCAGATGTACAGGCCGGCCGTCAGCTTGTCCAGCGGGATATCGAAAGCAAAGGCGACCGCGCCGCGACCGGGCACATTCAGGCTGTTGGCCTCGACCAGCGGCGTCTCAAAGACTTTCGTGGTGCCTTGCAGAAATTCGATGCTGGTCAGCACCTGCATGCCGGGCTTGGCGGGCGCGGGTGCGGCCGAAGTACTGGCAGCCTTGACGGCGGCCCGCACGGATGCGGGGTCGTAAACCTCGTAGAGCATATAGAGGTGCTGATCGGTGCGGAAGACATGCACGACATTCGGTACCCAGGTGAAGCCGCCGTTGGAGAGGGGATTATTGTCATCCTTCTTGGAGGCAGCCACACGCTGGCTGGAGAGCACGACCGAGCTGAGCTTGAGGGGAAACTTCTTCAGGTCGGGCAGATTGATGTCGGTCTCGAACGAGCCCATGCGGCCGGTTTGATTTTCGCGCACCACAAACTTGAGATGATACTTGCCCAAAGGCAGGCTGAAATTGGTCGTGTATTGGATGTTCTTGCGCGAAACCTGCTGTGAGTCATCGATCGCTAGCTTGACCGTCTGGCGTATTTCGGCCATGTCCTGCCCGGCAGTGTTCTTGAGTTCGCCGATGATATCGAGGGTGGCTTTACTGCGATCCCCTCCCTTAACGAAGGGAATCTGCGAGCCGGGCACGATCAAAGAGACGGGCACGGAAAAGCGAGGCGCTCCGGCGCCGGTGTCGCTGCGGAAGTAATAAGCCTGTAGATAGACCTCGACGTCGGTGGCAGGCAGGTCGCTGGCTAGCTGCTCCTGCAGTTGGCGCTCGCGCTCTTCGTGGTTGGCGTGACGATAATCGGCGGGAGCGTAATAACCCGGCCGGTATTCGAGCTTGAGGTTGGGGCGGTTGATCTTGATGGTGAGTCTGCGGTAGCGGCCATCTTTCACCGTGTCCGTAGAACGGAAGCCGATCACGTAGTAAGCCGAGGTGTCCTGCTGGATGCGTTGAAAGGCGGGAGAAAAGTCGTTGGAATCGAAAAAGGCCTTGCCCCCGGTATCGGAGGACAGAGTGGCCATGACCTCCTGGGTATTGAAGTTGGAATCGAGATTGTTCTGCAGCGCCGCCCCGTTGTAGCCGCTGGTTCCCCGCAGGCTGCCGGTGCTGGCGTCGCCCAGCGGCGAAATCGCTTCCAGGCCGCGGGCATCCACCGAATAGATAGACATGTTCGCGCGCACCGAAGCGTTGATGGCGGCGTGAAGCGAGGCCTGGTTTTCAATGCCGTCGCGCTGAATCCCTCCGGAGAAATAAAGCAAGGATTTCTTTTCGTTGATGTAGGCCAGCGAGTGGGCAATGTCTTCGAAGGCGAAGAGCTCGCGGTCGGTGTTTACGTCGTTGTACTCCTGCTCATCGGGAGTGAAGGCAGTGGTGTCTTCCACCTGATTGGTGGTGCTGGTAGCTCCGGACTGAAATCCAGCGCCCTGGGTTCCGGAGTAGGCGTTGACTGCGTTCAATAACAGTTGCTTATTGGCGGTAAAGTCCTGATCGAGCGAGAGGGACTGGTCGAGGGATACGACAGCCACCAGATCCGCCGGATGCATCTGCTTGTTGACGTAGTTGCGGGCTGCATCCTGCGCCCGTTCCAGGTCTTCCGGCTGCATAGAGGTAATGTCGAAGAACATCACGATCAGGCGATGGTTGCGAAGCTGCTCCGAGGTACCCGGGCGGTTCATGCTGCCCATAATCGTGGTGGGCGCTTTGCCGTTGATTGTGGCCTCATTGAGGGGCGCGGCCTGGTCGACGCTCTGAAAATCGAAGCTAATGATCTTCTGTGGCTTGCCGTTCTCCATGATCTGAAAATCGTTGGCGGTCAGACCGCGAACCACTTCGCCAGTCTTCTTATCGCGGACCACGACGTTGGTGAGCACCAGGTCGCTGTTGACCTTCATGGTGTACGCGGTTTGCGCATCGGGCTGGGCCTGGTCCTGCGCCTTGATCGACGTGGCAGCCAGAACCGCTAGACCCAACAGGGTAACGAAACTGCGCAAGCGACCTTTCACGTTCATCAGAATCCTCTACTTCCCATAGCTTTGTTCCCAAGCGGCTAAAGCCGGATATGTTTTCAACGACTTACGTACGGGCTGAAGCCCGTACCCTTCACATCTCCATTCCCCCAAGTTTTTCCGCAGCCTCCTAGAACCGGTAACGGCCCAGGAAGGTGAATGAACGCATGCCGGCAGCTGAAATCACCTGGCCGTAAGTTCCCGACCCCAGGGTCGAGTCGACGCCTGAGTATTGGACGGTGTTGAAGGGATTACTGGCAGTAGCGCGCATCTCGAAGGTACGAGTTTCGGAGAAGCGCACCGTCTTTGAGAGTGACGCAGCGATGGATATGGTGCCCGGACCGGGAATCGAGTACCGGGACGCCGTGCCATAAACGTTCGCCGGCGCGGTAAAGGCGTTCTTATTGAACCAATTGTCGAGCGAACCGCCGCCGGCGGTATACGAAGCTCCAGGCACGAAGTCGGGACGAAGGGATCCGGTGCTTCCGCGGGCCACGTCGGCCGCAGCGGCTTCATAGTGGGGCGTTAACGCGGTTCCGCTGGCTATCGTAAAAGTGCCGGAGACGGAAATTCCGTTGAGTGCATGGGCCAGCCACCCGGTATTGACCCATTGCTCGTCTGGCCCGAAGGGCAACTCGTAGAGGAAGTTGCCGATCAGGTGGTTGCGGACGTCGAAGCTGGAGTTCGATTCTTCGGCCAGCAGATTCTGCCAGTTTTGCGCCACGACCGTCCCCGTGCCGCCGCTGCCTCCGATGGAGCTCGCATTGTCGATGGAATGGCTGTAGGTGTAGGTCGCCCCCAGGGCAATTCCCTTCTGCAGGCGCTTGCGGGCGCTAAACGTCAGCGCGTTGTAGTTGGAGAAGGCGGTTGAGTCCTCGTAGTCGTAATAAACTCCACCGATCGGTGCGGTGGCGGAGCGGCCGGGCGCGTCGACAATGTCCAGCCGGGTGCCTTTGGAGCCGTTGTAACCGATATTGAGCACAATGCCCAGGGGCAGGGTGCGCTGCACATTGATATTCCACACCTGCACGTAGGGGAGCCGGTAGTACTTGTTGACCGCGTAGTTGCCCTCGCTCTGCGGGGCAGGAAAACCATTGGTGAGCGTGATGGGGGTAGTGGAAGAGAATTCATTGGTTTGCACGTCGGCATAGGGCGGCTGGAAGGCGAAGTCCTGGATGAATTTCGCATATTGTCCGACGGCGTAGTTGATGCCATACCCGGCGCGCACCACGGTATCTTTCGCGGCCCGAACGGCGATACCCAGCCGGGGAGAAAAGTTGTTGTGCTCGGGGTAGACCAGGTCGCGCGGATATTTCCCGGTATACGGGCCGATGCCTCCGGAGAGAACTGTCGCCACGGAAGCAAAGTTATTACCGGTATCGAGGGTGGAAAGGCGATCGTTCTTTTCCGAGTACGGCGAGAAATACTCGTAGCGCAGACCGAAGAGCAGGGTCAGGCTCGGCAGGGCCCGCCAGCTGTCCTGGACATATGCGTCCCACGCGTTCTGACGCAAATAGGACTTCTCGTAGGGCGATTGGAGCGCACTCTGTTGGGGCATGCCGAGGAGCAGGTCGGCCAGGGAGGAACCAGTTGTAGCGGTGCCACCCGGTGTGGTGGTGCTGGTACCGGGCTTCTCGGTGAAAACGCCGGTGAAGGTAAAGGTGCCGGTGATATTGCCGGTATTGCCGAAGAGGTCGTTATGAACACGGCGAAAGTCTCCGCCAAAACGGATGTTGTGCTTTTTGTGAATCCAGGAGGTGGAGTCAGTGGCGGCGATGGTCTGGTTAATCTGAAAGTTCGGCTGCTGTTCGGTGAAGCTAGTGAACTGATTCAGAGTGACGATGGGCAGACCATAGAGCAGTGGGTCCTCCGGAAGTCCGGTGATGCCTATCTGGCTGGCAATATCGGTGTTGCCGGTGAAATAGTTCGAAAGCTGCGTATTGGTGCGATTCCAGCTGAGGCCAGGATTCGTGGTCAGCCTGCCTTTACCAATGGAATAGCCGAGTGCCAGCGAATATTGGTGCGTCTGCTGCTTACCGCCGAGCTGGGGGAAGACATCCAGTTCATCGGCGGCCGCGTGACTGTAGTTGAAATTCACATTTATGCTCTGGCGTAAGGCTGAACCGCCCTGTCCCATGTATTGGCGAATCAGGCTGCCGATGGGCGAACCCCCGGTACTAGGGCCGAAGCTGTGCAGAAACCGTACACCAACGCGGGTGCTGTTTGATTCGGAGGAGGTAATGCGCTGGTAGTTTTGAAACTGCCCGGGCAGTTTCGGGTCGGGTTCGGGAATGTAGGTGAGCAGTGCTGTAGCCTGGGGCGAAATGCGGTTTGCCGGAATGGTGTTGTTGGGGAATGGTGCGCCGGTGAGCGGGTCATAGATCGTGATTGGGGCACCTTCCTGCGAGGTGAGGCCAGACAAATCTCCTTCGCGCTCGGCCGCCGACGGGACGCTGGCGTATTGGTTGAATGGAGAAGACGAGCGCTGTCCAGTGAGGTTGAAAAAGATCACGTCTTTGGTGTCGTGTTCAATCACATGGGGAATATAGGGCTGCCCCATAAACGTGAGTCCAAACTGATTGGACGCGTAACTGGGCTGCTGCTGCTCTTTTTGCGCTTTGATATCGAACGGAGCCGCGTTCAAGGCACTGTTTCCGCCGGTCCAGAACAAAGCGCCGTGGGGCTGATTGGGCTTGAAGTTGCGGAAACTGCCGAATCCGCCGCCACCGAAACCGCGGCCGCCTCCCCCGCCGCCGCGACCGCCTCCACCTCCACGGCCTCCGCCGCCACCACCAAAGCCGCCTCCACCTCCACCAAAGCCGCCGCCACCGCCGGGGCCTCCTCCACCGGGGCCTCCTCCACCAGGACCTCCGCCGCCGGGACCACCCGGGCCGCCAAGAGACGGATCCATCTCTGCGTTCTGGCGCAGTTGTTCCATGTCGATCCCGGCGAAGGGGTTGGTCGATCCGGCCTGGCCGGTGACAGCAACCGAGTCGGTGGAGAAATCCGTGTTGTTGGCCATCGAAGGCAGAGCTGCCCCTGTGGCGCCGCTGTTCACCCCTGCATCTTCCGTGCCCGCGAGTTGGGCCAGCAAGGACAGACTTTGGGCGCCGCCGGCGCTATTGCGCCGCACCGTGCCGGCTGGCCGGCCGCTGCCGCCCTGACCTCCTTGACCTGGGATTCGCGCTAGGTTCTCCTGCGGGGTCTCGGGCGGGACCCGCGAGGCGAGGGTCAGGGCGAAGTCAGCCTGTTGGCTAGCCGGGGCCGTTCCCGTGGGTTTGAGCAGTGCGACCTTGGTTTCCGGGGCGAAGGCTGCGAGTTCAGTCCGCAGCACATAGCGGCCATTCGTGGGAATGGTCATCGAATAGTTGCCGTTGATATCGGTAATGGTGGCGTAACGCTGGCCGGTGAGGGTATTGGTGGCGACGATGCTCACCCCGGGCAGGGGGATGTTGCCGGCCTTTACTGTGCCGTGGACTGAGCCGCCGGCCACTGTGGGAGGGGCCGGCGTCGACGGGGCGGATGGGCTGCCGGGATTCACCGCCGGCGCGCCAGCGGGAGGTGATTGGGCCCCCGCGGGCGTGATAAGAGAGCCGCTCAACAGGCAGAAGAGCAGGGAGATGCGTCGCATCAAATTGAGTTTCCTATTGCTACCCACACAGCTTAGACCTTCCTCGTGTCAGGTCGTAGTTTGTTACCGTCTTGTCCAAATTAGCTTTTTCGATCGGCCGGTTTGGTATCCAATTGCCTCGGTTGAATGCTTTTGCTATTCCAAATCCCGATCTGCGGGGTCAGCAAAGGCGATCGTGGGGGCTAACGCCCCATCATGTTCTGCCCAGGTACGCTGGTGCGAACCTGGGGCACCCGTCCTATTCCTCCTGAGCTTGCTTTGACACGGACTCCGATGGACCAGCTGAGGAGGATCACTGGATTGGCGGCGCGGCATGCCCATGGCCCGTTTGAGGGTCCATGATCCTCAGGTTTGTGGCCAGAAAGGTGTCAGCGTGAAGCGCTCCCTCGGCGCTGATAAAGTCTCCCACCTTGATGTCGGCCAAAGTCACGTCTTCCCGGTGCTTGCGAAACGAAGTGTTTTCGTCCACCGCCACAATTTGCGCCTGCTTGTCGCCAGTCCGCTCGATAGTGATCTTGAGATCGTGAATCGCCGTTACTTTTCCCATTACCCAGGTCTTGCCGAACGCCGCGCGGGCTTTGCGTACTTCCTGGGCATCGATGTCGAGGAGAAAAACAGCGCCTACGGTTTTGGCCTTGGTGTCGACCAGGCCGCCGGCCATCAACATATCTCCTACGTGGATGTCAGCCGCCTCAATGGGCTGCCGGTCCTTCATGAGTCGCGTATTGGGACTGTAAAGAACCTTATAGGTGTCGCCCTCGTCGGTGCGGATGGTGAAGCTGCCGGCAGCCGCAGCGGTGACCGTTCCGCGAACCCCGTTTCCCTTGCCAAACGCCTGGCCGACGCCACCATCCGGTGGGCCAAAGCCATTGTCCTCCTGGGCGAGGCTCACTGTTCCTGCTGCCATTACCACTCCTAAAGCCAAAATCGTGAGTCTTGCCGCGCGTTTCATGCGTTGGCCCAAAGCTTGCCTGGCCATCGCTCCATTTGACGCCAGCGTTGTATCTAAGGACGCAGATAGGCGCTTATCCGTTGTCGTCCGGCCCACTGAGGTAAACTTCCCTGATGCCGACCGACTCCCTCCCTACCCCCGCGCCATCGGCTCCGCCGGCCCACGTGGAAGGACATTTCGGGTCGACCGCGCTGGTGCGCGATGTGGTGATCGGGATGTCGGACGGCCTAACGGTTCCGTTCGCCCTGGCGGCTGGACTTTCCGGGGCGGTGAACTCCTCCCATGTGGTGGTGCTGGCAGGATTGGCCGAGATCGCCGCCGGATCGATTGCCATGGGTTTGGGCGGATTTCTCGCTGCCCAGGGCGATGCCGAGCACTATGCCAGCGAGCGGCTGCGGGAAGAACGCGAGATTGTCGAGCGGACGCGCGACGAGGAAGAAGAGATATACGAGATCTTTGAGCAGTATGGCGTGGAACGAAGTGAAAGCATGCCGGTGCTCGAAGCGTTGAAGCGCAAGCCCCAGGCCTGGGTGGACTTTATGATGCGCTTTGAGCTGGGGTTGGAAGAACCGCAGCGAAACCGAGCCAGCCGCAGCGCGATCACCATTGCTCTCTCGTATGTCGTCGGAGGGCTGGTGCCGCTGGTGCCTTATATGGTGGCAAAGAGTTTGCCCGAGGCGCTCACCGCCTCGATCGCCATCACCCTGGTGGCGCTGCTGGTTTTTGGTGGGGTCAAAGGGAGTCTGACAGGCGCCGGCACGGTGCGCAGCGCGATGCAGACCGTATTGATTGGTGGATTGGCAGCCGGAGCGGCCTATCTTCTGGCTCGGCTGCTGAGCGCCCATTGAAGCTTCAGCAAAGATAACCGGGCCGTTTACCCCGAGCACAAAAAAATTAGGCAACATCAAGCCGCTTTCGGTCTCTAAGTAGATGGAGAAACGGATATCTCATGACGCCAGCGACGACGAGCACAGAAGCCAGTTCCCGGCTGTTCGAGGGTTTTTTACGTGTGCGGCGCCAAAGCGAGGAACTTTGCCGCCCGCTGACCCCGGAAGACATGATGGTGCAATCCTGTACCGAGGCGAGCCCCGCCAAATGGCACCTGGCTCATACCACATGGTTTTTCGAGACATTTCTGCTACAGGAGTTTCTTGCCGGCTATCGTGAATTTCATCCCGATTTTCGCTGGCTGTTCAATAGCTATTACAACTCGGTATCAGACCAGCCGGAGAAGAAGCTGCGTTCGTCGTTCTCGCGGCCGCCGGTGGAGGCGATCTTCCAATATCGCGAGCATGTGCAGGAAGGCATGCAGCGATTGCTGGCTTCGCGACCGGAGGAAGAGGTGGTGCGGAGGATCGTGCTCGGCCTCCACCACGAGCAGCAGCACCAGGAACTGCTGGCTTACGATATCAAGCACGCTTTTTGGACCAATCCGCTTCGTCCGCCGTATCTGAACGAACCGGTGGTGTTTAGCGCGCCACCGCTGAGCAAGCCCGATTGGATTGAATACCCAGGGGGGATGTGCGAGATCGGATTTGAGGGCGAGGGCTTTGCCTTCGATAACGAGTTGCCCCGCCATCCGGAATACCTGAGCCCGTTCGCGCTGGCGTCGAGGCTGGTTTCCTGTGCGGAGTACCTGGAGTTTATCGAAGATGGGGGATATCGGCGTCCTGAGCTTTGGCTTTCCGCGGGATGGGACACGGTGAAGGCAGAAGGCTGGAAGGCTCCGCTTTACTGGCGTCAGCACGACGGCGCATGGCAGGTGTATACGCTTTACGGCGAGCTGCCTCTGACGGAGCTGCTGCAGACGCCGGTGTGCCACGTGAGCTACTACGAAGCCAGCGCTTTTGCGCAGTGGGCAGGAAAGCGTCTACCAGTGGAGGCGGAGTGGGAAGTTGCCGCTCAGGGGTTGCCGACCACGGGGAATTTTCTGGAAGACGGCATGCTGCATCCTGTGGCCCTGGGCGAAGGGCCAGCGACGGGCCCGGCACAGATGTTCGGGGATGTGTGGGAGTGGACCCAGAGCGCTTACCTCGGCTATCCGGGGTTCCGCGCCGTACCCGGGGCTTTGGGCGAGTACAACGGGAAATTCATGTCCAATCAGATGGTGCTACGCGGCGGATCGGTGGTCACCCCTGCCTCCCATATCCGCGCTACCTACCGTAACTTCTTCTCCCCTGCGACGCGCTGGCAATTTTCCGGCATTCGTTTGGCGAACCTCTAACTAGAAGCGCGCGGAGATCTCATGTCTGCTATTTCGTTACCCAAGCTGCCGGCGATTGCCTCCAGTGGCATCGGCATGGAAGTTTTTACGGGGCTCAGCGAGCGTCCCAAGACGCTGTCTCCCTGGTTGTTCTACGACGAGGCGGGATCTCGCCTGTTTGAAGCCATCACTGAGCTGCCGGAGTACTACGTTACCCGGACGGAGAGGCAGATCCTGGCCAAACACGCGGCAGAGATGGTTGCGGCAGCGGCCGGAGGACGGGATTTATCGATCATCGAGTTGGGCGCGGGGACGGCTACCAAGACGGGTTTGCTGCTCGATGCAGCCGTGGCCCAGCAGGGCAGTGTGACGTACTACCCCATTGACGTGTCAGAGACGGCTTTGCAAGAGGCACGGATACGGCTGGAGTCGGAGATGCCGCAGGTGACCGTAGAACCCATCGTTGCTGATTACACCGAAGGGATGCGGCAGAACAACGCAGCCGGTTTGACCTGCGCCGGAAGGCGGCTGGTGTTGTACATCGGGTCGAGCATTGGGAATTTTTCGCCTGCGGATGCGATCGAGGTGCTGCGCGGTGTGCGTGCCCAGTTGACGCCGGGAGATTGCCTGCTGCTGGGTACTGACATGGTGAAGGATACAAATATGCTGCTTGCCGCCTATGACGATGCCGCCGGAGTTACGGCCAGGTTCAACATGAATATGTTGATCCGCATCAATCGCGAGCTGGACGCTAGCTTCAACACGCAGCTATTCCGCCACCAGGCACGGTGGAATGAACAGCACTCACGGATCGAAATGCACCTGGAGAGTTTGTTGGCACAGAAAGTTACGAGTGCGCGCACTGGACCTGGAGGTGCGCTTTAGTCTGGGGGAGACGATTCACACGGAGAACAGCTACAAGTTTACTGATCAACGCGTGTTGGCTTTGCTGACGCGTGCCGGATTCAAGTTGCGCAAGCAATGGAGCGACGACAATAAGTGGTTCACGGTTTACCTGGCGGCTGCGGAGTAAATCCGGGTCATCCGCTTCTCCGAAGCAGGAATTCGTTAGGGGGAAGGGCGCACCGCAGGTCCCTCCACTTCGCTACCCCGGATTTCCTGTCGAACTTGGTGGCGTTGGGGAGCTTCATGCTGCTTTCTTTACGGAAAGCCGCACACGCGGATATGTCCAGCGCTGCGTGGCAGGAAATCCGGGTTCGCTTCGGTCGGGATGACAAAGTGGAGGGTGGTGCATCCATGGGGAATTGGCTAGTGGCTGAAAGAATTGTTAAGCGAGTCCTACTTGGTCAGTCGCAGCAGCACTACTCCGTGGCGGGGTACGGTTACGGTGTAGCTGCCCTGGAGTTTTCCAAGATCTTTTGCTGCCCAGATGTCGCGCGCATTTGCACCGCCGCTAAAACCTACATCGCTCAACTTGAGCGTCACGGGCAGCGAGGTGTCATCACGGTTGAAGAGCCCGACTGCCTTATCTCCACCCTTGAGCGGCTTGGCCCAGATCTCCACCGGGCCCACTTCGGAGACACGATCACCCTGCTTGCCTAGCGGATCCTGATCGATGGCGATCACTTCTTTATTGGTCAGGATGGCGGCCGTCTCAGGCGGCATCCTGGAAAGATCGTTGCCGGCCAGCAACGGCGCGGCGAGCAAGACCCAAAGGCTCATGTGGGTGCGGTTTTCATCCAGCGTCAGCTTGCCGTTGCCCACCTCCAACATGTCGGGATCGTTCCAGTGGCCGGGACCGGCATACTTAGCCAGCCCGGCCTGAGAGAAGCCGATCAAGGTCATGCGATCCCACGTGGGATTGATGTCTCCAGTGGTCCGCCACAGGTTCGCTCCCAGACTTGGTCCCCATTCCCACACAGCGTCCCATCCGTACTGGCAGAAGCTGTAGACGATGGGACGTCCTGTAGCCAGGAGCGCCTGCTGCATTTTTCTGTAGGCGTCCTTCATCATCTGGGTGGCTTTCGCGGGATCGTTCGGAGCTTGCTCGGTCATGATCTTGCGAAAACCGCAAAGGTCGTACTTGAGATAGTCGATGCCCCAGGCAGCGTAGGTCTTCGCGTCTTGCGCCTCATGCTGATAGCTGCCTTCGTACTTGGCACAGGTGGTGGGACCGGGCGAAGAGTAGATGCCGATCTTCAGGCCCTTGGAGTGAACGTAATCGGCAAGCGCCTTCATGTCGGGAAATTTGCTGTTGGCGTGGATGTTTCCCTGGGCATCCCGCTCGCCCTGCCAGGTGTCGTCAATATTTACGTAGATGTACCCGGCGTCCTTCATCCCGGAGGAGACCATGGCGTCCGCTGCGGCGCGGACATCCTTATCCGTGACCCTGCCTGCGAAGAGGTTCCAGCTATTCCAGCCCATGGGCGGTGTGGCGGCCAATGTACCGGATTGCGCGAGCAGTGCAGTGGGCAGGAAGAAGGCAGCAAGCAGCAGGGTGCGGAACGCGTTGGGCATAGTCTCTCCGATACGACGATCCACTATAGGCCACTTCCCTTGCCTGGAACCAGTGGCTTGAGAATCTCGTCCAGCAGATCCGGAGTTCCCTCGACTCGCTCCAGCCGCGGATACTTCTCGCCGTCGTGATAGTTCAACGGCACCGTACGGAATTCATTGTCAGTGGAGACAATGAGCTCAATCGGCTCGGTCGTCCCTTTAGCCGCACGGATTGCCTGCTTCAGCACCTCAGCCGTGAAGCCATGGCCGTTGACGGCAACCAACTTGGTGCCCGGGCCAAGCCCAGCCTGGAAGGCTGGTGAACCCATTCGGACATCCTGAATGATGCCGGTTGTACTTACCTTGAGGCCGGCGGAAAACCACGCGTCGACTTGATTGTTGTGGTCGAGGTAGGCCTGCTCGAAGTCCGTAGGCTGGGCAGCGTAGATGAGGCGGTAGCCTCCGTGATCGATGCCTCCCAGCGGCGCATGGGCAGCGTGGGAATTGAGGCGCTCGGTGAGAAAGCCGCGCCAGTCATAAGGCGCAACCGCATTCAGGTCGGCTACGATCTCGTCAAAATTGTAGGGCACCACCTTGGGCGGGGTGTTGCCACCCACAGCGAGAAACTTTACGCAAAAGTCATTCAACGATTTTTTGTCGTGGGTCAACTGACGGATGGTGGTATCCGCGTCCAACCAGAGCAACTCGCCTTCGAAGTAGTAATCCTGTCCACGCCGCCAGTTGGCCCAGTATGGGTTGCCTCCGCGCAAAATCTGCGAGGAGATGGCCGTGTCTTCCAGGTTGCGCCAGGTGCGGCCCGGCTTCATATCGAGGTTAGCGGCGCTCCAGGCCAGCGCCTCGCGGTAGATCTCCGGCGTCCATAAGGCAGAGCGCGCTGCCAGCACGCGACCCCAGTATTGCGTCATCCCTTCGTAGACCCAGAGCAGATCGCCCTTCATCGGGGCAGCGTAATCCGGCGTGGCCAGTCCCACCGGGCGGCGGTACTTGCCGTTCCAGGAGTGGGTAAACTCATGCGGCAGCAAGTCCGCATTCAGCATGGCCACTTTCGGATCGGAGAAGCCGTTTTTCTCCACCCCGTTGTCACTCGACTGGTGGTGCTCCAAGCCTTCCATGCGCACAACGTCACTCAGGCTGAGAAGAAAATGGTAGGTCTCATAGTGTCGCGAGGCATAGAGTGCGGCCGCCTCGCGCACCAGCCGACTGAGCGAGCCGAGAAACTCCGGCTTGAGATCGATGTCCTCCGCGGCATCGCCGGCCACGTCCAGGTAGTGCTTCGGTGTCACTTCCGGCGCCAGGGGAAACTCGCGGAAGTATCTGCCGGTGATCAGCGGCGAGTCCACCAACTGCTCCACCGAAACCGGAGCAAAGGAAACCTCCGCTCCCTGTTGGCCCGCAACGCTGAGGGCGGTGCCAAACTTCCACGTTGCCGGCATGGTCAGCGATGCAGCGATAGGAATCTGCGCTACCGGGATGTGCGCCGGATACATTACTACTGAATTCCACTCCAGCACCGTCATGTTGGCGCTGGTGGCGCCATCCTCGTCGGAGCCGGTGTTGCCCGGGGTGGCGAGAAAATCGAGTGAAACGTCAAGCCGGCTCACGCCGCTGGGCACGTCGACATGGATACCGTACATATCGACATCGTCACGGCGCCAGGGGAGATCCTGGCCGTTGGCGCGGATCACCAGCCCGGCGAGATTGTCGATGGGTCCAGTCGGGCGATGGTCGCCGGGAATCCATTGCGGATATTCCAGGGTGAGCAGACCGGCGCTCACCGGTATTTGTAACTGCGCATGCAGCAGGCGGCGCGGGGCATCGCTGAGATCCACATGCAACACGATGGGAGGGACAGGTCCCTGCGCAGTGCAACGGCCGCCGGACAAGAGGAGCAGGGGGGTGCAAAGGATGAGGCCCAGACTACTTTTGTTCATCTTCTGATCATTTCACAGCGGGTAGACTCGCACTGGCGCGAACGCATTGAAACAAGCATGATGGATTGGTTTCCGAAAGAGGCTTTCCGATGGCAGATACCACACCGCAGTCTTATGCAAATCACACCAGGCGAGACCCGGGCTTCCATTTTGTTCTGATCCCCTTAGTGTTGCTGGCCATCATTCTCAGTATTATTGCCTTGGTGCAGCATCCTGGCCTGCACTCAACGCTGTGGCTGGTGATGGCCATCGCACTGCTATTGACCGCCTTTAAAGCCAGAAGCAATGCCGTGAAAGCGCAGGACCGGGTTATCCGGCTGGAGGAGCGGCTGCGCCTCGCCATGCTGCTGCCAGAAACGGCCAGACCGCGCATTGCAGAGCTGACGGAGCGGCAACTGATTGCGCTTCGTTTTGCATCGGATGCGGAGTTGCCGGCGCTTGCCATGCGCGCGCTGAATGAAGGCCTGACCAGTAAGCAGATAAAAACCTCCATCCAATCCTGGCGCGCTGACAACTTTCGCGTTTGAGGCAGCGCTTACGCGCCAAGGCGGCCAAGGCCCAGTCCGATGACGTAAGTCACGACCCCTTCCACCGCTCCCACCAGCGTCATCTCGAAGCCGCTGCTCCACCAGGAACGCACGGTGACCAGTGACTTGGCCGCACCCACGGCAAAGTGGGCCAGCAGAGATACCACGGCGGAAACAATCACGGCGCTGTAACCGCTGAGGAAGAAAAACGGCACGATGGGGATAAAAGCCCCGGCCGCCGTCGAAAGCGCGCCCGAAATCGCCGAGGTGAGCGGATTGCTGAGCGCCTCTTCGGTCGAGTTGAGCCGTTCGGCAGCAAGCGCGCGCAGCATTTGCTCCGGATCACTGGCGATGTGCTCCACCATGTGATCGGCGTCCTGCTGGGGAAGGCCCTTGACCTGGTAGTAGAGCGAGAGGAGTTCGCGGGCCTCTGCTCCATTCATAGCAATGGCCTCGCGCTCGCGGGCGAGCTCCGCCTGGTAGATTTCACGCTCGCTCTTGGAGGCGAGGTACGCGCCCGACCCCATGGAGAGCGCGCTGGCGATCATGCCGGCGAGGCCGGAGAGGAGCACCCATTTGCTGTTACCCAAAGTAGCGCCTGAGACTCCGGAGACGATGCCGAAGATGGAGCCCAACCCATCGTTAACCCCGTAGATGGCATCGCCGATCCAGCCTGCGGCATGGGCGCGGCCCTTGTTTCGCTTGGCCAGCATCTGGTCCAAAAGCGCTTGTGGGTTGGCGGCGCGAGCTCCGCCAAGGGGCTTCTGCCTGCGGATCAGACCGCTGAGCTCGCGGTAGTGGTCCTGCTCGTCTTCGATGACGCGGTTCAGGATGGCCAGGCTGGGCGCATCGCCGAGCTCTTTGAGCTGCTGGCTGTACTTGGCGATGTCGCGGCTCTCGTCGATTTCCAGGCGGCGCAAGGCCAGGTCGTCGCCCCCGACGCGGGTCTTGAGGCTGTCGGCATCGCCGCCCGGCTTTCCCTGGTAGACCGGCTCCGGCTCCCCCAACGCACGTAAGCGTCCTGCCCACAATGCGGCGTGTTCTTTTTCCGCAAGGGCCATGCTTTCGAGCGTCTGCTTACGCGCCGGCTCCCGCTCCCGCTCGGCAAGCGCCCGATAGGTGTAATAGCCGGCCATCTCGGCCTGCCAGTTCTTTTCCAGAATCTGGCTCAGCCGCGGGTGACGGGGCAGTTCGAGTTCGGTTATGGAGTCAGAATCCAAAGGCTTTCTCTTTCACAAACGGCTTAGGGCACAGCGTAACATCTGTCATTTAGACTCAAAAGCATCCCTACAATAATTGGCAAATCATGAAATTTGAGCACTTGTTAACAGAGGCGCGCAATCCGGATTCGACCCGCATCGACCAGCTTTCTACGCTCGAGATGCTGGAAGTAATCAACGCCGCCGATCGCTCCGTGGCTGACGCGGTCCATGCCGAGCTCACTCGCATCGCCCAAGCAGTGGATGGGATTACGGAGCGCCTGGAGCGGGGCGGCCGCCTTTTCTATACGGGAGCGGGCACTTCCGGACGGCTCGGAGTGCTGGATGCCTCGGAGTGCCCACCGACCTTCAACGTAGACCCCGGGCTGGTGGTGGGCCTGATTGCCGGGGGCGACTACGCATTGCGCCATTCGATCGAGGGCGCGGAAGACGATGCCCGGCAGGGCGCGGAGGATCTGAAGGCCCATGGCTTGGGGCCTGGAGACACGCTGGTTGGAATCGCCGCCAGCGGACGCACCCCTTATGTGTTGGGAGGTATGCTTTACGCCAACCAACTGGGCGCGCTCACCATCGGGCTGAGCTGCGTCCCGGGATCCGAAGTGGAGTGCCGGGCGAAGATCGCCATCACTCCGGCGGTGGGCCCCGAGGTGATTACCGGTTCCACTCGCATGCGCGCCGGCACGGCCACCAAGCTGGTACTGAATATGTTGAGCACCGGGGCGATGATCCGCACTGGCATGGTCTACGGCAACCTGATGGTGAACGTGCAGCCGACCAATGAAAAGTTGAGGAACCGGGCGATACGAATCATTGCGTCAGCAACCGGGGTCGACGAGGCGCAGGCGGAGGCACTGCTGGACGAGGCGGGCGCGGTGCAGGTAGCGATCGCAATGCAAAAGCTGGGAATCAAGCGCGAGCAGGCCATGCAAAAGCTGGATGCAGCGCATGGACGGCTCCGCGTGGCGCTCGGCGAAGGAACAGAATAGCCTGGATTTCTCACAGACCTGCCTCTCTCTAGCCGTAACAAATGACGGGTGCCCCATTCAAGCCTAGTTTTGGCTTGAGTGGGCTTCCACCGCGCTGGACCTGGCGGCTTTCTCGACTGCAACCGATACCCAGATCCATGATCATCTACACCCTGTACAGCCAGCGGTCGAGGTCCGTGGAATCCCACTCAAGCCAAAACCAGGCTTGAATGGGGCACCCGTCATTTGTTACGGCTAGAGAGAGGCAGGTCTGTTCAGGTTAGCCCTCTTGCGGGCCATGTGCGTCTATTACAGAGAGCTGTGAACCCGGATTTCCCGTACGCTGCATCGGAAATGACCGCGTGTGCGGCTTTCATTTAGGAAAGCCGCGTTGAAGGCAGTCGAAGTCCCATCGGTGCGCGGGAAATCCGGGGCCGCAAGGCGCATAATACAGCTATGTCCGCAGACCGAATGGGAGGTATTGCCGTGGGTAAAGGTTTGGTGAAGTTGCTGATTTTATTAGCGCTTGTCCCCCTTCCGGCGTTGCTGGCCCAGTCCAAAGATCAGCCCGACTCAGGTTATGGCCCCATCGACACGAGTGCTCCCGCCACCCCACCGGACGAGATTGTGAAGCAGTTTGCGGCCAAGGAAAGCGAATTCCGCCGCGCTCTGGACAACTACACCTATCAGCGTGACGTGCGCATCCAGACCATCAACGATGACGGCAAGGTAGATGGCGAGTACCGGCAAGTGGTGCAGATTACCTTCGACAGCCAGGGGCGCAAGTCGGAGCACGTGACCTTCGCGCCGCAAAATACGCTGGAACGGATTCAGATGAGCCCGGCTGATGTTTCGGACATTGAGCAGCGCCTTCCCTTCGTTTTGACCACTGAGGATGTGGGGCAATACAACCTGACCTATGTCGGACGGCAGAAGGTGGATGAGGTCAACTGCTACGTTTTTGATGTGGCGCCGAAGGTGATGGAGAAGGGCAAGCGCTACTTAAAGGGACGCATCTGGGTGGACCAGAAGGATCTGCAGATTGTGATCACCAGCGCGAAGAACGTGCCCGATGATATGCGCAAGGGACACGAGGATCTTTCGCCTCCCTTTACCACTTACCGCGAGCAGGTGGATGGCAAGTACTGGTTCCCGGTGTACACCAAGGCCGATGCGGAGCTCCACTTTTCGGGCGGGGCCGGGTACATGGCCCAGGACGTCCGTATTCGGCAGATTGTGCGTTACACCGACTACAAGCAATTCCGCTCGACGGTCAAGCTGATCTTCCAAGGGCAGGATGTAACCAACAATACCGGCCAGCCCCAGCAGAACGGCCAACCGGCCAACGGGCAACCCGCCAATGGGCAACAGTCGCAGTCGCAGCAAGCCCCGCCTGCCGCGACCGCGCCGCATTAAAATCAAGCGTTGTAGGTTGAGGAGGAGACACGACCTCCTCGCCCAGTCCAGTTGGTATGGAAGAATTCGCCGCGAGGCTTGTCGACCCGCTCATAGGTGTGCGCGCCAAAGAAATCGCGTTGCGCCTGCAATAGATTCGCCGGGAGCCGCGCTGTGCGGTAGCCGTCGTAAAACGCCAAGGCGGTTGAAAACGCAGGCATAGGCACGCCGATCCGGGTCCCGTAGATGATTGCCCTGCGCCACGACGGATGGTACTTGTTCATCGCAGTCGAGAAGAATTTATCCAGCAGCAAATTCTGCAGCTTCGGGTCGCGGTCGAAGGCAGCCTTGATGTCGCCCAGAAAAATGCTGCGAATGATGCAGCCGCCGCGCCACATCAGCGCCACGCCGCCCATATTCAGGTTCCAGCCCTGATCCTTCTCTGCCGCACGCAGCAGCATGTAACCCTGCGCGTAGCTCACGATCTTGGAGCAGTAGAGAGCCAGCCGCACTTCCTCGATGAATTCCTTCTTTCCGTTTACGACCTTGCGCTTGCGTGGTCCTTTCAGCACCTTGGCTGCTGCGACTCGCTCACCCTTCAAGGCTGACAGGCAGCGGGCAAAGACACTCTCTCCAATCAAGGTCACGGGCTGTCCCAGGTCGAGGGCCGAGATCGCGGTCCATTTGCCGGTTCCCTTCTGTCCGGCGGCATCGAGAATCTTGTCCACCATCGGCTGTCCATCGTCATCCTTCTTGGCGAAGATGGTGGCCGAGATATCGATCAGGAAGCTGTCCAGCTCGCCCTTATTCCACTCCGCAAAGACTTCGGCGAGTTCATCGGCGGTGAGCCCCAGCCCTTCCTTCAACAACTGGTAGCCCTCGCCAATCAATTGCATGTCGCCGTACTCGATGCCGTTGTGCACCATCTTGACGTAATGACCCGCTCCGTCTTCTCCGACCCAGTCGCAGCAGGGAGTTCCATCCTCGACCTTGGCCGCGATGGCCTGGAAAATTTCCTTCACGTGCGGCCACGCTTCTTTATTTCCTCCGGGCATAATCGACGGGCCGAAGCGCGCACCCTCTTCGCCGCCCGAAACGCCGGTCCCGATAAAGAGAATGCCTTTGGCCGCAAGGTCTTTGGTGCGCCGGGTGGAGTCGGTGTACAACGAGTTGCCGCCATCGATGAGGATGTCGCCCTTCTCCAGGTAAGGAAGCACTTGTTCGATGGTCTGGTCGACCACCTCACCGGCCTTCACCATGATCATGACGCGCCGCGGCTTCTTGAGCAGCCCGCACATCTCCTCGATGGAGTGTGCCCCTACTACCTGCGTTCCCTTGGCCTCATTCTCGATAAAATCGTCCACCTTGGAGACGGTACGGTTGAATACTGCGACCTTGTAGCCATGGTCGTTCATGTTCAACACCAGGTTTTGGCCCATCACCGCCAATCCAATCAATCCGATATCGCAATTCGCTTCTGACATGTTGGCCCTTCCCTTTTGCAATGCAGCCCGGCTCGATAAATTGAGGCCGGAAGGCGAGATGATACCTGATCGCGGCCATGGGAGCAAAAGGCGCGACGGGTTCCGGCGCCGTCTAACACTAAGACAGCTTCTTTCTCTCGGAGGATTCTTGGAAAGACGCAGATTCTTGACTTCGTCGGTCGGCGCTTCACTCCTCGCCTTGGCAGATGGATCCAGCTTATTTTCATTCGCCAGTTCCGCGCCGATTCGCAACTATTCTTTCGATCGAACCATTTCGCGAAACGTCTTAGATAACTTTCTCTCGCGATCCATTTCGATGCAGAGCCTGTTTGCCGGGCGGGGGAACCTTGATGACGACCTTCGCATGCTCACCAGCATAGGCGCAAAGTTCATTGGGCGAAGTCTTTGTCTATGGGGCGGAGAGGCGAGTCTGTTGAGCAATCTCGAAATGGCGAAACAGCAGGTTCCGGTGGCCGTCAAAGCTGATCCGGAGATGCTTTTGGAAGCATGCATTTTCGAGATCGTGACCACGCAGGTGGAACAAATTGCGGTGCCCGACTGGGCCTTTGCCGCATTGGGTCAGCCTGCAGAAAATAGGAATTTCCGCTACGCCGACATGCTTTATTCCGACGGCCGGCGTGTGAACCAATGGGGATCGGGTTCATCGGTACCAGACGTGAGCCGGCCGGAAACGAAGCTCTATTTTTATTTTCTGGCAAGGACGTTTATCGATGCAGGATTTGAGGCTATCCACTATGGGCAGGTCGAGATCATGAACGGCAACGATCCCGATTTGACTCACTGGTCGCAGGTGTTGACCCTGGCCCGGGCCTATGCAGCAACACACGCTCGCAGACACATGTTGCTATGCGATGCGCATGTTCCTGACGGCGGGCTGGTCAGAGATGGAAGTCTGCTGCTGGATTTCCATGCCTTCCCGCTCAGGATCATGGAGGTTCCCGAGAAGCCGCAGGAGGCGATCCTGAAACTAGGATTTTCGGACGGCATTTACAACCGGAGCAAGGGTGGGATCGCGCCTAGCGGCTGGACGTGCGAACACCTGCCGTATCTGGTCGAGTTCGACAACTACGGTGTGAGTAAACAACCCGGACAGGCCAGGGCCGACGGCGGCCAATTCAATTGGGTGTGGGGCTACGACGAGATCACGTGGTTTGCCCACCAGAGTAAGCAATATCGCGCCGACTGGCTGCGCTATGCCTGGCATTGGGTGCGGACAACCGACCCCAATGGCTACCTCGAAATGCCCGGCAGTCGAGGGATCACCAGTGGACCTCACGCCGGTGGACCGCGATGGTATCACACCAATAATCCAAGTGCCGCTGTCCCCAATGGAATGGGAGATGAAGAGACCATTCGCGCCATCTGGGCCGCTGATTCAGCCTAGGCACGCACGAGCCCTTTCCCATCCCGACCTTTTGACCGTACTTTCAATCGCCATTCACCAGGAGCAGGGCGAGAGCGCAAAGGATCGGGCACCATAGATTGGTTACAATTTGCGACGAGGATTGGATTTGTTTTTGAACTTCGTCAAGCGATGGCGTGTCGTACTTCGTTCTTCTGGCTCTTGCGCTCGGACATTGGGCGCTGGCTCAGCGAGCAAGTGAAGACATGCCCGCAAACCTGGTGCTCACCGGCGAGGTGAAGGGCGAGCAGAACCAGACCTACTTCGAAATCCCCTTCGCGGTGCCTGCCGGCATCCACCGGATCAGCGTCGACTTTCAATACACGGGCAAAGATCAGCGCGCTACTCTTGACCTCGGCATCGCAGACCCGGAGCGATTTCGCGGCGCCAGCGGTGGCAACAAGAGCAACTTCACCATTAGCGAGACAGACGCCACGCCGTCTTATCTGCCGGGAGCGATCCCTGCCGGGCAGTGGCGGCTGTTGATCTCTGTGCCCAACATGCGTCCGGGGGTTGTCTCACAGTACAGAGCGGAGATACGCTTCAACGCGCATGCAGAAGATTCTAGCTTCACCGCGCAGCCGCTCGCCGTTGGCACCCGTTGGTATCGCGGCGATCTTCATATGCACACTGGCCACAGTGATGGCAGCTGCAAGAGCCAAAGCGGCCGTCAAGTGCCGTGCCCCCTCTTTCTCACCGTGCAGGCAGCAGCTTCGCGCAGTTTGGACTTCATCGCCATCACCGACCACAACACGGACTCGCAATATGATCAAATGCGCGAGCTGCAACCGTTCTTTGATCATCTGCTGCTGATTCCGGGCCGCGAGATAACCACCTTTCATGGGCACTTCAATGTCTTCGGGGTGACGCAATTCATGGACTGGCGGATAGGCAAAGGTGGCCTGGATGTGAACACCGTGCTGCTCGACGCACGCTCCAAGGGCGGCATCGCCTCCGTGAACCATGCCGAGTCACCTGAAGGGGAAGCCTGCATGGGCTGCCGATGGACGCTAACCAACGGCACGGATATGAGCCTCTTCAGCGCCATCGAGGTGATCAACTACGGCAAGACCATGTTGTCCAGCGCCAGGTACTGGGATTCCCAACTGCGCGCAGGGCATCGCCTGGCGGCGGTTGGCGGCAGCGACAATCACAATGCGACGATTCCCCCGGGCGAACCGGCGGCTATTGGCTGGCCGGTGACTGGCGTCGAAGCCGATGAGCTGTCCGTGGCGGCGATCCTCAATGGTATTCGTTCCGGCCGCACGTTTATCGATCTGACTGGTTCGCGGGACAAGATGCTGGACTTCACGGCCGAGACGGGTGGCGTTTCCGCAAAGATGGGTGGAACACTCTATGCGGCGGCCGGGGCTACGATTTCCGTGCGTATTCATACCATTGCCACTAAGGGGTCCGTGGTTCACGTGCTACTGGATGGGGAGGACTCCAATCCATCCTTGCCTGTGGAGGGTGTTGACTCCGCGACCACAGTCACCGTAGGCGCCGGACAACATTGGCTGCGTTTGGAAGTGCGCGACCCCAGTGGCGCCGATGAGTTGATCAGCAGTCCGCTCTACATCAATTTTCCCCAGGAATAAGAGAATGGCCCTTCAGCGGATGATCAAAGTACTGCTGGCGCTTGCGATTTGCTCTTCGCCGTTGGGCGCGCAGCAGTCAGTTCCCGGTTCGCGCACAGTGATGGATGCGCATAACTGCTACCCCTACTTTGAATGGTGGGGCGACCGCATCGACCGCGCACTCTCTGCCGGCACTCCACTCGCCATTGAACAGGATCTGGCCTGGCATACCGATGCCAAGACCGGGCGCAGCTGGTCTGTCGTGACCCATGGGGGGCCCACCGACGGCACAGAGCCGACCATGGACCAGTATTTCTTCCAGCGGGTTCGCCCCATTGTGGAGAAGGCGCTGCAGGACGGTAACCATGGCGATTGGCCGCTCATTACCCTCAACCTGGATTTCAAAGACAACAAGCCGGAGCACCTGGCCGCCGTACTGGCACTGCTGCGGAAATATCAGCCCTGGCTGACTACTTCGGTGAAAGCCGCCCGGGAAGAAGACGTGCAGCCGTTGGACGTGAAGCCAATTTTGGTACTGACGGGCGAAGCCGATGCGCAGCAAACCGTGTTCTACGATCAACTGCAGACCGGTGCTCGGGTGCTGCTCTTCGGCGCCATTCATACCCAAGGCAAGGAAGCTTCCGCGGCGCCCGAAGTGATGGACCCGGTGCGGGCCACGAACTACCGGCGCTGGTGGAATAATCCCTGGAAAGTGGTTGAGGCGGGCGGGCAGCCCAACGCCGGCGAGTGGACACCGGCGAAGATGAACCGGTTGCGCGCGCTGGTAGAGCGAGCCCACGCGAATGGTCTTTGGATCCGCTTTTATACGCTCGACGGCGCAACCAAAGCCCAACTCAGTTGCAACGGCTGGTTTCATGATTACAACTTCGGATCGCTGGCTGCGGCGCGTGTGCGCTGGCGCGCGGCCATCGCCGCTCACGTCGATTACCTCGCATCGGACCAGTACGAGCTCGTGGGGCAGGAGATCCACCAGCAAGTGCCGCCTGCCGCGAAGAAGTGAGCTTAGCTGGAAGCTGTTTTCAATTCCGAGACCAACGACCCGACAGGGTTGGTCACCGTGTGCGCTGCAATCGAACCGAGTGACTCGCCACGACGATACATCATGTAGGCCGCCACGGCTCCAGCAACAATTGTTCCCCAAAACAAGGCTCTTCTCATGGTGTGTCCTTCCTTCCGTGTATTGGATGCAGAACCCAGGATCACGCATGGAACGGCTCGCATAAAATCACACGTAGCCGGAAGAATGCCGGAACGGCATTCCAGAGGGGGGTGCTGATTTGTCCCATATTCGTCTCTTTGCAAACATTTCGTTATTGGTCATTACGTCGCTGTGCTATGCCCAGGCCCCAATTAGCCCCTCGGTTGTCAACCGCCGGGTTGAAGTCCTCATCCGCTCACAGTTTTCCGTGCCGTCGGGTTACGAAATTGTCTTAGGTGACAAGACCCAAAGTGATGTCCCGGGTTACGACATCCTGCCGGTTACATTTAAGAGTGGCAGCAAACAGACAACCGCCAACTTTCTGATCTCCAAGGACTGCAACACACTCGCCCGCCTGGAAAAGTTCGATATCAGCAAAGATCCAGCCCTCATCATCCGGGTGGATGGCCGGCCCATCCGAGGCGACGAGGCGGCCAAGGTAGAGGTCATCAACTTCGACGATCTGGAGGGCCCTTATTGCGCGCACTTGAACAGCGAACTTTCCAATGAGACGATGGCCCGCTACAAGGGGCTAATCAAGATCGTGTACAAAGATTACCCGATGGAAGAAATTCATCCTTGGGCGATGCATGCTGCTGTCGATGCCAATTGCCTTGCCGATCTGAACTCGAAGGCCTACTGGGCCTATGTGGATTTCGTGCACACGCACGGGCCGGATATCACCGGCGCACGGTTTGAGCCCGCCAAGTCGTTCCTGGCGCTTGACCATATTGCAGGTACCTTCGGCGCGGAGAATAAAGTCGACGAGGCGAAACTTGGCATATGCCTGAAAAGGCAGGATGAAACCACGGTAAGGTCGTCCCTCAAACAGGGAGAGTCGCTGGGGGTGAACGCGACCCCTCAGATGTTCGTCAATGGAGAACGGCTGCAAAGCGGGGCGCGCCCGGTAGATGAGTTGTGGCCTGCGATAGACCGCGCACTCAAGGCAGAAGGCATTCAGCCTCCTCCGAAGTAACCGGGCGGCTCTCCTAGTTGATGGCTTTGTCTCTGATGTATCGCCAGCCCACGATTTTAGGCTTTAGGAGTTGTCTGGCATCTGAAACCAGCTTAAGAAAATCTCCTTCGAACCTTCCACCCGCAGCATCCCTAACCTGTATAGGTGAATTGACCTTCGGGTATGTGCTTCGATCTGCGGGATCGAAATCGTGCCATTCGCCGATGTGTGTCATGCGCCATATTACGCCTATTAGCGGCTGGGCGCGCGGAGGAAAACTGAAGCAATAGCCCTTGAGGTATCGCTGTTTAGACTCGGCCATGGCCTGAGTTCGGGTAACTGCTGCTAACTCTGTACCTTGAAAGCTGGAAGGCGCTTTTTGAGTGTGCGTGAGAACCAGTTTCTCTCAATTGAGTACCGGCGGGACTTGATTTGGAGAGCGTAGTTCTCACGCGGGCTCTTATAGCTCGATGGGTTACAGCCGGTGCATCAAGACGGCCCCGGTCAGGGCCGCAAGCAGCGCCACCGGCATGGCTACTACACCCACTTTCAGAAATTTCCAAAAGCTGACGTCGAGCTTCTCCCCGGCTGCGTCGCGGGAAGAATCCTTGCGTAGCGCCAGCAGCCAGAGGATCGTCGCGAGCGAGCCGGTTACGGAGAGATTCGGCCCCAGGTCTACCCCAATCAGCACAGCATTCGCAATCAATCCCTTCACGTGGGCTGCTTGTATCGTCGCCCCGGCTATCAGTCCGAGCGGCAGGTTGTTCACCAGATTGTTCGCAGTACCCACTACAAATCCCACGACCAATGCGCCGGCATTCGGCCCCAACCCTGCAGCCCACGTCAGCCACTGCCGGGTTAGGTTGAGCGCGCCCTGGCTCTCGACGGCATCGACCATCACAAACAGTCCCGCTACGAGCAGGAGCGTCCCCCAGCTAATCTCGCGCGCGAGTTCCAGAGGATTGCTCCTGGCCTTGGTCGAAACCACGGCCGTGATGAGCAGCGCCGCCAAACACGTCGGCAGGCCCAGGTCTTTCTTCATCGCCGAAGCCGTGAGGAGAACCGCAATCATCAACCCCAGCCCCGCGAGCACAAGTTTGCCGTTCCCACTCAGCTTCGCATCCTCAACCTCACATTCGATCTGGTCGCAGAGTTCGTCACGAAACAGAATCCTCAGTACCGCAAATGTCACCATAATCGATAGCAGCGACGGCACACCGAAGTCGGCCAGCCATCGCCCCAGCGGAGGCATTCCGGTGTGGAAGACCACCAGATTCGCCGGGTTCGAGATGGGCAATACAAAGCTCGCCGCATTCGCAATCAGCGCACACACAAATAAATAAGGCAGCGGCCTGACCTTTGCCTTGCGAACCGCCGCCAGGATCGCCGGGGTCAACACCACCGCGGTGGCATCGTTCGACATGAATATCGTCACCAGGGTGCCTACACCGTAGACCAGCAGGAACAGTCGCGAACAGCTGCCCTGCGCGCTGCGCACAGCAGTCGACGCCACCCAATCGAACACTCCCTGTTCCCGTGCCAACTCGCTCAGAAGCATCATTCCGATAAGGAACAGGTAAACGTCAGTGCCCTTAGCGACAGCCTGACCCGCTAGCTTGAGGGGCACCAGTCGCAATGCGATCAGCAATAAGGCTCCGCCAGAGATCCACCAGACCTCCGCAATTCCATACGGGCGCGCCAGCATGAGCACGATGCTGAGCGCGACCATCAAGGGCAGAAGAATGTGCGCGATTACCACCGCTTCTCGCCATTCACGCTGGAAGCTCCTGGGTAAGTACCGGGGAAGATGGATCGCTGTTCGGTGGGTCACCAGCGGGTAGGGTTTCCGGAACGGCAAACCACAGCAGTACGAATGCGAGCGCGGCGATTGCTCCCAGAGCCAGAAAGGAGATGCGATAGCTGTAATACTGAACCAGTTTTCCGCCAAACGAGGTGCTGAGAGCCGCACCAAGTCCGACCGCGGTTGCCAGAGCGCCTTGAACCAGGTTGAAGCGGCCGGTGGCGCGGGTTCGATCTGCGACCACGAGAATCGAGACGACGCCAAAAATCGCATTCGCCACGCCGTCGAGAAATTGAATAGCTATCAGGCCTTCGGTGTTGTGGGTGAGGGTATATAGAATCGCCCGAATCGGGAGTATACCGAATCCCAGCATCAGAAGCGGCTTACGGCCGTGCACATTGGCAAATCGGCCAATCGCAAGGGCAGAACACATGATGACCACCTGGGTGACGATGATGCACGCGGACATGAATGGAGCTGCCGACCCCCGCTCGCCATGGGAGAGCATTTCACCAAGCTGGGGCAGCATGGCTGCATTGGCAAAGTGAAAGAAGAAGGCGCAAAGAAGGAACACTAACAGGATGCGGTCTCCAAGGAGAGTTTTTATTACAGAGGCTCTAGCGGGGGGCTCTTTGCCGCCGGCCTGGCGGCACCCTCCCCGTGCAAGATCATAGTCGATATCGTTGCCTTTGATTGCCAGCACCGCCAGGATGGTGGGGACGGTTAACACTGCCGCAGTGATAAAGATGGCCCGATTCCCGAATAAGTGACTAATGCCCGCGATCAGAAGCGCACAGAAGACGTTTCCAGCCGAGTTAAACGACTGATTCTTCCCAAACTGACGATCGAAGCACGTGACGCCGACGACCCCCATGGTGACGGCTGCGAGAGTCGGACCAAGGAACGGCCCTGCTCCTCCGATGAGAACCTGGGATGAATACACCGCCCAGGGAGCGGCTGTCAGACTCAAGAAAACGGCGCCGGCAGCAAGGACTGCGGAGGCAACAACCAGGATCAACCTCTTCGACCTCAGTTGATCGACGATCGCCCCGGCGGGAGCCTGCAGAACAACCGTGATGATGCCTCCTATTGTCAGTGCCGTACCGACACGCCCCGGCTTCCATCCGGCCCCGGCGAGATAGGCCGCGAGAAAAGGGCCAAGGCCGGTCTGCACATCGGCGAGGAAAAAGTTTGTGGCTTCGAGAGCGTGGACACTCCTTTTCTTCTCCGGTGCGATGGTGGCGTTGGGTTTCATGGTTGGTTTCAGACCATCGACCTTATGCAGGAGCTTCCATGTTCGGCAGTTGGGCCAGAGCGATCGCGATAATCATCGCTTGGGGTTATTTGATGCATTCATGCGGCGTGGAGAGGTCACGCATCATGCACTGGTAAGCCCCTGAGCAAACGCATTAGCGTTGAGACAAAGACGGCGCGGAGTGCGGAAAAGTTTGATATCGGCAAACACCCAGCTCCCGCTATCCGAGTCAATGCCCGCCCATCCGAGCCGGCCAGGCCGCTAACGCCGGCAATCGACCGCCACTTCAGGCCGAAGGGATTCGCCCTCCTTGGAAGTAGAGGGATTTGAAGGAACGATCGATGAAACTGTAGACTCTGGAAAGGGGTTTCGTCATTCAGGAAATTGCACCCGCAGGAGCAGGTGATCGCGGGTGGCTCCTCAAGTGGCCCCCGGAAGGCGTCGTAAGTTATTGAAGGGCCTATAGCTCAATTGGTTAGAGCAGCGGACTCATAATCCGTTGGTTCCAGGTTCAAGTCCTGGTGGGCCCACCAGAAATCAATAACACGCGAGTAATTACTCTTCATCCCTCCAGAATTTGACACCTTCATTGAATGCTGTCTCCGTGAGCTCAGCTTAATGGTGATTGGTTGGCTCGCCGCCGGGTGAGAGGCTCATATTCTGCCGGTGGCGCTTGTGGTGTCGCTATAGATCTGATATTGACCGAGTCATCGCGCACTTTGGCGCTGTTCTCACTGCGCGCGATGTTCGTGGAATCAAAACTCCCCGGGACTTCCGTTCACCTCTTCCCATGCTTGCGGTAATCGCCGCGGTTACCACATCGATACCCTGAAGTTACTAGTCTTTGTGTTAACCACTTGATAACGACAGTAGCGCTGCTATTGTGAAGTCGTTAGTTTGCCGGGAGCGAGTACCCGGAAGGGTGCTTCGATCCGCTCAATGCAGGCTTTGAGCAATCCTCTCTAACAAGGTGTGCCTGACCATGAGTGCCACAAGCTTAATTAGAAGCTATGATGCCCCTACTTTTACCCGTCATAATCGATGGATAACCGTCGGCTTCGTTGTAGCCACTGATGTCGCGACGCTGCTCGCATCAGGATTCGCGGCCGTACTTATTCGTTCATGCCTGAGCGGCCACTTGCCTACCAGCTACGCAATTATTCTTCCTTCTATTATTTTGTTAACGGCCGTATTCGGGGTCTTCGGTCTTTATCCGGGAATAGCTACCAACCCCATCGAAGAATTTCGGACTGTATTGCTGGCCACGACAACCACCTATCTCTTGATCGTATGCACGACCTTCTTTGCCAAGCAAGCGCTCTATTACTCTCGACTGACCATAGCGTTGGCATGGTTGTTAACCACCTTGCTTGTGCCGGCTACTCGCTCGGCCATGCGCGGCTGGTGCTCTCGCCGGTCCTGGTGGGGCATCCAGACGGTGATCTTAGGCTCGGGCCCAACCGGCCTAGCTATGCTCCAGACGCTTAAACAGCGACCAGCTCTCGGGCTTCGTCCAGTGGCGGTGCTCGATCATCACTCCAGCAACCCGTCAGGCTTTCATCGTAACTCCAGCTCCGTCTTCTTCGGGGATCTCTCTTATGCCGCGCAGTTTGCGCATAACTGCCGTCCTTGCTACGCCATCATTGCCATGCCTCATCTGGAAAGCGAGCGGTTGGCTGCTTTCATCCAGGAGTATGCGGAGGATTTCTACCATGTATTGGTAATTCCGGATCTTTTTGGGATAGCCAGTCTAAGAGTTTCGGCAAAGGATATGGCGGGGGTGCTGGCACTCGAAGTGAGCAAGCAGCATTCCCACCCGGCCCCGCAGATAGTAAAGCGCTGTTTCGACCTGCTGGTGGCAAGCGCGATCATGGCTCTATTCCTGCCCATTTTCGTCTTAATCTGTTTGCAGGCCCGGCTGACGTCGACAGGACCTATCTTCTACGGGCAGCGGCGGATTGGCCGCAATGCAAGAGAGTTTACCGCCTGGAAGTTTCGCACCATGGTGATGAACGCCGATGAGGTGCTGGAGCAGCATCTCAGGGATAATCCACAGCTGCGGCAGGAGTGGAATGTGGATCATAAGCTGAAAGACGACCCACGGGTTACTCCGCTGGGGAAATTCCTGCGAAAATTCAGCCTCGATGAGCTTCCACAGCTATGGAATGTTTTATGCGGCCAGATGAGTTTAGTTGGGCCAAGGCCGATCGTCTGGTCAGAAGTGGCGAAATATGGCAAGCGTTTTGCTCTTTACCGTAGTGTGCCTCCGGGAATCACCGGCCTTTGGCAAATATCGGGACGGAGCAACACAACCTACGAGGAACGGACCCGGCTTGACGAATATTACGTTCGCCACTGGTCAATTCTGCTCGATTTTTACATCTTGCTTCGAACATTCAGAACGGTATTAGTCGCAGAGGGCGCCTACTAAACCGAGGTTTGCGCCCGTAACTGTGACCCTAGGCCGCTTACCGTTGCTTCCGTCCTCGCATTCGCTGGACTGGTGCAACTGGTTGCTGCCATTACCTTTCTTACGCCCGGAATGTCGCGCGTCCCTGCCTTGGGCGCGGACTTCCAACTTTTAAGCCGGGCGACAACCAGGAGGCGCTATGAAGGTCCTTGTGGTATTAAGTGTTTCGCCGTATCCGAAGGATGTCGGCAAACGCATCATGGTAGGCGGCATCTGCGACTATCTGAAACAATCACCGAACGTCGACGCAATATGCATCGCCTCGTTTGTCGGCGATGGACCTGGCGCCGGGATAGACCACGTGGTTGCGCTTCCACCGCCGTCGGCCAAACGTAAGATTGTCAACGCGTTATGGTATAGCGTCCTGCTCCGGAGCAAAAGCCTGCAGGAAAGCTTCTTCTGGAACCCGGCGGCGGAAAAGAAGTTAGGACAACTCCTTGAGGAGTTCCAGCCCGACATTATTATCTACGACACGTTGCGTACGGGTCAGTACGGAAGAGGCCGGGAACAACGCGGCTCGCGCATTGAAGTTATTTATATGGACGACCTGTTCTCCGTGCGCTACGCAAAAATGCTTGAGGCGATGAAGCAGCAGTGCCTGGAAGGTATGGATGCAATCGGGAACTTCGGCGATAACATCCCCAGAACCTTATTAAAGATCTACCAGAAGTATCCGGCGCTACAGAAGTTGCTCCTTCGGATCGAGCATCGACTGATCGCGGCTTCAGAGGACCGGGCGCCCGAGCGGTTTGACCGGGCGCTGCTGGTTAGCAGCGTGGAGCAGGCTATCCTGCGAGATCGCGCCAAGGCGGATAACGTTTTTTCCATTCCACCGCGCCTGGATACTTTCCCGCTCGCCAGGAGAGCCTGGAACGGCAGGCCGGAATTCGTCTTTCTGGGCTCGCTCAACCTCGCTCATAACACAATTTCCCTTGAGACTTTTCTTCAGCAGAACATCGAAACGCTACTGCAACAGATACCCGAAATTCGGATAGCTATCTTAGGCAAAGGCGCGGGCCCAAATCTCAGGAGTCTCGCAGCGCTTTACCCCAGACACATTGTTTTGCATGGTTTTGTGCAGGATCTGGACGAGATCCTGTTGCGTGCCTGCGCCATGATCTCTCCGCTAACCTTTGGTTCAGGCGTGAAGCTCAAGGCGATCGATTCCCTACGTTGTGGTGTACCGCTGGTTACCACTCCCCACGGGGTGGAAGGCATTGAGGTCGAGGGAAGCAGAGGTGTACTTAAGGATGAGGTCAGGAACTTTCCTGCAGCTATGCGTTCCCTGTTGGATCCTACCCTAAACGCGATTGCCTCGCGTGAGAACGCAGAACTCTATCGACGCTTTTATTCTTCCAGTGCCGTCGACCAGGTTTACCACCGTGTTCTGCTGGACAGCAGGCTATCCATATCCAACAACAGCCGGCTCGAGAGTGCAGCGAGCTAAACATACTGCTTGCAGCCGCTTAGCGGGTTTGTAATGGTGCGAGAACTATTAGCTTTACTCGGCGCTGCAGCCCTACTGCAACCTGTACTTTGGGGCATGCCTCATCGTCTTTTGGAAGTTGGGCTGCGCGCAGACGCGCGAGCGTCACCCGTGATTCTCGATGTCCGGAACAAGCATTATGGAGCCAAGTGCGACTGGGACGGTAGAAGAGGAACGGATGATACGGCCGCGTTCGAGGCCGCTGCCGCCGCTGCCTCTGCCAGCTACAAAGAGACAGGCGAGCCGGTCGAAGTACGCATCGGTTCGTCCTGCGAAGTGGCGTCTACAGTCACTTTCGACAGCGGCGTGCACTGGATTGGCCCCGGTACGGTCTACGTTCCCAGACAGACAAAAGAAATCTTTCGCGCACGCAATGCCGACGAAGTTTCGGTGGCGGGCCTCACGATCGAGGTACTGGCCGAAGACTGCGGGCCTAACAATGCGACCTGCTCAGCCATTCGTTGGGAATCGACCAAGGACGACACGCAGGCGCACCGGCATGTATCTATCCGCAATAACACGATCCATCATGCGAACTGGGGCATCCTTATTGGATATGCGGCTGGTACGGGCTCTTTGTCGGATGTCGAGATCGCAGGCAATGTGATCAGCAGTCCTTCACCTTACATGGATGCGGATGCAATCCACGTTGGCGGACGGGTGAATCATTTCAGCATAGTAAATAACACCGTCTTTAATCGCGGGGACGCCGGGGTTGCCGCATCCAGCGAGGTAGGCGGTTATGTCTGTTCGGATGGAAGGATCGAAGAAAATGTGCTCATTGAGGACCAGGTTGGATTGGACAATTCCGGATGCACGAACACGCTTTGGAAGGGTAACTTTGTTAGAGCCACCACTGCGCCGCGGGGGTCAAACCCGGCCTTCCGCTCAATCACGTATCTTGGTCTGAAGTCGTCCAACATCACCGTGTTAGGCAACTATCTTCAGAACGGAACTGGTTTTGGAGAGTACGCGGCGAAGGTGGATGAGGCTGCCAACGGGTCACCTACCAATGCGTTCGTTTGGGGCAATACAATTGCCGCGGCCCTGTCTCTGTATCTACGTGGGGCGTTCATCGAAGCAGCCGGTAACCTCTTTGCCAACAACAATTCGACTCTCACCATCGACTACGATGGAAAACAGGCGATAGCTACTGACTCGATATCCATCGGTCGCAACCGCTGGCTCGGGGCAGGCGCCATACGAGCGGGTGGCAATCCGGGCCTACTTACCCGCCTGAGTTTGGTTCCGCAATTCACAACCGTCCCGTTGTCTTATACAGGGGGCGCTATTCCTGCGCTTGGCGAGGGCAAAATGAGAGACAAAGCAGCGCCCGTTCTGCGTGGAGAGACATCCAGGTCTCATGCGCAGCGGCTAGCGGCCGGTTCCTGTTTTTCTGCCACGGCTCAAGTTCGCGGAGCAACTCCATCCATGACTGTAGCCGTTACGGACACGGGACTTAGCCCCTGGCCGAAAGAGTTTGTCACCTGGGCATATGTCAGCTCACGAGATGTTGTTATCGTCAGGACCTGCGCTGTGCAGACGGGGTTGCTGCCATCCGTTACCTTCAGGATCCTGGTCGAATAGGTGTGCGCCTAGTGTTCCAAGAGAACCCAACTAAACAGGTGTCGTACGTTCCCCTCCGAGCCTTTGACTTTATTAATTCTTTTTAGGTTTTGGTGGCCGGAAAGCCCTGAAGAACTGCGTTGATTAAGCATCGTCGGAATTCCTTCGGCTACGCTCAGGACAGGCTCTTCGACTCCGCGCCGTAAGTCTTCTATTAAGCGATATGTCTGCGAGGCGCTTCGCTCCCACGGCAAGCCGGGGCAGGCAGGATGACGATTCTGTGGGAGAACTAAGGGAACGAAGACGTTTTTGTGGGAGCCGAGGCGCACCGCAGGTCCCTCCACTTCGCTTCGCTTCGGTTCCGCGGCACGCCGGGACAGGCGGGATGACAAAGTGGAGGGTGGTGCATCCATGGGGAATTGGCTAGTGGCTGAAAGAATTGTTAGGCGAGTGCCGTGGTATCCCACTCAAGCCAAGAGCGGGCTTGAATGGGGCACCCAGCGTTTGTTCACGATGAAGCAATCAAAAAAGTCACAGCCTCTCAGGATGACGAGTCTGTGGGAGAACTAACGGAACGAAGCCGCGAAGTAGGAAATCCGGGACGGGATGACAAAGGGTAGGTTGGTGACTTTTATTCGGGGTCTGGCGTCCGGTCTCCGGCTATGCGGCGTCCCGTTCCGGCGCAAGCGGGAATCTGCTGAACTCGGTACTTCGCCTGTGTCCTCCAAACCTGCCATTGAGGTGGTTAACAAACGGCTTTTCAATTTTCAGGTGAAGAAGCACGGCCGCCGCAATGCAAACTGCCGCTAAGGTCAAGCAGCCGCTCGCTTGGCTCATCTGAACCCAGGGTAGGTGCCGGCTCAATACCCGGTCGCTCAGGTTGAGGATGTAGGGGTGCACCAGATAGAGCACATAACTCGCATCGCCGACGATCACAATCCAGCGAATCCGGATATCCCAGCCTCCTTGCGAGAGCAAGCTGGCACTTAGGACGACCAGCATTGCCAAGACCTGCATCGCTAGCCACTCAGCGGGAAAAGGAGAATGCGCCACGCCCTGCAGGAGACACATGCCCACAAGAGAGGTAATCAGAGCGAACAGGGAAAACGGACGCATTTGCACGGCCGTACTGCCGGCAATGCGGCGGCCGATTGCGTAGGCAAGGATTCCGAACACGAATTCAAAGATCACCTTGCCGCTATAACACATCGGCACAGCCCCGAAGCCGGCGAACAGGCTACAAACAGATTGCAGAGCCACGAGTGCCCCGGAAACAAAGACGAGCGGGTGCTTTGGGACCAGGGAGATGCCGAGCGCGACTAACAAATAGAAGAGCATTTCGTAGTTCAGGCTCCAGCCAACAAACAAGAGAGGACGAATCAGCCCGTCCGCCCGGTAATACGGCACGAAAAACAAACTTTTAAGAAGTTCAGTGAAGCCTGGATGGGTGGAGAGGAGGAGGTTGGGAAACCACAGTGAAAAAACGAAAAGTAGAAAGGTCAAGACCCAGTACGGCGGAAGGATACGAATGAGACGCCGGCGCAGAAAACAACGGGGATCGGTGTCGCAAATACGCGCCATGATATATCCGCTGATGACAAAAAATATATCTACGCCAAACTTGCCTATTTGGAGCATGTGGGGAAAAGTAAAACCAGTGTGAAAAACGACGACCGCCAGTGCGGCATAGGCGCGAAGAGCTTGGATGTTATTAACCTTCTGTTTCACGATGTCCACTCTTCGACCAGGGTGCGCGCAGCGAAACTATTTCTTAACCTAAGGAGCCGGGTTACGGACGACAGTCTGTGTGCTCCACCGTGGGCGATGGGAGCATAGATTACACAAAGCTTAGCTCGAGAGACCCGAGGACTCGCTTGATGATGAGATCAGCAGTGGCACAGCCTCGCTATGAGTCACACTCACCTGTCTGCACCGAGAGAGCATGAGAGCCGGGCTTACTGGTGCACTCTCAAGAACTCCTAAGCCCACCATAGCAGTGCTTCCGCACCCACAAAAGGCCGAGGTGAAGACAGTGGCGGTGGGGTATCGATCTGGTAACCAAGGTCACCGTTATGTTGCATGATTGAACACACTCTGCGTTAAGCTGTTCCCAGATGGCTATGCTATCCGGCTTCAGCGCAACTGACGAGAGACTTAACCGCAATAGAGACCAACTGCAGCGCTCTCGATTCGCACTGCGTCTTCACATTCCGCTTATCGCCAGATGAAAGTTATTGGCATCGCGTGATCGTGTTTATCAAATAGTATCGGGCCCCGATTTACCTGTAGTCGATGACACATAAATAGCCCAAGCGACAGCGCGCGATTTTGCTGAAGATGCCTGGCGTCAGCTTACAAAGCCGCATTTCATTTACTCGGGATCGGCAACGGTCAGCAAGAGCCGGCACTTGTTCACTGGACTCGAGCGATGGCAACTGACTTTTGTAAGCCGTCAACTACAAGTACTGTCCCAAGATCAAGGTGGTTAAAGGTGAGAATCGGACCCAGCCATTCCATGTGTAAGTTCATGCTGATTCATAGCAACTTACCACTTCAGTTCTTCAACTGCCGGTTATGCTTCGCGTGAGGAGGTGGAAGCGTTGCCAGTGACTGAGAAGATGAATACGCCCGAGACTTCCTTTGCCGACATCCTAGAGATCCTGGGTCGACGTAGAGGGATCATCATAGTGGTTGTGGTGCTCGCAACTGTCACCGGCATAGTGCTTGCATTACGGCCTCGGACCTATGCTGCCAGCGGCGCCATCCGTGTGCAGCCGGGCAATGCGAGCGCCTACCGCACAACAACAACACAAGACACGGCACTCCCTGAAGACAAAATAGCCTCCGAAGTGGCAATCCTGCAGAGCCGCAGTCTTTACATGCAAGTGGCCAAGGAGCTGAACCTGGCTAATGAGCCGGCGATCTGGGGGGAAACAACGGTAAAGCCTCGTAGCCTGGATGATCCCAAAACCAGGCAGCGTCTGGGCGAGCTGATGGCGGAAACGATCCGCGTTTACCACACGCCCAAAGACGAAATCATCTCGATCACGTGCAAGACCCGTTCACCGGCGCTGTCGGCGCGCATCGTTAACACGCTCATTAATGATTACGTGTCGTACCTGTTCCAAATGCGTTTGAGTTCTACGAAACGTACGTCCAAATGGCTGGTTGGCCAGCTCGATGACTTGAAGACGCAGATTTCCCAGGACCAATCCGCCCTAGTGGCGTTGCAGGGCAAATTGGGCGTGATTGGACTGGATCCGAAGACAAGCGAGTTTTTGGCGACGCAGTCGCTGGATAGCTTTACCAAGGCGGCGAGCACTGCGACGGTGGACCGGATCGTTGCGGAAGCCAAGTATCGATTCCTTCAGGAGTCGGATCCCAATCTGATTGAAGGGGAGGTTAGCGTTTTACCCCAAGGGAACTCCGGTGGCGGATCCAACGGCCTGCTTGAAAATCTGCGTAACTCCCGTGCAGTTGCGGCAGCATCCTATGCCAACCTGAGCGCGCGATTCGGAGCAAAGTATCCCGAGGTCAAACAGGCCAAGGCCCAGCTCGATGAACTGGACCACGAGGTGCAGGTAGAACAGTCCCGGATCAAGAACCAGGCCCGGCTTGCCTACCAGGCGGCAAGCTCTAACGAGAGGAAGACCAATGCCGAAGTGCGCCAGCGGAAGCACCAGGTCTTCGAGTCGCATGGCAGCATGGTGCACTACCTGACGCTGCTGGAAGATTATGGCGCCCACAGGACACTCTACGAGGGCCTGATCCAGAGACTGAGGGAAGCGGGCATTACTTCGGGCCTGGAGGCAGGTGAAATTGATATTGTCGATCTCGCCGATGTTCCAGCGCTACCGGTGCCCCCGGGTCCGCTTTCCTTGCTTGTCAGCTCAATATTTGCAGGATTGGTCCTGGGCGGCCTTGGCGCGCTAGCCACCGAGGCTCTCGACCCGCGCATTACGACGCTGGAACAGGCGGAACGCGTAACTGCGCTGCCTGTACTCGCCGAGGCACCGCATGTGAAACGCAGCAAGGACGTAGAGGGCGGAGGTTCCCCCAAGTCGCTGTCTGCTCCCCGGTCGGCCTACGCGGAGTCGCTTCAGGTGTTGCGCACTTCACTGCTGCGGGCCCAACCGGGCTATGTTCCGCGGATTCTGATGGTGACAAGCGCCTCGCCGCGCGAAGGAAAAACGACCACTGCAATGAACCTGGCTGCGGTGGCCGCACAGCACGGCCAACGGGTTCTGGTGATCGACTGCGATTTTCATCAAGATCCTTCTAGCGGGGGCGCCGCACTTACGACCACGAATCGGGCGGTGGGGTTGACGGATGTGTTGTACGGGCATGTTTCGCTTGAGGAGGCGCTTTGGCGTCCGAGCGGAGCGAGCAACCTGCACATCCTGTCCAATGGCAGACAGCCACGCAGCCCCTCTGTCTTGTTGGGTTCGGAAGCCATGCGGCATCTACTATCCACCTGCCGGCTTGCGTTCGATCTGATCGTGCTCGACACCCCTCCCCTGCTGGGCATTGCCGACACCCTGAATCTTGGGGTGTTCGCTGAGGTCGTACTGGTGGTGCTGCGCAGCCGGATTTCAACCAAAGCAGCAGCACGGCGAATGTCTAGACGGCTCGGAGCTTCTTATATGCCCGTCGCAGGAGTATTGCTGAACGATTCCCGCTCCATGGAGCGGGAGCAGCGCAAACATAAATACCGGGGTTTCTACAGCAATGCCATCGAGGAGGCGCGATGAGACCGCTTCTTACTACGGCGCTTCTGACGATCTGCACCATCGCTCCGTGCCACGCCCAGTACACGGGCGCCGCCGGTACCGGGCTACAGGTAGCACGGCCACTTATTGACCGCGCCCAGCTGGACCAACTACTACACGCCAAGCGAGCAGAGCTTCTGTTTCGCACCGATGATGTGCTCGCGGTACAGGCGTACGATGTGCCTCCGTTTAACTTTCAGCAGCGAGTGGCCCAGGATGGAACGATACAGGCGCCGTTGATCGGCAGGGTTGCGGTCGCGGGGCTAAACATCGAGCAGGTGCAAGTACTGTTGACCCGGCTGCTGGCTGACAAGCAGATGATCCAGGATGCCAATCTCACGGTCACAGCGGTGAGCCGGCCCGCCGCTGTGGCTACGGTGTCAGGCGCCGTGGCGAGGCCAGGCGTCTTTCCTGCCATCGGTGATCTAACCGTGTCGGGCATTCTTAGCATGGCGGGTGGTTTGAACGGGAGCTCAGGATTGAGCACCGGGCCTGCGGCAAGTTCGGTGGTCACGTTGGTTCGTCCGACTTTGCCGCAGCCGGTGAATATTCCACTCGGGCCGGAAACCAACAGTACCCCGTATGGCCGCATTCCAGTCTTCCCCGGAGACGAGATTCGGGTGGGCAAGTTGGGCACGGTCTACACCGTGGGTGCTTTTCATACGCAGGGCGCGATCGCGCTCAAGGACAACAGCGCGACTACGGTGCTGAACGTGGTCTCACTGGCCGGCGGGATCGGATTTCAAGCGAAAGAAAAACAGGCTTACATTATTCGCGTCAGCGACGGTGAAAAGGTGGTGCTCCCGGTGCCTCTCAAAGCGATCATGGAAGGCAAAGCATCCGACATCGCGATGCAGGACCAGGACATCCTGATGCTGCCCACGAGCCAGATTAAGGCGGCGATCAAAGGCGGCGGCGCCGCGCTGATTGTATCGGTCGCGAGCGCCTTCATCTATAGCGGCACGCTCTAGCGGCAAGCAATGGAAATAGCGAAACTCAGACCTTTGTGAGAGAGCCGGGGCAGGCGCGATGACAAAGGGGAGGGTAACGCGATCGGAGAGATCGGGAAGGCCATATGAAAATAGCAGTGGACGCATACTATCTGGCAGGCAGGCTACGCGGCATGGCCCGGTTCGCGCAGATGCTGCTGCAGAGCCTTCCAGAAGAGGTCAGGATTGTTCTGCCGGCGCGCCGGCAAGCCGGTGCACTTAGATTCGTGACCAAGGACCAGAAATGGTTTCCCTTGTGGGAACAGTGCATGCTGCCATCCCAGGCGCGCGGCGCCGGAGCTGATTTTCTGCTGTGTCCCTATAACACTGGGCCACTGTGGGGCTCGTCACCACCGGTGATCGTCGCAATCCACGACCTGATCTTTCTCGACAAAGATCTGGGTTCCTCTCCGTCGTTAGTGCAGAACATGGGGCGCCGCTATCGCAAGCTGGTTGGAGGCCGCATCGCCAAGAAGAGCCATCGCATTGTGACGTGTTCCGAGTACTCGAAGAGCCGAATCGTCTCTCTTTTCGGAATTGAGCCTTCGAAGATCGTCGTTATACCAAACGTCGTCGGAGAGGAATGGTTTGAAGAGTCTCCTAAGCCCGATCTTGCCGCGCCCTACATTTTCGCTGTGGCCGGCGAGGCGCCGAGCAAGAACGCACGCCGGCTTATCGAGGCAATGGTGCTGGTGCATGCGCGTATGCCGCAGTTGACGCTCAAGATTGCCGGCGTGAGCTCTCGTTTTCATGCAAGCTTTGTTGAACTGGCGAATCATCACGGTCTGGGGTCGTGCGTGCAATTGTTGCCGTACCTGAACGATACCGAACTGCGCGCAACCTATCGTGGAGCTTCGGCATTTGTGTGCCCCTCGCTTGCCGAAGGATTCGGGATACCGCTCTTAGAGGCTATGGCGAGCGGCATACCCGTATCCAGCAGCAACACGACCTCACTGCCGGAGGTGGCCGGCGATTGCGCCGTGTACTTCGATCCAAACAATCCCACGGAAATGGCGGCAGCCATCGAAACGTCGCTTGACCGATCCGTGGATACTCAGCAACGCGCGGCGTCTGGCCGCAGGCGTGCTGCGCAGTTCACCCTGGCTGCTGTGCAGGGTGGCATTACGCAATTTTGGCTCTCGCTTTAGCTATCGGAAGTCGATGCCGGCGGGAAATGGAGATTACGTAGACGATGGGATCTGCTGAGCAACCTGAGATCTCGCTGGTGCTGTGTACCTACGGTCCGGAGCAGCCTTTGCACCTACTCTTCGAGTCACTTCGATGGCAGGAGTGCAGATATGAGCTTCTGATTGTGGACCAGAATTCCGATGATCGCATCCCACGCCTGCTCGAGAACTACCCGGATTTGCCGCAGGCACGGCTGCGTTCAGCACCCGGCCTTTCGCGCGCCCGCAATGTGGGACTGCGCCACGTGCGCGGACCGGTGCTTGCATTCCCCGATGACGACTGCGCCTATCGGAAAGGCACGCTGCGGAAGATCCTCGACTTTTTCGAGGCCGCTCCGGACGCGGGCATCCTTTCCGGCTGCAACAGTATGGATAGGAAGGTTCTGCAAACTACCTGCCCGCCGCTGGCGACGGCGCGCATTCCGGCGAGCTTACTGTTACGCAATACTGCGTCGTTCTCTATCTTTGTCGATCGGCGCAAACTGCCGCAGCGAGAAAACTGGGACTTTTTCGATGAGAAGCTGGGTGTAGGAGCACCCTTCGGCGCCGCCGAAGAAACCGATTACCTGTATCAATTGCTGCGCGACGGTATGCATCCCTACAGCGCGAACAACCAACTTACCTATCATCCGGATAAGGAGTTAGAGTTTTCTAATCATCGCCGTGCTACCAATTATGGGTTGGGAGCCGGAGCGTTCTTCCGAAAAAACTTAACCGCCGATCCAGCCTTTTTGACCATGGCGGCACGGGCCTTTATCGGGCCTGCTCTTCGCGCTCTGCGATCTGCAATCCTGCAAGAGAAAGTCGCGACTGAGTACCACACACGCACGCTGCTCGCCCGCTACCAGGGATTTTTGAAGTGGCCGCGGTCAGACAACGCGGTGGACGCATTATGAAGAAGCTCTCTGGAGTAAGAGTCCCCGTGCCCGCCTGGCTGGAGATGGAATGACCTGGATTATCCTGGTTTTAAACATTGCGACGCTGGTAGTTGCGCTCAAAAAGCGCGTGGTCCCCTACTTCCTGTTCACCGTGTACTTCTTGTTTTTGGTGGTCGGACAGGCCTTCCAGATCGAATCAGATTTGCGTGGACGTAGCAGTGTAAGTTACCTCTACGCATTTATGACGCGTGAGGGGTTCCAACTAGCACTATGGTTCCTGCTTGGTACAAGCGCGCTGTCACTGTTGCTGGTACTGCTCGCGGACGGATACAAGCCCGGGATGCGGCCGGCACCACTGCGCAGCTTTGAGCCACCTCGCTTCTTCTATGTGTTCATGTTCTTGTTCCTCGTCGGACTCGCGGGTGTGCTTATCTTTAAGGTCGTCGGTCTGTCCACCTTTCTTTCGTCCTCCCGGCCAGGCTTCGAACCCGGTTCGACGGTCTTTCTTACGCTTTTGGGCTTCGGGATGTATCCGTTGATGCTTAAGATTATGAACGACAACCGAGTTCAGCTCGGGGATGTGGCCTGTGCCAGCGTCACATTCATTGTCTCCCTTGGCTTCTCGCGCATGCACGTGATCCTGTATGTCACGGCACTGCTGACGACGATGTACTACGGGTGGGGGTGGGCAGACCGGCGCATTCGTCCCAGTGCGGTCATCGGCATTGGCGCCCTAACCCTCTTCGGAGCCTTCTCTTTTATGACCATTGGCGCGCTAAGAAATGCGGAGAGCTACACCACGGGATCGATCGGAGATCTGTGGAGATATAACCTCGACCATCCTGACCAAAACATGCTTTCCCTTGATGTTATGTATCAGCGGACTGTAGAAGGCATGTCCGGCCTGACGGGCGCTTTTACGCAGGCTGCAGTTGCCCCACGATCCGTACGAAACGACTATGGCTTAGGGTGGTTCGTTCATGGCATCGTGTTGTCGCTCCCCTGGCCGCTCAAGAAGCTACTGGCTGGAATCGAGAACGCTCTTCTGCCCTTTAATTGGTACGATCAAAGCATCATAGCGCCGGGCCTTGAGATGTCTTTTACAAGCTTTGGCTGGCTAGGGCTTATTTTCTACCCGCTGGCATTCTTTGCCTTCGCCTGGAAACTCTGCCTGTTTGTCGTACGGCAGCCCCTGTCCCCGCCGATGAAGCTTTGCGGCTACATGCTGCTGGGCTGCGGAATCTTTTTTGTGCGCGGGACATTCGCTGCCTGGATCGGGTATTCGGTAGCTTACGCGGTTACCATCCTCGCTTCTTCTCCGTTGTGGGGCCTATGGGTAGTACCAAGAGAAGATTCAGAGGTCTTAGATATGCCAGGCGCGTTTGTGAGAGCCCAGAATGCCTAGACACTGGGCGTCTCAGCGGGTGGTCCGAGATAATGGAAGAAGGCCGCAGCGCCCTTGAGATCGACATCCTCCGGGTTATCGGTATAGACCGTGACCTCCGCGGACTGGATCTCCGGAAATTGCTCACAGAGTGTACGCCATTTGATTCCGGTGACATCCGTCGATATTCTTCCGGTGCAGTGATATGCGCTATCGAATTCCAGTTTGGATGCAACATAGCCATCCAACGAGAACGTGCTGGCCACGGCCTCGGCTATCGGCTCCAAACTGCACGTGGCTAGATAGATGCGAGCGCCTTTCTGTCTAGCCTTCATTAACTCTCGCTGTACAGATGCGGAGACCTTCTGCTTGACCGCGGTGCTCACATAGGACTGCGCGTACTCGGCGAGCTTCTTGTACGGCCAGCCACGCAAGGCTCCTATCTGCATTTCGCGGGATACATCCCTTCCGGCGACTTTATTTGCGATCATGCCAAGCCGCCCCTGAAGTAGTCGATGACACAGAGCGATATGACGCGGAAAAGGAATAGATCTCAGGTAGCCATGAGTCGTGTTTTCAAGAATGAGAGTTCCGCAAAGATCGACAACCATTACCTGCATCACGCACACTCTACCGTTCGTTCGTCCAGCGACTCTTCCTTGCCCGCAAAGGTGGCCTCTTCACGCCGCCCAGCCAACATGAGGAGCATGACGGTCAAAAGCACAAGATAGGAGAAGAGAGTCGCCCAACTGGCTCCGATTCCACCATATCGCGGAATGAGGTAGAGGTTCGCGCCGATGTTGACCGTCGCCGCAGTACCGGTTGCGACCAAGACCCGCTTTGACATGCCCCAGGCCACCATGGTGGTTCCGCAGAAGGAGGTTACAAAATCCAACGGCAACGCCAGGATGAGCAGGGACAGCATGGGAGCACCCTTGGCGAAGTTTTGGCCATAGATGGCAACGATGATCGATCGGCTGTAGTGGTGAATGAGCATCGCAGGTAAGACCCCTGCGAGGAACACGGCCAAAAGATACGGCCTGAGTTTACTCGCGCTGCGCCTCTCAGGAGGAACCGCGGCTAGCCGAGGATACATCGTGGTGGTCAGCAGGTAATAGACGCCAAGAAATGCGGTCAGCAATCGATAGGCGCTGGCGTATAGCCCAACCTGGTGTAAGTTGGTCAGGCCACCCAGCATAAGCGAGTCGATGTTATTGAAGGCCTGGTTACACGCAAGCGCTGCGCCCAGCATGAGCACCGATCCCCAGCTGGTGTCATTGCCAATCTCCGAAGGGTAATCCGTCACTGCGGTGGGCTCGCCATGGAAGAGCTGATTGCATCGCCAGCGCGTGTACGCAGCGCTACCTGCATATCCAATGCCGACCGACAGAGGAATGGCCCAGACGGGATCAAACCCGAGCAGGACAGCAGCGCCTATACCAGCCAGAGGTAGGGCACTAATCAGTGCTCGAGAGGTGGACAATGAGCCGTAACGCTTTGCGCCCCACAGGACCCAGTCGAGGGATAGGCAGTAAGGAGCAATGAGGAGGGCATAGAGAGATACCAGCGTCTTCGCATTACCAGGGACAGGCCCGATTCTCGCGTACAGGAAACCAAGTGGAATCGCCAGGAGTGCCAACAGCAGGCGCTTTGTTTGAATTCGGCTTTGGGTTATTCGCAGGTTGCCCGGGTGTGCGGCGATCAGCTTTGCACCAATATGACGTGATCCGGAGTCGATGCCGAGCGCGATATAAATTCCCAGCGTCTGGGCCAGCGCCAGACTACCAAGCGTGGAAACACCAAATTTCCTACTCACCAGAATGAGCGCAAGCATGGTGCAGACTCTTGCCGTGCCCTCGCCGATGGCCAGAATGCCACTCGCCATCGCCACGCTGGTTAGTTTTCGAATTGTTGATTTAAGCATCAGCAGTTCGCGTTAAAACATGATATAGACATTCCTATGGCATCGAATACGACGAGCTCGAGTCGCATTGGCCTATCCCTGTCTCGACGACGTGGAATAGATTGCACGCGCGCCGGCTGAGAAACAGAGCGTTTCTCCACGAGACAAGCGGCAATTCATTTTGGACGAGTTAGTCACAGTGGTATTTCCCGGTAAAAGTTCTCCTGCAGAGGCCGAGCGATGTCCAGACTGAACCTGCCATTTATCTATACATATAGCACACGGATCAAAACCTGCAGGGGTCTTCTCGCATACCTTGCGCTGGAGGTTCTCCCTCTGGTACTTGCTGCAGGTGTGACGTCGATGCGCAACGTTATCAACATCCTGTTGCTATATATTCTCTGGCTTGACCTGTACGAAATTGGCTATGTGGTCAACGACCTTAAAGACAAAACTGCCGCGGGGGAATTGGATCGTATCAAATCGGCAAGTGGGAATTGGTACACTGCCGCATTGCCTCGATTGCTCCTGGCGTCAGGGCTTGTGCCTGTGGTGGTTATCCGGCTCGGGTGGCACAGCACCATCGTCTCGCTCTTAGCAAATATGCTTTTACTGCTGACGCTTCTGATCCATTCGAGTGAGTTTGTCAGACTTCATTTCCCGGGTCGTATGGTGACCTTCTCAGCCTTGGCTCTATATAAGTACGCGCCCATCTTGATTCCTGTTCTCGGAGTGAGACAAGGAGCGTTCGCACTCGTGGCGATCTTCCTCTTCTATGGTTTTCCAAGAGTTCTCGCCTATGTCCTGAGGAAATTTGGAGAGGGATGGGTCACATCCATGCCGAACTCCCAGCTGACCATCCAGCTTGGCATGCTGGCCGTGTTTGCTCCTTTGGTCTTGATAACGGGAACCCACAGAGAGCTCACGAAAGACCAGATGTCTGGGCTTTGGCTCTATTTTTCGGCCGTAGCCCTCATTTCCTATTGCGCATCGTTTATCCGGCGGCAACGACTCGGCTAAACGCCTCGTAGACCCAGGAGGAGTTAAGTGCCCTAGACAAGTCTGGGTGAGAACCGGAAGGGAAACCGCAGATCCCTCCACTGCGCTTCGCTCCGGTCGGGATGACAATTCTGTTGCGAGGAAATAGCCCGAGAAGCGGTCAGAGGTTGGCTGTTAATGGTCCCAAAGAATTGTCATCCCCACCGGAGCGAAGCGTAGTGGAGGGATCTGCGGTTTCTCTTCCGGTTCTCACCCAGACTTTTAGATGCCCCCACGCAAGGCACGCAGAGGGTGTGTGGATCAGAATGGCCATATCCATAAAGAAGGTACGGTTCTGGATATAGCTCAGGTCGTAGTGGATGTTCTCGTGGATGGGAAAGGCCCGATCGGCGCTCAGTTGCCATAGGCCGGTAATTCCGGGAATCACCTGGAGCCGTTGCCGTTGCCGGGAGTTATAGCGGCGCACAATGAAGGGCATCTCCGGACGCGGCCCAACCAGCGACATATTCCCCAGGAAAACGTTGATCAGCTGGGGCAGTTCGTCCAGACTGGTCCGCCTGAGGGACCTTCCGACCGGGGTGATTCGCGTATCGGACGATTGGGTCGGAGACAAACCATATCTCGGCGCAGTCGCATACATGGAGCGGAACTTGTACATGTCGAAGAGCTGCCCGTTCCGGCCTACCCTCTTCTGAATGAAAAATATGGGTCCGGGCGAGTCCAGCCATACCAGCACCGCAATCAGAAAAAACACGGGAGCCAACAGCAGAAGAAGAAGAGACGAGACGATCACGTCTGCGGTTCGCTTAGCAACTGCATAGTGCAAGGGCGCGATCGGGTCAACCGCCGAAGCGCTCATCGATTCCGGCGCCCGATCGATCCGCATGATCGCGAAGATCATCTGCTTCTCAAGGATCAGCAGAAGCGGAAGCAGGATAAGAGCGATCAGAAATGCCGGCCACGGAACGTTCAGATGGAAAAGGATGCTGCATGGCAGCAGGAGCAGCATCGACTGAGCGGGGATCCTAAGTGCGCGCTCCGTTGCTCGAATCTGGAGCAGGCTGCCGCCTCCGCGATAAGCACCGTCTCTGTGGAACAGCAGCACCATCACCAGACCGGCCACGATGCTGATCGAATATCGCGTCTCCCGGCCCACGTGCAGCGATGGGTAAAGGAGACAGACCACAAATACGCCGCCTGCGCAGATAAGAAAATCTGCCAATGCCTCGGAGGCGGTCATCACTTTTTGCAGGAGCGCTCTGGAGATGAGCTGCCTTTCCCCGCGGAGGGCGGAAAGAATCTCTGCGGCCACGTTCAGTCCTCTGCACCGCGAGCCTGGGCCGCGTTCCGGCACGCTCATAGAGATTGCCTTTCTGTTGCGGCCGCCCGTGGAGAGAAGTGGAGAACCTGGCGTTGTGAGGCAGCACAGCGGTCGCGATCAGCCCGCGATAGAGGCCCAGGTATTGGTTGGCAAGAAGCGATGAGGAAAACTGCGGCAGAGAAATCGGCGCCTTCGCCGGTTGCTGAAGTGTGGTCACAATCGCGTCTGCGAGCATCCCTTCTTCGTCTCCACCCAAGGGCACGAAGCGGCAGTGATCGCCTCCTACTTCGCGAAAGGCCGGTATGTCCGAGCAGACGACGCGGCAACCTGCCATGAGCGCCTCCGCGACCGGCAGGCCAAAACCCTCGGTTATAGAAGGGGTGACCAGCGCTTCGCATCGCCCATAGCACCACTGCAACTCGGGCTCCGATAGCCCTTCAAGAAAGTGAACCCGCTCGTCCAGGCGGAGATCCGAGACCAGGCGATAGATACGGCGGCTCTCCGGCCCCTCAATGCCGACGACCAGGAGCTTCATCTTGCTATCGATCTCTCTGCGCTGTAACAGGCGATCGAAGGTCCGGAGCAGCAGAGGAATGTTCTTGTTGCGGCGGTGCTGCGCAACACAAAGAAGGAATGGCTCGCCCTGCCAGCCGGGGATGGGCGACTCGATGGCACAGACCGGCTCCGCCTCGACGCAGTTGTAGATGCGGACGGCTTTTCGCGAACGTGGCGGCCGGCGCATAGCGCCTTAACAGGACATCTGTAATTTCCGAAACGCAGGCAATCGAATCGACGTTGCGCAGGCATTGCTGCAGAACCACCCGATTGAAGATGCACTTTGGGTAGCCAAAGTTTTGCGGAATCTCATAGGGGTACAAGTCATGCAGCGTCACCACCGTGGGACACGCAAACGCCGCGCCATCTACGGGCATGGGATAGGTTAGATGGACAATGTCAGCTTGCACGCGAGCAGCCAGTTTGGGCAACTCCCGGTAGTACCACAGGTTCCGGCTGAGCGAGCTCGGCTCCATCTCGGCGATGTGAACAGTCAGCCGGGGATCGGGATCGAGAGTCCGCATCCTTGACCAGCTCACTTTGCCAGGGCGCCACCACAAGATGCACAGCGGAAATCTCCTGCAACTGCAAAAGGCATCGCACGACATTAAAGGCGTGGCGCTGCAACCCGGAGATTTGCGAGGAGAAGGAAGCGGCAGCGATGAGAATCTTCATAGTTTCGATACCTCTTTAACCGATTGACGGGTCGACCGACGCGTATTCCCTGGCGCACTGCCAGGAGGACTTCGGCCACCAGCATTTTGCCTGGGTTCGTCGGGATCAATCTTCGACCAGTAGTCACGGATCAGGATCAGAGCCGCCGTAGCAGCGAAGACCAGGAACGTCAGCGCCAAGGTGAGCAACAATCGAGGAGGAAACGATTTCTTCTCGGGTACTCCGGGAGCGTCGATCACACTGACTACTGGAACATCCTTGGCCTCGTCGATCCGGGCCATCTCGTACTGCTGCGTGAGCAGCTCATAGACCGTCTCCTGAACACGCACCTGGCGGTAGAGATCGGCATAAGGAACCGCCAGCCGCGGAAGCTGCCTTAAGGGCGGATAGAGCTCGCCCTTGTCCTCGCCATCAGATTTCGCACCATCGCCGCCAGCAGCGCCGGGGACCAGAGGCGGCAGACGACCCCGTCATTTTTTCCAGTTCGCGTTGCAGACTCGCAATGCGCGCTTCGGTCTCGTGGACGCGCACATTGCCGTCACCATAAATCTGGCGCAGCGACTCAAGCCCGGACTGTGCGACCAGCAGCTCTCCCTGCACGCGCGCGCCGGCATCGACCATGGCATGGGTCTGTTCTTTGATGTCGATGGTGCTGTTCTTGCTGGAGAATTCGCTCAGGGCAAGCTGTGCGCGTTCGAGGTCCGCCGCGACGGAATGCAGGCGCCGCTCGATGAAGACACGCTCCCGGTGAGCAGAGGAGGTGCTGGTCTGGGTAACCAGCTTGTTCAGTTCGTCAAGGTATGCCTGGGCCATATCGCGAGCCCGCACAGGATCTTGATCCTCCACCTCAACCGTGATGACGCCGCTCTTCTTGTCCTCCGTGATGGTCGTACGGCGGGCAAGGCGCTTGGCCGTATCGACACGATAACGGTTGCGATACAGGTGCTGCAGTTGGAAGCGGTCGATGATATGGCCGCTTACGGTCCCACTGTGCAGCAGGTTGATAAAGAGTGCGGTCGAGGTGTGTGAGCCCAGCAAACCGCTGGCCAGGGTGCCCAACCCACCCAGCGATGAGGAACGGGCCAGCGCCGCGAGCATCATCGCGCCCGAACTACTCGTTTGATCGGGCGGCATAATGCTGCCGCTGGACTTATAGCGCTTGGGGATGAGGAACGCCAGGCTGAGGCTCACCAGGAACGCGATCGCGGTTACCCGCGCAAGCAGGCGGCGATGCTTCCAAAGCAGCGCCCCACGAACTGCCCAGTGCTCCGGGGTTTGCGCATCGTGCTCGAGAGCGGCGACGATGGATTCCGGGATCATGGTCGTGAAATTGCGCGAGTTCGACATAGTTACCTACAGGGATGCCACCGAGGCAGTGATGGCGATGGAGGAAGCAAGCTGCGCCGTGGTCAACAGATTTCTCCACAGCAGCGAGGCGCCGATAATCTTCTGAGGAACTACGACCACATCGCCGGGATTGAGTTTGGTGGAAAGCACTTTGGCGTCGAACCACTCTCCCGATCGACGGCCGATCACCGAACCATTGGCGCGAATGATGAAGATCTCTTTGCGATTCGCTGTTGAGTTGGTTCCTCCCGCGTGACTCAGGTACCAGCCCGCTGTCTGGCCTGGTGCAAAGGTGAGGGCGGTCGCGTTGTAGACCTGCCCGGTCACGAGGACAAAACCAGGCCTCTTGGGAATCGTGAGCACATCACCCCGGCGCAGTTCGATATCCGCCGGTGTGTTTGCCCAGCTGTCGATATCGGCGGTTATCTGGATCACCATCCGGCCGGTTGGAGGATGGTTCTTCAGGTCTTGCAACACCTCCTGCTGTTGAGCCTTGATCAGCTTCAACGTGGTAGCAGCGTCACCGCCTGCCGTGGCGGGTGAAAGGCGCGCGGCCGCTGAGTTGGTCTCGATCTGACGGATGAGCTCCTCCCGGCTCTTCTGTTCGAGCTCACGCACTTGCTCCCGGACCAGCACCGCGCCCATGGGATAAGCCGCGGGTAGAAACCCTCCAGCCCTGCGCAAGACCGAGCTGAGGCGTTCGCCATCATGAAAGCCGTAGTTCCCTGGAAATTTGACTTGGCCGTCGATGGTGATCGACTCGCCAATGTCGTTCCATCCCGTGATCTGATGAATGGTGAGGATGTCGCCCGGCTTGAGCCGAACGTCGGCGTTCGGGTCCGTTCCGGCGACAACCGCCCCGATAGGCACCGTGGCCAGACTCTCCACGATCCGGTTGCCATCGTTGACGTCATAGCTCGTCAGGTCGGCTTTTTCGAGCAGTGCGTCGCGTTTGAATCCTCCCGCCATGCGCACCAGCTGGGCAGCCGTCATGCCTTTTGACAAGGGATAAACGCCTGGACGCAATACTTCGCCGAGAATCGTGGCTTTAGGCGCATCCACTTCATAGCGCCCTAAAATGCGAATGGTATCGAATGGCTGAAGGGCGAGGTTCCCATTCCCGATCAACACATCGGGCACGTCAAAGTCGATGGTCTCGGCGTGAAGATCCGGCGGGACCAAGCGGATAATCTCACCATGAGCGGCGGGCTCGGGTAGTAAGTCGCGGTAGCTATGCAGCACATCGCCGAGCTGCATGCCATCCTTATAGGGCAGGCGGCCAGGGCGCGCAACGTGGCCCTCCAGATAGACGACCCGATCGCTATAGGGCAGGATCGGTTCGACGCGAACGCGGTCCCCATCCTGCACCTTGAACGCAGAGATGGCAGTTCGATCAGCCTGAGGACCTTGATCGCCGGCAAGATTCAGCGTGACCGTCTCGCGCTGGCGGTTGGCATCGATACGCTCGACGACGATGTGGCCTAGCGACGCTGTAACCGTAAAACCACCAGCGTCATTAAGGAGTGCATCCAGCGATGTCTCGCCGGCCTTGACCTCGTAAATCGCCGGACGCTTGACCGCACCGTAGACCGCAACCTGAGGTCCGGCGGGTGGGATCAGCAGTGTGTCTCCACTTTCAAAGTGGGAGCTTCCATTGCGAACGCCGTGCAGCAGGAAGTCATAAAGGTCGACTTCCTCCACCAGTTGCTGCCCGCGAAAGTGGCGGAGCGTGCGCAACGAACCGGTTGCCGTGGGGCCGCCCGCGGCGTAAAGCGCGCTCAGCGGGGTTGCCAGCGAGCTGATGTCGTAACCGCCGGGACGCTGCACGTCACCGACTACATAGACACGCACCGATCGCAGGTGCGAGACCGTGACCACGGCCTGCGCATTGCGATACTGCTGCTTGAGCGCGTTTCCAATAAGGCTCTGTGCCCGCTCCAAGGGGAGACCGGCAACTTGCACGGAGCCCGCCTCGGGCAACAGGATACGGCCGCTCCGATCTACGACGCGGGTGACGCTCACGGTCACGCTGCCCCACATATCGATGGTGAGCGTGTCCCCGGGACCGATCACGTAGTCGGGCCCGATCGGGATGTCCAGCGGGGTGTCGCGGGCCGATACTCCACGCGCGGTGACCAGATCGCGGTTCAAGAAGACCTCGGAGCCGAAGCGCTTGAGGTGCGCAACCTGGTCGGGGATTTGTGTATAAAGATCGCGCAACGATCGCAGATTGTAAGGTGCGGGCAGGCGGAGCACCTTGGGCAGATCAGTCGATGAGTTTACCTGATCTCTTTTTTCTGCGGGATTTTGGCCGCCGGTAGAACTCGTCGAGCGAGTGGTTGTTCCCGGCAGACCACCCGCCTCCAGGCGCGACTGGCCATTGTCAAGGCCCGATTCCGACGGACTCCTTGATGTATTGATGGACCCAGTCGCCAGAGAGCGCTGCCCAATGCCGGCTCCGTCGCCGGCACCAATGCCGGATGCTGCGGTTTGCAGTTCATCGTCGGAGACATATCCACGCGCGCGCAAATAGCTGGTGATGTTTGCCCGCAGGCCGGCGTTGCCGGCGATCTGGTCATAGAGCATCTCGTCGGAGATGTCGTTGGCATCGATCTGCATGCCTTGCTCCTGCATGCGATCGGCTACCTGCGATTTAAGTTCCAGCACCAGGTCAGGGTTCTGCTGCAAAATGTCGATGATCTGGCCGGAGGAGAGACTGAACGAGGGCGTCAGATTGCCGACGTTTGTAGAGCTGTTAGCGTCGGCATATTTGTCGCTGCCAGCAATCGTTGTGACCGCGTTCCCACCAGTCGTCGTGGTCGGGGCACTGCTGTCCGCGCCGGCCGTGGGCTGCGCAGTGCTCTGCGTCGGAGCAGGCGAGAATGGTGTTTGTCCGTTCGCGGTGGCGCCGCCGGCCAATAAGAACGCAAACGCCAACGCGGCAACGAAGAGCGTAAGTTGCGGTACCCGAGCACCATCGGTAAAAGTGGAAGATTGCGACATGAGCATTTCTTTCTACAATTTGAAGCTAAGGAACCTGGCCCACCTGCGTGTCATGGGGTGGTCAGCGAATTGTCATTCTTTTGTTGATCGCGGAATGAGCTCGGCGATCATCCATGGTCATGGATGATGGACCGATGAACAGGAAGAATCGAGCGGTGAGATGCTCGGGGCACGCGAGTTCATATGATGCCGCCAACGAAGTAACTCCCACATATAGCGAGATCCCTCCACGGTGTGAAAGCGCAGCCGAAAACAAACAAAACGAAACTGCATCCAGTTTCGGCGGAGGCGCTCAGGGAAGGTGTCGTTCACGGATGCGGGGGAGATGGATGGCGGCAAGCGCAGAGGCAAAAGCGCCCGCAGCAGCGTACGCCTGGCCGGAATGCCTACGGGTGCAAGCTCCCTTTGCAGGAGCAGGTACAGCTTGCTGCCGGGAAAGCTGGCCAATACCGAGCGCGAGCCGTACAGTTCTATCCAAAGCCGCGCGGAATCGGGAAGGCGGTCGACGGTCCAACGGGTAAGCGACGCTGGAGCGAATTCTCCCATCACGCGAGTGATTAACTGCGTTACTACACCCAGCGCCAGGCTTGCCCTGGGATTCTTCTCGGCAAGAGACTGAAGTTCGCTCCAAAAGGCATTATCTTCCTGATGGGCGAGTACATGGCGGCGAAACTCGAGCAAGTGCGCGGCGCGCGTGAAGTCGCTGCACACGTGCTTGAACAGGTGCAGTCCCTGCCCTAGAAGAAGGTCGGCCGGTGAAAGCGCTGGCATGCAGATGCCATGGAAACGACGGTTCACCGTGCGTGCCAGCAACGATGAGTCAGTGCCGGTATCAGTTTCCAGGTGCAACTCGACGCACCGGTGCGGCACATTCTTGTACAAATCCTTCATAGAGGCGAGAGGGACTTCGTTCGTTTTAAACTCCCAACTTCTGCCGCTAACCGCGTGCAGATGATAGCCCCTGCGCTCAAGCATCTGCTGCGCCTGTGGGGCGCTGTTCGCCGCTACCAGAAAATCAAGGTCAAGCTGCGATCGCAACTGCAGCTTTGGCACCGAATGTGGCCAGAGCGAAAATCCCTTCAAAATGGCATAAGAAAGGTTGGCACTCTGAAAGTCACGCTGGATCTCGATCGATTCGTCGACCATGCCGCGCAGCCGCTCAGTATTGTCGATCAGGTTCTGCTGCAGGCGGGCCATCACCGCTCGCGGCAACAGGTCGTTTAGCTTTAATTCAAGCACTCGATCGAGGAAATACAACGCCAGGCCACTGGTATCCAGCCAGCACAGTAGTTGTTGCCATTCCTTGTCCGACAGGTGCCACAACCGCGCATATTGCTCGGGCAGAGGATCGCAGAAGATCAGCAGCACGGCTTCGCGCGCTTGCAGTTGCTTGGCCAGGGACTTGTGCGACGTGCTGGTATGCAGTGTGGACATGGAAACCGACCTGAGTGCGCCTCGGGATCGCCAACTGCAAACGGATAGCAAATGGCCCGGAGGAGGTTAACTGTCCCGACTTTAGGCAGATCTCGGTTAAGGAATGTCATGTCGCCGTAAGGCGATTGTCATTTCCTTGTCGCGTCAGCGATTCTGTTGCAAATCCTTCAGAATTTGATTGCGTGGAAGGCGGATTTTGGACGCTGATCCGGTTGCATTGTCCAAATGACAATCAATTGACAAATTGCAGACCATCCCGAGACATATCGCAAACCGAGTACCGTTACTGTGACTGTTATGCCGCGTCCGATCCTTCATTGCCCGCTTTCGAGAATGGCACGGTCAGCGAGGCCCATCGCCTTTGCCCTGGCCTTGCTCTGTTCTGCGCTTTCCGGAGCCGCACAGAATACGCCGCTGCTGTCTGGCGGTATAGGCTTCCTAACCAACACCAACACCGGTAACACCACGTACACCCCGATCATCGAGCCTTTGCTGGCGGCACCCATTGGCCAGCATGTTCTCGTCGAGTCGCGGGCAGCCCTGCTCGAGACCTGGGCTCCCAGTGGGAACAGCGCCCAACCCGGCTACGACCACACCCACTTCATCGGTCTCACCTACCTCCAGGGGGACTACATTGCTTCGCCGCACCTCACCGTTGTCGGCGGCAGCTTTCTGCTTCCCTGGCAAACTTATAATGAGCGGTTATCGCCCATCTGGATCGGCAATTTCCAGGACGGCCCAATTGCGTCCAATATCGGTCTCATGAGCACCGGCCTGGGTGTCGGAGGCCAGATTCGCGGCAACGCTATTTCGCGGCGAAAGTACTCCGTCGCCTATGCGGCCTACTTCTCCGCCCTCTCGACAAATTCACAGTTCTCCTCGGAGCGTTCCGCCGGCGGCCGCACCAGCCTCTACCTGCCCGAGAAGGGCCTAGAGGTGGGCTTCTCTTACAGTCGCCAGTTGCAGGGAGTCCACGAGAACTTTTTCGGCACGTACCTCTGGTGGGAGCCGCGGAATCCTGCCTTCCAACTGCGCTCGGAGTTCAACCGCGGACAGCACGCCCAGGGCTATTGGGTCGAGTTCGCTTATCGTACGCAGGCGTTTGGAGGCCTCAACAGCTTTATTGGCCGGTTTGAACCGCTATTCCGCATGCAGCAAACTTTTCGACTCGACAACTCCTCTATCAGCGATGGTGTGCCGCTGGTGAACACGCAACGCGCGGACTTCGGTCTCGACTACAACTTGCCGCACAACACCAGAATTCTTACCAGCTATGCGCGCCAGTTCTCCTCCACCGGCAACCACAACGTTTGGGAGACAGGAATCGTCTACCGGTTCCTCTTCCCGGCCTGGAAAGGTAAATGACCATGAGTGCAAAGCATTTTCTCCTTGCCCTTACCATCCTGGCTGCAACGCCCGGCTTTCCCCAAGCTAAGCAGACAGACACAAAGCAACAGCATGCAGAAGAAGATAAAGAATTGCTAGGCTTCATTGCCCTGACATCGGCGCCTTTGCTGCCGCCGGTTATGGCGCAGGATCATCCGCCTGCTACGCCTGCAAACAAGAAGCCGGCGGTCGCGCAGGAAGATGACGGAGAACGCATCTTCAAGCAGAACTGCTCTCGCTGCCACAACGAGCCGGAAGGTTTCTCACCTCGCATCTCCGGCACCATTGTGCGCCACATGCGCGTGCGCGCTTCGCTGAGCAAGCATGACGAGGAAGAGCTGCTTCATTTCTTCAACCCGTAAGGTGCGAGAGATGTTCTTGGCACCAATGCTGACTGATCTAGGATGCTTTTCGCTACACTCCCCACAGAACAGTCGCCGAGCGAAGCGCCTCACAGCCCCACTCAAGGATGACGATTTTGTGGGAGAACTAACGGACCGAAACCTTTGTGTGGGAGCCGGGGCGCACTGCAGATCCCTCGGCTGCGCTCCTAATGAACAAAAAATAAAGCCAATAGAATCAACCTCGATTTCCAGCGTTCATTTCACTCTTAACTTGCCGCAGGCAAGTCGGCTCCTCGGGATGACAAAGGGGAGGGTGGTGCATCCACGGAGAATTGGCTAGTGGCTGAAAGAATGGTTAGGTGAGTGCTGTGGTATCCCACTCAAGCCAAAAAAAGCAGGCTTGAATGGGGCACCCAGCCTTCGTTGCTGGTGAAGCGGATTCACCTAAAACAATAAAGTCACGGAACGGAGACCTTTGTCTGGGAACCGGGCGCACTGCAGATCCCTCGACTGCGCTTGACACAGGGGAGGGTGGTGACTTTTGTTTGGGCCGTCAGATCGAATAGAAAAGAAAAAGCAGGCCCTCCCCTTCGCTTCGGTCGGGATGACAATTTCCGCGGTGCTAGTTGCCGTTTGGATGAAAGGCTTGGATCTTTTCGATGGCCCAGGTCGCGAGGGCTGCGTTCGCCTCGTCTGTTTTCTGTATCGATTGCAGGGTGGCGATCGATTCCGTATCGCCCTGCCAGGCCACGATGCGCATGGCACGCTGGCGGACCGATTTGTTCTCGCTGTCGAGCGCTTTACGCACCTCCGGTAGAACCGCTGGGCTGGCCTTCACCAGCATCCACTCCGCCCGATCTGCCACTCCCTGATCACTTGATCCCAGCGCCTGTACCGCGGGGGCGGCATCCGCTCCGATGCGGTCCCACAATTGGAACCCAGCGACAATGCCATCGTAAGACGACAGTCCTTCGTCCGACCGGAATGCCAACTCCATCAGCTCCTGAGTCGCATCATTCCCCCGCAGCATCTCGAGTGCGCGCATCATCTCCATCTGGCACTTGAAGGAATTCATGATGGTGTCGATCTCTGGCTGCGTGAATTTGGAGGCGCCTCGTCTTTCATGATCGTCGTGGATCGCCTGCTCGGAAGCGATCACCCGTTGCAGCTGCACCGGAATAGCCTTAATGGCAACCTCCGGTTGGTGCCGCGCAAGCGCGACTGCAGCCGCGCCGCGGATGGCGGCATCGTCACACGACAGCAGCGGCAGCAATGCGCCCGCGCTCACGTCACCCGGCGCACGCGCCAAGGCCAACAAAGCCAATTGCAGCACATGTGGATCCTGATCACGCAACAACGGCAACAATGCACTCGCTGGAGCGCCAAGCATGCCCAGTGCCCATGCCGCATTCGCGCGTGCATCGGCATTACCCGACTGCAGCCCTGCTGTAAAGGCGGATACAGGCGTTCGTGGACGCGCGGTCACCAGCGCCAGTGCCGCAGCCCGAGAAACATGATCGTCCGCATCCAGTAACCAATGGGCAAACTTTCCCTGCAGGGGAAATCCGCTATACCGCGACAGCTCGAGGATAGCCGCCACGCGGGCGTCTCTATCACCCGAATCAGCCTTGAGCATCAGCTCGTTCAGCCTGCGCTCCACCGGCCTGCCGACAGCATCCGCGCCCAGCCGCGGATAGTCCACGTTAATGCCATCCACTCCCGCGGCAACCGCGGCTTTCATCCCGGCCAGATCCATCTCATGATGGTTGGCGGAAAAATTTGCCACCACCGCTTTGCCCTGGCGGTGGTACTGCCTTACCTGGTCCTCGGTCACTCCTGGCTGCACCCATTTCGTCCCGTCGCCGACATCGGTCGCTGCGGGATATAACTTCTTCACATCTTCCCATTCACCATTGAATTGCACGCGCTGCAGCATGCCTTCGCGCTCCAGCATCTGCAGCACATCCGCGCCGAGGCCCTTGTCCTTCATATCCAGAACCAGGCGAATGTCCCGCTCGCGGGCCAGCCGCAGTACGTTCTGGAAGAGAGTCAGATGCAGACCTTCGAATCGCTCGCCCATCCAGGAACCCGCGTCGCGCAATTGCAGGTCGCCGTAGTAGCTGGTTTCAGCCTCTCCCACGCCATCAGTCAACCGCTCCATGATGCCGTCGTGGTTAAGCACGATTTTTCCGTCCAGCGTGCGGCGAAGATCGATCTCCACCACATTGCACCCCAGCAAAGCAGCTTGATCCAGTGACTCCAGGGTGTTCTCGGGCACGTCCTCGTTCGCCGTCCGATGGCAAAGCAGTTGCACGCCACCAGGCAGAAGCACTCCTGCGTGCGCGATTCCTGCGGCGAATGACGCAAGCAACAAGACCAGCGCGGTCCTCATCCAGTTTGTCCTTTAGCTTGCCGTGGCAGCGAAAGCAGGAAGCGGAAGAGTAGCGCGATGGTCAGCGCCACGGCCGCAAGCGAAAACAGCACCGGAGGATACCCGAACCTGGTCAAAAGGATGCCGGCGCCCGCTGTGGCAACGGAGGCGACCAACGCATTGCAGAACAACGTCATAGCTGCAGCTGCACTGCGCTCTGCGTCCGGCGTCTCATTCATCAACAGGTTGTAGAGCCCTGGAGCACTCATCCACTGCGCTGCGGAGAAGGTCAGATAGAGGGCCACAGCCAAGTGGGCATTGCTTGCTCCCGCCATCACGGCGAGCACAACGGCAGCGAGAATCTGCATAGCGACTATGCCTCTCACCAGGCCAAGCGCACGCAGAATAAATGGGGTCAGAAGTCCCATGCAGAATTGCAGCACCTGCACGGTGGAGAAAATCAGCCCGATCTGCGTCATCTGAACGTGCAGTTCTCGTGACAGGTAAACATTGGCGAAGGGATTAAACGCCGCCAGCACCGCGGACCACAGAGCCATCAAGGGCAGGAATCGCCAGAGGAAAGGATTGAGCTTCCAGGCGCGTAACCAATTCCAGCGGCCGGCCTGGACATGGAGCGCGGCCTCCTCCCTGGGCCGCGATGGTATGCGGAGCCGCAGCACAGGAATCAGTCCCAAGAAGGCGATCGCGCAAGAGACGAGGAGAATAAACCGCTTAACTTCGGCGGGTTGCATGGCGAAGCCGGCCATTTCGAGCCACCGCCGCAGATAGCCGCACACAATGCCCCCCAACATGCTGGTGCCCACGCTGGCCGAAAAGATCAGGCTGAACCCTGCGGTGCGATTCTTCTCCCCTGTAAGCCGGGCCACCCCGGGAAGAAAGCAGACGCCCCAACTGCTCATCGCTAAGCCTGCCAGAAAAGCCAGCCCGATCTGGGCAGGCTCCCAAATCCATACCGCGCGCATCGCATTCACCACCGGAGCGGTCACAAACAGTACGATCAGCAGCGGCCGCAAACCAAACCTTTGCGCGAGCGCACCGGCGGGCAAGGTTCCTACCAGCGAGCCCAGCGTCATCGCGCCGCCTATCCATCCCATGGCCCGCTCATTGAAGCGGTAATCCAGCAAGTACAGGTTGAATAAAAAGAAGTAAATTGCGAAGCCGGCATCGAAGAAGAAGGCAGCGGAGAAAAACACCCAGTAGCCACGGCTGAGATTCTTCTCCCGCAACCATGCGGCAGGATGCCTCCAGAAGGAGACAGCCATTACTGCATCTGGCGCCGGATCGAGGAGCAATTCCATCAGCGCCCTTCCCGCACCAATGCCCGCAGCCGATCAACAGCCCAATTCAAATCCGTGTATCGCAGCTCGAACACATCCGCAACCAACAGCCGCTCGATCGCCCTGTACTGCACGGCAAGCAATTCTGCCGGTCCGTAAAGCACCTGGCGCATGAAATGACGAGCCACATCCCGCCGATAAGGCACAAGCTGTTGCGGGGATGTTGTACGCCGATTCAGAAAGACGATGAAGTCCACCCGCGTTGTCTGCGCGCTGGTGATATGCGCCATCAGGTCGGTCTGCAGTTCGATCGACGGCTTGCCCGCGGCGCGCGGGGTAATGTCGAGCCCTGCAATCTCTGGAAACAGCTCTCCAGCAGACGGCCGGAAGCGCACCTTATAACAATCTCCCGTCACTAGCCGCTTGGTTCCTCCATTCAGTAGAAGGCTTCCGTCATCGCTCACATAGGTCCATCCAGCGCGGGCGCAGGCATATGAAAGCGTCGATTTGCCTGCGCCGGAATCACCGCAGAACAATACTCCTCGTCCATCGAGGGCAACACATCCGGCATGCACGGGCGTTGTATACCGGGTCGCAACGCAGCAAGCGCCCGATCCCAGGAGGAAATACTGGGCGTAGAGCCGATGCCGCAGCGCGGCGCGCGAAATCACGATCCGCACCTGGCAAGATTCCAAGTCGGTCACGCTGTAGTTGTCAGCATCGGCGACAAACATCAGAAGCGGCTGCATGTAACGGTATGTCGGCTGGGGAGGACACTCGGTCGCATTGCTCTCCACCACTTGCACCTCCACCCGGACTGGCTCGGTATCGTGCTGCTTGGTGAACTTTCCCCAAAGTTCCTCGTATTGCTTGAGCACGCCTCCCGAGTTGGTCGTTACGACGGTGGGAAAGCCATACGGGTAAAACGTCGCGTGGAAAGGAAGTTCCGGTGGTTCCACGACGTGCCTGGGAGTTTCAATCCGCTGCGAGGCATTGCAGGCGGACTCGAGATCCTCAATCGATAACATCTTCCTTCTCCATATATAGTTTTTGGGGATCTGGCCCATCTGCCGTGCCCCTCTCTTAGAACACATACTTCGCCGCGAATTGAATAATGCGTGGATTGCTCACGGTTCCGGCAACGCCGAGTATGAAGAGATTGGGGGCACCACTTGTTACCGGCTTGTCATTCCTTTGTCCCGATGTATGCCAGGCCCGGCTCATCTTGAGAAGAACTCCAGGGAACTTTTGTTTCTTCGATCAACTGACCATGCTGTAGCCGGAACACACGATGGGCACTAAAGTGCTTGTGAACACGATGCGTCGCGAGCACCACTGCTATCCCCGCAGCGCGGAGGTTCTTAAGCACTTGCCCTTCGTTTTCGTCATCCAACGCAGACGTTGCTTCGTCCAGGACGAGCAGTGTGACACCGCGTAGGATCGCGCGAGCAAGAGCCAGCCTCTGGCGCTGTCCTCCAGAAAAGAGGACTCCGTTATCACCGACGCCGGTATCGATGCCAAGAGGTAACGCCGCAACAAATTCGCTTAGCCTGGCAGTTTTCAGCGCATTCATGAGTTCGACGTCGCTTTTCTTCTCCAGCCCGAAGAGCAGGTTATTCCGAATGGAATCGTCGAGGAGGATAATCTCCTGGGGCACGTACGCGACTCTCCTTCGATCTACACGCACCACCCCCGCGTCTGGTTGGGAGACGCCGGCCATCAGATTAAGAAGCGAGCTCTTACCGCTACCCGACACTCCGCAAAGCACAACGCTCTCTCCCGCACGCAGACGCAGATGAATGTCGCGCAAGATCGGTGTGTCCCCGCCGAATGCAAAACTTACCCGGTCGAGTTCCAGCGCGAAACCGGCAGCCGGGAGTTGGATCGGCTGCGGAGGCGTTCGCTGAAAACGGCACTTGGTCAGCTCGGAATCCACTATGCGAACGTTCTCGCAAGTGCTCTCCACTTGGCCGGCCGTGAGCGATATCTGGCTGATCAAAGGAAGCAGACGTCGAGAGAGAACGAAATAAAACACCAGCAGCGACAAGAGCTGGCGAACATCTCCGTTGCGGAGCTGCACGGCGACTACAACGCCAAGAAAGAGCAGCACCACACCTTGATCGGAGAGGATTCTCGCCACCAGTGGGAGAAGGGCGACTTGCCGGCTGCTTACGCCCAGGGAGCCGGCTTGCTCACGAATCCGCCCATGAAAGAAATCCTGGTTCTGGTAAGTACGAATTTCCTTCCCGGAGGCAAACACGTCTGCCAGTCTTCTCTGCAGCATGCGCTGCGCCTGCTCGCGTTCCGCTGCAGCGCGTTGCAGCCTTTCGCGGATCAGGAAACGGTGCACTCCATAGAACAGGAGCACCGCAGCTCCCAGCCCACACGCCGCCGCGGGGCTCTGATAGATCAGAGCGACGGTCATGATAAGGACCACAGTCACTGCGGCCGTCATTTCAATCGAATAATGGTAAAAAATGGCAGCGTCGCGGGCCGTATTGACGGTATGGTTCAAGAGTTCACTGCGATTGCACTCGACGAAGCTTCCCCAGCGCATTTCGCTGTAGCCGTCGGTCAGTCGAAGCAGGAAATCCTTATACAGGGTCTGGACATATCCAACCACGCGGCGGGTGGCCCACAGATCCAAGGCCGACCGAAGAACAATCATCGCCGCCGTAATCAATGCAGCCACCAGGGTCGTCTTTGGTGTCCACCAGAAATGATGCGGGGGAGAGCCGCCTTGCAATAGCAGGAATAAGACATACATCGCGCCCGCGACCAACAGATCGCACACACCCACAGCGACTCTTTCAACCACCAGCCACGCGAACAAGAGGCGGTGCCGCCTCTGTATAAGGCGAAACGCCACCTGAAACATCTCGCTAAAGTTGAAAGACCGTTTCACGTCCCCTACATCGACAAGAAACGGGGCGGATCGAATCGACATAAGGCGAGGCTATCAGTAAGGGGGCATTGGAGTTGTCAGTGATGGGTCGCCAAAATGTCAGCGAATTGTCATCTCCCTGCGAAGATACCTTCCCGTTCTTGCTTTCGCTATGCAGGTAAATCCCTATATGTAGCGCGAATGAAATGAACCCGCCGCGTTTGCGCAAATCTGCATAGCTGCCCCAAAGCGTATGCAGCGTGGCCTGCGCGACAAGGTGATGACAATTGACTAACCAACTCACGACAACTCATCCCATCTAACTCGCTAAGGTGTGAATGGAACACTGCAACCGAATGCTTTGAGGGAGAGAGATTAATGAAGAAGAAATTGATGCTGATGATCCTGCTGGGTGGGCTGCTGATGGCAAGCTTCTCCGCGTCTACGGTCGGGGGACAGGCCGCTCCCAGGACGATCAACATTACCGCCCATCGCTTTACTTATGATCCGGATGAAATCACGTTGAAGAAGGGCGAACCGGTGGTGCTGGTGGTAAAGAGCTCAGATGTGCCGCACGGGTTGCGCATCAAGGAACTGAACGTTGACCTGAAGATACCCGCGCACGGCACAGCTCAAGCGCAGTTCACTCCCGACAAGACCGGAGATTTTGTCGGCCAGTGCTCTGTGTTCTGTGGTTCCGGCCACGGTTCGATGAAAATCACGCTGCATGTCGTGGAGTAGATATGCGCTACATGATCGTAATTTTAGCCGCGGCCGTAGGATTAGCGGGCTGTAAGGCTGATCCCCCAGGAAAGCTGGAAACCAAAATCATAACCTCTGCTGAGCACGATATTTTCATTGGCAACAAAGACGAGAAGAACCCCTTGCCGGACACGCCGCAAACCTGGGCCGACGGCAAGGAAGCCTTCTCGCACTATTGCGTTGCTTGCCACGGCAATGATGGCCAGAACACCGGTGTTCCTTTCATTGAGCACGTCTCGCCCCCGATTCCGTCGCTCAAGTCTCCTGACGTGCAGCGATATACGGATGGTCAACTGAAGTGGATCCTCGATTATGGGATCCGGCCATCGGGAATGCCCGGCTCCAAGGGAATCCTGAATGACGATGAGCTCTGGTCAATCGTGGTTTTCCTGCGCCATCTGCCTCCGGCGGAAAGCCAGGGTATTCCGGACCTGTATACCCATTGAGCTGACCAGCGAGAATTATGGACACAATCACTGCTATACAAGAAAGGGCGGATAGTAAAGGGGCGCAAGGGACCGGGCTCGCGTTTGCTGTTGGTTTCTTTTTTTCCTTCCGCATCATTCTGGTTCTTCTCTCGGTGCGCGTGCTGGGCACAGAACCGCGCGCGGGCGCCGAGTTGAATATCATCCTGGACCTGCTCCTGCTGTTGCTGGTTTGCTTTCGTTCGCTGGGATATGCGCAACGCACCTTCGGTTCCATGCTGCAGCTGCCGAGTATCCGTTGGGTTCTTGCCTTCCTTATCTTTTCGTTTTGCAGCCTGGCGTGGAGCGCCACGGTATCGCTGCCAACGTCCGTCGCTTACTGGTTCGGAATAGCCACTGATGTGGCCATCGTTGCCCTGCTGCTTCGCTGCGGGATCAGTGACCGCGTTATCTCATTCGCTGATGAAGGGCTTTGTAGTGGCCGCGTGCTGCCTGGCGGTGATCGCGTGGATCATGCCCGGCCAGGCAGATCTTCGGCTTGGGGATGAAGAATTTTTCAACACCAACCAGATCGGCAACCTTTGCGCCACAGCTATTTTCCTGGCTCAATATCTTGCTCGCGCCAAAGCAGGGCGGTGGGGTTTCGCTATCCTCCTGCTGGCACTGACGCTTCTGCGCAGTTTGAGTAAGACCACCATCGTTGCCTTCCTGATAAGTGAGAGCTTCCTGATCATTGCGGACAGGTCGATAAGCCGGAAGACCAAAGTACTTCTTACGCTCGCTGTCATCCTGGTCATCCTCCTCTTCTGGGGGCTGTTCGAGGCGTACTACGACGTTTACACCACTGCCGGTAACCAGGCAGAAACGCTGACCGGCCGTACGGCCATCTGGGCCTACTCTTTCGAAGCAGCGCTGGAACAGCCGTTGATCGGGCACGGCTTTGATTCCATGTGGAAGGTGGTTCCTCCTTTTGGTCCGGAAAAGTTCGAGGCGCGGCATGCGGAAAACGAACTGCTCACGCAGTTCTATTCTTATGGGGCCGTCGGCGTGTTCCTGCTGATCGGCCTATACGGAAGTCTCTACCGGCAGATCCGCAGGCTTCCGCGAGGTCCTGTCCGGATCGTCTTCCTGAGCCTTTTCTTGTTTGTGGTGGTGCGCGGCCTGGCCGAGGCTGAACCCTTTGATCTTTTACTCCCTCTATGGTCGATTGTTCTGCTCAGCATGCTAGTTAGCGCATGAGTACACTTTGAGCGACGCCACGAGCCCCGCGGGTCAATCCGCAGAGCCCAGCACGCTGCTGCCTCTTTCGGTCCTTCGACTGCAAGACCGGCAGACAGAAATTTAAGGGGCGGGCGCGTGATCAAGAAAGCATTGTGCCTGGCCCTATTCGGCCTGCTGGCGCCCATTGCCCTGGGTGATTCATTTACTCCCTGTGGAAACCTCCTTCCCGACTATGACTCGTACGCCGAAGCCCGAGGATCCACCTACGTTCCGATGGATAGCTGGATTTATCCGGCCATGGATCGGCTCCATGCGCTGGGACAGGTCGATATCGCCTACATCGATATGAAGCCCTGGACACGATTGAGCATCGTACACATGCTCCAAGCTGGATCGACCAAGATGGAGGAAACCTCGGCAGACAGTGAGGCTTGCCGCATCTATCACTCGATCCAGCGAGAGCTGCAACCGGATATCGACAGTTTGCAGAATCCAGCGCGGCCAGAGGCAAAGTTGGCGAGCGTCTATACCGGCTTCGCCGGCATCTCAGGCACGCCGTTACGCGACAGCTATCACCTGGGGCAGAGCATCATCAACGACTATGGCCGTCCTTATGAGCAAGGCTTCAACAACATAGACGGCTTCAGCACCCGCCTGGAGGATAGACGCTTCGCCTTCTACTTACGCGGCGAATATCAGCACGCTCCGGCCGCTGCCGGCTATTCAACCTCGCTGGCCGAGCAGCTTTCAGCGATTGATCAAATACCATTCGCCACCAATCCAAAGCAGGACACGATTCCACTAGGACCCATTTCATCGGTAAATAATGTGCGCATCGTCGAGGCGAACCTGTCGTACCTGGTCCTCAACAACGAAATCTCGTTCGGAAAAAATGACCACTGGCTTGGACCCGCCCAGGGGGGAAGCTTCGCATGGAGCAATAACGCTGACAATATCTATGCGTTTGAAATCGACCGGATAGAGCCTCTGGGTATTCCCCTTCTTTCACGATTGACAGGGCCGTTCCGATATCAGTTCTTTGTCGGCCCTCTGCAGGGCCATACCGATCCAAATGCACCATGGGTGCATGCTGAGAAGATCAGTTTCAAGCCAACCGCGAACCTTGAGTTTGGGTTCGAGCGCACCGTCATCTGGGGTGGAAAGGATCATGTCCCGATCACGATCCACAGTTTCCTAAAGAGCTTTTTCAGTTTCCAGGATGTTTCCGCGGCGGAGAAACTTTCGCGGAACGATCCCGGGGCGCGCTTTGGCACTTTTGATTTTTCCTATCGTCTGCCTTACTTGCGTGACTGGCTTACGCTGTATACGGACTCCCTGGTGCACGACGATACCAGCCCGATCAGTGCACCGCGTCGCGCGGGTATTCGTCCTGGCTTGTACTTGTCGCATTTTCCCAAGTTTCATCCGCTCGATTTTCGGGTGGAGGCGGCTGATACCGATCCTCCGACAAGTCGAAGTAATGGCGGCCAGTTTCTTTATTGGGAACAAATTCAGAAGCAGGGATACACCAATAAAGGCTTCATTATGGGAGATTGGATTGGCCGTGAATCCAAAGGCGGCCAAGCGTGGCTCACGTATCATCTCTCGCCCAGAGAACAGATACAGTTGTCCTACAGAAATGCAAAGGCTGCGAAAGATTTCATCCCTGGAGGCACCACCCAGAATATCTTCCAGATTTCTACCATCAAGCGTTTTCACAACAATTTTGAGCTGAGGGGCGGGATTCAGTATGAAGGTTGGAAAGCGCCGATTTACAAATCGGGCAAACAGACCGACGTGAGCGTAGGCGCACAAATCACGTGGTATCCGTGACGGCCAACCTTTGCGCTGTCATAGTTTCTTGAGAAAGAATCGACTGCGTTTTCACAGACACTACGCCCCGCACAGGATAGATTTCTGTGGGGGAACTAAGGGAAATGAAAGCTTTGTGAGGGAGCCGGGGCGCACTGCAGGTCCCTCGGCTGCCCCAGATTTCCTGTCAGGAAATCTGGGTGCGCTCCTAATGAACAATCTCCGGTTGAGGTAGGGGGACGAGCTGGAAGCCTAGGGCAAGAGCTTGTTTGTGCAAGCGATGTTGGTTGCGAAGAGCTAATTTTTCTTCTTCGATGGCGAAGATGCTCTCGTTGTAAGCGGTGCGGGTGGTGATCAGGTGATATACGATGCGAGCCAGTTTATGGGCCGCAGCGGTGATGGCTTGCGGCGCGCCCAGGCGCGCCCGCATGCGGCGATAATATGCGCCCAGGTAGGAGTGGCTCTTATGGAGCGTCTGCGCGGCCAGTCGCAGGGCAGCGGCTAGACGGCTGTTGGATTTGCGGGTCTTTGAAGAGAGAACCTTGCCCCCACTCTTCTTGCTCCCGGGACACAGCGTCAGCCAACTGGTGAACGCCGCCACATTGGGAAAACGACCGAAATCGGTTCCGATCTCCGTCACCAGTGTATGCACCGTCAGCGCGCTCAACCCGGGAACGACCGTTAAGTCGGTGCCCAGCACGCGATACAGTTCCTTGCCCATGTCGAAATGGAACTGGTTCTTACGCCGTTTGCCCCGCTTATGGCCCTGCAACGGTTGGCCTCCGTTGGGTTGGTTGGGCAATTGGCCCATGCGCTGCTCGATCTCCCGATCACAGTCCAGCAGCATCTTCTGATAATGCCGGTAGGCTTCCAGCGACTGACGCAGCGTGAACAAATGCTCGGAACGGTAGTTACCCACCAGCGACTTGATGACTGTTTCCCTTTCCGCACGAATGCGCCCGTCGGCCAACCTGGCCAACTGTTCGGGATCTCGTTTGCCTGCCAGAATAGCGTCTACGATCGCCAGACCGCTCTTACCCGTGATGTCGCTGAGCACATGATGTATCTGCAGATTCATCTGCGTCAGCGCTTTTTGCATGTGCTGCACGTGCACCGCAGCCGCTTCCACCAGGTTGGACCGATGGCGGCTCAGCGCACGCAGAGCGCAGATCGCTGCCTCAGGACGGAAGGAGCTACGCAGCAGACCCACCGAATGCAGATACTGCAACCACTGACAGTCGCTTACGTCAGACTTGCGTCCCGGTACATGTTTGACGTGCCGTGAGTTGACTAGACACACCCGCAGCCCGGCCTCTTCCAGCACCTCGTAGAGCGGTATCCAGTACACCCCAGTCGATTCCATCGCTACGCTGGCCACGCCGCACTGCTTTAACCACGCCGCGATGGCTCGCAGTTCCTCCGTAAAGGTGGAAAAACAACGTACCGGCTCAGGGTCTCGATCCCGCGACACAGCCACGTAAATCTCTCTCGCCCCTACATCAATCCCAGCCGCGTTGGGCTCAATACACTCCAAACTCAACTCCCGGACCGCCTTCTTCTCTCTTCTCATCCCCTCTCCCAGACTGGGCCGAAGGCCAGGCGGCCAATATTAGTAATCTCCTAAACGGGATCGCTACCTAAAAAGGCAACCTCACCAATCTCTCTACCACGCAGCCTGGGACCATCCTCGGGATCGGGCTACTACGCTCCAATCGAACGCCGGCCTACTTCCTCCAGACTCAGTCCTCTCAAGCTTAACCGCACTCACCCTACCACCGGTTCATTGCTCCCTTAACTTGCCGCAGGCAAGTCGGCTCCTCGGGATGACAAAGTGGAGGGTGGTGACTTTTTTTAGGCGCCGTCAGATCGGATGGACAGAAATGAATAGCAGATCCCTCCAATTCGCTTCGGTTCCGGGATGACAATTTCGTTTAAACTTGATCACTTCACTTGAAAATCAATAGGATTCATAGCGCAGAATGGAGTCGTCTATGAAAGCCGCAGTCTGGTACGGCAGGCAGGACGTTCGCGTGGAGGAGGTGGCCAATCCGCCCCAACCGCCTCCTGGACAACTTCAGGTTGAGGTCGCGTGGTGCGGTATCTGCGGCACCGATCTTCATGAGTACATCGGCGGACCTGTCTATATCCCGCAGCATTCGCCGCATCCCCTCACATCTGTACTGGCGCCGGTGATCATCGGGCACGAGATGTCAGGGCGGGTTACCGCCGTGGGCGAGGGTGTGCAGAACTTTGCCGTGGGCGATCGGGTGGTCGCCTGCCCCATTATCGGTTGCCAACAATGCCGTTGGTGCCGATCCGGCTCCATGGCGCAATGCGATAAGGTGGCGTTTCTGGGAACGAGTTGGTGGGGAGGAGCACTGTCAGAACGTTTGAACTTGTATGCCTACCAGTGCTATCACCTGCCGGATTCTATTTCGGACGAGGTGGGTGCGCTGGTTGAGCCATTTTCAGCAACCGTGCGCGCCGTGACAGCGGGCCAGGTTGGACCCGATGACAACGTGGCGATTGTGGGCGCAGGGCCGATCGGGCTGATGGCGCTGCTGGCCGCGACTCTGCGCGGAGCGAGGCAGGTGGTGGCCGTGGAAGTTGCCCAGCGACGCAAGGAGACGGCGATAAGGCTGGGCGCGACCGATGTGATTGATCCGGCAAAGGAAGACGCAGAGAAACGCGCACTTGAGATCACGGGCGGGCAGGGGTTTGACGTAGTGCTGGAGTGTGCCGGGCAGCCGATGACTGCGCAGCTCGCTGGCAAACTCACTCGGACACGCGGCCGGTTGATCGTCATGGGAGTGTTTGAAAAACCAGCGCCGCTTGACTTTACCGACCTGGTCTTTCGCGAGAAGACCGTGACTGGGAGCATGAGCGGTTATGGACTCTATGACGAAACGATCGGCCTCATGACCGATCCCAGATTCAAGGGTGAAGAGCTGATTACCGGCCGGATTCCTCTGGATGATTTAGTCGGGAAGGGATATCAAGGCCTGCTTTACGAGAAGGAAACGAACGTAAAGACGCTGGTATCGCCGCATATGCAATGATGAAGATCAGGTTGTTGGGCGACAACATCGATGCGCAACCGCATGGTCAATCTCTGGACGTTCGGCGGTCTCTCAGCTACCCGAACTGCTTCGTCGAACAGCTCGCGAATCCTGGCAGGATGAAGTCTTTGGCCAGGGTGGTCGAATGGCCTTCTATCACTTCCTGGCAATATTTCCGTCTCTGCTCGTTTTTTTTCTCGCCAGTGCGCACGTCCCTAATCTCGGCGATCACATGAGGCATGCGATCCGGGAGATGTCTAGCCAGGTGTTGCCGAATCAAGTCTCGCAACTCTTGCAGAACGTGATGGACGAGCTCAACCAACGGGCTGTTTCGGGCGTGCAACTTGTTTCGGTCTGTGCCGGAGCATTATGGGCTGCTCTTAACGGCACCTGGGCAATGATCTACGGGCTCAATAAGGCCTACGAGGTAGAAGAGGATCGCTCCTGGTGGGAATTGACGATTACGATCGTTGGCCTGACGATTTCTCTGGCCGTCACCGGTTCCATCGCCGTGTTGCTCATTTTCTGCAGTGACTTACCTTCAGGCGCGCTTTCACGGAGGCGCGATTGCGCTACGCCTGCTGGAATGGTTAGTCCTGGCCGCGACGCTTTCCTTCTCGTTTGCGCTGCTCTATCGCTTCGCGCCCAATCTCCGCGATTGTGAATGGCGGTGGAGCACGCCGGGCGCGTTCTGCGCGCTCCTGCTCTGGATAGGCTCAACGTTCGGCGCCCAGGTCTATTTCGATCATGTGAATTACGCCCGCAGCTATGGTCACCTGAGTGGCGTGGTCATGCTCCTGCTGTGGCTTTATGTCAGCAACGGAGCCATACTGATCGGCGGCGAAATGAACTCTGAGATTGAAAAGACGGTGACGGGACGTCGCGATACGCCGGTGGATGGCGCCTTGTCACCGGCTAAGCGGTGATCGCTTGAGAAATACGAACCCGAAGCTGAAGAGTCTGTGAGAGAACCAACAAAAACCCAGACCTTTGAGCGGGAGCCGGGGCGCACTGCAGATCCCTCGGCTGCGCTCCTAATGAACAAAAAATAAAGCCAATAGAATCAACCTCGATTTCCAGCGTTCATTTCACTCTTAACTTGCCGCAGGCAAGTCGGCTCCTCGGGATGACAAAGGGGAGGGCGGTGACTCTTGTTAGGATTGCGTGATATCGGATTGACAGAGAGAAACGGCAGGTCTCACTGCGCTGCGCTCCGGTCAAGATGACAATTCTGTTGCACAATAAACAGCCATTCGTCAGACTGCTTTCGGGCCATTCCCTGCAACAGAATTGTCATCCCGACCGGAGCGTAGTGGAGGGATCTGCGGTTTCTGTTCCGGTTCTCACACAGACTCTTTAGCCCAGATCCCACGCTGGCCTACATCAACTCTTCTATGAATCCTCGCGCCACTTCGGGGGGAATGCGGGAACTCTGCTTGACCAGCGGTTCCTTGGCCAGTACCGGCTCTGACTCATCCAGCGTAGGCACGTCCGTACGCTCGAAGAATTTGCCTATGGGAATTTCGTCGCCCCATAGCAGCGACTTCTCCATCGCGGCCATCCAGTTGGTCGAGTCATACCCAGGATTGTCTTCGAGCTTCTTCACCCGCGGCCGGAACCACTGGAAAGTGTTGTCGTGGTTATAAGTCACACAGGGGCTGAAGACATCGATGAAAGAGAATCCCTTGTGCTGGATTCCCTGTTTGATCAGCTCGGTGAGGTGCTTCTGCTCCGCGCTGAAGCCGCGGGCGATGAACGTGGCTCCCGCAGACAGCGCCAGCGAAATGGGATTGATCGGGCCCTTCCACGCTGCCAAAGGGCATGCTCTTGGTCTTCATGCCTTTGCGGCTGGTGGGTGAGGTTTGCCCGGTGGTGAGGCCGTAGATCTGGTTGTCCATGACGATGTAGAGCAGATCGACGTTGCGCCGCATGGTGTGCATGAAATGGTTGCCGCCGATGCCGAAGCCGTCCCCATCGCCGCCGGTGACCAGCACCGTCATGCCATGGTTCGCCATCTTGAAGCCAGTGGCCACGGCCAGGGAGCGCCCATGCAGGGTGTGCATTCCATAGGTGTTGATGAAACCGGGAAAGTTCGAGGAGCAGCCGATACCGCTGATGGTGGCCACGTCGTGGTTCGGGATCTGCAGCTCAACCAACGCCTTCTGCACGGCGGCGAGCACGCCAAAATCACCACATCCGGGGCACCAGTCTGGATCGACCTTGCCCTTCAGGTCGGCCATGGTGGTCAGTTTTGGAGCTACTGTATCTGTTGCCATCGTTTAGATCTCCTTACCGGTTTCACAATTGCTGTAGATCGAAGCCAATAAACCTTACGTGGTTTTCTCCCAAGGAAAACCACACCTCGCGAATTTTTATAAGCCCATAGTCATTGTGAAACCGGTTTAGACCATGATCTCGTGCGTTGGAACGGAAAGCGTAGTGCTTCCACTCAGCTGCTCCTTTACCGCCTCCACAATGTGGTGCGGCATAAAGGGTTCGCCATCGTATTTGCGGATGTGGCCATTGGCTACAAAACTGGTTTCGCTGCGCAGGTAGCGGGCGAACTGGCCACTGTAGTTGTTCTCGATAATGATGGTGTGGGTTGAGTGCTTCAGAATGTCGACAATCGCGTCGCCGTGCAGCGGCACCAGCCAACGGATCTGCAGCTGATTGGCGGTAATCCCCTGCTCGGCAAGCAGCTCGCGCGCTTCTTCGATCACGCCCTGGGTCGATCCCCAGCCGATCAGGGTTACGTCGGCATCCGCCGGCCCCTGGATGGTGGGCGGCGGAACTGAGGCTTCAATCCCCGCAACCTTGCGCATCCGCTTTTCCATCATGGCGCGGCGCTTCACCGTGTTGGTGTATTCGTCGCTGATGAGCACGCCGTCTTCATCGTGCTCGTCGCTGGAGACGACGTGGGTGTGGCCGGGAAGGCCAGGAATGGCGCGAGGCGAAACACCGCTTTCAGTAATCAGGTAGCGCTTGTAGGATCCGTGGCCGTTGCCGTTGGCGGAGGTGATCATCTCCCCGCGATCGACTTTCGGGTTGAAGTCCAGAATATTGGGGTCAACGCTAAGCCGGCCCTCGGCCAACAGCAGATCGCAAAGCACGATGCCGGGACATTGGAAGCGTTCCGCGATGTTGAAGATTTCAGGGATGAGGGTAAAGCAGTCGCCAATATCCAAAGGAGCGGCGATTACCCGGGGATAATCCCCAAACGCCGCGCCCAACATCTGCCACAGGTCGCCCTGCTCCGTCTTGGTGGGAACCCCGGTGGACGGACCCGCGCGCTGGCAGTCGATCACGACGACGGGAATTTCGGCCTGGGCGGATAGCCCCAGCGCCTCGCTCATCAGAGCAAAGCCGCCTCCCGAGGTGGCGCACATGGCGCGAACGCCGGCATGCGCCGCGCCGATGGCCATATTGATGACGCCAATCTCGTCTTCCACCTGGCGAACCATGATGTTGGCTTTGCGGGCGTGCTCGGCCATCCAGTGCAACACGCCGGTCGATGGGCTCATGGGATAGGCGCAGTAGAACTTGACGCCCGCCGCTGCTCCGCCCATCGCCATGGCGGCGTTGCCACCCAGCACGGCGTAGCGGCTGTCGGTCATGGGCAGCGGATTGGCGAAGGCTTTGAAGTTTTGCGTGGCGTAGTCATAACCCACGCGCGCCAGGCCCACGTTCTCGTCGATGACCGCCTGTTCCTTCTTGCGGAATTGCTCGGCTGAGCACACTCTCCAGCGCCTGAAAGCCGACGCCGGTCATGCTGAGGGCGGCGCCGATCGCCAGGGTATTCTGGGCGATCTTGTTGCGGCTGATGTCGGCCAGCTTGGAGACCGGCAGCGGGCACAACTGCACTCCGTCGGCTGCCTCGCCCGGCTTGATGGTGTCGGAGTTGTAGATACAGGCGCCTCCGCTGCTCAGCAGGCTGAGGTGCCGATTCATCGTGTCCTGGTTCAGGGGGATCAGCAGATCGATGCGATCGCCCATGTTGGTGATCTTGTCCGGGCCGGTGCGGATGGTAAGGAAAGTATGGCCGCCGCGAATGATGGATTGGTAGGCGTTGTAGACGTTCAGGTGCAGCCCACGCCGGCTGAAGATTTTCGCGAAAATGTCACCCGGGGTGGCAACACCCTGACCGGCGGCGCCGCCGATACCGATAGCGAAGGACTGCCTCATAGATTCATCTCCAGGCTACGGGAGGCGCCCGCCATAAATTTTGTGCGCTTCCGTCTGCGCTGGACATTCTTCGGCGGGCCTCCGGATCTCATTTCATCCAACAAAATCAGGACGCTTTTTGATGGCGCCATCTTTGAATGCGGATAAGAATACACCTAGCTCCTGTGGTCTGGCATCCTGCCTTGTTTTTCCTCTGACGCGGCCTTCCGCGACGGGCATCACCCAAAAGCGGTAGATAGCCCCAATCTTATGATTCCAAGCAGGATGTGCGCACGGCCGTGGTTGAGAAGATGGTTCGCCCGTGCTTCGTACTCTGGAACGGTTCATGCAGCCCGGCCAAGAAGGCGTAGTCTGGAATGTTTAGTAGATATCGCCCTGTAGGCGATATCCCAAATCAGCCAGGCGCCAGACCGGGGAAAATTTTGCGAGAATAATTCTTCTTGAGAAACGTCGAGATATTAGCGGTAAGCCACGGAGGGTATTTGGCTTACTGCAGATTTCGAACCAATAACCATGGTGAGGAATGGGTAAGAGTCTTCCGATAGCTCCGGTCGAGCACCCCTGGGCCACGATCGTCGTGCTCCTGGCTGCGGCGGTTGTTTTTGGAGCAATCCCGCTGGCGCTGGCCTGGTTGTGGGCGAAACTCGTATCCCCGGCCAAGCCGGGGCTACAGAAAAATGCCACCTATGAATGCGGACTCGAAGCCAAAGGGCGACGCGTGGATCCGGTTGGACGTCTCCTATTATCTGTACGCCATTGTTTTTCTAATCTTCGATGTGGAGGCTGTTTTTCTGCTGCCGTTTGCCGCGGCCTTCACCGGCCTTTCGCTGGCGGCATGTCTGGCTATGCTGGTTTTCCTGCTCCTGCTGGTGGAGGGCCTGGTCTGGGCCTGCCAAAAGGGTGTGTTGACGTGGAGCGTAATGAGGTTTCTATGGACCAGGATTTAAAGACCGAGTTAAGCAAGCACGGGATCTTCGCCACCTCCTTTGAAGAGCTCTATAACTGGGGCCGCAAGAACTCCGTTTGGCCGCTCACCTTCGGCCTGGCCTGCTGCGCCATTGAAATGATCGCGACCACCATGGCGCGCTACGATCTGGCTCGCTTTGGCGCTGAGGTCTTCCGGCCGTCGCCGCGGCAGGCGGACCTGATGATCGTCTCCGGAACGGTAACCAAGAAGATGGCTCCCCAGGTGGTTCGTCTCTATAACCAGATGCCGGAACCGAAATACGTGATCGCCATGGGAGCGTGCGCCATTTCCGGCGGGCCCTTTCGCGACGGCTACAACGTGCTCAAGGGGATCGACCGCTATATCCCGGTCGATGTGCACATTCCCGGTTGTCCGCCGCGGCCCGAGGCGCTGATTCACGCCTTCATGACCTTGCAGGAAAAGATCAGTGGCCAACACCTGACGGGAGAGTCGAGGCCAAGGCATCTGCAGCAAGACCTGCCCAGCGAGTTTCCAGTGCCGGAGTTTGGCGAGCACGGCCTCGAGCCGCCGCAGAACAATGACGATCTTTCCGTAATCCACTGAAGGTGTTGCAGGGATGACATTGGAAGCAATCAGCAGCCGGTTGCAGGCAGCCATTCCGGGTTGCCAGGCGGAGCTCGTCGTCAATGGCAGCCCCTCCGCCCAGAACTCGCTGCTCATCGATCGCCAACACGGATTGGAAGCAGCCAGGCTGCTGCGCGACGATGCTTCAACTCGATTTTTGCTCCAACGTAACCGCGGTGGATTGGCCGGATCGCGAGAAGACAGAGAAGATCAAGACTAAGCAAGTGGTCGATGGAGTCGAAAAGGAGATAGAGGAGACAAGAAAGACCACCATTCCGGGCTACCTGGAAGTGGTCTATCACCTCTTTTCCATGACCAGGAAAGAAGGGCCCGGTGGTGCTACGGATGCGCACAGCCAACCGGACGGACGACGTATCGCTGCCCTCGCTGACCCCGATTTGGAGGAGCGCGGAATTTCAGGAGCGAGAGGCTTTCGACCTGTATGGCATTGTCTTTGATGGGCATCCGGATCTGCGGCGCATCCTCATGTGGGAGGGCTTTACCGATCACCCCATGCGCAAGGATTATGTTCCTCCGCCCGATGACGATGACCTGGAGGTACTGAGGGAGCGATGACCCAGGTAGTGCCCTCCGAGGCCGAGCAAAGCGAGCTAATGGAAATTTCGATGGGGCCGCAGCACCCATCGACCCACGGCGTCTTCCGCATGGATGTTCGCCTGGATGGCGAGCGCGTGGTGCGCCTGAAGCCGGTCTTCGGCTACCTGCACCGGAACCACGAAAAGATCGCCGAGGCGGGCAGCTATCTGGCCGCCATTCCTTACACCGATCGGCTGGACTATCTCTGCTCCATGACCAACAACTGGGGATATGCCCTGGCGGTGGAGAAGCTGGCCGGCATCACGGTGCCGGAGCGCGCGGAGTATATCCGGGTGATCGTCGCCGAGCTGACCCGGCTGCAGAATCACGCCGGCATGGCGGGCTTTCTGCTGCAGGATATGGGCGCCAGCGGCACGCCGCTGATGTATGCCTTTCGCGAGCGGGAAAAGGTTCTGGATCTGTTCGAGTCCTTGAGCGGCGCGCGCATGATGTGCAACTACATGCGCTTCGGCGGAGTGCGCGTGGATTGCTCCGCAGAGTGGCTTAGCCAGGCGGCGAAGCTGGTGGCCGGGTTTAACGGCTTCCTGGATGAGTTCGAACAGCTGCTGACGGGAAACGAGATCCTCATGGCGCGTACCCAGGGAGTGGGTGTGCTGCCCCGCGAGCTGGCAATCAATGCCGGCGTTACCGGGCCGGGCCTGCGCGCCAGCGGGGTGAATTATGACATTCGCAAAGTCGACCGCTACGGCATCTACGACCGCTTCGCATTTCGCGTGCCGCTGGGCGAGCATGGAGACGTCTTCGACCGCTACATGATGCGCGTGCTGGAAATGCGGGAGTCGCTCAAGATTCTCGAGCAGGCTCTGCGTGACATCCCTGCGGGCCCGATTATGGATCCTAAGACAAAGGTGCGTGGGCTTACGGCCCAAGGTGGGCGAAGCCTATGCGCGGATTGAATCGCCTAAGGGGGAGCTGGGCTTCTATCTGATCAGTGACGGCACGCCTAACCCGTATCGTTACCGGGTGCGGCCGCCGAGCCTGATCAACCTTACGGTGCTCGAGGATATGTGCCTCGGTCACAACATCGCGGATGTGGTGGTGATTCTGGGGAGCATTGATATTGTCATGGGAGAAGTCGACCGTTGAGCTTGCCTTAAGTAGTACGCAGAGCGAGGGCACAAGATTATGTTGGGCGTAGGGATTGTCAAAGGGTTAGCGGAAACCGCGCGGAACTTTTTCGGCAGCTTTGTCGACAAGGACCGGCTGGTAACTGTGCAGTTTCCTGAAGAGCGGCTGCCGGTAGCAGAGGCGGCGCGCAACTTCCCTTTCCTCATTTACGATGGCACGGACGCGGAACAAGGGCTGCGCTGCGTGGCCTGCCAGATTTGCGAGAAAGAGTGCCCGCCAAGATGCATCACCATCGAAAAGAGCAAAGACAAAAAGCCGGACTTTGTCGGCAAGCAGCAGTTTTATCCCGCAGTCTTCGATATCGATGTATCGGTTTGCATGAGCTGCCAGATCTGCGTAGAGGTATGCCCCTTCGACGCCATCCGCATGGATAACGAGTTTGAGCTAAGCACCGACGACCGCTTTGGCGGCCTCTTATGGACGAAGGAAAAGCTGGCGCGGCCCAATGAGCACTACCTGGCTATCCACCCGACAGAAGCAGCGGAGGTCGAGGCCAGGCGAGCAGAAGAGAAGGCGCAGGCCGAGGCCAAGAAGCAGCAACCCGCGGTGACCAAATAATGCTGGACCAGGTCTTCGTCCTGCTGAAGCAATGGCTCCTGGGCTACTCACCGGCGGTGATCCGGCCCGGGGTTTCGATTCTGCTGACCATTATTCCCATCCTGCTCGTCTTTCCGGTGCTGTTTGCGTTGACCACGGTTCTGGAGCGCAAGGGCCTGGGCAGAATTCAGAACCGCTACGGCCCCAACCGAGTGGGGTTTTTCGGCATCCTGCAGCCCATGGCGGATGCCCTGAAATCGCTGACCAAGGAAGACATTGTTCCCGCGTCGGCTGACCACACGGTTCATTTTCTGGCGCCTCTGGTGTTGTTGGCGGTCGCCTTCCTGCCCTACGCGGTTCTGCCCATCGGGCGAAACATGATCGCCGCCAACCTGGACGCTGGGGTGTTGTTCTTCTTCGCCATCGGAGCGATTTCCGAGCTGTCCGTTTTTATGGCGGGGTGGTCAAGCCGCAACAAGTATTCCCTGCTCGGCGCCATGCGGGCAGTGGCCCAGATGATCAGCTACGAGGTGCCGCTGCTGCTCTCCTCCATTGCCGTCATCATGGCCGCCGGCTCGTTGTCGACAGTGGAGATCGTGGAGAAGCAATCGGGCTTTTCTGGAATTTTCCCCCACTGGTATGTGCTTACGCCGTGGGGCTTCGCTGGATTCATCCTCTTTATGATCGCGGCCACGGCTGAGACCAATCGCTCTCCCTTCGACCTGCCCGAGGGCGAGTCCGAGATCATCGCCGGATATTACATTGAGTACTCCGGCTTCAAGTTCGCCCTCTTCTTCCTGGGAGAATACCTGGGCATGTTTGCCATCAGCGGCCTGGGCATCACCTTGTTTCTGGGTGGGTGGTCGGCGCCTTTGCCCTTCCTGACCTGGGTGCCCTCGTGGATATGGTTCTTCGCCAAGCTGCTGGGCCTCATCGTCGGGTTCATCTGGGTGCGCGGCACGTTGCCCCGCCTGCGCATGGACCAGTTGATGAACTTTGCCTGGAAGTTTATGTTGCCCATGGCGCTGGTGGTCGTGGTGTCGGCGGGCGCGTGGCGTTTTCTTCCCCAGGGCGTGATCCGTTGGCTGGTTAGCGTGGTGTTTATCGCAGTTGCTTATGTATTGTTGGCGCGTGGCGTGGAGACCAGAAACAAGATCGCGAAACGAACCTATCGTTTTGCCGAATGAGGGAGATGATCGTACCGTTCCTTATTCTTGCCGCAGTGACCTTGGTGGGGGCATCCGCCGCGATGCTGTTCCGCGGCCTGGTGCATTGCGCACTGGCGCTGGCGGTTGCATTTGCCGGAATCGGCGCCCTGTACCTTAGCCTGGGCGCGCAATTCCTGCGGTCTGGCCCAGTTGCTGGTCTACGTGGGCGCCATCGCGGTGCTGATCGTCTTTGTCATCCTGCTCACCCGCGGTGGCGATAGCGACTCGCCGCCATTGTCCGCAGCGCGGTGGCCGATTACCGGCCTGCTGGTGGCGATGGCTGTGTTCGCCGTCCTTGCCTGGGCAGTCTTGCATAGCTTTGCTATCCATTCTGCCGCAGCGCCCGCGCCCCAGGCCACCATCCGGCAGTTGGGAACTGCTTTAATGGGTAGCTATGTTCTGCCGCTGGAAGTGATCGGGCTTATGCTCACGGCAGCGCTGATAGGAGCCGTGATCGTTGCCATGAAGGAGAACCCGCAATGACGGGTTTGGCTGCATGTTTGCTGGTTTCCTCCATGCTGTTCGCGATTGGTCTTGCCGGTGCGTTGACGCGCAGGAACACCATCCTGGTGCTGGTTGGCATTGAGCTGATGCTGAACGCGGCCAACCTCAACTTTGTTGCCTTTTGGCGCTTCGGGCCTCACGCTGCAGCGATGACGGGCATGATCTTCGTGCTCTTCTCGATCGGCGTCGCTGCGGCGGAAGCGGCGGTTGGCCTCGCACTGATTCTTGCCGTCTACCGGCATGCGAAAACTACCGATCTAAGCCAGCTCACCGGGAGTGGCCGGTGAGGATTTCCACACGCCAGCAGATCCTGGGAGAGAGCCCAGAGCGGAGGGAGCGGTAAGTCTGCCTATGGGCTCCTCCGTCTGGATCGTTCGCTATCTTTGGTTGATTCCGGTGCTACCTCTGCTGGCCGCCGGTATCGGTGCGCTCCTCAAACGGGAGCAGCGCAGATTCGCTGCCACCATCGCGATCACCTCCATCAGTTTTTCTTTTGTGCTTGCGATGGTTGCCTTTGTCCATCTGCTGGGGCAGCCGGAGCGGGTATTCGTCAACTTCCCCTGGATGCAATTCGGATCGGAATGGGTGAAGCTGGGTTGGATGTTGGACCCGCTGGCAGCGGTCATGCTGGTGATGGTGACTTTCGTCGGCCTGCTGATTTTCATCTACAGCGTGGCGTATATGCACCACGACGAAAACTTCACCCGGTTCTTCTGCTTCTTATCTCTTTTTGCCGGGGCCATGCTGGGCCTGCTGATCGCCAATAGCCTGCTGCTGCTGTTTATGTGCTGGGAGGTGGTTGGGCTCACGTCGTACCTGCTGATCGGTTTCTGGTATGAGAGGCCCGCAGCGGCGGCCGCGGCCAAGAAGGCCTTCATCACCACCCGGATCGGGGACCTGGGCCTGCTGCTGGGCATGGTGTGGCTCTACGGCCAAACGGGCACGCTGCTCTTTTACGACCATGGCGCAGGTTGCATGGAGCACAGCGCACTGTCGTCGCTGGCAACGCAGGCAACCGGCATTGCGCTCCTGATCTTCTGCGGAGCGGTTGGCAAATCGGGCCAGCTGCCGCTGCATGTCTGGCTCCCGGATGCGATGGAAGGCCCGACGCCGGTGAGCGCCCTGATCCACGCTGCGACCATGGTTGCGGCGGGCGTCTACCTGGTGGCGCGTGTCTATCCGCTGATGAGCGTGCCGGGTAGCGCCGCGCTGCAGGTGGTCGCCTGGGTGGGCGCCCTGACCGCGATCTTTGCCGCAGTGGTGGCCGTGGCCCAGGACGATATCAAACGCATTCTGGCGTACTCGACCGTCTCGCAGCTCGGCTACATGATGATCGGCCTCGGCGTCGGCGGGGTCGCCATCGGCGTCTTCCACCTGATTGCCCATGCATTTTTCAAAGCGCTCCTTTTCTTGGCGCGGGGTCGGTGATCCACGGTTGCATGGGAGAGCAGGACATTCGCGAAATGGGCGGCCTGCGCAAGTGGATGCCGGTGACCTTTGCCACCTACGCAATCGGCACCCTGGCATTGTGCGGCTTCCCTTTATTCTTCTCCGGGTTTTGGAGTAAAGACGCGATCCTGCATGCCGCTTACGGATGGAACAGCTCACGGGTGCCCTTCTATCTTGGCTCGATCGGCGCATTGCTTACGGCGTTCTACATGACCCGCCAGGTCTGCTACGTCTTTTTCGGCAAGCGGCGCAAGGGTGCGGTGCCGGATCACATTGCCCCATCCGAGGCTGCGGTTTCAGACCCCCATGATGCCGCGCACGAAAGCCCGGCAGCCATGACGGCACCTCTGGCGCTGCTGGCGATCTTTGCGATCCTGCTGGGCTTTGTCGGAACTCCAGCATGGCCATGGTTGCAAGCTTTTCTGGAACTGAGGTCTGCCGGCCTGGACTTTGGGCAACTGATGGAGGACGGGTTGCCGCAGCTGATGCTGGCCTCTTCCTTGCTCGTCTTCGCCGGCTTAGGGCTGGGTTGGTGGATCTATGGCCGCAAGCCAATCAAGCGGGCTGCCGAAGCGGATGCTTTGGAGCGGCTGCAGCCAGCGGTCTTCCACGCGCTGCGGCAAGGCCTGTACGTGGACCAACTTTACGCGCTGACGATTCAAAAGCTCGCCTGGTGGATCGCGAACGTTGCCGCGTGGCTGGAGCGATGGGTTTGGAGCCGCATCCCGATCGCTGTCGCGAGTTTGACCAAAGGGCTTGGATGGATCGATTTCTCCCTCGATCGCTGGGTCGTGAACAAGGGATTCGATGAGGGATGCAACGGCGTGGCCGATGGCGGCCGCCTGCTTGCGCGCTTGCAGGATGGACGCATCCAAAACTATCTGCGGTTGTTAGGGGCCGCGGTGGCGGCACTGGCTCTCTTTTTGCTGCTGGGACGCAGGGGATGAATAGCTTTCAGCTCGCCCATTACCCTTTTATCAGCCTGCTGACCCTGCTTCCCTTCGCAGGAGGCTTCGCCGTGCTTCTGCTGGGAAGAGCCAGCCGTTCGGCGGCGCGCCTGGTAGCCGCGATCTTCGCCACCGCCGCGGTTGCATACACGTGCGTGCTGTGGCATCTCTTGCAGCCCGCGGTGCAAGGGATGCAGCTTCAGGAATGGCATGCCTGGGAGCCGTCGATCGGGCTCCAGTACCACGTCGGCCTGGACGGTCTTAGCCTGGTGATGCTGGCCGTCTCCTCGATTGCTCGTGCTCATGTCGATCGCGGCTTCGTGGAGTAACACCAAGCAGGGGCCGGTTTATTTTTCTCTGCTGCTCTTTCTGGAGACGGGTCTATTCGGCACTTATACTGCGCTTAATTTTCTTCACTGGTTTTTGTATTGGGAGCTGAGCCTGATTCCGGCGTTCTTCCTCATCCGACTCTGGGGCGGCTCCGGACGCGCCCGCGCGGCCACCCAGTTCTTCGTGTACACCATGGTGGGCAGCATCACTTTGCTGCTCGCGTTCCTGGCTATCTTTCTCGCCGCCGGAAGCTTTGACTTTATCGCGCTGGCCCAGATGGCGAAGACGGGCCAGCTCGCGACCGCCATAGGGCAAAACCTGCACTGGTATCACTGGGACAGCGGCCACGTTACGATGTTCTTATTTTGCGGCGCCTTCCTGGGCTTCGCGGTCAAGACGCCGATCGTTCCCTTTCATGGTTGGCTGCCTTCGGCCTACGCGGAAGCAGCGCCAGAGACGACCATGGTACTGACCGGCGCGCTGTCGAAGATGGGTGTATACGGCTTCCTCAGAATTTTGCTTCCCATCTTCCCCGAACAAATAGGGCGCTCCCACACGATTCTTCTGTGGTTGGCGATAGCCACGGTCGTATTGCCCGCGTTCACCGCCTGGGCGCAAATGGACTTGAGGCGGATGTTCGCCTACTCCTCGATCAACCACTTAGGATATTGCATCCTGGGCACCGTGGCCGTAGCCGGCGCGGATGCGCACATGGTGAGCGACAAATCGGCAGCGCTGACCGGGGTGATGCTGCAACTCTTCAGCCACGGACTCACGGCAGCGACTCTCTTCTGGTTTCTGGCCCTGCTCGAAAGGCGCAGTGGCGGCCTGCTCGGCCTGAATGATTTTGGCGGCCTGCGCCGCGCCATGCCGGTTTTCAGCGGGCTCATGGGGATCGCTCTCTTCGCCTCGTTGGGCTTGCCCGGGCTGATCGGCTTTCCGGGAGAATTTCTCATCTTTAAAGGAGTCTTCCCACTCACCTGGTGGGCAGCCGCGCTTGCATTGCTCGGCCTGCTGATGACCGCGGTTTTCCTGCTCACCATGCTGCAGCGAGTGTTCTCAGGTCCGCTGCATGAGCGCTGGGCGGGGATGCCGGACCTTACCCTGGGCGAACGGTGCGTTCTGGCTCCCGCAATCGTGCTGATGTTCGTGGTCGGACTCTATCCGCAACTGATCAGCGGCATGCTGCAAGGCACGGTGATGCAGTTTGTCGGGCAGGTGAGGTACTGACCATGCTTGCCTGGACGATCTACCTTTCCTTTATTGGCGCAGTAGCGGTTGCACTCACGCCGGCGAAGAGCTCAGCCCTTACCCGTTTCATCGCATTGCTCACGGCACTGGCGGGGTTGGGCATTGCGATCGTGGCCGTGCTACAGGATCCATCGGGCCAGCTGATCACCATCGTGAAAACGCCATGGATCCCTCAGCTGGGCATTGAATATCACCTGGCTGCCGATGGCATCAGTCTGACTCTGGTTCTGCTGACGGGGATTGCGGCCGTCGCGGGCATACTCTTTTCCTGGAATGTCGAACGGCGAGTGAAGGACTTTTTCGCGCTCTACCTGGTGCTGATCGGCGCCGTGTATGGCGTCTTTCTCAGCTTCGATCTCTTTCAGCTCTTCGTGTTCTATGAGATCGCGATTATTCCCAAGTATTTCCTGATCGCCATTTGGGGATCGACGCGCCGGGAATATGCCGCCATGAAGCTGGTGCTCTACTCCTTCGCCGGCAGCGCCCTGGTGCTGGGTGGCATGGCTGCCGCATACGTGGCCGCCGGCCAGCGCACGCTGAACCTGGAGGCGCTGGCGCACTATCCTTTCCCCGTACATTTTCAGATGTGGGCCTTCCCCCTGGTCTTCGTGGGCTTCGCCGTGCTCGCGGGCATGTGGCCCTTCCACACCTGGGCGCCCACCGGTCACGCAGCGGCCCCGACCGCCGCTTCGATGTTGCTGGCCGGCGTGGTGATGAAGCTCGGCGCCTACGGCTGCCTGCGGGTAGCAATGATGCTGTTTCCACGCGGCCTCGATCCGTGGGGTTTTCATGTGCTCGGTTTCGGATCGTGGCAGCAGGTCTTTGCTGTACTCGCGCTGATCGGCATCGTGTACGGCGCGACTATCGCCCTGGTGCAGCAGGACCTGAAGTTTGTCGTCGGCTACTCCAGCGTTAGCCACATGGGGTTTGTTCTGCTGGGCCTGATGACGCTGAACCAGATTGGGCTCTCGGGCGCGGTTTACCAGATGTTCTCCCACGGCATCGTCGCCGGGCTGCTGTTTGCGGTGGTGGGGCGCATGGTTTATGACCGCACCCATACGCGTGACCTGGCAGAGCTGGCGCGCATTCCACTCGCGCGGCTGATCCCCTTTGCGGCGGTGACGTTTGTTCTCGCCTTCATGGCCTCCGTCGGCCTCCCCGGATTCAGCGGCTTTATTGCGGAGCTGCAAGTATTGATCGGCAGTTGGCGCGCCTTTCCGTGGATGTGTTGGGTCGCCGGGCTGGGTATCCTGATCGGCATTGCCTTTTCGTGGCGCGCGCTGCAGGCTACTTTCTTTGGCGACGCCGAGGAAAGTACGGAGCATCCCCTGCCTCCGATCACCATTCCGGAGCGTCTTGGAGCCGGCCTGCTGATGGCCAGCACGATTGTGCTGGGTCTTTATCCCAGGCTGCTGATGGATCTGATTTTGCCCAGCCTCAATGGGCCGTTGTTTGAGCAGCTTCGCCAGGGTGCGTGGAGATGACAGAACTTCTGCGCTTAACGGCGCCCGAGATCGTGGTCGCGCTGGCGGGACTACTGGTCCTGATACTGGATCTCGGCTTCCTGCGCCGAGCGACGCTTGCGATCCGATTTCGTGCGGCGGTGGTTTTGTCCTGCATCGGATGCGCGATCGCGCTGGGAGTGCTGGAGAGATGGGCTACGCAAGGCGCTCTCCCGGCGGGGATGCTGGTGGTGAATCCGCTGACGCAGCTGGTCCAGGCAGCTCTCGTCATACTGGCGATTCTTGTTCTTCTCCTCGTGAACTCCGCGCGCTTCACCACCCATGTAGGCGAATATTGCGCGCTCATATTGTTTGCCACCACCGCGATGATGCTGCTGGTGAGCACCCAGAATCTGTTGGTCATCTTCATCACCATTGAGTTCCTGAGCCTTTCGCTTTACGTCCTTACCGCGTTTGATAAGGAGAGCCAGCCGTCTGCGGAAGCCGGGCTCAAGTATTTTCTCTTTGGCGGCATGTCGGCGGGGATCCTGCTCTTCGGCTTCAGCCTGCTCTACGGCCTCTCCGGTTCGCTCGCGCTGGAGGGCGTCGCTGCGCGCAGTCAGCGCTTCGCCCGGCGATCCGTTGTTGACGATTGCCATCGTCATGGTGGTGGCGGGATTGGGCTTCAAGATTGCCGCCGCGCCCTTCCATATGTGGGCTCCGGAGGTGTACCAGGGCGCGCCGACATGGAGCGCCGCGCTGGTCGCATCGAGTTCAAAGGTGGCCAGTTTCTTCGCCTTGTTTGTGCTCTTTTATCTGGGGCTCATGGGGGCGGCAGGCAGCGCCGCTTGGGGAGGTTACACCGCGGGCTGGGCGCCCTTGATCGCGATTCTCGCCGTGGTATCGATGCTTTGGGGCAACCTGGCGGCCATTGCTCAAACCGGCGTCCGGCGACTGCTGGCTTATTCCGCGATTGGGCATGCGGGGTATATGTTGATCGCGCTGGTGGTGCACAGCCGGCAAAGTTTGGTGGCGCTGGTGTATTACGTCATCACCTACGCCTTGGCGACCGTAGGCGCTTTTGGCGTGCTCGCCGCGTTGGATAACGAAAAGGTAGACAGCATTGCGGACTTTGCCGGCCTGGGTAAGCGTGCTCCCGACGTCGCGTTTTGCCTGCTGATCTTTTTGCTTTCTCTGGCCGGCATTCCTCCGCTGGCAGGCTTCTTTGGCAAGTTCTATGTCTTTATTTCAGCTCTGGACATTGCAGACCACTTTGCCCTGTTATGGCTGGTGCTGCTGGCGCTCGCCATGAGCGTGGTTTCGTTTTACTACTATCTGAAGGTTCTCAAGCAAGCCTACGTGGGCGAACCGATTACCGGCGCCGCAGCCATCCAAGTGCCGGTAACGACGCGTATCGCGTTGTGGGCGACTGCCGCTTTGGTGGTGATCCTGGGTTGTTTGCCGGACTTGCTGATGAACCGGATCGCGGCCGCACTCCCCTCTGCCTTCCACTGAGACCGCCTAACGTGCTTACAATTGTGCTAACATCCATGTCGAGGAACAAATGCCGACACCAAAGAAGAGAAAACCGCCGGTCGCCAGCCAAGCGGGAACGGAATATCGCGGAAAGCAAACAAAGACGGGCAACTCGTCTGGGTTCCGTTTCGAGGGAGCCCTATTCAAAAGTCATCCGGAATTCAACGGCGAAGTGAGAGCACACGTCATCGCTCCTGGACGGATGTTGGTTCTGGCAGAGACTCCCGCGCATGAGACAACAGATCCCGTGATGACGTCGTTTCTCGCGTTTTTGGCGCAAGACATCGGTCGCGCGCCTCAGGACATCCGGCCGCTGGATACGAAGCTGGTGAAACGGGCTGACAAATTAACAAAAGGGATTGCCGTGGCGCCCGACGAAGATCTTGGCGACGGGGTGTGCATGTAGATGGTCGTAAACGGCTGGAGGCTATATGTCCACCCTTTGTTCGAGCAGCAGTTTCGGCAACTGGTGGAACAGGTGGAAGCTCTAGCGGCCAAGGACCCCACAGGTTATAAGGAACTACCCGCCGCAAAGTTGTTGGCCACAATCAATCGTCACATCCGAGAGACGATTCCAAGAAATCCCGGTGCCACCGGGTTTCGCCAGGGGAACACGCTTGGCTCGGACAACCGCCACTGGTTCCGGGCAAAATTCCATGAGCGGTACAGGCTCTTTTATCGCTTCTCCAGCAGGGAAAAGGTCATCATTTATGCGTGGGTGAATGATGAACGCACATTGCGCAAGTCGGGTTCCAGGACCGATCCCTATCGCGTCTTCCGCGCCATGCTGGATGCGGGCGATCCTCCCAGCACGATGAAGCAGTTGCTGGTACGTGCCAAGGAAATGAAAGACGGATAGAGGTGCCCCCGTGAAGCGTGTCGAGAAACAAGGCGAGGAGTATCTGGCGCGAGGTTTCCGCGACGTGGATGCAGCCGCGGTGGCCAAAATGGCCCGTTGCCTGGCTTATATGGATGGGCTCCTCGAATTCCAGCAGTACAAGAACACAATCCTGGAGATGATGAATCCGCAGCCCGGCTCCATCACCGCAGACCTTGGCTGCGGATTGGGTTTCGATGTCCGGCGCCTGGCAAAGCTGGTCGGTTCTGAAGGGCGGGCGATCGGCGTGGACGCGAGCCTGACCCTGCTGGAGTCTGCGCGTGCCGCGAGCGAGGGCTTTCCGGCGGTCGAGTTCATTCAAGCAGATATCCATAACCTGCCTTTTGCGAGCGGCTTTCTACACTCCTGCAAAGTAGACCGGACACTGCAGCATGTAGAGCGGCCGGTGGCTGTCCTCAGCGAGATCTTCCGCACAGTGAGGCCGGGCGGCAGGGTGGTCTGCGCCGACCCCGACTGGGAGACCTTCGCCATCGAGGCCGCCTCCCTGGGCAACGCCGAGCACCCCGTCGCTCGACGAGTCGCTCAACTCTGGAGTCAGGATATCCGCAACCCCGGGATGGGGCGTGATCTTAGAAACCTCTTAGAAGAGACAGGCTTCGTCGATCTACAGGTCAAGGAGACGGTATTATCAACACCGACCTTTGAGAGCTCCGACATCGTATTCGATATCACGCAGGGTGCCTTGCGGCTGGCGGCGAGTAGTGGAAGCGATGAACCCCTTGCGTGGCTGGCAGAACTACGCGCGGGTACAACTCCGGTTTGCTGCTCCGTCACGCTTGTGATTAACTTCGCCAGGAGACCCTAGATTCCTGCTGAACGGCTCACCTAAGGAGAAAACGGTGAAGACGAGAAATGTCGGTCTGCTCGCGGCGTTGGCGATAGCCCTGTTGGCAGCGGGCGCGCAGGACACAAAGTACGCACCTAAAGGGCAACAGATCCCGTCTCCGGAATGTCTGATCATGCGCGGCGCCTGGGAGGGTGGATACACGCCGTGCACCGGGAGCACGCACCAGGAATGGTTGAACGATGTAACGCACTGGCGTGCGGAGCGCCGTATCCGCATCGGGTATAACGATGCTCGCTACCAGATGCCGCAACTGCTGTGGACGCAATCGAGTTTTATGCAACCGCAGATGATGGCGCAGGACCGCTACTTCTACGATCCTGTGGCGGGCAAGTACACCGTGGATCGCTATCTCGACGACCTCCAGAAGCGCTACGGAGGCATCGATGCCGTGCTCATCTGGCCGACCTATCCCAACATGGGCATCGACGACCGCAACCAGCACGACATGATCCGCTCCATGCCGGGAGGCCTGGAAGGTGTGCGCAAGATGGTGGGTGACTTTCATCGTCGCGGCGTGCGCGTCCTATTTCCCATGATGATGTGGGATCAAGGCACCCATGATCCCGGCGAGCCCTGGCCGCAGGCCATTGCGGAGACCATGAAGGCGATCGATGCCGACGGCGTCAATGGCGATACCCAGGACGGCGTGCCGCTGGCGTTCTCGCTGGCCTCAGACCGCGTAGGCCACACCCTGGCCTTCGAGCCCGAGGGAGGACCTGCCGACGAGGCTCTGGCCTGGAACGTGATGACGTGGGGACAATATAAATTCCCCTTTGTCCCCGAGGTCGATAAATATAAGTGGCTGGAGACCCGCCACATGGTGAACATCTCCGATCGCTGGGCGCGGAGCAAAACCGATGATCTGCAATTCGCCTTCTTCAACGGAGTGGGCTGGGAAAGCTGGGAGAACATCTGGGGCATCTGGAACGGCATCACGGAGCGCGACGCAGAAGCAACGCGCCGCATGGCCACGATGGAGCGAGGCGTAGCCGCCTTTCTTACCAGCCCTGGCTGGGAGCCCTATTACCCAACCCATCGCTACGGCGTCTTTGCCAGCCGTTGGCCGTTAAAAGATCAGACAGTCTGGACCATGGTGAACCGCAACGAGTATGACGTGAACGGACGCGAAATGTCTGTTCCAGCGGAGGACGGCGTTCGTTACTTTGACCTCTACCACGGTGTTGAGCTCACGCCGGAAAAGGAGGGGAGCGAGGCGGTGCTGGCCTTCGCTATCGAAGCCCACGGCTTCGCAGCAGTCCTCGCCACGCATGGAGCTCCGGATGCAAAGATACAAGATCTGATGGCGCGCATGAAGACGATGACGGCAACGCCGCTGTCGTCGTATTCCGGCCAGTGGAAGACCCTGGGGCAGCAAATGGTTGCGATTGCGCCGGCCAAGGCGGCGGGGGCTGCGCCGGAGGGCATGGTTGCTATTCCCGGTGGCGACTATGTTTTCAAAGTGCAGGGAATCGAAATCGAAGGCTTCGACGACATTGGCGTCGATGTGCAATATCCGTGGGAGGATATGCCGCGCCGCTTCCATGAGCACCGCATGACGATCCCGCGGTTCTACATGGACAAATATCCGGTAACGAACGCGGAGTTCAAAAAATTCCTGGACGCGACGCACTACCAACCGGCGGACGCTCTGAATTTTCTACGCGACTGGAAGGATGGCGCCTATCCGCAGGGATGGGCTAACAAGCCGGTGACCTGGGTGTCGCTGGAAGATGCGCGCGCGTATGCCAAGTGGGCCGGCAAGCGGCTGCCACACGAGTGGGAATGGCAGTATGCGGCGCAGGGCGGCGATGCAACCCGCATCTATCCCTGGGGCAACACCTGGGAGGCGAACGCTGTGCCGGTTCCGGTGAAGGGCCGCTCGCTCACGCAGCCGGATAACGTCGATGCGCACCCAGCCGGAGCGAGCGCTTTCGGAGTCATGGATATGGTGGGCAACGTCTGGCAATGGACAGATGAATTTGTCGATGACCATACGCGGGGCGGCATTCTAAGAGGCGGAAGCTACTACCAGCCGCAGGGCTCGATCTGGTATTTCCCGCAGGCCTACCGGAATGATCAACACGGCAAGCTATTGCTGATGGCGCCCAGCTACGATCGCTCCGGAACACTTGGATTTCGCTGCGTGAGCGATGAGTAGGCAAATTAGCTCGGCAGTCTGGGTAGGTATGGAGACCCTGGCTGGTTGACTCTGTCCATCCCCGTCCACCCACGCCAAGGTGGACGGGATGGATAGAACCGCACAACAGGAACCAACCCGGTTTCGTAATCAGGCGCGCAGAACGAAGCGGAAGCGCATATCTTCGCCGAACCACATGATGTAGTTTGTTCCCCAGGCGTTGTTGAAGAGATTGCAATGAACGCCACCGGAAAGATCGGGTTGCTTTCGGGAAAAATTCAGCGGCGACTTCTCCCCGAAAGCAATGAGCGGCGAATCCAGCGTCTCCACAAAGATGGACTGCTGTTCATCCTTATAGCCGACTCCGGTGGAAACTGCGTGCAAGTGGCGACTGCCTGAGGAGACCACGTCGAACGGCGATACCTGCTCGCCCGATTTATCCATCATCCATCCCTGCTGATTGGAGACGATCGGATGAAAGCTCAACCAAAGCGCCTCGGGCAGACGCGTGGCCGGTTTCTGAAACCAATAGAAATTCAGTTGGATCACGGGCTCTGCTTTGGGGAGCGACTAGCTCCAAATACATCTTGTCCGGGAAGGCAGCTCGTCCTGATTGCAGCGCTTCACGGTCACGAATCTCCAGATGTGCAAGCACACGGTGCGCTTCTGCATCTTCTTCTACCTCGAGCTGCTGTCAAGGATGGCAACCAGTCACGGCTTTCCGCCCCAAATCGCTCGATGTTGGGCTTTCCAAAATCTTTCTTCGCCCAATCCTCGGTGCTGATCACGTAATTGGAGAAGAAGCGCGCGTAATCCTGCTGGGAAAGCGTCTGGTAGGAAAAGAGGGCCAGAGGATGATCTGCAGAGGCCCATTCCCGCCCCGATCTCTTGTTGCGCAGGCGACGAATCGCTCCGGTGGCCGGATCCAGCGCGAGAATGAAATGCGCCGTCTCCAATTCCTTGCCGCCGGGATGACTGGAGGGATGCGACAACTGCGGCGGCTTCGCTTCGAGCTGGTGCACTGCGGCCAGTGCCTGATCCCGTAGCGGCCCAGGCAGCGTGGCAATTCCATCGAAAAGATCCTGACGTTTTTCCACCCAGCTATGCTGCACCACCTCGTAGTTCTTGGTGTGCAGCATCGGGGCCAGATCGTGTGGGGTGTAGTGATCGAAATCGAGCCAGGTTTTGGTGTCGGTGCCCCAGGTGTGCTCGGGCTCAAGAAGAATGTGGCGCAGCAGGGCCACGTCCGTGGCGTCGCCGATGTGGAAGCTCTGTTGCGCGAGCCAGGTCTGACGAAGCCGCGCAACCTCACGGTACCTGGCAACCTTCAGCGGATCACTCGCAACTCCGTAAATCCATGTATCCCCGATTTCCTGCTTCACCACGGGCAAGTTTCCCCGATACGTTTCGACGGCATTCGCAATCTCTGTGAGGTTGGTGGGGATCACCTGGGCATTGGGGAATTGGCGCTTCAAATCGGCGCAGATCTTTACGATCTCTTCAGGCGTGTGGGGGCCGCTGTTGTCCCCCCGCACGACAATGGCGATGGCCAGATCCGAGCCTGGCACAGGCGTAACAGCGCCATACTCGTGGTGGTACATAACCACCAGGGACTGCGCCCTTAAGGTCCGTCCACACAAACAGGGCAGGCAGCTCGGCCGGGGTACTGGCGCCATTCACGCCGATGTCGAGAAACTTCACGCCTTGAGAGGCCAGGGGACCAACGAGCCCCCGAGTATGACCAGGTACATCGGTCATCTTGGCTCCGGTCGTGGTTTTGCCAAATCGACGGTCCAGAGTCTTCGACAAAGCGATGCTTCCGGAAATCATCGATCCATCCATCATCTCGGTTTGCCAGCTAAACGGAAGAGCGTGCCACGCAATGTCTCCACTGGAGATGGCATGCTCCATCCGCCTGCGATCATCGGTTGCGGCCTGCTCGAGATACTCATAGAGCAGCCAGGAACCCGTCGTCCAGACGTAGGGGCACGAACCAGACTGGCGCATCTCTTCGGCCACCCGGATCGCCTGGGGAAAGAACTCCGTGAAGTACCGGTGAACGACCGCAGCCTGCGTGTCAATGAACCCAGCATCGAAATGACACTTGAACATGACCAGGACACGCCTGACCTCCCCATCAGGGGGCGCCTGCATGGAGAAGGATCTGCCTTGCCCGGTAGCGAGCCCGCCTCCCAACGCGATAACAGACTTGATAAATTCACGACGCTGCATACTTGGCTGGCTCCAGGTCACACGATGCACGCGCCACCGTCTGGTGGATGCGGCACGCAACTCCCAAGAATCTTACACGGATGAGTCGAGAGGGGGCCCTGGCGGGTTGGTCAAGAAAAAATGCTGAACGGCTTCAGGAATGCTTTTTGTACATCCTGGTCGCAACCACGCTGGCTTGCGGCGAATCCGACCCGAAGCTTCTGGTCTCAATCAAAATCTCAAATGGGTTAAGAGAACCGTCTGCATTTTTGAACTGATCGAGAAGCGGGGCCATCATGCTCCGGTTGAAAAGAGTGTCCACCGCCGCCTGTGTTCCGGCCATAGTCAATCCTTCTACCAGCAGGACCGATCCCGTGTTATTGAGATTGGGAACAAATCCGATAACCGCATAGGTGCGATGGGATGGCCCGTTTGCGTCGTTCTCGTAGACCGGGAGCTCTCCCGCCTGAGGGTGCCTGTTCACGATGTGCGAGGCATTCGGATGGGGCTCATAGGCAAATTCGAAATTAAGCGTTTTCTCGAATAGCTCCGCCCAGGGATTGGAAAAACTGGATCCCAAAAGAATGACGTTCGCATCTTTGAGGTCGTCCATGTGCAGATCGCGTGAATACCGCACCGTGAACTGACCGCTATTTGCCTCGGGCAGACGCGAAAACCTCATCACCGCGTTCAGATCTGTAACATTGGTGTAACGTTGAGCGTCCAGATCTCTCATGTTCTGCTCGTCAATGTTGTACGGGCTTTTAAGAGACAGGTAATCGCGAGTGATGTATTCCGACAGCGGAACCAGATGGCCGGTCAGGTTCTGAATCATGACGATTCCATCGTCGGATGGCACAATCAGTGTTTCGTGGCCCTTGTCGAAAAGCCGCGCCCACAGTGGATACGACGGATCCGCAGAATTTGCCGGAGCGCGATGCGCGACCGCCCAGGCGATTGCCAGACAGGCCAGCAACAGCAAAGCTCCCAAACCAGGAACGAGCCAGCGATGACGCTCGGGCTGTACCGATACCAGAGCAGGCACCGCAGCAGGCGTCACTGTTTCCAAGACGCCACCGCTATCCGTTTCACGCTCCGCTACCACGAGCAATGGGTGCTCCTGAAATTGGTTGCGCGAATACACCGGCACATATTTGCCGCGAGGAATGCTGAGGCGAAGCTTCTCCTCTCTGCCCTCCTCCAGGAAATATTGGTCCAGACGGTGGCGCAGCTGACGGGCATAATTCCTTACGATATTGTCTTCTCCGGGGTGGTAGCCCGGGCGCCGGCCGAAGACGTGAACACCGATCTGATGTTCGCTGATCTCGCCGGTCTTTCCGGTAATCTCGCGTTCACACACATAGAGAAGGAAGCGGGACAGTAAAGCCGACTTGGCAAAGCTGCGGCTGGCGACGATGCGCTGTGCCAACTGCCAACGCGGCTCAGTAGCCAGGTCAAAAACAGATTTCCATGAGGAAGAGGCGGGCAAATTGGAATTGAAGGCGGCATCTTTCGAAGCTGCCTCGAAATCTGGAAGTGAGACGTCGCTTTGGTTCATAGCGTCCACGCACGGAAGGGTAACAGATTCAGGAGAAACAGACGGTAAAAGTTGCCAAGTTATTCTCCTGATGAAAGTTATTTAATATCTACGGAATTTTCCAACCCCGCTACACATTCCCGGAGAGGGGAAGATCCGGGTCAAATTCCCGGTGTAAACACAGGGTAGACCCCTTCCAAATCGCTTAGCGGAAGCGCCAACATTGGCCCACTGAAGTCTTTGAGAGAGGCCTATCATGTCAGCGAATCGAATCGTTCCCGCCATGGGTGCGGGCCAGCCGGCCGTGTCACGGTTTATTGATCCGGTAACAGACAAAGTATCCTCACCAAGTTGGATCTTCAGCAGGTCGTCCGCGGCGAGATCTCGGGGCGGCATCGGTGCGCAGATCTCCTGTTCCCTTGCCGCATTAACCCTTGCCCTAGCGATATTCTTTTCTGCGACCGCGTTGGCGCAAAATGACGTCGGTTCCATCGTCGGATTCGTGACGGACTCCTCCGGGGCGGTCGTCCCCAATGCAAAAGTAACCATCAAGAACGAGGGGACGGGCGAAAGCCGCACGGTCTCCACGGATTCGTCTGGCCATTACTCGATCCCGAACCTGCCCCCCACGGCGTACACCATGACGGCTGAGGCCAGCGGCTTTCAGAAGTTCGAGAGTACACACAATGTGCTGGGGTCCAACAGCACCATTTCGATCGATGCGAAACTCACCCTTGGAGCGGCTACCCAGACGGTCGAAGTAACCGCCACCGCTGCGCTCTTACAGACCCAGTCCCCAGCGGTACAGAGCGAGATCTCAGGACAGCAGATCCAAAAGCAGGAATTGAACGGCCGCAATCCGATCTATATGACGCAGCTCCTCCCTGGCTCCGTTAGTACAGCGACCCTGGGCGATTTCAACTTCGCGTTCAATAGTGGAGACGCTTTCAATATCAACGGGGCGCGCACGCAGGATACGTTGTACACAATCGATGGCGCTCCGGCGGTTCGAACACGAGACGATGGAGAGATCATCGCCGGCGTGAAACCCGACGCGGTGCAGGAAATGCAGGTGCTCACGGCCGCGTACTCGGCTGAGTACGGCGGTGCTTCAGGCGCCCAAGTCCGCATTGTAACCAAGAGCGGAACCACGAATTTCCACGGGAGCGCATACGAGTACCTGCGCAATTCGGCGATGAACGCCAATACCTGGTCGCGCAACCTGAACGCCCTGACCCGTTTTCCTTCTCCCTTTGTTTACAACAATTTTGGATTTGCAGTGGGCGGCCCCGTCTGGGCTCCTAAAGTGCCCTTCCTGGATAGCCTGAGGAACAAGTTCTTCTTCTTCATCAACGAGGATTGGATCCGCTACCGCTTTGCAGCCACCCAAAACATGACCGTGCCCACCGCCCTTATGCGAGAGGGCAACTTCAGCGAATTGCTGAATCCCAATAATCAGTACTATGCGGGCGGCAAACAGCTCTACGTGCCGAGCACGTGCCCGGTGTACGGCGCCGCAACCTGCGTGCCTTACCCTGGCAACGTCATTCCGGCGGCCCAACTGAGTCCAAACGGCATTGGCATCTTAAACTCTTATCCTCTGCCGACTCCCGGGTTCCAACAGGGAACCCAGAACTATGCGGGCTCGCTTCCCCAACCGGAAAACCAGCGTCAAGGCCAAATCAACGGCGACCTTCTAATCACGGCCAACCAGCACATCTTGTTTCGGCGCTCCGATAACTCGTTCTATGAGCTCTCCCCTTACAACCAGAGCAACCCACTGGTTCCGATCGTTTTCGAGCGCCCCAACCAGGTCAACGCACTGGGTTGGGTCTGGACGATCAGCCCGACCATGATCAACGAGGCGCATGGCAGCGTCAGCATCGACGACGTCTACATCGACGCCGCGCCTGGAGGAGCTGGCTATGATCGGGGAACATTCGGGATCGATTTTCCCTACATCCTGCCGGGCGCGAAAGCTTCTGAAAATAAGATCCCCACCGCCAGCCTGCCCACTTTCTCCAGTATTGCCGGTGGACCTTACCCGTCCCACTCATCCGGGATAATTTATGCGGCGTCTGACAGTTTGACCAAAGTTTGGTCGAACCACACCGTCAAGGGCGGCTTTTTCTACTCCTACGCGGGCGAAAACGACAACGATCAGATCAACGTCTCGACCGTTCCCGGGGGAGCCAGCAACCAGAACGGCACGTTCTTTTTCAGTGATCCACGGACTGGCCTGGGCGGTACGTCTGGCGCAGGCATAGCCAACCTGGCACTTGGCCTGGCAGACAGCTATACCGAGATTGGGCCAAAGGCATTCACTGAATGGCGTGGAACGCTGATTGAGGAGTTCATCCAGGATAACTGGCAGCTTACGCACAAACTAAATCTCGATTATGGTCTTCGCTTCACCACGGTCATTCCTTACAGCGCGCAGTGGGGCAATGCGGTCTACTTCGATCCCGCTTCGTACAATCCGGCAAGTGCTCCGCAAGTGGATCCTAAAACAGGAAACGTAATCGTAGGCACCGGCAACCCCTACAACGGCATCGTAATCCCCGGCAGAAGCTCATTCCCGAGTTCTGCGACCGCTGGCAATCGTGTTCCTGCGGCGAATCCGGCAAATAATGCCTGCGCGGGCCAACCCTGCACCGGGCTGTTTGCCCCGAATCTGCCGAAAAGCTACGTGCACACAACCACCGATGTTCTGCCGCGTCTCGGGATCGCTTATCAGCTGTACCCAAATACTGTGATCCGCGCGGGGGGCGGCAGGTTCGTAGAGTATAAGGGGATCATCGACAACATATTCCCAGGCGGCAACTCTCCATTTCAACCGACGATATCCGTCGCCAATGTGTCGGTCGACAATCCGGGCGCTGCGCTCAACTCTGTTGAAGAAGCCCCCATCCAGATCACTACGATGAACGCCCACCTGAAGCCTCCAACCAGGTGGAACTGGAACGTGACCCTCCAGCAGCAGCTTCCCGGGCGGCACTCGTCATTCTCGGTCGCTTATGTGGGAGCCCGCGGTTTGCATAATTGGGATGTCTTCGACATCAACCAGGCGCCAGTGGGTTCTCTCACCAACAATCCGAGCTCTAAATTCATTAACTATTACCGGCCATATAAGGGTTTCGCCTTCATTCAGCAAGCCCAAAGCGGTGTCAGCGAGTTTTACAACTCGTTACAAATGGGATGGAATTGGAACTTCGGCGATGGTTCCCTGTTCGGGGTAGCCTACACCTGGTCCAAGGACATGGACAACGGTTCCAATTACCACACCATCGTTCCCGACACCTACAACACATCGAATCTATGGGGGCCTTCGGAGTTCGATGTTCGCCAGGTTTTCATCGTGAACTACCTGTATGTGGTGCCTTTCTTTAGGGGACAGCACACCCTGGTAGGCAAAGTGGCGGGTGGATGGCAGATCAGCGGCAACACTCAAATGCAAACCGGCTTTCCCTGCTCTGTCGGGGTCGCCAACGACTACGCCGGAGTCGGAGAGACTGGCAGCTTCAACTGCGAACCGCCCAGTATTCCATCAGGATCCGTGGGCCAGTTCTGGGTTCAGAACGGAGGGGTGACACACCTGGGCAAATTTGCCGGCCCTACTGGCACTTCCAGCAGCCCCAAGTGGTTTGCAACGACCACTGGCGCCGGAACTCCACTCTTTACTCCGCCCCCTGCCGGGACGTTTAATCTTCAGCGCGGCATTCGCGACAATCTTTACGCGCCCGGCCTGGTGAATTGGAATCTCGCGCTGATCAAGGCCTTCCCCGTGTTCAGGGAGAATGGCTTCGAGTTCCGCGCCGAGGCGTACAACTTCCCTAATCATCCCAACCTGGCTTCGCCGAACTATACTCCCACTTCAGCCCAGTTCGGTGAAGTGACCGCCAAGACCACCAGCAATCCGCGAACGCTCCAAGTCGGTTTGCGTTATCAGTTCTAGTTACATGGCGAGCGCAGGAAAACTCCCGTACAGGCAGCCTGTACGGGAGTTTCTTTTGTGCGCGTCGTCGGATTGCCAGCCAGTTAATCCCATGAAACAACCTTGTAAAATCGTCCGTCTCATTTGCGGGCGGCGAATGTGCCAGCAGTGTTTTACCAAACCGGGGGGGCGCCAAATGCTTCAAACCACCACTGAAGTCGGCAAGCGGATCGCAGCTACGCGCTATCGCAATTTACTCGTAACCATGATCGGGTCTTTTCGGCTGCGAACCATGACTGGATGGCTTTTACCCTTTCTCGCCGCCTGCCCGTTGCTGCCCGCGCTCCAGGGCCAAACGATGAAGGCCCCGGATATCACCAAAGATCCGACCCTCTTCGTCGTGCCCTACGCTCACCTCGATACGCAATGGCGCTGGGAAATGCCGCAGACCATCAGCGAATATCTGCTGAAGACCCTGCGGGTGAACTTCGACTACATCGACAAGTATCCCCACTACGTTTTCAATTGGACCGGCTCCAACCGCTACCGCCTGATGAAGGAGTATTTCCCCGACGATTACGCCCGGCTGACGCAATATGTCGCTGCCGGCCGCTGGTTCCCTGCCGGCTCGTCGGTGGAGGAAGGCGATGTGAATCTCCCCAGCGCCGAGGGGATTTTTCGCCAGATCCTTTACGGCAACGATTACTACCGAAAGGATTTTGGCAAGGCGAGCACGGAGTTCATGCTGCCGGATTGCTTTGGATTCCCCGCCTCGTTGCCCAGCATCCTCGCGCATGCCGGGGTGAAGGGTTTCTCCACCCAGAAGCTCAGTGCAGCCTGGCAGCCGGCGCCGAAAATCGGCGGCCCTGATTCGCCTGAACATACCCCCGAGGGGATCCCGTTCAACGTTGGCCTATGGATTGGCCCCGATGGAAAGAGTGTGATCGCGGCCTTGAACCCCGGCGGATATGGCAGCAGCGTCTACACCGATCTCAGCCAGGAACCCGGACCCCCTCCACCATGGCCACAATTGACCGCTGAGGAAAAGGCGCGGCTCACGCCTGGGCAGCTACGCGCGCGGGAACGGCCGCGAGAGTGGGAACAGGATTGGGTGAAGCGTATCGATCTGGATGGTAAAGTCACCGGCGTCTTCGCCGACTACCACTATGTCGGCACCGGAGACGTTGGCGGCGCGGCCCGCGAATCAACGGTCAGACTGCTGGAAGCTATCGTCGATAAGAGCGAGACAGTGTTGCCTCCTCCACCTGGCGGGTTCGGGCAGCAGGATCAGCCGGGCTCTGAACCGAAGGGGCCAGAGGTGCGAGTCGGCGAAGGGCCGGTCCACGTGGTCGAATCGACCGCGGATCAGATGTTCAACGACATCAAGCCCGATATGACCGCACGCATGCCGCAGTACAAAGGCGACCTGGAGTTGATCAATCACTCCGCCGGCTCGTTGACCTCTCAGGCTTACCACAAGCGCATGATCCTCAAGAATGAGCTGCTCGCCGACGATGCCGAAAAGGCCTCGGTGGCAGCCGCATGGATGGGCGGCCGGCCTTATCCGCAACAACGGCTGAACGAGGCCTGGACGCTGGAACTGGCTGGACATTTTCACGACCTGGCCGCCGGCACCGCGACTCCGCGCGCCTATCAGTACTCGTGGAACGACGACAATATCGCCGCCAACCAGTTCGCCGGAGTGCTCACCAGCGCCACCGAATCGATCGCCTCCGGGATGGACACGCAGGGTAAAGGAACGCCCATCCTGGTGTATAACCCGCTCAACATCGCTCGCGAAGATGTGGTCGAGGCCCAAATCGCGTTTCCGGGCGGCCTTCCCAAAGCTGTACGGGTCTATGGTTCCGATGGCAAGGAGGCGCCGGCCCAACTCGAAGACGGGAAAGTGCTCTTCCTGGCCCAGGCGCCCTCTGTGGGATACGCCATTTATCACGTGGTGCCGGCAGAGAGCTCCACTGCTAACGGAACAGTAAAAGTAACCGAATCATCGCTCGAAAATGCCCGCTATCGCGTGCAGCTCAACCAGGATGGCGATGTTTCCAGCATCTACGACAAGAGCCTGAACAAGGAGCTGCTCTCTGCGCCCATCCGGCTTGCCATCTCCACCGATGCACCCAAGCAGTATCCGGCCTGGAATATGGATTTCGATCAGGAGCAGGCAGCGCCGCGCGCCTATGTAAGTGGTCCGGCGCAGATTCGCGTGGTTGAGCGTGGTCCGGTTCGGGTGGCGTTGGAGGTGACGCGCCAGGCGGAAAACTCTAAATTCGTGCAGACGATTCGGCTCTCCGCTGGCGATGCAGGCAATCGGGTGGAATTCGGCAACGCCATCGATTGGCGAACCTTGGCGGCCAATCTCAAAGTAGCTTTTCCGCTCAGCGCGGCAAATGAGGATGCCACTTACAACTGGGACGTGGGCACGATTGAGCGGCCCAACGCGCAAGAACGCCAGTTCGAAGTCGCCTCCCATCGCTGGATCGATCTCACGGACAAGAGCGGCAGCTTTGGAGCAACCATTCTGACCGAATACAAGAACGGCTCGGACAAGCCGAATGACAATACCATCCGCCTGACCCTTCTACGCTCGCCCGGAATGCAGCCTCCCGCCAATGGACGTCCGCAGGGGTACAGCGACCAGGCAAACCAGGACTGGGGACATCACGAATTCGTATTCGGGTTGGCGGGCCACGCCGGCACCTGGGAACAAGCGCAAACGGATTGGCAGGCCTATCGTCTCAGCGATCCACTCATCGCCTTTCAAACGGCAGAACATCCCGGCTCGCTGGGCAAGACCTTTTCCCTGCTTAAGCTCAACAACTCCAGAATTCGCGTGTTCGCTCTCAAGAAGGCAGAAGCAGACGACGAAGTCATTCTTCGCATGGTCGAACTCGACGGTCATCCAGCCCAGGATGTGCGCGTCTCTTTCGCCGGACCTGTCGTCGCCGCGCGCGAGGTCAATGCCCAGGAACAAGAGCAACCGGAGCCGGCAAGCCTGAACAGTGGAGCGCTGGTCACGTCATTCACCGCGTATCAACCGCGCACCTTTGCCTTGCGCCTCGGTCCGCCTACGGCAAAGCTGACGGCAATTCATTCGCAGCCGGTGGAGCTCAAGTACGACCTTGCCGTCGCCACCAATGATGACACCCCTACGCCGGCCGGTGGCTTCGACGGCAAAGGCAACGCGATACCGGCAGAAATGCTCCCGGACGAAATTGCTTACCACGGCGTCCAGTTCAAGTTGGCGCCAGCAAAAACCGGAACCCCCGATGCGGTGGTTGCCCGCGGTCAAACCATTACACTCCCCTCGGGGCACTACAACCGGGTTTACCTTCTGGCCGCATCCGAGGGTGGAGACCAAACCGCGGCGTTTCGGACGGGCGCCAAGACGGCGAATCTGAACATCGAGGATTGGGGCGGATTCATCGGCCAGTGGGATACCCGCATCTTCCGGAACCAGGACGACCGCAACTGGGCTATCTCAGCACATCACGCGCCCTGGCCCCCGGCTGATGAGCAGCAGCGTGAGCAACGGGTTCCGTCGCCCCGTTATCCCGAGGACTACGTGGGACTCGAGCCGGGCTACGTCAAGCCAGCCAGTCTCGCATGGTACGCGTCCCATCATCACACCGCCGATGGGCTTAACCAGCCGTATCAATACTCCTACCTATTCGCATACTCGATCCAGATGCCCCCGGGCACACGGACGCTCACATTGCCCGACAACGACAAGATCCGCATCCTCGCGGCTTCAGTCGCAGAAGAGAATCCGGAGGTAAACCAGGCGCAACCGCTCTACGACACGCTGAACCGCACGGAACCGCCGAAGGCAGGCGCTTCACAATAGCGGAACGCCACCCCACAGGAACCAGGCTCCTTTGCATGCGCCCGTAGCCTACACTCATTCCGGCAGGCAATTGGGCTATCGTAGTTATTTAAGGAGACCGCATGCCTCTGGTTCGAATCGATCTCGCTACAGGCAAATCCCTGGAGTATGGCAAACAGGTTGGCCAGATCGTCTATCGCGCGTTGACCGATGTGATGAACGCTCCCGAACACGACCTCTTTCAGATCATCACCGAGCATCCCCAAGCCGGCCTGCAGTTTGACCGGGAATTTCTTGGCATTCACCGATCCGACGACTGCATCTTTGTGCAGATCACGCTGAATAGTGGACGAACCGTGGAGATGAAGCAGCGCTTCTACAAAGCCGTGGCCGACGGGCTGCATGAAAGCCTGAAGCTGCGCAGGGAAGATGTCTTCATCAATCTGGTGGAAGTGCCAAAGGAGAACTGGTCCTTTGGTAACGGGGAGGCTCAATACGCTCCCTAGCCAGTCCCGAACGCTCAAAGGTGTCCAAATTAACCGGGGTTGGTTGCATGCGGTTGACTCTGCCATCCCCCTCCACTACCGCCAAGGTGGCCTCCACCCTCAAACTTGTCATCCCGACTGTCCGCTGACGCTCTCGAGTCTTTAAGACTAGGATCAAGCGTGGCCGTGCTGCAGCTGAACCTGGCCGCCCAGCACTTGGTTGTTGGCTGCGTAGGTTGCGCGGATGTCCTCATAGAGAGGAGCAAGGATGGTTGCCAGACTATCGGCCAACCCCGCCAGATCCGAGGCCGCGTCAGGGACTGGAACGCCGAGCGCGCCATAGTGCTGCTCGACTTCCTGCCGAAAGCGGATCGCAGACATCCGTATATCTGGAACACCGTCCACTGGCTTCCCGCTCACCTCATTTGCCATCGCGTGCATCACCTGGGCAATGTCCTTTTCGAACGCAACCCCAGCCTGGGCGATGGGCTCGGGTAGATTGCTGAGCGGTCTATTCGCGAGGTATTGCGCAGAGGCGATTTGTACCTGCAGCAGCGTGCGGATCGCGGGCTGCCATCGCCGGATGTCTTCGCGGATCTGTAGCTTTTGCGAACGAGACGGGCCAAACTCGAACAGCACCGCGTCGGCTTGCGCCGTCACTGCTGTAAAACCGGCGTTGAGCTGATCGCGCAGCTGGCGAATCCGCCTGATTGCTTTGATCTGATCCTTCTCCAGCAACTGCTCGGCCAACTCGGCAAACATCTCGAGATTGTGAGCAAAAACACTCTGCATTTCGTCCACGGCGTTCTTCACCCACAAGCGATCGTAGATAAGCCACATCGACATCAAACCAAGCAGAACACCGAAAACACGGTCCCGAGCAATAGAGAGCGAAGTCTGGATGGCGAACTCCTGCAGGTTAATCAGATAAAAAGCCAGGGCGAGCTGCACCCCAAGATACGAAAGCCTTGAGGAAGCGGTGGCAATCCACGAGGAGATTGCGGTGACCACCATAAACAAAAGAGTGAATCCGGTAATCGAGTCCAGATACGGCAGCAAAAAAATCTGTGCTCCAAAACCAAAGATAAAGCCGCCAATGATGGCGCCCCCGAGCCGCAAGACTTGCTTCTGGCGCGACGAGCCGATGGTAGAGAGCGCGGTGATGATACAGGTTGCTATGGAAGTACTGAGCCCCGGCCAATCGATAGCCGTGTATATGACGTAACCGGCCATGGATGCGAGCATTCCGCGCAAGGCGAATCGCACGTGGGCGGGGTTGGAAAACGCATCCTGAGCAAAGAAGTGCGCAGATTGCTCTTCGTCCAAAGGCGCTTTAACAAACTCGCTCACAGCGGTAGACCCCGAATAGGCTTCCGGAATAAGCGCAACGATCCTCTCCATTGTCGACAAGAAGGGCAGATTCGACGGCTCCTCTTGCGACGGCCGCCGAATCTTTTCTGGCAGCCGCCTCAGCACCAGATCTTTGCCGAGCATTTCAACGTCGTCTGCCAGGCGTTGGCAGCGGGCCTTGTCGGCCGCCTCGATGCCTGGCGCGAAGGCTCCCGCCGGCTTCGTGTGCTCGCTGAGAGCGAGCTGGAAATTGGCGGCAACGTCTAGCAGTTGCCCCGTCAGCGAGACCGCCGTGCCCAGCTGCGCCTTGAAGTGCGCGCTGTATTGCGATCGAAAAATGAGCCTGCGCAACCTCGACGTACCGACGCTGCTATAAAGCGAAAGCGCTTTCTCCGACGCACTATCGAGAGGCCGCTCCGCCGCCGCGCAGCGTAAAACACTCTCCACCGTCTTTAAGCGGGCCTCGATGCCTTCGGTAAGGTCAGTGGCGGGATGAACCCTGCGGAAAACATATTCAACGACGATCGTCACCACTACGCCAAGCGCAACCACACCGGCCAGCCATAGTGTGCCTTCCACCCGGTCGTTGACGTTGATCGTGACTCGATCCCAGAGCGGAATAGCGCCGGCGATGGTGAAGCCAAAGGCCACCGCCGTTCCGTAATCGTTAGTGATGCTTATCAGAAAAAAGGACACGAAGAGGCTGAAGGCAACCCCCAGGAAGTGGGTCAGTGGATCGGCGACGAACATCGAGGCGCCGATCAAGGCGTAGGCGGTGGCCAATAGGAAAGCCGCGATTGTCCGGAATCCGGCAACCAGGGTGGCGGTGGGATTTTCCCGGCTCAGGAATAGCGTAAAAATTGCCGCCAGAAAACCGTTGGGAATCTGGAACGTCATCACCAGGATCATCACCAGGGTCGCGGCGATGGTAACGCGGGCTACGACCCAGGCCCTTCCCGGATAAGGCGCGAGCTCAGTCTTAAGAAAATTCCAAAACCACTTCCCTGCCTCATCCATGGCGTTGGGCAGGGAGACAGCCGGCAGCGCTCTGCCTTGGGCCGCCATCGCTATTGCGCTCCGCGGATCACTACCACAGCTGATTCGCTCAGGCGGAACGGCTCGGTCTCTGGAGCGACGATGCGGACCCGCACCGGGAATCGCGTCGCCAAATGCACCCAGTTCAACGAGCGCTGCACATTCGGCAATCCCGTGGAAAACGACCCCACCAGCGTGCTATCAGGCTGCACGCCGAAGCCGACGCTGTCGACGACGCCGTCATATCTCACATTCGGCCGGGAGAGAACGTAAACATAGGCTCGCATCCCGGGATGAATGTGATGCAATTGCGTCTCGCGGAAGTTCGCCACCGCCCACCAGGTACGGGTATCGATCAGCGTAAAAACCTGCTGCCCGGTGTGGGCGTAAGCGCCTTGGGAGATAGTCATGTTGGTCACGCGGGCATCAAAGGGCGCATAGACCCTGCAGTTGTTCAGGTTGTACTCTGCGGTGCGAATGGCTGCGTCCCGGCCTTCGCGCTGGGCAGTGAGCGGATCCAGCGTAAGGACACTGTGCTGCGATTGGTCGAGTTGCATGTGGCTTTGCTCCACCACGGCCTTTGTCTGCTGGTACTGGGCCTGCGCGGATACTACCTGCGCCTCGGCCAAGAGCAACTGCGAGCGAAGCTGCTGCACCGCCTGTTGCCTTGCGGTCACCGCGGTTCTCACCTGGTCTACCTGGTCTACGGTGACGAATTGCCTGGCCAGCAGTGGCTCAATGCGATGAAAGTTATTGGTCTGGTAGGCCAGTTCGGCATTCGCACTGTCGAGGGCCGCCTGCGTCGCCGCCACATTTGCCTTGGCTTCATTCACCGCGGCTGCGGCACGATCCACATTCGCGGCAGCGCTATCCGTATTGGCCCGGGAAGCACCCACAGCACTCACCTGGGAGGCGATCGTCCTTCGCTGGTCAACAATCTGCCCCTCGAGTGTGTTCCGCTCAGACCTTGCCCTCTCCAGCGCGTATTCGTATGGCCGCGGGTCTATTTGAAACAGCAGCTCTCCCTGTTTGCGAAATTGGTTGTCCTGCACCGCGAGCACCGAGATAGGGCCGTCCACCTGCGGAGCAATGCCGATGAAGTTGGCAAACACTTCGGCATCATCGGTACGCGGGTAGTCGTTGGTGCGGATGATCACTAGCGCGCCGGTAATCGCGGCGGCGGCAACAATGAGAATGCTGACCACCGTGCCGAGACGCTGTCGCTGGGTATCTGTGTCGTTTTCCGGCATCGCTTCTCCTTCCGATTAACTGAAAAATAGAAGCCAAAGGGTAAAGGTAAAAAACAACGTCAAGCACGGATATACCAGGATGAGCGGCAGTAGCAGCTTATCCTCAAGCTTGATATACAAAAAAAATAAGCGAACCGCCACGGCGAGCAGGATGCCGAGCACACCGCAAACGATCCACGCCGGGAAAAAGGATCCCAGGATATTGAACGAGGGAGCGCGCGAGCATCCGGCAGCCAATAGTGCAGCAGAGAATGTTACTCCGGCGGCAGCGGTCCGCTTTAGGCCTCGGCCAAGCGGCCTAAGCAGACTTCCCGTCAATGTTTCTTTCCATTTATTTGGCGGCATAGGTTTACGGGCCTTTCGTATGCAGCAGGTCGCCGGTCTGGAAAGCTAACGCAGCCATGCCAGTCAGCAGTTGCGTGCGCGCGGTCACATCGGAGGTGCGCGCGGCAGCAAGAGCGCGCTGGGCTGAAACTACATCGATCTGACTGCGCACTCCGAAGTTGTAAGACTGCAGGGCCGCCTCGTAGGAGGAGGAGGCTGCTTCCAATAATGCGGCGGCCGCCTTCTGCTGGCGAAGCGCAGTCCGCGCAGTGGAGTACGCCGACCACACCTGGTTCTCCACCTGATCACGCATTGCATCGATGTCAGCCGCGGCCTGCTTCTGCTCAGCCCTCGCGCGGGCCAGCCGCTGTTCGCGTGCGAATCCGTCGAAGAGTGTCCAGGTCAAACTGAAGTGCGCATTCCAGAACTCCTGGTTGGCGGAATAAACACCAGGGACCTGATCCTGTTCAGAGTAATTCTTGGCCAGGCCGGCTGTGCCAGCAAGGCTTAAGGTCGGCAAGTACGCCGTCTTAGCGGCTTTTACTTCGGCCTGAGCGGCACGCAGCTCTGCGACACGCTGCATAAGATCGGGCCGCTGGGCGAGCGCTTTGTCGATGGATGCCTCGACCGTCACCGTCAGGTCCTGGGGAATGGTCAACTTCTGAATACTCTCGACTTGCAACGGGTGAACCGGCGAAACCCCCAGGGCGGTGGCGAGATCACCGTGCGCGATCTCTGATGCGCCGATCGCCGCCTGCAAATCATAGTCCGCCTGCGCAGCAGCACTGCGGGCCTCGAGTACGTCAGGCAGCGTCGCCAGCCCGAGTTGAAGACGTGCTTCCGCCGCCTCCTGGTCGGTCTGCGCATTCTTCAGATTTGCTTCCGCCACATCCTCCTGCCCTTTGGTGTCGAGCACGTGATAATACGCCGCCATCACCTGAAAGATAATCTTGCGATGGGTGTCGTTGAAAAGTAAGTTGGCGGCCAGCAGATTGGCCCGCGAGACGGCGATCTCCTGCAAGCGTCTGCCGAAGTCGAAGACGATGTAGTCCACCTCTAAGGCCGGAGAAAATGTTTCTATCGTCTGGCGGTAATATTGCGGCGCAAAGAAGAGGTTGTCGCGCGAGCTCTGCGCAAGTACCACCGCGGCCATAGTGGGGTAGAGAGTTGCCTTGCTGATTCCCAGGTCGGCGGCGCGCGCCTTGGCGTTTTCCCACGCTACGCGGGTATCCGGGTTGTTCTGTTCAGCGAGGTTGATCAACTCGGGCAAGGTATAAACCTTGCTTGGATCAGGAACGAAGGCCGGCGCAGATCGTGGCGGGGGCGACGGCAAATTCGTGGTGCCTTGCCAGGGTTGCTGCGGAGCGAGCGGCGCTGTTTGGGCGCAGGCAATGGCTCCCCCCACCAACGCCATGAGCATGGTCGCCAATTTTCGAAGAGATCGCTTCATTTACAACGCCGCAACCAGACCAGCTACTTATAGATGTATACCGCAGGCGGTGGTCGTGCACATCCATAGGAAATTTGGCCAAGCAACCGGATGATAGCATTCTGCTTTTTTTGAGGGGCGTGCCGGCGTGAGAACTCAACCCGGCAGGAGTCATTTTCCTAACAGAACCCTTCAGGAACTGGACGGTGCAGCAGCACCGAAAGGATTCAGCTTGACGAACAATTTAAAGCGATCGTGGGGGCTTCGCCCCGTCATTTTCGGCCCACGTACGCTGAGGCGAACGTGGGGCACCCGTCCAGTACCTAATGGGTTCTGTCAGGAAACTGAGACGGCAACTTCACTGCGCTGCAGTCCCGGGACGAGCGTGCCGAACTAGATGACAATGGTTGCGGAATGGGCGGTGGGGTGGAACAAAAGCAAACGGGCGGAGTTTTTTTGATCCGCCCGTTTTGTTTGCGTGAGCCTCGAGTGCCTTACCGGTACGAGGTCGAGATCAATACTTCCAGGTTGAGAGGGGAGGCAATGGGCTGGTTGCTTACCATGCCAGGCGAGAAGCGGTATTGGCTTACGGCGGCGAGGACGCTCGCGTCCACTCCCGGGCCAGCCGACTTGATGATCTTCAGGTCAGAAGGCCTGCCAGTCTTATCGACGATCATTCCTACAACAACCTTGGTGTCTTCATTGAGCAGACGAGCAGTGGTGGAATCAGCTACGACATCCACTTTGTAGATCAACTTGGGAGCGATTACTCCGGTTGAAATGCGCTTAACTTGCGCCGCAGATCCATCAGAGGCGACCTGGGTTTGAGCAGGCGTGTTTGCCTGGGCGTGAAGCATAACAGAGGACAGAGAGAGTATGGCCACGATTAGTTTACGCATATAGAATGATCTCCTAGTTAGAGGTGCCCGTCACCAATCTATCTTCGCCATAAGATCATTGTCAAGATATTTTTCAAACATATCGTTTTTATTAGGGATTTTTCATTTTTGTTAACCACCAAGTGACCCGTTTTAAAAAAGTATTTCCAAAACCGAGGTCATGTGAGTGCAACAAAAAACGCCCGCGAAATTTCGCGGGCGCCGGCACTTTTGGGGGAGTGATTTTGCTATTGCGGAGGTGGTGCGCTGCGTGGGAACGACCGGGCTAAGTACCTGGTGATCTCATCGAGTTCATCGTCGGTGGCGACGGCCCCGCGTGCCGCCATCGTTTGCACCAGACTATTCCATTCCTGCGCGCTTAAGTGCTGGTTCACGGCTACATCTGGTGAGTGGCAACCGGAACAAACTTTCACGGTAAGATCATGTCCCGGCCCGGGAGGCAGATGAGTTTGTGTGGTAGGCGCAGAGGCAGCGGCGTTGACCGCTGGCAAACTGCTCTGGGATTTGGGAAGTGATTCGGTCAACGTGCTGGTGCTCTCGCCCGTTAAGCTGAAGACCACCAGAGAGTCGCCGGCGAGCGCAGCACCGATTTGCGAACCGCCGGTAGCCACTACGGCGATATACTGCTGGCCCTTTGCGTCCGCGTAAGTGATAGGCGTGGCGTTGGCCGCAGCGGGAAGTTTGACCGCCCAAAGCTCCTTACCGGTCTTAGTGTCGAAGGCTCGAAAGCGAGCATCGTCGGTGCCGCCGACAAATGTCAAACCACTGGCGGTGACTATCGCGCCCCCAAGGCCGGGCCGGCCTGTATTCTGCTTGCCTATGGGCAGACTGTCGGTCACGCCCAGCGTCGATCGCCAGGCGACCTTACCGGTATTCACATTGACGGCGACTAACTGCCCCCACGGCGTTGGCGTGCAGGGTAGATGGTCGTTGGGATTCCAGAACCGAATAACACCCGCAAGCGGCCCTGAATTGGAATAGCTACCGTCTGGGTTACGAACTATGCGCATCGGTTGGGCAAGGTTGTTCACGTTGACGACAAACAACCCCAACCCGGGATCGAAGGCCCCGCCATAATAATTAACGCCACCTTGGGTGCCCGGCAGCCCAACTGTGTAACGATCGAGCGCGGTGGGCGTATACGGTACTTCGCCCAGCAGCATGTTGTTGCTGTCGACGTATTGCTCGCACCAGGCCTTGTGCTCAGGCGTGTCCTGGTACAGGTTGTCGCGGCTAAGCGTGTTTTGCGAAAGCGGTTCCGTCACCACGGGGAAGGGCTGGGTGGGTGAGGTCTGCTCCCCGGGAACATTGCTCTGGGGAACAGGCCGCTCCTCGATAGCCGTAGATCGGCTTGCCGGTGACTCGATTGAAGATGAACATCAAGGCATTCTTGTTAACCGTAGCCACCGCCGGAATCGTCTTGCCATCATGCTTTACATCGAACAGTATCGGTGGCGTTTCCAGGTCAAGATCCCAGATGTCGTGATGGACCACCTGGAAGTACCACAACAACTTGCCGGTGTTCGCGTTCACGGCGACCAGAGAATTACCGAAGAGGTTATTGCCCGGACGGTCGACGCCAACGCGGTCGTTATTGGGAGCTCCGAAGGGCATGTAAAGAATGCCCCGCTCCACGTCGACGGTCATGTAGCCCCACACATTCACACCCGAACGGTCTTTCCAGCTGTCACCGGCCCAGGTGTCGTGACCCACTTCCCCGGGACGAGGCACGGAGTGAAAGGTCCACACCAGCTTGCCGGTGCGCGCATCCCAGGCGCGGGTATCGCCGGCCGGCCCCACACCACCGTTCAAGCCGCCCGGCCCCTCACCCGGACCGGAGCCGGTGATTACCAGGTTCTTGTAGATGGCGGGCGGGCTGGGCAGGATATATCTTTTATCCTTGCCGGTGGTCATCACCTCCGGCGTTTTCAGGTCGACTATGCCGTGGTCGCCAAACTCCTGGTTAAGCTGGCCGGTGGCCGCGCTGATGGAATACATGACGTCCCTGGCGGCTACCGAAGATGATGGCCGGTCCCGCGCCCTCTCCGCCCGGCCAGTAGGTGGCGCCACGAATAGAGGCCTGATCTCCATCGGGAATTTGAAACACCCATTGTTCGTGCCCGCTGGCGGAATCGAGCGCGACCACGCGGCTATAGGGCGTGACGACGTACATGGTTGAACCAATCACCAGCGGCTGGTCCTCCGACGGGTGAAGGTTGCCTGTCCCAGCCGGCTTCATGTGGTAGACCCATGCCACCTTCAGCTGATTCACATTGGCTGGAGTAATTTGCGTCAGCGTAGAGTAGCGCGTGCCCCCAGGGTCCCGGCCGGGCATGGGCCAGTTCCCCGCAGCGGGGTCGTTGAGGGCGAAGGCCAGAAACGGCAGCAACAACAGAAGACCAAGTGCGCTGCGGGCAATAGTCAGGTTGGATTTCTGATTCAGAACGATGCCCCTTCTACGTTGAGTTCAGCATTGAGCCTCTCGAGTCCGCGCTCCCGTTCCCGCTGGCGGCCGGCCCGCTCAGGATTGAGGTAGAGCCAGCATAGGGCAGCAATCACGTCGGAGCCGATCATGAGATGAATCAAAGCCGTCCAGTTGCCGGCCGTCTTCTGCAGGATAAATCCGCCAACCACCGGCATGACAAAACCGGCCAGGTTGCCCAGCATGTTCATCGTCGCCGCAACCGTCGCCGTGTAAGAGCCCCCGATCTCAACACAAGCGTCCCACGAGATAGGCATCGTAAGGTCGCTGCACAGGCTGGCCCCGCCCATACACAGCATGGCGATCAACACCGTCTGCGTGTGGAGAAAGACAAACAGCAGAAGCGCAGTACAAAGAAGACCGAAGAAGGCGATGCGGCGGCGCGGCAAGCGCACGGGGGCGATGCCGGTGATCATCGCACCGAAGCCGCCAAAGAGCAGCGGCAGCACGGACAACGCTGCCGCATGACCCGCAGTCTGGCCTCGCCCCTCACGCAGATACGTCGGCAGCCAGGTGATGTAGAAGTACCAGGTAAAGGAAACACAAAAGTACTGCAGGCAAAGAATCATTACTTCGGGTGTGAGCAGCAAAGACAGCCAGTTCTTCTGCCCGGCATGGTGCGTCATCAGGACCCGCGAGGTTTCGAGCAGTTCCCTTTCCGCATCATTCACCGACGTGTGCTGCCTGGGATTGTCTTTGAACCAGAACCAGAAGATGACGCACCACACTAAACCGAGCCCGGCGAAGGCAATGAAAGAATATCTCCAACCGATCAGCCCGATCGCGGCCAGCACTAGTGGTGGGGTGAAGGCGCCACCCCAGCGGGCGAATGCCCAGAGCATCCCCTGGGCGGTGACCCGTTCGCGCGCCGGCAGCCACATGCTGAGCATGCGCGTAAGGATGGGGAAACAACCTGCCTCGCCGGCTCCGAAGAGGAAACGAATGACCCAGAGAGAAACGAAGTTCCAGGCTGCTCCGGTGACAGCGGTAAAAAACGACCAACCCAGGACGATCTGCAGCAAGACCCGCCGGACCCCGATTCTGTCGCCCAGCAGGCCGATCGGAACCTCGAACAAGGCGTAGGAGAGGCCAAACGCGCCGAAGACCAGGCCCATTTGTGCTTTATCGAGGTGGAGGTCGTGGGAAATCGGGCCGGCTGCTTGCGAAATAGCCACTCGCTGCACGTAGGAAAGGATGGCCAGCGTGATTGCCAGCGCAACAATGCTGTACCGTGTTCGGCTTGCCTTCATCTACAGGCCCTCGGTTTGCCGTGAGAAATCCGCCCGGTCAGGGTACCAGCAAGAACCCATACAGGGCGAGAGGTATGATCTTGGATGTGGCTATGAAAATCGATCTTTCCGGCAGGACGGCCGTGATCACCGGCGCAAGCCGCGGACTCGGCGAGGCGATGGCCAAAGCGCTATCGGAGGCAGGAGCCCAGGTCGCACTGGTGGCGCGCGATGTTAAGCGGCTGGAGGCGGTGCGCGATGCGATCACAGAACGGGGCGGAACGGCAGCCTTCTTCACTGGCGACGTGACCCGGGAGGAGGACGTTGCTGCGCTGGCGCGAGCCGTGCAAGAGCGCTTTGGCCACCCACAGATCCTAATCAACAATGCGGGAACGAATCTCCGCAAGGACCTGGTGGATTTTTCGCTGGAGGAGTTTCGCGGCGTCGTGGACTCGAGTTTGATCTCTACGTTCCTTATGTGCCGCGCCTTCGTTCCGGGAATGAAGGGCACCGGGTACGGCCGGGTCATCAATATGGCCTCCATCATGGGCCACGTCTCGCTGCCGGGGCGCACACCCTATTCCTCCAGCAAAGCAGCGTTGATGGGCCTTACGCGGTCGCTGGCGCTCGAACTGGCTCCCCTAGGCATTACCGCCAACACCATCAGCCCGGGCCCGTTTGCCACGGATATGAACGCGGTTCTCATTAATAATCCAGAGACCAATGCTACCTTCCTGGCCACTCTGCCCGTGGGCCGCTGGGGCAAGGTGGAAGAGATCGGCGCCCTGGCATGCTATCTCTGCTCGGACTTCGCCGGCTTCATGACCGGGAGCGACGTTATCATCGATGGCGGTTGGACCGCGAAGTAATCAGCGTTCCACCCTCACTAGAACCAAAGCGTTTGGTTCCAGTTCAAGCTTCAACTTGCCGTCGCTAAGATGGGTCCGCTCCGCCGCTGGGAGCGCCGTTTCGCGATTGAGCTGCTCTACTTGAGCTGGAGTCGGGTCAACAGGCTTGCCCATCGCGGCGTACCGGGGTAAGACGTTGCCGTGCTCGCTATCGACCCGCTGCTCGGTAACGTTTGCATTGCCCGGTAGACCTTGAAAAACAAGATCCATCGTCCGCGTGGAAGAATGCTGACCGGGGTCGACTAGGTTCCACGCAGCGATGACCAGGCCGCCGGTTTCGCTTTTGGTGACGATCACGTTCTTTGACGGGTTGGCAAGGCGCTGGTCGCCAAGCTGGTGCAGGAGTGCAAAGCCGTAGTAGCTCGGCTTGTTGATGCCGCCTTTGGCGCGCAACCCGAAGTGACCCTCGAAAGGCTTTGGTATAGGGCCGCCCTCTTCGAAGACATCAGAAAAAGTCCAGAATGACATGAACGTGACCTTGCCGTCGCATTCCCGCACCGTGTTGGCAAGGGCCGGCCCGACAAAAGTGGTGTCGCGAGATTCGTCCATGCCCTGCACGTTCCACTCGGTCCAGAGCAGCGGCAGATCCGGCATGGAAGAGGCCTTGATCTGCCCGCGTACTTTGGCGATGGCGCGGCAGACACGGTCATCCATGGGAATATTTTCGTCGGTATGGAAGAGGTTCTCGACCGTGTCATCGGCATAACCGTGCGACGACACAAAATCGACGGGGACATGGTTGGCCGCATCGTACTTGAGAAAATCATCTACCCATGCGGCGGCTGCGGTGGCCGGGCCGCCTACCCGCAAGCGCGGGCTTACGGCTTTGAGATCGCGTGCGGTGTGGGCATACAGCTCGAAGTAGGAACCCTTCCGCGGGATGCCGTCCCAGAAATCGATGTTCGGTTCGTTCCAGACTTCGAAATACCACTGCGACACCTCGTCGATGCCATAGCGTTCGACAAGGTGCCTCGCGAAGTGTGTCATCAACGCATCCCAGTCTTCGAGACTTTTCGGTGGAGACACATTCGGCTTGTACCAGAAGGGGTGGAGCGCGTCGGGATTAAAGGCCAGCTTCTTCGGCATGAAGCTGATCTCCACGACCGGGCGGACGCCGTTCTTCAGCAAGCCGTCGTAGATCTGATCGACATAGGAAAAGTTATAGACCGGGTTGCCGTGCTGGTCCTCGTTATAGACTCCGACCTCGTCATGCAGGATGGCGTGAAAACGCACATACTTGAATTCTGTTACCTGCTTTACCGCGCGAAGGTCGTCGCGGTAGCTATCGCGCAGGGTCAAGATCGCGCGCCCCGAGCCAAACATCTGCTCCCAGAAATGTGGAAAGGGTGTAGCCGGCGCCGTGGCGTCAATCTGGATCTGCTCCTGGGCAAACAGCGGACAACAGACCGCAAGAAAGACACTCAAACTTAGGACCGCGGCGGATAACCGATACATTCGCAGCACAACAAAGTCCTTGCAGCCTGCTACTGCCACCCTCAAGCTGAAAAGCGTGCGTCACGCGACGCATGCCGGAATTTAGTTAGAAGCTGAAGCGCGCCTGGAGATCGATAATTCTCGATCCCAGCGCGCTCGTCGCCTGACCAAGGTTGCTACTGCCAATGTTGTTCGAAATGGAGCTGGGGTCGATATTGAGGGTGTTGAATACATTTAAGAAGTTGGCCTTGACTTCGATCTTCGCGCCCTCTCCAACGACACGCATCTTGGGCAAGCCGAAAGCTTTGGCAAGGTTCATGTCGAGGTCGCGGTAGTCGGGCCCGGCAAAAGTGTTGCGCCCAATTCCCGGCGGCGGAATGAAGGCGGTTGCGAACTGTCCGGGATTGTCCGCAATGGCATTTGCGTAATTCGGAATCGAGAAGTAGTTGTTGTTGAACCCATCATTGTTTGTGCCGGTGGTCGCAGTGCCCGCGTTGGGAAAGTTGCTTCCGGTCTTAAAGGCGTTATTGTTGGTGCTTTGGGAAGCTCCGCCCTTGTAGAAGGGACGCAGGCTCTGGTATCCGTAGTTGCATTCGTTGCAGTAGATTGTGTGCGGCGCCGTATAAACCGGAGTCCACCCGTAACCGGTGTGGTAGGTGAAGATTCCGCTGATGGACCATCCGCCGGCGACCTTCTCTTTCCAGTCATGGCCGCCGCGAAACATGGCCGGCTGCCAGATACCAAAGAGCTTGATGTTGTCTGCAATATCGTAATCCGACCGCCCATAAGAGAACCTGGTGTTGTAAAGATAGGGGCTACGGAAGTACGGGCCCGAATTCGTATCAAAACTATGGGCAAAGGCATATTGCGCATCCAGAGAGAAAGCTTGTGAGAACTGGTGCTTGAGGCCGGCGAGCAGCACGTTGTTGTTCGAGGTACCCTGGCTACCGACCGTGTTGATGCTGCTTATCAGGGGGTTCAGCGGCGCGCCCAGAATGGCTCCGAAAGCGTTTGAATCGTAATTGTAATTAAGATGTTTTCCAATACTGCCCGTGTATCCAACGTTCGCGACCCATTGATGTCCTAAATCGATCTCGGTCTCGAGCGAATAGTGATACAGATACTGCGTGGGCAGATTGGTGGGCAAGGCCCCGATGTTTGCGCCGCCCCCCGTGGGCAGGCCAACGGAGTTGAAGGCGCTAATCGCGCTCGGGTTGCTGGGGTAGCCGAGGATACTGGTCGGACTGGTCGAAATCGCGTACAGGATATTTGGATTGATGTTCGTGGGACTGGTGCTGATTCCGGGCACGGTGCTCGTCCCCGGCGGATTGAAATCATAAGTATTCGCCGTCGATATCTGCTGCTGGTTGTAGTTCAGGCCGAAGCCGCCGCGCCAAACCACCTTCCCTTTCATATAAGAAGGACTCCAGTTGAAGCCGACCTGTGGCCCGAAGTTAAGCTTCTGAGCGTTCCAGCCGCTAATTCGCGTGCGAATGGAGATGCCTGTCAGTAAATCGGCTCCGCTGCCGAATCGGACCGCACCCATGTTGTTGTCCTTGTCGGTAATCGCCCCAAAATAGTTGTAGCGGAGCCCGGCGCTCAGCGTCAGGTTCGGGCGAGCCTTCCAATCGTCCTGAAAGAAAATTCCCCACATGTTCTCACGGTTATCGTTGCGATAGCCGCCGGGAAAGCCGGTTGTCGCCTGAAATGGACCGCTTTCCTGCTCAGGAGCATCGTTGAGGAAATCCCAGAGGTTGTAGAAAGTGTAGTTCGGCGCGCCGATGGGGTCGTTCAGATAATAGAGCCTGGTGAAATCAAACCCGAACTTCATCGTCTGTGGGCCGACAACTTTTGTGGCGACGTCCTTATAACCATACGTCCATTGGTTCAAAATCGTGGGCGCCGGAACGCCCAGGGCGCCGAGGCTGATAGCGCCAATCTGCTGCGGGCCATTGGAAGTATTTGCGGTAAATAACTGGTCCTCGGGCAGGCCAAATGGAGCCTGGGGGTTGCTGTTCACTTCATTCCAGCGCCAGCCTGCGGCGTTGGCACGGGCTTCGTTCAGAAAGGTCGGTGAAAAAGTGTGATTCCAGATGACCGAGAAGGCATCGTTTATCTGGTCATGGTGAAAGAGCTGATAACCCAATCCACCGTTCAACCGCGTGTAGCTGGAAGGCACCCAATAGATGGCAAAAGCAGCGTGATCCTTGCTGGTTACGTTTGCGTCGAGGCGGCCGTTGTACTGTTTGAAACTGTCTGTAGTCGGGTTGCTTATCGTGTACTGGGTGATATCCGGAACATTGGAGAGTCCGCTGCCAACACCCGGGGTGCTGGAGTTGATATAGGTAAGGTCCTGCTTCCCAAGTCCGATAGTGAGCGGCGAACCGATGTTCAGGCCCTGTCCTGCAATCGTATTGCAATTTACGCCTTCGACCAGTCCTGCATTTGCACAGGTGACCGAGCCGATCACTGTTCCGGAAACAGTGGCTCCCTTGAAATGCAGGTAGGTGTTGGAAATGCTGTTGGCTGGCGCCAGGTTGGCAAATGCCGCGGTCGGATACCACTCTGTACTGGTTGCAGGGATGGTCTGGCTTTGTCCCTCATAGGCGAAGAAAGCAAAGACCCTGTTCTTCCAGATGGGGCCGCCGATGCTGCCGCCAAGCTGGTTGTAACGGTCTTCATCGCGGAGCAGACCGCGTTCGGCCGGGCTCAGCTTTTGTCCGGTAGTGGGATCGATCGCCTCTACCGATTGAGGACCATTCCATCGCTGATACGCATTCAGTCCGGGCCGCGTGATCTGGACAAAAAAGCTGCCGTGAAGGTCGTTGGTTCCGCTCTTCGAAGTGATTTCAGTCATCGCTCCTGTGAAGCGCCCATTTTCAGCGTCGTAAGCGTTGGTGAAGACCTGGATGTTGCCGATAGAGTCTTCGCTTGGAGTAATGACCGTCGCTCCACCCCAGACGGCACTCTCAGTGCTGATGCCGTCGACGCTATATCCGTTGGTATCGAACTGGCCGCCGTTGGCATTTGCCGAAGCGCCATTCTCCGTAGCAAAGATACTGCTCGAATGGCCTAAGTTGCCGCCGCCACCCGATGAGGCTCCGGTCTGCGTTCCCGGAGCCTGGAACCCACCGCCGCCGCCTTGCTGCGCGCCGTCGGCCTGGACTCCAGGTACCAGCCGGATGAGGCTGGTGGGATCGCGTTCATAGACTGGAATATGCTGGATCTCGTTCGCTGTGATGGTACGGGAAGTATCAGCGGTTTGGGTGTCGAGGGCCGCTATCGTATCCCCGTTGACGGTGACGGTCGTCGATGTGCCGCCGGGCTCCAACTGGATGTTGATCCCGTTGGGCTGCTCGGGAGTCAACTGCAGGTGATCGAGAACTTTTTTCTGGAAACCGTTCTTCTCCGCCGTCAATACGAAAGGATCGGCAGGCAGCGCATTGAAATTGTAAACACCATCCCCGCCGCTGGTTCGCGTAATGATCTGGTTGGTGTTGAGATTCTTGAGAGTAAGTGTCGCGTCGGGGATGACTGCCCCGGTCGGATCGGTCACAACGCCCTGGATAGAAGTACGAAACTGCGCGACTGCACTCGAAGTCAAGCACAGCCAAACGATTGCTACCCCACTGACCGTGGGAAAGCCAGACCATCTACTCTTCCTCATCTCGCCTCGCAAGAACAACAATGGTTACAGTTACTTTATCCACGTGGTTGCAACGTCGCGCACTGTTCGCCAGGCGTGGATTTATATGTGATGTAGCAGCCGACTCCCTCCTTGTAGGCTGGCTACCGGCTCGGCTGCCGATGGATTCGCGACTTGATGGACGGGTAACACACCGTCAGACAACTAAGATGCAAGGTCGGCCGTGAAAGTTTTTCTGCGCGAGCCAGAAATTGTTTTTGGATGCTCCGGCTCGCACTCCTTAGTCGCACTTCTTAAAGGTGACGATTTTATTTCGTGTGGACTATGAGGACGGCGAACCTTGCAGTAAGGAGTAGACTGCAAGGTCGCGGGTCACAAGCTATTCATTGTCTGCCGTGCCACGACGGCCAGACTCCGGTGAGGATGACGATTCTGTGGGAGAACTAACGGAACGGAGACCTTTGTGCGGGAGCCGGGGCGCACAGCAGGTCCCTCCACTACGCTTCGCTCCGGTTCCACGGCACGCCGGGACAGGCGGGATGACAAGTGGAGGGTGGTGCATCCATGGGGAATTGGCTAGCGGCTGAAAGAATCGTTAGGTGAGTGCCGTGGTATCCCACTCAAGCCCCACGGCACGCCGGGGCAGGCAAAACCGGGCTTGCATGGGGCACCCAGCGGGTGTTGACGATCAAGCAATCAAAAAAGTCACAGCCATAGAGTGTGTCGGAGATAGAATTTTGCACACTAGACGTTGTAGGCGAACGATGGATCTTGGGCTGCATATGCGGTTCATGCACGCAAAAAATCATTTCTCCGACACACTCCAAGTCTCTCCCGTTTTGAGATGAGAAAGATCGATTGATCGGCCCCTTGGGGCGTGCCCAGGGCGACGGCACTGGATTACGGTTTGGTTTCAGGAACGCGGTGTCCTCGTCCTGGTTTCTCTCGGCGTGGCTGCTAAGTCCTTTGTTTCACGAAGATGCTCAAATTTTTATTTTTCCCGCCCCCATAAGATGTTCAGGGGACCCATACTTGCCAGCTGTTGACGGCCATCTACATGGGAAGGGGGGCGTGTCTCCATCGCGGTCCCCTGTTGTTGGGAGTTCGATCATCTTCATGGAATGCCGATCTTTATGTAAAGTAGAGGTCACGACACAACAGCCGAAATGCGCCTTCCTCGCAGCGAGCAACATCCGTTACGCTCCACGCTACCGATCGTTGATTTGCTACAGATATAGATGCGCGTTAGGGTGGATTCGGTTAATTTCCCGGCGAGAGTTTCGTGTCGAGAAGCGGGACAGCCTGACTATGCGATTTACCTATTGCGCTGAACAATAGCATGCAAGTATGCCACGAGGATCTCGATGCGTGTTATCGGGTGTGCCGCATGAAAACCGCCCAGGCCAGGAGTGTTTCGGAGAAATAATCTTTGCGTGCATGAACGGCAATATGCAGCCCAAGATCCATCGTTCGGCTACGTATAGTGTGCAAAATTCTATCTCCGACTCACTCCATAAGTATGACAATTTCGCTTGAAACTCGATGACTTCGATAAAGGCGCTGCCGCTCCCACGGCAAGACGGGGCAGGCAGGATGACAATGCTGCGGGAGTTTGACGACAACATCCGAATCAAGCTAGCGCTTGTGGGACATATCCCGGGTCACCTAGGTATACATGCTGGCGCGTCTGTCTTTCGGATCATGTTCCGGTGCGTCATTTGCCGCCAACACTGCGGCCGTCAGTTTAGACGGCTGGGAGGTAGAAATCACCACGTGGGGCTTCTGCAACACGTCGATCACGCGATCATACAACCGGTTGCGCACCTCGAGCCGGTTTGATGCCCGGGTAACATAACGTACCAGGATGTCGACTCCTGAGCCGGCAGGGCGCATATTCACCGCAGCGCTTGCGCTTGCGTGGCTCAAGCCATGCTTCCGCGGGACACGCCTCCACTCTTCCTCAGCAAGCCTGGCATCTTCCTGCGTCTCTTCCAGGATGGCCTGGTTAATGAGTGCCACCTTGGAGTAGGTTTCTGCCGACGCAGGAATGTTGATTGACATTTCGTCCCACATCCATTGGCCTACGGTGGAAAAATTGAAGAACTGCCCAGTGACGGCAAAATTGTTGATAAAGGTTGCGCGGCGTCCGGTCGGATGGCCTTTAACAGCCCAATCACTGTTTTCCAGGATGGTGGTGCGAAAAAGATTGATCTCCACCACCTCGCCTGCCACTCCATTGATCTCCACCCAGTCCCCGACGCGGATTCCGCTCTTGCCCATTAGAATGAACCAGCCGAAGAAGGCGAGGATGAAACTTTGCAGAGCGACCGTGAGCCCGGCCGTGGCCAGTCCAAGAATGGTAGAGATCTGACTCGGCACCCCGAACGTGACCAGTAAGACACAGAGGATGCTCACCAACTGCACGCTGAGGCGCAGGATGGTGCGCAACGTTTGCAATCGCCGCCGGTCAAGCTTGCGACGTTCCAACAGGTTTACCCCTACCGCTTCAACAAGAATGGCGCAAATCAAAATGAAAGCCACCGCGGCCAGCGACCGCAGGGTCATGTGGGTTACGATGCGATGCTGCAGCAGGACCTGGGCCGACCACTTGCTGTAAACCGCTGCGAGCTGCTGCTGCGTCTGGATGCGGTCGTCGTAAATGCTGAGGAGTTGGCGCTGTTCCCTCCTCTGCTGCAAGCTGGCGAGCTTTGCTGCTTCGGGCGAAGCATTCCCTGCTTCCGGCTTTGACGGACTGGCGGCCGCGGCAGCCGAGGTGGCATTGGCTTTCGCTTCGAGGGCGTTGTGCTGCAGGGTCAGACTGGCCGCATCGGCTTGCGCCTGCTGCCTGGCCTGCTGAATCAATTCATACCTGCTGCGTTGGTTGCTCCACGCCTCCAGACGGCCGGCCAGCGTTCCATATTTCCGGGTGGAGAGGACCGCTATCTGGCTGTCGGTACCAGACTGGGCGTTCGTCTTGTTAACGGCTGCCTCGTGCGCCGCCAGCTCCTGCTGGATTTGTGTTCGCTCATCGCCCGATGCTCTGGCCAGGTCTTGCTGGGCATCCTTTAGTTCATCCTGATCAAGATCCAGCTGTGCCTGGGCAATTTTCAGGTCGTCTGCATTACCAGCATTCGCCCCCGGGGCCGGAGTCAAACTCCGCACCTGGGCCTGATCCTCTTTGGCCGTCTCCTGCAGCTGGGCTACCTTTTGCGAAAGCTCGAGGGCTTCGCCGGTGGGCGCAAGACGCCGTTCACTGGCCTGCCGTAACGATGCTGCGAAGGCCTGATTCACCTCGTGATCGGCCAGGCGTTCGGCCTCGTGTGCAAACTCCTCCTCTTCCTTGCTGACGGCAAGGGGGGCCAGAGCCTGAGCAATTTGCCAGGGGTGCAGGTCTACCACGGTGGTCTGGCTGGAAGCGCCCACACCGTGCTGTGTTTTTTGCATCTTGAGAATGGGCAGGTGAGCCAACGCGTCGCGCGTCGTCCAGGAAAACGCGAGGCACACGATCAGCCCGCCCAATAGGACCAGAAGAGAGAGAAACCTACCTCGGCCAAGCATGCGTTGCAGTGCCGTGTGCTCCTGTGTCTGGGAAGCGGCCGGGTTGGTTACCATAGCCCATTCTTGCAGTTAGGCATGGCCTGGGGTACGCCCCGGTAGTTGTAGCGGTGCCCACTTATGAAACACCCTTTTTGCAGGAGGATGGATGAATCGTCACGGCTTGATCGCCCACCGTGCGTGCCCAACCCTGCTATTATGGGCGCGCAGCAAACGACGACTATGCCTCTAAAAATCGAAGAACCGATATGTATCGCCGCCACTGGTGATGTGTGCGGTGAAGGAGTGCTGTGGGAGCAGAATACGCAAAGCGTCTATTGGACGGACATCAATCGTTTCCTCGTCCATCGCTATGCGTTGAACGACGGCGCGCTTAAGACCTGGTTCTTTTCTGAACCCGTAACCTGCGTGATGGAAACCAGCCGCGGAGACACACTGGCCTTATCTCTCGGCTCCGGTATCGCACTGTGGCAGCCGGACAGCCATGCGCCTCCGTCGCCGCTATTTGCTCTTCCCGGCTGGCCCTTTGTCCGATGCAACGATGCCGCCGTCGATCCGGGCGGCGCGTTGTGGGTGGGCTCCATGCGCAACAACGTCAAAGAGAATGGAGACGCCACGCCGGCAGGTGGCACAGACGGGGTCCTCTACCGCGTCGACGGAACCGGCACTTCGAAGGAATGGCGCCGCAACCTGGGCATTTCGAATACTCTGCTGTGGAGCCCGGATAAGTCCAGGTTCTACTTCGGCGATACCTTGAAGAATTGCATCTGGTCCTACGAATATGATTTGGCCGGCCGGTCTATTCGGGGGGAGCAGCCCTTCTTTCAGGGTTTCGATCGCGGGGGCCCTGACGGTTCCGCCATAGATACAGAAGGCTATGTTTGGAATTGCCGTTATGGTGGAAGCTGCATCGTCCGGGTTGCGCCTGACGGTAAGATCGATCGCGTGATTGAGTTGCCGGTGAGCCGGCCAACGAACTGCACATTCGGTGGGCCACACGGCAATGTGCTTTACATTACCTCGGCCTCAGCGGAGGCGGGACACTGGGAGCGATTTGGAGGCTGCCTCTTTGCCCTGGAAACCAATGTGACTGGAGTGGCGGAGAATAAGTTCAAGCTACCCTGAACACTTCCACTCCTACACATCGCAGCAAACAAAAGGAGCCGTGCTCACATCGAGCACGGCTCCTTTTGTTCGTAAAGACGGTTAGTTGTGGCTGACCTGGATCGTGACCCCGGTAGCAGAGAACGCGTTGCTCGTAATCGTAAGTGTGTCAGTTGCGGGCCCGGACTGAGAGTAGGTGACGGTGATAGTGCAACTACCGCCCGGCGCAATCGATCCACTGCAGGTGTTGGTTTGCGTGAAGGCGCTGGATGATCCGCTTGCGAACGTCAGCGCCGAGATGGCCAGATTCAAGTTGCCCGTGTTGGTCAGGCTCGTGGTCACTGACGAGCCCAGAGTCGTTAGCTTGAGCGCTCCCGAGTTCACCAGCAGCTTGGTGACGTTGGTGTTCAGGTCGCTCACATAGATGTTGCCGGAACCATCCAGGGTGATGCCTGTGGGGTTGTTGAGCCCCGTCAGCGGTACCTGGGTGGTGGGGGCACTGGCCGAATGGTTGCTCGGTACCATGAGGACGCGTTGATCGCTATCGGTGATGAACATATCCCCGTAGGGGTCAAACGCGATACCTGCAGGCGAGTTGATCGCGCATGTGGTAACGGTGGCATCGCAGGGCGCAATAGCGACCGGCGTAGCGCCTGTTCCGTCAAGAGCGATCTGCAGTATCTGGTTGAGGTTTCCGTCACCAACATAGAGGTTGGCGCCGGCGTTATCGACCGCCAATGCTTGCGGGAAACTTACGCTCTGGCTGCCGAGGTTCAGCAGGCTGGGCGTATACGATGCATACGTCTCCCCGGGAACCTCGATGATCCGCGGCGTGCTGCCGGCATCAGCAATGTAGATGTTGCCACCTAAGTCGATGCGGGAAGCCGTGGGCATTCCGGGTGTATAAGTCCCCGTGTTCACCGTCGATTCGGCCAAGGCCGGGTTGAAGCTGACCACCATCGCTGCGTTGGCATCGGCGACGATGAGGTTGCCGAAGGCGTCAAAGATCAAGTCGCTGGGATAAACCAGGTTCTTGGTGTTAGCGGCGTTCCACTGTGTCAACGCTCCACCCGATGAGGGTAGCGTGTCAATCTGCGCCGCGTTGCTGTTGGCCACGTACAGAGTAGAGTTGGTTAGATCCGCAGGGTTAAAAGTCAGACTCTGCGGCTGGTTGAGACTGGAGCTCAGTATCGCTTGCGTCGCGCTACTCAACGAAATCTGCGCCGCAGACCCCAATCCGGAAAGGAACAGGTAGAGGATAGGTTCCGCCTGCCCCACGGAAGGAGTGAAGTTTACTTGCACCACTCCTTTGCGAATGCCAGGCAAGCTCGGTTTGAAGGCAATACTCAAGATGCAAACCGTGCCCGCAGGTTCCTGTGCTCCAGAGACGCAGGTAGTCGCACCCGTGTTGCTGAAGTCAGCGATTGTGCCGCCTTCCGGGTTGAAGTTGAAGGTCATGGCTCCTGCCACAGGGAAGGTGTAGGGCACTTGAATCGTACTGGTCCCACCGCCTACAGCCGCAGGTTGCGCCCCAATCGCCGGGTTGCGCAATGGAACCACTTCCGAGGCGCTGCCGGGAATGTAGTTGTCGTCTCCCAGGTAGTTGATGGTTACGTTGTTGTTACCTGGGATGAAGTAGCTGCTGATCAGGTACAGGGTCGCGGTCGAACTCGCACCCGATCCGGGTGTGAGCGTACCGGTCGCGAGTGTTTGACCATTGAAGACCACGTTCACGGTTCCAGTCGGAGGGGCAGTAGATCCGGACACCGTAATGGTGTACGGGGTGGGTTGGCTAAAGAAGCAGCAATCGCCGCTGGAGTACACGGGTAATCCGCTTATGCCCACAGAACCTGTGGTGCCGACCACGATTTGTACCGTTGCCGTCGCATTGGTGAAGTCCGTGGTGTCGTTAGGCGCGAAGACCACCTGCAGGGTCCATGTTCCGGCCGCCAGTACCGCATTCATCGCCGGCGTGTTGGCTGGTAACACGGTGTAGGTGTAGGTACCGGCGACAGGTCCACCCTGGAATGTCGCGGTGGCATCGAGTTGGGTGCCGCTCAGCGCGGTCCCAACCGCGATCGCCGCGGGTGTCGGCCAGTTGATGACGGGCGTCGCCTTGGTAACGACGATCGAGTTGGTCGCGGACGCGCCCGTATAGCCCGACGCATTGGTAGGAGTAAATGTTACCGATAGAGGATCCGTACCGACCGGCTCGATCGTACCGGCAGGTGGAGCGTAGACGTAAGTGCCTGGCACAACCACCTGGTTATTGGTGCCGAAGCCAAGCGCCACAATCACTACATTCCGGGTATTTGGGAGGCTGACGCTCACCAGTGTCCGGGTGGGGTCGAGAGGAATTTGATATCCGTAGAGATCAAAGGTTCCTGCTACCTTTCCGCCAGCCTGGGTGTTCTTGTACGGTGTGGTGGCGATGATCACTTCATCCGAGTAGCCCGCGGATTGCGCCCATGAGCTCATGTCGAGAGTCTGGACAACCGGGTTCCCGGTGGAATACGTGAGAATGAAGGGCTGGCTTGTCTGCCCGGTAGTGGTCGCGGCCCCAACCAGGTAGAGAGTTGAATAGTTGCCTGGCTGCACCAGGGTGTACACCGCTCCATCCGTGATGGCGTCGGGAACAGTTGGTTGTCCCAGGTTGAAGGTCGAGCCCGCAAACACGACCGAACCGTTGCCCAACTGGTTGTACGAGTAGGTTCCGCCTTGATCGTCGAAGCCCGGCTGGTTATAGGGAGTACCGTCGGTAGAGGCCGCAATGACCTGCAACTGACTGGTGGGGATAACCGGCGTGGGCCGCGGCGCGCCCATAGCGACAGCATTGAGCTGGGTAGAGCTCAATGGCGTGCCCCAGGTGATGGGCGCCGGAGTTGGCCATGAAATCGTAGGCGTCACGATGGGTGTGTCCGGGTTTGTAACCACCAGCTGCACGCTGCCTGTGGCGGTTGTGTAATCGACGGTGTCGGTCGGAGTGAAGGTTACAGATAGGGTATCCGTACCGACCGGCTCGACCGTGCCGGCAGGAGGATTGTAGACGAATGTTCCCGGCACCTGCGGTGTTGCGAGATCCATCGACAGCATCACGATGTTCCGGGTATTCGGCAGTTTGACGCTCGCCACCGTCTTGGTATCGTCGAGGGGAATATTGTATCCATAGACGCAGACGGAATCTGGTTGGGTCGTTCCGTCGCTGAAGTTCCGATCCTCGCCGCAGCTGATGACGGACTCGCCGGGCCAACCCGCGGCGTTGAACCAGTCGCTCATATTCTGGTTCAGCACAGTCGTCGTACCGTCGGTGTAAGTCACGGTAAACGTCTGACCCGGTGCAATGTTATTAACCATCGCCCCAAGCATATACAGGTTCGAGTACTTACCTGTCGGCAGGGTAATGGTCTTGCCCCAGACAGCGTCGGGTGAATTGGGGGGACCTATGTTGAAGGTCAGGCCGTTCCACAGTACGGTTGAGCCGAGTGTGGTGGTTGAATAGGAGTACCCATCGTTATCGAAGCCCCCTGTGCCGTATGTGGAGCCAGGTGAGTAGATACCGTCTACGTTGTAGTAGCTGGCGAGCGGAACCGGTACGACGCCGGTCGAGGCCGTTGCATCCAATTGGAAGCTGCTCAACGGCGTACCGTAGGTGATGGGTGTAGGTGTCGGCCAGATAATGACCGTCGGGTCCTGGAGCACGGTGAGCTGTACCGTCGTCGTCTCCACTGCATACAGGTTGTTACGCGGAGTAAAGGTTACCGAGAGAGTGTGTACCCCCGCAGTAAGAATCGCGCCGGCGGCCGGAGTATAGACGAAGGTTCCGCGCTTATTATCCGTCGCGTTCAACTGTGTGGCGCTCAGTGCGGTGCCATAGGAGATTGGTGCGGGTGTTGCCCACTCGAGATCTGATGCTAGCAATGTCGTACCGGCCACCTTGTTGCTGGAGGCGTTAGTGAAGCTGCAGTCGCCGGCATAAGTGGCCTGGTAGCTGTCCACGCCGCCGGGTGGTGTATATACGAGTGTCGCCACTCCGCCTGCCAGTGGTGCGGTGCCGATAACCGTCCCATTATTCGTAAAGGTGACGGTCTCTCCATTGGTCGTGGTCGTACCGTAGTTGTACGGTGCGAGCGTGGCCACCAGGGTGACCTGTTGCCCTACTGCGCCATTAGCCGGGGTGGCGGTCAGAGCCAGAGCCGTTGTTTCCTTCACCGGGGTGAAGGTCAAAGCCGCCGAGGTGCTGGCCCCGTAGTTCCCATCCCCACCGTAGGTGGCGGTGACGGATTGCGTACTGCATCCAAAAAAGGCGACCTTGGAAATGGCAGCCGTCTCTGTCTGGCCCGACAGTAGCACGTCGAGGCCGCCGGCGGTGACCGCGGTAATATCCACGCGATCATCACCGTTGATGTCTCCCACGTTGGCAAAGATGTCGCCGCTGTCGACTGGATAGTAGGTCGCCGCGCCAAATGTACCTGTACCCGTGCCCAGCAGGACGCCTACCGTGGAATTGCCCTTGTTGGCTGAGATGATGTCCAGTTTACCGTCGCGATTGAAATCTCCAATCGTCAGGTAGTAGGGTGCGGGGTTCGGCGTGCCGTCGTTCTGCACCAGGGGCACTGGAGCCTGAAAGCTGGGGGTCGCCGTACCTTTATTGATCAGAATATAAATCGAATTGTCAGGAGCACTGGTCGTGGCCAGGTCCGGGTATCCATCGCCGTTGAAGTCGCCAATCGCCACCGAACCTACCTGGCTGGCTCCGGTGTAGGCGGTGGTATAGGGCTTGAAAGTGCCGTCGCCATTGCCCTGAAGAATGGCAACGTAGCTGCCGCCGTCCGCGGATACTGCCAGGTCGAGAAAGCCGTCCTTGTTGAGATCACCCACCACGACATTCCAGGGATTGTTCTCAACCGGGTAATAGACTGGTGCTTGAAAAGATCCATCGCCAACGCCCAGCAGAACAGCGACGTTATTAAGGCCGTAGTTTGTCGCCACCAGATCCTGAATACCATCTCGATTGAAGTCGCCGACGGCGAGCAGTCTCGATTCTGAAGTAGACGCTGCTACCGGATAGTTCTTGGCCGCCTGGAAAGTTCCGTTTCCATTGCCCAGGTAGATGTTGACCGAGCCTATGCCGGCGGCGCTGAGCACAGCAAGATCCTGCTTACCGTCGCCGTTAAAGTCTCCCACGACTACGGAAGTCGGCTCGAAAGGAGAAGTGGTGTTAATCGTCGTGCCGTTGGTGAAGGTGCCGTCGGCAGCGCCCAACAGAATGACTACGGGACCGGTGTTGCTGGGAACTGCGTAATCGGGCCGCCCATCCCCGTTAAAGTCGCCAATCGCGGGCCCGATCGTACTGCCAGTTTGGCCGTTATTCGTATTGGCGATGGGATACAGGACGTAGGGGGTGAACCCGTTTTGCAACGAAGCCGGGTTGAGCGTCCCCGTGCCTAGAACTACATTTGAGGTTGTATCGGTGAAGGTGACACTTCCTGTGGGGGTTACCGGGCCGAATGCGGATACGGTACCGGTAAGCGTCGTATTAGGCGCCGGACCGACGCTCGTCAGCGCGGTAGTCGACAGGTAAGGACCGGCAAATGTCACCGATTGCGGGGAGGACGAACTTGCCGCGAAGACCGATGTGCCGCCGTAGTTGGCGACGAATTGATGCACCCCGACCCCGCCGACCTCAACCTCGAGAATCGCCATGCCAGGGTTCCCGTTGGTCGATTGAACCTGGACGGTACCCAGTACTTCGGTGACGCTGTTATAGGTATCAGTAAAGGTCACAGTACCGCCGGCGACAGTAACTTCTGTAGACGACACCTGGGCCGTCATGGTGATAACCGTCCCGCTTGACGGGCTTTCAGGAGTAGTGAACAGGGAGGTCGTAGTTGCCGCGGATGCCCATGCGGCGGGCCCACCAGTCATCAACGCCAAAGCGCTTAACAACACTGGCATCCATCGGCCAAATCGCACCTGTTTGGAGGTCACACTGCGTCTAAGTGGAGGGACGGGGGAGTAGCTCATGGGTTTTTCAAGGCTCCGATTACTAACGTTTTAGGTTCGCAAGCGTAATCCCTGAAAACAAACGCTTGACAAACAAGGCAGCATTCATCGCAGTTAAATCCGCGGTAATGGGATCGCATCAATTTCGATCAGCGCCTGGAGAATAACGCCCCTTTTGACCCGTTGTTATTACCCTTATGGGGGATTTAATAATGGCCTCTAAATTCGTACAGAATAAGAATCTGTTAGCGACTTATCAGTCATCATGACGAACCAGTTCGTAGCTACCCTACTTAACATAAGTAACACGGTCACAGTAACCAATCCGGCAACGGTTGGGGGGAAGAGCGGTTCAACGCCGGCAACGCTAAAGCCTAATTAGTCCCTGCGCGGGAGAACGCAAGAGAATACGCGTTCGCCCCCGTAGGTCTCTACAGGGTAGCGCCCCAATAACGTCAATCAGCCCGGGTTGTGATCCGGTCGGGCCCCAGCTCGCCAGGGAGCGCCACAGGTGTGGCAACTTCTTGGCTACGTCCCCTGACAGGCATGTCCAATAGAGTCAGCTCAACAGAGCGGTCGATCAGCCATTTTTAATAGCTCTATCCGCAAACAGAAACGGGCCGTGCTCAATAAGAGCACGGCCCGTTTGCTTGATAAAGCTGTTTGTGTCGTGGCTAGTTGTGGGTGAGGTTAATCGTGACCCCGGTAGCAGAGAACGCATTGCTCGTAATCGTCAGTGTGTCAGTTGCGGGCCCGGACTGAGAGTAGGTGACGGTGATAGTGCAACTACCGCCCGGCGCAATCGACCCACTGCAGGTGTTGGTTTGCGTGAAGGCGCTGGACGATCCATTCGCGAACGTCAGCGCCGAGATGGTCAGGTTCAGGTTGCCCGTGTTCGTCAGCTTCGTGGTCACTGAGGAACCCAGAGTCGTTAGTTTGAGTGCGCCGGTGTTCACCAACAACTTGGTGACGTTGGTGTTCAGGTCGCTCACATAGATGTTGCCCGAACCATCCAGGGTGATGCCTGTGGGGTTGTTGAGCCCCGTCAGCGGTACCTGGGTGGTGGGGGCGCTGGCCGAATGGTTGCTCGGCACCATGAGGACGCGTTGATCGCTATCGGTGATGAACATATCCCCGTAGGGGTCAAACGCGATACCTGCAGGCGAGTTGATCGCGCATGTAGTAACGGTGGCATCGCAGGGCGCAATCGCAACCGGCGTAGCACCTGTTCCGCTGAGACCGACCTGCAGGATCTGGTTGAGGTTTCCGTCACCAACATAAAGGTTGGCGCCGGTGTTATCGACGGCAAGCGCCTGCGGGAAGCTCACGCTCTGGCTGCCGAGGTTCAGCAGGCTGGGCGTATACGATGCATACGTCTCCCCGGGAACCTCGATGATCCGCGGCGTGCTGCCGGCATCGGCAATGTAGATGTTGCCACCGAAGTCGAGCCGAGCCGCAGTGGGAAGACCGAGCGTATAGGTCCCCGTGTTCACCGTCGATTCGGCCAATGCAGGATTGAAGCTGACTACCATCGCTGCGTTGGCATCGGAGACGATGAGGTTACCGAAGGCGTCAAAGGTCAGGTCGCTGGGATAAACCAGGTTCTTGGTGTTAGCGGCGTTCCACTGTGTCAACGCTCCACCCGATGAGGGTAGCGTATCAATCTGCGCCGCATTGCTGTTGGCCACATACAGAGTGGAGTTGGTGAGATCCGTCGGGTTAAAGGTCAAGCTCTGCGGCTGGTTGAAGTTAGCGTTCAATACCTGCTGCGTCGCGCTGGCCAGCGCAATCTGCGGAGCCGATCCCAACCCGGAGAGGAACAGGTAGAGGATAGGTTCGGCCGGCCCTGCGGAGGGAGTGAAGTTGACCTGCACCACTCCTTTGCGAATGCCAGGCAAGCCAGGTTTGAATGCAACGCTCAAGATGCAAACCGTGCCCGCAGGCTCCTGTGCTCCGGAGACGCAGGTGCTCGCACCCGTGTTGCTGAAGTCAGTGATTCCTCCGCCTGCAGGGTTGAAGTTGAAGGTCATGGCTCCTGCCACAGGGAAGGCATAGGGCACCTGAATCGTACTGCTCCCACCGCCTACAGCCGCAGGCTGTGCCCCGATCGCCGGATTGCGTAAGGGAATCACTGCCGAGCTGCTGTTGGGGACGTAGTTGTCGTCACCCAGGTAGTTCAGCGTCACGGTGTTGTTACCAGGAACGAAGTAACTACTGATTACGTTCAGGGTCGCGCTTGAAGTCGCACCCGATCCGGGTACGAGCGGACCGCTCGCGAGCGTCTGACCATTGAAGACCACATTGACGGTTCCGGTTGGAGCTGCGGTAGATCCTGACACCGTTATGGCATAAGGAGTTGGCTGACTGAAGAAGCAGCAGTCGCCGCTGGGGAACAAGGCCGATCCGCTGATCCCGGTCGAACCTGTCGTACCAACCACGATCTGCACCGTTGCCGTCGCGGTGGTGAAGTCGGTGGTATTGGCCGGCGTAAAGACCACCTGCAAGGTCCATGTTCCGGCTGCCAGTACCGCATTCATCGCCGGCGTATTGGCCGGTAACACGGTGTAGTTAAAGCTCCCGGGAAGAGTGGCGCCCTGGAACGTGGCCGTGGCATCGAGCTGGATACCGGTCAGAGCAGTACCTTGCGGGATCGCAGCCGGGGTTGGCCAGTTGAGGATCGGCGTCGCCTGCGTCACCAGAATCGAATTGGTCGCCGACACTGTTGTATAAGCCGCCGGGTTGCTTGGAGTGAAGGTTACCGACAGCGGATTAGTCCCGACCGGCAGCACGGTGGTTGCAGGCGGAGTGTAGACGTAAGTACCTGGTACGACCGCCGGAGTATTGGTGCCGAAGCCGAGCGCCATGATCACTACATTTCGCGTACTCGGGAGAGTGACACTCAACAGCGTTTTGGTCGGATCGGCAGGAATTTGATAACCGTAAAGATCATAGGTTCCCGAGTTTTCGCCGCCACCTTGCGTGTTTGCGTAGGGCGTGGTAGCGACAATCGTTTCGCCCGCATAACCTGCCGATGCGCTCCATGAGCTCATGTTCACGGTCTGCGTGACCGGGGCCCCGGTGGAATAGGTGAGGATGAAGGGCTCATTGGTCTGCCCGGTCGTAGTTGCGGCCCCAAGCAAGTAGACAGAAGAATAGTTGCCCGGCGCCGGGAGTGTGTAGACCGCTCCATTGGTCATGGCGTTGGGAACAGTTGGCTGCCCGAGGGTAAACGTTGTTCCCTGATAAACGACCGAGCCATTGCCCAGCTTGTTATAGGAATATGTATTGCCGGCGCCGTCGAAGCCCGACAACAAATAGCCGGTACCGTCGGTGGAAGTCGAAAGCACCTGTAATTGACTTTGAGGCGTTACGGGCGTGGGTCGTGACGGTGCTGTAGCTACCGCATCCAGTTGGGTGGAGCTCAACGGCGTTCCGTAGCTGATGGGCGCCGGTGTTGGCCACTGGATTGTCGGGGTTTCGATCGGGTTGTTGGGCGTGTCGACCACCAACTGCACGGTGGCCGTGGACGGGGAATAATCAGTCGTGTCGGTTGGAGTAAAGGTGACCGACAGTGTATCTGTACCGACCGGTTCGATCGTACCGGCTGGAGGATTGTAGACAAACGTTCCCGGAATCGCAGCCGTGGTGAGATCCATGGATAGGAACACAATGTTCCGCGTATTCGGCAGGGTGATGCTTTGCACGGTTTTGGACGCGTTCAGGGGTATTTGGTATCCATAGACGCACACTGAATCCGCTTGCGTCGTGCCGTCGTCGAAGTTCCGATCAAAATTGCAATTGACAACAGACTCGCCCGGCCACCCATCCGCATAGACCCAGTCGCTCATATTCTGGGTCACCTGGGTAGTCGTGTTATCGGTATAAGTCACGGTGAACTGCTGACTCGCTCCGATGTTATTGACCATCGCCCCCAGCATAAACAGGTTCGTATATTGTCCCGCCGGCAGGGTAATCGTCTTGTTGGCGACGGCGTCTGGCGCATTGGGCGGACCGATGTTGAAGGTCAGGCCGTTCCAAACGATAGTCGAGCCGATCGTAGTCGTGGAGTAGGAGTACCCGTCGTTATCAAACCCGCCCGTGTTGTATTTCGAGCCTGGAGTATAGATACCGTTGACGTTGTAGGCGCCGGAAAGCGGAACCGAGACGGTGCCGGATGACGATGTGGCATCCAGCTGGAAGCCGCTCAGTGCTGTTCCATAGGTGATGGGTGTGGGTGTCGGCCAGGTAATGACGCTCGGATCCTTGGTCACGGTGAGCTGTACCGTCGCCGTTTCCACTGCATATGCCGTGTTGTGCGGAGTGAAGGTTACCGAGAGAGTATTTGTTCCAGCATTAAGAACCGTGCCGGCGGCCGGAGTATAAACGAAGGTTCCGCGATGATTATCTGTCGCATTCAACTGTGTGGCGCTCAACGGAGTGCCGTAGGTAATTGGTGCGGGCGTCGCCCACTCGAGATCTGAGGCTAACAAGGTCGTACCGGCTACCTTGGGGCTGGTGCTGGCACTGAAGGCACAGTCCGTTGCATAAGCCGCCTGGTAGCTGTCGGCGCCGCCGGGTGGTGTATATACGAACGTTGCCACTCCGCTTGCCAGGGGCGCGGTGCCGATAACCGTCCCGTTATTGGTAAAGGTGACGTTCTCTCCATTGGTTGTGGTCGTACCGTAGTTGTAGGGAGCGAGCGTCGCCACCAGGGTGACCTGTTGGCCTACCGCGCCATTCACCGGGTTGACGCTGAGACCCAGAGCAGTCGTCTGCTTCGAGGGGGTGAAGGTCGAAGCCGATGAAGTACTGGTCCCGTAGTTCCCATCCCCGCCGTAAGTTGCAGTGACAGATTGCGTACCGCATCCAAAGAAGGCGACGTTGGAAATGGAAGCCGTTTCTGTCTGACCCGATAGCAGCACGGCGAGGCCGCCGGCAGTGACCGCGGTGATATCCACGCGATCATCACCGTTGATGTCTCCCACATTGGCAAAGATGTCGCCGCTGCCGACTGGATAGTAGGTCGTCGCGCCAAATGTACCTGTGCCCGTGCCCAGCAGGACGCCTACCGTGGCATTGCCGTTATTGGCCGAGATGATGTCGAGCTTGCCGTCGCGATTGAAATCTCCGATGGTCAGGTAATAGGGGCCGGTGGCCGGCGTGCCGTCGTTCTGCACCAGGGGCACTGGAGCCTGGAAGCTGGGGGTCGCCGTAGCTTTGTTAATCAGAATATAAATCGAATTATCAGGAGCACTGGTGGTGGCCAGGTCCGGATATCCATCGCCGTTGAAGTCGCCGATGGCTACTGAACCTACCTGGCTAGCTCCCGTGTAGGCGGTGGTAAAGGGCTTGAAGGTACCGTCGCCATTGCCCTGCAAGATGGCGACATAACTGCCGCCATCCGCGGATACAGCCAGATCGAGAAAGCCATCTTTGTTGAGATCACCCACCACAACATTCCACGGATTATTCTCAACCGGATAATAGACTGGCGCTTGAAATGACCCATCACCAACGCCCAGCAGAATCGCGACGTTATTCAGGCCGTAATTTGTGGCCACCAGATCCTGAATACCATCGGAATTGAAGTCACCGACGGCGAGCAGTCTCGATTGTGAAGTAGACGCTGCTACCGGGTAGTTCTTGGCCGTCTGGAAAGTTCCGTTTCCATTGCCGAGGTAGATGTTGACCGAGCCTATGCCGGCGGCGCTGAGCACAGCAAGATCCTGCTTACCGTCGCCGTTAAAGTCTCCCACGACTACGGAAGTCGGCTCGAAGGGAGAGGTGGTGTTAATCGTCGTGCCGTTGGTGAAGGTGCCGTTCGCAGCGCCCAACAGAATGACTATGGGGCCGGTGTTGGTGGGAACTGCATAATCGGGGCGCCCATCACCATTGAAGTCGCCAATCGCCGGGCCGATCGTACTGCCGGTTTGGCCGTTGTTCATATTGGCTACGGGGTAAAGGGTGTAGGGGGTAAAACCGTTTTGCAACGAAGCCGGGTTGAGCGTGCCCGTGCCTAAAACGAAGTTCGTGGTTGTATCGGTGAAGGTGACACTGCCCGTGGGAGTTACCGGGCCGAATGCGGATACGGTTCCGGTAAGCGTTGCATTGGGTGAGGCGCCCGTGCTGGCCAACGCAGTTGCCGACAAATAGGGGCCGGCAAAAGTGACTGATTGCGGAGAGGACGAACTGGTTGCAAATACTGCCGTGCCGCCATAGTTGGCGCTGAATTGATGGACCCCTACCCCGCCGACTTCAACCTCGAGAATCGCGGTACCAGGATTCCCGTTGGTCGATTGAACCTGGACTGTACCCAGCACTTCAGTGACGCTGTTATAGGTATCAGTAAAGGTCACAGTTCCGCCGGCAACAGTGAACTCCGTGGCTGAAACCTGGGCTGTCATGGTGATGACGGCGCCGCTTGACGGGCTTTCAGGAGTAGTGAACAGGGAGGTCGTAGTTGCCGCGGAGGCCCATGCAGCGGGCCCACCCGCCGCCAATGCCAAAGCGCTTAACAACACTGGCATCCATCGGCCACGAGATACCCGTCTGGAAGTCACACTGCACCTGGGTGCAAAAATGGTGGGCTGAATCATGGGTGTCGAAACTCCAATTAGTAAGTGCTCTCAGTGCGCAAGCGTAGAGCTTCAGAAAACGAACGCATGGCAACGCAGGCGGTAATACGTTGCCTTGTCCTGCGACCGCACCTGCGGTAACAGACCTGTTGGTTTTCTAACAACTGCTGGAGAATACCGTCCGTTTTGGCACATTGTTATTACTCGTACGGGGGAGTTAGTGAGCTGATTCGTAGCATTCGCGGGACCAAAGGATATCTTTCCGGCAGATTACTTGCGGTTGTTCGCGTGGATGCTGCAGTTACTCCGCAGAGACCTGGACTCAATATTCGCTGGCGTAGTCATTGATCTCTTGTGCCGATTCAAAGTCCGGCTGCATGGAGGTACGGAGCAACCGCGAGGCGCCTTTCTCCTCCTGCTGTATCCTTCCCAGAGGTCAAGTGCGGCTCTTCCTGTGGCATTTGCCGGGTGAAGGGTTCTGGGGACATATCTATGGATAAGAGAGAGTTTTTGAAAACATCGGGCGCCTTCCTTGCCGGCAGCATGCTGTCGCCGTTGGCCCAGGGCGGGCAAACGGCCGGGCGCACCAATTGGTCGGGAAATTACACCTATAGCACCGACCACCTGCACCAGCCGCAAACCGTGGAGGAAGTGCAGCAGGTGGTGAAGAGCTGCAGCAAGCTCAGGGCACTGGGGGCGCGCCACTCCTTCAACGGGATTGCCGATAGCACGGAGAATCAGATCTCCCTGACCCACCTGAACCAGATAGACCTCAATCGCAAGGAGAGCACCGTCACCGTCGGAGCAGGCGTCACCTATAGCCAACTGGCTCCGTATCTTGAAAGTCAGGGATACGCGCTGCCCAACCTGGCCTCGCTACCCCAGATTTCCGTCGCCGGAGCCATAGCTACGGCGACCCACGGCTCGGGTAACAAGAATGGCAACCTGGCCACGGCTGTCACCGGGCTGGAGGTGGTCACGGCGGATGGTAAGGTGGTGGTTCTCTCCCGAAAGCAGGATGGCGAACGGTTCCATGGGGCAGCCGTAAACCTGGGCGCGATCGGCATAGTCACCAAGGTGACACTGGAGGTACAACCGACGTTTCAGGTCAGCCAGGTGGTTTACGAGAACCTGTCCATGGATCAACTGAAGCACCACCTGGAGGAAGTCTTCGCCGGCGGTTACAGCGTCAGCCTCTTCACCGACTGGCAGAATCACAGGATCGGCCAGGTATGGGTGAAACGGCGGGTTGAAGGGGGGCAAGGCACCTGAGTTCGCCCCGGAATTACTGGGGGCGACGCGGGCCACCAGAAAACTCCACCCTTTGCCCGGACACTCGGCGGAGAGTTGTACCGAGCAACTGGGCGTCCCTGGTCCGTGGTATGAACGGCTGCCCCACTTCCGCATAAACTTCACCCCCAGCAGCGGAGCTGAATTGCAGTCTGAGTATCTGATCCCCCGGGAGCGGGGATACGAAGCCATTCTGGCGGTCGAACAGCTTCGCGACCATGTGACTCCCCATCTGTTTATCTCGGAATTGCGGACCGTCGAGCGCGACGACCTTTGGATGAGCACGGCTTACCAACGGCCTTCCATGGCCATTCATTTCACCTGGAAACCGGAGTGGCCGGCGGTCAAGAATGTGCTGCCGCTGATCGAGGAGAAATTGGCCCCCTTCCATGCCCGCCCCCACTGGGGCAAGCTGTTCACCATGCCCCCCTCGCAGATAGAACCCCTCTACCCCCAATTGTCGAGCTACAAGGGGCTCTTGGCGCATTACGACCCCGCGGGCAAATTCCGCAATCGCTTCGTAAACACCAATATTTACGGAGCCTGAAAAGTTAACTTCGGGGCGCAAGAGCGCGAGGGCAACATCCCCTGGGAGAATGGCCGGCAGCGGACGGGAATCGCCAATTAGTCTTCGTCTGGATCCTGAAGCACTTCTTCCTCGATTTCCATGTCTCGGAACTCGTTGGAGTCGAATACCTGGCCACAATCCAGACACTCGACGTATTCAACGTCCTCTTCCCGCGCTACTACGCGGACCTTTGGGTGTTTGCAGGTGGTGTCCATCTGGGAGGTTTGAGTGTGTAACCTAGTTCTTCTGGGCAAGATTGTACCCGCCGGATTAAGCCTGTCAAATCTGTTTCTGTGTATTCCGCGCCGGTTCCCGGAATTTAACCGAAATTAAGCCCCCGGAAGCCGCCTACTTTAAGGGATGCAGGTGGCCTCGGTTCAGGTTGACACTGTTTTAGCTGGAGAGCTCACTGATGCTCCGGACCTGCTCCGGTTTGAGGGCACCATCCTCAAGCTTGCCAAAGATCATCTTGCCCGATGCGGTCTGCAACACGCTGGTAACCGTGATTTCGACGGCGCGGCCTATCATGCGCCGGGCGTGGTCCACCACCACCATCGTTCCGTCATCCAGGTAACCGACTCCCTGGTTGTATTCCTTGCCTTCTTTGAGCACCACGACGTTCATCTTTTCGCCCGGCAATACCAGTGGCTTCAATGAGTTGGCGAGATCGTTCAGATTGAGCACCCGCACCTGGTGCAGTTGGGCCACCTTACTGAGGTTGAAGTCGTTGGTCAGGATGGGAGCAGCCATCTTCTTGGCCAGCTCAATCAGCTTCAGGTCGACCTCGCGCACCTGGGGAAAGTCATCCTCGACGATTTGAACCCCGAGCAAAGGATGGGACTGCATCTTTTGCAGAATATCCAGCCCACGCCGGCCCCGCTGCCGCCGAGAGCCGTCGGATGAATCGGCTACGATCTGCAGCTCGCGCAGCACGAACTCTGGAACCACCAGCGTTCCTTCCAGAAAGCCGGTCTCCACCACGTCCGCTATGCGGCCATCGATAATAGCGCTGGTGTCAAGGATCTTGAGGTTGCGCTTGCCGCCCAGCTCGCTCGCCGGCAAAGAGCTCTGCCAAGCCCTCCGGTAAAGTTCAGCAGGTCCCCCTTGCTGGCGCCCACCATCAGCCCTATGTACGACATAAGCATGAGCACAAAAAGCTGCAGCAAGGCCCGGGTTCCCCCTGGCGGCAGGCTTCCGGCCAGCACCATGCCGAACAGCGCCGCGCCTGCGATGCCCAGTACGCTGCCCAAAACCGCGCCCAGAAGCCGCTTGATGCTCAACGCGCGAACGCGCAGCTCAAAGACGATGACAGCCGCGGCGGCAACGGCGCCCAGGACAGCCGCAGCCCAGGGCTGCAAGCCAAAGGGGCGGAGGAAAAAACAGGCCGCGGTAAGAACAAGGATGAATAGTACTCGGATGATAACCAGGTCCATGCGGGCTCCCTGCCGATGCCAGGCAGCTGCGCAGCACGACAGAAAAAAGTGCAAAATGCAAACCCCCGGAGTATACCGACGGCCCAGGCCCTCGGGCAAAAAGAAATCCCGAAGCCGCGTCAGAGCGGCTTCGGGATGTTCGGTTAGAATTCCTACTAGTACTTGGGTACGCGGGGATCGATCTGCTCGCTCCAGGCCTGAATTCCGCCGGCCAGGTTCTTGACCTTGAAGCCGGCCTGCTGCAGGAACTCCGCCGCTTTCTGGCTGCGGCCACCCATCTTGCAGTGGGCCACGATCTCCCGGCTCTTATCCAGCTCGCCCACGCGTTTCTGCAGGTCGCCCAGAGGAATGAGATACCCGCCGATCTCCGCGATTTTGAATTCATGCGGTTCGCGCACATCGAGCAGAAAGTAATCTTTGCCCGCATCGCGCTGCTGCTTGAACGTGGTCACCGAAATCTGCTCGATGCCGTTGACCAGCGGCGCGTCGGCCGCGGGCGCCGGCTGGATGCCGCAAAACTGCTCGTAGTCGATCAGCTTGGTCACAGTCGGATGCGTGCCGCATACCGGGCAATCCGGGTTCTTGCGCAGCTTGAGCTCGCGGAAGCGCATGTTCAAGCGAATCCACCAGCAGCAGGCGCCCGATCAGCGGCTCGCCCTGGCCCAGGATCAGCTTGATGACCTCGGTTGCCTGGATCACGCCAACCAACCCGGGCAGGATGCCAAGCACTCCGCCTTCCGCGCAGGAAGGAACCAAGCCAGGCGGCGGCGGCTCGGGATAGAGGCAACGGTAGCAGGGGCCCTGCTTCGTGGCAAAGACGCTGGCCTGCCCTTCGAAGCGGAAAATCGAGCCGTAAACATTGGGCTTTCCGCTCAACACGCAGGCATCGTTCACCAGGTAGCGGGTGGGGAAGTTATCCGTGCCGTCGGCCACGATATCAAAATCCTTGAAGATCTCCATGGCGTTTTCGCTCAACAGCATGGTGTTGAACTTCACGATCTTCATGTATGGATTCAGGGCCTTCAGCTTCTCTTCGGCCGAGTCCAGCTTCAGCCGGCCCACGTCCTTGGTGCTGTGAATGATCTGCCGCTGCAGATTGCTCGAGTCGACTACGTCGAAGTCGACCAGTCCCAGCGTCCCAATGCCCGCCGCGGCGAGGTAGAAGGCCAAGGGCGAACCCAGGCCGCCTGTACCCACGCAGAGCACCTTGGCTGCTTTGAGTTTCTGCTGCCCCTCCATGCCGACCTCGGGCAAGAGCAGGTGGCGGGAGTAGCGCGCGATTTCATCATTGCTGAGCGACGGCAATGCCGTCGTAGGTGTTTCGGCGAGTGTCGCCATTCCTGATCCTCTTTCGGCGTGCGCCGCACGCCTGTTCAAAAAGCGATTTTCTTATCTGTCCACAGCGCCGGATCCGCCCGCAATGGAAGGAATTATCGACAGGCTGTCGCTCTCCTTGACCGCCGTGTTTTCCTTGTCGCTCAGGTAGCGAATGTCCTCGTCGTTGAGATAAATGTTCACGAAGGCGCGCAGCTTGCCTTCTTCCGAGTACAGATGCTTCTTCAGTTCCGGATGGGTGCTGGTGAGTTCATCCAGCGCCTGGCCCACGGTCGCGGCCGAAACGGTCACCGTGGCCTGCTTGGCGGCGAACTGACGAAGGGGGGTTGGGATGTGAATCTTCACTCGTTCAACTCTCTTTCTTATCTCTTTGATAGGCGGCTGACGGCGCAGGGGGCCATGGCCTCACACTGTGCCCAAGATGGGAATGGGGCCGGCGGTCAACAGCGTTCGGGCCACACGCAGAACTGCCTCATCTTCAAACCGCTTGTCATCCTCGCTCGTACCGGCCAGAAGAAATGAGTTGGTCTGCACCGCGGCTCCCTTTTCGACGCTGGTAATCACGTAGGAGCAGCCCAGCCAGTGGGCTTCGTTGAAATCGGTCTGCGACCAACGCGCAGGATGATCGGGATGGGAGTGGTAGAAGCCGACGATGTCCAGACCACGCTCCCGAGCCTGGCGTTGAATGCTGACCAGTTCCTGGGGCGCTATGTGATAGCGGTTATGGGCGGAATCGGTGCGCGTATTGCCTGCGCGTACGGCCGCCTCCACCTCGTTGACTCCGTCGAGGGCGTGACCGAGGAGCACACCGCAACACTCATGGGGATAGGTCTCTTCACCGTGTTGACGCAGCTCGGCGTACACCGTATCGCTGATACGGAGCGTCAGCTTCTTCTGCTGCTCAACACTCTCAGTCGTACTGCTCATCATTGCTCCCAAAACCGCTCACTCAGATACTTGTCGGCCGAATCGCACAGGATGGTGACGATAACGGCGTCTTTGCCTGCGCGCGATACTTCTTCCCCCACCTTGAGACTTGCTGCCACTGCCGCCGCAGCCGAGATGCCCAATAGCAAACCCTCCGTCTTGCCCAGATGCTTGGCCATCTCGTAAGCCCCTTCGGTTGACTGCTGCACATGGCGGTCTGCCAGGTTGGCATCGTAGATAGGAGGCACGATCGCGGTGGGCATGTACTTCAAGCCTTCCAGCCCATGAAACGGTGAATCAGGCTGCATGGCAATACATTCGATCGACGGATTGAGTTCCTTGAGGCGGCGGGTGACCCCCATGAACGTGCCGCTGGTGCCCAGCCCGGCGAGGAAATGCGTAATCTGTCCCTCGGTCTGCTGCCAGATCTCGTTAGCCGTACCGTGATAATGCGCCTTCCAATTGGCCTCATTGCCGTATTGGTCAGCGTAATAGTACCGGCTTTTATCCTGTGCCAGCTCGCGCGCCTTCAAAATTGCGCCATCGGACCCATCCGCAGGATCAGTCCAGACTATGTTCGCCCCGTAAGCGGCGAGAATCCGCTTCCGCTCGGGGGAAACATTCGACGGCATGCACAGGGTAACCCCAAAGCCGCTGGCTGCACCCAGCATGGCATAGGCGATGCCGGTGTTCCCGCTGGTCGCATCCAGCAGATGCTTTCCTGCCAGCAACCCCTTGGCGTTGGCCGCGGCCACAATGGATGAGGCTGCGCGGTCCTTGACCGATCCGCCGGGGTTCGCCCATTCGGCCTTGCCCAGCAAGGTGATCCGGGGCAGATGCGCCGTCAGACGATCGAGACGCAGGAGCGGAGTATTCCCGATCCGTTCCAGGATGCTCATGCCCAGGGTCTGGGGCGTGGAACTCACTTCAGTTTGCACGTCAGTTGGCATTTTCCCCGTTCACAGTCCTTGCTTCCATTGGTCTCCGCTCGTTGCAGCCAGGAGCGGGAGTGTGCGAAAGTTAAAGTTAGAGTGAATACCTTAGTGTAGCGTCCACTCGAAAATTGAGGCAATTCACAGTCGGTCGTAAACCATGCGAACAAAAGTGCACTTCCTTAGTTTCGACCAAGTTCTGACCACCCTGCGCACATTAGGGTTTGATGTTCAACAGGCGCCCGGGGTCGCAAACCAGATTCTGGTGCGGAAATATGGCGCCGGGGCGATCCTGGCCCAAGCTGCCGCTGGGGACAATAAGCTTCCCCACGTGGATGTGGCGTGGGTGCACCGTCCAGGCTTCCTGGTGGGCGGAGAAGTGGCCACGCTGCTCGACCGTGGGCATCAGAAATTCTGGAAGACCAGCCGCCTTGAGGTTCCGGCAACCGCAGACTCCCTGCAGGCGGTGCACCGCTTTGCCGAGGAGTTGCGGCAGGTCGTCGGCGAGCCGAGCCTGTACAACGAGTCCCTGGGCACGACCAGCGATAGCTACCTGTACGACCGCGTCAAAGGCCGCGACCTGCCGCTCGCCCAACGCCCCGTGCCGGCCTGGGAATTGCCTCCGAAGAATAGCTAATTTCTCGGGTTTGTACGGTCTTGAGGGCGAGTGGAACTCTGGGGCATACGCTATCTTTTGGAGCGCTCTCGTTGAAGTTCGCGATAGACCTCGCTCTTAGAGACACCTCGCTCCCGCGCCACTCGCTTGAGAGCGTCTTTCTCGTCCAAACCCTCGGCCTCCATCAACTGTGTCACCTGCAGCGCTACACTGCCGCCCGCATTGACGGGCAGGGTTACAGCAGCGGCGTCGATCAAGAGCACGATCTCGCCCCGTATACGCTCGCGGGCCGCCAGCTCCAAACGGACTTCCTTGACCGTCCCGCGCAAAAACTCCTCATGGAGCTTTGTCAGCTCGCGGGCTACCACCACGTGCGCTGACTCTCCCCACACCACCTCCACGTCCGCCAGTGTCTCCAGAATGCGGTGCGGAGCCTCATAGACGACCAGTGTGAGGCCAGCCGTGCGAGCGGCCAAAGTTTCCAGCTCCGTCCGCCGCGTGCCTGGCTTGGCCGCCAGAAATCCTGCGTAGAAGAAGCGATTCGTATCCAGGCCGGAGGCGATCAGCGCAGTAAGCGCAGCATTGGCTCCGGGGATAGGAATGACAGGGATGCCTGCCGCCACCGCCGCGCGCACCAGGTCCAATCCCGGATCAGAGAAGGCCGGCGTACCCGCATCGCTAACCACTGCGACCCGGCCTCCCTGCTGCAAGAGGGCTATCAGCTCCAGCGTGCGCGATTGCTCGTTGTGCTCGTGGTAGCTGATGGTCGAAGTGGAGATGGCAAAGTGATTTAACAGCTTCTGCGTCTGGCGGGTGTCCTCGCAGGCAATGCGGTCGACCTCCTTCAATACCCGGAGCGCACGAAGAGTGATGTCTTCAAGATTGCCGATCGGCGTGGCGACCAGATATAGCCCCGGCGCCAGCCCTGGTTCAGGGGACAACGATTATTCCTGGCTCTGGCGACGAAGTTTCCGGCTCTCCGCCAGCAGGCTCATGGAGTGCATCAGGTTCTGCAGGGTCACAATGCCGACAATGCGTTCGCCTTCGGTCACCGGCACCAGAGATAGTCCGCGGCCGGCAAAGCGGCTGATCGTCGTGCCCAACGAGTCCTCCGGTTGAGCCACGTGGAAGCTGCGCGACATCACCGCTTGCACATAGCCGTTGCCCTCGCTGCGCAGCGCGGAAAGAATGCTCTGGCGGGAGATGATACCCACCAGGCTGTCGCCGCGCACCACGGGGAAGTCGTCCTGCAGGCTGTGAATCGACTTGTGCAGCGCATCTTCCAACGTGTCCGAGGGCGCCAGCATGGAGAACTCGGTGAGCATAATGTCCTGCATGTTGACGGTATCCACCACGCTCTGGAAGAGCACGCCCTGATCTTCAAGCTGAGCGCCGATGAGAATAAAAAATCCCGCCATCAGCAGCCATGCATTCATCAGCACCAGGCCGGCGATGATGGCTGTCATGGCAAGGATCTGGCCCAGACCGGTGGCTACGCGCGATCCCTGCGCCCTGCCCTGCGTCCGTGACACGCCTCCGCGCACCACTCTGCCGCCATCCAGGGGATAGGCAGGCAGTAGATTCAACACCCCGAGAAACACATTGAGCCACACGATGCTGCGGATCAGGTGCGCGGGCGTGATCCAGGGCCGATCCAATAGGTTGAGCGTGGGCGACATACCGAGCACCAGCATGGCGACCACGAGAGCAAAGCTCAGGTTTGCCAGCGGGCCGGTGAGAGCCATGCGCCACTGTATTTTGGGGGCGCCGGCGTTCTCCGCGCTCTCTGCGTTGGCGTAAGCCACCAGGCCACCAATGGGCAAAAGCAGAATATTTCTCAGTTGCAAACCGTGGTAGGCCGCCACGATCATGCGCGCCACTTCGCGCACCCCCACCGTGCCCAGCAGGACAAGCCACAGACCAATGCCGCGAAACACGGAGAGGTGTGCGCTCTCGGTGTAGGCCATACAGATGCCAAGCAGCAGGATGAAGAAGGTGTGAATGCGCAACTCGACACCCATCCATCGTCCTAGAGGGAACGACCATCCACGCATTGCATTCGTCCTTCGCGCTGGTTTGCTACTACCTGCATTGTAGAGCCTTAGCCTGTGGGCGCAGCAGGGGATTCAGTTACCATCAATTCCGGTGCGGGTGGGCTGACATGCGAGTCATTGGGGGCACATACCGTTCGCGGCGGCTAATCGCGCCCCGCGGGCTGGCCACCCGGCCCACCAGCGATCGCCTGCGCGAGACACTCTTTAATGTTCTGGCCCCACGCATCGAGGGCTCCGTCTTCGCCGACCTTTACGCTGGTTCCGGAGCAGTGGGCATCGAGGCTCTGAGCCGCGGGGCACGCCTGGTTTACTTCGCGGACAACGCTGCTCCAGCCGTGTCGGCAATTCGGGAAAACCTTGCTGCGCTTGAGATTCGCTCCGGCTTCAAGATTGAGTCCGGCACCGTCTCCAGCGCGTTGCGTAGGCTTTCCGAATCCCGCCCTGGAGAGCGCTGTACGATCATCTTTCTGGATCCGCCGTACGCGGCGGCGGATGCTTACGAACATACCTTAGCCACCATCGGCCAGCAGGCGGATTCCCTGTTGACGCCCAGCGGCATCGTGATCGCCGAACACGGGCGCAAAATGCATCCCCCCCTGCCTGAGAGCTACGGGCCACTGCAGCGCTACCGTGTGCTGGAGCAAGGCGACGCGGGTTTGAGCTTCTACGGCAGGTAGGCTCCGCCCTTGTGCTCGCCGGTCTGGAGGTTAACCTCGAACTCCATTTCCCTATCCGTTCTCATCTCCCAACCCAGGCCGAAGAGGGTCGCGCCACGGACAGAGGTGATGCGCAAACCATCCCAACTAAGCCGGCTCGTTTGCCAGGCCTTCCCTCCCCGGCCCCAGGCGAGCAGCGAATGAAAACCGGCAAATAGCAGGAGATCCGGCTCTGCCAAAGCCCGGATTTCGGTGACCGGCCGGTACTCTACCTGCTCCCAGCGTGCTGGATCACAGGTGTCGATGAGGTAAGCGTAGCCGCCCGCAGCGACGCAAATCCATGCCGGATCAGGGCAAGCCCAAACCCCAGTGGGTACCCCGGCCGCGGCAAAACCCAGGGCGCAGGTGGCGAGGAATTGCCCCGTGTTGTTAGGCGGGCGGATCATGACTTCGAGGGCTCCTCGCTCCACCTCTTCTACCTGCGCCGGGTAGACGAATTGCCGCCCGGGCAGGATCAAGGGCCGGGCGGCGAGGACCTCCGCCTGCCAGGCGTGAGCAAAGGTGGAATCGATCATTAACTGCCGACGCTGGAGGCGATAAAGGCTTCTACACGCTCTCGCACGCTGGACACGTGGGCCGGCAAATCGAGCTTGCTGCCGTCTTCGACCAGAGGAATCAGCTTGTCGAACTCCGGGCCGGAGTGGGCACCGGTCAGAATGATGCGTACGGGGTGGAAGAGGTCTTTTCCCTTGACGCCGGTCTCGGCCTTCACCTCGTTCATAAGCTCCTTGAAGCGCTGCGCCGTCAAAGCGCCCGGTTCAGCCAGGATCTTTGCGGCAAAGGCGCGTACTACGCGTTCTCCTGCTTCGGAGGTAAGGAGGACTGCGTCTTCCTGGGCCACCGGCGCTGGGCTCCAAAGTACAGCGGCTTTTTCCGGCAGCTGTTGGAGCTGGTCCACGGCGGGGAGAAACAGCTCCAATACCCGGTCAAACCAGTCTTCGATGACCGGCGTGGCCAGAGACGGCAGCCGGTTCAGCGCCACGAAATAGGGCCAGGAGAGAGTCCTCAGCTCCGGCATTGGAGTTTGCTTGATAACGTGCCGGTTAAGCCAGTGCAGCTTGTCCCAATCGAAGACTGCGGGTGAGGGCGTTACCCTTTCCAGCTTGAACTCCGCTATCAGCTCTTCGCGGGTGAAGGTCTCGCGGGTTCCACCCTCGGCGCCCCAGCCGAGCAGGGCGAGATAGTTGGCCAGCGCCTGGGGCAGAATTCCCATCTCCCGGAAGCTGGCCACCGAGGTCGCGCCATGACGTTTCGAGAGGCGCTCGCGATCGCTGCCCAGGATGGTCGAAAGGTGGGCAAAATGCGGCAGACGCCAACCGAAGGCCTGGTAAATGGCTACCTGCCGGGGAGTGTTGGAGATGTGGTCGTCGCCCCGGATGACATGGGTGATTTGCATGAGTGCATCGTCGATGGTGACCACGTAGTTGTAAACCGGAACCCCGGAAGAGCGAACCAGGATAAAGTCGCCCACTGCATCGCTCAAGAACTCCACATCGCCGCGCACGATGTCGTGGAAGCGCAGGGGCGTGTCGGGCACCGCTAAACGCACGGCGAAGCCCTCGCCCGCGGCAGCCCGGGTTTCGGCTTCGCTCGCCGTCAGGGTACGGCATTTTCCCGAGTAGGTCTGCGTGCGGTGCTCGCGCAGGGCCAGCTGGCGTTCCTGCTCCAGCTCCTCTGCACTGCAGAAGCAGCGATAAGCTTTGCCTTCTGCGAGCAGACGATCGGTGTGCTGCTGATAGATTTCCAAGCGCTCGCTCTGCCGGTAGGGCGCGTAGGGGCCACCGATTTGCGGCCCTTCGGCCCAGTCCAGGCCTAGCCAGCGCAGATCCTCGATCAACTGGGTTTCGTAACGAACTTCACTCCGCTCTACATCGGTGTCTTCGATGCGGAGCACGAAGTCTCCGCCGGTGTGGCGGGCGAAGAGCCAGTTGTAGAGAGCGGTGCGGGCATTGCCCACATGCAACATTCCGGTGGGGGAGGGCGCAAAGCGCACCCGTGTGGTTGGGCTCGACATAGGTCTACTTCTGATGCTATCAACGAAAGTGCTCCCAGCCGCCGGACGCCAGCGCTGTGCGCTTACCACCGCGGTGAATCATCTCCACTAGCGGCCCTCGTCCGGGTTTTTTCATGCGGCCTATGGCGTGCACCAGCACTCCACCCAATGGGCTGGGCACCACTGTCTTCGGTGCAGCGGTGAAAAGGAGCTCGTAATCTTCCCCTCCGTGGAGTGCCTGCTCCAGGGTCGCCCGGGCGTCGACAGGCAGGGATTCGGCTTCGATCTCTGCGGCCAGCCCACTCTCCTCACAGAGGTGCGCGAGATCGGTCGAGAGTCCGTCGCTGAGGTCAATGGCCGCGGTGGCGAGACGGCCGCGCATAAGCTTGCGACCGGCAGCCAGGCGGGGCTCCGGATACAAATGTGGATGCCCCTGGCCGCCCTGGTCCTTTTTGCGAAAGGCGGCTGGATGGCGTTCCAGCGCCTGCAGTTCGGCGGCGGATCCCCCCAGGGCTCCAGTGACATAAATCAGGTCCCCTGGCCGGGCGCCGGAGCGCAGCAGCGACCGCCCCGTGGGCACGCTGCCCAGCAGAACGATGTCGGCAACCACCGCACCGCGGGAACGGTGTATTCCCGAGGGCGACTTTGCCAGGTCCCCGCCGGCCAACGGAACCCGGTGCCGCTCAGCCAACGCCATCAACCCGTCGAAGAAAGCCTGCATCCAACTTTGGTATGGTGACGCTTTCCGATATCCGGCCAGCTCTGCAGGCAGAGCGAGCGAAAGAAAGGCCGCCTCCGGGCGAGCTCCCATGGCGGCCAGATCGCTCAAGCCGCGCGCCAGGCAGCGATGGCCCACGCTCTGCGGTGGGTGCCAATCGCGACGGAAATGGACATTTTCGAGGGAGAGGTCGGTGGTAACCACCAGCTCTTCTCCTGCCCTTGGCCGAAGGACAGCGCAATCGTCGCCAATGCCTAAATGCAAGATCCTACCCTTGCGCGCGGTTACCTGCGTCTGGCCGGCGCGTTCACGAATGTTCGCAATCAGTTCCCGCTCGCCGAGTGTCTTCGATAGACTTCTTTTGCGCTGGGCAGCCATGGCGCCAGCATACCTTGCCGGTGCCGCCCGTAATGACGACTTGGTAATACCACTTCCGGGTTTGACCCCATAGATTCACTCTGTTAGGGTCAAAGTTCGGCATATGTACGAGAAAGCTACGGCCCACCGAAAGATGCGGTTGGAGGTAGCTCGTGCAAAGGCCCAAATCCCCTGTTTTGAGAGAGCAATTTGCGCAAACGCTACTACATTATTTTTGTAGCTCGCCAGGAAGATGGCGATTTGCGCAAGATCCCAATCCCTCTCCACTACGCTTATATCTTTGTTGCAGCAGCGGTCATCGGCCTCTTCACTATCACTGGGATGGCCGGCTCCTATAGCCGCATGCTGCTGAAAACGGCCCGCTTCAACCAGGTGCGCACAGAGCGGGAGACGATACGGCACGATTACCTGCAAATGGAGCAGGTGGCGCACGAGAAAGATGTTCAGGCGGCGTCGCTGGGCTCTCTGGCCAGCGAAGTGAGCGCTCTTTACGGGCTGCGGCAAAGCAAGCTGGCCAAGACTTCTATGCTGCGGGCTTCGAAGACGGCCGGTCCCGCGACCGGTGACGGCATTAGTGATCAACAGTACGGTCAGTCGCTGGACCAGCTTCTGGAGCTGCGTTCCTCGGCCATGTCAGGCGAGATAACCCACGGGCTCGACTACACGCGTCGTTTTCCGGCCGCCTTTAGCGGGCTGGTGAATGTGGCGAACGCGCCCTCGGAATGGCCGGTGCAGGGGATCGTAACCAGCTCCTTCGGCGCCCGGCTGGATCCATTTAACGGGGAAGGCGCTTTCCACACCGGCATTGACATCGCCACCGCAAGGGGCGAGGCAGTACGCGCGCCGGCGGACGGAACCGTCCTCAAGGCTGGAATGGGCAATGGTTACGGACGCGAAGTGGTCATCGACCACGGTCACGGCATAGAGACCATATACGCTCATCTTTCCGGGTTCGCAGTGACGGAAGGACAAGACGTGAGCCGCGGGGATATCCTGGGATACGTCGGTTCCTCAGGGCACAGCACCGGCCCTCACCTCCACTACGAGGTCCGGATTCACGATACCCCTGTCAACCCGTCCAAGTATCTACGTGCCGCCGCGCGGCAACTAGCGAGCACCCCATTTACCCCCACTCCCACACCGACGCCTGCACCCCCGCCCTCGACCTCCGCAGGCGGCGCAGACTAAGACCGCGTTTTGCCGGAGCGTTCCTGCTGTGCCTGGCGATGCTGGGCTCGATACCGGCTTGGGGGCAAACCTCGCAGGCTGGTTATTTTGGCTTCGACAAGAATGAGTATCCCGGCGACAACCTGTTACCGGCGCTGCGCCGAAGCTTTTCCTACACGGGCTATTGGCTGAACATCCCCCCGGGGGCCAAGAGCAATGGCTGGGTAGGCAAGCGCGCCATCCTCAAGGCGCATGGTTTCGGCTTCATGATCCTGTATAACGGGCGGCTGGATTCCCAGCTTACCGGCAAGGACGCGGCCGCCCTCGGCCGGTCGGACGCCGCTGCTGCCGTTTCCGCTGCCAAGAAAGAGGGCTTTGCCCCAGGGGCGATCCTGTTTCTCGATCAGGAAGAAGGCGGCCGCCTGCTGCCCGAACAGAGCGCTTATCTGTTCGCGTGGGTAGAGGCGATACGTGCGTCGCAGTATAAGCCGGGGGTTTATTGCTCCGGGATTCTGGTTCCGGATGGGGCGAGCACTATCAGCACCGCGCGCGATATTTTGAGCCATGAGGGCAACCGGCCACTGGCTCTGTGGGTGCTTAATGACGCGTGCCCACCAGCTCCTGGATGTGTGATCCCCAAAAAAACTCTCGCGCCTTCCTCGAGTGGAGTCAAGGATGCGCTGGTATGGCAATATGCGCAATCACCCCGCAGCCAGTATGCCCGCCAATGTGCGGCGGGGGCCTATGCCGCGGATAACAACTGTTACGCTCCCGGTATGGCCCACAATCCGCAGACTTTCCTGGATTTGAACGTGTCGTCGTCTCCGGATCCTTCCGGGGCGCGGTAGAAGTTCGCCTGTACTGAGGTTTTGCATAAATGAGCGCTAAAAGCGGTATAAGCGCTATAAGGCGGGCAGGCCACGGGGGCGCAGATTGCAAGTTACTTATAGTAAATAACTTACACTGAAAACGCTAAGTCCGGGGATTCGGGTTGGCCTGGAAGATTGCCAACAGCATTCGCGTGTGGTCCAGTTCACCCAGGATTGCATCCTGGGACATTCTCAGCCGTCCCTTCGGGACTGATCGCGGTGGTTAACCCTACCCAGGACTACCCTGGATTTCCTGTACGCTGCTCTGGACATATCTGCGTATGCGGCTTTCTTTACGGAAAGCCGCACGAGGCTCAGTGACTCCACCAAACCACACAGGAAATCCGGGTCCGTCCTGGGCTACTCTCAACCGTCCCTGCGGGACTGATTGCGATAAGCCACGAGAGCTGATTTGTTTTCAGCGAGTGCTTACAGATCGGGCGCTTCAAAAAAGCTAATTTGGACAGGATTGATTTTCAGTCGCCGCTGGGGGCTGAGGCAGCTGCTGCAATCCGAATGGACGGGGCCGTCTCTCGGCCCGGAAATGCAAAAACTCCAGGGCACGGCTTGAGGCCGTGCCCTGGAGTTCGACGATTCGGCAGGCTCGTGCTTCAGCCTTCTTGCAGCATGCTCGGCTCTTCGGGGGCGCGCAGCCGGACGAGGCGATCGATGGCGTAAGGCGCGCGATGGGAAGAGGTGTGATAGTGCCGGACCTGCAATTCGCCCAGCAGACCGATGGCAAGCATCTGAATGCCGGCCAGGATCAAGACACCCGCCACTACGAAGAGCGGACCGTGAGTGTCCATCACGTCCTGATGGGTGAAGAGCTTTAGACCGGCCAGGAACAAAGAAATGCCGGAGCCGAGAAAAATACCGAGCGCGCCAAAAGTGCCGAAGAAATGCAGCGGCCGGGTCATGTACTTCAACAGAAAACGAATGGTCAGCAGGTCAAAGAAGACGCGCACAGTGCGCGAAATGCCGTAGTGGGACTTGCCCCGCTCGCGGTTCACATTCCGGATGGGGATCTCGCAGATGCTGGCGCCGTACCAAGAGGCGAGCGCCGGGATAAAACGATGCATTTCGCCATACAACGGGATGTTGTGAATCACCTCGCGGCGATAGGCCTTGAAAGTGGTGCCAAAGTCGTGAATGTCCACGCCGGAAAGCTTGGCCATCAGCCAGTTGGCACAACGGGAAGGAATCCTGCGCATGACGAAGTTGTCGATGCGCTCCTTGCGCCATCCGCTGACCACGTCGTAACCCTCCTCCAGCTTGGCGACAAACTCGGGGATCTCGGAGGGGTCGTGCTGCAGGTCACCGTCCATGGCGAGGATGTAATCGCCCTGGGAATGGTCGAATCCAGCGGCCAGAGCGGAGGTCTGACCAAAATTGCGCCTCAACTTGACCACCAGGACTCGGCTGTCAACGGCTGCAATCTCTTCCAGGAGCTTGTAGGTGCGGTCACTCGATCCGTCGTCTACCAGCACTAGTTCAAAACTGTCGCCAATTTGCTCCATCACCGCCTTCAGGCGATCGTACAGAGCCGTAACGTTCTCTTCCTCGTTATGGAAGGGCACGACAATCGAATATTTCGGCATTAAGCCAGTATAAATCCCAAAAAACGGATCTTCAGGTGGGATTTGCTTCTTTTTTAAGCGCTCTTGGGTATCTCTTCGGTAAGAATGGCAGCGGCTTGCTCGCACGCGGCACGATCGACGTCGTGGTGAGTCACCAGGCGTATCGAATTGGGACCCAGGGTTGAGGCCAAAATGCCCCGACGGGCAAGAGCGCGGACTAACGCCGCCGCGTCTCCCTCGCCGCGCAAAGAGAAGATCAGGATGTTGGTCTGGACCAGCTCCGGATCGAGCACCACTTGCGGTAGCTGCGCCAATGCATTGGCGAGTAGCCTGGCATTGTCGTGATCCTCTTGCAGGCGGCCGGTCATCTCGTTCAGCGCGATCAACCCAGCGGCAGCGAGCACACCTGCCTGGCGCATTCCTCCGCCCAGCGCTTTACGAAAATTACGCGCCCGCTCGATGTGAGCGCGGCTGCTCACGAGCATGGAACCGACCGGGGCGCACAAGCCCTTGGAAAGACAAAACATGACCGAGGCGAAGCCGCTGGTCAGACGGTCCACCGGCGTGGCCAGCGCTGTGGCGGCATTGAATATGCGCGCGCCATCGAGATGCACGGGCAAGTGGGCCTCGGCGGCGCCGGCCCAGATCTCTTGCGTTACCTCGAGCGGCATCACCGTTCCACCGGCCAGGTTGTGGGTGTTCTCGAGCGATATCAGGCCGGTCCGCGAGCGGAAATGAAGGCCGGCTGAGACCACTGTCTTGATGAGCGGCCAGGTGAGGATTCCACGATCGGCGTAGACAGTGCGCAACTGGCAGCCGGAGAAGGCTGAGACCATGGACATTTCCCAGTCGACGAGGTGGCCGCGGGATTCGCAGATGACCTCCTGGCCGTGCTCGGTGTGCATGCGAACAGCGATCTGGTTGCCCATGGTTCCTGTGGGAACAAACAAAGCCGCCTCGCGGCCAAAGATCTCAGCGGCGCGGGCTTCCAGAAGGTTGACGGTGGGGTCTTCTCCGTAGACATCATCCCCGACCTCGGCTGCAGCCATGGCGGCACGCATGGCTGCGGTGGGACGAGTGACGGTGTCGCTGCGCAGGTCAATGGTCATTGGATTTGGAATTCTTCCTTTACGCCCAGGAAGCGGGCAAAGACTTCGTTGGAAAAGAGGACTCCTCGAGGGGTGAGACGGACCACGCCCGCTTCATCGGTGAGTAGATCGAGATGGCACAGCTCGCGGACCAGGGGGAGGAAGATCTCCACTTGATCACGGCCAAACTCCGCGCTCAGAGCCTGCCACGCGACCCCTTCACGCAAGCGCAGGCCCAGGAACCAGGCCTCCTCCAGCTCCTCCTCCGGGCTGAGCCGGCGCAATTCCTGTGCCGGCTTGGGGCTGCCCAGGTATTCGGCCAGGACCGCGGTGTTGCTGAAGCGCAGAGCGGGACCTTGCGGGGTGCGCACCATGGAGTGCGCGTCCAGGCCGAAGCCGAGATAGGGTTGCCGCCTCCAGTACTTCAAGTTGTGGTGCGACGGGCACTCGGTGCGGGCAAAGTTTGAGATCTCATATTGGCGCAGGCCGTTCTGTCCAAGAAAGGCAATGGCGCTCTCATAAAGGTCCGCGGTTAGCTCTTCGCTGGGGACGGTACCCGCGTGATAGCGGACGCCGCCGGCCAACAGCTCGCGGCCGAGGCGTGAATCCTCATCAATTTCCAGCATGTAAACGCTGGCGTGCTGCACGCCGGTGGCTACCAGGACAGACAGGGACTCCTGCCAACTGGCGGCGGTTTGGTGCGGCATGCCCGCGATCAAATCAATGCTCAGATTGCGCAGCCCGGCGGCGCGAACCCGTTCGAGATCCTGGAGCACCACCGCTCGGGTATGAAACCGTCCGGTGGCGGCCGCTTCACGATCTACCAGCGATTGCACCCCGAAGCTGATGCGGTTTACACCCAGAGCAAGCATGGCGGCCAAGGCAGGGTCATCCAGTTGCCCGGGAGCGCACTCCAGGGTGATCTCGGCTTGGGGCGCGACCGCGAACTCCTGGCGCAGGGTGTGGGCAAGCTCCCCCATCAGGGCCGGGGAAAGGACGCTGGGCGTGCCTCCCCCCAAGTAGATGCTGTCCACCTGCTCCGGAATGACGGCTTCGCCGAGGCGCCGGCGCAGGCTGCGGATTTCGCTGCAAAGGCGCGCGACATATTGCTCATGGGCGCTGACTGAGGAAACGCCGGAGGCAAAGTTGCAGTAGGTGCATTTGGCGCGGCAAAAGGGGACCGAAATGTAAATACCGAGAGAATTCATGCGCCGCCAGCACCGTCCTGCTATCTATTCTGACATCTTCCCCCGGAGAAACCGCTTTCGCGGGATCCACGTAAAATGAGTGCGGGAGCCCATGGCAGAACAAAATACCGAGAAGGACCGGAAACCCCAGCAGCACGATGACGACGTCGTGGGCAAGGCCTATGACAGCCGGTTGATGGGAAGGTTGGTGACTTACCTTCGGCCATACAAGCTGCAGGCGGTTATTTCGCTGGTGGCAATCCTGCTCAAGGCCGGCTCAGATGTGCTCGGCCCCTACCTGACCAAAGTCGCGGTGGATCGGTATATGACCGCGCGGCCGGCGCCCCATCCTTCGCCGCTCACCCGGTGGCTGAGCTCCAATGCTGCGGTGGGCGTTACCCAGATTGCAAGCATCTACCTGGCCGCCCTGGTGTTCAGCTACTTGCTGGAGTTCGTGCAGACCTACCTGATGCAGTGGACAGGTCAGAAGGTCATGTTCGACATGCGGAGCCAGATCTTCCGCCACATCCAGCGGATGCACGTCAGCTTTTTTGACCGCAACCCGGTGGGGCGGCTGGTGACCCGGCTGACCAGCGACGTGGACGCGCTAAACGAGATGTTCACCTCGGGGGTTTTTGCCATCTTCGAGGACGTTTTCGTTCTGGTTTTGATTGTCGCCATCATGCTGCGCATGAACTGGTGGCTGGCATTGATCGCCTTTGCCGTGCTGCCGCTCATCCTGGTAGTGACAAAAGTGTTTCGCAAACATGTGCGCGATTCTTACCGGCGTATCCGTTCTGCGATTGCGCGCATCAATGCCTCCACCCAGGAACATGTAAGCGGGATGAGCGTGGTGCAGCTGTTCAACCGCGAGCAGCGCTCCTACGAGGAGTTCGAAGACGTGAACCGGCAGCACATGGTGGCCTTTAAAGACGCCATCCTGGCCTATGCCTTGTATTACCCGGCGGTGGAATTGCTGAGCTCGGTGGCGATCGCGCTAGTGATCTGGCTGGGCGGGTTCGGGGTGCTGCGCAATGCGGTCACCATCGGCGTGCTGGTGGCCTTTATCCAGTACTCCCAACGCTTCTTCCGGCCCATTCAGGACCTGAGCGAGAAATACAACATTCTGCAAGCTGCGATGGCCGCCAGCGAACGCGTCTTCAAGCTGCTGGACACACCGGCAGAGTTGCAAAGTCCGGCTGCGCCGCAGGCCTGCGACGGCTCCGGGCGCATCGAGTTCCGCCACGTGTGGTTCACGTATCAGAAGCTGGACGCGCAGCAATTGGCCCGCATTCAGCAAGCGGAGGGGCCGGAGCAGATCGCCGCGGTGTCCCCGGATGTGGAGTGGATCCTTAAAGATGTATCGTTCGTGATCGAACCCGATCAAACGGCGGCGATCGTGGGTCACACGGGAGCTGGGAAGACCACCATCATCGGCCTGATGATGCGCTTTTACGAGATCCAGAGCGGTAGTGTTTTGATCAATGGCGTGGACGTGCGGGAACAGGATGTGACCGAGCTGCGGCGGCATTTTGGAGTGGTGCTGCAGGATCCGTTCCTGTTCACTGGGACGATTGCGGAGAATATACGGCTGGGTTCGGATTGGATCACCGACGAACGGATGAAGGCGGCGGCGGATGAGGTGAACGTGGGGGATTTTATCCGCGCACTGCCCCAGGGTTTCGATGAGCCTCTTCGCGAGCGCGGCAATAGCCTCTCCACGGGGCAGAAACAGCTAATCAATTTCGCCCGTGCCTTGGCGCACGATCCGCGCATCCTGGTGCTCGATGAAGCTACTTCGAGCGTGGATACGGATACCGAAATGCGGGTGCGATCGGCGCTGGAGCGCATGGTCCAGGGACGCACCTCGGTCATCGTCGCCCATCGCCTTTCCACGGTGCAGCAGGCGGACAGGATCCTGGTCATGCACAAGGGCCAGTTGCGCGAGTTGGGTACCCACCAGGAGCTGCTGGGACAGCGCGGGATTTACTGGAAGCTTTATCAGCTGCAGTACAAGGATCAGGAAGTGCGGGCTGACCAATTGTTGGACGCTAAATTGGCTGTTGGGACTGATTAGGGCCGTTTGTCGTTCGAGGTCTAGAGGTCAGGATTTGTTCGAATCCCACATCTCGCGCACCCTTCGTTGTCGATCTAGAGACGGGTCGTTGAAACGGAAAGGAAAACCGCAGGTCCCTCCGGTTCAGTGCCAATGTCAGCGATAGGCCATAGTCCGAAGATTTTTCTGTCTGCCGGCGAGGCGAGCGGCGAACAGTACGGCGCACTGCTGATGACGGAGATACGCCGACTGGCGCCGGAGGCGGAGTTTTTTGGGCTGGGAGGTACGCGCATGGCTGGCCTGGGACTACGCCGGGTGGTGCGCGCCGAAGATGTGGCGGTCATGGGCATAACGGAAGTGATCCTGCACATGCCTCGTATCTACAGCGAATACCGGAAACTAAAGGCCAGCTTGCGGGCGGAACGGCCCGATATCGCCATCCTGATCGACTTCCCGGACGTAAACCTGAGCCTTGCGGCTGAGCTTCGCCGTTTGCATATTCCCGTGGTCTATTTTGTGAGCCCGCAGATATGGGCGTGGAAGAAATGGCGGATACGGGGAGTCAAACGCAACGTCACCCGGATGCTGGTGATCTTTCCTTTCGAAGAAGCCTTCTACCGGACCCACGGCGTCGCTGCAGATTTTGTCGGCCACCCGCTGGCGGACCTTGACCAGCCCAAAGTGACTCGGGAGGCGTTCGCTAGCGAAAACGGCCTGGATACGTCAAAATCCTGGGTTGGGTTGCTGCCCGGAAGCCGCACCCGGGAGTTGCTCGCCAACTTGCCGCCAATGTTCGAAGCCGCTCGAGTGCTGGGCCCAAAATACGAATACCTCTTGCCCGTGGCGCCCACGCTCCAGCATGCGCAGGTGCAGGCCCTGGCCAGCCAGGCAAAAGGGGTCACCATCCGGGTGGTTCACGACGCGCGCGCAGTCTTGCAACACGCGCGCGCCAGCATCGTAGCCAGCGGGACGGCCACTGTGGAAGCGGCTCTGATCGGCAATCCCTTCGTGGTGGTTTACCGGGTCTCTCGCATCACCTATGCGGTGGCGCAGAAGGTGGTCCGGGTGGCCCATGTGGGCATGGTCAACCTGATCGCCGGACGCCGTATTGTGCCAGAGCTGATCCAACATGATTTCACCGCATCGAAGGTGGTGGAGCAGTTGCGTCCGTTACTCGAAAACGAGCAGGCTCGTGCAACAATGCAGTCAGACTTGCGCACGGTTGGGGCGTTACTCAGAGTAAGCAAAGACGACGGGGGAACAAGACAAACCGCAATCGAGCATGCCGCCCGGATTGCGTTGCAGCTGATCCCCGCAGCGCAGCAGCCGCAGTTGCAAACTGCTTTGGTTTCACCATGGCCCGTTGAATGACTCCGATGAAGCTTTGTTCCCGCACCAAGGTCCTGATCCTATCGCTGCTGGTGGTGACGGTTGGCCCGCATCTCCAGGCCGCAGAGCGCCCTACGATCAACGTCACGGGCTACGTGATCAATGCCCAGCTCGATCCTTCCGATCACACCCTGAAAGCAACGGCGCGGGTCACCTTCACCGCGACCGACACCACCAGCAACGCAATCTTCGAATTGCACAACGCGCTCAAGGTGGATAGCGTGACGGATGAACAGAAACATCCGCTGGACGGCGAACGGGGCCCCAACGCAACCATCAGTGTCGCCTTACCAAGCCCCATGAGGAAGGGCGCGAGCACTACCCTCATCTTTACCTACGGGGGTACGCTCAGCGGCAGCGAAGAAAGTCCGGTGGAAGGACTCAAGGTGGCGTCGATCGGCGATCCGATCAGTTATTTGTTATATGCCGGCCGCTGGTTCCCCATGGTCGGGTATCTGACGGACCGGTTTACGGCAGAGATCCACGTAGAGATACCCGAGGGCTACCGGGTGGTGGGCAGCGGCAATACGGGTAGTCCGCGCCCGGTCTCCGGGGGCATGGAGTACACCTTCAACTGGACCAGGCCGAGCTTTCCCGGGACCATCATCGCGGGCAAGTTCAACGAGCCCATGGTGGTCGCAGGCTCCCCCAATGTTCGCATCTACCTGACCGACGCGCACAAGCAGAGCGGCCCGGAGTACGCGCAGACCGCTAACAAGGAATTTGAATTCTTTGGGGAGACGTTTGGGGAGTCGTCAACCCGCCTGTTGAACGTGGTCGAACTGCCGGATGACACGTTGCCTGCCTACTGGGCGCCGGAGATCGCGGCGATCGCCGGGGCGCGGATCGCGGACCGCAGTAACTATCGCCTGCTGGCCAATACCATGGCGCACCAATGGTGGGGCTGCATGGTCAGCCCGGCGACACTCAATGACGCCTGGATCACCAACGGCATGTCCCGCTATGGGGAGTTGATGTATGTGGAGAGGGTGGCCGGGCAGACTGCGTTGCAGGCAGCGGTCATCGATATCTCCGCCGGCGCACTGGCTTACGACACCATCCCGCTGACCTCGGCGGGACGCCTGGATCCCTTCTCACCGCAGTTTCAGTCCATGACCCTGGAGAAGGGCGCCATGGTTTTCCACATGCTCCGCTGGGAGATCGGCGACGATAACTTCAACAAGTTCCTGCGAGCCATGATTACCCAGTACGGCGATAAGCCTACCCGCACACGAGATGTGGAGAAGGTTGCCGAGGAACAATCGCAGCAGCAACTCACGGCTTTCTTTGCCCAATGGCTGGATGGAACCGGAGCACCGGCGTTCGTGAACAAATACACCGTTTACCGGCTGGGCAACAACAAGGGCTTTCGCACGATTGGGGAAATTGGCCAGGACCTCGACCTGTTCAATATGCCGGTCGAATTGCGGGTCGAGACCGAAGGCAAGACGGAAGTCAAACGGGTGGATGTGGTCGGGACCAACTCACAGTATGTCGTGGACACCTTTGGCCGCCCGCGTCACATTTCGATCGATCCAGACCACTGGGTACTCAGAAATACACCGGAGATGCAGGTGCGGGTTTCGATTCTACGCGGCCAGCAACTGGTGGCGGAGGGCGACACTTCGGGTGCACTGGCGGAGTATCAGAAAGCGCTCACTGCGAACCCCAATAGTTCCCTGGCTAGCTATCGCATCGGTGAGGTTTTGTTCAACCAGAAGAATTACCAGGCGGCCGCGAATGCCTACCGGGATGCGCTTCGCGGGGATGATGAACCCAAGTGGACCGAGGTGTGGAGTCATATTGCGCTGGGGAAGATATTTGATGTCACCGGGCAGAGGGATCGGGCAGTGAACGAATACCGGCAGGCTGTGCAGACCAACGACAACACCCAGGGAGCGGTTAACGAGGCGCGCAAGTATCTGCAACAACCTTATAAGCGGCCGGATACGGAGTAGTGTGGGGACGAGCCCAGGTTTGGTGCCGCGCCAACGGCGCTCCCACGGCAAGCCGGGGCAGGCAAATCGTCTTCGCGATTGATCCCCAGCCCTCCCCGGCTGAGCTCACGTTTTGACGACCGGCCCTCCGGGCCTCGCATCCATGGGGTTCAGGTGAGTGGAATCCCACTCAAGCCAAAACCGGGCTTGAATGGGACGCCCTGCTTCTTTACCGGTGAAGGCAACCGGGGCATTGCTCACCGTGAAATGAACCCAGTGGGTGCCCACATCTCAAAATCGAGATGTGGGCACCCGTCGGTCGTGTCCTATTTGAGGTTCAGGGCGGTCATGGCCTCATCCGCGCTGGGCGAGCTCGCCTTCAGGTAATCACCTACCCGCTTGCGCTCTTCGGCCGAAAGCGTGGGGCTTAGGGCGAGAATGCGCCGCAGCGTGGTCGAAATGTCGTCAATGTAGTTCATCATTCGGATGGCTTCGCCGGAAAGTGGCATGGTTCTTCCTCGCTACAATAGAGTCTCTGTACCCATTTTCCGTGCTGGGCGCGAATTCGTAAAGCGGCCCACGGGAATTTGGCGGGCCGATTGCTAATCCGGGACTGCCGGAGAGCGCATCCAATGCACCATGTCCGTAGCCAGCCAATCCCCGTTCGCGAGCGTCGCCGTGCCTGAAACAGCCGCGGTGAAAGCCAACTCTCGCCTGGAAGCCTCCAATGACATGAAAGAATGCGTCGATCGGGTGCTGCATACCGATGCCCGGGTTCCGGTTTCAACCTACCGGGTGCAAATGCACAAGGACTTTGCTTTCGCCCGCGCCCAAGCCATTGTGGGCTACCTCAAACAGCTGGGCATCGGCGATTTTTACTCCTCGCCGGTCTTTGAAGCTCGCCCCAACAGCATGCACGGCTATGACGTGACCCGCCACGACCGCCTCAATCCTGAACTGGGCGGAGCCGAAGGCTTTGCCAGTTTCTCGGAGGAGCTGGAGCGGCAGGGTCTGGGTCTTCTGCTGGACATCGTCCCCAACCATATGGGAGTGGGTAACGACTCCATCTGGTGGCAGGACGTGTTGGAAAATGGCCACGCCTCGCAGTACTCCGAGTATTTCGACATCGATTGGAAGCCGCTCAAGGCTGCTATGCGCAACAAGCTTCTGCTGCCGATTCTGGGCGATCAGTATGGCGCCGAACTGGAAGCCAAGCACATCCAGGTATCGATCGACGACGGGCGGCTGCTGATTCACTATTACGACCACACCATGCCCGTGGCCCCGCGCACGCTGCCCATCGTTTTCGACCAGCTCGACCCAACCCAGCCGCTGCCGGAGTCAGTACGCGAATTGCTGGCCCAGCTGCGAGAAATTCCGCCGCATGAAACCAGCGACGAGAGCCTGCGGGAAAAACGCCGGGCAATGTTAGCGGAGCTGCTGCCGCGATTGCAGGAGGCGCTGCGCTCCCCGGAAATGCAGCCCATTACGCAGCAGGCGCTGGCCGAGATCAACGGCATCGAAGGGGACCCTCACAGCTTCGACCGCCTGCACCTGCTTCTGGATGCGCAGCCTTACCGGCTGGCCTCGTGGCGCACCTCCGCGGAGGAGATCAACTACCGCCGCTTCTTCGATGTGAACGACCTGGTTGGACTGCGCATGGAAAATCCCGCGGTCTTCGCCGAGACCCATTGCCTGATCCGCTCACTGATCGCCACGCACAAGGTGACCGGATTGCGCATCGACCACTGCGATGGCATGTTCAACCCGCGCCAATACCTGATCCGGCTGCAACTCTTGTATCTCGCCAGCCAATGCGGGGGGCCGGCGCCACAGCAGGAGACCGCCGCCAACGGCATCGAGCGCAGCATTCTCGATCCGGTGCGGGGATACGATTGGTCGCAGAGCCAGGGGCCGCTTTACACGGTAGTGGAGAAGATCCTCGAGCCACGCGAATACCTGCCGCCGGAGTGGCCGGTGCGCGGCACCTCGGGGTACGATTTCGTCTACCTGGCCAACGGCATCTTTATCCAAAGCGCCAATGAAAAGCGCTTTAACGCTATCTATGCCCAGGTCCTGGGGCATCCCGCCGATCCGGACGAGATTATTTACCGGTCGAAGCTGCAGGTGATGCAGACGGCGCTGGCGAGCGAGGTGTACGTGCTGACGAACTTGCTCAGCCGGATCGCGGCTTCGAATCGGCGGGCACGCGATTTCACTGACAACATTCTGGAGACGGTCATCCGCGAGACCATCGCCAGCTTTCCTGTGTACCGCACGTACATCGATGACCGGGGCGAGTATAGTGAGCGCGATGTGGCCTTCCTGCGCAGCGCGATTGCCCGCGCCAAGCGCCTGAATCCGGATATCAATACCTCGGCCTTCGATTTTCTGCGCGAGACGCTGCTGCTCAAGAGCGGCTCTGCCAGGCAGCAGAAGCCGGATGCAGACATGCTTTACTTCGCACTCAAGTTCCAGCAACTCACGGGACCGGTGATGGCCAAGGGCGTCGAAGACACCGCGTTTTATGTCTACACGCGGTTTCTTTCCTCCAATGAGGTGGGGGGATCGGCAAAATCTTTTGGCATCTCGCTCGACACACTGCACCAGAGCAACCTGGGGCGGCTGAAGCACTCGCCGGATTCCATGCTCACGACCTCAACCCACGACACCAAGCGCAGCGAAGATGTGCGCAACCGGCTGAATGTGCTCTCTGAACTTCCCCAGGCCTGGTCGGCAGCGGTGCGCCGCTGGCAACGCCAGAATGGCAAATTCAAGCGCACCCTGGAGGACGGGCGCTCGGCGCCGGATCACAACGAGGAATACCTGCTTTACCAAACAATTCTGGGCGCGTGGCCGTGGCAGATGGAGAGCGCGCAGGATCGCGAACAATACCTGGAGCGGCTAAAGCAGTACGCGTCGAAGGCTCTGGCTGAGGCCAAGGTCAACCTTAGTTGGATCAATCCTGACCCCGACTACGTCGCCGCGGTGCACGCGTTCCTCGATTCCATTCTCAAGCCCACCGCAAAGGGCAAAGAAAACCCCTTTGTTGCCTCGCTGGACGGGCTGTTGCCCCAGTTGCGCTTGTTTGGGGCGGTAAATTCGCTGGCCCAAGTGGTGCTCAAGATTGCCTCCCCCGGGGTGCCTGATTTTTACCAGGGCAGCGAGCTCTGGGAGCTGACTCTGGTCGACCCGGATAACCGGCGGCCGGTGGATTACGATCTGCGCGCGGCCTACCTCGATGCGCTGCAGGAGCTAACAGAGAAAGAGGGGGCGTCCGCTGTGTGCCGCGATGTGCTGGGCAACCTGGCGAGTGGAAGGGTGAAGCTGTGGACGACGCATCGCGCGCTGGAGTTGCGGCGGCGGGAACATGCAATCTTCCGGCGGGGTGAGTACATTCCGCTGGAGGTTTCGGGGGAGCGCCAGGAACATGTCATCGCTTTTCTACGGCGTGATTCAGCGACAGGCCGCAGTGTGGTGGCTGTGATGCCGCGGTTTGCCTGCACGCTCATGCGGGGCAAGGTGCAATTGCCACTGGGCGAGGCTTGGGGAAAGGATCAGCTTCTCTTGCCGGTTTCCGCGGGAACGCGGTACCGCAATGTGTTCACGGATGAATCAGTTACTGTGGCGGAAGATGGGCTGGCTTTGAGCACGGTCTTTGCGACTTATCCGGTGGCTCTTTTTGTCAGCGAGGGGTAGGGGTTGGACGAGGGGTATTGGAACCCAGCGAAGCCGAAAGAATCCCTCGGCTTCGCTCCCCACGGCACGCCGGGGCAGGCCGGATGACAAAGTGGGGGTTCGCACTTCCATGCAATGTTGTTGCTGGAGGATTCGCCCAGACTTATCGCTCAGACTTTTTTCGGCTCTACCCAGCCATCTCGATCGGTCCATTCGGCGAGTTGCGCCAAGCCCTTGGCCTGTTCGGCGTTGAGCGCGTCGGGCGGCATGCGCCAGGTCCAGTTATTTTCCGGCGTCGCGGGCGTGTTCATGCGTGCCTCTGACCCTAAGACCAGGATGTCCTGCACGGGAAAGAGGCAAACATCGGCCACCGAAGTGGAGGCGGCGCGAATCAAAGTCCACACCACATCATGGGGCGCCGGGTTGAGATAGGAGTAGACGGCGTTCTTCTCCTCCTCCGTGGTGCCGTGTTGCCACCAGCCCAGGGTGGTGTCGTTATCGTGGGTGCCGGTATAAACGACAGTGTTGGTTACATAGCGATGAGGCAGGTAGTTGTGCGCACTGCGTCCGCTGAAGGCGAATTGCAGCACGCGCATCCCCGGCAAATCGAACTGCTCGCGCAACGCATCGACCTCGCGGGTGATGAGGCCGAGATCCTCGGCAATCAGCGGTAGCGTGCCCAACTGGTCGCGCAGGGCGGTGAAGAGAGCGGCGCCTGGAGCCTTGACCCACTCACCGTGAATGGCAGTCTCATCCTCGGCAGGGATAGCCCAGAAGGCTTCAAAGCCGCGAAAGTGGTCGAGACGGATGATGTCATAAAGGGTATGGGCCCGGCGCATGCGATCCACCCACCAGTCGAAGCCGCGTTTTTCCAGAACCTCCCAGTTGTAGATCGGATTGCCCCAGCGCTGACCAGTCACGCTGAAATAATCCGGGGGCACACCAGCGACGCGGATGGGGGTGAGGTCCTGGTTGAATTCGAAAATTTCGGGGTGAGTCCAGACGTCGGCGCTGTCGTAATTGACGAAGATGGCCACGTCTCCGATGATGCGGATGTCGCGCTCCGCGCAGTAGGCGCGCAGGGCCTTCCATTGCTCGTCGAAGGCGAATTGAATGGCTTGCTGGATTTCGAGATCGTCGCGGCTCTCCTGCTGCAACTGGAGTAGCGCCTTGGCCTCACGGTGGGCCAGATCCTTGGGCCAGGATGCCCAGGAGCCGGAGTGGAACCTGTGGCGCAAGACAGAGTAGCGGGCGTAATCCAGCAGCCAGAAGGCGTTCTCTTCACGAAAGCGCTGAAAGCGGACCCATTGCTGGTCGTCATGGTGAGAGAGAAAGTTTCGCGCGGCCTCCACCAGGAGCGGCCATTTGCGCTGCTCCACTTCTTCAAAGTGCACATTTCCATGATGGCCGGGCAGCCCGGCGATGCGGTCGCCCGCAATCCACCCGGCTTCTACCAGCTTCTCCAGGCTAATGAGCAGCGGGTTGCCGGCGAAGGCGGAAAGGGCGGCGTAGGGGGAATTGCCGTAACCCGTGGGGCTCAGCGGGAGCACCTGCCAGAGCCGCTGTTTGGCGGCCGCAAGAAAATCGGCGAAGGCATAGGCGGCGGGACCAAAGTCTCCAATGCCCCCATAGGAAGGTAAAGAAGTGATGTGGAGAAGTAGTCCAGAAGATCGTTCGAGGGCCATCTAGTACCTGTGAGAGAGGGCCATGGCCTTCATTTTGAGAAAGATTCCAAAGGGGCGGCTCCGGTTGCTTGTCCGGAAGCCGAATGTGTCCGGCCGTTGCCGGGACGATTGAGCGTAACCCGAGAGGCTGTGCGGATTAGGTTTAGAAAGCGTTGAGACTTCCGGATGGGACTATTTTTAGTCAATAGAGACTGCCCAGGGCTTGCGTCCTGGGACATTTTCAGCCGTCCCTACGGAGTCTGATCCGCTCTGCGCTGATTTACCCAGGACAGCTTTCCGGCCGTCAAAACGAACACCGTTAACAAACTTCTCACACAGACTATCTAGCTACTCTTCAGATACGCACCAATTCAGTTTGTATCGGCCCGGTAACGACGGCCCGGTCTGGCTCGGTCAACATATTCACTTCACTGCGCACTCCAAATTCCGGGAGGTAAATCCCCGGCTCAACGGAGAAGCAAGTGTAAGGCAAAATCAGACGCTCGTCGTGCGTTTCCAGATTGTCCAGATTGGCGCCATTACCATGGGTCTCGGTCGAGATGCTATGCCCGGTCCGGTGAGTGAAGTATTCCCCCAACCCTGCACGACGAATCACGCCGCGGGCCGCGTCATCGGCTTCCCAACCCGCAATCGCTCTGCCGGCAGCGAACGCGTCCTGAACACTCTTGATGGCCGCATCCCGCGCCTGCGCGACCAGGGAGAAGATCTGCCGTTCGCGATCGCTCGGCTCGCGGCCAACTACGCCAGTCCAGGTGATGTCATAGGTGCAGGTCTCCGGACGGTCCATGCGTCCCCAAATATCAATGAGGACAAAGTCGCCTTGCTTGATCCGCCTGGAGTTCTCAGCAGTCGGCTCGTAATGCGAATCGGAGCTGTTCTCATTGACCGAGACATTCGGTCCATAGCCATCGGCAATGCCGGCACCGCGCATCGCCTCCTGCAGCCAGCGCATCATTTCGTATTCAGTCAGCACAGCGCCGCTTTTGACGCGCGTCGCCATATGCTTCCAGGCAGCACGGAGAACCTCATCAATCGCCCGCTGAGCCTCGTAATGGCTGGCTATCTGCTCCGCGGTCAGCACCGCCTCGAAGCGGCTCACCAGGTCGGCGGAGCTAACGATGGTCTTGCCCATTTCCCGCAGTACCTCCACCGTGCCCGCATCGACCAGCGATACGTACATGATGGAGTTGCGCGGCGAGTACTGCATGGCCAACCGGGTATACGGCTCGAGCATGGTGCGCAAGCCGGACTCCAGCTCCTGCCACGACGAGTAGGCCTGACCACTGCCCGGCAGTGACTCCAACCTGCCCCGCTCCACCCGGTGAGTCAGCTTGCGCGGCTCGCCCTCGGCCGGAATGAAGTAATACCAACGCCGCGAGACGTGTGTGGACTCGCCAAGACCTAGAATCCGATAAGCAATCGGGTCGCGGTGATGATGGTCATAGAAAAGCCAGCCATCCACCTGCTGCTCGCGCAGCGCCTTCTGGATCGCTTTCAGGTCCATGCCGGGTTTTCCTGTCGAGCTTGGTGACGTTGGCAAAGGTCATGCGGCTTTCCTCATGGAAAGCCGCACACGCGGGGGTTGGCAAGTGCTGGGAAGCAGGAAATTCGGCGTGCGCCTATTGAGCAGTCAACTCCGCGGCTACCCGCTCGGTCACGAAGGCCTCAACCGTATCGCCCACCTGGACGTCATTGAAGTTGGCGATACCCATGCCACATTCCATGCCGTTGGTCACCTCGCGCGCATCGTCCTTGAAGCGCTTGAGCGAAGAGAGCTTGCCCTTGAAGACCTGTTCTCCGTCGCGCATGAGGCGAATCTCCGCATCGCGCTTGATGGAGCCGTCGACCACCCGGCAACCGGCAATCGTGCCCACCTTGGGGATCCTGAAGATGTTGAGCACCTGCGCACGGCCAACGTAGTTCTCCTTGATGGTCGGCTCGAGCAGGCCCAGCATGGCCTTCTTGATCTCGTCCTGCAGCTCGTAAATGATCGAGTGCAGCCGGATCTGGACCCCATCCTGCTCCGCCAGATCGGCCGCCTTGCGCTCCGGGCGCACATTGAAGCCGATGACGATCGCGTTCGAAGCCGATGCCAGCAGGATGTCGCTTTCCGTGATCGCACCGACACCGGCGTGAAGAACCTTGATGCGCACCTTCTCGGTCGACATCTTCTGCAGCGAGTCGGCCAGTACTTCGACCGATCCGGTCACGTCTCCCTTAAGGATCAGTGGCAGTTCCTTAACGCCGGCCTGCTTGATCTGCTCCGCCAGACCTTCCAACGAAACCCGCGAAGACTTCGCCAGCTGCGACTCGCGCTCCTTCATCTTGCGATATTGCGCGATGCCCTTCGCCTTATCGCGGTCGGCAACGACCAGGACAGTGTCGCCCGCGTCCGGCATGCCTTCCAACCCCAGAATCTCCACCGGGGTCGAGGGCACGGCTTCCTGGGTGGCCCGGCCGCGGTCGTCAAACATGGCGCGGACCTTACCGAAGGTATTCCCCATGATGAAGCTGTCGCCCGCGCGCAAGGTACCGTTCTGCACCAGCACAGTAGCTACGGCGCCGCGGCCGCGATCGAGTTTGGCTTCAATCACGGTGCCCACCGCAGGACGATCGGGGCTGGCCTTCAGATTGCCCAGGTCTGCAACCAGGCAAATCATTTCCAGCAGCAGATCGAGGTTCTGCTTCTTCTTCGCCGAGACGTCCACGAATACCGTGGAGCCTCCCCACGCTTCCGGCACCAGCCCGCGATCGCCCAATTGCTGCTTCACACGATCCGGCTGAGCATCCGGCTTGTCGATTTTGTTCACCGCAACAATGATGGGAACATTTGCCGCCTTGGCGTGGTCGACCGCTTCCAGCGTCTGCGGCATGACTCCATCATCGGCCGCCACCACGATCACGACGATGTCGGTGACCTTGGCGCCGCGGGCGCGCATGCGGGTGAAGGCCTCATGGCCCGGGGTATCGAGGAAGACGATCTCACGCCCAAATGCAGGCGAGTCCTTCTTGGCGATGCGCACCTTGTAGGCACCGATGTGCTGCGTAATACCGCCGGCCTCACCCGCAGCCACGTCGGTCTCGCGGATGGCATCCAGCAGTGAGGTTTTGCCATGGTCGACGTGGCCCATGACCGTAACTACGGGCGGCCGGGTCACTTCGATCTCGCTGACATCCTCATCCTTCATGAGATTTTCGAGGGCCTCGTTGGCCATCTCGTCTTCAAAGGTGATGACCTGGGTGTCGGCCCCGAACTGAGCCGCTACATCCTTGACCAACTCAGCGTCGAGCGATTGGTTGACGGTGACAAACACGCCGCGCATGAGCAGCGAAGCGATCAGGTCCTTGCCGCGTACTCCCAGTTTTTCCGCCAGGTCTTTTACGCTGATGCCTTCGGTCACCGTGATGGTACGGGTGATGGGCACTGGCTCCTGGGGAATCTGCGCTCCGCCAAAACGAGGCGGCGGCGCAAAGCCCTTCATTGGGCCTTCCTTGGTCTTGGGATATTGTTGGCGTCCACGCCGCTGCTGCGGAGCCGCCCTCTGCGGACGCGGAGCTTCCCCTGGAGGCGGAGTGAGTCCGCCTGCGCCACCTACGCCGGGGCGAGGCGCACCAAATCCGGGACGCGCACCAAAACCAGGACGAGCAGCGCCAAAGGCGGGCCGTCCACCGGGGCCGGGAGGGCCACCGGGGCTGGTCCGTGTGGGATGCATCGGCCGGCGCGCTCCACCAGGACCATCCTGGGGACGGCCGGCATATCCTGATCCACCACCGCCGGGTCCACCAGATCCGGGTCCACCACCGGGCCGGCCACGATCAAAGATCGGCCGTCCCCGCTGAATGGGACCTCCTGGGGGCTGCGGGGCGCTGGAAGGCGGTGCTGCCTGGGTCACGGGCGGTGGAGGCGGCGCGAGATATACCGGGCGCGGACCAGTCTGAGGCATGATCACCCGTCGTGGCGGCGGAGCCGGAGCCGGCGGAGGGACGGCGATTTCCGGGGATGGGCTCACCGCTTCGACTGCAGCTGCAGTCGAAGCGCCGGCTGCAGCTGCCACTTCGGGGGCGCTGGGAACCTGGTTCGACCCCGGCGGGGGCGCTTGCGGCTTAGGCTGCGCCTGCGTCGGCGGTGGGGCAGCTACCGCATGAGCTACTGGCGGGCGAACCTCTGTTGCCGCCGCTGCGGCGGCAACGGGCGGCCTGCTTATGCCTGGAGCGGCTGCCGGTGGACGCACTTCCACACCTGCTGCCGGTGGCTTAGCCACAACCGGCCCTGTCGGAGGCTTGGCCGCAATCGCCGGGGCGGCTGGCGGAGGGGCTACCACAATCCGCGGCTCCTGCCGGGGCTGGGGAACAATCCTTCGCGGAGCGGGCGGCGGCGGCGCGGGCGGACGTTGACCGAGCCCACCAAGGTTAGGCCGAGCCTGACCGGGCGATATTCTGGCTGGGGGCAGCATGGCTTGCTGCCTGGGCGGGCGCGAGGCCCGCGGGCGAAATATTGGATCCCTGGCTGGGCGCGGCCGGACGAGGAACGCCCGGGGCTGGCGGAGCCACCTGAGAGGCCGGCCCTGCTCCCACAGGAGCTGAGGCTACCGGATGCGTTGGCACGGGGGGCCGGGCTGCCTGGGGCTGGGGCGGAGCCGGAGGCGGAACAGGAGGCCGCTGGGCTACAGCCGCAGCTTCATCTTTCCTCTGCTGGATTGCCTTGAGCACGTCGCCCGGCTTGGAAACTCGCGACCAGTCGATCTTCTGCTTCGGCTCGCTGTCTATCTTCGCGGCGCCGGCGCCGTTCTTCCCGCTGCGTTGAAAGTGCTGACGTACCCGCTCTGCTTCATCGCCTTCCAAGGAGCTGGAGTGTGTCTTTTTCTCAGTCACACCAACGGCCGTCAAGGCGTCAAGGATCGCCCTGCTCTTTACTTCGAGCTCGCGCGCTAAATCGTTAATTCGAACTTTGCTCATCCGTCCCTTTGTGTCCAACCCGCTGCCGCTCAGACTCTCATCGCAACCTCACGACTGTGGGAATGACAGGTATTATTATTATCCTCTGAAAACGTGGAATGTGCGCCACTCAACCGCACGGAAGCACGCAATTTACACGCCACCTTCGTCTACCTTTGCGTCCTGCCGGGTTTCCTGGCTGGGTTCTTCCACGTTGCCCTCATCCACGGTTTCCGACCTGGCTATTTCGTAATTCGGTACATGGCTGGCCAGTACCTCGCTGGTATCTTCCCGCCCCGGGGTTTCCGAGATCCCCCCAATGTCATCGAGATCCGGGCCCGAATCCGTCAGCTCTTCCATCCGCATACGGGCTACGTCGTCGCTGATCCGGCCCGACCCGTCCACGTCGTCTGGAGCTTCCCGCTCCCCTTCCTGGTCCAGGGTCAGGGCGTCAATTTCCTCGGCAGCCTGGGCCTCTTCAATCGCCCGGGCCTTCGCAACTATCTCATCGTCTGACTTGGCCACTGCTCCCTCCGCGGCTGGACGCTCTTCGCCGGGCTCGTATTCGCCAAAATAGTGCCGTACTGCCAGGCTGATCTTCTCCAGCGTCTTTTCTCCGATGCCGGGAATCTCTTCCAGTTGCTCCGGGGTCATATCGGCCAGAGCCTCGACCGTGGTGATGCCGGCAACCACCAGCTTCTGGATGATCTGCTCGCCCAACTCCGTCACCTGTTCGATGGGAGTCGAAGGTCCGCCGCTCATCGCCTGCATCTGCTGCTCGACTTCCTGGCGCTTTTCTTCCTCGCTCTTGATATCGATCTTCCAGCCCAGCAGCTTAGCCGCCAAACGTACATTCTGACCCTTCTTGCCAATGGCCAGGGAGAGCTGGGAGTCGTCTACGATGACCTCGATCTGCTTCTCCCCCAGGTCTGTAATGCTCACGCGGCTCACCTTGGCCGGCTGCAAAGCCTTCTCGGCAAAGGTGGTGATCTCCTCGCTGAACTCGATGATGTCGATCTTCTCGCCCCGCAGTTCGCGAATGATGGACTGCACCCGCATGCCCTTCATCCCCACGCAGGCGCCCACCGGATCCACATCCTTATCCCGCGACAGCACCGCGATCTTGGTGCGCTCCCCGGCTTCGCGAGCAATGGCCCGGATGACCACGGTGTTGTCGTAAATCTCCGGCACTTCACTTTGAAAGAGGCTCTGCACCAGCTCCGGAACCGCACGGGACACGATCACCTGGGGACCCTTGGCTGCTCGATCCACACGCTGCAGCACCACCCGCACGCGCTCCCCGATGGCAAACTGCTCCAGGCGCGACTGCTCACGCTTGGGCATCCTGGCCTCGGCTTTGCCCAAGTCGAAGATGACGTCCTGCAACTCGATCCGCTTCACCGTGGCGTTCAGAACTTCGCCCAGGCGGTGGGCATATTCCTTGTACACGGTATCCCGCTCCGCCTCCCGCACCTTCTGGAAGATGACCTGCTTGGCCATCTGGGCGGCAATACGCCCCAGCACGTCGGTCGGTTTGTAGTAACGGATTTCCCCGCCCGTCTCTACTTCCGGGGCAAGAGCCCGGGCATCGTCCAGGGTGATCTGGTTCACCGGATCTTCCAGCTGTTCCGGAGCCTCGACCACCGTCTTGTAAACGTAGGCCCGGATCTCACCCGATTCCCGGTCCAGCTCGGCCCGCATATTCTCCTGTGTTTTGTAGTACTTGCGCGTGGCTAGAGCAATCGCGTCTTCGACCGCGGAAACTACAATTTGGGGATCTATTCCCTTGTCCCGGCTCAGGGCCTCGATACTTTGATAAAGAACACTCGCCATGATTTCTCTCTTTTACCTGTTCGCAAAGCTACAAAATTTCCGGCGCCAGATTGGCCTTTTCGATGTTCGAAAAGGCAATCTCGACCGTTTGGCCCTGGGGCGGACCCTTCTTGCTCCCCTTCTGCTTCTTGGCCGTCAGGTCGAGCACAATTCCTTCCGGCTTCACCTCTGTGAGCTTTCCCAGCCAGTGCCGGTTGCCTGCCACCGGAGTGAAAGTCCGGACCTTCACCAGGCTGGCCTGGAAGCGCTCGTAATCGGCCCGAGTCTCCAGCTTGCGGTCTAACCCCGGGGAGGAGACTTCCAGCGTATATTCGCTGCCCGGCACCAGATCCTCAACATCGATCACCGTGCCGAAATCCCGGCTGAAGCGTTCGCAATCCTCGTGCGTTACCCAGGCCAACTGATCGAGGGCGATGCCTTCACTTCCCAGATGCTCGAGCAGGCTTTGCTCCTCGCCCGCCACGATCCCGTCTTTCAGTTTCTTATCGGCCTCTTCGGCTAGCCGCGCCCGCTGTTCAGCGTTTTGCTCGATAAAGACCCGCAAAATCCGCTGCTTGCTGCCCCCCAGGTATTCGATCTCGACTACGTCCAGCCCGTGCGATGCCGCTACCCGATCCGCCGTGCGACGGATTTGCTCAATACTCAATGACATAATTGCCGCTTCAAAAAGTGAAGATGGTTCGCCGTAGGGTCGGTCCGCAGGTTGCGCGATATCCCGGCCAAAAGAAAAGTGGGCTTTCGCCCACTCATTTCTCCGTGTTACTCCGCAGTGCGGCGAAGCCAAAGGACAAATTCGTCTGCGGTTTTAGAATACGCCGTTTGCGGGTGAATTTCAACGCTCCCGGCCAGCCCGGTCGAAGGCGGCTTTTCACTCAACCAGGAGCATTTCTCCTGTAGGTTATAGGATTAAGGCAGCGCATGAATAGCAGCAGACCGGGCGCGGCTTGCATCAAAAGCAGATCCCTTGATTGCTTTCTCTCTCATCGCCGGAACTTTGACAGATAACCATAGGAAATTCGCTCCACACCCCCTTTTATGATTCAGACACCCGTACCGGAAGCCCTTACCTTCGACGACGTCCTCCTTGTACCCGCATACAGCGAAGTTGTCCCCGCGCAAGTGAGCACGCAGACCATGCTCACGCGTTCCATTTCCCTTAATACCCCGCTGCTTTCCGCCGCCATGGACACGGTGACGGAGTCCCGTCTGGCCATCGCCATGGCGCAGCAAGGCGGCCTTGGGGTCATTCACCGCAATCTTTCGGTGGAACAGCAAGCCAGTGAGGTCGACAAGGTAAAGCGCTCGGAGAGCGGCATGATCGTCGACCCGGTCACCATTGAGCCCCAGCAGCTTATTTCGGATGCACTGGAAGTGATGCGGCGTTACAAGATTTCCGGCGTTCCTGTGACCCAGGGTAAGAAGCTGGTGGGCATTCTCACCAACCGCGACCTGCGCTTTGAGACCCGCACCGACATCCCCATCGGCGATGTGATGACAAAAGAGAATCTCATCACGGTTCCCGTGGGAACCACGCTCGAAGAAGCGGAAAAGATCCTGCACAAACACCGCGTGGAAAAATTGCTGGTCGTCAATGGCCAATACGAGCTCAAGGGTCTGATCACGGTTAAGGACATTCAAAAGAAACTGAAGTACCCCAACGCCGCCAAGGACGACCAGGGGCGCCTGCGGGTGGGCGCGGCGATCGGCGCGACCGGCGACTTTCTGGAGCGGGCTGCGGAGTTGGTCCGTTTTCGAGTCGACGTGCTCTCTATTGACTCGGCGCACGGCCACTCCTCGCGTGTTCTTGATGCCATTCGCGCCGTCAAAAAGCGTTTTCCTGACGTAGACCTGATGGCCGGCAATGTGGCCACCTACGAAGGGGCCAAGGCGCTGATTGAAGCCGGGGTGGACACCGTAAAGGTTGGCATCGGTCCTGGATCCATCTGCACCACGCGCATGGTGACCGGCGCGGGCATGCCCCAGATCACTGCCATCAGCGAATGTTACCGGGCGGCAAGGGAGCACAACATTCCCGTGATCGCGGACGGCGGCATCAAGTATTCCGGCGACGTGACCAAGGCCATCGCCGCCGGCGCGAGCGTGGTCATGATCGGCTCCTTGTTCGCGGGCGTTGACGAGAGCCCGGGGGAAACCATCCTCTACCAGGGCCGCAGCTTCAAGACCTATCGTGGCATGGGTTCCCTTTCGGCCATGTCCCAGGGCTCCGGTGAGCGGTACTTCCAGGGAAAAGCCGACCTGGAGGAAAGACCCTCGACCGAAGGGGTCGTAGCGCGCGAGCGCAATGGGGAAAACCGGCTGGCCAAGTTCGTTCCCGAAGGAATCGAGGGACGCGTGCCCCATCGTGGGCCCCTCGAAGCCATGGTCTACCAGCTGGTAGGTGGATTGCGTTCCGGAATGGGCTATGTCGGCTGCAACTCCATTCAGGAGTTACAGGAGAAATCCTGCTTTATCCGCATCTCCAGCGCCGGACTGCGCGAGAGTCACGTGCACGACGTGATCATCACCCGCGAAGCGCCTAACTACCACGTGGAGTAAGTCCGTCCTAAACGCCTGCGTGAGAACGACCATCTCCAATCAAGTCCCGCAGGGACGTCTGAGAGCAGCCCAGGACGTAAGAGTCTATGTGAAAACGGGAGAAAAACAGCAGGTCCCTCCGCTACGCTTCGCTCCGGTCGGGATGACAATTCTGTTACACCCGCAACGGGTTGACCGAGAAAGCTTTAGCCCAGCCACAGTATCATCCCGAGCTGTGACTTTTTTGATTGCTTCATCGTCAACAACCGCTGGGTGCCCCATTCAAGCCCGGTTTTGGCTTGAGTGGGATACCACGGCACTGACCCTTCGGTCCGCCGATTTGAACAGCACTCGCTAAAAACAAATCTTCTATCAATCCATATCGGGACCAGTCCCGAAGGGACGGCTGAGAGCTGGGTCTACATTCCCAGTCCGACCAGTCCCGCAGGGACGGCTGAGAATGACCCAGGACGTCAGTCCTGGGTGAACTGGACTGCACTCCAATGTTCACTGGTAATCATCACAAGTCAACCCGATTTTCTTTAAGACCCACGCGTCTCCATCCAATCAATCGATTACCTGCACACCAAGCCCGAACTATTCGCTAATTTAGACAAGGACGGCTGAAAATTAGCCAGGGTGCAATCCTGGGGTCCTCTAACTCTGAAATGGACTATTCGCGATTCGGACCAGAACCCAGGACAATGCCCTGGGCTACTCTCAGCCGTCCCTACGAACCTCATTGGAGAGGGTAGTTCTCACGCAGACTCCTAAGTGCATCTTTCGCTCCAATAGCTGCTCCGTGGACACGTGACTGAGCCAGCATTAACTCAATTTAATTTTGGATCGAGCTAATAGTTAATGACGGAGTTTATTTTGGGATAGTCGGGAAGAAAGGCAGTATCAGTGAGCAAAGAGCCAACCAACCCGGATGTACGCACTGACACAGAACTCTGTGATCGGCAAAAGCAGAGCGCTATCCATGACCCTCTGTTGAGGCCGACGGAGATAAGTCAAGGGGGTGAATCACCCAGCTGCAAAGGCTCAGGCGGCAAACAGGTGCTGAGGAGTAGTTACAACTTTCAAGAGACCTGGGAAGGGGTGGAATCCACCTGTCCCAGTTGTGGCTGGCAGATTAGTTTGAGCAGCTCTCATACCCTTCTCGAAAGTGACCGCGTCGTAATCCTGTGCGGCAATTGCCGGGAGCCTCTGACCGGGATTTGGTTTCCTACTCAGCTGAAAGCGGGGTTCGGCGATTCATTGAGCGGGATGATGTTCGAGCGCCTGGAGGCGCGCGAAAAGGAATCCGAGCGCGAATGTGATTTGAAGATCTGGATCGAAGAGGGTTTATGCGCCCCCAAGATTGAAGATTCCATGCTCGGCCTGGACCGGTCTTTGTTTGTCACGCGCAAGTTCCCCGAACACACGCAAGATACCAACTTCCAAAGCCCCCCGGAGTTCGTCTCCTACGCACTTTCCACCCTCGACGCCTATACCACAGCTATCCTGGCGGCCCACGTCGAGCGACCTCCCGGCGTCCTCCATTTCAGTTGCAGCCTCAAGCAAAGAGACGCCGATTCTCAATTGCAGCTGGAGTTCCTGGCCACCCCGGCACGGGGGAAAATTCTGCCGGGAACAGCCATGGTGGAATTGCTTAGCGCCTTCCCCGACCTGCTGCGAGCCAAGGGGATACAAGAAGACGCCATCTTTTACCTGCAAGGAGAAGGATGTCCAATGCTGTTGCCTTATCCCGGCCGGATGCTGGTCAAGGTTTCCCCGTTTCTTCGGGATCGACCTCTCGATCTCTGGCCGCAAGCCACGCTCAGTATTGTTCCAACCGATGAACTCGTCCTTCGAGCCAAGGCGATTGTAGAGTTCGTGCGAGATACTGAGCCGATGGATGGCCTTCCTAACTGACCTTCACCAGAGGCGCGTCTCCTTACATGCCCTTCGCGGAAGCCTTCGATTTTTCCAGGTCTTTCGCTCCATCAAGATGCTTTTGCAGAACGGGCAAGGTCTGCTCCGCATACGACTTGATAGCGGGGTTCTGCGCGTCGGCGGCTTCTTTCTTGTAGATGGCGATCGCTTTGGTGTGTCCGGCGATCATCTCCTGGATGTAATGATGATCGAAAGCGGCTCCCTGCAGCTTCTGAAAGGGGGCAATCATCTTTTTGTCGAGTGCGGCGTCAATTGCGTCCGGCCGAGTGAGACTGTTTTGGTGGGCGATGTCGTATAGCTGATTGAAGTCCTTTGTGTGGTCGGTAACCAGCATTTGCGCGTAGTCTTTCACCGGTTGCGAAGAAGACGCGGTTTGCGCCAATTGTCCAAGATTGGCCTCCACCATGTCGGTTTGTGCGGCGAAGTCGACAAACTGCTGGTCGGTCATAGCCGATCCTTCAGCAGCCTTCTTTTGTGCCAGCAAAGTAAGCGAACCAAGAGCCATACAGCAGACGGCCAGGAGTATGCGTTTCATCGGATCATTTCCCCCTGGACTATTGGATGCAAATGCCAAAGGTGTGGTGTTGATCGTTTGTATTGGCTGGCTGTTCCGAAGGAAAGCTGGTTAGAATCGACTGCATGATGCGCCAGTCTATCGCCTTGCTTAGCTTGCTCGCCTTGACTGCGAATGCCGCCGAAGCGGTTTATCCGTTGCGCGGGTATACCTCTGCCAATTCCGCCAATGAAGTTCAATGGGAGGGGAAGTTCCGGCAGATCCCGCAGACGGACAACTTGAGAGAGAACATGCGCCGGCTCTCAGCTCGCCCTCATCATGTAGGATCTGCTTATGACAAGACCAACGCCGAGTGGATTCTGGCCCAGCTGAAGTCTTATGGCCTCGACGCGCAGATCGAGACCTTCGACGCCTTGTTTCCCACTCCTAAAGAGCGATCCCTGCAACTGCTGGGTTCCAGCCCATTTACCGCAAAGCTCGAAGAGCCCACGCTGGCTGTCGATCCGACCTCGGGCCAGAAGAGCGAGCAGCTGCCGACCTATAACGCATACTCCACTGACGGCGATGTCACAGCGCCGCTGGTCTATGTGAACTACGGCGCTCCCGACGACTACGAACGGCTGGAGCGTTTGGGCATCTCGGTCAAGGGCGCGATTGTGATCGCACGCTATGGCGAAACGTGGCGCGGGATCAAGCCCAAGGTTGCCGCTGAACACGGCGCCGTCGGCTGCCTCATCTATTCCGATCCGCACGAGGACGGCTACTTCCAGGGCGATCCCTACCCCGCGGGAGCTATGCGGCCGGAAGAAGGCGCACAGCGAGGCAGCGTTATGGATATGCCCGTCTATCCTGGTGATCCGCAAACACCTGGTATCGGCGCAGTGCCCGGGGCGAAAAAGATCCCGCTCAGCGAAGTAAAAACCATCACCAAGATTCCGGTCATGCCTATCTCTTATGGGGATGCGCTGCCCTTCCTCAAGTCACTGAGCGGCCCCGTGGTTCCGGAGCAGTGGCGCGGCAGCCTGCCGATGACTTACCACGTTGGTCCCAGCACCGCGAAGGCCCACCTGGTGCTGAAGTTTAACTGGGATCGCAAGCCACTCTACGATGTCGTGGCGCGCATTCCCGGCTCCAAATATCCGGACCAGTGGGTTCTGCGCGGGAACCACCACGATGCATGGGTCAACGGCGCCGGAGATCCCGTCTCCGGCACCAGCCCAGAACTGGAAGAGGCGCGCTCCCTCGGAGAGCTGCTGAAACAAGGATGGAAGCCCGAGCGCACGATCCTCTATTGCTTCTGGGATGGAGAGGAACCAGCCCTACTTGGCTCGACCGAGTGGGCGGAGACCCATGCCACCGAACTGCAGCAACACGCGGTGGCCTATTTCAACTCGGACGGGAACGGGCGAGGCTACTTCCGCGCCCAGGGATCCCATTCCCTGGAGAACTTCGTCAACGGCGTTACCAAGGACATTGTCGACCCGGAAACGAAAATGACGGTATGGAAGCGTGAGCGGCTGGTTGCGATTTCGCGCGCAGATGCTGAGGCACGGACGGGACTGAGGTCTCGTCCCGATCTTCGCATTGGCGCGCTGGGTTCCGGGTCGGACTATACCGTCTTTATCGATCACCTGGGGATCGCAAGCGTAAATCTCAGCTACGGCGGTGAGGACGAATCCAGCGGCCAGTATCACTCAATCTACGATGATTTTTACTGGTATACCCATTTTCAGGACACCGACTTCGTCTATGGCCGCGCACTCGCACAAACCGCCGGCACCATGGTGATGCGCATGGCCGATGCCGATGTGATTCCGTACCAATTCACCGACCTCGCGGAAACGGTCCATGGATATGTGACGGACCTTAAGAAACTGGCTTCGACCGCACGTGACAAAGCGAAAGAGCAGAATACCGAAATTAGCGAGGACGTCTACAAAGCCCTCTACGACCCGAAAAAGCAATTCGTTCCGCCTACGACGCAGCCGATTCCACCCTATTTCAACTTTGCGCCGCTCGACCAGGCCTCTGACGATCTGATGCGAGCCGCGGACGAGTACGAAAAGGCTGTTACCGCTGCTGGAGACAATTTGCAGCCGGCAGTCAATGAACAACTGATCCAGACAGAGCGCATGCTGATCGACTCCGCCGGGCTACCCAATCGGCCCTGGTTCGAAAACCTTATCTATGCCCCGGGCTTTTACACCGGATATGGTGTAAAGACGATGCCCGGAGTCCGCGAAGCAATCGAGCAGAAACAGTGGTCCTCTGTCAACCCGCAAATTGAGCGCGTTGCCGGCGCTCTCGAGCGGGAGGCTTCGCTGCTCGAGAACGTGACTAAGTCCATCCAACATTAGCGCCCTTCAACCCAGATCCAATCGAGGACGTGGCATGAAACGTTTTGCATTTGTTGCCGCATTGCTTCTTAGCCCGGTGATCGTTGCTGCGCAACAATTCTCCTCGGTCCCAGGGCAGGGCCGCTCCATGGTGGTCACGAAGTTCGGCATTGTCTCCACTCCGCAGTTTCTTGCCTCACAGGCAGGGGCCCACATCCTCGAAGCAGGCGGCAACGCCGTCGACGCCGCCATCGCGGCCAACGCCGTCATGGGTGTCGTCCAGCCCTACGTCAACGGCATCGGGGGAGACCTCTTCATGCTCTATTACGAGGCCAAAACCGGCAAACTCTATGGCCTGAACTCCAGCGGCTGGACCCCCAAAGCCCTCACCATCGATTACCTCAAATCCAAAGGGGTCACCAAAATTAACCCCATCGGCGTCGAGACCATCGACATCCCCGGAGCCGTCGCCGGATGGGACGCCATGCACACCCGCTTCGGAACTCTGCCCTTTCCCCAGCTCCTCGCACCCGCCATCTACTATGCGCAGAACGGATTCCCCCTGGCTGAGCGCAATGCCCGCTACTGGATCGCCAAGAGCCTGATGAATCAGCCAGGCTACAAAGAGACCTACGTTATCTGGCCCACCGCTCCCAAACCCGGCGACCTCTTCAGGAACCCGGCTCTCGCCAGTTCTCTGCGCCAGATCGCTGCCCACGGCCGCGATGCTTTCTATAACGGTCCCATGACCGAGACCATGGTCAAGTTCCTGGATGCCCACGGTGGAACTCACACCCTTGAAGACTTCCGCGACTTCCAGCCGGAGTGGGTGGAGCCCGTTTCTACCACCTACCGCGGATGGACTGTCTATGAGCTGCCCCCCAATGGTCAAGGCATCGCCGCGCTATCCATGCTCAATATCATGGAGCACTTTCCCATGGGGCAATACGGCCACAACTCCGTCAATGCTCTCCATGTCATGATCGAGGCCAAGAAACTTGCCTACGCCGACATGTACAAGTACGTCGGCGATCCCCGCTTCACGCAAATTCCGGTGAAGGAGCTCATCTCCAAAGATCTCGCTGCCCAGCGCGCGAAACTCATCGATATGAATAAGGCCGCCAGCCAGGTCGTTCCCTCTGATGTGTCGGCAGAGCTCAACAAGCACGGCAACTCCACCATCTATCTCTCCACCATCGACAAGGACGGCAACATCGTCTCGCTGATCCAGAGCAACTACGCTGGCTATGGCACCGGGTTCGTCGCTCCCGGTCTGGGCTTCTCCTTCCACGACCGTGGAGCCGGCTTCCAGCTCACTCCCGGCCTGCCCAATTCGCTCGCCGGGCACAAGCGTCCCCTGCACACCATTATCCCGGCCTTTATGGAGAAGGGCGACATCCACATCGGCTTCGGCATTATGGGTGGCTGGAACCAGGCACAGGCGCACGCACAGTTCGTCGCCAACGTCGTGGACTACGGTATGAACGTTCAGGCAGCACTGGAAGCGCCCCGCTTCACCAAGGACACCTTCGAAGGTTGCGATGTTCTGATGGAGGAGACCATCCCTGCCGATATCCGCGCAGGTCTCACGCAGCGCGGTCACGAGATCAAGCTCCTCGAACCGTTTTCATTTTCGGTAGGCCAGGGGGCGGCCGTCGTCCGTGACAGCAGCCGTCAGGTCAACTTTGCTGCAGGAGACCCACGCTCCGACGGAGCAGCGATCCCTCAAGAGCCGGACACGAAATAGGGAGCCTGCAGTTAGAATTGCTTCGGCCTCTGCCGCCCGGGGAATTGCATGTCTGGAAAGACTCTTCGCCTTTTGGTCATCACGGTCACATTTCTTCCTGCTTTTGCGTTCGCACAGACCGCTGCCGATATCGTGATCGAGCACAATGTCGCGATGAAGACCCGCGACGGCGTCACTCTCAAGGCCGACGTCTATCGGCCCGCGGGTGACGGCACCTTTCCCCTATTGCTCGAGCGCACCCCCTACAACAAGGACGGCGGCGCCGACTTCGCGCGCAAAGCTGTGGCGCGCGGCTTCATGGTCGTTATCCAGGATGTGCGCGGCCGCTACACCTCCGGGGGCGAGTGGTACACCTTCAAGCACGAGATAGACGATGGCTATGACACGGTAGAGTGGGCGGCGGCCCTCCCGCATGCAAACGGCAAGGTTGGGCTGTTCGGCGGATCGTATGTAGGCGCTACGGTGATGCTCGCAGCCATCAGCCATCCGCCCCACCTGGCCGGTATCTGCCCCGTCGTCACGGCGTCGAACTACCACGAAAACTGGACCTATCAGGGAGGCGCATTCGAGCAGTGGTTTGACGAGTCCTGGACCGCGGCCCTCGCGCAGGACACGGCGAATCGCCTGCTCCGCGATGACACTAATGCGCTGGTTGGCGACCACGTGTTGCCGTTGAGCGACTTCCCCGTCTTCAATATCAAGCCGGTTACCGGCGGCTCCCAGCTGACGCATGAACTCGCGCCTTATTTCCTCGACTGGCTGGCGCATCCCACGTACGACAGCTATTGGAAGCAGTGGTCGATCGAAGAGAATTACCAGAACGTTCAGGTTCCCGGGCTCACGATCGCGGCCTGGTACGACCTGTTCCAGGGTGGCTCGCTGCGCAATTATGCCGGCCTCAAGGCGCACGCCGGAAACGAGGCTGCGCGCAACGGGCAGCATCTGCTCATCGCCATCGGTGGGCACTCCGGCTGGAGCCGCAAGGTAGGCGATGTCGATTTCGGGCCCGACGCAGCCTTTGACGAGAACGCCATCACGCTGGACTGGTTCGATTATTTGTTCCTGGGCAAGCAGAACCAGTTCGCCAGCGGTAATCCGGTCAGGATTTTTGTCATGGGCAAGAACGAGTGGCGCGATGAGCCGGCATGGCCCCTCACGCGCGCTAAGCAGACCAACTACTATCTCCACTCCGATGGGAAGGCCAACAGCGCTTCGGGCGACGGTTCGCTTTCCACGGCGACGCCGAGCAAGGAAGGCGCAGACACGTTCGTCTACGACCCGGCCAATCCCGTTCCCACTGTGGGCGGTCCGCTGTGCTGCGATGCCGATCATCTCGCCCCGGGGCCGCGCGATCAGAAAGACGTGGAAACCCGCTCCGACGTGCTGGTCTATACCACGCCGCCCCTCGATCAGGATCTCGAAGTGACGGGCCAGGTGACTCTTGATCTTTTCGCGAAGTCCTCTGCCGTCGACACCGACTTCACCGGTAAGCTGGTCGACGTTTGGCCCAACGGATTCGCGCAAAATTTAACTGAGGGCATTCTGCGTGCACGCTTCCGCGCCTCCACCGTCGGAGAACCGAAACCCCTCACCCCCGGCAAGGTCTACGAATACAAGATCGACCTTTGGTCCACGAGCAACGTGTTTTTGAAGGGCCACCGTATCCGGCTCGAAGTGTCATCGAGCAATTTTCCGCGCTTCGACCGCAATCTGAATACGGGGAAAAGCGCCGCCGAAGATACGCAATTCGTGAAGGCGACCAATACGATCCTGCACGGCGGCAGATATTCCAGCGCGCTGATTTTGCCGGTGGTCCCAAGATAGGCGGCTACGATTCCAGGAGGGGCATGTCTGTTAGGGCTCAAACTTTGCCCAGATCCGATTTGAAGCAGCGCTTGTTACCCAGCCCACCCCGGTTTCATGCGCCGGATTTATCATCGGTTGGCTGACTTACCTCAAACTTCAGCAACAGTGCTGCCGCCATGGCGACGAGCCCTAAAAGGATCAAGGGCAACTCTACGAATAAGGCGGCTGCGAGGCCGCCGACCAGGCCCGACAGAGCTTCTGCCCCCACCTGCAGCGCTTGATTGTTCCCCATTACGCGTCCCTGTTCCGCCTCACTGGTCGCCTTGGAAAGCAAAGTCGCGCATGCAGGCAAACAGATGGCCAGTGCTGCGGATGTCAGAAACAGGGTTATCCAGAGCGATCCTCGAGGACGAATGGCGACTACGACGATCATGAAAGCCCCGGTGAGAAATGCCGACCACAAGGTCAGGATTCTGGTCGTGAAGCGCGCAGCGAGAAAACCGGTGAACCAGGCGTTGGCGATCACAATAGGAACGCCCACCCATGCCACAAACTCCGAAACCTGCGACACGCCGAGATGGAAGCGGTCCACCAGATACATGGGATAGCAGCGAAAAAATCCAAAGATCGCAAGATAAAAAGCGAAGTTGAGCCAATAGAGCCGGCGCAAACGGAGATTGGAAATGACCCCTCGAAGATTGGTGAAGGCCTGCGAGAAGCTGACTGCGTGGCGTCGCGCAGGCGGATTTGTTTCGCGGAAGAAGAACCCCGTAGCTGCCGTTGTGATCGCGAGCACAATCATCGCCGCCCAAAACGGGGTCGCATCGCTGAACCACGAAACCAGGGCAGGATCCGCCAGCTTTCCACCCACCAGCGGCCCCACAATGTATGCCGAGCTAGCGCTGAGGTAAATGTAGCCGAAGAATCGGTTGCGGTTTTCCGGAGTGATGACATCAGCAATGGCGCTTTGCGCTGCCACAACGTTGGCTTCCGCCAGACCGGCCAGCAGCGAAGCCAAGCCAAGCAGGGCGAAACTCCGCAGGTCGAGTGCGATACCGATGAGCGCATAACAACCAGTCGTGAAACAAAGTGAGATCATCAAAACCGGCTTGCGCCCAAAGCGATCGGACAACGCGCCCAGCACCGGCGACCCGACAAATTGACCCAGCGGATAAAGGCAGAGCAGGACTCCGAGCAGGATCACGCGCCGGCTCATCGGCTCATCTGCCCGAAGCAGCAAATCGTGATTGCTCATGATCATCGGCGTGAAGACAGTGATCATCAGGCTATAGCCCACAAAGCCGGCAAAGACGACCGCATACAACGGAAGCAACCGCTTCAGGCTTACCGGACCTGCCGTTTCCGCATACTCCGCTCTTTCCATGAAAACTCCTCTGAGTAAATCCCTGGCCGGCAGTCCAATATTTTTAGCAGATGGAAGACCACAAATTGTATCTCGCCGAACCGCACAGGTCTTCGGCCCGCCAGGTCGTGCTAAATTTGAGAGCGTTACAACGACAACCAGGGAGGCGGCGTCTTCGGCAACATCGTTGCAAACACGGCCAACCGGCTCCGCACTTATCGGAAGGGGTTAGCCCCCGTCCGATCATGATTTTTCAGGAAAGGGCTCTTCCTCATGACCCTCCTGCGAGGTCTTCAACCGCGCGCTCGTTGGATGCGCCTCGGCACCGCCGAAATCCTTAAGCGCTTCTACTTTTGTGAGCGCTCTCTGGTGATTGCTTGCTCTGCATGGCTGCCCCTGATTAGCGCCATCGAAGCGAAAACTCTGCTCCCGCTCTTCTCCTGGCAGAACGCGCAGACCGCGCATGAACTGCGCGAGCGAATCTTCGAACTGCGCTATCCGAGCCGCTCGCTGGACGAGGAAGGAGCCGATCGATCGCTGGTCGAACTCTTCGATGAACTCCGGAACTCACCTTCAGAGGCGGCGTTTTTCTCTGTGCTGGCCACCGTGTTGCTCCCGGCGGTGCGAGACGCCTATGCGGAATTCCTCTACCACTCGGATCCGCTCGCCGACGCACCGACCCACCGCTTCCTTAATCTCGCGTTGACGGAAAAACAGCGGCAGATCGAGACCGTGCGGGCTTGGGCCGAGCAGGAACTGGCGCACCGGCCGGCAGATCGCGCCGGAACTGAGGCCTGGACAGCTGCCTTCCGGGAGCGTTTGAGTGCTCTCGGTGGCGTCGGTACGGAGCGTGTGCCGATCGATCTTCGCCCCCAAGCCCTGCCCGGGGGCCGTCCTTACTCGGTGCCGATCGAGCCATCGCGCGACCAGCACTACCACCTCACCCGCTTCTACTGGCCAGACAATGTCGATCCCACCTACCCTTACGGCGAGGGCTATCGCCTGCAGCTTCGCTCGGCCATCAGTCACTTGAACGAGGTTTGGGCAGTCGAGACGGGCGGCATTATTCTCAGCTCCTTCGCGCCAGTCTTACCGTGGGAATGGATCCGCGATGCTGCTCGCTGGACTTACGACGAGTCGCGGCACTGCAGAATGGGACGCGATCGGCTCACCGCCTGGGGCTACAAGCCGGAGGAATTGCCTCTCGGCAACTACATCTATATCGCCTCCTCCGGACAAGACCCCATCTACCGCCTCGGCATGCTCTTCTTCTTTGAGACCAAGAACATTCGCCACAAGCCGGAGAGAGTCAAAGCCTTTCACTCCATCGGCGATGCGGCCAGCGAACACGACATGGATTTCGACTGGGCCGACGAAACCATCCATGCCGGCTATGGCAAACGCTGGTTACAAAAGCTGCTGGAAATCCGCGGCGAAGATCAGTCCAGGTATCACCAGATTCGCGACCGTTGTGGTGAAATGGTCAGCGCTGTGGTAAAGACCGCCCAGCCCGGGGAAGTTGCGGAACTGACGCTCCTGGTAAACGCCATCCTGGCCAAAGCGGAAAACCCCGGCATACAGACATCCTTATGAGTGCGGTCACAATCGTGGGCAGCTATATCGCTGCATTGGTGATGGACGTGGCCTGCATCCCGCTCGAAGGAGAGACGGTGATCGGCCATAATTTTCACACGACGCACGGCGGCAAGGGCTCCAACATGGCAGCGTGCGCGGCGAGACTAGGCGCGCCTACCAGGTTTTTCGGCAAGGTCGGCCGTGATGCTTTCGGCGAAGGGTTCGTTCGACTCCTTGATCAGGAGAAGATCGACAAGGGCGCTCTTCTTTTCTCAGATACGAAACCGACGGCCGTGGGTTTCATCATTTTCAGCAGCAGTGGTTCTAACGTCATCGTCATCGATACGGCGGCCAACGGAGAGTTCTCACCCGCCGACATTACCGCTCACAGCGAGGTGATTACTTCGTCCGCAGTGGCGGTATCGCCCCTGGAAATACCGCTGGCCACAGCACTCGCCGCCGCCTCGCTGGCCAAGACTGCCGGCGCCAGGTTCATTCTTAACCCGGCTCCTGCGACGGACTTGAGAGATGTCGATCTGAGCGCGGTGTTTGCGCTCACTCCGAACGAACTCGAAGCCCGCGTCTGTCTTGGCTTGCGCCCCGACGATCCCATTGCAGACAACGAGGTTGTCCTGGAGTTGCTGCGGCTGGGTGTCGGCAATGTCATGCTCACGCGTGGCGGTAAAGGTGTTCTTTGGGGTTGTTCTGCGGGACTTATAGAAGTACCGGCGGTGCCAGTGCGCGTGGTCGACACAGTAGGAGCCGGCGATGCGTTCAACGCGGGGCTTGCCGTTGGTCTGAGCGAGAAGAAAAGTACCCTTGAGGCGATTGCGCTCGGAGTGACGGCGGCCTCCTTGTCCACGCAGCGTCGCGAAACCATCGCATCGTATGCGCATCGCGCCGAAGTCAATCTTTCTTACGAAAAAACGCTCAGGGCCGCGTTTGGCGTGACGGAGAGATGACAAACGTATGACCCCAGCGTGACAGTGTCTGGTCACCCAATCTGTATCGTTGTCTTCTTGACCGATGGGGCCCCGCTCAAACGGGCAGATTTACATCGCGTCAGGGGAAATGATGATCAGGCTAATTCAGTTCTTGACCAGGATGCGGCAATTGTTTTTCTTTTCATTCCTGCTGGCACCGCTCAGTCCAGCGGCCCGGCTCGCGGGCGCAGCTACTAGAACGGCTACGCCGATTCAGCAGGGCTTTGCCAGCATGTACAACCTCGATTTCGCAGCGGCGCATCGGGATTTTGACGCCTGGGAGGAGCAGCACCCCGACGACCCGATGGGCCCCGCCTGTCATGCTGCGGCGCATCTGTTCACGGAATTCGAGCGCCTCGGAGTGCTGGAGTCGCAGCTTTTTACCGACGACTCGCGCTTTGACAACCGGCAGAAACTCAGCCCCGATCCACAGGTAAAGAACATGATCAACGCGGATCTGGATCAAGCGGACAGCCTGGCAGCGAAGGCTTTGGCCAAAAATCCCAACGATGCGAACGCGCAGTTTGCGAAGATCCTATCGCTCGGGCTGCGATCCGATTACGCGGCGCTGGTGGAGAAGCGCAATCTGGCCGCCCTCCGTTATACAAAACAAGGAACCGCTCTGGCTGAGCAATTGCTGAAAGAGAATCCCAATGCTTACGACGCGTACCTGGCAGTGGGCGTTGAGAACTACCTGAGCGGCATAAAACCCGCGCCGGTTCGCTGGCTGATGGCGGCAAGCGGAGTCCAGACAGACAAAGCCCGGGGCATCCATGATCTGGAGTTGACGGCCGCGCACGGAGACCTGCTCGCACCTTTTGCCCGTCTCCTGTTGGCAGTGGCGGCGTTGCGAGATAAGGAACCGGCAAAAGCCTGCAGCCTTCTCTCAGGATTGTCTAGCGACTATCCCAAAAATCCTTTGTATCGCCGTGAAATAAACCAAAACCACTGCCCCACATAACACCCAACTAAAAGTGCGCTAAAAGCACTATAAGTCACCTCTTCATGTGCCGGCTTGCAGATTCTTTGCCGATCGCGGACGCGCTTCGTCCGTGTCATCTGGCCTGGGATGGCCGTCGTGGCACTATGATGGATGTCACCTAAACTCTGCCCCGAGTCTTTTCGGGAGTTTGAACAGTAGGACATCCACAGGAGGACCAATGGAAGAGGAGATGTACTTCGAAGACTTCTATCCCGGCCAGAAGTTCAATTCGTTACGCAACTACCGCGTGACAGCAAGGGAGATCATAAGTTTTGGCGAGAGCTACGATCCTCAACCGTTCCACATCGATGAGGGCGCGGGCGAGAACTCTTTCTTCAGTGGTCTTTGCGCGTCCGGATGGCTGACAGCCGCGATTGTCATGCGCCTTCGAGTGGAATCGATCAAGGTGAAGGGCGGCATGATCGGCGCAGGCGTTGACGAAATGCGCTGGACTCATCCCGTGCGTCCGGAGGATAGACTCCGCACTGAGTCCGAGGTGCTGGAAGTTCGCCGCTCAGTGAACCGTCCGGGATACGGTATCGTTCGCTCCCGCACGACCGTGTTCAATCAGCGAAACGTGATGGTCATGAAGTCAATCGTGAACTGGTTAGCTCCTCTGAGGAACACCTGAGTTCTACTAGCTCATTCCACAGGCACGAAATTCGCCGCGTCGTTGGGATCGCCCGTGCCCTTGTACCTGGCGTGCAGCGGATAAGGGTAGACCGGCCTGGTAAAGGTCTTGGGGGGCGCCTGGGAAGGACCAGGGAGATGCGTCCCGATCATCACATCGGGCGCCTGCCCCCGTTCTACCCACGCTTCCAGATAGCCCAGATAGTCGAAGGTAGATACTCCTTCGCCGCCGCCGCAATGATTCATGCCGGGAATCGCGAATAGCCGGTAGAAATCCTGCGTGGCCTTGGGGCCGCCCATCGTCTTTTCCACGGTCTCGTAGTAGTCAAACGCGGCGCCGGGCATCTCCGTCATATCGGTTTCGCCCTGGTAGCTGAGAAGTTTTCCGCCGGCGTCTCTGAACCTGCGCAAATCAGGATTGGTATCCGCATAGAGCTCACCGATCCCGCTACGCTTGTAGTCGCTGTCGAAATCGAAGTCGGTATACTTCCACTCCTTTCCTGCAGTGGAGAGTAGAGCCGTATCTTTGAAAAATTCGTCGCCCCACGTTTCGGAGAACGCACCCTTCCATTGCAGCTCCGCGCCGGGAAAGATACCGCGCGGCGAGATAGGGTGGCCCTTCGAATCATGGGGCCGGCTGTAGATATCCTTGACCGCCTGCACCTGGCGCGTGCTCAGGCAATCGGCCTGTTTAGCAGCCTTGCACTGGAGCTCCGATGGATCGAACTTGCACTGCTGCGGCGCGCTGACGATGCCGTCCTTGACGCCGTCATCCATATCGCATTCGGCAAGCACGGCATGGTGCACGAGTTGAATGTCGGCATCACTCAGAATGGGTTTTCCATCGTCACCCAGAAAACTCCGTTTGGCCCAGAGGCCACGCACCGCCAAATCGCTCTCATCCATATCAGGGGCGCCGGCAATGATGCCGTCAAAGTCCCAGGGAAAGCGCTGCGCTTCGATCATGGCTTGATAGCCGCCTGTAGAACATCCCATGAAGTAAGACTTGTTGGGTGCGGTAGCGTAAAAACTTTTCAGGATCGCCTTCGCGGCAACAGTTACCACGTGCGTAGCGCGATACTCAAAATCGGTTTGTCCCTGAAGGTTATTACGCGACCATAGACCCCCCTCGCCGGTGTGGCCCATATCTGTGCCGACGCAGGCATAGCCGGGGTGCCGCGCGCACGATCCAGGCACATAGTCCGTGCTGCCGCACCAGCCCCCGCAGCCAACATGCACCAATTTCCCGTTCCACTGCGATACCGGCAGCAGAAGGACAAAGGCGGCATTGGGTGCGACGTAGCCAGAAACGCGGCACGTGGGCTGAACCTGGCCAATCGCTTTTACGAGGTCTGCGGTCACTTGCGCTTTGCCCGTAAGTCCCTCGACGTCCTTCGCCAGAGTGGCTTTCGAGATTCGTGTGGGAGCGCCCGGGATCGTGGAGAAGTCCGTCGTTGCCAGGGCGCGGCATCGGGCATCCTCAACAGGGGCCGATTGTGCCCGGCCAACTGCGCAGCCGAGCACCATGGTGATGACGAGTACGAGGAGCGCGTATGCATCGCTTCCTGTCCGCTTTGCTCGGACTGTGGGCAGTTCCGTCTTCACTTTCATGGCTGCGACCTCGGTACGGCACAACTCGCCGGAGGGTCTATCAAGATCGCGCAAAGCGGCGCAACGGAGCCCTCCGTCCTGGCGGGTTGATCTTTAGAATCTCGGCCCTCAGAGTATAAATCGAGGTTGTCGAATGGCTGTGTTGGCCCCCAGGTTTAATGTCCACGAATTCTGCAATACGCCGCCCTCACCAGCGGCCACCTGTGCGGCTTTCAGGAAAGCCACCTGAAGTTCGCCAGGAAATCCGGGTAGCGTAGTGAAAGGACCTACGGTTCGCCAATTCCTACCACGACTTCCGCGTCCATCCATATTCCGAACTGAGGAACAACGGTGCCCGCGTGCATAGCTCTATGCTCTGACGCCCCCATTTCCATAGTTCGATGGCGGGGCGTAACATACAAATTGCGGTCACGTGAAGGCAAGCTTGCTGTGGGAAACCAGGCAAAAGTGCAATCGAATTGAGAGACGAGGGGGATCAAGACATCATGGCGCCATCAGTAGCGGAATGGACAAGCGACCAGGTTGCTGAAGCAGCGCGGCAGGCTTCACGGGCGGCGACTGCCCTTGCGGATGCGCTTGAGGAGAGCTTAGGAGCGACGCGTCGCGTCGTAAAACAAGGCGGCGACACTGCCGAAGAGCTGATGGATGAGACCATCAAGCGCCTGCAGCGCCACCCCGTCGAAACAGTGGTAGCGACATTTTCGATAGGCATCGCTGCAGGCCTTGCAATCGGCATCGCCACCGGAATTTCCATCGGCTGGATGATGAAGCGAAAGTAAATTTTTGCAATTCAAGGGCGTCTGCTGGACCAAACGGATTGGGGTGAACATCCCGGACGTCCACCCGTTCGCTACTTTTCCTGTCCCCGAAACTCCCGTCCTTAACAGCAGTCCCCGCGGAATCCATCACGTTATGGAGAACTCAAAATGGTGAACCCCGCTGAAATGGGCAGACCGGTGGCTGTCGTGCTTTACGCGGTGGCGATGATAGCCGTCATAGTCGGTGCAGATCTCGTGTTCTTCAGAAATCTATTCTGGGCACGGCTGATGGTGAATATTGGCATTGTGCTGGTGTTCGGAGCTTTCTATTTGAGATTCCTCAGGCTTCCATGAACAGAGCCGGATAGTTCAGCAGACAAATTACCAGCCAACTTTAATCGGAAGGTGGTCCGGCAACAGGGCTGACTCGTCCGTCCCCGCCAGAGTCAGCCTGTTCCACGAAACTTCCTTTGTGGCCCCAGGATCCAGCACCTTGGTAACACCATCGCGCAGTTACCCTTTGCTGCATCTCATCGGTTATGCCGAAGGAACGTCGCGAAAAGTCATCGGATAAACTGATACACCTCGAAGGCAGGCTGCGCAGCTATCGCGGGCCCTGGAAGGGTCAGCTGGTGCTGGTTTGCCGCAAATGCCGGAAAAAGATCAAGCAGAGCGGTGCAAAGAACAAGCTGGCCAAACTGGGTAAGACACTCAAGAAGCGAGCACGGCGGCAGGAGAGCGATGCACAGATAGATACCGTCGGCGTCTCCTGTTTGGGGATGTGTCCCAAGGGGGGAGTTACCGTATGCACCGGCCAGCTGCTTGCGCGCCATGAGTGTCTGATCCTTCGTTCTCAGGACGATGTGGACGCGCTGATACAACTGTGCGCAGCCGATCAGTAAATTTGCCGGCTGAATTCGTGCGGCGCCCATTTCCGCGCTGCATCCCATGATCAGGACCGTTCGGCCACGAATCTCGGATACCCCGAAAAGTCTATAATTTTACACAGGGCATGAGATCATACGACAGAAGACGAGGGGCCTGGAATTACGACCCGCCCCCTATACCTAAGTCGACTCGTTCAGAGATCCGCGACCGGAACCCGCGTAGGTCCCGGTCCACTCACAATCTTGGGGCGGGGTTGCTGACGATATTCCTGGCGTTATTGATCTTTGTTGCCTGCGTCGTGGCCTTCCGCGCAATTGATTTCAACCGCATTTCTGTTCCTGCGGCTCTCGATCGGATCAGTAGCTATATTCCGTTCCATAAGTCCGCTCCTTCTTCTGACCATAATTCCGCTCCTTCTTCTGCGATGACACCTGTTCCGGCCATCCATAACTCTCCAGACACAGAATGCAACAATCGCAAGCAATGTACCGGCGAGGAATTTGCAGGCCTGGTGGACAGTCTGCGCCGGCAATGGACCATTACTCCTGAAGAGCTTCGGTCCAAGTGTGCCGGCTATTCGACGTATCCGCCGCTTGAGCACTGTATTCTCGCAGGAACTGTGTCGTGGTTAGCTAAGCATCCAAACGGAGAAGCCCCTTGGATCAATCCTAAGAATTTCGACGCGGCCATCATGGCCCTTTGCCAAAAAGATCCCAACCTTGCTATTTGCCTGAAACCATAGAAAGATCAGAAAGTTCGGGTATTCAAACCGTTTTCTTTAGAGCCCCTAATCACAGATCCAAACAAGCCCCTACCAGACCCCTCACCAAAGCACCAAATTTTTCTGACGGGTACGGCCTACCTCGCCGCAGCGAGCATTAGTACTGGTGAGAACGCCTCAAGCTACCCAATCAGCCCCTGCGATTATTTCTAGCCACTGCACTCATGTCTTGTTGTGCGAACTGGCATGTCGGTAACAAAAGGTACCGGGCATGTAGGTAACACTTTTCGTTGAAGTTGAAGTTAAACGAGCTTGGAGAAGAAGGAAATCCCAAGTCGTCGCCGAGGCTGTGGGGATGTGGGAAGCTCGCGGTTTTTGCGAGCTTTCCAAGGCAGTGTGGGAAGAGAGGGAAAGGGCTTCTGCTTACCTGCCCTGCGCTGTGAACGAAAAGTGTTACCCACTTGCCCGGTACCTTTTGTTACCTACTTGCCCGGTCTGTACCTTGTATCAGGGCACGACTTTAGTCGTGCCGTAAAAGCCACCGTCGTGAGGGCTTTAGCCCCTGCCGCATCGCTTTCCTGCCCAGGGCAGACTCAATCCGAGGGAGGATGATTGGCTGGTCATCGGAAAAACACGCTTCGTGACGCAAATTTATGATGTATGGTTTATAACCATGAACTTCTCCGACCCACTTGCAGTGGCATCGATTGGTGGTTTGATCACACTCACCGGCTACTTCATATCCAACGGTCTGGAGCGTAATCGTGCGATTCGCATCCGGGAAATGGAGTTCAAGCTCGCGCAGTACAAGGAGTTCCTTGCAGCACTGACTGAGCAGCGTGGAAAGTATACCTACGAGACACATGTGAGGTTCGTTAACAGCGTGAACGCTATCCTCCTCATCGCTGGCGCGAGGCTCCTTAATGAGGTCAAAGATTTGGTAGAGAACTACAACAATCCGCAAGGAACGGAGGACAGGTCATGGGAGATCATCCACCGTATTATGTACTCAATGCGGTGCGACTTGGGTGCGCCAGACGCAAAGAAGCTGGTCGGGTTTGACTTCCCAATCATCATTCCCGACTTGGATCGTCTGCGCGAGAATGAGGAAGAGCAAAACTGACGAACGTGGCCGGTCACGCGTGCGCGAATGCGCGTCGAGTTGCACTGACCAGCCCCCGGGGTTGCCTCTTCTAGTGCCTGCAATAGGTGGTGAGTAGGCCGGCAGGATTTCATTTCACTTTCAACCCCTTCCGTGCCTCTGCAGCACACATGCTGTCCCTTTATCTCCTACGTGCCGACGTCATCGCTCTTGTGGACAGTGTACAGATACTTTTGATAGGTTGTTGTGGACAGCGTTCACAAGCGCACACCATGAGCGCAAGAAGGCGCGAGTAGCCAACGTTTAAGATCTGGAGCAGATATGGCCCGAATACGACTGCTTGTCGGAACCCGCAAGGGCGCTTTCATCCTCACCTCAGATGGAAAAAGGAAGGACTGGACAGTATCCGGGCCACACTTTGCGGGCTGGGAGATGTATCACCTCAAAGGATCGCCAGTAGATCCTGATCGCATCTATGCTTCCCAGACTTCCGGCTGGTTTGGACAAGTGGTTCAGCGATCTGATGACGGCGGAGTTACCTGGAACGCCGTAGGCAACAAATTTGTCTATGATGGCGAAGCCGGCACACATCAATGGTATGACGGCACACCCCATCCATGGGAGTTCAAACGTGTCTGGCACTTGGAGCCCTCCCTGACTTGCCCTGATACGGTTTTCGCCGGCGCCGAGGACGCGGCGCTATTTCGCTCGACAGATGGTGGCAACTCATGGCTGGAACTCGCTGGGCTACGCAAGCATGGCACGGGGCCAGCGTGGCAGCCGGGAGCAGGAGGAATGTGTCTACACACAATCCTGCTAGACCCAGAAGATCCGCAACGGATCTTCATCGCCATTTCGGCTGCAGGAGCCTTCCGAACCGATGACGGTGGCCTTTCCTGGAAGCCAATCAATCGAGGACTCCATTCGCAGTACATTCCCGACCCTACCGCGGAGGTTGGCCATTGTGTCCACCACATCGCCATGCACTCCTCGCGTCCAAGCACTCTTTTCATGCAAAAGCACTGGGATGTCATGCGTTCCGATGATGCCGGCGAATCCTGGAAGGAGATCAGCGGCAATCTTCCGACGGACTTCGGCTTTGTGATCGATGTCCATGCGCATGAGCCAGACACGGTTTATGTCGTTCCCATCAAAAGCGATTCGGAACACTTCCCCATGGATGGCCAGCTTCGCGTCTATCGAAGCCGTTGTGGGGGCCACGAATGGGAACCTTTGATCCAGGGTCTTCCCCAAACCAACTGTTACGTCAATGTGCTGCGAGACGCAATGGCTGTTGATTCGCTTGACTCCTGCGGAATCTATTTTGGCACAACAGGTGGTCAAGTCTACGTCTCTCCCGATGCAGGCGATACGTGGCGGGCGATCGTTCACGATCTGCCGGCTGTGCTGTCGGTCGAGGCCCAGACTCTTCCGTGACATCAATCGTGCGAGTTGAACTCCCCGCTCACCTTCGCAGACTAGCCGGCACCACCCAGGAAGTGCACATTTCGCTTGAAGGATCTGTGACGCAGCGCGCAGTTCTCGACGCTCTTGAACTCGCCTATCCTATGCTGAAGGGGACAATTCGGGACCACACGAGTAAGCTTCGCCGTCCCTTCATTCGCTTCTTCGCGTGTGAACAAGATCTTTCCCACGTGTCACCAGACGACCCACTACCATCTGAGGTGATCGAGGGCAAAGAGCCATTCCTGATTATTGGCGCAATCGCCGGCGGCTGAACGATGTTGACTCCTCTCAATGCGGCGACATGATGGTTCACCTGAACCCGCTCGGCAGGGGGCGCAGATGATCGGTTGCATTTGCTGCAATGGGTAGGCGGTCACCGGATTACCCCAAGACAGGGTGCCTTCGCCTTCATATACTGATTGCGATTCCGAGGATGGCGCCGTGCGATTGAGACGAATACAACGCTGGAAATTTGTCTTGGCTCTGACGCTGGTGGTTACTTTTGCAAGGCCAGTCATGGCGCAGAAGAAGCGCTTCATCCACTGGAACAGCCTTAAGAATCCGGTTTTGTCCTATCCGAACTGGTCGGTGAAAGACACCGCCATGGTCTATCGCGGCGGCACGTTCTATGTCTTTTTCTCCGCCTTTTACCAGGAGCGGGGACAAGTGAGATCGCATGTCGTTGAGGTAAGTACGCCCGATTTCAAGCATTACTCGGAGCCGATTTTAAATTTTGACGGAGAGGAGGACGGTTGGATCGGCATGTGCTCACCCGACGTTCAGCGGCTGCACGGCAAGTACGTGATGACCTTCAATTCCTGGGGCGACAAGCCGGGCAAGCCGAACCAGCTCTTTTACAGGGCCTCTGACGACCTGGTCCATTGGACGCCGCGTAAGACCCTGGGACTGAACCTCACCCAGGTTGGCAACCAGCGCGTGATCGATGCGGCTTTAGCGCAGGCGGATGGGGGCTACTACCTGGTGTACAAGGAGCAGACGCCGGGCATCCACAGCCGTCCGAGAATGGCTTTTTCCACGTCGCTGGACGGGCCCTTCCACTATGTGGGGGACGGCATCGTGGCCTTGTTGATGAAGGACGGCAAGGACAATGGCTTCTTCCACGAAAACTACGAGTTCCTGGACGCAAACGGCCAATGGTACATACTGACCACGGATTACCTTCACAACCGCCACGTCCCGGACAAATACGACGTGCAGGCTCCTTATCTCTACGCGCTTGAACCAGGCTCGCATTGGCTGAAATGGACTCGGGGATACACCTTTGACCTTCCCCAGGAGAAATTCAATAGGGAGAGCATCGCCAATGCCGCTGCAGTCTACGATTGGCGTAAGTATGACGGTTACTATTATTTAATTTATGCAGGCCGAAACGAGGGCCAGACCTATGCGAGGCGAGGGTGGAACCAGATCGCCCTGGCGCGGTCGAAGGATCTGATTCACTGGTCGGTTCCGGGAGAATGAGCACAGGGGGAGAAATGCCGCGACAGGATACCCATTTACCCTCAATCAGCTTGCTTGTGCAATAGGTATTCTGTCGATGCATTAACCGTCACTCGTACCCGGCAGAGGATAGGGCAATGATCCGGGCGCGCGGGCTCGGTGGCGGGCGTTCGTAGGGCAGACTGGATTGGCCTTACGACATGCGCTGGCAAAGCGACGCACTTCATGACTGGCAATCCAGTCTCTCCTGTTTTGAGATGAGAAAGATCGATTGATCTGCCCCTTGGGGCGTGCCCTGGGCGACGGCCCTGAGTTACGGTTTGGTTTCAGAAACGCGGTGTCCTCGACCTGGTTTCTCTCGGCGTGGCTGCTAAGTCCTTTGTTTCACGAAGATGCTCAAATTTTATTTTTCCCGCCCCCATAAGATATTTAGGGGACCCATACCTGCCGGCTGTTGACGGCCATCTGCGTGGGAAAGGGGGCGTGTTTCCATTGCGGTCCCCTGTTGTTGGGAGTTCATCATCTTCATGGAATGCCGATCTTTATGTAAAGTATGCGGTCACGACACGACAGCAGAAATGCGCCTTCGTCGCAGCGAGCAATTTCCGTTACGCCCCACGCTACCGATGGTTGATTTACTACAGATATAGATGCGAGTTAGGATGGATTCGGTTAATTTCTCGGCAAGTTTCAAACAGGCGGAGCCGCACTTCACAGAGGTTTAGTCGACAAGCGTCTCTGAAAGTGTCAGGTCCGTCTGTTTCACGAAACTCCAAAAGACCAAGACACCGCCTACGATCACCGGACCCGTGAGTCTTGAGGGTCAGATATGAAAGTCATGTTGCGGACCGGGATTGAGGACAAGGAAGCGCCTGCTGGTGGCATGAAATTCAATCTGCACCGGAACGCGCCTTGAAAACGGGATTTGCGGTAACTTCATCTGTTTACTGGACGGTCATCAGGCAACTTACCGATAATGAGACTTTTTAGGCCGAGTAGCCCTTTTCTCCTCCAAGCGGAAATGGAAAGAATCGGGCACGTTGAATGAATGGAGCTAACGGACAATGTTTGGTGCGCAGCCCCAAGAAGAATGTGACGTGCAGGATAGGGTAGATTTCGAGAGAAACGCTTCTATTCGCCTCCGCGCCTGCGTCATCGCGGCACTGCGGGCGGGAGTCCTGCTTCTCATCACAATCGCGTGCTTATTTCCGTTCACGGCAGGTCGCTACCTCAATCGATACTGGGATCGCGCTCGATTTTTGGTTTATGTTGTGCTGGCTTCCTTCCTGTGGTTTTTCTACAAAGTCATGCTGGTTTGGGCGTCGTGGCAAAGCGCAAGAGAGACCAGACGTGAGTTCGGTGATCCTGCCCGTTAGGGCCACAGTCGGTAGGGTCGGCAAGTTGGACACATGGCGTTTGATTGGTCAGAAACGAAGTGCTTGGAAGACGGGGTTTGCGGTAACTTCATCTGTTTACCAGACCGTTATGAGAAACTTACCGATAATGCGACTTCGCAGGACGACTTTTCGCGGCGGAGACGCCGTGCTATCGTCTCTCTCGATGACCGACAGTCCGACAAGTCTCCAACGAAATGGCTCCAAGGTAGCGGCGGTAGGAGTTCGATTCATTTCGCCGGTACTGTGGCTAGTTTCCAGGCCCATCGTTTGGTCTTACCGCATCGCTGATCGAGTCTTCGCCCTAGATAAGAACGGGGCAGCGGCCAACTTGAAGCGACTCATCGAAGAAGTCAAATCGGACTGCGACCCGGTCTTCCGCGCATACGGCGGACGTGTGCTGCCAGAATGTTCAAAGGGATCCCCGTACATGGACTTCGCTACCGTTGTCGTTGAAGTGCGATCACTTCAACTGCGAGCGTCCCGGGACAGGGGGTTTACCACGTGGCAAATTTCTTCCCCTGGCTCCCGCTATCCGTGGCAACCGCTCGACCTTGTGTGTCAGCAACTTGTCCCGAAGGAAGGGCTTTACTCAACTTTTCGACTGCTTCGCGATCACCTGACTGAGATTGAAACCTTATTTGCGAGCGAGAGTTGGATCCCGCCAGTTAAGCCTTGATCGTCGTAGCGCCCGGAAAACGGGGTTTGCGGTAACTTCATCTGTTTACCAGACGGTCATCAGGCAACTTACCGATAACGAGACTTCGCAGGCAGGTCAGAGCGAGAACTCTTAAAATGGAAATCCATGACGTTACCTCAGGTTGGCCATGATCTTTGAAATACACTTGGGCGAACCTTTGTTTCGTCGCTAGCACTCTGATTGCCGCATGCGTAGTGTCAATACCAGAATGGCGGACTCACCCTGCAAAGCGTGTGGCATTGGCGGTGATTCTCATGCAGAGCGTCTGTATTGCCTACGCAAGCTGGGGACTACATCAAAGAAACCAATTGCTCCTGCGAGATTACCGTGACTACCATTTTGAGGATCACGGGTTGGGCCTAAGCCTGCTCTCTTTGTGCGTCTCAATCATGTTGTGTTTTCGGAGCCGCAACTTTGCCGCCTTGCTGGCATGCGCGTCGGTGATGTGGTTGGTAATCGTATGGCTGCTCATCGGGTTCACACAGTACTAGGGAAGTGCGCCACCCGTCGAAGTGCCCCGAGCCGTCGATATGAAACGAACTGCCTGCAAAACGTTCTGAGGAAGTTTCTGCCAAGACGATTTCCAGCAACTTGGCGACCGACTATACTTGTGTCACTTCCATGGACACAAACACCGAATCCGAGCCTGGCGGCCTGATGTCTGCATTCCTTCGAAGCCGTGGCGTTGCGGTCTTCCTGGTTCTGTTCTCTTGCTGGTCACTTTATCGAGTGGTGAGACATGCGTCCTCAAGATTTCACGTGCCACATGACTTTGTAATGCAACACAGGGTATTCGGCCGCGCTGGTTGGGCTGTCGACGTGTTTTGCTATATCGTCGTGGCTCTCCTGTTGATCGAAATAGTTCGCTCGACAAGAGATAGGGTCGAGATAGCTTTGCTTATCGGGTGGGCTGGCCCATTCGTGATCAATCCCCTAAGAATGGCCATCCCTGAGTACACCGCCCAGATTTGGTGGGCGGAAATATGCCTGCAGACTGTCTTCATTCTCGCATCGATTATTGTCTTGCTAAGAATGATCCGGAAGACTCCCGATAGGCGACTTCCCAACGCAGAACGCAAGTCTATCCGCGCATAAGTTCAGCCGATGATTAGAAGCTCAGCTCGTGATTTCCGCCTACTGAGCCCCAGAAATTGTACGCCGTGCTTGGAAAACGGGGTTCTCGGTAACTTCATCTGTTTACCAGGTGGCCGCCACGGGAGTTGATAACCCGGGCTTTTAAGGCGATTGAGGAGCCATTCTTACTTGGCAGGGGGCTCAGGTTCATCAGGAAGAAAGAATGCCACGTCAAAGCCAGCCCACTGAAACGCAACAGTGATGTTGCGAAGTACTCTTTCCTGGGTCGCCTTATCCATAGCCACATTGGGGGGATCGCCCCAAGTCAGGGTACGGTTTAAAAAAATGTCCACCTGCCCCGCCGCACCCTCGCCACCCAGGATGAGGTGTTTGCCTTCCTCGTAATAGTCGTATCTGTCTACACGCCACGAACTACCGGAGAACGCGACCGACCAGCCCTCATCGCAGATTATTTTGTTTTTGAACCACGGCCTGCGAAGGGCAGGCACAGGGTGAATTTTGGGCTGGAGTACGGCAGCTCTCGCCATCGCCAGATTATGACTCCCCCTCCGCCCTGGGGCAAGTTACCGAAAACCCGACTTCGCAGGCAGCTACAGAAGTTCATTCCCGAGGAGCCCGAATGCGCCTGGTCCGCTGCTATCCGGATACATGCACCTTCGCTGAGACCGTTGCGCTATCATGATGTGTCATTCGATTGCGGAGGGACACGTGCAATGAACGGATCATTCATCGGAACTTTCAGGATTATGAAGAGATCGGCAATGTATCTCAGCGCGGTTAGTCTGCTGTTCAGTTCCGCCGCCGTGATCGGCCAAACGAATGGAGCCAAATCCAGCGCGGTCGCCTTATCGCAACTTCCGAACGACAGCACACCGCAGGGCAGCCCACAAGATCAGCGCCTAGTGGCAGACATTCTCTCAGACACGCAGGGGGCGGACTTCGGTCCATACATGAGGCAAGCGCTGCAATCGATTCGAAGATTGTGGCTCTCTTCGGAGTCAGTGAAAGCTACGCCTGCTGACAAATCGCAAACCGAGACGATAATCCGCTTTACCATTAGCCCAGAAGGCAAGATAAGCGCGATGCAGTTGGTCCAGAGCGCTCACCAAATCGAGATTGATCGCGCAGCATGGGGGTCCATCACAGGGGTTGGGGAATTTCCACCCCTACCTACGGAATTCAACGGGCCCAACCTCGTCCTCCGTATAGGCTTCAGAGTGAACCCTTAGCAGCGGTAGACCGTTCGTTGCGTCGCAGCTCCCGCAAAACGGGATTCCGGTAACTTCCGACCCAGAAGCAGCTGCCAGCCATCGACAGGTTGATCATTGTGGGGCGGTTCGGGGAGACCGCGCCCATGCCAAAGAAACGTGGAGCCAAGCGCGGCTGAGGAAGTTACCGACAACCAGACTTTGCAGGCAGGTTCCAGACACAGTTCGCTGAAGATTTATGAATCTAGGGACCGATTGGCCCATTGGGTCACGGTTATCCGCAGCTCGTCTAGACTGTCGAATGCCCGCCAAAGCCCCGCTGTCTTCAGCGCTTCTGCGGGAAGGCCATCAACCATGTACTGCGAGCGATCCTTAAGCACCCGCATCATGACGCCGTCTCGTTGCAGGTTTATTGACCAGTTGCCAAATGCGGAAGCGTCATATTCTGAGGCAGAGACCCGCCAACCCGCTGTCCGAAGCTCGGCCAAAAGCAGGCCCGCCTCCTTCTCAACTTTGACCGGCAATTTAGAGCCGCTTTCAGGCATGATGGATTGTCACAGATAGAATCTAGACGGAAACAGTGTATAGCGACTCGGCCTTTTCCTAAACGATCTGGACTTCCCGTGAAACGGGATATTCAGTAACTTCATCCGTTTACCAGCCGATCACCTGGGAAGTTACCGAAAATCCGACTTCACAGGCCATTTCGGATTTCGGATTGGCGGTGACACGCCAAGTATCATGGTTGGGGCCCTACGCATGAAGAGAATCACAAATCGAGCGCTATTGAAGACCGTTTGGATGGTTTTGTTTATCAGCAGCGTCTGCGGTGCACAAACAGAGCAGTCCACCATGCCTGAACGTTTGACGATTGCACGCCACACCTTCTTCGATTTTGGTCCGCCGAACGATTACTACGAGGTAACCCAAGTCGCAGCTGCCGGGAACGGACTGTCAGTTCAGAGAGCACTTGTTACGCCCGCGGGAGACGCGTGCTTCCAACCAGCCAAATTGGAGATGTCCTCTGTAGTTGTCTCAGGGACAATGGAAGAACTGCTTGCGTCCAGGAATCCTTGCGCGATTCCGGAAAGGGATCTGCACAGAGAGCAGAAGCGGTGTAAGAAATGCCTTGTATTCAGCGGAGTGAATGTCACCATGCAGATGTCCTGCGGCGCAAGCGATCGGCAGATTCGGATGGACATCCTAGATCGCGATCTCTTCGATTCCGCTCCCGGTACTCCTGAGAATACTTCCTGGAGCATGGCAGTCTTGACGAAGCTCGACAAAGCACTAGGCCCCGGGGCGATGGACAAGCCGATTTTTCCGCTCGACTCTTCAGCACCTACAACGCCGCCGCACTCAGATCTGCTCGATCAAATTCTCGACGGAAAGTTCAACTCGCTGTTCGGAGAACAAACGAGGATTTCAGAAATCGCACAAGAAGCAACAAAGGGGCCACCAGCGCCACCCGCAATTGAAATCCAGAGTGTCTCACCGATCGCCCCCGACGTTTCCGAGTTGCCGAAATACCCACCAGTTGCAAAGCTCGCTCATCTCGAAGGCATAGTGGAAGTATCGTTCGATGTCGACGATGGTGGAGGTGTTCAAAACATCGCGTTCACCAACCCGCCGCGGCTTCGGATGCTACAGCCCGCCGTGGCTGAGGCGCTTTCAAAGTGGAACTTCCCGCAGTCCGCAAGGGGAAAGAGTGGTAAAGCATCGATCCGCTTCAGGCTGAATTGCAATCGAAATCCGGTTTGAACACGACGCCCTGACAGGAGAAGACTCCGCATTGCCGTGCTTTATTTTCTCGTTCCGGGCGGGTTATCGCCAATCCGCAAGCAACACGCCTCGCTGCACCTTCCGATTCATTCCTGCCCATACGCCTTGCACTCAGGATTCCCTCAAAGCTTCCTCTGTATTGCAGGAAGACGAGTACCCAAAGGAGGGCGACCACGAGACCCGGTCCGATCGTTGCTGGCGCCATTGTGAGATGAAAAGCAAGAATGTTGAAGATCTCGGCAGCTAGTAGGACGAGAGCCAGCGGCACGAAGTATCCGGAGAGCAAAAGCAAACCAGCTAATACCTGGACGGCAAAGAAGGAAGCTGAGAAGTGGGACGCCGAGATCACGACGAGGAATTGCAAAGCCAACGGATTCGTGGGCGGTGGCTGGTGGATGAATTGTAAGAATCCGTTCAGCCCAAATACGGTGAACAAGATACCAAACAGATAGCGAGCGACGGTGGCAACGATCCTCATCTGTCTCCTCCTGCCGAGGCCTTCGCCAGGGCTTGCGTATCGATATATTCCCGAATCTTCGTCAGCTTGCCATCCTTAACGGCAATGTCGAAGACCCAGTCGTCTTTGAAGGGCTTCATGGTGGCTTTGATCTTCCCTGTAGCGACCCCGATGACCAAAACCCTGTCTCCTTGAGCTACAAATTCGGGAGGCCTTGGGTATGTCATCTCCACTTCCTCGGACGCCTTCTGAAGCACATTCGCCAGTCCCGCGTGCCCGCGGTGCGTACCGGCCAGTGGCCAGTCCTCTCCTGGAACAATCCATTCGATCTCTGCGGCGACCAAGGCAAGCACACGTTCTTTATCGCCGCTGCCGATTGCTGCAAAGAAATCCTTCACAACCTGTACATTTTCCTCGACGCTCATCGGGAACTTTCCCTTTCTCAATCAACTGTCCCGGCCCGAGTGGGATATTCGGAACCATTCTTCTCGGGCCGGATCTATGTAACCCATCAACTACTGCTGCGCCTTAAACAAGTCCTGAAAGATAAGCGGACCCCAGACCTGGCCGTGTGCGTGCACTAGCGCGCCACCCGCGTTGAGTTTGCCCAGCTTTACGGGGGCGAACCCGAGTTGCTTCGCTAAATCCACCACGGGAGCGACTGCGTCCTCGTCGTCGCTCGAAAGAAACACGACTCGATGTCCACCCTCTACGCTTGGGTTGGTCGCCAGCTTGGCCGCACCTAGGTGATTAAAGCCTTTCACCAACCTAGCGCCAGTGAATGACTTCGTCACGAAGGCGGATGACGGGAGCCCACCAAGTTCATCGGGAGGGACGCCATATGCGTTCGTTACGTCGATGATCGTCTTGCCTTTCCAACTTGAGAGGGACTTCGCAACGTCGAGATGTTGATCGAACAGGACAGCCAGGAAAATGGTTTCGGCCTTGAGCGCTTCCGGCAGCGACTTGGCGACTACCGTGGGTCCGATCGTCCGAGCCTGTGGCGCCAACTCCTCAGGCGACCGGCGGCTCGCGACCATGACGTCGATGTTGCTACGGGCGAAGGCGTGGGCAAGGGCTTGGCCTATCTTTCCGAATCCTATAATCGCGTAGCTCATGCTGCTTCTCCGATGTATGTTGATGTTGCCATTGATTGCACGGCCTTCAGGTTCCCGTGGACTTGTGTCTCCTGTAGTGGCGACCCTCGCGGAGCCCCGCTGGAATCGTTCCAACGGGCCGGCAGAAGGTGAGCCACTTACCGAGGTCTGCGGGCGTTAGATCGCCGTCATACCGCCGTCCACGAATAACTCTTGCCCGTTCACGAAGCTCGAATCCTTCGAGGCAAGAAACAGCGCGACGGTCGCCACTTCCTCAGGTTGACCCATCGTTCCCCGCGGGATCAGGGATTCGAAATACTGCTTCGCTTGCGGGGTGAGAACCGATTCCTGCATCGTTGTGGCAATAGCACCGGGAACCAAAAGGTTTACGCGGATCTTTCGCTCCTTGAGCTCATTGAGCCAGGTGCGTGCGAAGGAGCGGAGTGCCAACTTGCTCGCCGCGTAAACGCTGAAACCGGGAAAACCCTTCGCCGCAGCATTGGACCCGGTCATGAATATCGATCCGCCATCGTTGAACAGCGGCAATGCCTTCTGAACTGTGAAGAGCGTACCGCGCACGTTCAGGTCGAATGTCTTATCGAAGTGCTCCTCAGTGATCTGTCCGAGCGGGACGGGTTCGCCGATGCCGGCGCTCGCGAACAGGACATCGATCTTGCCCTTTTCTCGCTTGACCGTCTCGAACAAGCGGTCGAGATCGTCAAGGTTGGCGGAGTCACCCTGTACCCCGGTCACATTCCGGCCAATCAGCTTGACGGCTTTATCGAGCGTCTCCTGCTTCCGGCCCGTGATGAAGACGAAGGCACCCTCTTCAACGAACAGTTTGGCGCTGGCCAGCGCCATGCCGTCAGTTCCACCCGTGATTACTGCAACTTTTCCTTCGAGTTTTCCCATACTTGCTCCCTTTGTTAGGTATCTAGCATCCACTACAAATGAGTAGAGTTCCGTGGACATGGACGCGAACTGCTCAATCGTCCAAAGATTTTGTCTCTTCGTCCAAAAAGGAAACAAAACGTGGATCCAATTAGTGACATTTTCAGAACGATGCACATCACAGCGTTCGGCCAACATAGGCTGGAAGCTACCGCTCCGTGGGGCTTGAGACACGAAAAGCAAGCAGAACAATGGGTTCCACCTTCCGGCAAAAAAATCCCGCAAACAGACGTTGTTCACTTCGCAATGCTGTCGCGCGGCAACTGCTGGCTGAGGGTCGAGGGGGTTTCTGATCCGATCCCCCTCACCGGTGGTGACTGCTTCCTGCTGGGCCACTACACTTCGATCGTCATGAGCGACAGCCCACGGACACGTCCCAGGTCAACCTTTGCAGAGGTGGCCGCCAATGTAGTCGACAATGTCGCTCACTATGGAGGAGGTGGTGCACCAACGACCATCGTTTGTGGGTCCTTCAGCTTCGACCGCGCCAACCTGAGGTCCATTTCACAGCTGTTGCCGCATTTCATTCTGATCAAGTCGGATCAGGTACGCAGGCTGGCCCTTCACAACACGCTGCAGGCGTTGGCATCCGAGATGGCAGAGTTGGCGCCGGGATCGGGAGTAGTTGCGACTCGGCTTGCGGAGGTTCTGTTTATCCAGATTCTTCGAGCGCATATCGCTTCGGAACCGGAACGCAACAAAGGATGGCTTCGTGCTGTCTTCGATCCACAACTGGGTGCTGCCCTAAGTGCGATTCACGAGAGAGTGAACACACCCTGGACGGTCGAATCTCTTGCCGAAGCAGCAGGCATGTCTCGTTCCGCATTCGCTGCACGTTTCAAAGAGCTCCTTGGACAGACACCGCTGGAATATGTGACCGAGTGGCGAATGCAAAGGGCCATGCACTTACTCGAACAGCGTGACAAGAAGCTCATCGATGTTGCTCGGCTGGTCGGTTACGAGTCCGATGCTGCGTTCAGTAAGGCGTTCAAACGAGTAGTCGGGGCCAACACTGGGGAATACATAAGACGTGGACGTGAAGGTCGCAGTCATGCCGATTTGGCGGAAGCGCCGAGCCGATGAAAGCGGGCCGAGTGCCTGGGCATACTGTTCTCCGATCTCCGATTAACACCCAACTTGAGAAACGCGGTCCTGCGCCTGGCGGGACGAGGCACAGGACCGCCCGGGGTTTAGACCTGCGCCGTTCCCCCGTCGACGGCGAGATCGATGCCGGTAATGTAAGAACTTTCATCGGAGATTTATGCGTCAGACGGGACTGGTAATTTGTGGAAACAGCTTTCTAAAAGTACCAGTCCCGTCTGACGCATAAAATCCTAATCCCCCTTGAATAGATTCGGTGAGCCATCATCAAATGCGGACGTAGCCGAGTCTCCGCGGTAAATGAGGCGACAAGTAAATGGGCGACATGATTCCTATTCAACCGAACCCGCTCGGCAGGGGCGCAGATGATTGATTGAATTTGCTGCAATGGGTATTCTGTCACCGGATTACCCCACAATATCGCCGGCACGACTTTTCAAGCGGACTCGACGAATCCAACCACTGAGTTGAAAGCCTTCCAAGCATCCCAATCATCTTTTGGCATATGGAGGTATTCACCTAACAAAAGGTGTCCCCTGGTTGACTCTAAGCCCACCTCAGCAACAGCTTTCGCAGCGGAGGCATTCCCTTTGCCGCTTGGGGCCCCAGGCCAGACCACCAAAAGCTTGTACTCGTCGAATGAAATGGTCTCAACTTTCTTGCCGGTCCCTTTGACCAGCATTTCAACAAAGCTAGATCTAAACTTCGCCATTTCCTGCTGAGCCACTCTCAACTGTTCAAGGACGCGATTGAATGAGCGAATTCCCTTTAACTCAATGAAGACAGGAAAATACTTGCCGTCTTTTCCACCGAGGGCGATGATGTCAGCTCGAATGTCTCCTGCTTTCAGTTCATCAGTAACGAATATAAGATCGTCAAAGAACTTGGAAAAACCATTCAGTCGGCCGTTCAGCAGCATGTCATGAAGAAGTGCGTGTTGGATCAGGCCTGCCTGTACAACGTGCTCTGGCTTTTTATTGCCGGGTTTCTTTGTATTCGCAGGAGCCGCTGCGTTGGCGTTTTCAAGCGCGGTACCCAGGGACTTGGTACCGCCAATCTCGCCCTCCTTGCCATTTCGCCTCTTCAAGCTACCGCAGGGGTTATCAAAGTGAATGGAGACAGGGCGATATTTATCGCCTCCGACCCGGATGTAAATGAATTTTTCCGCCAGCTCCTTCATGATCTGCTGCTTGCTGCGCCAATTAGTAAGGAGTTTCCCCCTTTCGATGATGTACCGCTCGCAACTGATCTCAGCGCCCACTATATGCGGCATTAGCGCTCCTGATTGAGTCAAGACGTGTGTCTCGCCATCGTTGAGTGTGATTACGTTTGCAAAGAGATGTGAGAAATCTTCGCCATGTTCGGTGTGAATAGGAACCAGCATCTTAGGATTCAGCGCCGTGGCCAGCTTCTGCAGGTCCTCAACGGTGGCATGCCCGCTGGTGTGGGCATAGACGAAGTTGACTGCCGGGTCACTGCGGCAGGCGGAGATTCTGTCACTTCCGAAGTAGTCGGCGTGGTTTCCGTCGAGATAGCCGAGCCACTGCGAGTAGATGACGTTGACGGAGGCTGCGGCGTTCTTGAATTCATCGATGAGACGAAAGCTGGACATCTTGCCGAAGTAGAGAAACGATTCGGGAGTTGCGTGTAGTTCCTCACGCTTGACCCTGTGGCGATAGAGTCGCTTTCTGAAATCTCCAAAGTAGTCTGGGTTGGCCTTGAGCCTTTCATCCTGACTGTGAGTGGCGAAAACTCTTATCTCGGGCCAATCCATGGCGGGCGTATTTTGAGTGATTTGCCGGAGTTGTTCGAGCACCCATGCGGTGTAGATGTCGATGACGAGGAGTTTGCCGGCACGTTTGCAGGCCCGATAGGCGGAGACGATGCGGTCGATGTTTTGCGAGGACGCAAGCAGGAACGAGATGTTCTTCTGTTGTCGAATCGTCTCAAAGATTGTGTCTTCGACTGCCGTCTCGTCAGGGAATAGATCGTTGCTGCGATGCAGCATGGTGCCTTCGAGGAAGAGGAGATCGATGTCGCGAATCGGGCGCTGTCATGAGATTGTCGAAGAGCTTTCCCTTTCGGCCATGCGAGCGAAGATCGCCGCTGTAGAACAGGCGCTTGCCTTCGGCTTCGATGAGGAAGGCGTAGGCATCGGTGGCGGAGTGGTCGACGAGATAGGGAGTGATGGTGAACTCACCGATGGTAAACGGCTGCCAGGCCTTGAAGTCGTGGAAGTCGAGCGCATATCTCTCTTTGCCGATGAACACCCGCGGGGCGTCGATCAGGCTTCGAGCCAGCCTGCCGATGTAGACCGGAGTGCCGGGCGGCAGTGTAGCCATCAGGCCGAAGTGGTCCTGGTGAGGATGGCTGACCAGAAGGGCGTCCACGATAAGGCGCGAGAGGTCTACGGGCTGACTGTCGGCGCTGAGGGGAAGTCCGGCATCGAGAAGAATCGTTGTCTTTCCCGATGAGACCTGAATACAGTTTCCGCCAATTTCCTGGCTGCCCTTATGAATGGTGACTTTCAATGCGTGCCCTATTTCCCCGAGCCCTTTCTTGCATTGAAGGGACAACCGCACGCGATTCAGCCTCTTTACGCTGCACCGATCACCAATGAGTTTCGTTGACAGTTTCGTTGAAAGACGGAACTGGCACTTTGAAAGTTTCGTGGACATGACCCTGGGAGTTAAGGGGACGGGGAGATAAGGGGGCCAGACGAAGTCAGAGCTGTCCAAATTAGGGGGAATATACGATTTTTCGGCGTGTATTTTGTGAAAGGATTAGGACGAGTGGGAGGGTACGAAATCAGGTTGCCGGAGGTTTTCCGGTCTACCCATCCATCAGCGACAACATTGCGTGGAAGCGCAAACTCCCACTTTGTCATCCCGCCGAAGCCGAGGGATCTGCTGTGCGCCTTGACGTCAAACAAAGGCTATCTTTCCTTCGCCACTGCACGAGGGTAATGTTGTTTAGGACAAACAAACCGCTTGGTTAAGACTTGCGAGCTCACTGGGAGGGCCTTCGTTTGACGTCAAAGCGCACAGCAGGTCCCTCGGCTTCGCTCCTAATGACAAACAGGTCGGGGAGGCATCCTAGCCCACTCAAGCCAAAGTACGGCTTGAATGGGGCACCCAATGCTTTTGCTGCCGGTGTCATTTCTCTCTTAACTTGCCGCAGGCAAGTCGGCTCCTCGGGATGACAAAGTGGGGGTTTGCGCTTCCACGCAATGTTGTCGCTGATGGATGGGTAGAACCACGCAAAACACTCATTTGGACAGGTGTGAGACGAAGTACCCCCAACGAAATCGGCCGTCGTTGAAATTCTTAAGTCATCTGGTAGCTGAAGGAAAAGGTATCCTGGCGATCTTCCCGATGCGCCTTCTTTTCCGGTCCACGTTTTTGCAGAGCCACAAAGGAAGTCCGCCGCTCGCAAGCAGGAACCTCCTTTTGCATACGGGCCACCGAAATTCTTAGGGCAGTTCCCACACCCACAAGACCGACGATTTCGAGCCGCGCACGGCGGCGAGCTCAGGTGCGGCGTTCAACACCCAGTTGCCCTGGAGCCCGGGGTCGCCAGCCGGCATGGCAATATACTGCTTGCCATCCACCATGTAGGTGATCGGAAAAGCGTTCGGTATGTCGTTCAGCCGCGCGACTCTCCCACAGTACCTTGCCGTCGTCGATCGTCGTACGCACGGAAATAGCGGTCCGGCGTCGCCGCAAACACCAGACCTCCGGCAGTCGTCAGCAGTGCGGACGACTGCGGGACGCGGCTGCGAATATCCCACACAAGCTTCTGGGTATTCACGTCCAGCGCCAGGAAGCGGCCCGGCGTGTCGCCCGTCTTTCCCATGCAGTAATCGTCGATCCCGCATGTAATACCGGTTCGTCAACGGACTGTACGCGCCGGCCGGGAAGCTTCTGACACCCATGCCGGTCGGGCAGTTTTTCACGCCGGGCGGCGCCGGTTCCGTGAGCGTCGTCCTGGCCCCCGTCACAGGATCGACCGATGTGAGGTCGTTCTGCGCGCCCGGATCGACCGCGAACAGGAACTTCCCGGTCGCGGCATCCATCGCCTCGAAGATTCCTGGCTTGCCGACCGTGATCACCGCCTTGTGGCGCTCTCCCCGCACGGTTACCGGCACGATGATCCGCTCGAAGGCGTAGTCCTGATCGTATGGATCGTGCGGGACGTGCTGGTAGTACCAGGCCAGCTTGCCGGTGTCGGGATTCAGCGCCACCGTGGAATCCACATAGAGCGAATCCGCGCCGAAGGTCCCGCGGGTGATCGTCGACCACGGCGAAGGCGAGCCTGTACCCCAATAGGTAAGATTCAGCTCCGGGTCGTACTGTCCAGCCACCCAGATGGCCGCGCCGTCGCGCTTATCATCCGGCAGATTGTTCCAGGTGTCGCCCCCCGGCTCGTCCGAGTGCGCAGTCAAGTTGAACCGCCACAGTTCCTTTCCCGTCTCGAGATCGTGGCCGGTGATGAAGCATCCGCCCGGCGGGGAATAACCTGCCACTTTACTTATCCGCAGATTGGCGCTCCCCGGCCCGCAGTTGCCGGCCCCGATCAGCACCTTGTCCTTCACGACCAGCGGGCCGCTGTTGTACGTGCGCTCGGCTCTTGTAGTTATCGGTCACGACATCCCACACCTTCTTGCCGGTCTTGATGTCCAGCGCAATGACGTGCATGTCGATCGTTCCCACAATGAGCTTGTTGCCGCCGATCGCGAGGCTTCGCTTTGTCCGGTAGAAGCCCGGCAGCGACGGGTAGTCATCCGGCAAATCGTGGTTGAACTTCCAGAGCAGGGTGCCGGTCTTCGCGTCGAGCGCGTCAATCGTTTCGCCGAAGTTCCACAGGAACATGACGCCGTCGTGCACGAGCGGCGTGGTCTCGTTGACCGCGTCGGGGCTCGAATCCATGCTGAACGTCCAGGCGACCTTCAGGTCTTTCACGTTTTTGCGATTGATCTGCGTCAGCGGGCTGTAGCCCCAGCCATTGTACGTGCGGCGCCAGTTGAGCCAGTCGCCGGGGGGAGGATTGCGCAGCATCTCGTCGGTTACCGGCGTCAATTTATCGAGCGGCGCGTGCATGGCCGCAAACGCGGCCTTGGCGTACGGTGAATCGATCGGCCGCGGCGGTCGCGGCGGCGTCTGTCCCTGGACGGGCGTTCCGGTGGCCGGGTTCACCTTGGGAGTCGCGGCGGCCTGCGCCAGAACGACGCTATCTACAAGCGTCAACGCAGGCCAACACGGTCAAACACACGCCGGCGGAACGTGCCAGTTTCAGTGCGAAAGACCTCGACAAATGCATTCAGGAGTGTCTCCTCGGAACCTGCCCCGGAATCCGGAGTGCAGCGGACGCCCACTTATATCACCGGCAAGATTGGGGGGACAAGCTCAAAGACTTACAACCCTCTGGCTATCTCTCGTATCGACAAACCGAAAGCAATGCCTCGGAAGAGATACGGCGACACTATACCCATTCATCGTCGAGATTTTCACTCGCAGCAATATGGAGTTGTGGGCTTGGGAGGGATATACGGGACGAACCCTAAAGTAATAACGACGGCTACAAAAGGGAAACTCATCTTCCGCTGTTGATCGTCTGGGCAAGCAGAAGCCCTCGGCAAGGTCGATCTGTCCTGGATAACGCCCACGATCTGCCAGGAACTCCCAAATGGCGGTTTTAGGTGTTATACTTTTATATAATTTAAGTGAGGGGCTCATGCACACTACTAGTCTGCGCAAGGTTGGAGGCTCCGTCATGCTGGCTGTGCCTCCCGCGATCCTCAATCTGTTGCATCTGGAGGTTGGGGCAACGGTGGGGCTCGAAGTCGATGGAGAGCGCCTGGTCGTCAAGCCCAACATGAAGCCTCGGTACACTCTGACGGAATTGCTAGAGGCCTCGGACTATTCGCCGCCACAGCCAGCGGAGGAGCGGGAGTGGATCGATTCACCGTCTGTGGGTGGTGAGTTGATATGAACCGTGGCGATATCTACATGGTGTCGCTTGATCCTACCCAAGATCATAGACAGCGCGGCCATCGTCCGGTCGTGATTATCTCTCTGGCCGCATTCAACAACGCAACCAAGTTGCCGGTGATTCTTCCCATCTCCAGCGGCGGGGAATTTGCGCGCCGTATAGGTTTCGCAGTCCCATTTGCAGGCGTACGGATCACAGGCGTTGTTCGCTGCGACCAGCCGCGTGTGCTCGATTTACGTGCCCGGCGCGGCAAGAAAGTAGATTCGCTTCCCTCCGAAATCCTCGAGGATGTGCTTGCCAAAACTGCGACTCTCTTCCAGTAGCTCTGAATACCAACCGGGTCTTTCCGATCAGTACCTGTGTTCATTGCGTGAGCGTTGCATAAACCACACCTCCGTCACTCGCTGCGCAGAACCTCCATGGGCTCTGTGGAGGCCGCGCGGTGCGCGGGCAGGTAGCAGGCCAGCAACGCCGTCGTCAACAGGATCAAGCCCACCGCGGCAATTGCGGAGAGATCAAACCTGCCAATGCCGAAGAGCATACCTTGCATGGTGCGCTCCACGAAGTAGGCGCCGGCCAAACCCAGAGCCAGCCCGGCGGAAGCCAGGATCACCCCTTCTTTGATAACCAGGCCGATCACTCGCCCGCGTGTCGCCCCCAACGCCATGCGCAAGGCAATTTCATGAGCGCGCTGGGTGACGGAAAAGTTCATCACGCCATAAATGCCCACAGCGGCCAGCAACAAGGCCACTCCGGCGAACGCGGCAAAAAGAATCATGCTGAATCGATCGCCGGCTAATCCCTGGTCCCTTACCTCTTCCATCGTTTTCGTATCGGTGAGCGCAATCTGCGGATCCGCGGAATGCACGGCGGCGGCAATACTCTTCGTCATCGAAGCAGGATTCTCCGCAGTGCGCACGCCTATCCCCGTATTCGGCCACGGTATCTGCCAGAACGGAATCAGCATCTCCGGATAATCCTGACGCAATCCGAAATCGCGCACGTTGTGAAACACACCGACAATCTGCCATTCCACCTGAGGGCCCAGCTTGGTGACGCCGGGAATTAACTGCTCCACCAGCAGCCTTTGTTGCAAAGGATCAATTCCCCCAAGATACTTGCGCGCTAACTCTTCGTTGATGACCGCTACCCTTACACTTGAAGCCGTATCCTGGTCGTTCAAAAACCGTCCCTTGTCCAGGTGAATGCCGTAGGTCTGAAAATAGTCCGGCGTGACCATGCCGAAGCCCGTGGACGGCCGCTGGGATGGGTCCACGACGCCGGATTTGCCAGCGATGATAAATGGCATGCCGAAGCCGGAACCTTCCAGCGGCCTGCCGGTTGCCGCAGCGACATGCGAGACTCCCGGTAAAGCCTGGATGGCCGCGAGCATGCGGCGGTAGTAGGCGATGATCTGATCCGGGTCTTTGGGCCGCGAGTCAGGAACCTGGAGATAGAAGGTGAGAACGTGGTCGGTGCGAATGCCCAGATCGACATCGAGCAAATTGCGAAAGCTGTGAATGGCTAATCCCGCCCCGGCCAGCAACGTAAGCGCCAGGGCAAACTCGCTCACCACCAGCACCCTGCGCAGGCGATGGCGTCCACTGCCGGTGCCGGAGCGGCCACCCTCCTTGAGCGGCCCGGCAGGATCGATGCGCGAGGCATACCAGGCCGGAACACACCCGAAAAGAAGACCTGTGAGCGTGGTAAGGGCGATGGCGAAGCCGAGGATCGGCAGGTTGATGCGCAAGTCTGCCTCAGTGGGCAGAGTGCCGCGCGGCATCAACGCGAGCACGCCCTGCAGCAAGGCATAACCGAGGGCGATGCCAAGCGCCCCGCCGAGAAAGGCCAGCAGCAGATTTTCGGTGAGAAGCTGCTCGAAGATCATGGCCGGGGTCGCGCCCAGAGAACTGCGGATGGCCATTTCCTTCTGCCGGCTCATACTCCTGCCCAGCAATAGATTGGCCACGTTGACGCAAGCGATCAGGAGAACAAAGCCCACCGCGCCGAGCAGCAGCCACAAGATGAGCTGCGTCTCCTTGGGCACCCATTCCAGTTTCTCCGGGTCCACCTGGGCGCCCCAGCCGTGATTGCTCTTGGGGTAAGCCTGCGCGACGTGCGCGGTGACGTTATCCATATCGGCTTGCGCCTGCTTGATGGTGACTCCCGGTTTCAACCGCCCCATCACCAGCAGCCAATGAAAGTCGTGGTTGATCTGCTCCGGCTTGAAGACCAGCGGCACACACAGCTGGGCCGGCGCGCGATCGGCCTGCCCCGGTGCCGTTATGCCGATCACGGTGCGGGGGGAGCCATCGATACTCATCGTCTTGCCAATAATGTGGGGGTCGGCGCCCAGCCTCTGCCAAAGCTTGTGCGTCAGGATGACGACCTGGTCCTTGCCTGCCTCCCCTTCTTGCGGCAGGAAATCACGCCCCATGGCGAACGGGCTGCCCATCATGGTGTAGTAGCCGGGCGTATAGCTGGCGCCCTCGACGCTGATGGGCTGGTCCTTACTGGCAATATTGAACTGGCCCTCGGCGACCGCGTTCAGGTACTGGAAGGTTGTGTTCTGCCGCCTCCAGTCGAGGTAATCGCCGGCCGAAACCCCGTTGGGATGGCCGTTCACTTTTGACCAAACCACGACCAGCTCGTTCGGATTAGGAAATGGGGTATCCGCGATCAGCGACGCATAGTCTATGGTGAAGATCGCCGTGGTCGCGCCTATGCCCAGCGCCAGGGTCAGCAATACGGTAAACGTGAGGCCGGGGTTCCTGAGCAACCCGCGCATGCCGAAGTGGAGATTCCGCAGTAGGTTCCGCATAGGGATGGTTGGTGACCACTGTACGCTCATTACTGGACGCTTGAAGCGCAATTTTTGTTTGTCTGATCAGCCCGGAAGTGGTTGGAAAGTTTCCCCCTCAGGTTGGATGGATACTCAGTGTTGGGGAGTGGGAAGGGGCAAACTAACCCCACTGCAGCTGGCGGACGGTGAATGAGCGCGATGATGAAGTGAAAGAGCGCCACCATGGTTACCAAACACCCCCGGGTGTACCTGCGGAGAGCAGAAATCACAACTCCATGCGCCTTTCACCAGCATTTTGCGCTTCAGTTCCCTTGGCTCGGACGATTGCAGCACATTCGTGTGCGATCCAATTTGCCCAGGACTGACGTCCTGGGACATTCTCAGTCGTCCCTGCGGGACTGGTCCGGTTGGAATGCATACCCAGGACTGACGTCCTGGGCTACTCTCAGTCGTCCCTCCGGGACTGGTCCCGATAGAGTTATGAATCATTGGTTCCTATCTGGTCTCGGCTGGATTGCCTTAATGAAAGGCGCACACGCAGACGTCTCCAGCACGGCGTAGCAGGAAATCAGGGTCAAGCCCGGTTTTTGGGCTTGAGTGGGATGAAGCACTCGATTGCTGACCTCTTGGTTAGAAAAAGGGTGCCGTGGTGACTTCGTTCGCTTAGTTCGCACATCTCCGCGCAAGTTAAACAAGGAGCCGGCACATGACAAGGGGGCTTTTAGCGCTCATTTATTTGGCGAACCATCTTCCATGAGGGGAAAGACGAAATGACCGCTGCTCCGGATTAACGGGTGATATGGGCGGTATATAATCCGGTCGCGCTCCCGGAGAGGGCTCATGACGAATCGAATTTTGCTCCCGCTTGTCTTTCGTTACCGGCTCCCTGCTTGCCCAGGTGACCTACGACAGTCTTCTGCACGCTGACCGCGAGCCGCAGAATTGGCTAACATATTCCGGCGGGTACGCAGGCCAGCGTTATAGCGCGCTGACCCAGGTCAACCGCGGCAACGTAAAAAATCTGCAGATGAAGTGGGTGTACCGCCCGGATTACCAGAAAACGACGCATAACCAGTCGAAGATGGAGAACACCCCATTGGTCGTGGACGGCGTCCTCTACACCGGCACCGCACTCGAAGTGGTCGCCCTCGATGCCGTGACCGGGCGCCAGTTCTGGAAGGTTTCCCGCCCGCTCGATCCCACCGCTTATTACAACGCCTACGAAGTCAACAAGGGCATGGCGATCGCCAACGACACCCTTTTCTGGGCCACCGTCGACTGCCATCTGCTCGCCCTCGATACGAAGTCCGGCCGCATCATCTGGGATGTCGCCATGACCAACTGGAAAAAGGGCTATCAATATAATGTCGCCCCGCTTATCGTTCGCAACATGATCATCCTCGGCCCCGCCACCAACGAGGCCGGGGCCAATTGCTGGGTCAGCGCCTACGACATCAAGACGGGCAAGGAACTGTGGCGCTTCTACACTGCGCCCATGTCCGCCGAAGATCCCGCGGCCAAAACCTGGGCCGCCGATTCCTGGAAGCATGGCGGCAGCCCGGTCTGGAACAGCGGCAGTTACGATCCAGAAACCAATCTGACCTTCTGGGGAACGGGCAATCCGAATCCCGGATGGAGCGGCGATGTGCGCGCCCCCGGCGACAACCTGTATTCCGATTCGGTGGTCGCGCTCGATGCGGACACCGGCAAGCTGAAGTGGTATTACCAGTTCACGCCCGGCGACGAGTATGACTGGGACTCCACGCAGGTCCCCGTGCTGGCGGATATCAACTGGCAAGGCCAGCCGCGCAAAGTGATGCTGTGGGCCAACCGCAACGGCTTCTTCTATGTGCTGGACCGGACCACCGGGGAATTCCTGCTGGGCAAGCCGTTCGTCAAGGAGACCTGGGCGACCGGCCTGGACAAGAACGGCCGGCCTATCAAGGCGCCCGCAATTCTGGCCCAAGCCAATGGGGGGAATCGCGGTGATGCCGGGCTCGCAGGGAGGGACCAATTGGTATCCGCCATCGTTCAGCCCGCAAACCGGGCTCTTTTATCTGGCCGTCTGGGATAACTACAAAGCCCTTTCGGGCAAGGGCGATCCGGGGCCCTGGGCAGAAGGCCAGCGCTACGTCGGCAACGGATCGCCGGTGCCGTGCGTGCAGGATGGCCACGTTGTTCCAGGGAGTTGCGCCGGAACCGCCGGCGCCCGCCGCGCCGGCGGATTGCGCGCGTCCCCCAATTACAAAACGGAGGCCGAGGGGTACGGTGCGATCCGCGCCATCGATCCCGAGACCGGGGAAAAGAAGTGGGACTTCAAGATGGTCAACAACACCGAGTCCGGCGTGCTCTCTACCGCGGGCGGCCTGGTATTCGGAGGGGGAATGGATGGCGACTTCGTAGCCCTCGACGCAAGGACCGGCGAGCCGCTGTGGCACGTGTACCTGGGAGGTCCCAATGCAAGCGGCCCCATCAGCTACGCGGTCGATGGAAAACAATACATTGTAGGAACGGGCGAAGGCACGATGTACTCCTTCGCGCTGCCCGATTAAACCGCCGCCACGCGTCTCCGCTTCCACCACAAAAATCGGCTATCCAGGGAAGGATTAAGACCTAACGCAAAGGTAACCGTCGCTCCAGCAAACATGGTTGTTACCTCCATGCGGTTGGTCGTACTATGTGGGCACTGGAAAAGACAGCGATGGCGTAAAGACCGGCGCACCCAAGCCCAGGTCGAGAGCGCTGTGGCAGCGGCACGACGCATAAGCCGTGCCTGTTTTGTGCTTGCCTGTATGGATCCGTTCTTTAGGCTGTAACTCAGCCCATCGTCTAGTGAAGCCGCTAAATGGACCGAGAGGACATCATGGGCACGCCGTCGCCGGAATTGAAGCACCTATGGATTCGGGTTCTCAAGCGCGTTCATCCTGATCTGGCCATCGACGAGCAGGACCGGGTGCGTTGCGAACGGCTCACCAAGTTGGCGAATGAGGCTTATCAGGCTGGCGACGAAGAGGCATTGAGGGCGGTTCTCAGGCCCTCCCAATCATGGTTCCGGTTACCGAACATTTCGCCGCTAACCGCGTTCTCCTTTAAGCAGTTGCTTTTTGTAGCCATAGCGGTTGTGATTCTCATTGGGACGGGCTTCTCCCTTTATTCGGCAACAACCAGCCGGAACGCCGGCGCGAATACTCCCGTACAGGCTCACGTCGAGGTGCCTGATGCCGGCATCCGGCAACCTCGCCCATCCACGGTAACCGCCGCAACTGTAGGAGCGTCTGCTACACAAGTCTCCCTGTTGACGACCGGCGCGCATCCATCGATGGACTCCTCATGTCCGAACTCAGTGCCGAAAGCCGGGACACCCTCTGGATGGGGAAGCAGAGACACTCTGGACGCTGTTTACGGCTGCTCCCATAAAGCGCTAGATCAGCAGCAGGCACCTTTAGAGACAATCCCACCTGTGGCGAATTCGGTCGAACCCTCTTATCTGTACTTGAAGCAAATGCGTGAGAGGCTCTCCCAGAGTTTCAATAATTATGAATGGGTGGATGCGAACGTCCCCCCGGGGAATTCGGCCGAGATGTGGTTCGATGTGAACCGTGATGGTTCTCTTAGCAATGTGAGAGTAGGTAAGCCTAGCGGCTGGGATTCCTTAGACTATGCCTGCGTGCGGGCCGTTCAGCGCACGGGGACGGTTGGCGCTTTGCCGGAGGATTACAAGCTACGCGCTCTGCCGGCGACCTTTGCCTGTACCTATACCGGCAGCAATGCCTTACAAACGGCCAAGTCAGAGGATTCCGCAGCGAACAGGCGCGATCTATATGTAGGGACCGTCCGCGACACAACGCATGAGTAGACTCAGTCCCTGAGATCCTCAAACTGAGCTTGAACCAGGCGCACCATGACCGCAAAAATGATTGCGGTCGAAACCCCGAACATGAAGGTTCCATCTGCTGCTTCCAGCGGTCCCAGCAATTTCCATGCCGGGCTCATAATCAAATCACCGTAACCCAGGGTTGTATAGTTAACCGCTGAGAAATAGTAGGCAATTCCGAATTCGTTAAACTCTCTGCAGAGTATGAACAACTTCGCCCACAAGGCGATCTCAATCAGGTGCGCCACCAGGACAAATGACATCGCCAACGCAACGATGGCTAGATTGGTCCAGAGGCCAAGGCCCTCGCGGCCCGTCCTTTTCTCACGGCGAATGAAGTTGACTGTCGCCGCCACGGCCAGGGCGTGGATAAAGATGGTACATAGGACGGCGATTGCGCCAACCGCCAGGGGCATCAAGATCGCGACTGGTTGAGCTTGCATCGTCCCTTCTGCCAGGCGTCCGGTCCTGTCGCACGGTGCGCCGGATAAGTCTACCTCCAGTAGATGCCGTACGGCGCACTTCGGCCCTAAGTTGTATTTTTGCTAATGGCGTAGACCATCAAACGCTCGCCATGCGAGCTTTTATTCCGATGGCATTGGCTGCCCGATGTATCCCCTGCATCCGCTAACAAAAAGGCGCAAAATCTCCTTATGCAACCGATCACTCTCCAAGTGAACCGCACCACCCACACCGTGGAAGTCGATCCCGATACGCCGTTGCTGTTCGTTCTCAACGACGAGCTTGGCTTGCGTGGACCCCGGTTTGGCTGCGGCATGGCGCAGTGCGGGGCCTGCACCGTGATCATGCGCGGGCAGGTCGTGCGCTCCTGCGTGATGCCGGTGCGCGCAGTGGGCCATGCCGAGATCACCACCCTGGAAGGGCTCGGCACCCCCGGGAAGCCGCATCCTATTCAGCAGGCGTTTATCGACGAGGGAGCCGCCCAGTGCGGATTTTGCCTGAGCGGCGTAATCCTGACCGCCAAGGCTGTTTTGGACGCAAACCCGCAGGCCTCTGACCAGGAGATCCGCACCGCGCTGGGAGGAGTTTTGTGCCGCTGCTTTACCCACGTGCGCATGCTGCGCGCCATTCGAAAATATGCTGAGGCCAAAAAGCATGACTCCGTCGCGTCGTGACTTCCTGAAGGGTTGCGGCGCCCTGATCGTGAGCTTCAGTGCCGCGCCGCTGACCCAGTCCTCGGCCAACGCTCAGGGGCAATTCGATACCCATCCCGGGCACATTGACCCGGACAAGCTTGACTCATGGCTGGCCATAGGCGCCGACGGCACCATCACCGCCTATACCGGCAAATGCGATTTTGGCCAGGGCATCTTTACTGCGCAAACCCAACTCATTGCCGAGGAACTGTGCGTGCCCATCGCGCGCGTAAAGCTGATCGAGTGCGATACCGCCATCACCCCCGACCAGGGAACCACCTCGGGAAGCCAGACCACACCCACCAACTTCAACGACGAAAATCTTGCCCTTGCGGCGGCCACTGCGCGCGAGGCTCTGATGAGCCTGGCCGCCAAAGAGCTGGGCGAGCCGGTGGAGCGCCTAAAGCTGGACAACGGCGTCATCACCAGCAGCTCGGGACGCCGGGTCACCTATGCAGATCTCGTCGGGAGCAAGCACTTCAACCTCCCGCTCAACCCAACGGCCAAGCGGCGGCCCGCAGCCGAATGGACGGTGCTGGGCAAGCCAGTTCCCTCCCTCGACCGGGTCGCCCTCATGACCGGCCAGTTTGAGTTTCTGCATCACCTTCGTGTGCCCGGCATGCTCCACGGCCGCGTGGTTCGGCCCCCGGAGATGGGAGCCACCGTCGCCCATGTGGACGAGCATTCAGTGCGCGATTTGCCCGGCCTGAAAAAAGTAGTGGTGCGCAAAGACTTTGTCGGCGTCGTCGCGGAGACGCAATACCAGGCCGTGCTGGCGGCTCGGCAGTTGGTGGTGCAATGGAACCCCGGTCCCGCGCTCCCCGCGCAGAACTCCTTCTTCGAGCACCTGCAGCAGCAGCCGTCCCACGATGCTCTCAGCGTCGACTCCCAGGATCTTGACACGCAACTCGCCGCCGCGGGCAGCCGTGCTGCGCGCAAGATACACCTATCCTTACCAGATGCACGGATCGGTGGGAGCCTCGTGTGCCGTGGCGGATGTAAAGCCCGATAGCGCCACGATATGGTCTGCCACCCAATCGGCTTATCCCACGCGCAGCATCGTGGCCATGCTGCTGGGCCTGCCGCCTCGACAGCGTGCGCGTGATTTATACCCGAGGCTCAGGATGCTATGGCCTGAACGGCGCAGATGCGGTTTCCTTTGATGCCGCCCTGTTGTCCCAGGCAGCCGGCAGACCGGTCCGTCTGCAGTTTTCGCGCCAGGACGAAATGATGTGGGAGAACTTCGGCTCCGCCATGGTGGTCGAGCATCGCGCCGGCATCACCGCCGATGGGCGCATTCTCGCCTGGGATCGCGAAAATTGGGTCGCCTCTCTGGGCAACCGGCCAGGCTATGACCAGCCCGGAAACGTGATCAGCGGCATGTTAACCGGCTACCCACCGGAACCGCTCGAGCCCGGCCCAGCCAAACCACCCACCGGCAGGCTTCGCAACGGCAGCAACACCGTGCCCTCCTACTTCGCCGGCTGTATCGCGGGCAAATGCGGCGGTGGAGGAACCATCCAAAGCGAACGCGTGCTCACCCATACCGTGCGTTCGCCATTCTTTACCGGGCCGCTGCGCTCTCCCCTGCGCATCCAGAACACCTTTGCCACCGAGTGCTTCATGGATGAGCTCTGCGCCCATGCGAAAGCCGACCCGGTGGCCTTTCGCCTGCAGCATCTGCGCGACAGCCGCGTCATCGGAGTTCTCAACGCCGCGGCCAAGGCTGCCGGATGGGCGCCGCGTCCATTCCCTACCCCCGCGGTCGCGCAAGCCCGCCTGGCAACCGGGCGCGGCATTGCCTGTGTAGCCTACGAGGGAGAGAACGGTTATGCCGCACTGGTTGCCGAAGTGACCGTGGACCTGGAAAGTGGCTTAGTACGCCCGGTGCGTTTCGTCGTGGCCCTGGATTGTGGACCTGTCTCCAATCCCGATGGCCTGAGAAACCAGATCGAGGGCGGACTCCTGCAAGGCATGAGCCGCGCCCTGGTGGAAGAAGTTACCTGGGACGAAAGGCGCATCACCTCGGTCGACTGGGAGACCTATCAACAGCCTGCACCTTGATTACGAGATACCCGCGATTGAGACTGTCTTTGTAACTCCGGCCGGCGTACCTGCGACGGGGGCGGGAGAGACTGCAATTACCGTCACTCCCGCTGCCATCGGAAACGCCATCTTCGATGCTACGCATGTCCGCCTGCGGCATCTTCCCTTTACTCCCGCGCGCGTCAAAGATGCCCTTGAGGGGCTCGGCGTATGAGCGGCCGGAAAACGAGCATCGCCATCATCTTGTTTCTCCTGACGATGTGCGCCACCGCCGAAAATCCAGCAGCCCAGCGCGATGATGCGGCCGCGGCTGCCGCCTTCGAAGCCCTGGTTCCGGCATTACGTAACCCTCGCTGTATGAATTGCCATTCCACCGGAGACTACCCTCGCCAGGGAGACGACAGCCATCCCCATACCATGGATATTCGCCGTGGACCGAATGGCGACGGTGTGAACGCGGTCAAATGCAGCAGTTGTCATCAGGATCGCAACACGGTGGGTATACATACGCCTCCGGGAGCGCCGGGCTGGCATCTGCCCTCACCCGCCATGCCGATGATCTGGGAAGGCTTGAGCGACCGCGGGCTCTGCGAATTGCTCAAGGATCCAAAGCAGAACGGAAACCGCACCGTTGCGCAGATCGTGGAACATATGTCCACCCCACTCGTGCTCTGGGGCTGGCATCCCGGCGATGGCCGCACGCCCATCGCGATGCCTCAGCAACTCTTCCTGGCAAAGGTAAGCGAATGGGCTACGAAGGGAGCAGCCTGCCCCTGAAAACGGCTGACCCATGGTTTCAGAAATTCATTAGCCCGGCCGAACTTTTGGATGGCTTAGGACGTCCTTATGGCGTCCAATCATCGCTCGCAATACCCGTTCTTGCCGCTGTACCTACTCGAAGAGAGGGGCCGTTGATGGAATATCGGTCGCATCCAGTCGATTCAGCCCAAAAGTGGTTGCTCGTCATTCCCGCCTTGTTGATGTTCAGCTTTTCGCGGGCGGCGCAGGCTCAGGCTTCTGCACCACCCCCGCCTGCCGCGCAGACTCCAGCTGAGAAGACAGCCATTGACGGCACTTGGCAGGGCACGCTGCACTCGGGCCGGGACTACCGCGATGTGGTCAAGATCTCAAAGGCAGACGACGGGGGATACAAAGTTGTCTTCTATCTACCCGATCAAAGTGGAAATGGCTTCACCCCCACCAATGTCACGGTCGATGGCTCCAGCCTGAAGATGACCCTCCCCTTTGGCACGTATGCGGGCAAGATGAGTTCGGATGGGAAGACCATCACAGGTACCTGGACCCAGGATGGCAACGCACTTTCTCTTATCTTCACTCGCGCCACACCGGAGACGGAATGGACCATTCCTCCGCCAACGCCCGAGATGCCGCCGATGTCGGCCGATTCCAATCCCGGCGTGGAGGTGGCGACCATTAAGCCAGCCAAACCGGATGCGCAGGGTGGAGGCTTTATATGGGACGGGCGCGAGATCAAGGCCATCAACAAGACATTGGCCAGCCTGATATGCACCGCCTACAACCTCCAGGCGAAGCAGATCGTGGGCGCACCCGACTGGGTATTCAATGAGAAATTCGACGTCACGGCGAAACCTGACATGCCTGGCCGCCCCAGCCTAAAACAGGCGCAAGGCATGACTCGCGGGCTGCTTGCCGACCGCTTCCAGCTCAAATTTCATCGCGACAAGAAGGAGATGTCAGCCTACGTGCTGACGGCGGTCACGGAGCAGCCAAAGATGACTAAGGACACCGACGATCCCACCAAGGAGGGTTTATTTTTCGGGCCGATCGGAACCCTCCATGTCCACAACGCGCCTATGCTTGACTTCACTCAATTACTACAGGCGTCCCTGCTCGATCGTCCCGTGGTTGATCAGACGGGTCTAGGAGGCCGCTGGGACTTCGTGCTGAAGTGGACTCCGGATGAGTCGCAGTTCGAGACCATGGGCGTCAAAGGGCCGCCACCCAGCGACGCTGCGGACGCGCCGCCACCGCTCTTCACGGCGATTCGCGAGCAACTCGGACTTAAGCTCTCGTCGGAGAAGACACTGGTCGACATAATCGTGATCGACCATGTCGATCATCCGTCGCCGAATTAAATGAATGGCGCAAAGGGTTCCCCAGATTTGGCGTTACACTTTTGTAAGTAACGGGTGCGTATATCCGGACGATAGACCGACAGAATTGGAAGTGAGACCGTTGACTACACAAAGGTTCGTCCCGAGCAGCGAAGAGTTGAGCAAGCTTGACCGCGACCTGCGGTTTCATCCTTCTACTACGGCGCGGCCCGCAGCTCTGACTTCGGAACAGATTGCAGCTTTTAATCGGGACGGTTACCTGGCCGGCATTCGCATCTTTGATGAAGAAGAGATAGCCGGCATCCGTCGTTACTTCGATGAGCTGCTGGCCAGGACGCTCGCCGCAGGGGGCGACAGCTATTCAATCAGCACGGCGCACCTAAGCCACCGACGGGTTTACGACATCCTGACGGATGCTCGTATTGTGGCCCGCATCAAGGACCTGATTGGCGAGAACGTGGTTGGCTGGGGTTCGCATTTCTTTTGCAAAATGCCTGGAGATGGCAAACGGGTTTCCTGGCACCAGGATTCGAGCTATTGGCCGTTAACGCCGTCGATGGCGGTGACCGCATGGCTGGCGATCGATGATGCCACGGTTGAAAACGCCTGCATGCGGTTCATCCCTGGTTCGCACCACCTGGGCCATCTGACCTACACGCTGAGTGAAAACGACGAAGCGAATGTTCTGAACCAAACTGTGCCGGGAGCAGAGAACTTTGGACGGCCAGTGGATGATGAACTGAAGGCCGGGGAGATTTCCATCCACAGCGACCTGCTGCTGCATGGATCGGAAGCGAATCAATCGAGCAAACGACGCTGCGGGCTGACCCTGCGCTATTGCCCGGCTGTCGTTAGAGCCGGTCTGGGCTGGAACGCGAAGGGGGTCATTGTGAGCGGGAAAGACGAATCCGGTCACTGGGCTAATCCGCCGCGGCCGCAAGCTGACTAGCAGGGTTTCACTTGCGATATTGCTCGTCGGTGACATGCTCCATCCAATCGACGACTTTACCGTTGAGTTTTTCCTGGATGGCGATGTGGGTCATGGCCGTGGTTGACGTGGCGCCATGCCAGTGCTTCTCACCGGGCGCGAACCAAACGACATCACCCGGATGAATGTCCTGGATAGGTCCGCCTTCCAGTTGCGCCCACCCCGCGCCCGCTGTCACGATCAAAGTCTGCCCGAGAGGATGAGTATGCCAGGCTGTGCGCGCGCCCGGCTCAAAGGTAACGCTTGCGCCAGAGACGAGCGCCGGGTCAGGCGCTTGAAACAGCGGATCGATGCGTACGGTGCCGGTAAACCAATCGGCAGGCCCTTTGCCGGATGGCTGCGTTCCAACTCGTTTGATATCCAAGCTCTTGTCTCCTCTTCTTAGCGCTGCATGTATTCTAAAAACTCTTTAGCGCATCACAAAGCCGCCGTCGACCGAGATCGATTGACCGGTAACGTAGCTCGCGGCCGAGCTGCATAGCCACAGAACGGCGTCGGCGATCTCTTCGGCTTTGCCCAAACGCCCCATGGGAACGAAGGTCTTCAGCATTCTGTCCAACTCTTCACCTTGACCTTCTGCGATCATCTTGTCGGACATTGGCGTTTGAATCATTCCCGGGCACACGTCGTTTACGCGAATGCCACGGGTCGCATATTCAAGCGCGGCGCTCTTGGTAAGACCGATCACACCATGTTTCGCGGCGTGGTATGTGCCGCGTCGAGCGCCGCCAATAAGACCTCCCAGCGAAGAGCAGTTGACGATTGCGCCACTGCCTTGCTTGCGCATCTGCTGTAATTCGAACTTCATGCAGCTCCAGACGCCGCGCAGGTTGATGGCCATGATGCGATCGTAATCGTCGCGTGGCGAGTCGGCTGTCTCGGCAAGGACATTTTGTACTCCAGCGTTGTTGTAGGCCGCGTCGAGCTGACCAAAGGTGGCGACGGTCTGCTTCACCATTGCTTCTACCTGCGCGTCCTCCGAGACGTCACAACGGACAGCCAGCGTCTTGTGGCCCTTATCGGCAAGGTCGCTGGCTGCGGACTGCACTTCCTTCTCATGCCAATCAGCCAACACCACGGAGGCGCCGGCTTCGGCAAACGCCTTGGCTGTAGCAAGGCCCAGGCCGGACGCGGCTCCTGTTACCAGGGCAACTTTGTTCTCAAATGAGATGTTCATCTTCAATTCTCCCAGTTCAAGCGTAGCGAGCTTAGCGACATGATGCTTTCCCGATCCTGCCAATTGTTTGCACGATCCTGTCTGTCCTTCAGATTTCGTGCACACCGATGGTTGCCTGGGACTAATCTGTTTTTGGAGGCGGTCGTGCATGCTGAAGCAGAGAAAAGGCACTCAACCACCGGATTTGGCCGTCATAGAGATGCGGCGTTCGCTGGCAGAACGAATCAAGCTGCTGGCGAAGACGCCTGGAGAACATCCGACGGCGATACCCGGGCTATCCCTCTATCACCGGACGGCTCCGACCCCTTGTTTCCGGGCTTCCTACGAGCCGGGCCTGAGCATCTTCGTTCAGGGGCGGAAGCGCATCCTGCTCGGGGGGACGGAGTACCTGTGTGATGACACCTCGTTCCTGCTCTCATCGATCGATGTGCCCGCTCAGAGCCAGATCATCGAAGCATCGGAAAAGATGCCGCTGCTATCGATCTTCCTGCGTCTGGACATGCCGACGGTTCGCGAGGTTCTGAGCCGGGATGACATCCCGGAGGGGCCACCCTCTACCCACCGCCAGGGCCTGGCTGTCGGTGAGACAACCATTGGGCTGTTGGGAGCCGCCAGGCGTATGCTCGAGCTTCTCGACACGCCGGAAGATATACCTTTTCTCAGTCCTCTGGCTCATCGCGAGATTCTGTATCGAATTCTTCGGACACCGCAGGCGGAACGATTGCGCGCCATCGCAACCAGTGGCGATCTGGGGCAACGAACGGCCCGCGCGATCTCCTGGCTGCGAGAGAACTATGCCAAGCCTTTGCGCATGGAGGAGCTGGCTTCCACCGCAAGGATGGGCGTCTCCACCCTGCATCATCAGTTCCGCGCTCTTACGGCGATGAGTCCGCTGCAGTATCAAAAGCAATTGCGACTGCAAAGCGCGCGCCAGAGGATGCTGATGGACGGACTCGACGCTACCACCGCTGCATATGAAGTGGGCTACGAAAGCGTTAGCCAGTTCAGCCGGGAGTACAGCCGATTCTTCGGCTTGCCACCGATCCGGGATGTCAAGGCGTTGAAGGACAGCAACACAGCTTTGGTCAGCGTTCGCTGAGTGATCACGAGGTGAGTATGAGAACAAAGCAAATTGTGGTTCTTTCGCTTCCGCTGATCGCCTCCTGTCTCTTGCTGGCGATCCGGCGTGGATTTTCCCAACCGTTGGATGACCGTACGGTGAGAATCGCAGAGCTGGAGATCTATCCTGATCAACTGGACACTTATAAGGCGGCGCTGAAAAAAGAGATAGATGCTTCGATCCAAACGGAACCGGGCGTGTTGACTTTGTATGCCGTCTCAATAAAGGGACATCCCGAACAGATTCGACTTTTCGAGATATATCGCAATGCCGCTTCCTACCAAGCGCATCTGCAATCTCCACACTTCAAGAGATACAAAGAACAGACACAGCAAATGGTGAAGTCGCTCACGCTTCTTGAGACCGATCCAATTCTGCTCGGCTCAAAATTCAGGTGAGATACAGCGGGGTCAGGTGGGCGGCCACTCGTCCTCGCCGAGAATGTTGCTTATACGGACCAGCGTTTCAATCTGTTCTTTGCTGAGCCGTGCGAGTAGATTCTGGCGCACCGATCGCGCATGAACCGGCCGCGCAGCCTTCAACTTCTCGCGACCGTGGCTGGTGAGGACGATGAGAACGGCGCGCTTATCGGCCTCACGCCGCTCGATGAGTTTTCTTTCCTGCATCCGCGTGAGTTGGTGGGACAGCCGGCTTTTGTCCCAACCCATCGATTGGGCCAACGCTTGTTGACGCATCTCCCCTTTGCCCAGACCGTCGAGCCTGGACAGGACGCCAAACTCCGGTCCTGAAAGTCCGGTTGCGTCTGCGATATCCCGTCCGACCCGGGCCATCACGTCTTCGCCCATAAGCTTAAAGGCATGCCAGACACGGAGTTCTTGTGGGGAGAGGGGCTTGTTGGACATTGCCAGGATTAGCTTACAAGATTTAGGTTGACACGACAACCTGGAAGATCCTACATTGGGTTGACATGACAACCACTGCAGACAAAAAGGTCGCGTTGGTAACCGGGGCAAACAAGGGCATTGGAAAGGCTATCGCTCAGGGGTTGGCGCGCGAGGGGTTTCTTGTTTATCTCGGCGCCCGCAATCCGGACCGAGGAAGGGCCGCGGCAGCGGAGTTACAGGCGGATGGAGCAGTTCGTTTTGTGCAGCTCGACGTGACCGATCCTGACTCTGTGCGAGCTGCGGCAGAGGCTATTGAATCGGCGTCGGGGCGCCTGGATGTGCTGGTGAACAATGCGGGCATCAGTTCGGCCCCCGGATCACGCTTTCGCACACCGATCGAGGAGACTGCGGAGGCCATGCGCGCTGTTTATGAGACGAACGTCTTTGCCGTGGTCCGGGTGACCAATGCCTTTATACCTCTGCTGTTGCGGTCGAATGCAGGCCGCATCATCAACGTAACGAGTAAACGGGGATCGATCGGAGAGGAGGGGGCCTGGGTGGGGCGGCCCAACATGACCTACTCCAGTTCGAAGACGGCTCTCAATGCGGTGACGGTTCACTACGCCCGCAGCCTGGGGGAGACATCCATCAAAGTGAACGGTGCGGCCCCAGGGCACGTCGCGACCGACTTCAACGGATTTCGCGGCTCACGCACGCCGGCACAGGGCGCGGCGGTGGCGATCCGTTTGGCACAGTTGGGTAGCGATGGGCCGACGGGTCTTGTGTTTGAAGACGATATGCAACTGAAGTGGTGAGATCTCCGCGTGAGGGGTAAAGTCCACGCCCTGCTTCAGAATTCGCCTTGCCCAAGTGTAAGAAATCGCGCGCCCATGCGTTTACCAGACAGACGCTTATGGGCGTCCAAGGAGAACATCATGAAATGCCAGAACTGCCCTTGTGGTTCCAACTGTGAATGCGTGGTCTGCGCTTGCAAGACGCGTAGCTAATCATTTCCTACAATAAACAGGGTGGGAGGCTGCAACCTCCCGCCCTGGAATCTCTATGACTGAAACACCTTTCGATCAGTTGCTTGCTCAACAGAGACAGTTTCTGGCCTTCGTGCAGCGCCGTGTCTCGGACTCTGAGCTTGCCGAAGACATTCTCCAGACCGCGTACCTCCGCGCTTTTGAGCACCAAGACGACTTCGAGCCGAGCGAATCGGCCGTAGCCTGGTTCTACCGTTTGCTCCGCAATGCGGTGATTGATAGTTACCGGCGACGGGAGTCCACGAATAAAGCTCTTCAGGCCTGGACACGTGAGCTGGAGACTGCGGCCCAGCCATCCCCAGACTTTCACAACGAGGTGTGCGCGTGCCTGCATGGGATCGTAGACGGGCTCAAGCCGGAGTATTCCGAGATCGTCCGCGCCGTCGATCTCGGAGAGCAGCGTTTGCAGGATTACGCGCAACAGCACAAACTTTCCGCATCAAACGCTGGTGTCCGTATCCACCGTGCACGCGGAGCCCTCCGTAAGCAGCTTCTGCGAACGTGCGGCGCCTGTTCGGAGCACGGCTGCCTGGACTGCACCTGTAAGACGCATTCGTCCGATGCAGTCCAGCGATAGAGTCGTCGAGACAGAGGCGGCACTAACGGCTTTTAGGGTAAAAGGAAAACCGACGGGTTTGCGCAGGGGTCACTTCGTCAGACTTACTTCCTCGCAAAGGACTCTCCCACCATCTCTTCACTCTTCTTCCAAAGAGCCTCAGCGTTCTTTGCATCGAGCGCATATGTGCGGACTCCTTCGTTGAGCAGCCCGAGAGTCACATTGTCCGGGACGACATGGCTGGCGTGGCAGTTCTCGCAGTAGCGCCCGCCAATCTCGTCAGCCGGAGCAACGGCGCCAGCCCACACTGAAGTTGCGGCCCCTTGGGGGATCGTCTTGAACTGGAAGGATCCCTTGCCCTCGGCCGCTGCCTGCTCGTTGATTTGTTTGATCATTGCCTCCATGTGGCTAGGGTCCATGTGGCGGGCGAGCTCGGTCTGTATGCCTCCAGGATGCACAGCCGCTGCGCGTATGCCACGCTCCCGATGCCGTTGGTCGAAGGCTACGGCAAAGAGGATGTTTGCTGTCTTCGATCTGCCGTACGCGACGAATGGTTCATACGGAGTGCGCTCGAAATTCGGGTCCTCGAGATCGACGTTGGCGAAGCGGTGACCAGAAGAGGAGAGGTTGATGAGCCGCGACCCAGCGCCCAGGAGCGATGCAATCCGGTTGACCAGGACAAAGTGACCGAGGTGATTGGTGCCAAACTGCGTTTCAAAGCCGTCTGCCGTATGACCGAAAGGTGTGGCCATCACTCCCGCGTTGGCGATAATCACATCGAAGCGCTTACCCATTGCTAACAATTCATCAGCGCAGGCGCGCACGCTTTTGAGGTCGGCAAGATCGAGTGCGATGAGCTCGAAGCTTCCACCCCCGGCGGCCGCGTCCTTGGGCACCTGAGCAGTCGCTGCTTTTGCTTTCGTTAAATCCCTTGCCGCACCGACAACCTGAGCGCCATGCGCGGCCAGAGACCGCGCCGTCTCGACCCCAATTCCAGCGGAAACGCCTGTGACCAGAATCCTTTTGCCTTTAAGGTTTACGCCAGACAGAACATCTTCCGTTGTCGAGGTCGCGCCAAATGCCTTTGCCATCCTATTCCTCCTGCTTTCCGAGCCCGGGATCCACATTGACTGCATACGGGTAAGACGGAAAGCGTCTCCGCAAGATAAGATAAGCGGAGAGCGTCTCCGGTTGCAAAAAATTCCTATGCCCAGCAAACGCGGCAAACCCGTTCCCCGCAAGCAGCGCGCCGATGCGCTACGAAACCGCGAGCGCATTCTGGAGATTGCAAAACACGCTTTTACCAAGTCGGGGGCGAACATCCATCTTGATGATGTTGCCAAACAGGCAGGGATTGGCGCTGGAACGTTATACCGCCATTTCCCTACGCGCGACGCGTTGCTTGAGGCGGTTTATCGTACGGAGGTGGAAAAGTTGTCAGCGGCACAATGGAAGTTTGCCGAGACGATGTCTCCGGTAGAGGCGCTGCGGGCGTGGATGCTGCTCTTTGTCGATTACATCGCGGCGAAGCAGATCATCGCACCCGCTCTGAACACGATCGTTGGAGGGCCCTCGAAGCTATTCGAAGCAACGGGGGACCTGATCAAAGGCGCGATTCACGCCTTGGTGGAACGAGCCATCGAGAGTGGTGACATCCGCCCTGACCTCGATCCACTCGATCTGCTCCGGGCTCTCGTCGGCGTTTCCAATGTCGCGTCGGGGCCAGGCTGGGCGCAAAGCGCAAGAAGACTGGTGGACATCCTCATCCTCGGTTCCAGGCCGGTTACTTAAGGCAGTTTCGCAATTACTATGCGCTGATAAAAAATAGGGATGCACTTTGTACCCAATTGGGTCATGGACCTGGTTGGGGTATCTAGCTAACATTGCGTCCATGAAACTAGCCGAAGTGCAAAATGGTGAAGCCCAGGCGCATGCATCAGGCGACCTTTCAGAAGCGATATCAAATGAGGACGGACGCGTCCATCCTTTTGGCCTCTGTCCTGACCTGTCGCGGTTGCAGAAGGGCGGCACACTAGCAATTGCGCCAGGGTCCGGAAACGCTGCAGAGGCTATGTTGAGGAGCACCGGGAAGGCCTGCGATGACCTATTGGCTCACCGTGTCCAGGTTGCGACTCAGCAAGCATTGGCCGACAGGATCAATTTGCTTAAACGGACAGTAAAGATCGTCGCACCCGCTTTATTTGCGCTATGCCTTCTGGGGCTTTGGCTCGCTCTGCAATAGCCATTACCAGACGGACTTACGGGTCTAATTTCACTGACGGAAATCCAGTCCCTCAGAACTCGATCGGTGTGAACAGGACGACGGCCCTCCGGCAAAACATGCCCGCAAGAGGCAAAGCTGTCCTGCTTTCCCCCTCGAATTGACACGAGAGCCGCCGGTACTTTATTTTGCAAGAATCAATCCGGGTAGTGCTGGGCGCAGGGGCCTATGTAAAGGGTGCGTTTCCAGTGCGATGATTGATGCGAGCCTCCCTAGCCGTTTTGGGGGAGGGCTCCGCTCTAAGCAAGCTACCCGATCCCACCTAGAGAACCTACTCGGTCTTTCCCCGGAAACGCTTAAGGACGCTTTGCGTCCGGGGAGGATATTCGCTTGAGAAACAATCTCGAAACGATGGCGGCAGTATGCGTGATGAGTATCGTTTTGTTTGCTTCACCAACAGTCCATGGACAAGGCGGATCAGGAAAAATCCACTACGGAGCCAATCCAGCGGCAGGCCATTACCTACAGGTGGACGACGCAAAGATTTATTACGAAATCTATGGAAGTGGTGGAACTCCGCTGGTGCTGCTTCATGGCGGGTTGTATGGGTATATCGAAGAGTTTGGAGGGCTGATTCAAGAAGTGAGCAAGCACCGCCGGGTGATAGCGATCGCCACCCGGGGACACGGGAGGTCGGAGCTGGGGGCGCAGCCTTTTTCCTATTCCCTGTTTGCGAAGGACGCGTACACAGTCATTCGGCACGAGACCACGGAAAAAGTAGACGTGCTCGGGTTTAGCGACGGCGCGGTTACCTCGTACACATTGACCGCGGCTCATCCGGAACTGGTGCGGCGCCTGGTTGCCATCGGCGGTCCAAGGGGACTCGCCGACTGGACGGCGCAGGCGCGCGGGGAACTGCAAGCCTCAAAACCGGCGGACGTAGAACGAGACTCGCCGCAATTTGTTGCCGAGCGCAAGAAGTTGATGCCTGCGCCAGAGAAGTGGGACGAGTTCGTCGAGAGGCTAACCAGGATGTGGTTGGGGCCGGTGTATGTGACGGACGCGCAGATACGATCGATCAAAGCGCCGACACTGATTATTGCCGGCGACCATGATCCTTACAATCAAACCGAGAGGATGGTAGAACTGTACCGTTTGTTGGGGGACGGGGAGTTGGCCATCATCCCCGGGTGTGGGCACGTGGTTCTGGATTGCAAGGGACCATTCACGATCGGTGCGGTTGAGGACTTTCTGGTTAAGGGAAAGAAGTAGTTGGTGCGCGCAAACGACTCAAGATGTTGTCGTCCATGCCGATACGATGGCTAGAGGTTCTGGCCACAGACAACGTCTCTTTGGAGGCTTAATGGTCGTTCCCCAAGAGGGATGGCTCAGACGTCCCGCATGGTAGCCCTTGATGCAATTCGCAGTGCTGCTTGGTCGTCGAAAACTTTCCGGGGAAAGGGCCTTACCCCATGAAGGATCGAGTTGACCAGCGTATCGTCCAATTTTGCAACGTTTTCGCCACAATATCCAGCATGTTTGCGGTAGGAGCTGTGAGACCGGATGGCCCGCCCATCATTTTCGTGCGCGATCATGGCGCGGGCTTCAATATGAAATGCGCCGAGAGGCTGTTCGGGGTATTCCAGCGCTTCCACACGGAGTCAGAGTTTGAAGGAACCAGAGTGGGTCTGGCTACCGTGCAGCGGATCATTCAAAAGCACGGGGGGATGATCTGGGGCGAGGCAGAGCCGGATCACGGAGCCACTTTCTATTTCGCCCTGCAGGCGACGGAGCAAATTAGAACGACAGCAAAGGCAACAGCACCTTCATGACCTGGCCTGGAGCCCTTACATAGGTCGACTGAAACGTTATTCAAGTAATCCACTCTTCTGGACGATAGATGGAGAAGGAGCCAGAAACAGGCTCATGGCGGTTGGCGCGGGCGACCGCAAATAGATAGGTCAGACACGGGAAATCTCACAAGCTCAGTCTGACGGCCGTGGAAGGTATCTTCTATAGCGAGGGAGTGATGATGATGGACCCAAGAAGGAAGATCCTGCTTGTCGAGGACGACGACGCCGACGCTGAGCTGGCTTCGAGAGCGTTCCAAAAAGCTCAAGCGAAGAATCCGCTGGTCCGGGTGCGCGACGGATTAGAGGCACTCGACTACCTTTTTGCACGCGGCCAATATGCAGCGAGAGACGCCAACGACCTGCCGATGTTCGTCTTACTCGATCTCAATATTCCCAAGATCAGCGGGTTAAAGGTCCTGGAGGCAATCCGCGAGAATCAGCGAACCAGGTGTTTGCCGGTTATTATTCATACTTCCTCCGACGAGGAGAGGGATCGGTTAGGCGCATACAACAGCTTCGCCAACAGCTACGTAGTCAAGGCTCTGGATTACGATCAATTCGTATCAGCGACGAAACAGCTTAGCCTTTACTGGACAGAGGTCAACGCGCCTCCGCCACTCATATTCTCTGACGGTTCCAATGTCACCTGACAGACTTTCGCTGAGCCATCTGCTAACCACTGGGAGTCAAAAGCTAAAGCACCGATCTCTTTTGGCGCCTTACGGCCCGAGTAAAGTGCTGCCCTGACACAAAGCCAAAGACAGCTTCGAATGAGCTTCTCTTTTCGAAGTTCCGTACGTTTCGTCCCTGAATCTGTAAAAACATCAGGCTTGCCTGAAAGGGCGCCGGGAGCGCTATCCCGCACAGTGCGCGGAACTGCGGTAATAATTTTCGTTATCCCACAACCCTTGCAACCTGCCGGACATATATATAAGCAGAATGACTGCACCGGAGGCTTGCTTGCCAGAAAACTCAGCTATTGCGAAGACTCCGCGGGTGGTGATTGTCGGGGGAGGCTTTGGAGGCTTCTATGCCGCCCGCGCCTTAGCTAAGGCCCCCGCACAAATCACCCTGGTGGATAAACGGAACTATCACCTGTTCCGGCCAATGTTGTACCAGGTGGCTACCGGACTTCTTTCGGGCGACGAGATCGCTCCGCCCTTGCGCGTGCTGTTCAGCAGGCAGAAAAATCTCGACGTGTTGATGTCGGAAGTGACTGGTGTGGATACCGGGAATCGCAGAGTGCTGCTGCACGATTGCGAGCTGCCATATGACTATCTGATTTTGGCTACCGGGATTCGCGTGAATTACTTCGGCCATGAAGAGTGGAAGCCGATTGCTCCGGGACTCGATGCGCTGGAGGATGCGGACAAGATCCGCAGCAGGATTCTGAGGGCGTTCGAAGAGGCCGAGGAGATGGCTCTGTGCGGGGATGCGGATCGCGCCGCGATCAAGGAGCTGCTTACGTTCGTGCTCGTGGGCGGCGGCACCGTCGGCGTCGAGCTCGCTGGCACCATCGCTGAATCGGCAAGGATGGCGCTGGCTCACGACTTCCGGCACCTTGGTCCGGGTGCAGCCCAGGTCATGCTCTATGAAGGCAATTCACGCATACTCCCGAGCTTTGCCGAGGATCTTTCGGCGAAGGCCACGCGCCATCTGGAAGAGTTAGGGGTGAAGGTCTTTACCGGTACTAAGGTCGAAAGTGTCGGTGCAGAGGGGATTGTTGCCGATGGCAAGCGCATCCGCAGCCGGACAGTGATGTGGACCGCGGGCGTGGCCGCCTCACCGGCAGCGCGTTGGCTGGGCGCGGAAGCGGACAAGGCTGGGAGGGTGAAGGTGAACCCCGACTTGTCGGTTCCTGGTCATGCTGAGATCTTTGCCGTCGGCGACACTGCGCTGGTGATTGCCAATACCCGAAATCTGCTGGGCTTCAAGAGTGGGACGGCGGTGCAGATGCCTGGCCTGGCGCAGCCTGCCATACAACAAGGTGAGTATGTGGCGGAGCTGATTCGCCGGCGCATCAGGGGCCAAGCTGAGCCAGAGCCCTTCTGGTATTGGGATAAGGGCGACCTGGCCGTGGTGGGACGTACGTTCGCCGTGGCCGATCTGAGGTTTTGGAAGTCTGCCGGGCTCATCGCTTGGCTGTTGTGGGCCGGGGTTCATATTTATTTTCTTATTGGTTTTACGAATCGGTTCTTTGTCATGTTGCGTTGGATGGTGCAGTTTGTTACCAGGCGCCACGGAGTCGGGGCGGTGGATGCGCAAACACAGGTTGCCGGCCAGGGGGTGGCTAAGGCTGGATAAGGAAGAAAAACGCAGGGGCTAAAAGCCCAGGTCTCTTTTAGACTGTGCGAACTGGCATGTCGGTAACAAAAGGTACCGGGCATGTAGGTAACACTTTTCGTTGAAGTTGAAGTTAAACGAGCTTGGAGAAGAAGGAAATCCCAAGTCGTCGCCGAGGCTGTGGGAATGTGGGAAGCTCGCGGTTTTTGCGAGCTTTCCAAGGCAGTGTGGGAAGAGAGGGAAAGGGCTTCTGCTTTTCCTCTCTTTCCATACTGCCGTCATTTCCATAGCCATTCACTGCTCCTCGTTCGGCATCGGGTGCATGACGAGCTTATGACTATCGAAGCGCGCCAGGGGGAAGGTGGCAAAATGAACGTCCCAGTAACGATCGTCGGTCTGCTCCATGCCTATAAATTCTCCCCCCAAACACTTGCTGATAAAGATCTGTGTGCCTTTCCAGAAGAAGGTTCCATCCGGATAAACTCTCTTGGGCTTCATGTTGGTGTCGTATTCCGGTTCAGGAAGTCGATCCGGATAGGGGCGCGGCGAACAGTGGTAGCAGGAGGCCGGCGTCTTCTGCTCCAGCGCCTCATGCGGGCGTTCCTCGTTGAACTGTTGGCGGAACCGATCAAAAGCTTTTTGCTGCGCTCTCCGGTTGGCTGCTGGGGGTTTCGCCGTCTCTGCCTTCAACGTTCGATGCATGCGCTCATGACGCCCATTTTGCTCCGGATGACCTGGCTTGATCCGCTCCGGCCTGATGCCCAGCTTCATCCAGTAGAGCGATAAGCGTGAAATGCCAGCGATGGCTCTGGAGGCAAACGGTGCGCCGTTATCGGTTCGGATCGTCTGCGGCATGCCATATTCGCGAAAGGCTGCTGCAAAGATGGCTTGCACTTGCTCCGTATTCGTCTTCTCCACGCTCTGACAACGCAGCAAGTAACGGCTGTGTGCATCGGTCATCGTCAACGGATCAACCCGCTCCCCTTGTCCAGTCAGGAACCAGCCCTTGAAGTCCCCACACCATGTCTGATTAGCCTCTGCTACCTTCTCAAACGGCTTGCCGTACACAGGCGTCTTCAGACGCTTGTGATGCGGTGCGCTCAACCCTTCCCGCCGCAAGATCTCTCCAAAAGTGCTCACCACAGGCCAATGGACACCCTTTTTCGTCGCCAAAAGACGGGCTCGCAGCTTCTTGGCTCCCCAACTCGGATGCGCCTGTTTCAGTTGCACAATCTGCTCCTCAATCCCACTCTTGGTCTGGTTGGGATGGTGGCCCGCTCCATAGACACGGTCCTGCAATCCTGCTAGTCCCTCCACCTCATACCGATCTGTCCACACGTAGCCGGTCTTGCGAGCGATGCCATAGATCCGACACAGCTCGGCCATCGTGAAGCTTCCGCTCTCATACTCCAGAACAAACCGCGTCCTCTCGTCCAACACATCCGTCACTTTCCAGGGCATGCTCTCTTCTACCTGCCCTGCGCTGTGAACGAAAAGTGTTACCCACTTGCCCGGTACCTTTTGTTACCTACTTGCCCGGTCCGTACCAGACTTTACGGCCCGACTAAAGTCGTGCCCTGACACCGCAGCCTTAGGGCCGTGTTCGAATTCAAGTTCCTCAGAGCCGTCCCGGATGCACAGTTACAGAGCCTTGCCCGGATACAAGACCTCAGAGCCTTGCCCGGATACAAGACCTCAGGGCCTCGCCCGGATACAAGACCTCAGAGCCTTGCCCGGATACAAGACCTCAGGGCCTTGCCCAATACAAGACCTCAGAGCCTTGCCCGGATACAAGACCTCAGGGCCTCGCCCGGATACAAGACCTCAGGGCCTTGCCCGGATACAAGACCTCAGAGCCTTGCCCAGATACAAGACCTCAGAGCCTTGCCCGGATACAAGACCTCAGAGCCTTGCCCGGATACAAGACCTCAGAGCCTTGCCCGGATACAAGACCTCAGAGCCTTGCCCGGATACAAGACCTCAGGGCCTTGCCCGGATACAAGACCTCAGAGCCTGTCGGACTCACAGCCGGAGCAGGAACTCGCTGGAAGACTGGCTTTATCCATACACAGCAAAGCCCGCGCCTTTCGGCGCGGGCTTCACGGAATTGCCGACAGCCTCTAAGCGTGGTCGCCGCTGCCGTCGGGTGGCGGGTTCTCGGACATCGCCTTGTCGATTTCTTCGCGGCGCTTAGCGCGCGCTTCTGCACGCTTCTGGCGCTTCTCGTCCAACTCGTGCTCGGAACCGAGGAGTTCGATGAAGGCCTTCTCGGCTCCATCACCCTTCTGGAAGCCGGTGCGGACAATGCGCAAATAGCCGCCGGCGCGATCTCCATAACGCGGGGCCACGGTGTCAAACAGACGGGAGACGGCCTCCCGGGTCTGCAGATAAGACAGTGCCAGGCGGCGGGAGTGCAGATCGCCGCGCTTGCCCAACGTGATCAGCTTTTCTACGTGAGGACGAGCGGCCTTGGCCTTGGTGATGGTCGTCTCTACACGGTCCTCAAGAAGAATGGACGTGACCAGGTTGCGCAACAACGCGCGGCGATGGCTGGTGTTGCGTCCTAGTTTGTATCCTGCATTGCGGTGGCGCATGGGTTTCTCTTTCCAACAGAATTAACGGGTGACCGGTGGGTTCTGCCACCGGTCACTCCAACCAACTAGAAGTTCTCCGGCTCCGACTGGAGGGGAATGTCTACGCCCTCGAGATCTTCGTCGTCGTCATCCTCTTCGTCGTCGTAACGGTTGTAGCTTGCTGCCAGGGTTGCGGCCGGCAGTACGCTGGTCGGGCCAGGCACCGCGTTGCCGTGCTCGTCGATCTTCATGCCCAAGGACAAGCCCATCTGCGCCAGAATTTCCTTGATCTCGTTCAAGGACTTGCGGCCAAAGTTCTTGGTCTTGAGCATCTCCGGCTCGGTCTTCTGTACTAACTCACCGATGGTCTGAATGTTCGCGTTCTTCAAGCAGTTGTAGCTGCGGACGCTCAACTCAAGCTCCTCTACCGAGCGATTGAGGTTCTCGTTGCGCAACTGCATCCGGCCCTCGTCGTGCGCGCTCTCGGCTTCGATCTCTTCCTCGAAGTTGATGAAGATGCTCATGTGGTCCTTGAGCAGCTTGGCAGCGAGCCCGAGCGAATCAGCGGGCAATACCGAACGATTGGTCCAGACTTCAATGGTCAGCTTGTCGTAGTCGGTGATCTGACCCAGACGAGCGGCATCCACTGCATAGTTCACCTTGCGAACGGGCGAGTGAACGGAGTCCACAGGAATGAAGCCGATCCCTAAATCCGAATCGAAGTTCTTGTCGGCGGAGACATAGCCACGGCCGCGCTTGAGGCGCATTTCCATGTCCAGCTTTCCACCTTCGCTGACAGTCGCGACATAGACATCCTTGTCCAGGATCTCTACGTCTCCGTCGGCCTCGATCATGCCCGAGGTCACCACACCCGGCTGGTCCGCACGCAGATACAGCGCCTTGGGACCTTCCCCGTTCAACTTGAAGGGAATCTGCTTGAGATTCAGGATGATGTCGGTGGCGTCTTCAACTACGCCGGTGATCGATTGAAACTCGTGCAACACGCCTTCGATCTTGACTGCGGTTACAGCCGCGCCTTCGATCGATGAAAGCAGCGTGCGCCGCAGCGCGTTGCCGATGGTGGTGCCGAAGCCGCGCTCAAAAGGCTGGGCGCTGAACTTGCCGTACTTCTCGGTGAGCGTCTCCGTATCCACTGCAAGACGTTTCGGTTTTTGGAATCCTCTCCAAAGCATATCTGTGTTCCTCTCCATGCAACGGCGTCGCGAAGCATTCTGCTACGCTCGTGCTTGTTTCTCCTCGTTGATTGAATCTGTACTCAGCTACTTACTACTTGCTATACAGTTCGACGATCAGCTGCTCGTTTACGGGCAGATTCACGTCTTCACGCTTAGGCAGCGCCAGTACCTTGCCGGACAGATTTGCGTGATCCACCTGCAGCCAGCGCGGCGCTACCTGGTGGCTCGCGAACTCGGTCGAGGTTTCGAGTACTGTGAGCTTCTTGCTGCCTTCGCGGATCTTGATGTCGTCGCCTACACTTACCTGGAACGACGGAATGTTCACCTTGCGGCCATTCACTTCCACATGGCCGTGGCGCACGATCTGGCGGGCCTGGCGCCGCGAGCTGGCGAAGCCGAGGCGGAAGGCCACGTTGTCAAGACGGCGCTCGAGCTGCTGCAAGAGCAGTTCGCCGGTGACGCCCTGGGACCGCGATGCCTTCTCGTAATAGGCGCGGAACTGGCTCTCCAGGGTGAAATAGATGCGCTTGGCTTTTTGCTTTTCCCGCAATTGCAGGCCGTAGCCTACGATCTTGGGCTTGCGGTCACGGCCGTGCTGGCCGGGGGCAAAGTTGCGCTTCTCAATGGGGCACTTTTCTGAGAAGCACTTGGTGCCCTTCAGAAAGAGCTTGGTGCCTTCACGACGGCAAAGGCGGCAGACTGGTCCGGTATAACGTGCCACGTAATTCTCCTTACTTCAGAGGCCGACCGGTTTACGGATGGAAATCCTTCGTCCCGGTCCTGCGGTTAAAAGTCTTAGACTCGTCTGCGCTTGGGCGGACGGCAACCGTTGTGCGGAATGGGCGTAACGTCACGAATGGAACGGACGTCGAGTCCCGCTGCAGCCAGGGCGCGCACTGCTGACTCACGGCCGGAGCCGGGACCACTGACCCGCACATCGACCGAACGCAGACCGTGGTCACGCGCCTGGTTGGCGGCGTTCATCGCGGCTTGCTGGGCGGCAAAGGGAGTTCCCTTGCGCGACCCACGAAAGCCGAGAGAGCCGGAGCTCTTCCAGGAAAGCGTGTTGCCCTGACCGTCGGTGATGGTCACGATGGTGTTGTTGAAGGAGGCTTGAACGTAGACCAATCCGTAGGGAACGTTCTTGCGCTCGCGCTTCTTGAACTTCTTGTTCTTGGCAGCCTTGCCGGATGCCTGCTGCTTCTGCTCCTGCTTCGCCATTAAGTCTTCGCCGTCGCTTTCTTCTTGCCTGCGATTGTGCCCTTACGCGGTCCCTTGCGGGTGCGCGCGTTGGTGTGCGTGCGCTGGCCGCGAGTAGGCAGGTTGCGCCGGTGGCGCAGTCCACGATAGGACTGAATGTCAATCAGCCGCTTGATGTGCATCGAGACGTCTTTGCGCAGATCACCTTCGATCTGGCCTTCGTTCTCAATCACCTGGCGGATACGGTTTACCTCGTCTTCACCCAGATCCTGGACTTTCTTGACCGGGTCCACATTGGCCGTCTCCAGGATGCGTAGTGCACGAGGGTTGCCGATACCGAATATGTAGGTCAGCGCGATTCTTGCCTGCTTGTGGCGGGGCAGATCTACGCCAGCAATACGTGCCATGCTGAATTCCTTTTTACTGCGTTGGCACGGAGTGGCTTCGCCGCTTCGTGCCGGTTACTGGTCAAGGTCACGCGAGAGGTTCAACGCAAGCCTTTGCGGTTACCGCATCCTGAAGGAACGTCTATCCAGGACTCGGGATCCGCATGGCTAACTAGCCTCTTCGTGCCGTAATTAGAGATCCTCAGTTGAGATTTGTTATCCCACTCAAGCCAAAAGACGGCTTGAATGGGGCACCCCTCGATTTGTTGTGCCGAGAGAGTTTTTAAACTCCCTCTTTGTTATGCCGAGGGGTTTTAGCCTTGGCGCTGCTTGTGCTTTGAGTTCTCGCAAATCACCCGCACCACACCGCGGCGATGGATGACCTTGCACTTGTCACAAATCTTTTTTACTGATGCCCTTACTTTCATTACTACTCCTGACTTGTATTCCTACTTGTAGCGGTAGACGATCCGGCCACGGGTCAGATCGTATGGACTAAGCTCAACCGCTACCCGGTCGCCAGGGAGAATGCGAATGAAATTCTTTCGCATACGTCCCGAAACATGAGCCAGAACCTGATGCTTGTTCTCCAGCTCGACTTTGAACATCGCGTTTGGCAACGTCTCCACTACCGTTGCCATCACCTCTATCGCGTCTTCCTTCGACAAACCTTATCCCGATCCGCCCACAGGCTTTCGTTGCCTACTGCGTCAAAATTACGGCGCCATCAGCCGTTACCGCGACGGTGTGCTCGAAATGAGCGCTCAAGCTTCCATCCTCGGTGACCGCCGTCCAGCCGTCACTTAATACCTGCACACCCGGCTTGCCCGCATTCACCATGGGCTCGATCGCCAGGACCATCCCCGCACGCAGCTTGGTTCCGACGCCCCGCTGCCCGTAGTTGGGAACCTGCGGATCTTCATGCATCCGGGTTCCAATACCGTGGCCCACAAAGTCCCGCACTACACTGAACCCGTCCGCCTCGACTACTTCCTGTACCGCTGCCCCGATATCCCCCAGCGTTGCTCCCGGCCGCACTACCCCGATGGCCGTCTCGAGCGACGCCTTCGTCACATCCAACAACCGCTTGGCCTTGGGCGCTACCGCCGATCCAACGGGCACCGTGATCGCGGAATCACCGTAGTAGCCGTCCAGCACCACCCCACAGTCAATGGAAACGATATCCCCATCGTGCAGCACGCTCTCCTTGGAGGGAATGCCGTGGACCACCTGCTCGTTTACCGAAGTGCACAAGACACAGGGGTAACCGCGATAGCCCTTGAAAGCAGAGGTGGCTCCTGATGCCGCAATCTTGCTTTCCGCCGCCACTTCCAGATCGAGTGTGGTGACGCCGGGCTTGACGAGCGAACGTACATGCTCCAGCACCTCGCGCACCACCGCTCCGCTGCGCCGCATCTTTTCAATTTCCTGCGGCGTCTTGATCATGATGGCCATCGGCCGTTCGACTCTCTTTCCTTCACTCGAAACCATCGCCCAATTCGGCGAAACAACTGCCCCTGCAACCAAAGACTGCTAATTCTGGGATCGGAGTCGCGCTACCGCGGCCATGATGCCCGCCATTACCTCGTCCGCCGGCTGCTCGCCATCCACTTCTACGAACCGACTGCTGGCGCGATAATGTTCCACCACCGGCGCCGTCAGCGCCGTATAAGTGCGCATCCGTTCATGGAAGACCGCTTCCGTGTCATCCGCGCGCTGGACCAGCGGTGTGCCTTCCACATCGCATACCGTGTCTGCTTTCGGCGGCTGCAGGTAAACGTTGTAAATGCGCTGGCAGGTTGGACAGTTGCGCCGACCCGTGATACGACGCAACAACTGAGTATAACTTACCTGGATACTTACTGCAATCAGCGGGAGCCCGTTTGGTATAGCTGCCAAGCGGGCATCGAGCCACTCAGCCTGGGCCAGGGTCCGGGGATAGCCATCCAAAATGTAGCCCCGCGTGGTATCGGGCTGGGCCAACCGTTCGGCCACCATCCGGTTGACCAGATCGTCGGGAACCAGCTTGCCCTCATCCATGATCTGCGTAGCCACGACCCCCAATGGGGTTCCGCGCTGCCTGTTGTCGCGTAGCAGGTCGCCGGTCGAGATCTGGGGAATGCCCCAGGCGGCCATGATTCCCTTGGCCTGCGTGCCTTTGCCTACGCCCGGCGCCCCCATGAGCAGCATGGGACCAGGAATCACCAGTTTTTCGTCAGTAGCGTGCAATCCTTCCGCCACCTGCAGGGGGCCTACCACGACCGCCTTCCGCGTACCCGTCCACTGCGGGGCGAGAAGCCATCATAGTGGCGCATGATCAATTGCGACTCCACCTGGTTCACGGTATCCATGGCGACGCCCACCACGATCAGCAGAGACGTGCCGCCGAAGTAGAAGGTGAAGTTCAAGCCGTGGGTGACCCACGTGGGCAGCGACTCGAACCACCCGCCCACCAGCCAAAGATTGTTCAGGTGGATGCCGCTGATCAGGATCTGCGGAATCAACGAGATGACCACGAGGTAGAGGGCGCCTACCAGGGTAATGCGGGTGAGCACGTCGTTCACAAAATCGGAGGTACGCTTGCCCGGGCGGATGCCAGGAATGAAGCCGCCGTATTTGCGCATGTTGTCAGCGATGTCATCGGGGCGGAAGACGATGGAGATGTAAAAGTAGGCAAAGAAGACGATGCCCACGATGTACAGCAGCTCGTACCAGGGTTCCCCAAGGCGCAGGCCGTCAAAGACCCGGGTGAGGAAGCCGCTGTTGCGCACGTACCCGGAGCTGGCAAAAAGCAGCGGGGCGGACAGAATCGAACTGGCGAAGATGACCGGCATGACGCCGCCGGAGTTTACCTTGAGCGGCAGATGGGTAGATTGACCGCCCATCATGCGCCGGCCGACGATGCGCTTGGCATACTGCACCGGGATGCGCCGTTCGCTGCGTTCGACAAAGACAATGAAGGCTACGGTGGCGATCATGACCACCAGCAGCAGGATCAGTGCGGGAATGGTAAACGATCCCCAGGCCTGAGTTTTCGCCTTGTCGATCAAGTCCTGAATGCCGCGGGGCAGGCCAACCACGATGCCGGCGAAGATCAACAGGCTCATGCCGTTACCGATGCCGCGGTCGGTAATCTGCTCGCCCAGCCACATGATGAAGGCAGTTCCCGTGGTCAGCGTGACCATGGTCATCAGGATGAAGCCGATTCCGGGGTTTAGAACATAGGAGACACCGCCGGAGCCGTGGGAGAGGGTGAGGGCGATGGCCAGCGATTGCACGGCGCCCAGAACCACGGTGACGTAGCGCGTCCATTGGGTGATCTTGCGCCGCCCCAACTCGCCTTCTTTCTGCAACTTGGCCAAGGGCTCATAGACCACGGTCAGGAGCTGGAAGATGATGGAGGCGGTGATGTAGGGCATGATGCCCAGGGCGAAGATGGTCAGGCGGCGAAGGTTGCCGCCGCTGAACAGGTCGACCAGACCGAGGGCACTGCCCGCCTGCTGGTCAAAGAACTGCGCCAGGAGCTTGAGGTTGACCCCGGGGGTCGGTATCTGCGAGCCGAGACGATAGACGGCGAGGATACCTAGGGTGAATAAAACCCGCTTGCGCAGGTCGGGAATGCGGAAGATATTTGCGATCTTCTCAAACATATGTTTCCTGTAGTCGTCAGCCGATCGTGAACGTGCTTTATAGCATTTTCACTATGTTGGTGAAAATGCCCCTACCTTCGTTTCTTCAGGGGCTAAACCCATCTACTTTCGGTGTGTCTACGGCACGGCTAAAACCGTGCCCTTCGTTCACTTAGTCTAACGTTGTTCCCCCGAGAACTAAATTTTCCGGGGCGAGAAACCCCAGGATTACATCCTGGGGGAATTTTCAGCCGTCCCTGCGGGACTGGTCGGGGTTTTCTTACCGTACCCAGCACTGCGTGCTGGGCTACTCTCAGCCGTCCCTTCGGGACTGGTTCCGGCTGTCAAAATCCTAGCGGGAACTCGCGTCCTGGGCTACTCTCAGCCGGACAGTCGCGCGCATACTCAGGCGACCAGAACGGCCTTACCACCGGCTTTCTCGATCTTTTCCTGGGCCGACTTGGAAAACTTGTGGGCGTGCACCGTCACTGCGACGGTCAAGTCACCATCTCCCAGCACCTTGACCAGGCCATGGCGCTTCTTGAGCAGGCCCTTGGCGGCAAAGGTTTCGAGGGTCAATTCCTTGAGGCCTTCGGCATGCAGCTCGGCCACGCGGCTCAGGTTAACCACTGAGTATTCGGTGCGGAAGATGTTGGTGAAGCCACGCTTGGGCAGGCGGCGATGCAACGGCATCTGCCCACCTTCAAAGCCACGCATCATGTGGGAGCCGGAACGGGAACGCTGTCCCTTGTGCCCGCGGGTCGAGGTCTTGCCCATGCCCGAACCCATACCGCGGCCGACACGCTTCTTGTTGCTGTTGGCCTGCTTGGGGGCACGCAGATTAGAAAGATTCTTTGCCATCACTATCCTCGCTCAACGCCAGACCGGTCTAGCCGGTCCGACTCGCATTTGTTTCCCTGGGCGGTCTTACTTGACGATCCGCACCAGGTGCGGCACGGCCTTGACCATGCCGCGGATGGAGGCGGTGTCTTCACGCTCCACCACTTGATTGAGCCGGGTGAAGCCCAATCCCTTGATTACCCGCTTGTGCTTCTCCGGAGTGCAAATCGCAGAGCGATAGTACTCCAGCCGCATCATTAGTTTCTCAGTCGCTGCCATCAATATAGCTCCTGTACCTGCTTGCCGCGAGCGGCAGCCACTTCGCCCCGATCCCGCAACTGCACCAACGCATCGAAGGTGGCTTTGACCACGTTGTGCGGGTTGGCGGTGCCCAGGCTCTTGGTCAGGACATTTTGTACCCCGACCGAGGTCATCACCGCGCGCACCGCTCCGCCGGCAATTACGCCCGTGCCTTCCGGCGCCGGCTTCAAGAGCACATGCCCGGAACCGAAGCGACCTAACACCTGGTGAGGTATGGTCGTTTCAGAAAGATTGACATGGACGAGGTTCTTCTTGGCCGCCTCGATCCCTTTGCGGATCGCCTGCGGGACTTCCTTGGCCTTGCCCGAGCCGAAGCCAACCACCCCGGCAGCGGGATCCCCGACCACCACCAGCGCCGCGAAGGACATGTTCTTACCGCCCTTGACGACCTTGGTGACACGATTGATGGACACCACCTGATCCTTCAGGTTGTACTGCCCGGCGTCCAGTTTCCGCTTGAGTATTGCCATGCTTTTCCGATCCTTCCAAAAACCTTGAAACCGCTTTAGAACTCCAAACCTGCTTCGCGTGCCGCATCGGCCAACGCCTTGATGCGCCCGTGGTAGAGATAGCCGCCGCGATCGAAGACCACCTTCTTGATTCCCTTTTCCAGCGCGCGCTCGGCTACCAGCTTGCCCACTTCCTTGGCCGCGGCCACGTTGCCGCCGGTCTTCAACTTGGCCGACAGGGTGGAGGCGGAGAGGATGGTTTCACCCTTGGAGTCGTCAATGACCTGGGCGTAAATGTGGTTCAGCGAGCGGTATACGTTCAGCCGCGGGCGCGCCGCGGTGCCTTCCATTTTCTGGCGGATGCGAAAGTGCACGCGTTGGCGAATTACATTTCTCTGTCTAATCGGGAGCATCTGGTTCTTTCCTTCCTAAAGGCGGAGCTGCCCTGCAGCCCCGTCCCGGAATTCCTGTTTCGCTTCCCCATCCGGGGCAGCGTGTGCGGCTTTCTTTACGGAAAGCCGCAGGTATTTCGCGAGCCCAGAAGACCTCGACAGGAATTCCGGGTGCTCGGTTTACTTCGCGCCGGTCTTGCCGACCTTCTTCTTCAGACGTTCGCCTACATAGCGCACGCCTTTGTTCTTGTACGGGTCGGGCTTACGCAGCGAACGCATGTCGGCGGCCACCTGGCCTACCTTCTGACGATCGATGCCGCTGATGGTCAGGCGAGTCTGCTTGGGATCGATGGTTACGTCGATGCCCGTGGGCAGGGGAAACTCGATGGGATGAGAGAAGCCCAGGGTAAAGACAACCGTGCCTTTGCCCTTGAGCTCGGCGCGATAGCCGATGCCGACGATGTCCAACTCCTTGGTCCAGCCCTTGGTTACACCTTCCACCGCATTCGAGACCAGCGCGCGGGTCAATCCATGCAGAGCGGCGAGCGATTCCTTCTCCCGCACCGCGAACAGGTTGCCGTCCTTGGTCTCGAGAGTGATGCCCGCAGGCACCATGGCGGTCAACTTGCCCTTGGGACCTTCGACCAGCACGGTGTTGCCCTGCATCTTGTATTTCACCGTTGTGGGCAACGGAATTGGTTTCTTGCCTATACGCGACATATATTTCTTGAACCCTTCACGGCTTGCGAGTCCCGGTCCCGGCAACCCGGGATCGTTCCACTGCAGCCACTCAATGCCTTACCAGACTTCGCAGAGAATCTCGCCGCCGACACCTTCGCGGCGCGCCTGCCGGCCGGTCATCACGCCGCGCGGCGTGGTCATGATGCTGATGCCGAGGCCGCTCTGCACACGCTTGATCTCATCCCGGCCGACGTAGACGCGGCACCCGGGCCGCGAAACACGGGACAGGTCGCGAATGGCGGCTTCGTTGTTGGCGCCGTACTTGAGGTAGACACGCAGCACAGCGCGGCCATTCTCTTCCGCCGCCTTGTAGTTGGCGATGTAGCCTTCTTCCTTGAGGATGCGGGCAATCTCGGTCTTCAACTTCGAGGCCGGGACATCCAGCTTTTGGTGGCGCGCACGGATGGAGTTGCGGATGCGCGTCACAAAGTCGGCTACTGGATCGGTTAAACTCATTCTCTCTCCTCCACTCCCCGTTCGCTCCGGCTTGGGAAACGCCTGAGAACCAGCGGGAATGTTGTTGTTACATCGGGTCGATCACTTACCAACTTGACTTAACGACACCGGGGATTTCGCCCCGAAGCGCCAGCTGGCGGAAGCACAAGCGGCATAGACCGAACTTGCGCAGATAGGCGCGCGGACGGCCGCAGATCTTGCAGCGATTGTGCTGACGGCTGGAAAACTTCGGCTTGCGTGCGTCTTTTACTCGTTTTGCTGTAGTGGACATTCGTCTCTCTTCCTTATGCCGTCTGGCGGAAAGGTATGCCGAACTGCCGAAGCAGGGCACGCGCCTGGTTATCGTCCTTGGCTGTCGTCACAATGGTGACGTTCATGCCCTTCAACTTATCCACCCGGGCATAGTCGACTTCGGGAAAAATCAGCTGGTCGCGCATACCCAGCGTGTAGTTGCCTCGTCCGTCGAAGCTCTTGGTCGATACGCCGCGGAAATCACGCACGCGGGGGAGTGCCACCGAGATCAGGCGGTCGAGAAATTCGTACATGATGTCGCCGCGCAGGGTGACCATGGCGCCGATGGGCATGCCCTCGCGCACCTTGAAGGCGGCGATGGACTTCTTGGCCCGTGTGGTTACCGGCTTTTGCCCGGCCACGGAAGCCAGGTCGGCTACCAACGGATCCATGATCTTCACATTCTGCGTGGCTTCGCCCAAGCCCATGTTGAGAACGATCTTCTCCAGGCGGGGGACTGCCATCAGATTGTTGAGGCCCAGCTCTTTCTGTAGGGCCGGCCGGATTTCCTTTTGGTACTTCTCTTTGAGTCTCGCGTTTACTTTCGCCATTGCTCTGTCTCTTTCCTTTCACGGTCCCGGAGTGGGCTAGGCCCGTTTACCGTTGCGTGATCTAAGAACTGTACCCAGGACTTACGTCCTGGGGCATTCTCAGCCGTCCCTGCGGGACTTTTCGTGTTACCGAAGCGACCCAGGACTTGCGTCCTGGGCTATTTTCAGCCGTCCCTTCGGGACTGTTTCGTGTACAAACCCTACTTATCGGAACTGTTCGTTACAAACCCTATTTATGGGGACTGCTTCGTGTACAAACCCGAGCTATTCGTCGTTACTTTTTCTTTGGCGCCAGGGTCTGGCCGCATTTCTTGCACACCCGGACCTTGGTATCGCCTTCAAACTTGTGACCCACGCGGGTGGGACCGCAGGTGCCGCAGACCAACATCACGTTCGAGATCTGGATGGCCGCTTCCTGCTCCGCGATGCCGCCCTTGATGTTTCGCTGCGGATTGGGATGCACGTGCTTCTTGACCATGCGGACGTGCTCTACCAGCACGCGGTCCTTATCGCCAAGGACGCGCAGCACACGGCCGCGCTTGCCCTTGTCGGAGCCGGTGATCACTTCCACGGTATCGTTGCGCTGTAACTTCAATGCCATAAAATCCTCGCTTCCAATGACCCGCTTTAGATGACTTCCGGGGCCAGCGACACAATTTTCAAAAACTTCTTCTCGCGCAGCTCGCGGGCCACCGGACCGAAGACGCGCGTGCCTACCGGCTCTCCCGCATCATTGATCAACACAGCGGCGTTCTGGTCAAAGCGGATGTAGGTGCCATCGCGGCGACGATATTCCTTCCGTGTCCGCACCACGACCGCCTTCACCACCACGCCCTTCTTGACCTGACCGTCGGGAGACGCTTCCTTTACGGAGGCAGTAATCACATCGCCCAAGCCCGCCTTTTTTCCGCTCGAGCCACCCAAGGGCAGAATCATCTGCAGCTTGCGCGCGCCGGAATTATCGGCTACGTCCAGCATGGTTCTCATTTGTACTGCCATACTTGTATCTCCTTACGGTGTCGCCCTATTTCCTGAAACTTTGTGTCACTACTTGCTGAACCGCAGGTCCCTCCACTCCGCTTCGCTCCGGTCGGGATGACAAGGGGGAGGGACTGCTAAACCGTGGGCGCTGCTACTTCTTCGACTTGCGGCAGAGAAGAGCGGCGAACCACTTCTTCCAGCGTCCAACGCTTGAGCTTGCTTAGCGGCCGGCTCTCGCGAATCCTTACCACGTCGCCGACGCGGGCTGAGTTTTGCTCGTCGTGGGCGTAGAACTTCTTGTTGATTTTGATCACGCGCTTGTACTTGGGATGGGTCTTGCGCATCTCCACCTGGACCACGATGGTCTTCTGCATCTTGGTGGAAACGACACTACCAATCTTTTCCGTGCGCCGCGATTCCGGCTTGGTTCCTGTGGCATCTGCCATGGCTTAACGAGCCTCTTTTCCGGCCGGCTTGGCCTTCTTGGTTTTGGCGGCCTTGGCTGGCTTGGCGGTTGCCTCACCGGCCGGCTGCAGGGCAGCACCGTGCAGACCGAGCGCCCGCTCGCGGGCAATGGTCTTGATGCGGGCTACGTCTTTGCGCAGATCGCGCAGCTTCTTTACGCCTTCGTTCTGCCCCAGCTTCATCTGGAAGCGCAGGCGAAAGAGCTGCTCGGCCGACTGCTTCTCCTGCCGTACCAGCTCTTCATCATTTAAATTGCGAATCTTTTCCGTTTCCATGGCTCTTCTTCTCCGCTACTTGACGACTGCGGCTACCTTGACATCGTGGCGCATGACAAAGCGTGTTTTGAGAGGCAGCTTGTTCGACGCCAGGCGCATGGCCTCAGCGGCGATGTCGGGGCTGACCCCTTCCATCTCAAAGAGCACCTTGCCCGGGCGAACCACTGCTACCCAGTGATCGGGAGCTCCCTTACCTTTACCCATACGGGTTTCGGCCGGCTTCTTGGTGACCGGCTTGTCAGGAAACAGCCGCAGCCAGATCTTGCCGCCACGCTTGATGAAACGCGTCATGGCCACACGGCTGGCTTCAATCTGCCGGTCCGTGATGTAGCCGCACTCCATCACCTTGAGCCCGTAGTCCCCGAAGGAGAGCTCGGAGCCGCGCCATGCCTTACCCTTCATGCGTCCGCGCTGCTGCTTGCGGAACTTGACCTTCTTTGGCATCAACATAAAATTTCGCCCCTAAAAATCCTTCTTAGAAAACTCCGCTGGTGCCTGCCGGCTGCGGCTGACGGCGCTTCTGCTCGTAAATGTCACCGCGATAGATCCAGGTCTTGACCCCGATCACACCGTAGGTGGTACGCGCTTCGGCAAAGCCGTAGTCGATATCCGCACGCAGAGTGTGCAGCGGAAGCCGCCCCTGCAGATACCACTCGGAACGCGCGATCTCGTTGCCGTTCAAGCGGCCGGAGACGCGAACCTTGATGCCCTTGCAGCCAAAGCGCAGTGCAGAATCGACCGCCTTGCGCATGGCGCGGCGGAAGCCCACGCGCTTCTCCAACTGGAGAGCGATGTTCTCGGCCACCAACTGCGCATCCAGCTCAGGCTTGTTGACCTCGAGGATGTCGATGAAGACATCGCGATTGGTGCGCTTTTGCAGATCCGCCTTGAGCTTCTCGATCTCGGCGCCCTTGCGGCCGATCACGATGCCCGGACGCGCGGTGCGAATGATCAGGCGCAGCTTGTTACCCGGACGCTCGATCTCGACCGAGCTCACGCCCGCCGCCTTGAGCTTTTCCTTCAACTCCTCGCGCAGGTGCACATCTTCAATCAGCAACTTGTCGTAGTCGCGCTCGACGAACCAGCGTGACCGCCATGGCTTGTTGACGCCTAGTCGAAAGCCGTAAGGATGAACTTTTTGTCCCATAATTTCCTCGAACCTACTTCGCGGCTTTCTTCCAGTTTTTTGCTGCGCTCTTCTTAGCCACGGTTTTCTTGGCTGCCGTTTTCTTTGCCGCGCCCTTGAGCATTCGCTTCTTGGGAGCTGCTGCTTCCGGCTCCGCTGTTTCCACCAGGCCGCCACGCTTGCGCTCCGCCACCGCGATCACGATGTGCGCCAGCCGGCGTTGATAGCGGAAGGCCCGTCCCATCGGCGCCGGACGAATGCGCTTCATGCGCGGTCCTTCGTTGGCCAGCGCGGTCTTGACGTAGAGGTTGTCTACATCCAGATCGAGCTCCCGCTCCTGGCTGAGATAGTTCGCGTTCTGAATGGCTGCGCGCAGCACTTTCTCAACCAGCGGCGCGACACCCTTCTTGGTGAAGGCCACTGTCTCCAGTGCTTCGCCCACGCGGCGCCCCTTGATCAGCTCCAGCACCAGGCGAGCTTTCTGCGGCGATACCCGCTGGAACTTCGCTTCGGCCCGGAATTCCTGTGTTTCCAGTTGCATTGGCTTCTTCCTTACTTATTAGCGAGGCTTGGCCGACGACTCAGCGGCTTTCGCCGAGTGGCCCTTAAAGGTCCGGGTGGCGGAAAATTCGCCCAGCTTGTGCCCTACCATGTTTTCCGTCACGTAGACGGGGATAAACTTTCTGCCGTTGTGCACCGCGATGGTGTGTCCCACCATATCCGGATGAATGGTCGAGCGGCGCGACCAGGTACGAAGGACCTTCTTGTCGTTCGTCGCATTCATCGCTTCGATCTTCACCATCAGGTGGGTGTCGATAAACGGACCCTTTTTCGTCGAACGTGCCATGCTCTCGCTGCTCCTGACTACTTCTTGTAGCGGCTGACGATAAACGTATCGGTCCGCTTGTTGTTGCGCGTCTTGTATCCGCGTGTGGGCTGTCCCCACGGGGTAACTGGATGACGGCCGCCGGAGGTCTTGCCTTCGCCACCACCGTGCGGGTGATCGACCGGGTTCATGGATACGCCACGATTGCTGGGACGAATACCCTTCCAGCGATTGCGGCCAGCCTTGCCGATGGACACATTCTCGTGATCGGTGTTGCCTACCTGGCCTACCGTCGCCATGCACGCTACCAGCACTCTGCGGGTTTCGCCGGAGGGTAGTTTCAAGAGCGCGTAATCGCCCTCTTTGGCCACCAGCTGGGCCGAAGCTCCGGCCGAACGCACCATCTGCGCGCCCTTGCCAGGCCGGAGCTCAACATTGTGCACCGTGGTGCCGGCGGGGATATTCTTGAGCGGCAACGCATTGCCGACCAGGATGTCCGCCTCGGGCCCGCTCATGACCGTCTGCCCCACCTTTAGCCCAACCGGCTGAATGATGTAGCGCTTCTCACCGTCCAGGTAATTCACCAGCGCGATGCGCGAGGAGCGGTTGGGATCATATTCGATCGAGGCCACCTTGCCGGGCACGCCGAACTTGTCCCGCTTGAAGTCGATCAGGCGCAGCTTCTGCTTATGGCCACCACCATGGTGACGTATCGTCAGGTCGCCGGAATTGCGGCGGCCCCCCGTGCGCTGCTTGACTGCCAGCAGCGGCTTGTGCGGGCGATTGGTCGTAATGTCGTCGTTTACCAGAGTTGTCTGGAAACGCAGCGTTGGTGTGATCGGTCTGTATGTCTTGATCGGCATCGTTTCGCTCGTACTTCCAAGTAAGACTTCTAATACAGTTTCAGTTACGGAGCACTACGCCTTACATCGCGTTGACGTAGTCGGGCATCTTTTCGCCCTTCTGCAGGCGAACGTAGGCCTTCTTCCAGTCGGGGCGAAAACCGGAGAACTTGCCCCGGCGGCGCTCCTTGCCCAGGAAGTTGGCGGTACGCACGCTCCGTACCTTCACCTTGAACAGCGTCTCGACCGCTTGCTTGACCTCGGTCTTGGTTGCATCCGGGGCCACATCAAAAACCAGAGTGCTTTCCACTTCCTTGACGCCCAGGCCCTTCTCAGTAATTAGAGGGCGCTTGATCACGTTATAAAGAGTCGGCATCAGGCCACCTCCGAACCGGCCGCAAGCTTGCGCCGGGATACAGTCTTCTTCAACGACTCCTGCAATTGCTCGATGGCGGCGCGGGAGAAAATGGCCCGCTCGTAGCGCAGCAGATCGTAAGGATGCACTTCCTTGGTCAGCAGCAACTCCACCCGATCGAGGTTGCGCGAACCGAGCAACAGGGTGCGGCTTGGCTCCTGGCCACCTTCGACCAGTAAAGTCGTCCGCTTGGCATCCAGCTTGTCGAGCGCCGCGCGATAGGCCTTGGTCTTGGCATCCGCCAGGTCCAAGCTCTCGACCACGGTCAGCTTGCCATCGGCCAGCTTGGTGGCCAGCGCGGAGCGCAGGGCGCCGAGCAGCTTCTTTCGGGGAAAGGCGTAGTCGTAGCTGCGCGGCTGGGGTCCGTGCACCGTGCCACCGTGGCGCCAGAGCGGGGAACGCACCGAGCCTACACGAGCCCGTCCCGTACCCTTCTGCTTCCACAGTTTCTTACCTGCGCCGGAGACCAGCTTCTTATTCTTGGTGGCGGCAGTACCTTGCCGCATCGCGGCGCGATAGTGCTTGACCGCTTCCCACAGCAGTGCCTCGTTGATCTGGTCGGCCGCGAATATCTCGTCCGCCAGTTCCAGCGAGCCTACCTTTTGTCCACCGAGATCTACTACATCGATCTGTGCCATATGCAATTCCTTAAACCGCTCTTACCACAGGGGCTGAAGCCCCCGATACTACCGCTCACTTCGGCACGACTAAAGTCGTGCCCTGATACAAAGCCCTAAAGTCAGCGCAGCCGTACAAAGTCTGAACCAGGGCCTAATGCAAGACCCTATTTCTTACCCTTGCCGGCTGAGGGCTTGCCACCGGAAGCCTTCTTCGAAGCCTTCAACGGATCGACCGTACCGCCGCCGCCAAAGCCACGACGCTCACGCGGCGGCGCCTTGGACTTGGAAATCATCACGTAGCCATCGCGCGGACCGGGGATCGCACCCTCGACCATCAACAGGTTCTCGTCCAGATCGATGCCGCGAATGCGCAGATTGCGCACCGTAACCTGCTCCGCTCCGAAGTGCCCTGGCATACGCTGCCCGGGAAAGACACGCGAAGGGAACGAGGACGCACCGATCGAGCCTTGCACCTGGAACATGTGACCGTGGGCCTTAGGTCCACCGCCGAAGTGGTGGCGGCGAACTACACCGGCAAAGCCGCGGCCCTTGCTGGTGCCGATGACATCGACGTACTTGGCGTCTTCGAAAATATCCACCAGTACCTTGTCGCCCGCCTTGAGTGCCGGAGCGGCCTCTTCCCCGCCGGAGTTATTAACCACCTCCAGGGGGACTTCGCGCATCAACTTCACCGGAGGGACATTGTTCTTGGCGAAGTGGCCGGCCATGGGCTTGTTTACCTTGCCACCCTTGACAAACTCGATCAGGCCGATCTGCGCCGCAATGTAGCCGTCGCCGGCCAACGTCTTCAGCTGGGTCACTACGCAGGGCCCCGCCTGCAGCACGGTGACTGGGTGAACTTCACCCTTGTCATCGAACAACTGCGTCATCCCGATCTTCTTGCCCAGAATTCCTGTTACCGACATGATGCTCTCCTGCTTACTTCTCGAATGCCTTAATCTCAACATCCACGCCGGCAGGAAGATCGAGCTTCATCAGCGCATCGATGGTCTGCTGGGTGGGCTCGAGAATATCGATCAGCCGCTTATGGGTGCGGATCTCGAAGGCCTCGCGCGATTTCTTGTCGACGTGCGGGGAACGCAGCACGCAGTATTTGTTCTTCACGGTGGGCAACGGAATTGGACCCGCGACCTGCGCGCCGGTGCGCTTCGCTGTCTCGACGATCTCGCCGGTCGAGGTATCGAGCACGCGATAGTCGTAAGCCTTAAGCCGAATGCGAATTCTTTGTCCTACCATCTCAATTCCCTCTTGCCACTCAATCCGTTGGGGCCAACCCACTCAAGCCGCTCGTGGCTTGAATGGGCTACCCACGACTTACTTGATGATTTCGCTGATGGTGCCGGCGCCTACCGTGCGGCCACCCTCGCGGATGGCGAAACGCAGACCCTTTTCCATCGCTACCGGGGTGTGCAGCTCAATCTCCAGCTGTACGTTGTCCCCAGGCATCACCATCTCCGTGCCTTCCGGCAGCTTCGCCGTCCCGGTTACGTCCGTGGTGCGGAAGTAGAACTGCGGCCGGTAGCCGTTGAAGAACGGCGTGTGACGGCCGCCCTCTTCCTTGCTCAGCACGTAAATCTCGCCCTTGAACTTGGTGTGCGGCGTTATCGAGCCAGGCTTGGCCAGGACCATCCCGCGCTCCACGTCTTCCTTGGCGATGCCGCGCAGCAGCAGACCCGCGTTGTCGCCCGCAAGTCCTTCATCCAGCTGCTTTTTGAACATTTCGACGCCGGTCACGACGGTCTTGCGGGTTTCCCGGAAACCGACGATCTCCGCTTCCTCGCCTACCTTGATCTTGCCCCGCTCGATCCTGCCCGTCACCACCGTGCCACGGCCGGAAATGGAGAAGATGTCTTCGATCGGCATCAGGAAGGGCTGGTCCATGGCGCGCGCCGGCAAGGGTACATTCTTGTCCACCGCATCCATCAACTCGTCGATCTTGGCTTCCCATTGCGCCTCGCCGTTCAACCCACCCAGAGCCGAGCCGCGAATCACCGGCACATCGTCCCCGGGGAAGTTGTACTTCGACAGCAGCTCGCGGACTTCCATCTCCACCAGGTCCGTCAGCTCCTCGTCTTCCACCGCGTCGCACTTGTTCAGAAACACCACGATGTAGGGCACCCCTACCTGGCGGGCCAGCAGCACGTGCTCCTTGGTTTGCGGCATGGGACCATCGGTCGCCGCCACCACCAGGATCGCTCCGTCCATCTGCGCCGCGCCGGTGATCATGTTCTTGATGTAGTCGGCGTGGCCGGGGCAGTCTACGTGCGCGTAGTGACGGTTGGCCGTCTCGTACTCCACGTGCGCGGTGGCAATCGTGATGCCGCGCTCCCGCTCCTCAGGCGCATTGTCAATCGAATCAAACGAACGAAACTGTATCTTCGGATTGTGCTTCGACAATACCTTGGTGATTGCCGCCGTCAGCGTCGTCTTGCCGTGATCGATGTGCCCAATCGTCCCCACGTTCACGTGCGGCTTGGACCGGTCAAACTTCTCCTTCGCCATCTCGTCCCTCTCTCCTGCTTAAATCAACAAACTTCTACGAACTTTGCTGAACCCCCCACAGGACTACGTCCTGGGTCATTTTTAGCCGTCCCTTCGGGACTGAATCGTGTTTTCAATTCCTTCCCAGGACTACGTCCTGGGCTACTCTCAGCCGTCCCTTCGGGACTGATTTCTGGACTGCAGGCCCGTTGTACGGCCTAAAGCCCGCACCTACCAGCCGTGCCCTTCTTGCTTACTTGCCCTGGTTGCGGCCAATGATTTCTTCCGACACCGACCGCGGCGCTTCTTCGTAGCGGTTGAAGTGCATCGAGTAATTGGCCCGGCCCTGGGTCGATGAGCGCATGTGGGTGGCATACCCGAACATCTCGCTCAACGGCACATTGGCCTTGATGACCTGCGATCCGGCACGGTGCTCCATGCCTTCGATCCGGCCGCGGCGGGAGTTCAGGTCACCGATGATGGTTCCCATATACTCCTCCGGCACCACGACTTCGACCGACATCACTGGCTCCAGCAATACCGGAGTCGCCTTGCGGGCCGCTTCCTTGAACGCCATCGATCCGGCAATCTTGAAGGCCATTTCGTTGGAGTCGACATCGTGGTAGCTGCCGTCATAAAGAGTCGCCTTCACATCGACGATCTCGTAGCCAGCCAGCACACCGCCCTGAAGCGCCTCGCGAATGCCCTGCTCGGTCGGCTTGATGTATTCCTTGGGCACCACGCCGCCCTTGATGTCGTTGATGAACTCGAAGCCCTTGCCGGGCTCATTGGGCTCAACACGGATCTTCACGTGGCCGTAGTTACCGGATCCACCGGTCTGACGAATGTACTTGCCTTCCGCCTCTGCCTTCTTGCGGATGGTTTCGCGATAGGCGACCTGCGGCTTACCGACATTGGCCTCGACCTTGTACTCGCGCATCATGCGGTCGACGATGATTTCCAAATGCAACTCGCCCATGCCACTGATGATGGTCTGGCCGGAGTCAGGATCGGTGTGCACCTTGAAGGTGGGATCTTCCTGCGCCAGCTTGGCCAGGGCCATGCCCATCTTCTCCTGATCAGCCTTGGTCTTCGGCTCGACGGCAACGTGGATGACGGGAGCCGGGAAATCAATCGATTCCAGAACGATCGGCGCCTTGTCGGTGCAGATGGTGTCTCCGGTCACCAGGTTCTTGAGCCCCACGCAGGCGCAAATGTCGCCGGCATAGATCTCGACAATCTCTTCCCGCTTGTTGGCATGCATCTTGAGCAGGCGCCCGATGCGCTCGCTCTTGCCGGTTCGCGGATTGAGCACCGTGTCGCCCGTCTTGAGGTGACCGGAATAGAGCCGGACAAAGATCAGCTGCCCGACGAAAGGGTCGGTCATGATCTTGAATCCCAGCGCAGTCAACGGCTCGTTGTCGTCAGCATGGCGGAGGATGATCTCTTCCATGTTGTCCGGATTGTGGCCTTCGATCGGAGGAACATCGAGCGGGCTAGGCAGGTACTCGACTACCGCATCGAGCAGCGTCTGCACACCCTTGTTCTTGAACGAACTGCCGCAGAGCACGGGGAAGAGCTTCATCCCGATCACTGCCCCGCGCAGCGCCTTGCGCAACTCAGCCGCGGTCGGGGTCTCGCCTTCGAGAAACTTGTGCAGCATCTCGTCATCGTTCTCGGCCACGGATTCGACCAGCTGCATACGGAAGGCTTCCGCCTTCTTGAGCAGGTTGGCCGGAATCTCTTCGACGTCGTACTTGGCGCCCATGGTTTCGTCGTGCCACAGGATGGCGCGCATCTCGATCAGGTCGATCACGCCCTTGAAGCCAGCTTCCTGGCCAATCGGAATCTGAATCGCTACCGGTTTGGCGTTGAGGCGCTTGCGGATGGTGTCGATGGCATGCTCAAAGTCTGCGCCCATCTTGTCCATCTTGTTGATGAAGCAAATGCGGGGCACACCGTACTTGTCAGCCTGACGCCACACGGTCTCCGACTGCGGCTCTACGCCATGCACGGCGTCAAAAACGGCGACTGCGCCGTCGAGCACGCGCAGGCTGCGCTCTACCTCGGCGGTAAAGTCCACGTGCCCGGGGGTGTCGATGATGTTGATGCGGATATCCCGCCAGGTGCAGGTGGTGGCAGCGGAGGTAATGGTGATTCCGCGCTCCTGCTCCTGCTCCATCCAGTCCATCGTCGCCGTGCCTTCGTGCACTTCGCCGATGCGATGGGTAATGCCGGTATAAAACAAAATCCGCTCCGTCGTTGTGGTCTTGCCGGCGTCGATGTGCGCCATGATTCCGATATTCCGGCAACGATCGAGTGGTACTAGACGAGGCACGGTTTTCTCTCACTCTCGCGCGAGATGTAAGACTCGCGATTTTTCTTGCTGCTTTTGTTGCGCCTGCCCCTTACCGGCAGCAGGCCTTAACTTGTAAGTGCTGCACTACCAGCGGTAGTGAGCGAACGCCTTGTTCGCCTCAGCCATGCGATGAACATCTTCTTTCTTCTTCATGGCTGCGCCGCGGCCGTTGGCCGCATCCAGCAGTTCGCTGGTCAACTTTTCGATCATGCCCTTCTCGCCCCGCGCCCGGCCGTAGGTCACCAGCCAGCGAATGGCGAGCGAGGTACGCCGCTCGGGATTAACTTCAATCGGCACCTGATAGTTGGCGCCGCCCACACGACGGGTCTTCACTTCCAGCAGCGGCTTGCAGTTCTCCACTGCCTTCTTGAACAGCTTCAACGCCTCGTCGCCACCCTTCTGCTCCAGGTTGGTCATCGCCTGGTAGAAGATGCCCTGAGCGGTCGACTTCTTGCCGTCCCACATCATGGAGTTGACGAACTTAGTGACCAGCGACGAGTTGTACACCGGATCGGCGGCAACTTCCCGTTTCGCGATATGTCCTTTTCTCGGCATAATTCCCTTCTGCTATTCGTTACTGCGAATTACTTCGCACCGCTCTTGGGGCGCTTGGCGCCATACTTCGACCGGCTCTGCTTGCGGTTGGCTACACCCACCGAATCAAGCGTGCCGCGCACCACGTGGTAGCGGACACCGGGCAGATCCTTCACACGGCCGCCGCGGATGAGCACAATCGAGTGCTCCTGCAGGTTGTGGCCGATGCCGGGGATATAGGTCGTAACCTCGACGCCGTTGGTCAGGCGGACGCGCGCAACCTTACGCAACGCCGAGTTCGGCTTCTTGGGCGTTTGCGTGTAAACGCGGGTGCAGACGCCGCGCCGCTGCGGCGATCCCTGGAGCGCCGGCGATGCCGTCTTGTAGCGCGCCGCGGTCCGGCCTTTTCTCACGAGCTGACTGAATGTAGGCAAACCTTACTCCTTAAAACTTCCGCATAACGCGGGCGAAAACCGCCTCTCGGTTTAACAGTTCCCGTGCTTCACCGAGATCGCGAGGTGTGGTTTTCTTTAGCGGAAAACCACGTAAAGCTTCTCGCTTCGGCACACAGCTACGTGAAACCGAGCTGGACACGAAGAGACCACCTTCGCCAAAAACTACTGCGCCGCACATCACCGACGGTGCGCCTGAACCCGGCGCTCATCGGTGCACGAAGCCGGCTTGCTTCGCGCCTGCTTGCTGCATACCAGACGAGAACTTCGACGGTGGCCGCGCGTTTCTTTTCAAATCCAGCTGGCACATGCGCTTACGCGCTATTGCGCCTCGTGCCGGATCAGGCACCGAAAACCGGGCACCAGAAAAGAAGCCAGTTCCGTTTCGAAGTTCCGGCCCGCATAGCCTCCCCAGGTGGGAGGTGTCGCAAAGGCCGATGCGATTGTTTCCCCTACATCACGCGAACGTTTTGAAGGGACCCTGATGAATGGGCCGCAAAGTCTTGCTGCCTGCCTTAAGCGCGTCTTGCCGGGTAAGGCTTGTGTTACTCAGCCTTTACTGCGGCACATCCTTCCAGCACGCACTTTACAGGCTTATGCGGAACCTTCTTAAGATAACAAGTCGCGCCGCCGCCGTCAATGGCGCGGGCCCAGAGCAGTACATCGTTATGCTAGCATCCGTCGTGAATGTCTGCGCCTTGTCCCCCACCCTGGCTCTTAACTCTGCGGCGCCGCGCCGGCTTTGGATTGGCGGCGATGGCTTTTGCCGGCGGCGCTACCACCTTACTCGGGCAGAACCCTCCCAGCTCTTCTAAACCTGTCGATCCGCGCATTACCAATGTCATTTCCGAACTGGAGAGGACACGCAACCTTCATGAGGCCGCACTTTCTCCCGACGGCCAGCAGATCGCGTGGGTGGTCGATTCGGATGGCGGAACTGAGATTCAGATGGCGTCCACGGCCGACCCCACCCATGCCCGCCGGATCACCGCCGGAAGCGGGACCTCTTGCCTGGAGGAAGATCTGGCCTGGTCACCGGACAGCAAAGGACTCGCGTTCACCTCCGACTGCAACGATCGCACGGACGGCGCTATGGACCAGGAGGACGTCTATCTGGCCACCCCAGGGGCGCCCAGCGCTTCGGTCCGGCGGCTTACTCATCTGCACGGCGGTATCACCAGCCTGGCGTTTTCCCCGGACGGCCTTCATATTGCCTGCCTATATATTGAAGGCGCTACCCGGCCAGCCGGGGCGCTGGCACCCATGAAGCCGCCCGCCGGCGTCATCGGGGTCGAGGGGCTGGAGATCCAGCGGGTGGCCACCATCGAAACTGCTTCTGCTGAATTTCGCCAGGTCACGCCGGCTTCTCTGCATGTCTATGAATATGACTGGGCGCCTGACTCCGGCCAGCTGGTCTACGTCGCCGCCCCTCCGCCGGGAGAAAACAACTGGTGGGTGGCCCAGCTCTATACCCAACGGCTGGCAGGCGGCCAGCCGCGAACACTGCTCGACCCGGAACATGCCCCGGGCTCCTTGCATGGCCTGCAGATCGCGGTACCCCGCTGGTCGCCGGATGGGCAGCAGATCGCCTTCATCGGCGGGCTGATGAGCGACCAGGGGGCCACGGGCGGCGATATCTACCTGGTACCGGCTGCCGGGGGAGTGGCCAAGGACATGACCCCGGACTCGGACCAGAGCGCTGCCTGGATTCACTGGCTTAAACCCACCCAGCTCCTGGTTTCCTGGATCAAGTCAGGCCAGGTTGATATCGGGCGGTTGGACTCCGCCAGCGGAAAGATCACGGCAGGCAACGCAAGCATTTCCGCCACCGTCGGCGACGGACGCCTGGAGTTTAGTCTCTCTGTTGCCAAGGACAAGGTGGCGTATATCAAGAGCTCCTTCTCCGCCGCCCCAGAGGTGTATCTCGGCCCGCTGGGGGAAGCGGCGCATCCGGTCACCCACTACAATGACGGCCTAAAGCCGGCGTGGGGTAAATCCGAATCCGTCCACTGGACCAGTGATACCTTTCCGTGTCCAGGGCTGGCTGCTGTACCCGGCCCATTACGATCCGGCCAGAAAATATCCGCTCATTGTCAGCGTGCATGGCGGCCCTTCCAGCGCGGTTGTACCGCAATGGCCGGACCTGGGCTACAACCCGATTGCCTTCTCGGCGCTCGATTACTTTGTGCTCATGCCGAACCCGCGCGGCAGCTACGGTGAGGGGGAGGCCTTTACCCAGGCCAACCGGAAGGATTTTGGATATGGCGACCTGCGGGACATCCTGGCCGGGGTCGACGCGGTGAGCGCGAAGTTAGGTATCGATCAGCAGCGCGTCGGCCTCACGGGTTGGAGTTACGGCGGCTTCATGACCATGTTCGCGGTAACCCAGACGCAGCGTTTTCACGCAGCTGTAGCCGGCGCCGGCATCTCCGACTGGAAGAGCTATTACGGCGAGAACTCCATCGACCAATGGATGACCCCCTTCTTCGGCGCCTCGGTGTATGACGACCCCGCGGTCTATGCCAAGAGCTCGGCCATCGACTTCATCCGCAACGTCAAGACGCCTACGCTGGTGGTGGTCGGCGATCGCGACGGAGAGTGTCCTGCGCCGCAGTCGTTCGAGTTCTGGCACGCCCTGCGCGCCGAGCACGTGCCTACGGAGCTGGTGGTCTACCCGGACGAGGGTCACCACTTTAACTCGCCGCAGCATCGCCGCGATGTACTGGCGCGGGCCCTGTCCTGGTTTGAGCAATACATGCCGCCGAGCTAGGAGAGCGGAATGTACCCGGCCGCAATTCAGCCCTGTTGCCTCAGGGCTCAGTCCCCTCTACACTTAGGACGTTGACCACACAACTCTGCACGCGGATCGAGGCGGCGGCTACGGTGCCAGCGATCATACGAGGTACAGCCACGCTCCAGAGGACACTGGAGAAATAGAGTGGCGCGGAGTTGGAATCTGGAACAAGTGCCAGGACAGAAATCTCCGATTGCGGTTGCATCACCAGAGCGCGCGAGTTGTGGCTTTTCTTGACGGAAAGGCCATGTGGAAGGCAGCGGCTCCGGTGCGCACCTATCGGGGACTGACTGTGGTAGTTCATCAACCGCCGGGGGCGGCGACACCCGGCGGGGAGGTTTCATGCAGCGGTTTTTGACTTTTGTAGTTCTGGCTTTCCTTACCGTTCCCGTGGGTCTTTCCATCCAGGGCTGCGCCAACAAAAATGCAAATTACTGCAACGGGGCGGGCTACGGCTACAACAAGACCCAGCCCGTCTCGATCTCACTGCAGCCGCAGACCACCGGCCTTTCGGTGGCGTTCTCGCAGACGTCCCAACTGCAATCGCCCACGGCTGAAAACTGCACCGGCGGCTCAGCCTCGGTAGGCACTTACTCGTATGGCACCACGGACCGCACCATCGCCGACGTTTCCCCCACCGGCGCGGTCTGCGGCGGAACCTGGAATCTTCATACCCCGGCGGTGGCTGCGTACACCACCTGCATTCCCACCAACAAGACCGGCATCGCGTATATGACCGCCAGCGCCGCGGGATTTACCAGCAACCAGGTCGCGGTTTATTCCCATCCGCCCATCACCAGCCTGGCGGTCCAAGGTCCGACGAACACTACCACCGGCCAGCCCCAATGTCTGTCGCAAGGCCTAACCTCGCAGCTTGACGCCACGGCGTATTGCTCATCCACCGGGACCACCGGATCATGCCCGAGCGCGACGGTTCCAGTTGGGCAGCAGGTTCTTCTGTGCAGCCCCAATATTCTGCCGGGCGGGGGTTATGGCCCCAACGACTGCAATAATGTCATCGGCCACTTGACTTACTCGCCGGCGAGCGCGGGCATCGTCACCATCGACCAGAATGGCGTGGCCACGGCCCAAGCTCCGGGCTCTACCCTGATCACCGGCACTATCGCCCAGACCAGCAGCAACGCCGGCTACTTCTATACCTGCCCGCCGGCCAAGATCGCACTGAGCGTTGCCTCGACCGGCGCCACCAGCGCCAGCGTCACCCTGAATACTCCCCTGGCGCTCACCGCTACGGTGACGGACGTCAATAACAACGTGATCAACGGGCTCCCCCTGAGCTATGTGTCCACCAACCCGGGGAGCATCGCGGTCAGCTCCACCGGCGCGGTGACAGCGGCCTATCCCTTCCAACTCAGCCATCACCGCCATCTGCCAGCCGACCACGTGCAATCCTGCCCCGATCAATGAAATGGGAACCCTGGGCACAGGCGTGCCGGCGATCAGCAATTTCGTGCAGATCGCTTCCCCGGGCAAGAACAGCAACTATATCTGGATCTCCAGCCCGGGGTCGCCGTACTTCGTGCCTATCGATTTGTCGACCGGGACCATCGGTAGCCAGGTCAAGCTTCCTTACTCGCCGAACTCCATGGTGCTCGATCCTACGGGCACGACGCTCTACTTCGGCAGCTACCATGAGCTGATGACGTATAGCGCGGCCACCAATACCTTGTCGTCGGAGGTGACCTCCATCCCGGGCATCGTCCTGGCGGCCTCGCCCACCAACTCTTCCGTGGTAGTGAATGACCAGTTGCGCGGCGTTATCTATCTCTACTCACCGTCAGTCACCACCGGGACAGGGACAACGGCGACGACCTCCGGGGGAAGCTACACCTCGATCGCCGGAATCGCCCAGAAAGCCGCCTTACACCGCCGATGGCCAGACCGTCTACATCGTGGGCGACGGGGTGCTCTACATTCACAACGTATTTACCGGCTGGTCGACCGAGCCCCTGCCTGCGAACCAGGGCGGCCCCACCACCGGCATCTGCCCGGCGACCAACACCACCAGTCCCATTCCCACCAACCCTACGACCTATCCGCCCAACACCACGGCAAACCCCAACAACACCTACAACATGTTCTGCTCGCCTGATCTGGCGGTGACTATCCCCGCAGCCGCGGTCTTTCTCTCCGGCTCGCCTACCTCCGCCTATGGGGAGTGCCCGGAAACCACGGTCAAGCCGGTGGTGAATTATCCCGAAGCAACCACGGTGGCGGCAATCTCCGACCACGTGGCCTCCACCACTGATGGCAAACACATCATCGGCGCCAGCGCGAATCCGCCGACTCTGACGGATCTCTCCATCACCGTACCGATCGACGCCTGCCCGTCTGACGCCAACGGCCAAACCACGGGTATCGTGTTCAACCCTCCCCCGGTGGTGAACCAGGCTTCGCTGGCAGCCTACGGCATTACCAACATCAACCAGGTGATCGCCGCCACCAACTCGCTAGAGGCCTTCGTCACCTATAGCAGCGCCGCGACCACCCCGCCCACAGGGGGTGCTCTGTTGCCGGTCTACAAACCCTCGACCACTGCGGGCGCGCTGGGAACGCTCAGCAGCGTCAAGCTCGCCGGCAATGCCTTGGCTCCAGTGGCCGGAATCTTCTCCCCGGATAACACCATCTTTTTCGCCGGCACCACGGGGGACAATCTGCTGCATCTGATCGACACCACCACCCTGGTCGACACCCAGCAGATCAACCCCAAACTTACCGATATCAATGGCAATCCGCTGCCGCCGGTCTTTCTGGCGGTCAAACCGCGGCCGACTACTTAGCGGTTGCTTGGGCGCGGGCCAAGGGCCCGCGCCGCGGCCCTACAGCTGATGGGTTCTTTTCTGCCTTTCGGCTCACGCAGGGACTCATGAGGCTCTGGCATTGCCAGCGCTAAAGCGCGTGATGAGCGTTGAGACTGTTTCACGGAGCGCTAAAGCGCTCCTCCCCCCGCATGAATGCGGGGGCTCCCACCACCAATTTGGAGAAGTCTGGCCCAGGACGAACCAGCAGATCCTGTTGTCGGGCTTCGGTCGTCGAAAAGCTCCGGGCCGCAGGTGACACATAAGCGCCGCCGGGGTCCTTCGACTCCGCGCCGTAAGTCCTCTGTTAAGCGATAGGACTGCAAGGCGCTTCGCTCAGGATGACGATTCTGTGGGAGAACTAACGGAACGGAGGTCTTTGTGCGGGAGCCGAGGCGCACTGCAGATCCCTCCGCTACGCTACGCTCCGGTCGGGATGACAAAGGGGAGGGCGGTGACTTTGTAGGAGCCGTCAGATCGGATGGACAGTAGGAAACAGCCACGCTCCGGTCAGGATGACGATTCTGTGGGAGTTTGACGAAAAACATCCTAAACACGTTGGCGCTTATGGGAGATGGTCCTGGGTGGGTTCACCGAATCGCGAACAGTCCATTTCAGAGGTAGAGGCCCCCAGGATTGCATCCTGGGTAATTTTCTGCCGTCTCTGCGGGAATCAATTTGGAGAGAGTATTTCTCACGCAGGCTCTTGGCCCTCTCCGGTTTAGTGCTGTGGAGTTTATCAGTCGCCGGCGAGTGGAATGGCTGCGGGCCCGCTGCTGCTCGCTCCGTCCAGGTTCCAGCCGAGCACTTCCGAGATCTGGGCGGCGAGCGTTAAAGGATCGAAGGGTTTGGAAAGGATGGCAGCCGCGCCCAGTTCATCCAGCTTGCGCCGATCCTGCCCTTGCACTTTCGCGGTCAACAGCAAGACGGGAATGTGGGCGGTGTTCCCATTTTGTTTCAGGATCTGATAGGTTGTCGGGCCATCGATGTCGGGCATCATGACATCCAGCAGAATGGCATCCGGCTGCTCCAACGAAGCGCGCCGTATACCTTGCGCTCCCGATGGCGCCAGGATGACCTGCCAGCCGGCAATGGTCTCCAGGCTGAGCGCCGTCACCTCACGAATATCGGCTTCATCATCGATGATTAAGATGCGAGGAATCATGCCGCCTGCCTGCTCTCAGTGTTGTTATCACTCTAGGTCCGGCGCTCCGCGACGTACATAGCACTTGCTGTGCATTACCTTGATAACAGGCAATTTAGAGGACTTCTTCGGGCGTTCCGCTGGCTTTCGCATGGTGGCCGGGAGATGGGGTATGCTAGCGATTGTCCAGCCAACCCTGATCGGGACAAGAGGAACAGAATGACCAGATTGCTCAGAGTGTGCTTTGGTGCGATGACCCTGCCGGCGTTGCTGGTGGTTTCGGCTTCGGCGGCGCGAAACAAGGGAATTGAAGTGAACTTCAAGACCAGCGACGGTCAGGACGCGGGAACAGCGACACTCACCCCCGACGGCAAGGGCGTTAAGGTCAAGCTGAACCTGATGAATCTTCCCGAAGGCGAGCACGCTCTGCACGTCCATCAGAATGCAAAATGCGATGGACCGGATTTCAAGACCGCGGGCCCCCACTTCAATCCCGAAAACAAAGAGCACGGAACCAAGAATCCCAAGGGAGCGCATGCCGGCGACATGCCCGTTAACCTGCAGGTGATGGCGGACGGCACGGACCACCTCTCCTTCGTAACCGACAGCATTTCTCTCAAGAAAGACGCGAAAAATTCGGTCTTCGCCAACGGGGGCACGGCGTTCGTGATTCACGCCAAAGCGGACGACATGATGACCGACCCTACGGGCAATGCAGGCGACAGAATCGCGTGCGGCGTGATCGTGGCTCCGTAATCGGCTGAGCCGGAAGTTCGAGATTTGCAACAGTCACTCCATCAAAATGGGGTGACCCTTGCTCTCATCTATCAATGACGCGAGTGCCGAGCCACGAGGGGCGCGGCCAAGGCCAGGTATTTGGCAACCCCCGCAGCCGGAAGCGTGGGGGCTAGTAGTTGACCCTGGACAAAATCGCAGCCCAGGGTGCGTAGGCACTCCAGCTGATCGGCGCGCTCCACGCCTTCGCCTGCGACCTTGAGCCCCAAGCCGTGGGCCAGCGCAATGATGGCCTGCACGATGGTGTAGGTCCCGTTGGGTTCCGAGATGCGCTCGACGAAGGAGTAATCGATTTTGAGCGTGCTGACAGGAAGCTGATGAAGGTGGCTCAGGCAAGAGTAACTGGTGCCAAAGTCGGCCACGGAAAAGTGAACCCCCAACGCAGCCAGACTGCGCATCTGGCTCGCGACCTCAGGGCGGTTGCGCATGACTGTGCTCTCGGTGACGATCAGTTCGAGCAAGCGCGGGTCGAGCCCGCATCGGGTCACGGTGCTGAGCACGCGGGCGGAAAAATCAGAGTGCAGAAACTGCAGCGGAGAGACGAAGAAGGAGATGCGCAGGGGGACAAGGTTCCTGCTCTGCCACTCCATGCTCTGGCGGCAAACCTCGTCCAGAACCCAGTCGCCTAAGGGAACAATCAGGCCGCGCTCCTCGGCGACGGGCAGGAAGCGATCGGCCGCGATGGTGCCCTGTTGAGGATGGTTCAAGCGCACGATCGCCTCAAGGCCGCAGAGATTGCCCACCATGGAGTATTGGGGCTGGTAATAAAGCTCCAACCCGTCTCCCTTCAGCGCGCTGCGCATGAATCGCTCCAGCTCGCTGAGCTCGCTGGCCGAGGAACTGATCTGCGAAGAGACCAGAAGATATTGGCCGCCGCCGGCCTGCTTGGCGCGGTACATCGCGGCATCCGCCGAGCGCCGGAGCTGCACGGAGTCGGTGCCATCATCGGGATAGATGGAAATGCCAATGGATCCGGAGATGTCGAAGGAGATGCCCTCGGCTTCGATTGGCTTGCTGATGCTCTCGAGCACGTTGCGCGCGACCGTGAGGGCGCTGCTTTTGTTGGCCAGCTCTCCCAGCAGGATCACGAACTCATCCCCGCCGGTGCGGGCAAAGGTGTCCACGGCACGCAGGCGGGCCGAGATGCGTGCCACAACCTGTTGCAGACATAAGTCGCCCGCGGCATGGCCAAAGGAATCGTTGATCTGCTTGAAGCGATCCAGATCCAGGCAGAGGACTGCTGCTTGTTGTCCGTAGCGCGCGGCCTGGGCCAGACTCTGCTGCATGCGATCCTCCAGCAGAAGCCGGTTGGGCAGCCCGGTGAGCGCGTCGTGGTGCGCCTGATAAACCAGTTGCTCATGTAACTGCTGGCGATCGGTAACGTCCTGTATCAGGACGAAACTGCATCTGCGCCCCATGTAGTCGATGCGATGGGATGCCATATCCACTTGAATGTAGGACCCGTCTTTTCGGCGGTGGCGCCAGGGGCCGGAGAGCTTGGTGGGATGGGGATTCTCCATGAAGATCGCACCCACGTCCTCGCCTTGCCGCAGATCGCGCAGGGTCATGCTCTGAAATTCCTCCCGCGAGTAGCCATAGTGGGTCACCGCGGCATCGTTGACCTCGAGGATGCGGAGGGTCTCCGGATCGTGCACCCACATGGGATGGGGGTGGGCCGCGAAGAGCAGCCGGTAATGCTCCATTGCCCGCCCTGCAGCCAGGAACTCGTCCTCCAGCAGGGTCAGGATCATGCCAAAAGCCACGAAATACTTGGGTACGTTCCACAATCCCGGGGGAATCTGCGCGGCCGGAACCAGATAATGGCAAAGCAGGCCAACGGGAAAGACCGCAGCCCAAGCCACCAGGCCCAGGATGGCGGTCACAACGCCGGTCGAGGTGCGGCGGAAGTCGAACCAGTAGAGCGCGGCGAAGGTAAGGAAAACCTCAAAAAGAAGCGCCAGGATGCCTTGATCCGGGGCATGGTGCCTGAGCGAGACGACGCTCCAGATTCCGCCCACGACAAAGGCCAGGGTGACGACCGCCCACACCCGGCTGCGGTCGCGGCACAAGCTCCACGGCAGGTAGATGCCACTGGCTGTGGTCACCGCCGCGGCTGCATACAGCGGCCAAGCATGAGCGCCATCGAAGGCGACGTAATTGATATAGAAGAGCGCCGGGAGACCGAACCCCAGAGCGGTGACAACCCTACCGGCGAAACTGCCCAGGATGACCGGGGTGGAGAAGAGGAAGCACAGACCAGAAAGAAACAGCGCGCTGACGCTCAGGCTGCCGACCAGGTCCTGTCCCCGGGCGGATACGGCCGGAATCATGAGGACGGCGAAATGCAGCAGGACCAGGTTCCACCCGGTGACCCAGCAGCGTAATCGCGCGGTCGCACGTTTGCGGTAGATCGAGGCGAATATCACCACGAGCAGGCCCAGGATCAGGATGTCGAGCACTTCGTTTTTCATAAGAGGCGGCAGAAAAAAAATGCAAAGCAATACGGTGGGAAGCGCAAACGATCAGCTTTTCCCTGGTGTTCAGTATCGCTCACCGCGGGGAAGACTCAAGGTCACTGAAGTGTGACCGGATTGGTGAGGCGTGGTAGCCCGACTGCATCTTGCGCCCGGTGGGGTGCCCCGCTGGGGCGTTTTATGCTTAGTTGGGCTGACTTCCAGCGCCAGACCGGCGACAGCCTCGGCCTTTGCAGACGATAAGGAAAGTGCGGCGGGTAGGGAGAAATCACCCCTCCGCGCGGAGATACCGTTCTTTCCGGGCGCGGCGTGGTACCGCGCGGCAACAGCCATGCCTCCTGGTTGCAGGGAGTTTGTCCGCAGGATGTTTCGTCCGTCCGGAGATGAGGAACGGTAGCCGCTGAGGGACGGGCTGGCGACAAACGGAGTGACCGACACGCCTACAAATCGGCCTTCCCTAACCTTTACGAGGCGGTCTTCAGTTCCTGTTCAGCACGCAGCCAATCCTCTTCAGGGGAACCTTCTGGCCAGCCACGCTCAGCCCAATACTTCTCCGCCAGGCGAGCGATCTCCTCGCGCGAGGGTGCGGCGGCTGGTGTCTGCTTCTTGGCTGCCGGCTTCCGTCGCTTGGCAGTCCCGTTCGCCGCTTCTGCGCTCTTGGTAGTCATCTGTGTCTCCTTAATCCAACCACATTTGTTCGCCCATCAATCTATCCAGGGACATCTCCATGATACGGAGGAACGCGAGTAGTTGTCAGCCGGAGAAGTAGTAACTCTCGGGTTACCTTGGTTAGAGTCTCGCTAGCCCCGAGGGTACAGTGGGGGCGGGCTGTGGGTTGCACGCAGCACTCATTGACTTGTCATTAGGAGCAACCAGTGCTGTGGTATCCCACTCAAGCCCAAAAACAGGGCTTGAATGGGGCACCCAACATTCGTTACCGGTGAAACAGGCCGGAGCTGTTCATGCCCCCGAGGCCGGGCTATCGAAGCGCTCCTGGCGCCGGGAGATGGCGTTGGATAGGGATATGGGCGGCTCGGACTGCAACAACTGGATGCTCCATTCCTTCATTGCCGGCCTGGCCTGCTGCAGCTCCGCCAGGTCCGCTCTCCAGTTCCGGAGATGGACCTTGTTGTCGAGCATGCGGATCCAGAAGGCGCGGTATTCGGCCAGATTAAGCCGCTCGATGTTGGCGAAGAGCTCCTCGTCTCCGAGCAGCCATTGCCATAGAAACCGATCCTGGGAGGTTGGCTGACGAGCTGCGAGTGCCTCGTCGGCCAGCTCCTCATCGGTAGGGAAGGCATTCAAGGCGTAGCCGAAATCGGAGAAATCACTCTTCTCCCCGGTCTGCTCCGCAATCCGCTTGAGGGTGCGCACCAGGTTGCGTCGCGACGGCCCGCGGTACGCCCGCTCCTCAATCAATCCCTTATAAAGACCGACTGCCCGGCGCAGACCGCGTACAAAGAGATCGCTGCGCGAGCTGTTGTCGGCAGCCTCCTCGGCAAGGTAAAAGCGGCTGCAAAGCAAGGCTTCGACAAAAGTCGCATGCCGCCACTCCGGGTCCACCGACGAGGCGTGGGCGATATCCGCGAAAGCCTGCTTGGATAAGGATTCGAGCTGGGATCGCTCTGCTTTGCGCAGCCAGGACGGTTCCTTGTCCTGGGATTCGAGGACCTGGTAGGCGGCCAACGCACGGTAGGAATAGCCCTGCGCGATACGGCGCCGATCCACAGAATCGGGGAAGCGCGTCAGCTGCAGGAAAAACTGATCCAGCCGCGCGAACGCGGTCCAGGGATCGGAGCGGGTCAAGTGGGCTACCGCCGAAAGCAACAGACCGTTCAGGTAAACCGCCGCATCCGTCTCCGAGGGAAGTTCGCGAAAGGCAAGACGGCCCTCGCCCACGTAGGCCAGATGGTCGATGTCATCGATGATCGACAGCGCCCGGGGGGGAAAGGCTGTGCCCTCCTCTTGAAAACTCAAGGGCTGCTCGCCTACTTCCTGCAGCAGTCCAGGCAACGCGCTCCTGGCTTCAGCCTGTTGGTCGCGCAGGACTTCCAGCTGCGACCTGACGGCTTCGACTTCAGCGACCGCCCGGGATTGATCGCTATCCCAAGCGCGCGCCTGGCGGTAGACCTGGATCACAATCAGGGCTGCGATGGCCGCGAAAACAGCCAGAAAGAGCGCCGACGCAGTACGGGTTCGGCGCTGCGCCGCAGCCGCTTCGCGCATAAACTCCTGGGACTGGCGCAGTTGGTCGTGAACCGTGGTGAGCTCGGCCTGGAGCTCATCCACGACCAGATCGGAGTGCGAAGGGGTGACAGACGTTTGCCCCACGGACGCAGGGTTGGGCGCAGCCACAGCTGCCACGGGCGGCGGTTGGCGCCGGTACGACGGGGTGTAAGAGGGAGCTTGAGCCGGGGCAAGGGCAGGCGCGGTGGTGGAACCGCCCACCGCCTGCGCCTGGGCAGGAACGCCAATCAATATATATAAGCAGGCAAGCAAGCCGGCGGCGAGCAGGCCCAGGGCCAGGGCCGTCATCCAGCCGTTTGTATGCCCACGTGGCGTCCTGCGTAGGGGATCGCTATCCATTCTGCCTCCGGCAGTACGAACTCAAGCATTCTCGGAGTTGGTGGAAGGCAATCCCCAGACAGCCGTTAGAACGGCGCCCGGGGGCATCGCGCTGCCCACGCAACTCGAATAACGCTCCTAAGTCTCTGCAACTTCGAGCGGCATCGCAATCCCACTTCCGGAACAGCAGAAGGCGGAGCGAAAGCGAATAGGAATTCGCTTAAGTCCGCCCCGGATGTTGCCGCTCATTGACTTTGACTTTGACTCTCCATCTCCACCGTGAGGGGCTCGGTAAGGTTAAAGGTGACGACGCTCTCCGCGGGTATGGAAATGTCTTTGTTGCCGGTAAACGCGGCGCCCGCAGTGCCGGCGCCGGCTCCCAGCAGGCCGCCGATCAATGCGCCCTTGCCGCCGCCGGCGAGTCCACCGATCAACGCGCCTCCACCGGCGCCACCACCCACGAAGCCGGCGGTACGCTTCCCTTTGCCTTTGGCCGTGGCTTCATAAGAAGAAGTCGCTACCGAGTAGTTGCCTACCCGGTTGACCGCTATGACCAAGTCTCCAGCGCCCTTGAACCTTCCCTGTCCCTTGGCGGCAACCACAGTACCGGTCACCGGAGCTCCTGCTCTGATGACTTTGACTCCATGGACCACCAGGGACTGCGACAGTGTCCCAGTAAAGCTATCGCCGACATTGCTGCCCTTGGCAGTGATGGTCTGCCCCACGCGGACGACCAGTTGGCTGCCGGCGGGCACGACATATTTCTTGGGCGGCGGCGGGGGAGGGGGAACCGCAGGAGCCGGAGGGGGCGGCGGTGGGGCCGCACTCTGTGCTGGAGCGGGAGCAGGGGCCGCGGCATCAGGGGCTGGAGCAGGGGCAGGAGGAGGCGCCGCCTGAGCCGTGGTCGCGGGTTCTGCAGCCGGGGCGGCGGGCGCCGGCGTCTTATTGCATCCACCCAGGAGCAGCAACCCGGTCAACCCGATCGACAGCATGCCGCCAAGAGAGTACGCCATCTGCCTTTTCCTATGGCCGCTGGTGGAGCGCTCCGGGCTCAAGAACGCGTGCTTTTTCATGATTCTCTCCCTAGATAAAAATTTTCTTTTCTGCATTGCCATGGCAACGTGCGATTTTTCTTTAAGAAAAACCGCTGCCGATTGGATGACGCTTCAGGCCAGAAGTAAACATGCTTTCGCCCGGGCCGGTCCAGCTTTTTCTGTGCAAACGCAGAAGCCGAAGGTGCTGCAGATGTGATTCTGTAGAAGCTGCTTCCTCTCATCGGTCGATCGAGGGCCCGGGTCGTTCTCCGCTCCGCCGGACCGATCCAAGGAAGCAACCAGGGTGGCAACCACGGTAGCAACCAGGAAACCGGCTAAGCCCGCGCGAGCGTGGCTTGCGGAAACGGACCGTCTGCATCGAAGATGCGTGAACGGTGCATTGAGAACGACTCAAGCTTACACCAACCAGGATTGTTCGTCGCACGCTAAGCGATAGGTCTGCGAGGCGCTTCGCTCCCACGGCAAGCCGGGGCGGGCAGGATGACGGCCTTGTTGGAGGATTCAAGAAAGGCCGGCCAGGCGTGCCAAAACAAGAAAAATCAAAAAAGTCACAACCGGGATGACAATTTTGTTTGGTACTGGCTTGGTGATAAGCCAAACAGAGTTGTCATCCCGCCTGTCCCGGCCTGCCGTGGAACCGGAGCGTACCCGGATTTCCTGCTACTCGGCACTCACCGGCAGCCACGTGTGCGGCTCTCAGCAAGGAAAGCCGCATGAGGTTCGCCAACGCCACCAACCTCAACAGGAAATCCGGGGTAGCGTAGTGGAGGAATCTGCGGTTCCTTTGCGGGCCCGTCATTTGTTACCGGATAGAGGAAGGCAGGTCTGTGAGCAGTTCTCTCCTGTGGACGTTCACGCGAGGTGAGGTGCGGCTTTTCTTAAGGAAAAGCCGCACCTCTGTCAGACTTGGGCTTGTTCAAGCCGCCGGCGCAGACTGCCGGCAAGCTCGGCCATCAGCTCTAATTTACCGGCGACCCTGGGGGGTAATTCGGGTTCGGCGAGTGCGAGTTGTGACTGCAGCAACAGTCCGGTCAGGGTAGATTTCAAGTCGTTTTCCAGCAGCAGGGCGGCAGCGCGCAAAGCAATGACCTGCTGTTGTTCCCGCCGTCCGATGGCCGCTTGCACCTCGCGCGCCAGCCTGGCCCCCCCGGAGAAAGCGAAGTTTATCTGCACCGGGACAGCCATGCCGAAGCTCTGCCATAACAGCTCGGCGGCTGCGGGATTCGCTTCAGCAAGGCAGTCGTCGACCACCACGACCGAATAGTCGCGGTGGCGAAGCGCCATCAACCCGGCGCGATGAGTGGCGGCAACATGAACGAAACATCCCAGGGTGGCGGCCAGGGAGTCGCCTATCCGGGGGGCCTCTGCCATGGGACTGATAATCAGGACACTGTGCTGCACAGATGGTTGCACAACTACCTCCTTAGGGCTGCAGGGGTGGCAATGGGTTACGTTTGCTTCGAGTACCGCAAGCACGGGTCGGGGCGGCGGCGCAATGGATTAGTGAGCGTGTTCTCCGGCATCATTCCGCGGGGCATTTCCAGCTTCGTTGCGGGCGTCGGCGGCGCTGATGCCGTACTCCTTCAGTTTGCGGTAGAGCGTGGTCTTGCCAATGCCCAGCAGGCGCGCGGCCAGGAGCTTATCGCCATTCAGCTTGCGCAGGGTTTCCAGGATGGCATCTTTCTCTAACTGCGCCAGGGGGAGAACCGGTCCCCGCGCCGCGGGGGCGACACCGGGAACCTGCGCTGCCACCACCAGGGAACGGCGATGCTGCAGGTGGAAGTTCTGCAACTGCGTAGGCAGATCGCCCAGGTGCAGTACGGGACCGGAGGAAAGGGTACAGGCCCGATCGATAGAATGCTCCAGCTCGCGCACGTTGCCCGGCCATTGATATTCCACCAGGGTGCGGAGAGCGTCGTCGCTGAGGGTGTGCGGGGTGCCGGTTTCGCGCGCCATCCGCTCCAGAAAGTGGGCGGCCAAAAGGGGAATGTCCTGCTTGCGCTCGCGCAGGGGAGGGATACGCAGGTTGACCACGCTGAGCCGGTAGTAAAGATCCTTGCGGAAGCGTCCCTGCTCCACCATCGCCGGCAGATCGCGGTTGGTGGCTGCCAGGATCCGGACGTTGATGTGGATGCGATGGGTGGCGCCCACCGGGCGGACCTCTTTTTCCTGCAGCGCGCGCAGTAACTTGGCTTGCAAATCGAGCGGCAACTCACCGATCTCATCGAGAAAGACAGTGCCTCCCTGGGCCGAAGCCAGCAAACCCTCTTTGGCGCGATTGGCGCCGGTAAAAGCGCCTTTGACGTAACCGAAGAGCTCACTCTCCATGAGCGTGGGTACGAGCGAACCGCAATCGACGGGAACAAAGGGCCGATCGGCGTGAGGGCCGTTGGTATGAATGGAGCGCGCCACCAACTCCTTGCCCACCCCGCTTTCGCCCAGGATGAGCACCGGATGCGAGCTTTGCGCCACCTTGGCCAGAATGCGATAGAGCTTGTCCATCTCAGGGCTGCGGCCGATCAGGTTGCCCAGTCCCTGGGTGGAGCGCAGGGATTCGCGCAACTGACGGCTGGCGCCTTCCACCGTACGCTGTTCGTTGGCCCTTTCCAGCGCCCGCTCCAACACCGCGGACAATTCATCCATGGCGAAAGGTTTGGTCAGATAATCAGCAGCCCCGGTACGCATGGCCTCAACGGCAGCAGGCACCGTGGCATAGGCTGTCATCACCACCACGACGAGGCCAGGATTGAGCGCTTTGATTTCGTGCAGCAGGCCCAGACCTTCGCCCAATGGAGCGCGCAAATCGAGCAGCAGGACGTCCACACCCTGATCGCGCAGCAGGGTACGGGCCGCTGCGATGGTGGAAACGGTCTGCGGGACAAAGCCCAGGTCATTCGCTATTTCACAACAGGCCGAACGGATGGCTGCGTCCTCGTCGACCACGAGGAGATGAAGCTTGCCGGTGCGCTCCGCGGGACGCGACATAGTTGCCACAGACGCTGTAACTGAAGTTGTTATCGCCATTGTACGCAGATTCCTTCCTGGCCGGATAAAAGAACTTCCCTGCCTGCTGTATCGACATTTATGACGGCAACCTTCGCCGCGGGACGGTGAAAAGCTGCGCCGGATGCATTATCGGTGCAGCGCGTGCTCGCACCCGCTTGCGCATCGCCCGGGTTGCTCAGCAACGAAAGCTGTTGCATTATCGACTCGAAGACAAAACTCATGTTCAAAACCTCCTGATTCAGGGCCGCTGCTTCCACCGCAAGCTGGACCTTTCCTAGCCAGTTCCCTCACCCACTGCGGTTGCTTGACCTTGTTGCTTGATCTTGGTGCTTGACGGGGGTGCTAGTGCATGTATCGTGCCAATTGGGTACGGCTATCGAAGGGGATTCGTAAGTGATTGAATAGGCATGGCTTGCAGGGAAAATGGGCAGTCGGCCAGAGGGCCGCATCCGCTTTCTGTCCAGTTCTGAAATGGAACTGCGGCCGTCGTCGTGAGGTGGGTAACTTCCCCCCAATGTGCGGCTTAGGCTCATGATTCCGATTTCGGGAAGAGTCCCGAAATGGGAACGCTCGCGGAACAGCAACCGCAGAGGATGGCGCGTATTGGGAAACTCCGATCCACAGGTGCGGCTACAGCTCTCATACAATCAGGAAATGAACGCACAGCAAAAATCTGCGGCGACCTTCTTTCGCCCCAACGACCGGGCCCCGGGCACGATGCGTCCGGTACGGCTCACGCCGCATTACACCTCCATGGCCGAGGGTTCGCTGCTCATCGAAGTGGGCCACACCCGGGTGTTGTGTAACGCCACCATCGAAACCGGAGTGCCGGGCTGGTTGAAGAACAGTGGGCGGGGATGGGTGACTGCGGAATACGGCATGCTTCCGCGGGCCACGCTGACGCGCACGCCGCGCGAATCGGAGCGCGGTAAGGTGGGCGGCCGCACCCATGAAATTCAGCGGCTCATCGGACGTTCGCTGCGTTCCGTAGTCGATATGCATGCCCTGGGCGAACGCACGGTGATTCTGGATTGCGATGTGCTGCAGGCCGATGGCGGCACGCGCACCGCCGCCATCACCGGCGCCTGCGTGGCCATGGCCATTGCCTTCCGGCGGCTGGTGGACGCGGGAACACTGAAGAAGCTGCCCCTCACCCAGCTGGTCGCCGCTACCAGCGTGGGGATCGTGGAGGGGGTGACCCTGCTCGACCTGGCGTATGAAGAGGACTCCCAAGCTGACGTCGACATGAACGTGGTCATGACCGAAGGCGGGGGATTGGTGGAAGTACAGGCCACCGCGGAGCGCAATGCGTTTCCTCGGGAAAAATTATTGGAGATGATGGATCATGCTGAGCGCGGCATCATCGAACTGGTGGAGGCGCAACGGATAGCGCTGGCGCAGGGTTAGCGCGCATTTTTCGCTGCTGGTAATTGCCAGGCAAATCGCTCTTGCCGCGGCTTTCATCGAGAGAACACCCACCTGTTTGCGCTTCGCCGCGCAAAGTAGGAGCGAAATACTTTCACAACCGCGAATGCATTAAAATGAGCCGCGGGAACAACGGGCAAAAAATGAGAGGGAATGAGCAATGACAACCACGAAGCTGACAGCTGGAAAACTGGCGGGACTCAAAGCCGTCTCCGATGCACGCGGGGTAATCGCCGCGGCGGCAATGGATCAGCGCGGATCGCTTAAGAAGTCGCTGGCCAAAGAGAAGGGCGTCTCCGAATTGCCGGACTCAGCCCTGATCGAGTTCAAGGAACTAGTCACCGACGTTCTCACCAAATACGCATCGGCCATCCTGCTCGATCCCGAGTTTGGCTTGCCGGCATCCAAACTGCGCCACGGCAAAGGCCTGCTGCTGGCTTACGAAAAGACCGGCTACGATGCGGATCAGCCGGGGCGGCTGCCTGACTTGCTCGACCACTGGTCGGTGCGGCGGCTGAAAGAGGCGGGTGCGGACTGTGTCAAGGTGCTGCTCTACTACACTCCGTTTGAGAAGAGCGATATCAACGATCGAAAGCACGCCTTCATTGAGCGCATCGGCGACGAATGCCGGGCCCACGACATTGCCTTCTTCCTGGAGTTTGTGGGCTATGACGTGCATGGCAACAGCGAGAAGTCGATTGAGTACGCCTTAAAGAAGCCAGAGATCGTCTCCGGTTCGATGTCCGAATTCGGCAAAGCAAAGTATCTGATCGATGTGCTGAAGGTAGAGGTTCCGGTGCAGATGGAATTCGTACAGGGCACCAGGGCCTTCAAAGGCGAATCCGCGTACACCCGTAACGAAGCGTTACAGCATTTCAGAGACGCGGCGACCACCACGCACAAGCCTTTCATCTACCTCTCGGCGGGGGTAAGCAACGCGGTCTTCACGGAGACCCTGGAGTTGGCCGCGGAGAGCGGGACCACGTTTAACGGTGTGCTATGCGGCCGCGCTACCTGGAAGGATGGCATCGCCATCTATGCCAAGGGCGGCGCCAAGGCGTTTGCCGACTGGCTCAACGACCAGGGAGTGAAGAATATTCAGAACGTCAATAAGAGTCTGGAAGCGGCCCACTCCTGGTTCCCCAAGGTTGGGGTCACCGCGGCGGATGTTCTGGCACTGGCGTAAAGAACCTGGGTCGAAGGCGGACGGGTGGAAAGGAACAGCAGGTCCCTGCTGTTCCTTTCCACCGTGTACACCTATTCCCACTCAATGGTTCCCGGTGGCTTGGACGTGATGTCGTAAACCACGCGGTTGATGCCGCGGATCTCGTTGACGATGCGGCTGGAGATTTTTTTCAGCAGATCGTAGGGCAGCGGCACCCAGTCGGCGGTCATACCGTCCTCTGAATGCACGGCGCGAATGGCGCAGGTGTAGGCATAGGTGCGTTGATCGCCCATCACGCCGACGCTTTTCACCGGGAGCAGCACGGCAAAGGATTGCCAGATCTGCTGGTATAGCCCGGCGGCCTTGATCTCCCTGACCACGATGTCGTCGGCTTCCTGCAGCAACGCCACGCGCTCGGGCGTCACCTCGCCCAGGATGCGCACGGCCAGCCCGGGCCCGGGAAAGGGCTGACGCTCCAGGATCTCGCTGGGCATCTCCAGGTCGCGGCCGATGCGCCGGACTTCATCCTTAAACAAGTCGCGCAACGGCTCGATCAGCTTCAGCTTCATGCCTGCCGGCAGGCCGCCCACGTTGTGATGGCTCTTGATGGTCTGGGACGGGCCTTTGACGGAAGAGGATTCGATCACGTCCGGATAGAGCGTGCCCTGCACCAGCCAGGCCACTGCGTTTCCCTGCTGCCCCTCTAAAATGCGCCGGGCCTCATCGTCGAAGACGGCGATGAATTCACTGCCGATGATTTTGCGTTTGGCCTCGGGATCGGTGACCCCGGCCAGCCGGCCCAGGAAACGGTCGCTGGCGTCTACGGCCACTAACTGCAGGCCCAGCTTGTCGCGCATGTTGCGCTGGACCTGCTGAAATTCGTTCTTGCGCAACACGCCGTTGTTGACGAAGACGCAGGTGAGCCGGTGCCCGATGGCGCGTTCTACCAACACCGCGGCCACGGAAGAATCCACGCCTCCGGAGAGAGCACAGATGGCGTGGCCATCTCCCACTTGCTCGCGAATCGCTGAGACGGTCGATTGAATGAATTGGGCAGGGGTCCAGTTGGGCTCGGCGTGGCAGATACGGAAGAGGAAGTTGCGCAGCAACTCGGTTCCCCTGGGTGTGTGCCTGACCTCGGGATGAAATTGCACCGCCCAGATGTTGCGCGCGGGATCGGCGATGCCGGCGACGGCATTGGCGGTACGCGCGGTGAGAGTAAATCCGGGGGGTAGCTCCAGGGCCTCATCTCCGTGCGACATCCAGACGTCGAGGGACTCGGGCAGGCCGGCAAACAAGGGGACTTGGGGGCCGGGCACGATCGCCACCTGAGCCGGGCCGTACTCGCGCTTTTCCGCGGAGCGCACTTTGCCGCCCAAATGATGGGTGAGAAATTGCAGGCCATAACAGATACCGAGAATAGGCAGTCCCAGAGTCAGCATCTCCGGGTCCGCAGCCGGAGCATCCGAGTCGTAGACCGAGCAGGGACCTCCGGAGAGGATCAGCCCGATGGGATGATGCGATCGGATTTCGGCGACGGAAGCGGTGCAGGGGAGGACTACCGAGAAGACATTCTGCTCTCGTATGCGGCGCGCTATGAGTTGGGTGTATTGGCTGCCAAAATCCAGGATGACGATCGAGGAGGTATCCACGTTCTAGTTTTTCAGCCTTTCTGGATGTAAGCAAGAGTAGGAGTTCATGGAATCCCGCTCAGTAAACAGACTTCGCCGCCGAGTTGCCGGGATGGTATAGCTGCCAGAACTGAACAAACGCGGCTAACCTCGCCACCTGGAAGAAATCGCTGGCCACCAGATAGAGCAGTGTGACCAGCGCCCACCATGCGTAAAGCGCAGTTCCCGTCATGTTTGCCTCGAAGGGCAGCGGGATCGCCGAGAAAACCATGGCCAGCACGATCAGCGCCAGCCGGACGATGCCCAGCACCAGGTTCACCTCGACGAGCTTTGCGGTGAGGGGGCCCTGGCGAAGACTCCGGGCCAAACTACGGAAGACACCTGTCCCTTGCAACATCGCGAGCAAGGGAGCGATGGAGAAAACCCAGCTCAGCAATGCCCAGAGAACAAACATGCCCAGCGAGAGGCAGATGACCCAGGCACTCCAGGCCACCAGATTGGGCGCGGCGCCCGTCAGGGTTGCATCCGCTGCCCAGCTTATGGCGCGGTACCAGCCCATGCAGGCAGCGACCAGGGCCGAGATGCGCAGCAGTTGTAGCAGAACGAGAGTGAAGGGAGCCGGGCGCAATGCCGGGTCGAGCCGCTGCAGCAGTGCGCTGCGCCCCAAGCCCGGATGCAGACCGCCCAGGCCACGGCCAACGTTGGCCCCAGCCAGAGTGCGGCATGCAGCAGCGGCGGAGACAGGGCCGCGGCTGCGACCGTCAACTGCTGTCCAGCCGCGAGAGGGTCGCTGAGGGAAAGGTTGGAGAGGCTTTCCTGGTTGAGCGAAACACTGGCTGCGATGTGGGCGCCCTGTTGATAGAGGATCACTGCCGCGGGAATGCCGAAGCCCCAGCGCCAGAGCAGCTCCCATCCCAGCAGACTGGGACGCTTCCAGCAGAAGGCGCAGATGTGCACCAGGGACTGGGTTCCGCGCACGGCCAAGCTTACTTCACCACGATGCTTATGACGTCGTCCGCGAGAGAGAAATCCGTTCTCACCTTGACTCTCATTGGCTACTTGACCACGATGCTTATGACGTCGTTCGCGAGCGAGAAATCCATTCTCACCTTGACTCTCATTGGCTACTTGACCACGATGTTGATCAGCTTGCCTGGCACGACCACTACCTTGACTACCTGCTTACCGGCGATGGCTGCCTGCACTCTGGGTTCCGCCAGCGCGGCCTGCTGCATGTCTTCGCTTCCGGCATCTGGCAACAGCTTGACCACAGCGCGCAATTTGCCGTTGACCTGGACCGGCACTTCGATCTCCTCTTCGCGAGCCAGATCGGGGTCAAAGCCCGGCCACGGCTGACGAAGCAGCGCGCCCGTTCCGCCGGTCTCGCCCCAAAGCTCGGCGGCAAGATATGGGGCAAAGGGCGCCAGCAAGAGGATGAGCGCAGGCAAAAGAGTGGCCATCAACGGCGCGGAAACCTCCGTCGGCATCTCTGCCAGACCTGCCTCGGCAGCGGTGATTTCGTTGACCAGCTCCATGACCGCCGCGATGCAGGTGTTGAAGTGCCAGCGGCCGGCGAAATCCTGGCTGATCTTGCGTATGGTCTGGTGCAGCTTACGCAACAGCGCCTGCGCCAAAGGAGAAGTGGGTACCACTGGAGCGTGGTTCTGGCAGCCGCGCACTGCTTCCCGGTAGCGCATGCCCAGCCGGTAAACCCGGCCGAGGAAGCGGCTGATGCCGGCCACTCCATCCTCCTGCCATTCCAGGTCGCGATCCGGCGGCGCAGCAAACAGCGCGTACATGCGAGTGGCGTCGGCGCCGTAGCGAGCGATCATCTCGTCGGGCGAGACCACGTTGCCCTTGGACTTGGACATCTTGGCGCCATTGCGGATGACCATCCCCTGGGTGAAGAGGCGGGTGGCCGGCTCGTCATTGCCAATCAAGCCGAGATCGCGCATGACCTTGGTCCAGAAGCGGGAATAGATCAGGTGCAGAATGGCGTGTTCCACCCCGCCGATGTACTGATCGATGGGGAACCAGTAGTCGATCTTCTCGCCGGCTAAAGGGAGCGGTCGCGTTGTGCGCGTCGGTGTAACGGTAGAAGTACCAGGACGAGTCGACGAAGGTGTCCATGGTATCGGTCTCGCGCCGGGCCGGCCCACCGCATTTGGGACAGGTCGCATTCACAAAGGCGGGAACCCGGCTCAGCGGAGAACCGTCCTGCTGGGTGATCTCGATCTGCTCCGGAAGCAGGACGGGGAGCTGGTCATCGGGCACGGGCACGATGCCGTCTTTAGGGCAATAGAGGACGGGAATCGGCGCCCCCCAGTAGCGCTGGCGGCTGACGCCCCAATCCTTCAGCCGGAAGGTTACGGTGGCTTGGCCAAAGCCATGGTCCTGGGCGAAGGCCGCCATCTTGACCTGCGCCTCCTGGCAACCCAAACCGTTGTAGTCACCGGAGTTCATGAGCAGACTGTCTTCTTCGGTGTAGGGCAATACCGGCTCGTCGGGCTGGCCGGGGGCGGGCGGCTCAAGGGTCCGGCGCGGCAACACGACGATGCGCACTTCGAGGCCGTACTTGCGGGCAAACTCGTAGTCGCGGTCGTCGTGCGCGGGCACAGACATGACGGCGCCAGCGCCGTACTCGAGCAGGATGTAGTTGGCCACCCAAATAGGCAGGCGCTCGCCGTTGAAGGGATTGATGGCATAGCGGCCGGTGAAGACACCGTGCTTGTCAATGGCCGCGGGCTCGCCGGCCTCGCGCGATTTCTTTTGCTCTTCGACCAGGGTCGCTACCTCGGCGGCGAGCCGTTCGTCGGCCTGGACAAATTGATTGACCAGAGGGTGCTGAGGCGCAAGCTGCAAGCTGGTGGCGCCGAAGATGGTGTCCAGACGGGTGGTGTAGACGGGGATCCTGGTGGCATCGGGAGGGATCGCAGCACCGGCAACAAAATCCTCCGCAGGCGCAAGGGTCTCTTTGCCATTGCGATTCTCCCGCTCAGCCGCGGCCGGATCAAGAACAAACTGGATGGTGGCCCCTTCGCTGCGCCCGATCCAGTTGCGCTGCATGGTGCGCACCTTCTCCGGCCAGCCGGGCAGGTGGTCCAACCCATCGAGCAGCTCTTGCGCGTAGTCGGTGGTGCGCAGAAACCATTGCTCGAGGTCGCGCTGCTCAACCACCGTATCTTCATGCCGCCAGCAACAGCCATCGATGACCTGCTCGTTGGCCAGCACGGTGGCGCACAGCGGGCACCAGTTCACCTTGCTCTGCTTACGGAACGCCAGTCCCTTCTCCAGCATGCGCAGGAAAAACCACTGCGTCCAACGGTAGTAGTCGGGCAGGCAGGTGGTGATTTCGGTCTGCCAGTCATAACTCAACCCCAGCCGGCGCATCTGGCGGCGCATGTGCTCGATGTTCTTGAGCGTCCACTCGCGGGGCGGAGTGTCGTTCTTGAGCGCAGCATTTTCTGCCGGGAGTCCAAAGGCATCCCAGCCCATGGGATGGAGCACGTTATAGCCCTGCATCCACATGTAGCGAGCCAGGGCATCGCCAATGGCGTAGTTGCGCACATGGCCCATGTGCAGCTGGCCGGAGGGATAAGGCAGCATTTCCAGCACGTAATACTTGGGGCGGCCGCTGTTTTCGGGCTCGGCGCGATAAAGATCCGGTTGCTCATCCCAGCGCTGTTGCCAGCGGACTTCAATCTCTGCCGGGTCGTAGCGAACCTCGTGCGGGCCTGCAGAGGGCGGGGTGAGGGCGACCGTTTCGGAGCGGGCGCCGGGGTTTTTCCTGGTGTCGGTCGGAGGCATCTTCATTAACGATTGTAACTGGCCATGGAAGAAGATCGCGCGATGAGCGAACGCAACACGCTGACGTTACGCAGGTCATCGTCGGGTTGGTCGACCGGGGTTTCCGCGATGAAGGCAGAGTGGGCAAAGCGCGGGTCGTTGAGCAGGCGGCGAAAGAGCGCGATGCCGATGGCGCCTTCTCCGATATGCTCATGGCGATCAAGATGGGAGCCGCGCGGAGTCTTGGCATCATTCATGTGCCATACCCGGACGGTCTCAAAGCCCAGCAGCTGTTCAATTTGGCGCGCAGTCGCCTCGTACCCTTTGGCGCTGACAATATCGTAGCCGGCCGCGTGGGTGTGGCAGGTGTCGAGACAAGCTGCTACTGGAACCACGGGCTTTAGGCGGTCAATGAGCTCGGCTACCTGCTGCAGAGAAGCACCCAGGGAGAACTCAGCGCCGGCGGTGTTCTCGATCAGGAGGGTGAAAGGTGCGTGCGGCCAGGGTAATCCGTCGAGAGCGCGGGCAACAGACTCGACCGCCAGGCGGAGGCCCTCCTCCCGGGTTAGGCCTTTCCAGGAACCGGGGTGGAGCACCAGATATTCGGCACTGAGGGCCAGGGCGCGCTCGATCTCTCCGCGCAGGGCTTTGATGGAGTTGGCTCGCACTGGATCCGATTGGCTGCACAGGTTGATCAGGTAGCTGGCGTGGATGACCAGGGGCGAGCAGTTGTGGAGCGAGCGTAGCTGCGTCATGCGGTCACAGTCCGCGGTGGAGATCACACTGCCGCGCCACATGCGCGGGCTGGAGGAGAAGATCTGGAAGGTGTTGGCGCCGATGAGGTGGGCCCGTTCCGGCGCGCGGCAGAGCCCTCCTGCGGTGGGCAAGTGAATGCCGACGCGGCGCGGCGTTGCTGGTGGGCTCACCATCCCGAGGCTGCGCGGTGTTTGATTATCGCCAGATGGAGTTGAGCACGTACTTTGAACCCCAGCTTTTCGTACAAGCCAACGGCGGTTACATTTTCCGTTCTCACATGCAGAAACGGTGTCTCACCTCGCCTCATGATGCGCGCAATCAAGGTGGTGAGAAGCGCGTTTCCATAGCCTCGTCCACGGTATTGCGGATGAGTGCACACGGCGCTGATTTCAGTGAACCCGGGGAGGTGAAGGCGCTCTCCTGCCATGGCCACCAGCGCGCCGGAATCGTGAATCCCCAGATAGGCGCCGAGTTCTATGGTTCGGGGGAGAAAGGGGCCCGGCTCTGTCAGCTTGGTCAAGGCCAACATCTCGGGGACGTCGGCCTTGGTCAGTTCGCGAAAGATCGGCTTGTCGGCTGCATAGGCCGACGCTTCACAAATCATCTGGTACATCTCTCCTCGCTGTACCATTTCCCAATCGGGCGGCAGGACTGGCTCGGCGCTGAGAGCCAGGGCGGTGACCGCCCCCGGTAGTATTTCCTCCAATGCGTCGTAAGCGGCCGCAGATTGATCGATGAGACCTCCAAATGGGGCCACATCGCTGGGGAAGCGCCTGGCGAGGCCGTTGCCCAGGGCCAATGCGCTCTGCTCCGTGGATAGGGCATGCCAGATGGGATTGTCGAGCAAGAGAGTATCGGACAAGGTTGGGTTTGTTTGCTTCATGACTAACAGGTAGATGAGGAAGCACCTCTCAGGATTCGCGTTCTGGATGGGTACGGGCTTTTTGGAAGGAAATCGACTCCTCAGCGGCCTAATGTGGTGGGCCCGGTGGTTGAAAAGCTCCGAGCAGACTGGTAAGTTAAGCGCCGCCGAGGTCCTTCGACTCCGCGCCACACGCGCTGTATCACGCGACAAATCTGCTAGGCGCTTCGCTCAGGACGACAATTCTGTGGGAGTTTGAGAAGTCTTTCTCCAACCTGTAAGAAGCTCCAGCTAGGGGGCGTCTTCTGCGGGTGGGTTTTTCAGGATCTTTGAGAGCACGTGCAGTTTGCCGTCGACTTTAGGGGCGTCCAATCCCAGGATGCTCGCCAGCAGCGGAAATACATTCACATTCTCAAAGGGTTCAAGGGTGGAACCGGGACGAATGTCGGGGCCCACGGCGATGAAGAGGGCGCGCATGGACTTCATCGCCCGCGGGTCGTAGCCATGCACGCCCGCCTCCGGCGGCTTATCCGGCGCACCATTGGCAGGACCATGGGCGCGAATGGCATAAGGCCCGTTGGCCACGACGACTGGATCGCCCTCGCGGGGATTGTCGTCGTACTCGAAGGCCGCCGGAACCCGCTTGCGCCGATATACGGTAAAAGCATCACTCTTGATCTTCAATTCCTGGTAGGCCTTTTCCGCTGCGGCCTCGGAGTTGGCATAAAGCAGCGATCCTACCGTGGCGAAGTTTGACAGGTCGGTGTACTTGTCCAGGTCGATCCAGGGTCCCTGCTCCTGCTCCATCCCGTGGTCGGAAACCACAAACAGGTCGACCGGCAGCTGCAGCCGGCTAAGCTGCGCCCATAAATCGCCTACCAACTGATCGACGTGCTCGACTGCCGCCGCAGTCTGGGGGCTTTCCGGGCCGTATTGATGCCCGGCATGATCGACGTTGGAGTAATAAAGGGTGATGAAGTGCGGACGCTGCTCGACCGGCATGCGCAGCCAGGCCACGACCTGCTCGATCCTTTTGGCATCGGGAAAGTGGTCGTCGAACTTGAGGTAGTAGGTGGGCCGGCCACCATCAATTTCCGCCTCCGAGCCGGGCCAGAAAAAGCATGCGCTGCGCATGCCCTGCTTTTCCGCCAGCACCCATAGCGGGGTCCCGCCGTACCAACTTCCGTCGCTGGTATTGGCCGGATCGCTGTTGGCGTAACGCTGCTTGCGGATGGGATCATAAAAGTTGTTGGCTACGATCCCGTGGTGTTCCGGATAAAGGCCGGTGACCAGGGTGTAGTGGTTGGGAAAGGTGAAGGAAGGATAGGCGGGGATCATTCCCTGGCTGGCGATTGCACCCTCTGCACCCAGGGCCAGCAGATGCTTGGCGCGATACTTTTTGGCGTAGTCGTAGCGGAAGCCGTCGAGCGAGACCATCACAACGTAGGGCTTGGCTTGCTGCGCGGCTGCATTCGGCCCGTGGTCGACGGTAATTACCGGCGCAGGGTTTTGGGCGGCTAAACAAAGCGACAGGAAAAGGGGTAGCCCAGCCAACAGGCGAAAGAGACGCATTGCTACCCACCGGCCGAGCGCAGCCGTTCGGCGGCGGTTTCGGGAGTTATGTCTCTTTGCGGCATACCCAACATTTCAAACCCAACCATGAATTTGCGCACCGTTGCCGAGCGCAGCAACGGGGGGTAGAAATGACCATGAAAATGCCATTCCGGATGCGCCTCCCCATCTGTTGGACGCTGATGAAAGCCCATGGTGTAGGGGAAACTAGTGGCGAACAAACGGTCGTAACGCATGGTCAACTGCTTGAGGATATCCGCCAGCCCGTGTTGCTGCGCGGAGCTGAATGCATCCATGCTTCCCAGATGAGCGCGGCTGAGCAGCAGGGTCTCAAACGGCCAGACCGCCCAAAATGGCACCAGCACCACGAATTCCTGGTTTTCGCAGACGATGCGCTGGCGCTGCTCCAGTTCGATTTTGAGGGTGTCGCATAGCAGGCAGGAATCGTGCTGCCGGCTATATTCGCGTTGGTTGGCCAGCTCGGCCAGAGGCTCGTCGGGAATATGCTCGGTGGCCCAGATTTGGCCATGGGGATGGGGATTGCTCGCTCCCATCATCGCGCCGCGGTTCTCGAAGATCTGCACGTGACGGATCTCTGGGCGAGCGCCCAACTCAACAAACTCCGCCGTCCAGGCTTCCACCACGCGAACGATGTCGGCCACGTCCATGCCTGCCAGAGTCAGACTATGGTCCGGATGGAAGCACAAGACGCGGCAGACACCGCGCTCGCTCTCCGCCCGCAGCAACCCATTGCCTGTCTCCGCCACCACGGCGGGTGAATCGGGCAGCAGCGCCGCGTAGTCGTTCACAAAGGCAAAGATGCCGGTGTATTGCGGGTTGTGCTGGCCGCCGGCGCGCACGTTGCCGGGGCAAAGATAGCACTCCGGGTCGTAATGCACGGGAGGCTTGGTGTCCGTCCGGCTGACCTCGCCCTGCCAGGGGCGTTGCGTGCGGTGTGGGGAAACCAGCACCCAGCGGCCGCGTAGAGGATCGAAGCGGCGATGGGGAAACTGCATGTTCTGGTCGTTCATGCTTCCTCGACGGAGCCCGTTACTTGCTGCGCTGCCCGATGACGCCCTTACCCTCTTCCACGGTAAAAATCTTGTCTACTCCGGGCAGGTTCACCTTTTCCGTAGGACCGCCTGGCCAGTGAATCTCCACCGCGTCGACTTTGTCGCTGTCGCCCAGGCCAAAGTGTACCCGGGGATCGTTAGAGGAAACAAAGCTGCCCCCGCTTAGCACGTCGGCTCTCTGCCGCAGACCACCGGCGGTAAGGTAGACCGCCGCTCCCACCGCATCTCTCGGACCCTTTGCTCCACCCACCAGGCTTAGCTCCACCCAGTGGTGATGGTCGGGGTCGACGTTGCGCAAGAGAGTGGGCGTGCTGTCCATGTTATTGATCACCACGTCGATGCGGCCATCATTGAAGAGATCGCCAAAGGCCGCTCCACGCGCCGGGATCACCAGCGCCAGCCCGGAGCCCTCGACCGCCGGCATCAACTCAAACTTCTTGCCCTTCTGGTTGTGGAACAACAGCGGCCGCTCGGCGTACGTTGTGCCCCAGTTGTTTTTGTCTACCAGCGGGTAGACATGGCCATTGGCGATAAACAAGTCTTTCCAGCCGTCGTTGTCGTAATCGATGAACTCGGTAGCCCAACCCAGGAAGGGCACGGTCGGCTCGGCCACCCCGGCGGCGTAGCTGTCATCGGTAAAGTTGGCATCGCCGTCGTTGCGGTAGAGCACGTCGTAGTCGTCAGAAAAAGTGGTGTTGAAAAGCCCCAGCCGGCCGTTGTTCTGATAATCGCCGACTGCCACCCCCATGGATGCGGTCTCGCGGCCATTCTCGTTGAGCGCATATCCCGAGGCGTAGCTGTCGTCTTCGAAGGTGCCGTTGCCTTTGTTGATGTACAGGTAGTTGGGGGTGGAGTCGTCGGCCACCAGCAGATCGACTTTGCCGTCGTTGTTCAGGTCCGCGAAGACGGAGGTGAAACCGTAGTAGCCATTGGGATCGCTCACCCCGGCCTTCAGGCTGACGTCGGTGAAGGTGCCGTCGCCGTTGTTATGGAAGAGATGGTCGTGTTCTCCCTTCAGCCCGCGCGGACCGCACATCACGCTGACCCCACGGAACTGGCAGAAGTTTGTGGCCACCGTGCTCCCATCGAGCGTCGGCGGTTTGTCCTGATCGTAGTGCACATAGCCGGAGACGAATAGATCGAGCCTTCCGTCGCCGTCGTAGTCACCAAAGGTGGGGCCGCTCGACCAGCCGCCTAATTGCACCCCTGCCTTCTCTCCCATGTCGGTGAAGGTGCCATCGTGGTTGTTGTGATAGAGACGGTTCTTGCCGAAGTTGGCGACGAATAGGTCGGGCCAGCCATCGTTGTCGTAGTCGCCTACGGCTACTCCAAAGCCCCAGCGGTCATTGGTCACCCCGGCCTTGGCCGCCACGTCGGTGAAGGTGCCGTCATGGTTGTTGTGGAAGAGGGCCGCGTGGGGAGAAGCCGCCTTGCCCGATAGCGCGTCGTAGGTCGAGCCGTTGACCATGTAGATGTCGAGCCATCCGTCCTTGTCGTAGTCGAGCAGCGCCACGCCCGACCCCGGCGCTTCCAGGATGAATTGCTTCTGCGGAGTTCCCATGGTGTGATGCCAGACCGTAAGCCCGGCTTTCGCGGCGATATCCTCAAAGATCACCGGACCGCTCTTCACAAAGCCGCCGGCGGTGATGGGGCGCTGCTCGGAGTCGAGCACCGGCGCATGGGTTCCTCCCGTAGTTACGCCCATGGCCTGCGGTTGCGATTCTTGCGGGGCCGGTGAGGGGGGAGTGCTCTGGGAATATCCTGGGGCAAGCAGCAGCAACAGCACAACGAGACAGCGACAGAACAAGCGGGGTCACTCCTTTTCGCGTCAGGCCAAAGCATAAAGGATTTGCCGGTCTCCGTGATTTTTGCACCGCAGCAGTGGGTGGCGTGGCCGGAGCTTATAGTGGCATTGACCCGGCAAAAATGGAGATCTGCCTGTGGACCTATCGGCGCGCATGAAGACCCGCGGCCTGCTCCGGGACACGGCTCACCTCTCCATCGGCCAGGGTTTCAGGCTGGTCATTCAGGCCGCCTATTTTGTTCTCGTCGCCCGGGCGCTGGGCCCGGATGCCTATGGCGGGTTCGTGACCGTGGTGGCCATGGCCGCTCTGCTCGGACCCTTCTCCGGCTTGGGCACACCAAACCTCTTTATCAAGAATGTGCGTTCCGGCAAGCGGGCGGCGGCCATCTGCTGGGGCAACGGAATCCTGCTCACCGTCATTTCCGGCGCCATGCTCGCGGCGGTCGCGGTGGGGCTCAGCTTGCTCCTGCGCCTGAAGACAGCGCCTTTTGCCGTCCTGCTGGTTTGTCTTGCAGATATGGTGCTGATGAAAGTGACCGAATTGGCCGCATTCGGCTTTACTGCCTCGGACCGGATGAAGCAGACGTCCATGCAAAACGTTGTCGTCAGCCTGTTGCGGCTGGCCGGCATCGCGGGTCTGATGGCGACGGTGCACCGGGTGACGCTCAATCGCTGGGTGCTGGTCTATCTGCTCACTACCCTGCTGGGAACGATCTATGCCATTGCCCGCGGTTCGCAGTTGTGGGGATGGCCAGAGACTGATCTGGCTGCGTTGCGGGAAGATGCCGCGGAAGGAGTGTTTTTCTCGATCGCCGGTTCAGCCACTACGGTCTATAACGACATTGACAAGATCATGCTGAGCAAGCTGGCGGATCTTGCTTCCACTGGCGTATACGCCGCAGCCTATCGGGTGATCGACGTAAGCATGACCCCCATCCGCTCGCTGGCTGCGGCCGCCTACCCGCGCTTCTTCCGCAAGGGGGTGGATGGCATCGGCGCAACCTATGCTTACGCGCTGGCCCTGATGGCTAAAACCGCCGTTTACGGTTCTGCGGCCTCTGCCGGACTATGGTTGCTGGCGCCGATCCTGCCCCATATTCTGGGACCCAAGTACGATGCTGTGGTTCCGGCAGTCCGCTGGCTGGCGCTGATTCCCTTCCTGCGCTGCATCCACTCCTTCCTGGCGGATGCGCTTTCGGGCGCGGGACTGCAACGCACGCGCATGGCAATCCAGGTACTGGCGGCGGTGATCAACATTGCGCTCAACCTGGTTATCCTGCCGCGGTATTCCTGGCGCGGAGCCGCCTGGACGAGTCTGGGTTGCGATGGATTGCTGGTAGCGATGTTCTGGTTCGCTGCGCTTTACTACCGTCAGAGCGATCCGTCGACTCCTTCCGCTCGCTAAGCCTGGGCGGGACTCCTTCCTTGCCTTTGGGATGACTCAGGTGCGAGCAGGCCGAGGTTTAGTACCGCGCCTGCGGCGCTCACGTCATGTTCGGAATTGATCCCCACACCGAGGGATGGGCAGATTCTCTCGGCTGCGCTTTTGCGTGTCGTCGGTAACCTACTTGAATACCGGGCGTGCTTATGAGAAATGTGGCCAATCGTTTAGGTCCGCTGTACACTTTGGCGGAAGCGACCCAAAAAAGTGCAATCACAGTACGATTCCCGGTTTTCCACGCCGGTACTGGCGGTGCGCATTCGTTCTATTCCAACGCTTGCCGTAAGATCACTCCAGTCACAAGCCCCTGAATCGATTTGCCTGCCGAATCCCCTGAAAGGGGCAGAAATTCATGGCGTGACCATGGATTACGCGGTGCTATATTCCTGATGACCACGAACGCGAACAGCATGGCGCAGCCGTCTCCGATCCCCGGGAGCAACAAGGCAAACTCCAGCGGTAACAGTCGACGGTTGGATGTCGCCGTAAGCGGCATCGATGTGGGAGCCGTCCCCCGGTTTGATGACAGCGCGAGAATCCCCCAGCTGGTAATCGGCAACCGGGAACTGCACTCCCACTTGGCCGAGATTCGCGAGCTCCGCCGGCGTTGTGGGCAGGAAGATGATCTGACCACTGAACCGGAATACTTCATCGCCGCAAATACCCTGGCAAACAGACGATGTGCGGCGGTTCTGATTCGCCGGGAGCAGGAACTCGAAGCCTGTGTCCTGTTTTATGAGCACACCAGGCTGGGCGTTGGGTTGGGGCTCTTCCGCGGCGGGGATTACATGGGGGAAAGTCTGGTGGCCGGCCCTGAATCATACCGGGTGCACTACGTGCAACTGGCCACCGCGGCACTGCTGAAACAGCGGCGTATTCACGGCGTGAGCCTCAGCGTCAAAGCTTCTCTCGATGCATGCCTGGAAGTCATGGGACCGGCAAGCAACTTTCGCCGATTCAGCGGAACGCTTGTGCAACACAAACTGCCCCTGGAAAGCACTTACGAAGGCATGCTGGCACGGCTGGGACCGCGCACCCGGCGTAGCCTTGCGGGCAAGCGCCAGCAGTTGGAAAAAAGCGCGAAGGTTGAATTTTTACCTGCGCTGGATCCGGATAAGGCGATGGAAGTGATGTTGGCGTTGGAAGCTAAGTCGATGCCGCATCGTGCGACCAAGTTCCTTCACGCCCGCTATCGCTTGCTGCGGGCCAACTCTGATTTTTTTTCCATGGGCCTGCGCTTGCCGGATGGGCAGTGGTTGAGCCTGCTGACCGGCTGGCGCCGCAACGGCGTGACCTATGTAGACCTGCAGATGAACGACATGAACTACAAGAAGGAATCGATTTCCGCCGTGATGCGAGCCTTCATGCTGGAGCATGAGATTGGACACAAGCAAGAGCTGATCCATTTTGTTGGCGGATCCTCTTTGTTGCTCAGAAGATACTGCGAGCCGATCGAGCCGTGCACAGAAATTTTTGTCTGGAAGCATTGTCTGCGCGCACGGTTCTTCGAGATGGCGGCTACGCGCGTTGCATCGGGAAGCGTCTACGAGCGCCTGAAGCCCGGCGACGGCTCGCAGCTTCCGGTGGAACCAGTCGACTAGGCAATTTCAATGCCTGGCTGGAATCAACAGCTCTGGAATCGGTCATGCAGCCGATGGTGCGCTAAGGAGCCTGAGCGATCGCGGCCGGAAGGGCCGCGACCATCAGGAGCGCGAGGAGAAGGGCACAGCGGAACAGCGGCGACGTACGAGGCAAACGCTAGCGTCCTCACAGAACAAATCGAAAAGCGAGCACCAGTCTAGCTACCTGGCTTCTTTTCGACGTGACCTCCAAATTCGAAGCGCATGGCGGAGAGTAGTTTGTCGGCGAAATCGGCTTCACCGCGGGAACTGAAGCGTTCGTAGAGCGCTGCCGTGAGCACCGGCGCAGGCACGCCTTCGTCAATGGCCGCCTTGATGGTCCAACGCCCCTCGCCGGAATCGGAGACGTGACCGGCGAACTCCGATAAGGCAGGGCTCTTGGTCAAAGCTGCCGCGGTCAGGTCCAGCAACCAAGAGGAGATCACGCTGCCCCGCCGCCATACTTCCGCTACATCCGACAGGTTGAAGTCAAATTGATAGTCCTGAGGATCACGTAGCGGCGTGGTTTCGGCATCGATCTCCCCGGTCTTCTTGCCCACATTGGCGTGGTGCAGGATATTGAGGCCCTCGGCGTAGGCCGCCATGATGCCGTACTCCATGCCGTTGTGCACCATCTTGACGAAGTGGCCGGCGCCGCTGGGCCCGCAATGGAGGTATCCTTCTTCCGCCGTGCCACCTACTTTGTCCCGTCCGGGGGTGCGGGGAATATCGCCAACGCCAGGAGCGATGGTTTTGAAAATCGGATCCAAATGCTCAACCACGGCGGTGGGGCCGCCGATCATGAGGCAGTAGCCTCGTTCCAGGCCCCACACACCGCCGCTGGTGCCCACGTCGACATATTGAATTCCCTTAGGCGCAAGCTGTCCACTGCGGCGGATGTCGTCGATGTAATAGGAATTACCACCATCAATCAAAATGTCGCCGGACTCCAGGTGGGGCGCAATTTCGGCGATGGTTTGGTCCACCACTGCGGCGGGAATCATCAGCCAGATGGCGCGCGGCTTGGAAAGCTTGCTTACCATGTCCGCGAGCGAAGAGGCGCCCACGGCTTTTTGCTTTTCCAGATCCTGAACCACCTGCGCTGACCGGTCGTACACCACGGCGGTGTGACCGTTGTTTAGCAAGCGCTTGACCATGTTGGAGCCCATTCTACCCAGACCCACCATTCCTAATTGCATCGAATCGCTCCTCTTTCGGTTATATGTTCTTCGTCAATTACGCACGCTTACTTTAGCTTGCGGTAGCGGCGGATAAGGTTGTTGGTGGAAGTATCATGCTTCAGCCCCGCATCATCCGGGGCCTCAATCTCGGCGATGATGTGCTGGGCCAGCACCTTACCCAACTCGACACCCCATTGATCGAACGAATCGATCTGCCAAACGGTGCCCTGCGTAAATACCGAGTGCTCGTAGAGCGCGACCAGCTTGCCCAGCGTTTCTGGTGTGAGCTTATCCGCCAGGATGACGTTCGACGGGCGGTTGCCCTCGAAGACGCGATGCGGAACCAGCCAATCCGGTGTTCCCTCGGCTTTTACCTGCTCCGGTGTCTTTCCGAAAGCCAGGGCCTCGGCTTGGGCAAAGACATTGGCCAGGAGCATGTCATGGTGCCGTCCAAGGGGATTGAGGGTCTTCTCAAAACCGATGAAGTCACAGGGAATCAGCCTGGTGCCCTGGTGGATCAATTGGTAGAACGAGTGCTGCCCGTTGGTGCCCGGCTCGCCCCAGTAAATGGGACCGGTGTTGTAATCGACCCGCTCGCCTTCCAGGGTGACGTGTTTCCCGTTGCTTTCCATGGTGAGCTGCTGCAGGTAGGCGGGAAAGCGCTTTAGATATTGCTCATACGGCAATACTGCCACGGTCTGCGCGCCAAAGAAGTCGTTGTACCAGACGCTGAGCAGGCCCAAGATCACGGGCAGATTGCTCTCGAAGGGAGCAGTCCGGAAATGCTCGTCCATCTGGTGGAAGCCGTCGAGCATAGCCCTGAAATTTGCCGGGCCGATGGCCAGCATGGTGGAGAGGCCGATGGCGGAGTCCATGGAGTAGCGGCCGCCGACCCAATCCCAGAAGCCGAACATATTGGCCGTGTCGATGCCGAATTTCTTGACCTCAGCACCATTGGTGGAGACGGCGACAAAATGCTTTGCGACCGCAGCCTCGTCCTTCAGACCCGCCAGCGCCCAATCGCGAGCCGAGTGCGCATTGGTCATGGTCTCGAGCGTGGTGAAGGTCTTGGAGGAGATGATGAACAGGGTCTCCGCTGGATCCAGATCAACCACCGCTTCGGCGAAGTCCGTGCCGTCAACATTCGAGACAAAGCGAAAGACCATCGATCGGTCGCTGTAGTATTTGAGCGCCTCATAGGCCATCACCGGGCCGAGGTCTGAGCCTCCGATACCGATGTTGATCACGTTGCGAATGCGCTTGCCGGTATGGCCTTTCCAGTCGCCTTTGCGCACGCGGTCGGAGAAGGCGGCCATTTTGTCGAGCACTGCATGGACTTCTGGAACCACATCCTGGCCATCGACAAAGATGGCCTCCCCTTTCGGCGCGCGCAGGGCGACGTGCAGCACTGCCCGCTTCTCGGTGATGTTGATCTTGTCCCCGCGAAACATGGCGTCGATGCGCTCCCGCAGGCCGGATTCCTGGGCCAGCTGGATGAGGAGGTTGCGCGTCTCCTGGGTGATACGGTTCTTCGAATAGTCGAGAAAAAGTCCGGCGGCCTCGATCGAAAAGCGGGCCGCACGTCCAGGATCGTCGGAAAACAGCGAGCGCAAAGGAACATTGCGAACTTGTTCGTAATGAGTTTCGAGCGCCTTCCAGGCTGCTCGTTGGGTGAGAGACTGCACTTTCAGCGCAGTTGCCATGGCATTGCTCCTCTTCTCTGATCTAACTCAGCAGGTTTGATGCCCCACCAGCACTTTGGATCTTCTCTTCCAGAAATTCTCTCAGACTTGGGCTGACCCTGGAGGCAAGGTTGGGCCAGGCGATTAAAATCGGGAGAATATTGGGGCTGGGATAGGGAGAGGGTGGTCCGCGGCCCTCCCAGAACCCAATTGGACGGGCGCAGCGAGTGTGACACGAGCGGGTGACCTTCGGTTGCGTTTCCCCATCAACGCAAACTGCAGGTCCCTCCACTTCGGTCGGGATGACAAAGTGGAGGGTGGTGCTGCACCTGGGCAGTGGTGGAGGGGGATGGACAGAGCCGACACGACGTCCGGAAAGGGACACCCGTCCAGTTCCTACTGGGTTCAGCTTTGAGACGGACTTGCGGGATTTCCCTGTGGCGCTAGGGCGCCAGGGCGGCCAGGGAGTCCTTGATTGTGGGCGTTCCCCCGGCGGCAATGGCGTGACGGCGGAGATTGTGGAATTTTGAAAGGACACCGTTCGCTTGGGCCAGGGCCTCGATCCGCCGCGCATAGGCCTCGAGTTTGCTTCCCGGAATCGCAAAAACGGCCACATCGTCGGTGAGCACGTCCAGATAAGCTCGCGCCCCGCAACATCCCAAACTTAACGCCGCCCGACCGGTGTTCATGACCTGGGGGACGATCGCGCAGGCCGGCCGCCCCATGGCTGGGGCATTTTGGTTTTCCACCTGCTGCGTTGCCTCCGAAAGAATGAGGGTTTGATTGGCGTTTACAAACAGTAGCACTACGTCCGGTGGCAGCGGAGTATCTGCCAAAGGCGCATACACAACGTATGCGGGCTGCGATCCAAGAACGGGAATCAACGCCAGATCTTCCTGTCTAACGTAGTCGAGGTCGCCGAACACCTTGAGAGCATCCATCAAGTCAGTCTGCTGAGCCGGAGAGGTTTGAAGATTGTGCGTATAAACACCAATCGCACAGAGGCTGTGGTCGGAGGCGGATGTCGCAAATGCTGCGGCCGCTCCGTCTTCCCAGAACCTGCATCCTGCCGGAACACGCCCGGCGTGGCTTTTCACGCCGGCAGGCAAAGATTCCGCGAAGGAAATCGCTACCGGTGACTGCCGAAGATCCAGCGATGCGGCCAGCGTGCCGGCCAACTGCGAATAATTTCTTCCCTGGGACATGTCTCAGCCTTTCGCTTCAAGTTGCACGGTGAAGCCCAGATCGGTGATGAAGGCGATGATGGCCTGCTCGCTGATCTGGTGGGGATCGAAGCTGACCGTCACTTTGCCTTCCGGGTAGGTTGATTTGCTCGAAGTAATCCCCTTTTGTTGCCCAAGCATGGTATCGAGGCCGGTGGCGCAGGTGATGCAACTGAATCCCTTCACGAAATAGATCACGGTCTGGCTCGCTCCCGCTGACATGACTTCGAGCGGAGCCAGAGTGCCAACACTGGCCATGGTCACTAATTGAAGAAACCGTCTGCGAAACATTTTCATTACCTCCTTACCGGGCTGTGGCTGTGCCGGGTTCATATCTCCAGGGTGTCTGGATACTGGCTTGGTCAGAGAAGCGGGTGTCGGTGTAGTCACTGAACTCGATTTTCTTATTCAAGACCCCGGTTTCTATCATCAAATCGCGCACCATATCGAAGTCCGCCTTGCGTGGGGCCAAGGGACTATACGTGACCCGGTCCATCGGCTTGGTCAGGGCCCAGCGCAGCAGCGCGGGTTTCTGGTTGTAATAGAAACGGCCCACAAAATCCGCGGCGTCCTCACGGTGGGGCTTGCTGGTATCCAACCAGAGCCCCGAACGGGCAATTCCATCCACCAGCGTCTGAACGACCTCTGGACGTTTGTCAATGAGGTCCTGGCGCACGACGAGAATGCAGGACATATAGTCCGGCCAATACTCGCGGGCCTGAAAGAGGACTCGTCCAAAGCCGCCAATTTCTGCTTGCGATGGAAAGGGCTCCCCCATGACAAAGGCGTCGATGGCATGGGCAGCGAGCGCGCTCGGAAACATCGGGCGGCGCCATCTCGACCATCTTGATCTCGCCGGGCTTGATTCCCCATACCTTCATGGCGCGGAACAGGAGCAGGCGCTCATCGGAAAAGCGGCTGGGAATGGCGATGGTGCGGCCGCGCATATCGGCAAAGGTCTTGATGGGGCCGTCCTTGCGCACGACGACCGCGCTGCCGTAACGGTGCCCCAGGTATACGACTTTGATAGGAACGCCCTGGGAAACAAGAGCAATCGCCAAAGGTGCAACCACGAATGCGGCCTGCACCCGGTTCGAGATCAGCGCTTCTTTCATCTCCGGAAAGCCCTGGAACATCTTGGGGAGAAACATTTCGCCCGACAAAGAGTACTTGGAGATGTAGTCCGTTACCGGGCAAGTGAGCTGGCAGGTGACGGGGAGGTAGGCAACTGTGATTTTTCGCTGCGCAAGCGGGCGATAGTCATTCAGCACAGCCGCCCAATTTACATTCAGCCAGGCGTGCAGTCCGGTGATAAGGACCAGCCATCCGACCACCCACAACGCGGCCTTGCTTTTAAGAGTCATCGCGAAATCCCCATCGAACGGATTTGATTTTTTCCAGGCGGCGGAAGCAGGTATCGAGGATGAGCCCAATCAAGCCAATGATCAACATCGCGGCCACCACCAGGTCGTAACGCTTGCCCGAATTGCGTGAATCGATGACCAGGTAACCTAGGCCGGAATCGACGGCAATCATTTCGGCGGCGACAACGACCAGCCAGGCGATGCCGAGGGCAATGCGCAAACCGACAATGATCTTTGGCAGTGCGGCCGGGAAGACAACCTGGGTAAGCAGGCGAGCCGGGCTGAGACCAAAGTTGCGCCCGGCGAGGCGGAAGACAGAGGGCACATTGGATACGCCGTCGACACAGGCCACGATGATGGGAAAAAGCGCTCCCAGAAAGATAAGTGAGGTGGCTGCGTTGTCGCCCACACCGAGCAGGATGATGGCGATAGGAATCCAGGCGATGGGACTGATGGGGCGGAGGATCTGCAACACCGGGTTCACCACCTGGTTGGCTGCCGGATACCATCCCAACGTCAGTCCCAGGGGAATACCGATGACGGCAGCGGCGCCGAAGCCGATAGCTACGCGGCGCAGGGAATCGATGATGTCACGCCACAACAGCTGCTTCCGAATCAGCTCAGCGATTCCCTTTTTAACATCGAGCGGCGAGGGAAAGACCCTGGTCGCGGTCCAGACGACGGAGTAGTGCCACAACGCGAGAAGGAGGGTGCAGGCCAGCACTGGCCAGAAGAATTTTTCCCATCTTCTCGGTTCTGCGAGCGAATTCATATTCTGTGGGCCAAACCGATCTGTTGAAAGATGCCGTCGCGAAGTTCCAGGTAGCGCGCCGAGCTGATGTCGCGTGGGTGTGGGATATCAATGGTTACAATCTGCTGGATGGTGGCGGGGCGGGCACTCATCACCACCACCCGGTCGGCAAGCTGGACCGCTTCATCGATATCGTGAGTCACGAAGATAATGGTCTTGCGCTCGGCCTCCCAGATGCGCAGCAGCTCTCCACGCATGATAAGCCGGGTGATGGAGTCGAGGGCGCCGAAGGGTTCATCGAGAAAGAGCATGTCCGGGTTGACGGCCAATGCGCGCGCCACCTCGAGTCTCTGCTTCATACCCCCGGAGAGCGCGGCTGGATAGGCCTTCTCGAAGCCCTCCAGCCCAACCATTTTGACGTAGCGGGCGACGCGCTGCTGCCGTTCTGAGCGCCCCAGGTGGAACAGACCGAAGCCGATATTTCCTTCGACGGTGAGCCAGGGAAAAACGCCACGCTCCTGAAAGACGAAGATGCGGCGAGGGTCTGGACCTTGCACTGCCTGCCCATCGATCTTTATCGCTCCGCTGGTGGGGGAAAGAAAACCGGCCATGGTGCTTAGCAGTGTCGACTTGCCGCAGCCGGAAGGTCCGAGCAGGCAGACGAATTCCCCCTCGATGACATCAAGGTTGATGTCATTGAGCACAGCCGTAGTTTCCCCGTCGCGGGTGAACACGGTGTGGATGTGCTCCGCCTGTAACTTCAACTTTCCCAACTAATCCTCCGAATAACTCCAGCGAAGCGACTTCACATGTTCCAGAGATCGCATCCCCATATCCAAAAGCAAGCCAATCAGGCCGATGATGACCATTCCGGCGACCACGAGGTCATAGCGATTGCCGGCGTTTCGAGCGTCGACGATGAGAAAGCCCAGCCCGGAGTTGACCGCGATCATCTCCGCCGCAACCACCACCAGCCAGGCAACTCCCAGGGTAATGCGCATGCCGACCAGCAACTGTGGAATCACCGCAGGAAAGAGGACCCGAGACACTAAGGCAGCCTGGCTAAGACCGAAGTTGCGGCCGGCATTGAGATATACCGCCGGGATGCCGCGCACCGCGTTAATAGAAGTCAGGAGCAGCGGAAAGAAGCAACCCAGGAAGATGAGGAAGATGGCGGAGAGGTCGCCCACACCGAACCAGAGAATTGCCAGGGGAATCCACGCTAGAGGAGAGATAGGGCGAAGGATCTGAACCAGTGGATTGAATGCCATCTCTAGCCTGCGGTTCCAGCCGATGATGAGTCCCAAGGGAACAGCAAGAACGACGCCCAGCAGGAAACCCCAGGTGACGCGGAAGAGCGAAGCCACGACATACTTCAACAGCAGCCCGTGCTGCAGGAGATCGCCAATACCTTCGACGACTCCCCAAGGTGTGGGCAAAATATGAATCGGGCGCCGGGTAACGGCAACTTGCCAGAGAAGCAGCAGGACTGCGATGAGCACGATCGGGCGAAGACGAACAATCAAGCCTCTCGACCTCTTTCTTTCCTGTGTTGAATCCAGTCCTGATATGCGCAATCGGATTCTAGCGCCATTATCCAGAGGGTACCTCAACCAAAAGGTTGAGGTGGACGCCCACCTTAATCGTGACGAACTGCCTGGCACACAGGCAGTATGCTGGCGCACGTCCGTTCAGCGAAAGGATCGAGGTCATTCAACAGACAGGCACGCTCGATCAGCAGTCCCCTGTTGCCGCGAATGACGTAACCGTCATTGGCGGCGGCCTGGCAGGTATGGCTGCATGCATTCATCTGGCGAAGGCGGGACTGCGAGTTCTGTGTATCGACGCCGGCGGAATCCAAAACGACGCGGTTGGCGAGTCGCTGGACTGGTCCGCACCTGGCTTGTTAGCAGACCTGGGCTTGACGATGAATCAGCTGATCGAAGAAAGGATTGCCACTTACAAGCGGCACGTCACCTTGAAGCTAGGAGACGGGTGCGATCAAAGCTATATTCCCGGGGAGTGGTTAGGACGGCCGCCTTTCAACGTGGAACTGCGTACCTTGCATGTCGATCGAATCCAACTCAACCGTCTATTGCGGAAAATTGTTCTCAGCCGCGGCGTCACTTTTCTTGAGGATCGGGTGGTCGCGGTGGAAACCAATGGGAGGCGAGTGGAGGCGGTTAGCACACAGCTCGGCAAGACAATCTCTTCGCCCTGGTATGTCGACGCTTCCGGCTGTGGTTCGAGCTTGCTCGCCCGGGCTTTCCATTTGCCGGCTTACGAGGCAGGTCCGCGGAAAGTAGCCATCTGGGGCTATTTCCCGGTTAATACGCCGGTTGAAGGAACTACGCTGTATGCGGACGGGGTGAAGCCACCCTACATGGAATGGGTTTGGGAAATACCTATCACCCCCAACACCATCAGCGTGGGGTATGTAGCCACTGGGGAAACGATCAAGGCCGGACGGCAACAGGGGGAAAGCGTGGAAGATATTCTGAGAGAGAAGCTAGGCCGGTTCCCCCGCTTTGAGCCTCTCTTGCAGGCTGTGCCGGCCATTGCCCCATCCGTCACATCGTTCATTTGCCGCATGCATGGCCGGGTCGCCGGACCAAACTGGCTTATCGCTGGAGAGGCTGCAGCCATGGTGGATCCGATGACCGCGAACGGAGTGACCGCTGCACTGCGACATGCGGTGGAAGCATCTCGTCTGCTCATTGAGTCTCGTCAGCGGCAGAGAATCCCCTGGATAGGAGCAGCCATGTACAGCCGGAGGATTCTCGATATAGCGATGTTCTTCAATTATGGGATTGAGCGAGTGATTTACGAGTCGCCGATAAGGAACCGCATCGGCATCTTGAGAGCGGGCGATGTCTATACAGTGCCGGCGTGGTGCCTCAACTCAATCTATTCGCGGCTCCGGCCGCGCGGGGTTTTGAAGACGCTCCTGTATTGCTCTTTGCTGAATCTGTCGCGCCTGGGAACGTTCCTGCTTTACCGCTTTTGTAAATGGCAGCAACCCTCCCGCCGGGCCGCAGCCTAGCCCCCAAAACCGCCGCTCTTACAATCTCCACCCCAGGGATGAGATGAATACCAACCCCAGGGTGGTTGACCACGGGCGTTGATTCCTTGATGCTTGCGCCACCGATGTTTGTAAATCCTACAGAGTTCCTATCCCTATCCATGGACAAGCCCCGGTGCAGGCACCGCTTTGCGATCGCTCGCTTATTCAAAAAGAAATCTTTTACATAAAAGTTGAGAAATCAATTGCCACAAATGCCGGGCAATCATTTTGGAGGTAAGTGTGCGTCGTTCCATTTGCTTTTTTGTCTTGTTATCGAGCGCGGTTGCTTTGTGCGGCCAGACGCCGCAATCGACACCCAGCCCGCATCCTGTGCATTTTTTTGTATATGAACGGGGGCGAGGTCTCGGCTGGGATTGGTTCAAGGCCCCTCCAGACAACACTTATGGTTACGGCGAATCACTATTGCGTTTTGGGCTTTCACAGACCATAGCCCGCTGGGACTGGAGAGTGGAGATCACACAAGCCACGATTCTGGACGCGCCCAACACTGCGGTCAGCCCCTCTACAGCACAGGGGCAGCTGGGCCTGGGCGCCAGCTTATTACGCTGCCAACGGCAACAATTCCTATCCCGCGGCGGCCTTTCTCAAACAGGGATACGCTCGTTATAGCTTTGACGGAGACAAGAATATTCGTCTCGGACGCTTTGAATTTTTTGAGGGGCTGGAGACGAAACCGAAGAATCCGACCCTGGCATGGCTGCAGCCAAACCGGGTGGCGCAACGACTGGTGGGCAACTTTGGCTTTACCGATGCACAACGAAGTTTCGATGGAATCGATGCTCACTACGGCCAAGGTACGTGGGACATAACCGCAATGGCTGCACGCTCCGACCAAGGCGTCTTCAACATGAACGGCAATCCGGAATTGAACGTGGATATGCAGTACCTTGCCTACACAAAGTCCGACTGGCAGAACCGCTTCTTGTGGCGTGTGTTTGCCATTGGCTATCACGACGGCCGCACAGGAATTACCAAGACGGACAACCGACCGCTCCCGGTGCGGCAGGCAGACCATCAAAACATTCGCATTGGCACCTACGGTGGAGACTTTCTGACCGCCATTCCCGCGGGTCCGGGACAATTCGACTTTGTGGGCTGGGGAGCGTTGCAAAACGGCCAGTGGGGAGAGCAGTACCACCGCGCGGGGCGCCGCCGATGTGGAGGGAGGGTATCAGCTTCTGCACGTGGCAAGCACACCGTGGCTGCGCGGCGGTTGGTGGCGCAGCAGCGGAGACAACAACCCCTCGGACAATAAGCACGGCACTTTTTTTGAGCTTCTGCCCACCCCGCGCGTCTATGCGCGGTTCCCTTACTTCAATCTGATGAACCTCACGGACGAATTCGTGCAGTTCATCGATCGCCCAAAGCCCCAGTGGGAACTGCGCAGTGACCTGTACTGGCTGCAGCTTACTTCAGCCAAAGACCTCTGGTACCAGGGCGGCGGAGCATTCGATAACAAGGTATTCGGATTCCACGGGGCATCCCAGCGGGGGATTTAACTCTTTCACCAGCGCTATCGATATCAGTTCAGACTGGCATGCCACGCCTCATCTGGACGTCGGCGGGTTTTATTCCTATGTGTGGGGTAAGCGCGTGCCCGGCAGCGTCTATCCCCAGGGCCCCAACGCTCAGCTTGCTTTTCTGGAGTTGGTTTTCCACTGGGACACGCCGCTCAAACACTGAGCGCTCCAAGTTCGGAGCATCGTCGATTGCGCTATCCTTGACCCAAGAGAAAATAACGGTCGAGGAAACGATGCAGCAGCAGTATATTGAGCGCGTAGTTGATCTCACGGAGCTGGAAGCGAACCAGATCTATCGCCTCTCTGTCGAGGAAGCCAAAAAGATTGTCTTGCACGGGACTGCAGAGGCGGTGGGCCGGATCGCGGGTTCGTTTGCGCTGGTTGCCCGCGAAGGCAAAACGGTGAGGCTGGCGCGCTCGCTTGACCGCCCGCTGCGCTACTTTCTGGCTAAACGTCAGGAAGGTCCAGTACTGATTGTCGCGGCGCGCATCGATACAATTTACAACTGGCTCAAGGCGGAGGGACTCTCAGGTCAGTTCCACCCCAGCTATACGAGGATGGTTCCCGCGCATCACGTGGTTGAACTGCAGCTTATCGGTTGCCCTGATCCCGATCCGGTCTACACTCGTTTCTTTACTCCCGCCCAGGGAGTGATGAGCACCGACCTCGACCAGATTGGCGCAGCCTACATCGGAGCGCTGGCCGGCGAGATCGAGCAGTGGCTGGTCCGCGTGCCTGCAGATCAACCAGTGGGCGCATGCTTTTCAGGCGGCATCGACAGCGGCAGCGTCTTCCTTACCACCTACCACGTCATGCTCAAGCTGGGGATGAGTCCTGCGCGGCTCAAAGCCTTTGTGCTCGACCTCGGAGATGGTCCTGATGTTGGCCAGGCGCGCGCTTTTCTCGAGACTCTCGGACTGGGATTGTTCCTGGAACCGGTCGCAGCGGACGCGTCGTCGCTCAATGTCGATGAGACGATCCGCGTGGTGGAAGATTACAAAGCGCTCGATGTGCAATCAGCCACCATGGCGATGGCGTTATGCCGAGGAGTGCGGCAGCGCTATCCCACCTGGCGCTACCTGATCGACGGGGATGGCGGCGATGAAAACCTCAAGGATTATCCCATCGAGCAAAATCCTGAACTCACCATTCGCAGCGTCATCAACAACCCTATGCTTTACCAGGAGGGATGGGGGGTGGGCAAGATCAAACACTCCTTGACTTACAGCGGTGGGCTGAGCCGCTCCTATAGCCGGACCTACGCTCCGGCTCACCACTTCGGTTTTCGCGGCTTCAGTCCCTTCACGCAACCATCGCTGATCGCGGTCGCGGAAAGCATTCCGTTCATTGATTTGACCAACTACGATGTGGAACGGCTCTATCAGCTAAAGGGCGAGATCGTGGCGCGGGGAGTGAAGGCAGTTACCGGCTTCGCTATGCCGGTCTTCCCTAAACGGCGCTTCCAGCACGGGGCAGTTTCAGAGACCACCATGCACTCTGCGCTGCCCTTTCGCGAGGCAGAGTATCGCCAGAAGTTTCTGTCTCTGTATTCATGAACGGATATCCGGCCAAAACGGCGGAGCGTGATGCCTGGATACTCAGCCGCCGCCCGGCGCGAGAGATCCGCGATCCTTATCTCCCTTATCAGTATTTCGTGGAAGAGGAGTGTGCCGTTGGCGGCGCAGTCGAACCGGTTGCCACTGTCTTTCTCACCAATCGAGAATGCCCGTTCCGCTGTTTGATGTGCGACCTATGGCGTAATACGCTCAGCGAGACGGTACCGGTCGGGTCTATCCCTGCTCAGATCGATCACGCGCTTCTCAATCTTTCACCGGCGCGCCAGCTCAAGCTCTATAACAGCGGCAGTTTTTTTGACCCCCAGGCAATTCCTCCCGCGGACTATGGCGCGATTGCACAACGCGCCAATCGCTTCGATAGATTGATTGTTGAGAACCATCCCGTGCTCACCGGGGAGGCCTGCCTGCGCTTTCGCGACTTGCTTAGCGGCAAACTCGAGATCGCCATGGGACTGGAGACGGCGCACGTGCAAGTTCTCGCAGGATTGAATAAACGCATGACGCTCGATCAATTCTCGACCGCGGCAAATTTTCTGTGCCGCAATGGAATTGATCTTCGGGTCTTTATCCTGGTGCAGCCTCCGCTTATGCCGGCGGCGGATGCTCTGGAGTGGGCTGAGCGCTCTTTGGCATTCGCCATGGAACTTGGCGCCACGGCTGCGACCCTGATCCCAACGCGCGCGGGAAACGGGGCTATGGAAGCACTCAAGTTTGTGCCTCCGTCTTTGGCAACCCTGGAATCCGCCATGGAGTACGGCTTAGGGCTCAAGGCGGGCAGGGTCTTCGCGGATCTATGGGAGCTGCACGAATCATGCGCGCAATGCCACACGCAACGGACAGTCCGGCTGCGCCAGATGAATCTGGAGCAGGTGGTGCTCGATAGAATTCCGTGCACACGTTGCGGCGGTGCGAGTTGAAACGCGAGTTCGATCTTGCCGTTGTCGGCGCCGGCTTCGGCGGTAGCCTGATGGCCATGATTGTCCACCAGCTTGGGCTTTCGGTTGTCCTGCTCGAGCAGGGCCGTCATCCTCGCATGGCGATCGGGGAATCTACCACGCCGCTCAGTAATCTCCTGCTGGAGAAGCTGAGCGCCACCTACGATCTGCCGCGAATTGCTCCACTGGCAAAATGGGGAAGCTGGCAGCGCACGTACCCGGAGATCGCCTGTGGGTTAAAGCGCGGCTTCAGTTTCTTTCACCAGGAAGATGAGCTGCTGGTCGCGGCGAGCCCGCATGATGATATCGCCGACACCCATTGGTTCCGGGCCGATGTGGACCACTTCCTGGTTAGGGAGGCGCAGAGGCTGGGAATCGACTACCTCGAGAGCGTCCGGATCGAGACCGCTGGAATTCGATGAGGATGGTGCAACCGTGGTGGGCCGCGCCGGCGAGGAGGCGTTCCACGTCCATGCCGGGCTTCTGATCGATGCCACTGGCCCACGCGGGTTTTTGCACCGGAGTTTGCGGCTGGAGGAGTCTCCGCTGCCGGGGTTCCCCGCTACAGAGGCCTTATACAGCCACTTCACGGGAGTTGCGCGCACCGGCACTGCTGCAGATGCACCTCCCTATCCGGTGGATGACGCCGCCGTGCATCATGTATTTGATGGCGGATGGGTGTGGGTGCTGCGATTCAACAATGGTGTGACGAGCGCTGGGGTCGCAGCCACTCGCCGGGTGGCGGAAGAACTGGCGCTGAGCGAGGGCGAACCGGCATGGCAGCGGCTTCTGGACCGGTTGCCTGGTTTGCAATCACACTTCAAGCAGGCATCCACGTGCCAACCGTTCCGGCATATGCCCGCAGTCAGCTTCCGCAGTAGCACCATGGCAGGAAGACGATGGGCGATGCTTCCCTCTGCAGCCGGTTTCGTTGACCCACTGCTATCGACTGGCTTCGCTCTCACGCTCACGGGGATAGAGCGGCTTGCGCAGATCATCCACGAGCATCGTGATTCGACTGACTTGGCGGCCCGGCTGCAAGACTATGCGCAGGAAACGGACAGCGACTTGCTCGCTGCCAGCCGGCTCATCGGCGCTTTGTACGCTACCATGAGCGACTTTTCGTTTTTTACCGCGGTGTCGCTCTTGTATTTTGCTGCGGTCAGCTTCGCTGAGACCGCGCACCGGCTGGGCAAGCCGGAGTTGGCGCCGGGATTTCTGTTGCATCGACATCCGTTGTTTGGGCCGGCATCGCGAACTCTTATTGGAGCGGGCGTATAAACAGGATGAAGCGTTCGCGGCTGACGTTCGGCGGCTCATTGAGCCTTTCAATGTGGGCGGCTTTGGCGATCCCGCGCGTCGTAACAGATATCCCGTACGTGCCGAAGACTTGTTCGACGCCGCAGATAAACTGGGAGCCAGCAGGGAAGAAATTATTGCCATGCTGGAGAGAGCTGGATTTTTTGCGCAGGCTTCAGTGAAACGTTGAGGGAAACCGCAGATCCCTGGGCTACGCCCAGGATGACGATTCTGTGGGAGAACTAACGAAACGGAGGCCTTTGTGCGGGAGCCGGGGCGCACCGCAGATCCCTCGGCTGCGCTCGGGATGACAATTAGAGGGTGGGTGACTTTTATGAGGGGCCGTTAGATCGGATGGAAAGACCCGCAATCTCGGCAGCCGCCACACGACCAGCGACTCTTTCAGCCACTAGCCAATCCCCCCTGGAAGCGCTACCCTCCCCTTTGTCATCCCGACCCGGATCCTGCCACGCAGCACTGGACAGGGCCACGTGTGCGCCTTTCCTGAACGCAACTGCCCAACTGAGTGACCGTTCATGCCGCGATGAACCACCTTAACGAGAAGCCTTCGCAGGCGCAAGCCTTGTGAATGCAATTGCGTGCGCTGCGAGGATTCCCTTCCCTTCCTGCACTGTGATGGCTTGATTGGGCTGAATGTTTGGTACAACGTCCTTATGCCCGCTGGGCCACACGATGGTAAGACGCATTCTTCTGCTTGGATCAGGCTTGCCCAACCCGAAGGTTACGGGTAACTCACTTTGCGACAAATAGCCGGAGCCGGTCTTCACCATACGCAATAACTGAAGATGATTATCGACCTGGAGCAGTTAGCTTGGCCCCGATGCCATCGCGATTGGAACGCGTACCGGTCAGCTTTACCCGGAGCATATCGTTCTGATTGCCGTTCTCGTTACGAAGCAGCCGCGCCGGGCCATTGGCCTCGGTAATCACCAGGTCCAGATCGCCGTCATTGTCAAAGTCCCCGTAGGCAGCGCCGCGCCCCACGATCGGCCGCTGCAGCGCGGGACCTAATTGCGTAGACATGTTTTCGAACTGACCCTTTCCCCGGTTACGAAATACCAGGGCGGGCTCCGCGTACTTTAAATGCGGTTGGGTAACGCTGATGTCGTCGGCCACGTGACCGTTCACCGCCAGTAGGTCCAACAGACCGTCCAGGTCGTAGTCGAAAAAGAAAGTACTGAAGGTCAGCGATTGCAATGACCAGCGGTCGATTCCCGTCGCTTCGGATGCGGACGTATACAAACCTGAGCCGTCGGTGTGGTAGAGCGCCATGCCTTCATTGGTGAAGTTGCCAATGATCAAGCCGGGATGGCCTGAGTTTTCATAGTCTCCGTTATCTACCCCCATGCCTGCCCGGGTTGCGCCGGCATCGCTGTAGGCTACACCGGCCTGCACGCCGACATCCGTGAAGGTGCCGTTGTGGTTGTTGCGATAGAGCTTGTTCGGCTGAGTATCATTGGTGACCAGCAAATCGAGCCAGCCATCGTCGTCGTAGTCAACCAGAGCAATGCCGAGAGACTTGCTGGTTGCATCGTATAGACCGGCGCGCCTGGTAACGTCCTCAAAGGTTCCGTCGCCGCGATTGTGGTAAAGCCTGGCGCTCTCGCCCTGGTAAACCTGGGGCGTGCAATACGATTTGTTCTTTGTGTCGAGTGAACAAAACTGATCTTTCTCGGCTGACCAAGTCACGTAGTGCGCCACAAACAAATCCAGCTTGCCGTCGTTGTCGTAGTCAAACCATACGGCGCCGCTCGAAAACCCGCTGCCACCCACTCCCGCCCGAGTGGTCACATCCGCGAAGCGGCCATTGCCCAGATTGCGGAACAGGTGATTGGACCCGACTGCGGTGATGTAGATGTCATCCTTGCCGTCGTTGTCATAGTCGCCGACCGCGCACCCCATTCCGTACATCTCAACCGCCAAACCAGCCTGCTTGGTGCGGTCGGTGAAGGTTCCATCGCCATTGTTGTGGTAGAGGGCAGGATAAGACTTGGATGAGCCATGACCTGGCCAATCCATGGAGTTCACGAACAGGATATCTTGCGCTCCGTCGTTGTCGTAGTCCAGGACACACACGCCACTGCCCATGGTCTCGGGAAGGTATTTCTTTCCAAAAGCACCGCTATGGTGACGAAAAGAAATTCCAGACGCGGCGGTTGCATCGACAAAACGAATCGGGCCGGAAGGCCGTTGCGCGGATGCGCTCGAAATCAGGATCCCGAGAAAACACAGAAAAAGACAGCGACGTACCTTACTTTCAGGCATGGGCGACCAGCAGACGGGCACGACGCGAGTCCATCCACATTTCCAGAAGCATGGCCGCAGGTCCCACCAGGAAGAGGGCGTAGAAAGGGGCGTAGACCGCCTGGTGCAGGCGCAGTACCATCTCGACTGCCGCGACGAGAAACACCGTCACGCACTGGCCGGTCTTCGAACGAACGGTGGTTTTGGGATCGGTGATCATGAAAAATATGAACAACTGATACATGGGTCCGGTGATAGGAGAGATTTCCGAGCGCCAGGGGTCGCCCGTTATCCAGCTGCGCAGCAACGCGAATGCCAGGAATGACACGACGTACGTCGCGCTGATATGAAAGCGCCGCAGACGCCAGATAATGGCCGAACCGAGCGTCCAGATCACGATCATCGGCCAGACAAAGTTGCCCCACTGGATGCTCAATCCCGCCACTGTGCCGGAAGCCAGAATGAACATGGCAACGATGCCGAAGTTGGACGGGTTCCAGATGTGCCGATCATGGACGCGCAATACGTACTTTGAGGTAATGGAAATCAGCGCGCAAAGAGCATACGGCCAGAAGGCGGGGGAACGCACCAGAATGCCAACGCTGATGCCGGTGATGTAGGCACTTGCCAGGTTTGGCCACTTGCCCAAATAAATGCGCGACAGAATCAGCTCGGCGACCAGGCTGGCGCCAATGGCCAACAAGGTACGGGTGTAACTCTCGAGGATGCCGTAGGAGAGCTGGCCTACCAACAGGACGAGGTGATCAGCAGAGGAGAGAGATAGCGGTTGGAGGCGCTGAAGAACCGCTTCCACGCCGCCTCACGCTTTACCGGTTGCCCGATACTTACGCCGTGACTCATTCGGCCTCCCTGACATTGTAGAGCTTTCCGGGGACCAGATTCTCGACGGTCTGGACTTTGCCCGATGGCCAACGGATCACTGCCTTCTCGATCTGCGGATTCTTGCCCAGCCCAAAATGCAGTCGCCGATCGTTCTGCGCCGCAAACCCGCTGCCACCGGAAACGTGCTGCACTTGCTCGCTGCCCGTTCCAATAAAGAGTGACCTGAGCACCAATCGCACTCCGGTTGCTCCTGGACCCTTCGAGCGAGAATTCGATCCACTCATTCTGCGGGTTCACCGTGTTCTTGTAAATCAGCAAGGGACCACGCTGGTTGGCTACGACTACATCGAGTACCCCGCGATTCCACAGATCAGCCAACGCAACCGAGCGCCCGTCATAGATATCGGTCGCGCCGACAGCCTGGGCTACATCCACAAATTTTGCCGCCCCATCATTGATCCAGACTTTCTTCTGCTGATATCCCGACAAGCTGCGTCCATTGAAGGCAGGCCAATCGGCCGCGTCGCCGATAATCTTGCTGTTGCCACCAGCGACTCTGGAGAAGTCATACCAATAACTCTCCGTGCGGCTGAGGGAGATATAGCCGTTGGTGAGATAGAGATCCAGGTAGCCATCGTTATTCAGGTCGCCAAACTGCGCGCCGAAGCTCCAGCCACCCAGTTCCACGCCCATATCCCGCGCCAAATTTTCGTACTTCAGGCTCGGCCCCTCCTGGGGCACCCAGAGATTATTGCCCTGGATCAGTACCCCCTCCTGGGAGATATTGGAGACATAAATGGCGTACTTGCCCTGGTTCAGGATGTCTCCGTAGGCAACGTTCATGCCGCTCTTGGGCGCGAACCCTACGCCCGTCGCCTCGCCTGCCTCGCGAAAATGTCCGCCGTCATTGAGGAACAGCTCAGAGACGCCGTAATCGTTGGCAATGAACAGGTCGGGATGTCCGGTGCCGCGCAAATCCGCGGCAGAAGCGGCAAGCGCCCATCGATTGCTTTTGATCCCTACCTTTTCGCTGACCTCCTCAAACTTGCCATGGCCCAGGTTATGAAACAAGAACTTTCGACCGCCGTTTTTTGCGTACTCAAAACTCTCCGGCATCATGCGCGTGTTATCCAAATGCCACAGATCCAGCTTTTCGGAGTAGTACCCGCCGACGAACAGGTCGAGCAGTCCGTCGCCGTCATAGTCAAACCAGACGGCGGTATTTGCATTGATCCAGGGTGGTAAACCGGCAGCATCGCTTACGCGCGTAAAGCCATGGCCCTGGTCGTTGTGAAAGAGCTCGGGCTTGCCCCACTTGATCAGAAACAGGTCTTCGTAACCGTCATTGTCATAGTCGCCCCATACCGCTCCCATGGAAACTCCGGTTCCTGCCTGGTTCACATCGGCCACCCCCATCTGCGGGGCAACATCCTGGAACGTGCCGTCATGCATATTGCGGTAGAGGTGGTTCTGGCTGCCGATGGCACTGTTGGTCGCGTAGATATCAGGCCAGCCGTCGCGATCGAAATCGACGATGGACACGGAAGCGCCCATGGACGCGACTTCCGGCATAATGCCTTCGAGCTTGGCGTCCAGGGTCGGCGCCTGGTGGACAAAATGAACGCCGGCTTGTTGCGAGACCTCCTGCAAATGGAAGCCGTATCGCGCGATCGCCTGGCCCTCGTCCAGCTTTGCCTGGGCCTCTTCCCTTCGCGCGGAAACCTGCTTGATGGCAAGGGGAGTGGCTAACATCCCCACAAACAGAATGGCCAGAACGACTCTCGCCGTGATGCCTGCCTTCATTGCGCTGCACCGCTCCTGAGTGCCTGGTTCACGGGTTCGGAGGTTACGTAGCGGGTGTGATAGTTCTGCCAATCCTCTGGATGTTGGCGGTAAACCCACTCGTTCTCCAGGTTGCCCGGAGCCTGGTTGTACTGGGTCTTTGCGTGATAGGGCAAGGGCTGTACCGTTCGCGAGTCGACCGTGTTGTAGTCTCCGTCCTTGATCCAGCCGTCCCCGGCGATCACGTAATCCCGCACCCATCCGGCAGGGGGCGGAGGTTGCTCGGGCAAAATGCAAGGTAATCTCGTCGCCGGCATTCATGATCACATAACGGTCATCGATACCCGCCAGCAATTCGCGCACATCGCCATAGCGAGTGTAGTACCCCTCGAGATCACGCCAGATCTGCGTGCTGGCTGCGATCCGGTTGTAATCGGGCAGCTCGGGAGAAGAAGCATTGGCCTGATGGACCACCGAGTATCCCCGGTAATGAAGATCCGCCAGCGAAGGATCCAAGCGCGTGACCTTGAGCTGCGTATCCGGCAGGCCCTGCGCCCACTCGATGGAATCCCAATAGACCTCGAGGTTTGTTCGCAAGCGCAGCTTGTGCGGCGTGCCGGGCAGAAAGACATTCTCCAGGTCGATGAGGCAGGTCTTCTTGCGGCCTGCCGGGAAACCCAGGTTCGCCTTGGCGGTACGCCATCCGCCTTGCCCATCTGGAACTTCGAGGCTGAGAGAGCGCGCCTTCTGTTCGCTTCCCTGGCTGATCGCAACATTCACCGAGGAGTCTGTCGGGTGGACCCATCCCTTGGCAATCAGCCACAGGGGCCCACTCGCCGGCACATCGTTGCCCAGGTCAATCTCTACAAAATGATCACGGGTAAGCCCCTGATACTGCCCGCGTCCAAAAGTGTCCAGGTAGCGGCCATCGAGTTTGCTGACGATTTCGGTCACATCGGTGCCTCGATCATCGACGGCTTTGACAATGGGGTGCGGAGGCGCAACGGCAGTGATTGCCAGCTTCACTGGTGGAACCACAAACCGCTCGTCGGTGAAAAACTCGGTGCCCACCGGATGGTCGACCACCATCAACTTCAGGTAGTCGTAGTAGTAGGTCTCCCATAGCTCGCCGGTAATGCGCAGGTCATAGTAGCCGTCATGAGGCACAAGTTGATCGCGGCCGATTTTGTACCATTCTTCAGTGGCTGCGATTTTCGGGGAGCCAACTGAGTCGATTTGCAGACCGATTGCCGAACCCCATGGCACAGCATCCTTTACGAAGCCAATCTGCTTGCCGTTCCAGGCAAACAGGAAAGGGACAGGAACCCTTGAGACGCTGCTCGGTCAGCACTTCCTGATCCGCCTTCAACGCAAACTCGGCGTTCTCCATGCCATTGGGCCATAGGATTTTTACTACGTCGGCGCCTCCCTGCTCCCCCAATCCAAAATGCAGTTGCGGCGCAGGTTATCGGCTGCTTCTGAAGCATGAGGCCGGAGCGAAGCTCCATCTCGCCGCCGATACCGAAGGAATTGATACGCTGGTCGCCGGTCGCCTGCCTTGCTCGTGGCCGAAGGATCTGCCACTGATACGTTTTGCTTCCCTGGTTGAGTGCCTGCTGCGCCTGCCCGGCAGCCGAGAGCCCCAGCAGGTCGAGTCTGCCATCGCCGTTGACGTCGGCGACGTCAAATACCCGCGCGGGACCCGCGGGTTGAGCCAGCGGAGTAAACTTCTGCCCGCCATTGCCCAGCCATATCAAGACCCCAGAGGGGTCGCCGGCATTCGGCGCAACCGGAGCGAGCAGCAAATCGACCGCTCCATTGTTATCGAGATCGGCGGCGTGCAGGCGCACTTCTCCGGCAAAGCGGGGGCGCGTTCCCGAGCTGGGCAACCTTCCATCCCTCAGCAGTCGGTCAGTGCCACCAGTGCGCCCGTTTCTTCCAGGGCCACCAGGGCCAGCGTCCCTGCACCGCTTACATCGGCAACCGTCACTGCTTTCACATGGGGAAGATCATTAGGGAGCGCAAGCTCGCGAAATAATCCTCCTCTTTGGTTATGAAAGAAATGCAGCGTGCCCGAGCCGTCGATCATGGCTGCATCGGGATTGCCGTCGCTGTCCAGATCGACCCAGGCAAAGCCGCGCAGGCCGGAAATTCCGGCAAACGGTTGGATCGCAGTAAACGATCCATCACCGTTGTTTCTTAACACCACTGGCGGTCCCTGATGGGTGCCCAGCAGGATGTCCATATCGCCATCGGCCTCCACGTCGATCGCCCAGGCGCCAGTGTAGGGGGCATGCAGCAAGGCAGGCGGCAGCTTGGTCTGCGCGGTCACATCGGTGAAGGAGCTTGGGCTCTCCTGGCGGAGGAAATGAACGCCGCCCTCCCCAGCCAGCACCAGGTCGGTTTTGAAGTCGTAATTAAAGTCGACGGGCAGGATGGACTCGGGCTTAAGAACCTCGTTCCCGGATCCTCCAGGGAACGGAAAGGCCGCGCCGGTGGCCAGCCGCACGGAATGGCTATTGGCGACGGTGATCACAGGAGCGCCTTCCCCAGTCAGCGAGATGTCGCCAATCCATGTATAGCCTTCACCCTCCTGCGCGGGCCCTGACTGAAAGCGGATGGCGGTGTCAGCCGGGGGCGGAGTGAAGGTGGGCGAGGGCAGCAGCAGGAAGCGCGTAAAGGGCATGGCCTCGTTCCCTGCAGTCGGTTGAATCACGCTAAGGCTCTGGCGAAAATCGGGCAGGCGCATTAATGAGTTGCGCAGAAACGCGATGCGCACGGCAGCCGCGCGGGGATCGGGTCCGGCAGCGGCTGCCTGCAAGGCTGTCCACTGCGGTTGGACTTCCGGCGGCCAACTCGCGGCGTGTGCAGCAGATCTGTGCAATCACGGAGTGCAACGTCTGCCCGTCGCCACGCTTGGCCGCCACCCGCCCCAGCTCCAGCAAAGCCGCGGGGTTACCTGGCTGTTGGGCGAGAATCTGCTGCAGCAATTGCTGAAATTCGGCCTCGCTGTTGGGGTCGCCCTGGCGCTCGAGTTCCTGCGCCAGCAGATACATCGCACGCAAACCATGGGGGTTGATCTGTACCGCCCTACGCAGCTCGACGATCGCCTGCGCCGGATTGCCGCGTTTGCTTTCGAGCACTCCCAATAGGTAGTAAAGCTGATCATTCCCTGGCGCCAACTTCTGCGCTCGCCCCAGCCGTTGCGCCGCCAGCTCAAAGTTTCCCTGGCGCAACGCGAGCAAGCCCCAGTTTGCCCAGCCTGCCGGTTCACCCTGGGCTAACTGTGTGGCCCGCTCGAGGGTGCTGTCAGCGCGCACATCGTCTCCCACCTGCAGAGCAGCAAGGCCTACGTAAAAGGCCCTTACTTCATCCAGATACGCCTGGCTCGCCGGCTTGGGCAACCCGGAGGAGTGGCATCCACTGATCAACAGCGCGAGCACGGCCGCTAGTGCCACACCCTGCAAGCTGCGACAGTCGTCCCGCCTTTGCCCTTTTGCTCGACCCATATGGCCCTTTACCCGCAAGCGGCACCCCCACGCTAGCTTACGCGGTTTGGGAACCTCATCCGGCACCCCGGGAGACTGGTCAAGGCTAGCTGAAACTGAGTGGACTGTCATCGCGTGGGGGGTGGAAGGAAATCCCAACCTTTTGGTTGACCTGAGCAGAGATCGGTCACGGTCAATAGGCTACCGGTTGACCGGTGTGGCCTCCTCCTTCAGATAAGAGGCCGAGAGCGTGCGCTTTTCTTTGGCTATGGGCAGCAGGGTCGGATAGAACTGGACAAAGGTGGTGTCCACTGCCGCATGTTGCGCGTGACAGGTGTAGCAATCGGCGGAGGTGGGGATTGCCTTTGCCGTCTTCTGGTCACCAAAGGCGAAGAAGGCCCACTTCTCCGGAAAATGCGCCTCATCCTTCACGTGGATCTCTAAGTTCATGACCCCCGCCTGAAAGTGGCCGTTCTGGTTGATGGAGCCTTTCGCCTGGGCTGCACGGCCCTCAAGGACCAGTATTGTCTTGTCCGGCCAGGTGCCGGTGTTCACAAAGGCCTTGTACGCTTCGGGATTGACGAAGACATTGTCGAACATGTGCATGTTGCTCATCTGCATCGCAGGGTTATAACTCATATCGAACCCTGAGGTCAGGTACACCCACTCCCGGTAGCCCTGGGGCAGTTTCAGTTCCCCGCCCTGGGTGAATTCCGGACCGCTGCCCGGCGCTCCGGATTCACGAAAGACTGGGCGGTGACAGAAAAGCTAAAGCGCTAAGGAGCAGGGCTATCGTTCTGGCGATCATGCAGGCAGTATCGCGCTTTGCTTCTTAGATAGCCAGCGCGCTTATTGTCATCAACGTTAGCGTGGCGGCTGCCGGTACGGATACGCTTTACGAGCTTCGAAGAGCATTTATCTTGGTGCTCCGGGGTAACCTGGGATCTGAAATTTGATCGCGAGGAAAACGTGGTAATGCAACCCCCATTGAATCCATCCGAGCAGCACCGCCCACAGGGAATTTCGCGGCGGAAATTCGTCAGTCATGCGGTTGGAGCCGCAGCGTTGACGATGGTTTTTAGCCATAAAATTGCGGCTGCGCTTGATCAAGCCGCCGGTGCAGGGGCATCGCGTTCCGCATGGTTGCGGGTGGATGCGAGCAAACCTGTAAACAGCTTCGATCCGGATAAGAGTCTGGGTTCTTCGATGGATGAGCTTTCGGTCCCGGTGATCGAGAAGATTTACACGCCGGAAATGGTTCGGCAATGGCTCTCGGCGGGATGGGGACCCATCACGTATCGCAACCACACAGAACTCGCCATCGAGGCCTGGCATTGGAATAGCAACGGAAAGTGGAGCGACTCCGCGCATCAGAGGGGCTACTTTGTCGGGGACGCGGAGCCCACAGGGTTCATTCACGATTCATTTGGATACCCGCTGCCGCATCGCGGCACGACAGCGGACGGCGGCGATTCCGCAGGGCTACGGGCGGCTTACAGACGGCGACCCGGCCACGTTTTGGAAGAGCAATCCGTACCTCACCAAGGCATTTACCGGCGAAGACGACGCGCTGCATCCGCAATGGATCATCGTGGACTTGCTTGCTCCCGTGCAGATCAATGCCCTGCGTATCGATTGGTGCGAGCCGAGCGCGCGCGTGTATGAAGTGCAATATTGGACCGGCGTTGACCCCATGAATTGGGAGGCGCAGTACGCGCCCACGGAAGGCCTGGGCGTCAGCCAGCAGGCCAATGGGCGCTGGAATAGTTTTCCCAATGGCATCGTGCATGATGGCAAAGGCGGAACCGAGACGCTGAAGCTGGCCGAACAGCCGGTCACGACGCGCTGGATTCGTGTGGTGATGACCCAATCCTCGAATCAGCCCGGACCGCACGGAAGCGACGACCTGCGGCATCGGGCCGGCTATGCGATCTACCAGTTGTACGCCGGCATGCTCCTTGACGACGGCACATTTGTCGATCTCGTAAGACATTCACCGGATGCGACCCAGACGCCAACCTACTGTTCATCAACCGACCCGTACCACTCAGCCACGGACCTGAACAAGAGAAGCGATCAGACCGGCCTCGACCTTTTCTTCACCAGCGGTATTACCAACAATTTGCCGGCGATGATTCCCGTCGCAGTCCTCTTCAGCACGCCTGAAGATGCCGCGAATCAGATTGCTTACTTGAAAAAACGCGGGTATCCCGTCGCCTGGGTGGAGATGGGGGAAGAATGCGACGGCCAGTACATGATGCCTGAAGACTACGCGGCGCTCTATATCCAGTTTGCCGACGCAATCCATAAGGTCGCTCCGGAGACAAAGCTGGGTGGGCCCGTATTCCAAGGCATCAATCAGGATGTCTCGGTTTGGCCAGACGGGGAGAACCGCACCTCCTGGTTCGGGAGATTCCTGGATTACTTAAAGTCTCACAATCATATTCAGGATCTTGCCTTTGTTTCGTTTGAACATTATCCGTTCGATCCATGCGCGGTAAACTGGGCCGATCTTTATCGCGAACCTGACGTGACACGAAATTGCCTGGACGCGTTTCGCCAGGATGGCTTGCCCGAAGGCGTGCCTCTCATGAACACTGAGAGCGCGCTGACATACAACCTCTCGAACTACATGACCGATATTTTTTCAGCGCTGTGGCTGGCCGACAGCGTTGGTTCATTTTTCCTATACGGCGGCTCGGCTTATTATCATTCGCCGATTCAGGCGGAACCACTTCGGCCGGGCTGTCACGGTGGCTGGGCGACTTATGGGAATTACGTGGCCGACGCCGATCTCAAGATTCGCCAGTTCACCGCCCAATATCACACCGGCCGCATGATCAACAACGAGTGGGTCACGCATCGTACCGGAATGCATCACCTGTTCCGCGTGGACGGCTCCGTCCATGATCCTGCAGGTCACGCGCTGGTGACCTCGCTATGCGGTTCGACGGCCCGATGGCGACTGGGCGCTTCTGCTGGTGAATAAAGACAGGGAGAACCCGCACAAGATCGAGATCGCCTTCGAGGGCGCCGGTGGCCAAACCGGTTCTTTTGAGGGCGAGGTGAACATGGTGACGTTCGGAGGCGAGCAATACGTTTGGCACTCAGCCGGCGCGCGATCTCACGCCGACCCGGACAACCCTCCGGTCGCTTCCAGGATCGAGGCAGGAAGAGGCGCCGTAGTGACATTGCCCAAATGTTCTGTCACCGTACTGCGCGGCAAGGTTCAGGGCTTGGCGTAGAACTTGGCAGGTGCTCCCGGCCACTAAAAGCTTCCCGCGAGAAAAAGCGTTGAGGTCGTGTCGATCTCGCAGCGCTCCGTTCGACGTGTAAATAGAGGGCGGGATTTAGGCGCGAGGCCCAAGCCCACTCCTAGACTTGGAAAGTGGAGAAAAAGACGATGCGATTCTTATGTTTGTACAAGCCCGCCAAACCTGAGGGCACTCCTCCTACGCCGAAGGAAATCGCCGAGATGGGGAAACTGATCGAGGACTCCATGAAGTCCGGCAAGTTGCTTGCAACCGAGGGCTGCCTGCCGAGTGCGCTGGGCGCGCGTGTTCGCCTTTCCGGCGGCAAATTCAACGTGGTCGATGGGCCATTTACTGAATCGAAAGAACTGGTCGCCGGCTTCGCCTTGATCCAGGCACCGACGAAGGAGGAAGCTGTCGAATTTATTAAAGACTTTCTCAAAGTAGCCGGAGACGGTGAAACTGAAATGCGCCAGATCTGCGAGCCTGGGATGGATTTTGCGCGGCCGTAATCGTGGCTTGGTTAACGGAAGGGTTGCTCGAATATTCCGCCAACGAATCTACAGTAAAGGAGACACAACCATGCGATTCATGATGCTGATGATCCCTAAAGATTACGAGAAGGCCGAACCCGGGGCGATGCCGTGCGCCGAAGCCGTGGCGGCAATGATGAAGTACAACGAGTCCCTGCAAAAGGCGGGGGTGCTGCTCGCGCTCGACGGACTGCAACCGCCGTCCACGGGTGCGCGCGTCACCTTCCCCGGCGGCAAAGCGAAGGTTATCGACGGACCCTTCACCGAAGCCAAGGAGGCGCTTGGCGGTTACTGGATGATTCAGGTGAAGTCAAGAGAGGAAGCCATTGAGTGGGCAACACGCTGCCCCGGTAACGATGACTGCGTCGTCGAGGTTCGCCAGGTGCAGGAGCTTTCTGATTTCCCTGCTGACGTGAGACAAGCCGCGGCGGGGTTTGAGGATTTGCGGGCGCAGGTCGGGACAGAACAAGCATGGCATGAAGCGTTGCCCACACCGCCTCCGCTTGCACCGCCGGATTGAAGATGGTGTGATGGTTATGCTGTGACCATGGCTGGCGAAACGCATCGGGCAATTGACGCGGTCTGGAGAATCGAGTCGCCGAGACTCATCGCCGGACTGACCCGCATGGTGCGCGACGTCGGCGTTGCCGAGGACCTCGCCCACGATGCTCTCGTAGCAGCGCTGGAGCAATGGCCGAAGTCAGGCGTTCCGGACAATCCGGGCGCCTGGCTCATGGCCACTGCCAAGCATCGAGCGATCGACCGCTTCCGGCGAAGCGCACTGCAGGAACGCAAACTGGATGAGTTCGGCCGCGAACTTGCCTACAGGGAGATGGCCGTCCCGGACATGGCTAGCGCGATGGACGACGACGTCGGCGATGACCTCCTGCGCCTGATGTTCATCTCCTGCCATCCGGTGCTCTCCACCGAGGCCCAGGTCGCGCTCACGCTGCGTCTCTTGGGAGGCCTGTCAACGGGAGAGATCGCGCGTGCGTTCCTGGTCCCGGAGAGTACCATCGCGCAGCGCATTGTGCGCGCCAAGCGCACGCTCACAGAGGCGCATGTGCCTTTCGAAGTGCCCCGCGGCGCCGAACTCGCTGCTCGTCTTTCGTCTGTTCTGGAGGTCATCTACCTCATCTTCAACGAAGGATACTCAGCGACCTCGGGTGATGACTGGATAAGGCCTGAGCTCTGCGAGGATGCGCTGCGGCTGGGGCGAATCCTGGCCGAGTGCCTTTCGCAGGAGCCTGAGGTTCACGGCCTGGTGGCTCTTATGGAGATTCAATCGTCGCGCTCCAGGGCGCGGGTGGGACCCGCGGGAGAGCCCATCCTGCTGCTCGATCAAAACCGCGCGCAGTGGGATCAACTTCTCATCCATCGTGGTCTCACCGCACTGCAGCGGGCCGAGCAATTAGGCGGGGGCCTTGGGCCGTACGGGATACAGGCTGCCATCGCGGCCTGTCACGCGCGAGCTGTCACCGCGGAGGATACAGAGTGGACCCGCATTGTCGCGCTCTATGATGCACTGGCGCAGCTCATGCCTTCCCCGATCGTCGAATTGAATCGCGCGGTCGCGGTGGCCATGGCGTTCGGCCCGCAAGCGGGTCTTGAGCTGGTCGACGCCCTGAATGCCGAACCCGCGCTGAAGAATTACCATCTCTTGCCGAGTGTGCGGGGCGACCTGCTCAGCAAGCTCGGCCGCTTTGGAGAAGCGCGCGCGGAATTCGAATGCGCGGCGAAGCTCACTCGCAATGCGCGCGAGCGTAAGCTGCTCCTGGAGCGCGCCCGGGCGTGCGAAGCCTTCCTGACCGAGATTAGTCCACCATTAACATAATCTCGGTTGACTTGATGACTGCCGTGACCTCGTCTCCTACTTTGATGCCCAGATCCTCCACGCTTTGGCGAGTGATGACGCTCTCAATAAGATTTTCACCCACGCGAACCGCCACCTTTGCCGTGACGACTCCCAGAACAACGCTCTCTACCTTGCCTCGCAATTGATTACGCGCCGATATCTTCATGCTGGGGATTGTATTGACGGCACAGCATCGAGTCCAATGTAAGCTGACGGGAGCGTATGACAGTGAAGACAGCCGAATATGAGATCGCGCCCGCGCGCTGGCCGGAGGATATAGAGCAGGCGCGCGCTCTTTAAAAAACTACGGGGAGTACCTGGCATCCTCACCCTCGGGGGCAGCCGGCGTGTGCATTCCCGGTTATGAGGCAGAGCTTCGCGGGTTACCGGGCAAGTATGCGGGGAAAGAGGCAGACCTGCTACTAGCACGGGTCAACCGATGAAGGGGCGGGTTGTGTCGCGATTACGCGGAGAGCACTGAAGGATGGAATGGATGCCGCCGAGATGAAGCGGCTCTGGGTAGAGCCGCGTTTTCGTGGGCACGGCCTGGGGCGCAGGTTGGTAGGTAGCGCAATCGATTGGGCAAGAACATATGAATGCAGTGCCGTGGTCCTCGACACGGTGAATGAGGCGATGCCGGAAGCTGCCGCAACTTTACAGTTCCCTGGGATTTGAGGAGATCACCAGGTTCAACGAAAATCCCGTCCCCGGAGTTCGGTTCTATCGGCTGATGCTTCGCACCTAATCTGGGGTACCCCTACTTTTGAATGGTTCGGCCCAGGTACGCTTTGGCGAACCGGGGGCACCCGTCCAGTTCCTAGTGGGTTCTGTCAGGGTACGAACTCCGACCGGGATTGGTCGCGTGCAAGGCACACCCCGACAGCGAAAAGAACCCCTGAAGTTGCCGGCGCAATAGAGTGTAAGATTCGCCAGAGGATTACCGCATCCCATGATTTCGAGCGCCAAGCACCTTATCCGAATGGCCGGTATAGCGGCCTCCATCCTTCTCATCCCAAATGGCTTATTCGGCCAACTCACAGCCGCCGAGCAGAGTCCCTGGGTTGGCGATACGCCCGCGAAGCCGCCTCCCGTTGGCGTCTGATCTGTCGCCCGAGCTGACGCGAAAGAACGTCAGCCATGCCATAGAGAAGGTTGCCGATTGGGAGCTGGCCCGGTCCCAACCGCATTTCAACCAGGATTGGACCTTTGCCGCCCTCTACGTCGGCTTCATGGCGGTACCCAAAGCGGCTGAGGGTGAGAAATATCAACAGGCCATGTTGCAAATGGCAAAGAAGTTTAACTGGCAGCCCGGTCCCCGAGTGGCGAATGCAGATGATCAGGCTATCGGCAAAACCTACCTGGAGCTTTATTCCCGCTATCACGATCCGGCCATGATCGCGCCCATACGGGAGCGCATGGATGCGGTCATGGCGTTGCCCGATGACCCCGCGAAGCCACTCTGGTGGTGGTGCGACGCGCTGTTCATGGCTCCGCCGGTGCTCGCAAAACTGAGCGGGCTAACCGGCGAGCGCAAGTACCTGGACTTCATGGACCACGAATGGTGGATCACGTCCAAGCTTGCTCTACAGCCCGTCAAACCACCTCTTCTTTCGCGATAAGTCGTTCCTGGACAAACATGAAGCGAATGGCAGCAGCATTTTCTGGTCACGCGGCAACGGATGGGTCTTTGCCGCCCTGGCGCGAGTGCTGGCACTGATGCCGCCCGACTATCCTTCACGCCCCAAGTACATTGCCCAGTTCAAAGAGATGGCCGAAGAACTTGCGTCCCTTCAGGGGACGGACGGACTCTGGAGGCCGGGACTGCTGGATGCGGCTGCCTACCCGCTGCCGGAAGTCTCCGGCTCTGCTTTTAATACTTATGGTTTTGCCTATGGAATCAACTCCGGCATTCTGGATCGCGCGAAATACCAGCCGGTGGTGCAGAAGGCCTGGCAAGGGCTGCTGTCACACATTTATGAGGATGGCAGGCTGGGCTGCATCCAGCCGATTGGCGCCGCTCCGGGCGATTTCACTGCGGCCTCCAGTTATGTTTTCGGTACGGGCGCTTTCCTGCTCGCGGGCTCAGAGGTTTACCGTATGGCGCACTGAGCGGCCACGATATTTGTTTGAGCGCACAGCGCACCTCGCATATCATCATGCCGTCCCTCGCCGGGCCAGGAGAAGGCAAACGTGTCTCGACGATTGCAGCAGAGCGTAGTTTTACTTGCCATGACGCTTTTTGCCTTGGCACTGGGCGCGCAAAAAGATCCTAGTTCGCTTGAAGGCTATTTCACGGGCAAAGAAGTGACGCTGAAGATCGATATGCCGGGTACCCAACAGGGCGTCGATCTGCGCTACAACAAAGACGTCCCCATGAACTGGAAGGAGTACTCCAATCGCCTCAAGAGCAATGGCGTCGCCATTCCCAAAGGCGCCACAGCCAGGGTTACAGCGGTCGTAGTCAAGGATGACCGGATCGAGTTTCAGCTGGACGGCGGCGGGTTCGGCACCTTTCTCGATGACTCCAACACCACTGTCAACGCCAAGCAGGTGGAGAAGAGCGACTACGAGAAACAATTGGAAAAGCAAATCGCCAACACGACTGACGAAGACAAAAAGCGGAGTCTGCAGCGGGATCTCGATCGCGAGCGAGCGCGCCGCGAACGTCAGGAGGCCAACAATCAAGCGGCCGCCCAGGTAGCCAGCCAGATCAAGGCGCAACAGGTTGCGGACAATCGCATGCGCGGCGGTTCGCGCTTTAACCTGCGCTGGGCCGGCTCGATACCGCCGGACCAAAAAACTCCCCAAGCGGTAATGAAGCTGCTCGCTGACTACGTAAGTTTCGACAGTCTCCAGACAGCGGCGGTTGCGCCGGCTGCGCAAAACCCCGCGGGCGATGCCGCCGTTCCCGCCACGGCCCAACTCAAGCGGGGCATGAAGATAGAAGAAGTCACGAGCCTGTTCGGCCCGGGAAAGCAGTTATCGGAATCCGTCTCGAACGACGGTCTGAAAACGCAGACTATTTCAATACGCGAGCGGCGATCGCCGCGTGGAAGTAACTTACGTCGAGGGGCTTGTGGTTCGTTACTCGATTAGCTCCAATTAGCCGCATGACAAGATACAGCAATGAAATTGGGGCGGCGCCCTTGCTCACGCTTCCTGGCTATGCTACTGTCCATTGCGTGTACTCTGCCCACCAGACGCGCATGCTCGTGAACGGGCTCCCCGCCTGTTGTTGTCGCTAGTTCTCTTCTTTTCTTAGCAAAGTTCCATAACGCGCCTGTATTCCCGTCAAGCCAAGGAGTATCCATATATGCCCGATCCAACGCCGGTCAAGCGCATTTCTCTCGACACCTGGGCCGTTCTGCTGGCATTTGCCGCAGCTCTCCTCGTCCGTCTTGGCGTTCTCAAGACGGTTCCCTGGTAGCACTGCAAGAAAAGAGGGAAAAACATGGTAAGCCCCGCCGTCCGAAGCTCCGCCCCTCCAGCACAGACACCTCCTGCACTTCCACCCGCACGCGGTGCCGCGGGCCTGATTCCAGGGATCCTCCTGCTCGCCGTGGTCGGCTATGCAGGTAAGTTTATTGAGCAATTCATCGCCTCCTACGGCAAGGCGCACCACCTGGTGCTGCCGAATATTGAGTACGTTCTGTGGGCTATCCTGATTGGCCTGGCCATCTCCAATACCGTCGGCGTTCCCGCCATCTTTCGCTCCGGGGTCGCGACTTACGAATTCTGGCTGAAGGCCGGGATCGTCTTGCTCGGCGCTCGCTTTCTCCTGGGAGACGTTCGCCGGCTTGGCGGCCTTTCCCTGGTCCTCATCGCGATTGAACTCGTCCTTGCCCTTACCTTCATGACGTACCTGGGGCGAGCATTTAAACTCAAGCCCAAGCTGATCAGCCTGCTCGCCATCGGATCTTCGATTTGCGGGGTCTCCGCCATCATCGCCGCCCAGGGAGCGATCGATGCGGATGAGGAGGATTCCTCCTACGCCATCGCCGCCATTCTGCTGCTGGGAGCGTTCTCTCTTTTCCTATTTCCGCTGATTGGACACTTTCTGCACTTAAGTGACCACGCCTACGGACTCTGGGCAGGCCTCGCCGTGGACAACACGGCGGAAGCTACGGCCGCCGGCGCACTCTACTCGGACGCAGCCGGCAAGGTGGCTGTACTGGCTAAAACCTGCCGCAATGCCACCATTGGTTTCATCGTTTTGGGATATGCCATTTACTGGGCCTCCAAAGGCCAGGCGGCGGACGTGCAGAATAAAGGCGCATTCCTGTGGCGGAAGTTCCCCAAGTTCGTTTTGGGATTTTTGCTGATTTCCCTGCTGGCCACGGTAGGGTTCTTCACCAAGCCGCAGCTGGCCGCCGTGGGCAACCTATCACGCTGGGCCTTTCTCCTCACCTTCGCCGGGGTGGGCCTGCGGACCAACCTTCGCGAGCTGAGTAAGCAGGGGGCACGCCCCCTCATCGTCGGGGCGGTGGGAGAAATCGTTATCGCCCTCATCACTCTCGGGCTTGTATTTGGAGCCGATCACTGGTATCACCTGTAACTGGTGTTACGAGAGTGATCATTTGAGACCGAGTCTATGGGTATGTGGGGCCCTGCTTTGCGTGGGGTATGTGTGGGCGCAGCAGGCGCAGGGGATGCAGGCGCAACTTGACGATTGGCCAGACCTGGCTCGCTACCGCGCGGACAATGAGGCGCTCCCCGCGGTTAAAAATGGCGAGAAGCGGGTGGTTTTTTTCGGAGACTCGATCACCGACGCCTGGGGACGTTCGCCAACCACCGGGGTCTTTTTCCCGGGCAAGCCGTACGTGAATCGGGGGATCAGCGGACAAACCACACCCCAGATGCTGGTGCGCTTCCAACAGGATGTCGTACACCTTCATCCCGCGGTGGTGGTCATCCTGGCAGGCACCAATGACATCGCCGGCAACACCGGACCTTCTACCCAGCAGATGATCGAGGATAACTTTACCTCGATGGCAGAGATTGCGAAGCAGAACCATATCAAGGTAGTGCTGGCCTCGATCACGCCGGCGTATGCGTATCCTTGGAAACCCGGCGTTCAGCCGGTGGAGCGAATTCGCGAACTGAACCAGTGGCTGAAGGATTTCTGCACCAGGAATGGATACGTCTACCTGGACTATTACAGCTCCATGGCGGATGCCAAGGGCGCCATGCTTCCGGGCCTGTCGTCGGATGGAGTTCACCCGACGGCGCAAGGGTACGCCATTATGGCTCCCCTGGCGGAACGGGCGATTGCCCAGGCTCTAGGCCACTACGTCCAACTAGGCTTTGGGCGCGGGCTTGGGCAGCACGAGCTTTTTCAGGCTGTCCTCGTCGCTAGGCAGATCCGTCTTGCCGGCTGGAAATTTGTTGAAGCTGAGAATATAAGCAAGAAGGTCGGCGGCTTGCGGACGGGTGAGCGTACCTGGGCTGGTAGCCGGCATCAACTTTTGGATCATGTCATAGACGTTGACGATGGGCTGGCCCTCATATTTCGTGAGGAAATCATCCCCGCTGAGCGGCGGATACGGACCCGCGCCATCCAGGGCAGACCCGTGGCAGGACACACACTGCTTCTGGTAGAGTGCTTCGCCGCGGTGGGCTTGGTCGGCGCTGTAGATGCCATCCGCAGCCGGCGCGGACTGGCCATGAAGAAGTTGGTATGAGAATCCGATCAGGAAAAGGCTGAAGCTAAGTATGACGGTCTTTTTTACAGGCACCCGCGTCTACTCCTCGAAGAGATTACACTACCTTGATCGTACTTCAGATCGGATCAACATGGGTCGACCGGAGATAGGGATGACTTTCAGGCGCTCAATCATTGGAGTGTTGGCAGCAGCGGTGTGTTGTATGACCAGCCTCGCAGCACACGCGGGAACACCGCTGGCTTGCGATCCAAATAACGCGGGGTTGACGCTGCCGGAAGGATTTTGTGCGCTGCTGGCAGCGGACGGATTGGGTACGGCACGGCACGCGGTGGTGGCTCCCAATGGTGATTTGTACGTTGCCCTGCAGAGCGGCAAAGGCAAGACTGGCGGTGTGGTCGCACTGCGCGACGACAACGGCGACGGGCGCTTCGAGACCAAGGAGTTTTTTGGCGACGGAAGCAGCACCGGCATTGCGTTGCGCAATGGCTATCTCTATGTGGCCAAGGTGGAGTCGGTAGAACGCTGGAAGATGACTCCGGGACAACTGAAGCCCAGCGGACCGCCTGAGGTCATCGTCGAAGACCTGCCGACAGAGCATGAGCATCACGACAAGGGCATAGCGTTCGACGGCAAGGGCTCGTTGTACATCAATATCGGCTCGCCTTCCAATGCCTGCCAATCGTTGGATCGGCAGAAGGGCATCGCCGGGCAGGATCCGTGTCCGCTGCTGGAAACCCATGGCGGCATCTGGAAGTTCGACGAGAACAAGTTGCACCAGAAAGGAAGCGGATGGCCAGAAGTTTGTGACCGGACTGCGCCAGGAGCCAGCCATCACGTGGCACGATGGGGCGCTGTACATCGTAATGAACAGCCGGGACCAGTTGGATGTTCTGTGGGCAGGCAAATTCACCGCGAAAGAGAATGCGGAGCGCCCCGCCGAGCCAATGTACCGGGCCACCCTGGGACTGAATTTTGGCTGGCCCTATTGCTTTTTCGATTACGGCCAACAGAAGCTGTTGCTGAACCCCGAGTATGGCGGGGACGGCAAAACAGTTGGGCGCTGCAGCGAATTTTCTCTCCCCATTGCAAGCTACCCAGCGCACTGGGCTCCGGTGGATGTGATGTTCTACTCGGGAAGCCAATTCCCTGCTCGCTATAAGGGCGGAGCATTCATCGCCTTCCATGGTTCGTGGAACCGCGCCCCTCTGCCCCAGGCGCCTTCCAATGTAACCTTTCAGCCATTCGCGGGGAGTAAGCCATCTGGTCCGTTTGAGATCTTTGCCAGTGGCTTTGCGGGTAAAGATCCATTGATGAGTCCTACCGACGCGGCGGCGCGCGCCGATGGCGTTGCGCAAGCCCCGGATGGCTCCATTTATATTACCGACAGCCAGGAGGGTAAAGTCTGGCACGTGTTCTATCGCAGCAGGAAATAACGATGGGAGCCACGATGAAAAAGTTGATGGTGATTGCGGCGCTGATGTCCGCCATGGGAGCGGTCGCGCAAACCCCGGCGGCTGCGCCTCCTCCGATGGCGAAGCCTGGACTCACGCTGACCACGACGGCATTTGACGACGGGGGAATTATCCCTAACAAGTACACCCAGGCCGCGGAAAACGGCGCTCCGGTCTCGCCTCACCTCACCTGGACGAATGTGCCCGACGGAGTGGTTAGCTTTGCGCTGATCCTGCATGACCCAGATACGTCCCTGACCAAGACCACCAACGAGGTATTGCACTGGATGATCTTCAATATTCCAGGCACAGCGCGCGAGCTACCGGAAGGCGTTGGACCGCAGGCGCAACTGCCGGACGGGTCGATCCAGGCGCTGAACCGAGGTCAGAAGGTTGGTTACATGGGAATGGGCGCGCGCGCTCCCGGACCCTATCATCACTACACGTACGAGCTGTTTGCGCTGGATACCAAGCTAAGCCTGGGGCCCGACGCAACCCAGGCGGAGGTGATGAAGGCGATGGATGGACACATCTTGGCCAAGGCTGTTCTGGTGGGTCGCTTCCATCGTCCATGAATTTGAGCGGGAAAGGAACCGCAGGTCCCTCCACTACGCGCACACCCTCTTTAGCCTGTACCCTTCATTGCAGAAGGTTTTTGTGGGAGCTTGGTCTTTGAAGGGGACGGCCTTTAGGCCGTCCATCTCTGCTCCGAAGAAAACGGCTTTAGCCGCTGAGGGAACGTTAAGTGCGCAAGTCAAGCATCAGCATCGTCGCCACACTTTTCCTGGCGACAAGCCAGCTGCTTGCTCAGTCGCCCAGCTGGACCCTGGGCCCTTTTGTGCGCCCCGTTGATGCGCCTATCATCGAGCCCAACCCGAAAGCCGTCTTCACCGATCCGATTACTAAAAATCCTGTGCACTGGGAGGCGCTGCACACGTTCAACCCTGGCGCCATCGTGCGGCAAGGGAAAGTTTATGTGCTCTATCGCGCTGAGGATGACTCCGGGACCATGGTGATCGGCATGCACACCTCGCGTCTGGGCATGGCCTCAAGCGAAGACGGTATCCACTTCACCACCGAACCTTCCCCGGTTTTCTACCCTGACGTTGACTCACAGCAGGATCGGGAATGGCCTGGCGGCGTAGAAGATCCTCGCGTGGTCGAGAGCGAAGATGGAACGTACGTTCTTGCCTATACCCAATGGAACCGGCGCAATACCGATATCGGAATTGCCACATCGACTGATCTGATTCACTGGACCAAGCATGGTCCCGCGCTTCAGGGCGATAAATACCAGCATCTCGACTACAAATCTGCCAGCATCGTCACCCGCCTTACCAACGGCCGCCTCATCGCCGCCAAAATTCAGGGGAAGTACTGGATGTACTGGGGAGAAGTGCAGGTGCGGCTGGCAACTTCGCCTGACTTGATCCACTGGACTCCGGTTGAGGACTCATCCGGCAAAGCCATCGTGTTACTGCACGATCGGCCGGGACACTTCGACAGCGCGTTCCCCGAGGTGGGGCCCCCTTCCCTGCTCACCGATCGCGGGATTGTCCTCATCTACAACGGCAAGAATGCGGCCGAACACGGAGCACCCGGAATAGCCGCCGGCGCCTACTCCGACGGTCAGGCGCTCTTTGCCCCCAATGATCCGCGCAAGCTCATCGCGCGCACCGCTAAGCCGTTTTTCAAGCCCGAGCAGAAATGGGAACAGAGCGGCCAGTATGTCGCCGGAACCACCTTCGCCGAGGGCCTGGTGTTTTTCCACGACAAGTGGTTCCTGTACTACGGCGGCGCCGACTCCCGCGTCGGCGTCGCCGTCTGCGATCCGAAGAAACCCTGAGCGCCTGCTTCAGGCGCTCAGTTCCTCCGCTTCATCCATATCGGCGTCCTCGACAAACAATCCCAGCGCCTGCCGCTCGAAAAGACGCTTGTAGGTGCCTTCGGTTTTGCGCACCAGCGCATCGTGCGTCCCCTCTTCGACCACGCGCCCTTGCTCGAAGACCAGAATGCGGTCCAGCATGCGCACCGTCGAGAGCCGGTGTGCGATCACGATGGCCGTGCGGCCGACGATCAACCGCTGCATCGCCTCCTGGATAAGCGCCTCCGATTCAGAATCGAGGCTGGATGTCGCCTCGTCCAGAATCAGAATCGGCGCATCTGCCAGGAAGGCACGAGCCAGCGCCACCCGCTGGCGTTCGCCGCCAGAGAGCTTGACGCCGCGCTCGCCCACCAGCGTGGCATAGCCCTTCGGCTGGCGAATGATGAAGTCGTGCGCATTGGCCAGTTGCGCCGCACGCTCGATCTCCGCTAGCGTCGCTTCCGGACGCGCGTAGGCGATGTTCTCCGCCAGCGAGCGATGGAAGAGCAACGGCTCCTGCGGCACCAGCGCAAGCTGTGAGCGCAAAGAGACCTGCGCGGCGTGCGCAATCTCCTGCCCGTCGATCAGGATCCGGCCCTCATTCAAATCGTAAAGCCGCTGCAGCAGCTTGACGAAGGTGGTCTTGCCGGAGCCCGAGTGACCGACCAGGCCCACGCGTTCCCCTGCCCCGATGCGCAAGGTGAAGTCGCTGGAAGAGCGGCTCGTTATGCGCGCCGTAGCGGAAGGTGATGCGGTCGAAGACCACCTCACCCTCGCCGATCCGGATCGGCGCCGCATCCGGACGGTCCGCTACGCCCAGCGGCAGCACGTGCATCTCGACCAGGTCTTCCATCTCGTTTACGCTGCGCTGCAAGTTCGCCACATGCTGGCCCACATCGCGCAGATATCCGTGCACGATGAAGTAGCTGGTGAGCACGAAGGTGACCCCGCCCGGCGTGGCGCGGCCTTGCCACCACAACCAGATCGCATACAGCGTCACCGAAGCCCGGAGACAGAGCAGGACGATCATCTGCGTGGTTCCGCTCCAGGTGCCGTTGGTCCAGTGGCGATAAGTGCGACGGCTCCATTTGTTGAGTACCCGGCCAAGACGCGCATCTTCACGCGCTTCGGCTCCGAAGGACTTGACCACTGCATTGCAGGTCACAGCATCCGCCATGGCTCCGCCCACCAGCGTGTCCTGCGCATTCGACAGGCGGGCCGCGGGCGACACGAAGTTCAGCGACAGCGCGATGGAAAGCCCGACATAGAGCGTCGCGCCAGTGGCCACGATCAGGCCCATCGCCAGCCAATGCGAACCCAGCACCAGCGCGCTGCCGACCAGCACCAGCGATGCGGGCAGCAAGGCCAGCAGCAGCGTGTCGTCCATCAGGTCCACCGCCCACATGCCGCGCGTGACCCGCCGGACAATCGAGCCGGCGAAGTTGTTCGCGTGCCAGTCCGTCGAGAACCGCTGCACACGACAGAACGCATCGCCGGCCAAGCGCGCCATCAGCCGCATGGTGAGACGGCTGATGCCCATCAGCGACAGGTGGCGTCCGGCGACCAGGATGCCGCCCAACAAGAGCATGGTGGCCAGCGCCGACAATGCGGCGTGCAGCGCCTGCCTGTGAGTACCGGCATGCACGGCAACGGCATCCACCATGCGCCCGGCGAAGACCGGCATGAACAGATCGGCCATCGTGGCCACGGTCATCAGCACGCGACCCTGCTCACCAGCCACGCCTCTCGTCGCCAGTGGCGAAGAAGGAAGGCAAGTACGTCACGCATCACGTTGCGGTTGTTTCGAGAAACACGCATAGATCACTCACCAGGACAACTGGTAGATCGCGAGGCATCTGCACCTCAGCGAGGAGTGGGAGCCGAACGGCTCAACAAAGGAAGTTGCCCCAAGTGCCGTTTCCCGAAATGAGAAAGGCCCTGAGGCTGCGCCTCAGGGCCTTCGTAAATCTGCTAACGAAGGGCGCTAGGGGCGCTCTACTTCCTTCAAGCCGACAAAGTCCGATACGCGGTTAGGCTGGACTGGTTGGGCGAGGTGGGTCTGTGAGTTGACTATCATTGTGTTTGTCCTTCGTTGGGGTTCAGTTTACCGCAGCAAGTATGGTTCCGCTATTAATTTTCTTATCCGTTTTTCAACAGCAACCGCAAGTGTGCCCTTGCCAGGCCAATCGCCCCTCATGGAAGAGGATGGGGACGGCAATCAAGGCAGCCAGCGAATCGACCCACGGAATATGGAAGGCTGCGTTCGCGGCCAGACCGGTCAGCGTGACCAGAGCCAGGTAGGCACACGTAGCTGACTGAACAGCATCGGCCGCCAGCGCAACATTATGGCTGCGGCGTGCTTCTCTGCGTTTCAGGGTGGCAAGAATGGGCATCGCAATGAGCGCTGCAATCGTAACCAGCATCCCCAGGTGACTCGTTTCGGGGCGGAGGTGAAGCAGCACAGAAAGAAGAGCCGTGCATGCGACGACAACGGCGAGAACGAAAAGCAGGGCTCCGGCAATGCGCCCTGCTTGCCCTTCGGAAACCCATTTAGGGGAGGAGAATTGCAGCAGCACCAGCGTGGCGGATAACAATTCAACCAGGCTATCCGAACCAAAAGCAAGCATTGCCGGGCTGTGCGCGGCCGCCGCCGCATAAAGGGATGCTCCGCATTCGACCAGCATCCATGCCAGCGTCACACCCTGAATCCACAACACTGCATGCGAACGCGACAATGGCGGGCATGCCGCGGTGCGGGGTTGCGAGCCGATCTGTACAAGTTCTGGCATATCACCTGGGAAACTTTCTACACGCCAATTTTAACCCGCGTGTCTATTTGTGATCCCACCAGCGCTAAAGCTCGTGATCAGAATCGAGACTCTTTCACAGAGCGCTAAAGCGCTCCTTCCCCCGCATAAATGCGGGGGCTCCCACCCAGCGCTTGTTGACAAGGTCTTTCTGAAACAAAAGAATGAGGTTCGTACTGTTAGAACAACCGATGGGAATCCTGGATAAGTTTCGTCTCGATGGAAAGCTCGCCCTAGTCACGGGGTCTGCTACCGGGCTGGGGGCCGCCATCGCTATTGCGCTGGCGGAGGCGGGAGCGTCGGTCGCATGCCATGGCAATCGCCGCCCGGCGCAGGAAACGAGCGATAAGATTCGCTCCCTTGGGCATGCCTCCCAAGGCTTCGCTGCCGACCTTAGCCAGCCGGACGGCGCGGACTCATTGTATGAAGCGGTGTTGGGAGCAATGGGCTCACCGGATGTCGTGGTGAACAATGCCGGCACGATCTATCGAGAGCCGGCGGAAGACCATGACCTGCAGGCGTGGATGACTGTGGTCCAGGTAAACCTGAATAGCGTTTTCCGGCTGAGCCAGCTCGCCGGCCGCGGCATGCTGGACCGCCGCCAGGGAAAAATTATCAACATCGCATCGCTGTTGTCGTTTCAAGGTGGAATTCGTGTGCCGGCTTATGCTGCCTCCAAAGGCGGCGTGGCGCAATTGACCAAAGCGCTGGCCAATGAATGGGCTGCGCGTAATGTTCAGGTGAACGCCATCGCTCCGGGATACTTCCGTACGGAAAATACCAAGGCGCTGCGCGAGGACGAGGTGCGCAACGGTCAAATCCTGGCGCGCATTCCAGCTGCGCGCTGGGGAGAACCGGAAGATATTGCAGGCGCTGCCGTGTTTCTCGCGTCGCCGGCGAGCGACTACATTACGGGCGAGGTGCTGGTGGTGGACGGTGGTTGGATGGCGCGGTAGTTGTATAGCTCGGCGGAGGAAGATGCATGGCGTTGAAGGGTGTTGAGTTATTGCACACAGAGGATGAATCCATGTCTACCCCGGAGCCGGGACTTCGCCGGCAAGTGATGTCCTATAGCCCGAGTATGATGCTCGTCCGGCATCGGATGAAGAAGGGTTGGGTCGGCGCCCGGCACAGCCATCCACACGAACAGATGGTTTACATCGTCAGCGGGCATCTCACAGTTCAGCATCCTGGCGGGGTCATCGAGGCAACCACCGGAGACAGCTTTCTGGTCCCGGGCAATGTCGAACACCAGGCTTCCGCGAGGGAAGATTCCGAGGTTCTGGACATCTTCACTCCATACCGCGAAGACTACGCCTGACAAGAGGGAGACCGGGGGCGTCGTTGAGTGCTGTGATATCCCATTCAAGCCCGGTTTTTGGGCTTGAGTGGGATATCACAGCACTCAACCCGCCTTTCCTTTGTCATTTCCACTCAGGCTCGTTTTCCGCGATGAGATTTATTGCATCCAACTCCGAAGGTTATGGTTTATGCGATAACAATGCGAAAGATGGCGGCCGTCCCACTGTGCGTCCTTCTGGTGACAGGCTGCGCCAGCCGTGGCGCCCGGCAGCAGCCCGTTCAGCCAGCCCAACCGGCTCAGCCAGCGATGAAACCGGCCCCGGCGACGCCCATAGCCGAGAAGAAGGACGAGTTGGGACAAGAGTCCTGGGATCCGCAATGGGATGAAATTGTGGAGCGGGCGTTGCCACCAGAAATGCTGTCAAACAGCGTGGCCCGCGAGGTAAGAAGCTACTGTCCCCGATTCGCCACACTGAGCGATGCGGATAAACGAGCGTTTTGGGCTTATACTTTTCAAGCGCTTGCAGGGGCGGAGGCGGGCCTGAAACCGACTACAAATGTACGCCATACCGAACCTGAAGTAGCTGTCAAGGACACGGTTAGCAATCGGACGGTGCGACAGGAAGGTCTGCTCCAGCTTACCTATATGGACGCAACCCGGTACGGCTGCGATTTCGATTGGGAGCACGACAAGACGCTGCCCGAAAAAGATCCGGCAAAGACTATCCTCCAGCCCAGGAATAATCTGTTGTGTGGTGTGAAGATTCTGGAGAACCAGATAGTCACGCAGAAAAAGCCGCTGCTCACATCTTCGAGCTACTGGGTAACGCTACGCCCGGCGACCCCAAGTTACCTGGTGTTCGCCAAGCAGATGAAGAATGTGCCCAGAGCGTGCCGCGTGGGACCACGTCCAATGGAAGAAGCAAAGCGCAGGCGACCCGTTACTGTCCCCGAAGCTGCCACCGTGGTTCCTGGACACGGCTCAGCTGCAGCGAACTAGCTTGCCATGAAGCTGACGCCGCAAGACCGCCTCTTCGTTCTCACAGGCGCCGGCATCTCTGCGGAGAGCGGGCTTGCTACCTTCCGGGGTTCGGGTGGGTTGTGGAATGGGTACCGCGTCGAAGAGGTGGCCACGCCCGAGGCCTGGCATGCCAATCGTGAACTGGTGTGGCGCTTCTATTCCATGCGCCGTCGCGACGCAATGGCTGTAGAACCGAATGCGGCACATCTGGCTTTGGCCAATATTGAAAGCAAGCTGGGTAACCGTTTTTATCTCTGCACGCAAAACGTCGACGATCTCCACGAGCGCGCCGGAACGCTTCGGCTTCATCACATGCACGGAACCCTCTTCCAATCGCGCTGCGTGGAATGCAATGTTCCTTTTCCGGACCAATCCTTCTACGAGACTGCTGCAGACTTACCTGTATGTACAGAATGCGGAGAGGCGGTGCGTCCCCACATTGTGTGGTTCGGCGAAATTCCCCTGGATATGGAAGGTATCTATGCGGAACTCGATCGAGCCACTCGCCTGCTGGTGGTAGGCACTTCGGGCTCCGTTTATCCCGCCGCGGGATTGGTACACATCGCTAACCAGCGCGGCATAGGCACCACCTACGTGGGTCCTGAGGAGCCTCTCAACGCCGACGCTTTCGAAGAGATCGTTCTCGGATCGGCAACAGAAGTGCTTCCCCGAATTCTCTAGCTCACCTAGGCGGCGTCCCTGTGCTCCTCGGTCCAGGTCGCGTATTCGCGACTGGCTTGGCCGAGGCAATACGAGGTATTTTTTGTTTCCACAACATTCCTCTTCTCATCCAGATGCACGATCGGTGAGCTGAAGATGAATGTGCCTTCCCCTATCCTTGGATGGCTGAACACCTTACCTGCCAGCAAGCTTCCAGGTCGCAACATTTGATAGCTGGCGCTGTTCGCGCGTTCCACCACCGCCCAATTCTCCAGTCTGGCGCAAGGCTTTTGATTTGGCATGCTATCGTCTCCCATGTTGTTGGATGCCGAGAGGCTAAACCGCGGCAAACAAAAAGCTTGGGCAATATTTACAGGCCAAGAGGGAAATATCTACCGATGCGGCCTTTTCTAGTAGATATCGGGTTCCCGGGTGTCATATTTCTGCCCGTATTCATTGTCATGATGCACCGGACCGTGGGGAACCGGCGGCAGATGAATGACTCCCAAATCCGTGTGATCGGCAGAAATTTTGACTCTGCGCGTGGAGACGTTCAGTGGTCCCTGGCCCTCACCCTCCACCCATACGTGCAGCATGTAGTCATCCGGGGGAACATTTGCAATGTGAAAACGCCCCCGCGGCCCCTCTGCGCTATAAAAGGGTGTCGATAGCGCGATCACGACCGCGCTCATCTGGGGATGAATATTGCAGAAGATGTAAGAGACACCTTCCCGGCCGAAAGTTACCTCCTTCGACGAGCCTGCCTCGTAAAGGCCCAGGTCGAAGCGGCGTCCCTCGAATTCAGAGAAGACGTTGTGAAAGAAGGGATCAGCATTGGGGAAATGCACGACACTTCCAACCGGCACGATGAGCAGGTGCGGCGTGAACATTTTGTTCTTCTGCAGCAGGGTATAAGTCTTGCCAGTAGCGGGAGTTGAGATGCTCGTCCCGTGCAACGGCGTGAGCCAGATGGCAGCCGGCGGTTGTCTTCGCATAGGTTCCGCTTGCGCAGTCACGTCCAACAGTTGCTGGGAGTGCATCGCCAGCGCACTGCCCAGCAACCATCCTAAAATTATGCCTTTCACGCAATGGCTACGATTCGTGGGAGGCATCTGCATGCTTAAAACCGGTAGCCGCCGGCAACGCCATACACGTCCGCGACCGAGTGCGGGCCGATCGCATAGGAACTATCGATTCTGCGGTACTCGAACGAAAAGAGCGTATAGGCAGTAGGACTATAGATCACGTTGGTGAACCAGGTCGCGTTGCGCGCCAGGCTCTGGTAGGCGCTGGGTGCAGTAAGGACGAAGGGCCGTATCTCGTGCGCGAATGCATTATCGAGTCCATAGCCAACATTGAATTCCAGGCGCTCATTGGCGCGCGCTTTCAATTGCGTCCATCCCCCAACATCATCGAGCGGGCTATAGATATAATTCTCGTTCTGTTCCAGATACAGATAGTCTTTAAAAGCGCCGCCGCCCAAGCCTCCGAGCGCCAACCCGCGATAGAAACTGCCGCTTGACTCCAGGTGTGCGAAGAGCGGGATGCGATAGTCGACGGTCGCCGCCCAGGCGTCAAAATTGAAATATTCATTGTATTTGTGAGGACTGAAGTATCCCCCCACTCCCACGCGCAGGCCATGCTCTTCATCGCCCCGGGCATACCCAACCCTGGCTTCACTGCCCGGCCAGCGGCTCTGCTCCCCCAGGCTGGCAACTGGAGGTGGGGTGGTGCTCTGCTGTTGAGAGGGTGGATCAGGGACGTCCGCAATAGCCCCTTGCAGGTTTATGCGGGAAGATTGATTCAACTTCAAAGTATGCTCCGCGCCGACTTGCGGCATCCAGTTCCACAAATTCCCCGACCACGCGAGTTCCGGCTGGGCAATTGCGGTAAGGGAGGACGGTATATTGGGGCTGACAATAGGACGATCCAGGGCAAAGAAAGCTCGCGTCCCATCCCAGGCCAGTTCAGCATGGGCGGTGCGCAGTCGCGCGAGTCCACTATTTGACGAGTAGCCGCCACTTGGGTTGACACCTCCGAAGAAGTCCATGCGCAGATCCGCATCCGAGCTGGCCCCGAAGATGTGCGGCCCGCGGGCATCTAGTCCGAGCACAGTTTGGCGCAAGGAAATACCGGTCGTTCCACTTCCGCCAGTGGCCCACGTTGGGGATGCAGGAACATCCACGGCGGCGGTATTAACGAACGTATTCATCAGGATCAAGCCGGTGACTTTTACCGGGAACTTCGAAGCGCTCTCGACTTTATCCTGTTCGTGAGTAGCAATCTGGCTCTGTTGCACCTCCTGGCGTTCGCGAATATTCTCCACGTCGGCGTTGAGTCGAGCCACTGCCTCCTCTGTTGACTGTTGCGGGGGTTGTCGAGCAGTCCCCACCAGCTGTCCTTGCAATTCGGCGACCTGCCGCCGGAGCAGTTCAATCTGCCGTTGTGAAGATTCAAGCGCCGCTTGCTCCCGGTTGACCAGGTCCGCCAGCCGATCTACCTGCTGCTGTACCGTCTCGGTTGCAGAAGCGGGATTCTCTTGCGTTTGCTGCGCATCCACAAAGCCTGCCACCAGCAGCATCGGTAGCAACAACAGGTATCCTGGGAGATTCACTGTAGTATCCCTCCTGGTGTAGGGGACGAGGTCTCCGGCTGTTCCTGTGTTGCATTTGTGACTAACCCGGTAAAGTCGGTACACAGCGAAAGCCGAAAGATGGTCTCCCCCGGCTGTGTGCTCAACAACGTAACCGCACCGCCATGTTCCTTCGCCACCGAATTGGCCAGCGTCAGACCAAGACCGGTCCCGCTCTGCTTGCCATCGCTTACAAAGGGTTCAAAGAGAGAATTACGAATATGTTCGGCCACGCCGGGCCCCGAGTCAGTAATAGTCAAAGTAATCGTCTTCTCCGAGGTGGCGATCGAGACCAGCACCTCGCGCGGGCCCTCGGACTTGCGGGCCGACTGACAGGCGTTGAGCAAAAGGTTGTAAATCGCTCTCTGCATCTGCTTTGCATCCACCAGCGCGAACCCTCCGGATGGATCTGCGCACTCCACGCGGATGGCCACCCCTTCGGCTTCGGGATGAGCGCGCAGCAGGGAAACGCACTTCTCCACGATTCTCAGCATTGAGTTGCGCTCGCGATGATAGACGGCTCCCGTCTTGCTGAAGATCAGCAGCGATTCGAGAAGCTCGGTGGCGCCATGTACAGCGATATGGATGTCGGCGAAGAATTCGCGGCGCTCCTGTTCAGAGAGACGGGGGGAGGAGAGAAACTCGGCGTTGGCATAGACCGCGGCCAGGTAATGCCTGAGATCGTGAGACACAGAGCTTGCCATCCTCCCTATAGTCACCAGTTTTTCTGATTCCAATAGGGCGCGATTAGTGTTAATTATTTCGCTGCGCATGCGGGCAAATGCGGCACTCAGCTCCCGCACCTCCCTGGTGCCGTCGCTGGGCAGAGCACGGGAATGGTCTCCAAAACCAAAAGCGCGAACCCCCTGGGCCAGCATTTCCAGCGGCTGTGTGACAAAGCCGGAGAGCACCAGCATGAGCAGAGACCCCAGCACGATGGCGGCAACGCCCAGCAGCAAGACGAGGCGATTGGTGTCGTGAACCACTTGATTTGCCTGGGCAAACGACTTCAGCACTACCAGTCGCAGCGGGTGCGCCGCCTGCGCCGAAAGGTCGGCCTCCGTGCCCAGGAATTGTTCGCCGCCGAGTGTTATTTCCTTGGTGCGTCCACCCGCGACGGATGCGAGCGTTTGATATTTGGCCAATAGTTCCTGCTGAACCTGGAGCGGCAGAGTGCTGGCCATGATCTCAGAGCCTGCGAGGAAACTGACTTCATTCCCGGATGCGCGACTAATCAGATCGACCACATTGCGATCGATGGCATATCCGCTCACCACGTAGCCCAGGAGGGTTCCCTGGCTTTCGTCGCCAAAATAAAGCGGCCGCACGGAGAAATCGAACAATCGGCCATCCGCTATGAGGTACTGCTCCCCGGGGCGGCCCATCGCTCGCTGCAATTCCTGATCGAGAGCGGGGGAAGGAGGCTTGCCTTGCGTATACACGGTAAGGACCCTGCCGGATGGGTCGGCCAGCGCAAAAAGATCGCTGCCGCTATCCTTCCAGAATAAGGTGGCGCCATCCTGGATGGTGCGCTGGTCGTGCGTGGTCATCAGGGCTTTGAGGTCCGACAAGTCGGCCAGCAACGCGCTCTCATGAATCAGGGCGTCGCGGCGCTGCTGTTGCAGATTCTGCAGCGTGCCTAACGAATGGGTGAGATCGTCGGCAAGTTCCTGGCTCACATGTTGGTGTATCCGGCTACGGATGATAAGCAGGCTGCCGCCGGTGACCGTCGTGGTAACCGCGATCAGTGCCGCGATGAGCAATACGCGGGTTCGGATACCACGGAATGACGGCATGAGGTCGCTGGCTCTTCAGGGAGTAAATTTGTAGCCGGCGCCGTAGATGGTTTGCAGGTGTCGTGGGCTTGCCGGGTCCGATTCAAGCTTTTGCCGCAGCTTGAGTATCTGGTTATCGACGGTTCGCGTCGTGGGGTAGGAGTTATAGCCCCACACGTCACTTAGCAACTCGTCGCGACTGAGCACGCGCTCCGGATTCCTGGTGAAAAACCGAAGCAGCTTGAACTCATGGGCAGTGAGGGAGATGACTTTGCCGCTCTTCCTGGCAATCATCTTGAGGAAATCAATTTCGCAGTCTCCAAACCTGTAGGTGGCGACCGGGTCCGTTTTGCGCCTGCGGCGAATAGAAGCCTGAACCCGCGCCAGCAGCTCGCGGGGACTGAAGGGCTTGGTGACGTAGTCTTCCGCGCCGAGTTCCAGTAACAGCACTTTGTCCACGACTTCGCTCACTGCGCTCAAGATGAGCACGGGCGTGTCGGGCGAAGAACTCTTGATGCGCTTACATACTTCGCGGCCAGACAGTTGCGGCAGGATAAGGTCCAGGACGACGGCACTGGGTTGATGGGAGAGGAAGGAATCAACCCCCGCTCGACCGTCGGATGCGACTTCAACCTGATATCCCTCGTCATGAAAGATGCGGTGCAGCACCTTTTGCATGCGGGGATCGTCCTCAATAACGAGAATGGTGCCTTGATCTTCACTCATAGCGAACGCTCTCCACTCTGCTTTCGACCACGTACTCCATCCTCTATCGTGCTATAAACATTGGACTTTTCGCGCGTCGTGGCGACAAATGACATTCTAATTACATTTCGTCCACCTCGATCCGTTGGTCCTGAAAACGGAGGTTTTCGCGTGCACGGCCGTTTTGCACCAGGTAGGTGCTAGCATTGTGGACTCGAGGACATCTATGCCTAAGTTCATTATAGAGCGCAACATACCTGGCGCCGGCAAGCTGGACCGTGAGCAGCTTGCGGCCATTACCCAGGCGTCCTGCAACGTAATCAAGAGTATTGGCCCGCAGATCCAATGGATTGAGTCATATGTCACCGACGACAAGGTCTATTGCCTGTACATTGCACCCGATGAGGCGACCATTCGGGAGCACGCGCGACTGGGGCAGTTCCCGGCAGACTCAGTGCAGGCTGTGCGTTCGGTGATTGATCCTACGTTTGCCTGACCGGGATCATCCGTTTGCCAGAGCTTCCGGGTGCTTGACCGGGTGGGCAGGCGCGTAGCAGTCAAGCTACGCTTGGCGAATTCAGCAGCGAAACGCAATAGGAACAGGACGGGTGCCCCAGGTTCGCCAAAGCGTACCTGGGGCACCCGTCCTGTTCCTCCTGACCTTGCTATGACGCAGGCTCGTAGGAACGACTGACCGCCATTTGGAACCGGACAGGCGGCTCGACAACCTACTTAGTTCAAAGCAAAAAATATCTGGCTGGTGTCTAAGTCGCTATAAGGTCGTATCCCTGAGGTGGCAAATGTTCGAGGATGCTCTCATGGAGTCTAGTAACAGGATCAAGACCAGAAGCAGGTATTGGTCCGTGTTAGCCGTCTTGATCAATTGCGGAGTGCTGATCGTACTCATCATATGGCCATTACTGCATCCAGACGCGCTGCCCGTACAGATTATGGCTGCGCTGCTGGTGGCGCCGTCGCCGCCACCGCCTGCTCCTCTAACGCAGGTCACTCAATCAAGAGTACAGGCTCGGTCGGAGCTGCTCGACAATCAGATTCAAGCACCGAGTAAGATCCCTAAAGACACTAAGCTCGATGAGGAAGTAGCTTCCTCTCCACCAACTATGACCGGTGTTATCGGTCCGGAAGGGATGGATGGTACACGCGGCGGTTCGCTGAACGACTTGTTCAGCCGCATTGGAACAGGTCCTGCAACGGTCAAGCCACCAACTCCCCGTACGTTGAGCGTTTCGTCCGGTGTAATGGCCGGTAACGTGCTCGATAAGACCGTGCCGCAATACCCGGCGATTGCAAGAGCAGCGCGCATTCAGGGTACCGTTGTGCTGCAGGCCACGATCGCTAAAGACGGCACCATTCAGAACCTCCGAGTGATCAACGGTCCTCCGATGCTGCAGCAGGCGGCAATCGATGCAGTCCGTTCCTGGCGTTATAAACCTTACCTGCTGAATGGAGAGCCGGTTGAAGTGGAAACAACCGTAAATGTCGTGTTTAACCTGGGTAACTAAGCGAGTTAGAAATCCACCTTTGTTCTGAAGCCGAAGACGACCGCACGCTGCGTGCCTCCTCCCACATTCGCGTAGTACTGGACTACAGGCTGTAGCAGGAGCATTGGTAAAACGTCGAGCAGAGAATTGAATTCAACGCCTTGCTCGGTCTTCCACGCCGGCATTCCGGGGGGGAGATACTGTGGGCTCAGGTTGTTTCGCACATAGCCCAAAGACATCGTGTTGTGAAAGGGCAGAGGCAGCGGCTCGTTGAAGCGAAGGCCCGCCGTGAGCAGGGTGTTGTTGCGGTTGACGTCCCGAGGACTCCAGTCGTAAGCAAAGGTCGCATCCAAACCTTTCCCCTCGTGCGGATCGACCCGCCACAGAGCCTGGCTCGCCATCCAGTACAAGAGATAGTTACCTGACCGCGGTGTCGCACTGGCCGGCGGCCAGAACCGCCCGGGGTTATAGGAGGCGCCGAACTGGTACAGGCCGGAGTATCCCCGGCGGCCCTCCACGTTGTCAAAGGCTCGCACCGAGGACGCATTCCTGCCGGGAGTGAACCCGATCTCCGAAGTACTCAGGGGAATTCCATTGAACTGAGGGACCAGGCCGGTTGGGTTCTGTGAAAAAGGCGCGCCGACCGCTGCTGCCACCATCGACTTCACATAAAGGTTGTGTAAAGGTATGACGCGGATCTCCATTGCCGGGGTCGAGGGAGGATCAAAGGACTCGCGGGTGGTGAACAGATTGCCCAAGGCATAGCCCATCGGCTCGAAGATAAAGGACGCTGCGAAGTGTTGGGCTCCGTAGAAATCCTGACCAGCGAACTGACCGATACGTGCAGTGATTCTTTGATCCCGCCATCGCTTCTCGATCCACCATGAATCGAGACGGCATGTATTCTCGCTGGACATGCCGCTGGGACTCGTCAGGAGCCCGAGGTAGGTTCCAAGATTGCCGCCACCCTGCCAGAGCGCGGTCGCATGGAAATACCATCCCTGATGACCGGTCAACTCGCCAAGATCAATATTCACCGTGCCGCGAAATCTGTTCCAACTCGCAAATCGCTCCTTCTGCACGCTCTTGAGATTCCACAGGGAATCGCTCACATATTGGAAATCGAAGTCCACCCCATGCTCCGCAAGGCGCGTTCGCTCTCCGCCCCAGTCTCCGAAGAGATGGCCGTGCGGCCCCTGACCGGTTTCGTGGCTATCCGGCCCGGGGAGCGGTTCCTGTTGCGTCGTCTGAGAACGGGCTGGAAATACACAAAGACCACACCCCAGCACAAGAAGCCGCAGAGCCCAGGGCCACTTCTCCAATCGCAACGGAGCTGAACCTGAAATGGAGATCGCCATACTCGTCGCGCCTCAGGGCCTGGCCTTCATCGATCGATCGCTGAGGTGATCAATGACGATTTTGGGCAGGATGAGACCGAAGCTCATGGACAAAATGATTACGGTCGCGGTCATGCCGTCGGCGATGGTCCCGCTTATGAGCTCCAGGGTCGGATGCGAGGCGCCGGCTAGTTGTGTCAGGCCGCTCGCCATTCTGAATAAGAAGACACCCGGAATGAGGGAAACCACGGATGCGAAGCCGAGGGCTGCAAAGGGCATGCGGCGCCGGCGTGCAACTGGAGTGATGATCAGCCCTACGATGAGACAGGCGGCCAGAGCGCCGGTCGCGGCGCTTGCGCCAAGCTCAACCAGCAACCACCACCGAAAAGCATGGGCCAGCATGCCCACGGCCACCGGCCACACCATCATGGGCGAGGGCATGGAAAAGAAGACGCAATAGGCGGCCACAGCAACGCCGGCCGCGATCGCGTCGAGCCACAGGGGCACGGCTCTGCCGGCCTCATCTATCGGCAACCCAACGCCCAGCAGGGCGAGCCCGAGCAGCAGTCCAGTCGAGATCGCCGCCACCACCAGTCCGGCGTAGATCATGCGCGCGGCGCCGAGATGGATGCGTCCCCGGACGAGATCCAATGCCCCATTGAGCACGGCGGGGCCAGGCACCAGGACCATGCAGGGGCAAACTGCAACCAGGCGCAGGGACGAGCTCAACTGATACCGAACCGCCAGCGCTCCGATCAGGCCCGCCAGCAAGGCCGCGGCGAATGGTTGCACGAAGACGTTTGCGCTGTAGCGCGCGAGACCGCGGCGAAGAAGGGCGCCCGCCGCCGCGCTCACAAATACGAGAGCCATCGCGGACAGATGCTGGATACCAAAAATCACTGCCAAGGCCGCAGCGCCCGCCGCCGCTGCAAGCGTGAACAGCCAGGCAGGCGACGGCGGCGCTTGCGCGATCGCGTGGATTGACTCCTCTGCAGCCGCCGGCGCAAGTTGGCCGGCGCCGAGGTCGTCCATCGCCTGGATCGCGGAGGCCACGCGCCCCATAGCCACGCCGGTGGGATTTGCCGGCACCGCGAGGATTAGTCTGCCGCCGCTGTCCTGAGCCTGAAGCTGCAGCTCTCCCCAACGCGGCAAGATCTTAACGTCCAGTCCGAGAGTGTTGCCCAAGCTCTCACCCGAAACGACGGTCTGCTCCGTAGATTGACCGTTGACGAATAGAACGCGGACAAAGGCCAGGACAAGTTCAGAGCGTTCCTCCAGTGTCATATCAGTGAGCAAGCGATCAATGCGTTGCCGCTACCTTCACGTCGTCAGCGGCTACATACGGCCTGACCATCTTGGCCGGATCGACCACGCGATCGAACTCTTCCTCGCTAACAAAACCGAGGCGTAGCGCGGCGTCCTTGAGCGTGAGGTCGTTGTCCATCGCGTAGTGCGCAATTTTGGACGCCTTGTCGTAGCCGATGACCGGAGAGAGCGCAGTCACCAGCATTAACGAGCGGTCGACATATTCCTTGATCTTTTTGAGGTTTGGTTTCGTACCTTCTACGAGAAACTTGCGGAAGTTGGTGCAGCCATCGGTCATGATGGTGATCGAGTGCGTGATATTGAAGACGATGAGCGGCTTGTACACGTTCATTTCCAGATAGCCGCCTGCACCACCGAATCCTGCAGCAACGTCGTTGGCCATTACCTGCACCGCAATCATGGTGAGCGCTTCAGCCTGGGTTGGGTTCACTTTGCCGGGCATAATCGAGGAGCCAGGCTCGTTTTCCGGGATCAACAATTCAGCAAATCCCGCGCGCGGCCCGCAGGACAGGAGCCGGATGTCGTTGGCGATCTTGTATAGCGACACCGCGAGGGTACGTAGAGTGCCGGACAGTTGCACCAGCGCATCGTGCGCGCCTTGCACGGTGAACTTGTTGGGCGCGGTCACGAAAGGCAAACCGGTCAGCTTGGCGATTTCCCCCGCAACCGCCTCGTCAAATCCGGGCGCCGAGTTGATCCCAGTACCAACCGCCGTGCCGCCCAGCGCCAGGCGATACACCCCCTTCAGCGCATTCTCGATGCGTTCGAGATCGTCGGCCAGCATACCCGCATAACCCGACCATTCCTGACCGAGCGTCAGGGGCGTGGCATCCTGCATGTGGGTGCGGCCAATCTTGACGATGTCTTTCCACTCCTCAGCCTTGGCGTTGATCGCGTCATGCAATTGCTGTACCGCCGGAATCAGCCGCTGCTTGACGTTGACAGCCGCCGCGATGTGCATGGCCGACGGAAACGAATCGTTGGACGATTGCGACATGTTCACGTGATCATTGGGATGAACGGGCATCTTGCTGCCCAGCGCCGTGCCCGCAAGCTGGCAGCAGCGGTTTGAGATTACCTCATTCACGTTCATGTTGAACTGCGTGCCGCTGCCCGTCATCCAAACGTGCAGCGGGAACATGTCCTGATGCTGTCCGCCAAGAACCTCGTCGCACACGCGCACGATCAATGCGTGGCGTTCCTCGTCTAGTCGCCCTCCTGCATGATTGGCGTTGGCCGCACCTTTTTTCAGAATGGCGTAGGCGGCAATCATCTCCCTGGGGATGAGGTCCGTTCCGATGGTGAAGTGCTCAAGGGAGCGTTGGGTTTGCGCTCCCCAGAGCTTGCTGGCAGGAACTGACACTTCGCCCATGGAGTCCTTCTCTACACGAATGTCCGCATTGCTCATGGCTTTTCCTCCCCGCTACCTGCGTTGGTAGGGTACGTAAGCTGGTTCCCATATATTGGCCTCGAGTTCGCGGCTCAAGGCATCTTCGTTTGCAACCTGCGCTTGCCCATCTCGAATCGCCTGTTTTCCCACGGCTAACCCGATCAGCCGGCCGAGCTCCCGCGCTTGCGAAAGTGGCGGAAGAAGACTCGCCTGCTTATCTTTCTGCGTGGGCAGCTGGCGAACCAATTCCTCAGCGGCGGCCTTGACCATCGTATCGGTGACGCGTTTGGCTCTAGAGGCAACGATGCCAAGAGCGAGACCAGGAAATATATACGAATTGTTGGTCTGAGTGATGGCAACCTTCTTTCCGCCGACATTCACCGGCTCGAACGGACTGCCAGTGCCGATCAGCGCCTGTCCTTCTGTCCAATCCATCAGGTCCTGAGCAGTCGCTTCACTGCGCGAGGTAGGGTTCGAAAGCGGGAAGATGACAGGGCGGTCTGCATACTTTGCCATTTCGCGTACTGCTTGTTCAGTGAAGGCTCCCGCTTGACCAGATACCCCGATGAGGACCGAAGGCTTCACATTCCGGATGACGTCGAGTAAGGTGATCTCTCCATTCGGCTGCTGCTTCCATCCCTGGACTTCCTGCTCCTTGCGCGCATACGGTAGCTGCTCGGGCCGCACCCCTTCGCCTTTTTCCGTGACCAGGCCGTAGCGATCAATAGCAAAGAAGCGTTCCCGTGCTTCTTGTTCCGTGAGTCCTTTATCCTGCATGAACTGGACCAGCAGGTTGGTGATACCTATCCCCGCGGTCCCAAAGCCAACCATCACGATCTTTTGTTGCTCGAGCGGTATGCCGGTTACGTTGATGGCAGAGATCAAGGTGGCGGTAGCTACCGCCGCCGTGCCCTGGATGTCATCGTTGAAGGTGCATAGCTGGTCTCGATAACGGGCCAGAAACCGGGCGGCATTCGACCCGGCAAAATCCTCCCATTGCAAGAGAACGTGGGGCCACCGCTTCTTCACGCTCTTCACAAAGGCGTCTACGAAGGCGTCATACTCTACCCCCCGAACCCGGTTATGCCTCCATCCGATGTAGATTGGATCCTTCAGCCTTTCCTCGTTATCCGTTCCCACATCGAGCAAGATGGGAAGACAGTTCTCCGGATGAATGCCGCCCAGCGCAGTGTAGAGGGCCATCTTCCCGATTGGGATACCCATACCTCCCGCGCCCTGATCGCCTAACCCCAGGATCCTTTCCCCATCGCTGACCACGATGCACTTCACATCGTCATAGCGGGGATGGTTGAGAATCTGATCGATCCGGTCTTTATTCGGATAGCTGAGGAACAAACCTCGCGGCTTTCTCCATATTTCGCTGAAGCGCTGGCATCCCTCACCCACGGTAGGCGTGTATACCAGGGGGAGCATCTGGTCGATATTGCGCACCAGGAGCGCATAGAAAAGCGTTTCGTTTGTATCCTGCAGGTCGCGGAGAAGGCTGTATTTCGTGAAAGGTGTCGACTCATCCGCGAGTGCCTCCTTCCGGCGCCTGATTTGTTCATCGAGAGTCCCTACGTGCGGCGGCAAGAGACCGTGCAGGTCAAATATGTCGCGCTCGTGATCGGAGAAGGCTGTTCCCTTATTGAGACGTGGAGAGTTGATCAGGTCAAATCCCGAAAGAGAAACCTGACGGGTCAGTTCACTGGAAGTCTGCTCTAATTGCTGGCTCATTTGCATACCTCTCCAGATATCGGTTTACGCATCATCCGCGCATAAGTTGTTGGCCCTGGCCGGTCAACCGGAATGGCCCTTGGACCTTGTTCTTCTTCACACTACGCAGCAAAGCAAGTTCCGCCCGATGGTAGGATTCCGGTCCTGATCGTTCGGACGCATTTGGATGTCCGAAATCCACTATGGAAAGCGGCGAGCAGGAATCGGTATACGGCAGAGGGAAGACCGGGCTTGGTTCGCCGGCAACCAAGGCTGGGTGCCCCATTCAAGCCGGGTTTTGGCTTTGGCTTGAGTGGGGGCACCCAGCCTCGTTTTGCGGGTGAAGGAGTAGGAACAGCGTGTCGCGTGCCGCTAAACCCTGAATTCGCAGCAGCTCGGGAGCTACGGTTTAGCCAGCGGCCCTTCTTTGGCGGTTGGAGCGCCAGACCGGGCCTTCCTGGCGAGCCTCATCTTTTTTTCAAACTGTAGCTGCTGAAGCTGGCTTAACGTGATGCCGAGCTTGTCGGCCTGTGCACGAAGACCAGCCCAGTCGGTCGCGGTCTCTCCAGGCTGTCCTATTTCAGGCTCTTTAGTTTTCTCATCTTGCATCAGGACATTTTACGCCTCACGCCCTCGTATCGGCGATAGAGGCCCCCATCGCCCCGTACGGGCTTGAAAGCAGGCCTCATCATCGGGAGCATAGAGCTTTTTCCGTCGGGGCCGGGCGCAGGGAGGTGAACCTTAGTTACCTGACTGACGGTTACCACCGCAAACAAGACAATTTCGAATTCCGCAATTCGAAAAAGAGGTCTATGCTGAAGACCCCCCCCAAATGCAGGTAGGCTCCTCTACTGAAAACTGGCGCAAGGGAGTGCCACGACCGGTTGCGCGGGCCCTATAAAGACCCTGCACACCCGCATATTTCCCTGAAGCCCGGAATCAGCATCCATTCTTTGAGTGCGCGACTGCGCAAGAAGTGAGGTGAGCGCATTGACACCCCAACCAAGCCGAAAGTCAACGTCCAGGAAACGATTGAGAACGCGAAAGTGTACTGCAAGCAGAATCCTGGGAGCTTTGTCAGTTTGCGGGATTATAGCGGTGGCATCTACAACCAGAGCTGCTCAGACTTCGCAGCAGAACAGCGCGCCACCGACCCCACATACAAAATCGGCTCAGATTGACCCGCGCAGCATAGACCCCGTATTGCTGGCGGCAAATGGGTCTGCGGGGCCTTCTTAGTTACTGAGGGTGGCGGCGGGCATATTTAGCCCGTCGCCACCCTGTCTACCTTCAGTCTCTGGTCTAATCTCCGGGCGAAACCTGCTGGTGAACCTTGCCCACTGCGGTCAAGGCGGATAACGGTCGCGCGGTGGTCCGGGCACTGTCATCCATGCCAGGCATCCCCTGGCAATCATCCTTGCTCTAGCGCAACGAACTCTGCGCGTCTCGCTGCTATACCTAATTGCTCGCAGATCTAAAAAGCCCTCAGCCTTGGCACGGGGCCTGGTTGTGGCGGCCGCGGTCTGCGATCGGCAGTCAGACGTGTTCCCGGAATCATCCGTATCCAAAAGAGAGAGTGCGTTGACGAGTAAACGTGTTGTTCTGTGTGTCGATGACGATGCGGCCCTGTTGGCGCTGCGTTGTCTGGTCCTATCCGGGGCCGGCTATGATGTTTTGACCGCGGCAGATGGCCCGACCGCACTGGAACTCTTCAGGTGCATCCAGGTCAATCTGGTCATTACAGATCATTGCCTGCCCGGTCTCACGGGAGCGCAATTGGCCGCTGAAATGAAACGGCTAAAACCCGCAGTCCCGATAGTTCTATTCAGCGGATTGGTGGAGGCTCCTCCGGAGAGCGAGCATGTGGACCTGGTCATTATCAAGGGCATGCCGGTAGTCGAGTTCCTGCGTCAGATTGGCAAGCTGATTCCATGAGGGCTGGTTCCTCATGGAAAGATCACAGAAATACCTGACGATGTCGGCCTACTTGTCTGCCGCATTTCGAGCCCACGTGGCTAAGGGCTCAAGAAATGGGTAGGTAGTCGAGGGCGCGTCGATTTCACCATTGAGCGAAGTCTGAAAGGGCACCATGCGTCCGTAGAAGGCTCGTGTGCTGTCTTTGTCTTGCTTCATGGTCCCGTGCTCCAGCGTGGCCCCGGCAAAAACTCCGCGGGAACGCGAGTAACTCAGAACCTGCGCGCGCATCTTCCAGTCCGTTTCAGCAGAGGACTGGCGGCCCACAGGACCTGCCGCCGCGCTGACCTCTGCACCCAGCGCGTACTTGCTGGAGAGCAGCTCCGTCATCCCGTTGTCATTCATGATCAACATGATCCTATCGACGGCTTGCCCACCGAACTGCAAACCAAAGCTGCCGCCCCAGACGACAAAGAAGGCTGGTGCGCTCCAGCCCTTGGCGGTGCGACACGTAGCCACCCCACGCCCATAACGCAACCCGAGGACGAAGCCGCCATTCAACATAGCGGGCACAACGGCCACGCACGCAGCCGAAGCCAGTATGTCCTTCGGAATGCCTTGATCCGGAGCAGATTGGATCACCTGCAGAATTGTGCCTGCCGCCTCAACGCGGGCCTGAGCTTTCTGTGCATTCTCGGCGGACCACGCTGCGGGTGCCAGAGACACCGCCAAAACCACGTGCAGAAGACGTCTCATTTGTTGGCCTTTCTGGCTTTGATTTTAGAGGCGTTCGGCAGGATGGCAACGCGGCGACACAAAGAGCTATTAGCTACGACGGTACCCGGGACTATCCAGTTAGGGCGGAACTATATCTACTTCAGAAACTGTAACCAATCCTGGAACTGATCTATTTAGGCAGGCTATAGGCGTAGAGGCTATCGCCGGCGCCGGCCAGGATCCACTGTTTGCCGTCCAACATGTAAGTGATCAGCCCATTGGACTGGTTCGCACTCTCCTCGCGATGCCAGAGAATCTGGCCCTTATCGGCACTGTAGATAATCAGGTTCTTCTGATCGTCGCCAGTGATGAGCAGATTGGCCGCCGTAGTAAGGAGACTTGGCCCTACCGTAGAGGGCGCATTGTTCAGGTTCGGATATACATGCGTCCAGACTGGGTTTCCGGTAAGGGGATCGATCGCCTTGAGCACACGCCTGGTGAGGCCGATACCCGCGCCGGTGCCCCCGTAACCGGAGGGATGAGCGCTATCGTCCGTCAGGTAATAAATCGCCTTTCCTTCGACTGCGTTCACATAGAACAGAGCGGCGTGCGGGTTGTAGGCAGGCGACTCCCAATTGGTGGCGTTCGCAATATTGATCGAGCCGCCGACACTGGGATCCTTATCCGGAATCGGAATAGGTTCGCCTTCCGGCGATAGGCCGGAGTAATAATCCAGTGGAACAAAGGGCTTGGCCACAAGATACTTGCCAGTGACGCGGTCAAGCGTCACAAAGAAGCCGTTGCGCGCCGCTTGCGATACTAACTTTCGCTTCTTCCCGTCGATCACCGTATCGATCAGGATCGGCGTGGTTGTGTTGTCGAAGTCGTGCGTGTCGTGCGGCGAGACCTGGAAATACCATTTCAGTTTGCCGGAGTCGGCATCCAGCGCAACAATCGATTCCGTCCATAGATTCGCCCCTGGGCGTCCCTGGCCCGCGAAGACAGGATTGGTATTGCCGGTCGCCCAAACTAACAGATTCAATTCGGGGTCATAGGTGCCCGGCATCCAGGTCATGCCGCCGCCATGTTCTGAAGTAGCTTGATTGGGCCAGGTCTGGAGCGCCGGATCACCCTTGCGCGGGGTTGACCACCACGTCCATTGCAGATTGCCGGTCTCAGGATCAAACGAATCCAGGAAACCAGGCATGTCCATCGCGTCCCCGCCAACCCCCACAATCACATGGTTGTTTACGATCAACGGAGCGGTGGTGGAGAAGTATTGCTTGCGAGCGTCGGCAAAATTCTTCCGCCATAGCTCCTTGCCGGTGTCAGTGTTAAGAGCGACGAGCCAATTATCGGGGCTCAGGAAATAGACCTTAGTCTTCCAGATCGCGACCCCGCGCTGGCCAATCAAATGGCCGCCATGATCGATCCAGTCGTAATGCCACAATTCCTTACCGCTGCGAGCATTGATAGCAAACACATGGTCTGGGATGGTGACGTAAAGAACTCCGTCGACCAGCAGCGGCGTGCATTTGATCACCGGCTGAGACGCACCGCGCTGAGCGCCGACCCCGGAGATTTTGTAAACCCATTGCTGTGCGATTTGGTTCACATTTGCCGGCGTGATCTGGGTCAGCGTGCTGTAGCGTTGGCCGCTGTAGTCGCCATTGAAAGTGGTCCAGTCGTCGATGGGCGCCTTTCCGATATCTTTGGGATCGAGCGAGACGTTGGGCGCGGCCAACGTCGGCCCTGCCAGAGATGCGGTCACAACGGCTGCGAAGAGCGCAGTGGCGAATCTCATTTGAGCGTCTCCAAATAAGCCGTGACATTGTGCATGTCCTCATTCGTGAGGGTCATGATCATCGCCTGGTGTGGCGCGAGCGGATCGTTCATCTGGACATCTACCCCGGCTCCCCTTTCAATGACATGGGTCTGGCCGCCTGCATCCACCAGCGTGATGCGGAAGTCGCTCACCTGGGTGACGCGGCCAGTAACCGTAGCGCCGTCCGCGGTCTTTACGGTTGCAGTGATGGCAAGCGAATTGTCAGCGGGACGTGTCGGCCAAATCCAACCGCGCTGCAACTGGTCGGGGGAATGGAACTTGCTCGCGATATGAGCAAAGGAGCCGGCGGTGTGGCACGACATGCATTTGGCCGCGACGTATGCCTGGCCCTTGGCGGGATCGCCGACCAGAATGTTCAGCACGTGATAGGTGCCGCGGTTGGCGACATCCTCAACCTGCAGATGGAGGAATTCGGCAATGTCTTTGAGTTGGCTGTCCGGCAAGCCGGCGAAGGATGGCATCCCCTTATCGGGCCGGCCGATTTTCAGAAACGGCACCAGATGCTCACCATGATCGTCACCCAGGACGACGTCTGACGTAATCAGGCTGGGCCCTTCTGCGCCGCGCGCTTGCGGCCCGTGACAGAAGCCGCAATTCTGCTGGAACAGCGGCGCTCCGCGTGCCGCGGCCGCGCGGTCCGGCTCGGGACCAAGACCGAGAAAGACGCGGGTCGCAGCGGCCCGTTGTTCCGGCGTTGCGTTGGCGCCCGTGCGGGCCGCAGCGGCCGCGGGTGCGTTAGCGGGCGGAGTCGCGTTCTGTGTTTGCTGACTCATTGCGATGGCCGCAAGAAGCGCTAAGCCCGTGGCGGAAATCGCATAAAACACTGGATGGCGCATCCCCCAAAAATCCCTCTGTTATGGATTGCCGAATCTGATATCTGAGCAATGGTAGTGCAGCCGCATAGTCAAGCAAGCCATGGAACCGCCAGGTTGTTTCTCCCCCAAAGCAGGCAGAGTCGATTATTTTCTTCTTCACGCGCCAACAACTGGTCTCGTGACAGGTCGTCGGTTTTTGGCATTTGCGAGGCGTAGTCGTTTACAAGGTTCATAATCGCCGGTAGAGCAGTGGCGCGGCGTTCTGGAAAGGTGGCCCAATAGACATCCGTCTTCACCGGAACCTTGAGAACGTGGTTGGTAATCATCTCCAGATTGATGTGGACTTTGGGATTTGCGCGACGGCAAAGGGTGACCATGCCTTTCACGTCTAAAAAGCCTCTCCCGCAAACCACCTCGGAAAGTAGAAAGCCCTGATCGTACGGCATGACTGCCATGTCCTTCAGGTGCATGCTCTTGGCGTAGGGTGCCAGCTTGCGCACCACGCTCATGGGCTCCTCACACAAGGCGATATTGTTGCCGAAGTCGACCAACGATCCATAGTACTCACTGGATATGCGCTTCAACAACGCGGCAAACTCATCCGCGGTTCGGTCCTTATGATTTTCCATCGCCAGAATGACCTTCTGCTTCTCAGCCAGGGGCACAATCTTCTCCACCACGGCCGTACTGCGCTTCACCCAATCCTGGTATTCCGCCATCGACTTGAAAAACTCGTAGCGCCGGTGGGTGGTGCTGGTCACGCGCATGCAGGTCGCGCCTACCGCCTTGGCCTCCTGGAGAGACTTCTCAAAACCGGACAGATCGTCGGGGTGATCGGGCAGCCCGTACTGGTACTCCACAAACATATTCAGATCCTCGGCCCGGCGACGGAACGCGGCCAGGTCGCCCTTGACCGCCATCTGCACACCGATTCCGCCGAGGCTGTGGCAGTATTCCAAGTAGGCGATGGAATTGTCTCGCAGTGGTCCGGCAACACCACCGTAGCTGCCCAGACGAACCGCCAGACTGGTAGAAGATAAACCCATTCCACCGCTGGTCCAGGGATCAGCCGTCGCGGCAGCGTTGTTGCCGGCACTCGGATCGCTTTGCATTAAAGCATCTACCCTTGCCGCGCGGCTAGCCGCAGCCAAGCCGAACACCGATGCCGCCTTCACCAACCTTCTTCTTGTGATCACAATTCGCTCCTTCTCCCTACCCCTGCACATGACCTATTCGGAGACGAAGCGATGGCGGCCCCAGTTTCGAAATACGGCCTTTCGGTCTGAATCGGGTAGGAGGCGGGATTACTCCCGCCGTCCTCCCACACCACACGGACGTGCCGTTCGGCATCCGGCGGTTCATGAAACAGACTGGAAGCGTCGGTGGAGATCCAGCAACGAAACCAGCCCCATGCGGTCGAACCAGTTCTTGGGATAGGCGTGGTTCATATGCGAGGCACCGCCGTTCCACCACGGGCCTCGCCCGTTGGTGGCCGACTGCCAAGCCCGAAGCTTATCTATCCCAGCCTTTATCAGATTCTGCGCTCGCCGATAGACACGCTTCCATTGCCGCCATAGCAGCGTCCGCAGCCTGTGCCGCAGCCAGCCATCGAGTTCCTCCAACACGTTCTTTACTTCGGTGAGTCGGAAGTAAGCCATCCAGCCCCGCAGGACGGGATTGAGCCCCTTGATGACTTGCTGCATGCTCTGTCCACGGCCGCGCCGTAGCGCGAGACGAATTTTCTCCGCCAAACGCCCACGGCTTTCGGATGCGATGCGGAGTTTCGGCTTCCTGTGCCACGTCATGCTGTAGCCCAGGAACTTCCGCTCCCACGGTCGAGCCACTGCGCTCTTGGCCGCATTGACCTTCAACTTCAGCCTTTGTTCCAGAAACGCCGTGATGGACTGCCTGACCCTCTGTCCTGCCCGTTCGCTTTGGACATATATGTTGCAGTCGTCAGCGTATCGGCAGAAACGATGACCTCGCCGTTCCAGTTCGCGATCCAGATCGTCCAGCAGGATGTTCGATAACAACGGTGAAAGAGGACTGCCCTGCGGCGTCCCTTCACTCCGCGCACTCGATACCCCGCCTTCCATCAGTCCCGCTTCCAGATAACGACGGATCAGCTTCAACACCCCGGGGTCTTTCACTTTGCGCCCCACTCGCGACATGAGCACATCGTGGTTCACTCGGTCGAAAAATTTCTCCAAGTCGAGATCTACGGTCCATCGCCGACCCTCGGCAACATACCCTCGTGCGGTATTCACCGCCTGATGGGCGTTACGTCCGGGGCGAAAGCCATAGCTCGATGCGGAGAATCCGGGATCGTACAGAGGCTGCAATATCTGATGAAGTGCCTGTTGGATTAGGCGATCCAATGCACAGGGAATGCCCAGGATGCGTACCCCGCCTTGCGGCTTCGGTATCTCCACCTTGCGCACCGCTCGAGGCATGTATTCGCCCGCCAACAGAGCCTGTCTTATCTTCGGCCAGTGCGCCTGCAGCCAGGATTTCAACTCCGAGACCGTAAGCCCATCGACTCCCGGCGCTCCTTTGTTTTCCACCACTCGCTGGTAGGCGCGCATCATGTTGCCGCGTTCCAGCGCAGCTTCCAAAAGTCCCTGCGCTGCTTCCGATTTCGTTTCTCCACCAGTCGCCGTACGAGTCTCCGCACCAATCACGGCCCTCGACAGGTTCCGCCCGTCTACCTCCGCGCCGGCCTTACTTGCGTAAGCTTCTGCTTCTCTGACTCGCATCGAGATCTGCTGTCCTACTCCCGTGTTTCATGTTTGGGCCTTCAGTCGCTTGCGCAACCTACATATGCCCGCTGCTGACTTCTGGTGATTCTTCCCCTCATCTCGCGATGACGGTAGCCTTAAGGCAAACCACCAGATCTCCCCGGGTATTACGCACTCACCTTCACGCTTATGTCTGTCGGATTTACGCCGCGACCTTCCGTGCAAGTACTGGGCTTTGCATAACTTGGCCTGCTCACCCGATCGCGTCGCCTCTATCCGCTGGCTGTTCGTCAGACCAGCGCTTTGCCTACGGCTTCCTCCGGATTCCGCCTCGCGGTGGACACCCTTGCCGTTCAGCTAACACTTCCCCTTGCCGGGTATGTAGAGGACTTGCACCTCCAAGTGAGTGCGCCCTGCCGGGCGCACCAAGAAAGAAGGACGGCGGATACCGCCGTCCTTCTTCTGAAATACGCTTCCGGATTCTGCTCCTAGAAGGAGAATCTGCCTGTGAGCATTATCGTTCGACCGGTGATGGTGGTTGCTGTGACCTCGCCGACGCTTGGATCCGGAGTTCCGGTAGCCAGAGCGGTTGGATTGAGGGCATTGCTGGGATTTTGGAAGCTTGGATGGTTCACGATGTTCTGCGCATCCATCCGAAGCTGCAGTTTGCCTGACTCCCACCCCGGTATACCCCAGCTCTTGGCTAAGGAGAAGTCGATATTCGATAGATCAGGCCCACGGAGCGAATTTTTCGGGTTGGTGCCGAAGGAATTCACTGGCGGCGCTGCATACGCAAGCTGGTTGTACCAGTGGCTAAGCGACTGTATGCCTGCATGCGGATTCCCTACCCGGTTAGGATAGAGGGCCGCCTGATTATTGCCATCACTCCCACCCAGTGAGCCACTCGGGATCGAGCTATTCATAACCACCGTAAATGGAACTCCCGATTCGGCCTGGAAGGCACTTGCTACTTGCCAACCGCCCAGCGCGAAATCGGCCCAGTTCGAACTCATGTATTGGTGTCCTTTCCCGAGCGGCACCGCATAGATCACTGACCCCTTGAAGACGTTTGGCCGGTTGAAATTGGAGGGCCCATAGTTGGCAGAGGGGTTATACGCGTCCTGATAGTAAACAGCGCCGAACTGTTGTCCCCAGCCGGAATCGTCCATGTCGTCATACAGGTGTGACCAGGTGTAAGTAAATTCGACAGCCAAGCCATGGGTGGTGGGTTGGTGAAGCAGGAACTGCGCTGCCTCGTAGTTCGAAACAGCATTGTAGAGGCCGGTGCGCGAGCCGCCGGAACCGACACCAATGCCAGAGAACTGCGGATACGGCCGTGCTGTTTGGCCTTGGCCGAGCTTATTCGCGGGAAGCTGGTTGACATCAGCCTCGAACATCATATTGCCCCAATGGCTGCCGACATATTGGGCCTCGACGACCGTATTGCTGAGCAAACGCCGTTGGACGCCCGCCGTCCACTGCCAGCCGTTCTGAATTGGGAGATGGTAAGGGGTATAGGGGATAGTCCCGCCGCTTCCCTGAGGATTTGCAGGGGTGATGTAAGAAAGAGGGTTGCGGGCTGCAGCACCTGTAACCACGGGCAGATTCGCCCCACTCCCGGATAGCTGCACCACCGGTATTGTTGTGCTGGAAGTGGACGAACTGCCCACAGCGCCACACAAGTTGGGATAGCCGCAGCCTGAGCCGAAGCCCATCACCCCGCCCACGGTATCCTCGCTCCACAGTGTAGCGAATTGCCCCACGCCGCCGCGGAAGACCCAGTTCTGCGAAGGGGTGTACGCAAAACCGAGACGAGGCATCACGATGGTCTTGGTCGCGTAGCTTTTACTCCGCGCCCCGTTGAGACCGGCAAACCAAATCGAGCCTAACGAGTTGGTGGGATACGCGGGGCTACTGGGCACCGGATTGGGAATCGTCGGGTCAAATCCGCCCGCATTGTTGTACTTTTCGCTCGCTCCGCCATGCGTTTCTGAGCGCAACCCGAGGTTGACGGTCAAGTTCGGCCGCAACTTAAGGTCGTCCTGTGCAAAGAACGAAGGGTTCTTGGCCCGCATGTAGTGTTTCGGTTGAGTGGCTGTATTCCATGCCTGCACATCCCCCAATAGAAAGTCGGCATAGCCAACCTGGACCATGGGGTTGCTGGTGGTGAACTGGCCGGTAAAGTTCAAGGTTGCCCCATTCACGGCGCCCCACGGAGTCGAGTTATCCTCCTCCATCAGCAACTCACCACCAAAGTGCAGGATATTTTTGCCCTTTATCCAGGTGAGCGTATCCGAGGGGGCGTAGGTGTTCTGGATGAAAAGTGCCTCCGTGCCAGGACCCAGATTCGAAGGCGCGCCGGTTCCAGTGATGGCCACCGTGGGAAAGACATCCGCGGTCGAGAACTGCAATCCAAGCTTGGCCGGGATGCCCTGGCCTAAAGACTGTTGAGCATAGTAATCCGCCTCCCGGTTCCACGAAAAACGAAATTCGTTGACCATGGTAGCGCTGATTGTGTACACGTCTGAGATCTGTGCGTTCCCACCGTCGGACGAGTTGTTCTGGCAATTGACCGGGCAATTCGGACTGCCATTGTAAGACACCTCAACCGGGGCGTAGCGCTCCACTATCGAAAAGTTGAGGCGATTCGTCGGAGTAATGTTGTAGTCAAATCGCCCAAACATCTTGGTTTGGTTATTGACGGCTGGCGGCAGATAGCTGAAATTGTTTGATAATCCAGGAAGATTGGGATTCACGTAATAACCGTTCTGGATGTTTACCGCTACCGGATCGAAATCCGTTGTCGGAATCGCCAAATCGGCGCCATTGTTATTATCATAGGCCGCGCACTGAGCGGGATTGGTGGTTAACGGCGTGCCACCATGGCGAGCGTCAAGGGTCAAACTCGATCCAAAGAGCGCAGGATCGAAACAACCCGCCTTCATGGCTGGAGTTGGCTGCGAGTTCTTTTGGATCGCGGTTTGCGGGTTTTTCAACTGCTGAAAGTTGTAAAAGAAGAACATTTTGTTCTTCAGGATCGGCCCGCTAACCGAACCGCCGTAGTAGTTGTAGCGCACCTTGTTTTTGGCGCCAGTGCTATTGAAGTAGTCTCTCGCATTCAGCGCGTCGTTCTGGAAATTGTCATAGAGGGAGCCATGAAATTGATTGCTTCCGCTCTTGCTGATGACGTTGAAGACCGCGCCACCACCGCCGTACTGGGCGGGGGCGTTGGTGGCAATCACGTTGACCTCAGACACGGACTCGCTTAGACCCTGGTCAATGTTGGCGCTGTGCGGCAACCAGATCGAGCCACCGTCCACCAGGAAGCTGGAGAAGTAGGGCATGGTTCCGTTGATGGCCTGATCGGCCTGGGGTTCCGCATCACCACTGCCCCCGCCGTTGCTGCCCCCTGGCGTGCTGGTAGCGCCGGGAATCAGCTTCAGCAAATAGGTCCAGCCATTCTCCGGATCGACGTTGGGAAGGTTGGTCAACTGGGCTGTCGTCAGAGTGGTGGACACCTGCGCATCCTCTGTCTTGAGCAGAGGCGCTTCGGAATTAACTTCCACCTCCTGGGTGGCCGACCCGACATTCAAGGTGGCATCCACAGTAACGATTCCAACTTGTAGCGGGACCGACTCGCGCTTCAATTTTGCGAAGCCTTGCTTGCTGAATTCAAGCGTGTAGTTCCCGGGCAGAATCGAGTTAGTGTCGTATAAACCGTCGCGATTGGTCACGTAATGATTGACCACACCGGTTTCGGTGTTAGTGACGGTGACGTCCACGCCGGGCATCAGCGCGCCGGACGCGTCGGTCACAGTACCGCGAATATCACCGGAGTTTGAGTTTTGCGCGCGGCCTGTACCGGCCACACACAGCAGAAAACAAAGTGCGAGAACAACCTGAACTGACTTTCTCATGACCGTCTCCAGCACTGAAACAGCAGTAAAGCCCCCAAGACGACACCCTATTGCGACGGCTGTGCTCTGCGCACGCCGTTGAACCTTATGAACGACGACCGATTCCTATAAACCCTTGCCGCCCGCTCCGAAGTCCCCAAATAGTCCCGCGTTTATCCAAATGTGGTTTGCAGGCGAAACGGTAGTCTGTGTCTCCAGACATTGTCAAGCGGAAACTTTAAGGGTTCCTGACTAGACAAACGGTTGTTCTGTCATCCGCTGATTCACGCCTTTGGTTTCAGCATGCTATATCCATTTAGGGGTGCAAACGGGATTTGCCGGATAACCACTAGGCCAAACGCTTGTTTCGGAGGCCGAGACGCGTGCCGGCAGCCCAGCTAGAGCCTTGAAAAGAGAGACCCTTTGCAGACAGAACACACCGAAAACGAATACGATGCGGCCAGGTGGTTGCGCTCATTGCGTAAGCACAGGCTCCCCTCACTTAATCAAAGCCAGTAACATTGGGAAAGGAATTCCGCACACATGAATAGATCAATGAGTTTGTCCCGCTGGTTCATTCTGCTCGGTAGTCTGTGCCTGCCTGTGGCCACCTTTGGCCAAACCGGCCCATACCAGGGCAAGCCGTTCCACGACAGCGTATATAAGGGTGGCCCGCAACTTATTCCGGGAAAGGTTTACTGCGCTTACTACGATTCAGGCGGAGAAGGAATCGCATACCACGACAGCGATGCAAAGAACAACGGAAGCGGTGGTTTGAATCCGGCAGATGGGACTTACTTGAATCAGTTCCGCATGGGCGAAGGCGTAGATACCTCCTATACCAAATATCACGACCAGATCGACAACAATCCTTACGAGCAGGTGCACCCACCCGAAGGTCTGCTCTATGTCGGCTGGACGGTGCCGGGAGAATGGTTCAACATGACCGTCGACGTCGAACAGGCCGGTATCTACACCATCGACCTTTTGTACACCTCCAATGCTGGAGGAGAGATAGCGTTTGATTTGAACGGGAATAAACTCACCGGGCCGATCAATATCCGGTCGACCTACAACACTGCCGACCCGATCGCCTGGAGGCAGTGGCACCACTGGGATGTTATGAAGGATCTCGCTGAGGTCACACTGCCGAAGGGAATCAATGTATTGACTCTGCATGTAGAAAAGACGGGCAACATGAACTTCGCCTATTTGGATTTCAAGCTAAAGAACTAAACGCTGGCATTTATCCGCTTATGCAAATCAGAAAGACGGCGGCCGCCGCCGTCCTTCTGGTTTGTAGGCAGAGGAGGCAATTTCGGCGATATCATTAGCAACGATGAAGACAAGAGAAGTCATTCGCTCGGTCCCGGCGATCCTGCTTTTTCTGGGCTCACTTCAGGGCATCGCTCAATCGAGCGCCAGCCGCCAACAGCAGATCGAGGCGCACAACCGTCAAGCTCAGCAATACTTGAAAGAAAATCGAGCCGATCTCGCCTCGGCCGAATTGCGGGCAATCATTGCCCTCGATCCAAACAACGTCGATGCGCGCGGCAACCTCGGCGTGATGCTCTTTTTTCAAGGTGACTACGCAGACGCAATTCCTCAACTGAGAGCCGCGCTCAAGCTACAACCGGGTCTGTGGAAGATCGAAGCCCTTCTGGGCATGAGCGAAAAGCGAACCAGCGATGCGCAAGGCGCTCTCGACGACCTGGAAAAAGCCTTTCCCAAGCTACAGGAGGAAAAGATTCGCATAGAAGCTGGTATGGAATTGATCGAAATTTACAACGGAACCGGTGACCTCGATAAAGCTGCGGCAATCGTCAGCGTCCTCCGCGCTTCGTACCCCACCAACGTGGACATCCTCTACGCCTCCTACCGGATCTATTCGGACCTTGCCGGCGAGTCCATGCTCAGCCTGTCTATGGTGGCTCCTGACTCCGCACGAATGCACCAGGTGATGGCTCATGAGATGGAGCGGCAGGGAGACACGGAAGCAGCCATCAGGAATTACCGCGAAGCGCTCAAGCTTGCTCCACAACTTCCTGGACTGCATTTCGAACTGGCCGAGGTGTTGCATGCCTCATCAAGTCCCGCAGAGAAGCAAGAGGCTGAAGGTGAGTACAAAGCTGCTCTGGCTGTTAACCCCTTTGATGAGGAATCCGAACGCAGGCTAGGTGAGATCGCTGCGGAGCGGGGCGAGCAAAAAGAAGCATACGAGTATTACTCGCGAGCCCTAAAGCTTCAGCCCACTGACGCAGAAGCGAACATCGACCTGGCAAAAATACTGGTCACGATGAACCAACCGGAAAAGGCAGAGGCCCTTTTGCAAAGAGCGATTCAACTGGACCCGACGATCGCCGTGGCGCACTACCGTCTAAGCCTCCTATATCGGAATGCGGGACGTACCGCAGATGCACAGCACGAATTGGAGGAATACCGCAAATACAAGGAGATGAAAGAAAAACTCCGCGGCGTTTACAAGGAGATGCGCCTCAAGACAGCCGACGTTAAATCTGACGAGAGCGATGCGCCGAATAGCCCGGAGCAGCCACCAACCCAGCAATAGCTGGGTGCCCAACTCGGTTGTATAGTGGACCGATGCATTTCGGAACCTCCAGACGATGAAGCATCCCGGCTGGTTGGTGGGGTGAAATGGCAAACCAGGTCTTTGACGTTTGTATCGTTGGCTCAGGCGCAGGTGGAGGCACGCTCGCTGGCCATCTGGCTCAACGTGGAGTAAAGGTTGCGCTGGTGGAGGGCGGGCCACCAGTGAATACCCGCACCGACTTCAATACCCATGCTCTTCCGTTCGATTTTCCTAACCGGCATATCCCTACCATGAAGCCAGGTAAGCCAGGTTTTGGCTCCGAGCGCGCTCGCGGCGTCGGGGGTAAGACGATGCTCTGGAACGCCGTGGCCCTGCGCTTGAGTCATCGGGATTTCAAGGGATACACCATCGACGGAGCGGGAGCCGATTGGCCGATCGACTATCCCGACATGGCTCCATACTATGACCGGATCGAACGGGAAGTCGGCGTCTGCGGAAACCGTGACGGCCTGGAAGATCTTCCCGACGGCATATACATGGAGCCGCCGCCGCTGAAACTGGGAGATCTTCTGCTGCAGCGCGGTGGCAAAGAATTAGGCATACCCATCATCCACACGCGCAAGGCAACCCTGACCAGGGCAACGCCAGCGCGGCCTGCCTGCCACTATTGCGGCAATTGCATGGCGGGCTGCGATGTCGCGGCAAAATACAACTCTGCTGACGTCCACCTGGCTCCGGCTATGAAGACCGGTCACCTTACCGTCTTCCCTAACTCGGTCGTGCGCGAAGTGGTGGTCTCCAATGAGAATCGCGTCACCGGCGTTCGTTATCTCCATCGCGTCACCGGCCAGGAGGGCGAGATCCACGCGCGCTGCGTCGCCGTTGCCTGTGCCTGCACACAAAGCGTAGGGCTGCTGCTGATGTCTGAGTCCAGACTGTATCCGCAAGGGCTGGGAAACTCCAGCGGCCAACTCGGCCGCAACTTCATTCCTCACTTCAACTCCGGGGTGGAAGGTTTTTTAACGGAGATGATCGGCCGGCCGGTGGTGAATGATGAGGGTTTCATTGATCATGCCTATCTGCCCTCGTACATGCACACCCAAAAAAGAGACTATGCACGCAGCTACGGGGTGCAGATCTATACCGGTATTCGCCGCACCACGGGATGGGCCAAGCAAGTCCCCGGATTTGGCGCCGCCTACAAACAGTCCGTCAAGCAACGCTTTCCGGCTTACGTCAGCTTCCAATGCTTTGGCGAGATGATCCCCAATAACCAGAGCTTTATTGCATTGGACAAGTCGCAGAAAGATGAGTACGGCTTGTACCAGGTGAACGCGATCGCGGTGCAGCAGGAAAACGAAAGAAAGATCTATGAGGCCATGACTAAGGCATCGGTCGACGATCCTGCAGCAGGCCGGCGGAGAAGTGCTCTCGGTTTCCAATTTTGACCAGCCCACTTTTAATCACCAGTTAGGCGGTTGCCGCATGGGAACTGATCCGCGCACCTCGGTGCTCGACGCGTTTTGCAGAAGCCATGACGTTCCTAATCTGTATGTGGTGGATGGCAGCGTGTTCCCTTCCTCTTCGGAAAAGAATCCCACGTTGACCATCATGGCCCTGGCAGCGCGCACCGCCGATCACATCAGTGATCGTTTGCAAAAAGGAGAGATCTGATGAAGAGCCGGCGCGAGGCCCTCAAAATCATTGGAGCCGTCGGTGTCACCTGCGCGTTCCCTTTTTCGGCCAACGAACTCTATGGTCAGCATGTCCACCCGGCTGGAGAAGAGGCGCACCAGCAAATGAAGCCGGACGCGCCCTATGCTCCGCGGTTCTTCACCCCGGCCGAGCTGCTGGTGATCTCCCGCTTGACGGACCTGATCATTCCCCCGACCGACACCCCTGGCGGCGCAGCTGCCGGCGTTCCCCAGTACATCGATCTGGTGGTGAACGAAGATCCTAAACTGCAGGGCATCTTCCACCAGGGCTTGCCGCGTTTAGACAAGATAAGTGAATCCAGGTTTGCCACCATCGCCTTTCTGCAGTTGAGCGAAGCGCAGCAGGTCGAAATTCTTACCTCGCTGAGTGAGGCCGCTGAACAGAAAGAGGCGCACAAGGAAAACGCAGCCGGGGACGATGCTGCATTCTTCAACGCCATCAAGAGCCTGACTGCGGATGGCTATTACACCTCTCGCATCGGCTTAATACAAGAACTTGGATATGACGGCAACACCTATCTTGCGGCCTTTCCGGAATCCAGGATTCCGGAACACTGAGCGACAAGAGTAAGCTCCATAAATTGCTGTTGGCGGAAGGATCGATCGTACATGTTTCGTAGCTGGTATTCGACGTTTGCTTCGTGCGCCCTGTTGTTTCTCTGTGCGACCGGCCGCTCTGCCAGCCGGCCCGACGAGATCCCTTTTGAAAAACACACCATCGACCTGGGCGCTTCAGAAACCGCGGTCTTCGCCGACATCAATCGTGACGGAAAGCTCGACCTGGTCTCCGGTGAGTACTGGTATGAGGCGCCGCGCTGGACCAAGCACCATTTCCGGGAGCTGCTGTTCACCAACAACTACGTCGACGACCTGACGACGCTGCCCCTGGATGTGGATGGGGACGGGTATGTGGACCTGGTCACCTCAGGATGGTTTAGCAAGGAGCTGGCGTGGTGGCGCAATCCCGGACGCGCGGGCGGGATGTGGAAAGAGCATCCCATCGCCACCGGATCCCCCATCGAGTTTTCTTTTCTGGTTGATCTTGATAACGACGGTAAGGCCAATGAGATTCTGCCCCAGTTCGGAGACAATCGTCCTCTTGCCTGGTACGAGCGGGATAAACGCGGCGGGATCGTAGAGCACATCGTCAGCGACCACAGCTACGGTCATGGGATTGGAGTAGGCGATATAAACGGGGACGGCCGCAACGATATCCTTACGCCCAAGGGCTGGCTGGAAGCTCCCGCCGATCCGCGGCAGAAGAACTGGAAGTTCCATCCGGATTGGAATTTCGAGGACGCCCTCGGCTTCATGTACGTGCGCGATGTGAATGGCGATGGCCGTCCGGACATTATCACCTCGATGGCGCACGGCTACGGCATTTTCTGGCTCGAACACACGAGTGATGGCAAATGGGTCAAACATGTGATCGATGACAGTTGGTCGCAACCGCATGCCGTTGCCATTGTGGATTTTCGAAAGACCGGGAATATAGGCTTGTTGACCGGCAAGCGCTACATGGCGCATAACGGCCATGATCCCGGCGCGCGCGAGCCGCTAGGCGTTTATTGGTACGAACGGTTGCTCGATCCCTCTTCACACTCGGTCGATTGGGTGAAGCACGTGATCGATTATGGAGGCCGCACTGGAGGCGGCATCGAGATCGGCGTCGCCGATATCGATGGCGATGGGGATCTCGACTTCGCGGTGGGCGGCAAGAGCGGACTTTTCCTGTTCGAGAATAAGACGATTGCCAAGTAGGGAGTAGGTTTCAGTAAGCGCGCGTGAGAACCGGAAGAGAAACCGCAGATCCCTCCACCCTATCGTTTCGACCACGCTGAAGCAACGGCCACCCATGTCTGTATCTGTTACGCTCTTAGTTGTTTCACGGCACTGCGTGCCGCGGTAGCTCTCGCTACGAGCTTCTTGTGCTCACCCCCGGAGGTCAGCGCCTTGTTGTCTAAGACAAGCATCGGAATCAGGCGTCTGCTGTGGAGTCCCTCGATCGCCCTGATGCTCGCACCCTTCGCGCTCTGCGCTCAGACGAAGACGCCTGATGTCCCGGGTGATTTTGTCATCAGGAACGCCACCGTGATGACGGCTTCGCACGGCACCATCGAGCGCGGCAGCGTCTGGGTTCATCAGGGCAAGATTGCCGGGGTCGGCGTCACTGTCAGCGCGCCTGCCGATGCCACGGTCATCGATGCCACCGGCAAATTCCTCACCCCGGGCATCATCGACCCGCACTCCCACTCCGCCCTGGGCGATGATGTGAATGAAGCCACCAGCCCGGTCACTCCTTCGATGATGATGATCGACGCCTTCGACAACATGGATAGCGCGCTTTATCGCGCACTGGCCGGCGGAGTTACCACCGAGTTGCTCCTCCATGGGTCAGCCAACGTGATTGGCGGCCAGGCGGTGGTGATCAAGAACAAATTTGGCCTGCCACGCGATCAGATGCTCTTTCCCAACGCGCCCCGCTCCATCAAGTTCGCCAGCGGTGAGAATCCCAAGCGCGTATACGGCCGCCGCAATGAACTTCCCTCCACGCGCATGGGCACTTTCGAAGTCATGCGCCAGTCCTTTGAAGATGCAAAGGCCTACATGGCCAGCTGGGACGCATACAACGCCAAGGTTGCCAGGAACGACAAAGATGCCGTCGCACCCAAGCGTGACTTGAAGCTTGAAGCGCTCGCCGACGTGCTGCGCGGCAAACTTCTGGTCCAGATCCATTGCTACCGTGCCGACGAGTTTCTTACCGAAGAGGCGATCGCCAGAGAGTACGGCTACAAGATTCGCGCCTTCCATCACGCTCTCGAAATGTACAAGGTGGGTGATCAAATTGCGCCGACGGGCACGGCAATCGCGACCTTTGCCGACTGGTGGGGATACAAGGACGAGGCTTGGGACGCCATTCCATGGAATGCCACCATGAGCATGCGCGAGGGTGTGCGGGTAGCGCTCAAAAGCGACTCCAACGACTATGTACGGCGCCTCAACCAGGAAGCTGGCAAGATGATCCACTACGGCGGTGCGACTGAAGAAGAGGCGCTGCGGATGATCACTCTCAATCCTGCCTGGATCATCGGCGTAGACGATCGCGTGGGCTCGATCGATACCGGCAAAGATGCCGACCTGGTTCTTTGGAATGTGGACCCGCTCTCCACCTACGCGCGCGCAGAAAAGGTCTACATCGATGGCCAGCTCTTTTTCGATAGCAGCCTCCCCGGTTTCGGCACCACCCAGTTTCACGGCGTGATGCATAGCAGCGGGTTCTCAGGCGCTGAGGACGAAGATGGAGGTGGACTGTGACCTTCCAGCACTGGCAACAAGTACGACGGACGGGAGTAACCACGCTCGCGGCGGCCAGCCTGGTGGCTTGCCTTGGTCCCCAGGGCGTGCAGGGCTCAAGCTCATGCGAACGCCCGCACCGCAAGCGCCCCGGCCCCTGCCGGTCCCAATACCACCGTGATCGCTCCGCCCAAGCTGGTAGCGATCACGGGCGGCAAGCTGCTCACCATCACCCATGGCACGATCGAGAACGGGGTCCTCCTTCTTGAGGATGGCAAGATTACCGCCGTGGGCCCCGCTGCTTCTACCAAAGTGCCCAGGGACGCGCAAGTCTTCGACGCCAAAGGGATGACCGTGTATCCCGGTCTTTTCGACTCCGAAACCCAACTTGGGCTGGTGGAAGTCGAGTCCGACGAGAACAGCAACGACCGGGTGGAGAAGAGCGATGAGATCTTCCCCCAGATGCGTGTCGTCGACGCTTTCCACGCCGAGACGGCGCGTATCCCTATTGAACGCATTAACGGCGTGACCAACGCTATCGTCGCGCCGGCCTCAGAGGATTCCGTTGCCGGCCAGGACGCCCTGATTCAGCTGTATGGCAAGGACCGCAATGCCATGATCCTCACCCCGGATATTGCCCTGGCCATGAATTTCGAAGGCGATGTACGGCGAAGAGGAAGCGCTCCTCTAAGCGCCAAGTTTCCCGCTACCCGCATGGGCTTGGCCTCACAACTACGCCAGACCTTCCTGGACACCCAGAACTACATGGCCGAAAAGGCTGAAGCGGCAAAGCCTGACCACAAAGGACCTCCAGCGAAAATAGATCTCAAGTTCGAGGCCCTCATACCTTACTTGAAGGGGGAAAAGCCGGTTGTGTTTGGCGCCTATCAGAGCTACGAGGTTGAAGTCGCCATGGGCATTGCGCAGGAGTTCCACCTCAGGGTCATCCTGGATCACGTCACGCATGCGCAAGACGTGCTCGACACCATCGCCTCCTACAAGGTGCCTGTCATCGTGGGATCCATTTATGATGCGCCGGAAGCCAACGAGCGCTACGATGCGGTCTATTCGCTTCCCGCGGAGTTGCAAAAACGGGGGGTCAAGATCGCTCTCTCATCTTTCAGCAACGGCCCCTCCGCTGACAGTCGAAATCTGCCCTATGCGGCAGGCTACGCGGTAGCCTATGGCTTGCCTTACGACGAGGCGATGAAGGCCATCACGCTCAACCCGGCAGAGATGTTTGGGGTCGGCGACAAACTGGGCTCTCTGGATGTCGGCAAAATTGCCAACGTGGTGATCGCGAACGGCGATCCGTTGGACGTCCGCACGTCGGTGCAGCAGGTCTTTATCGAGGGAATTCCTATTCCCATGACGAGCCGTCAAACGCAGCTCCGTGACCAGTATCTGCCCCTTACTCAAAAGCCAAAGTAACTGCCTCGCACTTCGAACTCCGCCAGCTAGCTCCTGGAAAAGCAGTAATACCGGCGAAAGCAGTTGGCACAACGAACCGGGTGGAAGGCCAGCAAGGTGAGCAAGCGATCGAGCGATTGATGCTCCGCCTCGGTGAACAGCATCGATGTGCACAGCGGGCACTTTTGGCCGAACCAAAGAAGTCCCGAAAACCGGCTGAGCCAGCGCATCCCTGACGAGGTCTCCGGCTGTCTCAGCATCTTATCTTGCTTTACGCTACACAAGCGGCCTGTCCCGTTCTGGTCAAAACAGCTCACTATCCATAGGCGCCCACTGAGGGAGAGACTCATCACTGAAGTTTCTTCTGCAGTACGAAATCCAATGTTCTTCATTCCAGCGTACAAGTAGTGGGCCATGTAGGTCCGCGCTAGACACGGCGGCTTCCGCCCGTTTCTCAAAGGCAAGACCATTCTGAAAGAAGCCACAACGGCCAACTGTCCGTTGTGTGCTGCCTCGCCCTGCAGCCACGCTTCGTCTCTTCACGTGGCTGAGACCGAACTGGCTCGCGATGATTGCGAGTCAACCATTCATAAGAAATCAACGCACCTGGAGGGAAATCATGCCGAAAAATCTGATCGATGAAGTCGTCTCCGCATCTCCCAATCGACGCAGCTTCCTGAAAACAATCGGCGCTGCGACCGCGGGCGTGACAGCACTTTCCATGGCGGGATTGACTCCCGCCCAAGGCCAAACAACGACCGAAGTGGAGGTCCTGAAGTTCGCCCTCAATCTCGAATATCTCGAGTCCGAGTTCTATACCTATGCACTTTTTGGGCAAGGCATCGAATTGTTCGGGACTGGCGTTACCGGAGAAGCAAACGGCTCCAACCCGACCAGCGGAATGGTCACTTCCGGCGGCAAGAAAGTCAACTTCAACAATCCCAACCAGGTCCTGACCTATGAAATTGTTGAGCAGATCGGCAGAGACGAGCGCGCTCACGTCACGCTGCTCCGTTCCGCTCTCGGTTCGCAAGTAATCGCCAAGCCAAACCTGAACCTTAACGCACTCGGCTTCGGCTTCGACTCCCAGGCTGACTTCCTGCGCCTTTCTCGAATCTTTGAGGACATCGGAGTGTCGGCCTATGGCGGCGCTGCCGGCTTGCTCACCACGCCGGCTATCATCACCACCGCCGCACGCATTCTCGCCGCCGAGGCCGAGCACGTCTCCTCCATCCGCACGCAGCTTTCTGTCCTCAATATCTCTACCACTGCGTTGGACGGAGCTGATCTCATCGGACCTCCCGCCGGCAGGCAGACCCAGGTCCTCTCAATCAATCCCAGTAACGGACTGCCCGCTACCAGAACACCGGGAGAGGTTCTCTTTCTTGCTTTCGGTGGTAAAGCGAATGCTACCAGCGGCGGGTTCTTTCCCTCCGGCGTCAATGGCTCTATCACCACAAGCAGCGGGCCGGCGACAGCAGCCAACCTGGCTACGTAACAGGCAGCAGGCAAGCCGTTTCGTCCGCACTCCAAGTGCGGACGAAACGGCCTATGGCTCATGGATTCGTCATTGAGCCTTCAGAACTTGGCCGCGAAGCTCCCCGCCGGGGTTTGCGGATGTGTGGAGATTGAAATACCACATCCCGGCCACCAGATCCTTAGCCTGTTCCGGTGTCAGGGTCGCCGTACCATCAATGGGGCTGGTTATCGGGCTACCCTTTATCGGTAGCTGTGGCTTCGCATTCGCCCCCGGGGCCGCCGGTCCGTGAAAGTGCGCTGCAACGACCGGACCAGTCAACCCACTGAACTCAACGTGATACTTGAACTCGTTGGTCGCAGTATTCAGCGTGGCGGTCAGAGTTCCGGTACCCGCGCTGTCCTTGGCAGGAACTTCCGAGGAGGCCTTCAGGTCTGCCTTGAGGTGAACGGTTGCAGCGTGCGCTGCAAGCGACACCAGCGCAAGAGCGGATGCGGTGACGACAGTTCGGAAAACACGCTTTACATGTTCCAATTCAGTTCTCCTTTTTGGCGGAAGGTTAACGTCGCAGAGTGACACGGGAACGGTTCTCTCGGAAAGGGCAAGCCCGCGACCGATGGAGCCAACTATCGATCTACAGCGTCCTAGCCGTCATGGATTGAAACTATACACCCCCACGGCAACAGGTTAGATGAAGCGAGCGGGGGCGCTCACCATTGCGCGCAACCACAACGAAAACAGCGGCAATTGCATGATTGCAAAGGGATGTTAGGCATGAATCATGGCAAATATATGGTGGACGCGGGTGGAATCGAACCACCAACCTGTCGATTAAGAGTCGAATGCTCTGCCAGTTGAGCTACGCGTCCGTGAGAGGTAAGAAGGCCGAATGTTGAGCAACATTCAGATAAGGCCAAGAGCGCGCACCTGGGTCACGCCTAAGAAAAAATATAGCATAAGTAAGAGACCCGGTCCTGCTCGCGGATCTTGCTCAGGTCCTGATTGTTTTCGGCTTAAAACGAGAAGGAAAGTCCGCCCAGAATTGAGCGCTCGTCCTGGGCAAAATAGAGCGTGTTGCCATCGCGCGTAAGGAACGGCCGATAGCCCTGAGCCAGCAGATTGCGAACGTCCACTAACGCTTCGGTCCCGTTGGGCAGCAGGTGGCCACAGTGAATGGGTTGGCGTATCAGAAGGTTGAGGTAGGCGCTCTGTCCGAAGGAGTCGTACATCGCCACCGGCGTCACCGTATTCACAGGCTGCCAACGGTAGGAAGCACGCCAAGCCGTGCCCGTGCGCTGCATCCTGCCATCGAGAGCTGCGGTGACGGCTTCCGTCCTGCTCTCATAGAGACCATGCACAGCTTCAGGCACCGAAACTGCGGAATCGGGAGTCTCGAACGCCAAGGCCTTGCCGTTCGCAAAAGAAAGCGTCGCCCAGGTGGTTGAAGTGACCTTCTGCGCGAAAACGGCCCTGAACCCGCCACTGGTGTAGCCAGGACCGGTCACTTGAAACACCTGGGAAACCGGATCGTACAGCATGTTCCCGAAAGCCAGATTCTGCTGTTCTACAGAACCGCCTCCGCCGATCACCGGACTATCCACCTGATCCTGATAGACAGCTACCATCGCCCGGCGTGTCGCGGTGTTGTCCTCAAACCGGATTTCCTGGTGAAGACCGTGCTGGATTCTCACTTTGCCGTCTTCTTCAGAGAACATGGGCGCCAGCGTGCGATTTTCGGTGAGCTGCCCGGCGTCCTGCATTTCTGGCGAGGTAGCAAGGCGGTACGATATGACGGCCCCGTCAGAGTGCCAGGAAACATTGACGAAAGGCAGACTTGAGGTGACTACAGAAGGCCCATGCACGGACTGGACTTCGTTGCCCACCTCCATCGACGCATTGGGACCGAGATTCACCGCCTCGGCGCTGCGCAACCGGAAATCGTAGAGACCCTGGCTTCCCCCTGCCCCTTCTACAACATTCATCTGCTGCACCGAGGCCACGTTGCGAATTTGCCGTTCCGGGCCCAGGGCCAGCTCATATCCCGCCAGGTACTCCGAGCTGTCCGCCGGTTGCGGGCTCAGGTTGGCGCGCAAAATCAGATGGCCACCGGTCGCGCTGGAGCGTTCCATAGCAAAGGCGTGATGAGGACCGCCCTGTCCAAACTCGCGCCCGAAACCAGCAACACTGACCCGGGCTGCCAACTGGGGAGCTGAACCGTTGTCATCACCGGCAAGAACCACCAGCGGACCATCTTCGAGATAACGCAACAGCGGACGATTGGCCGAGGAACGCAACGTCCATTTCCAGTCTTCGGTCGACTCGTCGGGCGAACGCGGCTGGGCAGGAAGCCACTGCACGGCCTCAAACAGTGTGCTCAGGGTGAGGTTAACGATGACTTTGCTGCGGGCTCGCAGCTGCAGGCCTTCACGCAGGGTGGGAAGGAAGGAATCTCCGGTGGCCTTCACCTGGTAGATCCCAGGCAAAACATGATCGAAGGCATAGCCTCCACGCATGTTGGTATAGACTCTCGCGACCACCGTGGCATCGGCGGCCATCAGCTCGACCACCGCTCCCATCTGGGGGGTGCCGCGTGCGTCGCGTACTACTCCGCTCACGGTTGCAGGGAAAGGCGCACCCGAGGCAGGCAGCAGGCCTGCTACGGCCACCACGACGAGAGCTGCGATTTGGCAATACCTTCTACGCACTCAGTTACGCTACTCACTCAAACGCAGTGCAGGAATCCAGTTCCGCGATCGCCGACGCTATATGCGTTCTATATGGTCTACTCCGGCTACTAAAGTCACACCTTGCAGCTTACCAGAGCGCTAGTCAACCGTAAACGGGGCCGACTGCGCCACCTGCTGCTTCGACACATGATCATTGACCGTAATGGTCACCTGGTACTTCCCCGGCTGGAGGCTGGCCAGGGATACCGACCTTCGCACCGTTAACTGATCCGAATTGGCGCTGTTTTCTCCCGCTGCCGAGCTGGCCTCCGACGTGTCCAGGATCGCCTTGTTGTTCGCCATGTCCATAATCTGGTACTGGATCGTGGCCGCATTCTGCTTGCTCTTGTCGTCGATCCCCAGGTTGTAAACCTGCATCCAGAAATTGAGCTTCTGGCTGCGATGGAAAGAAACGGGAACTCCAGGCCCGGAGCTCACCCGCGGCCGGACGTAGGTTCCAGCGATGATGAACTGCCCGGTGCCAATCTGCTTGGTCGGCACCTGCTCCATTTTGTCGGCCAGAATCAGGGAAGACGCCGAGAGCTTTTCATCGTCATACTTAGGCACAACGATTCCCTCGGCCCAGGTGCCGATGTGGTCGGGGTTGTTCACGTCTTTAATCGCAATATCCACGCGGTACCGGCCCGGCTTCAGCGGCAAAGCCCACCAGTGCACTGATTGCTGGTCGAGTGCCTTACCCAGCAATTCGCTGGGCTCTTCCACTTCCAGCGTTTGCTCGAAGGTCTGCACTACGTGGTCGGTAATGGTCGCGACCCGCCCCAGAACGTTGACCTCGCCCTTGGAGACTCCGTCCTTGGTGTTGAAGGTGATGTCCCGGTTCCTGATCTGCAGGGTCAAGGGAACGAGGACCGTATCCTCGGTCACCTTCACGTAATCGGTGCGGACTTCGAAGGGGAAGAAGGGCCCGCTCAGGACCTTGTGATTCACCAGAAACGATTCCAGGTCCTTGAACTTGACGACGGGCGGGGCTTGCAGCTTGGAGAACTGCTCCAGGCGGTCAAATTCCTTAGCCTGATTCGAGCTCGCCATCGGGCCGCCGCCCAGGTTCTCCAGGCCGCCGTTGAAGCGGTCGGTGCGCTTGGAGGTTCCCATTTGTTCGCCCAGGGTCGCGCCCGCACCCGGTACGTGCAGCAAAGCGTCCTTCTCCGAGCGATCGAGGGTCATGTGGTAGTCGCCGCACATGCAGGTATCGACGAACTCGATATCGATGTTCTCGCCGATGCCTTCGATATAGCGGTAGTGCCAGACCTCGAAGGGGAAGGTTGAGGTCTCCCCGCCGCCTTCTTCCATAGGACGCTCGTAGGAACCGCCGCTGGGGTGAGACTCAATGCTGTCCGGCTTGCCGTACGCGATATACATGTGTCCGCGGTCGGTCTTCCAACCCGGCTTGCCGGCGGCAAAATGCTCGTTAGCGTATGCAATCCGCCGGTAATTCTCTTCGCGGTATTCGTTTTCAGGAGAATCGGGATCGGGGTTGCGGCGCTGCCAGAACTGCTCGATGAAGTTGTCCCGCTCTTCATCATTCGACAGACTCTTGAAGGCCTTCAACTCCTGGTCGGTGATGATCCAGCGCACGTCTTCGTCGACCCACTTCTTGTACGGCCCTTTTAACTCGTTTCTGAGCTCTTTCTGCTGCTTGAATTTATCTTTATCGCTCTGTGGCCGGTGTAGCGGGTCCTGCGTGCTCTGGGGATCCGACGCGTTTGCAGAACTATTGGCCTGCGACGGCTGACTCGCAGCTTGCGCGATGAGCATGGGTGGCAGACCCAACGACAAGAACAGAAAAAGGGTGGAATTTACCCTCAGCGAAGCCCTCAACATAAGTTGCGCGATACTCCCCGTACGGCACATCAAGTTTAAGGTTCGGTAACAGCGAATTCAAGCGGGGAATGTCATTTCTCCCTTTATCTTCCGGACGATGGGGGGCACGGGTAACCCGTATTTGCGGTACCAGAACGGATTTCCCGTCGCTTACCGGCCGGCGTGAGCCCAGGATCTGGTCCGAGGTTGACTTCACCGAATCGCGAATAGTCTGTTTTGGAGGTAGAGGTCCCCCAGGATTGCATCCTGGGGGATTTTCAGCCGTCCCTCCGGGACTGGTTCGTCGGCGCATGCCAACCCAGGACTACGTCCTGGGCTACTTTCAGCCGTCCCTCCGGGACCCACTTAAGAGAGAGTAACTCTCGTGCAGTCGCGTACGCTCGGGCGAGACTGCACGGCTGGCTGCGTGGCGCACGCCAACCCAGAGACTGCATCCTGGGCTACCTTCAGCCAGTATTGTCCAAATTAGCTTGTTCGATACGCCGATTTAGACAGTACTCGCTGAAAACAAGCCAAGTATCAGTGCGTATCGGGACGAGTCCCGAAGGGACGGCTGAGAGTAGCCCAGCACGCAGTGCTGGGTGTCCATGCCCATCCCGACCAGTCCCGCAGGGACGGCTGAAAATCCCCCAGGACGTCAGTCCTGGGTGAACCTGGACCCCACTCCAATGTTCACTGTTGATCATTAGAAAACCATCCCAATTTCGCGTACGCCCCGGGGCAAGCTCGGGCGGGAGGGGTATCCCGCAATCCTGGATGGCCCGAATTCCTGCAAACCCCGCGCGCCCGGCTCTTCGTTTGACCACCCGAAAGTGAGGAGCTGCGCGTTAAACCCGGAACCCCGACCGGCTCTTCCACGTATGATGTAGACAAGGGCGGAGGATACCGTTCTACCCATGAAACTTAAGAAGATATTGATTATCACAGGCGCGGTCCTGGTGGCGGCCGGCGTCACCACGTTTACCATCGTTCGCGCTCAATCGGGGTACACCAAAGTACTCACTGCCAAGGTGGTGCGGGAAAACCTGGTCTCCATCGTCAGCGGCACGGGGCAAATCAAGCCCAAAACCTACGTCAATATCGGAGCCACCTCCTTTGGCAGAATCACCCACCTCTACGTCAAAGAGGGCGACCGGGTGAAGAAAGGCCAGGTCCTGGCCACGGTAGAGAGCGTGCAGGCCGAGGCGGGCGTGGTGGCCCAGCAGGCCAGCATTCAATCGGCCAATACCGACATTGCCTCCTATCTGGCTGCGGAGAAGACGGCCGAAGCCACCGTTGCCCACTCGGAAGCCGATCTTAATCAAAAGCTTCTTGACTGGCAGCGGGCCCAGGCGCTTTATAAAGCCGAGCTGATCGCCAAGTCGGAGTACGACTCCAAGAAAGCGGCCTACGACACGGATGTTGCCACCCTGGCGCAGAGCAAGGCGGCGCTGGTACAGGCCCGGGCGCAAACAGCGTCCGCCCGGGGTAAGCTGGGCACCGCTATGGCCACGCTCACCAGCGACAAGGATCTGCTGAACAAGACAGTCAGCACCGCTCCCTTCGATGGCATTGTCACCAACATGCCGGTGCGCGAAGGCGAAACCGTCGTGGTGGGCATTCAAAATGCCGAGGGCAGCACGCTCATGACATTGGCGGACCTTTCCGTTATTACCGCCGAGGTCAAGGTCGATGAGACCGATATCGTCAATGTCGCCATGGGGCAACCGGTGGAGGTCTCGGTGGATGCCCTGCCGGGCAAGGTATTTCCAGGACAGGTGACCGAGGTCGGGGACCAGGCCATTCTGCGCTCTACCGGCATCGCCACCAGCCAAAGCACCACCGGCACGGAAGAGGCTAAGGATTTCAAGGTGGTGGTGACGCTCACTAACCCGCCGCCGGAGCTGCGCCCCGGGCTTTCGGCCACCGCGAAAATTACCACGGCGCGGCGGCAAAATGTATTGGCGATTCCCATCCAGGCTTTGGCCATGCGCACTGCAACATCGCTGAGGGGCAACCCCTCGATGCAGACGGTGAACGCCGCATCCACAGGAGACGGTGTACCGCCGCCCGCCCAGGACCCCGGCACCCAGGGAGTCTTCGTGCTGCGCTCGCATGGCAGCAAACTGGAATCGCAGTTTGTCCCGGTCACGACCGGCATCACCGGCACCACAGACATCGAAGTGACCGGCGGGCTCAAAGCCGGGGATGAAATCGTCATTGGGCCCTACAAAGTGCTGCGCACGCTTAAGAACGATGTCAAATTGAAGCGAGATAATGCAGCTGCAACCCAAGAGACGGAATCTTCATAAACGGTGGGCTTGGTAGGCTGTCGTAGGCACGCAAGCGCAGAGTTTTATCAGTAGCGAAATAGGGAGCGGGACGATGGCACTCGAATCCACCAGCGCAACGCCGGCCGGCACGGCGCAGGATGTCGCCCAGGGAGAGGTCATCGTCGTCGAGGATCTGTGGAAGACGTACACCATGGGCCTGGATCAGGAAGTAAACGCGCTTTGCGGCATCTCGCTGCGCATCCGGCACAATGAATACGTCGCCATTATGGGGCCGTCGGGTTCGGGTAAGTCGACGCTCATGAATCTGATTGGCTGCCTCGACACACCTACCCGGGGAAAGTATTGGCTGAACGGCCACCTGGTCAGTGAACTGAACGATGACGAGTTGGCTCGGATCCGGAACCGCGAGATCGGTTTTGTTTTCCAGACCTTCAATTTGCTGGCACGAGCGACCGCTTTGCACAACGTGGAGCTGCCGCTGATTTACAACGGAACCCCTTCCGATGAGAGAATCGAGCGCGCCAAGGCGGCATTGCGTTCGGTTAATCTTGAAGCGCGGATGAATCATAAGCCCAACGAATTGTCCGGCGGCCAACGCCAGCGGGTGGCGATCGCACGCGCGCTGGTGAATCGGCCTTCAATCATCCTGGCGGATGAGCCGACAGGCAATCTGGACTCGAAGACGGGCGATGAAATCATGGCGCTCTTCGATGACCTGCATGCGCGAGGCAATACCATCATCCTGGTGACGCACGAACCGGATATCGCCGAATACGCCCATCGCGTGGTCCACATTCGCGACGGAATGATCGCTTCCGATGCTGTCTCCTCCCGGGGGCGCACGGTCAAGGCCTCAACCTAACTTCCTCAATTTCCCCAGCTCAACTTCTTTTCCGCACCGCCGATAAAGCGCCTAAGAGCCATCCGGCAACGAAGATGGCGGCGAAAGGTGCGGAGCGATGAATCAGACAATGCAACCAGGCCGGGAACCAAGTCGTTGGGCGCCACCACGCCGGCCGGCAGCCGGCCCGTTACCCGAGTTGGTGTCGCGATCGTTGGCCATGCGCCGCGTGTGTGAACAGCTCCAGCAGGTCGGGCCACGCGTCCGGCTGGCCCTGATAGAGGGCGAAGCCGGCACCGGGAAACACCTGCTCGCCCGGCACATCCAGGCTCGCCATGCTTCTCCGGGGATCCTGGTTGCGGAAGAGGCAGCGGCCATGTTTTGCCCCGAGGCCACTCCGCATAGCGAGCTCCGCCCGGAACCTCTCCGCGCCGCAGTGCGCAGAGCCGCCGACGGTATATTGCTGCTGCGCAATATCGACGAGTTGACGGCTGACCAGCAGGGACAGCTCTTGCGCTATATCCGCACCTTTGAAACGGCGCTTTCCGCGGAAAAGCCGGGCGTCCTTCCCTCCCCTTCGCAGTTAATCTGCACCTCCCGCAAGCCGCTGCGCACGCAGGTGCTGGCGGGAGCGTTTCTGCCCGAAATCTACTATCGGTTAAATGCCATCTCCTTCTCGCTGCCCGCTTTGCGTGATCGCAAAGAAGACATTCCGTCGCTGGCACAGATGTTTATCGATGCCGTGTCGCGGGAGCAACAGAGGCCATTGCAGGGGCTTGGACCGGGTTCACTCCCCATCCTGCTGCGCCACTTGTGGCCAGGGAATGTGCGCGAACTGGAAAGCGTGATTCGCGCTGCGTGCTTGTCGGGCGAAGAGCCAGTGGCTGCGGCCGATCGATCTGGTCATCCTGCCGCTGGAACCACCGCATGCCAAAGACGGCGAACCCGCGATTCCGGAAAACTACACCCTCGATGGCGTGATCCGGCGCCATATCCTGCAAGTACTAAAGGCGTGCGACGGCAATAAAGCGCGCGCCGCCTCAAAGCTTGGGATTAGCCGGTCTACACTCTATCGCATGCTCGAAACCGACATCGCCATTCCCCTGGAAACGCCCGAAGTGAAGCACGACGAGCTTATGGCCTAGCACTGACAAATGCTTTCACCAGGATTTCCCACAAAGCTGCCTCTCTCTCTCCGGGTAACAAACGACGGGTGCCCCATTCAAGCCCGGTTTTGGCTTGAGTGGGATTCCATGGACCTCGACGGCTGACTGTGCAGTGTGTAGATGATCACGGACCTGGCGATCCGTTGCAGCAGAGAAAGCTGCCGGTCCAGCGCGGTGGAATCCCACTCAAGCCAAAACCGGGCTTGAATGGGGCACCCATCGTTTGTTACCCGGAGAGAGGCAGGTCCGGTTAGTTAGATTCCCGTGCCACTCAGCTCAGGCCATCCACCCTGTTCGCCTGCACGAATTGTCGATACACTGCGTTTAAGGCAGTTTCGCAATGACTGTGGCCTGAAAAAGACCACGGAAGGGCCTTCGCTTCGCTGTACACCCATTGCGAAATTACCTTTGATCCCACCAGCTCCTTTGCGAGTCCAGGAATCCGTTTGTCACGCATATCAAAGCCTTTCGCCCTTCGTCTCGTCTTGATGGCCCTGGCCCCCGGCATCCTATTGGCCGCCCAAAGCACACCTGGCGCCGCGCCGGCACAGCCCCTCGCCAGCCGGGTGAAAACCCTGAACACCATCTTTTCCGATGCGTGGGAAGATCACCTCAAGCACAACCCCGAGTTCGCCTCCTCGATCGGCGATAACCGCTACAACGATCAGCTCTCCGATTTCTCCGTGCAGGCCTATAACGAATCCCTTGCACGCGGCCGCGCCTTTCTGACTCGACTGGCCGAGGTAGATACGACCGGGATGTCGGATCAGGAGCAGTTGAGTAAAGAGTTGATGGTGCGCGAGCTGATCGAAGATCAGCAGGAAGCGCGATTCAAGCCTTGGGAGTTACCGGTCAACCAGTTCTATGGGCTGCAGGTGGATCTGGCCCAGCTCGTACCGCAACTTAGCTTCACTTCGGAAAAAGACTACGACGATTACATCGCTCGTCTTAAGAAGGTCCCGCTCGCCTTTCAACAGATCACTGACAACATGTCCATCGGCATGGACGACCATCGCGAGCCGCCCGCCTACCTGATGGAAAAGGCGCTGGGAGAAGTCAACGACATTGCCAATCAAAAACCGCAGGACAGCCCATTCGCCCTTCCGATCCAGAAGTTTCCAGCTTCGGTCTCCGCGACGCAGCAGGCGCGGATAAAAGAAGAACTACTCGCGGCCATCACCGGCCAGGTGATACCGGCTTACGTTCGCTTCGGCAAATTTCTGAAGGCTCAGTACATCCCTGGCGGCCGCAAAGATCCAGGCATTTGGGCTCTGCCCGATGGCGAGGCCTATTACCGCTTTCTGGTAAAGCAGAGCACCACTACCGACATGACGGCGGATCAAATTCATCAGATCGGCCTCGACCAGGTAAAAGAAGACGAAGAGCAGTTGCTGGCCATCGCCAAGAAGTTGGGGTTTGCCGACATCAAGGCGCTCCAGAACGCGGCCGAGCACAACCCCAAGCTCTATCCCACGAGCAAAGAGCAGCTCCTGGACGCTTATCGTGGATACCTTGACCAGATGCGGCCGAAACTTCCCCAGCTCTTTGGGCGCCTCCCCAAAGCGCCGCTGGTGGTCATGCCGGTGCCGGATTATGCGGAAAAGGATCAGGCAGCGGCCTACTACATACACGGCACTCCGGACGGCTCCAAGCCGGGCACAGTGTTCGTCAACACCTACAAATTCGCCACGCGGCCACTCTATGGGGCGGAGTCGATCGCTTATCACGAAGGGCTGCCCGGGCATCATCTGCAGATCTCGATCGCGCAGGAGCTGACCGGTCTTCCCGAGTTCCGCAAATACACCTACTACACCGCATACACCGAGGGATGGGGACTCTACGCCGAGCGTCTGGGCAAGGAAGTCGGCTTCTACCAGGATCCCTACAACGACTATGGCCGTCTGGAAGGGGATATCTGGCGCGCCGTGCGCCTGGTGGTGGATACCGGCGTCCATTCGAAGCACTGGACGCGCGAGCAGATGGTCGACTACTTCCATCAGCACTCAGCGGTGCCCGAGACCGATGTACAAGCCGAGGTGGATCGCTACATCGCCATGCCGGCGCAGGCGCTGGGCTACAAGGTAGGCCAACTCGAGTTTCTCGCGCTTAAGGCCAAAGCGCAGCAGGCGCTGGGGGATCGGTTTGATATCCGCGCCTTTCACGATCAGCTGCTTGATTCCGGCGCGCTGCCTCTCGACCTGCTGGAGCAGCGTATCGATACCTGGATCGCGGCACAAAAGACACAAAACAAGTAAGGAGATTCGATGGGCGCATTTACAGCCAGTCAACCGCTTGCCGGCCTCCGCGTCGCCATTCTCGGAGCCGGAAAAATGGGAGGGATTTTGCTCCAGGCCTTCCTCAAGTCCAAGGTGCTGGAGCCGGAGCAGATCCTGGCTACGGTAGAACACGCGGATCGCGCCGGCCAACTCTCCGCGCAATGGGGAGTCGATGTATCCACAAACAATGTGGCCGCCGCCGAGGCAGCAGACCTGATCCTCATCGGGCTTAAGCCCATCACCGTTCCCGAGGTCATCCGGCAGATTCGTCCCGTGCTTACGCCTCAGAAGCTGCTGATCTCGATTGCAGCCTCGGTGCGAACGACGGCGATCGAGCACGCCGCGGACATGGATATCGGCGTGATCCGGGCTATGCCCAACACACCCTCCATGCTGGGAGCAGGCATCGCTGCCCTTAGCCGTGGACGCCACGCCACCCAGGAGCAGCTGGACCTCGCTTCCCTGCTCTTTGCCACCGTCGGCCGGACCGTAATTGTCGAGGAAAAGCACCTCGACGCAGTGACCGGCCTTTCCGGCTGCGGGCCGGCATTTATCTACATCATCCTGGAATCGCTGGCAGAAGCCGGGGTCAAGGTCGGCCTGCCGCGGGATATCGCCACCTTGCTGGCGGCGCAGACCACCTTCGGCGCAGCCAAGATGGTGCTCGAAACCGGCTACCATCCGGCACTGCTGAAGGACGCCGTAACCACCCCTGCAGGTTGCACCATCGATGGCATCCTCGAACTGGAGGAGGGCGGCCTGCGTGTAACTCTGATCAAAGCCGTGATGCGCGCCACCCAGCGCGCCAAGGAACTGGCCGGGTAAGATAAATCAAGATGAGCTCCGCCCAGGCGTTTCCGGCTGCGGCCTCGCCCGCAAAGAGATCCCGCACCTCGACCGCGCTGCCGCGCTTTGCCTGGTGGCTGCTGGCCTACAACGTCCCCGTGATTCTGTGGGGCGCCGTGGTCCGCGCCACCAGCTCCGGCGCCGGCTGCGGCGACCATTGGCCCCTATGCAACGGCGTGGTGCTGCAGACAAATCCGCATCTGGCCACGTGGATCGAGCTGGCTCATCGCATGAGCAGTGGGCTTACCCTCCCTGCGGTTCTTTTGTTGTCGGTGTGGACATTTCGTGCTACCGCTTCGGGCCACCTTGCGCGCATAGCCTCTATCGCCGCGGTGGTGTTTACCTTCAACGAGGGCCTATTGGGCGCATTGTTGGTGCTCTTACGGCTCACCGCGGACAACCGTTCGCCGGCGCGCGCGGTTTACCTTTCTTTGCACCTGGCCAATACGCTGCTTATGCTGGGCGCACTCACGCTCGCGGCACACTTCTTATCGCGCCCTGAAGCGTCCACTCGGCGCGCTATACGCTTCACGCAATTGCCGCTCGCGGTCATCGGACTCAGCGCAACCCTGGTGCTGGGAGTGACCGGGACTCTGGCCGCGCTCAGCGATACGCTCTTTCCTGCAACTTCGCTCGGCGCTGCCTTTGCGCAGGATTTCTCCGCCAGCGGCGGTTGGCTACTGCGATTGCGGATTCTTCATCCGCTCACTGCGGTGATTGCCGGTCTTTTCATCTGCTGGCTGCTGCTGCGCAGCAGCGCGCGCCCTTCGGAGCGCAAGCTGGCTCTGCTGGTGCTCGGACTGCTGCTACTACAGTTTGCGCTTGGCCTCGCAGATGTAACGCTGCTGGCGCCGGTGTGGATGCAGATCCTCCACTTGTTGGGAGCGGATCTTCTGTGGATCGCCCTGGTCGTGCTCGCAGCCAGGCTCTGCGTTGTGAGCAAGGCTCAGACAGCGGCTTGAGCTCGGCCAGTCCTCGTTAAAAGACGCTCTTGTGCATCGGAAGTCATTTTCGGTGGGTGGGGTGCAAAGTAGAAGGCGGTGTCGCGGATGATGGAGGACACCAGATGGTCCTGCAATTTCAGCCAATCCTGCATCTCTGATTCGTAACAGCCCGCCCATTCGTTCCGGTCGGTGGAAGTGTCAATCAAGCGCGCAGTAATCCTCACCCGATTTCCCGAGTGCAGGATTGCGCCTTCCAGCACCCGCTCGACCCCCAGTTCCCTGCCGATCTTTGATAGTGACTTTTCCGAGTGCCTGTACTTCATGGTGGAAGTCCGGGAGGCGACCCGGACGGAGCGATTCGTGGAGAGAGAGGTAATTAGCAATTCGGCCAGGCCTTCACTAACGGAGCGGGCCTGCGAAGGGCAATTCAGCTCACTCAAGGGCAGCACGGCCACGGTCATGGGCCGATGCAGCCCGACTTCGTGGGAGAGTCCAGGGCTGGCGGACGCTCCAGAGCGGGCACGGCGGACAGGAACCAGGAAGCGGTAACCTCGCCGGTGCAGGGTTTCGATGTACCGCGGCCTTCTCGCATCCTCGTCGAGCGCTTTACGGATCTGCCGGATGCAAAAGTTGAGGCTGCCCTCGAAATCAACGAAGGTTTCATTACCCCAGAGTTCTAACCGGATCTCTTCCCGGGTGAGCGTTTGACCGGGCCGCCCAGCCAGCAACGCCAGAATCTTGAAGGGCTGAGGCTGCAAGGATACTCGCGTACCTGGGCCACGCAATTCGCCGGTCGATAAGTCTAATTCGAAGCCGTCGAACTGAAGCACTTCCACTTCTCCATCAGTCATAAGGGCTCTCCGGGGGGATCTCTTCAAGAAGGAAAGAACAGGCCCTGGTGGTTAATTGGTCATACCATCTGATGTCTTGTGCGAGAGAATAACCTGAGATCAGTCTGAGAATCAAGGCATTTCACCGCGATTGGTCGGATGATCTGCTATTATCCGAGTGATTTTGCAGGTAATCCCATCTATGACTGAACCGATCCCGGCTCACGAATTTCTCACTCCTGTCAGCAGGACGACGCTCAGCGGCGACATTTGCCGCAAGATGGTCACGCATCTGATTCGTGGCGACTGGCAACCGGGAGAGCGAATTCCGCCCGAGCGTGAATTGTGTGCGCAACTGGGTGTAGGCCGGGCGTCGCTACGCGAGGCGCTAAAGGCACTTGAGATCATGGGCATGATCGAGACCCGGGTAGGCGACGGAACCTACGCGTGCGAGCGCTCTACATTCCTGTCCCGGCCCTTGATGTGGGCGATCATCAGCAGCTGCCAGTCGGAGGCCCAGGAACTGCTGGATGCCCGCAGGCTCATCGAGGTCGAACTCGCAGGTCTGGCCGCCGAACGAGCCACGACTGCCGATCTGGAGGAGATTGGCAAGCACCTCGAAGAATTGGAGAGGATCAGCCCGCACGTCAGCGAAAAGAGGATCCTCCAGGCAGACCTGGATCGATTCCTACGGGCTGACATCGGATTTCACCTGGCGATTGCCGAGGCTTCGCACAATAACATCCTGAAGAACGCGTTGTTGCTTATTCGCAATTTGCTGCAGCGCTGGATCGCCGATACGGCGCAAGATGACGATGCGCTGGCCAATACGTTGGAGCAGCACCAGCAAATTTTTATGGCTATCGCCAAGAAGAATCAGATGGCCGCCCGGTCCTCCATGTTGCGCCATCTGGAGCAGGTTCCAAGCTTCCTCCAGGAGTCTTCCGGCAGGATGATTGCGGAAGAGCAGAATGAAGTGGTTTCCTAGAGCGGGCTACGGAGTGTCTGTGTGAGGACCGCTCTGTCGCGCAGACTCTTCAACCCGCACATAAATCTTTGCCAAAAGATCCGGCCGCATCATTTGCCGCCGTTCCCTGGCCCTCCTACGGCATAGAGCCGGGGGATGCGTTGCTCGAGAGAGGGCAGCGCCGGGTAAGCCGCGTGAGGCTCGGTTTGATACCAGTAGGCAACTGAGAAGTAGTCATCGGAGCGATGATTCGCGTGGCCATGCTCGATGGTGGCGCGCAGCGACTTGTTGAATGGGATCGGGGAATCCAGGTGAAAACGGTATACGGACCATCGCGCGCCGGCCTGGTTGGTTCCCTTCACCGGCGCACCTGACAGTTCGTAAGAAAACGCGTGGCTCCCGAAATCCCAGGCGCCGAGAAAATAATCCTCCGAACCGGTTCCGATGATGGATGGCGTGGTCTCGCCGTCGATAAAAAACATGTCATCCCCTTCGCCCCACCAGTCGCTCTGATTTTGCAGCACCGACATGGTGACTCCCACAAAATGTCCCCGCCCGGTCGTCTCCATCCATACATAGTTCCCTTCGCCCTTAGGATTTTTTGCGTCCTCAGTGAGCGGGTCTTCGTTCCGCTTCCAGTTGTTTGTCCATCCCTTCGCCGGATTGGCCTGGCGATACTGCGCATGGAAGTAAAGCAGATCAGGGTCAAGCGGTTTAGGGTAGGCGCGATAGTCGATGTTGAAGTAGAAATACCCGGTCTTTTCCACACCTTCGTTAGTCACGGTAATCCGGGCATGTTTCTGGAATGGCATGGGAAAAAAGCTATTCATTGCCTTGTCCGCGGCCACTGCCAGGGGCAACGACTGATAAAGAAAGTAATCGCCCAGGCCGAGCCCGAAAAAATCTCCGATAGGCGCTTCTACGCTGGGCGTCGGTTCCCCGTCCCAGTACATACGCAGGACCAGTGCCTTCAGGTGATTGCGATCATCGCTGTCGATGGTGACCCAGATGTGACTGATCAACGCTGGCCCGGGTTCGTCGAGCAAGGTAAGCGTTTCTCCCGCTCCGATCTCACGATAGTCAGCATTGCCTCCGCTGCGGTCGTAGCTCGAAGCGCGCTTCTGCACATAGTTTTTCGGCTGGGGAAGGCTGGAAATCCAGGCAGACGGATCCTGGGCAAGCGCCGCTGATGTAGCTGTGCAGAGAAGCGCAACAAGGATTGCTTTTTTCATGATCCTCTTCCGCGATGGTGAGCAAAATGTAGTCGCTGGCCAAAGAGAGAACCATGAGTTTTGTGTGAGTTTCCACAGATCCTGATCGCAGGCGCATAATCCTCACGATGACAAAGATCCACGCCCACTGCGCGAACCTCGTCGTGCTGGTATTGCTGGCCAGCCATTCACTCGTTTCGGGACAGGCTACGCAATACCCCGGCGTACCACCTGTGCTTCTGGGCGCCGCATGGTATCCGGAGCAATGGCCGGAGTCGCAGTGGGATCCGGACCTGGACCGCATGGCAGCTTGCCACATACACCTGGTGCGGCTGGGCGAGTTTGCCTGGAGCACCATGGAACCCAAGGAGGGCAAGTACGACTTCACCTGGCTCGACCATGCCATTGAGAAGGCCGCCCAACACCATATTGTCGTTGTCCTGGGCACCCCGACGGCTGCTCCTCCCGCGTGGCTCACCAGCAAATATCCCGAGACCTTGCGGGTGGATGAAAACGGCAAGCGCGCTGAGCACGGGAACCGCGCGCAGTTCTCCTTTACCGACGCGAAGTATCGCGAGCTGGCACACGGCATCGCCGAGCAAATGGCGACGCGCTATGGGCACAACCCGAATGTCGTGGGCTGGCAATTGGATAATGAGTACGGCAATGCTGACTTTGGGCCCTCGGCGCAAACCCAGTTCCACGCCTGGCTCAAGAAAAAGTACGGAACGATTGCGCAGCTGAACCGGCTTTGGACCACAACGTATTGGAGTCAGACCTACGACAACTTCGATGAGATCCCGGTGCGGGCCAGCGAAGAAAATCCCGCACTGGAACTCGATTGGAAGCATTTCGTCAGTGACACCTGGAAGAGCTACTCGCAAAACCAGGTCGATGCTATTCGCCCGCACGCGGATCCGCGGCAGTTCATCACCACCAATACGATGGGCTGGTTCGATGGTTTTGACCATTACACCGTCTATAGCAATCTCGACATCGCCTCCTGGGACGACTACATCGCCCAACCTGTGTACAACCCGGCCCTCAATGGCGCTACCCATGATCTGGACCGCGGATTCAAACGCAAGAACTTCTGGGTGATGGAGACCGAACCGGCCTTCGTGAACTGGAGAGATACGAATAATCCTTTGGATCGCGGACAGATTCGGGAGATGGCCTGGCAGGCAGTGGGTCATGGAGCCGATGCGGTCGAGTACTGGCAATGGCGAGCGGCTCTCAATGGGCAGGAGCAGTACCATGGCACGCTCGTTGGCAGCGATGGTTTGCCAGTGCCCGCCTATGCCGAGATCCAGCAGATTGGCGCGGAATTCGAAAAGGCAGGTCCTGCTCTTTCCGGAACCACTCCCCATTCGCAGGCCGCGATCGTGGAAAGCTACGACAGCCGCTGGGCGATCGATTTCCAGCGCCACGCCGCCGCCTTCGATCCGGTGAAGGAGTTGTTGAGTTTTTACCGCCCGCTGCGTGTGATGAGCCAGGCGGTCGACATCGTCGCACCCGATGCGCCGCTCGATGAGTACAAGCTGGTGGAAGCGCCGGCGCTGAATGTCCTACCGGAGGCGGTAGCGCAGCACCTGATCGACTATGTAAACCACGGCGGCAATCTGGTGCTCGGCCCGCGCAGCGGTATGAAGGACAGCTACAACGCGCTCTATCCCAACCGTCAGCCAGGACCTTTGGCAGAGCTGCTTGGCGCCAAGGTCGAGGAGTTCTACGCGCTGGAAAAGCAAGTACCCGTCAGTGGCGAGATCGGATCCGGTTCGGCAAGCGTCTGGGCGGAAATACTTAATCCCAGCAGTGCGGAGACCGGAGTGCTGATGCGCTATGGAGCCAGTAATGGCTGGCTGGATGGGCAGCCCGCTGTAATCACCCGCAAGGTGGGCCGAGGCAGCATCACTTATGTGGGCGCCTGGCTTGACGACGGATTGATGAGCAAACTTACCGCGTCCTGGATTCAGATGAGCCAGATCCAGCCCATTCTTCTCGATGTTCCTGAGGGGGTGGAGGTCTGCCGGCGGAGCGGCAGCGGAAAATCCATCCTGATCCTGATCAATCACACCACCAGCAGCCAGTCGATCACGCTGCCCTCTGCCATGAAGGACCTATTGTCGAACGGCTCAACCCCTGCTTCCCAACTAACCTTACCTGCGCATGGCGTTGCTGTGCTGGAATAGAGCGCGTTCAAGACGTCTGACCTTCAGCAGAGGACGGGTGCCCCATATCTCGCTCGTTTTTCGCGAGATGTGGGATAACGCGAACCTTGATGTAGTTTTGCTAATAGGCTGGGAAAGTTGCCGGTGCAGCGCTGTGGTATCCCACATCTCGCGAAAAACGAGCGAGATATGGGGCACCCGTCCTCTGCTGAAGGGATAAATTTTTAAGCAACTGTAATAGTTCCCGATGGAGACGAGTCGGCCGTCTGCGTGCTTAGCCGGTCTTGCGGCCGCGCGCGGGCTTGCTGTCTGTAACTGCGGCTGATTTCGGCGCTTTCTTCTTGGCGGGTTCGACCAGCGTGGGAGCGCCGGCAGCAGGGGCGCCGCGCTCGGCGATGCTCTTCTTGAGCGCCTCCATCAGGTCGATGACAGGAGCCAGTTTCGCCTTTTGCGGCTGACCGGCAACCACCTGCCCGGCTCGCTTGGTTTCGACCAGCGCCAATACCCGGTCCTGATACTCGTCTTTGTACTGCTCGGGAGCAAACCCGGCAGTCAGCTGTTTAATAAACTGCTCGGCGAGTTCTATTTCAGGCTTCTGCAAGGTCATCTGTTCGGTCTTGCCGTATTCGGCGACTTCCCGAACCTCAGAGGCAAAATAGAGCGTGTGCAGCACGATGCCCGTTATGGTACGGACGCATCAGGACAATCTGCTCCCGCTGATTCAGCGTAACCTTGGCGATCGCCGCGACATTGAGCTTTTCCATCGCCTGCAGCAACAGTGCATAAGCACGCCGGCCCGGATCCTCCGGGGCCGAGTAGTACGACGACTCGTAATAGATCGGGTCAACCTCGCTGAGGCTGACAAACTGCGTAATCTCCATGGCCTCCGACGACTCGGCCTGCAGGGTCTTGAGCTCTTCGTTGCTCACCAGCACATAGGCGTCGCGGTCAACCTGGTACCCCTTGGTAAGCTCGCTGCGCTCGACCACCCGGTCACAGGTCGGGCAGAAGATCTGCTGCTTGATGCGCGAGCCGCACGGTTCGTGAATCTGGTTGAAACTGACGTGTTCTTCGCGCGCGGCAGCGAAGAGCCGCACCGGCACTGAGACCAGGCCAAACGAGATGTAGCCCTTCCAGACTGTCGATGCCATGGCTCCTCCGAGGGGATAAGATACCTTTCCGGCGGCAACGCATGCAACAAAAAAGGTGCAACCGGGACTTCTTAGCGCATCATCTCCTGCGCAGTGTTCTTGCCTGCCGCCTGGTGAATCCGGCGCAGGATCGTGGAAGCCACGTAGGCCGCGCCGAATCCATTATCGATATTGACCACAGTTACGTTGGGCGAACAGGAGTTCAACATACCCAGCAGGGCCGCGATGCCGCCGAAGGAGGCGCCATAACCCACGCTCGTGGGTACCGCAATGACTGGAGCTCCCACCATGCCCCCCACCACGCTGGGCAGAGCGCCTTCCATCCCCGCGCACACAATCACTACCTCAGCCTCACGCAACTCCTCGCGGTGGGCGAGCAGCCGATGCAAGCCGGCGACTCCCACATCGTAGATGCGCCGCACCTCGGCCCCCATCACCTCGGCCGTCACCGCCGCCTCCTCAGCCACGGGAAGATCGCTGGTTCCCGCGCAAAGCACGGCGAGCGAACCCGCGCCGCCGCTCTCGCGCCGCGGTGTCTGGCGCAGCGCAACAATGCGGGCCACGGGGTGATATTGCGCCTCCGGGACCAGTGCCTTCACGGCGGCAAACGCTGCCTCATCGGCGCGGGTCGCGAGCACATCCCCGCCCATCGCGGCCATGCGAAAAAAGATCTCTCCCACCTGCGCGGCCGTCTTGCCGGCTGCGTAAATAACCTCCGGCAGTCCGGTTCGCAATGGGCGATGATGGTCAATCTTGGCGAAACCTGTTTCCTCGTAGGGCAGGTTGGAGAGGCGCTCCATTGCCTCTTCCGGGCGCAATTCTCCATCACGCACGCACTGCAGCATCGCCAGGATGGTTTCTCCGGTCATGATCGCGCTCCGGTAGTGGCCATTTGCCGCGTACGCCACGCATTCATCGCCGCCTGCATGACCGTCTTGAGCGGCACATCGAAGGCTGCGGCGGCTCGGCGGCAATCCTCAAACTCCGGCGCGGCGTTCCATTCTTCCCCCTGCCAGGAGCCGGTCTTGATATGAATCACGCCAAAATCCGTCTCCACCGGTGTGCTTTCCCGGGCCAGGGTGACGCGATTCTCCTCCCGTACCCGGATGCCCAGCGTGGTCGTTTCCCGGAAGATCAGCTGCTGCAAATCGGCCGCGTCGCCTGGCTTGCAAAGGACGGTGAGCAGCGTTCCTAATCGCCCCTTCTTCATCGTCACCGCGGAACTCATCACGTCCAACGCGCCCCGCTCCATTGCCAATTGGGCAGTGTGGGCCAGGACCTGGGGACTTAAATCGTCCACGGCACACTCCAACACGGCCACCTTGTCCTCGATGAACGACTGCGCTGCCGCGATCTCACCAATGCTCACGCGTAGGACGTTGGGGAAACGCTCCGGGTTCCGCGTACCAGCTCCGTAGCCGATGGACTGGGTCCGCATCACGGGGGTGGAGTCAAACCGGCAGTCCAGTGCTCGAAGCAAGGCCGCGCCGGTCGGCGTGACCAGTTCCATCTGCACGTGCGCCGAATAGGTGGGCAGATTCTTGAGCAACTCCGCCGTGGCCGGGGCCGGTACGGGAAAGCGTCCGTGAGCGCAATTAACAAAGCCACTGCCGACGTTCACCGCGGAGCAATACCACCCGTCCAGATCCAGGGCATCCGCCGCCGCGGCACAGCAGGCGATGTCGGCGATAGCGTCGATGGCCCCCACCTCGTGGAAATGAACCTCTTCCGCCGGAACGCCGTGGATGCGACCCTCCGCCTCCGCCAGCAAACCAAACGCAGTCAGGCTGAGGTTAAGGGCGCGCTGGGTCAGATCCGCCCCCATAAGCAGGCTGCGAATCTCGGGCAGGCCGCGCCCATGCTCGTGTGTGTGGCTGTGGCGATCGTGATCATGGTGATCATGATCATGGTGGTGATGGTATCATGGTCGTGGATGGTCATGGTCGTGATGGTGCTCGTGGCCATGCGCTGCCTCTTGCTCAATCGGTCCGGTGGCGGCGGCAGGCTCATGGACCTTATCGTTGACCATGACGTCGATCTTGGTCGATTGAATGCCGCTCCGGCTCACTCGGGTAACGCGTAACTCCGCTCCCAATGCCAGCGAAGCCACAGTTCGCTGCAGCAATTCGATAGGTGCGCCTGCGTCGACCAGCGCGCCCATCAGCATATCGCCGCTGATGCCGGCAAAGCATTCCAGATATCCAATCCGCATACGCTTATTTTGCAAAGCCGGTCAGCACCTCGATAGGCAGAACCTCGTTCATCGACCCGGAACGGTAGCCCTCGCAATCGAGCGAAACATACCGGAACCCGGCAGCGCGAACCACTGCGGCCATCGCCTTCATTTTCCCCACCTGCAGGACGGCTGCCATCTCTTCCTCCGCGATCTCAATGCGCGCAATCGAGCCGTGATGCCGCACGCGAAAGCGCTTAAGCCCCAGAGCACGCAGCGAATCCTCTGCCTGCTCGATCATGCGCAGCGACTCCGGGGTCACCCGCCGGCCGTACTCCATGCGCGAGGAAAGACAGGCCGAAGCGGGCTTGTCCCAAACCCGCAATTGCGCCCGCTGGGCCAGCGCGCGGACATCGGCTTTGCTGAGACCTGCCTCCGCCAACGGGGCGGCCACGCGATGTTGCGCCGCTGCTTTATGGCCCGGACGGAAATCCTGCCCGTCGTCCAGGTTCAACCCGTAAGCCAAAGCCTCGAAGCCTGTCCTCTCCAGTTCCTGTTCCAGCGCGCTGAAGAGTTCGTCCTTGCAGTGGAAGCAACGATCGGGTCCATTCGCCGCATATTCTTCCCGCTCCAACTCGTGGGTTTCGATCGTGCGCAAGGGGATTCCGTGCTCCAGGGCAAAACCCTGGGCGTCGCTCAACTGTGAGCGCGCCAGGCTGGCAGAGTCAGCGATCACCGCCAGCATCTGCGGCCCTAGCGCGACGTGAGCCGCATATGCCAGGTAAGCCGAGTCGACCCCGCCGGAATAGGCCACAATAACGCTGCCCAGCGAACGCAAGCGCGCTTGCAGGGCTCGTTCTTTGTCCTCGAGGCTGATATCCTGCTGAAGGTTGTCATTGGTGCGGGTTGGCTGATTCATTCCTGAGTACACCCCTGCTCACAACACATGAATTCCGCCGTCCACGGAGTGAGATGATCGCTTACGGGGTCGGCGATTCCGAAGCTTGGACATTATTTCCAAGTAAACTGGATAATGATGTCGCTCTTCGCTCTCAAGTCTCCACTGACTGCCAGCGACCGTATCGAACGGCGCCGTCTGATCTTCGCAGATACCTTGTCGCTGGTCACGCTCTTTGCGATCACGGCGTTGCTGGCCGTAATGACCAATTACCTCTATCAATCTTACGCCTCTCACCAAGTGGAGCTGGCCCATCGGTGGCTGGTACGGGGCGACCAGGCTATGCGGGATGGCAAGCCCCAGGCAGCGATTGACGCCCTTAGCTCCGCGCTGGCCTTTGCCCCCGGTGATCGCAGCACGGAAATTAAACTTGCCGAAGCTTTGGCCTCCGCCGGCCGCATCCAGGAGGCGAGCGTTTACTTCAATACCCTGCTGGAAAGCCAGCAGGGTAGCGGACTGATCAATCTTCAGCTCGCCCGGCTGGCAGCTCGCCAGGGAAACGTGAACCAGGCCATCGAGGACTACCAGAGGGCGATTTATGGGAATTGGGAGGGCGACGGCTATGTGCGCCGGCGGGACGTGCGCTTTGAGCTCATCGACTATCTGATAGCACATCAACTCCTGGACCGGGCCCGCAGCGATCTGCTGGTCGCCGCGGGGAACGCTCCACAGGACGACATCAGCGTGCAGCTGGAAATCGCTCGAAAGATGGAGCAGGCGCAGGACCCAAGCGACGCCTTGCAGCTGTACAAGACGATTCTCCGCCGGCACCCGTCCCTGCGAGAGGCCCTCGACGGTGCTGGGCGCACCGCTTTTCAAATGGGCCGCTACCTGGAGGCCAAGCGTTATCTTGCACGTGCCCTGGAGGGTCCCGGGGTCGACCAGGAACCAAAAGCCGTTATCGATGAAGGTCGTGAACAGCTGAGTGAAGCAACCCGGTTGCTGCTCCTCTACCCGTCTTCGCGACTAAGCCTTCAGGAGCGTAGTGCCCGCATTCTTGCCGACCGGGAGCTTGCCATGGCCCGCCTGGAGCAGTGTACGCAAGAGAGATCTCAGGCGCAGGCGAAAGACGCCGCTGCGGCCAGCGCGCCGGCGCCGGCGGTCGCACCCCGGGGCTCCAATCCGCTACAAAGCCTGAAATCCCGTTTCACGGGCCAACCAGCCGCGCCCGCCCCGAAGCAGGCCGCTGCCCCTCCTCCAGTTGATCCTCTGCAGGCGCTGACTGCGCGGTGGAAGCAGTTGCCCGCCAAAATCAAGCTGCGCGACCTTGAGGAGGATTCCGATCTGGCCCAAACCCAGATCCAACTCATCTATGACACTGAGCTCCTTACGCAACAGCTCTGCGGAGCTCCCGCGGGTGACGACGCCCTGTTACTGAAAATTGCCCAAGCGCCCAACCAAGTGGAGGAAGAATGAGCACGGCCACGGAAAAGCCTGGCGTAAACCCGCTTCCCGTAAATCCAGATTCAGAGGTCGACCTGGAGGCAGTCGCGGCGGAGAGACGTTATCGGCCTAACCCGGCGGATGTTCACCGGTTGGCCCCTAATCGGGATGAGCGGCTCTTCCTGGTCCTCTCTATTTTCATCGGGGTCATTTCCGGCCTCTTGGTAGTGTGTTTCCGCGTCGCTATCAACTGGATCCAGGTGCTTACTCTTGGGTCGTCGCCGCACCCGGGACAGCTGCGGCTGTTTTTTGTGCCTATGGGGGTGGGCCTTCTGGTAGCTGCATTGGTCCAGCTGGTTTTCCCCGCCGCTCGGGGCAGTGGCATCAACCAGACCAAGGCGGCGCTCTACATCTACAACGGCTATATCTCGTTCAGAACGGTCATCGGGAAATTCATCACTTCGGCGCTCGCCATCGGCGGCGGCTTCTCGCTCGGTCCTGAGGACCCTTCGCTGCAAATCGGGGCCGGCGTGGCCTCCATGGTCAGCCGCCGCCTCAACCTCTCGCGTGAACGGCTACGCATGTTTGCCCCCATTGGTGCAGCCGCGGGGCTGGCGGCTGCGTTCAACGCGCCTATCTCGGCCATTCTTTTCGTAGTCGAAGAGGTGATCGGACGCTGGAGCGCGGCCGTGCTCGGCTCCATCGTGCTGGCTGCGATCTCCAGTGTCGTCGTCGCGCGCGAGTTCTGGGGCGCGGAGCCGATGTTTCGCATTCCCTCGGTAGTCCTGAAGGGTCCGCAGGAGCTTCTTGCTTACGCGGCGCTTGGGGTGGCGGGTGGCATCGCTTCGCTCATCTTCTCCAAGGCTCTGGGCTACTCCCGGCCGCGGCTTCGCCAGCTTCCCCGGTGGACCTGGTATATTCAGCCCCCCATCGCCGGACTCATCGTGGGCGCGATCGCTTATTTTGGCGTTCCCCAGGTGATGGGACCGGGGTACAACGTCATCGACCAGGCGATGCACGGCCAATTCACCTGGAAGTTTCTTCTGGTCCTGGCACTGCTCAAGATTGTGGCCACGACCATCTCCTTTTCCAGCGGCACCCCGGGCGGAATGTTCGCTCCGACGCTGTTTATCGGCGCCATGCTGGGGGCATCGATTGGAACCTTCGAAAAGGTCTTCTTTCCCAGCTTTTCCATCTCCGTCGGTTCGTATGCGCTGGTGGGCATGGGAGTTCTCTTCGCCGCCTTCTTGCGCGTGCCGCTGACCTCGGTTTTCATGGTTCTCGAAGTCAGCGGCAACTACTCCATCGTGCTGCCGGTGATTCTCGCCAACACCATTGCCTACCTGGTCTCGCGCAGTCTGCAGCCGTATCCTATCTTCGAGACCTTCACCCATCAGGAGGGCCTCGACCTGCCATCCATGGAGGAGCAGCGCGAAGAAAGCGTGCTGCATCTCGAGGACGCCTTGCGCCCGGTGAACTATCCCATCTTTCCTGGGACTGCAACCCTGCAGGAGGTCTCTGCTCAGTTGGCTGTCGCCGACTCGCCTATATTGCTGGTCAAGCTTCGGGATGGCTCGTGGTACTCCATGGATAGAAATGAGTACACCTCGACTGCGGCCACACAAACCCCGGATACTCCTTTGGAACGCACCCTCAAACCGGATCGAGCGCCGCTCCTATTCCCTGACTTGCCGCTCGACAGCGCGATTCCCTACCTGGCCCGTTGGCCCGTTCTTCCCATTCAGAATCGGGCCAGCAAGGGCACCCTCGAGGGCATCGTGTCCCTCGAAGATGTGTTGGGCCGTTACCAGCGGCAATAAGTGGGATGGCTTGAATGGGGCCGCGTGAAAACCAATGATTCAACATTGAGTCCCGGAGGGACGGCTGAAAGTAGCCCAGGACGCAGTCCTGGGTACGATCAACAACGAGAAATAAGATCAGTCCCGAAGGGACGGCTGAGAATGTCCCAGGATGAAATCCTGGGCGCTCTTGAATCCGACGACAGGACATTTGCATGGCGAAGGAGTAAAGCCAGGATTGCATCCTGGGACATTCTCAGCCGTCCCTCCGGGACTGATCTTGTAAATGGCGAACGCTGAAATGGGGACCGGGTCTTCTGCCGGTGCAATCAATTCGCGTAGAACCGATGTGCGAGGATCTGCAGTTTCGCTTCTCACCCAACATCCCAGGATCACCATCGCACTGCTCACACCCGTAGTGCTTCTGGTCCATGGCTACCATCCGCTGGCCGATGACGGCGCGGTCTACGTCACCGGAATCAAAAAGCTGGCGAATCCAGCCCTCTACCAAACGGATGCGGTCTTTGCCTTATCGCCCACCCGTCTCTCCATCTTTGCCCACGTTCTTGCGGCGCTTCTTCGTCGCGGACACCTTTCCCTACCGGTTCTGCTGCTAGCCTGCCATGCGGCTTCGATCTTTCTCTTCCTTCTCGGCTCGTGGAAAGTGGCGGCACGGATTTTCCCCAGCCGGCAAGCGCGCTGGGGAGCTGTATTGCTCGCTGCCTGCTGCTTTACTTTGCCGGTGGCGGGCACATCGCTTTCCATCATGGATCCCTACGTCACGGCGCGCTCCTTCTCCACTCCGCTCATGCTCTTCGCGCTGGCGGCCGTTCTCGACCAGCAGTGGATAGCTTGCGCACTGTGGCTCGCTCTGGCCGCGCTGCTGCATCCCTTGATGGCTTGCTATGCAGCCATCGCCCTGCTAACGGTCGTGCTTACCAGGCGCAGGATGTGGCGCTCTCTCGGTGTTCTTGCCGCACTCGGGTGGGTGTTCTGCGCCATCATTTTCATGGCCACACGCCACGTGGACCTCAGCGTCGCATACAACCAGGCGGCACTCAGCCGGTCGTATTTCTTCCTGTCCAGCTGGCAATGGTTTGAATATCCTGGTTTGCTGATGCCGCTGCTCCTGCTCGGCATTGCGGGCGCCCTCAGACGAGTGCCATGGCCTGCGCGCACACTGGCCATCGCCGCGACCATCCTCGGCGGTTGTGCGCTACTCGCGTCCGTCTGTTTTGTGCATCGCAGCGGAAGTTTGCTGCTGGCGCGGCTGCAGCTGCTGCGCGCCTTTCACTTCGTCTACCTCGCCGGCGTATTGCTGGCGGGAGGCATGTTGGCCAGTCTGGCGCAACATCACAAACGCGCCCTCGCGGCGCTCTACCTGGCGCTTCTCCTCATCATGTTTGCCGCCCAGAGGTTCACCTATCCCGCCTCCAGCCACGTGGAGTGGCCGGGGCAGACGCCACGCAATCCCTGGCAACAGGCCTTCCTGTGGATTCGCGCCAACACCGCCGAGGATACGATCTTCGCCCTGGATAACGATTACATTGAGTGGCCCGGCGAGGATGCCCAGGGCTTTCGCGCAACTGCGGAGAGAAGCGCCGTCGCCGACTATTTCAAAGACGGCGGTATTGCCAGCAACTTTCCTCAGGCCGCTGTTCCCTGGTGGCAGGGGTCGCAGGCCACGGCTCACCTCAATGGCGCTACCGATGAGCAGCGCTGGGCCCGGCTTCGGCCCCTCGGTGCCGCCTGGATCGTCTTGCCCGCGCAGGCAAAGACCGCTTTCCCTTGTCCCTTTATCAATGCCGGCGTGCGCGTCTGCCGGCTACGCGGAGCTTTGCTTCACGGCACGGAAGGCGCAAAATAACAGCTGACCCCGTCACCCCGGAGGAGCAAGCACGTCCATGTTGACGCTGTATCAGAGACTCATTTTCGGTTATGTCCTGCTGCTCTCTCTGCTGCTTGCCGTCGGCGTGCACGATGCTCTTTCGCTTCACCAGGCAGCCGCGCTCGATCACCAGGCGTCCGTTTCCGCCTCGTCTGCAGCGGAGATACGCGCTGGACTCGCCCGCCGGGCCACCACCATCACTACCGTTTGCACCCTGAGCGGGGTTTTGATCACCATCGCTTTCCTCATCTCCATCATTCGGCCCATCCGGCGCACCGCCGCTGCTGCTCGCCGCATCGGGCAGGGGGAACTGCAACAACGCATCGAGTGGCGAACCCACGATGACCTGGGCACCATTGCTACCGAACTCAACCGCATGGCGGTGCGGCTGCGCGACCTGCGCGACACCGAATTTGGCCGCAAACAGATGGACCAGCAACTTTCCGATGCGGTGGTGCAATCCATCTTCGAGCCGGTGATCGTCACCGACGCCAAAGGGCATGTGCTCAAGGTCAACCAGGCGGCCAGCGAAGTGCTGGGCGAAGCGGCCGGCGATCGCATGGCCCTGACCAACACCCCGGGGGGCGAGAGGATTCTGCGCGCGGTGCGGGATGCGGTCTCCATGCGCGAGTCCATCGCCACGGCGGACGAAGCCGCTATGTTGCCCATGAAACTCGGCGAGGGACAGCGCAGTTACCGCCTGCGCACCACGCCCATGCGCGATCTCGAGGGCAAGCTGCTGGGAGCTGTCAGCGTGCTCGAAGACATCACCGAGATGCAGGATATCGATCGCTTCAAGACCCGCTTTCTCAGTGTCGCGTCCAAAAAACTCCGCCAGCCTTTGGAGCAGCTTCGGCTCAGCCTGTACACGCTCACCTCCGGTTTCGCCGGAGACTTGCGCCCCTTGCAGGCGGATGTGATCCATGGCGCGGAAGAGGAGGCAGAACGCCTCAACGATCTCATGTCCGATCTGATCGAGGTCTCGGAACTCGATACCGGGCGGCGCGAGCTCCGCATGGATCGATTCCGCCCCATCGATATTCTGCGCGACACGCTCTCCCGGGCGCGCGATGAAGTCCGGGCCAAGAATATCGATGTGCAGATCCAGGCATTTGCCGATCTCTCTTATGTGAATGGAGATCGCCGCGCCTTGCGCAGCATCATGGACAACCTGATGAGCAATGCGGTGCGCTACACGCCGGAAAATGGAACCATCCTGCTGCAGGCCAAGGAGCAGAAAGACAAGGTGCAATTCTCCGTGCGCGACTCCGGCCGGGGCATTGAAGCCGAGAGGTTGCCCAACATCTTCGGCCGCTTCAATGCCGCGCATGACCAGGGGACGGGCCTGGGCCTGGCCCTGGTGCGCCGCCTCGTCGAATTGCTCGGTGGTCAGATTTCCGTAGAGAGCCGGCTCGGCCACGGCGCCACCTTCAGCTTCACTCTCCCCGTAGCCACCACCGTTGCCACCCGGCATCCCATCGAAATAGGTTAGGCTCACCCCAAGGGATAATGACAGACCTCTCGACCGACATCACCCTGCCCGCGCCTGAGCAGGCCAAGCTGCGCGTCTACATCGGGGCCGCTCCCGGAGTCGGCAAGACTTACCAGATGCTCGAAGATGCCCACCTGATGAAGAAACAGGGCATTGACGTGGTCATTGGGCTGATCGAATCCCATGGGCGCAAGGATACCCAGGACCAGGTTCGCGATCTCGAGATCATTCCCCGGCGCGCTATCCCTTACCGTTCCGTGGTCCTGGAGGAAATGGATCTCGATGCAATTCTCGCCCGCCATCCTCATACCTGCCTGGTAGATGAGCTGGCGCACACCAACGTGCCGGGATCGAGAAACCGCAAGCGTTACGAGGATGTACTGGAACTGTTGGACGCGGGCATCAACGTGTGGACCGCGGTCAATGTGCAGCACCTGGAAACCCTCAACGACTCCGTTTCCCGCTCCGCAGATGTGCAAATCCGGGAAACCATCCCGGATAGTTTCCTGAAACGGGCCGACGAAGTCGTGAACGTGGACATCACGGTAGAGGAGCTGCGTTCACGCCTCAAGCAAGGCAAGATCTACGCCCGGGAAAAGATCGAGCAGTCGCTGGCCAACTTCTTTCGCAAAGGTAATCTCAGTATGCTGCGCGAGCTGGCGCTGCGCACCACTGCGGCAGAGGTCGGCTCCCGCGCGGCGGAGTACCGGCGAAGCGAGGGCCTGGAACAGGCGCCGATCCCGGAGAAGGTGATGGTCTGCCTCTCCCCCCGGCCGGGAGCGGAACGCCTGCTGCGTGTCGGAGCACGTATTGCCGGACGCCTGGCTACCAACTGGTATGCGGTGCGGGTTGAGTCGCCGGATGAAGACTCGCGCCATGGGGATCCAGAGGAGTATCAGCGCATGGAAGAGTACCAGCGCCTGGCCCGCGAGTTGGGTGCCGAGGTTATCGTGCTGAAAGACAAGAACGTCGCCGACGCGCTGATTGAGTTCGCGCAAAGGGAAGGCATCTCGCACGTGGTGTTTGGGCAATCGGCGCGGTCGCGGCTCGACATTCTTCTACGCGGCTCGGTCATCAATCGGTTTCTAGCGGAGATTCGTGACGCCACGGTGCAGGTGGTCCCAATCAGCAAGGGCAAGCGTTAGAAGGACCAACTGAGCCCCGCGGCGGCGGGAGGTGTTCGCTTCGATCATGGCTCAGAAGTCCGCGTGAGAACTACTCTCTCCCAAGTGATTCTCGCAGGAACGCCTGAGGGTAGGATCGCCACCAAGATCACTCCCGCAGGAACGGCTGAGAATAGCCCAGGACGTAGTCCTGGGTGGGATCGCCACCAGGATCAGTCCCGAAGGGACGGCTAAGAATAGCCCGGGACGTAGTCCTGGGTTGAATCAGCCACCAAGATCAGTCCCGTAGGGACGACTGAGAATGACCCAGGATGTCAGTCCTGGGTGGACTGGACCACACGGGAATGCTTTGGCAATCATCCAAGGCCAACCCGATTCTCTGAGACCACCGATCGCCTACAATCCACGGACTACCCGCACTCCAAACCAGATTTGCTCGTTAATTTGGACAGCTAAGAGCTGAAGCCCAGGACAGGGTCCTGGGTTGGCTGCCACGAATTGCGGATAGTCCGTTTCGAAACTAGAGGTACCCCAGGATTACATCCTGGGGCATTTTCAGCCGTCCCGACGGGACTGGCACGCTCTCCGAATCTTTCCCCAGGACTAGCGTCCTGGGCTACTTTCAGCCGTCCCTGCGGGACTCAATTGGGAAGAGTGGTTCTCAGCAAGCCCTTTAAGCCCGTACCTATCTACCGTCCCGCGCACTGGGGAGCGTTGTTGCGATACAGAGGATTGCGCGGATACGCCACCGCCAGCTCGTGCAGCAATTGACAACCCTGGACATCGTTCTTATCCCGCAGCGCGGCCACGGCCAGCAACAGTTTGGCGAAAGGCTTCAACAGGTCCCCATGCTCGGCGGTTAGCTGGAGCTCGCGAATGCCCTGCTCCTTGTCCGGTTGGATGCCGCCCAACCGCAATATCCATCGCACCGGCGCCGGCTTGATCCCGGTCAGATAATTTTCTACGCCGACCGCCAGGAGAGCATCGTAATCGTCGGGCTTCTGCTGCAGGAGCTGTTGGGCAAGAATGCGGCCTTGCTTCATATAGCTCAGCGCGGCCAGATCTTCCTTATCGATCATGGCTGCATAATCGGAGCGCAGGCCCATGGCCAGGCACTTGGCAAACAAAGCGTTGCTGTCATCGGCATGGACCTTTAAGGCAGCGTCCGCGAGCTGGTCACCGCGATTCAGGGCGGCGTAGAACTGCTCCCGTACTTTGGGGTCTGGGCTTAACTTAGATCGCGCTTCAAAGTTCTTGTCGTCGGTGAAGAGCTGGCTTTCAAGGATGTCGAGCCGGGCGAACTCCGCAAACAGAAAGCCGGCAGCTTGCGAGACCGGTCCCATTGGGTCGTCCGGGTGGATTCGCTCCCAGGTGGAGAAATCCTGATGGGCCATTGGAAAATCCAGATTGTACATATTCTGGAAGCCCTGTTGGATCTCGGTCGGCGCCAGGGCATCGGCCGTGTGCGCGGGCCACGGGGTGAGCATCAGCAACACCGCGGCGAACCAGTTCCGCACGGGCGCCAGCCTGCCGTGGTTAAGTATCTGCTGCGTTATTTTCATGAACTAAAGGATTGGATGCGCCGGGGGAAGGAATGGTGTGGGCCTGATCTACCGTTCGCTCCAGCGCACACCAGTGTGTCCCATCGCAGCCGGCGCAACCACGCTGCGCAGCCAAGCGGCCAGGTGCATATAGTCCTCCGCCACCGCCGAACCGGGGGCGTAATCGATCACCGTGGTTCCTTCGGCCAGCGCCTCACTCACCGCGGAGCTGCGCCGCAGCACCAGGGGCAGGAGGCGATCGCCCAGCTGCTGCTGCAAAGTCTCACGCACGTCGAGGTGCAGCGGCGATGAGGCATCGAACTGGTTCAGCAGGTAGAAGACAGCGCCCGTTTGTCTATCCCGGTTGGGCTGGTTCGCGGGGTTAAATAGAAATGCCTCCAGCGCTTGCACGGTGGCTACCGAGCTTATGTCAGGCAGGATGGGTATCAGAATCGTCGGCCGCAGTAGCAGCAACCGCCTCGTGACCTGCCGGCTGGCGGTGCCAATGTCTACCAGGATGCGGCTGGCGTCGCGCCCGTCCCGGCCCAGCTCCCCCAACAACGGGTCATGCTCATCCGCGCCGTCCCCCGGGTAGCGTTCTGGCTCCAGGGTCAGGACCTGTACCGGTGCATCGTTCTCTCCTCCAGGAGGAGAAAAGGTTCGCACCACGCCGGGCTTAAACTCGCGCGAACCGAAATAGAGAGGCAACGGCCCATAGGCGGCCGTATCGGCGAGCAGGACGTGCTCCCCCATAGCGGCCAGGGCACGCCCCAAGGTGGCTACCAGGCAGGTTTTGCCTACTCCGCCGGCCAGTGAAAACACAACCACCATGGGTGGCCGGTCTTCCAGGCCCGGTGTGGATATCACCTCCGGCGGAGCAAAGATAGAACGCAAGGCGTACCAGCGTGTGGCCGCGCCGCCTATGGACTGCGGCCCCGTCTGCTGCATGGGCTCGGAGGAGTCTTCGGAGGCTGGGGGCACGGGCCGGGGAAGACTCCTCCCTTGCCTCCTCTCTCGACGGGTGAGATGGGCGCTGGGAGGAAATGTCTGTGGGCGGCGCAACGCTGCCGGGTTCGGCTGGATCGCGTGCGATCCGGTGGCGGAAGTGCCCCAGCACCTCCTTGCGCGACGCTGAAAAGTCCCAGTACGTGCTCTCCGGCGTACGGGCGCGAGCATAGAGCCCCGCGATATCCTCTGGCGGTGTGCTCTGCTCCGGGTCAGACGGTTTCTCTGTCATGGCACTCCCTGAATTCTCCCAGCTCAGAACTTGGATGGGCCGGTCCTTCTTCGAACTTCAAATGGGGGCGGCAAACGGGGGAGTCCTACTGTCGTCTTTCGACATGTTCCAGGGGGAGCTTTAGTTCCTTAACATACTCCGGATTTTGTCTTGTAGGTGAGGGCACAATCAAAAATTGATGCGCAGCCGGCCGGCGCCAGCCTGCCCCGCCGGTCCCGGCCTGCCGTGGAGCGTGCCGTGAGCCTCCTCTGCCCATTGTGGTACTTTGGAACTTAAGTAGAAATGAGCTCGTAGCTCAGTCGGTAGAGCAACGCACTTTTAATGCGTGGGTCGTGGGTTCGATTCCCACCGAGCTCACCACGTTTGGGAGCTACCTGAGCAGCCGGTTGGCGCTGCCCTAGCCAGACACTCTCCTTGCCAGTAAACCCAATGGCCACCAATCCGCTTTGCGCTCCACCACTCAACTCCTTACAGGTCACCGGGCTGCAGGACCGGTGCACTGCGGTCTGGCATCACGAGCCCCCGGCCGTGAGCCCGTCTTTGACCGGCCTCGAGCGCACGGTGGCTGAGCAGCATCTGGCCAACTTCGAACTCTGGCACGCGGAGGATATGGCCCGTGCGCCTGAGGTCACCGATCAAGAACTGGCCCGCATCAAGCGATTCATCGACCATGCTAACCAGCGCCGCAACGATCTCGCCGAGCAGTGCGACGTGTTTCTGCTGAACTTCCTCAGCCAGCAGAACCTGCCCGCTCCGGACGCCGAACTGCATTCCGAGTCCCCCGGCCTGATTCTCGACCGGCTGTCGATCCTCTCACTCAAGCTGTTTCATACCCGCGAAGAGATTGACCGCCCCCAGGCGCCACAGGGCCATAACGAACGCAATCTGCATCGTTTGCAAATCCTGGTGGAGCAACGGGACGATCTCGCCGGGGCCCTGGACCGGTTGTGGCAGCAGGTACTTGAGGGGCAACGCAGGTTCAAGCTCTACCGCCAACTAAAGATGTATAACGACCCGGCGCTGAATCCGGCGGTCTATTCCCCGCGATCGAAGCCGTAGTCAGCTCCAGCGCTCCAGGACCTTATTTGGCTTCCGTGCTACAGTCTTGCCAAGGATGCGGATGGACCAGCCGGGGTTGACGTACGCCGCTTCTGTGCGTATAAAGACGAATCGAACAGCCGGTTGCGGCTCCGTATCCAAGCTCCGAGCAATGTCTCGGTCGATGTTGAGTCCTGTTTTATAGCAGACGAAAGAAGAGTGGGTTATGCAAAACACAGGTCAGGGTATCCCCGCTCGGCGCAATCCTCGCACCATAGAGGGCAAGGCGCGCCCCATGCCGAATGCTGGCCACCAGAAGGCTCTGAACGAGTATCAGAGCGCCCTGCAGTGGATGCATGAAGGCAAGTACGAGAAAGCCCGGCTGGTCTTTGAGAGGCTCAGCCAGGACGGCCCGGTTGAGATTCTGGAAAGGGTGCGGGTCTATCTCTCTGCCTGCCAACGACATGCGCAACAAAGCGGTCTCTCCTTCGACAACACCGAGGAGCAGTACGACTACGCGATTTCCCTGTTGAATACGGGCTTCTACGAAGAGGCTCGCGACCAGTTCCAAAGAATTCTCAAGACCAACCCGGCTGCCGATTATGCTTACTATGGGCTGGCAATTCTGGAAAGCATGACCGGACTGGCTGAACCCTGCCTCGAACACCTGGCTAAGGCGATCGAACTGAGCCCGCGTAATCGCATTCAGGCTCGCAGCGATTCCGACTTTCAGGATATGGCCGATGATCCTCGTTTCACCGAATTACTCTACCCCGAAGTTCCGTAAGCTGTCCCCGGGTTCTGCGGCAGGCATGGCCGGGTTCCATGCTTCCGCTTTCAGGGAATCGCCGGAGTTTGCTTCGCGGCGTAGGCTAGCTTGGTGAGCGCATCATGGTGAAATCCCTGTCCCCCACCCTGGCCAAGCCGAGCCGAACCAGAGCCATTCCCGCGCGACGGAGCACCGACCGTTCCAGCATTCGTGCTGTGGCCATCGGTGGAGGCACAGGTCTTTCCACGCTGCTGCGCGGTTTGCGGGAGTATGTCGCATCGCCCCACCCGCCTTCCATCGAGTGCGCGCCGGGGCCATGCCTTATTTCGGATCTGGCTGCCGTGGTGACCGTAACGGACGACGGGGGCTCGAGCGGGCGGCTGCGCCGCGGCTTCAATATGCTGCCACCGGGCGACCTGCGCAACTGCATGGTGGCTCTTTCCGAGGACGAGCATCTGATCTCCCGGCTCTTCCGCCATCGTTTCACTGCCGGCGAGGGCCTTGAAGGCCACAGCTTTGGAAATCTCTTTGTGGCCGCGCTGCTGGAGATGACCGGGGATTTCGCCCAAGCCATCAAGCTCTCTTCACAAGTGCTCGCTACGCGGGGCCATATCTACCCGGTAACCAATGCCAACGTCTCCCTCGCTGCCCTCATGGACGACGGTTCCGTGGTACACGGGGAGACCAACATCACCGCCAGCCGGCAACGCATCGTTGAACTGATGCTGGACCCGGCGGACGCGGAACCGCTGCCCGAGACCCTGGAGGCGATCGAGCGGGCCGACCTGATTACCGTTGGACCCGGTTCGCTGTTTACCAGCATCATTACCAACCTGCTGGTCAAAGGCGTCTCCGAGGCCCTGGCTTCTTCGCGGGCGGTCCGGGTATACATCTGCAACCTGATGACTCAGGCCAATGAAAGCTTGCGCCTTACCGCATCGCAGCATATCGAGCGCATTTATGAGCACGCGCACCAGGCTGTCTTCGACTACGCCCTGGTGAATACCGCTCCGGTATCAAAAGCTCTGCTCGATCGCTACGCCGGCGAAGGGGCCTCGCCGATCGTTGCCGACATCGAGGCCATCGAAGCCCTCGGCGTGCGCTGTATAGCCGGCGACTTTGCCGCAGAAGGCGATGTGGTGCGCCACGCGGCGGATCGAGTAGCCGATGCGGTCGTCCGGCTGGGCATCACGGGCCGCCGCTAAACGGAAACCGCTGGTTGAATCTCCTTGACGGTTCGCTTCAGTTGGCCGCAGGCGGCGTAAATGTCTCTGCCCCGTGGCCGGCGCACAAAGGCGGGAACGCCGCGCGCGATGAGTCGTTGCTGAAAAGCCGCCACTTGTTGCGGCTCCGGCATCGCATAGCCAATTCCGGGACCGGGATTCCAGGCGATCAGGTTCACCTTCACCGGCATGGGCGCACTGCGGGCCAGGGCAACCAACTCGTCCGCATGCTGCAAGCCGTCGTTCACCCCGCCCAGCAGCACATATTCGAAAGTGACCCGCTCCCGCGGTCTTAGAGGCAATCGACCAGCCGCCTGGATCACCTCATCGATCTTCCACTTGCGGGTGATGGGCATGACCGCTTCGCGAATCAAATCGTTAGGGGCGTTCAGGCTGATGGCCAGCCTGGGCCGCACCGCCTCGCCGGCCAAACGCAGAATGCCGGGCACAATGCCGGAGGTGGAAACCGTCATTCTGGATTCAGCCAGCCCGGCTTCGTTTACCAGCAGGCGTACTGCCGCCATGAACTCGTCATAGTTCAGAAAGGGTTCGCCCATGCCCATGAAGACCAGGTTGATGCGGTCCCGCCCCAGTTGCACTGCCTGCCGCTCCAGCACGGCGATCACCTGGCCGGCAATCTCTCCGGCCGATAGGTTTCGCTGCAATCCCATCTTCGCTGTGAGGCAGAACTGGCAGTTGACCGCGCAGCCGATTTGACTGGAGACGCAGATGGTGGCTCGCCGGGATCCGGCACTAGCCGCTTCAGGCCTGCTGCCATCTCCTTGCTCTCCCCCGTCCCCGCCCGGCATCCAGACCGTTTCCACCGTCTGCCCGTCCTGGCCCGCAACCAGGTAGCGTTCGGTGCCATCAACGGAGCGGAAGGTTTCGACAATCCTGGGACCGGCAATGATCCAGCCCTCGTCCCCCATGGCAGCTCGCAGCTCCCGGGGCAAGGTATGTACCTGGTCCAGAGAGGCGATCCGCCGCTGAAACATCGCCTCCAGCAGTTGGCCGGCCCGGTAAGCGGGCTGCCGAAACTCGAGCATTAATTCGGTAAGTTGTTGACGGGAAAGGCCGAATAGATTTCTAGCGGCGGGTTTAGCTGCCCCGTCTACTACGGAGACGAGATTTTCCCTACCAGGCATCGACAAACGGCTCTTCTGGCAGCATAGCACCCCATATTTTTGTTGGATTTGCCAATAACTGTATGCACCAACAAGGGTGCACGAGAGAGCAACTTTTGCCCGTGGATGGCCGGTACGGGGCGCAACGCATTTTGGTAATCGCACGCAGGAAATCCGCTTTACTCCAGGGAAAGCCGCTACACTGGAATGGTGACAGAACGCAGCATTCGACGCACGATCCTCCCTTCCGGCCTGACTATCCTGACCGAGCGCATGGAACATATCCGGTCAGTTGCCATGGGTGTGTGGATCCGGGCCGGCTCGCGGCATGAACTGCCGGAAGTAAACGGCATCTCTCACTTCGTTGAACACATGGTCTTCAAGGGAACGCAGTCACGCTCCGCCAAGCGCATTGCACGCGAGGTCGATGCGATCGGCGGCAACCTGGACGCATTCACCGGCAAAGAAACCATCTGTTTCAATCTCAAGGTTCTCGATCAGCATGTTCCCACGGCGCTCGACGTTCTCTCCGACCTGGTATTGAACCCGGTTTTCAACAACGATGACATCATGCGTGAGCGTGGAGTGATTCTCGAAGAGATCAAGATGGACGAGGACAACCCCGACTACCTGGTGCACGAGATTTTCACGCAGAATTTCTGGAAGGATCATCCCTTAGGGAAACCTATCCTGGGGACGAAGGAGACGGTGCGCCGCTTCGAGCAGGATATTTTGTTCGATTACTATGGCCAGCGCTTCTCCGGCAACAACATGGTTTTCTCCGCCGCAGGCAATCTGGAGCACGACGCGTTTGTCGATCTGGTAGCGAAGCGCTTCGACCACATTTCGCCCGCCAAGGGCGCGCTGGCAGAGACAGAGCCGCGCACCGTTTCGAAGATCGTCCTGCGCAACAAGAAGGCTTTGGAACAGGTGCAGCTTTGTTTGGGCGTGCCTTCACCACCGATCGCGCACGATCTCCGTTACGTAACCCTGCTGCTCAATACGGTGCTGGGTGGCGGCATGAGTTCGCGGCTGTTCCAGACCGTGCGCGAAGAACACGGCTTGGCTTACTCCATCTTCAGCGACTTGAACCCCTATCGCGATACCGGCTCGCTGTGCGTCTATGCAGGCACTTCGTCGGCTCATTGCCTGGAGGTGATCGAGTTGATCATGTGCGAGTTCCGGCGACTTAAGTGCGAAGCCCTGCCGGAAGAAGAGCTGCAGCGCGCCAAGGATCAGCTCAAGGGCAACATCATCCTCGGCCTGGAAAGTTCCATGTCCCGCATGTCGAACCTGGCTCGTCAGGAAATGTACTTCGAACACTTCTTCGGTGTGGACGAAATCATGGAGAAGGTCGATACCGTCACCAGCGAAGAGGTCATGACCATGGCCAACTCGCTCTTCGACCCGGACAAGGTGGCAGTGACGCTGCTGGGCCGGCTCGACGGGCTCAAGATCAGCCGCGCCCAGCTGGCCTGCTAGACTCCAAGGCCCGGTGAGCGCTTTCGCTGGCAGCTGCGTCCATATCATTTGTAAAATGGGGCCGTCATGACTCAGACCAGCTATACCAGGATCCTCCGCAAAAACCGCCAGCACGGCTTCACCCTGATGGAACTGCTCATCGTCATGTCCATCATGATCATTCTGATGTTGATTGCTATCCCGAACTTCATCAGCATGAAGGCGCAGGCGGATGAGACTTCAGCCATCCAATCGCTGCGCGCCATTTACCAGGCGCAGATCCAATACCAGACGGATTTTCCTGCCAACGGCTTCGCCTGCGCGCTGAGCGCACTGGGCGGCAACGCCAGCGCCGGTCCGCCCAGTGCGCAGGCAGCACAAGTGCTGCAGGGGGATCTGGCAACCGGGCAGAAGTCGGGCTACACCTTCAACATCGTCAACTGCACCAAGGTCACGGTCAACAATCAGGACATGTACACCTCCTATGAGGCAACGGCCGTGCCGCAGTCGATTGGGAAGTCGGGCCATCGCGGCTTTTGCATCGACCAGGCCGGAGAGATCAAAGCTGACCCTGCGGGTGGCACGAATTGCTCGCAGCCGATTCAGTAAGCGCCCGCTGCTTCCTTCTGCTGCTTGGGCTCTCTGTGTTGCTGCCAACTCCGTCGTCTGCCCAGACTGAACCCACCGCACAGCAGCTAGCGCAGCGTGTGGACAAGTACTACAACGGCCTCCATTCGCTGCGCACCAGCTTCACCGAGAGCTTTCACGGCATGGGCATCGATCGCCAGGAGAGCGGGGTTCTGCTGCTGCGTAAACCGGGAAAAATGCACTGGAGCTATACCGATCCGCCAGGAAAGGTATTTCTGCTCGACGGCAAGTATGCCTGGTTCTATTCGCCAGGAGATGCCCAGGTAGAGCGTTTGGCCGCAGCGCAACTGGACGATCTGCGTTCGCCGCTGCGCTTTCTATTGGGACATACGCAATTGCAAAAGGAGCTTGAGGGGTTGACGCTCACCACCACCGATACGGGTCTGCAGCTTTCAGGGGTGCCCAAAGGAATGCAGAAGCGGGTGGAGAAGATTGTGCTCGGGGTGAGCGCCGATGGGATTATCCACTCCATGGTCATTCACGAAACGGATGGAGCCCAGACTGCATTCACTTTTAAGGATAGCCAGGCAAATGCACCGGCCCCGGATACAGATTTCGTTTTCCATCCTCCACCAGGCGTTCCGGTGGTCGATGGCTTGCCCCCGGTGTAGTGCGCCCTGCCCTTCGAGAGATGCCAACCCGTGACCGAAAACCGTACCTCATTGGCTAAGAGTTTGCCAAAGAACCTGTAGCCTCCAAATTGAGTCCCGCAGGGACGGCTGAGAATGCCCCAGGACGTCAGTCCTGGGTGAACTGGACCACACGTAAATGCTATGGCAATGATCCAACATCCAGCCAGATTCTCTCTGAGACCACCGCGGTTCCATACGATCGGGGAGAATCGGGTTGAGTGTTGATGACCGCCTTTCGGTATTCGTGTGGCTCCAGGTTCACCCAGGACTGACGTCCTGGGGCATTCTCAGCCGTCCCTACGGGACTGGTCGCGGTGGGTATGTACACCCAGGACTAGCGTCCTGGGCTACCCTTCGGGACTGGTCGCGATAAGCCCTAAGAGGCGATTCGTTTTCAGCGAGTGCGCTACAGATCGGCGCATCGAACAAAATTAATTTGGACAAGATTAACTCTCAGCCGTCCCTTCGGGACTCACTTCTGGATCTGGCAGGTTCCACGCAGACACAACGAGCGCTCATGAAGTTTCTTGTTTCGACAATATGCTTGCTGGCAGCCTTGGCTGCCAGGGCACAAACGACGAGCCATAGCGGCCCGTGGGACCTCGAAGATAGCGGGTCCACCGCTGGTTTGCGGGGAATCCATGCCGTGGGCGGTGGCGTGGTTTGGGCTAGCGGCAGCGGCGGTACGGTATTGCGCAGCGAGGACACAGGCTACCTTTGGCAGCAATGCACCACACCGCCCGGCGCAAACAAGCTGGACTTCCGCGGCATCTGGGCCTGGGACGCGCAAAGTGCCCTGGCTTTGTCGAGCGGACCCGGCGACCAGTCCCGTCTCTATCGAGACTACGGATGGGTGCAGCACCTGGAAGCTGCTCTTGACCAATCCCGATGCAGCCGGTTTCTGGGATGGGATCCTCTTCCTCAACCGCCAGTTCGGCGTCCTCTACGGCGATCCAACGCAGCCCGCCGAACGTACTGACCATGTGAGGTTTGGTTTACTGGTGACCCACGACGGAGGGAAAACCTGGAGCCCGGCCCCCGATCTGGAGCCGCTTCCCGGCGAATCCGCTTTCGCCGCCAGCAATAGCGCCATGGCGACGCGCGAAGGCCGGGTCTGGTTGGGGACCAGCAAGGCGCGGGTCCTGCGGACCAGAGATTTGGTCACATGGCAGAGCGCGCAAACTCCTCTGGCAAGCGGAAACGACTCTTCCGGCGTCTTCTCCGTAGCGTTTCGCGACCCAATGCACGGAATTGCTGTCGGTGGGGACTATCGTAAGCCCGATGACGCGACTGGCAACGCGGCCTTTACCTCCGATGGCGGAGAGCACTGGAGCGCAGCCGCCAAACCACCCCATGGCTATCGGTCGGCGGTCGGCTGGGATGCGGCGGAGAAGGCATGGATAACGGTGGGCAGCAATGGCTCCGATATCTCCTATGACGATGGCAAGACGTGGCAATGGCTCGATAGTGGTAATTGGAACGCTCTTAGCTTGCCCTGGGCCGTCGGTCCCAACGGTCAAATTGGCAAGCTGGGAACGCTTCCGGCCAAGCCCGCCGCAGCGGTTGGAGTATCCCGGTAAAATGGTAGGGGGCCCATGGCAGAGTACGTAGTCAAGTTGGCAGATGAGCGGGGACGCATTCAGGAGCAGGTGCAGGTCGCCGGCTCCGCGGAAGAACTGCGCAGCCGCTTCTCCCAGGCCGGCTACTACGTCTACTCGGTGCGGCCGCGGGGCATGCGCGGCGTCGGTGGCAGCCGAAAGAAGGCCAACCTGGAAGCCTTCATCATCTTCAACCAGCAGTTCCTTACCCTGATCCGGGCCGGCCTGCCCATCGTCGGCTCGCTGGACATGCTGGTCAAAGGCCAGAAGAACCCAACCTTCCGCGCACAATTGGAAAATGTAGCCGCGCGGGTGCGCACCGGGGAATCGCTCTCCGGCGCCTTTGAAGCCCAGGGTGGCTTTCCCTTGATCTACACCACTACCCTGCTCGCGGGAGAACGAAGCGGGCAGCTGGAAGATGTTCTGTCACGCTATCTTGCCTTCCAGCGCATCTCGCTCTCCTTCCGCAAGAAGCTGATTGCTTCCCTGCTCTACCCCTGCCTGCTGGTCACCATGGTGATCGCGCTGTTCGTCTTCCTGATCAGCTTCGTGGTGCCGCGCTTCGCCATGCTGTACGACCAGTTGGGCACCAACCTGCCGGCGGCGACGCGCATGCTGTTGGCAGTAGGCAATAATTTTCAGCATTACATTTTGTGGCTGCTGGCCGGCATCGCCATCATCGTCTACGGGCTGTACCGTTATAGCCAGACCACGGCGGGCACAGCGCGCATCGATCGCATGCGCATTGGTATGCCGATCTTCGGCAATATTTGGCGCAAGTACCAGGTCGCGCTTTTTGTGCGCACGCTTTCCAGCCTCCTGGTCGGCGGACTGCCGCCCGTGCCCTCGCTCGAGACCGCGGCCAAATCGATCTCCAGCGACACCATTGCCAAGGCCGTGATGGCCTCCGTGGGCAGCGTGCGCGAGGGAAAAAGCCTGGCCCAGAGCCTGGAGAAAACCGGCGTCTTCCCCGACCTCGCGACGGAAATGATCGACGTCGGCGAATCGACCGGAGCTTTGCCGCAGATGCTCAACTCGGTGGCCGAGTTTTTCGAAGAAGACGTACAGACAGCGCTGACCGCGGCGTTGGCGCTCATTGAACCCGCTATCCTGATTGTGATGGGCTCGGTCGTTGTCGTCATCCTGATCGCGCTTTATCTGCCCATCTTCTCCCTGGGTCAAGCAAGCACCATGGGAGGCCACTGAGGAGGCCCTGCCTCCGCTTTGTCCATTTTTTGCCGTAGGAGTTTCCGCCGTTAGGAGTTTCCAATGACCGACAGCACCGCCCTTCTCACGACCGTCGTTCCAGAATCCGACGAGAGTTCGCGCGCCCAGGCGCTGGCCCATCGCTATCGCTGTGAGTTTGTCGATCTGAAGAATTTCCGCATTCAACACGAGCTCTTCCGCAGCGTGCCCGTGGACATGATGTTTCGCTATAACTTCGTGCCCCTGGAGCAGATGGAAGACCGGTTGGTGATCGCGGTCAGCGACCCCAGCCGGCTCATGATCCTGGACGAGATCAGCGGCCTGCTGGGACAACGGATCACCACCCGGGTCGCGACCCTCTCCCAGATCACCGACCTGCTCAAAAAGACGGAGCAGTCGCAGCGCGTGCTCGACGAGGCGTCCGAAGGGCTCACGTTCGACGTGATCTCGGCCGAAGACAACCAGGATGAGAACATCTCGATCGAGAAGCTCACCTCGGAAGAGGACATCAGCCCCATCATCCGGCTGGTGGATACCACCATCTTCACCGCGCTGGAGCGCCGAGCCTCGGATATTCACCTCGAAACCTATGATGATTCGCTGGTGGTGAAGTACCGCATCGACGGCGTACTGCAGGCGGCCATGGCGCCGATCGCGCGCGAGCATCACTCCACCATCCTTTCCCGCATCAAGGTCATGAGCGAACTGGACATCGCCGAGCGCCGCGTGCCCCAGGACGGCCGCTTCCGGGTCCGCTACAAAGGGCGCCTGATCGACTTCCGCGTCTCCATCATGCCCACCGTGCACGGGGAAAACGCCGTGCTCCGCGTGCTCGATAAGGAGTCGATGAGCGAGAAGTTCCGCAAGCTCACGCTCGACGTGGTGGGTTTTGGAGAAGAAGATCTGCGCCGCTTCCGGCGCTACATCCGCGAGCCCTACGGCATGGTGCTGGTCACCGGGCCGACCGGATCAGGCAAGACCACGACCCTCTATGCCGCGCTCAACGAGATCAAGAGCGACGAGGACAAGATCATCACCATCGAAGACCCGGTGGAGTACCAGATTCGCGGCATCACGCAGATCCCGGTGAACGAGAAAAAGGGACTCACCTTCGCCCGCGGCTTGCGCTCCATCCTGCGCCATGATCCGGACAAGATCCTGGTGGGTGAAATCCGCGACCAGGAGACGGCGCAGATCGCCATCAACTCCGCGCTCACCGGCCACCTGGTATTCACCACCGTCCACGCCAACAACGTGGTCGACGTGCTGGGCCGTTTTCTCAACATGGGTGTGGAGGCCTACAACTTTGTCTCTGCGCTCAATTGCATCCTGGCCCAGCGGTTGGTGCGCACTATTTGCGAATACTGCAAACGCCCGGTGCGCTACGACGATGAATTCCTGCGCAACAGTGGACTGGACCCTGAACTGTGGCGCAGTTTCGACTTTTTTGAGGGCGCCGGCTGCATTGAATGCGGAGGCACCGGCTATCGCGGCCGAACCGCGATTCACGAGTTGCTGGAACTGAACGATCCCATTCGAGAGATCATTTTGGAGAAGAAGCCGTCCTCCGAGGTGCGCAAGCTGGCCCAGGCGCAGGGCATGCAGTTTCTCCGCGAATCGGCCGTGGACCGCGCCAGCCGCGGCTTGACAACACTTAAGGAAATCAACAAGGTCACCTTTATCGAGGCCTTCCGCTAGACATGCTTTCAAACATCGCCAACCGTATCTTTCCCTCCGAAGCCGATGCGCTGCGCCCCCGCCTGGCCTGTGAAATCACCAGCGCCGGCGTGGTTGCGGGCCGGCCAGGGGAGGCAGAACAGGAAATTGTCTCCGGGTTCGCTCCCTTGCGCCCCGGAGTGCTTGCCGCGGGGCTGAAGCCTCCCAACTTCACCGATCGTGCCGCCGTGGCCAGTGCACTGCGCCAGGCACTGGACGAAATCAGCGTCAAAGAAGGCGGTCAGATTACGGTCGTCATTCCCGACGCCGCCGTGCGCGTCCTGCTGCTGGACTTCGACCTGCTGCCCCCCAAGGCCGCCGAAGCATTGCCCATTATTCGCTTTCGGTTGCGCAAGCTGGTTCCGTTTGAGGTGGAAGACGCCGCCGTCAGCTACCAGGTCATGCCCGGCAAGCCGGGACTGGTTCGTGTGATCGTCGCCGTCTCCCCGGCCGCGGTGCTGGCAGAGTATGAAAGCGCGGTGCGCGAAGCGGGCTACGAGCCGGGAGTGGTCTTACCCAGCACCCTGGCTGCATTAGCCGCGGTCAGCTCGGAGGAACCGTCGCTGGTGATCAACCGCAACGGCAGTTCCGTCACTACGGCTATTACGCGCCACAATGAACTGCTGCTCCACCGCACGCTGGAACTCACGGAAAAGGAATTGCTGCCCGAGGAAAACTCTTTTCTTGCCGCCGAAGAGCTGCAGCAATCGGTAAGTGTTGCGGTGGCTTATTTTGAGGACACGCTGGAGTCGCCACCGCGGCAGTTGCTCTCCTGCGGCCTGGGCGGCCCGGAGGAACTGATCCGGCTGCTGGGCGACGAACGCATCCCCGTGCGCGACGTCGTTCCTACGCCCTACAAGAGCAAGGCCATGCCTGGGGGCATCCTTGCTGGGGTGGTGGGAGCCCTCGCTAACTGATGCGCATTCAACTCAATCTCGCTACCCGTCCGTTCGTCGAGCTTGGCCCGCTCTACCTGCGGCTGCGGGTCCTGATCATCCTGCTGGCTGTGATCGCGGTGCCGCTGTGGATATTGCTGGCCACGGAGAAGCGCAAGGCCTCCGAAGCCCAGGGCCGGCTGAACGCGGTAGAACAGAGGATCCAGGCGATCGAGTCTCAAAAGCAGGCCTTTCAAGCGCAGATGCGGGAGCCGAAAAATGCCGCGGTATTGTCGCAATCACAGTTTCTTAACCAGATGTTCGCCAGGAAAGCCTTCTCCTGGACCGCGGTCATGATGGACCTGGAAAACGTGCTGCCCAGCGGGGTGCAGGTGATGAACATCGACCCGGTGGTCTCACGCGATGGCAAAGTAACCATCCGTCTGCGGGTCAGCGGCGCCCATGACCGTGGCGTCGACCTGATCCGCAACCTGGAACATTCCCACCGTTTTCTCGCTCCTCGCCTGGCCCGGGAGACGGCTGAGAGCAACCAGAATGGGCGGCCCGTCGAGCAGGTGAGCGCCACGTCCAATGTGAACTTCGACCTGCTGGCGGAATATAATCCGCTGCCCGAAACGACCGAGAAGCCGGCTGCGGTGGGGCATAAGGGCGGCGGCCCAGCCGGAACCAAACGACCTAAAGCTGGCGCCGGGGCCGCCGGGAAAGCCAGCCGCAAACCGCGGCCGGGCAAGGTGGGTGCGCCATGAAGAAATTCAACGGTAACCTGCTTAGCTTTCTCAACCTGCATATCGCCGGGGTGGCCCTGCTGTTGATCCTGAACCTGGTTCTCGGCGTGCGCCTGTTTCTTGCCTGGAGCACGTTGCATGCCGCCGGACCGGAACAGTTGCAGCAGCGGCAGAGTGCATACCGCGCGCTGCAACTGGAGATGAGCCCGTTGCGAGGACTGCCGCAAAAAGTCGACCTTTCTCGCACCCAGGCGGACGAGTTCTACGCTGCGCGCCTTCCCGGCGCGTACTCCACCATTTCCTCTGCGGTCAATGACCTGGCGACGAAGAATTCTGTTCGCCTGACCAATCTCGCCTACAGTCCCCGGCCCGCGATCCCGGGGCTGATTGAGCTGCGCCTGGATGCCAGCCTCAGCGGGGAGTACGCACCGATGATGCACTTTATCAACGGGCTGGAGCGCAGCAAGACCTTCTTCCTGATCAACGGGCTCACCCTGACCGGGCAACAGGGGGGCCTGGTGAATCTGCGCCTTCGGCTGATTACCTATCTTCGTGCCAGCGACCTGCGCCAGCTTCCTGCCCTCCCCCAGGGAGACGAGGGCCAACCGGCCGGAGAGGAGGAAGCCCACTAATGGCCATCAAAGTCGGCACGGAAGATAAGAAAAAAGTGTACCTGGCGAGTGGGCTGGGCCTGGTGATGCTGATCCTGCTGGTGCGTTTCCTGTGGCAGAACTTCGGCCCTTCGCCATCCCCGGCGCCGGCTCCGCCGCCCCCAGTGATCACTACGGCCCGTCCGGCAACCACTCCTTCAGGCAGCGAAACGGCGCAAGAGAATAGCAGCGCGGGGGCTTATGCCCACCCGGCGGCAAAGGTCGGCGGCTTAGCGGCGCTTGACCCAACGCTGCATCCGGAAATCATGCGCCAGGCTGAGTCGCTCGAGTACACCGGCAGTGGGCGAAACATCTTCTCCCAGTTCTCGGCGCCCCCGGCTATACCCAAGCCGATTGCTCCTATCCGCCAGGCACATGTCGATACCGGTCCTCCTCCTCCGCCACCACCACCGCCCATCAATTTGGGTTTCTATGGATACGCGGCAGAGAAGACCGGGCAAAAACAAGTCTTCCTGTTGCACGGGGATGACATCTTTATCGCCTCGGAGGGGGATGTGGTCGACCGGCGTTACCGGGTGGTGAAGATCGGCACTGCCTCGGTCCAGGTGGAAGACATTCCTTACCACAACACGCAAACGTTACCGTTACGCCAGTGAAGCTGACGATGAGACCCAACTCGATACAATCCGGCTCTCGGCACCACTCTCGAAATGAGGAAGGATTTCTCCTGCTCGGCGTTCTTGTCATGGTCCTGCTGCTCACGATCGCGCTGGCCATTGCGGCGCCCAGGATAGCTGAATCCATTCGCCGTGATAAGGAAGAGGAGACGATACACCGCGGAAAGCAGTACGCCCGGGCGATCCAGATGTATTTCGGGAAGTACAACCGTTATCCCAACAGCATCGACCAGCTGATGAAGACGGACAATATGCGCTTCTTGCGCAAGCGCTATAAAGACCCCATGACGGGGAAGGACGACTGGCGGATCATCCACCTGGGCGAGGCCAAGGTTCCGGCCATGGGCTTGTTCGGACAGCAAGCGCCGATGCAGAACGGCATTACGCCGACCGGGGCGACGAATGGAACCGGGACCGCCTCGAATGGCTCAGTTCTTTTGGTCTTCCGGGTCTTCTTTTGGCTCTTCCGGGTCTTCGATAGGTGGGGGCAGCTCGACGTTGGGCTCTTCGGGATCTGCCTTCGGTAACAGCGGCGGTTCGCCGTTTGGTTCCTCATCTTCATCGTTCGGCGGAAGCTCCGGGTCGCCTTTCGGCAACAACGGCTCCACTACTACTTCGTCCATTGGCAGCACTGACTCCGGTTCCGGTAGCGGCACGAGCACCGGTACAGGCTTCGGTTCCAGTTCCGGTAGTGGTTTCGGTTCAAGTACCGGCAGTGGGTTCGGTTCGTCTACCGGAATTGGCGGAACAACCACGACCGGCGGAACCGCCACGACGAACGCCCCCGGAACCACCGGGAGCGGCGGCGCTTTTGGCACACCCGGCGCGACCTTCGGTGGTGCACCGATTGTCGGAGTGGGCTTGGTCGACAAGAGAACATCGATCAAGATCTACAGGAAGCAGACCCACTACAATCAATGGGAATTTGTCTTCGATCCCACCCAAAACGCTCTCGAAGCGACGGCCGGCGCCCCAACCAACCTCAATGGCAGCACGACCGGCGCGGGTACGAACGGCAGTACCGGGACAGGCTTCGGATCCAGCTCGGGTTTCGGGTCAAGCTCGGGTTCAGGTTTCGGGTCCAACAGCGGGTCGGGTTTTGGATCGAGTTCCGGGTCGGGATTCGGGTCTAGTTCTGGTTCTGGTTTTGGCTCTAGCTCTGGTTCTGGTTTTGGATCGAGCAATGGCTCTGGATTTGGATCCAGTAACGGCAATGGCTTCGGTGGATCACCGGCAAGCCCTGTGAGCCCCACGGCACCGGTCAACAATTCCCCCCAGTAGGATCGTCGATACCAAGACCAGCCCTCTCCCTTACCGTTTCTGGAAATCGGGCGAACCCAGCAACAGCCCTGCCACCAGCGCGGCTTGTTTGTCCGCCGGCGGGGGTATGGGCGTCGCCAGATCCATCACCTGAACAAATGCCGCCCGCACAGCGATTGCTCCCGCTTGCTTGGCGCCCGGCTTGGGTGGCTCCGAGCCGGGCAGCGGTCCTTGCGCAGCCAGTTGCGTCAGCCTGCTGCAAAACCGTTTCCCGCGCCTCCGGATTCAACTGCCCATCCAGAAAGACCGCTTCCAACCTGGTTTCCTTCTCCGCTGCCGTGGCGGCATCGGGGGCTTTGATTTTCATCAAGGCATCCAGATCTGTAGCCGTGCCCAGCTTGTGACCGGCAAGAGCCAGCGCAATGTTGATACGGGTCAGAAGGTCACCGGAGTTAACCCATGCCCCAGCCGTCCAGGAATAGCCGTTCGGCGTTTGGCAACCGAAGAAGGGCATGCCCAGCTGGTTCATCGCATTCAGCACAATGGCCGGCCGCTGCACTTCGCCTCCAGTGGCCCGTACCGCCGAAAGGACAAACTCTTCCGGAGTCTTGACCTTGGCGCGATACGCCTCGCGGGACCAGAACTCGGGCGAGGTAAACAGGGTGCGCAGCACCTGGCGGATATCGCCATCGCTGTGCAAATAGGTTTTTGCCATGCGGTCCACCAGCGCCGGCGGCGGAGTGTCGCTAACAAAGCGCTCCGCCAACTGCTGCGAGAGATGATGCGCCGTCGAAGGGCTGATCGCGAGCTCGTGCAGCACCGCAAGACCCTCCTGCTCGCCATTCTCCTGAATGGTCTGACCCAGGACATACTTGGGACCGGGCTCGTGACGCCGCTCATTGAAAGTGAACCCAACTCCCTTACGCGGGTCTTCGATCGTCCACCCGGTGAAGACCTTGGCTACTTCGGTAACGTCTTTTTGCGTGTAGCCGCCGTCGACACCGAGGGTATGCAACTCCATCAGCTCACGGGCATAGTTCTCATTCAGCCCGAGGTCCTTGTTCTTGGCCGCTGGATTGGCCTGGGCGCGTTGCGCTGCCAACGAATGCGGGCCAATGCTGGAATGGTTGTCAAGATAGAACAGCATCGCCGGACTCTTCGCCGTCGCCACCAGAAGGTCCTCGAACTTGCCCATGGCATGCGGCGCAATCACGTTTTGCTGGTAGTCGACCAGGTACCAGGGCGCGAACGGCCCCTTCTTGAGAAAGACATTGAAGTGGTTCAACCAGAAATCCGTCATCACCGCCTGCAGCTGTCGCTGGCTGTAGATATCCGTGAGCAGGCGGGTTTGCAGGAGTTCGCCGGCCACCAGCTGCGTAGGGTTTATCAACGCAACCACTGTTTCTTTTTGCTGCGGCGTCATCCCAGTTGTCAGCTGGAGGCGTTCTTCCGGCGTCAGGCTCTTCATGAAGCCGCGCAGCTGGCCCGGCTTCATACTCACCAGCCGCTGCATACGCTGGTCGGGAGATAGATTCACAATCTGGGTTGAGGCCAGATCGGCATAAAGCTTCTGCTCATGAACGGTGATCGAGGGGGAGCTGGCTACATCCTCGAGCGCCATGGCGTCGGCCATCACGCTTTCGCTGGCCGCAGCCTTGGCGTTCTCCTGATTGCTCGCTGCCAGTGCTGGAGGAGCAGTGGCATTTGTTCCCGCGGGAGCAACGGGTTCTGACCCGGGTTGCTGGGCCGCTTCCTGCGCCTGTTTCTGGCGCTTTTCTTCATAGGCAAAGACCTGGTTCTGGTAGATCGCGCGCTCCACCCGATCATTGGGCAGGGCGATCTTTCCATCAGCCACGGCGCGAATCAGCGCCCCGGAGGGAAAGGCTTGCAGCAGATCCTGCTGGCTCCGGCGCATCGCGGGGAAACTCTGTAAACGTGCCTCGAGCAGGCTATCGTCGACCTGCTCCGGGTTGAGCTGCATCTCGACCCATTTCTTAACCCCGATCGCCTGTATTCGCTCCAAATCGCCTGGCCGCGGCCCAAAGGTCAGACGGTTCAGGGCCTGGGCCGCGCGTTCTTCCTCCGTCAGGGGCTGCGCGGCCGGGGCCCGCTTGCTATGCCAGCTGGGGCTGGCCTCAGCCAACAAGATAGCCGGTTCCTGGACCAGGGAGAGGATCAGGCAGCCGGCCAGGACACGGGTAAATAGTCCGGCGATAGAGAGGATGAGGGCATGATCGAGCTACTCCAAAAACACCAATCCAAATTACGAAACTAGGCATTCAGACCCCCGGATGGGGGCGAAGTCGCGTGCAGGGCACTGGATATTCGCGGTTGGCCCAAAAAGCTCGCTACCCGGCGGCATCCTCGACCACTGGCTCCAGGCTGGCCGGCAGGATGCCCATCGCCTGGTAGATGGGACGGATTTCGACTCGGATCGCCTTCAGCCTGCTGGTAAACCAGATCGCGCCCAGAATCACCACGCTGCCGGTGATCATCACCGTCCGCGGAGCGCCCAGCCAATGGGCCAGGCCGCCCGCCAGCAGGCTGCCGAAGGGCGCCATGCCGACGAACGCCATCGTGTAATAGCTCATGACCCGGCCCCGGCGGTCTTCCGGCACCAGGGTCTGCACAATCGTGTTGCTGGCCGCCATGCCCTGCATCATGCCAAAACCGGTCAGCAGCATCATCATCATGGAGAACCACATCACCTGCGAAAGGCCGAAGAGAATCAATCCCACGCCAAAGGACCCGGCGGCGATGGGAATCATCCGGCCCAACCCCAGCACCGTTTTGCGCACGGCGAGCGAAAGGGCCGAGACCAGAGCGCCCACGCCCGAGGCACCCATGAGCAGGCCCAGGGTATGCGCCCCCCCGTGCAGCACCTGGGAGGCGAAGATCGGCATCAGCACCACGTATGGCATGCCCATGAGGCTGACCAGGGCAAAGAGCAGCAGGATGGTGCGCACGGGCGCGAAGCCGGAGACATAGGTCCAACCCTCCTTCAATTGCGCCCACATGGAGGAAGCGGCCGCACCCCTTGCCGGCAGCGGCTTTATCTGCATCAGGGCCAACGAGGCGATGACCGCAAAGTAGCTTACGCCGTCGATGGCAAAGCAATAACCCTCACCGAAAGCGGCAATGATCAGACCTGCCAGCGACGGCCCCACCAGCCGCGCCAGATTCACCATGGACGAGTTGATGGCGATGGCGTTGCCCAGGTCCTTCCGGTCTTCCACCATTTGCACCAGGAAGGCCTGCCGGCCGGGCATGTCAAAGGCGTTGATCAGACCTTGAAAAGCGCTCAGGATGAGGATCTCCCCAATCGTGATTCGTTTGGAGAGCGTCAACCCAGCCAGCAGCAGGGACTGCACGGCGGCCAGGGCCTGGGTCCAGAGCAGCACCTGCCTGCGATCCAGTCGGTCGACCCATACGCCGGCGAAGGGGGCCAACAGGAAGGTGGGGATCTGTCCCATGAAGCCAACCAGGCCCAGCAACAGGGCGGAGCCCGTCAGCCGGTAGACCAGCCAACTGGTGGCGATCCGGGTCATCCAGGTGCCGATGAGGGAAATACTTTGTCCAGCTGAAGAACAACCTGAAGTTGCGGTGCCGCAAAGCACGCCAGGCATGGGAGATACCGCCCTGGGTCGACAGCCGGTCTGTTCTCCTCTTTGATAGTGGTCACAGGCGGTGAAATCCTCTTCGAATCACTTTAGATGCCTCAAGCGACATCAACTGGAGCTCCAGTAGTGGAAGCCTGCAACCTCTGGCCGGTATCCGGCACCAAAGCAGACAGACCTATTTAGACCTACCGATAAATTGACGTTAAGAACGAGGAGAAAGCAATGGCCACAGCCACCGCCCCCACTGAAAAAGCCATCACCCGCGAAAAACTGGTTGCCCTGTTGAATGAAGATCTGGCCCGCGAATACCAGGCGATTATTGCTTATGTGAACTATTCCCAGGTGCTGAAGGGCGCCGCCTACATGAATATCGCGGCCGAGCTGGAAGTGCATGCCAAGGAAGAATTGCAGCACGCCATCATTCTTGCCAACCAAATCGACTACATGGGGGGCATGCCGGTCGTGGTTCCCAAACCGGTAAAAACCTCAGAGAAGGCAGAAGAGATGCTGCGTTTCGATCTGGATAACGAGAACGAGACCATCCGTAATTACCGGCAGCGGATTCGCCAGTGCGACCAACTGGGCGAGTATGCGACCGCGGAGCACATCCGGACAATCCTGCTGCAGGAGCAGGACCACCAGATTGCCTTGGCCACTGCGCTGGGGATCGATGTTCCCAATCTGAGCGAGCCGTCTGCTTCCTCCCAGGAATAACCCAAGGCGAAAACTCTTTCGGCGTAACCAATCGAGGCTGGGGACCCATCCCAGCCTCCGGCCAACGTCGGTTAGACTGTAAACACCGCCATGTTTGAAAACCTATCCGACAAGCTGCAGCGGGCCTTCAAGAATCTCCGCGGTCAGGGCACCGTCACCGAAGAAAATATCGGGGACGCCCTGCGGGAAATCCGCGTGGCCCTGCTCGAAGCCGACGTCAACCTGAACGTGGTCAAGGAGCTTATCGACCACATCCGGGAGAAGGCGGTGGGCCAGCAGGTAATGACCGCTCTTTCGCCAACCGAGCAGGTGGTCAAGATCGTCCGTGACGAGCTGGTTGCCCTGCTGGGTAAAGACACGGCCCGCTTCAACTTCGCTTCCCGTCCGCCCACCGTGATCCTGATGGCCGGCCTGCAAGGGTCCGGCAAGACCACCACCTCAGGCAAGTTGGCTGCCTGGCTCAGGAAAGGCGGCCACCGGCCCTTATTGGTCTCGGTCGACGTCTACCGTCCCGCCGCACGGGAACAGCTGCGGGTGGTGGCCAACGCCATCAAAATCAACCTGTATGAGGGCGACACCAAGGGTGAGGCGCCGGGAACTGCGCTGGTCGAGCGCCTGGCCAAGGAGGCGCGCCGCGAGGCCATCAATTCCGGCTGCGACACGCTCATCGTGGATACGGCCGGCCGGCTGGCCCTGGACCAGGAACTCATGGAGGAGATGCGGAATCTGAAGAACCTGCTCAACCCGCAGGAGATCCTCTTCGTGGCCGACGCGATGACGGGCCAGGACGCAGTCCATTCCGCAGGCGAATTTCACAAGCAGCTGGCCCTGACCGGCATTGTGCTTACCAAAATGGACGGCGATGCCCGGGGCGGAGCTGCCCTCTCCATCCGCCATGTCACCGGCCAACCGGTCAAGTTCATCGGCACGGGCGAGAAGCCGGAGGCTTTTGAGCCTTTCCACCCCGACCGGATCGTAGGCCGGATCCTGGGCATGGGCGACATGATGACGCTCATTGAGCGTGCAGAAGAGACCCTGGACAAGAAGAAGCAGGAGGAATTCGCCCGCAAGGCGCTCTCCGGCGACGGCTTTTCTCTGGAAGACTTCCGCGACCAGCTGCGCCAGATTCGCAAACTGGGGTCCATGCAGAGCATCCTCAAGATGCTGCCCTCGATTGGCCCGTTTCAGGGCATCCAGCAGATGGCCGGGCAGGTGGATGAATCGCAATTTACGCGCATTGAGGCCATCATCAACTCGATGACCAAGCAGGAGCGCGAAAAGCACGAAATCATCTCCGGCAGCCGGCGCAAGCGGATTGCGCGCGGCTCGGGAACCAGTGTGCAGGAAGTGAACCAGCTGCTGCGCCAGTATGCGCAGATGCGTAAGATGTTCAAAAGTGCCGGCAAGGGCGGCGGCATGCAGCGGCGGATGATGGGCGCCCTGGGCGGGATGCGCGGCATGGGCCGGTAAAGCGTTTCCTCCTCGTTGCGGCCGGCTAGGCTTGGCCAAGAAAAGCTCAACATTCCTGAAGCCGTTCCGGGATGGAGATCGTCAAAACGGTTGAGGGCAGCTCCTGATCAATTTTGGTCGTGTGATGCGAAGGCCTTCGGGCTTCCAAGATGTTGAGTGTGGCTTTCACCGCCAAAGGATTTTGAGAGCTTCCCGCTAGAGAACGCCCTTATGTCGAAACTGCAAGACCAACTCGATCAGATCACGGCCAACACGCGAAACCTTGTCCAGCCGGAGCGCCTCGAGATCAGCGAGCGCGCGGTCGCGGAGCTGTACGCAGCGGGGGTAGAGGATAGGATCCTGCAGGTTGGCGCGCAAGCACCGGAGTTTGCCCTGCCCGATGCTGCGGGTCGCATCGTGCGCAGCTCCGACCTTCTGGCCCTGGGCCCGCTGGTCATCAACTTCTTCCGGGGACGCTGGTGCCCTTACTGCGTCACCGAGCTTGAGTCCTGGAGGGATCTATATAATGCCGTGCGCAAGCGGGGCGCGCTGCTGATCGGTATCTCCCCGCAAACCGTGCGCCAGAACGACTTCACGGCGGTGCAGCATGGTCTTCCCTTCCCTGTTTTGACCGATGCCGGATGCCGGCTGGCGGCCCAGTTCGGCCTGGCCTACGCGGTCGCCCCCTCCCAGCAGCAGTATTACCGCAGCATCCTGGTAAACATTCCCCTGGTGAATGGGGACGCGAGTTGGCGGCTGCCTCTGCCCGCAACCTACATCATCGGGAAAGACGGCACGATCCTGTTCGCGGGCGCGCATGCCGATTTCCGCGTCCGGCCCGAACCGCGGGAAGTGCTGGATATACTCTCGCCCTAAGCGGCACTCATCATCCCCTTCGATCTAACCTGAATTTCTCACAGACCCGTCGCTACCGGTAACAAATGACGGGTGAGACTCCTCTTTTTTCACCGCGCTTCTAGTGCATCGAGGGGATAGCAATTGTCCGCAACCCGCTTATCATCGATCTCTGCCAAAGTCTTCGTGCATCCCGACGGACTGCGAGCTTCCTAAAAAGGAGGAGAGACATATGGCTTCATCACCATCGATTTCATCTGAAAGAACACGAACCATCGATCCTGACAAGCTGAACGCCCTGCTGGGACAGGCGGTGCAGGATATGGGCGCTGCCATGCACGCGCCGCTCATTGTTATCGGAGACAAGTTGGGACTTTACCGCGCGATGGGAGATGGCGAACCGGTGACCCCGGCGCAGCTTGCCCAGCGCACGGGCACGGCGGAGCGTTATATCCGCGAGTGGTTAAACGCCAATGCGGCGGGCAATTTTGTAGAGTATGACGCCGCAAACGGCACCTACTTCATGTCTCCAGAACAAGCTCTGGCGCTGGCGCAGGACGATACGCCGATCCACCTCCCGGGCTTCTATCACATGCTGGCGTCACTGATGAAAGACGAGGAAAAGACTTACCAAGATCTACCGCACGGGCAAAGGCATGGGCTGGCATGAACACGAGAAGGGGTTGTTCGAAGGCTGCGAGCGATTTTTCCGGCCCACGTACCTGGCGAACCTGGTTTCCAACTGGATTCCAGCGCTGGAGGGAGTAGAGCACAGACTGAAGGCGGGCGCCCGGGTGGCTGACATTGGGTGCGGGCATGGCGCGTCCACCTTGCTGATGGCGAAGGCCTACCCCAAGTCGCAGTTCTTTGGCTTTGACTACCATGGGCCATCGATTGAGACCGCGCGCAAGAAAGCGAAGGAGGCCCAGGTAGGCGATCGCGTAACCTTCCAGGTAGCGCCATCGAAGGGGTTTCCCGGAACAGGCTACGACCTGGTGGCGTTCTTCGACTGCCTGCACGATATGGGCGACCCCGCGGGTGCGGCACGGCATGTGCGCGAGTCGCTGGCGCCCGGAGGCACATGGATGATCGTAGAGCCGTTTGCGCATGATGAGGTCGCTAAAAACCTGAATCCCATTGGGCGCATTATGTACTCGGCGTCGGCAACCGTATGTGTGCCGTGTTCGCTCTCGCAGGAAGTGGCGCTTGGCCTGGGTGCGCAGGCTGGTCCGGCAAATATAGAGAAAGTGGTGCGCGACGGCGGGTTTATGAGCTTCCGCAAAGCAACTGAGACACCCTTCAATATGGTGTTTGAAGCGCGCGCGTAGTTGTCGTGGCAACATCCACCGGGGTTGATGTGTGTTTACCGGCAGCTCACGATGCAGGCCCGTCAGCATACCAGTAAGCACCCAACAGGCGGCGATTCTCCGCGGAACCCTTACACCGATTCCTTTCTGGGGGAGAGGCTCGACGAGAGGGAACGTAGGAGAATCGCCGTTAGTACTCAGCACAAATCTTTCATCGGTGGGAGTAAAGTTGTTACATGCGCACACGACTCTGGCCCGCGGTCGCCGTATCCTTTGGCGCTCTGCTTCTGTTCTCGACCCTCTTCGCGCTGCTTGTCTCACGGGAAGCTGCCAGGATTCATGAGCGCGCAAAGATTGCTCACCAGATCTACCAGAGAGCGGACGATGCTATCTCAGATATCCAGGCGAATATCAACAAGGGCGCTCTCATAGAACAGAGCGGTTTCAATAACCCAAATGTTGTTGAGACCGAGAACCGAATCGCTGAGCTGCAGAGGAACACAGCAGATAGCTGCACCACCCTGATTCAGCTCATCGGCGCAAACCAAAAGCCGCAAATTCTTGCCCTCCAGCAAGGTTTGGATCAGTACTGGAACTCGATTCAGCAAAGCCTCAGCACCTCGCGAACGCGTCAAGGAGAACAGACCCTCTTCAGCGAGTTGGAGAACCAGCCGGGAAAGGTTCTGGATCTCGCTGGGCGCATCGATGCGCTCAACCAGGCCAGCCTCGCCCGCGAGGAACAGGAAAGTGAAGCTCAGCAGACGAAACTGCGGCAGATCGCGATCGCGGCGACGTTAATGCTCCTAATGTTGGAGTGTGGATTGCGATATTCAGCACGGCCTATATGTATCGGCTGGATAGAGTCTCAGAGGCAGAGCGGAAACGCGCCGAGAAGGCAGAACAAGAGCTCCGGCGTTTATCCAATCAACTGGTGCGCGTCCAGGAGGAGGAGAGAAAAACAATCTCTCGAGAACTTCACGACGAAGTAGGCCAGCTACTGACAGGCTTGCGCATGGAATTGGGTACCTTGTCGCATTACGAACCAGACGAGGAATTCAGGAAGCGGCTGGAAAGCGTAAAGGGACTGGCGGAAGAAGCTCTTCGTTCGGTGAGGAATCTCGCTTTGTTGGTGCGGCCTTCCATGCTCGATGATCTGGGACTGGAACCGGCACTGCACTGGCAGGCAAAGGAGTTTTCGCGCAGGTGCGGAATCCCTGTTTCGGTAAACATTGAGGGCAAGCTCGACAACCTGCCCGAAGCGCTTCGACTGTGTCTGTACCGGGCCATTCAAGAGGCCATGACCAACTGTGGCAAGCATGCCGACGCCAGCCGCGTCACGGTTATCGTCAAGCAGGACGCGGCTCGAGTGACTGCTTCTGTACAGGATGACGGAAGGGGGTTCGATGCCTTCTTACAAACCCCTGGTCTCGGATTGATGGGCATGACGGAGCGGGTGCGCGCCTTGCAAGGGCGCATGTCCGTGGCCTCGGAGCCCGGCCGCGGAACATTGATCAGCCTCGAATTGCCGGCCAGGCTCGATCCGAGCCCGTCCTAAAGACCGGGCTGTCCCATCTTGCGTCCTCTCCTGTCATTTAGACTTGCCAATGGTGTCTCCAAGGGATTTGCTCCGGCATTTCTTCCGCCTATCGTCGTTCTAGAGAGCAATTTGCTTCTCCAACGAGAAGGACCCGATGATAGACCTCTTGCCAAGCGTCCAGGACCAAAAGTCAACACCTCGAAAAACCGATGGCTTACAGAGAGCAAGAGAAAACATGAGATACACGGTGCTCATCGCGGACGACCATGGAGTCGTGCGCAAAGGTCTGCGGCTTCTTCTCGAGCAATACCCCGAGCTTGTCGGTGATAGGAGAAGCGGCCAATGGCCGCGAGGCCGTGACTATGGCCACGACCCTCTCTCCACAAATCGTCGTCCTGGATGTCGCCATGCCGATACTGAATGGTATAGAAGCGGCGGAACAGATATTAAAAGTGAATAGCAAAGTGGGCATCATTATTCTCACCATGCACGCGGATGAGAGCTATCTATTGAGAGCACTCAATGTGGGCGTTAAAGGTTACCTGCTGAAGGAGTCAGCCGAGGAAGACCTGCTGTTGGCCATAAAGGCTGTGGCGCATGGGAAGCCGTTTTTCAGCCGGGCTATCAACGAGACACTGCTTGAGGATTACATGCGGATGCTTAAGCAACAGGGTCTCTCCGATACTTTCGACCTTCTCACCGCTCGGGAAAAAGAAGTGCTGCAACTGCTCGCCGAAGGAAAAACCAATAAAGAAGTGGCCCATCTACTGGACGTAAGCCCGTACACGGTCGAGAGCCACCGAACCAACCTGATGCAGAAACTCGGTATCCACAATACAGCTGAGATCGTTCTCTACGCGGTCCGCAAAAGGCTGGTTAGCTGAACCTGGTTCTCTATAGCGTACTTGTGTCCATCTAACTGGTTGTAACCAGAACGCTGGGCACGGTCAAACTACGGGGCGCGCAACTCATGCGTGCGCCCGCCGGGGAAACATCTATGGTCAAACGGGGCGATGTATTTGACAATCCGGTCACGGGGGAACGAGCGACTGTCCGCCTGGGCACGCGTGAAACGAGGGGCGAGCGCATGGTGGTCGATCTGGAAATGCGGGGAGCCGGTTTTGGTTCCGCTCTGCATCTGCATCCATCTATCCATGAGCGGCTGAGAGTGGTGAGCGGCAGCGTCGGCATATCTATCGACGGCGTGATTTCGATTGCCGAATTGGGCAAGACCATTGAAATCCCCCCGGGGGTGCCTCACCGGTTCTGGAATGCCGGAATCGTCGAGGCGAAGCTGCTGATGGATATCAGGCCGGCTAATCGATTCGAAGCTTTTACGCGAAATATGATTGGTCTGGCCCAGGATGGCAAGACTGATCCAAAGGGCATGCCGAATCTTCTCCAGCTTGCGGTACTAGCCAAGGAATTCGATGACGTCATCCAATTCCTAAGTCCTCCGCGTTTGCTGCAAAGCGCACTCTTTCCGATTCTTGCTCCTATTGCTCGAATGCGCGGCTACAAAGGCTCTTACAGCGAATATGTTTTTCGGTCGCCATCGGAATGGGTCCGATGAAGCGAAGACGCAGATGCTTGAGCCTGAATCCGTCGGATAGAGGAATCTGCCTCACGGAGGCAACCATGCCAACCCATGAGCACATGAGTTCTACCGGCGGCAGCGTGCACGCCGGCACGCTCCTTTTTGTTACAGATCCCGCTAAGGATAGTCAGAACGTCCTTGAGTTCGCTTGCGCATTGGCGCAGAGACACCGTGCGCGTCTTGAGCTGGTGCACGTCATCGATCCGGGACATATTTCATCGATGCCTGATGCGCAGATGGGTATTCAGTACCGGCTCGAAGCGCTGGCTCGGAGTTTGAGAAGTCTCAACAGGAGCGCACAGGCGATCCTGCTGTTCGGAAAACCCGAGCTGTGCTTCGAGAGAGAGCGGAGGATATCAAAGCGACACTCATCGCGATTGCGTTGAATGGCTCCGCCACTGACCGCGTTCAGAAGAGACTGGCCGAAGACTTAGCCCGGAAGTGCGATTGTCCCGTACTGACGCTTCCTCCTGATTTTCGCGGGGAGGGACGCAATCGCTCTCAGTTCCAAGCCACCCGGCGAAGGCTGGTTAGCTGAACCAGATATCTGCTTTGAGACGCTCGAGGTGTGCAATCGTGAGGCGTAGAACGACAATTATGCCTACATTTGGAGTCAGCCGTAGCTCGGGGGATCACATGTTTCTTGACGCCCGCGTTTTTGTCTCGGCTCTTTTATTAGGGCTGATGATTGGGGTTTGCGGCTTCGGGCTCGATTGCCTGGTGCATCATGCGAGCAGGATCTATGCGTCCGATCTGTATACGTGTATCGTCGCATCCGGGCTTTCGTATTTAGTGCTGGCTTATGAAAAGCGTCGACGTATGATTTTGGCGCGCAGGATGGAAATTGCAGCCGAAGTGAATCACCATATCCGAAATGCGCTGACCGCAATTGTATTTTCCGCGTCGGTCGAGAACGATCCGTCGCTGCAGTTGACCCTTAAAGAGGCAACCGAGCGCATCGACTGGGTGCTGACGACCGTGTTACCAGACGGAGAAGAAAGGCTGAAGTGGCCGGTGCAGAGGCCGGAATGGCATCCGGTTGCGTGGCGCGCTCGATAGGATTTATCTCTTCACTCAGGCTCTCCGTTCATCCCGTTCCCTTCGAGCGAAAACGTTGCATGGAAGCGCAAACCCTCACTTTGTCATCCGAAGCGAAGCCGAGGGATCACAAACAGGTCGGAGGGTGCATCCGGAGCCCACTCAAGCCAAAGTGCGGCTTGAATGGGGCACCCAATGCTTTTGCTGCCGGTGTCATTTCTCGCTTAATTGCCATACGCAAGTCGGCTCCCGGGATGACAAAGTGAGGGTTTGCGCTTCCATGCAACATTTTCGCTCGATGGACGGGTAGAGCCGACCGCAAAAAAATAATTTGGAACTCCGCAGGCCCCATAGCGAAATGTCTTGCGCGCAGGGGGTGGATTTTTTTGCGGTTTTCATGGTGCTTTGTGGACAGTGTACATTTCCTCTGATAGCTTGTTGTGGACGGCGTACACATAGTAACGCAACCTCGAACCACCATCGGCTGGAGGCAGGAACGGGCAATGTGGCTGGTTCAAAGACAAGCTTGGCCTTTCCTGACAGATCGTATACGCCCGCTTGCCCGGCCTAATCAAAAAGCCGGCCGCGATGCAGGCCAGGTTGAAGATGAAAAAGCTGGATATCACTGAACTTGAGCGCGCAACAAAAGCATGACGAAAAGAGAGGACTAACCATGAGCACAGCAGCACAGCAGGAAGTGAAGACGCCGGTCAAAGCAGCCACAGGAGACTTTGTCTGGCACGAGCTCAGAACCACAGACGCCAAGGGAGCACAGGACTTCTATACCCACGTTGTGGGCTGGCAGGCGAAACCCTCTGGCGACCCCGGTGGCATGCCTTATACGCTGCTCTCGATCGGCGACATGGGCACCGCCGGCCTGATGCAGCTAACCCCGGATATGCTGGCCGGCGGCATGAGACCCGCCTGGGTCGGCTTCATTGGCGTCGATGACGTGGATGCCTATGCCAAACGAGTGGAGCAGGGCGGCGGGAAGCTGCATTGTCCACCCATGGACATCCCAACCGTGGGCCGTTTCGCTTCCGTGCAGGATCCGCAGGGCGCGGTCTTCCTCCTGTTCAAAGGCTCCCTGGACTATGCGCCGCCGCGTCCGCCGGCCGGCACCCCAGGCGTGGTGGGATGGAACGAACTCTCCGCCAATGACGGGGAAACGGCATGGTCCTTCTACTCCGGCCTCTTCGGTTGGAAAGAAGACAGGACCATGGATATGGGCCCGATGGGCACCTATAGAATTTTCAATAACGGCGGCGATGCTATCGGCGCCATGATGACGCGGGACCCCAAGAACGCGCCGGTCCCGTTCTGGCTCTACTACTTCAACGTTGAGGATATTGACGCCGCGGCAACGCGCATCAAGGAGAAGAACGGCCAGGTGCTCATGGGTCCCCATGAGGTACCCGGTAGCCTTTGGATCATCCTTGGCATCGATCCTCAGGGAGCCGCGTTCTCGCTCGTTGGCCCCAAAAAGCAGTAGCGTTCCCCTGTGGCCGCACCTCTACGGAGGTGCGGCCGCCGGCGGTTCTATAGATTTCGGTTCCGGGGCTGGCACAGCTAATCCGAGTGCTGTGGATCCCACTCAAGCCGAAGTACGGCTTGAATGGGGCACCCAGCCTTGTGCCGGTCTACGGAAGCTCCCGAATCCAGATATTCCGGAAGCTGATGGGCTCGCTCTTGTCGCCGTGCGCCTGGAGCTTGATCGGAGCAGTGGTATACGCCTTGTAGAACGGCTTGCCGATGTACAGCGTCTGGCCCTTCAACTCGAAGTGATTCTCCACCAGGACGCCATTGAAAAAGACCGTGACATAGGCCGGAGTCTTCAGCGAGCCGTCGCTATTGAACGTAGGCGCCGTCCACACCACGTCGTAGGTCTGCCACTCGCCCGGCTTGCGGGTCGGATTCGCCAGCGGAATCGCCTGCTTGTAGATGCTGCCGGCCATGCCGTTCACGTAGGTCTTGTTCTGGTAGGAATCGAGAACCTGCAACTCATATCCGTCGTCGCCAGGCCCAGTGGAGGCCAGAAACACACCGCTGTTGCCGCGAGCCTGACCACTGCCGGTGATGTTTGTGGGAACCTTCCACTCGACGTGGAGCTGGTAGTTCTTGAAGCTCCGTTTGGTCTCGATGCTTCCCTCGCCTTTGCTTACGGTCATCACTCCATCGGCAACCGTCCATTTGGCGGGAGACTTGTCACGGACCGAAAGCCACTCGTCCATATTCTTGCCGTCGAAGAGCACGATCGCATCGGAGGGAGGCGCCCCACAGGTGGCGCCGGGTGTCACTACCGCGGGAACCGGCTCCCAGATTTCCGTATCCTCAGGTTTCGGTTTGTCCGGCGATTGGGCGAAAAGTGGGGCGGCTACGGCGCACAGAACCGCGGACACGAGGAGTCTGGAAAACCGAATACGCATCATGAGACGAAAATATACTGAAATTGGGTCGATTTGGCCAAGATGCCGCCAAGCAACCCGATCCTGCTCGGACCTCAATGGTTCTCCTGATCTTGCTGAGCCGGGCCGCTTGCGTCATGAGGTAATTCCGCTCCGGGATACTCGTCGTGCGGCCAGCGGCAATCCGGTAATGCTTGATCGCGGTCTCATGATCGCCGGCCATTTCCAGTAGATGGGCGCGAACCGCGTCGAGACGATGATGGCCGGCAAGCCGCGGGTCTGCATCGAGGGCTCTCAGCAGCTCCAGTCCTTTGCATGGGCCATGCACCATGGCCGCGGCGATCGCATGATTAAGCATCACCATGGGATTGTCGGACATGCGTTTGAGGAGTTCATACAAGCGCCAGGATCTGCGGCCAATCGGTATCCTCGGCTCGGGCCGCTTCGTCATGAACAGCGGCGATCGGCGGCCTGTAGCTGGTACGCGCCAATCGACCCCTTCGACAGCGCCGCGGTGAGCAGCGCGATGCCCTCGGAGATTTTCGTCCGATCCCACAGAGTTCGGTCCTGCTTCGGGAGCGGGATCAACTCCTCGTCAGTTCCCATGCGCGCGGTGCGCGCGCGCATCGGTTAATAACATGAGCGCCAGCAATCCTGCGACTTCCGCATCATCCGGGAGCAATGCATGAACGGAACGCGTCAGGCGGATTGCCTCGCGGGATAGTTCGAGCCGCTGCAGATGCGGGCCGACGCTGCTGCTGTAGCCTTCGTTGAAGATCAGATAGAGCACGTGCAGCACGGCACGGAGCCGTTGCGCTCGCTCCTCGCTGGTGGGCAACCGGAACGGCACGCCGGAAGCCTTGATGCTGTTCTTGGCGCGGCTGATCCGCTGCGCCATGGTCGCCTCGGGAACCAGGAATGCATTGGCGATTTCGGCCGTGGTGAGGCCGCCGACCGCGCGCAACGTCAGCGCGATGGCGGAGGACGAAGTCAGGGCTGGATGGCAGCACATAAAGAGCAGGATGAGCGTGTCGTCCTGCTCGGTTTCGATCTCAGCGTCGACGGACGGCGCGAGCTGGTCTATCTCCATGGCCGCGGCGGTCTCGCGCTGGCGCCGGGCTATCTCGCTGCGCACGTGGTCCGTCATGCGGCGAAAGGCGACCTGAATCAGCCAAGCCCGCGGATTGTCGGGAACGCCTTCGCGCGGCCATTGGACGGCGGCCGCTATCAAGGCCTCCTGCACAGCGTCCTCGGCGGCGGCGAAGTCGCGAAAACGGCGGATCACCGCGCCGAGCACCTGCGGCGCAAGTTCGCGCAGCAAGATGCTCGGAAGTGATGTCCAGCATTCGGTTCGTCACGGCAGTTCTTCGGTCGCTCGACTCATGATTTGCCGCACTTCGATGGGCATGCTCAACGGTACCCCGCCGGGGCCCGGGCCGGCCGACAATCGGGCGGCAATCTCATAGGCTCGTTCCGGACTCTCGACATCGACCATCCAATAACCGAGAAGAAACTCCTTTGCCTCGGGGAAGACTCCGTCGGTGATTGGCGTACCGTCCTTTCCGGCGCGCACGAGCTTGGCCTGTTCCGGCGCGGCCAAGCCTTCATTGGCCACAAACTCTCCCGATTCTTTAGCTCCTTATTGAGGGCCAACAGGTGCGCGAAGTGCCTCTGCATATCCTTCTCAGACCATGCCCTATACGCGTCGACGCCCGTTTTCGCGCCGGCCATCAGCAAAATGTACTTCATATCTTCTGCTCCCTTCATCTTTGAGTTGGTTTCTGCGCTTTCACAGGGTAGTCGGCGCATGGAAACGAATTCTCGACATCCGGGGCGACTTTTTTTTTAAAAAAATAAGTTCCAGAGTTTTGTACATTTCGCACTTTGTAAATCGACAATCTCACAGAGGTGTGAGATGCCAGCGGATGCAGTGATCATGGAATCTTCCGGCGAGTGGATCGCGGCCTATGAAGTGCAGCAGCGGTTTATGCAGCACATGGGCGCAACCATCGATACTCTGAGTTACAGCGCGCGTTGCCGGCAGGTAGGCGAGCTGGGCGGTGATTGTTATGATTTTGTGCCGCTGCCGCATAATCGCCTGGCACTCGCGGTTGGAGACGCCTCCGGCAAAGGTCTGGCCGCGGCCCTTATGATATCGAATGTCCAGTCGTCGCTTCGCACGGCGGCCTCATTCGCAGAAAGCGACGTGGTTGCGGTGCTCGGGGCGGTAAATCGGCAGGTGTACACGTCCTCACTCGCAGATCGTTATGCCACGTTATTTTATGGCGTTTTCGATGGCGGAAAGCGCACTCTTCGATACTCGAATGCCGGCCACAATCCGCCAATGGTCATTCGGCGGGACCAGCCGGTCGTTTGGCTGGAAACCGGGGGCCCACCCGTCGGCATGTTTTCGAATTTCACCTATGAGGAAAGCGAGGTTCAACTGGAGCCGGGCGACCTGATCGTGGCCTACACTGACGGGGTCATCGAAGCAGTGAATCCGGCCGGCGAGGAGTGGGGGGTTGAGGGTCTGCGAAGGGCAGCAACTGGAAGCAAGGCATACCACGCGGACGACTTGGTCGAAGCTATCTTCGCATCCATGGATGAATTTTCCCGCGGACGTCAGACGGATGATGCCACGGTCATAGTCTTGCGAGTGCGTTGAGCTTGTGTCCGGGGGTGAACGGCGGGGCCTGGGTGCTTTCTGGGCGTTCATGTACACGCCCAGAAAAGCGACCCAGCCCTGCAAAGCAACCGCTCAGGCGGATTGGCGGACTACAGCTACTTCGGCAACCTCGGCAGACCCCGTGCTCTCGGCGCGTGACGCAGGCATGGTCTGTCTTCGCCAAACGCGAATTACTTCCAGGAGTTCAAGGCGATTGAACTTGGTGAGCTTGGTAAGTGGCTCTCCTGCCTTTGCGTTCATTGGGCGCACGATCGTCGCTTCGTTTATTCCAGGCCGGATGCGCAGGAACACGCCGCGCTGTCGCCTGGCTCGCGGCCTCGGTGGTGTTGAAGCCATCCGCAACTCACCATTTGGTTTTATGTGGGGCACTGCATAGACAGCGCAGTTGCCGTCCTTGAGCAGCTCTCGAACTATATCCTTTACTAGCTCGGATTGATTGGCATTGAACTCAACACCATGTGTATTCGGCATTGACGGTCCCTCCTATCCAATGCAATTCCATCCTAGCCTTTAAATTCTAAAGAAGGCATAAGGGCCGCCTTCGTGTCGAACGTCATACGCTCGGCCGTGGAAGAATAGAGAACATGGTAGCGAAGCCAAAGCCTAATAAGCGGGAAGCCATTCTCAACGCGATGCTCGACGTGGTGGCGGAGCGAGGTTTCCATGAAGCCCCCATGTCGCTTGTTTCAGAGCGTTCGGGAGCAAGTGCGGGCGTAATCTACCACCACTTCGAGAGTAAGGAAGCCATCATTCAGGCGCTGTACGAGCGGGTCCGTGAACTGAAGCGCGCCGGCCTTCTGGAAGGCTACTCGCCGGATATGGACGCCAAGGAAGCGTTCATCCTGGTGTGGACGAATTGGTATAACTTCTACCGCCAACATCCGCGCGAGATGCGCTTCCTCCACCAGTACGAGACCGCGGGCTTTGTCTGCCAGCCGGAAAAGAATCCGCATCCCGACAAGAAAGCGACGGAGTTTCAGCGGCGCTTCCGCAGCCAATCGAACGGCGGAGTTCTGAATGATCTGCCTCCCGAGGTCATACAGGAGCTGACATTCGGAGTAGTGGAACGGCTGGCCCGGCAACCGCGCAAGCTTTCTTCAGCCACGTTGCGGACGGTGGCGGAGAAGGTGTGGGAGGCGGTCAAGGCGGACTAGAGCGAACGTTCGGTCTGGTGGTATACAATAGCTGCATGAGCGACGAACTTGTTCTGGTTACCGGCGGATCGGGCTTCATCGGCAGTCATTGCATCCTGCAGCTGCTGGCCGCAGGCTATCAGGTGCGCACCACGGTACGCAGCCTCAAACGCGAAGGCGACGTGCGAGCCATGCTCAAGCAAGGCGGCGCTGAGCCGGGGGATCGGCTGTCTTTCGCCGCTGCCGATCTGGAACAGGACGCGGGCTGGGCGGAGGCCGTTGCCGGCTGCACCTATGTGCTGCACGTAGCGTCCCCGCTTCCTCCAAAGCTTCCCCAACACGAGGACGAGCTCATCGTACCCGCCCGTGAAGGAACGCTACGCGTGTTGCGTGCGGCACGCGACGCCGGCGTAAAGCGCGTGGTGTTGACTTCGTCGTTTGGGGCCATCGGCTATGGGCACAAGCCGCGGGAAACGCCCTTCAATGAGACTGACTGGACCGACCTTAACGGAGAGGACCTGACCTCCTACATGAAGTCGAAGACGCTGGCGGAACGCGCTGCCTGGGATTTCATTACCAGGGAAGGCGGGAACATGGAGCTTTCCGTGGTGAACCCGGTGGCCGTTTTTGGTCCGGTCCTGGGGCGCGACTATTCGGCTTCGATCCTGCTGGTGCAGCGCTTGATGGAGGGCGCTTTGCCTGGCTGCCCGCAACTCTATTTTGGCGCCGTGGATGTGCGCGACGTGGCCGGCCTGCACCTCCGCGCCATGACTCATCCCGCTGCGCCCGGCCAACGCTTCCTTGCAGTTGCGGGCGACTTCATGTCGTTTCTCGATATCGCCAGAATACTCAAGAGAAGGATGGGAGCTGCGGCCAAAAAAGTCCCCACCAGGCAGCTGCCCAACTGGATGGTTCGCCTGGCCTCCATGCGCGATCCGGCAGTCAAGCTCATCCTGCCCGAGTTGGGGAAGAGAAAGGAGGGCACCAGCGAGAAAGCCCGGCGCATGCTGGGCTGGGCGCCGCGCTCCAACGAGGAAGCCATCGTGGCTACGGCCGAGAGCCTGGTGCGCCTCGGATTGCTGAAGGACAGCCCCAAAGAGCGTAGTGCAGCCTGAGGTTAATTTAGTGCGCGGCCGAGGACCCGCCTCCGACCTTGAAGTATTTCGTTAAAAGAGCCAGCGGGGCCACGACTAACGTGATTACGCCGAGAATGAAGAAGCAATCCATAAAGCCCAGAAGCCTGGTCTGAGCGATTAGCTGATTGTAATAGTGGCTGTATGCGGCAGTCATGGCGTCCGCGGGCGAATAGCCCCGTTGTTGCAGGAATGCAGCGGTCTGTTTCACCCCTGATTCTGCAGCGCTTCCGAGGATCCAGCGATGGTGTCACCCACTCTTGACTGGTGGAGGTCTTGCCTGCGCTCCGCCATCGTCGTGACCAGGGAGACGCCAACGCTTCCTCCCCAGTTGCGGAAGAAGTTGGTCAGAGACGAGGCCTTGTTATTCTGCTCCGGCGCCAGTTGCGAATAGGCGATCACGGTCAGCGGGACGAAGAAGAAGGCATAGCCGAAACCCTGCAGACCGCGAGCCAGGGCATAGTGAGTGTAATCGGTATCCAGGTTAAAGTGGCTGTAGTGGAGGAAGGAAATACCCACCGTTACGACAGCACCGAAGAGAAGGATGCGCGGGTGGACGATGCCGCGTTGCACCAGTTGGGCGCCTACAGGCGCCAGAAACGTGATTACCAGGGCGCCGGGCCCGAGCACCAGACCTGCGTCGATGGCTCGATAACCATAGAGCGACTGCAGTATCTGCGGAATCATGGTGGTCGAAGCAAACAGGCCAACGCCGAAGATGAAGTAGAAGACGTTGGCGATGGCAAAGTTGCGGACCTTCAGCATTTTCAGATCAATCACAGGATCCGGATGTCGAAGCTCCCAGAAGACGGCTGTGCGTGAGGCATGTTCCCGCAATCACGGCCGCCCAGAGGATGAACTTGGAACCGAACCAGTCGTCGATCTGTCCGCGATCGAGGAGAAACTCGAGCGCGGCGGAGCCAAGCCCGACCAGGCTAATGCCTATTCCATCGATCCGCAGTTTGCCGTCTGCTGTTCGCGCGCTCTTTCTTTCCTCTGCGAATCCTGGCGGGTCGTGAACAAATCGGTTGGTGAGAAACAGTGACAGGGCGCCGATGGGAATGTTGATAAAAAATATCCATCGCCAGTTGTAGTTGTCTGTGATCCACCCGCCCAATACCGGGCCGATCGCAGGAGCAGTGACGATAGCAACGGTGTAGAGCGCGAAGGCCAGGGCGCGCTTATTCGCGGGAAACGTATCCACCAGGATTGCCTGTTCGACGGGAGCGAGTCCCCCGCCCCCCACGCCTTGAAAGACCCTGGCAGCAAGCATGATGCCAAGGGTGGGGGCCAAACCGCAGCACAGAGAGGCTACGGTGAAGAGGGTCACGCAAGCCATGTAGTAATTCTTGCGCCCGAAGACTCGGGATAGCCACGCCGACATGGGCAGCACCACGGCATTCGCCACCAGATACGTGGTGAGTATCCAGGTCACCTCGTCGAACGATCGGCCCAGGCCGCCGCCGATGTAAGGCAACGAGACATTGGCGATCGACGTATCCAGCAACTCCATGAAGGTGGCAAGAGTGACCGTCAGCGCGACGACCCAGGGGTTGATCGCTGCTTGTGAAGGAGTTCTAGCCGGTGGGGCTACGCTGGTTGCCAAATATCTTCCTCAAAAAACTCGATGATCAACAGACGCAAGAGTCCCGGCTGCACCGCGCGATTGTCTTGTTAAATGGATTCAGCAGAAAAGAGACTGATGCGTCTTTTTTTTGCTAATCTGATGTTTCGCCATGGGTAAAGGAGCGCAGACCCGGCAACGCATCATCGAACAGGCCGCTCCGCTGTTTAACCGGGGCGGCATGGCCGGATGTACCATGCAGGACATATTGCATGCCACCGGGCTCCAGAAGGGCGGACTCTACCGGCATTTTTCCAGCAAAGAAGAACTGGCTGCGGAATGCCTGAAGTATTCACTGGCGCTTGTCTTTCGGGCCCGCTCGGGCAACGCAGAACACATTCCCAACGCAATCGACAAGCTTCGCTACCTGGTGGATCGATTTGTGTCTACTCCTTCCCCGTTGAAGGGGGGGTGCCCTCTTATGAACGCTGCCGTCGACTCGGACGATGGCGACCCTCAATTGCGGAGGCTTTCTCTCGAAGGCCTGCGCGCATGGAAATCGAGGCTCCTTCAGGTTCTGAAGGAAGGTATCGAGCGGGGAGAGGTAGTGAGTGGAACCGACCCCGTCCGGGTGGTGAACACAGTGATAGCGACTCTGGAAGGGAGCCTGTTGATCAGCCGGATCGAACGTACCTCAAGCGCCATGGAGGACGCGCGATTGCATCTGAACAAACTCTTTGATGAGCTGGTACCGACAAAGGCTGCGGAAAAACTCACGTTGCGAGGGGTACGGACTTCAAAGTCTGCGAGAGGACCCCGGACCGAGTCCCGAACGGACGGCTGAGTCAGTCTTGTCCAAAGTCAGCTTTTACGGCATTGCTTCCTTGGTCAGTACGAGCTGCGCGGAGCCGGCTTAGCCGGCGCCCATTTATAAAATTTGATATTTTTGGGTCGTTTTGAAGATTTGCAGCTCAGCGGGGGCGGGCAAAGGGGTTCTTCTTTATGGAGAAAGGAATTCTCAAGTCGGGAACGAAATGGAAGGCGGGGACATAAGGTAGCGGTGCTTCCGAGGAACTAAAGGGTTTGGCGAAGGTGGACCGGCTGGGGCCAGGGTCCGGAGGCGCCTCTCCCGTTGAGCTGGGAGCGGGCTTACACGGCACACTTCCCGGCGCCCCGGGGCTAGCGGGAGAGGCAGGGACACCAGGTCGATGTTCTTGCTGGGTAAGGGCAGGGCTTGGCTGCGGGTCGATGGCTGTGACCTGCTGCCGCTGCCAGGCGGCAGTATCGATTTGCGGTTGGGTGGGCACAGGGGTGGATTTCTTCTCGGAAGAGACGGCGCGACGGTCGGGGATGAAGTTTTGCATGGCGATGATCATGGAGAGGGCCTTGACCTGGCCGGTGATGCTGCCTCGGGTCATTTCCGGGCTGAGGTTGGCGATTTCCCAGAGGCGGTCCAGTACTTTTTCGCGTTCCAGGTTGACGCGGTGCAGTTCTTCCACGGCACGCCGGGACAGGTCGGCCTCTTGCTGGACGAGCTGTTGCTCGACGGCGGCGCGGTGCTGGAGCATGTAGGCGCGGACGTCGGGTTTGGATTTGGTGTAGGCGGCGGAGTCGGGGTTGAGACCGACGGCTTCGGCGGCTTGACGATCGGTCATGCCGCCAGAGAGGACTTGGCGGGCAAAGGCCATTTCCTGATCGGTGATTGGGTCGTTGACTTTATTTTTGGGCATAGGTGGCTCCTGGAGTTTGTGAGGTTATGGGCAGACGTAAAAAATCCCGCTGCGGCGGGATGGTTGGATGGCCTTATTTATGGACAGGGATTGGGTGTGACACCGGACAGCAGTAAAGCTGTCCTTCGCTCGCGCGTAGGCCGAAACTACCGGCAACCGCCGGCCAGCGAGCGGTGACGCGAGAGTCCGCCGGCTGCCGAAATCGTCTGCTTACAGGATATAACGCTGCGAAATCGGATTTAGCCGCCGAGACACTTTTCTTGCGTCGCCGGTTATCGTTTTGGAGGTTACTTTGGGTTTACTTGAGACTTAGAGTTTTGACCAAAGGGACGATTCGGCATTAGAGCTGTCCAAATTAATCGGGCAATCTGGTTGGTGTACAGGTAATCGGTGGTCTCAGAGAAAAATGGGGTTGGCCTTGGATGATCGCCAATGGCATTCATGTTGTGGTCGAGTTCACCCAGGATTGCATCCTGGGGCATTCTCAGCCGTCCCTACGGGACTAATCTCGGTGGATAACCCTACCCAGGACTACGTCCTGGGCTATTCTCAGCCGTCCCTACGGGACTAATCTCGGTGGATAACCCTACCCAGGACTACGTCCTGGGCTATTCTCAGCCGTCCCTACGGGACTAATCTCGGTGGATAACCCTACCCAGGACTACGTCCTGGGCTATTCTCAGCCGTCCCTACGGGACTAATCTCGGTGGATAACCCTACCCAGGACTACGTCCTGGGCTATTCTCAGCCGTCCCTACGGGACTGATCTCGGTGGATAACCCTACCCAGGACTATGTCCTGGGCTATTCTCAGCCGTCCCTGCGGGACTAATCTCGGTGGATAACCCTACCCAGGACTACGTCCTGGGCTATTCTCAGCCGTCCCTACGGGACTAATCTCGGTGGATAACCTACCCAGGACTACGTCCTGGGCTATTCTCAGCCGTCCCTACGGGACTGATCGCGGTGGATAACCTGCCCAGGACTATGTCCTGGGCTATTCTCAGCCGTCCCTGCGGGACTAATCTCGGTGGATAACCCTACCCAGGACTACGTCCTGGGCTATTCTCAGCCGTCCCTACGGGACTGATCGCGGTGGATAACCTACCCAGGACTATGTCCTGGGCTATTCTCAGCCGTCCCTGCGGGACTAATCTCGGTGGATAACCCTACCCAGGACTACGTCCTGGGCTATTCTCAGCCGTCCCTACGGGACTGATCGCGGTGGATAACCCTACCCAGGACTATGTCCTGGGCTATTCTCAGCCGTCCCTGCGGGACTGATCGCGGTGGATAGCCTACCCAGGACTACGTCTTGGGTGAACTCGACCGAAACATGAATGCTTTTGGCGATCATCCAAGGCCAACCCCATTCTCTCTGAGACGACCGATTACCTGTACACCAAACCAGATTCCTCGATTAATTTGGACAGCTCTAATTCTCAACCGCCCCTTCAGAACTGATCGCGATAAGCCACGAAGCATGGCTCAGGCACGATCCCGATGGAGGGCATCCAACATGTTTGGGTTGTCTATGAAAAATTGCGTTTGGATCACTAAACCATCCCGGACGCGCCAGACGTGAGCGATAGGGACGCGATAGTTCGCGCCCGTCGCGTTCACTGTTCCATGGGTCCACCCGACCGCTACTACCTGATCCTCGGCATCGATCAGTCTTTCTATATCCAGGGTGGAGTTAATATGCGAGCCCAGTTTGGCGAAAAACTGCCGGGCTCCATCATGGCCCCGGTATAAGCCGCCCCAGGGCAACTCTTCCGATTGGACAATCTCGATATCGGGAGACAATAAACTGAAGACCTTTGGGAGGTCGCGGCGTGCGAACGCATCATAGACCTCCTGGACGGTCTGCATGGGTTTGCTATACATAGAGGGGCTCCTTACGGATCTGGTGAGAGATGGAATCCTGGTCAGAGAGCTTCGACACAGGCTTTCAATGCTGTTAGTTCCTCGTCCATCAGCTTCATGCCACCCTGGAATGCTTCCATGGGCATAGCTTCCGGCTTGGTGAGCGTGATCATATAGACCGAAGCGGAGTCTGCAATTGGAACAGCGCGGGCCGTGACCGACCAGAAGCCCTCCCCGGCGTCGATGAAATCGTGATCCAGAATTCCGTTGGGCTTCTGATAATGGGGAATGAGGAAGCCTTTCCCCCGGGGCGTATCCATTTCCCAGCGCCCGTTCCCCACTGGCATGATCGACCTCACATTGTGAATGGCCCACTTGGGCATGGTGGCCGGGTCGGCGAGGAACGCATAGGTATCGGCGACGGGCCGCTCTATCTGCACGTATTTTGTAACTGAAACAAGCATGATTGTTCTCCTTAGACGATTGGGATTTGTTTGAGTTTGTTGGCTGCGACCAGCTTCTTCAGGGTTGCGACGAGCCGCTCTCGTTCCCCCACAGGCAGTTGGGCAAAGAACTCGTGGTCGTTCTGGTCGGCCAGGGCCGCGAGCCTGGGTACCAGGGCCCGGCCGGCCGAGGTAAGACGGACATCCTGAAACCGGCGATCCTCAGCGGCCTCGGCACGGCTCACAAGATCCTTTTGAACCAGCCGATCAATCAGCTTAGAGATGGCGCCTCGCGTCAGCCCGATTGCGGCAGCGAGCACACTGGGAGAGGTCGTAGTGGTGTCAAACATCTCCCGAAGCACCACCCATTCGGCTACGGTGACGCCGCTCCCCACCAGTTTTTGGGCAAAGCCATGGGAGACGTGATTGGAGACGAATCGCAGCCAGAAGCCAGTGTGACTTCTTAGATCACTTACGCCCGCTTGAGAATCTTTTGCTCTCATGCAGAAATATTAGTTTCCATGGAAACAGTTGTCAAGGAATCTTTTATAGAAATTCGACGGGTTTTCAGCGTGCGGTTCCTCAAGTTTCAGGGAGATCAGGTCGCGCGTTCAACGAATGCTTTGCGCGAACGCAGGATGGCCTCACGATGCTGCTCAGCCCAAATCCATACGCCGCAGAAAGCTTCTCCAAGGCTCAGCCCAAGCTCGGTCAACTCGTATTCCACTCTGGGTGGGATGACGGGAAAAACGGTGCGTACGACAAGACCATCCGCCTCCATCTGGCGAAGCGTCTTGGTCAGCATTTTCTGGCTCACGCCTCCGATCAGTTCACCCAGGCGGGTGAAACGCAGCCGGCCGTGCTCGCTGAGCACTTCGAGGGCAAGCATCGTCCACTTATCGGCGACCCGTCCGATGATCTCGCGGACCAGCGCCTCCAACTCTGGGTCATGCTGCTGTGGCGGCCCGGGGTGCGTCTCATGGTTGGGAGTGACACTGGCGTTTCTCATGGATGACACTTTCCTTCAGGTAAGTATGGCGCTTTCAGGTGCCTACTTCCCAACGGTTTGTGTTCATCATACGATCGAGACGAGATCGAGACGAGATCGAAACCAGGAGACCGATCATGCGAATTACCGGCAATACAATACTGATTACAGGCGGGGGTTCCGGCATTGGCCGCGCGCTTGCAGAAGCTTTTCACGCTGAGGGGAACCAGGTTGTTATCGCAGGCCGCCGTAAAGAATTGCTCGACGAAACAACGGCAGCGAATCCAGGAATGAAGTCTGCCATCTTCGATATCGGAAACGGGAGCGCGATCCCGAGCTTCGCGGAGAAACTCAAAGTCGACTTTCCCGCCCTGAACGTCGTCATCCATAATGCGGGCATCATGCGGCAGGAGTCGCTGCGGGATGGCGCAGTCGAGGATGCCGAGGCGACCGTGGCAACGAATCTACTGGGGCCGATCCGTTTGACTGCAGCGCTGCTGCCGTTGCTCGAGAAACAGCCAAGAGCTACGATCATGACCGTTTCCTCCGGCCTGGCGTTTGTACCAATGGCAACGACCCCGGCCTATTGCGCGACCAAGGCGGCGATTCATTCTTATACGCAATCGCTTCGCTACCAGCTCAAAGACACTTCCGTGCAGGTGCTGGAGCTAATTCCGCCTTACGTGCAGACGGAATTAGCGGGAGCACGACAGGCAAACGATCCCAACGCCATGCCGCTGAAAGACTATATTGCCGAAACCATGAACATCCTCAAAACCTCGCCCGGCGCAACCGAGATCTGCGTAGAGCGGGTGAAGCCGTTGCGGTTTGCCGAGGTCAATGGGGGCTATGATGCATTCTTCAAGAACTTCAACGATAGAGTAGCGGCTGCGATGGCAGAACACTAAGGAGAGGCGATGAGAGAACGGAAACCGATCGACCCGGCGCTGCGAAGCTTTCTGGATGCGCAGGCTGCAGCGGCAGGCGCCCCAGCGCCGACGTCGAATGAGGAGTTGGTACGCACGCGGCGGGCGCTCATTGTGAAGGCGCTGGAGAGCCGCTCCTCCATCCCTGGTCTGCCTAACGAGGTCGAGACGCGCGATGTGGCGATTTCCGACGCGCTCGCCGTGCGCCTGTACACACCACCCCACGGCTCAGAGACGTTGCCGATCCTGGTGTATCTACACGGCGGCGGCTGGTTGGCCGGCTCGGTGGCAACGCACGACCCGTTTTGCCGCCTCCTGAGCGACGCGGCCGGAGTAATCATCGTTTCGGTCGAGTACCGGCTGGCGCCGGAGCATCGTCACCCTGCAGCACTGGAAGACGCGCTCGCCGCCGTGCACTGGGCCGCCAACAACGCAGCCCAGTGGGGTGGGGACGCGGCACGGCTAGCCCTGGGCGGTGACAGCGCAGGCGGGCACATGGCTGCGGTGGCCGCCAACCGGCTTTCTGCCACGGCCGGGGCGCCCAGGTTGGGCGCCCTCCTGCTGCTGTACCCCGCCACCGACCACCCCAGCGCAAACCATCTTTCCTACACTGAGAATGCGACGGGCTACGGGCTGGAAGCGAACCTCATGCGCTGGATGTGGGAGCAATATGCGCCCGGCGCTTCGCCGGACGATCCGGATGTGTCGCCGCTACGATTACATACGCTCCCCGCGCTGCCGCCGGCGCTGGTGGCAACGGCAGAGTACGATGTGCTGCGCGACGAGGGTATCGCCTACGTGGAGAAGCTCGGAGCAGCGGGTGTTGCTGTCACTCACCTGCACGCGCCGGATATGCATCACAATTTTCCGGTGCACCCGGCGACGGTGGCGCGGTTTCCTCAGTCTGATGCCGCACTCACCCGGATCGCCGGCTGGCTGCGGGAGACGCTTGCTACGGCCGCGTAGCCTGTTGGAATAGCGCAGCCCCCATCGCAAAGGAAGCCTATTTGGTTGCGCTACGCCTGGGCGGCGTCGGCTTACTTCCCCTGCCAGACCGCCCTTTGCCGTTCAACTGGATGTTGTGGGCATTGACGATGGCCCTAATCAGTCCCGGAAAGCGGTTTTCGATCTCTGCGCAGCGAGAGGTGTTTTGCATCTCAACCCCCTGCCGTTCACTGTGGATCAAGCCTGACTCTCTGAGCACCTTGAAGTGCTGTGAGAGCGTCGATTTGGGTATGGTTTTGTTACGGACGCTAAGAAAGGCCGAGCAATTCTGCGAACAGTCCGCGCCTACGATGTCGGCATAGATGGCCACACGCACAGGGTCAGAGAGTGCGTGAAGAATCGCTTCCACCGTAACGTCTTCGACCGAAGGGTGAAAGAGAGGCCTCATACCTGTTCATGCTATCTTCACATCGCAAATTGTTCAATAGTTCGTATTATCGGAACTATTGAATCCTTCCCGAACTGCCGCCCATCTTAAGCTCCAGCAAGGTGGTCGATTCGACACTTGCAATCGCAATGCGGAGATACATATGAGCAAGCTCAAGGGTAAGGTAGCCGTGGTAACGGGCGCGTCGAAAGGTATTGGAGCTGCGATCGCCAAGTCGCTAGCCGCAGAAGGCGCATCCGTCGTCGTGAATTATGCGTCCAGTAAATCGGGCGCGAGAACCGTTGTCGACGCTATCACGGAGGCCGGTGGCAAAGCGGTCGCCGTGAAGGGGGACGTTTCCAAGGCCTCGGAAGCTGAGGGAATTATCGACGCCGCCATCAAGAACTACGGGCGGCTGGACATTTTGGTCAACAACTCCGGGGTGTACGAGTTCGCCGCGATTGAGGAAGTTACCGAGGAGAAGTTCCACCGCATCTTCAACATCAACGTGCTCGGCTTGCTGCTCACCACGCAGGCAGCTCTCAAGCATATCGGCGAGGGCGGCAGCATCATCAACATTGGGTCCCTTGTCAGCCGCATCACTCCCGCTGCCTCCTCCATCTACACCGGAACAAAGGGCGCAGTAGACGCCATCACCGGCGTACTGGCGCGCGAACTTGGACCAAAGAAGATCCGTGTGAACGCGATCAATCCCGGAATGGTGGAAACCGAAGGCACACACGCCGGCGGCTTCCTCGATACCGACTTTGAGAAGGCGCTCGTCTCCCAAACCCCGCTGGGTCGCCTCGGACAGCCCGGCGACATCGCCTCGGTAGCGGTCTTCCTGGCCTCCGACGACTCGGGTTGGCTTACGGGCGAACAGATCCTCGCCGGCGGCGGACTCCGCTAAACGAAGACAAATTACAGGAGAGAAAAATGGGCAAGCTGGACGGAAAAGTAGCAGTGATCACAGCAGCAACCTCAGGCATGGCACTGGCCACCGCCAAGCTGTTCGTGGAAGAGGGTGCGTATGTCTTCATCACCGGGCGCCGCAAGGACAAGCTGGATGAGGCGGTGAAAGCAATCGGCCGTAATGTAACCGGCGTTCAAGGCGACGCGTCGAACCTTGACGATCTGGACCGGCTATACGAGACGGTCAAAAAGGAGAAGGGGAAGATCGACGTCCTGTTCGCCAGCGCCGGCATGGGCGAGTTGGCGAAGCTGGGCGAGATTACCCCGGAACAATTCGACAATACCTTCAACTTGAATGTGCGGGGCACGCTGTTTACGGTGCAGAAAGCGCTCCCGCTGTTCAACGACGGAGGTTCGATCTTCATGAACGGGTCGATTGTTACTATCAAGGGCTTTCCGGCATTCAGCGTCTACAGCGCCAGCAAGGCGGCAGTGCGCTCCTTTGCGCGCACCTGGCTGGTCGACCTGAAGGAACGCAAAATAAGGGTGAATGTACTTAGCCCGGGAACGATCGATACGCCAATCCTGGATCCGCTGGGGCCAGACGCAAAGAAGTACTTCGCGTCGCTGATCCCACGCGGGGAAATCGGGCGCCCGGAGGAGATTGCAACCGCAGCACTCTTCCTGGCTTCGAGCGATTCCAGTTTCGTGAATGGCATCGAGCTGTTTGTCGACGGTGGTGTCGCCCAGATTTAAGCTTCCCTATACCGTTCTTGCTGGACACAGCCCCATCCTTGACCTGTTCTCTGGGCTCAAGGATGGGGTTTTACGTTGCACAGGAAACGTCCCACGCTCCGATAGCTGCATAATGGTTGCTGCAACCAAGATACGGAGCGCCATGCATCGTCGTGAATTCGGCCAGCTGCTAGCCGGGGCAACTTTGGGAGGGGTTCTCTCCCGCGGGTATGCCCAGGCCTTACCTTCCCAAAGTGGATCTCGTTTCTCCGTAATGCTATGGACGCTGGAGAAGCAGGCGCCATTCGATCGTTGTCTCGAAATCGTTGCCGAAGCCGGCTACCAGGGTGTGGAGCTGACTGGCCAATTTCAGAAATGGTCGAGCGACGAGACGCGGCGGGTGATGGCAAAGATGCGTGGGCTGGGATTGACCTTCGATATGTTGAGCGGGGTCAAGGCCGGGTTTGCAGACCCCGGCGGTGCGGCCGAGTTCATGGCCCAGGCCACCGCGCAGATGAAAGCAGCCAAAGAGCTGGAGAGCCCACAAATTAATCTCAAGTCCGGCAATCGTATCGACAGCCTATCGCGAAGCGCTCAGCACGCGGCATCTATTGAGAACCTTAAGCGTGCCGCTGACCTTGCCGCGGCAAATCAAGTGCAGATCGTGGTCGAACCGATCGATCCCCTGGAAAATCCCAATATGTATCTGACCTCAGTGAGCGAAGGATTCGAGATTATCCGGGCCGTCGATAGCCCCCAGGTGAAAGTGTTGTACGACTTCTACCACGAGCAGCGCGCCTACGGTAATTTGATAGAGAAGCTGGAGCAAAACATCGATCTGGTTGGGTTGGTACACATTGCGGATGTGCCCGGACGACACGAGCCTGGGACAGGGGAGATCGACTATGCCAATATCTATCGCAAGCTTGGGCAGCTGAAGTACAACAAGTTCATAACCATGGAGTTCTATCCGACACAAGACCCGGTAGCCACGCTGAGGAAGGCGCGGCTCGATGCCCAGCAGGCTATGAGTGCAGTTACTGTTACCTAAGAACAGGAAGATCAAAGAATATGCAACTCGGTTTCGTAAGCGCGATACTCCCCGACCAAACGCTTGAAGAAGTATTCGCTATCGGCAAAGCGACGGGGTACACCTGTGTGGAGTTGATGTGTTGGCCGGTGGGCAAGGCTGATCGACGCTACGCAGGCGTTACTCACATCGACGTCAACCACTTCAACCAGGCTGAGGTCCCGCGGATTCTGGGTCTTGCCCAGGCTCACGGGATGGACATCAGCGGCCTGGGATATTATCCGAATTTACTAACGCCCGATCAGGAGGCAGGACAAGTGGCTGCCTTGCACCTGAAACGCGTGATTAGCGCCGCGAAGACGCTCAGCCTCGGGGTCGTCAGTACGTTTGTGGGGCGTGACTGGACTCGATCCGTTGCCGCGAACTGGCCTCGCTTCCTATCTGTCTGGAGGGATCTGATCGCCTATGCGGACGACCAGGGAGTTCGTATCGCGATCGAGAACTGCCCCATGATTTTTACCGCCGACGAATGGCCTGGAGGGAAGAACCTTGCGTCTAGTCCGGCCATCTGGCGGCGCATGTTCGAGGAGATCCCGAGCGCGAACTTTGGACTCAATTACGACCCGTCGCATCAGGTCTGGCAGCAGATGGACTATATCGCCCCGCTTAAGGAATTTTCTTCGCGTATTTTCCGTATTCATCTGAAGGACGTAGCGGTCGATCGGCAGCAACTGGATCAGGTGGGCATTCTGGCTTATCCGCTGGAGTTTCATAGTCCGAAGCTGCCCGGGCGTGGGGATATCGATTGGGCGAAGTTTCTCCGTGCGCTTAAAGAGTCGGGTTATGACGGGCCTGTCTGCGTGGAGGTCGAAGATAGGGCGTTTGAAGGGGATCTTGAGCACCGCAAAGAGGCTCTTGCCATTAGCTCTCAATATTTGCGGCCATTGTTGGGCGTGGATGCTGGTTGAGGGAACTGCAGATCGCTCGGGATGACGATTCTGTGGGAGAACTAACGGAGGGGAGACCTCTGTGTGGGAGCCGGGGCGCACCGCAGGTCCCTCCACTACGCTTCGCTCCGGTCGGGATGACAAGTGGAGGGTGGTGCATCCATGGGGAATTGGCTAGTGGCTGAAAGAATCGTTAGGTGAGTGCCGCGGTATCCCACTCAAGCCCAAAACCGGGCTTGAATGGGGCACCCAGCGGTTGTTGACGATCAAGCAATCAAAAAAGTCACAGCCTCTCAGGATGACAAGTGGAGGGTGGTGACTTTTGTTAGGGGCCGTTAGATCGGATGGACATGAGGATACAGCGGGTCCCTCCACTTCGCCACGCTCCGGTTCACGCCGATGCCGATAGACCTGAGGGCCGCGGGGAGGATCAGTACATGATCCAGCCGCCGTCGACGTTAAGCGTTTGGCCAGTCATCGCGTCGCTCAACTCTGTCGATAGAAACAAACACACGCGGGCTATGTCGAGCGGGCCTATGCGCCGCTTGAGACTTTGCAGGTCCATGAACTTATCGGATTCCGTCGTGGACATCAGCTTTCTTTCCCCTTCGGTCTCGATGGCGCCAGGAGTAATGCAGTTGACGCGAACGTTATGGACCCCGATCTCTCGCGCCAAAGAACGGGTAAAGCCAATGATGGCTCCCTTGGATGCGACGTAATGGGTCAGGTTCTCAAGACCGGTAAAGAAGGTGACAGAAGAGATATTCACAATGGCACCCGATCGCTGCTTAACCATGTGGGGCACAACCAGTTTCGTGCAATGAAAGACGCTCTTCAGGTTGACGTCCTGCATTGTGTCCCAATGCTCTTCTGTCATTTCCATAAAGGTCTGCCGGGGATAGACGCCGGCATTGTTAATCAGGATGTCGACGCGTCCAAAGCGGGAAATGGCATCCTCAACAACTTTTGCCATGTCGTGGCGCCTGCCGGCGTTGGCTTCAAAGCCAAACGCCGAACCGCCTTTGGCTTTTAGATTCGCCGCGACCTTTTTGACCTGCGCCCCATCCAGGTCGGCGAGAAATACATGGGCTCCGTTCTCGGCAAATAGCTTGGCTACGCCGGCGCCTATGCCCGCGGCAGCCCCGGTGACAATGGCGACTTTATCCTTGATCAGCTCCATCAACCCTCCTGCATCACAAGGGCTGATCTTATCAAACTACTCTGCCGCGCCCCACCTCCAGCCCGAAGTGCGACAGATCGCGCTTTTGCAGGTTGTAGTCGATAAAAAAGCCAACGCCGATGGATAGCGGAATCAAGCCGAAGGCTCCCCCGGAGAGGACTTCGTGCTCGTTCACAACCCATGCCAGCACGAGAAAGGAGAGCATAATCCCGACGCCGGTCGAGATCAGCACGATTGCGGTTCTGCGCGTACTCGCAATTCCCTGGAGCGGGTCTTTGGCCGCTCTGCCATCAGCACTCAATACTTTTTCAATCTCGCCGGCGCTCATTCCGCGCGCCAACATGGCCAGACGCTGTTCGGTCTTCAGCCTCTGCTTGTACGCTCCACCGGCAACGCCGGCAACTATGGCTACAATCCCAACCACAAAGGCCCCCAACGGGATCATGAACGGACTCCAATGCCAATCCATAAGCTCTACCTTCCTTCCTGACCGCCTTAGACTGCCGGTTTGCTCGAGAGTTTCAGCATCGGCATGAAACTTTCCGCTAGATTCTTAGTCTGACTCTCCTTGCCTGCCGACTCCAGCTTCGAGCAGATCGTCCGGGACCATCAAGCCATGGTCTTTGGCACCCTTATTCGCCTCACCGGCAGCCGCGAACATATCGACGACCTGGCACAGGAAGTTTTTCTGCGCCTCTATCGGGCACTTCCCGCCTTTCGCGGCGAGTCCCTGCTGAGCACCTACCTCTACCGCATCATCGCTAACGTCGCCCAGGACGAGTGGAAGCGCCGCCGCCGGGAGGACCGCCCGCTGGTCTCCTTTTCCGAAGAGGAATCGGAGTGGGAGGATCGGCTTCCGCATCCCGGCCCCGATGCCGAGCAGCAGTTTGCTGAGAAGCAGTTTCGGTACTCTGTAGAGCAGCAGTTACAGCAGCTCAGCCCGGTGGAGAGAACCGTGCTGGTGCTTTATCATCAAGAGGAACGCAGTTACGAGCAGATTGCGCAGTCGCTCAAACTGCCCATTGGCACCGTGCGCACACACTTGCATCGCGGCCGCAAGAAGCTTCGCGAAGGGATCGAACGACAGCAGGCTGTTGAAAGGGGAACCACATGGCAGAAGACAAGATGAATCCTGCTTGGCATGCGGAGTCACTCGATGCGAGGATCGTTCGCGCCCTGAAGACCGCACCTCGACTGGAGATCCCCCCGACTTCGCGGCCCGGGTCGCCCGGCAACTGCCTCCGCGGCCCGCAGCCATCCTCTCCCCTGCGCGATACGGTTACCGGGCGGCCGTGGCATGCCTGGTTGTGCTGCTTGCGGTGATCCTTGCCTTGGCCCCACGGGGAACGGGCACATCTATCTGCTGGATTTCGATCGAATCGATTTTCTGCGCACAGTTCGCGCTGGTGGCCGTCTGGCTGGCGGTGCGCAACGCAGGCTATACTTTTCCTAGTCTCTTCTAAACGATGGCCATCAAAATTACCCGCACCGATCCGCGCTACGCGATGTTGCGCCGAAGCCGCAATCTACGCTGGGACGGCAACGATGCCGAAACAGCTGCCGAAATCGAGCTGTGCGAAACCGCCGAGCAGGCGGCCGAGGCATTGCAGCGCATCGTCAATGCCGGCATGCGCCCCACCATTCGCAGCGGCGGCCACTGTTACGAGGACTTCGTGGTCAACAATCCAGGGGGCGCGATCCTGGATCTTAGCCTGCTGAAAAGCTGTCAGCCTGCCCGGCGATGGAACGCGCTACCGCATAAGCCCGGGGCATGGAGTTGGGCGAGGTCTACATCGACCTGTACAAGCGCCACGGAGTAACCATCCCCGGAGGCAGTTGCTACGAGGTGGGCGCCGGGGGCCACATCAGCGGAGGCGGCTACGGCGTGCTTTCGCGACTGCACGGTCTCACCGTCGATTACCTTTCCCAGGTCGAGATTCTTACCGTCGACAGCAAAGGACATGTAGAGCTCAGGCGCGTCGACAAGGACCATGATCCCGATCTATTCCGAGCCTGCCGGGGCGGGGGCGGAGGAAACTTCGGCGTCATCACCGGCTTTCTCTTCGACCGGTTACCGGCGGCGCCCTCTGAGGTAGTGAATGCCCACTTGTCCTTTGACTGGGCCACCATGACCGAGGACAACTTCGCCGGCATCCTCATGGCATTCGGAGACTACTGGGCCAAGCGGGGAACGCGAGCCGGATACCTGGGGACTTTTTGCTGCGATCGGCCTGACGCACGCCTCCTCGGGTCGATTTGGCCTCTCCTTGCAGTTCTGCAACCCCGATGGAAGCTGCGAGGATTTGAAGCCGTTAAAGGAGTTTCTCGATCTCTTTCAGACTTTCGGTCCCCTGGAGACACGCGCCTCCGCCGCCGGCGAACAGCGCTTTGCCCAGCGGAGGCCGGCGGTAAACCAGACCCTGGGGCCATACGGCATCGATCGGCTGCTCTGGCTGGAAGCGACGATTGGCGACAGCGGCAGCGGCCACAGCGGACGCGCGGCATACAAATCCTGTTACATGAAGCAGAACTTTACGCGCGCGGAAGCGAAGGCTATCTACAGGCAACTGACGCGCACCATTCCTGGTGTTGACCTGCGCGGATCGGTGATGGCCGTCGATTCGTACGGGGGAGCCGTGAATGCGAAGGACATGGCCGAGGTCACGTCGGTTTGGCAGCGCTCGTCGATCATGAAGGTCCAGTTTCAGCAATATTGGGACCGCCCGGAGGAAGATGCGGGGCGTTTGCAGTGGATGCGCGAGTTCTACACCGACGTCTACTCGCAGCAGGTGGATGCGAAGCACGCCGGTACTCCCTACCCCAACGAATACTACGAAGGCTGCTACATCAACTATCCCGATTGCGACATGCTGGCGTACCCTTTCTGGCCCCAGCTCTATTACGGCACGCAGGATCTTTACCCGTTTCTGCAGCAGGTGAAGCGGCGCTATGACTCCAACAACATCTTTCACCATAAGATGTCGATCCGTGCCTAGGAGGCTCTATGCAGCGCGATGATCGGCGATTGGCGGCAAGATGGACGCGCAGGGAGTTTGTGCGCGGCGCCGCCGGTATGGTCGCGCTGCCGCATCTGCCGCTGGGAGTGGTTGGCGCGCCGGCGCCGCGGTTTGCCTATGTGGCCTCTGGCGAGGGCTCGCTGCATGTCTTCCGCTTGCGCGGCGAGGTCTGGACAAGGACACAGCGTGTGCCCAGCCCGGCACCTGCCTGCATTTTGTTGTCGCCGGCACAGCGGACGCTTTATGTGGCCAACGAGGTAGATGTATACGAGGGATTGCCGCGGGGCACCGTCGAAGCCTTCCACGTCGATCCTCTGGACGGCCGGCTGACCCTGTTGGGGCGCACACCGCTGTCTCTTTCCGCAACCCACCCCCGGCATATGGCGATCTCACCGGATGGAAAGCTGCTCGCCGTGGCCGCTTACGGGGGCGCCATTTACAACCTCTTTCCCATTGCAGAGGACGGCAGCCTGGGCCAACCGAGCGGCATTTTCAAGCAGGCTGGTTGCGGAGCGCATGCGGAGTCGCAGGCGTCGGCGCATCCCCATACGCTGCTCTTCGACGCCGGCGGGCGCCATCTGCTTTCCTCCGATTTCGGCAGCGACCGGCTGAGCGTATTCGCGGTGGAAGGCGGCAGACTTCAGCGGCGTATGCAGCACGCCACCGGTGAGGGGAGTGGTCCGGGCGCGTGTGCGCTTCATCCCGCGGGCTCGGTCTTCTACGCCTGGCATAAGCTTCAGAGCACGCTTGCTTGCTACCGCTACGATGGGGTGTCTGGAGCCATCGGTGATACGCTGCAGCGGCTGTCCTTTCCTACGGCCTCTCTGCATGCTCTTGCGCTGCATCCCTCAGGCCGCATGCTCTATACCAGCCAGGAAAACCGCAACGAGCTGAGGGCGTGGCACGTGGACGCGAAGGACGGCAGGCTCACGCACGCAAGAATTGTGGCGCTGGGAGAGGCCACGCCGACCCAGATCACGGCCTCGCCCGACGGAGAGAGTATTTTTGTTCTGGATGGTCCAGGAGGATCGATCTACAAGGTGACTGCAGACCGTACGACTGGTGAGCTACACTGCAAAGCGGACGTCGCGGTCGTGAACGAACCGCAGAAGCATCGCTTTGAAGACCATCTAGCGGCCCGGGAGACCGGTTTCGTAACGGTTTTCAAGCATGCCTGAACGGGTTCGATCACCAATTCAACTGAAAAGCAAAAGGAGTCAGTCGATGGAAATGCAGTCCAGGAGAGGTCTTCTCAAGAACGCGGCCAAAGCCGCCGCAATCGCAACCGGCAGCGCCATGGTTGCCGGCAAATCCGAGGCCAGGGAGACCAAGGGATCGGCAAAACTGGAGAAGAAGGCCTATTCGTGCGAGCCCGTTGCGGACAATGCAACCAGCGCTACGCCTCTGTTCTCCTCCGCTGTTTCTTACGGTAATCTGCTCTTCCTGGCGGGCGTCGGCGCACACTTCAAAGGCACGGTGGAAGAGCATACCAAGCACGTGCTCGACGAACTGGAGAAGAACCTGGTCTGTGCCGGCTCCTCGATGGAAAAAGTGCTCAAAGTCAACGTCTATCTGAACGACATCAATGACTGGGCCAAAATGAACACCGTCTATGCAGGCCGTTGGGGTAAGGTGCCACCTGTCCGCACTACCATCGCGCCGGCCGGAGGCATTCCCGGCAACTCGCTGGTAGAAATCGATCTCATCGCCTACATCTAGAACCATGTCACTACCATCTGCAGATGCGGCCCGTACGCCCGCGGGCCGCGCCGCGATTATGCGCGAGGGTACCGAGCAGGACAACCTATTTACCCGGATTGGGGTTCGTCCACTGGTGAATGGGCGGGGCACGTTCACCATCATCAGTGGATCGTGCTCCCTGCCCCAGGTGAAGCAGGCGATGTACGATGCCTCCTTCTACTTTGTGCATCTCGACGAACTGATGGAGGCTGTCGGCCAGGAGCTCGGCCAACTTACCGGCGCCGAGTGGGGCATCGCCACCACCGGTTGTGAGGCTGCGATTGCACTCGCGGTCGTTGCCTGCATCGCCGGTACCGACCCTGAGAAATCTCAGGCGCTTCCCTACGCCAAGGGCCGCGATCAAGTCATCATCCCCAAACATTCCCGCAACCCCTATGACTTCGGGGTGCGGATGACTGGGGTCGAGGTGGTCGAGGTCGACTCCGCAGAAGAGCTGCGCAGCCAGCTGACCGGCCGCACGGCGATGGTTTACATCCTTTCCGGTCCGGCGGCAGAGAATGGCCCGCTGAGCATTGCAAATATCTGCGCCATTGCCAAGGAGAAAGGGATTCCCGTCTTTGTCGATGCCGCTGCCGAGGAGCCCCTGGTTCCCAACATCCACCTGCAGCACGGCGCGAGCCTGGTCGGCTACTCCGGCGGTAAGTGCCTGCGTGGACCCCAGTCCTCCGGCCTGCTTATCGGCCAAAAGGATTTGTGCCGCGCGGCCTACTTTCAAGCTGCGCCCAACCACAACTACGGCCGCGCATTTAAATGCAGCAAGGAAGAGACCATGGGCCTGCTCGCCGCGGTGCGCCAATGGTATAAGCGCGACCACGCCGCGGAGCAGCGGGCGTGGCTTTCATGGCTGCAGCACATTGAGTCGCGCGTGCAGGGCCTGCCTTCCCTTACGACCGAGTATCTGCAGCCGGTAGACCTGTCGAATCGGTCGCCTCGTCTTCGGATTCGCTGGGATGCGCGGATCCTCAAGATCACCGGAACCGAACTCGCCGCACGGCTCGATGCGGGCACCCCGCGCATCATCGTTCATGAAAGCAGCGGAGTGCGCCCATCGCAGATGGCCAGCTCGCTCATCATCATGCCGTACATGATGGAAGCAGGAGATGAGCGCATCATCGCTGATGCCATCTACGAGGGACTGACCAAGCCTGGACACTACGAGGATCCGGTGCTCCCGTCCGGAGCGCCGACGCCGGTTCAGGGAATGTGGGCGGTCGCGATCCGGTACGAGCGCGGCGTTGGAGAGCAGCAGTTCACGCTGCAGCAGAGCGGCAACGAACTCACCGGCACGCAGCAGGGAGAGCTTTACAGCGCCCGGCTCACGGGACAGATCCATCGCGACCAGATTGAGTTGCGCAGCATCATGGAAGTCCCTGGAAACTTCATTGAATGGACTTTTCAAGGCACCGCGCAGGGAAACAGGATGGCCGGGATAGTTGATTTGGGAGAGTATGGAAAGGCAGCCTGGGAGGCCGTTAGAAATCACGATTAGAGACCTCTGTGTTAGTCTTGGAAGAGTGATTCGTGTTCTCCATTGCTGTCCGAGCTGTAGCCGCGCCGCCCTGGCGCAGGCCAGCTGTTGTTGTTTGCGCTAACTCGCAACGGACACAACATAGCTGCTTCTGTTCTGGCAGCATCTTCTCAAACCAACTTTTCTATTTAGGGAAATCCGCACGTGGGCATAGCTCTCCATCCAGCAGGATTTGCATCTGACGCCGCCGTCTCGCGGCGGTCCTTCTGTTCTTGTTGTAGCCGCTAGTTGTACGCCCTCCCCCTAGCTCTTTTCAGATTCCCCTGGAGTTCATTTATGCGCGACTTGCAACTTCTACTTCGCTATTGCCTCTTCTCTACCCTGCTTGCAGTGGCACTGTTTGCATCCGGGGCCAAGGCCCAGATGGTCGGCGGGCACCATCTCCGGTGACGTCGTCGATCCCGCGGGCGCCGCTGTGGCAAGGGCCGAAGTGCTTATCCGCAATGACGAAACGGGCAGCGAACGCAAGTTCATTACCGCGGAGAGCGGCATATTCTCCGCGCCCTCGGTTTCCGTAGGCACGTACACCGTCTCTGTTACGCGAGATGGTTTTGCACCGCTCAGCCGGACGGGAATTGTGCTCACCGTCGGCCAGAATGTCCAACTGCACCTTGCCCTCACCGTGGGCAGCGTGCAACAGAGCGTCCAGGTGGTGGATACTCCCGCCGTGGTTGACATCTCAACCTTGCAGACCCAGGGACTGGTCAATGAGCAGCAGGTCAAGGAACTGCCGCTCAATGGCCGGAGTTTCGACCAGCTGATCCAGCTGAACCCTGCGTCGGTCAGCTACACCACCCAGCGCTCGGGAGGCGTGGGCACATCCAACTCCTCCGTGGGCAACATGTACTCCGTCTCCGGACGACGTCCGCAAGACAATCTGTTTCTGCTGAACGGAATCGAGTACACCGGGGCTTCGCTCATCAACGTAACGCCGGGCGGCACCAGCGGGCAGCTGCTGGGAGTGGACGCGGTCCGCGAATTTAACGTGGTCAGCGATACGTATGGCGCGAATTACGGCAAGCGTACCGGGGCGCAGATATCGATCATCACGGCATCGGGAGGAAACAAGCTGCACGGTTCGGTGTATGAATTTCTGCGCAACAGCGCATTGGACGCGCGCAATTATTTCGACCAGGCGAAGATCCCGGAGTTTCAACGTAATAACTTCGGCGGGGCCCTCGGCGGCCCGATACGTCGCGACAAGCTATTCGGTTTTAGCAACTATGAAGGTTACCGCCAGCACCTGGGGCTCAGCGCAGTCAGCTTCGTTCCCGACGACACTTCGCGTGCCGCTGCAGCCGCCATCGTCCGGCCGCTGCTTGCGCTTTGGCCGGTAGCCAACGGTCCCGAGTTGCTCAACCCGAATGGCACGCCAAGCGGGATTGCAGAAGCCTTCGCTAATCCACCGCAATACATCCGTGAGGATTTTGGCACCACGCGCATCGACACCAACCTGACCCAGAACGATCTGCTCTTCGGCGTCTATACCGTGGATGACAGTGACGCAAATACTCCCTCGCAAAACCCGTATTCCACCATCTATGAACGATTGCGCGAACAGGTCTTGAGCGCGCAGGAGCAGCACGTTTTCTCCCCCAACTTGCTCAATACCTTCCGTTTCGGTTATTCGCGGGCGGCCTTTGACTTTACCGGTGAGGTTCCTGTTCCGGTGCCCGGCTGGGTCGCGGGCGCGCCCGTCGGAGCCGTTGTGATCGCCGGCAGCACGGCATCGAATGGCGCCTCACAGGTGACGCTGGCGGGCGCGAACACGGGCAGCAACAATCAGACGGTCCGTAACCTCTTCACCGTGGACGACCATATCTTCTGGACTCACGGGCGGCACCAGGTCGAGGTGGGCGTATGGCTGCAGCGGCTGCAATCGAATGACAATCTGGCTCAGAACCAATATGGACAAGCGTCCTTTTCTACTCTTAGCAGCTTTCTGAAAGGAAGCGTGGCGACGTTTACCGTGGTGCCTGCGCCGACAGAGCTGGGCTGGCGGGCGTTCTTTGGAGCGGGCTATATCGAGGACGCATGGAAGGTAACGCCTCGCCTCGAGCTTCGTGCGGGCTTCCGTTCCGAGTCAACCAACGGTTGGAATGAAACCCACAACCGCGCATCGAACTACGGCTTCACCAACGGCGTCATCAACACGAACCCCACCATCGGCGGCTCCGCCCTGGCGAAAAACCGCGCCACGTTTATGCCCGAACCGCGTATTGGAGTGGCCTACGACGTCTTCGGAAACGGCAAGACTGCTTTGCGGGCGAGCTTCGGCGTGCATCGTGCGCTGCTGGATACTCTGGACTACCGGCTTGACCAGACTGCGCCGTTCAACGCCACTTTGTCCTTCAGTAACACGACCGTAGACAAGCTCGCGAGCCTGGCCAGTGGAACGGAGACGGGCAGCGGGCAGATCTCACCCAGCAATGTGCAGCCGGACATTGCGACTCCGACGGTGCTCGCCTGGACAGTCAAGATCGAGCAACAGATCGCCCCGGCGACTTCGCTCACCATCGGCTATGTCGGTTCGCACGGATACCATCAGATTCTCTCCGAGGACCAGAACACGCCCCCAACCGTAACCTGCCCGGCGTCACCCTGCCCTGCTGCGCTTGCGCCTGGGACCATCTTCTACGCGAGCCAAACCAAGGCCAATCCAAACGTGGCTAACACCACCTCCTGGGTGTCACAGGGAATCAGCAACTATAACGGTCTCGAGGTGGATGTGCGCCGGCAGTTGTCGCACGGACTGCAGCTGCGCGGCGTTTATACCTTTGCCAGCAACCTGGACGATGGCTCCGCCTGGAATACCAGCGTCTCGGCCAACACCCCGGCGTTTGTCATGTATCCGGGAAATCCCGGGCTCGACTACGGGCCCGCGGCCACCAATATCCGCCATGCCGGCGCGATCAATGGCACCTGGGAGTTGCCTTTGAGCGACCGGCTGCTTGCGAACCCTGTGGCGAAGCAGTTGGTGGGCGGCTGGTCGGTAAGCGGTATCGCCACGCTACAGAGCGGTTTCCCGCTGTCACCGCAGCTCGGCTACAACCCGACCGGCAGCGGGGACACACGCAACCCGGTCCGCCCTAACCTGGCTCCCAATTTTCATGGCTCGCTTTATTCCAAGACAGTCTCGCAGTGGTTCAATCCCGCTGCATTCACTGCACCGTACCCGGGAACATTTGGAAATGTCGGCCGCGACACGCTCACCGGGCCCGGCCTGGCGGAGTTGGATCTGGCCCTGGTAAAGAACACGACGATCCACGAAGGGCTTCACGCACAATTTCGTGCGGAGTTCTTCAACGTGCTTAACCGCGCTAACTTCACCACACCGAACCCGGTGGTCTTCAGTTCCGGTCCCACTCCAAAGACGCCGACGGCAGAAGTTGAGCCGTCAGCAACTGCCGGGGTGGTGAGTGCAACGTCTACGACTTCGCGGCAGATTCAGTTTGGGCTTAAGCTTCTTTTCTAAGCGGGCTCGAGCTGTTCCATCTGCCTCGTGATCGTGACAAAAAATTGTTCTTTGTCCTTTGGCTATTTACGCTAACCTTTTCTGGTTACGAGGGATGAGCGGAATGAAACTGCTGAAGTGGCAAGTGATACTTTGGGCGTTGCTCTGCACTACCGTCTTTGCAAACGCGGACATTATTGTTTTGCACGATGGCACCAGCTACTCCGGACACTACACGCCCGCGGGAAATGGTACCCTCTCGTTCACTGATAACCAGGGCATTCACTATGACGTGCCGGTTGGCGACGTGCAATCGCTTGTATTCTCGAATGCTGCCGATCACCTCACCTTACGCAACGGGAGAACTTACTCCGGCCAATTAAATGGTGGCGACGTCATTGCCTTTGAAGGGAGCGGGGGCATCGATTATCAGTTTCCCTTGCGCGACGTCAGCTCTCTTGTCCTCACCGGATCGCCGGCTCCCGCTGCGGCGCACCATATTCCGACGGTGGTCATTCCTGAAGGCACAGACATCGTGGTCCTTACGTCGGATTCCATCAGGTCGGGCCACGACTCGTCTGGCCAACTCTATCCTGCAACGATCCAGGGGGACGTGTACGGGAGCAACGGCAGCATCGCCATTCCAGGCGGCACACACGCCGCAGTTAGTGGTAAGCAACGTCCGCAGCGGAGGAGCAGTGCACAGCCCGGAGTTGGTCCTGGATCTCTACTCGGTTGAGATTCACGGGGAAAAATACCGGGTTGATACGTCTTCGGTGACGGAAAGCAATCGCAGCGGCCTCGGGGCTAACCGCCGCACGGCGGAATATGCCGGTGGTGGGGCGGGCATTGGGGCATTGATGGGCGCGGTTTTCGGAGGAGGAAAAGGCGCCGGTATTGGCGCCCTTGCAGGGGCCGGAGGCGGAGCGCTGACCCAGTTATTCACCCGGGGAAAAGAAATCAGCGTTCCAGCCGAGACAGCGATGACCTTCCGGCTGGAAAGAACCCTGGTGCTGCACCCGTAGCAACCCGGCAGGATTCATCTCCTGGAACAAGCCGGTAGGAACTGGACGGGTGGGTTGGGAGCCACGCGTTAGCGAGCACCGACGACGCCGGCGTCCTTGAGGGCATGTTTCTCCGCGTCCAGCGAGGAGGTATGCAGTTGCACCACGCGTTGCATCGCGGCGTTTGCCTCCTGCGTATGTCCCTCGGAGCGTAGGGCACGTGCGAGTAGGTAAAACGATCCCGGGTCTTCAGGATTCATCTCTACGGCTTGGCGGAGCAGGCGCACGGCGGCCGCCGTATCATGCTGTTGAAATTGCGCTTTGCCCATATAGAAATAGGTGGCCCATGAATCAGGGGTCATATGCTGCGCTTTTTCAAGATAGGACAGGCCTTCCTGATACCGCTGTGACTGGACCAAAAGCGCGCCCAGAAAATATAGGGCGCTGGCATCCTGCGGGTCAGCCTCGATCGCTTGTTTCAATTGCTTTTCCGCGTCGACGTTCTTCTGCAGGCTGATGTATACCTTGCCCAGTTCGCGATGAGCCCCGGCAAATGACGGGTCGGCCTGCAGCACGGCCTGGTAGGCCTGCTCGGCTTCGCGAAATTGGGCTCCGTCGTAATAGGCGTGGCCCAGCAGAAAATTGGCTTGCGCCGGAGTCGCGCTGTCGGCAAAGAGCCTCGTAAATACCTCCTGGGCGGCTTGCGCCTGTCCGGCCCGCGCATAAGCCACGCCCAGAAGGTACAGTGCCGCGGAGTCGGGATTCTCCTTTTCGGTCAATGGCTTCAGCAAGCCGAGACCTTGATCGGGATGTCCACTGAACGTGAGGCATGTCGCCAATAGCATCGTGGCCTGGTGATCGTCGGGCGATCGCTCGTGCAACTGCCGGAAATAGGGCAATGCGCGCTCGTAATCTTCCTGCTTCAGGTAGGCGAGGCCGAGATCCAGCTGAATCTCGCGCAGCTGAGGGCTAATTTCGAGAACGCGCTGGTACGCCTCGATCGCCTTTCCATAACGATGGGTTTTTGCATACAACACACCGAGGTTGGCGAGCGCGCTCACATTGCGCGGGTCGAGTCTCAGAACCTTGTTGAAACCCGCTTCGGCCGCCGGATAGTCGCCTGCATGCAAAGCCTGAGTCGCAGACTCAAAGGCTTGTTTCGCTGTATCCGAACTTAGGCCCATTAACGCAACTGGGGCGAAGAAAAGGGCGATTGCAAAGGCGGATACAAAAAGTTTCATGAAGAGGTCTTCTTCACCAGTTTAAGACAAAAATAAGGGCGGACCCATCACAGATGGATCCGCCTCTCGAGTTGGCAGCAGCCTTAGAAGTAGAACTTACCCCCCAGTTGCAACAGGCGGGGATCGCGCGTTGAGGTGATCTGTCCGGAGCTGCCCGCATTGGCGCCGGAGAAAGGAACTCCCGGTGATGGCGAAGACAGGCCGTTGTTGACGGTTCCCCACTGCGTATGGTTGAAGACGTTATAGGCCTCGAACCGTATCTGAATGCGCGTGCTTTCGGTGAAGTTGAAGTTTTTGAACAGCGACATGTTCCAGTTATCCACTCCTGGCCCATAAATGGAGTTGCGGCGGAAGTTGCCGTAACTGCCGTTGGCCGGTGTAGCAAAGGCTCCCGGGTTGAACCACATGGGGAATTGTCCGGCCGGCACGTTGTGATTGTGGGGCGCGATGATGGGACCGCCGATGTAGTCCGGACGGATGTGGCCAAATGGCTGGGCACCAGTTACCGAGGCGCCGGGGTTTTGCTGTCCACCCCCTGTGCCCAGGTTACCGCTGGAGAACAGATCGCATGTATCGTTCGTGGTTGCGCCCGTTCCGCCGCCGCTCAGGCAAGGAGTACCCCCCCAGAACTGGGTGACCCCAGACCACTCCCAGCCGCCCGCGGTAAGCTGCACCAATTTATTGGAGTTCTTGAAACTTGGCAGGTTGTAAACGTACTGAATGTTGAAGACGTTCCGGCGATCGAAACCGGCAGGAGCATAGAACGGTTTCAGGTTCGTGTATTCAGGAAAAGCATTCTGGTCATTATCGACGTCGTCCAGGTCGATCGCCTTTGCCCAGGTGTAGTCTGCGTTAATGGTCAGAGTGCTGCTGAAGCGGCGGGACAATTTGACCTGTAATGCGTTGTAAGAGCTGCTCGCTCCGAATCGATTGAAAAAGATGGTGCTATAACCCTTGTAAGGCAGGATAGCGTTGGTTACGTTGTTGACGGTGGAGAGGATATTGGTGTTGGTAGTAGTCCCCAGCGGTAACTGCTCCAGCTGTTGGTTGTACATCTGATGGCGGCTGGTGTTGCCGACATAGCCGATGTCGAAGACCAGGTTATAGGGTAGCTCGCGCTGCAGGCCGAGGTTGTAACCGTAAGTCGTGGGGATCTGACCCGCTTGGTCCGTGCCCAGGACGCCCGAGGACGGAGTGAGAGGTGTACCGTTGACCAGCGAGGGGGAGAGAGTGCCGATATTGCCGCCATAAATGGTCGGCGTGTAGACGGTGGGAGGGTTACTCACACTGGAGAAGTTAAAGACGTTTTGTTCGTAGCGCTCATAGAAGATGCCAAAGCCGCCGCGAAGTGCTGTCTTGCCATCCCCGAAAACATCATAAGCAAAGCCAAGGCGGGGACCAAAGTTGTTCCACCGGAAATTCAAGCCGCCTTTGGGAAAGCCGGGCGTACCCTCCTGAACCATGCCGTTGTAGGGGTTTCCCGAACCCGGGATGATGGATCCCTGGGTCGGAGCTTGGCCAGGAATATTTGAAGCGGTATTGATGGTCACCGCATTGGCTGGATTGTAGGCAGGGGGACTGAAGTAGTAAGCGTGGTAAGGCGAGACCGTATAAGTGGGCCCGATGAATTCGTAACGCAGACCATAGTCGAGCGTTAGCCGCGGGCTTACTTTCCAGGTGTCCTGCACATAGCCTTCATATTGGAAAAAGTGGAAATGGCCGTAAGCGAAGATGTTCGATTGGCTAACAGTGGTGTAGTTCCCGAGAAGCGTGTTGCCAATGCCCGAATTGCTATTGAATGGGTTTTCGTTACTGGCGCCAAAATTGAATGCCGGATTTTCCTGCCAGGTTCCCTCCTGGCCATTTTCATTGAGATCGGCGAACAGACCGAACTTGATCACATGGCTGCCCAGGATCTTGGTCACGTCATCCGTGGCAACTACAGTATTGCCGGTAGAAAGCCAGCCGGAAGGAAAGGGGCTGATGTTGATGTACCCGTCACCGGTGTTGAGATTGGGGGCGAGATTAAGGGTATTGGTCGACGGGTAGATGTCATCGTAGGTAAAGCCAACGTCGGTCTTGTTGTAGGTAGACGGAGAGGTACCCTGGACAATGTTGACCTCCTGCGTCAAATGGAGCCAACCAACCGTGGCTTCATTAGTCAGAGTTGGGGAGATGACGTTCACTAAGCTCCATGCAAAGCTTTTGCCGGGCTTTTTGCGATACTGGGGCAAGACCGGGAAGCTATTCCCTGAGAAGATGCCATAGCCGTCGCTCTCCTGCTGGCGGTCATCCACATAGCGGAAGAAGGCATTGGCCTTCGGCCCAATGTTGAAGTCGACGCGAGCCACATATTGATTCTTATAGAACTGGTATGTGTCTTGAAAGTTGATCTGTTGCTCATCGCCAAACCCATTGTTGTAGGTGGGATGATTGAAAGTTCCACGGTAGCCCGGGGTAAAGTACTTGATCATCGCAGCGTACTGGCTGTTGAATTGCGAAGCAGGAATGATGTTCCCGGGGTAAGGCGTACCCGTCTGCACCTCGCCGTACTGGTTGTACTTGATCGTGCCCGGGACAAAAACCTGACCGTTCTGCACCAGGTTGCCATTGGTGTCGCGAATCGGGGTGCAGGTATTAGCCGTTCCATTTAGATCGCACAGATTGCCTGGGCGATACACGGGCGCGAGGTCGGCCGCTCCGTTTGGAGTGCCGATGCCAAGCATGGACGGCTGCGGCATGGTGTAGTAGGTAGAACCATTGGGGCGGTTGGCGCGGGTTCCCTCATAGTTGAAGAAAAAGAATGCTCTCTTGTTGTTTCTGGGAGAGATTTTTGGAATCGGAATATAGCCGCCGATATTGCCGCCGAATTGGTTAAATTTTAAATTCGCTCGCGGCAAACCATCATGGTTGCTGAACCAGTCGTTGGCGTTGTAATCCGTATTGCGGTTGAACTCGTAGGCCGTGCCGTGGAAGCGTTGGCCGCCGCTCTTGGTGTTGACGAGGATCATAACCCCGGGGCTGCGGCCATATTCCGCATTGAAGTTTCCGGTAAGGGTCTTGAATTCACCTACGGCGTCAATGCTCAGGTTTGTATATTCGCCGTCGTTGGCACCCACATCGGTGTTGATCACGCCGTCGAGAAAGAAGTTATTTGCGGTGCCGCGCATGCCGTTGACATAAAAGTCATCCGTCTGGTTGAAAACCAGGCGGAACTGAGAATTGTTGTTGGTTACTACGCCGGGCAAAGTCGTCATCAGCGACTCAAAATCGCGGCCGTTCAGAGGCTGCTCGACGACCTGCCGCTGGTCGATGACTTGTGAATTGTTTGAAGTCGCGGTGTCTATCAGGGGTTGTTGGGTACTGACGGTCACGGTTTGCGTGGCCTGCCCCAGCGTCAAGGCTAACTGCCCTAAACCGAGGCTCTGATCCTGGTCAAGCACCACGCCGTCGCGATCGAGTTCCTCCATACCAGGTGCGGTTACTTTGATTCTGTAGGTGGCAGGCGGCACGTTCAGCGCGCGGAATGTACCCGTAGCATCCGCGGTCGTATCACGCGTCTCGGCTCCGGTCCCCTGGTTAATGATTTGAACGTGGGCCCCTGGAATAGCGGCTCCCGAGGGATCAACCACAGTGCCGGTAATCTGTCCGGTCTGAGCCTGGAGCTTAGCGCCGGGAAAAAACACCGCGAGCAGTGCCACCAGGGCGAGACGGAGGAATAGACCTGGCCCTATCAGAGGATTGGCCCGTTCATTTTTAGTTTTGGGATTCGAAAGCAGTATTTGCGCCGGGTGAAAGGCAGGACTCTGCCACAACTTCTTGCAGAACATATTTCCTCCAAAGGGCGAACAACGTGAACTTTATTGTCTTTACTGCCTCACTCCGCACCAGCGGGTTGGCAGGTCTTTCGTCGATCCATCGATTTCACAACTTGCGGGAGACGCGTGATCGACCGTCACGGAGAGTATCGAACGCAGCATACGACTGTCAAGGTGACGACCGATAGAAGAATCGTTTCTTTAAAGGGAATCTGAGGTCTTCCGGGGACGGAGCGACGGAATGGGGGCCTGAATAGTTTCAATCGTCGATGAAGTGTTTTTGATCAAGTGACAAATTAGATTCGAGGATCAGGTTCGGCCAACGAGTCCAGTGAGCAAGAAGGCGGGTGCTTTGCAACAGACGACTTATCCCTCAGTTAGATCAACTTACTGGAGTAAGTTGATAGTTACAAAAGAACGAGCATTGCGTGCACCAGCGATTCTTTGGTGGGAGCCCCGCACTTATGCGGGGGGAAAAGCCCTTTAGAGCCGCCAGTGCCAATCCGCTCCTTGGAGCCTATGGGATCTGCGTGAGAACCGGATAGAAACCGCAGGTCCCTCCACTACGCTTCGCTCCGGTCCCACGGCAAGCCGGGGCAGGCGGGATGACTATTGTGCTGCAGGGAGCGGGTCTCAGGGAGGGGGTCTCAAAAGCGGTGGGACGAATGGCTGTTAATCGTCCCACAGAATTGTCATCCCGCCTGCCCCGGCTTGCCGTGGGACCGGAGCGAAGCGTAGTGGAGGGACCTGCGGTTTCTATTCCGGTTTCTCATGCAGACCCACCGCCAAGCCAAATGTCGGCCACTAAAACGTTTCTGCTGCGCGACCGGAGGGCTCCCAAGTGCTTTGTTTTCGGTTGCTTGCGGGCGGGCCGCCAGAAGGATGGAGTAGGCAGAACCTACTAAATATTTCCCTTTTGACAACCTACGATCAAGAATGCAACACTCCGTCGTGCCCTTGAAACGAGCACCCGAAAAGGATAGACCGGTAACCCTGCGCACCCTGGCGAGCCACCTTGGGCTCTCGCTGACGACTGTATCCGTGGTCGTTAGCGATGCGCCGGCTGCACAGGCGATTCCGCTTGCCACCAGGAAGCGGATCCTGGACGCGGCCAGCGAGTTGCATTATCGACCCAATTACTTCGCGCGCTCACTGCGCAAGCAGAGCAGCATGTCGGTCGGGGTGCTGGTATCTGAAATGAGCGAGGGCTACTTCACGCTGGTAATGAACGGCGTGGAAGAGTACCTGATGGCCGCGAAATACTTCTACCTGATGGCGGCGCACTACTGGCAACCGGAATTGCTGGAGGAATACCCGCGGATGTTGCTCGAACGGTCTGTGGATGGGCTGCTCCTGGTGAATACCCCGACTCCGCCGCAGGTCTCGGTGCCGATCGTCTCCATCTCGGGCCACCAGGATATTACCGGAGTAACTAACATCCAGCTGAACCACAAGCAGGCCGCTTATTTCGCACTCAAGCATCTCGCAGACCTGGGACACCGCAGAGTAGCGTTCATGAAAGGTCAGGAGCAGACGGTCGACACCGACCATCGCTGGCGGGAGATTATGGAAACGGCCCGCGCCTTCGGGATTGAGGTTCACCAGGAGCTGCTGATCAAGCTGACCGAGAATAGTTGGTCCCCCGCCCTGGGGTATGGCCCGGTAAAGGCCCTGTTGTCGCATACAAGGAATTTCACCGCGCTCTTTGCCTTCAACGATATCGCTGCCTTCGGCGCCATCCGTGCGCTGCACGAGGCTGGGCTCCGGGTGCCGCAAGACGTTTCCGTGATCGGCTTCGACGACGTACTCAGCGCACCCTTCGGCATTCCCAGCCTGACCACCATTCGGCAACCCCTCCGGGCCATGGGTCAGGCGGGCGCGGAAGCATTGCTGAATCGAATCAACCACCCCAAAGCGCCTTACGCTCCAAAGGTGATCATGGAACCGGAACTCGTCGTTCGGGAGTCCACCGCCCGGGTGTCATCCGGAAGCGCGACGTTGACGCAAAAGCGAAATAAATCTGCCCTACGTACGCGCGCCTAGATCCTCTGCTGCTTTTGAACGCATTGGATGCCGGGTCGTTCCAGATCCGCGCATCGATAACGAATCAGCCGGGCTTTCGGTAGGCGTGGTGGTACTCTATATCCCCTGCAGGCGAACAAATCACACTGGGCCCTGAGTAGCAAAACGCTTCAGTGGCAGCACTGTGGCCGAACTAACTATGGAGGATCCGAGAAAATGATCTTTCCCGGTCGCTGGGGCTCTGTTTGTGCAACTATCCTGGCTATTCTGTTGTGCCCTCACCGCGGATTCGCCGTGGATAAGTTGCTCATCGTCAACGGTACGAACATGACCATGAAACCCGGGCAGACGGAGCCGTTCGTCGGCTACATCCTGGTGGGCAACGACGGAAAGATCAAAGCCATCGGCAAGGGCAACCCGCCTCCGGGCACGCAGGCGCAGACCACCTACGACGCCACAGGAAAGTTTGTTCTGCCTGGCTTCATCTCTGCGCACAGTCATCTGTCGGAGAGTGCTTTTCGCGGGCTGGCTACGGACCAATATGTCTACCAATACCCCGCCATGACGGGCTGGGTGGAGGCATTGGAAACCCGAGAGCTGGGGACCCGGCCCGAAGACTATTACTGGTTTACCCTGGAAGGCGCGCTCGATCACCTGGTTCACGGAATCACCTCCGTTTACAACTTCGCCTATGCGCGCAAAGATGACGAGGCTTTTGAGGAATATCAATGGCGAGCGGAGCTCGACTCCGGAATGCGCTTCATTCATTCTTACGAGCCATCAGGCAACTCAACCCCGCAGGTTCGCCGCGCTAACCTGGAGAAATTTCTTGCTTATGCCAAAAAGGATATGTCCCGCCCGACCGTCCTGAAGATGGCATACTCCGGGTGGGTCACCACTCCGCAGGCTCTGCAACTCGATGCTTCGTTTCTGCGCGATTACCATCTCTACTCGGAGATTCACTACCTGGAATCTCCAGTGAACCAGCAGGCGCAGCGCGACAATTTCAAATACATTACCGCGGTCAACATCCTGGGCCCGAATGTGAGCTTCGGGCACTTCATCCATCCCGATGATGCCATCTTGAAGGTGGTGGCGGCCTCAGGCTCGGGAATGGTATGGAACCCTATGTCGAATGGCCGGCTGGCATCCGGCATCGCCGACATTCCGAAATATCGCAAGATGGGCATCAAAGTGGGCATGGGGGTTGATGGCGAAGGGAGTTCGGATCTGCCGGATCCCTTCGAGAATATGCGCATGGGGCTTTACGTAATCCGCGCGAAATATGAAAGCGCCAAAATTCTTCAGCCGATTGACGTATTGCGCTTCCATACCATGGGGAGCGCGGAGGTTCTTGGGGTAGCCGACAAGGTGGGCAGCCTTGAAGTGGGTAAGTTTGCCGACATGATTGTTGTCGACCCTAAACTGGTCGAGCGCGGACCTATCGTCGATCCTTATGCCGCTGTGGTGCTGGCTTGCAATGCCATGAACCTCTCCAAAGTGTATGTCGGCGGGGACCTGTTGGTGGACACCTACCGTTTGCAGAAAAACGATATGAGCAAAGTATCCAGCGAAGTCGATCGACGCGTCGCGCGACTACACTAGGTCTGCAAGAATCACACGTGCGAGGGGTCAATGGCCGGCAAGTATCGAATCGGACGTCGGGATTTTTTTAAGCAGGCTGCAGGCGCGATCGGCGCTACCACGCAAATTCCCCACTGGTCACCGTTCGCAGAGGCGGAGACTTCGACGCCGCAAACACGCGAAGCCGCAGGAAAGATCTCCTTTCCCCGCGTCTTCACCGGCGAACAGCTCAAGATGCTGGCCTTCCCGCTAGGCGGCGTGGGCTCGGGAAGCCTGGCCCTCGGAGGGCGAGGCCAGCTGCGCGATTGGGAGATCTTCAATCGGCCGAACAAAGGCTTTTCACCGCCATACGCGTTTCCCGCGATCTGGATCAAAGCCGGGGACGCGAAGCCCATCACGCGGGTTCTGGAAGCGCGCATTTTGCCGCCGTATGAGGGCCAGGATGGCCTGGGCTCGAACAATTCACCGGGATTAAGCCGCATCGCGACTGCTGAATTTACCGCGCAATACCCGTTGGCGCACCTACGCTTCAAAGATCCCAGCCTGCCGGTCCATATTGAGCTGGATGCTTTTTCGCCGTTCATCCCGCATGATCCTGACGCCTCAGGCCTGCCGGTCGCAATCCTGCGCTATCGCGTGACCAACCCGGCGCGTTCCAGCACCAGCGTCGGCATTTCGTTTTCCATCGACAACCCGGTGAAGGCCCCGTCCAGAACGGACCAGGCACGTGACCCGCAGGACCCGCGCAGGAATGAGTACCGCACCGCGAACGGGCTGGAAGGTCTCCTGATGACCAATCCCAGCGTGCCCACCGGCGACCCGATGCAAGGCAGCTTTGCCCTCGCGGTTATTTCCAATCAGGAGGCGCGGACCACGCATTGGCGGGGCTGGCCGCGAGGGCGCTGGTGGAATTCGCCCATGCTGTTTTGGGATGCGTTTTCGCAGGATGGCGAACTGCTGCAGGAGCCGGCAACCCCCAGCGCGGTAGGCGCACTTTGCCAGCAGAGATCGATCCCTGCTGGAGGGTCAGCGGAATTCACCTTCCTGTTAGCCTGGCATTTCCCCAACCGGACTCCGGAGTGGTGTGGATGGGACTTTCCCCCGGGCGAGGGGAAGACCATCATCGGCAACTACTACGCCACGCGCTTCAAAGATGCGTGGGAGGTGGCCGAATATACAGCGACGAATCTCAAGTCGCTGGAGTCTCGCACGCGCACCTTTGCTAATGCATTTGCCGCGAGCACCCTGCCCGCGGCGGTTAAGGAGGCGGCGAGCGCTAACCTCTCCACGCTGGCGACGACCACCTGCTTCCGCACGGCCGATGGCGAATTCCACGGCTTCGAGGGTTCCGATGATCAGCGGGGCTGCTGCTTTGGAAATTGCACCCATGTGTGGAACTACGAGACGGCGACGGCGTTCCTCTTTCCTTCGTACGCACGATCGCTGCGCCAGGCCGCCTTCGGCTACAGCATGGACGATCAAGGCGGCATGCGTTTTCGCCAGCTGCTTCCGGACGGCAAAGAGAGATACCACATCGCAGCGGCAGATGGGCAAATGGGCCAGATCATGCACGCTTATCTGGATTGGAAGCTTAGCGGAGATCAGGCGTGGCTCAAGACCATGTGGCCGCGCGTGAAGAAGGCCATAGAGTTCGCCTGGACCCCCGGAGGCTGGGATGCGAACCGTGATGGTGTCTTGGATGGTGTGCAGCACAATACCTATGACGTTGAGTTCTACGGCCCTAATCCTCTCTGCGGGATCTACTACCTGGGGGCCTTGCGGGCAGCGGAAGAGATGGGGCGCGCCGCGGGCGATGATGCTTCGGCGAATGAGTATCGCAGACTGTTCGAGATGGGCAGCCGCTGGATTGACGGCAATCTATTTCGCAATGAGTTCTATATCCAGCAGATTCGCGGCTTCCGCCCGGACCAGATTTTGCCCCAGCTACGCAGCGGCATGGGGAGCGAGAATACGGAACAGCCAGAGTATCAAGTTGGCGAGGGATGCCTGATCGATCAGCTCCTGGGACAGTACCTTGCGGATATAGCTGGGTTGGGGCCACTGGTTTCCCCAGAGCACGTGCGTAGCACGTTGGGATCGATTTATCGCTACAACTACAAGCGCAGCCTGGTGGACCATGACACTGTGCAGCGCACGTATGCACTGAATAATGAAGCTGCCGTGGTGGTTTGCGATTACGGGAAGGCGCCTCGTCCTCATATTCCATTTCCGTATTACGCCGAGGCGTGGACTGGCCTGGAGCACTCGACCGCGGCGCTGATGTTTTATTCCGGCATGATTCCGCAGGGGATCGAGTATGTCGAGAATCTGCGGGCTCGCTTTGACGGGGTCAAGCGCAACCCCTGGGATGAGGCGGAGTGCGGCCATCACTATGCCCGGGCTATGTCTTCGTGGTCAAGCGTTGTGGCTTTGAGCGGATTTCACTATGAAGGGGATCGTGCCCATGTGATGGCGCTTCCGCGACTGCCACACGAGAACTTTCATTGTTTCTGGGCGACGGGCACAGGTTGGGGAACCTTTACGCTGAAGCGTACGCAATCCGGTGGAGTGGGTTTCACGATTCTGACGCTGGCCGGCAGTTTGCCATGCCAATCATGCACGGTGGCCGCGCCTGGGTCGCGGGCTACTGCGTCGGTGGGCGGCAAGAAAATAAGCGCGCGCGTGGAGAAGAACAAGGAGCAGGCCAGGGTGTACTTTGCAGACCTGGTTCAACTCCATGAAGGGGATCGGCTGGAGATCGAGATCGTTGGGTGAACGCCGGACAAAGCAGGATGCTAGCGAGTTTTTGATTTTCGGCCCTGGGGAAAGCTGTACCGGGCCCGGTGGTTGAAAAGCTCCGAGCATGATGGGTAAAGTAAGCATCGCCGGGGTCCTTCGACTCCGCGCCACAAGGGCTTTGTCATGGGATCGATCTGTGAGGCGCTTCGCTCAGGATGACGATTCTGTGTGAGGGTTCAAGAAGTTGGAGGGTTCAAGACAGGCTGCCGGACGTGCCAAAACACGAAAACGCAAAAAAGTCACAGCCTCTCAGGATGACGATTTTGTGGGAGAACTAACGGAACGGAGACCTTTGTGTGGGAGCCGGGGCGCACCGCAGGTCCCTCCACTTCGCTTCGCTTCGGTCGGGATGACAAAGTGGAGGGTGGTGCGTCCATGGGGAATTAGCTAGTGGCTGAAAGAATCGTTAGGTGAGTGCCGTGGTATCCCACTCAAGCCAAAACCGGGCTTGAATGGGGCACCCAGCGGTTGTTGACGATGAAGCAGCCAAAAGTCACAGCGTCTCAGGATGACGATTCTGTGGGAGTTTGGCTTTCACTACGAGGCCATGCCGAGGCCGACAATGTTGGCCGCCACGATGATGACCACCATCCCGGCCCACAGCAGGCGTACCGGCTTGGAGCCCACACCTGCCCATTCGCCGAGCGCAAGCCCTACGAGGCCGCCAAATAGAACATAACCGCTCATGTGCAGCATCCAGTTCACATAGGCATAGCTGGCAGGGATGCTGGCTGCTCCCCACGCGTAGAAGAAAAACTGGAGATACCACATGATGCCCCCCGTGGCGGCGAGCGATCCGTTCTTTAACAGCGTCGCCCCAGGCAAAGCCAGGTCGGCTTTCAGGGAAAGTTCCCTCTTGAAGATGAGCCGGCTGAAACAATATGCAAAATTGACCAGTCCTCCTCCCCCCATGATGATGACGTAGCTGGGGAGCGCAGCGTATAGGGGCTTAACCCCTACCACAATCGCTGAGGCTTGAATGGGTCTGGCGGCATCCATGGCAAAGGACATGCCGGAGGAGAAGATACCGCACATAACAGCCAACAGCAGCCCCTTCTTCACATCGAATTCGCGAATTTCCGCGCCCAGAGCGATCTCTTTGCGATGCCCGGCTATGGACACAATGACAATGCCGCATAGTGCGACGGCGACCCCCAATAGCGTGAGCAGGCCACCACGCGTACTTACAAGTTCGCCACCCTGGCCGTGGATGAGCGGTGGAATCAGCGTGCCCACTACCAGGGTGACACCGATGGCAACTCCGATACCAAGCGACATGCCCAGATAGCGCATGGTGAGGCCATAGCTCACGTTGCCGACCCCCCACATACAGCCAAACAGGAAAGTCCTCAGGACGACGGATGCATCCAACGATGCGTAGAACGTTCGCATATCTGGAAGCAGGATGGCGCTGACGCAAATAGGGAGTAAGACCCAGGAGAATATGCCGGCCACCGCCCAGGTGGATTCCCAGGTCCACCGCTTCACCTTGCTGATGGGTGCATAGAACGACGCGGCTGACGCGGCCCCAACCATGTGCCACCCAATTCCCGTGATGATTCCCGTCACGCAAGTCTCCTTTGCCTAATCGACGACAATACAGCAAGAATGGGCAAAAAGCAGTCATTCTAAACCCGCGAGTACCGCAAAGGTGAAAATGTCATGAAACGCGTGCCCCGTTGAAGCACCATTGTTGTCCCCGGCAAACAGAACAGCTAGCCTGAAGGGGCACTTCTTTGTGCAGGAAAAATCAATGGCAAACACTCCCCCACGCGGCAAAAAAAGCGGGCCCAGGAAGCAAATCACCATGGAAGAACCGGTCTTCGCTCAACCACAGCCATCTCCCGATCCGACAACCTTCAAAGATCCAGTGACGGATCAGAGTTACACGGAAATTGCCAATCTCGAACCCGTTCCCCAACCGGTGGGTGGCGCAGTGGAGCCGATCCTCACGCTTGCCCAAACGTATGGGAATGCAGGCCCGGCAAAGGTAGCGGCCATCGAGCAGGAGAAACAAATCGTCTTCCATTCCGTTGGTGACACCGGCAGCGTCAGCGGCCCCGATACGCAGTCCCTGGTGGCGGACAAGATGGTCTCAGACTTCCAGGAGGAGAATAGCGCCGATGTACCGTCCTTCTTCTTTCATCTTGGAGACGTGGTTTACTACTTTGGCGAAGCCCAGTACTACTACGATCAGTTCTACGAGCCATTTCGGAATTATCCAGCGCCCATTGTCGCCATACCCGGCAATCACGACGGCGTAGTCTATGCGGCGGATCCAGCACCTACATTGCAGGCCTTTCTGCAAAATTTCTGTGCGCCCAGTTTTGCGCCGTCCCCCGATGAAGGAGGACTGCTGCGCACGACGATGATCCAGCCTGGAGTTTATTTCACCTTCGATGCCCCATTCGTGCGCATCCTGGGACTCTACAGCAATGTGCTGGAAGATCCGGGCGTGATCTCAAGCCAGGGCGGAACAAATTCTCTCGATGAGCGGCAGATTACATTTCTCACCACAGCGTTGAAGCGCGTCAAAAGCGAGAACTACGCCGGGGCAGTGATCATCGCCGTGCATCATCCACCCTTTACGGGCGATTCAACGCACGGGGGAAGCCCCCAGATGCTGGCGGATATCGATAGTGCTTGCAAAACAGCAGGCGTGTGGCCGCATGCCCTGTTTTCCGGGCACGCACACAATTACCAGCGCTTCACGCGGACCGTAAATAACATGCAGACTCCTTATATCGTCGCAGGATGCGGCGGCCATTCCCCGCTGTCGGCCATGCGAGGACCATACCGCACGCCCTACAAGATTGACGACACGTTAACTCTGGAGAGTTATGACGACACGGACTTCGGTTATTTGCGGGTGGTGGTGAATGCGCAGACGCTGACCATCGAATTTCATCCGGAGAGCGACGGTGGAGTGACCAAGACCCCGGATGACACCGTCACCGTCAATCTGCAGACCCGCGCGATCAGTTAGCTTAGCGCGGCAGCTGGCCAATTGTGCGCTTGAGGTCAGCCTGCGCCAGCGACAGTCCCAGCGTGGCTTCAAGGTACGAAGCCTTTGCCGAGGCTACCTTGGAGTGTGCCTCGGAGCGAGCGGATGCCAAGGCCTCGGTCTGTTCAAACTGCCGGTCGGATAGCCGGGCAAGCTCGACCCTGACCTTTAAAGCCTGCTCCGCGACTCCCACCATGTTCTGCAATTGCTCTACCTTGTCGTAAGCCGTTTCCACCTGCACGGCAACCTCGTCCTTTACCTTGGCGAGATTGAGTTCAGCCTCGGAGAGGAGCGTCCGCGAATCCTTGACCTCGGCCGGCCGGCGGCCCCCGTCAAACAGGTCGTAACTGAAATTGACCCCAAAGGTGCCGAAGTTGTGAACCAGGAATGGAATCCCGCTCTGATAGCTGTAACGTGCCAGCCCGGTAATGTCGGGAATATAAGCGTCTTTCGCGGCCGCGAGCCCGGCCTTCGCCTTCACCACAGCCTGCACCGCGGAACGAATCTCGGGACTCTGGTCCTGGGCGATCCGGATACACTCCTCACGCGTGGGCGTAGTTAATGTCCCAATGGATGAATCGCTATCGAGCTCGAGCTGCGTTTCCAACGGGAGCCCAAGCAAATCGTTCAGCGCAAACGATTGCGAGTGAATCTGCAGCGTTTCGGTCAGAACCTCCTGCTTGGCCTCCAGCAGTCCGGCGAGGCTTTCCAGAGCGGAGGCCTGCAGCGCGCTACCGTTCCGGACCTCATCCTGAGCCTCCTGATCTTTGACCTGGCTCGCATTTACTTCCTCGACCGCAGCCTCTTTTTTCAGTTGGGCAATCAGCAGTTCGTAGTACACCTGCCGTACTTTGAGCACTACGTCATCCTCAACCTGATCGACCTGAATCTTTGCACGATTGATATCGGCAGTGGCAGCACGGTTGGATTCACGAATTTTGAACATTTGCGTGAATGGTTGAGTCAGTCCTGTGCCGCTGGTATACGTGGTAAGCAATCCCTGATCGAGGAACAAGGTTTCTCCCGGGATCGCTCCCGTGGACGGATGATTGCCAAAGGCTCCGGCGGGAATCTCCACTCCAGCAAATTCGGTAAGGTGCAGTGCGCTGGATTCATTCTTGATATGGGGGAAATAGTCCGAGCGGGCAATTTGTTTCTTGTGCTCGGTGTCGGTAACGCTCAACCGTGCCAGACCGAGGCTTCGATTCTGCTTGAGGGCGAGATCGATAGCCTGGGGAAGAGTAAGGTGCATAGCACCCGTTTGCTGGGCTCGAGCAGTTCTGGAAATTGGCGTCAGCCACAGGATGTAGACAAGCATCCGTAGTAGTAATCGGGGTGAGCAGCGCATCGTTATCTTCAGCCACATATGCATATCCTTCAGGGCCCAACTCGTTTCAGGCGGGTTCGGCGACGGCCCGTACGACCTGGCGATATTGGGTGGGAACAGTTTCCATACAGGCCACGATAATCAAGCAACAGATAGCGCCCAACGCTACCAGGTGGAAACTGTCAGCGATGGCCAGCGTGAACGCCTGCTGCCTGACTTGCAGGTTGAGGATCTCGCCGGCCCGTCCGGCGGCGATGGTTAAGCCGGGCGATTGGCTAGCCATCCCTGCTGTCAGGCCGTGTAGCCGTTGATCAGTAGCCGTCTGGCCAAGCCCGACCCCGAGACCGAGAATATTGGAGTGGAACTGTTCTCGCGTGGGAATGAAATGCCCCATCAACGCACTGCCGGATTCGCCACCGAAGAGCCGGACCGTCTGGAAAAAACCGGCGAAGGTGAGAACGTCGACGGGGCGAGTGAGCGCTCCCGTATTAATGACTTCAAGAACGATCGATCCCACCATGCTGTTGAATGCGAGTGCCAGGCCGACCGCCAGGACAGCCTGCGATAGGCGAAAGTTTTCGCCCGACCAAACCGACGTAACCTGGGCATCCATGAGACAGCCAATGGCCACCAGCGCGAAGCCTGCGGTCAGGATGAGCCGGGCATCGATGTACTTCAACAGGTAGATGGCGAGCAGCCCGAGCACGCATTGCGGCAAGGCAACCCACAACAAGACCGGACCTACCTGCAATGGACGATAACCCTGAATCGAAGCAAGAAAGCTGGGGATGCTAACCACTGTTGCCAGCATCATGAAACGAAAAAAGAAGAGAACTATGCTCAACAGAAGGGTGTTCCGCCGGGCAAGAAACTTGAAGTTGATCAGCGGATTCGGGATGACGAAATGGCGCACCACGGCTGCGGCGAGCAGGAAGATTCCAGAAACCGTGAGGGCGACGATAACGCCGGAGTTCATCCAATACAAGCGTTGCCCCTGATCGAGGGCGGTATACAGCAGCGACAATCCAAGGCTGGCGTAGAGGAAACCTCTCCAATTCGGTTTAGGCTGCCCCTCCTTGGGCTTGGGCAACGGCTGCCATGGGATACCGAAATACACCAGAACCATCATCACCGGGGTGAGCACCGCGCTGTTCCAAAAAATCCAGCGCCACGACAAGTGCTCGAAGTACCACGCTTCCAGCGAAGTAGAGAAGTTGGTAGTAAAGAGAATGTCCACGGCATACATCGCGATGCCCAGCAGCACGTACTGCATGGGAAGATTGCGTAAAACGAAGGACAAAGTGAGAGGGTAAAAGGTTCCTGCCGTGAGGCCCGCGAGCACCAGCAAGACGAGCATTACGGGAAGGTTCGGAGCAAAGGGAAGCACCGCGCTGACCAGGGTAAACAAAGCCGCGCAAGCCAACAGGACGCGCCGGGCGCCGAGCAGGCCACCTAGATATACAGAAAACGGTCCGATGAACATCAAGGATGCATTGAATGCGGTGTTGATCCATGAAGCCTCATCCACGCCGAGATGCAAAGCTCCTCTCAGGTCAGGCAAGCCAACGCTCATCAAGCGTCCGGTACAGGTCGCAACGCTCGCGCCAAGCAATACGCCGGCAACGCCGAGCACTGGGTGAGTCGTGATCAGCGAGGGTGAGGTCCCCGGACTCGCCGGCCCGGGTGTGGGTTGAGGAGTGCTCAAGGCCGCGAGCCCTCCGAAGGAGCGTTCTTGCCCGAAGCATGAACCGTAACCTCCGCGGAGAAACCAGGGCGAAGCATGTTCTGCAGCGGATGCCCCGGGTCGAGCACGATCTTGACCGGGATTCTCTGCACCACCTTGGTAAAGTTTCCGGTGGCGTTATCGGGAGGCAGCAGCGCAAATTGCGATCCACTGGCCGGCGAAATCTCAGCCACCTTCCCATGGAGGACGACTCCAGGGAAGGTATCGATCCTGATGTCTGCCGCGTCTCCTTGACGCATGTTGGTAAGCTGGGTCTCTTTATAATTGGCCTGGATCCACACATCTCCCCTAACCAGGTCGATGACCTCCTGCCCGGGCGAAACCAACTGACCCTCGCGTACGTGGCGTTCTCCCACTGCGCCTGCCGTGGGCGCGAGGATGCGCGTATAGCCCAGGTTCACTTCGGCAACTACGATGTCTGCCTGTTTGGCCTGAATATCCGCCTTGTAGAGATTGTCTTTGGTATCGAGGGCGGCGCGCTCTCGCTTCGCGGCTTCGAGCGTAGCGTGGCTACTGGCAAGCGCGGCTTCTGCGCTGGTCAAACTGGCCTGCTGACCTACCAGCGTTCCTGAAAGTTGGGCTGCAGTGGCGTCTGTCTGCTCCAACGTTTGATGAGTCGTTGCTTGTGCAGCGATCAGAGCCTGCTGTCGCTTGCGTTCGAGTTCTGCCCGCTCGACCGCGGGTTGCACCGCAGTAATAGCCGCCTTGGCAGCGCTGACCGCGGCGGTTGCCTGGGCTATACCAGTCTCCGCGTTCTGAATCTTGGCGTCCTGGACGGACTTCGCAGCCTGGTTTTCGGCCAATTCCGCTTGTGCACCCGCCAACGCTGCTTTCGCCTCCGCCAGCTTGGCGCGATAGTCCTGATCATCAAGTTGGACCAGGAGTTGACCCTGCGTCACCGGTTGATAGTCGTTGACGTCCATGCTGCGCACGGTGCCCGAGATGCGCGTACTGAGCGGGGTCATGTCCGCGCGCACGTAGGCATCATCTGTCTTCTGGTCCCCGGCCCGGCCCTCCCATGAATTCCAGCAGCCGTTGATGGCGAACAACAGCAGCGCCGCGACCCCTAGAGTTACAACCGGAATGATGATTCGCTTTGTCATTTTCTTGTGACTCCCCATCACTGCGGGTTAGCAATGCAGATCTAATCTGTCAATGAACGCCGAGAACACTGCAGGGCGCTTCCTGTGCCAACTCATAAACAGTGCTCCAAAGCCGCGCGATGTAAAAGTCGCGCTGGTGTAGTCCAATGACCAGGAGGTCCGCTTTTTGCCTGCGTAAGAATTCGACGACGGCTTCCACTCCATGCCCTTCGACCAGGTGAGTACGCAACTCAACCCCATGGGACAGAGCAAGTGCACGGGCTTTCTCTTGCAAGCGCTGATAGAAGGTCTCGCGATCTAGTTTCAGCGCTTGCGGTAGAGAGGGATCTGCTACGGCGGCGAATGCTGCATAGGCGGGAAGGTCCGCCATTACGGTGATGGCCTGTAGTTCCCCGTTCATAATTTTTGTCAGCTTGATGGCTGAAATGAGAGCCCGCTCTGCTTCCGGGGACTCATTGTACGCTGCTACCACCTTATGGAACATCGCTGCCTTTCGCTCGCGATCAGTCGATCACGAAGTTATTCATTGCCTAGTTCGTTCTGGCGGCGCTCCTCGAAACTCGCCGCTGCTCTGATCACAGCTCCCTGGATCTCCCGGTCGGTGAACGGGTCAACGATGACGTCATACCCTCCAGCTTCGAGCACACCGGACCATAGTTGAAAGTCAGCCGCCTGCGCATATACCAAGATGGCCGGCCGTGGATTCAGTAGAGAAATGCTTCCCCAAAGGGCCCACCAGTCGGAATCCGGGAGAGTCGCGGGAAGAAGAGCCACATGGAAAAAAGCTCGATCACGCGTAATGTTAGAGAACTCAGCCGCCCGTTCAATAAAGACGGGCGTTACTCCAAGGGGGGCCAGTTGGCGCCTTAGCTGTGGTTGCCTTTCTGCCGGCGCTAAAGCAAAGACTCGCACTGCCTGGTGTGTCTCTGTCAACCCGCGCCTCACGATCAATGGATGCGAGAATGACAGATTGGTCTTAGGATTTTAACGTGGGCAACGGTGAGATAACCGTGAGGATGAACGGCGCGAAAACTGTGAAGAGAAATAAGATAAGTCTCGGACCTTGGTTTCTTCATCTTTGATCAGGCCAGTTATCCAGACCCAGGGGGGCCGGAGAACCGCGCGCGAACTATCCGCTACAAATTGAGTTCCGTAAGGACGGCTGAGTTTGCAGCCGGGACATGGTCCTGGGTTGGCTGCTGCGAATCGTCAATAGTCCGTTGCAGAGTTAGAAGTTGCCCAGGATTGCATCCTGGGACATTTTCAGCCGTCCCTTCGGGACTGGACGTGTTTTCATTTCCTACCCAGGACTACGTCCTGGGCTACTCTCAGCCGTCCCTTCGGGACTGGACGTGTTTTCATTTCCTACCCAGGACTACGTCCTGGGCTACTCTCAGCCGTCCCTTCGGGACTGGACGTGTTCTCATGTCCTACTGTGAAGCGAAATAAGATAAGTCTCGGACCTTGGTTTCTTCATCTTTGATCAGACCGGCTATTTAGACTAGCGGAGCCCGGAGAATCTGCGTGAGAACTACCCCGTCCAAGTTGATTCCAGGACTGCTGAGAATCAGAGCTGTTCAAATTAGCGGACCAACTGCCTCCGGGAAAGCGCAACGTGCTGAATGGGTTGAAGAATACGCAGGCAAACCGAAATTGGGTTGGTTGCTGTTATGCTCACTCTGTCCATCCACCTCCACAAATGCTGAGATGGGCCACCGCCTACGGCACTTTCGCTGTGCCCGAAACCGAAACTGCAGGTCCCTCCCCTGCGCTACCGCTTCGGTCGGGATGACAAAGTGGAGGGCGGTGGCCCACCTCAGCATTTGTGGAGGTGGATGGACAGAGTCAACCACGAGGGTCCCAGACCTACCCAGACTGCCCTCTCACGCTCTCGATCGACTACCAACATCAGCCCGTCCCTACGGGATTCAAATTGGAGAGGGTAGTTCTCACGCAAACTCTGGAGCCTTAGCCAAGTGAACGAAGTAAACGACACCGTGATTTCGGAGCAGGCAGTCCGCGAGGAGCTGGACCGTCTGTTGCAGAGCCCAATTTTTGCCCAATCCGACCGTCTGGGCCGCTTCCTGCGATTCACGGTCGAGCATGCCATCGGCGGCACCCAGGATCTCCTTAAGGAGTACCTGATCGGCGCCGAAGTCTATGACCGCAAGCCTCCGTACCACCCGAGCCAGGACTCGATCGTGCGCACCGAGGCTCGCCGCCTGAGAAGCAAATTGAAGGAATATTACGAGGGGGAGGGCAAGGGCGACCCAATCTTCATCTACTTCCGGCCCGGCAGTTACGTCCCCGTATTTCGCTCCAGGGGAAACCTGGATAGCCATCCGTCAGCATCTGTTACTGCCGAAGACGGACTCTTCATGCCGGGCAATGGATCGCCCATAGCTGTCATTCCATTTGTTGACATGTCCGCTAGTCCTTTATCCGCGGCGTGTGCCCACGGAATCACCGACGAACTTATCCATATATTGATGCGCACCGACGGCTGCCGGGTCATCGCTGCAAGCTCGATGATGCAGCTGGGCTCGCTGGCCAATGACATCCCTGCCCTGGCGGATAAGCTGGGTGTTCAATTCGTCTTTGAGGGAACGGTAAGGGAGGAGGGGAACCGTGTCCGGGTTACGGCAAGGCTGGTGAACGCGGACGGGTTCCAGCTATGGTCACAAAGATTCGAAGCCGAGTCGGACGCGAACAGCTTATTCCGCATTGAAGAACAGATCGCGTCTGCACTGGTGAGCCGGGTGGCGCCACGGCAGTCGGTAGTGCGGAAACTTCAAGCTTCGGCCGCACCGTCTTTGCTAAAGCTTTATCCGGCGATTCTCGCCGCCGAGGAACTGCTGGAAGAGGGCAATGCGGCTGACTTGCCGGCGGCCCTCGCTCGATTTCAAGCGGTGGCGCAATCCGCGCCAGAGTATGCCCGGGCCCACTGCGGCGTTGCCCAATCCTACATAGGTATGGCTCAGCGGGGTGCTCCGGATTCAGCCTACCTTGTTGCCCAGGCCAGGAAGGCCTCGCTGCGCGCCCTGGAGCTTGATCCGGAAATGATTGAAGCTCATTCGGCCATCGCTTGCGCTTTGGCCATGGAGTGGAACTGGAAGGAAGCCGAAGCCAACTTCAGACGAGGCTTGGAACTGGGATCGCACCATGGGACCTATCGTCAATTCGCCGCTTTCCTGAGTGCCCTGGGGCGATTTGATGAAGCCTGGACCTATCTCCAGATTGCGCAACAGATCGATCCATTTTCCTATCGTCAGAAAGCCTCGTACGCCAGGTTCTTCTTCTGGAGCCGCCGCTACCAGGAAGCTGCGGAGCATTTCTCCAAGCCTCTGATGTACGGGCCCCTTCCTCCGGAGGTGCTGGTGTATCAGGCCCTGGTCCAGGTACAGCTTGGCCACGGCGAGGAAGCGAAAAAGATAGCGCAAACCATGCAGCACAATGCCGGCGGCGAATCCCTATTTCAGAGATCCATCGCCGAGATCTACGCTCTGTGCGGGGACAAAGCCCTGGCTGCGAGGATGGTGGACCAATCCGGACTCCTTGATCCCGCCCACCCTACCAGCAAATTTCGCAAGGCAGCGCTTGCGCTTGCACTGGGGGATGCAAACAAGGCAATTTCCCTGCTGAACGAATCATGGGAGCAGAAGGAGGCTGAACTGCCATGGCTGGCTGTCGACGCACGCTTTGACCCTATTCGCGAACGGCCACGGGTGGACAAGATCATGAGGAGTGTCCGGCTGGGCGCCGTTTCTAAGACGCATACCAACAAGGCCGGCTAAGCTCTGCCCCTGCTCAGTCAACAACCTCCGCCGGTACCTCGAAATTCACCAGATCGGCGCGAAAGCCGTGCGTTCTCCACGCGCCCAGAATTGTACCGGCTGCCATCCAGATCACACCGGCGATAATGGCCGGCCGGCTCAGGTTGATCCACAGCAAGAAGCAAATCAAGCCGCCCAATAAGGGCGGAAGGAGGTTGCCGATTTTCCGGGGGGTGGCGCGCACATAGTAGTGCATCAAGGAGGCGGCATTCACACCCATGAAGGCGATCAGAGCGCCGAAGTTCAGCATTTCAGCGCCCAGGGAATAAGACATAAGAAAGGCCCCGACGAGGGCCACCACCCCGACGAAAATCACATTGTTTCGTGGAATGCGATGCTTGGGGTCGACCTTGCCGAAGAATGAGCGGGGCAGCGCGTCACTTCGTCCCATGGCGAAGAGCAATCGGGCGGCACCTAACTGCGCCGCCATCCCTGAGCCCGCGCTTGCGACCATGAGGGTGAGATTCATCACCAGGAAGAACCATGGTCCTGTGGCGCGACCGGCTACAAAGACGAACGCCGTATCCAGATCCGGAAACGGTAGCCCGTGGGGCCAGATCAACTGCCCAAGATAAACCTGAAGAGCGGATAGAACTCCAATGATGAGGCAGGTCAGAACAGTGCCCAGCAGGATATTTCGTTTTGGGTTTTCCACTTCCTCGGACAAGGTCGAAATACCGTCGAAGCCGATGTAGGTTAAGACGGCAAGGGATGTTCCGCCAAGAATCGAGTCGAACCTGAACCCATGAGGATCGTAGAAAGGGAGAGTGAAGAAGCTCAACCCGTTATGTGGATTGCGCAGAATGTAGCGAATCGCAGCGACAAAGAAGATCCCGATCACCACACCCATCCCGATGGCCAGGTCGCGGTTAATACGGGCTGAAGTCTTTATTCCCCGCAAGTTCAGAATAGTAAACAGCAGGAAGAATAAGATAACCCAGATCCAATAAGAGACCCCGGGCAGAAAGTTCATGGCGCCTTTGCTGCACCAGATGATGCAGATCAAAGGATTGAGCATGTAGTCCATCGTCATACTCCATCCCGTGATGAAGCCCAACGAAGGGTTAATTTCCTTCCCTACATAAGTGAACGCCGAACCAGCACTGGGATAGACCTGCGCCATTCTTCCGTAGCTAATCGCTGTAAGCAGCATGGCGATCATCGCCAGTAGAACGGTCGTGACCACCTGGCCGTGGGAACGAAGCATGAGAATGCCAAAGATCGGCATCGGGGCGACAGGTTGAATCACGATGATCCCGTAGAAAACAAGGTCTCGCAAACGGAGGCTGCGTTTGAGTGTTACAGCCGTACCCGTCTTCCCATCGGTGCTTGCCATTGATGTGGATTCTAAATGTGTGCAAAGTCACCGTAGACAAACCTCGCGCGGGGGCCTGCACAAATGTTGGCGCAATTGACACGGAGCCCCGCGGGGCATAACGTTACAGCCCGTACCCAGCAAACTTTCCGTCGCGCGCGCGCGGACGGGTTCCTTTTGCATTTCCCCCAACGAAAGGAGTGTGGCATGTTCACCCGAATCGTCGAGATCATCGCCAAAACTGGAAAAACGCACGAACTGGCCAATGCAATCCATGAGAAGGTCCTGCCGATTCTCAAGAAACAACCCGGTTTTGTAGGGGAGAGTGTTCTCCTCTCCGAAACCGAACCAGATCGCATCCTGGTAATAGGCTTTTGGAGTAAGCGGGAGGATGCGGACCGATATCACAACAAGGAGTACCAATCGATCCGGGAAATGGTACAGCCCTTGCTCGAGGTCGAGCCGGTGATTCGCACCTTCAACGTGCACAGTACGACCGCGCACAAGATCGCCGCGAGCACAGCCGCCTGAGATATTGGTTGGATAAAGGCTGGCCCGCACCATAGCAGCATGCGACTCTAAGCAGGAAAGACGTGCGCGAGCGCGACTTTTCTGCTTGTCCCCCTGTTTCGTTGCAGCGAGTTCTTAACCGTGCAGCGAGCGTGCTGGGTTGCCGGCGACTGTAGCACCGGGAGCGACGTTACGCGTCACCACGCTACCAGCGCCGATGACCGCATCATCACCAACAATGACACCAGGTAGCAGAATCGCGCCTCCACCGATCCAGACATTTCTGCCAATCGTGACAGACTTACCGCACTCCAGGCCGGCTAGCCGTTGCTCGTGTTCGCGCGGATGGTCAGCAGCGTAGATCTGTACGGCGGGGCCAATTTGGGTACCATCGCCTATATGAATGGGCATCACATCAAGCAAGACGCAGTTGAAGTTAAGGAAGACACCGCGGCCCAAGTGGATGTTGTACCCATAGTCACAAAAGAAGGGTGGGCGGACGACGGTCTGCTCGCCAATCGCGCCTAGCAAACTGCGGAGCAGCGCGGCACATTCCTCCGGGTCACTGCTTCCATTCAGCAGCGCGAGCTGCGATCCGGCATGGCGCCGCTCGGCTACAAGCTCTCGGTCGTTTGCGTTGTAGAGTTGGCCGCGAAGCATTTTCTGCTTCTCACTCATCCCGTCGATTTTCATAACTCCTAGCATGCCCGGGGAGCGCCCAGGTAGCAAAGGCATAAATTGGGCTAAACTCCTATTGCTTCTGAGCCGTCTCAGCCGGGAGGCACGTCGGCGTCCCATCCTTTGAAACTCTTACCGTCGAAGATCTGGGTGTAGCATCGGCGACATACAGGCGCTGGGTGGCTATGTGAAGACCAATGAATGGAACGACTACGAGGTGATCGCGCGCGGCGGCGTGATGATGCATATCATGAACGGCCAGCTGATGGCAGTCTTCATCGACGACACAAAAGACTCCATCAATAACCAACCGGGATTTATCGGCTTCGAGATTGAAAGCCAGCCGTGCAAGATTTCTGTGCGCGATATCTGGCTGCGAAGTTTCGACTAGGTGGTCTGCTCTTCTAGGCGGCTTTCGCGAGCCAACCCTTCATCGTGTTCGCGTCCACCAGGCCTGCCTGTTGGAACTGGAGGCTACCGCGTGCGAATACGGCGAAGTTCGGAATGCCCTGGACCTTGTACCGGGCAGCAAGTTCCGGGAACCGCTCCGTGTCGACCTTGAGCACGACAGCTTGGCCTGCGAGGTCATGCGCGACCTGGGCGACATGAGGCGCCGCCATCCGGCACGGGCCGCACCACTCCGCCCAGAAATCAACGAAGACAGGAACTTTGCTGTCGCGAATAATTTCGTCGAACTGCTCGGTGCTGACCTCAACGGGCTCAGCCACCGCGGGTAACGGGGTTTTGCAGGCACCGCATCTTCCTGCATCGGCAAGGTGTTTGGCGGGAATTCGATTCGGCTTCCCGCAAGATGGGCAATTTCGGATGATGGCCATGGCAAAGTCCTCGGTTGAACCGCCGCGTCAACAGTATCTCGCAGGCCAGGCGATCACGACAACCGGCGGACGAACGGCCTTCTGGACGGCAGAACTCGCGACACGACTTGGGAGAGCAACGAACGTTGGGCGCCCCATTCAAGCCGTATCCTGGCTTGAGTGGGACACGCAGCACTCAACCGAGGGATCCGAAGGAATCTGCTGCCGTGGACGGCTCGCTTGAGAAGTCCGTTTCCCCATGAACGCAAGCCACAGATCCTCGGCTTCGCTCCTAATGACCCCAAAAGGGCGGCTTGAGTGCCGTGGTATCCCACCCAAGCCAAAACCGGGCTTGAATGGGGTACCCAGCTTGAGTAGAGGGGGATAGATAGAACCGACCGGTCGCCACACTAATCCTGCTCGCCGAGGGTCTGCGCATAAGTTTTGCCATAGGGATAAAACAACTCTTTGCGGCCCTCGCTCCATGCAGCTCTCAGTTCAGGCGTGGTGATATCCCAATCCGGCCGGCACTTTCGGGTGACAGCACGGAGGTCCTGACGAAGATCCTCCATCGTCGGACGGCCGAAGAACCAATAGCCGTTGTAGATCTTATAGATGACGAGGCCCGGTTCCAGAACGATGACATGTGGAATCATTGGATTGTTGGCAGGATCCGTGTATTCGGCAATGTCGAGGTCCTTTTGAACGACCCGCCCCGCATCCGAGAGGAACGGCCAATGAGCACCCACGCCTGTGCGGTACTCGTTGGTAAGAGTGATATTGTCGGTGCTTATCGTGACCAAACGGCAATATGCAACTTCCAACTCACGGTGGAATTGGACAAGGAGTTCGGCCTGGCGGCGGTCCTTGGGACAAAAGCCTCCGCGGCTGAGGACCAAGACCATGGGATGCGGACCTTGCAATTCCGAGAGCTTGCGGCGCTTCGCTGTATGGTCCGTGAGTTCGTAGTCGGGAAAGAGCGCGCCGGGAACAACATCAGATCGCATGATGACAAGGGCTCCTTTTGCTGTGTGGCTTAGCTTGAAATCGCAATCTCTTGCAGTTTTGATCATAAATTGACTGTGATCGATGTCTCGCGGCGAAGGGATCATTATGATGTTTCCCAAGCGAGCTGGCGAGAAAATGGGGGTTGGTATGGCAAATAAAAACATCGTAACCGGCGCTTCGCAAGCCATGGGAACAGCCGACCGCAGGCTGCAGGACCTTGGCATTCAGCTCCCAGCCGCGCCGACGCCGTTTGGCACGTACGTGGAGACGGTACAAACCGGCAACCTGCTCTTCTTTAGCGGGATGCTCCCAGTTGTCGATCACAAGCCGAAGTATATCGGGCGGCTGGGGAAAGAGCTCGATATCGAGGCCGGACGAGATGCCGCCTACACTGCGGCGTTGGGCATCCTCGCCGCGGCCAAAAAGCACTTGGGCTCCCTCGACCGAGTGACTCGCGTCGTGCGACTCGGAGTGTTCATAGCCACGTACGGGGACTTCTTCGATCAGCCTAAGGTCGCGGATGCTGTCTCAGACCTGTTTCGAGATGTCTTTGGCATCGAGAAAACATCGGTTCGGCTGATTATCGGCGTTGCCAGCCTTCCCCTCGGAGTGCCGATAGAACTCGATGTCATCTTCGAAGTCGCCGAGTAATCCCCGCCACCAAATTGGGTATGTACGCCCGGAGAAAGAAGAACGCTATGGACCAGCAGGTTTTCTATCGCACCGTGAAAGTCGATGAACTCTCCATCTTCTACCGGGAAGCGGGGCCGAAAGACGCTCCCACCATTCTTTTACTGCACGGCCTTCCCTCATCGTCACGGATGTTTCAGCCGTTACTGACAAGGCTGGCAGACAGCTATCATCTGGTTGCGCCCGACTATCCTGGGTATGGGCATAGCGACTGGCCTGACCCGAAGCAGTTCGCTTACACCTTCGACCACATCGCTTCGGTAATGGAAGGCTTCACGCAAGCACTGGGTTTGTCGCACTACACGCTTTATATGCAGGACTATGGCGGGCCCGTGGGCTTTCGCATGGCATTGGCACATCCGGAGCGGGTGCAGGCGCTCATCGTCCAGGATGCGGTCGCCCACAACGAAGGCCTGGGAGCGAACTGGGCGACGCGGCGGGCATTCTGGGCCGATCGGCCCGCTTATGAAGAAGCGTTACGCAAAAATCTGCTATCGCTTGCAACCACGAGGACACGCCATATCGGAGACGATCCGAAGGTCGAGCTCTATGACCCGGATCTCTGGACCGATGAGTACGCTTTCCTGAACGCTCCCGGGCAGGCGCAAATTCAAAGCGATCTCTTCTATGACTACCAGACCAATGTCGATGCTTATCCAAAGTGGCAGGCATGGTTACAGAAGACACAGCCAAAGCTTTTAGTTTTCTGGGGCAAGCACGATCTTTCCTTCGACCTCGGCGAGCCGGAACGGTACCGTAAGGATGTACCAAATGCGGAGGTCTACGTACTCGATGCAGGACACTTCGCGCTCGATACCAAAGCACATGAGATTGCGGCCCTGGTACGTGAGTTCATGAAGGCGCCGAAGTAAACAACCCTTTGCGAAAATACCGCGTGGCCTGGGAACGAAAGAGGGTCCAGGCAATCGCCGCACACAACAAACCATGGACGGCAAGTTCACGATAGGAGTGGAAGGCGCTCAGAACCACGTGAAATACGATCCAGGCCAGTGCAAGCCAGCGAGCCCAGTCGTGGCCTCGGAGCATGAATATTCCGGAGACGATGGCCAGCAACTCCGTCAGTTCGGCCCAGATGCCGTCCTGTTGAAGCGACAGCAATTCATGGAAGTGGTAAGCAAAGCCGACGGCGCCTACCACCAGGTACACGCAAGCAAGAATGGTCACAGAGACTGGGCGCCGGGGCGTATTCATGGCAGTATCTCCAACACAGCGTCGCTGGCTCCAGGTCCTCGGCATGCTCCGGCAAGATCGCCCCAGATTCCAGAAGCGCCCGAATGGTCGCGACGTAGTCTCCGGTGTGGCGGCGCCAACCATTCCCAGACCCGAACGTGACCCACTTCCGTTTTGTTGGTCTGTGCAGCATTGGGCAGCTTTCGCTGGTCTGCCTCAGATAGCGTCTTTGCCGCATCAGGGTGCTTCGACAGAAATTCCGGAAACACTGCTTGCTCACCCAACTCACACGGCAGCGATCGCGAATTTCACTATACCAATTTCATCGGAGAGGGGTGAATATCTGATGCCACCGGGCTGGTGTCCGGACCGCTGCTCCCATGTCCGGCCAACCCATCAGAGGCGCAGCCGATGGCCTCACCGTCATAAGTGCAATGCACTACCTCAATCCCAACGCCATCGCATTATTGTTAACTGGCCCTCCCTGACGCCTTGCCCGCCGCACCAAAACCGCAGCGCCCAAGCAACAGACACGCAGCGCATTGCCTTTGCGCGCGCTCTTATGCAGAGGCCCGATTGGCTATTCCTCGACGAAGCGACCTCGGCCGTGGACGAAGCAACGGAAGCGCGCCTCTACCATTTGCTGCATGATCGGCTCCCGGCGACGGCTTTGTTCAGCGCGGGTCATCGATCGACACTTCGCCTCTTTCACCAACGGCAGCTATTCGCGCGGCCCGAGGGCGATGGGCCTGCTTCCATCGTGGAAGTGTTTGCATTTAGCCATCGGGATCTTCAGGCCGGATAGACAAATCGATAAGGTTTCCCGGAATCTCACACCTTGGCGGAGGGCCTTATCGCATCCTTGTGTGAGATAACGAATCCAATCCTGCAGATCCATCATTTCCATCAGGGCAGAGCGGATCATCCAGAAAGGATACTGTGTCTAAGGTTTGGCTTATTACCGGCAGTTCCCGTGGTCTCGGCCGCGCATTCACAAAGGCAGTGCTGGAGGCAGGAGATCGTGTAGTGGCGACGGCCCGCAAGCCGGAGCAACTCGCCGACCTTCAGGCCGCCTACGGCGGAAGCATCCGTGCTTTCGCCTTGGATGTCACTCACGAAGCGCAGGCAAAGAAGGCCTTCGAGGCCGCAATCTCGAGCTTTGGGAGTCTCGATGTGTTGGTGAACAACGCTGGATTCGGGAACGTGAGTCCGGTAGAAGACACCCCTCTTGCTGACTTTCGTTCCCAGATCGAAACGAACCTTTTTGGAGTCATCATTATGACGAAAGCTGTGCTCCCTTATTTCCGTGAGCGCAAGGCCGGGCATATTGTCCAGGTAACGTCTATCGCAGGACGCATCGGACCAGCAGGCCGCGCACCCTATGCGGCGGCGAAGTTTGGGGTGGAAGGATTTTCGGAATCGCTTTCCAGGGAGGTGCGACCACTCGGGGTTAAGGTGACAATCGTCGAACCAGGTGGCTTCCGCACTGACTTCGCCGGGAGCTCCACGAAACTGAGCGAAGGCCGCGTCGAATATGATTCAACGGTTGGCGCTTCCGTCCGCTTTCAGAGGGACTATCAGGGCAAACAACCTGGCGATCCAGCAAAGGCTGCGGCAGCACTTCTTCATGTCGTTTCGTTGCCTGATCCGCCGCTGCGGCTGCTCCTCGGGCGCGATTGTTACGCATTGGCGGAGAAGAGCGCGCTTGAAAAGCTGGAGTCCGACAGAACGTGGAAGGACCTGAGCACATCGACGGACTTCGTGGCGGCAGAAGGCCAAGGCGGAAACACGTAGTGGCACAGAATAGTCAGATCAATGCCATCCAGAAGCTCAGCTTGCCGGACGTAGCGATCATGCTGCCACTGAACAACGCCCATGCCCAGGAAACGTCCGCACTCGATGACGCCAGTTTTACGACACTGCTCGAGACGGCTTTTTATGCCCGAGGTATAGACCGAGGCGCGACTGCATTCCTGATCGCGCTGGATCAGAACGCCTCCTACGAAAGCCCGAACTTCATTTGGTTCAAGGCGGCCCGTGAATCATTTGTCTACATTGATCGCATCATTGTCTTGAGTTCTGCTCGAGGCCGCGGGATTGCCAGGCTTCTTTATGACGACCTCTTTGCCGCGGCGAGGAAAGCTGGACACGATCGGGTTGTTTGCGAGGTGAATATCGATCCGCCCAACCTCGTGTCCGAGGCCTTTCACGTAACGATGGGTTTCAAACCAGTCGGGGAAGCCACCATTCACGATGGAACGAAGACCGTACGCTATCTGGAAAAGACGCTCGGTTAACCTGGTCTCCGGATCGTGGCTTGGAGAAAGCGCAATGGTGGGAGCCCCGGCATTCATGCGGGGAGCTCGGCTTTGAAGCCAGCGGCTCGCAAAAGACTCTTTCCCTCGGGCTTCAGCCGCGGTGTGTCACCGTTTCCTACTTTTTGGGCGGAAGGGGCTTGCCGTTTTCATCGACCCCCGTGCTCGTGACCGGCCCCATGCCCACTAACTCCAGCACTGCGGGCTCGCCCCCTACCTTGGCGCCATCCCAATGCACGGTATTGGCTCGGTCGATGGCGAAGGTGCCTGCCGGTAATGGATAAGCCATGGCTGGATCGAAATGCGAGCTGGAGCTTACCCACCAGGTGCCCGATACGACATAAATCCAGCGATCCGCGGAATGGAAATGGGGGTGCGAAAAATTCCCCGGCATCCATTTAGCCAGAATGCCATAAGGACCTGGCCTGCTCGGGTCGCCGAATAATGTGGCCGTATATTCGCCGCCATGTGGACCCGTCCATTGGATGTCCGCAGGCAGGATGAAGGGAATATGGGTCGGGTCGGGTGGCGGTCCTTGCGCAGAGCCCAGACTACAAAGGCTTGCGCCCAGGGCGGCTCCTACAAACAGCTTGGAAATGGAGTGCATGGTTGTTCTCCCGCTTTATTCTCTGGCGGGATCATAGGCAGGAAGAGTGCAAACGGCAAGAGGCAAGGCAGCATCAGGGTAGTGGGAGGATACGCGGAAGCCTCAACACGATGCCGGTGCTGAGAGACTTTGGGTGAAAGTTGTCACCGTTGACAGAGGACAATCCTCCGTAACTGTATTCGGCGACGCGCCAGTCGACGCGGGGCAAGACCGTGAAGTCCAGGCCACCCAGAACCTGATACTCGAATCGAACGCCGTTACTCGGCGATCCTCCAGCGAGGTTTAAGCTTCCCAAACCGACCGTCCCCTCCACATAGGGCTGGATGGGGAGGATGTGCGTATTCAGTGCAAGTCGAGGCCCGATCGCGCCAGAGTCGAATGAGTCCCCGGCACCTCGCGTGAATGAGCCGCGAAGGTCCACTCCCAGGCTCAATATCGCTAAGCGTCCGCTCGCCAGGTAAGCGCCAAAGGTGCCTCCGTAGAAGCCGTAGCCACTGTTATTGGGAGCACCCAGGTTTTGCGCGGTAAAAGCGCCGTATAGCCCAAGCTGCGCGTGGAGAGAGAGTGGTGAGAAAAGGAAGAGAGACAGAGCGAGCAGCCGGAACCGGTTCATGGACGGAAACTCCTGTCAAAACCCTACTATGCAGCGGCATACCGAAAATCACAAAGAAGGTGAGGCAGAAACCGAAACCCAATTACCGTTTTCCCAGGCGAAGAGCCTTCGCCTCCGCTCGGTTTTCCGTTTCTCCTGCTGGCACTCGTGTGATGTTAGATTCGGATTTCTGCATTGCGTTGTCTCATAGACCAGGTTTCGCGCAGATAATCCGGCGTGCCGGGAGCGCAAGGGCGATTGGGTGAACCCTCTGCTTGGGAGTTGTTGGTAGGTCTACGGTTTTGCGTTTCGAGTGAATTTACGAAGGAGGAATTCCTGAAACAAGTTTGAAATGGCTGAGGTGCCTGTTCCAATAGCGGTATTTTCAAGTGTTACGTTCAGACCATTCCTGTTGGCCGGTGGGTAATAGAGATTGGAGATACCACCCGCTGCCAATCCACCGAGGAGGCCGGAATAGTTGTACTGCCAGTGCAACGACTTGTCACTCATCTCATCGGCCCCAGGCAGGGCTTGGCCCGAGGCTCTCGAAATAAGAGCCAGAATGAAGATTGACAGAAGGAAATTACTCTTCAAGACGAGGCAGAGTTTCGAAACGCGGCGTAGCATTTCGTCTTTTTACCGCGGCTAAAAATGAAGACCCCGGTTATCCTGTCGTCTTGCCGCAGGCGATCGACTAGACGTTGGCAACGTGTGCACAGGTTGCCCGTTACCACTCTCAACTGGTTGCCACTTTGCATGGTCTGCTCTGCGATCCCGGGGAGATCTCTTCTGCCGCACCCCTTACAGCGTTGGCCAGCCTGTCGATGGCGTGGCAAGGAATCAAGGAGACGCCTGCCTATGTTTCCAGCAAACACGAACAGCGTTAAGCTCAAGAAAAGTTCCTTTCTGTGGAAGGTTCAAACTCAAGGAGAAGATTTCTGCGTGGATCTACCCCATAGGGAAAAAAATGTGGAGTTCGCTACAGGCGCCAGACTTCTTTTTATAAGCTGTTCAAAATCAACCATTTAGAGAAAGTGGCGGAGAAGACGGACGGGGGATTCCGCGATCCACGGATTTTGCGGATAAATAATTTTTGAGGCCAGGATAGATGTGGATGGAAATTCCCTCTTTAGGCGTGAGTGAATAACCAAAAGCCAAAATTGCATCCGTTTGAGGAGCCCGCCGAAGCCGGTGAGTTGCTGGCCAGACGCTACGGGCAGCTCTTACGCTGGGCCATTGTCCTGACGCGTGGGAACACCAGCAAGGCCGAGGAGATTGTCCAGGAATTTTGCGTTTATATCGCCGTCGCCAAGCCGGATTTCCGTGGGGTAACAAACCTTGATGGTTACCTGTACACTTGCCTGCGGAATATCTACCTTTCAACCCTGGCGCGGGCTTCCAGGGAAGCGCTGCACCTGGTCAGCGTTGAAGATTATGACTCCTTTGCGTTTGCCATTTCCGCAAACCCTACCGGCGAATCATTGCAGCGTCAAAATGACCTCCGCCGCGTTTGCAGCTACGCGGTGTGGCGCAAAGAGGCTTCGAAAAGTGCCAGCTACTTTATTCTTCATTTCTTTCACGGATATGGGCGCCGGGAAGTCGCAGAACTGGCGCGACTACCCATTGCCGCCATCTACAACAAGCTGAAAACCGCGCGCGGCGAAGTGCGGTCGTATCTCGAAGAGCCCGGCAAGCTTCGCATCGTCAATCGCGATACCCCACCCAAGCCCACTTTGTCATGGAGTCTGCTGTCCTCCCAGGATCTTTTCCGGGAGCTTAGGCAAACGATTCTGGATGCCCGGAATACCGACTGCCTTCCGGAACCGGAACTGCTCGCGCATTACCGTTCCGCTACGCCGCGACCTATCTCCTGCGCACTGCTCGCCCACATCGTGAGCTGCGAACGCTGTTTGTCTTTGATCGACCGGGATTTACGCCGGCCCACGTTAAAAGACCGCGAACCGCTGGATGTATTTGGATTTTCTCCGGAAGGTGGTGGTGAGGCGGCGGAGCCTGCAGGGATGAGCTTCGAGGCAATGCGGTCGGCGGTGCAGAGAAAATGGGCCCGCATCCATGAACATCGGCCCCGCACGTTGATGATTGCCATCAATGGACAGGTGATTGCGAACCATGATGTCCGCTCGGAACACAATCGGCTGTCTGCAAGGATTGAACGCACAGAGAAAGCGCAGTTTGTTGAAGTCTTTAGCGAACAGAACGTGCGCCTGGCCCTGATTGAAGTGAGTGAACCGCCGCCGGACGGCCCACCGCTGAGTTTGCAGCGAATAGCCCTGAGCGATGCGCGGTGGCTGGAGTTGAGCCTTACCTACGACGGGCTGGGGCTGCAAAGTGAAGTGACCTACTTCGATCCAGCGTTGTCGGCGGTGGTGATTGAGGAAGATGAGGAAACAGCGCTGCCCTTCTTCGTGATGCAAGCGCGAAAACCGGCGGATGGACTTGGCTTGCTGCAACCTCTGCAGACGGCGCTGGCAAGAGCTGCTGACCTTCTGCGCGGGATGGTTCCAGCCTCCGCAATCGCCTGGGCGCTGGTGGTTGTAATTGCCGTGGGTGTGGGTACTTATCTCACCTACCGCCATGCCCAGTCCCGGATGGACGCTGCTCAGATTCTTAACGACTCCATCCGATTACAGAATATGAACTTGCAGGGACAAACGGAGCATCAAGTGTTGCGCATGGAAGAGAGTTCTTCAGACGGCTCCATTCTGCAACAGGGTGTCGTTATCTTATGGAGAGATGGCGACGGCAGTAGATACATTCGGCGGCTGTATGACGGCAAATCTCACGAGATCGCGGTGGAGTGGCAGAACAAGACGGAAAAAACGGGATCGCGGAGAGAGGACACGGGCAAAGAGGCAGCCGAGATGCTTGCTTCGCCGATCAGCCAGTATTGGGATCAAGACCTCTCAGCCCAGGCCTTTGCCGCGATTGACGATAGGGCACCCGAGCTTCGCCCCATCGACGGAGGTTATGAACTGACCAGGCGCGGCGCAACGCGCACGTATCCCCAACTGATCTCCGCGACGCTGGTGCTCGACCGAAATCTGCACCCCATCCGGCAGATCATGCGAGTGCGCACTGGAGGCGAGGTTCGGGAACTTCGCTTTATACAAGCGGACTACGAGCGGCAGCCATCGGGATCCGTACCCGACGCAACGTTTGATCCCGGGAGTGACCGAATGTCCTCGGCTCCGCGAGGACGGACGACTTCTGCAGCGAGCCCCCGCAGCCTTTTCGGAGATGTCAAGGCACAACAGGCGGAGTTGGAGATCGGGGTTTTGTACCAACTGCACCTGCTGGGCGCTGACACTGGTGTGCCGATCGAGGTGCTTCGATCTTCAAACGGCGGCGTGCGCGTTTCGGGGACGGTGCCCACCGACACGCTGCGGGACGAGATTGACAAGCAATTGAGGAGCCTAGCTGGGCATGAGCTGCTTGATTTAAGGATCGTTTCGTCTCGAGATTTGAAGTTTTCCCCTGGAGGCTTCCATGGATCTGTGCCGGTCGAAGCGTACGAGGTAACGCAGCCAGGGTTTGCAGCCGACGAGCGCATTCGCAAATATTTTTCCGCCCAGGGCCTGTCTGGCGATCGTTTGGACGCGGCGGTAGCGCAGTTTTCCAGGGATGCATTGCAGCATGCGCAGCGGGCGTTACAGCACGCCTACGCCCTGGACAGGTTGGGCAGTTCAGTTTCCGCGGAAGAGCTCCGCACCATGAGATTGCCCGCTCAAGCGCAGTGGACTGGCATGGTGGACAGCCATGCGACGGGACTCGAAGGTGAACTCCGCTCATTGCATGTGCAGTTAGCGGCAATTTGGTCGACCGGGGTTGAACCGGCGGCCATGAACCGAGAGGCGATGAGCATTGACGATCCAGTACAGTTCTTACGAGCCGCTGCTGAGCTGCTGCGCCAGGTGCGAGACCTGAACCGGCGTACTGGAGACTTCTTCGCTTCCAACGGAAAGACCATGAGCGATGCAAATCTTAACGCATCAATACAGACAATCATGGATACTATTCCTCTCGAGCAAGCTGAGGATGTTGTGGCCTTTTCAACCAGGTTGAGCCGGTTGGAGAGAAGCCAGCAAATTTCTGCTCAAACCCGGTGAATCACAGGCTCATGATTCTTTCTCGACGGATATCCAGGATCAAGTGTTGGTTGCCGCTTTTACTCTGTATTGGGCTACGCGCTTTTGCCCAGTTCAGCGCGGCGACGGTAGCGGGGGCAGTGCAGGATTCCTCGCAGGCTGCTATTACGGATGCCAGCCTCAAACTCATCAATACGCAGACCGGGACGGAAAACGACTCGGTTACGAGCCCGGAAGGAGGGTTCCTGCTGGCCGGGATCATTCCGGGCGCATATACCTTGCAAATTGAACGCGACGGCTTTGCCACCACACACGTGAACGGGATCACGTTGAACGGCGGAGATATAAAACGGTTGCTGATACGCATGAAGGTTGGAGCGGTCACGGAAACGGTAAACGTCGACGCCAGCGGTATCGTGCTGAACCGGACGGATGCATCCGTCAGCACAGTCATCGACCGAAATTTAATCGCTACCGTTCCGCTCAATGGACTAAGCCTGGAGGATCTGGTGCTGTTGACCCCTGGGATCGTCACCCAAAACCCGCAGGCGGCAACCCTGAGCGGCGCGCAGACCCAGGGGGATTTCAGTGTGAATGGACAGCGGGCTGAGTCCAACTCATTTTTCGTGGATGGTGTGTCGGCGAACCCTTCCTACGGATTGACGTTGGATAGCTCTCGCACCATCAATGCCGGATCGATCGCGGGTTCGACAGCTCTTGGCACGACCCAAAGCCTGGTTTCGGCGGATGCGCTCCAGGAGTTTCGCGTGCTGACATCTACCTATTCGGTTGAATATGGGAGAACCCCAGGCGGACAGTTCACTTTTTTGACACGTTCAGGAACGAATAGGGTCCATGGCAGCCTTTACAACTACTTTCGCGGCGATCCTCTCGATGCCGGAGATTGGTTCTCGGGCATAAATGGGCGCGGCACGTTTATTCCACCGCATTACACGCAGAACAATTTTGGAGCGACTGGCGGAGCGCCCATCGTGATCCCGGGCACCCATCATGGTCCTGCCAAGAGCTTCGTTTTTGCTTCCTATGAGGGGCTTGATCTCTTTCAGCCGGCCCCGCAGACCTATCAATATACCCCTTCTGTTTGCCCTCCATTTCCGTATAGTTGCGGGCTCTATCTGTATGAGGGATCTGTACCGCCCGCGGTGGTTGCGGTGCTGCAAGCATTCCCGCAATATGGAACGCAAATTTTGGATGCGGCCGGCAATCCGACCGGATTAGCCCACGCCATTATTCCCGGCACTCCGTTTCCCGCACACGTGAACGCGACAAGCGTTCGCGTGGATCATACCTTGACTCCGAAGATTTCATTGTTCGCGCGCTTCGGGGATACACCGAGCTATGCGCAATCGAACCAACTCTTTTCGGTAACTGCCAGTCAGCTGAATACCCATACCTGGACCCTCGGGGGCACAGCGCAGCTTTCGGCAACCCAAAGCAACGAATTCAGGCTGGGCTACGTTGGTTCGACCTTGAACTCGAGCACCATGCCGGAGCAGCTTACTGGCATTGATATCGACGGAACCATTCCTCCGGCAGGAAATCTGAATGCCGCCCTCGGCATCCCCAGCTCGTTCAATGTCCCCCATAGTCTCGCCCGTATTTATGCTTCGTCGAGCGCGGAAGCTTATTTCCACATTACCGGAGTGGGTGACAGCGACGGCAATACGAACCAAATCACGAGCTCGCTCGATCAATGGAATCTGCGAGACACCTACAGCTTGCAGGCGCGCAACCATCTTTTTCGATTCGGTATGGACGAACAGCACATTTCCAGCCACTTAACTCCTCCACCTCTGTCGATTCTCGCGGACTTCTTCGCCCCCGATTCACTGGCGAACAATGCTGCTTCCGATCTCGTGATTACCTGGAGCTCGCCGGCCAATCCCGTGCTCAACGAGTTCTCGCTGTTTGCAGAAGATCAATGGAAAGTGTCATCGACGTTTAATTTGTCGGCCGGCCTGCGTTGGGACGTCGCCCCCGCGCCCAAAGGACAGCATGGCCAGGACGCTTACACAGTGGAGGGCGATGTGAATGCCCCCTCCACCTTGCAACTGGCGCCCAGGGGCACGCCTCTATGGCATACGAGCTGGTTTAACTTCGCGCCGCGTCTCGGCGCGGCCTGGCAAGTAAAGCATGAACCGGGCAGAGAATTCATTATTCGAGCTGGAGCGGGCGTGTTTTTCGATACAGCAGTCCAACCCGCGCTCGGAGCGTTCCACGGGATTGGCTTCACCAGCTATGCCCACTTCCTGAATGCCCCGGTTCCGGCGACCCCGTCACAAATCAACTTCTCTACTACCGTGGAGCCGCCCTACACCAATCAGCAAGCCTATTCGTTTTCCCCTCACTTTCAGCTGCCGTACAGCTGGCAATGGAATCTGAGCGCAGAGCAGGCTCTGGGTAAGAACCAAAGCATTACTCTTTCGTACGTGGGAGCCAGTGGACGGCGGCTGCTGGAAGAACAGCAAAGGAATGTAAACGCACAGAACCCAAATTTTGGAAACGTATCTTACTTTCCTTCGGGAATAACCTCAAGCTTTGAATCGCTGCAGACCGAGTTCCAGCGTGCGCTCTCTTCGGGAATCGAGGTCCTGGCGTCCTACACCTGGGCCCATTCGTTCGATTATGGTTCGACGGATCCTTTCTATCCGCTGGTGCGCGGAAACTCGGATCTTGATGTACGCCAGAACCTGGAGGCGGCGATCTCCTGGACCCAAGGACCAGCACAGCACCGGTTCTTCACCAAGAAGAGGCTTGCGGAAGGGTGGGGTCTGGACGGCAGGCTGATCGCACGAACCGGGTTTCCGGTGAACCTGTTGGGAAATTTTTCTTTCGACCCGGTGACCGGCCGCCCCTACTACAGCGGAGTGGATTTAATTCCCGGCCGGCCGTTGTACGTCTACGGATCTCAGTTTCCAGGGGGCCGCATGTTCAATGGCGGCCAGAACGCAGTCGACCCCGCATTGGCCCTGCCTGATGCGCCCATGCCCGGAGATGCGCCGCGCAATCTTCTCCGTGGATTCCCTGAGGTGCAAGGTAATTTTGGTGTCCGGCAAACGTATCAGCTATGGGAAGGAGTGAATATGCAGTTGAAGATCGAGGCGTTCAACGTGTTCAATCACCCCAACTTCGGCTATATCGATCCCTCCTTCTCTGACCTTCTTTTTGGCCAGTCCACCAAGATGCTCGATCAGAGCTTTGGGAATGCCGGAGCGCTCTACAACCAGGGCGGCCCAAGAGCGCTCCAGGTTTCTGTCAAAGCCACCTTCTAACCCACCTGGGGGGACGAAGCAATAATCTCCACGCCGAGGGTAGAATAAGAAACCGTAACTGCTCTCTAAAGATAGCGGCTATCTTCAGGAGCGTTACGTTGACAACATCCCTGTATGTCCCCCGGCCTTCGCGCAATCTGCCGTCCCCTTACCACTCAACGGAACATTTTGAAACCAGGTATTGGCCTCGCTTGTATGGAAGTCTCTTCTGGGCAGTCGTGACTGGATGGTGTGTACGGCTTGCGGTTGTAGCGCTGGTGTACAAAGGGTTTCTTGATCCGGCACGCGGCCATTGGGAATTTGCTTATGAAATGGGCCGCGTGGCGCGTTCCATCGTGCTAGGGCAAGGATATGCGAACCCCTACTGGGCTGAGACCGGGCCGACTGCATTGCTCACGCCGGTATATCCTTACCTGCTGGCAGGCATCTTTGCGGGCTTCGGTCTGTACACGAAGGCATCCGCGTTAGTGTTTCTGAGCTTGAATAGCTTCTTCTCCGCGTTCACTGCGGTGCCTATCTTTCTCATCGCGAGGAGAAATTTCGATCTGCGAACAGCTAACACGGCCGTATGGGTATGGGCCTTTTTTCCTTATGCAATCAATTTCTCAGCGGCGACTATGTGGTACCACTCCTTCGTGGCGCTGCTGCTTGCATTGCTGTTTCTGCTGGCTCTCTCGCTGGCATCCTCGGACCACCTTCTGCGTTGGGCAGGGTTCGGCGTCCTTCTCGGCTTCACAGCATTGACCAACCCGGTGATGGCGGGGATCTTTCCTATCCTGCTGGGATGGCTTTGGGTTCGCCTGCTGGAGCAGCACAAGCGCGCATGGGGCGCCGTAAGCGTGGGAAGCGTCGCCATGGTGGTGACCATTCTTCCCTGGGTGGTGCGTAATCAGCTGGTGCTTGGTCACCCGATCCCGTTTAAGGATGGTTTCTGGCTGGAGGTCTGCGTGGGCAATGTAAATAGCAGCCGGCACTGGTGGGATGGGCAAGAACATCCCTCAGGGAGCGCGCAGGAGAGCGCACAATTCGAACGATTGGGTGAACTACGGTACATGGCTGCGAAACACCAGGAAGCGATGACTTATATTCAGCGGCATCCCGCGGCGTACGCGTTGCGATCCGTTCGCCATGTGGTCTTCATGTGGACAGGGTTTTGGAGCTTCAACCGGGAGTATTTGCGGGAAGAGCCATTTGATCCGGAGAATATTTGCTTCCTCAGCTTGCTGTGCCTGCTATCTGTAGCCGGCCTGTACCGAATGTTTCGGGAGGGTTCCTCATCCATAGCCATGCTCTATCTGCTGGTGCTGGTTGTATTTCCAATTCCCTACTATTTGAGCCATCTGGATCCTGGATTCCGTCACCCTGTCGACCCTCTGCTTGTAATTCTCGCCTGTTCGACTCTTGCTCGAAGGTTACCGCGAAGCCGGACGGCGGTACCGGTAAAAGAGGAGATTGGGGAGCTGGCATTGGGCTAGGCAAGTGTATTGCCGTACCAGAAAGCCGCCTGGGCATAATCTTGTATCAAGCCCTGCCCACTGCGTGTTCGTCATGGAGCCGCAGGGGTGGGAGATGCGCTTGGGAAAGGGTGATGAGACTTCAATGGTAAATGTGGATCGAAGGGCTTTTTTGCAGAGCGCTGCCGCAGCGGCGCTGACTGCCTCCATGCCGGCAGCGGCACAGGCCGAGGCTCCGCCTGCCACGACAAAAGAGAAAATGATCGGCATCCAGGTGGGAGCGGTTTCCTTTTTCGATGAAGGAGTGGACAAGGTGCTGGATGAATTTCAGCGCGACGCTGCGGTCAACACGCTCTTCCTGGCTACATTCACTTATGGACGGGGCATCGCCGGACGGCAGGTTCCCGGGCAGCCGCTACCAGATCACGGCAAGCAGGAGTATGACACCGGCACATTTTATGGCGGCAACTATGCCACCATCCACCCGGAGTACTACAAGAACACGGTTTTTAAAGGCACGCGCGCGACCGACCTGGGCGACTATGACGTGCTGCAGGCCGTTCTGCCGTCAGCCCGGAAGCGTGGCATCAAAACGATCTGTTGGTTCGAAGACGTCTTCCGCAAAGACCTGCCCAACATCGACCAGCTACAGGAAAAAGAACTATCCGGGCAAAACGCCACCACGCTGTGCTTCAACAATCCCAATTACCGGAATTTTCTCTTAGGGATCGTCGACGATTGGTCCCATTCCTACGAGATCGATGGAGTGATGTGGGGATCAGAGCGCCAGGGTCCATTTTCGAATGCGCTTGGCGCGAGCGCCGGCGGCCGCAGCAACAATCCTCATAACGTGACTTGCTTTTGCCGGTTTTGCGAGGCTAAGGCAAGGGAGCGCGGCATTCATCCTGAGCGGGCACGTCAAGGGTTTCTCGAGTTAGCAAAATTCGTGGATGCAGGCCGCCAGGGCCAGAGGCCGGTGGATGGATACTACGTCGCCCTCTGGCGGCTGATGTTGCGCTATCCGGAGCTCCTCGCCTGGGAGATGCTGTGGACCGACAGCCTCCGTGAAACCTATGCAGCCATCTACAAGCAGGTGAAGGATGTGAAACCCGGGCTGGGCGTCGGCTGGCACATCTGGCACACCAACTCGCTCAATCCAATCTATCGCGCGGAGCAGGATCTTGCGGCGATCGCCCCGGTCTCTGACTTCTTGAAAATTGTTATTTATCACAATTGCGGTGGCGAACGCATGGCCGAGTACATTGAGAGTGTCCACCAGACGCTCTACGGGGATGTGCCCCAGCAGGAATTGCTGGACTTCCACTACCGGGTACTGGATTACCAGGAAAAGACCCTGGCCGAGATTCCCTTTACAGGGTTTTCGGCCGATTATGTGTACCGCGAAACCAAACGCGCACGCGCAGGGCTCGAGGGCGCCAAGACTCAGTTGTGGCCTGGAATCGACATTGATATTCCGACGGCTCCGAATCACAGCAAGTGCACTCCGGAGGGGACGAGGGATGCAGTTCTTGCCGCATTCCATGGCGGCGCCGACGGCGTCATTCTGTCACGAAAGTATTCTGAGATGAAACTGGCCAATCTCAAGGGTGCCGGCTTGGCGCTGCAGGAACTTGGCTTGACCTAGATGCGCCGTCCAGGCGATGGCAAGTCTCTAAGAAACTCACAGGAGACACAGGAGGTTAGCGGTGCTGGACGGCTGAGCAGATAGCGGCTGGCCCCGATTGGGCGCTAAACTTGAAGGATCATGGCGCATCGATCGTGGAATGAGAGCTACGCCTCGGGAGAGTTGCCCTGGGACACGGGCGAGCCGGAGCCGCTGCTGGTCGAGTTCGTCACTACGGGTCGCGTTCGGCCCACCCGGATGCTGGAGATCGGCGCGGGGACGGGGACGAATGCCCTTTGGCTGGCAGAGCACGGCTTTGACGTCCTGGGAATCGATGTTGCCACGCTCGCGATCGAAAGAGCCATCGCAAAGCTGGACGGGCGCGATTTGCATTGCCGCTTCGCAGCATTGGATTTTCTCGTTGACTCGCCGCCCGCGGGTTCCTTCGAGTTCGTCTTCGACCGCGGCTGCTTTCATGTCTTCGATGAACGGGAGGAACGCGCCCGGTTCGCCGCACGGGTCGCGGCGAGCCTGGCCCCCGGAGGTCTCTGGTTAAGCCTCATCGGCTCGACGGAGGGCGGCCCGCGGGAGATGGGTCCGCCGCAGCGCTCGGCCGGTGAGGTCGTTCTCGCCATCGAACCGGTTCTTGAGATTGTCGAACTGCGTTCCGCCGAGTTCCGTGATCACGGCGCCAAGGCATGGTTCTGCCTTTCGCGCCGGCGGTTTTAGGGCGGTGTGCGTCGTGACCGCGGATCCGTCTTTACGCAGCGTGGCATGAAAATCGCAGTGGAACTCTGACCATGAGGAGTTGCCGTCCACGTCGATCGTCACGTCGTGCATCTTAAGGTCGCGCGCGGAGATTATTCCGGCAGCTTAACTGCCATAGACGAAAACGGCTCAGGAGTCGCGTTCTCGGCGAAGCTGCGCGGGCTCAATCTGCGGCAACAGATGCTCAAGACCGCCGGAGGAGCTTTGACCTCCGAAAAGGTCGCCGAAGTATTGAATATCTCCCGTCAGGCCGTCGACAAGCGACGGGCTTCCAACCAGCTTCTTGCGCTCACGCAAGGGAGACGCGGGTACAGCTACCCAAGCTTTCAATTCGAGGAAGGAAAGACACTCAAGGGCCTAGAGGACGTCTTGGACAATCTGAGCGCACTCGATCCCTGGATGCAGCTCCACTTCTTCACGGAGCCGAACGAAAGACTTGACGGAAGCACGCCCATCGAATCCCTCCGAGTGGGAAAAGTGGACGAGGTCGCGAGCCTGGCGAGCGGATACGGTGAACAAGGAGCTCTATGATCGACCACCGGGCGATCATCCGCTCCCCCATGCGGAATTGCCCAATCAAGATCCGTTGATCTTCACAGTTCACGAGGGAGAGGCCATATACCGACATCACCAGAGCATTCACAACCCCATCTTCTTCGGGACAACCGGCAACTATCGCTTTGACGATCCCGGTTGCCCGGCGGCGCGCTGGCCGATCTGCTGCTCGTGGACGGCGATCCAGTGGCGAATATCAAACTGATCGAAGATCCTGCAAAGAACTTCCTTGTGATCATGAAGGATGGCAGGATTTACAAAGACACGGTCAACTGAGGCTGGGTCGGTCGTAGCGGCTCATGCAGGCAGTATAGGCGGACGGAAGGCGAAGTTCTGCACGTTTGGGCTTTACGGTGGTTTGTGCTATTTGTTTCCTCGGTGATCCATCCTCGCGGAGGTATAGCGACCAATGCTTTTTTGATCAAGCGACTCGCACCCTCGCTGCGAACATTGTCTCCGTGTGGGTGCCGTGGAGGTTTTGACTCTCAACTAAAATGATAAGTTTGTTGATCTTATTGCTTGCGGGGCCGATACGTACGGAATTTAGACAATCTGTGCATCCCATTCCGCAGGGAGCTGATTCGCTGCGTTGCGTAAGCTGCACAAACTATAGCCATTTCAAGGGCTGGTTTCCGTTTAGCCGACCAATCCAGGAGTCGCTATCGCTACGAGCGGCTTGTCCCAGGTGGACTACGGCGCCGAAAACGGAGCCGGTAAGCGCTGGGTGTAACCTGCAGTTGCGAGAGAAAAGTACGTCTCATGATCTCAGAGCTGGTGAAGCCACACGAAGCAGCGATTTCCTTGACGGCCTTAACAGTTTGTTCTAGCTGTCGGCGTGCAGCCTCCACGCGCAAGCGTTCCGCGAATTTAGCGGGTGTAATGCCAGTTTCCTTTCTGAAGACACGACTGAAGTTCCGTGGGCTCATAGCAGCACGCTTGGCGAGTGCCTCAACAGAGAGATTCTTGTTCAGGTTTTCTGCCATCCACACCTGAAGGTCATGTAGCGCCTTACGTCCGGAAGTTTGCGTTGATAGGGAAACGCTGAATTGCGCCTGACCGCCAGGTCTGCGCAGAAACACGATAAGGTTGCGCGCTACATCCAATGCCACGGAAGCACCGTGGTCCTCTTCTACCATCGCCAGAGCGAGATCAATGCCGGCCGTGATTCCGGCAGAGGTATAGATATTCCCATCTTGTATCCAGATCGGATTCGCATCGACTTTGACATCTGGATATTTCTTCTGCAAATCGGCAGCAAAGGCCCAGTGAGTTGTTGCTCGCTTGTTATGTAGTAAACCCGCTTCAGCCAAGACAAAGGCTGCGACGCACACGGATGCCACTCGTCGTGAGCGGCCCGCAGTCTTTTGTAGCCAAAGAGAAAAGCGGCTGTCACGTGTGTCTTTTGAGGTCGGTCCGCAAACGACGACCAGTGTGTCCACGGGCTCGCGCAGTCTCCGGTAATAGCCATGCGCTAACAAAGAAACTCCGCATTCGCCTGCAATGGTTGGCTTAGGTTGGGAGCTTACTACTCGAACGTCGTAAGCAGGGCCCCGCGCGCCGAGTACGCGGTTCGCGCCCGCAAAAACCTCAAGTGGACCAATCAGATCGAGCTCCTCCACGGGAGGTACCCCAAGGATAACCACCGATATGGGGGCGCGCCTGCTTGCCAGTATTGGTTTCGTTGTCAGCCCGGGCATGATTTTCACAATGGCCGGAAAAGTGGATTATATGTCATTGCAGCCAGGCCGGCCAACCCCTACTGTTAGTTCGAATGCAAAGGCTTCCATGAACACAGCATATAAAGCAATTGAGCTCTCGGGCCCAGATTCAATGGGGCGGTGTAGAACCGCGCTCTAGGACGGGACCTCGAAGTAAGAGAGTGACTGACCCTCAAGATCGAATCATTTCTGTTGGGCGGAGTGTGAAGTAGGAGGATAAGGATGGCGAGCACATACAGAGCGGTTGAGATTTCTTCACCGGGTGTTTTCTCCTTGGTCGAAAGAAAGGTTGCCGCCCCCGGCGCCGGACAGGTGCGTATCCGCGTCGAGGCTTGCGGTGTATGCCATTCGGATGCGGCAACTGTGGAAGCACAATTCCCCAACCTTTCTTATCCGCGCGTGCCTGGCCACGAGGTTATCGGACGAATAGAGGAAGTGGGTTCTGGCGTGACAGCGTGGAAGGTCGACCAGCGTGTCGGAGTTGGATTCTTCGGAGGTGAAGACGGAACCTGCGAGGCCTGCCGCCGTGGTGAAACCGCCTATTGCCAAAATGCAATTATGACCGGCATCACAACTGACGGTGGCTACGCGGAAACGATGATTGCGGAGGCACGCGCGCTTGCCCTGATACCGGATGCACTCAAATCAGAAGATGCGGCCCCCCTGGTATGTGCCGGCATAACGACCTTCAACGCGCTTCGTAACGCCGCACGTGCCGGCGACACCGTTGCCATTCAGGGAGTGGGCGGCCTTGGCCACCTTGGCGTGCAGTTTGCACGAAAAATGGGCCTGCGCACCGTGGCGATTGGTGGGGGCCCAGACAAAGAGCACCTGGCGCAGAAATTCGGAGCGCACATCTACATCGATGCCAAGGCACAAGACGCGGCGGCAGCACTGCAAAAGCTCGGAGGCGCAGATGTCATCCTTGCGACTGCGCCAAGCGGGGCCGCAATCGGTAGCTTGCTTCCCGGCCTTAAAACTCGGGGCAAACTTGTGGTTGTCGGAGTCTCAGGTGATGCCATCCCAGTCAACGGCGTACCGCTGATCTTCGGCGGACGGTCAGTTGTCGGCAGTCTCACCGGAAGAGCGATCGAGACTCAAGACACGCTTGATTTCAGCGTACTCACAGATGTCCGTCCAATGATCGAAACACTTCCGCTTGCAAAAGCCGAGGAAGCATACAAACGAATGATGGATGGCAAGGCACGCTTCCGAGTGGTGCTCACTATGACCTAAACAAGTGTAAAGGCCTGCGGCAAAACGGAGCACAAACCGAACGTCCCGGAGGGGGACTTGGATGAATTCATTCCAGGAAATCTTTAACAAACAGAAGGCGTACTTCGATTCGGACGCGACCAAATCGTACGAGTGGCGTATCGACCAGCTGACACGTCTTGAGAATTTGTGCAACGAGAACTCCGAGGGTCTAGAGGCTGCAATGAGCAGTGATTTCAAGACCGCTAGCCAGGAAAAAGTCTTCGAGATCATGGCTCCCGTGGGGACTGCAGCTTTCGCGAAAGCTGAGTTGAAAGAGTGGATGAAGCCCGTAGATGTAGTCGTTCCCAAGGCTCTTCGGGAAAGCGGACACACCGCCAAAGTCTATCGAGAGCCGTATGGCGTCGCCCTGGTAATCGGACCTTTCAACGGGCCATTGACGCTGCTGTTCGATCCTGCGGTCCAGGTCATTGCGGCAGGCAATCCGTGCATCCTTAAGCTCTCTGAAGGGTTGCCCGCCACGAGTAAGCTCCTGTTGGACCTTATACCGAAATATTTTGATCCTCGGGCCGTCACTGCCGTCTCGGGAAGCAAAGAAGAAGTTGCGGAACTTCTCAAGCTCCCGTTTGACTTCATCTTTTTCACCGGGAGCGTCAAGGTGGGCAAGATCGTCATGGAGGCGGCTGCAAAGAACCTGACTCCCATTCTTCTGGAGCTTGGCGGACAGAATCCTGCTTTCGTTGATCCGACCGCGAACATCCCGGACGCGGCCAAGAAAATTGTCTGGGGCGCAACAGCCTGGGGTGGGCAGTGGTGCACCTCTCCTGGGTACGCCTATGTGCACGAATCGATTGCTGAGGAATTTGTAAGAGAATCCAAGAAGGCCGTGATCGAGTTGTACGGAACCGATCCGAAGAGCAGGCCCGACGACTACTCGCGCATCATCAGCTCGAAAGCCGTTGACCGGTTCGTATCCCTAATTGATCAAAGCAAGGTTGTGGCCGGAGGTGCTTCCGACCGCGAAGCGCGCTACCTCGATCCCACGATCTTGTATCCGGTCACGTGGAACGACCCGATCATGGAGGACGAAATCTTCGGGCCGATTCTCCCAATCCTTACGTATAAAGACATGGATGCGGCCATTCGTGAGGTGAAGAAGCATCCAAAACCCCTTTCCGGTTTTCTTTTCAGCAATGACCAGAAGGCGATCGACCACTTCCTCTCGAGCTTGTCCTTCGGCGGTGGCGCGATCAACCAAGTGAACATTCATCTGTTCATTGAAACCATGCCTTTCGGAGGCGTCGGATTCTCGGGCATCGGCCACTACTACGGTAAGGCCGGTTTTGACGCTCTCACGCACGCGAAGTCGGTTCTCATCTCGCCGCCTGACGTGGCAATCGAACATTTGTTCCCGCCCTACACGGAGGAAAAGGTCAACGCGCTCAGCCAGTGGTTTGAATACTAGACCAACAAGACCACAACTAAAGCGATCCCAAAAAGTACTGAGATGAAAACGAACACCGCAGAGTTCCTGCCGATCGCCGAAAAGTTTTTCACCGCATACGACGCCCATGATGTCGACGGCATGCTCGCTCTCTGTGCAGACGGCGCAATAGGGCGATATGCGCCGTACGGTCGCGAGAGCGTTGTGCCGATTCGCGGTGGCATTGACCTCATTTGGCGTGCATTTCCGAAGGCCGTGCCGAATTTTCGAGTGAAAGTGATCGAGATGATCCCCGCCGAAGGGAACACAGTCGTGATCCAAGCCGAGATGAGCGGGCCTATACCCGCTGAAGTCCCGGCCATTGCAAAAAAGGGTCAAGACGTACACATTCCTCACTGCTACATTCTGCGGTTCGACGCGAACAGCAAAATTACGCGCTTTGACGCCTATTGGGACAACACCGTTCTGAACAGCATCCAGGCGAGCGCTGTGTGATGGAGCGACCACCGAAGACTATGCGATCGCGCTCGTGGATGAGTTGGAACAGCCGAAGCACTCTCGCCAACGATTCACGGTTGGGTACTGATAACTGATCTGTGCACGAACTGAACGGCGGATTAAGCCAATCGCCGACCACGGACTATATGAAAGCGAGAGAGGCAGGGAATGGTTTTAGCAGGAATCAAAGTACCCGAAACAGTTCTGGTTCGCGATGCGATCGAATTGTCACGGAGCGCGTCAGAGCCATTTCTCTTCAACCATGCGATGCGCTCCTGGCTATTCAGCGTATTGCTTTCAGAAAGCGCTGAACGTGCTCCGGATGTCGAGTTGTTGGCAGTAGCCACGATTCTGCATGATCTGGGCTTGACTGACCGCTATACGGCGGAAAATCGTTTCGAGGTGGATGGCGCCAATGCGGCGCACTCGTTTCTGAAGGGGCGAGGCATCTCGACGCAGCAGATGCAAGTTGTTTGGGATGCCATCGCGCTTCATACCACAGGATCTATCGCTCTCCACAAAGAGCCCGAAGTGGCTATGACCCATTCGGGAATAACGGCGGATGTTCTGGGGGCAGGCCTTGATCGAATTCCGCAGGACAAACAAGGTGCGATCCTAGCCGAATTTCCGCGCCTGGAACTTAAAAACGGACTCAAAGAGTGCCTTTGCAACATCGCTCGTCGGAAGCCGGAGTCCACCTTTGACAACATCGTTCGGGATTTCGGCGTTCGATATGTCGAGGGGTACACATCCCCCAACTTTGCCGATGTCGTCGCGAATGCACCATTTTCCGAATAGACGACCTCCCGATCATCAAATTGCGCACACGTATCAGCGCGGATAAAGAAGGAGCAGCTCGTGTGTGTCGCTGAGGAGAACCAATTCTAGAATTGGCGGATCATGCTTCCTGGGGCTCCTACCTGAATCTCCGGAGCTGACCTCAAATTGGGGAACTTTTTTGCAACAACTTGTGGAACCACTGTCGCGCACAAGCGCGCCTGCTCCACGGGCTCACAAAGAGAGCGCCTGAACCTTGATTTTCTTAATGGGGATCAGTGGGGGTGAATCTATCCGAGCGGCCAATCGGTAAGTTGTTGATCTTATTGGTTGCGGGGGCTGGATTTGAACCAGCGACCTTTGGGTTATGAGCGACCCGAGATTTCGGTAAGTATCGGACAACAGGGCACGAGTGGAAACCCTGAGATACCCCTGGGAACGGCTGGAACTGCTCATTGGGGACCGTATGGGGACGCGTTTGGCCATTGCCCAACGATGTGCCCAACGATATCGCCCAACGGCGTGGTTTTGGTGTCGGTCGAATTCACGTTCGACCAATAACCATGCGCCTTGGACGATTGGGGACCGATTTTTGAGCCTCCCCAATGAGCGCCCAACGACGTGCCGCTCTGCCGTCTGCCGAGCGCGACCTCTGCGGTCGCCTCAGAGGATCAATCATGATTCTTCAGCCACCCTCCGCCCCTCTGGAAGGGAGTCAAATCACGGCTGGCTTTGCCGACCTGCCGCCAAAGCCGCCGCGCTCAAAACTGGAACCTCACCGCGATCTCATCCGCGAACTGCGCCGGAAGGGACAAACGTACCGCGATGTTGCGCGCCTCTTTCAGGAGCGGCTCGGATTGTACGTTGCACCGAGCACGCTTCATTCGTTCGTGAAGGTGCGGGCAAAGCATCGCAAGCGCTCACAATTCGAACTGCCGCCGGTGGAACTTGCCGCAACAGAAGTGTCGCCGGTCCTGGATCGTGTTGCAGCCCTCAAGGCAAGGCCGACAGTATCGAATGCGAAACCTGCCCGCTTCGTGTTCCGTGAGAACGAACCTTTGACCCTGACGGGCAACGGAGGCGAGCAATGACGGCTTTTACGAAGCGAGTTGTTTTCACTATGGGCGGCAAAGGCGGAGTCGGCAAAACCGGCGTCATTGTCGCTTTGGCCGAGTGGTTCGCTGCGAATGAGATTCCTGTGACTTTGCTCGATCTCGACACTGAGAACAAAGCACGGGGTTCACTGAAGCACTTCTTCAATGACACTGTGACCAAAGTCAACATTCACACTCCGGCAGGGCTGGATGCCTTTGTCGATCATCTCGACGGCGGTACGCCGATCATTCTTGCCGACATGGGCGCGGGTGCCGGCCAGGTCGCAGCCGACTGGTTCGAGTCGATGCACGATGACGTGGCTGAGACCGGCGTACGCTTTACAGCAGTCGGCGTGGTCACGCCCGATCCGGCAAGCGTCGAGAGCCTGCTTGCCTGGGCGAGCCGCCTCCAAGAGAGGGTCGAGTATGTCGTCGTCGAGAACGCTACCAGTTCTCCGGCGGATTTCACGTACTGGAAGTCAACCAAGCAGGCGATTCGTTTCCGCGAAGCTTTCTCTCCAGAGATATTGCAGATGGAATTCCGACTCGCTGAACTCGAAAATCCACTCCGCCAGCATGGAATTCAACTCGGACAGGTGGCAGACCGTAAGGCCGCGGTCGAGGAGCTGAAGCGTGCGTCCCTGGTCATGCGCGCGCAGAGCTATCGCCGCCGGCTCTTTTCTGAGTTCGACCGGGCCAAGCAGGTGTTCTTGCCATGAGCGGAACTCCAACGACTTCCAAGATGTCAATCGTAGCGCCGGGGGAGCCAACTCTCTTTGACTCTCTCGCTCGCCTTGTCCCCAAGGACTTGCAGACCGCCTACTATCGCGTTCTTGCGCACACTCGCACACTTAGCTCAGACGATGAAATGCTGCGCATCCTGGAGGCAATGGGCACGTTGGCTTTGCTCACGCGGCACACTCCGAAAGACATTGCCGACGAGCGGGAGCGATTCCAGGAGATGTTTGAACTCCATCAGCAGTTTTCAGAGGAAGCACAGCAGAAGACGCTCCGCTATGTTCACGAATTGGAGTCGAGGCTTTCTGGGCTTCCCAGCGAACTCGAAGCCGGTCTTGACCCGGAGCAGATTGCAAAGTTGCTGGGTGAAAGCCTGCGCCAGCATTTTCTCAACTCCGGCATACCGGATACTGTCAAAGGTCTGCAAGCAACCAGCGTCGCCATGACGACCGCCCAGAGGGAGCTTTCGACCGCTCTGCGCAATTTGTCCGATTCACGGGGAGCGGTCGCTCAAATCGAGGCCGCGAACAATAGATTGACGTGTTCTTTGGATTACCGGGCCAAAGCCGTGGACGCGCTCTTGCGTGAAGTGAGAAGCGATCTTCTGCGCCTTTGGATTCCTGTCATCGCTGGTGCGACTCTCCTGATCGGACTGTTTGGCGGCATGGGCATTCAAAGCTGGCGGGATTCGGTTCAGACGGCTCCAACGGCAGCCTCCACCGTTGCGCAACCGGTTCCATAGCCTGAGTCGGGGCAGAACTCTGCAAACCCTGCCAGCCCAAAGCAGCAACGCCATAGCCAGGCAAAAGCAAAGCCCGGCGAGGTATTCGCCCCCAAAACTCCCCTTCCGCTGGCCATCATTAGTATTATCTTGTTATGAGTTGACATATCATAAATTGACAACTCATAATATGTAAAGGAAGGAACGGCCATCCAGCCGATGCCCAACATAACCATCAAGCCAGATCCTTTTTATGACCGAAAGCTCGAACTTGCTGCCTTGGATCGTGCCTGGAAGCGTCACGGAGCCGGTGGGCAGATGCTGCTCCTGTATGGACGCAGGCGGTTGGGCAAGACATTCCTCTTGCAGCGTTACTTCACGGCTGGCGTAGACCGGGACGGGCACGAAAAGCCACACTGCTACTTTCTAGCAGAGCAGTCCACTGCTGCGACACAGCGGCTCACGCTGGCCCGCCAATTGATTGCAGCCCTGCCCTCCGAAGGCGTCACCGCCGAGGATATTGCCGTTTCGTGGAACGCTCTTCTTCGCTACGCCTCACAGCAAACGAAGGAACGGAAGAAGGCCGCAGGGCGTTTTGCGCTGATCCTCGATGAATTCCCGTACTTGGTGGACCAGACTCCGGAGTTGCCTTCCATCCTACAAGCATGGTGGGATCGCGAGGCCGTTCATTCTCCTCTATTCATAGTTCTGTGCGGATCGCAGCTCTCCGCTATGGCCGCTCTCGGGCAAGAAAGTGCTCCTCTGTTCGGGCGCTTCAATGCCGGAATCTTTCATCTCGACCCGCTTCACTACGAAGACGTTGCGGCCTTCTACGCAGGTAGCCCCCATTACGGAGTTGTCGAGAAGCTGCTCATGTACGGCGTTTTTGGCGGAACGCCGCGCTATCACGCACTCGTCGATACTTCGCACCCTCCAGCCGAGGAGATTGTTACGCTGCTGATGCTGCCACGCGCAATCCTGGAAAATGAAGTACGGTTCTTGCTCGGTAGCGAACAAATCCGCGACCCGGCTCCATACAATGCCATCCTGGGCGCGATTGCCGGCGGTGAAACGAAATTCAATGGCATTCAGCAGTTGATTGGCGTGGAGCGCGGTGCACTTTCCGGCTCTCTGCGAACCTTGCTGGAGCTAGGCTGGATTCGGCGAGAATTTCCCTTCGGCGAAAGCTCTGAGCGCAGAGCACTTTATCGTGTTGCCGATCCCTTTCTGACTTTCTGGTATCGCTTCGTTGCGCCGCTGGCCAGCGCCTTTCAATTCTCCGACCCGACTTCGGTATACGCTGCACAGGTGGCCCCGCGACTGCCCGAATACATGGGCTGGTCGGTTTTCGAAGAGATATGCGGCCAATGGCTCCAACGGAACGCTCAACAGCGCCTCGGCCTCAGCGTTCGACAGATGGCCCGATACTGGAGCCGGGATGGCCGCACGGAGATAGACCTCATGGCTGAACTCCACGACGGAACATTTCTCTTCGGCGAGTGCAAATGGCGCACAGAGAGCGTTACGCGGTTAAACGAGCTGAGCGTCCTGCAAGCCAAGGTCGCCAGCCTTCCAGAGGCGCGCTGGCGGAACAAGCCCAGCTACATTCTCTTTGCTTTAGGCGGCTTCTCTCCCGAGCTTCAGCAACTCGCCGCCGACACTGCTGAACGGCTCTTCCTTGTTACGGACACGGACTTGCTCAACTCATGAATTACTGCCCGGTGGCGAACCCTCGGAATTGACCAGCGAGACCAAGCTGCTCGTAGAAGAGTATGGAGCGAGTCACATCCCTGACTCGCAACATTGGGGTTGAATAGCCCGCCTTTATCGTGGATCGACCCGCTCTTTCGGTACTGTTACAAGGAGTGAGGCGGCACGGCCTGGCAAGTTACCGGGAATCCCGCTTCACGGGAGCTCGGCGTCAGTGCCGAACGACTCGTCCAAGTGGAAAGTCCCCCATTGGAAGTGGGTTAACCCTAGGGCGTTTATCGGGAAGTAATCCTGCTCGCTTTCCGACGACTTGAGAACGGTGGCGATCCGGAGTCACCAAGCACGACGGGCTGGAGTCACCTCAGTTGTGGTTTGTTGAAGAGCAAAGGCGGGACTGCTTCCTGCCGATGGTTCGGAGATGCAGGCCAGACGAAATAATCCCCGATCTTCAGCATGAGATAGGAAGTTGTTTCGTCTGACCTCCATCTCCGGAAATACGTGCTGCACTTCGATGCTAACAATTGGCCGCCGGTGAGGGCCTTCTGGCCTATTACGCTGTACCAGAATTACAATCTAGTTGCGAACCCCATCAATCGTTTCAGCATCGGCAATCGGACCCCTGGTCTGAAGAGGGATCCGGACGGCGGTTTGACTATTCATATTCAGAGCGACTCGCCGGGCGCCGACAAAGAATCGAATTGGCTGCCTGCGGCAAAGAGCGGCGACCTGTTTGTGGTCATGCGGAATTACATTCCGGAACAGCCCATCATCAACCAGACCTGGGTACCGCCTGGCATCACCCCCGCCAAAACCTAGTTGCCCGAGCTAAATGCGCCTTCGAGGGCTTTGGTAAGGGTTTTCATGATTCGTCCGGCACTCGCACAAGTGACAGGTAGGAACTCGGAGCAAAATTGGATCGAAAACCTTCCGGGGTGACACTGCTACGGCTGCCGTGGAGTTCGCCGATCTGCCAGAGGTGTTCTCGCACCTGTCGCAGGTGACAGTTTCCGGTCAGCCTGTAATGGAGTGAACTGAATATCGAGCACGTGATTTGCGGCGTGACTGAATCTTGCATACATCGCGGGTGGGATGACAGCTACGCAGACCAACGTGCCACGCGATTCAATGGAACGAATCAACCTTAACCCAGAACATAGCGACTGACGATGTGACTGTTACCAGCGAACATGCTGGTCGCTTTGCTTTGACTAACCTGAAAGGAGCATAGTATGAGCTTAATTCAAAGTCACCTCACGATTACGTTTCCGATCAAGTCACCTGCAGATGCGAGGGCGATTGCAGAAGAACTGCCCCACTTGATGGCCGATTTCGCGAAAGCGCAGGATGCCATTGGATCCGTGCATTACTCCCGTTTCCTGCCCTTCGACGATAACTCGCTCATCTTCCTCGCCGACATTGACGGCGAGCTGGAAAAGTTCAGTGGAGATCTGGCGAAGTCTGCGGGACCGGTGCTTGACGCCATCTTCAAGCACGTCGCGGACCCTCCTCCAACGCCGGTGGCCAGCAACTCTGATGCGTTCATCAAATGGGTGAAACAACATTCATCTAATCCTTTGATCGTCTACTCCGCTTTTGGCAACGCTTCGGTTCAGGACATCAAGGCCGCGGTTCGTGCCGGGGGCTTCAAGGGCAGTAGCGAGCAGTCCCCTTTACTGATCGCTCTGCCTATGAAATCGAAGCTGAAAGCCTTTGTCTTTGAGGACATCGTTTTGAAAGCCGCGGCGAAGACTATGACGGAAGGAGCGAATTCCATTGGCACATTGCATTTCGCTCACTTTGTGCCCCTTGCGGACACCCACCTCGGCTTCTTCACCATCTTCGATGGTACTTTCGAAAAGTACATCGGGGACTTTACGGAGAAGATCGGGCCGGTTTTCGACCTTATGTTCAAGTATGTCAGCGATCCGCCGCCAACCCCTGTCGCGAAGAACGCCAAGGCTTTCTTGGATTTTTCTGGGGCAATGAATCGCCCCGGCATCGGGTATTACAGTGCCTACCCAGGCCTGGCGGTTCAAGATGTCAGGGCCCTGCTCGCCGACGCCAAGGTAGGAGCTGCTTCGCGTTGATCGCTAAGTCCTGGCGAACCAACGATTCAGGGTTAAGCACCGGAGGACGAGCATGGGCCTCCGGTGCCTGTCTCTGAAGTCAAACCAATCGGGAATGAATTTTACAGCGGTGATGCTGGGCAAGAAACAGTTCGTCCTAAGGAGAAAGACATGAAATGGAGATCAGCTGTTCCGAGACCGACGCTGGCGGCGATCATGATTTGCAACTTGTTTTTTGTGGCACCGGCTTTTGCTGCCGACATCAGCGGCCAGGTATTGGGCGCAGGCAAGCCTATCGCCCAATCAACGGTGACCCTATTGGCAGCGAGCGCGGGCCAGCCCAAACAACTCGCACAGACCAAGACCGACAACGATGGCCGGTTCGTGATCAATGGCACTGGCACGACTGACTCCAGCCTCTATCTGGTGGCTACCGGTGGCGTATCTGCAGCCAATCAAGGAGCCGGTGATAATCCGGCGATTGCGCTGATCACGGTCGTGGGAAGCAATCCCCCAGCCCGCGTCACCATCAACGAGTTCACTACCATTGCGTCGGTGGTGACACATGCGCAATTCATCGACGACACGACCATCAAAGGCGCCCCGCTCCAGCTGCGGATTGCCGCGGGCAACGTGCCCAACTTCGTCGATTTAGAAACAGGCAGTTGGGGGCCGACGATTCTCGATGCCCTCAACAGCGCGCAGACACCGACGATGGCCAACTTCGGCACACTAGCCAATGTGATGGCCGGTTGTATCACGCGAGTGAAGCCAGATGCGTGCAGCCAATTCTTCGCGGCGACTACACCTCCCAGCGGCGGCGCTCCACCGGATACCCTTCTTGCGGCGGAAGTGGTCGCGTCGTTCCCCTGGCACCAGCCGGACAAAATATTCGCGCTACTGAACGAGTTCTATCCGCTGCCCAAGCCCGGCATTCCCGGCAAGCTCTTGCGGGATACACCGTACCTCCCGTATCTCACGTTCGCCCCCAGCGCCTTCGTGTTCCCACTTAAGTTCACGGGTGGTGGCGTGAGCGGGGGCGGCAAGCTCATGTTCGACAGCGAAGGCAACGCCTGGGTTGCCGACAACTTCTCCGTCGGCGCGCAAAACCAGGACGCCTCATGGACCGGCAACGTCAGCAAGTTCGCCCCCAATGGTAAGCCGCTTTCGCCTAGCCCCCTTGGGTTCAGCGGCGGAGGTCTGGCAGGACCCGGTTTCGGATTGGCGGTCGATGCTCAAGACAACGCGTGGGTCACCAGCTTTACCGGCCAGAACATCTCCAAGTTCGATAAGAGCGGCACTCCGCTTTCGCCACCCGAGGGCTGGAACTTTAACCGGCAGATCAGCCAGATGCAGGGCATCATCGCCACGCCGAGCGGCGACATCTGGACGCTTGACCTGATCAAGGGCCAGGTTCTGAAACTACCCCAGGGCGATCCATCCAAGGTCCAGTTCTACTGCCAGAACAAGACCGGCGATCCGCTGAAGAACCCTTGCAAACTTGTCGGGCCCTTCGCTCTCGCCATTGATCAGCAGGACCGAATCTGGATCACCAACGCCGTCACGGACAAAGTTGTTCGTTTCCCCGCTTCCGATCCCAGCAAAGTCGAAACGTTCAAGGTAGGATACTCTGCCAGCGGCCTCGCTATCGACAGCCTGGGCAACGTGTGGGTGACGAATAAACTGGGCAGCTCGCCCAAGGGGGAATTGAAATTCGGGGAAATGCTGGCCGCATTTAAATTTAACTTCGACAACGATCCCGACGCCGGGGCAAGAGCGACCAAAGTCCTGGTTCCTGCCATGGCCGTGGAGAAATCCGGTTACGAAGGCGGCAGCGTTACGGTGTTGCGCCCCGACGGCACCGAGGCGTCCTTCTCGCCGGTGTATGGCAAAGGCATAGTCGGGCCCTGGGCGGCTTCAGTCGACGGCAATGACAACGTCTGGATCTCCAACTTCGCCTCCTCGTCGGCCGGAATAGTTGAGTTGTGTGGCTTCCGCACCGAACACTGCCCGCCGGGCGTAAAGACGGGTGACGCCATCTCGCCTCCAGGCGGTTACGTCGGCGGCGGATTGCAATTGCAGGTGGACGTTGGCATCGGTCCCGCCGGAGATCTCTGGGTCACCAATAACTGGCAGGACTACAAGGACGCCCTGGGCAAGACCGACGAAGCAGTACAAACGCTCGGCGCGGGCCAAGGGGTGGTGGTCTTCTACGGAATGGCAAAGCCGGTAAAGGTGCCGCTGATCGGTCCAGCTCGTCCGTTCTAGGACGAGCCGGACGAAAGGTTAGATGACCAATAGCTTAGCCCCGGGGCGTTTGTACGTCCGCAAGGGTAGTCAGCGCGGACGGTCGGGCACCTGTGCCGGTGATAGGTCTCAGGTGGCGAAACTATTACGGTTCCGAATATCTGTAGGAGACTCATTAGTCACCGGACAAAGGGTGACTTTATAGGGTTGATTTCTAAAAATAATTGCTTCGTTTCCGGAAGGGATTGAAAATTGTTCACTATTGAGTTGCGATAAGGTGTCATTTTCGCGGGGTGTCAAGCCCAGACAGCAGCAACTCTGTTTTGCACGCTTTTAAGCCTTGTCTTTAAGCCTTGTGGAGGCACGAGTCAGCCTCATGCAAGTAAACCCACCGCGACCATGCTTCGGTAGTGGGTTAGTCTGAGGCTACTGGGACATTAGAACCCCGCAAGATACGCAGTGAACAGGATGGCTAATACTCCGTCCATGATCCCGACACCCGTCAGCGCGATCGTTCGCTTAAAGGGGCCGAGGAAGATCAGTGCAACGATGGCGAACTTTTCGATGATGGCAGCGGTCAAGATCGGAACGCGGGAAGCGGGGACGTAGCCGCCATATACGGTCAGTGCGCAGACCACGAAGAGCAGCGCTCCCCAATGCCGAACGAAGAACATCGTCACGCCGTCTGAGCTCTTCACTCCAAACAGCAATTGCAGAGTAGTTCGAGGGAAGAAGAGTGCGGCAAGCCCGCCGGCAGCCGTCCCGATGCCTGAAATTATAAGTATCCATCCGATGGATGATGCGAGCATTTAACTAGTCCCTTTCTCGGGGGGAATCTTGCCAGTTCCGCGGGCGTCGAGCTGTTCGACTTCCGCTCCTGGGGATCGGAGTCTGCTAAAAGAATAGGGCGAGTTCAGTTCCCCTGCCACTGGCAGAACTGACAGGTATCGCCAGTCTTGGCGAAACCACCGGAGGATCGGTATGGGCCTCAGGTGTGTTTCTGTCAGTCAAACCAGTCCGGCAATGAATTTGACAGCGGTGATGCTGGGCAAGAAACAGTACGCCGTGGCTTTCGTTCTAAGGAAGCTCGAAAACCCCGTGATCTCGATTGGGGGAGCGCCATTCGGTTGGGGAATCACAAAAATACTTTCCGCTGGGTCTTGTGTGCCAACGATAGGATCCTTCGATTTCGGGTTTAGCCGGACTTTCCAGCGAACTCGCTGTCATTGACCCAGTTATGCAATACAAATTCAAATTGGTTCTCGATGCTTGCGTTGATGAAGTAACCCAGGAGCCCGCGCTCTATACCGTAATAGGGTTGAGCCGGATCATAAACGGGCCCGTACGGCATACCACGACGGATCATTCGGTGCGCATTGTTGCTCCCGCCAGGTTCGCCTTGTCCTGCGACTGGCTGGTCTCGAGGATTTACGCGGCGTATATGCGCCCCAACGGGACAGCGAAGCCCCCTTGGATCCCCTGAGCCATCGCTTTCACATACCCGAAACTGTTCAGCTGGTCGGGCGAAATCCCTGCGGGGCTGTCGGTCTCTGGTGACAACGCAAGAGGAACGCCGTTGCGCCACCGCCCGCACATCTTTGCGGCTAGCAGTTCGGGGTCAATCTTGTCCTTGTTCTTTTGCAGATTATTCTCGAATCCAACCACATCGGTCACGATCATCTTGAAGACAGCGAAACTACCGTTGAGGCCGAGTTCTCGGGGCTCGGGCACGGTGTAATTCTCAGCTCCGTCCTGTAAAACAAACAGCCACGGTTCGCATGGCTGCTGATGATCTGGTTTGTACTTGACTGGACCACCGCGAATCGTCGTAATGCTGATGCCGTCGGTGTAGCCGAAGTGGAGCCTGGAGGTGAAGGCGGGCTTGCCATCAATCAGCTCCGTCAAAGCCATCCCGTCGGTGCGCCAGATCTCGCGAAAAAGCATCGTCTTCGGAAAACAAAGCAGACAGGCGCTCGCTGTAACTAGTCATCGCCTCCGGGCTGATGGCGTACAGCGTTACCAACACATGATCGGATCCCTTCCCGAAGCCACCGACCCAGTTCTGTGGCGCACTCGCCCCGGTGTCCCCTACAAATTCCGCTCGTGCCGCCGCTCCCGCCATGAATGAGCTGAATGACTTGAAGGAGAGCGAAGGGACTCGATTCTTGATTTCCAATGCAATGAGTCCCGGCCAGGTGATGCCCAGATTAAGGCAGTAGTCGGGCTTGTGGGATGGGGCTTCAGCGGGATTGTCTCCCGGGCCTGGCGCAAGGCCCACCTGCCACTCTTCTGC
>CAVRHZ010000003.1:0-218658 GCA_963721125.1 uncultured Acidobacteriaceae bacterium | reverse complement strand
CAGCCCAAGCCAAAAATGGGATTGCGTTTGATTTGAGGGTTTAGCCCCATGCGGTTGACCAGGCGAGCATCGACGGAGGGACTGGAGACTCCGGTTACGGAGACGAAATAGAGGGCGCCGACCTGTTTTCGATCCACGCCGGCTTTGGTGAGCACGCAGTCGATCGCCTTCTCACCCAAGCGCTCGGCGGTTTCGATCCAGACGTTGTTGGTTTTTCCCCAGGTGTCGAGTGGCGGGTACTCCTGCAGGGGGAGGGTGAAGTATCGACCGGCAACTCCTCTTCGGGAATGCAGCCTTTCCAGTACCGCTGCATTTTCCAGGCCGTCTTCCCACTGGGTTTTTAGAGCCTCTACTACTTCCTCCTGCAGGAAGTAGTGCGGGGGAAAGGCGGTAGCCGTATTGATTATCTTCATGCGTTCTCGAAAGTATACGTGGACGAAAGTGCGCTACTGCTTGATCGGCGCGAAGTGATTTGATGGCGGTAAATTCGGCAACGGAGAGTCGCGCGTCGAGTGCTGTGGCATCCCACTCAAGCCAAAACCGGGCTTGAATGGGGCACCCAGCGGTTGTTACTGGTGTAGGTTGACCAAACTTTCACCCGGCACTAATGGTGGGTGCCCCATTCAAGCCGGGTTTTGGCTTGAGTGGGATACCACAGCACTCGACCTGCCTTCTTTATTCGATGGATTCGGGTTGATCCAAGGACGGTAGGGATACCGTGATGTGGTCAACATTGGGCTCCGCGTCCCGCAGCAGCACCGATTCAAAGGCGCGCCCTACCAACAGCAGCGTGGGAGCAGCCGAAGCAGGACGCCGGCCCAACTCGCTCAGTCGCGAAGCTGTGTACCCGGCCTCAGGGCGGGACGCATCCGTGACCGCCACGCAAGGCGTGGTTGCAGCAACACCGCTTCTTACCAGCGAAGCCGCCGCTTCCGTCAGGTCTTGTCCCGGCATGTAAATCGCGAGCGTCGCATCTTCGGGCAGATTGCCCGGCCAAAGCTCAGGCTGGGGTACGTTCCGTGCAGCGTGGTGCCCGCTCAAAACAATTAATTTGGAAGAGATCCTACGGTCGGTGAGCGACGCCTCGAGAAAGGCCGCTGCCGAGGAGGCCGCGGTCACGCCGGGCACCACTTCAAAGGGCACTCCAGCCTCGCGCAGAGCGTCAATCTCCTCGGCGGCGCGGCCGAAGATCATGGGGTCTCCGGATTTTAACCGGATGACCGCCAGCCCACTGCGCGCCGAAACGATCATCAAGTCATGGATAGCCGCCTGGGTGATCTTCTTCCGGCCGCAACGCTTGCCCACACTAATGATTAAGGCCTGCTTGCCGGCCAGATTCAGGATCGATTGCGGCACCAGGTCGTCATGCAATACCACACCGGCCTCAGCCAGGAGACGCGCGGCTTTGATGGTCAGCAAATCCGGGTCGCCAGGCCCGGCGCCCACCAGGTAGACCTTGCCTGCCTCCGCCTTGCTCACTGTGGCACCTCCGGCTTCAACTCCGCAACCCTAGCGGCCGCAAAGGCTCGCGCCGGGCACCCAGGCGCCCCGCAAACCTCGCGATGGGCTAGCTCATGCAACAGAGCTTTGCGTTCCGGCCCCGCGGGCATCGCTTGCAGAACCTCCCGGCGCAGTTGTCCAAGATCATCGAGCCACGTTCCCAAATCCGCTGGAAGTTGCGCGTCGATCTCGCGCCGCAAGCGCTGCGCCAGTGCCGGACTCTGGCCTGCGGTCGAAATGGCAATCTGCAAATCGCCCCGCTGCACGATCGAGCCGAAGAAAAAGTCGCACAGCGGCGGATCGTCGGCAGTGTTGCACAGAATGGAGCGCCGCGAAGCTTCTTCGAAGACCTCCTGATTGACCTGGCGATCGTTAGTAGCCGCAACAATCAAATGGCAACCTGCAGCGTCCTCCGGCTCATAGCCGCGAGGCAGCCACTCGATCTCTCCCCGTGAGCTCAGCTGCTGCACACGCGCAACCGCGTGGGGAGCGACCACCCGGATGGAAGCCCCGCAGCGGAGCAGGCTTTCCACCTTTTCCAGGCCGATCAGGCCCGCGCCCACCACCAGGCATCGTTTCCCTTCCAGCTTCAGGAACAATGGAAAGAGACTCGCGCGATCACTCAACGTGCTTACCGCCGATCGGGGCAGGGTCTCTGGGTACGGGCTCAAGGATTGCGCCGGCCAACTGCTCACGTAATTCCTCGTCACTTGAGCGGGCAAAGTAAGCGCGAAGATTTTCGCCCGGCCGCCGCGCCTGTAAATAGCCGCTCAACAGCCGCTCCAGGGCATCCGGCACTTCCGTCGCCAGGCAGCGGTATCCCAAAGGCCTGGCGAGCTGCTGATGCAGCCCGACCGAGCCGCCCACACAAAAGTAGTACGCATCTTGCAGTTTGCCTTCGTGCTTGAGCTTCTTACCTTCCATCCCGATGTCGGCAATCCAATGCTGGCCGCAGCTGTTGGGGCAGCCGGTTACGTGCAGCTTGAGATGCTGGTCGAAGCCGGGAAGCCGGTCTTCGAGTTCATCGACAATCCAACGCGTAAAGCCCTTGGTCTCGGTGATGGCCAGTTTGCAGAACTCGCTCCCGGTGCAGGCAATGGCGCCTCTCCAAAACGAGGAGCCTTCCACCGGCAAGCCGATGGCCTGCAATTCCCTTGCCAGCTCTTGTGCTTTGCCGGTGGGCACGTTCACCACCACCAGGTTCTGCATCACCGTGGTGCGCAGTTGGCCGTTGCCGTAGCGGGTGGCCAAGCCGGCCACAGCGTTCAACTGCGCCGCGGTCATCCGCCCCCGCAACACAGAGAGGCCCACGTAGCACAGCCCGTCCTGCTTCTGGCGGTGGATGCCAACGTGATCGCGATAGATGTCGTCGGGTACTTTTTCCTCTACCGCCGGATCGAGCTGGTAGCCCAGGCGCCGATTCAGTTCGGCCAGAAACGTCTCTGCGGTCCAACCTTCGCGCAGAAAAAGATGCTTCATGCGCGCCCGGTCGCGGCTCTCGCGCAAGCCCTGCTGATCGCGAAACAGCTCGGTGATCTTGCGCACCACGGCAGCCGCCTGGTCTTGTTGCACGAAAGCATTCAGGCGCACGCCCAGGTGCGGATCGGCGGAGAGGCCGCCCCCCACGCGCACAGAAAATCCCACCTCGCGCTTGCCACCCTGGAACCGCACGGCCGGCGTCAAGCCAATGTCATTGATCTCCGGATAGGAGCACCACACGGAGCAGCCGGTAATCGAAACCTTGAATTTTCGCGGCAGGTTATAAAGCTCCGGGTTGCCGTTGAGATCTCCGGCCGCAGCCAGGGCAAACGGGGACGCATCCAGAACTTCGTCCGCATCCAAACCCGCCAGCGGACAGCCGGTTACATTGCGAACGACATCCCCGCAGGCGCCCTTGGGCGAGAGCCCGGCAGCGTCCAGCCGATCGATGATCCCGGGAAGACTTTCAATAGTGAGCCAATGCAACTGGATGGCCTGGCGTACGGTGATGTCGACCAGGTCGCGGCCGTGTTTGGAAGCGATATCCGCGATCACTTCGATCTGCTCCGAGCTGGCTACCCCGTTGGGCAGCGCAATGCGCATCATGAAGTACTCGGTTGCTTTACCTTCCCCGCCTTTGCCACCCAGTGCCCCGGCCCCGTCGCCCTGGGTATAGACGCCCCACCATTTGAAATAGGCAGAGGCCCATTCCGGAAGCACCGATTCCCTGCCTGCGGCGGCGAAGGCACGGACCTCGTCCATTGCCTCCCATGGATTCTTTTCCCGCTTAAGCCGCTCCATGCGCTGGGCTTTTGTTTCCTTAACCTCGGCCATCGATACCCTCTTCCAGAAATCCAAGCAGAATAGAAAAATAAGCTGAAACGACAAAACCCGGATGTCGCTGGCTGCCGACACCCGGGTTTCCGAAGATGCTGATTCGATTGAATGCTCTAGGACGGAACCGTGCGGCGCGATGAGGTCACGCAACAACAAGCGCTGCGGCTACAGTGCAGAGACATGCTTTAACCCTAATCCCGCTGGGGGCTCAAGTCAATACACCCCGGTTCCCTCAATCAATGGCGCTGCTTACCTGGTGCCGGATATCCGCGCCTCGAATCCAGAAGATCACGTCCCGGCAGATGTTGGTGGCGTGGTCGGCAATGCGCTCCAGGGCGCGCGCAATGATGATCGCATCCAAAGCCTGCAGGCTGATCTCGGGCTGCGTCTCCATGACTTTCATGAGTGCGCCGCGGGCAACACGGTTCATCTCATCAATCTCATCATCCATAATCACAACCGCGTCCGCGAACTGGGCGTCAGCATCCAGCAGCGCCTGGATGGCTGAACGAACCATACGCGAGGCAACTTCCCCCATCGACGCAATGTCCACCGGCAACTCTACCGCTGGGTACTCCAGCAACTCCTGGGTTCGGATGGCTATGCTCATCGACTGGTCGCCAACCCGCTCCAGGTCGCCGTTGATCTTGATCACCGCCAGGATGAAGCGCAAGTCGATGGCCATAGGCTGTTCCTGGGCGAGCAGCTCATAAGCCATCTCGTCCACCTCGCGCTGCGCGGTGTTGATGGCGGTTTCGTTCTCCCGCACATACTGGCACAGCCCGGCATCCCTCTGCAGATAGGCGTCGACCGATGAGATCACCGCCTGCTGTGAGAGCGCAGCCATAGCCAGCAATTTATCTTTGAGGGCGGCGAGCTGCTGTTGAAAGTGGATACGTGGCAAGGTGGCCCTTTCTACAAAAATTGTGCACCATCGCACGTGACAGTTTGAAGAAAATCCAGCCTGTTTACCGCACGATCAATGGCCGATGTGCTACCCCTGACAGAGCTGCCGCTCGGCCTGGTAGGTTGCCTCGTAGATCTGGTCGAAGGACTCCACCGCATATAGAACCGGCTGCATTTCCGAAGTGGAAAACTCCTGGTTCAGCACCTGGTCTACATCAAAGTCCCGAATTTCCGGTCTACCCTCGATCACGTAGGTCGATTCTCCCTGGGAGGAAATCAGCCCGCTTCCGTAGAGCTTGTAGGTTCCCCGCTGCCGAATGACTCCAAACTCGACCGTAAACCAGAACAGGCGGCCCATCTTCTCCAGGGCCTCCTTGTCGGTTAAGGCCGCGCACACCGCCCCATAATGCTGCAGGAAATCGGCAAATACCGGATGGGCGTGCATGGGAACGTGGCCAAAGACGTCATGGAAGATATCGGGCTCGGGGATGTACTCCAGGGATTCCCTGCCCCGCAGCCAGGTCGTAGTCGGGAACTGCCGGGCTGCAAGCATGGCAAAGAAGGCGTCCGGAGGCAGAAAGCCGCTCACCGGGGTGGCTCTCCAGCCACTCCGCGGCCTAAGCCGTTGATTCACCTCGGCCAGGTTTGGGATCAGGTCGGTTCTGAGGCCAATTTGATCAAAACCTTCCAGATATTCCTGGCAGGCATGGGCTTCAATCTGGGGCATGCGCCGGCCTACCAGCTCCGCCCAGGTGGCGTGCTGCTCAGCCGTGTACGCTGTCCACTGTTGCTGGATCAGGTACGGCTCTGCTGCACCCAGCGTTGCTGAACCAGTAGCCATGACCTTTCTCTCCCCCTTGATTGTCATCCCGTCTGTCCCGGCCTGCTGTGGAACCGAAGCGAAAGCGAAGCGGAGGGACCGGGTTCGCGAGCATTTCATCTCCACTCAGCATCCTAGTAGTTGCAGCTGCCGATAACGGAGTTGCCCCATTAGTTATCGTACCTTCCGGGGCCTATCCAAGAACCTCCCCGAAGGTATATCTTTCTTCCGGCCCTAATACGGGCGACCCAAGGAGTAACCCAGGTTTTATGACCACGCTTACGCAACAGGAGCAAAAAACCAGTCAAGACATTCTGCAATTGAACGGCACCGATCACGTCGAGTTCTATGTCGGCAATGCACGCCAGGCCTCCTACTTTTACCGAATGGCCATGGGCTTTAGCCTGGTGGCTTACGCCGGTCCCGAAACGGGCCAGCGCGACCGAGCCTCTTACGTCCTGCAACAAGGCAAGATCCGCTTTGTGCTAACCACACCTTTGCGACCGGACAACGAGGTGGCTGAGCACATCCGACTGCACGGCGACGGTGTTCGCGACGTTGCTCTCTGGGTGGATGACGCTCGGCTGGCGTGGAAAGAAGCCACCCGGCGAGGCGGACGCAGCGTGGAGGAGCCGCACGAGATTAAAGACGAACATGGATGCGCAAAGTTAGCCTCCATCGCCATTTACGGAGATACAATCCATACCTTTGTCGAGCGCAAGAATTATCATGGCTCGTTTCTGCCCGGATATGTAGCCAAAGGAACGGACCATCTGGCCCGCCCCACAGGCCTGTTGCATGTTGACCACATCGTTGGCAATGTGGGCTGGAATGAGATGAACCGCTGGGTAGATTTCTACTCCACCGTGATGGGGTTTTCTCTCTACCAGCACTTCGACGATAAGGACATCTCTACCGAGTACTCGGCGCTGATGTCGAAGGTCATGGCGAACGGCAACGGACGGGTGAAATTTCCCCTGAATGAGCCGGCTGAGGGCCGGCGAAAGTCGCAGATCGAGGAGTACCTGGAGTTTAACCACGGGCCAGGGGTGCAGCATATTGCATTGGCCACCAACGACATTGTGCACACCGTATCCCGGCTGCAGGAGCAGGGCATAGAGTTCCTCCGCGTGCCCCACTCCTATTACACGCAGTTGCAGGCACGCACCGGCCGTATTGAGGAGCCGCTGGAAGAGCTGGAGAAACTCGGCATCCTGGTGGACCGTGATGACGAAGGCTACATGCTGCAGATCTTCACTCGACCGGTGGAAGATCGGCCAACCCTTTTCTTCGAGATCATCCAGAGGAAAGGAAGCCGCAGCTTTGGGAAGGGTAACTTCAAAGCTCTCTTCGAGGCCATCGAGCGCGAGCAGGCGGAACGGGGTAATCTTTAACCTCTTTATCTGTGCCGATCACGTCTGCCATGACGTGATCGGCGGCCTTCTCGTCGACCCGTTTCGACCTGGAGACACCGCCTTAGGTCCAGCTATAACGCGAAGAAGAAATGTACTAGGATGCTGGTTGAGGTTCTATGCGAGCTCTGCTGACAGCCGGACTGGCGGGAGTTCTATTGATGGGAGCTGGCGCCAAGCAGACGAACAAGCCCGACATCAAGTTGACGGCTTCCCTCGACATGGCTGCGCCGGAGCAGCAGCCGATCCTGGTGATTCACATAACGAATCAGTCAGGCCATCTGTTGCGTATCCCGGATCCACCCCTGCTGTGCAAGAGCGCACCCGGCGCATTTTCGCTGGATGTCAAGTTCGTGCCGGAGAATTCCAACCAACCGCAGCCGGCCATCGATTGCGGTCTTGAGGTCGATGGCAGCGGGCTGCCCGACATTCGCGAACGGTCGAAGAACTGGCTGACGCTAAAGCCTGGCCAGACGTACGAGGCGAGGCGGCCGCTAGCCATGGGCGTCGACGCCAACGCGCATGGGACTTACGACTTTCACGTCGTCTACGACGGACCCAGTGCCACGCCGGAAGACGACGAAAAGTTGAAGAGCGCCGGCATCGCGGTGCCCAGCGGGCGATTCGAATCAGACAAGCTTACCTACAAGATCAACGCGCCAAAATCCTAATCTTTAGCCAACCGTATTAATCAGCGTACCGATCCCTTTGATGCTGATGTGGATCTCATCCTGCTGCTGCAGGGTGAACTCATCCGGTGGAACAATGCCGGTCCCGGTGAGCAGGAAGCAGCCGTTGGGGAAGCTATTGTCGCGGTAAAGATATTCCAGCAGCGTGCTGAATTTGCGCTTCAATTCGGTAAGCGCCGTGGCCCCTGAAAAGACCGTCTTGCCGGCGCGCAGGATCTGCAATTGAATTTCGGTTGACGGAGGAATCGGTTCGCCCGCGACCAGGATTCCCGGCCCCAGGGCACAGCTCCGGTCGTAGACCTTGGCTTGGGGCAGGTATAGCGGGTTCTCGCCTTCAATATCGCGCGAGCTCATGTCGTTGCCGATGGTGTAGCCCACGATCTTGCCTGCTGGGTTGGCCAGCAGAGTCAGTTCGGGCTCGGGCACGGACCAGGTGGCGTCCTGGCGGATGGCCACTTTGCCGAGATGGCCGACCACGCGATTGGGAGTCGCTTTCATGAAGAGTTCGGGGCGTTCCGCGACGTATACACGCTCGTAGAAGTCCCCGCCGCCTGCGATCTTTGCTTCCTCCATGCGGGCGTTGCGGCTGCGGTAGTAGGTGACCCCGGAGGCCCACACTTCCTGGCTGCCGATAGGGGGCAGTAGCTGCTTCTCGATCCCGGCAAAGGAACCCCCATCCAGCGGCTTTTGCTGTTCCAGAGTCTTGGTCAGGTAAGCTTCGAGATCCTCGCGCATGACCAGTTGATCCCAGGCTGTGTCCGTGCCTGCATAGAATCGATCCTGTTGCTCGACGATGTAGCCGCTGGCGGTGCGATAAAGCTTCATTCGTGGCTGCTCCTGCTCATGGAGTCTAGCAAAGGCGTGGAGAAAGCAGAATGGCGGGAGCCCCCGCATTCATGCGGGGGAGCTCGGCTTTCAAGCCGAGCGGCTCGGATAGAGCTATTCTCCTCCGGCTTCAGCCGCGGGGTTTCTGCCGGAATTGCCACGGAGTTGGACCGACTTCCGCATTTATCGCGCCGAGAGTACAGATAATCCCTGTGAAGCCGGGGCTAAACAGGCTGCGGAAAAAACCAGTGACTTGCGTCTGGGTTTGCTAGCAGTCGATTCGCCGGTCATTGTTTTACCACCAAAGCCGTTTTTTGGCCGTTTTCTGACGCTGCAGCGGGAGAATTCCCGACTGCAGAGACACCTCTGCCCCAGCGTTACGCCGCGATTGGCATGAGCCTCCTCATGCGTACCAAGTTATAAGCCGTGATGGTCAAGCGGTAGAACCAATCTACACGCCTCAGTCCCCGAAGCTTGACCTGACGGAGCGGCCGGTCGAGCTTAGCCCAACCAAACACACGCTCGATCAGCTTCCGCTTCCGTTGGCTAATCGAGCGGCGCTCGTCAGCTCTTTCCGCCTCCGTTAGACTATTTTTGCGCTGGTTGATGCCGCTCTCATACTCGGCGACATGCGGAGCCACGTGGCGCTGGCGTAGGCCGACAACGAAATGCGAATCTTGATACTGTTTGTCGGCTCCCAACGTATACTCGCGCTCCGCATCGTTCAGCTGGTCGTGGCGCAACTGCTCATCAATCATCTTCAGCGCTACTTCACGCTCCGCGCTGGTGGCTGATTGGCTCGCCTCCGCTGCTACCACCAACCCGTTGCGGTTCTCCATCAAAGCGTGGCCAAGATAGCTGGGAACGCTCTTATCAGCGGTCGCTTTCTTGTACAGTCGGGAGTCTGGGTCCGTCTCCGACTTCACCTTATCGCGCAGCAACACTTCCCCTCCAGATCCTGTACCCTGCCCAGGCTTTGGTACATCGTCCTTGGGTTTAAAACTGCGTGCCGCAGCCCAGGCTTGAATCAACGTTCCATCCACCGTAAAGTGCTCTTCGCTGAGCAAATTGTGCTCCCGGGCTTGCTCCAGTACCGCTCCCAACAGACGCTGGCTTACCTCACCATCAATCAGCCGCTCCCGGTTCTTGGTGAACACCGTCACGTCCCATACCCGATCGTCCATCTCCAAACCCACAAACCAGCGGAACAACAGGTTGTAGTCCAACTGCTCCATCAGCTGGCGCTCCGACCGGACCGAGTACAGGATCTGCAGTAAAAGGCTCCGCAGCAGACGCTCCGGCGCGATCGACGGACGACCCTTGCGCGAGTACATCAACTCAAATTCCCCGTCCAAACGCTCCAGCGCTCGATCAAACATCGGTCGGATCTTGCGCAACGGGTGCTCCGCTGGTACCCGCTGCTCTAATGTCACATAGCTGTACAAACCACGCTGTTTCTTGTCGTCTCCACGCATGCCAACTTATTACCAACCTCAACTCTCAACGAAAAGTACCAAGCATGGGTCCTTTTTTCCGCAGCCTGTAAAGCCCGATTGAGTTGAGTGCGACTCTTTCCGCGACGCTGAAGCGTCGCTTCCCCCTGCTAAAGCAGGGGGCTCCCACCGGGTTTCCGCGGGCGACGCTGAAACGTCGCTCCCCCCTGCTAAGCAGGGCTGCCACCGGGTTTCCGCGGGCGATGCTGAAGCGTCGCTCCCCCCTGCTAAAGCAAGGGGGCTCCCTCCGGCTTTCCACGGGCGACGCTGAAACGTCGCTCCCCCCTGCTAAAAGCAGGGCTCCCACCAGGTTTCCACGGGCGACGCTGAAACGTCGCTCCCCCCTGCTAAGCAGGGCTGCCACCGGGTTTCCGCGGGGCCCAGCGGATTCACGCAGATGGGAAGGGGTTATGCGCCCGGAGTTCGCTGACAATCTCAGCGGCGGCGGCGCGGGCACGGTCGCCCTGGTCGGGCGGAAAGGAGATTGCCCCGACACGAGCATGCCCTCCGCCCCCATATCGCTCGCAGATTTGCGCCAGATTCACCATCTGGTCCGGCTGCGCCTTGGTCCAGGGATTGGACCCGACCGCAACTTTGGTGCGAAAGCTGGACTTGCTCAGGCCCACGCTGTAGGTCGCATCGGGATACAAAAAGTAAGGAACAAACTTGTTGTAACCCTCAAACGGCTGATCGGTAATGTCGAAGTAGAGCGTGCCATCCACCAACTCCGTGCGCTTGCCAATAATTTCCAGCGATCTGTGATGCCTTTCCAGCAGCGGCGGCAATAAATCGGCCACAAATGGCTGCCGCAGAACCTCACTCAGACTCATGGTGGTGAGCAACGGAATCAGTTTCGGGATGAACGCCGGGTCCTGGCTCGATTCAATCACCAGGGTTAGCTTCATGGCGGGCTCCGCCATCTCGACCGCAGCCTTGGGGCTCTGGTACAGGGCGCCGTCCACAATATCAGCCCAATGGATCAGTTCAGCCACCGGCGCAGGATCAAAGCCGAAGCGGGTTTGCGCGATGTGCGCAATAAAACTGGTGCAGGAAGTGTAATTGGGGTCGTAGAAATGGCGCGTGTTGCCGCTCTGCTGCTCACGCAGAAAATGCTGTTGATCCGCAGGGGTAAGAAAAGCACTCAGGTGATGATCAAACCACCACGTAATACGCGGCGAAGCACTGTACTTGAAGTCTACGATTGCGTTCTCATCGCCGGTAAAATCGGACTCATCAAAGAGCGCTCCGGCGCGATGCACCAATCCGTGGAAGTCGTAGTGTGCATCCGGTTGGATGCACTGGCGGTGAAAGCGCATGAAGAGCGAAGCAGAGCATGCTCCATCAAAGCACCGGTCGTGATAGAAAACGCGAACCTTCAAACAGTTATGTTCCTCTCCCGGAAGCGAACCGGGCACTCACCCCGGATATTGACGAATGACTAGGATTGCCGGGAGCCGCCTGCCTGTCAAGCTGCGACCGCAGAAAACCCTTGCGCGATGAGACAATGGGCCCAAGATGATGGCCAAGGTTGAGTTGGGCGCCGCTCGGCGGCGAAGATGGCCGTTGCTGGCAAGGATTGCGGCCGGCTTGGTTATCAGCTTGTCGATCGTGGCGGTGGTGGCTACCGCTGCGAGCGTGGCATGGCTCAAACAGGCCATGCGCGACCAGTTGCCCGTGCTCGATGGCCAACTGCAGCTGCCCGGCTTAACTGCACCAGTACTGGTGCGCCGTGACGTCCACGGCGTACCCCATATCCAAGCCGCTAACATGAACGACCTGCTTGAGGCTCAGGGCTTTGTCGTGGCCCAGGACCGCCTCTGGCAAATGGACATGGCCCGGCGTTTCGCCGCCGGCGAGCTGGCCGAGCTGCTGGGCTCTAGCGTCGTGGAACACGATAAGTTGCAGCGGGTGTTGCAGATCCGGCCGGCTGCCGAACACCTGACCGCCACCATGCCGGAGGACCAGAAGCACCTTTTCGAAGCCTTTGCTCGGGGGGTCAACACTTACATCGCCAGCCACCAGAACAACCTGCCGGCCGAGTTCCGGCTGCTCGATTACAAGCCCCGCCCCTGGCAGCCAGTCGATTCCTGGTTGGTGGCCCTGAACATGGTGGCGCGGCTGGATACTCTTTATCCCTGGAAGCTCGAGCGGGCGCAGGTTGAGGCGAAACTGGCACCGAATTTAATCGCCCAGTTGTACCCCACCACGACTTGGCGCGACCACCCGCCGACGCAGTCGATGCCCGACCTCACCGCACCGCAGCAGAATATTCCCCAGGTTCCCCTTGACGAGTCCCAATCCAGCCTCCAGGACCTGTTACGCCTGCGGGAAATTCTCAACCTGGGATCAGATCCATGCGACGGCTGCCGCCGCGGCTCCAACGAATGGGCGGTGAGCGGCGCCCGCACAGCCAGCGGGAAGGCCATGCTTTCCAACGACATGCATCTGGAACACTCCATCCCGGACATCTGGCACCAGGAAGACCTGCAGGCCGGCAGCTTTCACGTGGCCGGGGTAACGACCCCGGGCATTCCCCTCATCATTGAAGGCCACAACGACCACATTTCCTGGGGTTACACCACCCTCAACGGGGATGTACAGGACGTTTATGTGGAAAAAACGAATTCCCAGGGGGAGTACTGGGCAGGCAACGGGTGGCGCCAGCCGGAGCATGACCAGGAACATATCCACGTGCGCTTCGGCGCGGATGTGCTGCTGGATGTGGAGAGAACTGAGCACGGACCGGTGATCACTCCTCTGTTGCCTCACGAGACGCGCATGCTTTCCCTCAAGTGGACCCTGTACACCACGCAACTGGGAGGTTTGCCACTGGAGGCAGTGGACGCGGCAAGTAACTGGACGGAGTTCCGCCAGGCAATGAGCCAATGGTGGGGGCCAACGCAGAACATGGCTTATGCCGATGACCAGGGACACATTGGCTACCAGGCGGTAGGGCTATTTCCCATGCGCCCCGCCGGCCTGAGCGGGGTCCCGATCGTGGAGACCGGGACCCCGGCCGACAGCGAACATGAGTGGCAGGGATACATTCCCTTCAACGAACTTCCGAGCGTGCTCGACCCAGACAACGGTATAGTCGCCACCGCCAACGCGCGCATTACCCCCGACGGTTATCCCTATCCCCTGGCGCTCAATTGGGACGCACCCTATCGCAACGAGCGCATTTGGAAGTGGCTTTCCAGTCACACCAAGCTCACGCCGGCGGATATGCTCACCCTGCAGATGGATACCTATTCCGATGTGGATCGCGAGTTGGCCCAGCGCTTTGCGTATTCCATTGACCACGCAACCGCGGCAGACGCCCAACTGCGCCGGGCTGCGGACTTGATGCGCACCTGGGATGGGGTCATCACCAGGGATTCAGTGGCGGCGGAGATCGTGGATGCCGCCAAACAAGCGCTGTGGCCTCTGGTCCTCGAGCCGAAGCTGGGTTCTGACTGGAAGCTTTACGATTGGCAAAGCAAGAACTTTGTACAGGAAGAGATGGTGGAGAAGGCTCCGCCGGAATGGCTGCCGGCCAAATACAAGAGCTGGAATGACCTGATTGCGGCGGCGGTACGTCAAGGGATGGCAGACCATCATGCCCCATCATCGCTACGCGGCTGGACGTATGGCAGCCAACATGTGATCGATGTGCAACACCCTCTGTACGGGATGCTGCCCTTCTTCCGGAGCTGGACCAGCACCGGGCCCCACCAGCTGTGGGGTGACGAGACCACGCTCAACCACGTACGCGGGCTACTGGGTGCAAGCCAGCGCCTTACGGTGGACTGGAGCAATGTGGACGGATCGACCGAAAACATTGTGATGGGCGAGTCCGGCGACCCACTTAGCCCGAACTTTCTGGACCAGTTTCCGTCCTGGTATAGCGGCAAGACGTTTGCCATGCCATTCACCGAGCCCGCCGTGGCCGCATCGACCACGCATACTTTGCGACTGGTGCCTTGACGACCAACACCGCAACCCCTCCGGCCCTTCTGCGCAGGATGCCGGCCCTTCTGATCGCCTGCACGGCCTTGCTTGCAACTGGAGTTCTGTTCGCACGGGGCAATTCGTGCGGCCACGATTTCGACTTCCACCTGCTCTCCTGGATGGAGGTGGCAAGGGCGTGGCATGCGGGCATTGTCTATCCCCACTGGGTGCAGGATGCGAATTATGGCGCCGGGGAGCCACGGTTGATCTTTTATCCGCCGGCTTCCTGGCTCCTGGGCGCGCTGCTGGGGGTTGCAACCTCCTGGCACGCGGCTCCGGTGCTCTTCGTGCTGCTGGCGCTGCTCGGCCGCCGGAGGCAGCATGTACCTGCTGGCGCGGGAGTGGGCGCCGCCGGGCCCGGCAACCTTTGCCGCCTGCCTCTACGTCGCCAGTCCCTATGCGATGTTTGTGGCCTACGAGCGCTCGGCTTTGGGCGAGCTGTTGGCGGCCGCATGGCTTCCCTTGATGGTGCTGTTCGCGCTCAGGAGAGGCGGGTCCGTCGCGCCGCTCGGCCTGTCGGTGGCTGCCCTATGGCTGACCAATTCACCCGCCGCGGTGGTGGGCAGTTATCTACTGGCAGTGCTCGCGCTGGGCATGTGGATAGCGGAGGGCAAGCCCTGGCCGGCTCTGCGCGCAGCCGGTGGAATGGCCCTGGGGCTGGGACTGGCTGCCTTCTACATCGTGCCCGCGGCGTTCGAGCAGCGGTGGGTGCAGATCGAGCGTGCGATCATGCCTGGAATGCGGGTCGAGGACAGCTTCCTCTTCGCGCACACCGCCAACGCCTTTCATGACCAGGTGTTGCATACGGCTTCATGGATCCTGGTCCTGGAATTTGCCGGGGCTTCGATTGCGGCTTACCTGGCGTGGAAAAAGCGGGTGGGCGGGCCGGCCAGAATTGTCATGACCGCGATGCTCCCGATCCTTCTGTTGCTGCAATTGCCGGTCAGCGAGTTGATCTGGAAGTACACGCCGCACATGAAGTTTCTGCAGTTTCCCTGGCGTTGGCTGATGGCGCTGAGCGTGATCGGCTGCGCCCTTGCCGCTATGGCCGCCTTGCAGCAAGTCAGGGGTCGCGTGCTGATAGCCGCCATCACTGATCGCCGCCATGGCCATCGGCGGGGGCCTGCTCTTCTTCCAGCCTTGCGACGATGAGGATGCGGTGGCGGCGCAGCTTGCCGGGTTCCGCCAGGGGCAAGGCACAGAAGGCACGGACGAATATACGCCTGCCGGAGTGGATAATTCCCGCGTCCAGCAGCACCTTCCCTTGGTGCGCGTGCTGCGTGCACCGCAGGATGACACCAGCGGACGACACTTCAGCAGACAACCCGGAGTGGCGACCTGGAGACCCCGGCAGCATCGGGGCACGAGTCGACGCCAGACGGCGGACTGGTGAGCACTGGATAGTGAGTCTGGTGACTCCGGAAACCGGCTATGCGGTGCTGCGTCTCATGGACTATCCGTCCTGGCGAGTCACCCTCGATGGCCAACCGGTCAACAGCCGGCCGTTGCGGGAAGACGGATTGATGGCCGTCCCAGTACCGGCGGGGAGTCATGTGATGGAAGTGCAATGGACCGCAACCAGGGACGTCCTTGCCGGGCGCATAGTCTCCGCCATCGCATTGTTGGGGCTCGCGGTGGTGGTCGCGTGGGAGCGTAAAGAACGTGGTCACCGTCGCGTATGATTACCAAAATGCAACCAAGCGTACAGGAGATTCTGGGCAGCGGCGCGGAGCTGATCGATAACGCTCTGGATCACCTCTTGCCCGGGCCGGATCAGGCGCCGGTATCGATTCACCGGGCGATGCGGCACAGTGTTTTTGCCGGAGGCAAGCGGCTGCGGCCCGTACTGTGCATGGAAGCGGCAAGAATGATCGCCTGCTCCGGTCAACTTCCCCAGGGGGTAGAGGAGTTGGGCGCGGCGATCGAAATGCTTCACACCTATTCCCTGATCCATGACGATTTGCCTGCTCTGGATAACGATGATCTGCGCCGCGGTAAGCCGACCTGCCATGTTGCCTTTGGCGAAGCGATCGCCATCCTTGCCGGGGATGCGCTGCAGACACAGGCCTACGAGGTACTGGCCGGCATGCAGTGTCCGGCTGCGCAAACAGTGGAGATTGTGCGCTTGATCGCGCAGGCGACGGGGACCGTCGAGGGCATGATCGGAGGCCAGGTCATGGACCTGGAGGCGGAGGAACACAAGCCAACCCCGGAACTGGTGGAAGCCATCCATCGTGCCAAGACGGGTGCGTTGATTCGTGTCAGCCTGATGGCCGGCGGCGTATACGCCGGCGGCTCCACGGAAGACATCGAACGGCTGCGGGAGTTCGGACGCAAAGCTGGGCTGGCCTTTCAGATCATGGACGACGTGCTGGATGTAACCCAGGATTCGTCCCAACTGGGAAAGACCGCCGGCAAGGATGTAGCCAGTGAGAAGGCGACCTGGCCCGCAGTCTACGGAGTGGCCCAGAGCGTAAAGGATGCGGAGCGGTTGATCGAAGAGGCGTTTGCCCAGTTGACCACGTACGACGGGCGTGCCGATCGCCTGAAGGCAGTGGCACAGTACCTGGTGGAGCGCAAACACTGACTCGCAATGCTTGCGGAAAAAGTGCTGCTTCGAAGGAAATCGCCCCTCAGCGGCTAAAGCCGGATTTATTGCCAAGTATTTACGTACGGCCTGAAGGCCGTACCCTTCAAAAACATGAGTTTTTCCGCAACCTCATCAGTCGTGTCGCACAGTATGCGACCGGAAAGCGGCCTACAGGCTGCGGAAAAACTCCGGTCTTTGAAGGGTACGGGCTTCAGCCCGTACGTAAGTGATTAAAAGTAGGAACGGCTTTAGCCGCTGAGGGGACGGTTTTTCCCCTAGAACCGACCTTGCCCTTAATGGCGAAAGGAGAAAAAGATGGCCCTCACCGAAGATGATGTCCTGACTGCCCTGAGAGATTGCTATGACCCGGAGATCCCGGTGAATATCGTGGACCTGGGTTTGATTTACACGGTCAAGGTTACGCCGGACGCAAACTCCAAGCGAGCCTTCCCCAGGCAGCGCGTCGAAGTAGATATGACCATGACCTCGCAGGGTTGCCCCGCCCACGTCTCCATCATGGAGCAGGTGCGGAACCGGCTGGCGGGCGTACCCGAGATCAGCGAGACCGTGGTTAACCTGGTCTGGGAACCGGCGTGGACTCCGGACCGCATCAGCCAAAAGGCACGCGAGCAATTAGGAATCGGCTAAAACCTATGCCTGGCGGACAGCCTTTTCCACCACGCTGCGGAGCTTCTCACCCTGCGCCGTAACTTCTCCTACAAACTTTTCAAAACGGGTCAGGAAGCCGTGTCCGCTCTCGAGATAATCCGGGATATTGTTCCAGACTTTCTTGACGCCCTCAGGATCCTCCAGCAATGCGAAGACAGTACCGGCAGCAGCAACGGCCAAACCGGCCTTGCGCTTGCCGGTGGCCAGCAGAACCGCTCCGGTCACCAGAGACCCGGCGGCCACGGTGCGCACCCAGTTCTTATCCCAGCCGTTGTCCAGAAGCAGAGTTCCCTGGCGCTTCAAGCTTTCGGCCGCGTCTTGAACGCTGGATGCCACTTGCTGCGGAATGTGTGTGATCCCCATAGGTGTCTCTCTTTCGCGTGAACTGCTGGTTTGGATGCGGAGAAATGCCTTAATCGAGATCGAATTCACGCAGAGGGCGTCCCTCGTCGGGAGTCTCCTTCGCCTTGCGCAACGCTTCCTCGAATCGCTTGTCGAACAATTGCTGTTTATTCTTTTCCGCTTCTACCGACTGCCGGAATATATCTTCTTTGCGTTCATCCTGCGCGCGCATGGCCTTGGCGGCAGCTTCAAAGTCTTCGAAGGTCCGCTTGCGCGGGGCGGGTGTGTGCGACAGGATCGCCCTGGTCTCGGGATCGACTTTCAGGATCGCCCCACAATCGGGACAGGTCACGTCGAACGGCTTGTCCGCTTTGGCCTTCATTGCTGCCAACATTCTAAAACATTTAACCGGGACCTGCTGCTGCCAGGCGCTGTGCCGTCGCTACAGCCAGATGGCCTTGTGCCCGGGGCACTGCTGTCCTGCCTGTTCCACCAGCAACTCCTGCAGGCCCTCGCCGTAGCGTGACAGGAACCACGCGGCAGCCAAAATGCGCTCTTGAGGATGGCGTTCGGGAAAAAGATTGAGCGCAATCAGCCCCGCATCACGGCCCAGCGATTGCTCCCGGCGAAGCTCGTAGTTCGCCGCCAACCGGCGCATGCGGTTCATCTGGTAGCGCATCTTGGAACTGCTGACGTCAGCAGCACGGCCCAGGCCGGGGTCGAGGGAGTGCATATAAGTGGCTAGAGCCGAGAGCTCCGTGTCCAGAGCACTGCCCGCCGCGGCCAGCTTGCGCTTGCCCACTACGGAAATCGCCCGTGCGCCCAACCGCTGAGCCAACTCCAGCGGATCCTTGAGCGCGCTCTGAATCACATCGGGCAAGGAAACGTCGTGCCGGGCGAGCAGACCACCAATCGCAGGCTCGATGAGCGTAGCCGACAGACGAGGCAGAACGGGCGTCGTCCGCCCCAGGATGCGTTCATAAAGCACCTGCGACTGAGCGAAATACGCTACTTCAGACGGTCCGCCTACGTAGGCGGAGGTGGGCAGGATGGCATCCTGAAAAACCGGCCGCAACAGAGCGTTGGGGCTGAGCCGCTCAGGCTCCTGCATCCAGAATAGCCAGCAACTCTGAAGTAGAGTAAGCATGCCCTCGCGGCATGCCAACCCCCATCTGCTGTTCGCCGCAGAGGAAGCCGCGCTCCGGAGTCTTTATCGAACAGGAACAGCAGGCTGGATAGCTCTGGAACCAAAACCTGGGAGTGGTAGCCGGCAGCAGCAAGTTGCTGGTCACGATCGGTGATCGCTACCCGCAGCTCATCCGCGCGCACGATCGCCTGACGCAGCACATCGCTCCCCAAAGCATGGAAGCCGCGTGAAGAAGCGTCCACCACCACGAGCCCCTGCGCGGCAAAAGCGTAGGAGATGAATTGCGCAAAAGCCTGGCCCAGACTTTGGCCTTCCCTATAGCAGGCGGCCAGCTGATCGAACACCGGCCCGGGGCCCAGGATTTCCGCAGCCTGGACTAACAGCTCCTCCACGTTCTTGCCCACAGTCACGCTGCCGGCCGCCACCCCAGGCATGTGTCCGGTAGCCAGCCGCAGAGTTTCTGAGCTGGTGGCGGTCGGGCAAGGTTATGTGATCCGCCTCCGCAAGGTCATGATCTTCAGTCGCCAACCAGAAAATCGGCACATGGGGCGTTCCGGAGATGGAGGCGTCTTTCGCTTTGCGAATCGCGGTCGCCGCTTTGAGGATGGTGAAGAGCGGGCCGCCGAATAGCGTGACCTGCTGACCGGTGACCACAGCGCCGGCTCCCTCGCGCAGCCGCGCAATGTTCTGAAACACTTCGTCCGATGCGCCGAAACTGCGGTTTTGCTGCTCCAGCAAGTCGCAAAGAGTGGCGCGATGAGCGGCGGGAAGTACCGGGCGTGCGGTCATCCACTGGGTGGAATACGCACTGGCCGGATAGAAGGGCGTGAGCGCTTCACGGCGCTCGGTGAAGTCCAGGAACAGCCGGCTCAGACCGGGCAGCAATGAGATGGGGTAACACTCGGTCTTCACCGCCGTCTCCTGTTCCGTCGCCATGGCTTCCTTCCCTCTGCTCAAGTTTCTCACGCCGCTACCGGAGCAAGCGGCGTAGCGTTTGTCTCGCTCGGCCGGGTAGAGTCTCCAGCGCGTAAAGCGCCAACGAGCGATACACGTCCGCCAACATAGGATGGGCCTTCAGGGCCTGAAGATGCAGACGAATTGTCGCTACATCCCCGCGGGCGATCGGTCCGCTAAAACTCTTGCCTGCTCCATGCAGGAAAACGTTGTCCAGGGTCGCCCGCGCGATGGGCTCAATCAGCCGGCGAGACTGGCGCGGGCTGAATCCCGCCAGTGCCGCAGCCTCCTGGGCCGCCACCAGGTGGCTGACCAACAGCGGCGAGGATAGCATGCCTACGGCATGGTAGAGCGCCTTGCTGCTGCCTTTGATCAAAAATGGACGCCCACCGATGCGGCGCACAATGGCGTACAGAATGCGGCGGCTGGCAGCATCCGCCTCCACCCCAAACGGTACCCCTTGCAGGGAAACCGGACTGCGCGTGGGAAAGCTCATCAGCGGGTGAACCGAGGCCACGGAGGCACCGGCCTTCGCAGCTGCCTCCAACACGTCGGAGCTGAGGGCGCCGCTCGAATGGACAACAAGCTTCCCCTTGAGGCCGCGTCTGGCCGCTCGTCGCACCAGGCGGCGCGTCACCGGAGCGATCGCGGTGTCGGGCACGCACAGCCAGAGGATATCGGCTTCGAGTTGAGCGCGGTTGAGGCTGGCCGGAACAATGACTTCGTGCAGCGGAATTCCGGCCACACCGAGAGCGTGCACCAGTGAACTGCCCCAATTACCTGGTCCGATGATGGAAACGCTGCGCTGCAAAACTCCCTCGCTGGAGCGCCCCAGCGCGCCGATGACCGGATGGTACTTTAAATTATCCAGCACCGAAAAGGAGTGGCATGGCAAGGAAACAATCGTTGAGCAAGACCGCAGCCAAAAAGACCAGCAGCAAGAACCCCGAAGTCGAAGTGATCTCCTCAAAATTGAGCTACGACGGCCCACTCTTTCGCGTATACACCGACGAGATTCAGGAGAAGGGCCGGCGCGTGATGCGCGATGTTGTGCGCCACGATGGTTCCGTCGTCATCCTTGCCATCGACGATGCGAAAAGCAAGCGGGATCCCCTGATCGTGATGGAACGCCAATATCGTCATGCCGCGAAAGAATATCTGCTCGAGGTTCCAGCGGGAAAACTGGAGGAGGGTGAGGACCCGCTGGCTGGAGCCAAGCGCGAACTGCTGGAGGAAACAGGCTTTCGTGCCGCGCGCTGGCGCAAAATGGTCCGTTACTTTGCCAGCCCCGGCTTTCTGGGTGAGTGGATGCAGGTGTTCATCGCCGAAGGCCTGACTCTGGGAGAGGCGCAGCCGGAGTACGACGAGCAGCTGGAAATAGAAATGATACCCCTCTCCAAGTTGCTTGCGATGATCGAAGAGGGCAAGCTTCACGACGGTAAAACGCTGATTTCAGTGATGCTTTACGACCGCTTGCGGCGGAAGGAGAACAAAAAGAAGGGGAAATAGGGAACTCGCTGTGGACCCTACCCAGTTGGACCCTCATTTTGAGGAAAACCATTCGACCTTGTGATGCGTCTCTAAAGAAGAGCAGTTGGTTCCCTCATGCTCGATACGCGTCAAGGAAGGTCGACACGCTAGTGGCTCAATACAAAGGCAAGGTGAAGTGGTTCAATAACGCGAAGGGATATGGCTTCATTGGCCGCGATGATGGACCCGACGTGTTTGTGCATTACAGTGCGATCCAACTCGATGGATACAAGAGCTTGAAAGAAGGAGACGAGGTGGAATTCGACATCGTTCAAGGACAGAAAGGTCCTCAGGCCGATTCCGTCACTCGAGTTCGAGAAGTAGCCTAACGCCTTAAGCCGAAGAATTTGCAGGTTCGCCTGTCTCGCACAACTGTGAGAAAAGCGTCATGCACTCGCATCGCTTTTGGTGTGTGCGGACGGGCGAAAATGTTTTAATGTCCCCTGGGCAGCAACGCACACGGGGATGGGATGGACAACAAATCCATTGCGCAGTTACTAGCTGAAACCGCAGACCTGCTGGAGATTGCGGCGGGAGACCCATTCCGTATCCGCTCCTACCGGCGGGCTGCCGAAGCGGTAGAGAACAGTACTGAACAACTCAGCTCCTTCGTGAACGAGCCGGCCCGGCTGCTTGCCATTCAAGGCATCGGCAAGGGCATGGCCACGAATATCCAGGAAATCGAAACCCGCGGAAGCCTGAAGCTGCGCGACGAGTTGCTGACCAAATACCGGCCCACCATGCTGGAGTTGCTGAAGCTGCCGGGCATGGGGCCGAAAACCGTCGCGCTGCTTTGGGAAGCATTGCAGGTAAGCGGCATCGATGAGCTACAGGCGGCGATCGACGGCGGCAAGCTGGCGACGCTGCCGCGCTTTGGACAGAAGCTGATCGAGAAGTTGTCGCGCGGGATCACGGAATACCGCAAGAACAGCGGCCGCTTCCTGCTCGATGACGCGGAAGCTGCGGCGGAACGAGTAACCCTCTACCTGCAACAGTTCCCGGGGATCGAAGAGGTCATGCCGGCAGGGTCTCTGCGGCGCGGTCGTGAGACCGTGGGCGATCTGGACCTGCTGGTGACCGGTCCAGCTTGTGCCGAAGACACGGTAGCCGCGGCAGTCGATTACACAGCAGCCTATCCCCCGATCGCGGAGCTACTAGCCAAGGGCCAGAACAAAGTGAGCTTTCGTTTGCGCAGCGGTCTGCAGGTCGATGTGCGCCTGTTACCGAAAGCCTCTTACGGCGCTGCCCTGCAATACTTCACCGGTTCGAAAATGCATAACGTTTCGCTGCGCCAGCGCGCGCTGAAGCGCGGGTATACCTTGAGCGAGTACGCTCTGGCACGCTTGGACGACGGCGCGGTGGTGGCGGCTGCAACTGAAGAAGAAATCTATGGAGCTCTGGGCCTCGACTGGATTCCGCCCGAGCTGCGCGAGAACCAGGGCGAGATCGAAGCTGCTGCCGAGCATCGCCTGCCGCGGTTGATTGAAACCAGCGACCTGCGCGGCGATGTACACATGCACACCCAGGCCACGGACGGACGCAACACCATCCTCGAGATGGCCGAAGCGGGCCTCGCGCGCGGCTATCAGTACATTGCGATCACTGACCACTCGAAGAATCTGGCCATGGTCAACGGGCTCGATGATCAGCGCGCGCTCGAACATCTAAAGCAGATTCGCGAGGTGGATGCGCGTATGGAGGGCCGCATCCGGGTGTTGACCGGGATCGAAGTTGACATCCTGGGTGATGGAGAGATCGATCTCTCGTCCGACGTGCTGGCGCAGATGGACGTGGTGATTGCCAGCGTTCACTCGCTCTTCCAGCAGCCCAAAGAACAAATGACTGAGCGTCTACTCAAGGCGTTGGAGAATCCGTACGTCAGAATTCTCGGCCATCTGACGGGGCGCTTATTGCTGCGCAGGGACAGCTACGAAATGGATTTATCGGCGGTGCTCAAGCAAGCGGCAAAGGTAGGCGTAGCGGTCGAGCACAACGCCTATCCCGACCGGCTTGATCTATGCGACATCGACTTGCGCCGGGCCCGGGAGTTGGGTTGCAACATTGTGATCAACACCGACTCGCACCACATTAGTCACCTGGATGCGATGCAGTACGGAATCCGGCAATTGCGGCGGGCCTGGCTGACGAAAGCGGATGTCCTCAACACGCAACCGGTCGAGGATTTTCTGGCGGCGCTACGGCCGCGGGGGTAGCACCTCATCCTCTATCTGTGGTCGGCATCGAGCGAACCGCAGATCCCTCCACTACGCTTCGCTCCGGTCGGGATGACAATTCTGTGGGAGAACTAACGGAACGGAGACCTTTGTGTGGGAGCCGGGGCGCACAGCAGGTCCCTCGGCTGCGCTCCCACGGCACGCCGGGGCAGGCGGGATGACAAGTGGAGGGTGGTGCATCCATGGGGAATTGACTAGTGGCTGAAAGAATCGTTAGGTGAGTGCCGTGGTATCCCACTCAAGCCAAAGTACGGCTTGAATGGGGCACCCAATGCTTTTGCTGCCGGTGTCATTTCTCGCTTAACTTGCCGCAGGCAAGTCGGCTCCTCGGGATGACAATTTCGTTAGGAAACGAGGATGTTTACTCCCAAACAAATTTGTCATCCCAACCGGAGCGAAGCGTAGTGGAGGGATCTGCGGTTCCGCTTTCCAATTAAAAGACGCGCTTGGGTGCCCCATTCAAGCCCACTAAAAGACCCGCTCCTCCAGAACAGAGCGCAGATATTTCCCATACCCACTTTTCGCTACGCGGGCAATAAGTTTTTCCAATCTTGCGGCGTCGATCCACCCCAAGCGATAGGCAATCTCTTCGGGACAAGCAACCTTGAGTCCCTGCCGCTTCTCGATCGTCTCAATAAAAATAGCCGCTTCGATCAGTGAGTCATGAGTGCCGGTATCGAGCCACGCAAAGCCCCGTCCAAGCACCTGGGTCCGCAGCTTGCCTCTCTCCAGATACCAGCGATTGACATCCGTAATCTCCAATTCGCCGCGCGCCGAAGGCTCGATCTGGCGAGCTATCTTCGAAGCCTCGCCGTCAAAAAAATACAAGCCGGTGACCGCGTATCGCGACTTCGGCTTTTCCGGTTTTTCTTCTATCGATAACGCTCGGCCCGAACCGTCGAACTCGACTACTCCGTAACGCTCCGGATCGGAGACTGGATAGGCAAACACCACCGCGCCATCCTGCACCTTGGCCGCCGCCTGAAGACTCTGGGCAAAGTCGTGGCCGTAAAAAATATTGTCTCCAAGAATGAGAGCGCACGGCGCGTCGCCAATAAACTCGTCGCCAATAATCAGCGCCTGGGCCAGGCCGTCCGGGGTTGGCTGTACGGCATACTGAAAGGCCATGCCCCACTGCTCACCAGAACCCAGAAGCCGTTCGAAGAGCGCCGTATCCGCCGGCGTAGAGATGATCAGAACCTCGCGAATGCCGGCCAGCATCAGCACCGACAGCGGGTAGTAGATCATTGGCTTGTCGTAGACAGGAAGCAACTGCTTGGAGACGACATGGGTGACGGGATAGAGCCGGGTCCCGGAACCGCCGGCGAGAATAATGCCCTTCATCGCCTGGCGCCTCCACGGTGGGCATAATTCTGATCGATCCATTGCCGGTAGGCGCCGCTGGTCACCTGTTCCACCCAATCCTGGTGGGAGAGATACCACTCCACCGTGCGCCGCAGGCCAGTAGCGAAGGTCTCGGCGGGACGCCAACCGAGCTTCTGCTCGATCTTGGTCGCGTTGATGGCATAGCGCCGGTCGTGACCGGGCCGGTCGGTTACAAAACCGATCAACTGGCGGTGGGGCACATGGGGCGAGTCAGGCCGCATCTCATCGAGCAGACTGCACAACAGCTCCACTGTATCCAGGTTGGCCTGCTCATTGCGGCCGCCGATGTTGTATGTCTCGCCGATCTCTCCGCGCTCCAGCACAACCCGCAAAGCGGAGCAGTGATCGCCCACATAGAGCCAATCGCGCACCTGGCGGCCATCCCCATATACCGGCAGCCCTTTGCCCGCGACGGCGTTGGTGATCATCAGCGGCAGCAGCTTCTCCGGAAACTGGTAAGGACCGTAGTTGTTGGAGCAATTGGTAGTCACCGCGGGCAACCCATAGCTATGAACGTAGGCGCGTACCAGATGGTCTGAGCCCGCCTTGGACGCGGCATAGGGACTGTTGGGGGCGTAGGCGGTGGTCTCCTCGAAGGCCGGATCCTGAGGACGGAGCGTGCCGTACACCTCGTCCGTCGAGACATGCAGAAAACGAAACTTCCGGCGATCCTCCGCATCGAGTTTCCCCACATAGGCCCGGGCAGCCTCGAGCAGGCGGAAGGTCCCGTCGATATTGGTGCGGACGAACGCCTCGGGGCCGGAAAGAGAACGGTCCACATGGCTCTCAGCTGCAAAATGCAGAATCGCGCGTGGTTGATAGCGGTCGAACAAACGCTCGACAAAGGGCTGGTCGCAGATGTCCCCCTGCTCGAAATGGTAGCCAGGATGCTGCTCCACCGAGGTGAGGTTTTGCAGGTTGCCCGCATACGTGAGCTTGTCGAGGTTGACCACAGGTGTGCCCACCAGCGCGAGCCAATCCAGGACGAAGTTCGATCCAATAAACCCGGCTCCGCCGGTGACGAGAATGGGCGACAGATCGTTGAGCATCACGCACCTCTAGGGGAATAGGCGGGCGAATAGGCGAATCACGGTGTCCTGCGGCGTCCCCCCTGGATTGTAATGGAGGCCGGAACCGCTAGCCTAATTGGGAGCGCGACGGCAGGCTTGCTCGAAAGTAGTCGAGCGACAGCTCCAGACCCTGGCGCAAGGCGATCTTTGGCTCCCAACCGAGAATGGTTTTTGCCTTGGTAATGTCGGGGCAGCGCTGCATTGGATCGTCGACCGGCAAAGGCTCGTAGCGGATTTTGCTGCGTGAGCCGGTCACCGCCAGAACCTCGCGGGCGCAGTCCAGGATGGTCCACTCTATCGGGTTGCCGATGTTCACCGGAAGATGCTCCTTGGAACGCGAGAGCAGCAGGATGCCGGCGATGAGGTCGGAAACATAGCAGAAGCTTCTGGTCTGGCCGCCGTCTCCATAAACGGTGAGATCTTCTTCCAGCAGCGCCTGGATCATCAGGTTGGAGATGACACGGCCATCCGTCGGCTGCAAGCGGGGGCCGTAGGTGTTGAAGATCCGCACCATGTGCGTGTCCACGCCGTAGTAACGGTGGTAGGCCATGATGAGGGCCTCGGAAAATCGCTTGGCCTCGTCGTACACCGAACGCGGTCCGATGGGGTTGACCCGGCCCCAGTAGCTTTCCGTTTGCGGGTGCACCTCCGGGTCCCCGTAGCACTCGGAGGTGGAGGCGTGCAGAAAGCCGGCTTGATATTTGCGCGCCAGGTCCAGGGCATTCCTGGTCCCCTGCGAGCCGACATTCAGCGTCTCCGGCCCGAGCCGCGCGTAGTCGAAAGGGCTGGCGGGCGACGCGAAGTTGAAGATGAAATCCACCGCTCCAACGTCGAATGGCTCGCAGATGTCCTGCTCTACCAGGGAAAAGCGGGGCTCGCTGCTGAGCCCGGCCAGGTTGGCAGGCCGTCCGGTTGAAAGATTATCCACGCCCACAACATGATTGCCTTCGGCAATCAGTGCATCGCACAGATGGGAGCCGAGGAAGCCGGCAGCGCCGGTAACCAGGACACGATGAGTCGTCAATATACGGTTCCCCTCGTCTTAAAGCATTTCCAAATGCTTCAGTATTTGATGCGCGTTCTCTAAGGCCAGCGCTTGGTCGATGCAGATTCGATCGAGGTGTGCTGAGAAGGCCTGCCAACGCTGAGATACGTAAAGCCCATTTCCTGCATGACCCAGGGATCGAAGAGATTCCGCCCGTCGATGACGATGGGATAGCGCAGCGTGTAGCGCAAACGCTTGAGGTCCAGACGGCTGAATTCAGCCCAGTCAGTGAGGATCAACAAGGCGTCAGCATTGTCCGCCGCCGCATACGGATCGTCGGTATATTGCAGGTTGGCATGGGGCGGCATTTCCACCTTGGCGCGCTCGATGGCAGCCGGATCATGCGCGCAAATCGAGGCACCCGCATCCAGCAGCATGCGGATGATTTCCAGAGCCGGAGACTCGCGGATATCGTCCGTACCCCCCTTGAAGGCCAGGCCAAGCACACCAAGACGCTTTTTGCGCAGCGTCCATAGTGCGGAGCGAATCTTCTGAAAGAAGCGCTCTTTCTGCAATTCGTTGATCTTTTCCACTTCCTCCAGCAACCCAAAGTCGATACCCAACTGCTGCGCGACATAGCGAAAAGCTGCGACATCCTTTGGGAAGCAGGAGCCGCCATAGCCGATTCCGGCGCTCAGGAAGCGCTTGCCGATGCGCTTATCCAGGCCCATCCCCTTGGCTACGTGCTCCACATCCGCATCCACCGCCTCGCAGAGGTTCGCGACCACGTTGATAAAAGAGATTTTCATGGCCAGAAAAGCATTCGAGGCATGCTTGATGAGCTCCGCCGCCTTGGTCGAGGTCTGCAGGAACGGCGGCAGATCGGTCGCGCACCGGTGCCCCGGAACCGCGTCCGAACGCTCGTAATAGCTGCCTGAGGTAAGCGGCTCGTAGATGGCGGCCAACAATCGCGCCGCATTTTCACTGTCCGCACCGAGCACAATCCGGTCCGGGTGCAGAAAATCCTTCACCGCTGTGCCTTCGCGCAGAAATTCGGGGTTTGACGTCACGTCGAAGAGCGCGCGCGAGACACCATTGCGTTCGATGGTGCGTCGAATCCAGTCGTTGGTGTACACCGGAACCGTGCTTTTCTCGACGATCACCTTATAGGAATGAATCGAACGGGCGATTTCGCTGGCCACCGCGTCTACATAGGACAAATCTGCGTTGCCGGTCTCGCTTTGCGGCGTGCCGACGGCAATGAAAATAACCTGCGACTCCTGCGTGGCATGGCTAAGGTCGGTGGTGAACTGAACCTGGCCGCTGGCCCGGTGTCTGCCCAGCAGCTCGGGAAGAAAATCCTCGTGAATAGGCACGATTCCCTGGTTAAGCTTATTCACCTTGTCTTCGTCGTTATCGACGCACAACACCCGGTGGCCGATCTCGGCAAAGCATGCGGCCGCCACCAAACCAACGTATCCCGACCCAACTACTGTAATTGCAATGGATTCGCTCATCTTGTTTCTGGATCCGCCTTAGGCATCAATGAGTTGATGAAACTACTATCTTTGGGGGAAAGCCATACTCAAATCGTGCAAGATTCGAACGAAATATCGGATAGACGCGATTCTGAGCCGCTTTGCGCTCTTTCTATATTAGAAGAGCAGACACTTAAGCTGTCGCCCGAACACTGTCGATGTTCTTGGTGGGGGAGTCCGAGGCCCGTGCTTCGTTTTTGACGTCTTCCTCATGATATTCCATTTCCGTATTGATCGACCAGACGTTCTCTTTATCCTCTATCCCGGCAATGATGTTATCGACCGCGGTCATGGCGGTCAGCATAGAGTGGTCCTGATTGTTGTACTTGTGCATCCCGTTACGCCCCACAAGGTATAAATTCGGGAAGCGGTCCAGATATTCCCGAATAACATGGAATCGGTCGTAGGTCCCAAAATAGGCGGGATAGGTCTTAGGGACCCGCACCACGTGGGCGTCGGTTACGTCGCCGGCCCGCAAAATCCCGATCTTTTCCACTTCCGCAATGGCAAATTTCTTCAAATCTTCATCTGCCATCTTCCATAAGGCGTCCGTCTGATAGCAAAAATATTCAAGCCCAATCCAGGTCTTGGAGGGGTCGGCAACCATATAGGGGCTCCAGTTATTGAAGATCTGCAACCGCCCCACCAGCACATCCGGCTCCTGGATATAGATCCAGTTGTCCTTGAGCGGCCCTCCGTCCGCCTCGCGCACGGTCAAACCATTGACCAGAAGCCCCACCGTAATGAAATCGCGATATTGCAGGCCATCGCTCACTTCGCGCACTTCGCTGGGAATCGGGGTGTCCAGGGCATCGATTAATTCACGCACCGGCATGGTGGAAAAAACATAGTCCGCCGGGAAGCGGCGCCGTTCCCCGCTATCGCTGGACGCCTCCACCGCCGTGATCCGGTCCCCCTGGACGAAGAGACGGGTGGCGCGCCAACCCAGAAGAATCTCTCCCCCCTGGCTGCGAATCTGGTCGGCGGCGTGTTCCCACAGCTGACCCGGACCATACTTTGGATAGAGAAATTTCTCAATCAGCGAGGTCTCGGTTCCCTTCTGATGGATCGCCTCGTCCCTGGAAGAAGAAAAAGCCTTCTTCAGGAAATGAACGACCGCGGTGGTGAGCGACAACCCCTTGATGCGCTGCGCTCCCCACTCCGCGCTGATTGCCTCGCAGGGCACGCCCCAGACCTTTTCCGTGTAGGACTTGAAAAATGTCAGGTACAGCTGGCGGCCGAAGCGGTTGATCAGAAAATCCTCGAGCGACTTCTCCACCTTGCGCGGGAAGAGCCTGGCCAGCAGGTAGCTGAAACCGATCTTCACCGTGCGGATCAACCCCAGTTTGCGCAGCGTATCCCCAGTCAGCTTGATGGGGTAGTCGAAGAATCGGCGCAGGAAATAGATGCGGCTTTTGCGCGGGCGGACCAGCATTACCAGGTCCGTGGTCTCGGGCGAAACCCCCTGGCCGCTGGTCTTGAGGGTTCGCTGCTTATTCTGGTGACGCAACGCATGCTGCGTGTCCGCACTCGCTTCCGGCGGCATCAACTCCATCCACCAGTTCATCACCCGGTCGGATTTGGAAAAGAAGCGATGGCCGCCGATGTCGATGCGGTTCCCGTTGTGCTTGATGGTGCGCGAGATGCCGCCGATCTCATGACTGGCCTCGAGCACAATGGGATGCACATCGGAACGGCGAAGAAACTCCAGCGCGGCCGTGAGCCCCGCAGGGCCGGCGCCAATGAGTATGGCAGTTTTAGGCATGAGCACTCCGGATGCTGGCGATCGAGGACCACGGAACCATGAGGTTTAGCTTGTTCACTTCTACTCTGCGCAGACAAGAGTAGCGGGTGCGCCTTTGCTCGGGGAAAAGACACGCCGGTATTCGCTCCGCAGTGAATACCAGGAGTGAAAACGCTTTGGGGTATTTCTCCATCAGGCGGCGGGCCATAACACCACGGTAACAGGAGCCATGCTCGATGACACGTCGCATGGACCCGGGAGCCATCCACCCGGGTTCAAGTTCCACTGCACACCCTTGACCGTGGTGAGTTTCCAGAACGTATCGCGTGCTCCCCCTGCTATTACCCTGAAAGGTTCCTGCGCATCCCACCCAGGCACAAATGAACCCGTCACTGCTTCAGACCCGGATCTCCGTGCGCTGCACCGGACCAGGCCGCATGTGCGCCTCTCGTCAAGGAAAGCCGCATAAAGTGCGCCAAAGCCACAAACTACACGGGAAAACCGGGGGAAGCCCTTGCCGTGTAAAGCCTACCACGATGAGTCGCTGTTGCGTTCGCGCCTAATGGGTGCGGTACCTTCTGCGCTAATTGTTATCGCTGTTCTGTTATGCGACAGTGTTGTTTCAGTTCTAGACAGACGAGTAGGTTTTGATTACCCTGAACGTGCATTAGAAGGAATATTGTTGCAAATAACGCATGTTATATTGCCGTGCCAAGACCTGCTGCGAGGCTTGACTCTTTCAGCTTCAAGAGCGGGTTTCTCTAATACAGTTCTGACTGGAACGCAACCGTGAGCCGCCTTTTTGGGCATCAGTATGTGTAATGGCGCTGCAACTATTGTTGGATTTGTAACCAGCGAGGTTACTTGGTAGAAACGAGTGGATGCAGCGCATGCTCTATTTGTGTCTGTACTCTGCATGACGAGATGAAGCCTGAACCAGGGTGTACAACGCGTCATCTCAGCCCTGGATTTCTGGATATCTCCAGACACCAAAGGTATCAATATTTGATTTCACGGGCGGCTAACATGCGACTTCTCTCTAGAGCACTAGCGTTCGCAGTTATCGTGGCGGGAGCCATACTGCCGAATGCATCTCATGCCCAGGTGGTACCCGCGATCAAGGGCGGCGGAAGTCAAATCAACGTCTACGGGACGTATACCCTGATAAAGACCGACTTCAACTCCACACTCGACTACCCGCCGAGTTCTCCTCCCCCCAGCAGCACCCACGATGCCAACGGCTGGAATCAAGGCTTTTCCGCAGGCGCTGACTTCCGCCTCGGACGGTTTGTGTTTGGTCAGCCGGCCTTGGGAACCCGTTTCACCTACAGCACCGGCACTTACGGAAAACAAAGAACCTTCGTCTTCGGCCCCGAACTTCACTACATCTACCGCCGTTTTCGCCCTTACGGCGACTTCCTCATCGGCCCGGGGAACATTACCTACAGCACCGGTCAAACAGACAACAGCATTGTGTACGAGTTCGGCGGTGGCGTGGACTACCACAAGAATCGCACCCTGAATTTTCGTATGGTCGACTTCCAGTATCAGCTTTGGGACCTGGGAAACCACTATTACCCTCCTGGGTTCTTGCCCGGACAGCCCGGCGTTTACATCGACACCAAGCTCAAGCCTTATACGCTCAGTTTTGGGATACTTATCCGGGTCAGGTGAGTCCAGCCGGCCGCTTCCTTGCCGAACCTGCACCCCCGGTGCAACCGCAGCTCTCACCATTACCTCATGCTCGAGTTCCACAGCATGCCTGAGCGTAAGGTAGAGAGGATATCTGCGGTTTTTGAAACCATTCCGCCTGATCGCGAAGCGACGATGTATCGAGCAGCCCAATCCGCCGACCCCTACCTCAGGCCTTCGTTCTCCTTCTCGAATCGCATGCGCAGGTGGGCGTGGTCGGTATGCTGGGCGCTTTTGTTTCGCACCTCACCCCGCCCCTTCCATGCCTGGCGCGCGTTTCTTCTGCGCCGCTTCGGAGCCACGCTTGGTCCGCACTGTCATTTTTATCCCCAATCCCGCATATGGGCGCCATGGAATCTCTGGTGCGCGGACGGAGTGTCCCTGGGGGATAAGGCGGAGATCTATAACCCCTCACCGGTGACCATGGGATCGCACGCCATCGTCTCGCAACAGGCTTACATCTGCGGTGCCACGCACGACTACAACGATCCATCCTTTCCGCTTATTTCTTTTCCTATGAGCCTGGGCGCCTACTCGTGGGTGTGTGCCCGCGCTTCTGTCTGTCCGGGAGTGAACCTGGGCGACGGTGCGGTGCTCGGCCTGGGGTCGGTAGCCACCCACGATTTGCAGCCATGGACCGTCTACGCCGGAGTTCCGGCACAACCGGTGAAGCAGAGAACGCAACACGAGCCAGGCACGTCAGCCACGTAATGAGTTGAACTCCACAGCAAAAGAGCACGCATCTTTCCTGCATTTCTCCTGTTACTGTGATGGGGTAGGAATGGATACGAACGCGTTCGCCGGTTAGCTATCGCCATGCGGCGAGAGTTGTCGCCGGCTCCACGCCTACAGGAGAAATGCTCTTAGCGATGCATCCTGTCTTGCGAATCCCCCATCCAGCAGCGGCGAACGCCTCCACCCGTCACTTCATCGCCCCGCGTCGCCGTTTTTCGCAGCCCTTGCAGCCGAAAGTGCTTGGCGTTATGGCCGCGATCGGAATCCTGCAGCTGGCCCTCTGTGCTGCGCCGGCCCAGGCACAAGCTCCCGAGAACGGCGGCCTGTCTACGCAAAGCAACGAGCCGGTACAGATCACGCCTGCGCCCAGCAATCCCTCATCGAATTCATCCCCCCTGGGGCCCATCTTTCCCCAATCGAACACGCCCCTTTCGGCCTCGCCCCGCTCCCAGAGATATTCCATGCCCACCGGACCGGCCTCCGGGGCTGGGCTGGGCTTTGGGCCGATCCGCCCGGGAGACATTGTCGAAGTGCAGGTATTCGATGCTCCGGAATACTCGGTAAGCATGCCGGTCTCTCCCGCCGGTGAGATCGCCATTCCCTACGCAGGCCTGTTTCACGTAGAGGGTATGACCTCGATCGAGGCGGCACACGCCATCGCGCGGCTCTTTGTGCAACAGCAGATTCTGCGCGATCCACGTGTCATTGTCACTACCCAGCAATTCGGTTATAGCGTGACCGTGATGGGCGAGGTAAGAAGCCCTGGCATCTATCCCCTGGCAGGAAAGAAGCGGCTCATCGATATGCTCACCCAGGCTGGCGGCGTGACCGACCGGGCCGGACATGTGATCGAGATCTTCCCCTCCGGCTCTATGAAAAACCCGCAGACTGTTTTATGGGATCCAACGCTGCGGGAAAATGATAATGCTGAACTGGAGATCAAGACCGGAGAGACCGTTCTGGTGAGCCGCTGCGGCGTGGTCTACGTGGGCGGCAACGTGACCCGGCCGGGAGCTTTTCCGCTGTGCGATTCCAACCACACCACACTCTCCGAAGTAATGGCGTTGGCCCAGGGAGCCAAACCTTCGTCCTGGTCGCAGCGTACTCTGCTGCTGAGAACCTCTGAGAGCGGAACCCGCGTGGTGCAAAAAGTCAAACTTGAAGACGTGTTGCGAGGCCGCGCGGTAGACATTACCATGCAGCCCGACGACATTCTCTTCATTCCGCCGAGCGCACTCAAAGCAGCCTCGAAGACAGCGTTGACGGCTGCCGTGGGATTCGCCACGCAGGCATATTTCTATACCAGGTAGGGCCCATCTCGAGCCGCCGTCGAACGGCAACCGGAGCAGCGCGTTTGAGTGACCGCCTCTCACCAGGAGCCAATGGTAGCGAATCCCCGATGAAGTTCAGTGTCGTCACCATCTCCTTTAATCAGCGCCAGTATTTGGAGGAGGCCCTCTGTTCGGTGCTGACCCAGGACTATCCGGCGATCGAATACATCGTCGTGGATCCGGGCTCAACGGATGGAAGCCGGGAGCTCATCGAAAGCTTTCGCCAACCGCTTGGCGCGTATCGTGTTCGAACCCGACCAGGGAGCTGCCGACGGCCTGAACAAAGGGTTTCAGCACGCTTCCGGAGACATTTTCGGATTTCTGAACTCCGACGACGTGCTCCTGCCGGGAGCCATGACAAGCGTCGCGCAGGCCTTCGCGCAGAACCCCGATTGCGACATCGTCATGGGCAACGGTTTTATCATCGATGCCCAGGGCCAGCGCATTCGACGCATCCGGGCGGCCGGCTTTACCTTGGATCGTTATTTCTATGGAGGCGCGACCTGGCTGCAGCAGGCGACGTTTTTCCGCCGTGCGGCCTTTGCCGCCGTGGGCGGCTTCAACGTCAACAATCGTTCCTGCTGGGATGGTGAATTGCTGGTAGACATGGTGCGCAACGGAGCCAAGGTCAAATACCTTGATCAGGACCTGGCGCTTTTTCGTCTCCACGCCAAGTCCATCACCGGCTCGCGGCGACACAACGAAATGATGAAAGCGGACGCGGATCGCATGTTCTCTCTCTCCCGCGGACGCAGATGGACAGCCTTGGATACGGTGCGCGCCTACCTGTTTCGCATCGAACGCATTCTGACCCATCCCGGCGCGGTTGAGTCCGCCATCCGGGCTCGCATGCGCAGGAGCTACTGAAAGCCTGAGGACCTGCGCATCCTCAAGGGATGTGCTTTAGAGTCTGCGTGCAGACTCTAAAAGGTACTGAGGAAAACTAGGACAATAATTCCCGGCCCAAAATGTTTAGCCTCACTGTGACTAAGCTCGTACCGCAGCAAGGAAGCCCCATTTCTGAAAAACCCAGCATAGGTTTGGTCACGCTGGTTCACCGCGCGAGAAAGATTGGTGAACAGCCTTACGGCACTTTATAATCTGGATTCTAGGGCGGCTCACAGTTACTGTGCTTCACGAAGATTCGCGAGAACCCGATCACTTTCGGGCAGTTGGAGGTAGAGGTTGAGGAACGGCGGACCGTTCTTCTCAGCGGTTCCTCTGCAGGTCCACCCGGATTTCCTGTGGAGCTTGTTGGCGCTGATGAAAAGAAAGCCGCACACTCGGTTATATCCAGTGCAGCGTACAGGAAATCCGGGTCCACCGCTGGACGTCTTCAATTTACCGATTGGGTGAACTGTCAAGCGCATGAGTGTCTATCCCCCACCATCGGAACCGGTCGTACTCCCCGAGTATCGCGAGCCTAAGGAACCCGAGCGCTCCTTCCTAAGTCTCGGGTTGAACGACGGCCAGACCCTGCAACACTTCCTCCTCATTGGCAGGAAATATATCTGGCTGGTGTTGGTCTGCGCCATGCTGGGCACAGGAGCGGGGTTCATCGAGAATGCCACATCCCCTAAAGAATATCGCTCCTCGGCAAACATTGAGATTACCCAAGACACGGCCGATCAGTTCCGGATGGATACCGGCGGAAGCTACGACAGCGGATATATTGACGTCGCCAAGCTGGACACCGAGATCGCGATTCTAAAGAGTTCGACTCTGGCGATGGCGACCATCGTGTCCTTGCACCTCGATCAGAACAAGGATTTTTTACCACCGGGTTCCAACTACACCTTCGATCTAAACAAGATCCGGGACCGTCACGCCTTGATCGGGATCTTTGAAGGGGGCCTGGCGGCGGAACGCTATGGCCACACCAACATTCTCGACCTAAGCTACACCGCCCGCAACCCTCAGCTGGCCGCGGACATTTGTAACACCCTGATTGCCAATTACGTAGAGCACAACTTCAGCCAGAATTACGCCGCCACCCAGCAGGTCTCGGATTGGCTGCAAAAGCAACTGGGTGATCTACGGAAACGGCTGGAGGCAAGCCAGGAGCACATGCTGACGGTGCAGAAGGATATCGGCCTGGTTGGCATCGACCAGACGCAAAGCATCGTGCTTTCCCGCCTGGTGGACATCAGCCACGACGTAACCGCGGCTGAATCGCAACGGCTGGTAGCCGAAGCCAAGCTGATTACCATGCAGAGCGCGGCGCCCGATGTGCTGGCCACCCTGAGCGGCGATCCTATTCTTTTGAGTTTGAAGGAACAGCTGACTACCCTCCAGGCCGAGTATGCGCAACCTGAACGTCAAGTATGGCGACAAGAATCCCAGGTTGGTTGAGATTCGCTCGGAAATGGCCGAAGTCAACCAGGCCATGAAGCGGGAGCAAGGCATCGTGATTTCGCGAGCCCAGGAAGAGGTGAACGCCGCCAAACAAAATCAAGACGCCCTGCAGCGCAGGTTGGATCAGGAAAAAAGCTCGGCCTACATGGGCAACTCCAAAGCCGTGGAATACTCCCTCGCCCGGCGGGAATATGAATCCAATCGATCGTTGTACGACGGACTGCAACAGCGGCTGCAAGAGGCGGGCATCATCGCCGGCCTGCACTCGACCAATATCCGGAAAATCGACCCTGCCGATGCTCCGGACTTCCCCAGCTCCCCACGCAAGTCGGTCAACCTGACGCTCGGGCTTGCTCTGCGGCCTGGGCATTGGCTTGCTGCTGTCCTTCATCGTGGAAGCTCTGGATACAAATATCAAAACCATTTACGACATTGAAGAGCGGCTTGGCCTGCCCATGCTTGGCGTGGTTCCGCAGGTGGAAACCAAGCTACTCTCCCCGGAGACTTTTGTCAGGGATGCTACCTCGCCGCTGCCTGGCGCCTGGTCGCGGCTGGCTGAGGCTTACCGGTCGCTGCGCACCACCATTCTTCTTTCCCGCGCCGGCACGCCTCCCCAGGTCATTCTGATCAGCAGCGCCAAGCCCTCCGAGGGCAAGACGTCGATCACCACGCTGGAGTCGATCGTGTTTGCGCTGAATGGCGCCCGCGTACTGCTGATCGACTCTGATCTGAGGCGGCCCTCAGTACATCTTCGGTTCAGGATTGCCAATAAGATTGGGCTCACCTCCGTGCTGACGGGCAAGGCCGGGCTGGAAGAGGCGATCGTTCCCGTAACCGCCCTGCCCTCCCTCCACATTCTGCCCGCTGGTCCGATTGCACCCATGCCCGCCGAGTTGCTGGGGTCGCTGCAGATGCAGAGGTTGGTGGAGGGCTTGCGCGCCAGCTACGACTTCATCCTGATCGATACTCCGCCGGTTTTGACGGTGACCGACGCGGCCGTGCTGGTTTCCGTCAGTGACGGCGTGGTGCTGGTTCTGCGCTACGGACAGGCCACCAGGAACGTGGTCGCGCGGGCCAGCGAGATCCTCTTGCGTTCCGGAGCTCACCTGCTGGGAGTGGTGTTGAACGCGGTGGATCTGCAGTCGTCCGATTACGCCGAGTACTATGGCCGCGCTTACAACGACTACTACCAATCCCGCGTGGATGTCGAAGAGTAGCGTTTGAAAGCAATTGTTGCCACGGGATTCGGCAAGCTCCACTTTCACGAAACAGCCCGCGCACTGGCCGCTGCCGGCGTAGAAGTCAACTTCCTCACCGGCTGGGTACCCAAGGACAATCAGACCGCCCTGGTAGAGCTCCTGGGAAAATTTCTGGGAGAAAAGCATCTGGCCGCGCGCATGGCCGCGCGGCAGATTAGAATTCCGGGTGTCTCCGTCACCCCGGTGGCCTGGGTCGAGTTTGCCGGGACTTTCATAAAACTGATCCAACGCACCCGGCTGATTCCCCTCGACCTCGCCTATGGCATGGAGTTTCGTCTGGCCGCCTGGGGTAGCCGGAAATACCTGAAGGATGCCGATGTGCTGCTGGTGCGCAGCGGAGCCGGCCAATCCGGAGCAATCCGAAAAGCTCGCCGGAACGGACTGGCGATTGTCACCGATCATTCCATCGCCCATCCAGCCTTCATCCACCGGGCATTGCGGGAAGAGTTTGCCCGCTTCGGTCTACCGGCCGGCTACGACTCGCGAGCGGATCTGTGGAAGCTTGTCCTGCGTGATTGCGCCGATGCTGACCTGCTGCTGGTCAACTCCGACTTCGTGAAGAAGACTTTTGTCGAAGAGGGCTACCCCGCGGAAAAGATCCGCGTGGCCTACCTGGGAGTACGGGAAGAGTTCTTCGACCTGAAGCGCGATTACCGCATCGACGGGCCGGTGAGGATTCTATTTACCGGGAACTTCGATATTCGCAAGGGCGTGCGGCTTTTGCTGGAAGCGATTCGCAGCTGCCGCCGGTCCGGGCTCGACCTGCGTCTGGAGTTGATGGGTAACCTGGGCAATGGGGCGTCTTGTCTGCAGCCGGGCGACGACCTATTCTTTACCCACACAGCCTTTGCTCCTCTCCAGCAGGTCGTCGCGGCCTTCGCCCGTGCCGACTTATTTGTCTTTCCCACCTTCGCCGAGGGCTCGTCGCGCTCTGGAATGGAGGCCGCTGCCGCTGGTCTGCCCATCATTACGACAGAAAATTGCGGCTTGCCGCTGGAGCACGGAAAGAGCGCACTCTATGTCCCGGTGAACGATTCTGACGCATTGGCCGAAGCCATCTCCCGGCTTTCTTCGCAAGAAGGCCTACGCCAGCAATAGGCAGAAACGCAATGAGAACGGTGACGGAAAACTACACCTGGACGCATTACGGAAGCCATGAGCGCAAGTATCTGAAGGAAGCGATCGAAGTTGCTCGTTCTGACCCTAAAACGCGCCGGCCTAGCCACAAGCCTATGCCCGTGGGGCACCCGACCAGAGGGATAGGCTTGCGGTTAATGATGGCGCGTCTTGGGTTAGACGAGCAGTTCGACCGCTTGCAGCAAGGAGCCGGCAACGGCGTCAGCGCTCTCTGCAGCAACAGCGGCTCCGGCTTTCTGGCGGTCAGCTTCTCCCTCGATGAAGATGGTTCTCATACCAAGCCGCTGGCCGGCTTGGATATCTGAAAGCGAATCGCCGATGACCACGCTGTTATCGGCGGAGGCCTGGGGAAAGTCTTTGCATGCTTGCTCAAAGAGCCCAATGTCTGGTTTTCGGCACTGGCACTCGCCAACGTCGTGAGGACAGTAATAGATCGCGTCCAGCCGCGCGCCATGCTGTGCCAGGTGAGCGCTGCATATTGCTGTGAATAGACTCCAGCTGTGTCATGCGTAAAGCAGGCCCAACGCGATGCCTCGCTGATTGCTGACCAGGATCACGGTCATGCCGGCGCGGTTCAGCGTGGCGATCGCCTCCACTGCTCCCGGCAGCCATTGAAATTGCTCCCAGTCGGTGACGTAGGCGCCCTCAGGCAGCTTGCGGTTCAACACACCATCGCGATCGAGAAAGACGTAACCCACCAGGCTGCGATTTATAGCCATTGCTGAAAGATATAATTACCGGGGCTACAGCAGAAACACGATTGCTGTAACCGGGTAGCTACCGCGCTGGGCCTTTTCATCAAGAAAAGGCCGCTTCTCGGCACTTAATCGAAACCACGCATTTCCTGTTTCTGCTCGAGCATGCCCATCCAACGCATTACCTTACTGAGCTTTCGCACCTTTGGCGACTACGTGCTGAAGGCGCCTTTTCTCTTTGAGCTCTTCCGGCTGTATCCAAATGCCGAAATCACCATGCTCACCAACCGTAAGGGCGGGCTGGTCTATCCCCTGGTAGACTCGCGCCTGAAGTTGGTGGTCGTCGATCATGGTGACACAAAACTCCAGGTACTCGGCAGGCTCTTCAGCATCCCACGAGCGGATCTGGTCTTCGCCCTCGACGACAGCCGCACCACGCTGGTTCTCTCTCTAGTGGTGCGCGGTAAACGAAAGACAGGATGGATCCAGGGCCTTAGCCTTCTCTACGCAGAGGGCGGCTTTTTTGAATGGAAAAGTGTTCGCCCCTGGCTCTCGGCGGTGGTCAAGTCCGTCTACCGGCCCGGCCGCATTCGCCGCCCGGAAGACAAGCACGATGCAGAAGTGGAACTCGAGCTACTGAATATGCAGGGAGAAGGCCGGCCGCTCGCTTCGTATCGCAGCCACTACGCATCCCCTCCAGCCATCCGCGCGGGATCCACCCTATATTTATTGCGCGGCCGAAGCCGGTTGGCAGGCAAGGCAGTTAACCGATCAACAATGGACCGGCATCATCGGTGACCTGCTGCGAGCTTTCCCTAAACATACAATTGTGGTCCACGGGGCAGTGGGCGCGGTGAAAGAATTCGCTTCAGAGGCGCGCGTGGTTGCGTATGGCCAAAGCTCCGTCCGGGAGCTCTTCGACAAAGTCTCGGCAGCCGAGCTGGTGATCGCTCCCGATAGCTTTGCCCTGCACCTGGCCTCGTTCTACGACGTGCCCGCGATCGGCTATTTCGGACCGGCGCTTCCCCACCGCTTCCGGCCCACCAGCCCCGGCAGCAGCAGCCTCTTCCACCAACCGGAATGTTCTCCCTGTCTGCAGCTACGAGGCAGCATGCCCTGCCGTAGGGGGCTGATGCAATGCAGTTCGCTCGCAGCCATGAAGCCGGCCGAGTTTGTTGCAGCGGCGCAAGCGGCGCTGGTGGGCTCGTAACGGACGATGGATCGCCATGGCCATTATTTCGCTCACTCTTGAATTGCTTATCGAGCAGGCTCATTCGCTGAAAGACCGCCGGCAGGTGGTCCGCAGCCTCAAGGAGAAGCTTCGTCATGGCTTCAATATTTCGGTGGCGGAGTTGGACGAGGCAGTCACCTGGCAATCCGCAACCATTGGCGTCACCGCGATCTCCCGCTCGCGTGACTATCTAACCGGCCTGATGCGGCAGGTGGAGGACGCTGCCGTACGCATCACCAATGACCTGGGCGCCCAGGTAGCCGACTCCTGGTGCACCTTCCTGGAGGAGGAGTCTGAGGACTAAAGCGGTTTTGCAATTACTGTGGCCCGTTAACGTCGCGAGGTGTGGTTTTCTTTGAGAGAAAACCACGAAAAGGGCTTTCGCTGTTCGGTCTACACCAATTGCGAAACCGCTATTCGCTTTTCTGATACTCTAAGAGGTTTAGCTAAGGACTTTTTCATGGTGGAACCAAGGGCACGAAAGTACCATCGCGATCGCGTCGCGGAAACGCTGCGCGAAGAGATCAGCGGCATGATTGTGGGCGAACTCGCCGACCCGCGCATCAGCTTCGCCTACGTGAGTGAGGTGGTGATCAACCCCGGCGGCAAGTCGGCGCGGGTCTACATCGCGGTCGATGGCGGCGAAGTGGAGGAAGAGAAGACACGCGAGGCGCTCACTGCGGCCCGGGGCTTCATCCGCCACGAATTACTGGAGCGCATGGGCGTGCGCCACGTGCCTGAGCTGTCCTTTCAGATCGATAAATCCAAGCATCTCAAGTTGCGCATCGACGAGCTGCTCGGGCGCAATCGAAAAACCCAGAAAGCGGACGCCAAAGAGACTCCCCCAAAGCCTCAGGCGACCGCAACGTCCAAGGAGTAGCAGCAGCCTCTTGCCGGCTGTCTCGTCATGCAATCCACGCCACCTATCGACGCGGTGCTCAGCTCTATCGCCAAAGCCGAACACCTGCTGGTGACCGCCCACGCGCGTCCCGATGGGGATGCGATTGGCGGCCTGCTCGCCTGCTGGATGATGCTGCAGCGCATGGGCAAGCGCGCCGACATGGCGCTGAGCGACCGGGTGCCTTGCATTTACCGGTCGCTGCCCTGCGCAGCGCAGATTCGGCACTGGAGCCGCGTGGAAGGCGACTACGACACCGTGATCCTGCTGGAATGTGATGGCATCGAGCGTACCCGCCTGGATGGGACTGGAGAACCGCTTCCTGATCAATATCGACCACCACACCAGCGGCCGTGCTTTTGCCCACGTGAACTGGATCGACAGCAACGCCTGCGCGGTCGCAGAGCTGGTCTACCAGCTGGCCGGTGCTGCCGGCATTGACATCACACCGGATATGGCCACCTGCCTCTACACCGCCGTGCTTTCCGACACCGGCTCCTTCTGCTACGAGGGCACCGACGCTCACACCTTTGAATTAGCACGCAACCTGGTTGGCCACGGGGCCGATCCAGTACTCATCGCCCAGGAGGTTTACTTCTCCAACCCGGCGGCGAAGATCCTTTTGCTCGGCGCCGCGCTGGCTAACCTGCAGCACGACGGACGCCTGGCCTGGCTTTGGGTCACTCAAAACGATATGGAGCGCACCCACGCGGCGGAGGAAGACTGCGAAGGCATCGTCAACTATGCCATTGGCATCCGGGGGATTGAGGTCGCTGTCTTTCTGCGCGAGCTACGCGGCCATCGCGTCCGCCTCAGCCTGCGCAGCAAGGGGCGGGTGAACGTGGCCACGCATCGCCGAGCGGTTTGGCGGCGGCGGTCACGAAAATGCCAGCGGCTGCACCCTGGACGGCCCCCTGCCGGTGGCCACGGAGCAGATTCTCCAATATCTCCGCGCAGAGATGGCGAGTGCCGCCTCTTTCCCAGCTTGAACGATGCCCTTGTCCCCTTTTTTCGTGGTAGCTTCATCCGGCGGCGCATCCTCCTCTCGGTCGACCGGCGAATCTGATAGCCTTGTGGCCGTAGTCCTATGTAACGGTTCCTCTTTTTCGCATCCCTCTTTGTAACCGTGGTCTCGCTGCAACCCCTGGAGTCGTGTCGTACCGCCTGGCAGAATCGATGGTTGAGAAAAAATCAATGCTGGGAACGCCTCGAGAACTTCATCGGCCAGCCACCGGTCTGAAGACGTTGGAAGCTCGTTTCCCTGGCCTGCGCGACACCCTGGAGGCCATCAGCCTCTTTCGTTTTTACCCCTTTTTTCCTGTTCTACGGATTGGTGCCGGTCTTCGGAGGAGATGGGCTTGGCCTGGTAGGCGCCGACGAGCCCAGGTATGCGCAGATCGCCCGTGAGATGCTCACCCGCCATGACTACGTCACCCCGGTGTTATGGGGCCATCCCTGGCTGGAGAAGCCCGCTCTCTACTACTGGCGGGCCATGTTTGCCTTCCTCGAGTTCGGCGTGCACGACTGGTCGGCGCGGCTTCCCTCGGCCAGTTTTGCTTTCATCCTGGTAGCGCTCATCTATCTACACCTCCGCCGCTTCCGCGCCGGGAGCCAGCTGGACGCCGCGTTAATTACCGCCTCTTGCGCCGGCATCGTCGGCTTCGCCCGCGGGGCCTCGACCGATATGCAGCTGGCCGCCCCCTTCTGCATCGGCATGCTCGGCTGGTATGCCTGGTATGAGACGGACAAGAAGTTCTGGCTCTTCGATCTCTATTTCTTCGTCGGCGTGGCTACGCTGGCCAAAGGCCCCGTGGCCCCTGTTCTGGCCGTGCTCATCATTTTCACCTTTGCCGCCCTGCGCCGGGAGTGGTTCCTGCTGCGCCGGACGGTCTGGCTCCCCGGGGTGATTCTCTACTTCGCCATGGTGCTGCCCTGGTATATCGCGGTACAGCGGCGTAATCCCGACTTTCTGCGCATTTTCTTCCTGGAACACAACCTGGAGCGCTTCGCCACCAACCGCTTCATGCACGAACAGCCTTTTTGGTACTACATTCCTATCCTGCTGCTCGCGCTGATGCCCTGGTCGGTCATCGCCATGCGCGCCCTGGCGGAGGCGGTCCAGCAATCGATTGCCGAGTGGCGGGCGCGGCTGACCAAACACCATTACGTTGGTCATAGCCGCTGGGGCGATGCCTTTCCCGAATTTCTCGTCCTGTGGACGCTGTTTCCGATCGTCATTTTTTCCCTCTCCCACTCCAAGCTGCCGGGCTACATTCTGCCCTCCATCCCGCCGCTCACCATCCTTACCGGGGATTACCTCAACCGCATGCGCCAGAAGGGTCTGAACCTATGGCTGTTGCTGCTGCATGCTTTGCTCTCCGCGATCACCATCATCCTGGTGCTGCTGCTGCCCTGGCATATCACGCATCCAGGAGGGAGACCACCGGTCAGTATTCTGCTGCCGGCGCTTTCCAGCGGCTTGGCTGCTGCGCTCCTCATCCTGGTGGTGGTCGGCCGCTTTGGGCTGGCACGCCTGCGCACGGTCACCATGGTGCCCCTGGTCGTTATGCTGTTCTTTATCTTCGGGGTCGGACCGTTCTTTGGCCTGCCGGCGATTACCGCTACCAAGAAAAACATCCGCTTGCTCGACGCTGCCTACTCTGCCCGGCCGCTGGCTGCCATCATCAGCCAGATTGCCCGGCCAAACGAAGGCGTCGCCGTGTACAAGGTTCGGCGCGACGTCGAATATGGCCTTTCCTTTTACCGTAATAGCCTGGTCGAGAACTATGAGCAGGACGGCATCCCTCCCGGGGAGCACATCCTGATCACCCGCGAAGCCTATGTCGGCCAGCTGCAAACTCTGCTGGCTGGCCGTTCGTATCAACCTCTCTTTTCCTACCCGGCGCAAAATCTCGCCGTCTACCAGGTCTTCGCCAAACCCTGATAAGGTGTGCCTTTATGACGGGTGGGTTTCCACGGGATGGCCTTGTGCCGTACACTCCTGTTCAAACGCCGAGCGCAGCGGGTCGCGGCGAAAGGCTTGGATTATGGGCAAGCTCAGAGCGGAATGACACCCGCCCTACACCTGGAGATTCTCGATTTGCGCCACTTCTCCGCCGGGAATCTCAAGCCGGTGCTGGAGGCGGAGAGCCGTGTCTGGAACGAGCGCCTGCGCTGGGATTTTCAGGCTTCGGCCAATCTGTTGCTGCAATACCTCGACTCCCGTCTTCTGCCCGGCTACGTTGCCATTGAGAACGGCCGTATCTGCGGTTACGTATTCTGTGTTTACGAGAATGAAAAAGCCCTGGTAGGCGACGTTTTTGCCATGCCGTCCGCGGCCAATCCCCAGTCGACCGCGGATGTCGAGCGCCATCTGCTCGAACACATGATCGAGTTGCTGCAACATTCTCCCGGGGTCGAGCGCATCGAATCGCAACTGTTGCTGCGTCCTCATGGAACTCATGCAGAAACCCTGCGCAATGCCGGATTTCAGATCTACGAACGGCTATTCATGGAGCTCGAACTCAGCACCGCGAGCCTGCTCGAAGGGCCGCCCGACGGCGCGCTGGATGGGTTGGAATTGCGTGCCTGGCGAGACAGTGATTTTGCCGCGGCCGGCCACCTGATTGCGCACGCCTACGAGGGGCACCTGGACGGCATCATCAACGATCAGTACCGCTCCGTCTCCGGCTCGCTGCGATTTCTGCACAACATCGTCCGTTTCCCAGGCTGCGGACTCTTTGACGCTTCCGCTTCCCGTGTCCTGGCTTACCGAAATCGCGACGAGATTGCCGCTTTATTGCTCTGTTCCCGCGTGCGGGAAGACGTAGGCCACGTGACCCAGATCTGCGTAAGCCGGGAGTATCGCCGCCGCGGACTCGGCGCATGGCTCCTGGCCGACTGTTCGCGCGCCCTGCGCAGATCCGGTTTTCAGGCGCTCACGCTCACCGTCACGCGGCAAAACTCCGATGCTGTTGCGCTCTATCGCCGTAGTGGATTCACCACCCGCCAGACCTTTGACGCGCTGGTTTGGGACCGGCGCACGAGAGGCCGGACCTAACTGGAACATCCCCTGAACCTCCGCTCCTTGTGTATTCTTAAATGATGGCGCAAAGAGCAGACGGCGTTAAAAAATCGGCAGCCTCGACGGTAAGCCGGTTGGGATACATGGCATTGATTGCGGGCTGGCTTATTCCCGGAGCAGGGCACCTCATGCTCAAAAAATGGGGCCGTGGAGTTCTGATCCTGGCTTCGATCAGCTGCATGTTTGTGCTGGGCATCCTGATGGGCGCTAAGCTTTATGCACCCAACACCGCCGACCTTCTGGACATGCTCGGTTTTCTGGGTGATCTTGGAGCGGGCATGCTTTACCTGATTGGCCACGGCCTTGGATTAGGGCAGGCGCCGGTGCAGGTAGTTACGGCCGATTACGGGGCAAAGTTTGTTGTAGTCGCGGGGCTGTTGAACCTGATCTCCGCCGTGGACGCGCACAGTATTGCCGTGGGGAGAAAGCCATGACCCTTACGCCTTCTCATTTCACGACGGTCATACTCTTTGCCATATTTGCCTCGATCATTTTCGGCATCACGCAGCGCAGCACACCCAAGGCAATGGTTCGCTACGGAGCCTATTGTTTCGCGCTGTTTCTGGGAGCGGTGATTGTGGCCAGCTGGGTCATGTACTTCATCCGCCACTAAGACCGGCAATCGGTTGCAGGTTAAGAGAAACTGCAGATCCCTCGACTTCGCTAGGGAATGCCAAAGGGGAGAGCAGCGCTCACCTTATCTTTAGCACTAGCGCTGAAGCGCGTGACGAGAGTCGAGACTTTTTCACGGAGCGCTAAAGCCGCTGTCCCCCGCATAAATGCGGAGGCTCCCACCACCCAGACGGTGGCTAGCTTTGTCCCAGGGGTAGGCCGGGTTGCGCACGCTTGTTCATGCGGATGTCTCCCTGCTTCTCATAGCGGTCGGTGAGCGAGGTTACGAAGACGGCAAACATCTGCTCTCGCTTGTCGCTGAGTAGCTGGTCGCGGGTGGCGTCCAGGTTCTTGGCTATCTCAGCCGCACTCGGCTCCTGCTTTTCATCAATCTTGGCCACGATGCCGCTGTGCCCAGTGTTGATTGCCTTGCTGAGCTGACCGACTCCCAGATCAAACAGGTCGGGCGCCGCAGTGGCCAACTCGCCGATGTCCGGAACCTGCGCGGTGCGGGCCACCAGGTCGCTGGTCTTGATGGTTGCTCCAAGCTCCTTGGCTGCCTGGGTCAGGCTGTTTTCCGCATGCGCCTTGTCTGCCAGCTCGTTGGTCTTGCGAGCCAATAGCTGGGGCAATTGCTGCTCCCGGAAATCGTCCAGCAGGTGCGATTTGTATTCGTCAAAGACTGGCGCGTGGGCAGGCTTAACGTCCTCCACCTGGAAGACAGCAAAGCCTTCACCAGTTCCACTCACCTGCGGAGCAGCTCCCGGCTTGGCGCTGAAAGCCAGGCCGAGCAATTTGGATCCGTCGGGGAGTCCATTGAGGACTGCACCCTGCTGCACGTAGTCGGTGGTCACCACTTGCAGGTGATGCGCCTCGGCGGTCTTGGCCAAGCCTGACTTGGCGGCTTCTGTGGCCAACTGCTGCGCATACCTGGCTTGCTGGTCTGCTTCCTGCTGGCGAGTCAGGGTCGCCAGGATCTGCGGCTTCACCTCATCCAGTGGTTTCAGGTGCGCGGTCTGCTTCTCTTCTACCTTCAGGATGTGGTAGCCGAACTGGGTTTTGATCACATCGGAGATCTGTCCAGGCTGCAGGGAGAAGGCTGCCGACTCAAACGCCGGAACGGTGACGCCGCGTTGGATCATGCCCAACTCGCCGCCCGCATCCTTGCTGCCCGGATCATCGGAGTTGGCCTTGGCCAGCGCGGCAAAGTCAGCGCCGGCTTTGATCTGCTTCAACAGGTCTTCAGCTTTTTGCTTGGCCGCCGCATCGGTCTTGGCGTCTGCCTTGGGGTCCACTTTAATCAGGATGTGCCGTACCTTTACTTCCTCCGGCACCTGGAAATCTTTTTGATGCGCCTGGTAATACTGCTCCACCTGTTGGTTGGTCACCGGCGGGGCGCCATTGGGCACGTCAGTCTGGTTGAGGGCGATGTAGGCCAGCTTGCGGGTCTCAGGAATGGCGTCTTTGTAACGCGCGGCATTCTGCTTGAAAAATGCCTGCAGCTCGGCGTCCGTAGGATTGATTTCCTTGCGCAGGTCTTCGGCGTTGAGGACCGCGTAGTCGAACTTGATCTTGGTTCCCTGCTGGCGATAGGCGTCGCGGACTTCCTGGTCGGAGACAGTGATGCCCCCAGTGACCATGGCTTCCAGGCGGTTGATCTCAATCTCTTTCTTGACCTGGGTCTCGAAGTCCTGGATGGAGGTGTGGAAGTAGTTCGACACGAAGTCGGCGTAGCGGTCCTCGCCTATGAACTGTCCGCCGGGGAAGATGGCCTGGGCGAAAGGCCCGGTTTGCATGGCCCGGCGCAAGTCCGCATCCGTTACCTGGAGGCCGAGACGATTTGCTTCCTGGAGCAACACTTCACGCTGGATCAGGGCCTGCGCCGCCTGAGGCATGATGTAGGGCAGAACCATGTCCGGGTAGTGCTTTTGCTGCAGAATTCTTTCCGCTACCTGCTGCACTTCGGGGGTGGTGATGGCGGTGGTGGTGCCGAAGTAGCGGCCGAAAAGGCCCCCGCTGTGCACGGTTGCGTAGTTATCGGAAGAGGTCGCTTCGTCGGCAAAAATGCCCGGCACCAGGGTGATGACCATGGTGACTACAGCAACGGCAATAATAACGATGAAGATGATCTTGACGACGCGGTTGTCTTTTTGCAGGAAACGAATCATGGGGTAGCGGGAGCTTTCTGAAGCGAATTGCAGCGACTCTACAAGTATAGATCAGTTGCCAGGAAGGCTAGTCAAAGCGAGAACCCCATTTCCGAAGCATGTTGTGCTCCGGAAATGGGGTTGGTGAGGGACCGCGAGTTGGAGCTTATCTCCAGCGGCCATAGCGGCCGTAGTAATAGGGATAGCCGTACACGTAGGGGCGTGGATACGCGTAGACATACGGGTACGGATAGGGATAGGCGTAGGCATACGGATACGGCGCGTAGCCCGGAGGCGGAGGCGCATACCCTGCGGGTCCGTAGCCATAGGGGTTGCGGCGGATAACGGCGATCCTGCGGGGCGGAACTGGCCTCCAGCTGGTTCGCCTCCTGGTAGGAGACCGGCTGCACGGTTAGCTCACTGGCCAGATGGAAGGTAAGCACCGATTCCGGAGGCACCACGCTGCGCGGGCCCGGGGTAGCTGCCGAAGCACCTAACCCAACACCGGCGCCGGCGACCGCTCCAATGGCCGCGCCTGGGCCACCACCGGCAATGGCTCCGATGGCTGCGCCGAGTGCGGTGCCGCCGACCGTATTAGCGGCAGTGTAGCCGCCCTTGCCTGGACTGCTGGTGTCAAAGATATCGGTCGCCAGAGCGTAAGAATTGCCACCCAGATTCAGGTTGGTCAGTTGGAGCGCGATACTTGCCCCCCCCTTCAACTCGCCGGGCTTCTTGACATCCACGATCCGGCCGGTGACCTGGGCGCCACGGGGAATCGCCAGCACGTTGCCGCGATACACGCTCTGGGCGACGGTTCCCTGGAAATAGTCTCCCGGCTTCACCTTCTTCGAATCCAGGGGTTCACTGGTACGGACCGTCAGCAGCATCCCCTTGGTCAAGGTGACTGGACCGGAAGGCGGAGGCGCCGGTGCTGAGGCCTGCGGAGCCTGGTACCCGTTGGATTGGGTTTGTCCAGGCTGATAGGCCGGCCGCGGAGGCTGTCCGTAACCGACTCCCGGTGAGGCCGGCGGGGCAGATGGCGCTTGGCCGGGATATTGGGGTGGTCCCTGGTCGGCACCCTGGTTCGGATCCTGCGCCGTAGTATCCGGCGGGGGGATCTGTCCGTTCTGCTGCATCGGGTGGCGGACCGGCCGGACCCCAGTCACCCTGCTGGCCCGGGTTCGGAGTCTGTTGGGTGGTCGCGCCGTTCTGCTGCTGCGCGACCAAGGCAGGAGCCAGTACGAGGCTTGCGCCCAACGCCCCAGAAAGCAGCCATGGCAAACGATTTGTTCTTATTAAATTCATGTCCTTGTAACCCCCTTGCCCAGGCAGGACGCCCGATCCGCCGGCCAGGGCTTAACTGCATAGACGGCGCATCGCGCAGTCCGTCACAGGTATCAACCCAGAGATGCAACAAAAGTTACGCCTTACCACTGCGCCGCCACGCCGGGGGAAGATTACAACAAGGTTGACAAAAAGCGATATTCATCTTTCGTTCTTGCACAATTCTTGGGACATTAAACTTCCTGCCGGAAGACTGTTACATGATTGCGGCAGCAATGACCAACCATCGTCACGTTGGGGGTCCCAGCTTAGCCGCACGGCCTTATAGCGTGGCGGCACCTTTCTCCGTTCTGATGCCTCCAGCGGCCACCACGGCTTCGCAAACCTGGCGCAATACGGAACCAATTGTCGAAGGCACCTTCGGGCGCTACCGGATACGGCTGGCCAAGGACGGGAACGATCGCCTGGCTGCCTGCCGGCTCCGCTTCAACGTTTTCAATGTGGAGATGGGAGAAGGCTTGTCCTCTTCTTACTCGACCGGCCTCGACCGCGACCGCTTCGATGCGGTTTGCGACCACCTGATCGTCGAGAATCAGGAGGAGGGACGGGTGGTGGGGACGTACCGGATGCAATCCGGGGTCACGGCCGCCGCGGGCTTTGGCTACTACAGCGCCCAGGAATTCGAGTTCGCGCCTTACGAGTGCATCCGTGAACAGGTACTGGAACTTGGCCGGGCTTCGATCGACTGCGAGCACCGATCGAGCGAGGTGCTCACCCTGCTTTGGCGGGGGATTGCCCAATACGCCAAACACTACGGGCTGCGCTACCTGATTGGCTGCTCTTGCCTGAATTCGACGGATCCGCCGGCGGGTTGGAGCCTCTACCAGGCACTCGGATCGCAGCTGGTTTCTTCGGAATACTTCACTGTTCCTACAGCAGCCTATGCGCTGCCCTACCGCGAGGGGGATGTCGCGGTGCCGGTCAAGCCGCCCAAGCTGCTCAGAACCTACCTTGGCGTGGGGGCCAGGATTTGCGGACCACCAGCCTGGGACCGCGCATTCGGCACCATTGACTTCCTTACTCTTCTGGATCTGGAGCAGATTGCCCCGGCGGCACGCAGCCGCTTCCTGGTGGACTAATGCCGCGAAGCTTCCGTGGCGCGATACGGCTGACCATTCTCTTGAGTTCCCTGCTTGAGGTTCTGGGGCGATTTGGTCTCATCTATCTGGGGTGCCGTGGCCGGGTTTCCACGGCCCGGCGAGCGGCGTGGCTGCACGCTTCCTGCGCCCGCATCAGCAGACGGCTTTGCCTCCTGCCGGAAGTCTCCGGAGGCTCGGACGGCTCCTGCCTCACCGTCTCCAACCATCTAACCTATCTGGACATACTGGTCTATGGCGCAGTCCGGCCGTTTGTCTTCGTGGCCAAGTCGGAGGTGCGGCGGTGGCCGCTTCTCGGCACCCTGGCCAAGGTTGGGGGCACCATCTTCGTCGACCGCGACCGCAGTCTGCAGGTTGCCGAGGCCAGCCAGCAGATCGAACAGGGCTTGCGCGACGGATTAGCGGTGCTGGTTTTTCCCGAGGGCACCAGCTCGGACGGCCGGGAGGTGCTGCCCTTTCGATCGCCACTCTTTGAGCCCGCGATACGGGCCGGTGCCAGCGTCACCGCAGCGGCGATTCGCTACCACGCCGCCGACGCCGCCGAGAGCGAGGTGACCTATTGGGGCGAGATGGTCTTTATTCCCCATCTGTTTCGTACTCTCTGCGTTCGGGACTTGAGCGGCCGAGATCCGGTTTGATTCTCCCTGGCGGTTCTCCGATCGCAAGACCGCGGCACGCGTGGCTTGGTTAAAGGTGCATGGGTTGCGCGCCGGGGAGGAGAAGGAGGCTTCCTAATGGCTTGGGGTCGACGCCTGCGGCGCACCCGGCGTGGTTAGGACGTTGAAGATTTGTATGTATTCGTGGTAGACATGCTTCCATGCCTGCCACCACAGAAAATCACCTGCACTTAAGCGAGATCGCTCCCCACATCATTCAATCGGAGATTCGATCCATGACGGTGGAGTGCGACGCCGTCGGGGGCGTGAACCTGGCCCAGGGAGTGTGTGATACCCCGCTGCCCACGGTGGTGGAAGAGGCCGCCATACAAGCGATCCGCGATGGATACAACATCTATACCCGGATGGATGGCATTGCGGTGCTGCGGCAAGCCATTGCGGAGAAGTTCGAACGCCATAATGGGCTGGTTGTCGATCCGGAGAAGGAGGTCCTGGTTACGTCGGGGGCGACGGGAGCCATGTCCTCTGCCTGCCTGGCGCTGCTCGATCCTGGCGACGAGGTAATCCTATTCGAACCGTTTTACGGGTACCACTACAGCACCCTGCAATCCATTCGAGCGGTGCCGGTGGTGGTGCCGCTCGTCCCGACGACCTGGGAGATCGACTTTGATCGGCTGCGGGCGGCGATCACACCCCGGACCCGGGCCCTGGCGATCAATAGCCCGGGCAATCCGTGTGGCAAGGTGTTCAACCGCGCTGACCTTGAAGGAATTGCTGCCTTGGCCATTGAACACGATCTTTTCGTGCTGACGGATGAGATCTACGAGTACTTCATCTACGAGGGGCAATCGCACATCAGCCCGGCTACGATTCCGGGGATGGCGGAACGTACGATCACGATTAACGGGTTTTCGAAGACTTTCAGCATGACCGGGTGGCGAGTGGGGTATATGGCCGCCAGCAGCAGGTGGATGCCTGCCATCGGGTATTTCCATGATCTGCAATACGTGTGCACTCCTTCGCCGTTCCAGTACGCCGCAGCCGCTGGACTGCGTGCCCTGCCGGATAGCTTCTACCAGGGGCTGGCTACTGAGTACCAGGAAAAGAGAGACCAGATCTGCGATGCGCTGGCGGCCGCAGGCATGACTCCCGCGGTGCCGGCGGGGGCTTACTATGTGCTGGCCGATGCCAGCCGGGTGGAAGGAGAACGGGCCAGCGTGAAGGCTCGCAACCTGCTTCGGGCTACCGGGGTGGGGGCGGTCGCGGGATCGGCGTTTTATGAGGGCGGGCGGGGGGAAAATGTTCTCCGGTTCTGCTTTGCCAAGCAGGCATCGGAGTTGGATAGGGCTTGCACGGCCTTGCGGGCCTTTGGGGTTTAGCCCACCGATATTGGGGCGTCTTGTGGATTGGCCAGGAAGCCCAGGACTGCGTCCTGAGTCATTTTCAGTCGTCCCTGCGGGACTGGTTCGTGCTTTCGTCGTACCGAAGACTACCCCGAGTTTCCTGTACGCAGCTTGTGGATTCAGCACGTGCGATCATGGGGCCACGCCTACCCCTCCCCCACGCAAGCCGGAATAAGACTCGGTGGCTCCCTGCCCGGTTTCCCACAGTCCCGCTTGACCTGCCGCCCGGCTACCAGTTGCTATCTGATTGGAAATGAAACAGATAGGCTAGAATTTGCCTTTTTAAGCGAGAAAATGTTACAGAGTGAATCTATTTGGTGAAGCCAAGCATCAGATACCTTGACAACACTAGACTCAAGTGCGAGTCTAAGTTCACAAACTCGCACACGAGTTAACTGTCCAGCAGGAGCAGCGAAGCAATGGCAAAGATTATAGGCATCGATTTAGGCACTACGAACTCAGTGGTGGCAGTGATGGAGGGCGGGGAGCCCAAGGTCATACCTAATGAAGAGGGTGGCCGTACAACCCCGTCCGTCGTCGGGTTTACCAAGAGCGGTGAGCGGTTGGTGGGGCAAGTGGCGAAGCGCCAGGCGATTACCAACCCGGAGAACACAATTTATTCGATCAAGCGTTTCATGGGCCGCCGCGCGAACGAGGTGACCGATGAGATGAAGATGGTGCCCTACAAAGTTAAGGCACAAGGCGACCATGTCGTGGTCGTGGCGCAGGGTAAGGAATATACCCCGCCGGAAATTTCGGCAATGATTCTGCAGAAGCTGAAAAAGGCGGCAGAAGATTATCTGGGGACGACAGTTACCGAGGCGGTCATCACCGTGCCTGCGTATTTCAATGATGCGCAGCGTCAGGCGACCAAAGACGCAGGCAAGATTGCCGGCCTGGATGTAAAGCGTATCGTCAACGAGCCCACTGCGGCGGCGTTGGCTTATGGGCTGGATAAGAAGAAGGACGAGACGATCATCGTCTATGACTTCGGCGGCGGAACCTTTGATGTGTCCGTGCTTGAGGTAGGCGAAGGCGTGATTGAGGTGAAGTCGACCAATGGCGATACCCACCTGGGCGGCGATAACCTCGACCAGCGCATCGTGGATTGGTTGATCGACGAGTTCAAGAAAGATGAGCAACTGGATCTGCGGGCCAAGGGCAACGAGATGGCTCTGCAGCGCCTGAAGGATGCGGCAGAAAAGGCCAAGATCGAGCTCTCTACCACTGTGGAGACGGAGATCAACCTGCCCTTCATCACGGCAGATGCTACCGGACCGAAGCACCTGGTCAAGAAGCTGACCCGGGCCAAGCTGGAGCAGTTGGTGGAAGATCTGTTGCAGCGCTCCATCGAGCCTTGCAAGAAGGCTATGTCCGATGCGCAGATCGATTCCAGCAAGATTGACGAAGTGGTGCTGGTGGGCGGACAGACACGCATGCCGCGTATCCAGCAGATCGTGAAGGACCTCTTCGGCAAGGAACCGCACAAGGGTGTGAATCCGGACGAGGTGGTGGCGATTGGCGCCGCGGTTCAGGCGGGCGTACTGGCCGGCGAAGTTACCGACCTGTTGCTGCTCGATGTGACGCCTTTGACTCTGGCCATTGAGACTCTGGGCGGAGTGGCGACCAAGATGATTGGGCGCAACACGACCATCCCGACCAAGAAGACGGAGACGTTTTCGACGGCGGCCGACAACCAGACGGAAGTGGAAGTCCATGTGTTGCAGGGCGAGCGCCCGATGGCAGCGCAGAACCGGACGTTGGGCAAGTTCAAGCTGAGCGGAATTCCTCCGGCTCCGCGTGGAGTGCCCCAGGTTGAGGTGACTTTTGATATCGACGCTAACGGCATCCTGAACGTAACCGCGAAGGATAACGCTACGGGCAAGGACCAGAAGATCACCATCACTTCTTCTTCGGGTCTAAGCAAAGAAGAGGTCGACCGCATGGCGAAAGAAGCCGAAGCGCACGCCTCCGAAGACCAGTCGAAGCGCGAAGAGGTTGAGGCGCGCAATTCACTGGACAACATGACTTACAACGTCGAGAAGATGCTGAAGGATAACGGCGACAAGGTTTCCGGCAGCGAGAAGAGCGACGTTGAGGCAGCGCTGACCCAAGCTCGTACGGCGTTGCAGGGCAGTTCCAGCGCGTCGGAATTAAACGCCGCGCGGGAGAAATTGACCGCGGCTTCGCACAAACTGGCCGAGGCAATGTACAAAGCGAACGCTTCTTCCGGAGCTACGGGTGACGCCGCAGCCGGAACCCCCGCAGAGGGCGAGAAGAAGGAAGAAGGCGTGATCGACGCCGAGTACGTGGATGTAGCAGACAAGAAGTAATGACGCAGGAAACGCAACGGAAGGGTCCGTTGCCGATCTCAGTCGATTACATGGCACGGGGCGCTCAACCGCTGAGAGCGCCCCGTGTATTTCAGTACCAAGCAGGCGGAAGGCAGGGCGATATGACTGAGACGATGTGGAAATTTGAGCAGCTGCGAGCGGGAAAGATCTATAACCAGGTCATGTTCAATACTCGCGAAGAAGCTGAGAGCTTCGCCGCACAGATGAACCGGGTTGAACCCGATCTGTTTTGGCGAATCGAGCCGGTAGAAGCCCGGTTGTGGTGGAACTAACCTGAATCCCGGGTCGCCACATGGCGACCCGGCGTTATTTTTAACCTGATTGAAGTGAACCAACGAAGACATGGCGACTACACCAACCAAAGATTATTACGCGGTTCTGGGAGTCAAGAAGACCGCTACCGCGGACGACATTCGGAAGGCCTTCCGCAAGCTAGCCCGCAAACACCACCCCGATGTGAATCCCGGGGATAAGAAGGCGGAAGAGAAGTTCAAGGAAATATCGGAAGCCAACGATGTACTGAGCGATGAGAAGAAGCGCAAAGTCTACGATGCGTTAGGGTACTACTCCGATCAGATTGATCCGGCTGCCGCGGAAGCGGCGGCACGGGGCGGCTATGGCTTCCCGGGAGGAGGACATGCCGGAGGCTCCAGCCGGCAGCCTGGCGGGGGACGTGGGGTACCAGATTTTGGGGGCTTCGACTTCTCCGATTACGCGACCACCGGCCATCCTGGCGAAGCTGGGGGCGGCAACGCAGGGTCCAGTTGGGGCAGCTTCCGGGACATCTTCTCCGGGGTTTTTTCCCAGGGACAGAGGCAGCACGGGCCGCAGGCGGGAACCGATCTCGAATACCAGATTACGGTCGATTTCTGGACCGCGATCCGGGGCGGCGTAGCGAAGCTCCAGGTGGTGCGGCAGGAGGTTTGCCCCACCTGTAAAGGGAAACCGTCCACGGGCGGGGGTACATGCCCGGAATGCCAGGGCGCCGGCCAGGTGACCCAGATGGGCGGCCGCATGAAGTTCAAGATTGCGTGTCCGCGTTGCGGTGGCACGGGCAAGCTGGATAACGAGTGTGCGACCTGCCAGGGCGAGGGGACGGTAAGCCGAACCGAGGTGGTTGAGGTCCGGATCAAACCCGGTACACGGGACGGCCAGCGGATACGGCTGGCCGGCAAAGGGAATGCCGGGGTGAACGGCGGACCCGCAGGCGACCTTTACCTGATTATCAAGATCGATAGCCATCCTGTGTTTACACGAGCAGGCGATGATATTCAGATCGTGATCCCGGTCACGGTGCCGGAAGCGGCCCTGGGAGCCAAGATCGAGGTGCCCACTATCGACGGCCGGGCGCAGTTGAAGATCCCGCCGGGTACGCAGAGTGGGCAAAAGCTGCGCATGCGCGGCAAAGGGGTTCCTTCGGCCACCCACGACGGTGTGCGGGGCGACCAGATTGTTACCGTGGAGATGGTCGTGCCTCCGTTGCGGGACGAGCGATCGAAGGAGATTTTGCGGGAGTTTGCCAAACTGAATCCAGAGGATCCCAGAGAGGCGACCTTCGCAGGGGTATGACTGAACTGAAGCAGAGGCACGAGAACCAAAATGCCCACCAAGCGTAAATCCAAAGGCGCATACATGATCTCGGCGGTGGCCGAGATGTACGAGATCCACCCGCAGACACTGCGGCTTTATGAGCGCGAAGGGCTGTTGCAGCCCTCGCGCACCGTAGGCAACACGCGTCTGTACACGGACGAAGACCTGGAGCGACTGGAGTTCATTCTCAACCTGGCGCGCGAGCTGGGCGTGAACATTGCGGGGATCGCCATTATTCTGCAGATGCGGGAGCGCATGGAAGAGATGAATCGCCAGATGCAGGATTTCGTCGAGTACGTGCGCACGGAAATGCTCACCAAGATGCAGCAAGGCATGCCCGCCAGCGAAGGGGCAATTGTCGCCCTGCGGCGTCCGGTGGCCGTCCCCGCGGTTACGCGGAAACGCTGAACATACGACGAATAGGCTTGTTTCAAGACGCTTTAGGGGGCAAAGTGTACTCTAAAAGGGGCGCGGGGAGGTTCCCTGAGCCCAGAGTCGGCTGCAAGGCATGATGAGTTTTCTGCTCGTAGTCAGTATCATCGGCATCCTTACTTCCACGGTGTACGCCCTTTTAGTCGTCGCAGGCGCCGTGCGCCTGAGTGCGCGCCGGCGTAAGCTGCTGCCGGCTGCGTTCACCCCGCCCGTAAGCCTGCTCAAGCCGCTGCACGGATCGGAACCCGATCTCGCATCTCATCTGCAGAGTTTCTTTGAGCAGGATTATCCAGAGTTCGAGATTATTTTTTGCGCGCGTAGCGAACAGGACCCTGGCCTGGAGATCGCCCGGCAGGTCGCGGCCCGCTATCCTGCGATTCGATCCAAGTTCCTGTGCAGCGGCATTGCACCGTATGCCAATGCCAAAGTCTGGTCCCTGGAACGGATGCAGAGCGCGGCGGCGCACAGCTTTTTCGTGGTCAGCGACAGCGATGTTTCGGTGACTCCCGATTATTTGCGGGCAGTGATGGCACCGTTCGCCGACGAGCGTGTGGGCATGGTGACGTGCCTCTACCGAGGGGTTGCTGGCAGCAGTTTCTGGTCGCAGCTGGAAGCGGTCGGGATGTCGGTCGAGATGTCCGCCGGAGTGCTGGTTGCGGAGATGCTGGAGGGCATGAAGTTTGCCCTGGGACCGACGATGGTGGTGCGGCGCGACAGCCTGGATGAGGCCGGAGGGTTCCGCGCTGTGGGGCCTTATCACGCGGACGACTTTATGCTGGGAAGCCTGATCTCGGCGAGTGGACTGCGGGTGGAGTTGTCCACGCACACGATTGAGCATCATGTACTGAATTCATCGTTTGTGGCTTCGGTGCTGCACCAGATCCGGTGGATGAAAAGCACGCGATTCTCCCGCCCTAAGGGGCATTTTGGGACGGCGTTGACGTTTAGCATGCCGTACGGGTTGGTGGCCGCGGGGGTTGCGCTGTCCTTCCACCGTCCACTGCTGGGCGCCATGCTGCTGTTGTGGAGTTGGACCTCGCGGGCGGCGTTAGGCGCATTGGTGGGACGGCTGGTGGTCGCAGAGCCCCGGTTGTTCAGGAGTGCGCTGCTGTATCCCGTGCGCGATCTGCTGGGCTTTTGCTATTGGGTGGCAAGTTACGTCAGCAGGCAGGTGCGGTGGCGCGGAGAGGTCTATAACCTGCAGCAGGATGGGTTCATGCGGAATGATTCCCAAACCGGCGAGCGTGAGCCCGAAGCGATTCTTACGATGTAGTCGGTCTCTTCCCTCCTCTTTCGAGAGTGTGTGGGAACTCACAGAACAGGCAGTCCCTGCACTTCGCTTCGCTCCGGTCGGGATGACAATTCGGTTGCAGCTTCAAGTATTTCTCGCTGAAGCTCTCACGGGCGTAACAGAAATTGTCATCCCGACCGGAGCGGAGCGTAGTGGAGAGACCTGCAGTTTCACTGTCGGGCATAAGCAAATCTGCCGTGGGTGAGTCGCCTCCGGGGTTATGTTTCTCCATTAACGCAAACTGCAGATCCCTCCCCTGCGCTACCCCGAATTTCCTGTCGAGTTTGATGGCCTTGGGTGGTGTCGTGATGTAGGAAATCCGGGTCCGCTTCGGTCGGGATGACAAATTTAAGGGCGGCAGCCCACCTTGGCTTGGGTGGAGGTGGATGGACAGGGTCAGGCAACCAGCGTCCCACGCTTACTCTGAGAGCGGACGGTCGGTGTAGAGGGCCTGGTCGTAAAGTTCCTGCAGCAGATAGGCTCGCTTTCCCAGCAGACCGGCCACGTGCGCTCGATCTTCTCCCGGGACAAAGAGGAATCTGCGCGGCCCGTTCCCCCAGAGCGTGAGCAAATCGGCGTCACTGATCAGCACGTGCGGCGCGTCAGGATAATTTGAGCCCCAGAGCACGGAACTCACCTTTCCATTCACCAGTAAAGCCTGCCGTTGCGTGTAGAAAAGCAAGGAAGAACCATGGGCCACATCGCCGTACAGGATGAGGGTGGCATCGCTACCCTTTTTGGCGATGTGGTTGATGGTGTCAGCCATGGCGCGGGAGGAGAGCATGGGCTCAAAACGTACCAGGGCAATATGCGCGGCGATGAGAAAGACGGCGGCGGTGAAGGCGACGCTGACCGTGGCCTCGAAATGGTGGCGCTGGCGGCGCAATACCCAGGCGACCACCGGGCCGAGCAGCAGGCCGGCAGCGGCCAGGCCAGCGGGCAAACGTAGCGCGGCAAAGGATGGCCCGGTGAGATCGAACAGATGCGACATGGAAAGCGTATAACCAGCCACGTCGCGATGCGCCAGAAGCGCGCCGATGTCGGCGGCGGAGGGAAGTGAGCGTGAGGACCATAGGCCGTAGCCGAGCGCGATCGCGGCAACGATACCGATCAGGGCAAGCGCCGCATGGCCTCCGATCAGCCACTTATTCGCTCCGGCAGCTTCGCTTTCTTCGCTGGCCAAGACCCCAGCAGTGAGCAGCAGCAAGGGGAAGTAAACGGGATAGGTGTAGTACTCCTGGTTGGTGGAAAGGGAGAAAAAGACCAGGATGACGGCGGCATAGATGGCAAGCAGCCAGATGGTTCGGCTGCGAAAACGAGCGGGGCGCGCCGCAACTGAATAGGGAGCTGGGCGCACGCCACGCAACCATCGGGTTCGAGAGACCCACGCCCGCCTGACAACTACGGGCAGAAAGATGCTCCAGGGAAAGAGCCAGACCAGGTGCAGGCTCCAGTAGAGAACAAAGGGAAGTTTGTTGTAGTCGACGGGATAACGCCGGCCAAGAAAACGCAGCACCTGCTCGTTGATGAAGTAGAAATAAAAGAAGCCGTGGACGTTGCCCGGGCTGGGAATGTTGCCCATGGGGTGACCTGCGCCGGGATTGCGCAATCCGGCGAGGATGTGCCAAGGCGCGGCGATGGCAAGGAAGAGCAGAATGCCGGAGAACAGGCGGAATTGACGCCAGCGGCGCCAGTCGCCGGTAAGCCACAGGTAGGGGACGGCGGCGGCAAAGAAGAAGACGGGGGCAACCAAGCCCTTGGCCAGCATGGCCAACGCCAAGGCAGCCCAGGTCAGGTAAAAGCGGAAGGGTTTGTCATCCTCGAGCCCAATGAGAAAATTGTAGAGCGCAAGGGCCAGCAGGAGGGTAAGCAGGACTTCGGGGATGAAGATACGGGTGAATAAGAACACTCCCACGCTGGTCAGTATGCTGAGGGCGGCGTAGAACGCGGCGCGGTCGCCGTAAGCGCGACGGCCCCAAACCCAAGCCAGAATGGCCAGGCCCAGCACACCCAGGGTCAGGGGCAGATGAGTGGCAAATACGTTGTATCCGAAGAGGTGGTAATCGACTGCAGCCAACCAATAGGGCAAGGGCGGCTTCTCCAGGTAGCGGATGCCGTCCACCTTTAACGTGACCCAGTCGCCGCTGCGCGCCATATGCTGGGCAGCGATGGCGTGGGTGGCATCGGCGTCATCCAACAAAGAAGGCGCAAAGAGGGCCGCCAAATGGACTGCGGCAAAGACCAGCAGCAGCAGCGTCCAGGCTCGCACTGGAGTAAGGTTAAAGGTATTCTCGGGTGGCGCCTCGAGAGAAAGAGCGAAGTGATTCGACATGGTTGCTAAACGCGCGGTACGCAAGCAGCAGGATACCAGCCGGCCGGCTCAGGAGCCGGCGGCGCATCTGCTGCCGGTCGCGCGGAACTCCAGCGCCAGGCACCCATCGAGCCCCAAGGGGATTCCAGGCCTGGCTGACAATTTCAACGCGGCGGTTGCGCAAGCCGCCGAGGACGCGGACGCGGCGGCGGTGCATCGGGTAAGGACAGGTTCGCGCCGTCTGCAAGCGGCGCTGGAGGCCACGCTACGCGAAGGCGGCGCTGCGACCAATGGATTGGAGCGGCCTGCGCGCGCGTGGCTGCGTGAGCTTAAGCAAATTCGCCGTGCGGCCGGCGCCGTGCGGGATCTGGATGTGCAGCGCAAGATCCTGGAACACTGGGTCGGCCAACAGGCGCCTGCAGAGGACACGGCGGAGGGCAGCTCCGCGGCGAGCCCGCATGCGATACAGGCAGAAGTGAAGCAGGCCGAACAACTCGATGCATGGCTCAAAGGCGAGCGTAAGCACCTGGCGCGTGGAATGCAGAAGCAGATCAGGAAGCGGCAGCACAGGCTGGCGAAAGGACAGAGCGAATTCTTTAGCGCGATGACCGGCGTGCCGCTGGCCAGAGCGAAGGCTCTGCGTCCGGCCGATGTGGTAGCGCTGGAGGACTTTGTGCGCGCCTGCGACGCCATGCCGTTGTTGCATCCGGAGAACCTGCACGACTTTCGCAAGGCAACCAAGAAGGCGCGCTACCTGGCCGAAATGGGCGCCGAGGGCCAGAGTCACAGGGGTGTGGCCAAGGCGCTGAAGCGAGTGCAGGATGCAATCGGCGAATGGCACGACTGGTTATGCCTGGGAGAAGAAGCCAAGGCGGCCCTGGGGCAGGATGCGCCGGAATTAACAGCCGCTCTCAGAGGCGAGATCGAGCGCCATTTTGCGGCGGCGTTAGAAACGACGCAAAGTATCCGCGGGCGGCTGTTGGGAGAGTGGATGGCGGCCCAACCGCCTGGTAAACACTCACCCACCGCACTCACGCTGGGCGACCGGCGCATTGCTTCCCGCCAGCGATCCGCTTGACGATAATGTAAAAGAAGTGGTGTATCTTGCATTCCAGACAGCAACATCTTTTTGCCAGGTAAAACTCCCCCAAAGATGCAGACGTACGCAGCAATTGACATTGGTTCCAACTCCTGCCGGTTAAAGATCGCACGGGTCCATCAACACGAGCTGAAAGTGCTGCACGAAGACCGCGAGGTAACGCGGTTGGGTGAGAGTGTGTTTGAAAGCGGAGTGGTTTCTCCCGAAGCCATGGCAAGCACATTGATGGCGCTGAAGCGCTTCTATCGCACGGTCAAGTTGCACGGCGCCGACCGGGTGAGGGCTGTCGCCACCTCGGCGTTACGCGATGCGCGCAATGCGCAGGCCTTTACCGCCTGGGTCAAATCGGAGACCGGCTGGGAAGTGGAGATTATCTCGGGACTGGAAGAGGCGCGCCTGATCCATCGTGGGGTAATGGGTGAACCCGGCACGCAAGGCAGATGCCTCCTGGTCGACGTGGGCGGCGGGAGTTGCGAGATCACTCTTTCGGAGCGGAAACGAATTCGGGAGACGGTGAGCCTGCCTCTGGGCGCGGTTCGCCTGACTAAAGAATTTGTTCCCGCCGATCCCCCAACCGAGGAAGAGCTGGCGCGGTTGAAGCAATTTATTGCGCGCGAGCTGCGCAAGGCGGAGAGGCGTTTTGGAGCTCTGCGAGTTTCGCTGGTGATTGCCACCTCGGGAACTGCGGCCGCGCTCACAGAAGCCAGCCAGGCGATGCGCAAGAGCAAGGCAGCGGGGGCGGCCCGCGTGACCAAAGGCAAACCGCTGGCGGATACACGCAATGTGCGCCGCCTGACCACCAAGCTGACAGGGATGACCAATGCGCAGCGCAGCAGCGTTCCCGGCATCGGGCCCAAACGGTCGGAGATCGTGGTGGCCGGCGCCCACGTCTACGCCGAACTGCTGGAGCGTTTCGCGCTGCCCGGATTCATCTACTCAACGCTGGGGCTGCGAGACGGCATCCTGACCCAGATGCTGGCCGAGCAGGATGCCAAGACGACGGCCCATCAGCAGTTCGAACGGGAGCGCTGGCAGGGGGTTTTGGCTACCTGCAAACGCTATGGCGTCGACCCCAGGCAAGCCGAGGCGGTACGGCAGCACGCACTGCAGCTCTTCCGCGATCTGCAGGCGGTGCATGAGCTACCGCCGGAATACGGCGCGTGGCTGGAGGCCGCGGCCATGATGCGCGACGTGGGCAAGTTCATGAACTACCAGGGACACCATCGCCACGCGCAATACATCATTGCCAACTCCGAACTATTCGGGTTCACGCCGCCGCAAAGGGCGATCATGTCGGCGATTGCGCGCTACCTGGGCAAGTCCCGCCCGGACGTGGCGGATCGTACCATGCGGTATATTCCCCCGGAAGATTTCACGCGGGTACAGCGGGCGGTGGTGCTGTTGCGGCTGGCGGTGGCGCTGAACCAGGACCGGGCCAGCGACGTGCTCAAAGTAACGTTGCGTGTGTATCCCAAGCGGGTGCTGATGGAGCTGAGCCCAGGACGCACTGGCGCGGAACTGGAACTCTGGTCGCTGCGCAAGGAAGCGGATTACTTCCTCGAAGTCTTTCGCCGCGAGCTCTTTGCGGCGCTGGCATAGATCTGGCGCAGCATCCGCGAGTCCAACAGGGAGATTAATTGTCCCGGGCGGCGGGTGCAGTCGACGCGGGCAATCGCGCCCTTGCGCATCCGTATGCTGGCATTCCTGGGGGAACAGATCAGCGAACCGAGAAACTCGGGCAGGTTGGGGTTGTGGCCGACCACCAGAACGTTGTCAAAGGACGACAGGGGCGCGATTAAGGCCTGGAAGCTGGCGACGGTGCCCGAAGGCGAGACTGCGTCCGTGATTTGAATTTTGCTGTCGTAGGCCACCTCTGTTCCCACCAGCGAGGCAGTTTGCAAGGCGCGCTTGAGCGGGCTGGACAGGATCAAGTCGAATTGAATCCTCAGCGCGTTCAGGTACCTGGCTATGAGCAGGCACTGCTCCTTACCTTCTTTGTCGAGAGGACGCTTGGCGTCAAGGGCGGGATCTACGCGGCGGACACCCGCGCTCGCATGTCTAAGAATATAAAGATTCATCGGATTTGGAATGCTCTTTCTCACGCAGCCGATTGGCTGCGACAAAGCCCCTCAGGGCGAGCGCGTCGCCAGAGCGATCGTCTGATTCATGAGATTGTAACAATAGGCCGACGGTAAGAGAAGTGACTCGTCAATAGACCGGCGCGGGCGTGGGTAGAGGATCGAGCGGGAGGCCGGGGTCGGGATCGGGGGGCGGGAGAGGTACCTGGTCGGGATCAGGGCCAGGGTCGGGTCCCGGACCAGGGTAAACGTCGGGATCATCACCCGCAGCAGCCAAAAATGAACCTGTTTTCAATGACTTACATACTGGCTGGAGCTCGCTGCGGCGAGGAAGCTCGCTGCGGCGAGGAAGCTCGCTGCGGCGAGGAGGCTCGCTGCGGCGAGGAGGCTCGCTGCGGCGAGATGGCTCGTACCCTTCGAAGAATAGCCCCAGACCATACCCAGCAAAGACCGGCTGAAGGCCGTACCCTTCAAAGACCCGCCGCAACCAGTTCGCTTCCAAAAGAGGGGTTTTTTCGCAACTCGTGGTATCCATCCGAGATGTGAGTGCGGCAGACGGCGGACAGTTGCCTCTACGTGCCTACGGTAATGGGACCCCATGGCGTGGAGGCGTCTCTGGATCGCCCGGCGCGCTCTCCTGCTGGACGGGCTTGGCCGCTTCGTTCCCGGTGGTCGCCGCTTCGTTCCCGGGGTTGGCTGTTTCCTCTTCCGCAGCCGCGGTTTCCTTTTGGGGGGGAACGCCCCCCAGGGGGAATTTGGTCGCGTGGCGGTCGAGTATCGAGATCTGGGGCTCTTCCACCTTGGGCGGATCGACCGGGGGGACAAGTGGGGACTCGGGTGAGGGGCGCGGTGGCAAGAGTGCTGCAACCTCTGGATTACCCCAGGGCTCGTGGCTCAGCTTTTGCACCAGTTCGCGCAGAGTGGGTTCAGACAAAGAAGCGAAAACTTCAGGGGAAGCTGCAACCGGCATCTCTTCCTCCACCATCGCAGCAGTCTCCTCCACGGCCACGATGGGTGGATCAGCGATCAAGACGAGGGTGGCCTCGATTCCCCGCTGCCAGAACCGGCTCGCCAGCAGGAGAAAGAGCCCTAGCTGCGCCAGGAAACAAGCGAGCCAGACCTGATGGGCGGGGATAAACTGCTTCCAGAGCAAGAGGCAGAGAGCCAGCGCGCCGACGCCGGCGATGCCGCTGAGAAAGAAGCTGCCTACGATGCGGAAGAAATATTTCCCCAGCAAGCGAAGCGCGGGCCGCAACGCCTGTCGTACCCGGCGCTCGCCGTCCATGGCGTTGCGCACGACATAGACCTCGACCAGATCCCACCACAGACGCACCACCAGGGCGACAAGCAGAACCAAGGCGCCGCTGATGGAGGAGTAAAGAAACATGGTGCGCTCGACATACACGGCGCTGAGCCGATCCAGCAAAAGGACGCGCGCGACGAGCAGAATTCCCAGAATGACCGCCGCGATACATCCAGCCAGAATCGCGGCGCGCACGAAGCGCCAGAAATAGGCCACGCCACCGCGCAGTAAAACGGAAAGCCGCGCCGGCTCGGCCGAGACATAGACAAAGATGGCGCCCGCGAAAAGAAAAAACAGCACCAGCAGTTGCAGGAGGTTGAGCCAGACGGCGGTGTGGGCCACGGTGGAGATAAAGCTGGTCTTTTGGAGTTGGACGAGGAGCTCGCCCAGATAAGTCACGTCGATGGTGCCGGCGATCCTCTGCGCGGCCAGGCTGTGATCGAGGTAAGAGGTCAGCCCGGTGGCGAACGGTATGCCGGCGAGCAAACCAAAACCAAGATTGACCGCGTAAACCCAAATGACAAAAGGCCAGTTGCGCAGGGCAAGTTGAAAACCCTGGGCGAGAAGGTTGGGTAGGGAGCAGTTGATCCGGCGCTGTGGGTCCCCGGGAGTCTGTAATTGGATTGTTGTGTTCACTCAGCCATGCCCTTCGGGAGTGCGGTCAAACCAGGAACGACAACCATTGCGTCAGCAGCTGCTGGGCGAAGACCCAGTAGTTGGTCAATTTAAACCGCGCCGTGCGGTCTGATCGCAGCGTGTAACTATTATTGAACGAGTTGACGTCCAGGAGGACATTCCGGTCCGGGTCAATCTGGGCGTATACCGCTCGCGAAGGTTTGTCCCAGGAGAAGCGGGTCCAGCGGTCTTTGCCGTCCCAGGCGGCTTGCTCCTTCGAACCGTCTTCAAATCCTACTTCAAGCTTCACCGGAAAAAGAAAGGTGCCCCTGCGGCGGACCATAACATCGGTGTGGTACGGACCCTCTGCGTTGGCGCCTTCCCACCAATCGGTGGGACCGGAGGTCAGCGAATCTACGGAGTAATCGAGCACCTCAGTGCCATAGACGGCCTGGGCGAAGTAGGGTTCCAGATCGGTGCGGCCGGATACTTCTTCCAGGGTTTGAAGAAAATCAGTTCCGGTGGGGTGGGTAAAGCGGTAACGCAGGAAGTAGACGCGCAAGGCCTGACGGAGAGTATCCTCGCCCAGCACCCCTTCGAGGGTGGTCAGCATGGTGGCAGTTTTGCCATAGGCAATGGCGCCGTAACTGACTTCGCTGGCAAATTTCCAGCCCAGGCGCACGATCGGATCCTCGTCCGGGCGGTAGAGATAGAACACGCGTTCGTTCTCGTTGTCGCTGCCGTAAAGGTTGCGCGCATTCACCATCGAAGTGTTCTGCCCGAAGATCGAGCCCATTACTTTCGATTCGGTGTAGCTATTGATCCCTTCATCCAGCCAGGGTTCTTCAAATTCATTGGTGGCGACCATGCCGTACCAATACTGATGGCCATACTCGTGGGCAACGGTCACTTCCAGGCCGTAGTAATCCCATGAAGGCTCCCACCATTGCGCGTCGCCGGTGATCAGCGTGGGATATTCCATGCCACCGAACTGCGAGTCCGGCTCGGGATCGATGAGGGTGATTTGCGTGTAGGGATAAGGTCCGTACCACTCATCGAACTTCTGCATGCTTTGTTTCAGGACGGAGAGATAGCGATCGCTCTGATCGGCATGGGAGGCAAGGATCAGCGCGTGCAGTTTCACCGAGCCGAGACTGTTGACGAAGGTATCGTCGACGACCTGGAAGTGTGGAGAGGCAGCCCAGGCGAAGTCGTGAATATCTTCGCCGCGAAAGCTGAGCGTCCTGGTGCCGTCGGAGTTGGACTGCTCGCCGGTCTGGATGCCGCTGGCGCCGACGATATAACGCTGAGGAAGCGTGAGGTTGACGTTGTAGGTGCCAAAGTCGGAGAAGAACTCGGTATCCGCGTGGTACTGATGGCAGTTCCACGCTCCGTGCCAAATGACGCCGACTTTGGGAAACCATTGTGCGCCCATGATGAAGTCGCGTTTGTATCCACTACGGGCAATGGAGATAGGGAATTTATCGTGAAAGGCGATTTGGAAACGAATGGCCTCAGTGGGAGCGAGCGGCTTGGGGAGGGTGACCTGCATCACCGTGTGGTCGTCTTGATTGCCATCGTCGGGAGCAGTAAAGCGCATGCTCTGGGAGAGGTCGCCATAGCCCTCGGCGGATATGCTCTTGATTTCAACGGCGCCCTGGTCTGCTTTCGCGTGGGGGATGTCGTTGCCATCGCGATGCGATTCCCTGGCAAAGGTGGATTGGGGCCGGAAAGCGTTGAGGTAGAGATGAAAAGGGATGGTGGAGACGGGCTGGTCGGAGGGATTGCGATACTCAATGATCTCTGTCGCATCCAGGGTTTTTGCGGTGGTGTCGACTTTGGCATCAATCCAGTAGGCCACCACACGCTGCGACAGCGGTTTGCCGTCAGGCGAATTGATGGCCGACACCTGTGCCGACGCGGACAGGGCAAGCAACAAGGAGCCGATGGCCGCGGGAGATAGCGACAGCATGCGCAGGCGCGGGGAGGGCATGCGGCATTCTAGATCATTTTTGCGCGGGAATGGTGGGTAGCGACCAGACCTCGGAGCACAGGAGCCCAGCGAGATAACGCCTGTCTTGACTGAGCACGAAGCCGCAGCGGAGAAGTGCGGCAGCGTAATCCGGGAGGGCGCGCACAGGGAGGCCGGTAAGCAGACCGAAGGCGCGATAGAGCAAGCCGATGAGGCCTCCGGCGAGATAAGCAGTGAAGGCGTTGCGGGGAATGGCGAACTCGGAGATCACCCATTGCGCGCCGGGGCGAAGATGGGGACGAATTCGATCGAAGAGCTGGTCCAGTTGAGAAGCGAAAAAGCAGTCGAGAAAGAAGTGGGAAACGACCAGGTCATAGCTGCCGGTGGGCGTCCATGCGAGAGCATCGGCGTGATGCAGACAAATGCGCTGGTGAGCCTGGGGGCCGGCGCGGCGAATGCGGCGATCGAGAAGCCGCAGCATGGAGCGGCTGGAATCGACGACATCCACGGTGAGGGTGGTATTGGCCGCCAGCAGGCGCGCCAGGAAGCGTCCATCCCCATCGCCTAAGAGCAACGCGCGATGGGCGCTGGTCAGATGTGCGAGTTGTGCGCTACGGCAACGCTCGAGGCATGGCCCAAAGCTCAGGTATTCAAGCCACCGGTAGGGACCAGCGATGGGATCGAAATTAACGGCGGGTTCAGCGAGCAAAGGGGAAGAAGGCCAAGGGCGTGAGCAAGGCGGCGTCGGCGGCAATGCGCAGATGCAGCGGAGAAAAGTGGGTGCGGCGCGCGTCGAGTGCTATGAGCAGTCCGCTGCTCAACAGAGCTGCTAGATAAACCGCCATCAGGCCACGCGAAGGCGCAAGCACAGCCCCGGCGAGGGAAAACAGCGCAATCATGGTTACGATTGGACGCAGGTGCAGGCTGGCCCAGCGAGTGGTCGAGTGAGGATTGCCGGCCTCCCACTTCTCGATGCTCACGCAATTGGTCCAGCAAAGCAGGGCAAAGAAAACGACGGCGGGCGCCAGTTGCTCCTTCCGGTTGCTTGCCCCAAGCCGCGACCAGGCGGGGACAGCGGTGGCAGCAGCGAAGAGAATGGCTACTGCGAGTTCCTTCGGGAGAGCGTGGGTGCGTTTGGTCCTGCGGTGAACGGCGAAGAGATAAAGAAGGGCAAAGACCCCGATCCAGGAATCGTCGCGGAGTGCTTCAGGACGCATGCGGGTGAGGACGAACCAGGCAAACAGGATGACCATCAGTGAAGCTGCCCACAGAAAAGCGGTGCGATGACGGGCGTGAAAGTGATGGCGCTCCCGCAGGTCGGCTTGGCGCTGGCGGAGCCCGTCGAGAATGCGGTCGGCGACGTAGAGCAACCAGGTGCCAAGGGCGAGGAACAGGGGCTGGAGGATGGGCAGGTGCAGGTGCATGGCGATAGAGAAGAACCATGCCCAGAGAGCGGCGACGGTGGGCGCGTCCAGGCTGAGAAGATGCCACCATTCTGCGAGATTGTAGAAGCGGTGCACCAAGGTTTAGTTTACTGCCCAACGTGGCGGCATTGGGATCGCTTCTGTGCTTGGCTGCGTTCGGTCGAAAATACATCCAGAAGTGGGTGGCTTCCCTCCTCTTCCCTTCTAATGACAAAAAGGGACGTCGAGTGCTGGGGTATCCCACCCAGCGTTTGCTTGGGAACTAGGTTTCGGATAGGAGCTTAGCCATTGGCCGGAGGAGTCAGACGGCTGGTTCGGGGTGCTTGCGGGCGGCTTTGCGGCGGTGCGGCTTGGCCGCGGCGGGGTCCGGCTCTGGTTCTGTAATCACGGTCCCTGGCTCCCAGGCCGGTTGTGGAATACCGTCGATGCTGTCTCGGCCTTCGGCGAGACGGATGAAGAAGTCCTGGGCGCTGAAAGACTTGCCCTCGGGGGCGCGGACGCGCGGGTAGGCGCCAGCAGCCGTCTCCATGCGGGACTTGGCGGTGTCGGCCAGGTAGGCGGCCAGGATTTCGTGGCGGATGCGATGGCGAATCTGGGCGTCACGTATGGGAAAGACGACCTCGCAACGTTCAAAGAGGTTCCGGGGCATCCAGTCGGCACTGCCACAATAGACCTCGTCCTCGCCGCCGTTGGCAAAATAAAAGATGCGGCTGTGCTCGAGGAAACGGCCAACTACCGAGCGCACACGAATGTTCTCGCTTATTCCCGGGATCCCCGGACGAATGGAACTGATCCCGCGCACGATCAAGTCAACCTGCACGCCGGCCTTGGAAGCCTCGTAGAGGGCCTCAATCACTGCCTGCTCAAGCAGCGAGTTCATCTTGGCGATAATGTGCGCGGGACGGCCAGCCAAGGCGTGCTCGGCTTCGCGATGGATCATCCGGATAGTGCTCTCCGCCAAGGTCAGCGGCGCCACCAGCAGAGGAGCGTAATCGTCCGATTCAGAATGCGCAGTGAGGTAATTGAAGACACTGTGCACGCTGGCCGTGATCTCGGGGTCAGCCGTCAGCAGGCTGAGATCGGTGTAGAAACGCGCGGTGTTCGGATTGTAGTTGCCGGTGCCGAGGTGCACATAACGGCGGGTGACGCCGTCCGGATCGTGGCGAATGAGCATGGCCAGCTTGCAGTGCGTCTTTAGTCCGACAATGCCATGGAAGACCTGGACACCGGCATCTTCAAGATTGCGCGCCCAGCGGATGTTCGAGGCTTCGTCGAAACGAGCCATCAGCTCCACCACGACGGTTACCTCCTTGGTTTGCGCAGCCTCGGTAAGGGCGTGGAACATGGGGGAATCGGAACTGGTGCGATAAAGCGTCTGCTTCATGGAGACGACGCGCGGATCCTGCGAACCCAACTGCACGAAATTGACCACGGCGTCATAAGAATCATAGGGGTGGTGGAGCAGCAGGTCATGGTGCCGGAGTTCGTCGAAAAGATCCTCGGAACGGCGGTTCAGGCGTAGCTCGCGGGGGAGAAAGTCTTTGAATTTGAGGTCTGGGCGAGGAGTATCGTACAAATTCATCAGGCGCGACAAGTTGACGGGCCCGTTGGTGGGGAAGACCTGGGAATCGTCAAGCTCGAAATTGACGCGCAGGCGGTCGACCACCTCGTTGTCGGCGCCCTCCTCGATTTCCAGGCGTACCGCGTCGCCTTTGCGGCGATTGTGCAACTCGGAACGCACACTGTCCAACAAACTGCGTGATTCTTCTTCCTGGAAGTAGAGATTGCTGTTACGGGTGACGCGAAAGGCGGCGGTGGAGAGGATTTCGTAACCTCGGTACATGCCGGCGGCGTTGTGCTCGATCAGGTCGTGGAGAAAGATGAAGTCGTGGGTTCCGGAGCTGGAGGGTAGGGGCACCAGGCGGGGGAGGGCCCGGGGTACGGTGAGCACGCCCAGTAACGCCCCGGTAGCGCCCTTGCGCTTGCGGCGCAGAAGCAGGGCCAGGCAAAGCGCCTTGTTCAAGACCCGGGGAAAAGGGTGGGCGGGGTCGATGGTAATGGGCGTCAACAGCGGATCGACTTCGCGCTGGTAGTAGTCCAGGGCATGCGCCCGGGCGGTTTCGTCGACCTCGCGCCACCCCAGCACCCGAACGCCGTTGGCATACAGCGAGGGGCGCAGATCTTCCGTCCAGCAGCGGTACTGATCGCGGACGAACGCGTGCATGTCGCGGACTACGTTATCCAGGGTCTGGCGGGGGGTAAGGCCATTAAAACCCGGTTCGGTGTACCCGTCTTCAATGCGCTGCATGATGCCGGCCACACGAATTTCGACAAATTCATCCAGATTGCTGGCGGTAATGGCCAAAAATTTGACCCGTTCGAGCAAAGGATTGCTCGGATCCTGGGCTTCTTCGAGGACACGACGGTTAAAACTCAGCCAGGATTCATCGCGGCCGATAAAGAGACTTTGTGGATCTGTGCTCACACTATTCATAGTGAGGGTTGGAACGGTGGATGTCTCTGTCTACCTTACTAAAGGGAAAGCAAAATGAATTGGCGATCAAAGTGACAGTTTATGGGGAATTTTTTGGCTGGGGCCAGCACACGATTTGACGCCCGGAGAGGGGTTGCGGGAGGATGGAAGATGACAGAGCTATCGAAAGACCGAGTTCAGAAGGAGAAGCGCATGATGGAGCAGGATTGTAGCCAAGCGCCGGGGGCCAGCCTACTCATGGCCGAGGATACGGCTGTGCAGCTTTTTCAGATCGCGGCCCTGATGTTGGGAAACGAGCAAGAGGCGGTCTGCCTGGTAGAGGAAACAGTGGCCAAGGTAGAAACAGATCCTTGTGCGGAGGCCACGGTCGCCTACGCCGAGGCCCGGTCTTTGCTGGTGGATACCGCCGTTCGGCGGATGGCCGGGATGTACCCTGAGGCGTTTGCTGTGCCGGTTGCGGAACCGGCCGAGGCTGCCTCGTGCATTGAAACCGATGACCTGGGCGCGGCCGGTTTGAGCGGGGAGCAGTTCGGGGCGCTATTTTCGGGCGCCGGGCGGGCGGGTATGCGGGAATGGCTGGACCGCCTGGCGCCCGCCTTGCGCGCGGTTTTTGTGCTGCGCGCTGTTGCCGGACAGGATAGTGAACAGACCGCAGAGAGCCTTCGCCGGAGTGGAGCGAGGGGAGCACAGGCATGGCGGCGAGACCAGGTTGGTACCGCGTATCGCCAGGCGCTGTGCTCACTGGCCACCTGCCTGCTCAGTTCGCATACCGCGCTCATGCCGGCCTGAGCGGGAGCAATCCAAGCCACGGGTCCAGACTTAAAGCAGCTTCACAATGACTGGGACCTGACACGGATCGCGAGGTGTGGTTTTCCCTGGCAGAGAACCACCGAGCGGCCTCTCTCTTCGGTCTACCCCATCGCGAAACGGCTCCAGGGGGCGCGGTATGATGACTACGTTCGTCATACCCAGCGTCTCTCCCGCGACCGGTGTGTTCGTGACCACCGGTGGGCCATCTTTTTGAATAATTAACAGGTTATGTTGCATCAGACTGTGTGCTGTCGTTTTTCCGGGCCGTTAGGTTGCATGCCGAGGTTGACTTAAGGATGAGACGTTACCGGGGTGTATTGCGGGGCATGGAGTGGCGATCACTCGTGATCCTCTTCAGCTTGAGCCTCATCCCGGCCACCTCGCTGGGGCAATTCACGAATCAATCGCGCGTCTTCCGGGAGTTCCAGCGCAAATTCTGTTCAGGCGCAGCCGGCGCAGGTGAATAGCGGCACCTACCAAGGCAGCATCGTCAAGCGAGCGCCGGTTCCAGGGGTTTTTCCGCTTTCGCTCGATGAGGCGATTCGCATGGGGCTGCAATACAACCTGGGCCTGGTGCTCTCCGGGGTCAACTCGGGATCGGCTGGCGCACAGAGGTTGCAGCAATTGCAGGCGCTGCTGCCTACCGTGAGTGCTTATGCCAAAGAATCGGACCAACAGGTGAACCTGCGGGCAGAAGGGCTCAACATCCCCGGCTTTCCAGCAGTCATCGGGCCCTATGGTTACACGGACATCCGGGGATCGGTGCAATGGTCGCTGCTAAACGTATCGTCGCTGCGGAACTATCTGGCCTCAAAACATAACTTCGAAGGATCCAAACTCTCGATTGAGGATGCAAAAGACATGGTGGTGCTTACGGTCGGCAATGCGTATCTGCTGTGCATCGCTGACGCGTCGCGGGTGCAATCGGCACAGGCCCAGGTAAACACTTCGAAGATATCGCTCGACCAGGCGGTGGCCAACCACCAGGCGGGGACGGCTCCGCTGCTGGACGAGCTACGCGCCCGGGTGGACTATCAGACGCAACAGCAAACCTTGATCACGTGCGCAAAATCAATATGAGAAAGACAAGATTGCTCTGGCGCGCGCCATTGGGCTGCCACTGGAACAAAGCTACGAATTGACCGACCAGGCGCCTTTCAAGGCGCTGGACAACCTGGACCCCAATGCCGCGGTGCAGCAAGGGCTAGCCCGCCGCCGTGATTTGCAGGCGCTGCAGCAGCAGGTGGAGGGGGCGAAAGCTTCGCGGTCCGCAGCCACCGCCGAACGTTACCCGACAATAAGCTTCTCGGGGGACTACGGGGTGATTGGGCCGACGCTGGGCCATTCCAATGGAACCTTTGACGCCGTGGGCACGGCCAGCGTGCCGCTCTATGAAGAGGCGAAGTTACGCGGCGACGCGCAGAGCGCGCAAGCCCAACTGGATCAGAAACAGGCGCAGTTGAATGACCTGCGGGGGCAAATCAGCGCCGACGTGCGCGATAGCATTCTCGATATACAGGCGGCAGCCAAGCAGGTTGCCGTCTCGCGCAGCAACGTGGAATTGGCGACCGAGGCGCTGAGCGAGGCGCAACAGCGGTATGCGGCAGGCGTGGCCGATAACCTTGCGGTATCGCAAGCCCAGGCATCGATGGCGCAGGCGGATGACCAGTATGTCTCCAGCCTGTACCAGCACAATGTGGCGAAGCTGTCTCTCGCCCGCGCGCTGGGCATCGCGCAGACAAATTACAAGGATTACGTGGGAGGAAAGTAGCGGTGGCGGAACAGAATCCGGAATCAGGCCGTGCAAGTACCGTCGAAGAGGGTCCCGAGGCTGGCAATAACGACCAGCAGGATCTGGACAGTCCTCCGCGGAAAAAGGGACAGCGCCGATTCATCGTCATCGGCGTGGTCGCGGTTCTTATCGTGGGCGCGCTGCTTTTCTGGTGGCACTCCACGTATTACGAAGACACCGACGACGCACAGGTGGATGGTCACCTGATACAGATCAGCGCCCGGGTTGCCGGGCAGGTGATCAAGGTCAACGTGGATCAGAATCAGTACGTGCAGGCGGGTACTTTGATTGCCGAGATCGATCCCAAGGACTTTGAGGTGGCGGTGCAGCAGGATGAAGCCAGCCTGGAGAGTGCCGAGGCCAATTATGAAGCGGTGCGGGTGAATGTACCGGTGATCGGGATTAACACCAGCTCCACGCTGGCAGTCGGCTTCTTCCGGGGTGAGAAGCTCGGACGCGTCGGTGCAGCAGGCGCAGCGGCAGTTGGAAGCGGCGCAGGCCCAGGTGGCACAGGCGGACGCGAACAACATCAAGGCACAACTGGATTTGAAGCGCTATACGCCGCTGGTAGAAAAAGACGTTATCTCCAAGCAGCAATTCGACGCCACCGTGGCGACGGCGGATGCCTCCAAAGCTGCACTGCTGGGAGCCAAGGCAAACGAGATTGCCGCCGAGGACGCGGTGCGCATTGCCCGCGACCGGGTGATCCAATCGCAGGCGGAGTTGAAGACTGCTCAAACGGCGCCAGACCAGGTAAAAATTCAGAAGGCTAAGGCAGACCAGGCGGCGGCCCAGGTGGAACAGGCGCGCGCCGAGCTGGCACAGGCTAAATTGAACTTGAGCTACACGAAGATTGTCGCTCCGGTCAATGGCATCATCACTAAGAAAAGCCTGGAAGTTATGCAGAACGTGAGCGTGGGGCAAAATTTGATGACGCTGGTTTCGCTGGATGATATCTGGATCACGGCTAATTTCAAGGAGACGCAGCTACGGTTGATGCGTCCCGGACAGAGCGGTCAAAATTCACGTGGACGCTTACGGGCGCGACTACGACGGCAAGGTGACGCAGATCGGCGGGGCAACCGGGTCGGTGCTGAGCCTGTTTCCACCGGAAAATGCCACTGGGAATTATGTGAAGGTGGTGCAACGGATCCCGGTCCGGATTGATCTGACGGATCGGAATGAGGACAGCGACCATTTGCTGAGGCCGGGGTTGTCGGTGGAGCCTACGGTTCGGGTTAAGAACTAGAGCGGGAGTAGCGCCCAGGATGATGTCCTGGGACATTTTCAGCCTCCCTAACGAGATTGCGATCGACTTTCAGGCCCAGAACTACGTCCTGGGCTACGTTTCAGGTCATACTTGTCCAAAAGTCAGCTGCCTTCTGGTTGGCTGCCGAGGGGCCCGTGGTTTCGGCTAACTACTCTGTCCATCCACCGCGCCACCAAGCGGCAAATTCAAGCTAATTTGGACAAGCCTATGAGCTTTACGCACCGTCGTTTTCCAGAATCCGGAGGTACGCTTGGGCGAACCTGGGGCGCCCGTCGTGCACATTGAGGTTCGTGGTATTCACCTGTGCTTTGCGGAAGTCCTTCTTAGGCGGTGGCTAGGGCAGCCAGCTCTCCCAGGTCAGCTATTGTGGTTGACTCGGTTCCGCGGGGGATGGACGGCCCAATCACAAGGGCTTGGCTGTGGCCCTCAAACCAGACCAGGAAACCGGATTTGTCGGCTCCCGGCAGGCGCTGCTGGTTGAGCCAGGTGTAGTAGGCACCCATGTCGGCGTCAACCACGGAGCCGGCTCAAATCCAGCTCCACATTGCCTTGGCTCGTCGATAGCAATTCATTCATTGGCTTCTGCCGTTGCCGTGGAGCAAAGCGCACTAACAAGGTCAGCGACTGGGCCCTTCGCAATGCCTCACGGGCCGTCCATTGGGCAAAGGTGGTGCTGAAAATCTGGGTCCCGGAACCCTCGGTGAGCAGCTTGACCTGAAAACGATTCAATACCGCGTCTCCTGACTTCGTCCATGCCCAGATCCGCAGGCACCAGCTCGAGCCAAGATGCGTGCGCAGTTCCTCCGGCCCCATACCGGGACGCTGGATGTCGGCCTGGATTTTTTGCAGCAACGCGGCACGCACGGGTTCCAAGGCCTGGTACGAGACACAGGTGAGCGATGGGCTGTGATCAGCTTGCTGACCACCATCGACGTACCAATGAGCGTAAGGGACGGGATGCGCCTTGGCCCGCGCGGCGACCGCGTTCAGTAACAGTTGCAATCCGTTGTCAGGATTGACGTGCGCAAAATAAGCGCCGTGCGGGCGAAGATTGCGAAAGAGCGGCGCATCGTATGCGGCGACACCCTGACCGATGACCGCAATGCCAAGCCTGCGCACAGGAATCGCTTCCGGTGGTCTGGCGGCCTGCAAACGGTCGCCGTAAACAATCGCGGCCTGGCGAAAGCCATCCAACTGGTGGGTCGTCCACAAGTAGGCGGATAACTGCTCGACAAACTGGGCCGGCTGATTGATCCAATCAAAGCTTTCCAACTTTGGCGACAGCGAAAATTGCGCGAAGGCGTGAAACCACTCTGTCATCTGCGCCGGAGAAAGTGAACTAAGGTTGGCGAGTTCCCTATCGATGGCGGCGCGCTCGGCGGGAAACTTGTAGTCGTAGTCGATGACCTCACGCAACAGGCTGGGCAGAAAGCTGAGCGGAAGCTGGCGGAGCGCGTCCAGGTGGGCTACGACCAAAGCCCTCGCCTGGGGAGGATAGGACGCGAACTGTTCGGCTTTTAGATCGCGTGGAAGCATGACACTAAACCAGTTCTTTGATCGGCCTGCCTTGTGAAAGCGAAGGAGAGAAGCCCATCATCGCTCCCAGCGTAGGCACGAGGTCTATCGACTGCATCGGCTGGTCGTAGACCACGCCTGGCCGGACACCGGCGCCCAGGGCCATCATCCAGGTGGTTCGGGAGGCTGCGTCCCCTGTGCGATGGTGCTGAAATCCGTTGCCGCCGGAATCTTCGTCGGCATCCCGTCCAAAATCCGGGAGGATGAAAAGCGTGGTGTTGCCGGCGTATTCGGGCTCGCTTTGCGCAGCCTTCCAAAGCTCCGCGCAAAGGCGATCGGTGCGCCGGATGCCATCGATGTAGAGCGAGTAGGCCCCGGCGTGGGCGACATCGATGTCGTGCATGGTGATCCAAAGCAAACTGGGCGCCTCCTGCTGCATCAAGCGGCGCGCGATATACATGGAGAGCTCGTCCGGGCTGGACAAGGTGAGGGCATGCGCCTTGAAGTCATCGACGGAAAGCTTGAGGATCATTTCCAGCTGCTGCAACTCGAATTCGCTGCCTGCGAGTTGTGGAGTGTAGAGCGGGGTCTCGTAGTTATCGCGCAGCAAATGCGCGTAGTCGGTGACACCGCCAGACATGGCCGCAGCCAGCAGATGCTTGGGCAGAACCACCCTGGCCCCCAGGCCCGGCCCGAAGGAACGGTAGTCGCTTTCACCAATGCGGTTGAATCCGTTGCTGGGCGCAACCACCCACGCATCGGAAGGCGGCCGGTTCAAATCCTTGCGAAAGTACTCGAAGACGGTGGGATGGTCGGGAGGGACGGCGGAGAAGTTATTGAGGGTTTCGTAGACGCCGGTGGCCAGACTTGCGGTGGCCACATAGTGGCCCAGGATGCCCTGATTCATTACCTGGGTGAAGAAGCTGGCTTGCGGCGCCAATTCGTGGATCAGGTGGGGGATATTTTCCTGTCCCTGCGGGCGCGAAGGTCTCCTGATCGCGAGCGCCTCCACCGAAGGTGATGACGATGACCTTGCGCTTCTTTGGCGGCAGCCGCTCCGCGCACAAACGGGCTGGCGCTGAGCAAAGTAGAGCCCAGCGCCACACCGGCAGCGCCGCGCAGGAAATCACGCCGGCTATGGCCGAGATGCTGCGCGATATTTCTGGCGAAGGATGATTGGGCCGTCAACTCACATACACTTCATCTTGCTGCTGGAATAGACGACTTGGCTTTATAACTTCCGCTCTGCTTCCTTGTCGAGGTCAGCCATGTGCTGCGCCCGAAGGCGCTGATAGACTGCAAATTCTTCCTGGGCGCGATCCTTCTGCCCGGTGTGCACATAGTCCTGGCCGAGGCGGTAATGGGCGTCGGGAAGATTCGGCATTCAATTCCAGCGCCCGCTGATACTCGGGGATCGACTTCGCATACTCGTGCTGGTCAGCATAGAGATTGCCCAGTTGCACATGCGCTTCGGGCATTGTTGGATCGAGCGTTACTACCTTCTGCAGCAGCGACTCGATCTGGCCCAGGTCGAAGCCGGGGTCTTCTGCCCGCTTACCCTTCCACAAACTCATCGCGTAATAGTAAATTGCCAGCGCATTGTGGGGCTGCAGTTCCGCAAAACGGCGAAAGCGCTGGATTACGTCGTCCGCCTGATTGGGCGAGCTCTCATAGGCCTTGGATAGGAAGAGATAGCAGCCGAGGATCAGCGGGGTTTAGATCAGCCGCCGTCAGCAGAGCCTTGACCGCCTCATCGTATTTACCCCGCGAATAGAGCGCCATTCCCAATCCGGTGAAGAGACGAGGTGAATTTGGGTAGCGGACGGTGGCCTGTTGAAAGACGTCGATCGCCGGTTCATAGGTCCGGTGAAGAAGGAACTCACTTCCCCAGTCAAATAGATTTTGCTCGCTGGGATCCATGTGCGCGGCCGTCTCATACTCATTGGCCGCGGCGACGAACTCTCCATTCTTTTCCTCGATCTGGCCGAGCAGATTATGCAACTCCGCGGTGTTTTTCTGCTGCAGCAGAGATTGTGCCTGTTGCTTCGCCTGGCTTAGCCGGCCGGTGAGCGAATAGGCGAGCGCCAGATCGTAACTGTTATTGTACGAAGAGGGATTTGCCTGCTGCGCTTGCTCAAGCAGGGGGATGGCTTCGGCGATCTTCCCGGTTTGGATGTAGAACTCTGCGAGATTGTGGTTGGCGTCAAAATCCTTCGGCTCCAGGTCGAGCGCCTTGCGAAATTGCTCGCCGGCCAAAGCAGGCTTTCCCGCACGAACCAGGGCTGCAGCCAGGTTTGTCCTGGCAGCGGGTGAATCCGGTTTCAAATCCACAGCGATCTGCAGCTGCTCGGTCGACTTAGTGTTCTGTGACTCGGCGGCGTAGACCAGGCCTAAAAGCTCATGCGCTTCGAAACTTTTGGGAACCCGGGGTAGAAGGTCCTCAAGCTCGGAAGCAGCTTGGGCGAACTGCCCTGCATGGTAGTGGGCTACTGCGGACTGGAACTGCTGGTCCAATTTCTGAGCGGGTTTTTCCTGGGCTCCCGCACAGACGGCACAGAGCACAAGAGAAAATGAAATTGCGGGCCGAAAGCGGGGCCTGTTACTCACCGTCCACCTCTACTACCAGGACCAATCAGCGAAAAAAGCGCCCCGGAAGGCACCCATAGGTGTGCCGTCCCGGGGCGTCTTCATCTTAGCCTAGTAGTACAGCTTCAGGGCAAATTGGATCTGCCTGGGATCATACGGAGCAAAGCGCGTCGATCCAATTTCGCCGAAGTTGGTACTGGTAAAGTTGCCCGAGTTCGAGACCGCGGTGACCCCGTTGCCGCCGAAATTCGGGGCATTGAAGGTCGGGTGGTTGAGGATGTTAAAGAACTCCGCCCGGAATTGCATGGAGAAGCGTTCGTTGATTGGGATAGCCTTGAACGCCGAGAAGTCGAACTTAGCTACGCCCGGCGTTGTGGAGGTTCCTTGACTGCCGCCTAGAATCGGCACGTTCGTTTCGCACCCAGGGGTAGCAGCCGCTCCCAGGGGGCATGGTTGCTGGAAGGCCGCCGGGTTGCCAATCCAATTCAGCTTTCCATTGGAGTCGGTGTGCAGCCCGAGCTTCTGGCTCTGGCCCGCGACTTTCACGTCGTAGCAGTTTGTTCCCGAGGTGGTCGAGGTTGGACAGGAGAAGGTTATCGGCTGGCCACCTTGAAGCCCACTGATTACATTGAGACTCCATCCCCCGACCACGCCGTTCTCGAGTTTACTAGCGTTGCCAAGGAACTTCTTACCTGTACCGAAGGGGAGCTCGTACCCGCCACTAGCATGAAATACGTTGCGGATATCGTAGTTGATCAGACCGTAATCGTACTCGGGTCCATAACCGGGCACGTCCGGCGCACGATATCCCTGCACACTGCCTCCATTCAACTGGTCCTGATCGTCGCCCAGGGTTTTTGACCAGGTGTAGGTAACGAGGAACTGCAACCCATTCCCGAACTGCTGTTCAAGCTTGGTTTGCAATGCGTTGTAGTTGCTGGTTCCGGCGGTGATGACGTAACTCGAACCATGTCCGAAGTCTGGAAATGGAACCTCATTGTTGGGGTAGGTATCCGATGTGCTGTGACCTGCGGGCAGGATCGACGTCACGTTATTGGTGCTGGGACCTATCTGAAGATGGTTAGCCCGGGTATACACGTACGCGACCTGCGCTGATAAGGTACGCGTGAGCGAATACTGCAAAGTGAGATTAGAGCTGATGGTAGTGGGGGTGTGGTAGTTGAACTGCATTCCCTGGAAGCCCAAGCCCTGCGCGTTCACATCCAGAGGCGTAAATGCAACGCAGGAGAGACCGGAACCGAGGGTTGCAGTTCCCCCCGGGCCGCCCGTGGGGCATCCGGCCCACGGTGAACCACCACTGATGGGTGTGACACTGGGAGTGCCCAGGTTCTGTTGCTGATAGTTGAAGTTAAAGACGAAGGGATAATTCTCGCCGATATTCGGTCCGTATCCCTGATTGTCGAATGTGTTGAAGAAGAGCCCAAAGCCTGCTCGAGCCACCAATTTCTGGTTGGCTTGATAGGCAAAGCCGATACGCGGTGCAAAGTTGGTCTTTTGGACATTCACCAACCCCTGCCCGTACTTATTTGTCTCCTCCAGTGCGATGCCGTCCTTAGCCAGCAAATCGAGGAAGCCGTGGCCGGCAAGGGCCGGATTGTTAGCTGTCGAAGACAATTGCCGGTTGTCCTTGCCTGTTGCCGGAAGCAAGAAGGCAGGACCGGAGAAAGGATTGGGGCCGGGAATGAAGTTCGCCTGTCCACCATTGGTCTCATTAATGGGGCCGAAGTAGTCATAACGCAGTCCCAGGTTGAGGGTCAGGGTGGGAGTGATCTTCCAGTCGTCCTGGAAATACGCGGCGAAGTACTTCTTCTCGTCGTAGGTCTTGTTAATGTTGGAGGCTTGTACCTGGTCGGCGCCTCCGACGTAACTCACGCCACCCGGAACGGTGGTTGCGATCGGATCCAGCAAAAACTGTGCTCGACCGGTCGCGCCTCCACCTACATTGGGAATGTCTGTGTAACTGACGGAACTGCTGTTGCTGTTGTAACCGAACTGACCGCGTGAATAGGCCGGCTGCAAGGTGGAAAACTTTACGTTCTGGTATTCAATGCCCATCTTGAAGCTATGCGCGCCGTAAACCTTGGTTAAGTCGTCGGTAATCTGGAGAGTGTCGCTGACCTCGTCTGAAGGCAGAAAAGAGTTGCTGCCCAATTGATTCAGTCCACTGATATTGATGGTGGGAAGTCCACCGTTTTCGGTGCTTTGGGGAATACCATCAATTCCGTACTGGGCTGGAATGCCGGAAGTGGTGCCCTCAGGGCCATAGCGCGCGGTGAGAAGGTGGTTTACCCCCACGCGGGCTACGTTGATCAAGTTAGGGGAAAAGACGTGAGTGTAGGCCGAAGCAGACTGATACGATTTCGCACTCTGATCGCCCTGCTCGAAGCCGCCGCCGTCCGCTACACCTCCGAAAGGACCCGGGATAAATTGCGGGTCGTCCACCCAGCTAAAACGGGAGAATATCTGGTCTTTCTGGCTGATATCGTAGTCGACGCGCACGTCAAAGGCGTTGCGATGCTCGTAGAGAGCGGGACTTGATCCAAAGTTCGAAGTGAGGCCGCCGCTGGTTGGCAACGGGAACAGATTCAAGAGCTTGATGGCATTTGCATCGAGGCGGCCCGCGGGAATTTGATTCAGACCGCAGCCGGCGAGAGTGAAGTTTGTGGTGGAAGGTGCACAAGTGCCGAAGGGATCGCGAACGTAGACGGTGTTGGCGGAGGTGTTAGTAAGCCCGGAAACAGGATCCAACGCGCCGGCTGCGACTGCACGAGTGGTAGCTGGATCGAGGATGGCTCCCAGCGGTATCTGGCGGCCGAGTGCGTCGGCCCTCGAACTTGTGCCCTGGCCGGTAATGATGTCAGCCAGATTGGTGAAACCACTGTTGCGCTCCGCCACTGTGGGCACGGAAACACCAGACTGAGTATTGCCCTGGACGCGGCGCAGACCTTCATAATCGCCGAAATAGAACAACTTATTCTTGACGATCGGCCCGCCAATGGCGCCTCCGAACTGATTCTGGCGCAATTCGCCCTTCTTAATGCCGGCATTATCTTCAAACCAGTCCGCAGCGTCGAGCACATCGTTGCGGAAAAATTCCCAGACCGCGCCGTGGATTTCGTTTGAACCGGACTTGACCGTGGCGTTTAGTACGGCGCCGGCGGAGCGACCGAGTTCGGCGCTGAAGTCAGCGGTCTGCACTTTGAATTCTGCAATGGCATCTAGCGGGGGCAGAACGATGTAGTTTGTCCCGTTGAGGAAGTCGACGGCGTTGGAATTGTTGTCAATGCCATCGAGCAGGTAGTTGTTTTGTGCGGGCTTGAGGCCATTGGCGGTAAAGGCGCCGGAGGCTGCATTGCCTCGAGTGTCCGCCTGGGGTGTATTGGCACCCGCGCCCAACTGCGCCAGGAAGGTAAAGTTGCGCCCATTGAGGGGCAGATTATTAATGGTTTGACCGGTGATCGTTTGCCCGACCGAGGACTCTGAGGTTTGCAGCTCGGGCGGTGCGGTGGTGACCTGGACGGTCTCAGAGGTGGCGCCGGTCTTAAGCTGCACGTTGACCTGCAGGGCCAGACCCACCGTCACCTGCAAATTCTGCTGGTTGGTCGTGGAGAAACCGGGAGCCGAGACGGATATGGAATAGTGTCCGATTCTCACCGGGGAGAACGTGTATTCGCCCGCGCCGTTGGTGGTGGTGCTCAAGGTGATTCCCTGGTCGGTATTGAGGAGGGTCACTTGCGCCTTAGGAACCACGGCGCCGGTGGGATCCTGGACCGTTCCGCTAATCGACCCTTCGTCGACCTGGGCGAGCACGTATTGACCTGGCAGGAGAAGCAGGAGCAATGCGGTGAGGATTATGTATCCAAAGGACTTAGACAGAGTGGTTGCGCTGCGTTCACGGCCCATTCCAAAACCCTCCATAATTACGCCATGGTCTTTGCGCTGCTTGGGCGCTGACTCGATTGAGTAACCGTTTGCTTGCATTGAGTAACCGGTTACATCACCGCCAAGGAATTTAGTCTACAGAAACGATATTTGTCAACCGAAAGTTGGAGATACGCATCCACCCCGTGTGGATTTCCTGGTGATTTCGTGGTGGTCGGCCACTCCGTATACACCCGAAGTGAAAATGCTCTAGCATGCAGACACCGGCAGGTCTGCGGAAACCCCAAGGATGTCGCGTCACAAAAACGAAGACCGATTCCTTACCCGACGGTCGCTCCTCAAGACCATGGGGTTGGCGCCTCTGCTGCTCCGTCCGGCACCCTTCCACGGATCCTCCTTGCTGCTGGGCAGGCCCTGGGCTTCCGGGTATGAGAGATCCCCCTTCGCGCTCTCCGAAGCCCTTCTGACCCCTCACTATCCGGCGAAGTCTCCCCTGGAAGGCGTGCTCCGGCTGGTAGCTCCGGGTTCGGATGAATATGTAACCGAGAAGTATGCGTTTGAAATCGGAACACTTCTCCAGAGATGGAGCGAGGCTCTCCGGGCATCAATAAGCGACCTGTCAGCCGTGGCAGAGTCGCTGGACGAGGGGATAGAAGCCACCTCGATGGTGACCGAAAAGGAACTCCCGCTGCGTTCCGGAAACGGGATTGACTGCATGAGAAGGCGCGTTTCCGATACTCGAGTTTCGGGGCGGGAGCGATTGGTTAAGGAGCTGCGGCTCTGGCTGGGGCCGGTGTCCCGGGTGGAAACTGCGGAATTCGAGATTACGAGTATCGAAGAACTTGCCAGTGCCCCATTGGCGGTACGGCTGGAGATTCGCTATGACCTGGTCGCCACCAGGAATAACGGGCAGCGTGAGGAGCGGGTCGGAGCCTGGCGTATGGAGTGGTCTCACGATGAATCGGGTGGGTGGAAAGCCAGGCGGTGGGAGGGCAGCGACGAAACCGTGAGTGTTGCCCACGGACCGGTGTTTGTGGACGTAACATCGCAGGCGCTGGGCCATGTGGAGTCGTACTCCAGTCAAATGGCGCGCGGGTCGGATTATTGGCGGACGGTGCTCGATGGGGCATGCGGTATCGACGTGTACGGCAACAACGGAGTGGCAGTCGGTGATTACGACCATGATGGTTTCGATGATGTCTATGTCTGCCAGCCATCGGGATTGCCGAACCGGCTCTACCGTAACCGGGGCGACGGGACGATGGAAGACGTCACGGAAAAGTCCGGGGTTGGGGTATTGGATAACACCGCGTGCGCCCTGTTCGCCGACTTTGCAAATAATGGGCACCAGGACCTTCTGGTGGTTTGCGGCAGCGGTCCCCTGCTGTTTCTCAATCAGGGAGATGGGACCTTCTCGTTGAAGCGCGACGCTTTCAAGTTTGAGCATCCCCCCCAGGGAACGTTCACCCATGCGGCCTTAGCTGACTACGATGGCGATGGGCGGCTCGATGTTTACTTCTGCTTGTATAGCTATTACCTGGGGCTGGATCAGTATCACTACCCGATTCCCTATTTCGATGCGCGGAATGGACCACCGAATTTTCTGCTGCACAACGAAGGCGATGGGACGTTTGTGGATAGGACCAAATCGGCAGGCCTGGAGGCGGAGAACGACCGCTATAGTTTTGCCTGCGCCTGGGGTCACGGCAATGCGAACGGCTTGCCCGATCTTTATGTGGCCAACGATTTTGGCCGCGCCAATTTGTACCGCAACAATGGGGATGGAACATTCACTGCAGTTTCCAACGCGGCCCACGTCGACGATGTAGGCGCGGGCATGAGTGCATCGTGGTGTGATTTCGATAACGATGGGAAACAGGACATCTACGCGGCCAATATGTGGTCATCGGCGGGGCAAAGGGTTTCGCAACAACAACGTTTTCAAGAAAAAGCTCCGGAGGAGATCCGCGCACTCTACCGGCGGCACGCACGGGGCAACTCGCTGTACCGAAATGAAGGCGATGGGAAGTTTCGAAATGTAAGCCAGCAGGTTGGAGTGGAGATGGGCCGCTGGTCGTGGTGCTCAGACTTTTTCGACTTTGACCAGGATGGCTTCGCAGACCTGTACGTTGCCAATGGATATATTTCCGCGCCTCAGCGGAATGACCTGGCAAGCTTTTTCTGGCGGCAGGTGGTGGCTAAGTCTCCTTCGGACGCAACCCCATCATTGGCCTACGAACACGGGTGGAATGCGTTGAATGAATTGATCCGCTCGGACGGCTCGTGGAGCGGCTATGAACGAAATGTCCTGTTCGCGAACAACCGCGACGGCACGTTTAGCGAGGTTTCAGGCGCAGCGGGCCTGGATTTTCTCGAGGACAGCCGTTGCTTTGCTCTGGCCGATCTTGATCATGATGGACGGTTAGAGGTGATCCTCAAGAACCGGAATGCCCCGCAAATAAGGATCTTGCACAACGTGATGAAGGAGGCTGGCTCCTCGATTGCGTTCCGCTTACACGGGAACAAGAGCAATCGCGACGGCATCGGCACAGCTATCACCGTCGAGGTGGGAGACCTTCGCCAGACCCGGTATGTGCAGGCGGGATCCGGCTTTCTTGCCCAGCATGCGAAAGAAGTTTTCTTTGGGGTGGGAAAGGCGGAAGGCGCCGTCCGAGCTACCGTCCGCTGGCCAAGCGGGCTTTCTCAGATATTCGAAAATATACCGGTCAACCAGCGGATCGAAATCCAGGAGGGCTCCGCGCAAATTGTGGCCAAGCCTTTTGCCCAGCCAAACCAGGCCTGGGCGCAGGGAGGAGAGCAGCGGAAGTTAGAGCCGCTGCCTTCCCAAGTGGAGACGTGGCTGATTGAACCGCTCAAGGCGCCGGAGTTTTCCCTGCCCGATCTTGCGGGCAATATGCGGGAGCTGAGAAGTTTGCGGGGCAGCTTCGTACTGCTGAATTTCTGGGCCACCACGGCGCCTCTGTGCGGTGAGCAGTTGAGAGTCCTGCAGCAGCATCGGTCTGCGTTGGCTGCAAGCCACCTGGAGATCCTGGCGGTCAACGTTGATAGCGAAGTGGAAAAAGCTCGTTTGTTTGCGGCGCAGCAGGGGCTTGATTTTCCTGTGCTGCTCGCGACGCAGGATGTGAGCGGCGTCTATAACATCATTTACCGTTACCTATTCGACCGGCGCAGGGATCTCGCCATTCCGAGCTCGTTCCTGTTGGATAGGGAGGGCATGATCGTCAAGGTCTACCAGGGCGTTATCGATCCACAACGCGTGCTGGAGGATGTGAGGTCAGCGCCGGCGACAGCAGCCGATCGCCGGCGAAAGGCGCTTCCGTTTGCCGGAGCGGCCTACCAGGACGCGTTTCTGCGCAATGACTTCACCTATGGTGTGGCCATGTTCCAGCATGGCTACCTCGAACAGGCCGCGGAGTCGTTTCAACAGGTCATCGCCGCCAAGCCGGATGATCCTGAAGGGTATTACAACCTGGGCACGCTCAACCTGAGAAGAAACGATTTTCAGCAGGCACGCTACTATCTGCAGCAGACTTTGAAGCTGCGCCCGAATTATCCCGAGGCGTGGAACAATCTGGGAATGATCGCTGCCCAGGAGGGTCATGCCGAGGAAGCAGTGCAGAATTTTCAGCAGTCGCTGCTGCTGAGGCCCGGCTATGCCACGGCTCTGCTGAACCTGGGGAATGTCTATCGGCGGCAGAAGTCTTATACCCAGGCACAGGACTTTCTCCAACAGGCGCTGGCCATTCAGCCTGATGATCCGGAAATCAGCTACAGTCTCGGAATGCTCTATGCCCAACAGGGTCAGATGCAGCAGGCGGCGGAGTATTTGCAGAGAGCGGTGGAGCTGCGTCCTGATTATCCGGAAGCGTTGAATAACCTCGGCGTTCTTTTCGTGCGCGGGCAGGATTATGCGAAGGCCGAAGAGCAATTCAAGAATTGCATTCGTGTTGCCCCGAACTTTGACCAGTCCTATTTGAACCTTGCCCGTCTGTATGCACTGCGGAATGAAAAGGAACAGGCGAGAGAGGTTTTGCAGGAGCTGCTCCATTTGCAACCTCAGAATGCGGGCGCTAAGCAGGCGCTGGAAATGCTTCAATGAGGACAAAAACGGCGCGTCAAGAGCCGTGGTATCCCACTCAAGCCAAAACCGGGCTTGAATGGGGCACCGAGCCTTCGTCGCCGGTCGCGGCGGGTCGACTGCACCGGCCAATCAATTACGCGAGTGTTGTCATCCCGACCGGAGCGAAGCGCAGTGGAGGGATCTGCGGTTTTGTTGCCCGGCTTTCATTGCTGATTTTTCTTGTCTGCCCGGGATATGCGGCCGTGCAGCAAGCCGAGAACTTTTCTCAAGTGGAAACGCTGATTCAGCAAGGCCATCTCGATGAAGCAGAGAGCAAGATGCGGGAGGAGCTGCAGCGGAATCCCAGCGTTGACGGTTACAACCTGCTGGGGATCATTGAAAGCGATAAGCAGGATTACCAAAGCGCTGTCACGGCATTCCAGCAGGCGTTGCAACTCTCACCCAACTCCACCAAAACGCACAATAATTTGGGAAACGTGTACGTTGCGCAGAAGAAATTTGATTTGGCAGAGAAGGAGTTTCGCACTGTCTTACGGCTTGACCCGGCGAACCGGGATGCCCACTATAACCTGGGCGTGATGCTTATGGCGCAGGGCTCGCCGGCAGAAGCTATCCCTCAATTTGAACGTGTGCGTCCGGCGGATCTCCCGACCAGTCTCAACCTTGTGCGCGCTCTGCTGGAGAGCAAGCGAACGGCAGAAGCGTTGCGGATGGCGACCGAACTCTCCGAACGGCATAAGAATGAGGTCCAGGTGCATTTCTCGCTGGGCATATTGCTGGCGTCGGAAAAGCAATACAAGCCGGCCCAGGTGGAACTGGAAAAAGCGGAGGTGCTGCAGCCGGGAACCTTCGAGATTCCTTACAACCTTGGGGAAGTCTTTCTGCGCAGCGGCGCATATCCCCAGGCGGAGCTGGCGCTGAACCGGGCACTCAAGCTGAAGTCCGATTCCCCCGAGACTCTCTCCCTGCTGGCGCAGGTTCTGGCGGATGAAGCGCATCCTATGGATGCCCTATCGCTGCTGGTGCGCGCGCACAAGATCGCGCCGGAGAATACGGACGTCATCCTCCTCATGGCGCAGATCAGCATTTCACAGCACTATTTCGAGGATGCGATCCCGCTGCTGGAATCGGGGGTGGCGATTGCCCCGCAGCGGACTGATCTGCGGGCGGCCCTGGGCGAAAGCTATCTCATGACAGAGAGGATGGATAGGGCCGTCGACGAGTTCAAGCAAGTGGTTGCGGCTGAACCTTCGGCGCGCTATTACGCGGCGCTGGGGCTTTCTTATTTGCGGCTGGGAAGGTTCGATGAGGCGAAGCAATCCTTTCTGGAAGGACTGAAGCTTGATCCGCGCAACCTTGCCTGCTTATTCAATCTGGGATTAATCGCCGAGCGACAGGGAGATGCCTCGGGCGCGGAGGCCAGGTTTCAGGAGGTCTTGCACCTTGATCCCGACTATGACGATGCGCTGTTAGAACTGGCCAACCTGCGCATTGCGAACAAGAAATTTGCTGAGGCGGCGGAGCTGCTCAGAAGATACGTCAAGGTGAGCCGCAACCCTGCGACCGGATACTACAAGCTGGCGATGGTGGAAAGAAGTCTGCATGAAACGGCTGCCGCCGATCGCGACCTGACGCAGTTTCAAACCACGTCCAAAAATGTTTCGGACGGTGAATTTCCCAATGAGCACCTCTTCGACTACCTTGACAATCGTTCCAAGCTGGATCCGCGGACTCGAAATCAAATGGAGATCGCAGACATCACGGATCAACTCAAGAGTCATCCCGATCAACCGGAAGGCCTATATCTATTGGCTGCGGCGTACTTGAAATCGGGCAAGGCCGAGGAGGCGAAAAACACGATCGCGCAACTCGACAAGGTGAGCTCCGGCGATTACCGGGCCTTGACCGGAATCGGGGTACTGCTCGCCCGCTACCATCTGTATGACGATGCGATCCAGCATTTCCAGGCAGCGTTGCAGTTGAATCCCAACTCGGACGAAGTGAAGTTCGATCTTGCGGATGCGTACTTCCGCAAGCGTCTTTACCCGCAGGCGCTCGATGCCGCGGGGCAGGTCTCGGAACAAGGCCGCAAAGACGATGCCTACCTGGCGCTCCTGGGAGATATCTACGTGCACCTGGGTGATACGGCCCGGGCGGCGGAGATTTTCCGCGATGCCATTCAGCGGAATCCAGATAACGATCAGGACTACCTTGCGCTTGCCCTGCTTGAGTTTCGGGAGAAAAACATCGCAGGCGCGAAACGGACGCTGCTGGAAGGGCAGGCGCGTGTTCCGGGCTCGGGAAAGATTCTCTGGGGCCTGGGCCTTGCTTCAGCACTCGAAGGAAACACCGCCGAAGCCGGAGAGCAGTTTGAGCGTGCCGTGGAGATGCTGCCGGAATGGCCCGGCAGCTATTCCACCCTGGGAGTTTTTTATTTTCAGACGGGACAGATCGCCAAGGCCAAAGAGGTTCTGAACCGGTTCAAGAACAGCAATGAGAGCGGCGCCCTGGACATCAACCGGATCGAACAAGTCCTGGAACAGGCGCCGGCTACTACCCCGGCTGCGAACGAACCGCTGACCATGGCTAACCGGGCGCAGTTGTTGCAACTCGCACTCTTGCTCGCGGATAGGACTCTTTAAGACGCGGCTATCTCTATAATCATCGCAATCTATGATTTTTCCGCGACGGCGCTTCCTAGGCTCCTCTCTTTTCATGCTCGGCAGCACGCTGACAGATGCTCTTGCGACTCCTCTGTGGAAGTGGAGAGATCCAGCCTTAGTTGCAGCAGCAGTGTCAGCTCCGACAACGTCTCCGGTGCAGTTTGTTGATGTGGCGCAGCAGGCCGGGCTGACTAGCCCAAATGTGTGGGGCGGCGTCGATCACAAGCGGGCCATCATTGAGGCCAAGGGAAGCGGGTTGGCCTTCTTCGACTATGACAACGACGGGTGGCTGGACATCTACCTTACGAATGGAGACCGGCTCGATTCCCATTGGCCCCCGGGAAAGGCTCCGATTTCTCATCTGTACAAAAACAATCGCGATGGCACATTTACTGATGTTACGCGAGAAATCGGGATTGGGCCGCACCGGGTGGCAGACCGGAGTCTGTGTCGGCGATTACGACAACGATGGTTGGGACGACCTGTTTTGCTGCTTCTGGGGACAGAACATTCTTTTCCGTAACAACGGAGATGGCACGTTTACCGATGTCACGCATAAGGCCGGGCTGAGCCAGGCGCAGGTTCGGTGGGGCGCCGGCTGTACGTTTCTCGATTACGACCGCGACAGCCATCTCGACCTGTTTGTTTGCAACTACCTCAAGCTGGATCCTGCAACCATTCCTCCACCCGGCAGCCCGAATACTTGCCAGTGGAAGGGCGTTCCTATCTTGTGCGGCCCGCGCGGCCTTCCCGGCGACACGAACATTCTTTACCACAACAACGGAGACGGAACGTTTACCGATGTTTCAGAGAAGTCGGGGATTTTGAAGCCAGGCCCGCGATACTCCATCACCGCCGTGTCCTACGACTTCGATAACGACGGATGGCCGGATATTTATGTCGCCGTCGACTCCGAACCCAGCATTTTATTCAAAAACAATCACGATGGCACATTTACCGATATTGCCGTCATGGCCGGCTGCGCTTATAGCGACAATGGGCACGAGCAGGCGGGCATGGGTGTAGCCGTAGCCGACTACGACTGTGACGGCTGGTTCGATATATTCAAGACCAATTTCGCCGACGATACGTGCAACCTGTACCACAACAACGGCGATGGAACCTTTACCGACGTCACGTTTGAGTCAGGCGTCGGAGTCAACAACCGCTATGTAGCCTGGGGGTGCGGGTTTGTTGACTACGACAATGACGGGTGGCCAGACATCATCCAGATCAATGGGCACGTCTACCCGGAGATCGATAACTACAATTTCGGGCAGACTTTCAAGAATCCGAGGCTGGTTTATAGAAACCTCGGCAACGGCCGGTTCAAGGACGTGTCCTCAGAAATGGGACCCGGCATCAGCGAGCATTACTCCAGCCGGGGCGCCGCGTTCGGAGACTACAACAACGACGGAGACATGGATGTTTTGATTTTGAATATGAATGATCTGCCATCGCTGCTGCGCAATGAGGGCGGCAACAAGCAGAACTGGATCAAGATCAAGCTGGTGGGAACCAAGTGCAATCGCACGGCAATTGGAGCTCGGGTGCGGGTGGTTACGGGCAAGCATGTGCAAATGGATGAGGTGCACAGCGGCGCCAGCGTCATGTCGCAGTCGGATCTGCGGCTTCACTTCGGTCTGGGGAAGGTTGAGACGGTGGATTTAATTGAAGTGAAGTGGCCAACTACACAGAAGATCGAGAAATTTACGCAAGTAAAAGCGAACCAGATCATCACTATCCGCGAGGGTGGCGGGATGGTTTCAAAATCGAAGGTGAAGTAGCAAGCAATCTGGGTAAGCGTGGGACGCTGGTCGCTTGACTCTGTCCCAGCAGCAACCAACGCGGTTTCCTTTGCCGGCGTTCGTCCAAAAGAGCCGTATACCCCTGAATTTAGTTTTCAGGCCGAATGGCGGCGGTGGATTGGCGAATTACCAGTTCTGCACGAACGATGTGGGTTACGCCGCGAGTTTCGCCGCGATGGCTCGCGGCGTAAAGCGAGGTAAAGGCACACTCCGCAATCTCCGCCCGTGAGACGCGGATCGTGGTCAGGGGCGGCGCCATAAAACTGCTGAGGGCGATGTCGTCGAAGCCTACTACCGAAATGTCGTCCGGAACACGCAGTCCCGCAGCATAGACGGCGCCCATGATTCCGATGGCAGTCAGGTCATTGGAAGCCAACACCGCCGTCGGCCGCACGCTCAGCTTCAATATCTCTAACAGCGCGGCGTAGCCTCCATCGAAGCGATGGTTGCCGGGACGAATGTAGTCGTCACGGCACTCGAGTTTCTTGCGCTGCAACGATGCCAGAAAAGCATCCTGCCGCGTTCTGGCGGAAGCGAGGTTGTCGGGCCCGCTGACAAAAGCGATCCGGCGGTGGCCCAGTGAGGTTAAGTGGTCAATGGCCTGGTCGACACCGCTGTCGTAGTCGAGCGAGATGTTGCTGATTCCCTCTGCGGCGGCACCCGTATCCAGAAAAACTATGGGGATGCCCCGGCCGTTCAGCATCTGGATCAGCGCGGGATCCATCTCGGAGGTCATGATGGCAACCCCATCCACTTTGCGCTCGAGCATCCGGCGCACGCAAACCTCCATGCGCTCCGCCTGATAGTCGGTATTGGCAATCAGGACCTCGTGGCCATGCTCTACCGCCATGCGCTCAAAGCATTTCACCAGCTCAGGAAAGAATGGATTCTCAATGTCGGAGATGATCAGGCCATAGATATGGCTCTTGCCTGTACCCAGAGTGCGGGCGTGGGTGTTGGGGTAATAACCACTGCGTTGGATCGCCGCCCGGACACGCTTTTCGGTACGCGCGTCTACAGGCGCCGTGCCGTTGACCACACGCGACACCGTGGCTGTGGAAACTCCGGCTCTCTTTGCTACTTCCCTGATGTTCATGCGTTGCGCTTCACGTAGGGTGAACGAACGGGTCGGCCTAACCCGTGCTGCCGTTGACATTGAAGCTGTCGCTTGGAATGGCGATCTGTTTTTTGGTGTTCATGATACACCGCGGGTTTCGTAGTACGCGATGGCCAGGGTAATCGGAGACTACCACAAAGGATGCACGCACTATTTCTTTAGCAGGGCATCAATGCCCGCTTGCGCAATTTGTTCGTCAATCTCCGACTTGGCGCCGCTGGCGGCAATGCCGCCGAGCAGCTGACCATCCACGCGAATGGGCAGGCCGCCCTGGTTGGGGAAAAAATTGGGAAAAGCCATATCTTCCACGTGGCCATTTTTGACCGCCTCGGCTCCTTCTCTTGAAGGAGCGCCAAATGCGGCAGCGTGCCGGGCTTTTTTCTGGGCAAATTGCAGGGTGTTGAGTGAGGCGCCATCTTCCTTTTCCAGAAAGAGCAAATTGCCGCTTTCATCCACGATGCAGATGGTCACTTGCACGTTCAGCTCCTGGGCTTTCGCTTCCGAAGCGGCAACCATGGTCTTGATGGCTGCCAGGTTCAGATATTTCCGGCTGGGCAGGTCGCTGCCATACATGGTCATCAGCGGAAGCAAAAGCACGGCCAATTGCTTGAACATTCGAGGTGTCCTCATGGTTTAGTGGGCCGGCGGGGTCACCGGCTGCCCTTGTAGAACGACTAGAAACTGCTTAACCTCACGCCGCTGGCGTTCGACAGCAACTGCCTGCAGCCTTTCAATTTCATCGTGCAACTGAAACTCCTGTTTGGCCTTTTCCGGCGATCCGATCCGATCATAGGCCACACCCAGCCGATAATGCGCCTCGCCTAGTTGTGGGTCCACTTCGATGGCCTTGGTGTAGAAACCAATCGCCTCTTCAAAATCATGCTGGGAGGAGGAGAGGATCCCAAGCTGCAGGTAGGCGTCGCCGCATTTAGGGTCGATGGCTACGGCCTTGGTGAGCAGGGTTTTCACCTGTCCCATAGCCTCCTGATCCATCGGCTGTCGCTGGCGTTTCCAAATGGCCATGGCGTAAAAGTAGTTGGCCAGCGAATTTGCCGGCTGCTGCTGTACGAATCGTGCCAGTCTCGGTTCAATGCATGCCAAAGGGTTGGGTGCGGCCATCTCGACCCTGCCCATGAAGATGTAGGGCTCGGGGTCGGCCGGGTTCAGGTCGGAAGCCTGGCAGAGACTGTCGGCCGCCTGGTCGTAGAGGGCGCCGGCAAAGAGCGCGGCGCCCAGCGCAGCCAACATGCGGGCCGAGTTGGGATACGCTTTGGTGCCGCTCTTAAAAACCTCGGCGGCTTGCCAGATTGCCCGATGAAGCAATAGCTCCGAACCCCAGGCGAAATAATTCTGCTCGCTGGGATCAAGACGGACGGCTTGTTCATCTTCGTGGACAGCAGCCAAAGGATCGCCCATTTTCTCGTCCAGCTCGCCGAGCAGCCGATGCAGGCCGGCATCGTCCTGATGGGCCAGCAGTTTCTGGAGGTGGTCACGGGATTGGGGGAAATCACCAGTTTCTTCGTAGGCCCGGGCGAGATCGTATTCGTTGCCACGGTTGGTTGGATCGATGCGGTAAGCCGCCTGCAAGAGCGGAACCGCCTGCGGATAACGGCCGGCATGGAGGTAGAAAGCGCCCAGCTGGTGGTTGGCCTCAAAACTCCCGGGAGCGCCGGCTAGAGCTGCGCGCAGATTGCTCTCCGAACCATTCGTTTCCCTTGGGCCGGCGGGTGAACCCGGCGCGCTGGTGGGTTTGAGGGTAATGGTTTCGCGTGTCAGGGCTTCGCTGGTACGCAGGGTGGCATCGGATCCATGGCCACCGACCGCGGTCCAGTCGGTCACGCCCGCGACGGTGAAATTTGGCTTGTCGGCGAATTCCATGGCTGGGGAAGACGTCGCCGCGGCAGAGGGATCGAGCACCAGATCGAGTGGTTTTGGGTTTCCGGCGGGGCAGGCCGCGATGATCGCGGAGCGAGTGCGCAACCCGGACTTTTCCGCGCTGAGGGTGTAATTCCCAACGCGAAGGGCGGAAAACGTGAAGGCTCCAGTTGCGCTGGTTTTGGCCTCTTCTGCGCCTGAGACATCCTTCCGTTCGAGCTTTACCGCGGCGTCACTTACCGGATTGCCGGCTGGGTCGAGGACGGTGCCCTTGATGGCGCACTGCTGCGCACCCGCCATGGGCAGCGAGGTCATCAGCAGAACGATGGTAGCGAGAAGGGATTGGAGACGCCGGCCATTCCTGGCTGCAAAACAACACGGCGATCCGGAAGAACCATTCACAAGGCGACCCGATTTTTGCTATCGCGGGAATTTTACTAGGTTACCGATTTATATTCGGCGCGGCCGATCCCACGGTCCGGTCCAGGCTTGATTTGCCGGTACAAGTCACTGATTTTGCATTGCGTTGCTTGAAGACCATGCCCTCAGTGGCTAAAGCCGTTCCTGGTTTTCAGTCACTCGCGTACGGGCTGAACCCCGTACCCTTCAGACAGGGTGGTGAAAAAATAGCCGCGCCAATCCGCAGTGCGAGGTCCCACCTCAGTTCAGTTACACTGACGGCAAGCTTGCACGTCCCGGCGCATAAGTGAAAAGAACGCCAGCTTACCATCGCACCGTTTCCCCCTGGCAAACATCTATAGGGGAAGACTTTCAGAGGCAAGACGCGTTATGCCGTTAGCATACGATTTTTTCCTGCATTTCGCTTACGTCATCCTCTTTCTATGGGTGATGGGGGAGCAGCTTGGCGTACCCGTGCCGAGCCTACCCCTGCTGCTGGCTGCAGGCACCTTGACCGCTACCCACAAGCTGTCGTTTCCGCTGGTGCTGTTGGCGGTGGTGGCCGGCTGCTTCGTCAGCGATAGCCTCTGGTACCTCCTGGGCAAACGTTTTGGCGGCACCATGGTGAAATTGGTGTGCCGCCTGTCTTTTGAGCGGTCCACCTGCGTGCGCAAGACCGAAGACTATTTCACCAAGTACGGCGAGCAAGCGTTGCTGGTGGCCAAGTTTGTACCAGGGTTGGGTACGGTGGCGGCGCCGATTGCCGGCCAGACGGGCATGAGGTATCGGGTCTTTCTGGCGTACGACCTTGCCGGGGCCCTGTTTTGGGCCACGACGCTCACCTTGGTCGGCCGTTTCTTTGGTGACGTTCTGCGCGTCCATCCTGAGGCGCTTTCCTGGATGGAACATTTCGCGGGCGCACTGTTCCTGCTGGCGGTGATCGGCTTGCTGGGCTATCGGGTCTGGAAGCAAAAGGCCTTTTTGCAGCAGGTCCGGACCTCACGAATGGATCCGCAGGAGCTGAAGCGGATGATGGATGGCGGGCAGAACCCGTATATCGTCGACCTGCGCCATCCGCTCGACTACCTGCCGGACCCCCGGGTGCTACCGGGCGCGGTCCGGCTCTCCCCCGAGACGCTGATGCTGCGCAGCGCGGAGATCCCGCGCGACCGCGACGTAATCCTCTACTGCACCTGCCCGAGCGAAGCAACAGCGGCCAAAATGGCGATGAAGCTGCGGCAAAACGGCATCTATCGCGTCCGCCCGCTGCTTGGAGGCTTCGATCAATGGAAGAAGCTAGGCTATCCGTTGGAGCAGTACGAGGATCAGCCCGCAAGTATCGCCTGATACCGCCTGCGGCGCTTTCACTCTGCCGATGTAACGAAGTCGATACGCCCGCGAGGAGAACTCCTGCCAAGGGGGTCAATTTTCGCAGAGGATCGATGACAATTCGGCCAGGACGCACGTTGCTGCAAAGCCGCTAAGAACGAAAAGCAAGATCACCACTTCCGGGGATTGGCCCCCGGAAGACCCTCGTGTTAGTTTGCCTTTGCTTCGAGGTATCGCCCAGGAGCCCAACGCTCCGATGCGGACCGCACAAGATCGGGAGATGTTTGTATGGCGTTTACAGAGACTTACCACTGCGATGTTTGCGGTAATCCCAGGGGCGAGGCGGAGGACTGGTGGCTGGCGTTGACCGAGCCGGCATCCCTCATTCCCAAGGCTCCTGAACAACCGATGCTGAGATTGACGCCATGGAATGTCCTGCTCTCCCACGCCGCGAAGGTCCGGCACTTGTGTGGCGCACGCTGCGCACAGACACTCATGGACCGGTGGATGCGCGGCGAGTAATCGGACTCCCGTTCTCTCACCGAGGCTGGGTGCCCCATATCTCGCTCGTTTTTCGCGAGATGTGGGATTCCACTGCTCTTCCCTCTGACTTTTGATTCATCCGATGCACTCAGCGGTCAACATCGGTGGAATCCCACATCTCGCGAAAAACGAGCGAGATATGGCCCACCCAGCCTTGGTTAGGGAACGAGCGCCTCGGTGGTCTTCTTCTGCCAGATAGTATGGTGTGAGACGCCCCGAGGATTCGGGGCGTGGAGAACGCATTGGCATACGAAGACCTCAGGGGCTGGATCAAGGCTCTTGATAAAGCAGGCGAGTTAAAGCACATCCACGAGCCCGTGGACCCGATTCTCGAAATCGCCGAGATTACCGACCGGGTGTCGAAGTGGGGCAGGCCCGGTAGCGTCGGCGCCGGAGCAAAAAGCACCCCGGGGGGGCCTGCGTTGCTTTTTGAGAATCTCAAAGGGTATCCGGGCAGCCGGGTGTTGATGAACCAGTTCGGGAGCGAGCGGCGCATGAAGATGGCGCTCAACGTGGATAGCCTGGACGACGTGGCGGCACGCATCGAGGGCCTGCTCCAGCTCAAATCACCCGAAGGTCTCCTGGGGAAGTTGAAGATGCTTCCCATGCTGGCCGAAGTGGGCGGGTTTTTTCCCCGCACCGTTGCAGCCAAAGACGCGCCCTGCAAGCAGGTCATCCTGCGGGAGAAATTCAGTGTTCTGGACTTTCCGGTGCTCCAGTGCTGGCCGTTGGATGGCGGACGCTTCATTACCCTGCCCTGCGTTGTCACCCGGGACCCGAAGAGCGGCAAACGTAACGTGGGCATGTACCGCATGCAGGTCTACGACGGACAAACCACAGGCATGCACTGGCAACGGCAGAAGGTCGCCGCGGAGCACCTGCGGGAACGGCTGCGGGCAGCGGCCGCGGCAGACGCTCCCGGAGATGCAAGCGCCGCGCGGGTACGGGTGATGGCGGAGACGGCAGGAGGAACTACGGCTGCTTTCCCCGCGATTGGGGTGGCCCGAGGCAAAGACAGGCGACTCGAAGTTGCGGTGGCTATCGGCACCGATCCGGCACTCACCTTCTCCGCTATCGTGCCTGCTCCGCCTGAAGTCGAGGAGTTCGTCATCGCGGGATTTCTGCGGCAACAGGCGGTGGAGCTGGTCAAATGCGAGACCGTAGATCTCGAAGTGCCGGCGAATGCCGAGATCGTTCTCGAGGGCTACGTGGAGTTGGATGAACTGCGTACGGAAGGCCCGTTTGGCGATCACACCGGGTTCTACACCATGGAGGAGGAATACCCGGTCTTTCACATCACCTGCATTACGCATCGCAAGGAGCCGGTCTATGCCGCGACTATCGTGGGCAAGCCGCCGATGGAAGATGCCTGGATGGGCAAAGCGGTGGAACGTATTTTCCTACCCCTGATGAAGCTGACCCTACCGGAAATTGTGGACGTGAACCTTCCGGTGGAAGGGGTGTTTCATAACCTGATGATCGTGGCTATCCGCAAGAGCTATGCCGGCCAGGCGCGCAAAGTGATGCACGGCATCTGGTCGCTGGGCCAGGCGATGTTTACCAAGTGCGTGATCGTCGTGGACGAGGACTGCGATGTGCAGGACCTGGGCGAAGTAACGCTGCGCGTAGCCAACAATATCGACCCTGAACGGGACATCCAGTTCACGCTGGGCCCGGTCGACTCACTCGATCATGCATCGCGCCTGCCGAATTACGGCAGCAAGATGGGGATTGACGCCACCCGCAAATGGAAAGCAGAAGGCTTTACCCGGCCATGGCCGCCAATGATCGCCATGGATGGAGCCACCAAGCGGCGTGTGGATGAAATCTGGAAGAAGCTGGGACTGGAGTAGAGCGATACGGGATGCGAGAGGAGATCGGGCAATTGTGGCATGAAATGGGCCGGAGGAAGAAGGCTGCGTGGCCGCGCATGGAGCAAGGCCAGTACCGCAGCTTTCGTGCGGTGCATCCCTTCGATGAGCGCTTCGATGTGGAGACCAGCGGGCTGATCTACGAATTGCCTTCCGGCCACCAGCACGATCTCTACAACAACGGTTACTTTGCCGTGGCGCCTTCGGTGTTTCACGCGATCATGCGGGCGATGCAGGAGCAGCTGCATCTGGATTTTCAGCGCTTCCGCTTCGTTGATCTGGGGTCGGGCAAAGGCCGCGCGCTGATGCTGGCCTCCGACTATCCATTTCGCGAGATCGTCGGCGTGGAACTCTCTCCTGAACTCGACCGCGTGGCCAGATCCAATATCGCGCGTTACTCCGAGGCGAAGAGCGGGCTGCTTCCCCGGCCCCCGGTGATCTCCATGCAGGGCGATGCAACCGACTTCGCGTTTCCTCCAGGACCGCTCATTGTCTACATGTGGAATGCCTTTACCCGGCCGGTGATGGAGCGTGTCTTTCGTAACCTGGAGAGTTCGCTTAAGGAGGAGCCGCGGGAGGTGTACCTGGTGTACATCCACCCGGAACTGGAGTCGATGCTCGCGGAGCTTCCGTGGCTGGTCAAGCTCTGGCGGGAGGAGTTCGCTATGACCGATGAGGATTATGAGGCGTGGGCGTTCCCCACTCGCGAAGAGGTTTGCGCGGTCTACCGGGCGGTGCCTGCGCGGGCTGCGGAAATCGTTGATGTCGGGTAGGTGCGAATCTTCAAAAACTGCGAGGGGAAAGGAATACCACAGATCCGGCTGCGCTCTCCCGCAACCTGTGTAGCCCGGACCTACCCGATAGCGGCAGCGCGATGCTTCGTCTACAACGGAAGTGAAAAGCCCGGAGCTGCAAGGGACACCAAAGTTTTAAAAAGTAGGTGACTAGTACCCGGCGAGGAAGCGATTGGCGGACCCAAAGGGTGTGCCCCCGATGCTAGGATTACTTCAACAGTAAACAGGAATGGATATTAGAACAGCCACTGTACTTTAGAAGTTTTCTCGATACACGTTCCCTTCCCCCCGTAGGGCGGATCGAGAGATTCAGGAATCGATGTCACCCCGTCCTCTTCTGTACGGTTCCCAAACAGGAGAATGCCCGGTCCCCCCGCCGCGCGATTTCGTGACATAGCGCCGGTGCGTTCACCGCAAAAGGATCGGATGTTTTCAATGAAGTTCCTCCAAGAATGGTTACGGAAGACTGGGTTGTGTCTGCTGATAGCATCGACGGCGTGCGCCGTGACCCAGGCACAGGAAATAGGCGGGTATTACTCCAATCGCAGGGTCTTCAGTGGATTTGTGGAGTATTCCAACGATTCCAGTCACATGCTCCTGGGGTACGCCGAAGGGCGCCAGATAAGCGCGGTCGGTTTGGGCATGGAAAGACGGAGCTTCCTGAGCAACCACCTTTCGGGCGCATGGGTAGCGGAAGTGCGACCCTTCATGACCGTAACCGATCCCACGATGAAAGGTATCAACTTGCAGTTTCCACAACAGCCTGCCTATTCAGGGATCGTCAGTTTCACTTCGCCCGTTCCGGTGGATAAGCCGGTAAGCAGCACACCCCAGAATGTGCTCCTGGTAACCCAGAATCAGGTCTATGCGGGAACCGCAACCTACATGGGCGGAACGCGATCGACCTATGTGACCGCCTTCAGCCCGCTGGGATACAAGGTCAGCGCCTTTGAAGGCAGGCGCATACAGCCCTTCGTGACCGCCCTCGGAGGCTTCGCAGTCGCAACGCGAGACATACCCGTATTCAATAGCTCAGCCTTCAACTACACCTTCGAATTTGGGGGCGGGGTAGAGTGGTTTCAGACTCATACTCGCTCCTGCCGCTTCGAGTACCGCTACCATCATCTGGCCAATACCGGCGGCGCCGCCGAAAATCCGGGCATCGATTCGGGCGTGGTCAAAGTGACCTATTCCTTCGGACGGTAATCGTTCAACGCGTTACCAACGTCAAGGAGCTCTTGACGAGACATCGGATATAATAAACGGCAAGATGAGCAGAAGGCCGTTCACTTACCTAAAGGGAGATTGAATGAAAATGAAAGTCTGGACCCGCCCCGATTTCGAAGAAGTAAGCCTTGGCTGCGAGATCAACTGCTACGCCCCCGCAGAATAAGCCTTAATGAACTTCAAGCTGCTGGGGACCGCCGCAGGCGGCGGTCTTCCCCAGTGGAACTGTGCCTGCACTCTGTGCGATCTTTGCCGGAATTTCCCTGAAATTGTGCGGCCTCGCTTGCAGCTGCAAGCAGCGTTCTCCACGGACGCTGAAAAGTGGTTCCTGATCAATGCTTCGCCGGATCTTAGATTCCAGATCGAGTCACATCCGGAACTGCAGCCCTCAGCGCTGCATGGCAAGCGCAATACACCCATTCAAGGAATCATCCTGACCTCCGCCGATCTGGACCAGGTGCTGGGATTGCTTCTGCTGCGGGAGTTTCAACCGCTCACGATTTACTCCACCGGCGCGGTCCGGCGGGTGCTCGAAGCAAACAGCTTTTTCCGCATGCTGGAACGGGTGCCTAAGCAGCTCACCTGGGTGGAAATAGAGCCTGGAAAAGCATTTACTGTGGGCGACGTGACCTGCTCCCCCATACCCCTGTACGGAACGCTTCCCTACTATGCGCGTGGATTTACCGCAGACGAGCCAGGTCAGGCATCGCTCGGCCTTTTGTTGGAAGCCGATGGCCGCCGTCTTGCCTACACGCCTTCGCTTCCCGAAGTCACGGACTCCATTCGGGAGATGTATGACTCCTGCGACGTAATTCTCGTAGATGGCACCTTCTGGAGCGATGCAGAATTAAGCCGTACGCATGCCGGGACGCCCCTGGCGCGCTCCATCGGTCATGTACCCATGAGTGGCGAGGATGGCACCATCGCACTGTTAGCCGGCATACGCGCGCGGCAACGAATCTTCGTCCACATCAATAACACGAACCCGGTACTCGATACTCGCGGTCCGGAGTACAAGTATGTAAGCGATGCCGGTTGGCAAATAGGACAAGACGGATGGCAACTCAACTGACAGCCAAGGCTCACCAGGACGGCGATCTTCTTTCCCCGGAGCAGCTGCGCGGACGGCTCCAGGCGGTTGGAGAAAGCCGCTACCATCATCTCCATCCCTTTCACCTGCGTATGCACGCGGGCGAATTGACGCGCGGTCAGTTGCAGGCCTGGGCGCTCAATCGCTACTACTATCAGAGCCGCATCCCGATCAAAGACTCGCTGCTGCTGGCTAAGAGCGATGACCCCGCGTTCAGGCGCGCGTGGCGGAAACGAATCATTGACCACGATGGGGATCAGAGTGGATTTGGCGGGGTGGAGAAATGGATTCAGCTGGCCGAAGCCACCGGCCTCGCGCGCGAGCAGGTGATTCCCTGCACCGGCGTTTTGCCGGGTGTGATCTTTGCCGTGGATGCCTATCTTGCGTTGGTGCGCGACAGCCCGTTGCTGATTGCCGTCGCTTCTTCGCTGACGGAGTTATTCTCGCGCAGCCTGATCTCTCTGCGCATGGATCAGCTTCGGCTGCACTATCCCTATCTTGCTCATGGCCTGAGCTATTTTGAGGGCCGCTTGACGCAGGCGCCCGAAGACGCCGCCTTCGCCCTGGATTATGTATGCACCCACGCCGCGACGCGCGCGGAGCAGGAGCAGGTGGTCCAGGCACTGGAACGAAAATGCGCCATTCTATGGGCGCAGCTGGACGCCATCGACTACGCTTACGTGGTCCCCGGCAATATTCCCCCTGGATGCTTCGTGCCCACGGTGGAGAGAGGCTGAGATGGACTTGCATGCCACCCCAAGGCTCGCGCCCGGCTGCCGCTTACACCCGACGGAGGCGGTCATGCTGATTCCGGAGGGAACCCTGAAGCTGCAGGGGCCAGCGCGCGACATCCTGGCCCAGCTGGATGGAAAGCAGAGCGTCGCGGCCATTGTGGACGAACTGGTTAAACAATATGAAGGCGTAGATAAGGAAGACATCCGGCAGGACGTGCTCAGCCTGCTGGACCGGATGGAGCAACGTGGTGTAGTGCGGGTCTAACCTGTATGCCAGCTAACAGCCAGTCACCGTCGCCTGCCAAACCGTTCTCTCTCATCGCCGAGATCACGCATCGCTGCCCTTTGCATTGCCTCTACTGCTCCAATCCGCTGGAGTTGCAACGGGCGGAAGAGGAGCTTTCGACCGCGGACTGGAAGCGGGTCTTTCAGCAGGCGGCTCAACTGGGTATTCTGCATTTGCATCTCACCGGGGGCGAACCTCTGGCCCGCAAAGACTTACCTGAGCTGATCCGCAGTGCACGCGATGTGGGCCTGTACGTGAACATGATCACCTCGGGGGTCGGGCTGAGCGAAGAGCGTCTGACTGCCCTGGTCGACGCCGGGCTGGAACACCTGCAACTGAGCTTTCAAGACCTGGACGAGACCAGTGCGAACCACATTGCTGGAACTCGAGCCCATGCGCTGAAGCTGGCGCTGATTCCTATTCTGAAGAAGTTTCCGCTGGCGTTCACGGTGAACCTGGTCGTTCATCGCATGAACCTGGACCGGCTGGAGGCGTTTATCGCGCTGGCGGAGGAGTTCGCCCCCGACCGGTTGGAAATCGCTCACGTTCAGTATTACGGTTGGGCGCTGAAGAACCGCTCCCTCCTGATGCCCACCCAGGAGCAGGTGGACCGATCGCTACCCATCATCGAGGCGGCCAAAAAACGGTTGAAAGGCCGGATTCATCTTGAAGCAGTTTTCCCCGATTACTTTGGCAGCTTTCCCAAGGCTTGTGTCGGCGGTTGGGGACGGCAGATGATGCTCATTGATCCACTGGGCCAGGCGATGCCGTGCCATGCAGCCGCTGTCATTCCTGGGCTGCGTTTCGATAACGTGCGCGACCATGAGCTCTCGTGGATATGGCAGTCTTCCCCGGCGTTTAACCGCTTTCGCAGCGATGCGTGGATGTCCGAGACATGCCTCGCCTGTCCGCGCAAGGAACGCGACTTCGGCGGTTGCCGCTGCCAGGCGTTCCTGCTTACCGGGGATGCCGAGGCGATTGATCCGGTTTGCCAATACAGCCCGGATCACGGGCTGTTGAAACTACTGCGCGTGCCTACCGAGAACCGCCTTCCCGTGTGGAGAGGGTAATGGCCTCGGTCGAACGAGACGTGCGTCTGCTTGTGCTGGCCGCTTCGGCGGGGTCGGCGGATGCGTGGAGCTACTTCGGGCTCGGCCACGCGTTTGTGGCAAATATGACCGGCAACACGGTATTGCTGGGTCTTGCCGTGTTTCAGAATCATGGCGATATGCTTCATCCAGCCATCGCTCTGGGGTGCTATGCCGGCGGAGCGATACTCGGCTCGTTTTTCACAGAGAAAGTACAACCTGGAGCGGTGTGGGCGCGGGCGATTTCCTGGACCCTGATGCTGGAAGCTCTCCTGCTGCTGGCCGCTGAGGCTGGATGGATGGCGATTCACCTGCACATCCGCTACTCGCCCAGCCTTGACGTTTTGCTAGGCACGGTAGCGCTGGCGATCGGGATGCAAAGCGGCGCCATGGTGCAGTTGAAGATTCCCGGCATCGTCACCACGTATATTACCGGCACCTGGACCACTATGCTGAGCGGCCTGGTGCGCCTGGGGAAACAGGAGCAGCAGACACAGGAGACCGAAAAGCGGCTGGCGATGCAGGCCGCAGTCTTGACGGCGTATTTTCTCTCGGCTGTGCTGTCGGGGTGGCTCTTCCGGCACTTGCCTCTCGCGGTCGGCGTGCTACCGGGGTTGAGTGTCCTTCTGGTTGCCGTTCATGGGCTGATCTATAAGGACTGAGCTGAAGGGAGAAAGCAGTGGTATCCCACATCTCCCGAAAAACGAGCGAGATGTGGGCACCCAACCGCAATCGGTCTTATTCCGGCTGCTTGTCTTTGTGGAAGAGATCCAGGCCGAATTTGGGGGCGGTGTTGGTCCCGGTTATTTTTACTGGTATTTCAGCTCCGGCGCCGTGTTTGTGAAAGAAGGGGTCGACGACTTTCAAGCCCAAGCTCTCCCATTCCGACGACACCATCTGGGATAGCTTGGCATCGGTCCTTACCTTGCCGGTGAAGTCGAACTTCTTGCCATCCAGCGTGTAGACACCCGCCAGTTTTACCGTTGCTCCAGGCAGGGTGTAGTGAAGATCCTGCAGATCCAGCTTTCCGTCGCCCATCTGGAATTTTCCCGTCATGTAAGAGTTCACGTCCTCTGCCCCAGGCTTGGCTTCCTTCGGATGGCCTTGCGCCCGTAGACTCAGCATGTCCACCTTGTCCTGCAGCTTCGGATTCGTAAAGTGAATACGCTTGAGCGTGAAGTGTCCGTCCAGCCCCAGCTTCTGGGTTACGCTCTCCTTGCCAGGACGGATGTGCAGCTTGGTTTTCATGGTCAGGACCCCAGTCATTATCACCGGCTGCGTCTTGACGGCAAGTTGCAGAAAGTCCTGGATGCGGCCCGCGGGAACATCGACATCCAGATCGATGCTGTGGCCTTGCCCTTTCACATTCACGACCGCACCCCGACAGGAAAACTCGGACTCTCCCAGTTTCGCGTCCACGGGCTGAAGATAGGTGTCGCCGGTCGTCCCGTCGACGATGGCCGAGAATTGCGTGTGCAGAGGAACCGGATGGTTGGCGGTGTCGAGCGAAAAATCAGGCACGTCCGCAGTTCCATGGACCTCGATTCGGTCGAGCTGACCGGTGAAATCACCGACGGAATGCAGGATGCCCCCGATTCCCTTGATGGGGTTCAAGTCGGCCTGCTGGAAGGTGTACTTCCCGGTCACGGTTGAGTCGCCGGGCGCCTCCGTGTTCCACGGCCCAAAAGTGCCCACGGCGTGAATTTGCCCCTTGGGAATCGCGTTGGTCAGGGTCGCGTCATAGCGCAAGGGTGCATTCGGGCCCACGTGGTGCAAGACGATGTGGCTGAGCACAAATATCTTGGGATCTTTGTTGGGCTTATCGGTGCCAATCACCAGCCGGGAATCGTCGCACACTAACTCGTCCACAACGATCTTGATCTTGCCTTGATGGCGGGACTTGGCCGCGTTGTGCTGCCGCATCGATTTGGGCGGGATATTGATCTCCAATCCCCGCACATACACTGTCCCTACATGGGTTGGCTTCAGGAACAAACCCATCAGCCGGGCGTGAAAGTCGAATTGCCGCACCACGATTAGCGGATCCTTGGCCCCCGCGGCCACCACATCGTCCGGGTTGTAAATCCGCAGACCTTTGCCGGAGACCGCCAAGCCCTTGATCAGCGATACCTGCAGGTCATCCAACTCCACGCGGCTATTGAATCGGGTGCTCAGGGTTTCGATCACCCTGCCCTTCAGGATCGGCTCGGCTCTCTTCAGCATCACTTCGCCCACCGCCAGAAGCACAAAGAGAGCGATCAGTGCGATCCAGAGCACCCATCGCCAGCGTTTGTGCTTTCGCGGGCTCAGCTTTGCCCGATCGTCCACTACATGGTTTACCGTGCTCAAGATAGTGTCCAACTAGAGTCGATGCAGTTTCGCGGAATTTAGTTTTCGCAGAGGACCAAATTGGGGCGCTCTTTCAGTAACTTCTCAGACCTACGAGCGGTACGCTGACTGCAGAAACTTTGCACTAGGCCGGAAAACCGATAACCTCAGGGGCGTCGCTCCCCCTGCTGAAGCAGGCTCCCACCGAGAACAACAATACAAAGTTCCGCTCTTCGCGGCCCGGTGTGGGGTCTGCGATCAGGTTACATGGACGATGGGCCGCTGGGCGGGGTTTTTGATAGCCCGGCGCAGGATCTCGTGGGTCAGCGGGGCGGTATCCCCTTCACCCAGGAAGACAAACCGCAATAAGTTAATGATGGGGTCAACGTCAGTCCAGTGAAAGTAGACGTGAGGGATGGATCCCGTCGTCTTTTTGAGTTGAATGAGCAGGGCGGCGATGGCATTGGCAACGGCGGCGGACCTGGCATGGAGCACACGATTCGAACCTTCGCGGGATCCCTGGATGGCGATCGTTTCTGTGAAGTCGGACGTGTTTCCGCGCTCCACCTCAATAAAGTAGATGGATTCATCGTGCGCGAGCCCGTGAAGTTCGCGCAGTTCCATCTTGGCCTGCTCACGGTCCTTGGAGTTGTTGCGCGGATTCCAGGCGATGAGCCGGAGGGTCTTGTTTGCGCTTTCTGCTATAAGCGCCTCGGCCTCCGCATCCAGCTCCACCGTGATACGCAACTCGGTGGAGCGGAAAGCCCGGGAAACAAGCGATAAGAAGACCATGGTGAAGACGAAGATGCAGGAGATCTTGAGCCCCTCTGGCCGCTCGTAGATATTCACCAGGGTGGTGTAGATGAAGATGAGCGATACGACGCCAAGAGCGAGGCGGGAGAGTACCGTGCGGGCCGCGACGGTGACTGCGAAGGCGGCGGAGGTAATAAGAACGAGCACACCGGTAGCGTAGGCTCCGCCCTGGGCATCCACATTGGCATTGAATAGACCCGTAACCGCGAAGGCGACGGACAGGAAGACCAGAACCAAAGGGCGCGAAGCCCGGGCCCACTCGGGCGCCATACCGAAGCCGGGAAGATAGCGCGGGATGAGATTCAGCAGGCCGGCCATCGCAGAAGCGCCGGCGAAGGCGAGAATCAGGATGGTGCTTAGGTCATAAAGAGTGCCAAAGGCGTTGCCCAGATACTGGTGGGCCAGGTAGGCCATGGCTCTGCCATTGGCCGGGCCGCCTTCGTTGAAGTCGGCCGCAGGAATGAGCAAGGTGGTAACGATGCTGGTGGCCATGAGGAAGCCGCTCATGATCAGCGCCGCGGTCTTGAGCAGCCGCCTGGTGTTGCTGATGCGGACCTCGAGGTTTTCTGACTCGACCAGCGGCATGACCGCGACGCCGGTCTCGAAGCCCGAGAGGCCGAGGGCCAACCGGGGAAACAGCAGCACCGAGATGCCGATGATAGAGAGCAGGCTTCCGTTTTGAGCCTTGATGGTGTTTTTCCAGTTAAGCAGCAGGTGGGGCTGTAGAAGAACGTGAACGAAAGCCACCAGGGTAACGATTAAGTTGAGGGCCAGATAGATACCCACAAGAACCACGGCGACATCGATCGCTTCCTTAAAGCCCTTGAGAAAAATGGCGCCCAGGATGGCGAGCAGGACAAGAGTGACGTTCATCTGGTTCTGCAGGGAATGCGGCGTGTAGGGATTGTGGACAAAGTGGTCCGCTGCATCGGCGGCGGAGAGGGTCATGGTGATGACGAAGTCGGTGGTGGCGAACCCCAGAAGGACGAGCACGAAGACTTTGCCGGTCCACCCCGGGAAAAGCTTTTCCAGCATGGCAATGCTGCCCTGGCCGTAGGGGCTGGCGGCAGCGACGCGATTGTAAACCGGCAACGCCGCGAAGAGAGTTACCAGGACGAGGACAAGGGTTGCGACCGGCGAGAGGAAACCGGCGGCGAGAAAAGCGATACCGGATTGGTAACCGAGGGTGGAGAAGTAGTCGACCCCGGTGAGGCACATGACGCGCCACCACGGGTGTTTGCTCGTGGCGTCGGAGGCGTGAGTAGCCTGGGGGCGTTCAAGATCGGAAAAAAACCAGTCGCTGAAAGACAAGGGCGCTCTTACTCCTGAACTTCTTACCTGCTCTTCGATATCCCGATCAACTTTGCGAGCTGCTAATAACCTGATGATAACGGGAGACTTTTGGTGCCACGATGTCTGTGGAGCGATGGTGAATTCAAGGACCCCGGCAGCATTGAATTCGTATTACCGAGCAGGTAAACCTGATACCGTGCTCTAGATGAGCGCACAAAACGATTTTGACGCAATTGTGATTGGCAGCGGGGCGGGTGGAGGAACGCTGGCCCTGCACCTCGCCCAGGCAGGCAAGAACATCCTGATCCTGGAGCGCGGCCCCTTCATGCCGCAGGAGAAGCTCAATTGGGATACATCGGCTGTCTTTCTGGACAACCGCTACCACACCAAGGAGACCTGGCAGGATAAGGACGGAAAGCCGCTGCACCCCCAGCAGGCGTATTTCGTGGGCGGCCAGACCAAGGTATACGGCGCGGCGCTGTTCCGCATGCGGGCCGAAGACTTCGGCGTCATCCAGCATAAGGGGGGCATTTCTCCTGCGTGGCCCATCACGTACGCTGATATGGAGCCGTTTTATTGCCGCGCAGAAGATCTTTTTCACGTCCATGGCGACCTGGGCACAGCACCCTCGGTTCCCGGCGGTTACGGGTCATCTTTTGATCCCACGGAGCCTTTTCACTCCAGCAAGTATCCCTATCCCGCGTTCATCAACGAGCCCAGGATGCAGACCATCGAGGACGATGTGCGCAAGCTGGGGATCCATACGTTTCCCATCCCGCTGGGACTGAAGCGAAATGAAACTAACCCTTTGGCCTCGAAGTGCGTTCGCTGCGACACCTGCGATGGATACCCTTGCCTGATCCATGCCAAGTCGGATGCGGACATCAACTGCATCCGGCAGATCGTGCATTGGCCGAATGTCACCCTGATGACGAACTCGCGCGTGACCCGATTGCTGACCAACAGCAGCGGTACTGCGGTCACCGCGGTTGAGGTGATCCACTCCGGGCCGGACGCTGCCTCCAAAGACGGTAATGCCGCAACCTATCGCGCCGGGATCTTCGCCGTATGTGCGGGTGCCATCAACTCCGCGGTGATTCTGCTCGCATCTGCCAACGACAAACATCCGGATGGGCTAGCCAATCGCTCCAACCAGGTCGGGCGGAACTTCATGTATCACCAGGCCGATGCCCTGCTCGCGCTTGGAACAAAAGGCAACCAGGATAGCTACACCAAGACGTGGGGCACCAACGATTTTTATTTCAAGGACTCCGACCCCGCTTATCCATTCCCCCTGGGGCAGGTGCAACCGGTGGGCAGCTTCCATCACGAGATGATGAAGGGGGATGCGCCTCCGCTCACTCCAGGTTTTGTGCTGGAAACGATGAAGCAGCACGCCGTACCCTGGTGGCTTACAACGGAGGATCTACCTGACCCGGACAACCGGGTCACCCTGCACAACGCGACGCCGCTGTCGGTCGAGAATTGGCAGCCCGGTGTGGGTGGAGCACACCCCTCCGGGGACACTGGCCACACCAACGAGTCCGAGCCGGTTACCGATTCCGCACCGATGCGGATTCAGCTTTCGTACACGCCGAATAATGTTGAGTCGTTCAATCGCCTTAAGGACCGGTGGGTTGACGTACTTAAGCGGGCCGGGCATGCGACGACTTCTGTTCCGCTGCACGCTTATTTCAAGAAGCGTATCCCGCTGGAGGGTGTCGGCCATCAGAACGGCACTTGCCGCATGGGAAATGATGCTGCCAGTAGCGTGCTGGACCCGCAGTGCAAGGCCCATGATCTGGATAATCTTTATGTTGTGGATGCATCGTGCTTCGTCTCGGCAAGTGCTGTCAATCCGTCGCTGACTATTATTGCCAACGCCATTCGCGTCGCGGACCATTTGTTGGCGGAGCGGCTTAAGTAACGGACCGTCAGATCGGATGGGCAGAAAAGAAACAGCAGGTTCTCGCGGCCCCCTAGGCGTAACGAAATAGTGCCTTGAACCCATAATCCATGTGCTGCTGAATGTGGCAGTGAAACAAGGACAGGCCGGGCTGGTCGGCTACAAAGTCCACTACGGCTCGGCCGTAGTATGGAACGACTACGGTGTCTTTTATAATACCGCCGGTTTTGGTGCCGTTCATTTCTACCAGCTCGAACTGGTGGCGATGCAGATGGAGAGGGTGGGCGTCATCCGTGCGGTTGCGAAATACCAGGCGGTAACGGGTTCCCTGCTTTAAGACGAACTCCTTGTCGTGCGGGTAGGGCTTTCCATTCACCAGCCAGGTGTTGAACTTACCCGATCCCCCAGGGATTTTTTCGAAAATCATGTCGATGGTTTGATCCGGCGGAATGGGCGTCGCGCTAATTTTTCCGAAAATGGTGTAGTCCCACGGGGTGCGCGGCGCTACCCATTGCGGCTGGCGATGCTGATTCTCGTATTCCACGATGATGCCCAGACCGGTGTTACGAATTCTTTCCTCGGTGGCGCCCAGGATCCATACCCCGGGCTGGTTCATCTCGACGATTGCGTCGACTCGCTCCCCGGCGCCAAGCAGAATGCTATCCACTTTTTGCGGCACCGGCACCGGGTTGCCATCCAACGCAATCACTTGAAATTGATGGCCCGGGAAGGCAATGCGGCGATTCTCAATCGCGCTCGCATTGAGCAGGTGTATCAACACCCGCTGGCCCTGCTTCACACGAATCGGCTCCCCCGCACCCAATGACTTGTCATTGATGGAGTAGGTCATCGAATTCACTTCGAGGCCGTTGGGATCGGTGTTCAGCACTGCGGGCCGCTCGGGCTGGGGACCTCCATGGCCTTCATCATCGTCATCTTCCATACTGCTGGTGAAGAAGGGCTCCCAGTCACGCAAGGAGAGAAAAATCTCCTGGTCGTATTGTCCGGGGTCATTGCCCCCATCGACGTAGACGAAACCAAACTGTCCGGTATAGGTGCCGCGATGCAGGTCGGCTTCGGCCATGGCGTGGGAGTGGTACCAGCGCGATCCGGCCGGACGCGGCGTCAGCTGGTAGCGGCGCCTGCCACGCGCAGGCACCGGAGGTGTGCCCTCCTCCTCTGTTCCGTCTACATCCGCGGGGATCAACATGCCGTGCCAGTGCACCAACTCTGGTACATCCGTATCGTTGATTACGTCCACGCTTACGGTCTTGCCTTCGCGCATTCGCAGGACCGGCCCGGGCGAAGTGTCGTTGTACCCGATGGTGCTGAGAATGTGATCGGGTGTGAGCTCCACGGTGACAGGAGCGATGCGGAGGGTGTAATCCGCTTTGCTGGTTTCATTGGTGGCCGCCCCAGCGCCCATCTGCATCTGCGGGGCCTGGGCGAGCAGCGTGGCGGCTCCCGCATGGGCTATGGCCGCACCGCCAATCTTCATGAAGTCCCGCCGCTTCAAAAAACTGCCCCCTCGGCCTGACCTGAGGAGATCGTCTCACGGGGCAAGAGGGCTTGCAAGCAGGGCGGCCCGCTGCACATTTGGATGGGGCTACAAACTACTCCATCTTCGGCTGCGTCTATCAGACGAGAGCCCCAGACATTCTGGTAATCTCAAGGCACGCGCCGTAGGATTCTGCTCATGAAGCTCCTGCAAGCCAGTTCGGCAGCGCTCGTCGGGATGGCGCTGTGCTCCGCGCTCTACGCCTACCAGCGGACGGCGGACTTCGGCTTCGGGGACGATGCGGAGACCAACGTAAAGGCGGAGTTTTACTGGTCGCGTCTGAGCTACAACGCAGCCGTCGGCAGCGGCTTCGCGGGCGGTTACGGTGGTTACGGGGTTCGGCGGCTACGGCTGGCGCCACTCCTGGTCGCGCGACTATCCCAAGGCAGACCGCCAGGTTCTGCTGGCGATGAAACGCCTGACACGGATCCAGGGCCGCTCTACGGAGCAAGTGGTCAACCTCGATTCCGACGAGATTTTTAACTATCCCTGGATCTATGCGGTGCAGGTACAGACTTGGTCGTTTACCGACGAGGAAGCGAAGCGTCTACGGGAATACCTGCTGAAAGGCGGCTTCCTGATGGTGGACGACTTCCACGGTACCGCCGATTGGGAAGATTTTATGAATGGCATGCGCGAGGTCTTTCCCGACCGGCCGGTCGAAGACCTGGACGGCAAGGACGAGATCTTCCACGTGCTTTATGACCTGGATGAGCGCATGCAGATCCCCGGGGAACAATATATACGACACCGGCAGGACGTACGAAAAAGACGGCTACGTGCCCAAATGGCGCGCTATCCGCGATGACAAAGGCCGTATCATGGTCGCCATCTGTCACAACATGCACCTGGGCGACGCGTGGGAATGGGCGGACGATCCGGATTACCCCGAACCGTTCGCATCCATGGCGTTCCGGGTGGCATTGAACTACATCGTTTACGGCATGACGCATTGAAGCTTTCGCCGCGTGTCGCGTAGTACTGGCAGCAGTTCTCAGCAATGATTGATCGACCGCGGGAAACTTCGGACCATGTTTCAATTTTTCTTTAAGTACCCGATCCCGGTGTTTTCCAAAGGCCAGTTTGTCCTGCTGGGCGCGTGGCCGGGCTGGGTGCTGCTGCTGCTTATCGTTGCGTCCGACGGCCGGGCTGGCGGTGCTCATCCGGTCGCGGCTGCCCCAGGCCGCGCCCAATATAAGCAAGTGGCGCGCAGGCGCGGTCTGGCTGCTGCAGTCTTTGCTCATCGCCACGGTGCTGGTACTGCTTTGGCAGCCGGCGATGACCGTGGCCGAGCTGGCGCCGCAACAAAACGTAATCGCGGTTGTGCTCGATGATTCACGCAGCATGGCGATCGCCGATGGCGACGGCAAGCTTACGCGGGAGGCTGCGGCGGAAAAAGCGCTCGAGGGCGGCGTGCTGGCGGGATTGCAAAAAAAGTTTCAGGTCCGGCTCTACCGGCTTGACAGCCGGGTAGCCCGGGCTGCGACGCTCACGGAAATACAGCCCACCGCCCCCGCCACCCACATCAATGACGGCTTGAGGCAACTGGTAACCGAGACCTCCGATTTGCCGGTGGGCGCGGTTGTGCTGCTCAGCGACGGCTCAGAGAACTCCCTGGACGGGTCGGGAGACCTGGCGCTCGAAACCATCCATGCGCTGCGCAATCGCCGCTTACCGGTGCATACCGTCGGCTTCGGCAAAGAACAGGCGGCGCACGATGTTGAGCTGAACGACGTGAGGGTAACCTCGCGCGCCATGGCCGGTTCGCGCATCCCGGCTACGGTTACCTTCCATCAAAGGGGCTATGCGGGAAGCAAAGCGATTCTGGCCGTTCGGGATGGAGACAAGACGCTTGATTCCCGTGAGATCACGCTTGGCGCCGACGGTGCAACCCAGGTGGAAACGATCTTTTTCAGCCCGGGAGATGCCGGGGTCAAGAGTTTGCGCTTCACGCTTGGACCGCTGGCCAATGAAGAAAACCTGGCCAACAATGCAGTCACCCGGCTGTTGGGCGTGACCGATGACAAACGGCGCATTCTGTATGTCGAGGGTGAGCCGCGATGGGAGTACAAGTTCATCCGCCGGGCCGAGGACGATGACAAGATCGTGCAGGTGGCCTCCATGCTGCGCACGACGGAGAACAAGATCTACCGGCAAGGGATCAGCGATCCGAAGGAACTGGCAAATGGTTTTCCGGTGCGCCCGGAAGATCTCTTTGGTTACCAGGGCATCATCCTGGGCTCGGTAGAGGCGGGGTACTTTACCCCCTTGCAGCAGGAATTGCTGCGCGAGTTCGTTGACCGCCGCGGCGGTGGATTGCTCTTTCTGGGCGGCCGCTTTGCTCTTGGGGATGGCGGATGGAGCGGCTCGAGCCTGGTGGATTTGCTGCCGACTTATCTCCCCAGCAGCAGGAACACGTTCCACCGCGATCCGGCGACGGTGGAGCTTACGGCCGCCGGGTCGGATAGTCCGATCACGCGCCTGATGGATGACCCGGCAAAGAACATCGAGCGCTGGAAGAAGCTGACCTACCTGATGGACTACCAGGACGCGGGCACGGCCAAGCCTGGCGCGGCGGTGTTAATCCAGATGAACGCCGGCGGGCGTAAGCTGCCGTTGCTGGTGACGCAGAATTACGGCCGCGGCCGGACTGCGGTGATGGCCACCTCGGGCACATGGCGCTGGCAGATGAGCCAGCCGCTGGGGGACCCGGCACACGATCTTTTCTGGCAGCAGCTGCTGCGCTGGCTGGTGCTGGATTCGCCGGGACAAGTGGTGGTGACGGCTGCGAATCATACGCTGATGGATGACGGCCACATTGAGCTTTCGGCAAATGTGCGCGATAAGGAATACATGCCCGCTCCCGATGCCAAGGTGACGGCGCATCTCATTGGGCCGAACGGCATCTCGGTGATGTTGGACATGACGCCGGCCGCAGACAATCCCGGAGTCTTTCACGCGGCGTGGACTGCGGAAAAACCCGGCTCGTACCTGGCTGAGGTTACGGCGGAGAGAGGATCGCAGGAGCTGGGCAGCGACACCTTTCCCTTTGAACGAATCGATGGAGTTGCAGAGAACTTCCACACGGTGCAGAACCGCGAGCTACTGGAAAAGCTGGCAACAGAAACCGGCGGACGCTATTGGAGGCCGGACGAATTGAGCCGGCTGCCCAACGAAATCTCGTACTCGGATGCCGGCATCTCGACGCGAGATATCAAAGAGCTATGGAACATGCCGGTAGTGTTCCTGTGGCTGCTGCTGCTTATGGCGGCGGAATGGCTGCTGCGGCGCAAGTGGGGTGTGGTATGAAATTAGCCTTGCTGTGGCTGCTGATGTCCGCTCTCTCCGCGCACGCGAGCGTCTATTACGTTACGGTCGCAGGACTTGGGGGCGAACCGGATTACGAGCAGCGATTTACCGCCAACGCCAGGGACCTGGATAAATTGTTCAAAGCCTCCGGCAGTAGCGCGCATGTCTTTACACTGACCGGAAGCCAGGCTACGAAAGCGCAGCTAACGCAGACGCTTGCCTCCATTGCCCGCGATGCGCGGCCCGAGGACGATTTTGTGCTTATCCTGATCGGGCATGGATCGTACGATGGCACGGACTACAAGTTCAACCTGGTTGGCCCGGATATCACTGCACAGGACCTCGCCAGCCTCTGCGATCACATTCCCGCCAGGCGGCAGCTGATTGTCAACACGACCAGCGCCAGCGGCGGATCAGTGGCGGCGCTCGAAAAACCGGGGCGCGGGGTGATTGCTGCTACCAAGAACGGCACGGAGAAAAATGCTACGGTCTTTGCGCGCTACTGGGTGGAGGCGCTGCAGGACCCCACAGCCGATCTGGATAAGAGCGACTCCATTAGCGCCATGGAGGCATTCGCTTACGCGCAACGGAAGACGGCGGCGTTCTATGAATCGCAAAAACGGCTGGCGACGGAGCATCCTATCTTTGAGGACACGGGCAAGAACGAACCAGTCCGCGAGCCGTCAAAGAGCGAAGGGGTGCTGCTGGCGAGTTTTCCCGTGCTGCGCATTGGCGCGGCCCAGAAGCAAGCGAACGATCCCGCGAAGCAGGCGCTGCTGGCGAAGAAGGAAGATCTGGAACAGAAAATTGATGCGCTCAAATATCAGAAGGCTGCCATGGACCCCGCCGAGTATAAGCAGCAGCTGACTGCGGCGCTGGTGCAACTGGCGCAGGTGCAACAGGAACTGGACAAATGAACTGGAAACAAAAATCCGCTGCTGTGCTGATGATGGTGCTGGGAAGCATCAGCTCTTGCTGGGCTGCGACCCCGGATAGCTGTCAGACTCTGCGCAAACATGGCCAGAAGACCGAGGCGCAAGCTTGCTTTGAGTCACTGGTGCGCAGCAACTCTGCCTACTACCGGGCGGAAGGGTACTGGGGGCTGGAACAGTATGACCAGGCAAACGAGCAATTCAGGATCGCTACTGCCCCGGCTGAGAGCGACCCTCTCTATAAGGTTCGCTGGGGAATGCTGCTGCACCAGCGATTCAATAACACGGATGCAGTGGGCCTCTTCCAGGAGGCATTGCAGAAAGATCCCAGGAATGCGCAGGCCTATTTAGGACTCGCAATCGTCAGCGCGGATGGCTTCGACGGTAAGGCCACAGACTATGTAAGCAGAGCCCTGGCGCTTGATCCCAAGCTGGTGGAAGCGCATGAATTTGCGGCCAACCTTGCACTGGAAAACGCGGATACGGAACATGCCATCGCTGAGGCCGATGAGGCACTCCGTCTGTCGCCCGACGCGCTGAACGCGATGGCCGTCCACGCTGCGGTTGAGTTGCTGGCGGACCGGTCCCCCGACGTGTGGTTGGACAAGATAAAGAAAGTGAACCCTGGCTACGCTGAGGGCTACGTCCACATAGCTCATTATCTCGAGCTCAACTACCGCTTTGAAGACGCCATCGCTTACGACCGCAAGGCGATCGAGGCCGATCCCAAATATTGGCCGGCTCGTTCCCAATTAGGTGTCGGGCTGATGCGGCTTGGCCAGGAAGATGAGCCCTTCCAACAATTGGAGATGTGCTACAACAACGGCTACCGCGATGCTGAGACGGTGAACAGCTTGCGGCTTTTGGATAGCTACAAGAATTTCGTCACCTATAAAGAGAACGGCACCATCCTGCGGCTGGGCAAGAGCGAAGCGGATCTGTTGCACCCTTACTTTGAGGCGGAGCTGCAACGCATCATCGCTACCTACGACAAGAAATATAAGATGAAGCTCACCGGCCCAGTGCAGGTTGAGGTCTATCCCAACCACGAGGACTTTGCTGTGCGTACCATGGGAATGCCCGGCCTGGGCGCGCTCGGCGTCACCTTCGGGCAAGTGGTAGCGATGGATAGCCCCTCGGCGCACAAGCCTGGCGATTTCAACTGGGGAAGCACGCTTTGGCACGAGATGAGCCACGTCTATATTCTCTCCGCCACAAATCATCGGGTGCCGCGCTGGTTTACAGAAGGGCTCGCGGTGCACGAGGAGACCCAGGTGTCGCCGGAGTGGGGTGACCGTGTGTCGCCGGAGATCCTGGTCGCTATCCGCGATAAGAAGTTGTTGCCGGTGGCGAAGCTGGACCGCGGGTTTATCTTTCCGGAATATCCAAGTCAGGTGGTTGTCTCTTATTTTGAGGCAGGGAGCATTTGCGACTACATCCACAGCCAGTGGAGCGAGGACAAGTTGCTGGATATGGTCCATTCTTACGCGCAACTCAAAACCACTCCCCAGGTCATTCAGGACGATCTTGGCGTTTCTCCGGAACAATTCGATAAACAATACTTGCAGTGGATAGACAAGAAGTATGGGGCGCAGGCGGCCAACTTTGAACAGTCGCGCAAAGCGCTGGAACAACTGGTAGAGGCGGCGAAACAGAATCAGAATGATGCCGTGATCCAGGAGGGGGAAGCCGTCCGCCGCATGTATCCCGAGTACGTTGGGGCCGCCAACCCTTATGAATTCATTGCCAGCGCGTACTTGGCCAGGGGTGATAAGAAGGCCGCGGAGACCGCGCTTACTGTGTATGAGAAGGTCGGCGGCGACGACCCGGGCACTTTGAAAAAGCTTGCCGGGCTCGAGGAGGAGTTGGGCGAACCTAAAGAAGCCGCCGCGACCCTGGACCGCATCAACTATATCTACCCGGTGCATGATGAAGATCTACACCGTCATCTGGGTGATCTGTGGTTTGCACAAGCAAACTACCCCGGAGCGATTCGCGAGTATACCGCTTTGGTGGCGCTGAACCCGCTCGACAAGGCGGGCGCGCAGTTCAGCCTCGCCCAGGCGTATTACGCGGCAGGACAACGCGACAAGGCCGAGGAAAGCGTGCTCGCTGCGCTGGAAGCCGCGCCGGGGTATCGCCCGGCGCAGAAGTTGCTGTTGGAGATCGAACACCCGGAACAGAAGGATTCGCCTAAAACGAACTGACGGGAGTGGAGGGATCTGCGGTTTCGATCTTTCTTTTCAGCTGATGCTCTAGTTCACCTTTAAACCGTGTAGTCGAGAGGAAGGAAATTGCCGATGGTGACGATCCCTGAACTTAGCCAGGACGCAGCTCAGCTGCAACAGCGCATCGAGAGGTTTTATGCGGTCCGTGATGGCATTCTCGCCCAGGTGCGCCAGGTAATTGTCGGCCAGGAGGATGTGCTGGACCAAATTCTTACCGCGCTCTTCGTCGGTGGGCATTGCCTGATCACCGGCCTGCCCGGCACCGCCAAGACGCTGATGGTGCGCACTATTGCGGAGACGCTGGGCCTGACGTTTCGACGCATCCAGTTCACACCCGACCTGATGCCCTCCGATATTACCGGCACGGACATTATTGAAGAAGATCTCACCACGGGACATCGGAAATGGACCTTCGTCCAGGGCCCGATCTTTGGCAACATCGTGCTGGCCGACGAAATTAACCGCACGCCGCCTAAGACGCAGGCAGCCTTGCTCGAAGCCATGCAGGAACGATCCTGCACCGTGCGCGGCCACGTTTATCCACTGCCCGCTCCCTTCTTCGTGCTGGCCACGCAGAACCCGATTGAGCTCGAAGGAACCTACCCACTACCCGAAGCGCAGCTCGACCGCTTCCTGTTCAACACCATACTCGACTACCTCAGCGCCAGCGACGAACTGAAAGTTGTGGACCTTACCACAACGACCCGCGTGGCCAGGGTAGAACCGGTTACCACTGCCCAGGAGTTGCTCGACTTCCAGCAGTTGGTCCGCATGGTGCCCATCGGCGAACCGGTGGCGAAGTATGTCGTCAACCTGGTGCGCGCGACCCGATACAAAAACGAGAACGCGCCTGACTTCGTAAAGAAGTATGTCAACTACGGCGGCAGCATTCGCGCGGCGCAGTTTATTGTGCTGGCGGCCAAGGCGCGTGCACTCTCCCGCCGCCGCTACCACGTCACCTATGACGACGTCACCTCGCTTGCCATCCCGGTGCTGCGTCATCGCATCCTGCTCAACTTTCATGCTGAGTCCGAGCGCGTGGACTCCGATGAGATTCTCCGTCGCCTGATCGAACACATGCCGCCGCCCAAGGAGGCCTGATGCTGCAGCGCTTTCTCGATCCCGGTGTACTGGCCAGTATCAGCAGCCTTGACCTGCTCGCCAAGACGGTAGTCGATGGCTTCGTCGCCGGTCTCCATCGCTCTCCGGATTTTGGCTTCAGTTCGGAGTTCGCCGAGTACCGCGCCTATACGCCCGGGGACGATTTGCGCCATGTCGATTGGAATTTATTTGCCCGCACCGAGCGCTGCTACCTGAAACGCTATCGCGGGGATACCAATAGCCAGCTCACCATCCTGCTCGACGCCAGCAACTCGATGGATTACACCTCCAGCCAAGCCAGGCCGAGCAAGATGGATTATGCCCGCTTCGCAGCCGCCTCGCTGTTCTATCTCGCCATCCACAATCAGCGGGATGCGGCAGGGCTCATTGTCTTTGACGATGAGGTGCGCAACTACATCCGGCCCTCCACGCGGCAAGGCCAGCTGCACCGGCTGTTAGCCGGCCTCGAGCAAGCGGAGCCGCACGCCCGCACGGACTTTAACAAGCCATTGCTGCACTTCCAGAACCTTCTGCACCGCCGCGGCATTGTGATCATGTTCTCCGATTTCTACGAAGATCCCGCCGTCATCGTGCGCACCATTGAGCCCTTGCGCTACCACGGCAACGAGGTGGTGCTGTTTCATGTGCTCGATCCGAAAGAGATTCGACCCGATCTGCGCGGGCCGGCCATCCTCGTTGACCTGGAGACGGAACAGCGAATGGAAGTGATCCCGGAGTACACGCGCACCGAGTACAGCCGGAAGATCGACGACCATATCGAGCAACTGAGCAGCCGCACGCGCGGCGCGGGCATGGATTACCACCTGCTGGTGACCGACCAACCGCTGGACACCACGCTGCGTGAGTACCTCGCCATTCGCCAGGGAGGGCGATGATGGGTTTTCTCAATCCATGGTTCCTGGGCGCCCTGGCGGCGATTGGCTTGCCCATCTACATCCATCTGCTACGCCGCCACATTGTTCCGCCCCAGCCATTCAGCTCGCTCATGTTCTTTGAGCGCGGCACGCAAAGCTCCACACGCCACCGCCGGCTGCGTTACCTGCTGCTGTTTTCTCTGCGCACGGCATTGCTGCTGCTGTTGGTGCTTGCATTTGCCAATCCTTTTATCCGGCTGAAGGCGGGCGGGGCGAACAGCAAACTGTTGCTGATCGTGGTCGACAACTCTTTCAGCATGAAGGCCGGATCACGATTTACGGATGCCAAGCAAGGGGCCGTGCAGTTATTGGCATCGAGACCCCGGTCACAGCGTGCCGAGGTCATGGCCCTGGGCGGCCGGCTGGCAGTTTTGACCCAACCCATCCAGGATGCAGGGGCCCTGCGTTCTGCAGTGGAGAGCATTCAGCCCGGAGACTCGCGCGCGAATCTGGGCGAGCTGGCGCACGGCGTCCGCGCGCTGGTGGAGACGGTGCGAACGCCGGTGGAGTTGCACCTGTTCAGCGATATGCAGAAGACGGGCGTGCCGGCAAACTTTGCCGATATGCAACTCCCTGCGAATGTGACGGTTGTGCTGCACCCCGCCGGCGCACTCACGCCGAATTGGACGGTAGAAAGCATCCATGCCCCGGCGCAGGTTGCGGACGCGAAAGATCCGAAGAAGTCGCATGTGCAGGCAGTGATTGCCGGTTATGGAACTCCGGCTGCCTCGAGAACGGTCACCCTGGTAGTCAACGGCAACAGCGTGGCCACTCAGCAAAGTGGATATTCCGGCGAATGGCCGGGCGACGGTCGAGTTTCCATCGCTCGACGTGCCTTATGGACTCAACCATTGCGCGGTCAAGATCGATTCCGCCGATGGCTTTCCAGCAGACGATATCAGCGTGTTCTCAGTCAAGCGGGCTGATCCGGAGCGAGTGTTGTTCGTACACCAGGCGAATGATGCGCGGTCCCCTCTCTACTTTGGCGCGGCGCTGGCGGCAGCGAGCCAGGCATCGTTTACTTTGCAATCCATCGATAGCGAAAAATCCACCGACATTGATCCCTCGAAGTACGCCTTTGTGGTGCTTTCCGACGCAGTTGCGCTGCCCTCCATCTTTGAGAATGCCCTGATGCGGTACGTGCGTGGCGGCGGCAGTGTCCTGATTGCAGCCGGAACGTCGGCCGCACACCATGCGCGCATTCCCATCTTCGGCGGAATTTCATCGGACGCACATTCTTATTCGCGGGATGGCTCTGCCTTGATCGGCCAGACCGACCTTACGCACCCGGTGATGAATGACGCGGCGGGATGGACCGACCTGAAGATCTATTACGTTGCGGGCGTGAACGCGGATGGGGCGCGCGTGATCGTGCGGCTCACCGATCAAACACCACTGCTGATGGAGAAGCAGATTGGGGAGGGCCACGTGCTACTGTTTGCCTCCGGATTCGACAACCTCACCAACGATCTGCCGGTTCGTCCTGCGTTTGTAGCGTTTGTTGATCGAACCGCACGCTATCTTGCGGGAAGCGACAGCATCAGTGGCAGCAGGCTGGTGGATTCGTATGTTCCGCTGCGCACGGCTGCGGCTCGAGCCGGCAATCCATCACTCGGAGTCGAGATCATCGGCCCTGATGGCCGTCGCGCTTTGTCGCTGGCCGAGGCCGCCTCAGCACAGTCGTTCCAGTTGGCGCACGCGGGGTTCTACCAGATCCGCTTCGCGAATGGCCACACTGCGTTGATTGGCGTGAATCCTGACGCCCGGGAATCTGACTTGCAGCCCATCGCGAACGATCTGCTGCAACTGTGGGGTAAAGGCTCGGCGACTGCCGCTCCGTCGGCTGCGGCGGGTTACGTGCAGGAAAAATATACGCCCCATAGCGTCTGGTGGTACGTTATGCTGCTTGTATTGGTGGCGGCGGTTGCCGAGTCCATCGTTGCCAGCCGCTACCTCGGCACACAGAGGGAGGAGGCATGAGCAATCAGGACAGGCTCAACCTCTATATCCGGCAATTGCACCAGCGGTTGCGTCTGGGTGTATCGCTGCGTGGTGTGGCCATACTCATGGCCACGGCACTGATCACAACCGTTTTTCTTGTTCTCCTTCTGAACGCGTTCGCCTTTCCGGTGCGTGGCCTTACTGGCGCTCGCTCGCTGCTGCTGGTCGTCCTTGCGTTAGCCGCGGCCTTCGGCCTTGCGCTGCCCATGCGGCGCCTTACGCGTGGACGGGCCACGGCGGTGGCCGAATCCGCCTACCCTGAATTTCAGCAGCGATTGCTCACCTTCGACGACCGGGAAAAACGAGGAAACGATCCTTTCCTCGAATTGCTGGCCGCGGATACGCTTGCCGTGGCCAAAGACGTACCTCCGGCAAACCTGGCGCCTAACAACCGCCTGTATTTTCTAGCGGGTGCAGGCTTCGCGTGCCTGGCCGTACTGGGGTGGCTGATTGCCGCGGGTCCCGGATACCTGGGCTATGGCGCGTCGCTGCTCTGGACCGGGCCCAAGGCTGCACCGCTTTACGACATTCGAGTTACCCCCGGCAACGTTGCCGTGCGGCGCAACAGCGATCAACTGGTGACGGCGCAGGTGATTGGCCTGAAACCGGGAAAGGTGCAGCTTTTTGCGCATTACCAGAGCTCGCGGAGTAAAGCCTGGGAGCCGGTCGCTATGCAGCCTCAGCTGGATGCCGCGGTTGCTCCTGGTTCCTCCAATTATCAGTTCCTCTTCGCCGGCCTCCCTGAAGATGTCGAATATTACGTTCAGGCCGACCACCTGACCTCGCGCCGTTTCAAGGTTCGGGTGGTGGATTTGCCCGCGGTCAAGCAAATGAAGGTGACCTACCACTATCCGAAATGGACGGGCATGCCTGCGGTTACGGAGGAGCACGGTGGGGACCTGCGCGCGATCGAAGGGACGAATGCAGAGTTGACGGTGCAGATGGACCACCCGCTGCGCAACGGCCAACTCACGCTCGACGACGGAAAGCAGGTTGCGCTCAGCGGCGGCGAGGGCAATGTTTATAAGGGTTCCATCCTCATGCAGAAAGATGGCGCGTACCATGTTGCCGCGCTTGATCAGGGCCAGCCGGTGCGCCTGTCAGAGGATTACTTCATCGCTACCGACAAAGCGAATCCACCACAAATCGCCATCGATCGTCCTATGAGCGACTACCGCGCCAGTCCAATTGAAGAAGTCACAGTCGGCGTGAAGGCTTCGGATGATTTCGGCTTGAACAAGATGAGTCTTCATTATTCGGTGAACGGTGGACCGGAGAAGACTATCGACCTGTTGCAGAAGCCGGGCGCCAAGAGCGCGGATGGTTCGGCTACTTTGAGCCTGGAAGATTTCAAGCTGGTTCCCGGCGACCTGGTCAGCCTGTACGCCACGGCAAAGGATGGACACGCGGAGGCACGCACCGACATGTCGTTTATCCAGGCCGACCCATTTGAACGCGAGTTTTCGCAATCGCAGCAGATGGGCGGAGGTGGAGGCGGCGGCGGTGGTGGTGCGGGAAGCCAGACGGACATCTCCAAACGCGAGAAGGAGCTGATCGCCGCGACCTGGAAGCGCCAGAACGAGAAGGGAGCCACACCTAAGGACTCGGCGGAAGCGGGCAAGTTCTTGTCTGGAGTGCAGAGCAAACTGCAGGAGCAGGCGTTGGCCCTGGCAGCGCGCATGGATAGCAGGGATTTGTCGTCTGCGAATGAGGAATTCAACAGCTTCGGGCATGACATGCAAGCCGCCGCCGCAGCCATGACTCCATCGTCGGACAAGCTGAAGCAAATGCAATGGCACGATGCGATCCCGGCGGAACAAAAAGCACTGCAATACCTGCTGCGCGCCGAGGCGACCTTCCGCAAGATAGAGGTTGCGTTCGGCCAGCAGCGCGGCGGTGGTGGCGGAGGAGGTGGTGGCGCGGGCCGTGATCTTGCCAGCCTCTTCGACCTTGAACTCGACACCGAGAAGAACCAGTACGAGACCGCGCAAACCGGATCTGCGGCAGAACAGAAAGCTAAAGCGGTCGACGATGCGCTGCAGAAACTCGATGCCCTCGCCCATCGCCAGGAAGAGCTGGCCCAGCAGCGGCGTAACAACCCGCAAACTATGCAGGAGCGCTGGCAGCAGGAGATGCTGCGCCGCGAAGCGGAGCAGCTGCAGAAGGAGATGGAGCAGCTGGCCCAGAACAGTCAGCCCAAGAACGATCAGCAAGGTCAGGGTGGCCAGCAGCAACAGGGACAACAAGGACAACAGGGTCAGGCGAGTGAACAGGGACAGCAAGGACAGCAGAGCGGCGGTGGCTCGTCGAGCGGATCGTCTTCCGGTGGGCAGTCTTCCCAATCTCGGGCCGGGGGTTCGAGAGCCCAATCGAATGCTGACGGAGGAGCGAGCGATCCTCGCGTGACTCAGGCGTTGAACCGGCTGCGCGAGGCTGATCAAGAGATGAAGCGTAGCGCCGGGCAACAGCAGAGTGCGGACGCCGCGAAGCAAGCGGCTGATCAACTCCGCCAGGCGGCAAGCCTTATGAGCGCTACGCAGCAACAACAGGCTACGGGCAAGCTGGATTCGCTCTCCCGGGAAAGCGACCGCCTGAGCAAGGAAGAACATGCCCAGGCCGATCGCATTCGCGGGCTGGCTGGCCGTGGGGAGGCTTCGAGCCAGGCGGACTATACAGCGAGGCTGCAGCAGCGCAACAAGCTGGCGGAGGATCGGCAGCAACTGTCTGACGACCTTTCTCAGCTGGAAAAGAATTTGCGGAATGAGGCTCGTGAGTTGGCGCCGACGCAGCCGCAAGCAGCTTCGAAGTTGCGCGACGCGCTGGGCGGCATGGACCAGACTGATCTGACGAACCGCGTACAGCGAACTGCCGACTGGCTCCGCCGCGGAGTCAATCCCAACTCGAATGGAACGGAGGAGGGTATCAGCAAGGGTCTGGATCAGTTGAGCCAACAGGTCCACGAGGCGCAACAGGGGATGGGTCCGGGCAAACCATCGCAAGGCCAGGGTGAGCAAACCGCTGCGCTCGATCATGTAGAACGTTTTCGCAGCCAGATCGAGTCTTTGACGGGGCGGGGGCAAAATCCATTGGGGCGGCAACCTGGTCAACGGCAGGGACAGGGCGGACAACAGCAGGGACAGGGCGGACAACAGCAGGGCCAGGGCGGACAACAGCAGGCACAGGGCGGACAACAGCAGGCACAGGGCGGTCAGCAGCAGGGCCAGGGCGGTCAGCAGCAGGGCCAGGGCGGACAACAGCAGGCACAGCAGGGACAGGGTGGACAGCCCGGTCAGAGTGGACAGTTTGGTCAACGTCAAGGGAGTTGGGGCAGCCGCGGTGGCCCAGGCTCTCAGATCGCTCAGAACGGTGGCGGGAACCAACGCGGGGGGAACCAGGTCGCTCAGGATAACTTAAGCGGCGACGTTGGCGGTTGGCGCTCTGGCGGCGGGGCGGTGGGCACTGCCTGGAATAACATCAACACCGGGAACAATCATTTCGACCGGTCAGGCAGGGCCGCTGCTCCTGATAATTCACCCATACCCGCCGATCCGGAAGCTACCTACCGGCAAGGGTTGTCGGAGCTGAACCAGCTGCACCACCTGGCCCAGAATGACCCCACGGCGCTCAAAGAGATTCAGGACCTGGTGCGCGAGATGCAGCGCCTCGACCCGAAGCGCTTCCCGGGTAATCCGGCGATGGTCGAGCAACTGCACACCGAGGTGCTCAGCGGAGTCGACAAACTGGAGCTGCAACTGCGCCACGATTCAGACGACCAGCAATCCGGGCAGGTTCGTACGACGAAGGAACCCCCGGTGCCGGCCGGCTACGAAGAAGCAGTGGCTGAATATTTCCGGCGCCTTGGCAAGGGTCAATAAGAAAGACTGTCTCTTCAGGACGTTGCGCTCAGTTGCGGCGGCGGAAAAGCCGGTTCAGAGGGAAGCAGTTCCCTCCGCGGTTAAAGGCGGGTGTGCCCTAAGAGAACTCCGTAGGAACTGGACGGGTTCTCTTAGGAAACTGGCGCACCTGAGCGTTATTCACCGTGGTAGTCCTTGAAGTACTCCGGGAACTGCTGCTTGAGCGCCTCGATCTTCGGGCGATCACACACCATGATGTAAGGATTGTTCGGATTGTGCAGTGCATAGTCCTGGTGATAGGACTCGGCATCGTAAAAGGCCTTCAGGGGAACGACTTCGGTCACGATCGGTTTGGGGAAGATTTTGGCCGCATCCAGTTGCGCGATGTAGGCTTTTGCGAGCTTTTGCTGCTCGTCGCTGGTATAGAAAATAACCGAGCGGTAAGACGAACCCACGTCCGGTCCCTGGCGATTTAGTTGGGTAGGATCGTGAGCGACGGAAAAGAAGATGCGCAGGAGCTGGCCGTAGGTGATCTTCGAGGGATCGAAGATCACCTTCACCGATTCTGCGTGGCCGGTATTCTCTTCACTCACCTGGTCGTAGGTCGCGGTGGATGCTGATCCGCCTGAATACCCCGCGGTCGTAGAGATCACGCCTTTAACACGCTCAAAGACCGATTGGGTGCCCCAGAAGCAGCCGCCGGCAAAAACTGCGGTCTGCTTTCCCTTGCTCTGGGCAAGAGGACTATCGTTTGCCGGAGGGGGTATCGGCGGCCTGGCAGCTGCGCTGCAACCGATAGAGGCAGCGAAGGCCATCACAAGAGCAACCAAGGTATTACGTATCGCAAAGGAACTGAACATACAGACCTCCGTCCGGTATTGTGACGAACTTACGCTACAGAGGTTACATCCGATTCCAAAAACCTGGATCTTTTCCATCCGGCAAAGCTCCCGGCCATCCTATGGGTGACCGTTATAATGAAAGAGATTCTTCTACGGGTGAGACAGGCATGGCACTTAAGGGCTCCGCTGCCGCTAAATTGTTTGTTTTCTTTACATTGCTGGGTGTGCTCCCATCTGGCGCTGCTAACGTTGGCACGCAAGCGGATGCTCCTTCCTACAGGCTGCGGCTCTATCACCTGCACACGGGCGAACATATTGATGTGGTCTATCGGATCGGTAATCAATACTTGCCGGACCGTATCGCGGAATTGGACCATTTTCTGCGCGACCACCGCACAGGGGACGTGAAGGATTATGACCTCAAGGAATTCGATCTGCTGCACGATCTAATGGTCAAGCTGGGACACCCCGACGGCGTGATTGACATAGTCTGCGGGTATCGGACCCCGTGGAGTAATAACTACCTGCGGCAACATGGGCACGGGGTTGCCGAGCATAGCCAGCACATGGAAGCAAAGGCTATCGATATTCGCGTTCCAGGAGTTTCCAGCGCGGAGGTTCGGGATGCGGCGTTGTCTATGGGCCGCGGAGGAGTGGGCTATTACGCGCAATCGAATTTTGTTCACGTAGACGTAGGCCGCGTTCGCCGCTGGTAGCCCTTCCCTTCTTACGGATAAGGCGGCCCCTTGGCCAGCACTGCATTGAGCCTCTGGTCGTGGCCATAGATGTCGTTAAAGAAATAAACTTCGCCGTTTTCCTCAACTAGCGCGGTCAGATAGATAATCACCACCGGAACTGGCGGTGTAAGGTTCACCTGCTGGTTATCCGGGCCGGATTGCATCGCGGCCCTTACCGCGTCCGGTGTCCATTTGGGCTGGTCTCGCAGTAGCCATGCTGCCAGATCCGCCGGCTTTCCCACTCGTATGCAACCGTGGCTGAAATCACGCCGCGATTGAGCGAACAGTGACTGCGCCGGGGTGTCGTGGAGGTATACGTTGTGCTCGTTGGGAAATATGAACTTGACCAGACCAAGCGAGTTCGACGGTCCCGGCCTCTGGCGCACCAGCAGCTTGCCTGACCGCAATTGCGCCAATACCTCGGCACTCACTGCTCCGGTGGTAACAATTTTGCCGCTCTGGTCCGTTACTTCGAAGTTCTTTTTCGCCAGATAGCCGCTGTCTTTCTGGATTCCAGGAATGATCTCTCCACGCGTAATGCTCAAGGGAACATTCCAGTAGGGGCGGAAGATGATGTACTTCATCTCGTCTGCAAAGACAGGCGTCTCATTGCGTACTGCTTTGCCGACAACGACATTCATGCGCATGGCAATACGGTGATCGGGCGAAAATACGCGCAAGACGAACTCGGGGATGTTCACGGCGACCGGCAGAGGCGAAAAGTTCGCGGGCAGCCATCTCCACCGTTCCAAGGCGTCGTCCAGCTGCTGGACTCGGACGCTCAAAGGCGTATTCAACTGAACCAGCGTGCCTTTGCCCAGCCTGCCGTCTGCTTCCAATCCGTGCCGCGTTTGAAAATGCTTGACTCCGTCGACTAATGCACCCTGGTAAATTCCTGGCTTCGCATCGGGAAGCGGGCCCTGGGGCAGATCACCTAGTAATTGCAAACGCTGTGCCAGAGCCTCCGCCCCCGGATAGGCATCGCCGGGGCCGAGCGTTTTTGGCACCTCGGGCAGGAGCGGGCCGTGATCCTTATCCGCAAGCGCCAGGTAGGTCTGGAGGGCCAACTCGGTACGTTGATATCCGTAGTAAGGCGGTTCGACTCCGTTCAGTACCTCTGGCACATTGCTTGCCACGAGGAGCTTCTGTGCCAGAAACTGTGGCAGATCGTACTTTTTCTGCTCCACATCGAAGCCAAGCTTGAAGTGCTTTGGATTCACTCGCCCCATGTGCAGGTCGGAGATGTAGCGCATCACGCTCACGGTGAGCGCGGCGTCGAAATGAGCAACTGTGTTTGCATCTCCCGGTGAGTTTTTCAACGCGTCCAGGCGCAAAGGCCAACGCGATGCGTCGTAGTCTTCCGGGTTAAGCCCCTTCTGGCGACTGCTTTGGAAGGCCGTAATCATGGCCAGGGCCTGGGGTTTTGCCTGTCCTTCGAGGACCCATACCGGCGCATAGTTTACCGACTGATACAGCGCCTGCACCTGCTGGCTATAGTCGGGAAAGTTGGGAAACGTCAGATCAGCGAGTGTAGCCGCAGCGGCAATGGTTCGCAACTGTCCAGCTACCGCCTCTGCGTTGAAAGTAGGGCCCGCCTGCGGTGGAGTAGGCGCGATTTGCGAATGGCATCCAAGCGCAATCAAAAACAGCGTGAGCATGGGAACGCAGAAAGCCGCGCGACGCCTTACTGAAATCATGAGCTATTAGAGCATTGGTTGGCTTACTCGGTCGCAAGGCAAGAAGGTCGTGAATTCTTCTTGGCAACACCTTCTTGTCTTTGGCTCGGGAAGCTGCGAGACTCTCTCCGATGAGCGGCACAGCGGAAGGGCATACGTCTTGAACGGCGGCAGCTTGCGTACGGTGCTGAGCGGCATCGCCCTGCTTGCCGCCGCCTGGCGGGTGATTCCCGAAGCTCGTCCGGTCACCGCGCCTGCCTCGAATCAGGCTAAGTCCGACTATGTGGACCCGGCGACTTGCGCGGGTTGCCATCAGGGCATTGCGAAGTCATACCACCTTACTGGGATGGGTCGTTCCTTCTACCGCCCAACGACGGGAAATACGATCGAGGATTACACCACTCACAACACCGTTCATAACGAGCCTTCGGGCCTCACCTACACAATGGTGGAGCACGACGGCAAATTTTATCAGCGCCGTTCGGAAGTTGGCTTCGGTGGCCAGGAGAGCAACGTGGTCGAAGAGCAAATCGACTACGTCATCGGGTCCGGCAACCATGCGCGAAGCTACCTGCACCGCGGTCCCGATGGCACACTTATCGAGTTGCCGGTCTCCTGGTACGTCGAGAACTCGGGCTACTGGGCGATGAGCCCGGGCTACGATCGCAAGGGCCAGGAAGACTTCCGCCGCGCCATCCCCGGCGAGTGCATGCTTTGCCACAACGGTCTGCCGCTTAAAGGGAGTTACCCGGAGCGCAGTAGCAGCGGCCTGGCGGTGTTCCCCAAGGAGATTCCAGAGGGAATCGATTGCCAGCGGTGTCACGGACCGGGCGGCGCACATGTGCGCGCGGCTCTGGCCGCGAACACTCCCGTGGAAAAGATACGGCAGACCATCGTGAATCCTGCGCGGCTCGACCGTGACCGCCAGCTTGAAGTCTGCATGCAATGCCATCTTGAGACCAGCAGCAGCCTGATGCCCAATGAGATTCGCCGCTACAACCGCACCATTGATTCCTATCGTCCGGGAGAGCCGATCGGGGACTACAAGATTTATTTCGACCGGGCATCCGCGGGGCGGCGGGACGGGTTCGAGATCGCACACGCCGGGTATCGCCTGCGCATGTCAGCGTGCTTTCGCGCGAGCCAGATGACGTGCCTTACCTGCCACGATCCGCATCAGGAATACCGTACTTCGACTTCCACGGCACACTACGTAGCAGTGTGCCAGGGCTGCCATCAGTCGGTCGTCCATAAGGCCAGTTTGCCTGCGGGAACGGACTGCCTCTCGTGCCACATGCCCAAGAGGAGAACCGATGATGTCGTGCATGTGGTGATGACCGACCATTACATCCAGCGCGTGAAGCCGGATCGCGACCTGGTTGCGCCGATGGCGGAAGTGGCCAATGAACCGCAGGGACGCGAAGCAGTCGTGCCCTACTATCCTGTGCCGCTGCCGCGCACGGCGGAGAATGAGCTCTACATCGCAACCGCCGAAGTGAAGCACGGATCCGCATCTGGCACGGCACATTTGGAAAGCGCGATCCTGAAATACTCACCCACTGCGCCGGACTTCTACTTTGAACTGGGAGATGGATATGCAAGGGCCGGGCAAAACGATGAGGCGATCCGCTGGTACAAGGAGGCGCTGCGCAGGAAGCCGGGGTTTCGTCCCGCCATCAAGCAGTTGGCCGCCGCGCTCATGGGGAAAAGAGCGTATGCGGCTGCCGCTGACGTGCTGCGGCAGGCGGTTGCGGCGCCTCCGGCCGATGACGCACTTTTCGCCGATCTGGGAAATGCCTATTTGCGCCAGGGGATGCTTTCGCAGGCGCAGCAGGCACTGCGGCGAGCATTGGAGATTAACCCCGAGCAGCCAGAGGCACAGAACCTGCTCGGCTTGGTTGCCGTCCGGAAGAACGATCCGGTAGAGGCGCAAGCCCGATTCCGTGACGCGCTCCGCAGTCAGCCGGATTTTGCCGAAGCCCATAACAACCTTGGCAACGTGCTCGCCGGTGCTCACGATTACCCCGAGGCGGAGTACCACTTTCAGAGGGCAGTGGCGATCGATCCGAAGTATGCCGAGGCCCATCGCAGCTACGGACTGGTGCTGGCGCTGACGCAGTCCTACGGCCAGGCGATTGCCCAGCTGCGAGAGGCAATTCAACTCAACGCGAACGATGCGCAAACGCACGATGATCTTGGGGATATCCTGCTTGCCCAGAGGCAGGCGGACGACGCCGCGGTTGAGTACCGGCAGGCCATCCGGCTGGAGCCGCAGCTGGCGGATGCGCATTGCAGTTTGGGGAATCTACTCGGCGCCCAGGAGAAGTTCGAGGAAGCGAAGAGCGAGCTCAGAGTTTGCGTTCAGCTTGCCCCCGATAACTATGAAGCTCACCTGGGCCTGGGCTTGATTCTTATGCGCGAGGGGAAGACGGCGGAAGCGAGAGCGCAGTGTCAGAAGGCGGAGGAGAGTCCCGACCCTTCCTTGCGCAACGCTGCCCAACGTGCGCTGGAGCAACTCGGCCGTTGAGCGATTAGTCTGAGCTCGAAACGCAGTAGGCGGGGTCGTGCCGCACACCCGTTTTCATGAACTCTTCAATCGTTTCGACAGCCTGAATTCCACCCCTGGCTCCGACCGCCATGCAATTCATCGCGGCCGCGGCGCAACCGAAATCGAGTTGTCTCTCCAGTGGCCAATCCTGAAGAAGCCCGTAGATAAACCCGGCGTGGAAGATATCTCCAGCACCCGTGGTATCGACCACCGGAACGCGATAAGCGGGCGCGTGGAGCAAGCGCTTCCCATCCCAAGCCAGCACCCCGTCGTGGCCCAGCGTCGCTGCGGTGAGACGGCATCCGTAGCGATGTTGCATGAGACGCAAGGCCATTTCCAGATCGGGTTCGTTCATGAGGCGCGAGGGAATATCCCGGCTCACGATGAGATAGTCGACGTTCTCCAGAAGATTTTCCAAACCTGGATAGATTTCATCCAGATCGGCGATCACTGGTATGCCGGCAGCGCGTGCCCAACCAGCGGCCACGGTCGCGGCCTCCGTGTCGTAGCCATCCACGTGCAGGGCTCGCGCATTCACGATCCATTGGCGATCCAGATGGGCAGGCTTCAGGGTGACTCGAGGATCGCGACGGCAAAGAACGGTCCGCTCTCCCCCGCCGTCGACCAATATGAGCGACTGCGGGCTCGCTCCTCCCTCAACGGTGACGATCTGCGTCTCTACGCCCGCACGGGCGAACGCTTCTTGATGCAGGGTCGCCGCGGCGTCGTCGCCCAGGATTCCAACATATCGAGTCGACATGCCCCAATGCTGACAAGCCACCACTGCGGTCGCTACCTGGCCCCCGGGCAGCACATTGGCGGAATGATATTCAACCTTGGAACCGCGTGCCGGGTAATCTGCGAGAGCGATGAGGGTGTCTGTCGCGTTCAGGCCCACACCGGCAAGGTCAACCTTGGACGGCTTCGTCATCTAGACAGTGTAAATGGAGCAAACTCTCAAGAAACCCAAAAACCCTCGTGCACCTTGCCTGCTTCGTCTTCCAGCAAAGGTCCAGCGACGACGATCGGCTTTTGCCCACGGGCAAAGACTTCGCGGCAGGGCAGGTCGAGGGTGGGATTTTCCATATGGCTGCCGGTGTAGCGCAGCAAGCCGGTTTCGGGCAGCGCAAAGACCACGCGTCCAATGCCCGTCCAGTAAATCGCGCCGGCACACATGGCGCAGGGTTCGGTGCTGGTGTACAGCGTGCACCGGGCGAGCTCGGCTTCGGTCAGCAACCGGGCAGCCTGGCTACACGCCAGCATCTCTGCATGCTGGGTCGGGTCGCCTTTGGGCCGCACCGCATTGTTGCGCGCAGCAACGACCGTCTCGCCCCGTTCATTGACGATCAAGGAGCCAAACGGGTGGCGGCCGTCGTTGCGCGCCTTGCGTGCCAGATCGATCGCCTGCCTTAGGAAAGCCAAGTCCTGTTCGGTTACTTCCATTGTTCAAGCCTCCGTTTTCGAGGAAAAGAAAAGGTTGAGAAGCACCGCAGTCGCGGCGGTCAGAAAAATGCCACTGTTCAAGAAGAGCCGCGCCGCATCGGGGGCGTGGGCAAAGAGTTGGGGAGAAGCGATGGGCAGCACGCCCACGCTCAAGGAGATGGCCACGATGATCGCGTTATTGGTTCCCTGGTAGCGGACCCGGGTCAATTCTTCAATGCCGGCCATGGCCGTCATGCCGAACATCACGATCGACGCCCCGCCTAAGACCGGCCGCGGAATCCCGGCGATGACCGCAGCCAGTTTAGGCAGGAATCCAAGCAGGACCAGTAACCCGCCGCCGGCTGCAACCGCATAGCGGCTCTTGACTTTTGATAGCGCCAGCAGACCGGTATTTTGCGAATAAACGTTGTAGGGGAAGCTGTTAAACAATCCGCCCAGCACCGTCGAAAGGCCGTCTGCGCGGAAGGCCGCGGTCAACGTTGCCGGGCCGATGGGGCGGCCGGTAATCTCGCCGATGGCCAGACAGTTGCCGGTGGTCTCGGTCATCACCACCAGCATGGAAAGGCTCATCACCAAAGCGGGCAGCAGCACGAAATGCGGTGGACCGAAGAGCAGCGGGTGCGCCAAGGCAAACCACGGCGTTGCCGGCACCTGCCTGAAGTTGGCCTGTCCGGCCAGGGCGGCCAGCGCGGTGCCACCGATCAGCCCCAGCAATACGCTGAGGTTGGCGATCATGCCACGGCCGAACCCGGATTTCCTGCCACGCTGCGTTGGACATGGCCGCGTGTGCGGCTTTCCGTAAAGAAAGCCGCATGAAGCTCGCCAACGCCGCCAAACCCCGACAGGAAATCCGGGGAAACGCTGGAGAGCCACGATCAGCACAATTGTTGCCAGGCCCAATCCGAGATGAACGAAACTGCCGAAATCGGCCGCAGAGGGGTCGCCGCCGCCCAGCCATCCTCCGGCTACCGGCAGGAGCGATAGCCCGATCACCGTGATCACGGAACCGATCACAACGGGAGGGAAAAAGCGCAGCATGCGGCTGAACCAGGGGCCAACCAGCATGGTGAACAGGCCGCAGCTGATCACCGCCCCATACAAGGCCGGGATGCCGTAATGGCTGCCGATCAAAATCATGGGCGCGACGCAGATGAAGGAACAGCCCTGGATGAGAGGAAGACGTGCGCCAAACTTCCACCAGCCTAGCGTCTGCAGCAGGGTTGCCAGGCCGGAGGTAAAGAGATCGGCGCTGATCAGCGCGATCACTTGCTTCGGCGTGAACTGGAGGGCGCTGCCTAGAATCAGGGGGACCGCCACCGTACCGGCATACATCACCAGCACATGCTGCAGCCCGAACAGGAACAACTGCGGAAGGCCGTCAACCTGATCGATCGCATCGGCAGAGGTTGCATACCGGCAGACCCGGCCACCGCCGGGTTGAGAGGGCCCATGCTTACCTCTGGGTCGGCTGAGGCTGTCATTGGAGGTTACATAATAGCGTGGAAAAGCGTAGCCCAAGGAAGCATTGATTGCAGATGGAGACAGACAGTCGCTCAGACTCCGCTTGACAGGGCAATCTAGGCCGTGGTGAAGAGCGGCTGCCGCGATTTCGCTACTTCACGGCTCTACCAGGGGCAACGCCTGCGGCTGCTCCGTAAAGTAGCAGCCAGCATGAAATCCACCGTTCAGCTACGGTTTCCGTGACAGGGAATATGGGGAAGTTGCGGGACCATGCACGTGCATCACATCGAGCCAGTCCCGCACAAAGAGTCTCCGCTTACCGTCAGGTAGTGATGCCCTTACAGAAACGTCATCCTGATGAGTCATGACGCTCAGTGGAGAGACCTGCTGTCCTTTTCGCCCGTAACGAAAGCATCGGGTGCTCGCAGTTCAAGAGTGGGATATCGGAACACTCAACCCTCCCTTTTGTGATCCCCGATCAGGTTGATATCCCGGCCTGTGTCTCTGTCGCGCTCAAAATCGAGATTGAGGCCTCGAAGGGGAGCAAACAGTTCGACCATGTCCTTTGCGATTGCCGATGGCGCGGGCCTGACTGACACATCGTGCGCTGCTTGTTCAAGCAGGCTTGCGGCGAAGACCTCGAGTTCCATACCACGTGCGGCAGCCTGTCGGGCGAGTTCGTCCTGCGTCTCCGGCCGGATATCGAGAGTGATGGTCACGGCTGGCCTCCTGAGCCATTGTCCCCCAGACAGCTCAATATGGCGTGACCTACGGACCAGACGGTCAGTTTCTTGTTGTTCTGCGATGCGGTCTCATTTAGTAATGGCGCATGACTCCTGAAACTTGCCGTCGTATCTCAACGCTGAGGAATCTTTGCTTATTTATTGCGCTGGCCGGCGCAACCCTGATATTCGCGCAAGCACCGGCCCCCGCTCCAGCCAAGCTGGTGGTGAAGAATGCCTTCATTCTGACTATGGCGCCGGGACACCGCGAGCCCGTCAAAGGCTACCTGGTGGTCGGAGAGGATGGGCGGCTGCTGACGGTTGCTGCGGGCGACCCTCCCCCTGGACTGCAGGCCGCGCAAAGCCTGGACGCCGGCGGCCACTGGGTGATCCCTGGCTTTATCTCTGCCCATAGCCACCTGTGGCAGAGCGCCTTCCGCGGCCTGGGCGCGGACCAGACGCTGATGGGATGGATCGACGCGCTCTATAAACCCGCCGCCAAATACAGCGCGGAAGATATGTACTGGTTCACCCTGGATGGCGCTCTCGATCATCTGCAGCATGGCATCACTGCGGCCTATAACTTCAACTACGGAGCGTCGTCCACCGGCCGAACAAACCCCACGGTAGCCCTGAACGAATTTGACCGAAACGATTTTCGGGCGGAGATGGACTCCGGCATCCGCTTTGTCCACGGCCTTTCGGTGGGCCGGGCCACCGCCTTGGGTGTGCAGCCCAGCTACGGAGTTGAACAGGCGCGCCCGCCGCTCAAGGCCTTTCTGGACTGGACGAGCAAGCAGCCCAAGTCGAGCAACTTTCTATCCGTGATGATCAATGGCGGCACAGCGTTCAACGACACCTACCAACAGGCCTTGATGGAAAAGCAGCTGGGAGACGAGTTCCACCTGGCTAACCAAACCCACTACCTGGAACCGCCGGAGACGCAGTACGAGCAGCAGAGCAAGTTTCGCTGGTTCATGGATAGCGGCTTGCTCTCCAAGCAGCTGATCTTCGGGCACTTCATTCATACCAACAGCTTCATCCTGGCCGAGAGCGCGAAAGCAGGCGCGGCGATGTCCTGGAATCCACTATCGAATGGACGGCTAGCCTCGGGAGTAGCGGATATTCCGGCCTATCTGAAGGCGGGCATCCGGGTGGGCATGGGCGTCGATGGTGAGGCCAGCGCCGACGTGGCGGACCCCTTTGAAAATATGCGGACCGGGCTCTATGCCATCCGCGACAAGTATGAGAATGCAACCGTCATGAGCCCCTACGATGTTCTGCGGCTGCAAACCATGGGCAGCGCAGACGTGCTCGGCGTGGCTGACCGCCTGGGCAGCCTGGAGCCGGGAAAGTTTGCCGACTTCCTGGTGATCGATCCAACCCGCTTTCGGACGATTTTCGATCCCTATGCTTCCCTGGTCTTCGTTGCCGGCGAGCGCGACCTGGAACGGGTTTATGTGGGCGGCGATTTACTGGTTCAGAACGGAGCTATGCTCAAACAAGACATGGTGAAAGAGAGAGCGGAAGTGAGCAAGCGGGTCGCTGCTTTGCGCTGAAAATTTTGATTATCCGGCTCAAGATGTCCAAATCGCCGACCCTCGCACGTCATGGTAGTAGCGGACGACAACGCCCGCCTAAAATCGATGACGGAGGTTTTCTATGCAATATCTATTGACTCTCTATGCGGACGAGGCTGGCTGGTCCAAGATGTCGAAGAGCGAGCAGGAACAGGGAGTGGCAGCTTACATGGCGTACGGTGAAGCATTGAAGGCGGCGGGCGTCTGGAAGGGTTCGAACCGCCTGCAGCCAATCTCAACGGCAACCACCGTGCGCAGCGTCAACGGCAAGTCGCAGGTGCTGGATGGCCCCTACGTGGATTCGAAAGAGCAGCTGGGCGGCTATTATTTGATCGACGTACCCGATCTGGATGCCGCTCTGTCCTGGGCCGCCCGCTGCCCCGGCGCCGGTCATGGGGTGGTCGAAGTTCGCCCGATCTGGAGCATGGCCGAATATAGCCCAACGCAAAATCTCCAACACGCTACGGCTTGAGAAACTGTCCATGCATTCATGCCAGGGCGATGAGCAGGCACGTAGCACTGCGGAGGCAGTTGCACGCCGCAGTTACGGCAAGCTTGTCGCCTTTCTTTCTGCACGCTCACGTGATGTAGCCGCCGCCGAGGACGCTCTTTCAGAGGCCTTCGCGTCGGCACTGGCAGACTGGCCGATCCAGGGATGCCCGGCGAACCCGGAAGCATGGCTGCTGACCGTAGCCCGGCGCAAGCTGATCGATATGGCCCGGAGACAGCACAGCAGCGACCTGGTGGACGAGGACCTGGAGCGGATCGCCACAGCGGTGGTTACGACTGCCGCGGATTGGGAGATCCCCGACCGGCGGCTGGCTTTGATGTTTGCTTGCGCGCATCCCGCCATTGACTCCGGCATCCGCGCCCCTTTGATTCTGCAGGTCATCCTGGGGCTCGATGCGGCATCCATCGCATCGGCGTTCCTCATGTCTCCCGCTGCGATGGGCAAGCGGCTGGTGCGCGCCAAGAGCAAGATCCGAGAGGCCGCGATTCCGTTCTGCATTCCTGAGCGCGAGGAACTACCCGGACGCCTCGATACTGTTCTTGAGGCCATCTACGCCGCATTCTCGGAGGGGTGGAGCGATGCAGCAGGGACGGACACCTCGCGACGGGACCTCACCGCCGAATCCTTCTTTCTGGCCCGGCTCGTGACCGAGCTGTTGCCTGCGGAGCCAGAAGCGCTAGGCCTGCTCGCACTGATGCTGCACGCGGAAGCCCGACGCCGCGCGCGACGCAGCGAAAGCGGCGAATACATTCCCCTGGCTGAACAGGAGCCTGCACGCTGGGACTCCCGGATGATCGATGAGGCGGAAACGCTGCTGCTTCGCGCCCGCGCCTTCGCCGTGGTGGGCCGTTATCAACTGGAAGCGGCAGTCCAGTCGGCGCATGTGCATCGCCGCCGCACGGGCCGCGGCAATTGGGAAGCGGTGTTGCAACTCTACGACGCGCTGCTCGCCATCACCGGCTCACCGGTGGTGGCCATCAATCGCGCGCTGGTTCTGGCAGAGCTACGTGGGCGCGCGTGCAGCTCTCGAGGCCATGCCCGACCCCGCTTGCGATGCGCGACTGGTCGAATACCAGCCCTATTGGGCCGCGCGTGCGGAGCTATTGGCGAATACAGGCGCATATCGGAGACGCTCGCCATGCGTACGAGATTGCCATCGGTCTGGAGCGCGATCCCGCCGTGCGACGCTTCCTCGAACGCCGCCGCGGGGCGTTCGAAGTTGCAAGCGCCCGATGAAGAGGCCTGGCGTTTCAGCGGATCAAATGGAGCGCCTGCGCTCCGTTCACAACGGCATCCGCAACCAGGCGGTGGTCGAAGGTGGCAAGTTGTCCACCGTGTGCTTTGGCGAGCGCCAGCAAATAGCTGTCCGTCACTTGCGCAGAATCTAAAAGCCGGCTGCAGTCCACCCGCCCTGCATCAAGGAGGGTAATGTCATCGGGCCAAAAATCATGGCCCGGCAATGTGCACAGCGTTGTCAATACTTCTGCAACCACCGCAGGTGTGCCAGGGGAATTCGGATAACGTGCGTGCCCGACGATTCGCAGGACACCGTTTTCCGTGAGCGGGCAGGTAGCCCAGGCTTTCTTGCCGGAGGCCGCAAACCATTCGTGGGCCCGGTCATGCTGGATATGTGCTGGATCGATCAGCGCGATGAGGACGTTGATATCGAGCAGAGACCGTTTCACCCCAGCTCCTCGCGCAACTGATTCACCAGCTCTGATGTGACCCTTGCGGTCCCCGCACGCACCGGCAACAGGGGAACGCCATTCCGCATCTTTCGGCGGGATTCATGTGGAGTCAATGCCCGTCTGGCAAGCGAAGAGATGACTTCGCCCACCGTCTTGTCTTGCGCCGCCGCCATTTCCTTGGCTGCACTCAACACATCATCATCGATGGACAGGGTAGTCCTCATTCATCACTCCCTCTGCATCAAACATCATACATCAGATACAAGCCTCCCCAGGAAATCGAGGCAATAGGCCACCCAGCCATCGTTGCCGGTAAAGCAAGCTGGTCAGTTCCATGGTCCGTATTCGCGGTTTCAATCGCTCGCGCGATATGCGAGAATCGGTTTCCGGCCTAAATCCAGGAATTCCGACAAGGCAAGGTCTCATGTCTGACAAAGCAACCGCTAGTCCCCTGACGCTTGACGTTGTCCGGGCGGGTAACGCATTCGTTGTGCATTGCAACGGCAGGTTAGTGGCGGGCGTACACGACGTTCTCTACGTCAAGGTCTGCCAGCTGATGCCGGACAGCAAAAGAATTGTGCTGGACCTGACCGACCTTACCCGCGTCGACAGCATGGGCCTGGGCACACTGGTTCGTCTTTACGTTTCTGCCCGGTCTGCGGGCTGCAGTTTAGAACTCATCAATCTTGGCAAACAGGTTCGGCAGCTTCTGGGCACAGCGGGTCTCATGAAAGTATTCGCTGATATTGGGGAAAATAACATCAAGATGTGTTGATCGTAGCTCCGAACCCAATACTGTGACGGGGATCACAGACCCTGTTATTCCGGCTACTCCAGAATAAGCATCGGAGCTGACCGGAATGGCAAACGACTATCTTGAGAAGCGTCATACCTGTATTTATAAGAGCATCGAAAAGGGCTGCCTGCTCTGCAGGTCACAACATCCCTGCCCACCGTTGATCGTGATCGCCATGCAGTACTCGCGAGAGATTGCCCAGCTGCCTCGCCAGCGAAGTGATGTTCATCACAGAAGCGCAACCCGATAGGTCGTAGGCTTTTCATAAGACCCCATGAAGGAGGGCCCTTATGATCGGACATTGCTTCAATCCGAAGTGTAACGAGGAGCTTCGCTATCTGCGGCAAGGTTCGGTCTATCAATGGGAGAAGGGGGTTGCGCAAGACTTCCACTCGGAATTTTTCTGGCTATGCCCCGCTTGCTCTCCCATATTCAGGTTGGTTTCCGACCGGCATGGGGAGCCCTCGCTGGCCCCTGCCGCATTCAGGGACGAGCGCGGCCGGAGGGATTCTCGAATTCGGAGAGTCCTGAGGGATGTAGTCGGCCCGGTATCCGGGACTCAAGATGCACGGCGGGTGGCCTGATGACCCAAACCAGGCAGTCAATTGTGCCGACGGCTACGATTCGTGAAGCGCACTGTTCGGTAATGACAGTGCCTTCCAATTCTCCCGGGCTGATGCCAATAAAACAGGCGAGTTAGGAGAAGCGGAGGCTTAGTATGACGATTATTGGAAACCAAGTTGCGGTAACGCTGGATACTATTCTGTTTGCCACGGACTTTTCATCCAGTGCAGAAACCGCCAAGATTTATGTGCAAGCCCTCGCAGAGCGCTATCGATCGAGGGTTCGTCTTATGCACGTAGTCGATCTTGTGGCGGCCTTCAAGACCTCGGATGCAGGGATGAGCATTGACTTCTTTCGCAGGCTTGGAGAAGAATCTCTGGGCCGTCTGAAGAAGGAACTGGACTCAGAGCACATACGCGCCGAGGCCGTCCTGTGCGAAGGGACAGCTCCGGCCACCGAGATTTTGAGGGCAGCCGAGAGTAGTTTCGTCAATCTGCTGGTAATCGGCACACGCGGCCACAAGGGCGTGGCCAGGCTGGTTCTTGGATCGACAGCAGAAGAGCTGATACACCGGGCCAGATGTCCCATACTCACCATCGGACCCGCGGTATCCCCGCCAAAGCTTCCCATAAACTTTCAGAAAATCGTCTACGCTACAGATTTTTCTCCGGAGGCGGCTAAGGCATGCGTGTTTGCCTTATCGTTTGCCCAGGATTTTGGCTCCCATCTCTACTTGTGCCATGTGGTGCCCGGCACAGACGGCTCGGGCCAGAAGAACGATCAGGAATTGAACGACGACTTTGTCAGCGCCCTGCAGCGATTGGTTCCCGATGTATCCCGCGAATGGTGCGAACCGGAATGTGTTCTGGAGCATGGGTTTGCGGCAGATGGCATCCTGTTGCTCGCCCAGCGGGTAGAAGCCGATCTGATTGTGCTGGGAACGCGCAGAACATCACACTGGTTCGACAATTTCAAAACCGGCGTAGCGTTCCAGGTGATTAGCGGCAGTACTTGCCCCGTGCTTACGATCCGAGAATAGCCTCAGCACGCAGGTCCAACACAACTAAACGTAATCGCTTCTTTCGATGCCTAATTTCCTGAGCTTGGAATTCAAGGTCGTTCGCTTCAATCCGAGCTTCTCGGCCGCTCCGCCACTTCCGCCGATCATCCCCTTTGCCTCCCTGAGAACACGGAGGATGTGTTCCCTCTCTGCGGCGTGAAAATTCAGGCCGGAAATAGCACTTTCCTCCTCCACCTTTTCCAGCTCGGCCAGGGGGGCACGCAGGGTTGACCCGGGCGTAAGAATTACTGCACGCTCAATGAAATTCTCCAACTCCCTTACATTGCCCGGCCATGACCAGGCAACCAGGGCTGACATGGTTTGCTCCGGAATCTCGTGAATGGGCTTGTTCATGCGCCTCGCATGTTTGTTGACGAAGTAACGGACGAGCAATGGGATATCCGAGGTCCTTAGGCGCAGCGGCGGGATTGTAATGGGAAAGACCCTCAGGCGATAGTAGAGATCGCTGCGAAACTCACCGGTCTTGATCATCTTGGCGAGGTCACGGTTGGTGGCGGCAATCAGCCGAACATCCACCGGAATCGCTTTTCGTCCACCCAGCCGTTCAATCTCCTTCTCCTGCAGGGCACGCAAGAGCTTGGGCTGCAGTTCCAGAGGGAGATCCCCGATCTCGTCCAGGAAGAGCGTGCCCATATGAGCCAGTTCCAATCGTCCGATTCGTTGGGAGATGGCGCCGGTGAAGGCGCCCTTTTCATGACCGAAGAGTTCGCTCTCCAACAGGCCAAGAGGGATGGCTGAGCAATTTAGCTTGACGAAGGTCCGGTCACGCCGCGGACTAATGGTGTGAATCGATCTCGCAATCAACTCCTTGCCGGTCCCGGTCTCGCCCAGGATCAGTACGGTTGCGTCGGTCGGAGCAACGGTTTCAACCTGCTTCAACACGGTCTTCAGACCGTGACTTTCACCGACGATCTCCTCGAAGTTGTACTCTGTGCGGAGTTCCTCCTCCAGATAGCGTTTTTCCTCTTTCAACTTACTGCTGAGCTGAACAATTCGGCGGTAACCGTGGTCGATCTTGATTGTCCCGGCGATCTGGTTGGCCGCCTGGAGGAGCATATCGACCTGGCGCTGGTCGAAGGCGGGTTGCCGCCGGCTACCTACGAACAGGGTGCCGATCACTTCACCTCGGCAGTCGAGAGGAACCCAGCAACCCGACTTCACTCCCGCCCTTAGTTGATAGGTGGGAGGAGGAGCGCTCTTGGTGTCGAGTTGGCTCATCAGGAGTGGCTCCTGATGGGTGAGGACCCAGCCCTCGGGTGTTCCTTCAACAGGGAGAATGCCCTCCTGAGGAGAGGCCGGTTGGGTGGCGGAAGGTAGTTCCTGTAAGTGCAGTTGGTGGGCGTTGTTGATGTCCTGAAGCGCTATAGCGGCATAGTCATGGGCAATCAACCGCTGAAGGCTGGCCTCGATGGCAGACAACATCTGCCGGATGTCCGGGTTGGCCAGTACCGCTTTGCCGAGTTCAAGCACGAGCGATTCTTCGGCCCGCTTACGATCGGTGAAGTCACGGGTGACTTTAGAGAATCCGAGGAGCTCACCATTCTGCCCCCTCAAAGCGGTGATGATCACATTCGCCCAGAAACGCGAGCCGTCTTTGCGAATCCTCCACCCTTCATCTTCGAATCTGCCTTCGGCGGCAGCTACCTCCAGCTCGTGCTGGGGCTTGCCTCGCTCCAGGCTCTCCTGGGGATAGAACTTGGAGAAGTGCTGGCCGAGGATCTCGTCCGCCGTGTACCCCTTAATTCGTTCTGCGCCTGAATTCCAGGTGGCGACTCTTCCTTCCGGATCGAGCATGAAGATTGCATAATCCATGGCGCCTTCCACCAACAAGCGAAATCGCTCTTCGCTGTGGTGCAAAGCCGTCTCCGCCTGCTTGCGCTCGGTGATGTCACGGACCACGGTCAAGATGCAGTGGTCGCCACCGGCCTCGACAGGGCTGAGCATGATGTCGACGGGAAACTCGGTTCCATCTTTCCGGAGCCCGTACAGTTCGAGGCCGGTCCCCATGGGACGCACCCCAGGTGCGTCCGCATAAGCGAGGCGGCGTTGAGGATGCCGCGAGCGGAATCGTTCAGGAATGAGAATTTCTACGAGGTTTCCAATCAGCTCGATTTGGCTGTAGCCGAAGAGCCGCCCCGTTGCCGGACTGGCCGCGGAGATACGGCCATCGACGTTGGTTACGATGATTGCATCTGGAGAAGCGATAAAGAGCTTCTCGAAGAGCGCATGCGCGTGCTCCGAAGCGTCCTTTGGGACGAGTGGCTCGAACTTACCTGCCGGATGCTTCATGATGCACTTCTGACGTCGACGCTTTCAGAATACCGTGGAGTATACCAGCATGGTAAGCAGGGCTCATCTGCAAAGCCGACTGTCCTCAGTCTCCGCTGATCGCCATCAGGGCCGAGCGATCGGGAATCATGACAGTGGCTCCCCTGAGAGTAACGAGATGTTTATGCTTGAAATCGCTGAGCGTCCGGGTAACGGTCTCGCGTGTCGATCCCAGGCATGCGGCAATCTGCTCATGGGTCAGGGGCACTCTGATTTGATCTCCTTCCTTAGCCTGCTTATCATCCGAAGACCAGTGCAGGAAGAGGCGGGCCAGCTTCTCATGGGCAGTGGTTGAGAGGCCAATGGTGCGCAGTTGCTCGCAGGCGCGTCCATACTGCAAATTCAGCTGACGGATGACCGCTTCGTGTGCTTCCGGGAAGCGGTGAACGAAACGCAGAAAATCTTCTTTGCGGATGAACACGACTTGTGAAGGATAGAGAACTTCGGCGGTGACCTCGTAGGGAACTCCGGACATCGACGCGCTCAGACCAATGAGCTCGCCTGGCTTCGCCATCTGAAGAATAAGCGTCCTTCCGCCTTTTGAGCTTACGGAAAGCTTGACCTTTCCAGAGCAGACAAGAAAGACCCCGCGCGCTGGTTCGTTCTCCATGAACAAGATCGATCCCGCGGGATGAGAGGAGGACAGCTTGATCGATTCAAACTCTTTCGCTGCCGCAGGGCTCAGATGGCAGAGAAATCCGTTCTGTTTCAGTTTGCAGTTCTCGCAAGTGGAAGTTGGCGTCTGTTCGCTTGTGTTTGGCATGCTACCTCTCCTCGATCGGCTCCAGCGCTGTGTCTTGCTTAGCTTGATTGGCAAAATATTGCGTTAAGGGCGAGTCGGCGAAAATCTCCGCGCCGGTCGACCTGACAATTTCACGAAGTATTCGCGCGCCGTTTGAGTCAACATAAGTGACTCCTCGGAGATCGAGCTGCAATGTTGGTTGTTTGCTCAAAGCCCACAAGCTGCGCCATGTCCTGCCCAACTCGGCCGCCCACGGGCCTACTACTCTGCCCTCGACCTTCAGTGTTGCCAAGGCTGACTCGTGATTCATCGAAATTCTAAGCATCTGTTTTCCCTTCGCTGCCTGTCCTTAGAGCACCCTGAGCACCAAACTTTGGTACCGAACTGTCGAGTGAGAATTTCACTGAAAACATAGGGCTTAGGAAGGGTCAGGATGGCCCCAGGAGACGGGTTGGGCTGGGCTCATGACGAGGTTTGAGACGAAATATCGTCGCCGAGACGAGGGCACCGTCTCCTCGAGGTCCCACGCCGGCATTCATGGTCCTGTTTCTCGGCTGCGATTCAGGGCACAAAACGTCTTTCCACTTCCGGTGTGATTTCTGTCACAGCCAGCAGGCCCTTGGGTCCACTAAGGTATCTGTTAAATGCCGCCTAAGATGCCGGGCGGGTTCGACCGTCTCAACAAGAGGAGTACATATGGCTACTACGAGTGCCGTCGCCGTTACATTTGAACGAATCCTCGTTCCGATAGACTTCTCAGAAACATCGCAGCGTGCTTTGGAGTATGCGAAAGCAATCGCCAAGCAGGATAATTCCCAATTAATGCTTGTTCATGTGGCTCCGCCGATGAATTTGATTACCCCGCCAGAAGCCGCCTGGGTTGACGTAGCTGAGCTGGAGTCGGCCGAGGAGGAACGTCTGGAACAGAGTGGCGCGGAGTTGCGTTCCGAAGGGTATCGAGCACGGACGATCTCGGTCACTGGCGCGCTTTACGATGAGCTGCTTTCCACGGTTAAGCAAAACGCGGTGGACTTGATCGTCCTGGGGACTCACGGCAGAAAAGGCTACGAGCGGCTTCTGCTTGGCTCGGATGCGGAAGCGATCCTGAGGCAGGCGCATTGCCCCGTGCTTCTGGTGGGGCCAGGTGCGCCGGCTCTGCAGGATAAGACGTGGCACCTCCGCGAGGTGATCTGTGCTACAACTCTCGATCCGCGATCGGCTAAGGTGGCCGCGTTCGCCCATAAACTCGCTGCCCAGCATGGCGCGGACCTGGTTCTCTTTCATGCGCAGAATCCAGAAAGCCCAGACGCGGATTGGGTTTCGTTTGAAGAAGCCTTCCACCACTACATTCCTGAAGGTCTCGGAACGTGCTCGTGTTTGCGTACCCGGCTGGTGACAACAGCCCCGGGAACCAGCATCGTGGATCTTGCCAAACAGCGTGGTTGCGATCTGATTGTGATGGGCGCGCACCCAGCATCCTCAATGGCGACACATCTGTCTCCTGGAACCGCAGCGAAGGTGCTGATCGAGGCTCCATGCCCGGTGATGACCATGCTGGAGTACTAGACTCGCATCGGGCGGCTTTGTCCAATGAGCCAATGACACTCTCGCTATGGCGGGAGTGTCATTGGAGTTTCTACGTTTGAGAGGAAGCACGAGCTCAGAATTGCCTTCGAGCTGCATTCGTGCAGGATGCTTGCAGCGGAAGGCATCCCTCGGCGGCTAAAGCCGAATGCATTGCACGTATTTACGTACGGCCTGATGCTCGCTACGGCGAGGTAGGCCGTACCCTTCCGGAAAATGCCGGCACTCTCACTACCATGAGAGTGTCGTTGTTTGATGCGCAAATTATCGAAGGGTGTCGACACGTACCTGGTGGATCCTGGCCGCCGACTCGATCGTCTTCGTCACCTGCCATTGCAGAAAGTACATCGAGAGCAGCATCTGAAGCCCCATAAATAATGAATAACCAGCCACCACTGCCAGAGAATCTCGCTCGTCCCGGCCTGCGACGGCAAGCAAAGCGGCCGCGAAAGCAAAGCCTATGCCAGCCAGGATATACATGCCTGTCAGCTCCCGAATGGTGCCTTTCCAGGACCTGGCAAGAGCAACTTTGCCTACACTCAGGGAAAGGGCATAAACAGCGAAGATATAGCAGAGCATTTGCATGGTTGCGCCCGGATAGAGAATCAGGAAGACGCTGCAGGCGGCAGCGATCGTGCTGACGAGTAGAAAACCGCGGAGCCTGCTCACCCGATGGCAACCGAGGCCGACAGCGCAAATCCAGTCTACGCCGGTGATGAAGAGCAAAGACGCCGCAACCAATAACAGTGCCAAGGCGCCCCCAACGACGTAGAACAAGAGATTTGTCATCGTGGCACGAATATAGAAGAGGGCCAAGCCCAGTCCCAACATGGTCCAGCCGTGAATCAGCATCAACCTGGCCCGTGTATTTTCTGTCAACCGAATCATATGCGTCACCTGCCAGCTTGCAGTGTGGCAGCATTTGCCCAATTAGACAGTGATGTTCGTCACAGGTGACCGTCTGGCCGAGATCGGCTACGAGACACTCTGAGCCGCAGAAGATTCGCACCCGCTTTGGCGCTGCTTTGCTTTGGGCCCGGTGCGGAGTGTGAATGTGGGGCACGGGGCCTGCGCTATGACTCGGTAGGCAACCCCACTACGGAAATTTGCAGCCATGAGCGATGCGGGAAGCGCGCCCAGGATCAGCAGCTCGGGTTTGAGAGCCGTGCACTCCGAAACAATTTCTTCCGCCGGTTCACCATAGCGAATCCGAACCGAGGACACTAGATTCTTTTGCTTTGCCCCTTTCAGCATCTCGTCGATCGTCGACATGGCTTCCGCATACATCCCATCGTGCAGACGATCCGGCTCGAGGACGTAAAGCACCGTCAGCTCGGCTGCCAATCCGGCGGCAAGATCAACCGCGAACTGAACGCTCTTTTCCGCATCATGACGCAGAGAGGTGGCAAAGATAACCCGGCGCGGTTTGCTTTGTGGCGTTGGCTTGAAATGCGGACCGATCGTGCAAACGGGAATATCTAATGTGCGTATCAATTGCTCCGCCACGGATCCAAGTAGAAGCTTGCCTAATTTTCCCCTGCTGGAGGTGCCGAGAACCAAGCGCTTAATGTCGTGTTCGCGAATGAAGTCGATGATGCGGTCAACGGGGTACCAGCGGCGCACTTCATACGCACACGCAAGATTCTGTGCTTTCAATTCGTTTGCAACTTTGGCCAGGACAGCCTCGGCGTCGCGAAACGCCTTCTCCTTTTTCGTGAGAGGAAATGCACCAGACTCCGTTGAGACATAGGCATCCGGAGGAATCACGTGAAGTAGCCATATCATGGCTCCCGTGACTTTGGCTTGGTCAATGGCCACGGGAAGCAGGAAATCCAGATCGTTCAAATCCGTGGCGACCAAAATGGATTTGGGCCGGGTAATGGAGGATAGATGCATCGGATCCATCGCGCCTCTCCTTTCGGGTAGAGCTGTTTAAGACTCTTGAGCCGGAACTACGAGTACCGGGCAGCGGGCGCCGCGGATAATTGCCGATAGTTTGGTACGCGGTCGATGATCTGCCAGAGTGGATCGACGCTGCGCACGCAGGACAATCAAGTTCGCCCTGTTTTCCTGTGCAGTGCTAATGACGGCCGTGGCGATATCGCCAGTTTTCACCTGATACTGCGTGGTGCAGCATTCTCCATGGTCGTTGGGCAACAGTTCTCTAAGTTTTCCCAGCGTCCTTAGCTCGACATGTTGCTGCTCCTCTGGTGTCTTAGCTGGAGACAGCACATGCATGACTGTCAAGCGGGCGTTGTAATCCTGGGCCAAAGAGCCGGCGTATTGAACCGAGCGCGAAGCCTCCTCGGAAAAGTCTGTCGCCAGCACGATGGACCGGAAGGGGCGAAAGGTCTTGTCGCACATGGGTCCAGCCACGAGAACCGGATACTCGAGGCGGCGAATAGCCCATTCGGCAACAGATCCAAGGGCCAGCTTGGCTAGCCCTTGGCGCCCATGGGAACCAACCACCAGCAGGTCGATGTCGTTTGCTTGACCGGCAGATTGGATCGCATGACTGGGCGAGCCCAGAAATACTATTTCCTTATGCTTGACGGTTCGCAGCTCAGGGATGTGGTCGGCATATGCATGGAGGTTCTCGCGATCAAACTGAAGATCCGCGAGCTGGAGTTCAGGACTCGGCCCTGCCATGTCGGCTGCAGGGAGATCGGGTTCCACCGCATGAAGCACGCTAAGGCGCGAGTGAAATTCTTTAGCCAGCCGCGCAGCCAACTTTACCGCGGTTGCGCTGGCGGAAGAGTAATCGGTAGCCACCAGAATGGATCGGAAGCGAAGACCCACTGGCCCCAATCGAGAATTTTCGTGCTTCTTTTGTAATGAGCTGGTAGAAGCAGCTGTCATGACGAACCTCTTTCCTTCTGCGACGTGTCCGCATTGCGAGCGCGCGGATTTCTCTGCTGTGAGGATCGCCTAGGAGCAGAGTTGCGTCTGTGACCGACATCACAAGCCATGTGGCCGGCGGGTGACCCCGGATTTCCTGCAGGCTGCGCCGGAGGCGACCGCGTGTGCGGCTTTCATTAAGGAAAGCCGCATAGACTTCATCAACGCCATCCAGCCCCACAGGAAATCCGAGCGACCCGAATTTCCTGCACGCTACGCCGGACGCGACCGCGTGTGCGGCTTTCATTAAGGAAAGCCGCATAGACTTCGTCAACGCCATCCAGCCCCACAGGAAATCCGGGCGACCCGAATTTCCTGCACGCTGCGCCATACGCGACCGCGTGTGCGGCTTTCATTAAGGAAAGCCGCATAGACTTCGTCAACGCCATCCAGTCCCACAGGAAATCCGGGCGACCCGAATTTCCTGCACGCTGCGCCATACGCGACCGCGTGTGCGGCTTTCATTAAGGAAAGCCGCATAGACTTCGTCAACGCCATCCAGTCCCACAGGAAATCCGGGCGATGCATCCTCGCTCTAACACCTGTGACGGGGATCACGGTCAACCCGTGATTATCCGCTTATCGTCTCTAGAAGATCAGTTCCACGGGAGAAAAGGCGATGATTCCCAACACCCTGCAATTCAAAACCATAGCCGTAGCAATCGACCTGACTGAGTCCTCCTCTCCAGCACTGCGCTATGCTCAAGCGATGGCCCGCATGTACGACTCAACACTGGTGCTGGTGCATGTCATCGACCCCCTCGCATACGCATTCCCAAATGGAGCACCCTCTCTGCTTCGTGCGAATACCGTGGCGGCGGCGGAACTGAAGAGGATAGAAGAAGAGACAAGTGCCCTGGGAATTCCAGTTAACTCTGTTATTGAAAGTGGGATCGTCTGCGAGCGCATCCTGCATGCGATGAGCGAGCACCATGCGGACCTGCTCCTATTGGGAACACGCGCGAAGACCGAAGCCGGCCGGGTCGCGTTAGGTACTGTCGCACGGCAACTACTGGCCAGGTCGCGGTGCCCTATCATGACGATTTCACCAGATGCGCTTAACTCTCTGCCATGGGCCGGGTGTTGGCGGCGTGTGCTAGCGGCCACCGACTTTTCTCCTGCTTCTATCCGAGCCCTGCAATGCGCGCACCAAGTAGCATTGCGGCAATTGGTACTGCTCCATGTTCCGCAGGGGGAAAATGGCAATGAGGATTTGCATTGCCGGGAGAGACTGCGTTTTCTCGCTCCCTTCAATGAGTCGCACACAGTTCCTGTCGAACACATTGTCGCCTCCGGTTCGGCGGCCAAAGTGATCGCTGAATATGCCGAGAAGTTCGCAGCGGATCTGGTGGTGCTCGGCTCCCCTGAAAACGAGCTGGCGGAAGAGGATTTCGCCACCAGCACGGTGTTGCAAGTGATCTCGAAGGTGAAATGCCCTGTACTCTGCTTGCCTTTGGTCAAGCATGCGAGTCCGGCGGGGCCGGCATATGAAGGGGTAACTTTTGCCGGTATTGCAAAGTGACTGGCCGCTGGGTTTAGTCCCGCACCTACGGCGCTCCCAGGGCAGGCAGAATTGATCCCCGGCCCTTCGGAGTCTGTGTGAAAACTAGCAAAACTTAGACCTTTGAGCGGGAGCCGTGGCGCACCGCAGATCCCCCGGCTACGGGAAGACAAAGGGGAGGGTGACATTTCCATAGACGATGGTTGCTAAATAGGCGCTGACTTAATCGATGTTTTGCGCGAAGTGATAGGATTTAAAACGAATTTGTCATCCCGCCCGTCCCGGCGTGCGTGGAACCAGAGCGTAGTGACCTGCTGTTTCTTTTTGTCCATCCGATATAACAGCTCCTAGTAAAAGTCACCACCCTCCCCTTTGTCATCCCGATCTTGCAGTGTCATTTCTTTCTCGACACTGCGTGCCCCGCTAACGCTGCATGGTGATCTCCGAGCCGTAGAGCGCCAGCAGTGGGTGGTGTACGACGGCGCGAAACTCATACTTACCGTTCGGGGAAAGGCCGTCGATGTGAGCTGTGAAGGGTCCTGGCTTGGAGACGGTCTGCATCGGCGTCGCCGTCCATGGGGCGGAACGCGAGTTTACGTCTTCACCGAGAATGGGGCGGTATTCAAAGCTAACCTGTAGCGATGAACTGTCCCCCATGTCGAGCACCTCACCGCGTAGCGTCTCCTGCTGACCTTCAGCGACGGATCCGATGGTCTGCACGTGGGGCGGGGTGAGAGCCGGCTCGACGTTGGTAATCTTCAGCACAGCCGGGTTTGGCCAGTGAAAATTGTCCTGCAGGCGCTGGGTCTGCATCACGCGGACGTGAAGGCCATCCTTCTCCTGATGCCAGGTGGATTTGGGGTTGATTTCAGGGTGGTACTCAACTACCAGGTCGTTCTGGCCAAGCACACTCACTTCGGTTTTAGCGGTTGCGCGGACCGAATGCAGCGTGAATTCCTTCCAGGTGGCACGCGGCCAAGGTGTGTCGGATTCAACGATTGCGTAGAGCGCCTGGTTGTCTTTCTTTTTGGTGAACCAGATGTCGCCTTCATTGGTGATGACCCAGGGTCTCACGGCATAAATTGCGTCAGAGTTCACGAACATCCAGAGGGCTATTTCGCGCAGGCGCTCCTCTTCTTCAATCGGCAGTTCGCCATTCGGCTTAGGCCCGACATTGAGCAGGAAGTTACCACCCTTGGCGCGCGTCTGGATGAGCAGGCGAATCAGCTCGCCTCCTGATTTGTAGTGCTCATTCTGCGGCTGGTACTGCCACGCGGTGCCCATAGTCATATTGGTTTCCCACGCTCCTGGCAGAGGCATTCCGGGAACCGTGAGCTCAGGCGTCTTGATCGCTCCCCTGGTAACAATGATGTCGGGATCAAGCTTCCAGGCAAGATCGCGTAGACCGACCGCTTCCCCGTCAAGAAAAAGCGCATCGATTTTGCCGTAGTGGGTCAACAGCTCGCGGAGCTGGGTCTGGTCGTACTCCATCAGGCCAGGATTATTGCGTGGCTGGACACCGGGAACCGAACGCTCGATGGTCTTGCCGTTCTGGTGGAGCCACCAGAAATCATCCGGCGAATAGTAAACACCCGTAGCGATTCCCTGGGAACGGAAGGCATCGAAGATGTCCTTGGTGATATCGCGATGAAAGGGCGTATTCATGATGCCGAAAGGCGTCGTCTTGGTGTCGAACATGGCGAAGCCGGAATGGTGCTTGGTGGTGAACATCACGTAACGAACGCCGGCCAGACGCGCCAGCCGAGCCCAATCCATTGGATGAAATTCGTGCGGGTCAAAGGTTTTGGGCAACTCCTGAAAGAAGCGGTCGGTGTATTCCGGAGATGCGCCGACCAGTGAGTGGCTAATGACCACGCCCAGCTGACTGTCCACACTCCAGTGGATGAAGAGGCCGAACCCCTGATCGCTGAACCAGTCCAGCCGCTCCGGCTTATTCAGTGAGCCGGCCTCCGGATCGTTCTCGGCGGCAGAGCAGGTTACAACGAAGAGGTTGGCGGCGAGGAGAAAGGGCGCCAGCAGACGCATGCTACGGATAAAAAATTTTGTTCCGGACATGAGAAGTCGACCCATCAAATACAGTCTGAAAATCCTCGTGTGAGGTCACCCACAACCATATATGAAATTGGGCTCTACTTGCCGCTGCCGAGGCCAAGCTCCCCCATTAGGGAAGCCTCACGCTGAGAGCGTGAAAATCCCAGATGCCGGCATCGCGTATCAACAAAGGTGAATCATCGGGCGCCAGACCAAACCAGTAGCCGATGAGAAAGGGCGCCCCGTGAAAGTTTTTCAGGTCGGTCACTTCTTCGAGCTTGCCGGTGGCGACGGAGACGCGAAAAACCTGATCTCCTCCCGCCAGGTGGTTCAGGAAAAAGATGGCGTCTCCGTTATGCGACCAGGTGGGGTAACCGATGGAGGCCGTTGCTAATTTGCTCCACGCGTGGGTGGCGAAATCGTAGACGAAGAGTTCGTTGCCGTCATTTGACATGGCCGCAAGACGACCCCCCGCCGGCGCCCAGCGGGGCGACCACAGGCCCTCTGAGCCGGGTATAACGGTAACGCTGCGGGTTCGCAGATCAACCAGGCGAACGGCATTCACGCGGAGCGGCGTCTTTTTCGGATACCGCCTGGCCTCCAAAGGCCAGCGAATTTCCATCGGGCGACCAGGTCGGATCAGCCTGGTCGCGTTGCTCGGGTATGAGTTGCTGTGGAGAGCCGCCTTGCGCGCTCACGATATATAGCTGCCAGGGTTTGCCTGGCAGCTGGCCCATAAATGCAATCCGGCTTCCGTCAGGAGACCAGCGCGGCATGTAAGCCAGCAGCGGAGGGTAGGTCAGCTGGGATCGTTCACTGCCATCGGGCCGGCTGCGCCACAAAGTCCCATCCGGGTAGCTCATGTAGGCGATCCATTTCCCGTCCCTGGAAAAGTCCAGACCCGTTCCTTGAATGCCGGGTGGCGCACCTGGAAAGAGCGGGTCATACTCGCCGGATTTCGCGTCAAAGCGCACCAACTGGCCACGCGGTTGGATCGTCCGTACAAAGATCTGATTGCCATCTGTGCTCGGCAGGGGAGCAAAAGTGCTGGTGGGCCCGGAGGTCAACTGGACCGGCTCGTGGTTCACGCGGTGGAAGAGACTGCCGGCTTCACGCATGGCCCAGATGTCAGCTACCCCACCGCGCGACGACTGGAAGACGAAATATTTTCCATCGGACGTCCAGCTTCCGCAACACTCCGCGGGCGGCTTGTTCCAGCCGGACAGCAACGGATGAAGTCGACTTCCATCCGCTGCGATTTCCCAGATGGCCGAGCCATTTTCGCCGCTTACAGTAAAGCGCAAGCGGCTTCCATCAGGCGACCAGCGGGGCCAGGAGGTTGTACCGTCCGCGGTCACCAGGCGGCGAGGCTCAGCGCCGTCGGCTTTTGCGATGTAGAGATCGTTACCGGACGTGTAGGCCAACTTGTCTCCGCCCGCAGACCACGATGCGTCGGTGGCCACCACGTTGCCCAATCGACGTGCGGCGCCGCCTAAAACCGGCAGTGTCCAGGCTGCGTTTCCCTCGGGGACAAAGCTCTTATTCAACACCAGCAGCCGCGAGCGATCTGTTGAGATGTCGACGGGAAATATATCATCCACTGATTCGTGGATGGGGACGATTTCCCCTCCGGCGGTAGAAACCTGGAAGATCTGTCCACTCTCGGAGAAGTAGAGCCGGGCGCCATCCGTGGCCGCTCCTGATTTTTCCTGTCCGTCGCTGGTGACTTGTAGCGAGCTGACAACCCTGGGCGGGGGCAGCGCCGGCCTCATGACAAAGGCAAGCGCAGCCAAGCCGGCGGCGATGAGAACGCCGAAGCCAAGCCACTGCCAGTGCTGCGCAGTTTTAGTTGTTGCAGCCGCCGGTGTCCGCCGCATAGCACCGCTTGCGGGAGTGGCGGGAGCCGCACTTGGGAAGGATGCGGTCGCAGCAGTCAAGCGCTGTGAATTGAGATCCCGCTTCAATCGCTTTAGATCGCTTCTCAGTTCAGCGGCACTCTGGGCGCGCAGATCCCTTTCCTTCTCGAGCGCCTTGTTGATAATTGCTTCGAGCGCCGGTGGCGCGGCTGGATTCAGATTGGTGATGGGCTCGGGCTTCTCATGCAGGAGCGCGGCAAAAACCTGTGCGGAGGAATCGCCCTGGAAAGGCACTCGGCCGGTGGCCATTTCGTAGAGCACTGCACCCAGGCTGAATAGGTCGCTACGCGCGTCAATTCTTCTGCCACAAGCTTGCTCCGGGGACATGTATTCCGCCGTACCCAAAGCAATGCCGGGGCTGGTCAAGCGATGGGCATCCATGGCCAAAGTGGGCTTGTCCTGGAGGTGCAGCACGCCAGGGTCCGCGGGCTCCCCGGGAAGATTTGCTTCTTGTCCCGGCCCGATCGATTTTGCCAGGCCGAAATCCAGAATCTTTGCCCAGCCGAGCGAGGTGATGAGGATGTTTGCCGGCTTAATATCGCGGTGAATGATGCTCCCGTGGTGCGCCGCATCCAAGGCATCGGCAATCTGGATGGCTAGTTCGAGGAGTTCGTCAATTCCCAGAGGTCCGGCCAGGAGGCGCTGGCGAAGGGTTTCTCCTTCCACGTACTCCATGGCAATAAACGGCTGATTGCCGAATTCCCCGACCTCATGAATGGTGCAGATATTGGGATGGTTGAGGGCTGAGGCTGCGCGCGCCTCTCGCCGAAAACGCTCGAAGGCCTGAGGATCGTCAGCGAGTTCCTGAGGTAAGAATTTGAGCGCGACTATGCGGCCGAGGCTGAGGTCCTCGGCCTTGTACACGACCCCCATGCCTCCACTGCCCAGTTTGTCCAGAATGCGATAGTGCGAAACCGTTGTACCGATCATGCCGCTAGTAACTTAGTTGCCATGGCTGCTGGATGATAGGCGGAGGCACGGGCACGCGTCAAGAAAGCAACTAGGGTTGGTCGCCTCATGATGACCCTCGGTCAGCACTCCGCATCGATTGTTCTCTCCTGCTCATCCAATGTCGCGATGAGCGCGGTGCGTCATTTCGTTCACCAGCCAGAGAGGTTCCTGCGTCGCCACGTGCGCGCACTCATCGCTGGTGGTGGTCCGGTTCACCGGGGTTGGTGGCGCGGCGATACTCCGCGACCGGGCGGACCTGCTCTATAACCGGACTGTCCCGCTCGATGAGGTGTTGCCCAAAAAGGAAATCGAGGAGGTACAGAATGCGCTTGCCGATGCTCACGAAACGCGACAACAAGCCGCAGCGGTAGAGCACTTTCTTGCGCGGCGGATTTCTACGCCCAAAGAGAGCCTCCGAAGGTGAGTTTCGCCGGTGCAGGCAGGATGACGATTCTGTGCGAGTTTTGGCAAAAAACATCCTAAAGAAGTCAGCGCTTATGGGGCTGCGCCCCGTCTTTTTCAGCCCAGATACTCTGGTGCGAACCTGGGGCACCCGTCCAGTTTCTATAGGGTTTCGGTTAGGGAACTCACTCCTGGTGGGTTCAGCTCTCACGCTTGCTTTGTAAAGTGAGAAATTTGGCAGATAGCAAAACCACGGGCGATGTGAAACCCTAAGGCACAAGATCATGGGAATGCCCTACTGGTACCGGCGAGTGTTTCTGCTCGCCATCCCGCTTATTCTTTCGAACCTGACCCAGCCACTGCTCTCCATGGTGGATACGATCCTTTCTGGCCATCTGCCTGGTCCGGCGGCGTTGGGCGGGGTTGCTGTGGGAGGTATCTTTTTCAACTCGGTGTACTGGACTTTCGGATTCCTGCGCATGGCGACTACCGGCCTGGTCGCACAATCGCATGGAGCGGGAGATCAGGATCAGGTCATGCATCACTTCGGCCGCGCGCTGCTCACGGCAATGCTCATCGGAGGCTTGATCCTCGCGGTGCAGAAGCCGTTGATCTCCGCATCGCTGGCCCTGCTTGGCGCCCGCTCGGAAGTGCTTCACAACGCGCTGCTCTATTGCAGTATTCGCATCTGGTCAGCGCCAGCAGCGCTGGCAAACTACACCATTCTCGGCTACCTTCTGGGCAAGCAGCATGCACGAACCGCGTTGCTGCTGCAAGCGGCGATTAACATTGTCAACGTGGTGATAGCTCTGACGCTGGTCTTACGGTGGCACTGGGGCGTTGCCGGCATCGCCACTGCGACCATGACCGCCGAATGGGCTGGATGCTTTCTTGGCCTGACCCTCATGCTGGCCAGCGGCGCTCGCCCCAGCCATGTGCGCTGGAGCGCACTGATCGATGGCGGAAGCCTGCGACGGCTCTTCGCACTCAACCGCGATATTCTTCTGCGCACACTGAGCCTGGTCGCAGCCTATGCCTGGTTCACCCGCACCGGCGCCCGCTCCGGAAATGCGATCCTGGCTGCGAATGCAGTGCTCATCAACTTCCTCTGGATAGCCGGCTATGGGCTCGACGGTTTTGCCAATGCTACCGAGGCGCTGGTCGGCGAAGCGATTGGCGCACGGCGGGTGGCAGACTTTCGGGCGGTGCTCAAGGCGAGCTCGGTTTCGGCGTTCACGGTCGCAGCTGGGATTTCATTCCTCTATTTCGTTTTCGGCCGCAGCATCATTGCCATTTTTACTAATCAGGAAGAGATACGTTCGCTCGCGACGCAGTTTCTTCCCTGGCTGATCGTATTGCCCCTGGTGGCGGTGTGGAGCTTCCTGCTCGATGGTGTTTTCATCGGCGCCACGCGCGCCCAGGAACTACGCAATAGCATGGTGATCTCACTGGCCGGATACCTCGGGCTGGCGGTGGTACTCACGGCTCGCTTCGGCAACCACGGCTTGTGGTGCGCGATGCTGGCCTTCATGGCTCTGCGGGCAATGACGCTAGCCCTGCACCTGCCCGGAGTCGAACGCAAATCATTTGCTATCGCTGAAGATCCGGTGGAGGCGTAGCTCTCCTACGTTCAGGGATGTATTCGGGCAGGAGCGAGTTCGAATGGCGGTGGTCCGGCTTCGAGCGCTTGCAACCAGGCGCGGATATCATTGCAGAGTAAGTCGACGGAGATGTCTCCGAAGCGCGCAGGATAACGCTCGAGCCGGCCCAGGGCGGCCTGCAATAACAGCGCAGTTCCGTGGGGATTATTTCGTTGCAGGTGATGGAATGCCGCGGTCACCTGAATGAGCCCTTGCAGAAACATCTTCTCCGGCTCCGGGGCCCGCAGCCACACACTTTCCCATGCCTCATGGGCGGCGAAGAACTCCCCCGCATTATAGAGTCGCAGGCCCTCGGCGAGTGGGCCCTCGGTCCAATCGAATTTCGTGCGTGACGTCTCCATGCCACAAGCTAACATCGTATGGACAAATGAGCGCAGAGCACAGTGCCACGACGATCACCGAACCATCGCGCATTCACGTCCCTGCCGGCTGGTTCTCCATGGGGTCCGACGCCGATCAGGCGGTGGAAGGGCCTGTTCATCGGGTCTGGGTGGATTCCTTTGCCATGGCGGCAACGCAAGTCACGGTTGAGGAATACGCGAGGTTTCTGGATGCCACCGGGAGCACTGCCGCCTCCCTATTGGGGCGACGCCAACTTCTGTCATCCACAGCAACCCGTGGTGGCGGTTTCGTGGTTCGACGCCATCGCCTATTGCGCGTGGCTTTCCGCAGTGACCGGCTCGCAGTATCGGCTACCTACAGAAGCCGAGTGGGAACGGGCTGCGCGAGGAGGCGCCGACGGATTGGTCTTCCCTTGGGGCAATGATCCGCCGATGTCCCGTCCTGGCTACGATGCTCGCTGGAAGACCGGCCCCGAGCCGGTCGGACAATCAGAGCCGAACGCTTATGGATTATTTGAGATGTGCGAGAACGTACATGAGTGGTGTAGCGATTGGTTTGCGGCCGGCTACTACGCGATCTCCCCCGATCGGAATCCGCGGGGACCGGAAGAGGGCAGCCGAAAAGCATCGCGCGGAGGTTCCTGGCGTCACCACATCAAGATCTCTCGCTGTTCGGCACGTTCCAGCATTCCGCCGGAATTCAAATACGCTGATTACGGCTTCCGCGTGGCTTGCGACGAGGTTCGGTGAGCAGCAGTCAGAAAGCCGGCACGATGGAACCATTTGACTCGGCTTTTCGTAACTATCGGGAGAATGCAGCAACGCTATAGCTGGTCATGGGTTGAGACGCGGGTTGCGCAGACCATCGAAGTTTGGAATGGTGGCGCGGCACACGCTGCGCAAGATGGGCCGCGGTACAGTCCGACAGAGCAACGGAAGCGGGAGAAAGCGTACGACCAGGGCTTGAGGGCTGTTGAACGAGAGGCGAAGAGGAAGCCTCGGACCCAGGCGGAACGCATCCGAACACAGGATCGAGTCGTAGCGGCATTCGCTCAATTTTCCGCGGCCGCACTGGACCTCGATGGAGAAGCCGTTAAGCTCCTCACAGATGATTTGTTACCCGTAGGTACGAACCTGGCGCGGTGGGCGAGACGTTTCGACGCAAGCTTGGGCATGGCCGATGTTATTCAGGCATGCCGCAATGCCTGGACTGCTTGCGGAATGCAGCCGCTGCTTGGTGACCGCGTAGGAATTACTCCAGCAATCCTGGGATACAGCCTCCTGTATCCATATAGCGACAACTACCTGGATCGTGATGACATCTCCGCTGAAGCAAAGCTCCGGTTCAGTGAGCGTTTTCGGGGCCGGTTGCTGGGCGAGAGATTTTCACCCCAGGACTATCGGGAGGGCGCCCTGTGGACATTGGTTAACTTGATCGAGGAACAATATCCTCGCTTGCGTTATCCCCAGGTCTTTGACTGCCTGTTGGCGATTCACCGTGCACAGGAAGAGAGTATCGCGCAACTGAGAAGCTGCAGCCACCCGGATGACGCCGAGGTATTGCGGATGAGTTGCGCGAAAGGTGGCAGTTCCGTATTGGCTGATGCATGCCTGGCTCATGGCTCACTCAGTGTGGAAGAAAGCCGATTCTCGTTCGAATGGGGTGTGCTGCTTCAACTGGGAGACGATTTGCAGGATGTGCGTGAGGATATGCGGCGTGGATCGGTCACCCTGTTTAGTCGTGCTGCTGCGCTGGGTAGACCGCTCGATAGCCTCGTGATTCAGCTTCTGAACTTCAGCAAGCACGTGGGAACCCGGATGGACCACTTGTCAAACGGCACTGAGACGCTCAAGAAGCTGCTAAGGATGAGCTGGCGATCGCTCATCATCGGAGCGGTAGCCAACTCACACGAATTTTTCTCTTCCGGGTTCTTAGCCGAAGCTGAACGCTGGTCTCCGTTTCGGTTTGAATTTCTCCGGACACGGAACGAGCGATTGGCCAGCCGCCAGGGTCTTTATGCGGTTCTTTACGATGCTTTCCTCGATGCGCGTGAAGGCGATGATGGCGGACTGCCGTGTGTTTCCGGCAACTCGGTTATTGGCCCAGCGGAGGCTTTACCGGACATGGCTGGCGGCAAAGCAATTCCGGCTCAGGGACGGGCATAGCGGGCGCAGCTTCGATGGCTTTACGGTCCAGGTCGGCGGCGCCGATCCGACCTCCATTCGCGGTCTCCATCAGGACGCGAATGCTTTGTGTCTTGGGCGGGACCCGTACCGTGAGCTGCAAATGGGTCACAAGTTTTGCCAGGTGCGATGGGTCCTGCGTCGGTGCGGAGAGAATCAATCTCTCCACCTTTGAAGCCAGAACGTCCTGGCTACCCCTTATGCTTACTGCGGCGACGGTGACGTCTGCACTGCTCCTTCCGTTGTCCACTGCCTGCCACTCGATGCCTTTCGATTGCAGAAGCAAGGTAAGATCCGCCGTGCGGTTCTCCGGGTGCCGTACGATGCCGGCGACCTTCAGATCCAACGCCGCAAAAGGAATGGTGGTTCGGGCAGCCTCGGCAAGGTTGACGTTCGTCTGCCGGCGGGGATCGATGGGGGCCCTCTTGTCCGGCGCGTAGTAGCCGGTCTTGGTTACTGCCCGCAGATTGTGGTCACGCAGGGTGACTCGAATCTGCCGAAATTTTCCGTTTGGGTTGCCGTCGCGAGGCTGGTAGGTCAGCGTGTAAAACTCGGAACCCAGTTGCTGCGATCGCGCCATCTCCGCATCGACATCGTTGCGGTTATAGAAAAGCTTCCCCCCGGTCTGGTTCACGAAGATGCCGAAGTTGACGTCTCCCGCAAAAGGATGATCGCTGTTCGTGTTGGCTTGCGCGTCCGCCGCGCTGATGGACATTGGCGGCCGCCCAGTCAGATTTACAAAGTGCCCAATCTTCAAGCCGGGGTAGATAACGAAGAGGCTTACCCGGGAATCTACCAGCAGGTTGGTGGTGGCGTGCATATATTGCTCGATTTCGTGCACCACCGGGTGGGTCATATGGATGGTGCTGAAGCTGGGGCTGCCGTGCCCCACCCAAATGATGTTCTTCCGTCCTGGCACGCCCTTATTCTGCAGCGCGATCTGTTGCAGGGCATCGAGCGATTGATTGAAACGCTCCTCGTTGAAGCTGTCGGCCTCCCACTTGTACGGGATCACAGGCGGCAAATGATCGAGGGCGTAGAGCAGGTCTGACTTGTTTCGGGTGGGGCCCTGCATCAGCTCCAGTGATTCGTTGTCGATCAACATCATCTCCGCGGGGGAGCTCAATATTGGCGGCTGCGCAGCCAGATACTTTTGAACGGAATAGCGGATGAACGCAAAATCCTCGAAGCTCGAATTCAGCAGATCGAGCACGAAGATGGTCAGTGGCGCGTTTCCGTCGGGACTGTCTTCACCCGCAATCGCACTGGTGGTGTGTGTCTGCGGCGATTCAAAGGAAAAGATAGGTTGCGGTCTCTTGTCCTCGGTGATGGTGAAATCGTCTTTGACCAGCCCGTTTACCACTGGATGGCCTTTCTTGTCGATCACCGTTACATCCAGAAAGACCAGGGGCGACGTCACCCGGATTGTCGGCGCACCGGAAGGCGCTTGCTGACCTTGAGCAGTTGATTGCTCGAAGAAAGTTCCAGGCAACAGGACAGCCGCGCAGAGGAGCGCTCGAAGGTGTCTCATGGCCAACCCTCGCACGCAGTTTACTCCAGTTGCGTCGCCGCTCGGTTAGAGAGTCGGAGGGAATGAGCAGCGGTATCCCGCTCAAGCCAAAAACGGGGCCTGAAATGGGGCACCGATCCTTTGTGAAGGAATCCTCCTTTGTGTGGGAACCAAAGCCTGGCCGGCTCGTTTCATTTTCCCCTTGACATTCGACAGGAGAGTACATTAAGTCTCTTGTCTAGCGTATCCGCGGCGGCGGAGCTGTACTGGGCGGCCTCCAGAGGTCTCATCATGATCAACGAGTTTCTGACTCGCTTGCGCTTCCTCCTGGCGAGAGCGCGAGGTGCCGATCTGGACGCGGAACTGCAGTTCCACATTGAGCAGTCCGTCCAGGCAAAGATCGCAGACGGAACCACGCCTGAAGAAGCACGCCGAAGGGCATTGATCGAATTTGGCGGCTTCGAGCGTACCCGCGAGCAATGCCACGAGCAGCGTCCTGGATGGTGGACAGGGACGGTGCTTCAGGATCTGCGCTATGGGTTGCGTGGTTTTCGTCGCAATCCCCATCTTCACGGCTACGATCGTCGCGACCCTTGGCCTGGGCATCGGGGTAACGACCGCCGTCTTCAGCGTGGTGGATCCGATTCTGTTCCGCAGCCTCCCGTATGCGCATGCCGATCGCCTGGTTTCGGTTGGCCTCGTGGCGCCGATCATTCAACAGGAATTCATGCTTGGCGGCTCCTACTACGATTGGCGGGACCATCAAACACCCTTCAGTTCGCTGACATCTGAGATCGGGACCAACTCCTGCGACCTGACCCAAGAACAGCCGCTCCGGTTGAGCTGCGCTCGTGTGGAATCGAACTTCCTGCCAACACTTGGCATCAGCCCCGTCCTAGGCCGCAACTTTACCGGCGCAGAAGACCGTCCGAATGCTCCCAGGGTGGCGCTCATCTCTTATGGGTTATGGAAACGCCGCTTTGGCGCGAGTACGAATATCCTGGGCAAAACGGTGAACATCGATGGCCGCGAAACGCGGGTGATCGGCGTACTGCCTCCTGATTTCGAGATGCCAACGCTTGAAGCCGCGGATGTAGTCATTCCCCAAGCCCTCGATGAAACCCAACAACGCAAAGTGGGTTCCGGAGAGCGTGTTGTATGCCTTTGCCCGCCTCAAGCCGGGAATGAATATCGAGCAGGCCAAGTCTGCTTTGCAACCGTTGTTCAATTACTCTCTCAGCTTGGCTCCTGCTGCGTTTCGCAATGAGGTTCACCTCCGGGTTCGCTCCCTGCGCGACCGCCAAATGCAGAACGTGCGCCTGATGGCGTGGGTCTTACTCGGGGCTGTTCTAGCCGTGCTGCTGATCTCATGCGCGAATGTGGCTGGGTTGTTGTTGGTCCGCGGTGCAAGCCGGGAACGTGAGTTGGCAGTCCGTTCGGCACTGGGAGCCAGCCGCGCCCGGCTGACTCGTCAGTTGCTGACCGAGGCATTGGTCCTGTCCGCAGCGGGAGCGGCGGTAGGATCTGCAGTCGCAGAAGTGCTGTTGCGGTTCTTCCTCGCGATGGCCCCCCAAGACCTTCCTTTTCTCAGGACGGTCCATCTTGATGTTCGCATTATTCTGGCTACCATCGTGGTTGCTTTCTTCTGCGGAATTTTCTTTGGTGTCGCGTCCGCATTTCAGCGCCCACGCTCACAGGCGCTTGTCGGGTCGCTCAGCGATGGCTGTCGCAAAAACTACTTTACGGCGATGGCTGGTGGTTTCCCAACTGTCCATCAGCACGGTTCTACTTGCGGCAGCCATGCTCCTCTCCCGCAGCTTTCTGAATCTTGAATCGCAATCGCTCGGCATGCAGACACAGAACCTGCTGACCACCAGCATTACTTTGGGCCAGAAGAACTATCCCACGCCGGAACGACAGATGGCTTTCTTTCAACGGGTCGAATCGCGTTTGCGGCAGCTACCCGGCGCCGGCGTGGTCGCATTCAGCGATACACTCCCACCCGGGGGCAACCATCAGGACAACATCTATGCAGCGATGGCGGTCGCGGGAAAACCGGTGCCCTCGGGACCAACCGGCGGCCGCGTTGCCTGGCGCTGGGTTTCTCCAGAATATTTTCGCGCCCTGGACATCCCGATCCTTAAAGGACAAGGCTTCAGCGAAGATGAGCTCAGTTCCTCCGGGCGCTTTGTCGTCTTGAGTACATTGCTTGCGGATCGCCTGTTTCCCGGCGAAGACCCCATCGGGCGACAGATCCAGGTACCAAAACTCACTGGGCCCTTGTATACCGTCGTCGGAGTCGCCCAGAATGTAAAGAATGGCGGTCTCGCCGGTGAAGATGAGCCTGAATATTACCGCCTCAGACGTAACCGGGCCGAAGATTGGGACGGCACGTCCGCGATTCTTCTGAAGACTTCATTGCCACCGCAAATTGCGTCGCAATGGATGCGCGCGGAGATATCCGCGGTCGATGCAACCACACCTTTCACCATTGAAACCATGCGCGAGCGTGTTGACGAGTTGGCGCAAGGCCCAAGATTCGTCACGGCGCTGGTCTTGTTTTTCGCGGCCTCTGGACTGCTGCTCGCGGTCATTGGCCTCTACGGCATCATTTCGTTTGCTGCCGCCCAGCGCACACAAGAGATTGGCCTGCGCATGGCTCTGGGCGCGAGCAGGCTCGACATACTATGGCTTATCAGCTGGGAGGGAGCACGTCTCACTTTGTTGGGCGGCCTCATCGGAGTCTGCGCTGCTATCGGAATATCACGAGCTCCTCAAGAGCTTGCTGTTTAATGTCGGACCGCATGATCCGTTCAGCTTTCTCGCGGTCGCAATGCTACTGGCTTTTGTCGCTCTCGTGGCCTCGTTGCTGCCGGGACGAGCGGCCATGAAGGTCGATCCTGTCGCTCGCTCTTCGTTCCGAATAAACGTAGCCCAGGAAGCACGACGCGTACTGCTCTTGGTGACCTCCTATTTGGCGTCGTGGAAGATGATGCCAACGGTGTACCGTTGTCCTGACCGAAGGCGGCTCACGCCATGGCGAAGATGGACGCGATAAGTTCCTCGCGTTCCCCGAACCGGGCGATGGTGCACCGCGAACGCCACCGCGTCGCCTTGGCGAAGTGGAACTACCTCTGGCCGTGATTGCATACGAGGCCGTTGTTCGGTGAGCACCAATTCGCCCCCAGTGAAATCTCTCTGCGGCTCCGAAAGCAGGATTGCTACCTGTATGGGGAAGACGTGCTCCCCATACAGATCCTGATGCAGGCAGTTGAAATCACCCTCGCCGTAGTGGAGGAGCAGAGGCGTTGGCCGCTGCTGGCCCGCATCGTGGCATCGGCGGAGAAAATCCTGGTGAGTTTCCGGATAGCGGACGTCGATCTCCATGGCCGTGTTCCAGCGATTCGCGACGGGCGCGAGGCGAGGGTAGAGCGCTGTACGGAGACCTTGAATCAGGTCGGGCAGTGGGTAGCTGAAGTACTTGTACTCGCCGCGTCCGAAGCCGTGCTGACCCATAACTACGCGACTGCGAAATAGGGACTCCTCCGGATACAAGGCGGAGAGTGCCTGGCATTCGCGGGCAGAAAGGACGCCCGATAACACAGCGTTTCCCTGCTCGTCCAGATTCTTCGCGATCTGCTGCCAATCGAATGCGTTGACACGCGCAACTGCTTCATCAGTTGAGATGCAGCCGGTAATGTCGCTTTTCGTCGTCGTGACTTGCTCTGCGGAACGGGTGTTCATGCTTGTGCCTCTCTTTCAGTTGATGCAGGTTGCGTTCCGATTTGCGCTCACTCCACGATGCTAATCACGGTGTAGTGAAATTTCACTCCGTGGCTTGCTTCTGAATTTCGCAATGTATTTTCGCGCCGTCGCAGAGCTTTAGCATGGCCAGCGCTAACGAGTCTGTGTGAGAACGAGCTGTTTCAATTGCCGGATTTGCGGGACTTTTTCGTGCCGAACGCTCCGAGGAATGAATCGGCGACTGCTACTTCAAGGTGCTCGGGAGCTTTGGCTCCAAGCTTACGGAGGAAGACGTTGCGGTAAATGAGTGGTCCGAGCAGAAGGGCGATTCCCACCTCAGGGTCCAAGTTCGGCCTAAGGATGCCGCGCTGCTTGCCGCGCGCCATCATGTTACCGAGAGCCTTGCGGGCCGGCTCAATCACCCGGGAACGCCAGGCAATTCCGAAGACCCTGTTGTGAGATGCGTAGGCAATCAGATGGGGCATGATCCGTTCCCGCATCACCTTCCGCTCGCCCGCCTGGTCATGCTGCAACTGCGCTATCAGATCCGCGCGAAAGTCGCCTGAGTCGAAGATGGGCGGCTCCTTGTCAAGACCGTGCAGGTAGCCAAGCACCTCAAGGCATAAGGAGTCTTTGTCGGGCCAGTGGCGGTAGATGGTGGCCTTGCTCACTCCTGAGGCCCTGGCAATGGCGTCCATGCTGGTGGCCTCAATGCCACGCTCGGCAAAGAGGGTCACCGCCGCCTCGATGACCTGACTATGCGCTCGCGCACTTTTCTTTTTCGCCATCGCTAGACTTCGATTTTAGAAAAGAGGTATGCACCGGTAGTGACAAAGACGGCGGCGATCATGGCCAGAATCGAAAGATCGAAGGCCGCGTTGAAATGCCAGGCGTTGATGAGCACCCCGCGAAGCCCATCGACGCCATAGGTTAAAGGATCAAGCCGCGTGATCATCGCCATGAACGCGGGCAGATTCGCCAGCGGAAATAATGCTCCGGAAAGAAAGAAGATAGGCATTACCAGGAAGTTCATCACCAGCTGAAAACCTTGCATGTCCTTGATGACGGATCCGATCGCGGTGCCCAGGGCGGCGAAGACAACGGCAATCATGATGACAAACAGAAAGGCAGCCGGAATGGCCACCCAGCTGTGCGGGCGGAAGCCGGCAATGAGACAGATGAGCAAAATGAGCGAACCCTGAATGATAGCGACCGTGGCCCCGCCGAGCGTGCGGCCGAGCATGATTTGTATGCGCGGTACCGGAGCGACCAGGGTTTCTTTGAGGAAGCCGAATTGACGGTCCCAGAGCATGGCAATGCCGGAGAAGACCGAGCTGAAGAGCACGGTCATCCCGATCACTCCGGGGGCCATGAATTGCAAATAGCTGCCATGTCCGGCTTGGCGGAAGACAGGGCCCAATCCAAAGCCCAAAGCGAGCAGATACAGGCATGGTTGCCCGAGAGAGACGACTATCTGCACGCGCGAGCGCACGTATCGCTTCAATTCGCGCAGCCAGAGAATATATATCGCGCCCATTTATCTCCTCCACATCTTCGCGACTTGCCGCAGAGCGTCCGCGGAGTTTGCGGCCTCATCGCGCAAGGTCGAGCCGGTGAAGGCGAGAAATGCGCCTTCGAGAGAGTCGGTTGAGGTTTGTTGCTTCAGCTCCGCGGGCGTCCCCTGGGCGACAATCGCGCCGTGGTCGATGATGGCGATGCGGTGGGCCACCCGTTCCGCTTCATCCATGTAGTGGGTGGTGAGAAAAACGGTAGTCTTCTCGGTTTCGTTCAAGTGCTTCACATGATTCCAGAGCAGGTTGCGGCTCTGTGGGTCGAGGCCGAGCGTCGGTTCATCGAGGAAGAGGATGCGCGGCGTGTGCAGCAGACCTCGGGCAATTTCAAGGCGGCGCTTCATGCCGCCGGAAAAGCTCTTTACATAGCTATCCCGGCGATCCCATAACTCGAATAGCTTGAGCAGGCGCTCGGTTCGCGTTTCGCGCAGCTGGCGGGGAACGTGGTAGAGGATGCCGTGGAGAGTCATGTTCTCGTAAGCGGTCTGTTCGTTATCGAGACTGGGATCCTGAAAAACGATGCCGAAACGCTTACGCGCCTCTTTCTGGCTGGTGCGCGGATCAAGGCCATCGAGCTCGATGCTTCCGCTGGTCGGCTGCAGGAGGGTGGTGAGCATTTTGATGGTGGTTGTCTTGCCCGCGCCGTTCGGTCCCAGGAAGGCGAAGATCTCGCCTTGGGCTACGTCAAAGGAGATATCGCGGACAGCGGTGAAATCCCCAAAGGTCTTAACCAGGTGCTGAACCTTAATCATGGGAGCCTCGAGAGTCTTCATAACGATACTGAACGGTATCGTTTTGCGTGTCAAGACAGATGGGTGCACCATGCCCCGGATTTCCTGTGAAGTTTGTTGGCATTGATGGGACCCTAGGTGAATCACCCATGGCGTACTTCCGCAGTCTGTCCGCTACGGTTCCACGGCACGCCGGGACAGGCGGGATGACAAATTGGAGGGTGGCGGCGCCCACCTTGGCAGTGGAGGAGATGGATGGACAGAGTCAAACCATCAGGAACGGATGCGCAGGACGATCTTTCCCAGGACGTGTCCGTGTTCAATCCTGCGGTGTGCCTCGACCACGTCTTTCAGCGGAAATGCCTTGATCCTTAGCGGAATGGTTCGCGAACCAATGGCAGCATTCAAGCGGACGAAGGCTTCATGCGACATGGCGCCATCATATGCCGACCCATGATGGCCACCGAATATGTGGCTTGGGCTCGACGCCATTGGGATAAGCAAATGGCGCCCCTGCCTTCAGGTGTGACAAGAAGGCAGGAAGCACGTCACCGTTGGCGGCGACAAGAGCAGCATCGAATCCTGCGGGAACTATACGCTTCAAGAGGCTCTCGCGCTGCGAGGACTGTGGATTGATGGTGCGGGCCGCTCCAAGCGAGCGAACATAGTCCTGCGCGTCAGGCTGTGCCGTGCCGACGACCGTTGCTCCGGAAACGTTTGCGAGCCAGACTGCCAGGGAACCCACGCCGCCGCTAGCGCCAAACACGAATAGTGTTTGACCACTGTTCACCTTCAAGAGCTCGAGTCCGGAGAGAGCCGTCAAGGCGACACAGGGCATCGCACCAGCAACCGACATTTCGAGTTGGGTCGGAACATGCGCCACCCGCTCCGCCGGAACACTCACATACTCCGCGTGAAAGCCTCCACTCGGGTTGCCGTAGCTATAGGAGTACACGCGATCACCGACCTTGAACTTGCCGACATCTTCGGCAACTGCAGCAATCGTTCCACTGCCGTCGGCACCGAGGATCGTTCCCGGCTCTACCGCTCCCCAGGAACCGGCGCGGTGCGCCGCGTCCCACATTCCAACACCGGCATACTCGAGCGCGATGATTACGTGATTGCGCGCAAGCCTGGGCACAGGCACGTCCTTGATGTGAAGCGCACTGGGTGGTCCGGCGGTTTCCACGACCGCTGCCTTCATGGTCTCGGGAAGTGCTGAAGTCGTGGTCATTGCGTACCCCAATCCCCAATGGTAGTCAATTTTGCCTTCTCTTGACGCCAGGGCCAGGCAATCACCCGGTGAATTTTGGGCACATCGATAGCCATCCACGCGAGAAGCCCGATAGCATGAAAAGACCCTGGAGGTCCCATGAAATCCGATCGCCGTGTTCCGCCGGTCTGGGTCATGGGGATCTCGAATGCTTCCTTCGGGCTCTACGGCGGCATAGCCTTTTTTGCCATACCGCAACTGCTGGCGACGCGCCATGTTTCGGAAGCAACCATCGCCGGGATCACAGCGATGGCCTTGTCTCCCAACTTCTGGGCGGTGGTGTTTGGCCCTATGCTCGACGTACGATTCAGCCGCCGTTGGTATGCTACTGCCTTCGCTGCCCTGGCAGGCCTGCTGGTCTTTATCGCGATCATCAACCTGAGTCATCTGGTTGTGCTTGAAGTCGCGCTGGTCGCGGGCTCCGCTGCAGCCATACTCTCGACGACGGCGCTTGGCGGATGGCTTACAACGGTTTGCCCTAAATCCGACGAGAACAAGCTCAGCGCGTGGTTTAACCTCGCCTACATCTGTTCTTCAGGCTTCACCATGGTCGTAGGGGGCGAATTAGTTCGCCATCTGCCGTTATGGCTTGCGGCGGGAGTTCTGGGCGCGCTCGTTTTTCTTCCCGCTACCATCTTCCTGCTTATTCCTGCTCCCGGCCCGGACCGGCGGTTGGCGGGGGAAAGCTTCGCTCAGTTCAGCCGCGAGATATTCGCTCTCTTACGGCGCCGCGAAGTGCTGATCACGCTGCTGCTCTTTATTACCCCTTGCGGCTCATTCGCGTTGACCAACCTGCTGGGAGGAGTGGGTAATGACTTCAGCGCCTCACCGAGGACGGTGAGCCTGGCCGGCGGAGCGGGGGCAATCGTTCCCGGCATTCTCGGCTGCGTGCTCTTTCCTTTCCTCGCCAAACGGATGCCGCTGCGCTTTCTCTATCTGGCCAATGGAATATTAGGCGGGCTTTTTACGCTGAGCCTGTTGGTGCTGCCCCGCGCTCCATGGACCTTCTCGCTGGCCCTGCTGGGCGAATTCTTTTTCCAGGCGATCTCCTACACCGGGACGGTGGCTCTTTCCTTTGAGACGATCGGGCAGAATAATCCTCTGGCGGCAACTACCTTCACCTTTCTTATCGCCGCCACCAACGTTCCGGTTGCCTATATGTTGTACCTGGATGGCAAAGCGTACGCCTTCGGAGGAGTACGCGGCAGCTTCGCAGCCGACGCCATCATCAGCATCGTTGTATGCGTGCTGATTGGTTGGCTTCTGTCCCGGCTTCAGGGTGACGTATTTGGCTCAGGCATTCCGGGGGTTGACCTCTCGGGTTGAAGGCCAATTATGGCCGGGGCAGATCGAGCAGTAATACGTCCGAGCGCTCCTGCACTCGTTCGAGGACAACTTCACGACCGTCCGGGGAGATATCGAAGTCGCCAATGTCAAAGCCGGGAGAGAGGTTGGTCAACTGACGCTGGGCGCCGGTCTCGAGGTCGATGAGCCAGAGGTTCTTATGCTGAATGTCTCCTCGCAGCAGCACGAGAGCCTGTCCTCCAGGCAGGAAGGCGAGATGCCGAGCGCCCCGAGTGAGGGTCAGCGGCGGCAAGGTGCGCGGTGCGGCTTCGGCGGTAACGGCTTTCACAGAAAATGTGGTGCCAATATCGGGTCCGGAGTAAACGAGGAAACGGCCGTCGGGGGCCCACGCAGGATCGAGCGAATATTCCTGGACGAAAGAAGCCGGCCCGCGACCATCGATGGGCACGCGGAAGAGATGAGGGACGCCGTGATCGTCGGCCGCCGTAGTAATGGATTGGCCGTCGGGGGCCCAGGCTGGAGCGCCTTGCAGCTCGAGCGAGCCAGCCACCACGCGCGCGTTGGTGCCGTCAGCCTGCATCACGTATAAGGCTGTTTGGCCGTGTTGCCGGATGGAGAATGCGATGTTCCGTCCATCGGGCGCGATTGCCGGGCCACCAAAGACCTGGGCCCCCTGTCCGCTCCACAACTCCGTGGCCGCTCCGTTGACGAGCTTCCAGATGCTCTCGCCCGTGCCGGTCGCAGAAACATAGAGCAGGTAATTTGGACCGAGGCGGGGGGAGAAGCCGGTGCTCGTTGTCAGCGAGATTTGAGCCGGGGCCGATGGCAGGGTGGGCGCGTCATCCATCGATACCGGGATGGGCAAGCGCCAGAGTGTTCTGCGCGGGCTGGCGAGCGTGGCCGCCAGACGACGCCCGTCAGAGCTGGCCGCCAGCGACGTGTACCGGTCAAGGCCTGAGCTCAGCCGGTGGGGAATGCGGCGCTCGACATCCATGCTGTAGAGCCATGGTCCGGAACCATCCGCATCGCTGGCGAGGTACAGGAGCGTCCGCCGATCCAATAGGACGGGATAACTGACGCGACCCATGTGCGATGTGATTCGCTCAGGAGATCCCCCGGCTGGACGGATACGCCAGATATCCAATCTGTCCGGAAGGCTGCCCTGGACGAAGTAAATAAATGCCGCGTCCGGCGCCCACAAGGGAAAGTGGCCGTGGAGCCCGGACGGTGCAGTGAAGATGGGCCTATCCTCCGGTCGCGGGCGGCCGTTTGCGACGAACAGCGGGTCTCCGGGGCCGGGGGTGTGGTAGGCGAGTCGTGAGCCGTCGCTCGTCCAGTCGAATTCGGCCACCCCTTCCAGGTAAGGCCTCGGCTCGCCGCCAAGAGTAGGGACCGCCCATGTGCTGATGTCGCCGCCGTTCGCGCCGCCTGGCCTGCGGAGCCAGAAGGTGACCAGAGATCCATCCGGCGAGAACGCCAGAGTTCGGATCGACGGATTCGTCAGCCCCGGAGCCTTTCCATGGGTCAGGTTGTGGAACTCACCGGATCCGACCTGCGTGACCCAGACGTCTGTTTGGCCGTCCCGGTCCGACAGAAACGCTACCAGATGACCGTCGCGGGAGATCGCAGCGGCCTGCTCCAATCCATCGAAGTCTGTGACCGTCTGAAATCGTGCGTCGGCGATGGGGTTTCGCCAGAAGTATTCCGTCTTGTACAGCCAGAGGCTTACCCCAATCGCCAGCGCGGCCACCGCCGCTGCCAGCGGCAAGGCCAAGGTCCATCGGCTACGAAAGGTCCGAATCTCCGGCCTGGGCGGTGGAGCGGGGGCCTCAGGGAGGGCAACGTTCCCGTTCTCCTGAGCTGCTGAGGGATTCCGGCTGCGCGTCCACGCATCCAACTCCGCCCGGGAGGCGTAGACGGAGCCCATCCTATCGTGCAGGTGCCGGTGGACGGGCATCCCCTCCCGCTTTTCCCAGCGCTGGACGGTGGTCACGTCGCGTTTGAGGTAGGCCGCAATCTCCTTCCAGGAATCCAGCCGGTCTTCGGATTGGGATTGGGATTGCGGTGTTCCGAGGGATGGTTCGCCCATCGCGCTCTCCTGGTTGGCCGGCAGACGTCACGAACCCGGGAACCAAATTGTACCCCTGCCCGATAACGGCACGGCAAAAGACGGTATTCGACGGCAAACCAGGGAAATGCCTGTACCTCTGCACCTTACTGTTTGAAGGCGCCGAGCAGATGTCCGATTGTTTCCATGCGTTTCAAGCGAATCTCAAATTGGAGGTCTTTATGAAAAGCAAAACGCTGACTTCGGGGGTACGCGTGCTCTCACTGCTCTTGTTGGTTTCAGGCACCTGTGCTCTGGCCGACGGGAACAGGCCGGTGCACCTCACCGGACTGCTCAACGATTACTCGCCGCTGGATCCGAATATCAAAGGCAGCCCATACGAAATGCACGGCCAATGGTCCATGGACGTTAATGCGGAAAAGGGCACCGCCGACTTCTCAGCGGATATGACGATGTCCGATTATGGAACCACAGCAGGTGTCCTCGATGCGACGAAGGGCGGTGCAGGCTCTCACACCCACCACATCGCGTTGACGAACGTTAAGATCACCTGGAACATGACCGGCTGCCCTACATACACCACTTCCCCCCCCAAAATGGGCTTTCAGTTGAACGGCACGGTCAGCCTTATGACGGGGAATGGAAACGTCGCCCCCTTCGAGACGAATCCGCCCTCATCCACGCTGCAGGTCTGCGTCACCGGCGGAGATGTGGTCAAGTACTCGCTCCCGATTGCGAATATGACAATGGTCTTCGGGGGGCCTGCGACTACACATTTCGGGCAGCAGGCCATCCATGGGGTCGTGCGCCCGTTCGGCGATCGATGAGCCTGTCGATGAACGACCGGGGGGATGATTGCTGCGGAATGCAGGAGATGTCGAGGCAAAGACCATCGCTGTGGATGGGTCGTGCGAGTCAATCATCGATCGTTGTAGCTCCGATTGAGTTCAAAGCGGTGCAATTGAAGCGGAATGGTCCTATTACAACGTGCAAACAGGATGGGTGGGTTAGTTAGAAACCTGGCCAACGAGATTGAGATCAATCGCAACGTCATTCTCAGCTTTCCAGAACATGAAGCTCGGGTTCTTGAGGCCCCACTGAACGTAGGGAACAACGAATTGCGCCCTCGCCGTTGCCTTCGATCCATCCAGGTGAATCTGCATGGGAATCGTCAGGTCGTGCGGATTGCCGAGTAGGGTGAACACTCCGCTCACCTGAATGGTTGAGTCGCCAGAGGGCGCGATTGTCCCGGTGTAGGTTTTGGGCGCAAAGGAGACGGTCGTGTATTGATCCACCTTGAGAATGTCCTTATTCATTTTCTTATCGCGGCTGCCGTTGCCGGTCTTTCCGCTGCCGGCCAGTACGGCGACCGAACCCGACATATTAGGAGCGCTGCGGTCAAACTCAATGGATCCAGATTGAATATGAAAGGTGCCGTTGACTACCTCGTGGGTCGTGTTAAGCGTCATCTTGACCTGGCTGGCATCAGGGTTGACAGCGAAGGTCTGGTGCTGGGCGAGTGCGGCTGGAGCGAGCATGACCGCGAGGGCCAAGACTACGATGGATTTCACTGCATCTCCCCTAAAGCGTTTAACTACCGAGAATTGTTTTGGCGTGGCTCGATTTCAGCCGGCGACTACCTGTGGAGCAACAGCGCTGTGCTGGGCGACGCGTGTGAGCCTGGCCGTCACGCGCATGACGCCGGGCCAGACCCTGAGGCAAAACGGCAATACAGCGCGCGCGAGTGAGTTGTTCAAGCCATCGGCGGCGAACTCGGCGAGGCGCATCTGGGCCTGGAGTGCGGACCGCAGTTTAGCCTGGAAGAGCGGCGCCGGCTGTGCTGCAAGATAGGCAGCGGCGGCACAGCGGGCAGTGTGCAGCGCGATAGATATACCATCGCCGGTGAACGACGGGATGACGGCTGCCTGATCGCCGATGCAGTAGAGCCCATCCCCTGTTGTGCGGCGGATGTAGCCGTACGGGATGTGAGTGATGGCGATCGGCTTGGCCAGCAGCGGCTCGGCACCGGCAAGCCTCATCGCGAGGTGTGGACAGTCCTGCTGCATTTTCTCGAGGAAGTTCTCCCAGCGATGACCCACCCGTGCCAGATGCCGGCGTTGCACCACGCAGCAGAGATTTGCAATGCCGCCTTCCACCGGCTGGATACCACCATATCCTCCGGGATAGAGCATCAACTCGGAGGCGTCCGCCAGCTCAGCGGCCTGCGCGGGAGCCAGGCGAAAATACATCTTGAAGGCGACCCACTGGTCCGGGTCCTTCGGGCGCGTGTGGCCGCGGAGATCGTGCTTGCCGGTGGCGAGAAAGACTGTTGGGGCTGCAAAGGCCGTGCCGTCATCGAGCGTGGCCTGCCAGACGTTGGCTGTCGTACGGCTGAGCGACTGCACACTGCGACCGCGCTCTACGCGAACTCCCGCCGCGATGGCCTCGGCAATGAGGGCTGTATCGAGCGCCTTGCGCGTGAGCGAGGCCGCGGGAAAAGGCAACGGAGCCTCCGCGGCGCGCCTGGCTGCGGCGAGGCGAACGTAATCGATAGGCACCGCGCCAAGCGAGGCCACGTCGATGCCGAGCGCATGCAGGTCTTCAAGAGCCTCACCGCTTAGGAACTCCCCGCAGACTTTATGGCGCGGTGTAGGCTCGCGTTCAATCAGAGTGACGCTTCGCCCCTTTCGAGCGAGCGCGATCGAAACGGCACAGCCTGCCACTCCACCACCGAGGATGAGAACTTCGTCTTGCAAAGCGTTGCTCCTAATTCCCTGGATACCCAATCAATTTGTAGCGGGATTCTATTTCCAGTAGACGTTCAAAAAGGGGTTTGGCACGGCATTCTGTACAAATCGTCATTTTGGAGCTGGCTGGACGGATGCACGTGCCGAAGCGAGAATATGCTGTGTTCCGGGGGGATGGGGAAGGCCTGCTGGCCTTGATCAGGCACGACGGGTGGTGAGCTCGCGCCAATTGAGGCCAAGGTCGACGATAAGCAGGGAGGCGAGGGTGAAGGCGATGACGCCGACGGCGGCGAGGCTATCGCCGAGATGGCTCCAGTAGCGGGGCCATAGGTTGAGCACACGGCTGGAGACGAAGGTAAAGGTAACAGCGTAGGATCGGGCCATCCATTGACGGTGCTGGATGATTTGGCGGTTGCGCGCGGTGATCAAGGCGGCGGTGGTGCAGACGACCCAAGCGGCGGCCTGCATGGAGGTTCCAGGGAAACCGGGACGGCCGCTGGCGAGAGCGACCCCGGTTGCAGCGCCGATAAAGACGGAGATGACATAGATGCGTCCGAGGACGCGATGGAACTTGAGGTACCGCTCGCGAATCCGCGAGGAGAAATTGATTGGACCGATCAAGAGGGCGAAGATTCCGGCGAGTGTATGCGGGATGAGGAGATGGCGGTCGGCTATCACCTGCAGACGGTAGGCATGGTACATGGGGTAATCGGTGATGAGGAGAACTTCGGAGGTGATGAAGACGAAGAGCGCGGTGAGACCGAGAGAGATCCAGATAACACTTTTGGATCGGGAACGGGCGGTGCTGGGCGCAAGCAGCGTGGAAGTTGGCATGATTTGTTTCTCAGATGGTTAGACGTGATGAGGGGGCCCCCGAGATCGAGGGGCGCGAAAAGCTTCATGTTCTAAGTTTAACGAGAAGCTTCAGCATGCGGAACATAGCGGGCAAGCCGGGACCTGACGGCAATCTCACTTCCACCGCCCCACGCACAATCGTCCGGGCCGCCAATGCTCCACCGTCACAGCCTCTCGGGGGACCTCAGCCGCAGCCAAAAGCCGTACCCAATCCTCCTCCCGGAAGGCTCGGCGGAAGGACACCGGCCCATCATGGCGCACAAACGGGTGCCACCCCACCACATCCGCCATGCGCTCAAACATTCGATAACTCCGCTCCGAGCGGTGCAAATCGTTGATAAACCAACCTACCTGCGTAGTCGTTTCCATCCACCGGAGCAGCGCGATGACCTCCTCATCCTCCAGATGATGCGCGATCAGCGAGCTCACCACGATATCCACCGGCTTCTCCGGCCGATACATCAGAGCATCGCCGGTCATCCACGCGATTCCGAGATCCTTTGGAGTGGATTCCGCTGCGGCACGGGCCGCATAAGGATTCAAGTCGATTCCCGTTAACTGCACAGCAATTCCCTTCCTCCGTGCCCAGCCTGCTATCTGCCGCAGCAGATCGCCACCGCCACTACCCACATCTACGATCTGCACCGGATCACGCAGTCCATGCGGTAGCCGCTTCAGCCAAGCCAGCGTCGGCCGATAGCCCAGCAGCCAGCGGTTGACTTGCTCCAGGCTGCGCAGGCAGCCACGGAAATCCTCATAGCTGCAGTCGCCATCCATCAGCTCCGGCAGCTCACGCGGGGAGACCCGCCGTTTGAAGTCGATCACCGCACTAGACCACATGGAAGCGCATCGTCTCCGCTACCAGCCCGGGGCCAAACGACATCGCGCACCCACGCTGCCCCGGGCGCGCCTGCTGCATCATCCGCTGCAGCACAAACATCACCGTCGCCGACGACATGTTGCCGAAGCACGACAGCACTTCGCGCGACGCCGCAAGCGCATCGACCGGCAGTTCCAGTCCCTTCTCCACCGCATCCAGAACCGATCGTCCTCCGGGATGCACCGCCCATAGATCGATGCCATCGCGCTCCGCCATCAACTCGCCCTCATGGAGCGCGCGGCCCAACTCCGCCGGAACCTGCCCGGAGAGTAGCATGTCGAATCCCAGCTCACGAATCTTCCACGTAATCAGCTCCTCTCGTCCCGGGCACCATCACCGCCTTGAAGCTATCCAGCGCAAGGCCCTGCTCGCGCGCGGTAATCAGGCTCGCCGCCGCGCCATCGGCAAAGACCAGGAAGGAGAGCACCTGCTCCAGCTCCTGCGTCTCCTGGAAGTGCAGCGTGCACAGCTCCAGGTTGACCATCAGCACGCTGGCCTTCGGATCTGAGCGCACAATGTGCCGCGCCAGCTTCAGCGCATTGATCGCGGCATAGCATCCCATGAATCCAACCATCGTGCGCTCCACGCCCGCCGAAAGCCCGAGGTGGTCGACGATCTCAAAGTCCAGGCCCGGCGCATAGAGCCCCGTGCAGCAGGTCACCAGCACATGCGTAATAGCCGGAGCGTTCCTTCTCATTGAGCGCAAGCCGGTCCACGGCCTTCCTCATCAGCACCGGAGCGCTCTGCTCAAACAGCTCCATACGCCGCGCCGTGTTGGGAAAGTTGCCTAGCCGATAAAACTCATGCGCGTCATGCGACGAGAATTGGCCGGAACCTTTCTGCGGATCGAGGAATGAATAGCGATGCGCGATGTTGGCGCGGCTCACCATGCGGCGGAAGACCGTGCGCAGCCGCGGGTCGGCGAGCATCTGCTCGGCGAAGACGACGAAGGCGTCATGCACATCGTGCTCTGGTACGGCAGTGGCGATGCGGTTCAGGTAAGCCGTAGTCATGCGCAATAGGCCCTCAGCCCGGATTATGGGGATTCGATGTCGCGTGTGTGTCTTGGGGAAGCTGGACCACGAAGAGACGGCGATCCGGCGACAGTCGAATACTTGAGAGAACAGGCTCCGCATTCCCAATACAAAACGGCTACTCTTTGAGACTAGATCTTTGTTCTTTTGATAGCACTTTGCCGGGAGAGAATGGATGACGATTCGTTCATGGAGGACGCAATCAGCGGAACGCCCCCGAATTTCGCCCGTCCACATGCCAAGTTACGGAACAGCAGGGGCAAGATGGACGGCCCCGAGTGTTCTTCGGAAACGGCATTCGGCGTTCTGCCAGGCCTAAGCTTTGAGAGTTGTCGTCCATCGCTGAGTGGACGCAGATGACCGAATCGTCATCTGGGAGCCTCCTGGAGCATGCGATTCGTGGATCAAATGTCTTACCATGATTCATGCGGCTTCTGCTGGTCGAGGATGAACCCGAGATTCAGAGCTTCGTCAGGCAGTCTTTGGTTGAGACGGGATACGAGGTGCATACGGCGGAGGACGGGAACGCCGCAACGCAGTTGGCGTCCAAACACGCCTACGACGGTCTCATTGTCGACTTAGGGCTTCCGGATCAAGATGGCATTGACCTGATTCTTCAGCTTCGACGTTCCGGCATTACCAGCCCAGTATTGATACTTTCAGCCAGAAGATCGGTCGATGACAGGGTCAAAGGCCTGGAACAAGGTGGTGACGACTACCTGACAAAACCCTTCGCACTCGCAGAATTACTGGCAAGATTGCGTAATCTCCTGCGGCGTAATCCAGCTACGAGTGAGGAGGCGACCCGGCTCCGCGTACTGGACCTGGAGCTGGATTTCATCAGCCGTAGAGCTTCTCGTGGTGGCGAAGTTTTGAATCTTAGTCCGCAAGAATTCGTGCTTCTGGCGTATCTATGCCGGCACGCCGGGCGTGTTGTTACCCGATCGATGCTGCTCTCCGAAGTGTGGGGAATGCGCATTCAACCTAACACCAATGTTGTGGATGTCCATATCTACCGGCTGCGCGGCAAGGTGGATACGGAAGGCCGTGAGCCGCTGATCAGGACCTTACGAGGTATTGGCTATGTCCTCAAAGACCGTTAATCCTGTCATGCATAGCGCCGCATGGCGTATTTCTCTCTGGGCAACGCTGGCATTTGCCATTGGAATCATGCTGGTTTTTGTCATGCTTCATCGCTTCGTGGCGAATGACATTCAGCGCCGGAGCGACGCGTGGCTCACTGGCGAGGTGGCAGTCCTCGGTGATGTAGCAGGGCGAACCCCCAAGGATCGCCTCTACGGCCGGGTAGTAAGAGAAGTCGCAGAACTGGCAAGCAGAGAGGTGCCAAATAAACTCCGCCCTGACAGCAATGAGAACGACTCGGTTTTCTTTCTTCAGGCTGGGGACGACGGGCCTCTGAAACTTTGGGTAGGCGCTGGTGATGGGGCGCCAAACTTAGCCGCGATTCGCGCGCGCAAGTTCATTTCGGACGTTCCCTACGACTTGAATGTCAAAGGATTCAGTCATCCTTTTCGAGTAGCATCGGTCCGGCTCGGTGACGGGAGCCACATCTATCTCGGACTTTCGGAGCGAGATGAATTACGTGTACTTAAAAACCTCCGCTTCCGTTTTTTCTTTCTCTGGCTGCTCATTGTCCTGTTCGGTTCCGCGATTGTTTTCTTTTTGAGCAGACGCATGCTGGGCCATGTTCGCGAGATAACCGAAGCCGCATCCAGGATCGGGCGATCTGATCTGAGCAGCAGGGTCCCGACCAGCAAACGGAACGACGAGGTAGCGCACCTGGCGCTAACGCTCAACCACATGTTGGACCGGATAGAAAGCTCAGTGCATCAACTGCACACTATCACCGAGTCTCTTGCCCACGATATTCGTAGCCCGTTGACGGCGATTCGAGGAAAGCTGGAGATCGTACTGTCGGGCGATTTAAAGGTTGAGCCAAGTGAGCAGATCGTCTCAGTCATCGATGAACTGGATCGATTGTCGGAGTTCCTGAATACTTCGCTCGACGTTGCGGAAGCGAAGGCTGATGCGCTCAGGCTTTCACCGACTGACGTCGATCTCGACGAACTGGTTCGAGTCATGATTGACCTGTACGAGCCTTCCATGTCGGAAAAAGGACTTCGAGTGAATTTGCGCAGTGCTGGTCCTGTCACGGTACTGGCGGACGCTGCTCTTCTTCATCGAGTCATCGCAAACCTTCTCGACAACGAACTCAATCACCTTCCCGCATCATGCACGGTTTCGATAACACTTGGCGCAACTGAGCATGCAGCGACGCTGATTGTGGAGGATGATGGTCCGGGATTTGCTTCGGAGATCGGCCTGCAAATGTTCAAGCAGCGAGTGAAAGGAAGAGACTCCAGGGGGCATGGCCTCGGGCTTGCATTTGTTGAGGCCGTCGTGCGCGCGCACGGAGGACGTGTGACGGCGTCGAACCGTCCGGAAGGAGGCGCCCTGCTGTCGATCATCTGGCCTCGTAAAACGGGAGAAAAGATTGAGGCCCGGCACGCTCTGACATTGACTGCGATGTGAGCAGTCCCGGCCGGTGCACTGATTGAAATCTCCGTATTGGTAGAGGTCCATGCTTCCGCGATCGCCGCGGGCGATGGCGATGAGATTCAGGATTTTTTGACACCCGGAACCACCCAATCACGCCCAGTCCACAGCACATAAGACACCATCCGCTTTGGATGGCCGGTCCGCACTTATGTACGAAGCTCGACCCGGCCGGCAATGCTCCGTGCCGATTAGACGCCGCGTCGCGATCAGGTCGTCCTTTGGGCCGAGGAGCGTCACACCAGGGGAGGAAAGGACAGACCGTGCAGGAATGTGCGAACAAAGCGAACGAAGCAACGAATCTATTCCTGCATTGTTTCCTCGCTGATTTTTTCCTCAACTGTCGATTGATGGCGTGGCTCTGGCGCAGGACCTGGACTTCGCCGCCTTCCGGGAGGCATTGGCTACGTTGCACTGCAGTCCAGAGACAACGGTTGGCGGGTGCTCTTACTAGAAAGATATTACTGCTCACTTGCAGCGTCGAGAGCGTTTGCAAATAAGTATGACGAGAAAAGGGGTATTTAACTTAAGTCAATAGCCCTGTTTTGACGCAAGACTCAAGACGGGCCATATAAGCTGTCTCCGAATCTCGTCGAGAAGCCTGTTCTGCGTCCAGGTGGAATGGGATTTGTAACCACAACTGCTGACCGGCAACTTTGACGGCGCCCATGAAACACGCCGCTAGCCCGCTGCGAAGAGTTGCTCAGGGTTCGTACCTTCGCCTCCGATCCGCCGAGTTCCTTCGGAACGGCGAGTTGCAGATCGATCTTGCCATCCTCGGTGGGAGTCCTTCCATCTCTGCCTCCGATGGCGGTGGCTGAGGTCTTATACTTCACGTCGACAGACATACTGTTCTCCTTGTAGCGATGAATGGTGGATAGAGCGACCGCCTCGGACGGACAAACATATGCGAAGCAATCGAAGAGGGACACGGGCAACCATGTGTCAGTCGCCTATTGCGGTGGAAGCCTTCGAAAGTTTGCGCGTGAGCAGAATTCCGCCGATGAGGAAGTAGAGCGCTCCGAAGATGGCGTATCCGCCGACATCCCCAATGTGCTTTTTATCGTGGAGGCCGAGCACGATGAAGGCGATTCCGGCCAGGGCTGACTGAGCCCCGCTCAAGATCATGCTCCACTGTCCGCCACCGAACTCCTTGCGACGAATGAGGCCGACGACGAGTTGGAGGACGCCGGCGCCGAACGCCCACAAGCCAAAGATTGCAACCGCATAGATTGGAGTCTGGAAGACCGTCAGGCCAATACCGACGGCAGCTGCAACTCCAAGCACCGCATTGACTATCTGCGAGGTGCGCGATGATCCAGACTTGCTCAAGGTGTTGAGGTCGTACACCGTGCAGGCAACGTCCCACAGTGGATAGAGAAGGAAGAGTACGGCGGCGATCCTGGGCTGTTTGATCGCGGTGGTGATGACGCTTGCCGCCCAGACCCCCTGGAATGCGGTGCGAACGAAGTAGAGGTTGCGTAAAGAACGGGTGGACTCGAGTGATATGGTTTCCATGTTGTTTCCTATCTTCTAGTTGGTAGGTATTTAGGTTGCAGAGTGTCTGTGAAGACAAGCCTCCAAAACCAGCCTATTGTTTTGCTGCGGAAATCCGGTTCAGCGCCGCTTGTGAGAGTGATCGAAAGACATCGCAGTTGTTGGTCGCGCGCGCGGAAAGCATCGCGCCATGCAGCACCGCGATCAGCATTTGCGCCTCCGTTGCGACGGTGCCCTGGAGTTGTATCGTCCGTGCTTTCATTCCGGCTTTCAGGGTTCGCTCAAACCATTCCGTGAGCATGGAGAAATGCAAACGGACCTCGGCTTGAACTTCTTCCGGCAGGGACGGCATCTCAGCTCCCAGAAGGGCGCCAATACAGAAAGAAAGAGTCCGGCCTTCAATGCACCCTTCCCAATATTTGAAATAGTTCTTGATACGTCCCAGGGGGCTCTCAATCTGATCATCGAGCGCTTTCATCCCACCTGAGATCCTGGCGCGATGGCGCCTCAGGACAGCGACAACAAGCCCGGCTTTCGTTGGGAAATGATGGTGGATGCTGGCCTTACGGATCTTTACAGTCTCCGCAACATCGGCGTAACTGAACGCTGAATATCCCCGGTCGATAAGGAGGGTGTTCGCCGCGTCGAGTATTCGTTCTGCCGTTTCACCTTGCACGTCTCCTAGACTACCAACTAGTAGGGTTGGATGCAGATTTTTTTTCACCCATCCGGATAGAGGGGCAGTTTGAGCTGCGGCCGGCAGGTTCCCGCGAGGTGCCTCGGCCGAGCATATCCGGGGATTGATCCTTATAAACGCGGCTCTCGTCTTTGGCCGCCATAGGCAACGCGGGGAGAGGATGCAGTGATGAGTAACGAGTATGCTACGAAACTACCTTGCCTTTGCGAGGTCGGCCAGGACGATCATCGCGCGTTCGAACGGCCTGCAGTCGCCATCGGCGTTCCCCGGAACTGATCCTGAAGATTGCGCCGAAGTGTTTACACCTATTAACCTCCGGATTGGCTACCATCCTGCCACTTCGTCAGTGCAGACTGTCGAGGAACTCGTTCATTGCCCGTACCACCTGAGCTTCATTGCTAAGGAACACGTAGTGATCAGCGTTAGGGATCAGCACAATGCGCGCGCTGGGCACACCGCGACGGAAGGATTCGGCCCACTCGCTACAACGGGCTTTGTCTTCGCCTAAGAGAGCTGTTTTCCCGGCACCATCCGGCATGCGATCCCAGTTGTGCGGGCAAGCATAAATCGCCAAAGCGGGAACAGGAATACTTGTGTATTTCTGCATGCCGAAGTTGAGTGCAGCGGCAATCGGCGAACGGGGCGGCAACGGCGGCATATGCGCAATCCCGGCATTGTTTTCATGCAGAGCGGACTCGAAGCGTGCGGCGGCCGACTCCAGTTCCAACAGCTTCTTCTGTTCGTCAACGCCGCCCGCCTCGATTTCATCGATGCGCCTCCTTATGTCATTCATCTCAACTTGAAGAAGCGGGTGCGCCGGATCGTAGAGAGCGAAATCCGTTGCGGCATCGAGATACACGAGTCCGGCGACCTTCTGGGGAAAGCGGCTGCCGACAGAACTCAGTTCCTCTCCGGCCATTGAATGCCCAACTAGCACAGGACGTTCGATGTGAAGTGCCTTCATCACCGCGACCACATCATCGCCCAAGTGATCTGCTGAATAATTACCGTTGGCTGGGGCAGGATGGCTGGATGCGCCAAATCCTCTGCGCGTAATGCCATAGACGTGATATTTTTTTGCGAACTGCGGAGCAAAACCGTCGAAACGATGCGCGGTGTCTCCAGAGCCGGCCAGGAAGATGAGCGGCCTGCCAGCGCCTCCCCAATCCAACACCTCAAGGCGAACCTCTGGCTCGACGGTCACAAACTGCACAGCATGGGGGGTGCTGTCGATCGGCTCTTGCGCAAACAACCCACTCCAACACACCGCCAAAAGAGCCACGATCCATGGTCCCGGATATCGCATAGCCATTCCTCCATCACCACTATTCTACTAGTGTACTAGTACAATAGTGATTAACCATCGGGAAGTGCTTCCTAAGAGAAGGCGCTTTCCCTAGCTCGGCAGGAGCCGGAGCGCCGTTTCCCTTCGGGGCGGCCTGAGGAATTGAAAATAAAAAATGGCTGGGCTGTCGATTTCCTCTCCGCCCCGACGACTATAGGGTGAACGATCCAGTGCGCGGGTTGCACTGCTGACAACCAACAGAAGGAGATATCGATGAAATACATCTGCCTGGGATACTACGATCCAGCAAAACACGCGGCAATGACCGAGGACGAGCGAAACGCCATGTTCGACGAATGCTTCGAGTACGACGACCATTTGCGCGCGAACGGGCACTTTGCTGCAGGAGAAGCTCTTCAGCCTCGTGAAACCGCGCTGACCTTGTATTGGAAGAACGGCAGAGTCGCGTCTACCGACGGTCCCTATGCCGAAACCAAGGAACAACTGGGCGGCATTCTTGTGCTTGAGGCACGCGACATGAATCATGCGATTCAGCTCATGTCGCAGCATCCGGCGGTAAAGTATGGGTCGATTTTTGAAATACGTCCGACCGGCGATATGAGTGAAATCATGAAGGCAAGCGAGCAGCGACGGCGTAAGTTCACCGCACGCTGAAATATACGAAGAGTCAGCAAAACCACAGTGAGGGAGAGGATTGGGATGCCAAAGGTTCGGGTAGCTGGATTTGGTGTTTCGTTGGACGGCTTTGGCGCTGGGATCGAACAGAGCATGGAAGATCCGCTGGGGAAGCGGGGACCAGAGATCTTTCAGTGGTTCTTTCATACTAAGACGTTTCGCTCCATGGCCGGGAAGGAGGGTGGAACCATAGGGGATGTAGACGATCTGTTTGCTCAGCGGTCGATGGAGAACTTCGGCGCCTTCATCCTCGGCCGCAACATGTTCGGTCCGGTGCGCGGCCCATGGCTAGATGACTTATGGAAGGGCTGGTGGGGTGACGATCCGCCTTACCACGCACCTACCTTCGTTCTCACGCACTACGAGCGGGAACCTCTGGTGATGGAAGGTGGAACCACCTTCCACTTTGTGACGGGCGGATTCGAGGAGGCGCTGGTCCTCGCGAAGAAGGCTGCCGGCAACAAAGACGTCAAGATCGGAGGCGGCGTGGCCACGGTACGGCAATATCTGGAAGCCGGGCTGATCGACTCTCTCCACATCGTGTCGGCACCCGTTCTTCTTGGTCAGGGCGAGCCGCTGTTCTACGGTCTAGACCTTCATGCGTTGGGGTTCGCCGTAACCGAACGCAAGGCTTCGGAATACGCTACCCATCTTGTGCTCGAGAGAGCGTAGAGCCAGGGATGTGGCCGGAAAGCCCTGAAGAGCATGCGTCGATATATGGTGATGGGAACGTGTGAACAATTGCTCGATTTCTTCACAGCTTCCCGTCCCCGAGTTCTCCCTGCCTGGCGCTTACGGATCCATAACAACACCCATCATCTGCGGCGTTGAGTTCGCGGGCTCTGAAAGCTGTTGACTACTGCCTCGGCGGACGAGATAAGCGGAATCTGCCTCGAAGTCCCATAGATCATTCGAATGGAGAAGGCGCCATTGATGACGCCAAGTATCGCCGCCGCAGCAGCCCTTCTGTCGATTGCGAACGGCTTTAGCAGGCCGGTTAGATAGTCAAGAATCTTGTTTTGGTGTTCGATCGCCATGCGATGGAACGGATGGGCAGTATCCGGGAATTCGGATGCGATACGAAGGAACGGGCAGCCGATTACTTCGGGCCAGTTCGCATATTGTTCGAATTTGGTCAAAGCCTCACGCAGATTCTTTGGTGGGGTGGGCTGAGAGAGATAGTCCCAAAGAGCTTGATCGCGGTTTTCGAGGTACGCGAGCACGAGGGCATCCTTGCTTTCGAAATGCCGATAAAACGTTGCCTTTGCGACTTCGGCGATGGACATGATCTTTTCAGTGCCGGTCGCGCGGACGCCCTCAGCGTAGAAGAGACGGTCGGCTACCGCCAGGATTCTCTGTCGCGGATCGGATTGTTTTTGAGTTTTCATCGAATTCATCTTGACAGAGGACAGACAGGTCTGTCTATACTCTTACCACATAGACAGACAGGTCTGTCTTGGCGGCGCAGAGCAATGAGCGCGTCGCGCACCAACGAAAATTCCGAAAGGGCGAAAGAAAATGTCCAGCCGCCTAGGGAAGGTTTTATCGCTGTTCCTGGGAGTTCTGATGTTCATGTTCGGGTTCCTCAAATTCTTCCAACCATTCCATGGATGGTTCGATATCCAGATTCAACAGAGTCATTTACCCCACGAGGCGATTCTCGCAGGCAAGCTGACGGAAATGCTTACCGGCGTCCTCTTCTTACTGCCATGGCTTCGAAGATCGCTGACCGCAAAAAGCAAGGATCAAATCCTACTGATGGCATGTTTCATATTGTTTACTCAGATGGCCGTGGCAATCTATGTCCACCTGCAGCCGGGGGTGCCTGCCGGCGTTCTACCTCTCGGTATCAAGCCACCTGTGATTCCGGTTATCGTTCTCCTGCTTGGATTGCTCACTGCTTTTGATGTTGGGAAGCAGCTGCGAGCAGAGAGGGCTTAGCGAGCTGCCGACGACGCCCGAAATGAAACGTGCGTGGCAGGACGGCCGCAAGGAACTGTTCGGGCAGGATTGATATGGCTCGGCGTCTCTCTATACTTCATCAGCTATTACGGTAGGCCGAAAGGAAAACCGGCCGGGTAGGAGGGCGTTCGCGCCCGCCTGCAGCAGGCAAACCGCAACGGATCGATGCAACGGAGGCCAACCCCACTGCGTTGTGGAATAACTGGAGCATAAACATGGCGAATCTCTTCGAACCGGTTCAATTAGGATCTTTGGCCCTGGCAAATCGCGTCTTCATGGCGCCCCTTACGCGTACCCGCGCAGACGCAAATGGCGTGCCGAGCAAACTCGCGGCGACTTATTACGCACAGCGCGCTTCGGCTGGACTCATCGTGACCGAGGCGACGCAAATTTCGCCCATGGGCAGGGGATACAGCAATACTCCAGGGATTCATTCCGCCGAACAGGTGCGCGCGTGGAACCGAATCGTGGAATCGGTTCATAAGAATGGGGGCCGCATCTTCCTTCAGTTGTGGCATGTTGGCCGAATCTCTCATACGTCCTTGTTACCAAACAACGCGCAGCCGGTTGCTCCATCCGCAATCCGTGCCAATAGCTACACGCACATTGCCACGGGTTCGGCACAGGTCTCGGAGCCGGTGGCCTTGACGGTTAGCGGGATCAAAGAGACTTTGGCGGATTACCGGCGGGCTGCCGGCAACGCGAAAGAAGCCGGATTTGACGGGGTCGAGATTCATGCGGCGAATGGATACCTGATCGATCAATTTCTCCGAACAGGAACCAATCAGAGGAGCGATGAATATGGAGGCGTTGCGGCGAATCGAGTCCGCTTTCTCACGGAAGCAATCGAACAGGTGCTCGAAGCTTGGGACAGGAAGCAGGTTGGGGTGCGCATCTCTCCGACGGTTGATTTTAACGATATGAGGGACGACAACCCACTCGACACCTTCTCTGTCACGGTTGCAAAACTCAACGACTATGGGCTTGGGTACCTGCACGTGGTTGAAAGGGCGCAGGACAGCAAAGGAAGCAGCGGGGAGGATCTTGCCTTGTCGGCAGACCTGAGAACACTTTGGCAAGGGCTCTATGTCGTGAATGGCGGATATGACGGACCCAAGGGCGAGGAAGCGATACGGAGTGGGCACGCCGACGCAGTGGCATACGGCCGCGCCTTTCTGGCCAACCCGGACCTGCCAAAGCGGTTGCAATTGGGAGCCGCTTTGAACGTACCAGACCCCGCGACTTTCTACGGAGGAGACGCTGCAGGCTACACGAGCTATCCCGCGCTTACATGAACCGTTACGGCAGGAGCATGTGCGGGCGCGGTTGTTTGAATCTGCGCGTCCTACGACATTTTGATATCCAGACCTTTGTGCGGGAGCCGGGCGCACCGCAGACCTATCGGCTGCGCTCGGAGGTTGTGACTTTTTTCATTTTTCAGGCCAAGGGTGCCAAACACGAAAAAATCAAAAAGGTCACAGCCTCTCCTAATGACAAACAGGTCGGGGAGGCATCCTAGCCCACTCAAGCCAAAGTACGGCTTAAATGGGGCACCCAATGCTTTTGCTGCCGGTGTCATTTCTCGCTTAACTTGCCATAGGCAAGTCGGCTCCTCGGGATGACAAAGGGCAGGGCAGCGCTTCCATGAACTACTGCTGAATAGCCGCTGGCCAGAGAAGGGGCGGCGACAGGAGATGGGTGACGAGCTAACCCTTTAATGAAGGGCGACAGCGAATTGTGAAGTTTCGTCTGTGACACATTTTAATGAGCGCTAAGCAAAGTTAGCATCCACTGACCGCAAATACTCGGGGGGCGTTCCTGCAGACCTCCCCATAGAACATCGAGTGGTGTATGATCTCTTCCAATAGAAGTTCGAGTGGAGAGGGATCCATGCGCAAAGAGACCTACCCGCAGAACGAGATGCTCAAGGGCACTCTGGACATGATGATCCTGCGGACACTGATTGGCGGTGATGCTCACGGGCATACCATCGCGAAAGTGATTGAGCAGACTTCAGAAGATCTTCTGGAGGTGGAGCAGGGCTCACTGTATCCAGCGCTCCATAGACTCGAAGATCGTAAGTGGGTTTCTTCACATTGGGGGGTGAGCGAAAACAATCGCAAGGCGAAGTTCTATCGGCTGACGGCAGAGGGCCGTAAACAGCTGGTGCGCGAAACCAGCCGATGGCGCCGGATGACCCGCGCCATCGGCCTTGTGCTAGGCGAAGAGGGAGGCGCGTAATGAGTTTATCCAGGTTTTTTCACCGCAAGCGCTCTGACGCCGATTTGCAGAACGAGATGGAAGCCTTTCTTAGCGAAGAGACCGATGATAACGTGGCGCGCGGAATGTCGCCCGACGAGGCCCGGCGGCAGGCGCGGATAAAGTTGGGCAACCCGCAGAGGGTGCGCGAATCGTTATGGACGCAGAACATCCCCCTACTGTTGCCCCATGTGGGGCACGACTTGAAATATGCTTTTCGGACGTTGAGCCGCACGCCCGGATTCTCGATCATCGCGATTGCGGTGATGGCTTTGTGCATTGGCGCGGCCACATCTCTTTTCACAATAGTGCGCTCGGTTTTGCTGAGGTCACTTCCCTTTCGAGATCCCGCGCGGCTGGTGATGGTGTATGAACACTTCCGAGGAGGGGAATTCAGCTACCATCCTGTTGCGCCAGCCGATTTCTACGACTGGCGCTCGAAGACCCACGGTTTTGAAGATATGGCAATCATGCGTTCTGCCGGGTACAACCTCACCGGTGGGCGCAACGAATTGCCGGAGTCGGTCAGCGCGGAGGCAGGTTCCTCGAACCTGTTTTCACTGCTGGGAGTGCAGCCGGCATTGGGCCGGGACTTTACGGAGGCGGACGACCAGCGAGGCAGCGCCGTTGTGATGTTGAGCTGGAGCCTGTTCGAGAGGCGGTTTGCAGGCGACGCGAAGATTGTAGGGGGCCAGATTCACCTTGACGGCAAACCCTACACAGTGGCCGGCGTGCTGCCCTCGTGGTTCACTTATCCCGATGCCGGAATTCAGCTGTGGGTTCCGTACAAGGCCGATGCCAGTGCTGAGATGCTTCAGCATCACGACTGGCATGGGAGCCAGGTGGTGGCAAGGCTCCGCCCTGACGTAAGCCTGGCTAGCGCAATCGCGCAGGTTGGCGCGATACAGTACCAGCTTCATGTGCAGTACCCGCACGATCCGGTGGCTGAAGATGTTGTGTCGCGCTCGCTGAACGAGGATCTCGCCGGAGATGTGAAGAAGCCGCTGACGTTGATGTTTTCCGCAGTTGGCTGCATGCTGCTTATCGGCTGCCTCAATGTCGCCAACCTGCTGGTGGCGCGGGGCGCGGCACGGCAGAAGGAGGTGGCGATACGAAGCGCCCTCGGCGCTCAGCGGGCCACCCTGATTCGCGAGCAGATGGCGGAGAGTGTTCTGATTTGCACAGCCGGCGGTGTGGGCGGGATTCTGCTGTCATTGGGCGCGACTGAGTGGCTGGCAAAAACGTGGAAGGGCCTGCCCACCGCGCAGAGCATCCACATTGATGGCGCGGTGATTGCGTTTGCCTGCGCGCTTATGTTTGCCGCAGCGCTGATTGCAGGCTTGCTGCCGGCGCTTTCCACCACAGGCAAGTCAATGCTGAAGGCCCTGCAAACCTCGGTCCGGACCGGATCGAGCAGCGTTTCGCGCACTGCGCTCAGAAAGTCGCTGCTCACGGCGGAGATTGGAATCACCGTGGTGCTGCTGGTGGCCGCCGGCCTGCTGCTCAAAGGGTTTATGCAATTGCGCGCAACCGATGTGGGGTGCGTAGTAGACAACACGCTCACTTTGCGATACGACCTGCCCGACAAGAAGTACGACACGGCGGAGAAGCAAAACGCATTCAACGAAGCGCTGCTGGCGAGAGTGAGAGCTATGCCCGGAGTTCGCGGTGCTGCCTTGGGAACGACGGTTCCGGGAGCAGGATACTGGGGTAGCGACGAATTCACGGTGAAGGAGCATCCTCCGCTGAAGACGGGCGAGCACTTGCCCAACGCGCTGACGCGCTGGGCCGATCCAGGCTATTTCAACGCGCTCGGCATTCCGCTTGTGCGCGGACGGTTCTTTAGCAGTGACGAACGTGTTGCGCGCTCGTACAAGGTGCTGGTGAGCCGTCAACTCGTTCAGCAATATTTCGCGGGCGAAGATCCTATCGGCAAGCATGTGCACGTTCCAGCGCGCGCCCACGATGGAGCGCCTACCCTGGTGGATTGGGAGATTGTGGGCGTCGTCGGCGACATCCTTTACCAAGTCGGCAAAGAGCCGAAAGCAACCATATATTTCCCCATCCTCGAGGGCCGTAGCAATGCGACGCTCGCGGTCCACACGGCAACGGATCCATTGCAATTCTCGGTGCCGCTGCAGAAACAGATCGCGTCGCTCGATCCTGAACTTCCGGTCTACGACGTGCTCACCATGAACCAAATCATTGGCGCGTCCCTGGTGAATGCGAGCCTGAGCGCAACCCTTGTGCCGGCTTTTGCGATTTTGTCGCTGATTCTTGCTTCGGTGGGATTGTACGGCGTGCTATCGTACCTGGCCACTCAGCGGACCTCGGAACTGGGAATCCGCATGGCGCTCGGCGCGCAACGAGATCAGCTCTTGCAGTTGATGCTGATGGATGGCCTGCGGCCAGCGCTGTTCGGGCTCGGGCTTGGTTTGGTGATGAGCTTAGCAGCGACCCGCATTTTCCAGTCGATGCTTTTCGGAATGAAGCCTCTCGATCCTGTGGTTCTGCCCGGCGTTGTTGCGACGCTGCTGGCGGTTGCGGTTCTGGCTTGTCTGGCTCCCGCATGGCGTGCTTCCCGGTTAGATCCAATGAAAGCACTCCGAACGGAGTAGAAAAGGGTATCCGCAGATTGAGACCGGATCGGAAGCCTTCTGTAGCGGTTGTCTGAGCGTCCGGCAGAGCGCTTCGCGTGCTCTAGGAGGAGTTCTTGCGCCTGGTTTAGCTTTGTTTTCTGGACTTGATCAAAGAGCACCTTATGAGTTGCTGGCGGTGACTGGATACTGCGGCGTTGGCCGGGCCTAATCTGCCTATTGTGACTCAACTTATTGAAAATTGTTACTTTAATAACGGGACGAACTACTTAGACGCACTGCTGGAAGTTCCATCGAACACACGCCGTTCTGCATGGATGCTTTCACTCTTCGAAGCAGCCGCTGCTCTGCGGTTTAGCGAAACGCGTGCAAGGTCCCTAATACCGAACCATCCGGGACCGATAAAGAAACTGGATAACTTCTTTGAATCTGTCAATTGGAATCCGTGTGTAAGCACGAAGGGGAGTGCTTGCGACTTTTCTAATCTGAGGAGTCGTCGTTTCGGTCTTGTGCATGCGGCAAGGCAACGTTGCCGTTGGGCAGGCGAGCAGTTAACCAGGCCAGCAGTTAACCAGGAGACAGAAAAGGATGAACCACCGTTTGTGGATGAAATGGACTGTGGCGGCCGCTGCAGCACTAGCAGCGAGCAGTGCTTACGCCACCGACGCTGTGGTGTCGGGGGATGCCTATGTCAGCAGTTCGTATCCCGCGAACAATTTCGGCTATCAGTCTAATCTGCACGTAAATTCCACGTCGACGTCGTTGATTGTCTTCGATCTCTCTTCTTTGCCGTCCGCGACGACGTCGAGCCAAATCAGCAAAGCGACGCTGTGGCTCTATGTCAATCGAATCAGCAGCTCGGGCGCGATCAGCCTGAAGGCGGTTACGAGCACGTGGAGCGAGCTGGCCGTAACCTACAACACGATTCCTACTCTGGGATCAGCGATGGACACGTTTACGCCGACGGTGGCGCAGCAGTTCGTGGCCGTGGACGTAACCTCACTGGTGCAGGGCTGGGTAACGACGCCATCGAGTAACTATGGCATCGCGCTCAGCACCGCATCGGGGAGCATTCTTTTTGATTCCAAGGAGAACGGGGAGACTTCGCACATGGCCAGGTTGGACATCACCCTGGCAAATAAACGCAATGCAGCAGGTCCCCAAGGTGCAGCAGGTCCGCAAGGAGCGACAGGCCCGCCTGGTGCTACGGGGCCACAAGGACTACAAGGTCTGATTGGAGTAACCGGAGCAGCAGGTCCGCAAGGACAACAAGGGGTGCCCGGCGCTGCGGGTTCACAGGGATTACAGGGCACGGTCGGCGCAACGGGGCCAACCGGTTCTTCGGGGCCTGCCGGCGCAACCGGTCCTCAGGGCCCTGCCGGCGCAGTAGGGGCACAGGGATCACAGGGTCCGGCCGGGGAAACGGGCGCAACAGGCGCTCAGGGGAGTGCGGCGACCGTAGCCATAGGTAGTGTGACGACGGGCACAGCGGGATCATCGGCGTCGGTCACCAACTCGGGGACCTCAGGCGCGGCGACCTTTAACTTCACCATCCCGCAAGGCGCTAACGGCACCGGATTCGCGAATGGCACGGCGGGAGGGCAGGTCTATCTGACCGGCGGTTCCTCCCCCTTCGCTCCAGCCGCTCCGCATACGGTGACGGGCGATGTGACCATCGACAGTAGTGGGGTTACCACGATTGGTCCTGGCACGGTGACCGCAAGCAAGATTGCCAACAATGCGATTACTTCAACCCAGATCGCCAGCAGCACGATTACCGGCAGCAATATCGCGAGTTCAACGATCGGCGTTGCGAATTTAAACGCCTCGGGAACTGCGTCCAGTTCGACTTACTTTCGCGGGGATGGCACATGGTCCACACCCAGCGGCGGGTCGTCGAACACCTACAGCACCGGCAGTCTCTCGACTGGGACGATCAGCAGTTCCGCAACCATCGTCTTCTACACGGTCGCAGATGGCAACACGATCACTTTGCCTGCCTCACCAGTAAGCGGTCAGCACCTCATCCTGATCGACCCTGATTGCAGCGAATCAAATTCCGGCTTCACGCTGAAGTCGAATACTTCGCAGTCACTGTTTTTATTCACCAGCAGTGGAGATCTTATCCCTGGGACTGCTGTCACCATTTTTTGCAACGCCGAGCTGGTGTACAGCAGCGTCAACCTCACGTGGTACAGCGTCGGGGGCTCCGCACAATGATGGATCACCCGAGACGGCTCGATTGCATGGAGACATCGCGAATCACCCGTTTGGAGGCTCGCGGCTTCTCTCTGCTCCGGACGGTGTTCGCCTCCTCTCGCCGCGTTACCCAAGGTCTGAACCGTTCTCCGTTTCGTGTCAAACCTCACGCCGGGTTTCGGCGCGCGCCGGCCGCGCTGCTCTTAGTCCTGTTGGCGCTGCCCGCTGTCACGGCACAGACTCTGGGAGACAAGCCGGCGATACAACCAAATGTGGTGCCGCTGCAGAGCGACACCTGCCCCGTTGTTTACGGCGGAGACAAGATCGCTTTCGACTGGAATCCGGTCTTTGACCCCGAGTGGGCAGTTACCGGCATCAACTGGGCGAGGCTGCAGTTTGCGCGCCTGGACGAAGACGGCGTGCATCTTCAGGCGGCACGCCGCTTGTATACGCTCGGCGGAAGGAGTTCTCGGGCCACCGTAACTGCCCTTGCCAACGGCTTTTATCATATCGAGCTGACCGTACATTCCGGTCGAGCCACGAAGCCTGGCGTCTATCGCCTGGTCAAGGCCAGGATGAATGCTGGAGTTGAGGGGGACTACAACGGACCAGCGCCGCAGATGACGCGCTCACCCGTTGAGAGCCGATTTTGCATTACCCTGCAGCGCGCGCAGTAGGAAGGACACACAAGCGAGTGTGCGGCAACCGAATCGCTGATCGAGATGAGATGCCCGCGACAAAAGGCGCCGCGTAAGCGGTGAACGCGCAAGCGCGAATAAGAGAGGGAGCGGTGAATTCGAGGACAAGTTTAGAACATTTCCCTGGGCTGACAAGCGCGCTAGCCACTCTCGTCTTGCTTGTCGTTACTGCAGGGTTCGCTCCGGCATTGTGGGCACAAAACGCGGCGCAGCGGACCGCGCTGGCGAAGCTGGTTGCGCGTCGCGGCAACGTTCTCTCGAATACGACGCCGGGCAACGGTGTGGAAGCAACCGGGGTTAGCCTCGACGAGCCCATCGGCGTGGCCTACGATGCCGCGGGGAACCTCTACGTCGCGGATAGCGAGAACTTAGTGATTCGTGAAGTGAATCTGGCTGGAATTACGACGGTGGTGGCTGGCACCGGAGAGCAGGGTTTCGGCGGCGACGGGGGTCCGGCCACAAGCGCACTGCTCGATTCACCCCAGGGAATCGCCGTCGATGGGGCGGGGAATCTCTACATCGCCGACTCCGGAAATCATCGCATTCGTGAGGTAACGGCTGGGGTCATCGCCACCATTGCGGGAACGGGAACATGCGGATATTCCGGCGACGGCGGACCTGCGGCGGCAGCCGCGCTCTGCCTGCCCACGGCGGTTGCAGTGGACTCGGCTGGCGGGGTCTACATCGCAGATACCAATAATTACCGCATTCGCAAAATCGCCGGCACAGCCATCTCCACCGTGGCGGGCAACGGGGTGCAGTCATTTTCGGGGGACGGCGGACTGGCGACTACCGCGGGGCTCGACTCGCCGTTCGGAGTTGCAGTAGATTCCAACTTAAATATCTACATTGCGGATACATATAACCAGCGGGTACGCATGGTGACCTATGGCACTGGAATCATCAGCACGATCGCGGGCACGGGAGTAAAAAGTTTCACCTCCGACGGGGCCGCGGCCACGGCGGCATTGGCGCTTCCCACCGGCATCGCAGTGGACAGCGCCGCCACGGTTTACGTGGCCGATAGCGACAATAATCGTATTCGTACCGTTGCCTCCAGTCAGATCGCGACGATTGCGGGGACTGGCGACGAGGGGTACTCCGGCGATACAGGCAGTCCGACCAGTGCGGAGCTAGACACTCCGCGGGCCGTGGCGCTGTTTGGAAACTCGCTGACTGTGGCCGACACGGAAAGTGAGGCGGTGCGTATCGTGACGGCGAGCGGAATTGACACGACGGCGGGCTCGTCTTCCAATTCTACGGAGACGCTCGCAATCAGTGGCGTTACTTCAACGGCCTATGGCACGGGCACGTTGACGGCGACTTTCTCGAACGGCAACAAGACTGCTACAGGATCGATCGCATTTCACGATGGGCTGGGTGGATCGCCGGCGCTCCTGAGCAGCGCTGCGCTGACAGCAAATCAGGCAACATTGAATACCAGCCTGCTGAGTGCGGGAATACACTATCTAACCGCCATGTATGGCGGCAACGCTAACGACGGCCCGCTGGTGAGTGGGGTCTATGTACTGAACGTGACGCCCGCGGCGATAACCGCGGTGGCCAATGGAGTGAACTTAAGCTACGGGCAGAGCATTCCAACGCTTACCGGCTCATTGAGCGGCGTATTGGCACAGGATGCGGGGAAAGTGACCGCAGTTTATACAACGGCGGCCAGGAGTTCGGCTCCGGGAAGCTATCCGATTTCGGTATCGCTCAGCGGCGTTTCGGCAGCTAATTACACCCTTTCTTTGGGCGCGGGATCAGGCACAGTCACGATTGCTAAGGCAGCGACCCAGATTACGCTCGTGCCGAGCGCGGCGGCGGTTACTTATGGCGCCACGGTGACACTGACGGCGAGCGTCGCCTTCACAACAACGATCTCATCACCGACGGGCACTGTCGCCTTCATGGATGGCGCAAGCCTGCTTGGCACAAGTAATCTTTCCTCGGGCACAGCTAGCCTAACCACCTCGAGCCTTACTGTGGGATCGCACTCCATCACTGCTGTCTACAGCGGCGACGCCAACTTCGTCTCCGTCGCCAGCTCGGCAATTTCGGAATCCATTCTTGACTTCGCTCTGAGCGCCAGTTCAGCGAGTTATAGTGGCGGGAGCACGCAGGCGGTGGCTCCTGGCGGCTCGGCTGCGTTCTCCGTCTCGATAACTCCCACCGCCGGCACGGCGTTTCCGGCGGTGGCCGTTCTCTCGGTAAGCGGCTTGCCCGCCGGAGCCACGGCCACTTTGAACGCCGCGGCGTGGGCACGGTCGAGCGCCGCCTCGTGGCAGTTGCCCGCCAACACGCCGTTGAAGGATATCGCGCTGAGCTTCGCATTCCCGTCGCAAACCGCGAAGACTAACGCGCCTGCTAGCCCTCATCGCAACGTTTCCGCTGTTGTTTTGGGAATCTTGCTGTTGCCATTCGCCGTCTCGCTACGCCGTGCGGGCAAACGAATGGCCAGGATGGCATCGCTGCTGCTGATCCTCACCGCCGGGGCCGCCGCGATCGCCGGATTGAGCGGCTGCAACAGCGGCAATGGCTTCCTCGCCCAGGCGCCACGGAGCTACGATTTAACCATCACCGTAACCACAGGCGTGCTCGCACACTCGACCACAATCAGCCTCAAGGTGGAGTGAGACGGAGATCAGCATGCGTACCTAGGAGTGCGGAAAGACCCTGCGGTTGGCCGAGTGCCCGGGCTTGAGGCATGGCCGAAAAATTTCGGCTTCATTCGCGTTAACAACTTCAGAGCGGTGCAGCTCTATCAATAAAGCGATTTATTACCATTGCTTGAGCAGCGGGTGAGTGGGTATAGTCGGGAGTTCCGCGGACCTTAACAATCAGCGGCGTGCAGACCTCCTGAAAGGCACCTTCCAATGAGGTACTCAGAGATCGGTATCCTCGTGCTCGTGGCATGTTCGATTGCAGCACAGGCAGAATCCAAATCATCTGACCGCTGCTCCGCCCTTAAGAGCGCAACGCTCACGGGAGTCGAGATCACGAATGCCGAGCTGGTTGCGGCAGGGAAAACGATTGCGCCCGCCTATCCGGGGGCGTCGGCAGTCGGACCCCTCCCCGCGCATTGCCGGGTTGACGGCATGATCGACCGCCGCAAGGGAGTTGATGCGCAGGAGTTCGGCATCGGGTTCTCTGTGGCTCTTCCGGAGCCGAGCGCCTGGAACGGTGACTTCATGATGCAGGGCGGCGGAGGCGGCAACGGTGTCGTAGCCTACCCGACCGGAGCAAGTTACACAGGAGACAAGCCGGCGCTCTCTCGCGGCTTCGCTGTTGCAAGCACGGACTCCGGACACAAGGCGAAGACCGGCGGCTTCGATTTCACCTTCATGCGCGACCAGCAGGCTTATCTGGATTTCGCATACGTGGCAAACGCCGAGGTCGCGGGAGTGGCCAAGCAAGTCATCGACCGCTATTACGGGAAGCAAGCGGCCTATTCCTATTTCGTCGGGTGCTCCACAGGCGGGCGAGAGGGCATGATCCTGTCGCAGCGCTTTCCGACGGTGTTCAACGGGATCGTGTCAGGCGATCCAGCAATGCGAACAGGTCTGTCAAACCTCGCGATTGCACAGTGGATTCCCGTGGCCTACAACCAGGCGTCGCCAAAGGACTCGTCCGGGAAGCCGGAGATCGACAAGTTTCTGACCGATGCGGATCGCAAGGTGTTTATGGACGGCCTGATGAAGCAGTGCGACGCGCGCGATGGTGTGGCGGACGGCATGATCTTCGATCCAATCGGGTGCGACTTCGATCCTGCGGTGCTCGCATGCAAATCTGGGCAGGCCGACTCGTGCATTGCACCGGAAAAAATCGCGGCTATCAAGAAAGCGTTTGCAGGGCCAAGGAATGCGTACGGAACGCAGGTCTATCCTGGCTTCCTGTACGATGCGGGTATTGCTTCAAAGACTGGCATACCCGGTTTGCTGGCGTTGAGCAAGAATGGACTATTCGGTCCGTACACCACCGCTACTGAACTCGACGTGGATGCCGCAGCGCTGCACGTGTCTGATCCGCTCGTTGAGCCAGCGTCGACGAATCTTACTACGTTCTCGCAAAACGGTGGGAAGCTGATCTTCTTCCACGGTGACAGTGATCCCTGGTTCTCACCGCTTGACACGCTGGGATACTACAAGTCGCTGGCGGCGACAAACGGCGGAGCGGACAAGGTGGCCGAGTGGAGCCGGATGTTCCTTGTGCCAGGAATGGCTCACTGCGGAGGCGGCCCATCTCTGGACCACTTCGACATGCTCAGTGCACTCATTGGGTGGGTTGAGAAAGGCACAGCGCCCGAGTCCGTCGTTGCTACCGGCGCGGCGTTTCCTGGACGCAGCCGTCCTCTATGCGCCTTTCCCAAACACGCGCAGTATAGCGGAAGCGGAGACACCCAGGAGGCCCGAAACTTCCAGTGCCGGTGAAGGCCCACAGCTTCCGCGATAGGTTCGCGTATGACATGCGTCCGACGCAGGTTTGGCTACGCTTGGCAGTCCATCCCAACGCCGCGTTGTTCCTGCGGTGGTCAACGGTGCGGGCTTGCCGCAAAACAAATAATGCGCGGCAGGAGATTGTTTGAGAACAAGATTGGGAGTTCACAGGAGAGATGAATGATGCGGTCATGCATTGGAGTCCTGCGCCCGGTTTCTGCATTTGGTGCGCTATGTGTTGGGCTGTGCGTTCATGCACAGCAAGCACCTCAGCAACCCGCAGCACAGCAGCCGAGGCCCGCGATGCAAATGCCTGCTCCCAGACCCAACGACACGCTGAAGTCGGTTGAGGTGGAGCCCGACCGGCATGTTCGGTTTCGCATCTGGGCGCCGAACGCCACCGAAGTGAAGCTGCATGCCGAGGGCCCGGAGGCGACACCGGGAATAACTCCGCAAGAGACCAACAAGTACATGGCTGGTGTGCCGTTGACCAAGGGGGATCAGGGCATCTGGGAAACGACGATCGGTCCGATCGAGCCTGGAGTCTATCGCTACACCTTCACGGTAGATGACGTGAGCACAACAGACCCACGGAACCCACTCACCTCGCAATCGCTGACCCACGCGTCCAGCATGTACGAAGTTCCCGGTGCGGACTTCATGGAGTACAAGGCGGGCGTGCCGCACGGCGCAATCTCAACGGTCTACTATGACTCGTCTGCCACAGGCGGCGAACGTCGCATGCACGTTTACACACCGCCGGGCTACGAGAACGGAAGCGGGAGATTTCCTGTACTTTACCTGCTTCACGGGGGAGGGGATTCTGATGACTCGTGGCCTACGGTCGGCCGCGCAGGTGCGATTCTCGACAACCTGATCGCCAGTGGGAAGGCTGTTCCGATGCTGATCGTGATGCCTGCCGGCCACGTCTCCACGGAATTCCGTCTGACGCCGGGGGTGCGCATGGGCCACGACGCCTTTAATGATGACCTGGTAAAGGTGGTGCTGCCCTACATCGACGCGCACTATCGTACCGCCGCGGACCGCGACCACCGTGCTATTGCCGGGCTCTCGATGGGTGGTCTTCAGACACTGAATATCGCGCTTGATAACTCAGCGGATTTCGCCTACGTAGGCGTGTTCAGCTCCGGATGGTTCCCGAACTCGATTAAGGAGGAGCAGGACACGGACGTGGCGCAGTACCGCGCGTCGGGCAAGCCGTTTCGCCTGTTCTGGGTGGATGCGGGCAAGTACGACATCGCGCTTCAGAACAGCCATGCCACCGTTGCCATCCTGAAAGATGCCGGAATCGTCGTGGAGGAGCACGAGAGCGGCGGCTTTCACGCATGGCCCAACTGGAGAGACTACCTGCATCAGTTCGCGGCGTTAACCTTCAAGTCGTCTGAGGCGCACTAGAGTGCATCCTCAAACACAGCAATGTCAGCGTGAGTGTCAGTCATTGCACCGATGAGAGTGAGTCACGCAACTTTGAAGCGACTGATTGGATAAACACGAGAGGAGAAGCAATTCATGGCGAAGTCGAAGCAGTCTATTGTTCTCACGCGGCGTGAGGCGCTGCTGCTGTCCACTACAGCCGGGTTGGGGGCGGCGCTAGGTAAGCCTGCCTTCGGCTCTGACAGTGTGAAGACCGGCGCGCACCAGGAACCAGGGAATGTATCGACACCGCTGACGGCGGTGGCGAAGACGCAGTACGGTAAGGTGCGAGGGTTTGTAGATGGCGGCGTGCTGACGTTCAAGGGAGTGCCGTATGGGGCGACGACGGCCGGGGAAAATCGGTGGCTGCCGGCCAAGTCACCTGCGCCGTGGCAAGACGAGTATCCGGCTCTTACGTACGGGGCGAACTGTCCACAGACCCTGCACCCGTGGACGAGCATCGAGCAGACGTTTTTGTTCGACTGGGACGACGGCTGGCAGAGCGAGGACATGTTGAAGCTGAACATCTGGACGCCGAGCCTGACGGGAAAGCGGCCAGTGATGTTCTACATGCACGGCGGCGGGTTCAGCTTCGGATCATCCTACGAACTGCCATCGCACGAGGGCGCGCAGATGGCGCGTCACCACGAAGTGGTGCAGGTCTCGGTGAATCACCGCCTGAATATCCTTGGGTTCTTTGATGCCTCGGAGATTGGCGGTTCCGCATATGAGGACTCGGCGAACGTTGGGATGACGGATTTGGTCGCAGCGCTGAAGTGGGTTCAGGAGAACATCGAGAACTTCGGTGGCGATCCGAATCGCGTGATGATTTACGGGCAGTCGGGCGGCGGATCGAAGGTGACGACGCTGATGGGTATGCCCTCGGCAGCGGGCCTGATCCATCGGGCTGCGGCGCAGTCCGGCGGCGGAGGAAACATTCCGAGCAGAGATCAGCAAAGGGAAATGGCACGGCAGACGATGAAGGAACTCGGGCTTGCTGCAAACGATATTGGTTCGCTTCAGAAAATGGAATGGACCAGGCTGTTTGCGGCAGGAAACGCGGCGGCTGCGAAGATCAATCCGCCAGGACGGCCAATGATGGGGCCAGGGGCGCCGGGGACACCGCGCGTAGGCTGGTCTCCTTGCGTCGACGGGAAGGTGATCAACCTGCGGTCGTTCTTCGACGCCGCTCCGGAGGTATCAAAGAACGTGCCGATGCTGGTAGGTTCGGTGAGCGAAGAGGGCAACCAGATGTCTTCGCGCCCGACGGAAGAAAAATGGCATGCAAACCTTGCGAAGACGTACGGCGAGGACAAAGCGACGGCGATCGTTGCGGCGCTGAAGAAGGCGTACCCGCAGAAGAAGATTCAGACGCTTTCCTATATCTGCAGCGGAACTCCAGGGCTGAATGGGCTCGGGATGCGGAACAACGTGGTGAAGATGGCGCAATTGAAACATGGGCTGCAGGCCGCACCGGCTTACGCGTACTACTTCACATGGCAGACGTCGATTCTTGATGGCGTGCCAGGCGCATGGCACACGGCGGATCTTCAATTCTGCTTCGATAACACGAAGCGTTGTGAGCAGGGAACGGGTAATACATCGGAGGCGCAGGCGCTGGCGAAGAAGATGGCGGCGGCGTGGGCAGCGTTTGCTGCAACCGGAAATCCGAGCATACCAGGATTAAACTGGGCGCCAACCGATCCTGAAACCAATCGGACGATGATCTGGGACAACGATTGTCGCATGGCCGATGATCCGGAAGCGGAAGCTCGTAAGATCATCTTGACCTGACGGTTCCTGCGATGTCATAGCGCTGGCATGCAATTCCATGGAGCAAGGTGGCCAGCAGCGATCTTGATTAGCCGGAGGCCGGAGGTACGTAGTGACAGAATGGAATGCTCTTGGCTACGAGAAAATTTCTGCATTGCAGCAGACCATGGCGGCGGAAGTACTTGCGACGCTTGATTTGAAGGATGTGAAGCGAGTGTTGGACCTGGGCTGCGGAAACGGCAGGATCACGGCTGCCATCGCGAGCAGGCTGCCGGGCGCGAGTGTGCTCGGCATCGATGCGTCGCACGAAATGATTTCGTACGCCCAAGAACATTTTGGAGTGAACGCCTTTCCCAACCTCGATTTCGCTGTGGAAGACATCTGCAAACTTGCTTTTCAGGACGAGTTCGACACCGTGCTTTCCTTCAATGCCCTGCACTGGATTCCAGATCAAGGTGCGGCTCTGGCAACCATCTATCGTGTAATGCGCGAAGGAGGCGCGGCGCACCTGCGGCTGGTTCCCCGGGGTCAACGCAAAAGCCTGGAAGACGTGCTGGAAGATACGCGGTCCTCCGCGCGATGGGCTTCCGCTTTTGAGGATTTTCATGATCCCTATCTCCACGTTACGGCGGAGGAGTACCGGGCGCTAGCTGAAGCGCACGGACTACGCGTGATGGACCAGTACGTCGAAGATAAGATATGGGATTTCGGCTCCCGCGACGGTTTCTTTGCGTTTACCTCAGTCACGACCGCCGCTTGGTTCAGCAGACTGCCGGCAGAAGCGAGGCCCAGCTTCCTCCACGATGTGTTGGAGCGCTATGCTGCCGTCGCGGGCGACGACCATACCTTCCGGTTCTACCAGATGAACGTTCAGCTGATGAAGCCTTCTTGACGCGATGCTCGGGGACGGAAGGCAACATGTTTCCGACAAGCCGGTTTTACCGTCACTTGCTTGGGGCGTGGTGCTCGACGTTCGCCGTAAGAATCACGCTCATGGACGTAAGCGTACTACGGGAGACCACCCCAGGCTCTGAGTGCACTAGTTCCTGATCAGAACCAAATGACACGCCCCGGAAAACGCTTAGGCCAAATATTGGGAGATAGGCAAAACAGCCTTGTCTCGAATGAGCAGGACGCCTTCTCCTCTGATGTTAGTGGCCCTCAGCAGGAGCGTCTTTCGGAGGTCCGCGACCGCGACGGATGAACACCCATGATCTGCGTTCACCACACCGTCGTCACGTGGACGAATAGTAGTTAGCGGACAGTGGGCAGTGAGGGTCAACTGGACGGCAGCAGAGTTCGTCCAGGAGTTTTGTCGTCCGGACGACTTGATTGGCTCTAGGATAGGCATTGGCGTCAGCAAGGGCGGGGTTCAGGGTTCTGAATTCTTACAACGAAGCGCTCACACAAGCATCATCGCCACGAACATCTTGACTGATAGTGAATACGGAGGGAACCGATGAAACTCGCGCGTGACGGCATCCAACTGTCGTTCGACGTCAGTGGAACGGGGTCGCCTCAATTCCTGTTCGTCCATGGCCTTGGCGGCGATCGCACGCATTTCGCGCCACAGATGGAGTATTTCACCCGGCAAGGTCAGACACTGAATGCCGAACTGCGAGGTCATGGGGCGAGCGACAAGCCGAAACAGGAATATTCGATCGAAGGCTTCGCCGAGGATCTCGTCTGGCTGTGCGCCCGCCAGCAGATCACGCAGCCTGTCATCGTGGGTCAAAGCATGGGGGGCAATATGGCTCTCGAAATCGCAGCCCGCTACCCGGATTTTCCCGCGGGCCTGGTGCTGCTCGATTCCGGGGTGCTCTTTCCTGCCTCGGCAGGGACGGTGTTCGCCGAATATCTGGAGGGCTTACGGGGCCCGAACTTTGCGGATCAGGTGCGCAAGATCGTGGCTGACTCCTGTCTGCCGACAGACAGATGCCGCGCCCATGTGGAACAAACCTTTCTGGCGACGCCACAGCACGTGCTGGTGTCGACGTTTGAAAGTCTGTTTCCCTGGGATGTGCATCGGGCGAGTGAGTGCGCTCAGACATGTCGGGTTCCGGTGCTTTATATCGAAGCGGCCCATCGGCTCGCGGATCTGGACCGCTTTGCAGCACTATGCCCGCAGCTGGTTACGGCCAAGGCCGTTGGCTCAGGACATTTCTTATCGCTAGAGGTCCCCGAGCAGATCAACTCGATGATCGACCGGTTCATCTCTCTCTACGTGCGGGGACGCGGGTAAATCTCGCACGGCCGGAAGCCGAATGTCGGCTCACCCCGCGCGCCGCCCGAAACCGGACAGTCGCAAAGCCGCCCTTCACGGGCATTCAAATTGAGACACTACCGATGTTGCGTATGAGCAATTCCAGGTCGCCTACTGGCTGGGGAATAGCTCGAAGGAAATCAACATCGCCCGTTGGGCGAGTGAATCCATAAAACATATCGATTACAAAACCGCCGAGGCGGTGCAGCCATGTCACGGACTTCAGTTTTTTGGTGCGTGGCCAGTTACACTGCATGGCCCCGCGAAGGTGCCCGGCGATCGGGATTGTGCGGTATTCCGGCCTGCCGGGCCCAAGAGGTTAACTAAGCAACATACCTTCCTCACTTGAAGTTCAGGCTCGCCTTGACGTCCTCATCTTTACGTGTACGCCTTCTCTCCGCCAACCTGCGAATCCCAATACGTCGTAGGATCGGTGAAGAACTCACCCGGCCTGCAGAGGTTGCGCATCGCTTCTTCATTGACCTTGATGCCCATGCCCGGCCCCGTGAAAACGGGGATGTAACCATTAACCACGAGGTCCCCTTTGTCGCATAGGTCTTTGTGCCAGGCTGGCTGCGGCTGGTGCCATTCCATGGCGAGGAAGTTTTCGCAGGCGGCTATCGCTTGCGCGCCGGCCGCGTAGCCGATCGGGGTAGCGTTGCTGTGGACCATCATCCCCACCGAATACAGTGCCGCCATGTCGGAGGTCTTCTTCAATTCGAGACAGCCGCCGATCACAAGGTGATCCGGGTGGATGTAGTCGACTGCACGCGCCTGGCAAAGCGGCTCGAGCGATTCCACCAGGTAAGCGTCTTCGCCGGTTAAGGTGGACACCTTGACCGAATCGGTGATGAGTTTCCACTCCTGTACCCGGAACCACGGGACCATGTCTTCCAAGGTGGAGGGATTGACCCTCTCCAGCGCATTCGCCAGCTTGATGCAACTTTTCACGGTGAGGTGCCCGAAATGGTCGTGACCCATGGGAACGTCCCCAGCATCGCCCATGGCTTCCTTAATCGCAGCGACGTGGTCGGCTACCAGTTCACATCCCTTGTCGCTGATCTCCAATCCCTCATAGTAGTTCTCGGGGGGCACCCCCCCCGGTTCCCCGTAATAGCCATTCGGAGCATAGATCGTGCCCGGCTTGCCTCGGAGGATGGGAGCTACGGGCAGGTCGTATTTGAGCATCGTAAACCCGGAGGCGACTCTCTCCCTATAATCGGCGGCGATGTCTGCGATGGAGTTCGACTTCGGGTCACCCTCGCTGTACAGGCGGACCTTGTCGCGAAATTTGCCGCCAAGCATCTGGTAGATTGGCACGCCATAAGCGTGGCCGGCCAGATCCCACAGTGCGTTCTCAATCGCGTTCACGCCGCTCCCCTGACGGTTATAACCGCCATGCATCTTGATCTTGCGGAAGAGCCTGTCGACGTTGCAGGGATTCTCGCCGAGTAGCCGGGCCTTATGCATCAGAATGTAGTTCGGCTGGGGGCCGTCCCCGATCGCCTGGCCGTAACCCGAAATTCCCTGATTGGTATCGATCCGGACGATGATCGTGCCGCCAGAGGCCGCTCCCGCTCCGGGAGTCGCAGGAGGTATCTCTCGTCTAGGTGGGCCGCCACGGCCGGGCCCGCCGACGCCCAGGCCGGGGCCGCCCGCGCTGCTCGGGCCGCCATTGCCCTCCTGGATTGGCTTGCCTCCTGGCCCTCTTAGAACGGCGATGCGCATGTCCGTGATCTTCAAGTCCGACGCAATCGAATTCCGGTTGACATTCTGGGGATATGCTTCCAGATCGGCCCAGAGACCAAGCCCCGCCGCTGCTGCGCCCATGCCCAGAAACTTACGCCGCCCAATTGTTCTTCCTTTTGTAGTCATTACTCTCCTTTGGCCACCACGACTGACTTGCGTTTCGAACCGGTCCAGTGTACTCGAACTTACGAGCTTATATTTCGAAGCAGATGCTCGGCCGCCCGGAGGTTCGTTCCTGGGACGGGTTCGCCGGCTCGATTACGATGGTGTTTCGGAAGTAGGGTCGGCCGCTGCCCTGGACAACCTCCATTGCGCGGTAAGGGGCGCTTCGAGCAGCCGCGGCGAGGAATGGACGATCAAGGACGCGCCGCTCGCGCCGTAACTGTGAGAAGTGCGCGGCGAGCCGGGAGTAGGCCGCGTAATCTCTCTGCCCGGTTTTGGCAGATGTCGGATTCCACCGCGCCGGAGGACCAGCTTTCTCCTGCAACGGATCCCCGGGTCCATGATCATAGTCAGGGGATCGATGTCCGTGGAATCCCACTCAAGCCAAAAGCCTGCCCGTTGATCCCCGCATCTCCCTTCATTTAAGTGTGGGTAACAATAAAATATGCAGACGGTGGTCGAAACCGCCGAGTTTCAAAAACAGGCGAAAGCAGCATGGAGTGGTGCGGAGCGCGAAGCATTCATCGACTGGATTTCCGCCAATCCAGGTGCAGGCGACGTCATTCCTGGCGCGGACGGGGCACGCAAGGTGCGCTGGGGCCGTGCGGGAAAGGCAAGCGCGGCGGGGTGAGGGTAGTTATTTCCACCTTACCGACGACGAGATTGTGTTGCTGGTGATGGTCTATGCCAAAGCTGTGCAAGCCAACGTAAGGCCCAAGGACATCAAGCGGGGTTAAAGGCATGAAGGCACTTAAGAAGATGGACGTGAATAAAATCGCCCGCGCCGTCGAAACCGACGCGGGTCATGCGTTGCCTGGGTTGCGTGAATCGTTAGCGCAAGCCAAGGCCGGCGATTTTTCGCGGGTTCATACACCGGAACAGATCGTGGCTCGCCGTCGCGGTCGCCCTTCAGGAAGCAGGCAGGAGGTTACCAAAGAGGCAGTTAAACTCCGCCTGGATGCCGATGTCATGGAGGCGCTCCGTGCGAGCGGGGATGGCTGGCAAACCCGCATCAATGAGGCTCTGCGAGCGTCGCTAGCCCTAAGTGGAAAGATCGGCAAGCAATAGGCTATCGGATGGACTATGCCGGTGACAGGACTATGCCGGTGACAGACGGGAGGTACCTGCGTCATAGAAGCAAAGATCAATTGGCCATATTTCGGTTACGTCCAGTCTGTCGCTGAGTTTGGTCACTGAGTTTGGACCCGATCGCGGGATGACACTGTCGAACGAGCAGCCATCAGGACAGCCGCCAAACGACTTTGGCCCCTCCGATTTCGAGAGGCCAATCTAATCTAATCTCTTTGTTTTGTTGGTGCCGGGAGGGGGGGTCGAACCCCCACGAGGTTGCCCTCGGCGGATTTTGAGTTTCCCGAGTATACCGTAAGTCTATGAAAATATAGGAAATGCTACCGTAATCGAGCGTAGCCCTAATAACTGAGCTACCGTAATTTAGCGCAAATGCGCAAGCAGAAAAACTGACGTGTGTACCGCCGTCGTACCGGAAAGCCACTCTGCTATTGGAGATGAGGAGGAGAAAACAATCCCTGCTGCTTATGTTGCCGATTGATTTCCTGGATGGCCAGTTCGGGTGCTGTCGATGGCTTCCCCGTAGTGAGGATTGCATGGTAGTCGATCGTCGGCCCGAAATGACTTGGCCTTTTCTACTTCCACTCTGATCCCTGCGGGCGAGGAGCGTTCTCCCAACACCCTACAATTTGCATTGCGCAGCGTAAAGCGGGAGCTCTCCACAGACATGTCCAGAATATCGATACCAACACGCAAGGGATTCGAATCAACCTTGGTAGAGAGCAAACCTGCGAGACCGGCCTGATCAGCTTTTCCATTCCGCTCCATTCATTGCGACCGAGAAGAGTAGGCCGCTACGCGCTTCATCGCCCAGTTCATCTCTGTTCCATCCGAGCTAGTTATGGAGTTGGCAACCTGACTCCAAAGCGCTCTGCAACGATTTCGGGTGCTTCCAGAATTGAGAGACAGGGAACCCGTGTTCGCGCCATGCCTTGAGTCCACCTTCCAGCACCCATACGTTGTCAACGCCTATCCGTTTCAAACCCACGGCTGCTCGCGCGCTTACCGTGTCGCTTCCCGAAGAAGAATAGAGAATGATCTTGACATCATCCGGGACAGTGATATGCGGAGACTTTCGCAACAGAGTGGGATCCACCCTGAAAGCACCGGGAATAGCCTCCACGCTTTCACTGTCAGTTTCTTCTTCGAAGTTCGACAGATCGAGCACTGCGACCTTGCTTTTGGATTTCAGTTTGCGTGCGAGCATCGGCGGGCTGATGCGGCGCAGCCGCAGTTGACGGATCATTCGCACCAGAGTCAACCCCCGCCAGCCGACATAGAGAACGATCGGAACCCCGATCGCGATACCGAGGGCGGTCCCAAAATGTTGGACCCAACGAATGGCAACCTCCAGTTCATTCGAGAAGAGATAGCCGAGCCCTACATAGACAGCTTGACCAAAGGAAGCTACCGATCAGATCCAGGGCAAGGAAACCGGCGACCGACACTCCTTCCGCGCCGGCAAGGGGCGGCATGACGGCGTCCAGGCCGGGAACGAACTTGGCCACACACAATACCCAGAGACCATAACGGCGAAACTTTGCATGCGCATTCCTGGAGCAACTTCGCGGATCGGCAGTGAACCGGCAGAGTAGGCGCATAGCCTTAGAACCCCACTTGCGGCCGAACCAGAACCATAGTCCATCCCCTGCCAGGCAACCCAAGACGCCCAGAGAAACAATGATGCTCGTGCGCATTTTTCCATGTGCAGAAAGGGCGCCCGCGGCCATCAGAAAAACGACCGACGGGACAGGCAGGCAGAGTTGATTGGCAAGAACCGCAACCAGCACACCGCCATAGGTCAATTGTAACGGAGGTCGTCACGATTGCACTCCAGTTGGCATGTCCCGGCATTCGTCCTTCACCTGCGATGAGCACTACCACCGACCGTGCGGCAGCACGATATGTTGTCCCCAGTACCGGCTCCTCCGCATTCCATTCGCAAATCTCATGCGGCGGATCCAGTGCCGTATCGATCCACCGCCGCCAATTCTCTGTACCGTCCGCTCAATATCGGAAGTTCGAAATCGAGAGGTTCCCAATACGCATTCATGATGATGTGCACCAATACCCCTTCGTTCTTCAGTTCCCCGCTGATTGCGAGGCTGTGCGAGAAAGGCGACCAGTCCGGCTGATTGAGTTTCACGCCGTGCCAAGCGAGATTTTGTTTCGCGGAGAACCTGGCTTAAACTCAGTCGCCGGCGTTCATGTTCCACGTCCCGGATCAGCGCGGCGCTCGATCAGCAACTTCACAAAGCGGAGTACATCGGCATGTTTGGACAGCAGATTCCAGTCGAACCAGCTCGTCTCATTGTCCTGGCAGTAGGCGTTGTTGTTGCCGCGTTGACTGCGCCGCACCTCATCGCCCATAACAAACATGGGCACGCCCCCGGACAACATGACGGCTGTGAGAAAGTTCTTCACCTGCCGGTTGCGAAGCTTCTCGATCTCGGGATCGTCCGTCGGACCTTCCAAGCCGCAGTTCCAGCTTCGGTTCTCGTCACATCCATCGCGGTTGTCCTCACCGTTTTCTTCGTTGTGCTTGTGGTTATAGGAGACGAGATCGTTCAGTGTAAAACCATCGTGGCACGCGACGAAATTGATACTCTCCTCGAGTTCGCGCTCCTTCGGACCATAAATGCTTGGGCTGCCAAGCAGACGATCGGCTGCGCGCCACACCGAATCATCCGCGCCCCGGAAGAAGTCGCGGATATCGTCGCGAAACCGGTCGTTCCACTCCTTCCAACTGTCGCCCACGAAGTTGCCGACCTGATAGAGTCCTGCCGCGTCCCATGCCTCCGCGATCATCTTGGTGCCGGCCAGCGCCGGGTCGGACTCGATGTCCCAAAGCACCGGAGGATTCGGCATGACAGCGCCGGACGAATCGCGCGCCAGGATGGATGCAAGATCGAAGCGGAAGCCATCCACATGCATTTCCTCACCCAGTAACGGAGGCTGTCCACAATCATGCGCCGTACAACCGGATGGTTCGCATTCAGCGTGTTTCCTGTGCCGGTGAAGTTCGCGTACCGTGAGCGGTCTTCACCCAGCAGGTAGTAAGTGGGATTATCCAGGCCGCGGAAGCATTGTGTCGGGCCATCGTGTCCGCCTTCCGCGGTGTGATTGAAGACCACATCGAGAATGACTTCGATGCCGGCCCGGTGCAGCGCCTTCACCATGTCCCGAAATTCATCTACCGCGCCCAGCGGGTCCTGACGCGAGCTGTATGCCTGGTGCGGGGCAAAGAACGAGACGGGTGAGTAGCCCCAGTAGTTCGTCCGGCCTGGGGGCGCATCCTGAGGATCGAACTGAAACACGGGAAGCAACTCGACCGCGGTAATGCCCAGTTGCTGAAGATAGGGGATCTTCTGGACCAGTCCGGCGTATGTGCCACGTTTCGATTCCGCCAGGCCGGAGCTGGGATGTGCGGTGAAACCGCGCACATGCATCTCGTAGATGATGGTGCGCGACCAGGGCCGCTTCAGGGGCACGTCACCTTCCCAGTCATACGCGTGCGGGTCCGTAACCACGCTCTTCATGGCCGTCGCGGTGTTGTCTCCTTCGAGACGCGCTGCTTCACGGCTATAGTTTTTGGGGACGGCAACCGCGCGGCCGTATGGGTCGAGTAACAGCTTGGATGGATCGAACCTGAGACCTCGAGCTGGCTCGAACGGACCGTAGGCCCGGAATCCGTAGATCTGACCTGCTTGCACCCCGGGCACGAACACGTGCCAGTAGTGGTACGTGCGGTTGGCTAATGGATCGATGGGGATGACACGCGAAGGACGAGCGTCGTCCACCCGATCGAAAAACAGCAGTTCGATGCCGGCCGCACTCCGGGAGAAGATTGAGAAGTTGGCGCCGCCATGACCAGCGTAGCCCCTATTGGAAAGCTACGGCCGGTGGTGGATGCTGGAGGAGGTTCTTCCATCACCCCCTCCGCTGGCACTGGACATCGCTGTAACTTCCAGATGTCGGCGGCGTATTCTGCGATTGTGCGGTCGCTTGAGAACTTGCCCCGAGCCGCGACATTCAAAATCGCCTTTTGCGCCCACGCGTCCGATTAGTCGTAGAACGCGCGAGCCGCTCGTCTGCCTCGAGGTACGAGGTCAGATCCGCCAAGTGCATGTAGAGGTCGCCCGCGTTGAGCAGTGAATCCCGAATGGCGAATACCCCTGGTTCATTCTGGCTGAAGTGTTCGGAGAAGATCAAGTCCAACGCCTCGCGGGTCTCGGGCTCGTGTTCGTAGTGCCATGCGGGCTGTACCAGTCCGACTGCGGCCACTTCTTCCGCCGTGAGCCGAAAAGAAAGAAGTTTTCCTCTCCGCTTCCTCCGCCATCTCAACCGTTGCCCCATCCCGTGTTCCGATTGTCAATGCGCCGTTCATCATGAACTTCATATTGCTGGTGCCGCTGGCTTCGTAGCCTGCCGTTGAAATCTGGTTGGAGACGTCGCTGGCGGGGATCAGGTGCTCTGCAAGCGAACACAGTACTCGGGCAGGAATACTACCTTGATCCGCCCGCGATGGCCGGGTCACCGTCAATGGTGGCGCGAGATTATTAATGAACTTGATGATCAGTTTGGCGAGCCGATACGCAGGAGCAGCCTTGCCGGCAAAGAAAAATGTCCGTGGATGCATATTCAGTCCAGGGTTCTGCCGTAGCCGGTTGTAAAGCACGACGATACGCAAGGCATTCAGCAGCTGCCGCTTGTACTCGTGGATACGTTTAACCTGGCAATCGAATATCGCATCCGGATCAAGGACCTGTCCTGTCGACCACCTGAACCAATCACAAAAGTTCCGCTTGGCGTTGCGCTTGGCCTTTAGAAAGTCGTGACGGAACGCGCTGTCCAACGTGAATGCTTCAGCTTGCTTAACTGGCTCAGGTCCTTGATCCAGCCGTCTCCAATTGCATCTGTGATGAGTCCCGAAAGCCCGGGATTGCAAAGTAGCAACCAACGCCGGGGCGTGATTCCGTTTGTCTTGTTGTTGAACCGTTGGGGAAAGATCTCCGCCAGGTCTTTCAGTGTTGTCTTACGCAACAGGTCTGAGTGAATTGCCGCTACCCCGTTGGTGCTATGTGAACCCACCACCGCAAGGTTGGCCATCCGGACCCTTTTTTCGGCCCCCTCTTCGATCAGGCTTACCCGCTGAACGCGCCCTTCATCGCCGGGAAATTCTGCGAACACCGCTCTAGAAAACGACGATTTATTTCGTAGATAATCTCGAGTTGCCTGGGCAGGATTTCTGAAACCACTCTACTGGCCACCTTTCGAGCGCTTCCGGCAGCAAAGTATGGTTGGTGTAGGCCAATGTTTTCTGGGTAATGCCCCAGGCTTCGTCCCATCCAAGTCGCATCTGGTCCACCAGGATTCACATGAGTTCCGGAACGGCGAAAGACGGGTGCGTATCGTTCAGCTGGATTGCGACTTTCTCGGCAAACAAGCGCCAATCCGAATTGCTACGTTGGAACCGGCGCACTGCATCCGCCAGCGAGCAGGCGACAAGGAAGTATTCCTGGACCAGGCGTAGCCCTGTCCCTCCACGTGAATCATTGGGATAAAGTACGCGGGTTAGCGTTTTAGCCTAGACTCCCGGCAAATGCCGCTACAAAATCGCCTTGAGAGAACTCTTCGAAGTTAAGTGGTCCGGGGGAGCGGCCGCCCAGAGACGTAGGGTATTGATTGTGGAGCCGCCATAGCCGACAACCGGCCGATCAAATGGGATCCCGATAAGGGTCGACGGACTTCCAGGTACGGCCGAATCTGCCCCCCCGGAGCTCGAACGAGGAATTTAAGTTGATTCCCACCTTCTCGTTGGGGCGCGCGACCTCCCAGGGGTCGGGAAATGGAGCCGGTTGTCCGGCGTCTCCCGCTGCCATCCGTTTTGAATTGATTGTTTGAAGATCCCGTACTCATATCGCAGCCCGTAACCCATCGCGGGGAGTTCCATGGTCGCGGCAGATTCAATGAAGCAGGCCGCCAACCGCCAAGCCCGCCATTGCCGAGGCCGCCGTCGGGCTCCTGTTCCACTATCTCCAGCAGATTTAGTTTCTTCTCCCGGATTACTTGCTTTGCCAGAGGCGTGAGCAGAAGATTCGTAACATTATTTTGAAGTGAGCGGCCGATGAGGTACTCGATCGAGAGATAGTAGACCCGTTTGGGATTTTGTTGTTCGTATGTTTTTTCAGTTAATAGCCATCGCTGAGACAAAATGTCGCGCACCGACCGGGCTAGCGCCTCGAAACGGTCGCGCCCCTTTGCTGCCCTAAATCGACAACGTTGTCAAACAGCAGGTGGCGCTCATAGAGTGCTTCGCTTGTTCCGGCGAACTGGACTGGACCGCATCCCTATTGAGTGTTCATGAGTCCGGCAGCATCCGAAGCTGTTTGCGGTTTCACTATCACATTAGTATTCATGATGATTACCTCTTCAGGTGTTAGCGTTAGACATGGCTTTGTTCAGTTGAATTCGTCAGCGAAGATTGTATGTCGCGACCGAGCAACCGGGTGACGAGAGCAAACAGAACACTGACCGATATTCCACACATCAACACACCGGCAATCGCCTCCAGAGGCCCTAGGAGTCGCCAGTTGGACGGGAGAATCAGATCACCATATCCCACGGTGGAATAGCTGCTCGCGGAGAAGTAAAAGGCGAGCTCCCATGACGGGAAGCAACGCGTCCGGTAGAAACTGGCCCACAGAAGAATCACGAGCCCGTGCAGAATTACAATTGCAATCATCGATTTCACTACTAGGGTGGCCGAGTAAACTGGCCCATGCTTGTGAATGTCCCTGGTCAGAGCACGCTTTAGCCACTCGATGAGCGTAATTACGCCGGCGCACTGCAAGCAGACTGTAAGACTCAGCAGAAGAACAGCCGCGGCAACTTGATTGAAAAGAATCATCGCAAAAGCCTTCAACGAACTAAACAAGCTCACTGTTTCATTCGAGCGTCTTTCCCATCGCCGCTGCGCCCCAGTCAAGCGAGCAAAGCCGTGACAAACCAACTGACCTTTGTCATCAGCTGGTGGGTAGCCCCATTTCAGGGACCGGGCGAGCTTCAGTCCCAGCCGCAGGTTGCTTCGTTTCCCAGCGAATGATTTTCAGGTCGAGTACGAAGATGCTGTAAAGGACCGGCACCAGAAGCAACGTGATGAACGTTGCCACGGCAAGCCCGCCTATCTGTGCATAACAAAGGGGCTTCCACAGGGGCCCTCCTTCAAGCGCCAGTGGGAAGAGCGCCAAGATGGTCGCTAGTACGGTAATCATTACTGGCCGAATACGCTGGATGCCTGCGTCCGGAAGGGCCTGTTCCAGAGGCTCCCCTTTCTCATGCATTTCCTCGATGAAATCGAAGAGTACGATGACGTGGCTTACGATCACTCCGATTAAGCTGGCGATGCCCAAAAAGGCCATAAATCCAAACGGCGTATGCATTACCGAGAGGGCGATCAGAGAGCCAATCACTCCGTAGGGAGCAGCGGCGAATACCAGAAGAGGTTTCACCGCGTTATTGAATTGAATTAGGAGCGCCAGGTAAATCCCGAGTAAAGAGATCAACAGAACGAGTTTGAGGTTGTCGAATCCTTCGATTTGTTTGGCCCGTTCGCCACCAATGCGGAGCTGATAACCCGGAGGGAGATTTCTCTGAAATTCTTGCAGCTTTGGAAGGATTTGGCCAAGCACTTCGGAGGCGAGAACTCCCGGCTGGGGGTAACAAAGAATCGAAATGGTACGAAAATGCTCGCGCCGGCTAACGCGACCCGTTTCCAAAGAATTTCCGACCGTCGCGATCGACAGCAGGGGTACCCGGTTGTTCGTCTGCGAAGAGTAAACATACAGGTTCTTGATGTCGGCAAGCTGGGCCCGCTCCTCCATGCGAAGGCGCGCCACAATGGGGATGTCCTTGTCGCCTTCCTTGAACACGCCCACTGGGGCGCCGCTCATCGCCGTGGCCGACGCTTGTGCGACATCGGCGTTGGTGATGCCTGCGACGTTTGCTCGGTCTGGATCGATCTGAATCCTCTGCTGAACATCGTCAGGGAACCAATCATCACGAAGAACGGCAATGCCGCGAGCTTGCCTGACGATGTCCTGAGCCTGCCCGGCAATCTGTCGCAGCGTGCGAATATCGCTAACTTCATTTCTTGGGTCAACGTCCTCCTGCCCAGAGATCAGCAGCTCTACGGGGTTCTCAACAGGATTCGTTTGAAGCTGGCGAACCGTAACCCACGCGCCTGGTACTTCGTTGTCCAGTGCGTCCTGGATCGGACGAGCTAACTTTGGCGAAGCCTCTTTATCCGTGACCTCGACAATCATTTGCGCGTAGTTGGTCTGCGGCATTTCCGGCGAGACCGAAAACCAGAAGCGCGGCCCGCCACCACCGGCAAACGTCGTCAGCGACTTAAGAAGATGCCCACGGTTCTCTTTCGTAGTGACGTCAGGCGAATTGTCAATCACTTGTCGGACGACACTTTCGGCCTGCATTGCAGCATCATTGGTGACGCTCAAGGGAGTGTCATTCGGCAGCCAAATATCCAAATAAAACCAATATTGGACGTCTTCGGGAAAGAATTGGGTCTTAAGCCGAGAACCGAAGAGACCGCCTATAATCAGGAAAACCAAGGACCCGCCGAGGACAGCCCAACGGTGTTTTATGGCTTTGCCCACAAGCCGGTTATAGAAGCCGTAAAATCCTCGCTGCCGTCTCTCTTCGATCGTCGGTTCTCGCTTTGCCGGAGGACGCAAAATGTAGTACCCCAGGAACGGAACAAACGTCATCGCGACACAGAGCGCGCACAGCAGACAAACCGTCATCACGACAGGCAGGCTCTTCAAGAACTCGCCGGTATTGCCGGTCAGCATCAAAAAAGGGAGGTAGGCGATGATATTCGTGATCGTCGCGTAGAAAATCGCGGTTGCCAGCTTTGTCGGTCCGAGCCAGCAGGCAATGCTGCGCGGAAACCCTTCCGCCAAGTGGCGTTTGATGCCGTCGCCAGAGACCACCGGCACGTCCACGAGAAGGCCCAGCGCGATGATCAGCGTGGCGATGGAGACTTGTTGAAGATCGATTCCCAACATATTCACGATACCGAACGTCATCGCGAGTGTGATGGGTATTGCGAGGGCCATGATCAGCGCCAGCCGCCACTCCCAAAATCCGATCAGCGAAACTATGACGACGAGTACGATGGCTTCCAGAAGCGCCCGCATGAACAGGTGGATGTTCTCGTTGACCTGGAGCGGCTGATCGGAGGTGTGCGCCAGAATCAGGTCGGCGGGAAGAATTTGACGAAGCTTCGAAAGCCTCGAATTCACCGACTGTCCGAAGCGCGCGATTTGCTTCTTATCGCGCATGTAGACTGCTAAGGTGATCGCGCGGCTGCGCTGCCAGTGCCCTTTTGCGTCTCGCCAGGTGTAGTAGTTGCGATACTGGGCAGGAGCCTGATAGCCTCGGCTGATTTGGACGAGATCCCGCAAATATACGGGGGCACCCTCTGATGTAGTCGATACAGCCACATCCCCGATGCTTTGCAGCGGTATTAAATTGTCCCCGAAGGGGTGAGAATGACCCTGCGCTCGCCTGTTTGGACAGCACCACCGGGGGCGATGATGTTCCGGGCGGAAAGAACTTTAGACAGATCGGCAGGACGCAGGCCGTAGGCTGCGAGGCGATCCTGCGAGTAATCCAGATAGATGGTCTGCGACAAAACACCCTTCCGATCCACCTTGGAAACTTCGGGAGCTCCCTGCAGCGTTCGGCCAATCAGATCAGAAAAGTTGTCGAGTTCGGCGTAGCTGTATTTGTCGCCTGCAACCGCGGCCAGTTTCGTTCGCGTTTCCCTCGGATCGCGGATGATCGCCGGCGCCCACGCATCGGGATGCATCTCGGACCGTTTTAGCCGCTCCGCGATGAACCGCCGTATAAACACTTGAATGGTGCTGTCATCTGCTTCGGAAACGCCATCCACGCCGGTGAATCCGCTCCCCTGTATTATTTCCGAGTCGCGAAGGATTCCGGCACTCTGCGCTTGCTCTTGAAACAACTGTACAGTGTCAAGAACCTGGCGTGCCGAGGTGAATTGCGCAAAGGAACTTACCACTGTGATCTGCTGACCCACCCGATTGTGTTGTTTTGCATCACGAGTTTTGCGAATTGCCGATTCGACGGAGTTGGCGCGGGCTGTGATTTCGATATCGTCCGCCTTGGGGCTGGCGACCGTCAGCATGAGCGCGGCAGTGTCTCCAAAATCGCTCTGGAAAGAGATGGGACCGGCGCCCTGCGGTAACTGAGAATTCAGGCCATCCAGCTTGAGGTTGATATCGCTGAATTGCCGCTTGGTATCGGTGATGCCCTCATCCAGTTGAATGGTCACAAACGAATAGCCGGGAAGAGATATCGGACTGATACCCGTAGTCCGCATCGGTTCCCCGGATCAATGGTCTTATTCTCAGCCGCGACGTCCTCAATTCGGCGGGTAATAAACTGCTCGACCTGCTGCGCCGTGGCTCCGGGCCATGGACAAGCTGCCACACCCAGGCGCACGGGAATG